>CAWHKM010000001.1:0-588997 GCA_963829985.1 Rubricoccaceae bacterium
GGTTCGATCCGGTTCCATCCGCTCCCCGCGCGCCGCGCCGCGCCCGAGGAGAAGGGCAGCGGCAGATCGGCTGTTGGTCTCAAGATGAGACTATTTAGAACCAGATGCAACCCCCTGTGTCTCGTCAAGGTGTGGAGTTGGCAGAGCGTAAAAACAGGTCCGTCGTTCAGTCTTCTGTAGCCACACTAGAAGTTGATCGGGGGAGCATAGGCAGCCTCACTCGGATCAACGCCATCCAGACAGACCGACTGCCACGCCTCGGCACTTCAGTGGTCCGGGGCGGGAGGCGATCTTGCCGGTGCTTCCCCTCCGCCGTGCCCGACGCCTTCGACCCGTACTCCGTCTCGCTCGCGCCCGGCGTGACGCTCGTCGAGGCGTCGGCCGGCACGGGCAAGACGACGGCGCTGACGGCCCTCGTCGCGCGCCTCGTCGTGGACCCGGCCGCGGGCGTGCTCGACGACGACGCGGGCTGGCCGGACCTGCGCCGCGCGCTCGTCGTCACGTTCACGAACGCGGCCACGGCCGAGCTCGTCACGCGCATCCGGCGGACGCTGCGGCAGGCGACGGCCTACTTCCAGGAGACGGCGGACCGCGCCGAGACGCCGCGGGCCGTCCGCGAGCTGCTCGACCGCTGGGGGCAGACGGCCGAGGCGCGCGCGCTCGGCCGGCGCGCGCCTCACGGCGGCCCTCGCCTCGGGCGAGGCGTCCGTGTTCACCATCGACGGCTTCCTGAAGCGCGTCCTCGAGCGGTCGGCCTTCGAGAGCGGCGAGCCGTTCGCCTTCTCCGTCGCCGACTCGGACGCCGACCTGCGGCAGCGCGCGCTCGCCGAGACGTGGCAGGCGCGCGTGCGGCAGTTCCCGGCCCTCGCCGCCGTCGCCATCGCCGGCGGCGCGCCGTGGTCGCTCGCCCGCCTCGACGCGGCGTCGTGGACGTGACGCGCCACGCGGGCACGCGCATCGTGCCCGCGCCCGAGCCGCTCGCCGCCGCCGTCGCCCGCTACCACGCCGCCGTCGACAGGCTGGCCGACGTGTGGGACGAGCGCCGCGCCGTCGCTCTGCTGGAGGACGCGCCGCTGACGAAGGCCGCGCCGGCCGACCCCAGTGGCCTCTTCGGCCGCGTCTCGGCGTTCGTCGCCCGAGGTGGCGCGCGCACGTCGACGCCGTGCTGGCAGCGTCGAGCGAGGGGCTCGCGGAGGGCGTCCACAAGGGCACGCGGCAAGGCGGCCATCGCCGAGATCCGCGCGGACGCCGCCTTCGCCGCGTGCGACGACATCGCGCACGCCATCGAGGCGATGCGCCTCGCGCTCCTCGCGGACCTCATTCCGGCCGTCGACGCCGCGCGGAGGCGCCTGGCCGCGCGCGCCGGCACGCTGACGTTCGACGACCTCCTCGGGCGCGTCCACGACGCGCTCCACCACCCGCGGATCGGGCCCGTCCTCGGCCGCGCCATCCGCGGGCAGTACCGCCTCGCGCTCGTCGACGAGTTCCAGGACACGAACGCGCGGCAGGAGGCGGTCTTCCGCCGGGCGTTCGACGGCGCGCCGCTCGTGCTCGTCGGCGACCCGAAGCAGGCCGTCTACGCCTTCCGCGGGGCCGACGTGTTCGCCTACCTCGGCGCGCGGCGCCACGCGGCGCAGACGTTCACGCTCGGCCGCAACTACCGCTCGGCGCCCGCCCTCGTCGGCGCCGTCAACGCGCTCTTTGCCCGGGCGCGGGATCGGGAGCGCGGCCGTTCGTCCACGGCGGCATCCCGTTCGCGCCGGCCGAGGCGGCCGTCGAGGCGCCGCGCATCCGGGGCGTCGCGGCGCAGGACGGCTCGGCGGCGCCGCTCGTCTGGTGGAGCGCGGCGGGCCTGCCGCAGGGCGCGAGACGGCATCACGAAGGCCGTCGCGACGCCGGCCTGCGTCGCGCCGTCGTCGCCGAGGCGCGGCGCCTCGTGGACGATCCTGCCGTCCAGGTGTGCGAGACGATCGACGGCGAGACCGCTGGCGGCGCCTGCGCGCGGCCGACCTGGCGGTGCTCGTCGCGACGAACCGGCAGGCCGCGCTCGTCCAGGACGCACTTCGCCGCGCCGGCCTGCCGAGCGTCGTCGGCAAGGGCGGCGACGTGCGCCACTCGCCCGAGATGGCCGACCTCGAGCACGTCCTGCGCGCCATCGACGCGCCGGGCAACCGCGCGGCGGTCCGGACGGCGCTCGCAACCGAGCTCTGGGGCTGGGACGCAGCCCAGATCGCGGCGCTCGACGAGCCCGGCTGGGCGGCGGTCGCCGACGGCTTACGCGACGTCCGCGCGGTCTGGCAGCGCCGCGGCGTCTTCGAGGCGACCACGACGTTCATCGAGCGCGAGGGCGTGCTGGCGCGCCTGCTCGCGCGGCCGGACGGCGAGCGGCGGGCGACGAACCTCCGCCACGCCCTCGAACTGGCCCACGACGCCGAGGGCGCCGGCGCCCGGTCCGCAGACCGCCTCCTGCGCTGGCTCCGCACGCGCGACACGCAGCCGGCGAGCGGCGAGACGGTCGAGATGCGCCTCGAGTCGGACGACCACGCGGTGCAGATCGCGACGATGCACGGCTGCAAGGGCCTTCAGTACCGCGTCGTGTTCGCGCCGTTTCTGTGGGAGGGCCGCGAGAAGGAGACCTGGCACGGCTCGAACACCGAGCTGGCGCCGCCGCGGCCGCACGTCACGACAGCCGACGGCGGGACGGAGATCGTCTACGACGTCGGCTCGCCGGACCTCGACCACCACCGCGCGCTCGCCGACGCCGAGCGCCTCGCCGAGCACCTCCGCCTGACGTACGTCGCCCTGACGCGCGCCGAGGACCGCGCCTACGTCGTCTGGGGGCCGCTCTCGGGCGCGCACGCCTCGGGCATCGGGCACCTGCTGCACGGCCACCGGGCCGTCCACGACGGCTGCGACGGACAGTTCGTCCGCGCCTCGCGCGAGGCGGCGAAGGCCGCACTGCCGGGGACGGTCGCTGCCCTGCGGGCATGGATCGACGCGGAGGGATTGTCGGGCCAGATGGCGGTCGAGCCGCTCCCCGATGCCGCGCCGCCGGTGGCCGCGTCCCCAGGCTCCAGAACCGGCGTCGCCTGTCGGTGACGCGCGGCGCCTGTCCCGTGCCGCCGCCGAGCGCATCGCGACGCCGACGCGCCGCGCGAGCTTCTCGGGCTGGACCTCGGGCGCGCCCCGCGACGACTGGACACCGCCGAAGAGGTCGATGAAGCGCACGCTGCAGCACTGAGCGTCCGGACGACGACGCGGTGCCGCAGGGCATGGCCGCCTTCGCCTCGGGCGCCGCGGCCGGCACCGGCCTCCACGCGGTCCTGCAGACGGCCGCCTTCCACGATCCCGACGCCTACCTCGACCCCGCGAGCGCGGCGTCACGAACCGTCGCGCGCACGCTCCGCCTCCACGGCCTCGCCGACGGCCGCGCCCGCGTCGGCGGCCGGCCCGTCCACCGCGCGCCCATCGCCGACGTTTCCGGGACGGTCTGCGACCTGGTCCGCCGCCTCCTCGAACGCCCCTCCCGACGATCGGCGCCCGCCTCCGGACGTGCCGGCGGACCCGCAGCGCCGCGACACCGAGTGGCGCTTCGTCGTGCCGCTGAACAGGGTCGCGCCCGCCATCATCGCCGAGGTGTTCGACGCCCACGGCGACGACCGTCTTCGCGCGCTCGCCCCGCGGATCGCCCGCCTGACGGCTCGCGAGGCCGACGGCCTGCTCGTCGGCACAGCCGACCTCGTCGCCGAGATTCCGACGCCGGACGGCCCGCGCTATGCCGTGTTCGACTGGAAGTCCAACTGGCTCGGCCCGACGCCCGCGCACTACAGCCCGGCCGCGATGGACGCGGCGATGGCGGCGAACCACTACCGCATCCAGTCGCACCTCTACGTGCTCGGCCTGCACCGCCACCTCCGCGCGCGGCTCGGCGCGGCGTACGACTACGACCGCGACGTCGCGGGCGTCGCGTACGTCTTCCTGCGCGGCGTGCCCGAGGGGGAGCCCGCCGAGGCGCCAGCGACGGGGTTCGACATTGAGAAGCCGTCGCTGGCGCTCATCGAGGCGCTCGACGCCGCCCTCCTCGCCCCCGCCACCCTCCGATGACCGCCGACGCCCTGCTGTTCGACGCCCTCGCCGAGTCCGACGAGACGACGCCGCTCGACGTGGCGCTCGCCCGCACGCTCGCCCGCGCGGACCCGGAGCACGGCCGCGCCGTCGCGCTCGCCGCGGCCCTCGTCTCGGTCGTGCGGCGCCGCGGCGACAGCGCCGTGCGCCTCGCCGACTGGGCCGGCGAGGAGTTTCCCGGCACGACGCTCCGCCTGCCCGACGCCGACGCGTGGGCCGAGGCGCTCCGCAACAGCTCTGCTGTGTCAACAGCCGCCGACGCGCGTTCAGGTGTTCGGCCGCTCGTTCTGGACGCCGACGGGCGCGTGCAGACGGCACGCGACGCCGGCTCTGAGACACGCCTCGCGGAGCGCCTCGCCTCCCTCGCCGCGACGCCCGACCCGATTGCCGATCCGGCGAGTCTCGCCGCCACCTTCGCCGCTCTCTTCCCCGACGCCGACGCGTCCGACCGGCAGGCCGTCGCGGCGGCGGGCGCACTGCGGCACCGACTCGCCGTCGTCGCCGGCGGGCCCGGGACGGGCAAGACGACGACCGTCGTTCGCATGCTCGCGCTGCTCGCGGCGGCGCGGCCGGGCTTGCGCGTCGCCCTCGCCGCACCGACGGGCAAGGCTGCCAACCGTCTCGCCGAGTCGGTCATCGCCGGCGCCGCGACGCTGCCCGAGGCGCTCGCCGCCGGGCTGCCGACGACCGCGACGACGCTCCACCGCCTGTTGGATTTCTCGCCGAGCCGCCGCGCGATGGGGCGCGACGCATCGCGTCCGATTCCGGCCGATGTGGTGGTGGTGGATGAGGCGTCGATGATCGACCTCGGCCTCTTCGCCGGACTCGCCGCCGCGCTGCGGCCGGACGCACGCCTCATCCTGCTCGGCGACCGCGACCAGCTGCCGAGCGTCGATGCTGGCGCCGTCTTCGGCGACGTGTGTACGGTCGCAGACGAGGCCGGCGCCGAGCGCGCCGGGCGGCTTCTCGGCCTTCTGCGCCGCGCTCGGGGTGCTCGGCGTGCCCGAGCCCTCCTCAGCGCTCGGCGCAGCCGTCGTCCGCCTCGAAAAGACGTATCGGTACGAAGCGGGTCGGGCCTCGGCGCCCTCGCCCGCGCCCTCCGCGACGGCGACGCCGCGGCCGTCCGGTCAGCCCTCGCCGATGCCGCAGACGTTGCCCTGGAGGCCGATGGCGACGCGTGGGCGCACGTCCGCGACCACGCCGTCGCGCTCGTCGAGGCCCCCGATCCGGCCGAGGCGCTGCGCCGGGCTGCCGCCTTCCGCCTGCTCGCGCCGACGCGCGGCGGGCGCCGCGGCGTCCACGCGCTGAACCGGCTCGTCGAGGCGCGCCTCGTCGCGGAAGGACACGCCACGCCGGGCACGTGGATGCACGGCCGGCCGGTCCTCGTGACGCGCAACGACCACGACCGCGGGCTCTACAACGGAGACGTCGGCGTGGTGTGGGCGCGCGACGCGGCGCCGGTCGTCGTGTTCGAAGGCGCCGGCGGGCTGCGCGAAATCCCTGTCGGCGGGCTGCCTGAGCACGAGACGGCGTGGGCGACGACGGTCCACAAGAGCCAGGGCTCGGAGTTCGACCGCGTCGTCGTGGTCCTGCCCGAGGCGGGGACCGCCCAGGCGGAGCGCCTCACGCGGGAACTCGCCTACACGGCCGTCACGCGCGCCCGCGGCGCGACGGATGCCGTGCCGGTCCCGCTCGTCATCATCGGCACGGCCGACCTGCTCGCGGCCGCCGCCGGCCGCCGCGACGCCCGGACGAGCGCCTTTCCGGATGCCCTGCGTGCAGCGCTCAGGGGCTGAACGATGGGCAGGGAGCGGGTCAACCCAGCTCCCTGTTCACCCCTGCGTTCGCACGAAGTCGATGAGGCGACGGGCCTCGGGCGCGCGGTAGCTCTGCTCGCGGACGAGCGCGCCGAGCAGGCGGACCGCCTCGGCGTCGCGGTGCTGGTACAGGCGAACGCGCGCGAGCGCGAAGCGGGCCTCCTGAGAGACGGACGTGGACGGGGCAGACGCACCGATAAGGGCCGCGAGGCGGGTCGCGGCGGCGCTCAGGCGAGCATCGTCGTAGCGTGGAAAGAGGCCGAGCGTCGTCCGGCGCGCGCCCGCGACGGCATCGAGAGCCGTGTCGAGACGCCCGGCGAGCGTGTCCGCCTCCGACCCACGGGTGACCAGCGGCGTGTAGCTCGGGAGGTCCGCAAGGTCCGCGACGGCGATGCGGGCGCGCTCCCCGGGCGTGTGCTGGAACTGAGGGCCAAACTGGTACAGGCCACCGTAGACGACGACTACGAGCGCGCCGAGGACGGCGAGAGCGCGCGTCATCAGACCGCGGCGCGCGCGCGGCGGGGCGGCGGCGGGGCGCTCGGCCGCCGCGCGGCGCTTGGGCGCGCGATGCGTGCGCCGCGCTTCGGCCGATGCTGTTTCGGGGGGCTCGTCAGTGAGAGGCGCGTGCCCGACGAGACGCTCAATGCGTTCGTCGAGCGCCTCGTCGGGCGTGTGCGCGTCGAGCAGACCGAGGCGCGTCCGCATCGCGTGCTCTCGTGCGCGGAGGCCAGCATCCGCGCCGAGCGCCGTCTCGATACGGGCAGCGTCGTGGGGGTCGAGGCCGAGGGCCTGATCCGCGAGATAGGCCGCGAGGTCGTCGTCCGTGACGGCATTACCAGGGCGCTGGGCGGCGTCGAGGACGTGGGCGAGCGCCTGCGCCTCGGCGAGCGCCGCAGCGTCATCGGGCGAGGCCGTGGCAGCGACTTCGCGCGCAAGCGCGGCCCGCTCATCGGGAGCGAGCGAGGCGTAGGCGTCGAGGCGTTCAGAGAGGGGATTCACGGCAGAGATGGGTGAGGTCGACAGCCTAGACTCGTCGCGTGGGCCGGTATAACCGCGCGGCCCACATTTATTCTGCGCCACCGTCCGAGCCCGGCGGCAGCACGTCATCGTAGAAGTGCGACCGCAGGGACGGAACGGTCCGCAGGCGCGCCGTCGCCTTCGAGGCGTACGCGCGGACAGTCGGCAGCGGGTGGCCCGTCGCCTCGGAGATGTCCTCGAACGCTGCGCCGTCGAGAAAGCGCATCTGCGCGACCGTCCGGATGCCCGCCGGGAGGGCCTCGACGGCCGCGGCGACATCGCGGCGGATGGCGGCGCCGTCGAGACCTGCGTGCGCGTCCTCCGGCTCCGGCTCGAGCGTCATGTCGTCCGCCTCGACCGAGACGCGCCGGCGGGCGCGGTGCGTGAGCAGGGCGTTCTTGCAGACGACGGAGACGTAGGCCGGGAAGCGCGCCGGGTCCGTGACGCGCTCGGCGGCCTGAACGATGCCGTCCATCGCGCGCGACTGCACCGCGTCCACATCGCTCGGCGTGCCGACGCGCTCGGTGAGGAACTTGCGGGTGACGTAGCGAACCATCCAAGCATAGGCCCAGAGGTCGGCGTGTCGGCGGGCGACGGCGTCGCCGGCGCGGCCTGCCGCGAAGGCCCCGGCCGCCGCGTCGGAGTCGTCCAGCGAGAACGGGAGCTCGGCGGCGAGGCGGGCGAGGGGGCGCACGGGAGCGGGGCGGGCGAGCGAGGCGGCCAAGATAGAGGCAGACGTCCGCACGGGAAGAATGGGTTAACCCGGCCGACGGCGGCGTTTGAGAAGGCGCGGCGGTTGGCGGGAGCGGGGCGCGTGGCCTAGCTTCCCCGGCTCTACTGCCCGTATGCCGTGCCGCTGCACGGCCCGCGGGACGCCCGGTTACCGGGCGTTTGCGTTTCCGCCTGCCGTCCTGCGCCTGCGCGCGGCGCGGCGGCCCTGCCTCCGCGGACCGAGTCCGCCCCCGACATGAACCCCAACTCGTTCCAGACCTTCACCGCGAAGCCTGCCGGCGTGCCCGGCGGCATCGAGCAGAAGTGGTACGTGGTCGACGCCGAGAACGAAGTCGTCGGCCGGCTCGCCGCGCGCATCGCGACCGTCCTCCGCGGCAAGCACAAGCCCGAGTACACGCCCCACGTGGACACCGGCGACTTCATCGTGGTCATCAACGCCGAGAAGGTCCGCTTCACCGGCAAGAAGGAGACCGAGAAGGAGTACTTCCGCCACACCGGCTACCCCGGCGGCGTGAAGCTCCGCACGCCCAAGGAGGTCCGCACGGCCAAGCCGACGTTCATCGTCGAGAACGCCGTCAAGGGCATGCTCCCGCGGACGAAGCTCGGCCGCCACATGCTCTCAAAGCTCAACGTCTACGCCGGCCCGGACCATCCGCACGGCGCCCAGCAGCCCGAGACGCTCACTTTCTAAATGCGGTTTGAGGTTTGGGGTCCGAGGCTGTATCGCCCGACCATCAGACCCCAAACATCAAACCTGTCTTTCTATGGCAACCCAGTTTCAGGCCGTCGGCCGCCGCAAGACCTCCGTCGCCCGCGTCTACCTCCGCCCCGGCTCGGGCGCGGTCGTGGTCAACAAGAAGCCGCTCGAGCAGTACCTCCCGACGGAGATCCGCCAGCGCCACGCGACGGCCGCCCTCGACCTCACCGAGCTCCGCGGCCAGTTCGACGTGCTCGTGAACGCGCACGGCGGCGGCCTCTCCGGCCAGGCCGGCGCGATCCGGCTCGGCATCGCCCGCTGCCTCGTCGAGTTCAACGCCGAGCTCCGCAAGCCGCTCCGCGACGCCGGCTACCTCACGCGCGACCCGCGTATGGTCGAGCGCAAGAAGTACGGGCAGCCGAAGGCCCGTAAGAAGTTCCAGTTCTCGAAGCGCTAAGGCGCTCCGCGGGCGCCTCGGCGCCCTCATCCCTCACCCCGCGCGCCGCGCTCCCGGGTTCTCGCTTGTGCGGGATCGGAGCGACCGACGGCCGCGGGGGCGGCACAACCCACTCCGGCGCCCCGCGCCACCGCTATGCCCCGCGTATCGATCGAAGACCTCCTCCGCGCCGGTGCCCACTTCGGGCACCTCACGAGCCGGTGGAACCCGAAGATGGCCCCGTACATCTTCATGGAGCGCAACGGGATCCACATTCTGGACCTGAAGCAGACCCAGCAGCTTCTCGACGAGGCGGCCGACGCCGCCGCCCGCTTCACGAGCCGCGGCCGCAAGGTCCTGTTCGTCGGCACGAAGAAGCAGGCCCAGGAGGTCGTCAAGACCGAGGCCGAGCGCGCGGGCCAGCCGTTCGCCGTGGACCGCTGGCTCGGCGGCATGATGACCAACTTCCAGACCATCCGCGGCAGCCTCAAGCGGATGGAGACGCTCCGCCGCCAGGAGGCCGACGGCACCGCGGCGCAGCTCAAGAAGAAGGAGCGCCTCATGCGCTCCCGCGAGCTCGAGAAGCTCGACCGCGTCCTCGGCGGCATCGACGAGATGGGCAAGCTCCCCGGCGCCCTCTTCGTCGTCGACATCAAGCGCGAGCACATCGCCGTCGACGAGGCGCGCAAGCTCGGCATCCCGATCATCGCGCTCGTGGACTCGAACGTCGACCCGGACCTCGTGGACTTCCCGATCCCGGCCAACGACGACGCCATGAAGTCGGTCCAGCTCTTCACGCGCGTCATCGCCGACGCGTGCCTCGAGGGCGCCAAGGCCGGCGACACCGCGCGCGACATGGCCGCCGTCGAGGCGACGACGCGCGCCGCTGAGATGGCCGAGCTCGCCGAGAAGGGCCAGGCCGCGCAGGAGGCCGAGGGCGCCGACGAGGTCGTGACGATGGCCGACGCCGAGGCCGGCCGCGGCGACGCGTAACCGGCGGGGCCGCGCGCCCCGCTTCCGCTCCGAGAGGAGAGAGGAAGGCCGGCACACGCCCGACCCTCTTCTCTCCTCTCTCCGTTTCTCTCAACTTCAGACTCTCAAGACAATGGCTATTTCCGCCAAGGACGTGATGCGCCTCCGCGAGGCGACGGGCGTCGGCATGATGGACTGCAAGAAGGCCCTCACCGAGGCCGACGGCGACTTCGACCAGGCCATCGACCTGCTCCGCAAGAAGGGCCAGAAGGTGGCCGCGGCCCGCTCGGACCGCGACGCGACCGAGGGCGCCATCGTCTCCGCCGCGACCGGCGACGGCCAGACGGCGGTCCTCGTCGAGGTCAACTCCGAGACCGACTTCGTCGCCCGCAACAGCGACTTCGTCACGTTCGCCGACTCCCTCGCCGCGCTCGCCCTCGCGACGCGCCCCGACTCGCTCGAGGCGTTCCGCGCCGCCAGCCTCGACGGCGAGACCGTCGCCGACGCGCTGGTGCGCATGACGGGCAAGGTCGGCGAGAAGATCGACGTCCGCCGCGTCACTGTCCTCGAGGCCTCGGAGGGCGGGACGGTCGTGGGCTACATCCACCCCGGCGCCAAGCTCGGCGTGCTCGTCGAGATGGAGGGCTCGGGCGACGACCTCGCCGAGGCGGGCCGCGACGTGGCCATGCAGGCCGCCGCGATGAACCCGATCGCCGCCGTCCGCGCCGACGTGCCGCAGGACGTCCAGGACAAGGAGCTCTCGATCGGCCGCGAGCAGGCCGCGCAGGAGGGCAAGCCGGAGGCGATGCTGGACAAGATCGCGGAGGGCAAGCTCAACCGCTACTTCAAGGACAACGTCCTCGTGGAGCAGCCGTTCGTCAAGGACTCGTCCATGACGGTCGAGAAGATGCTGGCGGCGAAGGGTGCGAGCCTGCGCCGGTTCGTCCGCTTCGCGCTCGGCGGCTAAGCGCCTGCCGGTCGGAACGCTCTGCGGGGGCGGCTCGGGACTCCGGGCCGCCCCCGCGTGTGTTCAGGCGGGCACGGGTTCCGCGTCCGTCTCAACCGCCTCAGGGAAGCGCGTCCACACCAGAACCGCCATGAGCGCCATCGTCGCGGCCGAGGCGAGGGCGTCGGCCGGGAAGCCCCAGCGGCCGTAGAGGACGCCGCCGAGCGTCGCGCCGAGGGCGGTCCCGACCTGACCGACGGCGATGGTCAGCGAGAGGAAGGCGCCGCGTTCGGTCGCGGGCACGAGGGCCGTGAGGAGCGCCTGGAGCGGCGCCATCCGCATCGCGAAGAGCGACATGAGGACCACGTAGACCCCGACGACCATCCAGCGCTCGGCAAGGACGAATGGGATCAGCGCCACCAGAACCGTCAGGCCGAGGCTGGAAGCCAGCACGAGCGGCTTGCGCCCGATCCGGTCCGAAAGCGCCCCGGCGCGCGGCCCGACCGCGACCGAGGCCAGCCCGCCGGCGAAGAACAGGAGCGCGATAAAGTCCACGGGCAGGCCTCCGAGCGAGAGCGGGGTGCCGAAGAAGGAGACCGCGAGGTCGAAGCGGTCCGAGATCCACGCCGGGAAGTAGACGATGAGCAGGCCGAGGCCGCCGTACATCACGAGGTACAGCAGCGCGGCCATAGCCGGCCCCGGTCGACGGAGAAAGTCCGCGTAGAGCCGCAGCGCGCCCGCCACCGTCGGCGCCTCGGTCCGCTCCACATCGGGCTGCGGCACGACCGTCGCGACGAGCGCGAACGCGACGGCCATCACGCCGGCGAAGACGACGAACGGCGCGCGGTAGCCCAGCCCGGCCGCGAGGATGCGCCCGAGCGGGATGCCGATGACGAGCCCGAACGGCACGCCGGACATCACCCAGCCCGTCGCCCAGCCGCGGCGAGCATACGGGAACGCGTCGCCGACGTAGCTCACCGCGGCGCCCGAGAGCATCCCGCCGCCCGCGCCGGCGAGCACGCGCGCGACGAGGAGCTTCTCGTAGGTGTCCGCGAGACCGTGGCCGGCGAGGACGACCGCGAGGACGCCCGAGCCGATCGCCATGACGCGCTTGCGCCCGACGCGGTCTGACACGGGGCCCATCACGAGCGCCGCGGCGGCGAGCACGACCGAGTACACGGACACGAGCGCCCCGAGGCGCCCGACCGCGACGCCGAGCTCGGCCGCGATGAGCGGCAGGATCGGCGTCACGATGATGGTCTGGCTGGCAGCCGTGAACACCATCAGCCACAGGGCGAAGAGCGTCGCCGCGGTGCGTGTCGGGGTCGTGGACAGAGGATCGGAGGAATGCGTGTCGCAACAAGGAACGGCTCGCGAGGCGGGCGAACCGCGGATTCCGTGCGCGCCGGACATGCTGCGGTAACGGCACGGCCACGCTGCGGTAACAGGCCGGACACGATCGCGACACACGCGCCCGGTAGCCTGCGTGCCGACGGGCAGCCGGGTCTCCCACACCCCCGGCGCCACCTCTCCCAGGGGCGCGCGTCGCGTCCGAACCCTCCCTCCGATGCCTCTTGATTCGCTCCGGCGCTCGGCGAGCCGAGCCTGCGCGGCGCTCGCGCTCCTCGCGCTCGGCACCGCCGCCGCCGCCCAGACGACCGGCACGCTCGCCGGGACGCTCCTCGACGCCGAGACCGGCGAGACGCTCATCGGCGCGACCGTCGCCGTGCCGGCCACGGCGGACCGGCCGGCCCTCGGCACGACGACGGACCTCGAGGGCGCGTACCGGCTGGCGCTCCCGGCCGGCACGCACACGGTCACGTTCTCGTACGTCGGCTTCGACGCGCAGACGGTCGAGGGCGTGGTCATCGTCTCGGGCCAGACGGCCCGGATCGACCGCCAGCTTGCGCTCGCCTCGGCCGGGATCGGTGAGGCCGTCGTGCAGGCGGCGGCCATCGAAGCGACCAACACGGAAGACGCCGTCCTCGCGGTTCAGGCGCGCGCGCCCGCCATCCTCGACGGCCTCTCGGCGCAGCAGATCCGCCGCTCGCCCGACGCCAACTCGGGCGAGGCGCTCCGCCGGGTCACCGGCGTGACCGTCACGGCGGGCAAGTTCGTGACCATCCGCGGCGTCCCGGACCGCTACAACGCGACGCTGCTCAACGGCGCGCCTGTCCCGAGCACCGAGCCCGACCGCCGCGCCTTCGCCTTCGACCTCATCCCGTCGACCCTGCTCGCGAACGTCTTCGTCGCCAAGAGCTCGACGCCGGACCTGCCGGGCGACGTCGCCGGCGGCGTGCTCCAGCTCAACACGGTCGATTTCCCCGAGGCGCTCACCGCGTCGGTCAGCATCTCGACTGGCGTCAACAACGCGACCGGCGAGGCCATCGGCCTCGGCACGCCGGCCGCGCTCCCGGCCGACCTGCCCGACAACCTCGGCCTCTCGTCCGTCACGGATGTGGAGCGCGCGTCCTACGGCCGGCAGCTCGCCGGCGGCTTCGTGCTGCGGCCCGAGACGGGGACGGTCCGGCCAAACATCACCGCCTCGATGGGCGGCAGCCAGATGACGCGCGCCGGCCGCATCGGGGCCATCGCGTCGGTCTCGTACCGCAGCGGCTACGCCCTCAACGCGGCCACGCGGCGCGAGTTCGAGTCCACGGGCGAGTCGCGCTTCGACCTCACGGGCACGCAGGCGGGCTACTCCGAGACGACCGGCGGCCTGCTCAACCTCGCGTGGCGCCCGACGGGGCTCAGCTCGATCGGCTTCAAGAACCTCTACAACCGGACCGTCGAGGACGACGTGACGCAGCTCAACGGCCGCCGCGCGTCGGACCTCGGCGCGGACGTGCTGCAGACGGCGATTCGCCACTCAGACCGCACGCTCTACTCGGGCCAGCTCCAGGGCCAGCACTTCGCCCCGCGCCTGCACCGCTTCGAGTTCGACTGGACGCTGTTCGGCGCGCGGACCACGCGCGACGAGCCGGACTACCGCCGCCTCACCTACTTCCGGCCCATCGAAGAGCCGGACGCGCCCTACCAGCTTCTCATCGGGCCGACGGTCTCGATCGCCAACGGCGGCCGCTTCTTCTCGACCCTCGACGAGACCTCGCGCGGCGCGCTCCTCGACGCCGCCGCCTCGTTCGGCAGCGCGCGCGTCAAGACGGGCCTCTGGGTCGAGCGCCGCGACCGCGACTTCTCGTCGCGCCTGCTCGCGGCGACGCAGCCGCTGCGCAACTTCGACTTCGGGCTGCTCGCGCTCCCGGCCGACCAGATCTTCGCCGCGGGCAACTTCGGCCGGCGGGACACGCCGGGCTGCGAGGCCGGCGGCCGCGGCTGCGAGGGGTTCCTGCTCAACGAACTCCAGAGCGGCGGCGGCTTCTACACGGCCGCCCAGGACGTCACGGCGGGCTACCTCATGGTGGACACGCCCGTCTCGGTCCTCACGCGGCGCCTGCGCCTCGTCGGCGGTGTCCGCCTCGAGCACTCCGTCCAGCGCCTCGAGACGACGACGTTCCAGCGCGACAGCCTCTCGGTCCGCTCGCCGTACACGAACTGGCTGCCGAGCCTCAACCTCGCCTACGACCTCGGCCGGCGGACCAACATCCGCTTCGCCTACAGCCGCAACCTCAACCGGCCCGAGCTGCGCGAGCTGGCCCCGTTCCAGTACTACGACTTCGAGCTCCAGACGACCGTCTACGGCAACGACAGCCTCCGCCAGGCGACGATCCACAACGTCGACCTCCGCATCGAGACCTTCCCCGGCGCGGGCGAGATCCTCTCGGCCAGCCTCTTCTACAAGCGCTTCAACGACCCGATCGAGCGCGCGATCGTGCCGGGCGTCTCGCTCAACGCGGAGCGCACGTTCGTCAACGCGGACTACGCCAACAACTACGGCTTCGAGCTCGAGGCGCGCCACGGGCTCGGCTTCATCGCGCCGCTGCTGAGCGCGTCCAGTGCCGTCCTGAACTACTCGCGGATCTTCTCGAGCGTGAACCAGCCGGGGACCGACCTCGCCGCCGCGCGCACGGGCCGCCCGCTCCAGGGCCAGGCGCCGTACGTCATCAACCTCGGGCTGAACCTCGTCTACGCGCCGCTCGGGACGTCGCTCTCGGCGCTGTACAACCGCCTCGGCAGCCGCATCATCGAGGTGTCGTCGCTGCTCGAGGGCGACATCCTGGACGCGCCGCGCGACCTCATCGACCTCACGCTCACGCAGCCGTTCATGCGCCGCTACGAGCTCCGCGCGCAGGTCCGCGACCTGCTCGGGCAGAACCAGAACGCCCTCCAGACCTCCGAGGCCGGCTCGCAGGTCATCCGCGCCGACCTGCGCGGGCGGTCGTTCAGCGTCGGCGTCACGGCCCGCCTTTAACCCTCCCGCCGCGGCGCCGGCGCGCTGCGGCACGTGCCCTACTCACAGACGACCCTCTCGCCTGCATCCAATGCGCACCTCTCTACTCCTGCTCGCTCTGCTCGTCGCCCCGGCGGCCAGCGCGCAGTTCGACCCGCGCCCGACGGCGGGCTCGCCGGCCGCATCCGGGGCTGTCTTTACCAACGCCCGCGTCACCGGCTCCTTCTTCACGCCGACGACCTACCGCGGCGCGTTCGAGCCGGGTGGTGAGCGCTGGGACCTGCCCTGGGCCAACTACAACCCGCAGAGCACGGTCTATGGCGGCTCCACGGCCGCGAGTGGCGCGGTCGTCCTCTCGGGTGCGCTCACGACACGCACCCTCACGACGGGGACGCGCTACCGCCTCCAGGGCTTCGTCACGGTCCCCACGGGCGTCGTGCTGACGATCCAGCCCGGCGTGGTCCTTTTCGGCGAGCGCTCATCTACGGCGTCGCTCATCGTCGAGCGCGGGGGCCGCATCGAGGCCGTCGGCACGCCGGCGCAGCCGATCGTGTTCACGTCGGAGTTTGCGCCGGGCAGCCGCGCCAACGGCGACTGGGGCGGCGTCATCCTCGCCGGTCGCGCGGCCGTCAACCTGGCGGGCGGCACGGGCATCATCGAGGGCGGCACGGGCACGACCTACGGCGGCGGCGCCTCGCCCAATGACAACGACACCTCGGGCACGCTCAAGTACGTCCGCATCGAGTACGCTGGCATCGCGTTCTCGCCCAACAACGAGATCAACAGCCTCACGCTCGGCGCCGTCGGCCGCGGCACGACCATCGACTACGTGCAGTGCTCCTTCGGCGGCGACGACGCCTTCGAGCCCTTCGGCGGCACGGTCAACCTGCGCCACGTCATCGGCAACGCCGCCGTCGACGACGTTTTCGACGGCGACAACGGCTGGACGGGCAACGTCCAGTTCGCGCTCGGCATCTCGAACCCGGACATCGCCGACGTCTCGGGCTCCAACGGCATCGAGAACGACAACGACGGCTCTGGCTCGGGCAACACGCCGCTCACGGCTCCGACCTTCTCGAACATCACCATCCTCGGGCCGCGCACGCAGACGACCGGCGCCATCAACGCCAACTTCAAGCGCGGCGCGCACATCCGCCGCAATGCGCGCACGGCCATCTTCAACTCGGTCATCCTCGGCTTCGAGCCTGGCCTCCTGCTCGACGGCTCGGGCACGGTCGGCGCGGCGCAGTCGGGCGCGCTCGCCGTTGAGGGCACGATCGTGACGGGTGCCGTGCAGGACGTCAGCACGACGTCCGGCGCGGGCGATACGGGCGCCGCGCTGGCGTTCTTCAACGGACGCCCGGGCAACCTTATCGCGTCGAGCTTTGCCGCGGCGGGCTTCGGCGGCACCGTCGTCGGGGCAGAGTCCGGCCCGCTCGCCGAGGCCGGCTTCCGCCTCACGGTCGCCCCGAACCCGTCGACGGCCGGGACGGCGCGGCTCACGCTGACGCTGCCCGAGGCGACAACCGCCCGGCTGTCCGTCTACGACGTGCTCGGCCGCGAGGTCGCCCTCGTCGCGGACCAGGCCTTCGGCGAGGGCGAGCGGGCGTTCGCCCTCGGCACGCAGCTGCCGGCCGGGGTGTACGTCGCCCGCCTGCGGACGCCGCGCGGCGCGACGGCTGTCCAGTTCACGGTCGTTCGGTAGGGCTCCACGCCTCGGATGATGTCCTGCCCCTTGCGCGAGGGCACCATCCGATAAACAGAGCGCCGGCCCCTCAGGAAAGGGGCCGGCGCTCTGCCTCGTTGTTTGAGAGGTATCCCGTTGCCTGGATTGTCGCCTCCAGGCGAGGCAGATGCCGTGAGAGGAGCTAGCTCTAGCGCCCGCCCGATGGCTGTGCGCGCTGGACGACGCGGGCGCCCGAGACGGCCCCGCCCGATCCGAGCGTGTACTCGATCACGTTGCCGGCGGCGTCCCGGACGCGCCGGACGGTCCCGCCGGCCGTCCCGGCCGTCTCGCTCACCACGTTGGTCAGGCCCGTTACGCTCCCGACGGCCCGCTGGCCCACGAGCGCCCCAGTCGTCCCATCGAGCGTAACCTCTGCAAGGTCACCCGTCGCACTCACCGTCTGCGCGACCACCTGGCCTGCCGCGTTCACGGTCTGACCGAGAAGGCCGTTCGGGCCGGCAACGTCGCGGAGCGCCTGCCCGACGACTCCGGTCAGTCCCGAGACGGCACCGCCCGGACCGAGGGCTTGACCGGCCACGTCGCCGACTGTGCCGACTGTCGTGTTGAGGGTAGAGCCGAGCGTCTCGATGATCTCCGGATTGGACTCGAGCAGGTCTAGCGCACGCGTAACAATTGCAGTGACGTTGTCGAGGTACACCTGGAGATAGACCTCGGCCTGGACGCCGGTGATTTCGAGCGAGACATTCCCGATGTGAACGTCAGCGCCAGCCGTGAGCTGGACAAGGTTCGCGACCCGAGCGTCGAGCGACAGCCGCGCCTGCAAGTCGTCGACGGTGAGCGTGATCTGCTCGACGGACAGATTCGGAATCTCCAGCGTCACGTCAGCCGGATCGCCCTGCTGGGCGCGCTGGCCGGCGGGAGTCCGCGTAGAGCCAGCCTGGACACGCGTTTCTGCCGGAGGGCGCTGCGCGAGGGCGTGAGGGGAGGCAAACGCGACGAGGACGGCGGGGAGTAACCAGCGGGTCATGAGAGGGGGATTGGGAGAGGAGAAAACAACCGAGAGACGGCGTCGAAGCCGATCACGGGGGCGGCGCTGCGCTGGGGGCCTGCTCCGCGTCGGCTGCGTCACCGCCGAGGAGCAGGTCCAGAAAGGCCTCTGGATGAGGAAGACCGCTTCGGACAGTAAACGTGAAGGACACGTCTCGGTACGTCACACCAGGAACGACAGCCTGAGGAAAGGCCTCGCGCCGGTTGACGCTGAGCGTATCGACCGAGTCGCCCGTAAAGCGGACCGACACGTGAGGCGGCGTCCTGTGGAGCAGGGTCTGAGCCGAGAAGGACCCATCGATTCGGAGCCACAGCGGAGCGCTGAGCACGTCCGAGCGGCCGGAGGCCCCCACCGACTGAGCCGCCACGGGCAGGGATGCGAGGGTAACCAGCAGGAGGAGGGCGGTGCGCATCGGGAAGGAGATCGGCTGGCATGAACCCGGACAACGCTGATAGGTTCATCTGACGGCAACGCACGGCCCCTCGGCAGGTGTGGAATCCACGCAGTCGTAGCCGTAGGACGCCGGTCCGTGAATTCGAACAGGCATGCGAACACGCCTCGCCCGCGCCCGTTGCCGCGCTTCGTCCGGTTCGCTCTGTCGCCGGCTTCTCGCCTATCTCCCACACCCCCATGTTTACCCGACTTCTCCTCGTCGGCGCGCTCGCGCTGCCCCTCTCCGCCTGCACCAAGGAGACCGACACCGTCACGACCCCGGAGGGCACGACGTCCACCACCACGGTGACTCCTGATCCGATGGCGCCGGCCGACCCGATGGCCGACCCGATGGCCAACGACGTCACGGTCGACGGCACCAACGCCGCGATCGGCACCGACATCACGGCGCTGCCCGCAGCCGCGGCACTGGCCAACATCGACGGCTGGATCGCCAAGCTCGAAGGCGACCAGTTCGCCGATCTCCGCGCCTCGCTCGAGATGCTCAAGCTCGACCTCTCCGCGACGCCGCTCGACGGCGCCAAGATCGGCGCGACGCTCTCGACGCTCGGCCAGCAGACGACGGCCGCGGCGGCCGGCGCCTCGACCTCGTCGCAGGCAGGCCTCCAGCAGCTCGGCGCGTCGCTCAGCGCCGCCGGTGCCAAGCTCAGCGGCGGAAGCGCGATGTAAGGCGGACGGGCACACACCCTGCCCGAGCCGCCAGCGGGGCAGCTTCCTCGGGGAGGCTGCCCCGCTTTCCATGACGGGACAGGTGGACTTTGGGTGAAGGCGAACCTGCCTGGAATCGCCTTACGTTGATGCTCCCGATTCGGGCACGATACCCGCTCGAATCACCCGGCGACCCACGCCGGGAGGCTGCTCACCCAACCGCGGCTCACCCCCGCACACAGCCATGAACAAGCTTGCACTCCTGGGCCTCGGCCTGGCCCTCTCCCTCGCCGCCTGCACCCCGGACACCCCCGCTGAGACCGCCGCCGAGGCGGGCACGGAGGCTGCCGAGGGCCGCGCCGACTCGCTCGAGACGATGGGCGAAGGCACGGGCATGGAGGCCATGACGGACTCCACGGCCGACGCCATCCGCGACAGCGCCGAGACGGTCCAGGACAACGCCGAGGCCGCCGACTCGACGATGCCCGCGCCGGGCATGTAAGGACGCTTCGGCGTCCTTTAGCGGGGCAGCTCTCTTCGGAGGGCTGCCCCGCTCCCGTTTCGGGCGCCTCTGGTTTAGTCGCCGCCGAGGGCGGCGAGGGCGGCTGCGCGGCGGCGCATCGCCTCGTCGGCCGCGAGGACGCGGGCAGGCGCGGCGCGGACGCGGCAGTCGGTCAGCGGGCACCGCTCGCACGTGAGGCTCACGTCCACGAGCGGCAGCGCGGGGTCGTCCCAGAAGCGGATGCGGCGGCGCGTCGCACGGGTCCGCAGGATGCCGAGGGAGACGGCCGAGTGCGTCCCCGGCTGGAGCGAGAGCGGGCGGGCAACCGAGACGACGAAAAACTCGGCGTTCTCGGCGAGAAAGTGCTGGCGCTGGGCGGCAACGACGAGCCCGCCGTCGGTCTCGCCGCGGCCGGCCGCGCGCGCCTCGCGGCGGTCCAGCTCGCGGAGGGCCGTGCTGGACGGCCAGCGCCGGCAGTAGTGCTCGTCGTCGGCGACGCCGTGCGGGACGGGCACGCGGCTGAGGTTGAACGACTTGGTGAGCGCGACGTCGTCGCGGCCGGCGGGGCGGTGGAAGCGCAGGAAGAACAGCTCGTCCAGCCCGAGCGCCTCGGGCACGCGCTGGGTGAGGCGCGTGAACAGCGTCTCGGGCGTCGAGCGCGTGCGCTCGAGGAAGGCCACGAGCCCGCCCGCGTCCCACGTCTCGGCGTCCGCGAGGCGCACGAGCGCCGCGTCCACGACGGCCGCGGGCAGCAGGAGCGCGCCGGCGACGTACGACCCGCGGAAGTTGTCCAACACTTCCTCGAAGCGGTCGACCTGGATCCACGACGAGGTCAGCGGGCGGTGCGTCGCGCCGAGTTCGCGGAAGCCGAGCTCGCGGGCGTAGACGAACGCGAGCTGCTCCTCGAGAAGGCGGCCGTTGACGTAGAGCGTCGGCTGCTCGCCGGGCACGAGCACGCTCCGCAGCGACGACAGCTCGGCGTGGGCCGGCAGCGTCTCCGTGTCGATGGTGTAGCCTGCGTCCCCTTCGAGGGCGGCGCGGAGGTCGGCGGCCGTCGGCGACGGGCCGAGGCGCAGGCGCGCGCGCACGCGCTCGGCGGCCGCCTCAAGGTCTGGGAAGCGGTTGGCGTGCATCTGCTGGTACGCCCGCAGCGCCGCCATCAGCACGTCCTCGACGCGCCCGTCGTAGGCCCGCCCGAGGTCTGAGAGGGCCCGGACGAGCGCCTCGCCGCGGTCCGCCATGCCCGCGAGCATGGTCACGATGGCCTCGGGCTCGACGCCGAAGAGACTGAACGGGAGCGCCTTCAGGAACGGGCTCTCGATGGCGTCCTTGACCGCGTCCAGCCCGCGGTCCACGCGCAGCGACACCAAGTCGTCGTAGGGCACGCCGAGGGCGAACGCGAGGTCGACGAGCTTCTCGGCGCGCGGGTACTTCTTGCCCTGCTCGATCTCCGAGAGGTACGAGACCGAGAGGCCGGCCTTCTTGGCGACGTCCTTCAGGCCCAGTCCCTTGCCGTGCCGCAGCGCGCGCAGTTTGACGCCGAGGATCAGGCGGAGGCGGTCGGGCACGGGCACAGCGAGAGATGGCCCGAAGCTATCGCCGGCCGCTACAGCGCGAGCAGGAGGGCGAGGCCGATCGGGCCGAGCACGGCCGCGCCGATCGCGACGAGCATCGCGACCTGCGGCCAGGCGACGCCGGAGAAGGAGAAGAACGGCGGCACGTCGGCGTACTGAACAGGGTGGTCAGCGTGCGAGCGGTCGGGAAGCGAAGAGGTCATCGGGAGGAGGAAGTCGAGAGAATGCTTGTCGCGACGAATGTCGTCCATACACGGATGGAATGGCGGCGGGTTGCAGCCTGTATCGTCAAGACGCCGCCCACTCCGTATGGGCTTCGCGTGCAGAATGTGAGCCGCCGCCGGGGCACCGCGCGTCACGTCCGGCGTAGATGCAGCCCTCGCACCCACCGCTTATGTCCGCCCACACCCGTCTGATCGTCAACCCGAAGGCTGGCAGCGTCGAAGCGGCCGACCTGTCGATCGCGCACGACGCGCCGGGCATCGACGTCGTCGAGGTCGAAACAGAGGACGAGACGCGCGACGCGGCGACGCGCGCGGCGCGCGACGGCGTCCGGACGGTCGTCGCGGCGGGCGGCGACGGGACGCTCCACCTCGTCGTGAACGGCCTCATGGCCGTCGGCACCGGCGCCGACGAGCGGCCGGACCTCGGCCTGATCCCGCTCGGCACGGGCAACGACTTCGCGCGCACGCTCGGCCTGCCGCTCGGCGACGTCGCCGGCTGCCTCACGTGCCTGCCGGACGGCCCGCGCCGCGCGCTCGACCTCATCCGCTACGAGCACGAGGGCCGCTCGGGCTACGCCATCAACGTCTGCGCCGGCGGCTTCTCGGGGACCGTCGGCGACACGCTCACGCCCGAGTTCAAGGCGTCGTGGGGACCGCTCGCGTACCTCGTCGGCGCCGCCAAGCTGCTGCCGGACCTCACGGACTACCAGACGGAGATCGCGTGGGAGGGCGGCCCCGCCGAGCGCCTCGACGCGTTCAACGTCGTCGTGGCGAACGGGCGGACGGCGGCGGGCGGTCAGCCTGTCGCGCCGCGCGCGAACCCCGAAGACGGCCTGCTGGACGTCGTGGTGGTGCGGGCCGGCAGCGCGCTCGACCTCGCGCGCCTCGCCGCGCTCGTCATCGCTGGCGACTACATCACGGACGACGCGATCGTGTTCAACCAGGTCCGCTCGGTCCGCATCGCGTCCACGCCCGGCATGTGGTTCAACGTCGACGGCGAGCTGAAGACGAACGCGCCGATCTCGTTCGAGGCCATCCCCGGGGCGCTCAACGTCATCGTCGGGCCAGACTACGAGGCGGTCGCACCCGGAGCGGCTGCGGCGTCGTAGCCTTGCGCGACACCCGCCCGCTCCGCCGATGGCCCGCTCCGCTGCGCGTTCCCCGATGACCGAGGAGGAGGCCCGGAAGCGGGTCGCGAGGGAGAAGAAGTTCTACGCCGGCCTGGCGGCGTACGCCGTGACGATCGCGGGCCTCGCGGCGGTCAACCTGCTCACGTCGCCGGGCTACCTCTGGTTTTTGTGGGCCGCGTTCGGCTGGGGCCTCGGGGTCGCGGGCGAGGCCGTCAAGCTGTTCGGCCTGCCCGGCATGTCCGGATGGGAGCAGCGCCGGCTGGACGAACTCGCGGGCGGCGGCGTCTCCGAAGCGCGCCTGCGGCAGGTCCTCGACGAGACGCTGGACGAGCGCGCGGTCCCGACCGGCGCACCGCAACCCGCGGACCGCCTGCAGCGGCGCATCGAGCACCTCGAGGCCATCGTGACGAGCCGGGACTGGGACGACGCGGCATCGCTCCCACCCGAGGCGCCGCCCCTCGCCGATGCACTGGACGCGCTGGACGAGACACCAGCCGAACAGGCTGCCCGCATCGCGCGCCGCGTGCGGTAGCGCCGGGGAAATCCCGAAATCGCCTGGGTGCGGAATCCGCGTTCTGCATTCGGGGTGAGACGCGGCCTCTCTCGACCGCGCCCATGCTCGACCTGCTTCAGTGGCCCGCGATGGCCGTCACGATCGCGCGCCGCGTGGCTCACGGCATCGACGGCGAAGCGGCGGCGCCTCGCCGGCTTCGCCCTGTTCCTCGTCTCGAACGCGCTCTGGATCGCGTGGGGCTGGGGAGACGCCGCGTGGGCGCTCGTCGTCCTCCAGGCGGCTCTCATCGTCACCAATGTCCGCGGCGTCGTCGACAACCGCGGGGCGGAGAACGCCGAGGCGGCGTAAGTCAGGGCGCGAGGCGTACGGGCTGCCACGCGCCGTCTGCGCCGCGGCGGTACTGAAAGCGGTCGTGGAGGCGGCTCGGGCGGCCCTGCCAGAACTCGACGGCGTCCGGCACGACGCGGTAGCCGCCCCAGAACGGCGGCCGCTGGATCTCGCCGTCGCCGAAGCGGGCCGTCGCCTCGCCGAGGCGCGCGTCGAGGACGTCACGGTCTGGGATCTCGTCGCTCTGCGGGCTTGCCCATGCGCCGAGGCGGCTGCCGCGCGGGCGGCTCGCGTAGTACGCGTCCGCCTCGGCATCCTCGACTCGCTCGACGCGGCCCTCGACGCGGACCTGCCGCTCGAGCGGCGGCCACCAGAAGACGAGCGCGGCGCGCGGCTGCCCGTCCAACTCGCGGCCCTTGCGGCTGTCGTGGTTGGTGTAGAAGGCGAAGCCGCGCGCGTCGGCGCCTTTGAGGAGGACGATCCGCGCCGAGGGCTGGCCGTCCTCCGAGACCGTCGCGAGCGTCATCGCGTTGGGCTCGGTGACGGCGGCTGCCTGCGCGTCCGAGAACCACGCCCCGAAAAGGTCGAGCGGGTCCGCGGGAAGGTCGGCGCGGTCGAGCGCGCCGCGCTCGTAGCTCTGGCGGAGGTCGGGGAGGTCTGGCATCGGAACGGACGGCACGTGTGGCCGTCTAGACGCGCCCACCCCGCCCCGGTTCGCCATGAAGCTGCCTGCTGCCGTCACGTCCCTCGCCTCTCCCGACCCGCACCTGCGCGCGTGGGCGCGCCTTGCGCCGGCCGGCCTCGTCGCCGTCGGGTTCGGGGCGAGCCTCATCGGCGAGGCAACGCTGCGGAAGGGCCGCGGCGAGGCGTTCGTCGGTCTACGGCACGGCTGCGCTCGTCGTGTTCAACGCCGGGCTGTGCCTCTTCGGCGAGGCCGTCCGCCAGCGTGTGCTGGCGGACGTCCGAGGCGCCTAGCCCGCGCTACCGCCCGCGGCGGCGCGGGTACTCGTCGTCGAAGTCCTCGTCGTCGTCGTCCGGGCGGAACGAGCTGAGGTTGGAGAGGACGGAGCCGACGAGGTCCGAGTAGGCCGCGCCGTCGGCGAGGGCGTCCTTGCCGAGCAGCGAGTGCTGGTGGAGGACCTCGAGCACGAGCTCCATCATCGAGAGGACGGCGGCCTCGCTCTGGGCGTCTGTCCCCGGCCGCGTGTGGTCCACGACGACGGCCCGCAGGCCGTCGACCTTCTCGAGCGCCTCGGCGTAGGCCTTCTGCGGCATCTCGGCGTCGAGGACGAGGCGGTTGCCGGCCGAGAACCACCGCAGGACGGGCCCGTAGGCCGCGCGGCCCGTCTCCTTGTCCGCCGGGTCCGGCAGGACCGTCTTGACGATCGTCGAGACGGCCTTGCCGATGAGCGCGTGCGCGACGCTGGAGGCGCCCTCCTGCTCGCCCTCGTAGACGAGCTCGACCTTGCCCGTCACGGCGGGCTCGATGGACTGGAGGTCGCTCGCGCGCACGGTCGTCTCGGCCTCGCCGTTGACGAGCGCGCGGCGCTCGGCGGCCGAGACGAGGTCCTCGAGGGCCGCGCGCGTGAGGCGCGCCGAGACGCCGGACTTCTGGTCCACGTACTCACTCTGCCGCGCCTCGAAGGCCACCTGCTCGACGATCTCGCGGAAGACATGCGGCACGTGGACGGTCACCTCGGGCGCGTCGCCGGACCCGTTGGCGCGGTCCGCCCACGCCTCCTGCCGCGTGATCTCGACGCCGATGCCGAGGTCCTTGGGGTAGTGCGTGAGGATCTGCGAGTCGATGCGGTCCTTGAGCGGCGTGATGATCGAGCCGCGGTTGGTGTAGTCCTCCGGGTTGGCCGTGAACACCATCAGGACGTCGATCGGGATGCGGACGTTGAAGCCGCGGATCTGGATGTCCTGCTCCTCCATGATGTTGAGGAGGCCGACCTGGATGCGCGGCTGGAGGTCCGGCAGCTCGTTGATGGCGAAGATGCCGCGGTGCGTGCGCGGGATGATGCCGAAGTGGATGACCTCCTCGTCGGCGTAGGTGAGCTTGCGCGTGGCCGCCTTGATCGGGTCGATGTCGCCGATAAGGTCCGCGATGGACGTGTCGGGCGTGGCGAGCTTCTCGCCGTAGCGCAGCGAGCGGTGGAGCCACGCGACCGGCGTGTCGTCGCCCTGCTCCGCGACCATGTCGCGGGCGAACTTGCTCACGGGGTCGAGCGGGTCGTCGTGGATCTCCGAGCCGCGACCTCGGGCACCCACTCGTCGAGGAGCGCGGGGAGGAGGCGCACGAGGCGGCTCTTGGCCTGGCCGCGCAGGCCGAGCAGGATAAAGTCGTGGCGGCCGAGGAGCGCGTTCTGGACCTGCGGGATCACGGTCCGGTCGTAGCCGAGGACGCCGGGGAAGACGTCCTGCCCGGCCTTGAGCCGCGCGATCAGGTTCTGGCGGATCTCGTCCTTGACCGAGCGCGGGCGGTAGCCGGAGGCGCGGAGCGCGCCCAACGTTGAAATCTGGGGAGAATCGGACATTCTGGAGTAAAGTCGGGGTGGGCCGCGTCGCACGCGAGCGCGCGGGCGCTGTTCCGCCGCGCGGAGCGGCAGCCGGATATGCGAGAGGCGGCAGGGCACGCTAGCTTGACCTGCTCCGACGCGGGCAATCCGGCCGATCCGACGCTATGTTTGCCCCATGTGTCCCGCCTGTTCTCCCCTGTTTCCATGACCCGTTTGCGCTCTCTGGCCGGCCTCGCCGCCGTCGCCCTTTTCGCTGCGCCGGGCACGTCCGCGCAGCGCCTCGCCGCACGTGATGTCCCCGTCGAGTATCCGTCGGAGCCCGTCCACGGCGGCATCCACATCCTGACGGAGCTGCCGGACGGCTCGATCGGGTGCGACGTCGCGTCCGAGACGCTGGCCGCAGCGCTCCGCGCGTCGGACGAGCGCGCAGGGACGGTCCACCTCACCGTTCTGCCGAGCCTCAACCGGCCCGGCGTGAGCCAGTTCCGGATCATGATCCGCGCCACGGACCAGCTGCTCGCGCGGCCGGCCGCGCTGATGGCCTTCCGCCGCGCCGCGGCCCGGTGGGAGCGCATCATCCAGACGCCCATCACGACGATGATGGACCTGGACTACGGCCCGAACCGCTTCGGTACGCCGTACGGGGCGAACATCCTCGGCAGCACCAACTCGGCGCAGCAGTTTGTCGCCGGCTCCTCGTCCGCCACGATCCGCGACGCCATCGCGGCGCGCCAGACGGACCCCGCGAAGCTCGCGCTCGTCACCGCGATTCCCTCCCCGACGCCCTCGACGGTCGCCGGCGAGGCGGGCACCACGCCTCTCGGGCAGGCGATCGCCGGGCTCGTCACGCGCCAGGCGCTCGGCTACGCGCCGGCCGTCACCCCGGCGTCGGCCGGCTTCGGCACGGTCCCCAACATCGGCTTCAACTCGGCCTTCGCCTACGACTTCAACCCGCAGGACGGCATCACGAGCGGCCAGACGGACTTCGAGGCGGTCGCCGTCCACGAGATCGGCCACGCCCTCGGCTTCACGTCCGCCATCGGCGGCGCGTCGACCGGCAACCCGTACTTCACGCCGTGGGACCTCTACCGCGTGCGCCCCGAGGCCGTCACGCCAGGCGAGTCCTACACGGACGGCGTCGGCTGGGAGGTCACGCGGCGCCTGCTCCAGCCCGGCCCGACGCTCGGCGCCGGCCAGCCCGGCAACCACGTCATGTTCGTCGGCGACGCCGAGTACGAGCTCTCGACGGCCCGCGGCGACCGCACCGGCGGCGACGACCAGCAGGCGTCGCACTGGCGCGCCGATGAGTACCGCACCAACCCGGGCGCCTACATCGGCATCATGGACCCGACGATCGCGGCCAACGACCGCGAGGAGATCACCGAGGCCGACATCGACGCGCTCGAGCTCTTCGGCTACGTCGTCCGCCGCGCGCCCGTCACGGCGTCCGCGCGCCTGAGCATCGCCGGCGACTCGGTCGGCATCGACTTCCTGTCGGCGACCGTCCGGAAGGCGCTGACGCCGGCCGGCGGCTCGCTCGCGATCCAGATCCGCAACGCGGGCGGGCCGGACGCGCTCGACTTCGAGATCTCCGTCGTGCAGGACTCCGTCCAGGCCGTCGGGGGCGCCGCCCCCGTCGTCACCGTATCGCCCTCGACGGGCAGCGTCGCGCCGGGCGCCACGGACAGCGCCTCGCTGAACATCTCGGCCGCGTCGGGCGGCGCCGTCGTTTACGGCCGCCTCCAGATCCGCTTCAACGACCCGGCCCGCGCCTTTGCCGAGGTGCCGTTCCAGATCTCGCTCGGGACGCCGCTGCTCGCGCCCGTCGGGACGCCGTCGGTGACGGTCGCCTCGGGCGCGATGATGCCCGCGTCGCTCGACATCCGCAACGGCGGCGACGCCCCGCTGACGTTCGTCCGCGTGCTCGAGCCGGCGGCGAGCGACCCGGCGACGGCCTTCCAGCCGATCGACGGCGACGCCGTCGTCGCTCCGGGCCCGGTGGCCGTGGACGCCGACGTGCCGATGCCAGCCGACGAGGCGGGCGCGGCCGCGGTGCTCGCGCAGCTCAACGTCCCGGCCACGGCCGCGACGCGCCTCTACGACCTCACGCAGATGCCCAACGGCGACGTTCTCGCCGTCGACGGCGGCACGATCGCCACGACGACGATCTACCAGGCGCCGGCCGACCTCTCGGCCATCACCGCGACCTACACCACGGCGTCATCGCTCGGCGGGCAGGTCACGGGCCTCGCGTACAACGCGCGCACGGCCTCGCTGTGGGTCGCCATCCAGGAGACCGGCGCGCTCCGCGAGATCCGCTTCGAGGGCACGACGATCGTCCCGACAGGCCGCCAGGTCGGCACGGGCATCGCGCCGTTCGGCCTCGACTACAGCCCCGAGCTCGACGCGTTCTTCGTCGGCGAGTTCGGCACGGGCGCCGTCCGCGCGTTCACGGCCGCGGGGACGCTGCTGCCGGGCTACCCGGCCGACGTCCAGGCGCGCGGCTCCAACGCGACGACGACGCCGGGCCTCTCGTTCACGGAGGGCCTGCTCGAGATGACGTCCTTCACGACGCGCCTCTTCCAGGCCGGCCAGTTCGGGATGACCGTCCCCGGCTCGCCGTCGTTCACGCTCCCGACGTCGACCTACGGCGTCAAGCGCAGCCGGCTCGACCCCAACGGCACGCTCTACCTCACGTCGCGCACGGGCGCCGGCGCGGCGAGCATCCGCTCGCTCGACCCGCCGGACCTCCCGGCGAACGTTGGGACGCGCCTCGAGGCGGCCGCGCCGCTCTTCTCGGTCGGCCTGCTCGCGCCGGGCGCGACGCAGACGCTGCCGCTCGTCGTCGACGGCACGGGCCTGACGGAGGGCTCGGTGCAGGACGAGCTCGCGTTCCTGACGAACGCGCCGGGCCAGCGCATCCTGCGCTTCCCGGTGACGATCAACGTCGGCCCGGTGGCCGGTGAGGACGGCCCGACGGCGCTCGACGCCGTCTCCACCCTGCCGAACCCGGCGCGCGGCGCGGCGCAGGTCCGCCTGTCGCTCTCCGCCCCGTCGGCCGTCACGGTCGGCGTGTACAACACGCTCGGGCAGCGCGTGGCGGTCCTCGCCGAGGGTCAGCTGCTCGCCGCTGGCGCCCACGCATTCGCGTTCCGCACGGACGCGCTCGCGGCCGGCGTCTACGTCGTCCGCGTGCAGGCCGGCGCGACGGTCTCGACGCAGAAGCTGACGGTGATCCGCTAACCCGCGGCGCCCCGTCTGGCAGGAAACCGAGGGTCCGGGGCATGTGCTCCGGGCCCTCGTGCGTTGAGGCGCCTCCCCTCTCCCGGATCCGATGCCCGTTCTGCTGCTCGCCCTCGCCGCGCTCCTCACCGGCTGCGCCGCCACCGCCCCCAGCGCCGGTGCTGCGGCCGTCACCGACACGACGGCCGTCGCGCACGTCTCGCTCATCGGGCGGCCCGAGGGCGGCTCGAGCGTGATGGTCTCGTTCCGGACGCAGCGACCGATCCTGATCGCGACTGGCCGGCCGCTGCGCGTCATCACGCCGACAGGCACGTTCGAGGCGGCGTACGCGGCCGGGCCGGACGTCGCGATGCAGCAGGGCGTGGCCGTCACGACGGCCGAGTACCGCCTCGGCGCGGCCGAGACCGAGGCGCTCGAGCGCGCCGGCGAGCGCGCCCGTCTGGGCATCGACGACGGGCAGGCCGTGCGGCCCTACGCCATCCGCCGCGACGACATCATCCAGTAGCCGCTACTCGTGCGCCGCGCCCTCCGCGTGCGCGGCCGGCGGCGCAGCGCGCAGCGCCTGCTCGTGGACGCGCGCGGCGCCCCACACGTACGGCACGAGCAGCAGCGCGAGCAACACCGCGAAGTTGACGCCCGCGAACGCGACGCGCAGCGGCGTCTGCCGGTGGAACCGTGCCGGCGGCGTATACAGCGCGCCCGTCCCCTCGATGAGGAACACGATGAGCGCCGCGTGGATCATCGTGTGCCCGATGACCTCGAGCTTGCCGAAGACCAGCGTCGTCGTGAAGAAGACGAGCGTGATCGCGAGCGCGAGCGGCCGCTCGAGGAGCCCGATCAGCAGCAGGTAGCCCAGCGACAGCTCGACGAAGGCGGCGGCCACGAGGAAGAACGCGACGGGGAAGCCGAGCGTCAGCGCCGGGTTCTGCTGGAGCACGTACAGCCCCCACTCGGGGTAGACGAGCTTCTCGAGGGCGACCCAGAACAGCGAGAAGCCGACGGTCGCGAACAGGGCCGGCAGGCCCAGCCCGCGGACGCGCGCGCTCTGCGCGCCGGACACAGCGAACGCGACGCCAAAGCCGACGAGGTACACGTAGTCCAGCATGTGGAAGGCGCCGAAGCGCGCCACGGCCACGCCGACGAGCGCGAGCAGGGCGGCCCCGGCGAGCGGCGTCGTCTGGCGGAACAGCAACAGGCACGCCACGGCAAACTGCGCCCAGCCGGCCCACGCGCCTGCGCCCGACAGCTCGGGCGCGAGCAGGACGTCGGCCTGCCAGTTGAGGAGCATCACGGCGCCCGTCGCCACGCGCAGCACGAGCAGGCTGCGGTCCTGATAGCCTGCGAGCCACTCCGAGACGCGGCGGTACCAACCGGCGCTCTCGAGGCGCTTGCCCAGCAGCACGAGCCCGCCCAGCGCGACGACGCTCAGCGCGAGCAGCGCCCAGAACGTCGGCGTGAGGACGGCCGAGAGGGGCAGCGGCGGGTCGCGGAACGAGAAGTCGCTGAACCACTTCACGTGCGCCGAGGCCGCGCGCGGTGCGAGCGCGAGCGCGGCGACGGCACATCCGGCAGCAACGCGGCGACATCCTGTTCGCATTGGATCTGAGGTGGGTGACCCGGTGTGAACGCCTCGCATGCGCCACGTTTCAGGCGCGCGGTGAAAACGGGGCGCCGCCCCGGCGAAGCGTGCGCGCGGCACCGAGGCGGCCACCGCGCGTTCGGTCCCGATGCCCGACGGTCACATCCCGCCCGCCCTTGCCGGGCGCGTCCGCGTGCGCGTCGGCGCGCTCCTCTTCGACCGTCCGGCCGCGCCCGGCGCGGTCCTGCTCGCCGAGCACGCCGGCCTGTGGAGCGCCGAGCCGTTCTGGACCGTCCCCGGCGGCGGCGTCGACTTCGGCGAGACGATCGGCGAGGCGCTCGCGCGCGAGGTCCGCGAGGAGACCGGGCTGGACGCCGCGATGACCGCGCCGCGCTACCTCGTGGACTTCGTCCGGCCGCCGCTGCACGCCGTCTCGGTCTACGCCGAGGCGCGCCTCGTCTCGGGCAGCCTCGCGGACGCCGCGCCTCGGCACGGACCCCGAGCTGGCGCCGGACGCCCAGATCCTGCGGTCGCTGCGGTGGGTGGACCTTGCCGACCTGCCGCGCCTCGCCGCCGTCCCGGCGCCGCTCTTCGCGCGCCTCGCCGCGGACGCTCGCGCGGGCTTCCCCGAGGGCCTCGTCTACCTCGGCACGTCGCGGTGACGGCGGCCGGAGCGCTACTCCGGCACGACGAGCGGCGGCTGCCCCGAGCCGAAGGCGACGCCGGCGCTGGAGGTGTTGATGGCGAGGCCATCGGCGCGAACGAACCCGATGAACGTCGCCTCGCGCAGGCCGGCCACCTCGGGGTGCTCGCAGAGCGTGTAGGGCGTGCACGCGTCGCCGGGCGCGCCCGCTCCCGGCGACTGCCCCCACATCGCGACGCTGCCGTCGGCACGGACGGCGACGAGGCCGTTCTCGTTCGCGAACAGGTGCGCCGCGACGAGGCCCGGGATCTGCGTCGGCGCCGTCAGCGAGGCCGGGTTGCCGGGCGTCGCGGCGCGCCACGTCCACACGGAGCCGTCGGCGAGGCGCGCGCCGTAGGTGATCGTGCCGTAGACGGCGCCGTCGCGGAGGAACGCGCCCGGCGCGACCATCTCGAGCGGGGCGGACGGGAGGCGCTGGGCCGTCGGCGCAAACGCCTGCGAGGCCGAGGCGGCCCACAGGCGGCCGTCCGACGCGGCGGCGAGCATCATGCCGCGGAACGGCGGCGGGAAGGTCCCGTCGGACGTGATCGCGACGAACCCCGTCGCGGCCGTCGCCGGGAGCGCAGGCAGGTAGGAGACGCCCGTGGCGGCGTCGAGCGCCTGGAAGCCGAAGCCCTGGCTCGTGAACCAGACCGCGCCGTCGCGCATCAGCAGCGAGCCGTCCGCGGCGACGTCTGCCGGGTCGAGGTTGCCCAGGAACTCGACCTCGCGCTGCGCCCCGTTGAGCGTCCGCCCGAGGCGGCCGTCGCGGTACAGGAGGTACGGGCGTTGCCAGAGGTCCGTGACGATGCTGCGCAGGCCCGTGAGCTGCGGCTCGGTGTGGCCACCCGGCGCGGAGACGGTGACGAGCGCGCCGCTCTGCGCGACGGCCGTCAGGATCGTCAGCTGCGGGGACGCGTAGTGAAGCCCGCCGGCGATGCCACGCGCCCGCACGCGCACGGCGGGGTTCGGCGTCGCCGAGCGGACGACGACGACGAGCGGGTCGGTCCCATACGCCCACCCGTGCTCGTCGACGCGGTGGACCAGCACGCGGTGCGCGACGTTGGGCGCGATCGACGCCGTGGCGAACGTCTGCACGGCGCTGCCCGCGACGGCCTCGCGCAGCGACAGGCCGGCGGGCGCGTCGGCGATGCGGACGCGCGTCGGCGACGTGAACGCGAGCACCTCACGGCCCTGGACGAGCTGTGCGCCCTGCGGATACTGGAGCTGGTTCAGCGCCCGCACGTCGTCGCCGGCGTGGATGGTGAGCGGCACGTCGGCCGAGGCGCTCCCGGACGTGACGTGGAGGACCGTCGGGCCGTACGTGTACGGCATATTTGGTAGCCCGACGACGCGGATGTACGCCCGCGCGCGCGCCGGCCCGACCGTCACGGACGAGTCCACGATGGCGCCGATGCCCGGCGCGTCGATCGAGGCGCCCGTGATGCGGTCCGCCCCGCTCACCGTCGCCACGACCGTGACGGCGTTCGAGATCGAGAGCGGCGGCAGCGACACGACGTTGATGATGATGTCGGACGTGCTGATCGTCGCGGAGAGGTCGCCGCTCGCCGGGGCCACCGCCGCTGTCGCAGCCGGTGGCCGAGGCGAGGGCGAGCGCGGCGAGCGCGAGGCGAGAAGCAGTCTGGAGACGGAGCATCGGCGTGGCGGGAGGGTGCGCGCAACGTAGGCCGGGGGCGCTGCCCGGCACATCCCCCGAATCCGTGAGTCTGCGTCAGAGCGCCTCGGGCAGATCGAGGCCGTCGGCGAGGGCGAGGAAACGGTCGTGGAGGTCCGCGCGGGCAGCGCGGAGGTGGACGAGCGCGCCCGCGCGGCGCTCGCGTGTGGCGCGCACGCGGACGGCCCGCAGCGCCTCGGCCCACCGCTCCGAGGCCCACAGCGCCGCGACGGCGCCGAGCGCGCACAGCCAGAACACGCCGATCCCCATCCAGACCGACGGCGTGCTCCAGAGCGCCACGCCGAGGAATCGCGCGCGCAGGAACGCGGCGATCCCGCCGGCGATCGCCCACGCCGCCGGGTACAGCACGATCCCGCCGAAGAGCTTGACCGTCGCCGTGTCCTTCTCAGCCTTCGAGAACCGCACGGCGAGGCGCTTCAGCAGCCAGTGCGGCGGGCCACTCACGGCGATCCCGAGCGCGACGAGCGGCGACACGAGCGCGACGAGGGCGGCGAGGATCGCCGCCGGCACCGGCTTCACGCGCGGCGGCCGGTCGAGGTCCGCGTCGTCGAGGCCGAGGGCGGTCATGCCGCGGTCGTAGTCGCGGACGTCCGCGTGGAGCGCCGCGATGGCGTCCGGGTGCGTCGCGCGGCGCGCCTGGTAGGCCGTCCAGATCTGGGCGAAGCCGAGCGCGCGTCGCGTGGCCGTCTCGCGCGGCGCCCGCCGGTCCGTGCGGACGGCGTCCTCCGCGCGCATCAGCGTCCGCGCGCGGTGCAGCGTCCGCACGATGTCCCAGTCGTCCGAGGCGTGCGCCGTCTGGTCCAGCGCCGCCTCGATGCGCGCCGTGAGGTCGTGGACGGCCTCGCGGTCGGCGTCGTCGAGGAGGCGGTTCTGGAGCGCCGCGGGGATGTCGAGGGGCGCGTGGAAGACGACGAGCGCGCGCGAGCGGAACGTGGCCTTGGCGTCGTAGTGGAGGCCGACCGGGACGAGCGCGGGCGGCGGGTCCAGCGTCGCCTGCGAGAGCTGGAGCGCGCGGGCGTAGAGGCGCGCGGCGCCCGTCCGGATCTCGGCCGGGTGCGGCAGGTCGTGGCTGACGCCCTCGGGGAAGAGCGCCGTGAAGGCCCCCGCGGCCGCCTCCGTCGCCAGGGCGTCGAGGCTCCTCGCGTTGGCCGCGCGGCGCTCGGCCTCGTCGCCGCCGTCCTGCGCGCGGTAGATCGGGACCGTCCCGAGCCCGCGCATGATCGCCCCGAGAAGGGGCCACGTCAGCAGCCCGTCGCGCGCGCCGAAGACGAGGCGGCCGGGAAAACCGCTCAGGATGACGGCCGGGTCCACGACGCCGTTCGGGTGCCACGCCACGAGGAGCCCGCCGCGGTCGCGCGGGACGTGCCGCAGCCCGGCGACGGCCACCTCGCGGAAGAACAGCCGCAGCGCGACGCGCACGGCGCCGCGGAGCACGCGGTAGATCAGGGGCAGCGGGTCGGGCGAGGCGGGCGGCGGCATCGGCGGTCGGTCGGGGGCAGAAGGGTAACGCCCGCATTCCGTTTCGACGCCGTGTTGGACGCGTCGGCCGTCCTCAAGCGCGTTTTCGTGCTGCCGCGGCGCTGTGGCACGGCGCTTGGTGAAGAGCCCGCCAACCCCTTAACCCCCGCCTCGCCATGGCTCAGGCTACCGCCGTCCAGCGCCCCACGCGCTCGTCACCCTCCTCGACCGTTACGTTGCCGACACGCTCTCGGACGCCGCCTTCGCCGCCGTCTGCGACTTCCCCGAGGAGGCCAACGCGACGCCCGCCGAGCGCCTCGCCTTCGCCCGCTTCTACCTCGACGTCGTCGCCGCGGGCGAGCCGGACGTGAAGCTGCCCCGCCCCGAGGAGATCGCGGACGTGCTGACCATCGCGCGCGCCTGAACCGGCGCCCCGAGGCGGCGTTCGGCGAGACCCCTTCGCCCTCGCTATGCCGTCGCACCTCCCCGAGACGCCCGACGGGCGCTACTTCGTCACCGGCGGACGCCTGTGGCGGCGCTCCAACCCGGCCCTGCCCGAGGCCGAGCGCGAGCGCCTCGTGCACGACCTCATGGACGCGCGCCGCGCCGTCGGACAGGCGACGCGGGCCGGCGACGCCGCCGCCGAAAAGGACGCCCGCGCCCGCGTCCACGCCGCCAAGGTCGCCCTCGGCGAGCGCGGGCCGACGTGGTGGGACGGCGACGACGCACAACCGCCACGCGCCGAAGAACACGCCCTACGCCGAGTGGTGGGCCGGCCTCTCGGACGACGAGCGGGCCGCCGGCGCGTGACGCCTCGGTAGCGGGCTAGACCGACGAGATCGCGCCGTGTGCAGGCTTATGTTCGCCTCCCGACTGCCGATCCTGATGCCGACGCCTCCTCGTTTCCTATGACGCCTCGTTTCGTGACGCCCCGCCTCGCCGTCGTCCTTCTCGCGCTCGTCGATCTCCGGCTGCGCCTCGTCCGGCGGCGGCGCCAACGGCTGGGCCGCGCGCCGCAGCGACGGCGCGCGCCGCGAAACGCCGCGCCCGCTGCCGCCCGTCTCGCCGCCGCTCGCGGGCCGCCCCGAGGCGCCGCGCGCCGCGCCGCTGCCCGCCCGCCCGACGGCCTCGGGCCTGCTGATGCCCGTCGTCGGCTTCGACCCCGAACGACCTCCGCGACTCGTTCCTCGCCGGCCGCTCGGGCGGCCGCACGCACAACTCCATCGACATGGCCGCGCCGCGCGGGACGCCGCTCGTCGCCGTCACCGACGGCACCGTCACGCGGACGTCCTGGAACGCGCTCGGCGGCCGCACGCTCTACCTCCGCTCCGCCGACGGCCGCACGGACTACTACTACGCGCACATGGACAGCTACGCGCCGGGCATCACCGAGCACGTCGTCGTGCGCCGCGGCGACGCGCTCGGCACGGTCGGCAGCACGGGCAACGCGCGCGGCCCGCACCTCCACTTCCAGGTCCTCGACGTCTCGGGCGGCGGCCGCGGGACGCCCGTCAACCCGTTCGGGATGTTCCGCGCCGCCGAGATGGCGACGGCGCGTTAGGCAAAGACGGCGTCGCTACCGCGCCCGGTATTTCGTTGCCCGGTGCCACTCGAGGTACTCCTGCCCCGGCCACCGGCTCTCGTCCTCCGGAAGCCGGATGGGCTGCCTGCCATACCGGGTGAGCAGCGCGCCGACCGTCCCGATGCAATCGCGAGCGGTGGGCGAGACGCGGACGCGCCAGCGCTCGTCCAGCGTGAACAGGCCCTGCTCGAACATCCAGTGGTAGTCCCGGCTCAGCGAGAGGCCGTTGCGCGGGTCGTCGTTGTGCGAGTCTGCCCAGTCGTGGATGTGAGCCGCCTCGACCATCTGGTACGTCGTGCCAGCCGGGAGCGTCAGGCGGAGGCCGCTCACGGCGCACGTGTAGCTGTATGCCTCGGTGACGACACGCCGGAACGCCGCGGCGCGGACGAACTCGGGCGCGGCCTGGTACGCGACGCCGGGCGCGGCGACCCGGCGGATGAGTTGCGAGTACCGGTAGACGCTCTGCTCGAACGCACGGATCGCAGCGATGCGCTCGGTTCGTTCGGGGAAGTAGGTCGCCACGAGGACGCCCCGGATGCGGTCTCGCGCGGTCGCGTCGCCGATAGCGGCGAACAGGCCGTCGTCCAGCCGGGCGAAACGAACCCACTCGCTGACCTGCCTCGCCGACGGCGTGGTCCGCTTGTTCAGCGGCTTGCCTTCAAAGCCGGGCTGCATCTCGAGGTCCCAGAACGGCTCCGAGTCCATCGACCAGAACGGGTACTGGATTCGGCCAACCGGATCGTCTGTGACGGCTTTCCAGTAGGCCGCGAAGTGCTCGAACAGCGCCGGGCCGAAGAGGACCGCATTGGCGTCGAGGTGACCGGTCTCGGCCAGTTCGAGCACGGCGAGCAGCAGGACGGGCTTGTGCGGGCGCGGCTCCCCATCCTGCGTGTTCATGCGCAGCGACGTGAGCCACGTCACGATCTGCGGGCTCACGTCCATCGGCGTTGCGGCGTAAAGGCGTTGCAAGGTACACGGACGGCCCGCCCTGCGATGGCCTCCGCTAGCCCTCGTCTCCGCCGAAAAGGCCGTCCGCGACGCCCGCAACTTCCTCTTCGCCCCGCTCGCCGCCGCCTTCCGCGACTTCCAAGAGCGCGCCGAGACCACCCTCAGAGGCCGCCCCCAACTCCTCGAGCCCATCGGCCTCCGCCTGCGCTAGCCCGCGCAGCGCGCCCCCGAGGAGCGCGCTGCGTGGCACGGCTCAGGCGTAGGCGTCCATCGGCGGGCAGGAGCAGACGAGGTTGCGGTCCCCGAAGGCGTTGTCGACGCGCGCGACGGTCGGCCAGAGCTTGCGCTCGCGCGTCCACGGCGCGGGCCACGCGGCCTGCGAGCGCGCGTAGGCGTGGTCCCACGTCGTCCGCCGTCACCTCGGCGAGCGTGTGCGGCGCGTTCTTGAGCACGTTGTCCGTGCCGCGTCTGCCGTCCCGATCTCGAGCTCCTGGATCTCGGTCCGGATCGCGATCATCGCGTCGCAGAAGCGGTCCAGCTCGCCTCGGGCCTCGCTCTCCGTCGGCTCCACCATGAGCGTGCCCGTGACGGGCCACGACATCGTCGGCGCGTGGAAGCCGTAGTCGATGAGGCGCTTCGCGATGTCCTCGGCGAGGACGCCGGCCTTCGAGAACGGCCGCACGTCGAGGATGAACTCGTGGGCGACGAAGCCGCCCGGCCCGCGGAAGAGCACGTCGTAGTGGCCCTCGAGGCGCTTCGCCATGTAGTTGGCGTTCAGGACGGCGATGAGCGAGGCGCGGCGCAGGCCCTCCGGCCCCATCATCGCGATGTAGGCCCACGAGATGAGCAGGATCAGCGCGGAGCCGAAGGGCGCCGCCGCGACCGGCCCGATGCCCTCCGCCGCCGCGCCGGTCTCGGCGAGCGGGTGGCCCGGCAGGAACGGCGCGAGCGCCTCGGTGCACGCGATCGGGCCCATGCCCGGCCCGCCGCCGCCGTGCGGGATGGCGAACGTCTTGTGCAGGTTGAGGTGGCACACGTCCATCCCGAAGTCGCCCGGCCGGCACAGGCCGACCTGCGCGTTGAGGTTGGCGCCGTCCATGTAGACGAGCCCGCCCGAGGCGTGGACGATGTCGCGCGATGGTCGCGGATCGTCGGCTCGAAGACGCCGTGCGTGGACGGGTACGTGATCATCAGCGCCGCGAGGCGGTCGGCGTGCTGCTCCGCCTTGGCGCGCAGGTCGTCGAGGTCCACCTCGCCGTCCGCGTCCACCTTGACGGCCACGACCTCCATGCCGGCCATCACGGCCGAGGCCGGGTTGGTGCCGTGGGCGGACGTCGGGATGAGGCAGACGGTCCGCTGGTCGTCGCCGCGGCTGCGGTGGTACGCGCGGATCGTGAGCAGGCCGGTGTACTCGCCCATCGCGCCCGAGTTGGGCTGCAGCGAGACGGCGCGCGAAGCCCGTGATCTCGGCGATCCACGCGCTCAGCTCCTCGATGACCGTCGCGTAGCCCGCGGCCTGCGTCTGGCCGGCGCGAACGGGTGCACGTTCGCCCAGCCGGGCATCGTGACCGGCATCATCTCGGCCGCCGCGTTGAGCTTCATCGTGCAGCTCCCGAGCGGGATCATCGCGTGCGCGAGCGAGAGGTCCTTGTTCTCGAGGCGCTTCAGGAAGCGCATCATCTCGGTCTCGGAGCGGTAGCTGTGGAAGACCGGGTGCGTGAGAAAATCGCGTCGAGCGCGGGAGCGCGCCCGGCGTAGGGCGCCGCCTCGAAGGCGCCGTCCCACGCCGCGCCGAAGGCGCCGGCGATCGCGGCGAGGATCGGCCGCCGTGACCGTCTCGTCGAGCGCGATGCCCGACCGTGCCGTCGTCGAACGGGCGCAGGTTGACGGCGGTCGGCGCGGGCGGCGTCGATCACGTCCTGGGCCGAGCGGCCCGTCGGGCGGACGCGGAGCGTGTCGAAGTAGTCGCCGTGGAGGACCGCGTGGCCGGCGTCCGTGAGCGCCGCGGCAAGCGCCGCGCGTGGCGCCGTGGACGTACTCGGCGATCGCTCGTCAGGCCCTCGGGGCCGTGGTAGACGGCGTAGAAGGCGGCCATGTTGGCGAGCAGCGCCTGGGCCGTGCAGATGTTGGACGTCGCCTTCTCGCGGCGGATGTGCTGCTCGCGCGTCTGGAGCGCCATCCGGAGGGCCGGGTTGCCGTGGCGGTCCTTGGAGACGCCGATGATGCGGCCCGGAAGCTGGCGCTTGAACGCGTCCGGCGGTCGCGAAGAAGGCGGCGTGCGGGCCGCCGTAGCCCATCGGGACGCCGAAGCGCTGGCTGTTGCCGAGCGCGACGTCCGCGCCCCACGCGCCCGGCGCCTCGAGGACGGTGAGCGCGAGCAGGTCGCGTGGCGCAGGCGACGTACGCGCCGGCCGCGTGCGTGCGCTCGGCGAGGCGCGCGGTAGTCCACGACCTCGCCGTCCGTGGCCGGGTACTGGACGAGCACGCCGATCGTCGTCTCGGTCCGGCTCGAAGCGCCGCGGCGTCGACCGTCTCGACGGTGATGCCGAGCGGCTCGGCGCGCATCCGCACGACGGCGATCGTCTGCGGGTGGCAGCGCGCGTCGACGGCGAACGTCTTGCGGGCGCCGCGCTGGGCGCCGACGAAGAGCGACATCGCCTCGGCCGCGGCCGTCGCCTCGTCGAGCAGCGACGCGTTGGCGACGGGCAGGCCCGTGAGGTCCGTGACGACGGTCTGGAACGTCAGGAGCGCCTCGAGGCGGCCCTGCGCGATCTCGGCCTGGTACGGCGTGTACTGCGTGTACCAGCCCGGATTCTCGAGCACGTTGCGCTGGATGACCGGCGGCGTGAACGTCCCGGCGTAGCCCATGCCGAGGAACGAGCGCGCGGCGTCGTTCTCGGCCGCGAGAGCCGCCGCGCGGGCGAGCAAGCTCGGGCTCCGAGAGCGGCGCCGGGCAGGTCGAGGCGTGCCTCGGAAGCGGATCGCGTCCGGCACGGCCGCGTCGGCGAGGGCGTCGAGCGAGTCGAGGCCGAGCGTGGCGAGCATCGCGGCCGTCTCGTCGGCCGACGGACCGAGGTGGCGCTCGGCGAAGGTGTCCGGGTGGGCCGTCCGGGTCAGAAGCGGTTCCATGAGAGAGAGTGAAAGGGTTTGCTGGTTGAAAGGTGAACGGGGAGACCAGGATCCGGGCGCGGCGGGGTGAGCGTGAAGGTGCTGCCGTCTTCGCAATTCCCCGTTCACCCCGGGTCCCCGTCAGCCTTTCTGCCCTTCCTTCTCGAAACGGCGCAGGGTGTCGATGGCGTGGCGGGCGGCCTCCTGCTCGGCCTCCTTCTTGGACTTCGCCGTGCCCTGCCCGCAGTCCACGCCGTCCACGACGGCGGCGACGGTGAAGACGGCGCTCGTGGCTCGGGCCGTCCTCGGCGACGACGCGCGTAGACGGGCTGGGCGAGGCCGCGGCCCTGGACGAGCTCGAGCAGGCGGCTCTTGTGGTTGGAGCGGTCCTGCGCGGCGTCCTGCACCGAGGCGTGCTCCTCGAGGACGCGGAGGACGAAGCGGCGGGCGGCGTCGAAGCCGAGGTCGAGGTAGAGCGCGCCGATGACGGCCTCGAAGGCGTCGGCGAGGATGGTGGCGTTGGCGGCGGCCGGCGGCCGAGTCCATGTTGTCCGACAGCAGCAGGAGCGGCCCGAGGCCGAGGGCCTCGGCGTAGCCGGCGAGCGCCTTGCCGTTGACGAGCGCTCGCGCGCGTGCGCGTGAGCAGGCCCTCGTCGCGGTCGGGGAACGTCCGTGAAGAGCGTCTCGGCGACGACGGCCCCGAGGACGGCGTCGCCGAGGAACTCGAGGCGCTCGTTGGACTCGGTTCCGTCGGTCGCGAGGCCGCGGAAGAGCGAGCGGTGGCGGAGGGCGTGCTCGTAGAGCGCGAGGTCGCCGACGGGCATCCCGACGAGCGCCTCGATGGCGCGGCGCGAGGTGCCGCGCGGCGTCGTCTCGTCGGGGCGTACCGCCTCGGCGCGGCCGTCCCCGTCGAGGTGCGTGGCGCCCTCATGCGGTGCGGTGGCAGACCGTCCGGCGCCGTCGAGGCGCGTCTCGCGGGGCAGCGGGCCCGCCGTGCCGTCGCCTGCGGCGCGGCCGTCCGTGCCATCCGGTCCACGGCGAGCGCTGCGGCGCGTCGCCGGGCGCCACGCGCCCAACCACGACCGGACGAGGCGCGCACTGCGGCGGAGGGTGCCGTCCGGGGCCATCGCTCGGGTCGGGGTGGGTGAGTCCGCCAATGTCCCCACGCGGCGCGCCGCGGGCAAGCGGAGAAGCGGGGGAGGGGAAAGCGGAGGGCGGAAGGCAGAGGACACAAAATGCGGTTCATTCCGTCCTCCGGTCCGCTCGCGTCCATCCGTCCTCCGTCCTCCGTCCTCCGCCATGCCCGCCTCCATCAACCCCACGACCGGCGAGACGATCGCCGACCACGCCGTCCTCTCCGACGCCGGCCTCGACGCCGCACTCACGCGCTCGTCCGAGGCGGCGGCGCGCAACCGCGCCCGGCCGCTCGCGGCGCGCGTCGCCGCCATCACCGCCCTCGCGGAGCGCCTCGATGCGGACACGGAGCGCCTCGCGCGGATCGCCACAGACGAGATGGGCAAGACGCTTGAGCAGGCGCGCGCCGAGGTCGCAGAAGTGCGCATCGGCGGCGCGCGACGCTCGCCGCGATGGCGCCCGAGGCGTTCGGGGACCGCATCGTGCAGACGGCCGCGGCGCGGTCGTTCGTCGCCCGCGAGCCGCTCGGGCCGCTGCTCGCCATCATGCCGTGGAACTTCCCGTTCTGGCAGGCCCTCCGCGCGGCCGTGCCGACGCTCCTCGCCGGCGGCTCGGTCCTGCTGAAGCACGCGCCCAACGTCCTCGGCTGCGCCGACGCGTTCGCGGCCGCCTTCCACGACGCGGGTTGGGATGACGGCGGCTTCGAGCACATCCCGATCGAGACCGAGCGCGTCGCGGGCGTCATCGCCGACCCGCGCGTCGCGGCCGTCACGCTGACGGGGTCCGAAAAGGCCGGGCGGGCCGTCGCGGCGGCGGCTGGAGGGGCGCTCAGGCCGTGTGTCCTCGAGCTCGGCGGGTCCGACCCGTTCGTCGTCCTCGCCGACGCCGACATCGAGGCGGCCGTACGCGTCGGCGTCCAGGCGCGCACGCAGAACAACGGGCAGAGCTGCATCGCGGCCAAGCGCTTTATCGTCGAGGCGTCGGTCGCCGACGCGTTCACCGAGGCGTTCGTCGCGGGCATGAATGCGCTGACCGTGGGCGACCCGCACGACGCGGCGACGGATGTGGGGCCGCTCGCCCGCGCAGACCTCCGCGAGACGGTGGCGGACCAGACGCGCCGCGCCGTCGCGCAGGGCGCGCGCCTCGCCTGTGGCGGGACCGTCCCGGACGGCACGGGCTTCTTCTTCCCGCCGACCGTCCTCGCCGGCGTCGCCGAGGCGATGGTCCCGTTCACCGAGGAGATCTTCGGCCCCGTCGCCGCGATCAGCGTTGCGACGGACGCCGACGAGGCCATTCGCCTTGCCAACGCGACGCGCTTCGGCCTCGGCGCCTCGGTGTGGACGGCCGACCTCGACCGCGGCGAGCGCCTCGCGCGGCGCCTCCGCGCGGGCGTCGTGTCCGTGAACGCGCTCGTGGCGAGCCACGCCGAGCTGCCCTTCGGCGGCGTCGGCGCCTCGGGCATGGGCCGCGAGCTGGGCCTCGAGGGGATGCGCGCGTTCACCAACGAGAAGTCGGTCTGGATCGAGGCATAACAGGGGGAGGCCGCGCCCCATTTCCCCGCCGCCACGTCCGAGCCCCCGCGGCGCGCCTAGCTTGCCCGCCCACTCGCCCCGCCTCTGATGACGCTCACCTTCTGGGGCGCCGCGCAGACCGTCACCGGCTCGCTGCACCTCGTCGAACTCGCAGACGGCACCCGCCTGCTGCTGGACTGCGGCCTCTTCCAGGGCCGTCGCGACGACGCCGAACGCATCAACCGCGAGTGGCCCGTAGACCCGGCCACGATCCACGCCGTCGTGCTGTCGCACGCGCACATCGACCACTCGGGGCGCCTGCCGCAGCTCGTCAAGGACGGCTTCTCGGGCACGATCTGGTGCACGCACGCGACCCGCGACCTCTGCGCGCTGATGCTCCGCGACAGCGGCCACATCCAGGTCTCGGACGCCGAGCGGACGAACCGGCGCCACAAAAAGAAGGGCCTCCCGCTCGTCGAGGCGCTCTACGACGAGCAGGACGCCGAGCGCGCCGTGGCGCAGATGACGGGCGTGCCCTACGGCTTCGCCTTCGAGCCCGCACCGGGCACGCGCGCCGTCTACCGCGACGCCGGCCACATCCTCGGCTCCGCGACCGTCACGCTGGACGTGACGGAGAACGGCACGACGAAGACGCTCGGCTTCACGGGCGACCTCGGCAACCCCGGCCGCCCGATCCTCCGCGACCCCGAGCCCCTCCCGCCCGTCGACTGGCTCATTTCGGAGTCCACGTACGGCGGCAAGGTCCACGAGCCCGCTGCGGACGCCCGCGAGCGCCTGCGCGTCGCGATCCAGCGGACGGTCGAGCGCGGCGGGCGCGTCGTCGTGCCGGCCTTCGCCGTCGGGCGGACGCAGGAACTGGTCTACGCCCTGGACCGCCTCGAGCACGACGGCCGCCTGCCCGGCGTCCAGGTCTTCGTGGACAGCCCGCTCGCCGTCAACGCGACGTCGGTCTTCCAGAGCCACCCCGAGTGCTACGACGACGACGTACTAAAGGTGATGCTCACGGACCCGAACCCGTTCGGCTTCGCGCGCCTCGAGTACGTCCGCGAGGCGGAGCGCTCCAAGGAGCTCAACGCCATCGAGACGCCGTTCGTCGTCATCTCGGCGTCCGGCATGGCCGAGGCGGGGCGCATCCTGCACCACCTCCGCAACACCGTCTCGGACCCGAAAAACACGATCCTCATCGTAGGCTTCATGGCCGAGCACACGCTCGGCCGGCGCATCGCGGACAAGCAGCCCGAGGTCCGCATCTTCGGCGAGGAGTACCCGCTGCGGGCGAGCGTCGAAACCATCGCGGCGTTCTCGGCGCACGCCGACGAGCCGGGCCTCGTCGCGTTCATCTCCGCGCTGGACCGCAGCCGGCTGAAGGAGGTCTTCCTCGTCCACGGCGAGCCGGACCGGCAGGCGCTGCTCACCGAGGCGCTCGGCGCGGCCGGCGTCACGCGCGTCTCGGCGCCCGCGCGCGGCCACTCCGTCAAGCTGATGTAGCGGCGCAACAGGCCGCCCCTCCGCTGCGTCTCCACTTGCCGTTAGAAGCTCTCGCCCATGCCCGCTCCCCTCCGCCGCGTCTCGGACTCCCGAACCGGCCTCTACCTCACGCTCGGCGCCGCGCTCGTGGCACCGGCCGGCGCCGCCACCGTCCTCTCCGGATGCCAGGACGCGTCCGGCCCGCCGCCCGCCGAGGCGACGCCCCTGACGGGCGTCGAGACGGTCATCCAGCAGATGCCCGACGGCTCGTACCAGATCGCCGACGAGCAGGTCGTCGAGGGCCGCGCCGGCGGCGTCACGATCATCCACACCGACGCCGCTGCGCCCGGCGGGACGCGGACCGAGCGCCTCGACAGCCCCGAGGCCTTCGCCGCGCGCCTCCCGGCGACGCCGCCGGACAGCGCCGGCCTCGGGTCGGGCGCCGCGTGGGGCAGCGGCGGCGCGGGCAGCGGCACGGCCGAGGCGCGCCCGCGGTCGGGCTTCGGCCTCGGCGACGCCCTCCTGATGTCGACGATGTTCAACATGTGGCGCCCGCCACTCTACGCCGGCTACGGCTACGCGGCGCCCGCACGCGCCTACACGAACGCGGCCGTGCGCCGCCGCAGCGCAGCCGTCGTGGCGCCGCGCGTGGCCGCCGCCGGCCGCCGCGGGACGCTCGCGACGCCGGCCCGCGTCGCCCAGCGCGCCGCGGCGACGCGCGCCGCGCGGCCCTCGGGCGGCCGCTCCGGCGGCTTCGGCCGAGGCTTCGGCCGCGGCGGCGGCTGATGGCCCCGATCCGCCTGCGCCCCGTCCCGCCGGTCACGCCCGAGGCGCTCGAGCGCGTCGGCTGGGGCTGGCTCGCGACCGACGCCGACGGCGCGCCGCCGTACCTCGCGGACGAGATGGTCGAGCTCTCGCTCGAAGACGCCGACACGCTCGCGCTCGCCGGCAACACGCTCTACGCGCTCCTCGTCGAGGCCGCCGAGCACGTCCTAGACAACGACCTGCTCACGGAGGTCGGCGTGCCGGCTGCGCTGCACCGCCTCGTGCGGCACACGTGGGACGACGACCGCCACTGGCACCTCTACGGCCGCTTCGACCTCGCCGGCGGCGTCGCCGGGCAGCCGGTCCGCCTCATCGAGTTCAACGCGGACACCGCGACGGCCATCCCCGAGACGGCCATCGCGCAGTGGGCGCAGGCCCAGGCCGTGCCCGGCGCGGAGCAGTTCAACGAGCTCTACGAGCGCCTCGTCGAGCAGTTCGGCCGCCTCCGCGCCGCCAACGACGACCTCGCCCCGACGCTGCTCTGCACCGGCTTCGCCGACGCCCCCGAGGACGACGCCAACCTCGGCGTCGTCGGGGCGGCGGCCGAGGAGGCGGGCTTCGAGGTCGCGTACCGCAGCATCCCGGACGTGACGTTCTCGCCCGGCGAGGGCGTCTTCACGCACGAGCCGGCCTCCGGCGAGCGCGAGGCGGGCTGGGTGCGCCACGACTTCGTGTTCAAGCTCGTCCCGTGGGAGACGTTCGCGACCGACGAGCCCGCACTCCTCGCCATCCTCGAAGGGCTGATCCTGGACCGTCACGTCGTGGTCGTCAACCCGGCCTACGCCGTCCTGCTGCAGAGCAAGCGCCTCATGAAGGTGGCGTACGACCTGCACCCGGACGAGCCGCTCCTCCTCGAAGCGGCCTACCACCCGCTCGCGGGCACGCGCCACGTCGAGAAGCCGGCCTACGGCCGCGAGGGCGGGAACGTCACGGTCTACGGCGCGACGGGCGAGGCGCTCCACGCGACAAGGGGCGACTACGACGTCTTCCCGTCCGTCTTCCAGGCCTTCACGGACCTGCCGCACGACGACGCGGTCCGGCTCTACCAGACGGGCCTCTTCTGGGCCTTCGAGGCGTGCGCCGTCGGCTTCCGCCGCGGCGACCTCGTCATGGACGACCGCAGCGCCTTCGTCGGCCACCTCGTCGTGGACGGCTGAGGCCCGCTGCGCGCCGCCGGCGTGCCGAGCTCCGACCTCGGCGGATGCAGCTCGGAGCGCCGAGCGTCAGAGCGCGACGCGAAGCGAGAGCCCGGCCGCGCGCGCGCCATCAGGGCCGACGATCACGACCGGCTGCATCTCCGGGGCGCGGTAGCCGCGCGCCGCGAAGTAGGGAGGGGCCAGCGCCGCAACCGCGACCCCGACCAGAATGAGTGCACCGCCGCCGCCCTCGTCACCGCCGCCGAACGGGCCGCCGGCCACGGCGAGCCCGGCTGCAGCAACCCCCAGGCCTCCGAGCGCCCCGACGAGCGTTCCCCGAAGCGTCCCGTTGACGTTTGCCTCAATCGCCCCGTCGAGCCCGAGGCGCTGAGCGAGCAGGTGAACCCCGGCGGCGACCCCTACGGGATAGGCCACGAGCGCCCATCCACGATCGTCGCCTTCGACGCCCGCCACGCGGAGCGCGGCGAACGTCAACCCGACCGCGGTGGCACCGGCGGCAACGCCTCCGAGGACGAGGTCGCCGCGCACGGAGGATGCGCGCCGCGCCGCCGTCGAGTCGGGCGTCTGCGCCGCGGCGCTGGTCGTGATCAGGGCGAGCAGGAGGGCGAGGCGCATCGGCGTCGGGGCAGGCGGGGTGGCCGAAGATCGTCCGCCGCGCCCGCCCGCCTCTGGTCCGAACGGACTACGCCGCTCGCCGTACACGGCAAGTCCGCTCGCGACGGTCGTCACCGCGCCACGGGCCAGAAGAGACGCGTCCTCTCCGCCCTGAAAGAACACGTTGACGGCGACGACGGTCGCTGGCACCGCCATCAGCATCCGCTCGGCGGACGTGAGGCGGTCCTGCGCGGACGCCGTCAGCGGGCCGAGCAGGACGAGCAGAAGGGCCAGCGCGCGCATCGCAGCGGGGAGCAGATGAAGCCGAAGGCTATGGCTCTCGCGTAGTCATTCCGTAGTGCAGATGCACTACATCGCCATCCCGCCGTCGACGTGGAGGACGTGGCCGGTGACGTAGGCCGCGGCCGGCGAGCACAGCCAGACGACCGCGTTCGCGACGTCCTCGGGCTGCCCGGCTTTGCCGAGCGGGATCTGCGCCTGGATGCCCTCCATCGCCTTCTCCGAGACCGCCGCCGTCATGTCCGTCGCGATGTAGCCCGGCGCGACGACGTTGGCGCGCACGCCGCGGCCGGCGAGCTCCTTCGCGAGGCTCTTCGTGAAGCCGATGAGGCCCGCCTTCGACGCGGCGTAGTTCGCCTGCCCCGCGTTGCCCGTCACCCCGACGACGCTCGCGAGCGTGACGATTGCGCCGCCACGCTGCTTCATCATCGGCCGGTAGGCCGCCTTGCAAACGTGGAACGCCCCCGTGAGGTTGGTGTCGATCACCGCCTGCCAGTCCGCCTCGGTCATGCGGATCATGAGGCCGTCGCGCGTGATGCCGGCGTTGACGACGAGCGCGTCGATGCGGCCCCACTTCTCCACGACGGCGTTCACGGCCGCCTCGGCCTGCTGGGCGTCCGCCGCCTCGGCCTGGATGCCGAACGCCTCGGTCCCGCCCGCTTCCAGTTCCGCGACGAGCGCGTCGGCCGCCTCCTGCGAGGCGCGGTACGTGAAGGCGACCTTCGCGCCGGCCTGCGCGAGCGCGGTGACGACGGCGCGGCCGATGCCGCGCGTGCCGCCGGTGACAAGGGCCGTGGTTCCGGAGAGATCGAGGGTGTAAGGCATGGGGTCGAGAAGTCGGGTGAGGACGCCGCCGGGGGCGTCCGGGTCAGCGGTCGAGGGCGTCGATCTGGGCGGACGTCCCGGCCTGCGCCGTGACGGCGTCGCGGCCGAGCGTGCGGCGGACGAGGCCCGAGAGCACGGCGCCCGTCCCGACCTCGACGTAGCGCGTCGCGCCCATCTCGGCCATCGCCCCGAGCGACTGCGCCCAGCGAACGGGCGACGTGAGCTGCTCGAGCAGGCGCGTCCGGATCTCGTCCGGGTCCGTCGTCGCCGCGGCCGTCACGTTGAGGACGACCGGGCACGTGGGCGCCGAGATCGTGAGCGCGTCGAGCGTCTCGGCGAAGGCCGCGCGGGCGTCCGCCATGAGCGGGCTGTGGAAGGCGCCCGAGACGGGGAGCGGGACGACGCGCTTCGCGCCGGCCTCGGTGCACAGCGCACCCGCCCGCGCGACCGCCGCGGCGTCGCCCGAGATGACGATCTGGCCGGGGTCGTTGTAGTTCGCCGGCACCACGACGCCCTCGCCGGCCTCCGTCGCGGCCTGGCAGGCGGCTTCGAGCGCGGCGGCGTCCAGGCCGAGGACGGCGGACATCGCGCCGGACCGCGCCTGCGCCATGAGCTCGCCGCGGCGCCGCACGGCCCGCAGGCCATCCTCGAAGGACACCGCGCCCGCGGCGGCCAGCGCCGACCACTCGCCGAGGCTGTGCCCCGCGGCGACGCCCGGCCGGATGCCGCGCGCGCGCAGGGCGGCGTCCGCCGCGAGGCTGTGCGTGAACAGGGCCGGCTGCGTGATCTCGGTCGGCTTCAGCGCCTCGGCGTCGTCGCCGAACATGAGGCCCGTGAGCGACAGGCCGAGTACGGCGTCGGCCGCGTCGAAGAGGGCGCGCGCCTCGGGGGAGGCGGCGTAGAGGTCTGCGCCCATGCCCGGCGCCTGCGAGCCCTGCCCGGGAAAGAGGAAAGCAGTCATCGAGTGAGAGGGGGAAAGAGGGAAGGACAGTGTGGAGCGCGGAGGCGCCGCGGCGGCCGAGCGTCAGCCCTCCTCGCCCTGTGCTCCCTCCAGCGTTTCCGCCCCGTCGTACGCCCACTTCAGCAGCGTCGCGCCCCACGTGAAGCCGCCGCCGAAGGCCGCGAGGACGACCGTGTCGCCGCGCTTGAGGCGGGACTCGTACTCGGCGAGGCAGATCGGCAGCGTGCCGGCCGTCGTGTTGCCCGTGTGGTCGATCGTGACCATGACGCGCTCGGACGGCAGGCCGAGGCGCTTCGCCGTCGCGTCGATGATGCGCATGTTGGCCTGGTGCGGCACGAGCCAGTCGATGTCGTCGCCCGTGAGGCCGTTGCGCTCGGCGATCTCGCCCGCGGCCTCGGCCATGCCGACGACGGCGCGCTTGAAAACCGTCGGGCCGTCCTGCTGGGCGACGTGCCACCCGGCGTCGACGGTGGCGTGCGTAGCCGGGTTGAGGCTGCCGCCGCCGAGCATGTTGAGGGCGGGCCCGCCCGAGCCGTCGGCGTGCTGCACGGCGTCGAGGAGGCCGTAGCCGTCGTGGTTGGCCTCGAGGAGGGCGGCACCCGCCCCGTCGCCGAAGATGATGCACGTCGTGCGGTCCGAGTAGTCGATGATCCGCGACATCGTGTCGGCCCCGATCACCAAGACGTGTTTCGCGGCGCCGGACTCGATAAAGCGCGCGCCCGTCGTGAGCGCGTAGAGGAAGCCCGAGCAGGCAGCCGAAATGTCGAAGCCCCACGCGTTCGTCGCGCCGAGCGCGTCCTGGACGAGGCACGCCGTCGCCGGCAGCATCATGTCCGGCGTGATCGTCGCGACGAGGATGAGGTCGACGTCCTCGGGCGCGAGGCCGCGCTTCTCGAGCACGACGCGGGCAGCCTCGGTGCACATGAACGCCGTCGCCTTCGTCGGGTCCTTGAGGATGTGGCGCTCGCGGATGCCGGTCCGCGAGACGATCCACTCGTCGTTGGTGTCGACGAGCTTCTCGAGGTCCGCGTTCGTGAGGCGGTCCGGCGGGAGGTAGTGGCCGACGGCCGTGATGGCGGCGGTGGGGCGCGGGGAGTCGGGCACGTGGGGGTCAGTGGGTGCCGACGCGCGAGTCGTCGCGGAAGGCACGGGCGATGCGGTCGGGGAGGTTCTGCTCGGCGAGCTCGACCGTCCGCAGGATCATCTGCTCGACGGCGCGGGCGGACGAGCCGCCGTGGCCGATCACGACCGTGCCGTCGATGCCGAGCAGCGGCACGCCGCCGAAGTTCTGGTAGTCGAACGGGCTGAGCATCCCCTTGAGGACGCGCCCGACCATGCCGGCGTCGGCCTCGTCGAGGCCCTGCCCGACGATCTGCGCGCGGACCATCTGGGGCAGGATCGTCGCGACCGACTCGGCGAGCTTCAGCACGACGTTGCCGACGAAGCCGTCGCAGACGCAGATGTCGGCGGCGTGCCGCAGGATGTCGCGGCCCTCGACGTTGCCGACAAAGTCGATGTGGCCGTCCAGGCCCTCCTGCGCGAGCAGCGCGTGGGCCTCCTTGATCGTGTCCGTGCCCTTGCCCGGCTCCTCGCCGACGTTGACGAGGCCGACGGTCGGGCGCTCCTTGCCGAGGAACACGGCCCCGAAAAGGCTGCCCATGCGGGCGAACTGGACGAGGTGCTCTGGCCGGACCTCGACGTTGGCGCCGACGTCGAGCACGACGCACGTGCCGGTCGGCGTGGGGAGGTAGCCGGGCAGGGCGGGGCGCAGCACGCCTGGCAGGCGGCCGAGCCCGAAGAGCGCCGTCGCCATGATGGCGCCGGTGTTGCCGGCCGAGGCGAAGCCGTGCGCGCGGCCCGCCTTGACGAGCCCGATGCCGCGGTGGATGGACGACTCGGGCTTCTTCTTGAGCGCCGCCGCCGCCGCCTCGCCCATCTCGACGACCTGCGGCGCGTCGAGCACGTCGAGTGCGCCCTCGGGCGCCTCCTGGCGCGCCATCTCGGCGCGGACGTCCGCCTCGCGGCCGACGAGCACGATCCGGAAGCGGTCGCCGGCCGCCGCCGCCGCGGCCAGCGCGCCTTCCACGACGACCGCCGGCGCGTGGTCGCCGCCCATGGCGTCGACGGCGACTCGGACGGGCCCCGCGAGCGGGATCGTGGACATCGGGCGGGACGGCTGGCGAAAGGGGATCGGGCAAGATACGGTGCCCTGCGTTCCGGCTCTAGTACGGGCGGACCACGCCGGATGCGCAGCGACTTCGCGGGGATCTAGCAGGAGCGTCGTGCGCGGTACCCGTGTGGCGCCCTACTTTTAGGGACAGACTTCCCCAATCCCCCGCTTCCCGATGGACCACAAAGAAGGCCGTTACAAGGTCGCCGACCTCTCGCTCGCCGACGCGGGCCGCCTCAAGATCGAGTGGGCCGAGAGCCGCATGCCGGTCCTGATGAAGCTCCGCGAGGAGTACGCCAAGACGCAGCCCTTCGCCGGCTACAAGATCACGGGCTGCCTGCACGTGACCAAGGAGACGGCTGTGCTCATCGAGACGCTCGCCGCGTGCGGCGCCGAGGTCGCGTGGTCCGGCTGCAACCCGCTCTCCACCTCGGACGAGGTCGCGGCGGCGCTCGCGGTCGGCCCCGAGTCCGACGGCAACGGCGTCGAGATCTACGCGTGGTACGGGCAGGACACGGAGGGCTTCTACTGGTGCATCGACCGCACCATCGACAAGACGCCCTCGACGACGCTCGACGACGGCGCGGACCTCATCTTCCGCGTCCACTCCGCGTTCCCGGAGAAGGCCAAGGACATCATCGGCGGCTCCGAGGAGACGACGACGGGCGTCCACCGCCTCCGCGCCATGGGCGCCGACGGCAAGCTGCTCTACCCCGTCTACGCCGTCAACGACGTCGAGACGAAGTGGGACTTCGACAACGTCTACGGCACCGGCCAGTCGACGATCGACGGCATCCTCCGCGCGTCGTCCGTCTTCCTCGCGGGCAAGAACTTCGTCGTCGCGGGCTACGGCCACTGTGGCCGCGGCGTCGCGATGCGCGCGCAGGGCATGGGCGCCAACGTCATCATCACCGAGATCAAGCCGACGGCCGCCCTCAAGGCGACGCTCGACGGCTGCCGCGTGATGACGATGGAGGAGGCCGCCAAGGTCGGCGACATCTTCGTGACCGCCACGGGCATGAAGGACATCATCCGCGGCGAGCACTTCGTCACGATGAAGGAGGGCGCCATCGTCTCCAACACGGGCCACTACGACGTCGAGATCGACCTCGTCGCGCTCGACGAGATCGCCGTCTCCAAGCGGACCGTTCGCCAGGACAACGTCGAGTACACGCTCGACAACGGCCGCAAGATCTACGTGCTCGCCGACGGCCGCCTCGTGAACCTCGCCGCTGCTGAGGGCCACCCCTCGGAGGTTATGGACATGAGCTTCGCCAACCAGTTCCAGGCGCACCTCAACCTCATCCAGCGCCACGAGGCCGGTGAGGAGATGCCGAAGGGCGTCATGGACCTCCCCGAGGAGCTCGACCAGCAGATCGCGCGCATGAAGCTCGAGACGATGGGCCTCGAGATCGACGACCTCTCGGACGAGCAGGTCGCGTACGCCACGGACTACTCTGCCGGCACCTGAGCCGGGGCGCGTCTCGCGCCGCCACATCCCGGATGGTGACCGCCATCGCCTACCGGGCCAGACGCGCCGCCCCGTCTTCTCTGACGGGGCGGCGCGTTGCTGTTCGCCAGTGGTGACCCGCACCCGTCGTATCGCAGACGCGTATCGCGGAGGTGGACCGTGCCCCGCGCACCCTGTGCCGCGTCCTGCCCTCGGCAGTACGTCCGCGTCGAGCGGCGCGCGGCGGCGCGACTGGAATAGATCGTCAAACGAGACCAGCCCCCGAATCCCACCACGGATCCGAGGGCCAGTCTCAGGCGTCGCACCGGCTCTCGCCGTGTGCAGACCGCCGGCAAATTGGCGCGCACGCAGCGGCCACGCATAGGGCACTCTGGCCTAATTTTCTGTCGGCCTCGCACGGTGCGGCTCCGCTGCCCGCACGCTTTCCCAACGCGTCGGCCTCGATGTGGCGGCGGCGCCTGTCCTGTCGATCGCGTGCGTCTCGGTGACCGCAGAATGGGTTACGGCCGCCTGCAGCGATCGGGGCGAACGCACGCAGGCGGTCGCCCCGGCTACGGGCTCACCTGTTTGCGACCGTTGCCGGCACCGTCCGCACGGCTTATGCGCGCGTAGACCGGAGCGCCTAGGACGCGCCTCGGAGGACGCCCTCAATCTCTGCGCGGCCTTTTACTTCCAGCCGCTCCAGAATCGCCTCGGTGTGACGGCGCACCGTGTGGATGCTGACCGAGAGGGCATCGGCGATCTCAGCCGTCGTGCGCCGGTGGGCGAGCAGGACGGCCACGCGCGCCTGCTGGCGGGTCAGCCCGAGCCGAGCCGAGACCACCTCAGGGCCAGGGAGGGCGGCGCCCGGAGGTGGTCCCGCCGGTTCGACCATCACTAGAACCAGGCCGTCGCGCCCGGCGACATCACAGGAAAGTGGGACGGCCCGGATGACGAGGTGTCCTACAGACACGAGGCCATCCGGGAGGCCGTCCTGCCGCCGCATCAGCCTCTGGGTGATCTGCGAGGCGACGGCAGCGATGGCGTTGAGGTCCGGGCCCAGAAGCCGGGCTGCTGCCGGATTCCGGTGGAGCTCGGCCCCGTCGGCGTCGAAGACGAGCGCCCCGATTTCGAGTGTGTCGAGGAGCGATGTCAAGGCGCTTCGAACACTGTTTAGCCGCTGCCACATGAGCGCGCCCGTCTGAAGGGCCGGGAGCAGTAGCCGGGCCATCCCGACCTCGTGGTCGCCGAACGGGACCGCGTGCGGGGTGTCGTGGTTCGCGATGAGCTGGGCGTGGTGGGCGAGCGTCGGCGACGGACCCACGGGTACGCTCGCCGTTAGGCTGTCGAGGGCGCCGCTGGGCCGGGCATAGTCGTTCCAGAAGGGGCTGCGGTAGAACGCGTCCATGTCGCCGTAGGTCATCGGACGGGTCCCGGCCCCGATGGCCCGGAGCCGCTCGAAGAAGTAGAACTGTTCCTCGACCGTCTGGATCTGGGCCGGGTAGACTGCCATCACGGCGTGGTCGTACTCCTCCGAGAATGGGTCCGCCGTCCCATTGCGGGGCAGCACAAAGATGAGCCGGTCAGCTCCAAAGAGCTCGCGGACCCGCGCGCAGACGGCCCGGCGCCAGGCGTCGAGATCCGGGTAGGCCAGCATCGAGACGAGAGCCGTGGCGGCGGCCAGGAGGCGCTGCTGGTCCTCGGAAGACAGGATCAGCGGTGCGCTCATGGGGCCGCCGGCGTGCGACGGTCCAGCCAGCCGGAGACGGCGGCGCGGAACGCGCCCGGCTCCTCGACGAAGGGGAAGTGCCCGCTCTCCTCCAGAAGGACCAACTCGGCCGCGGGGATCTCCCTCGGCGAGTGGGACGGCTCCGTACTCGGGCGGGCAAATCCAGTCGTGCCGGCCGCTCACGACGAGCGTCGGCGCGGTGATCTCCCCGAGTCGGTCCCGGACGTCGTAGGTCGGCAGGCAGCGGCCCTGAGACGCATTGAACGCCTCGGCCCGGTAGCGGACGCCGTCCGTGATGGCCGAGAGCGTCTCGGGAGTGGGCCGGTGGAGGTAGAGCGGGGCAAGAGCCCGCCACGTCGCCTCGAAGGCGGCGTCGGACGGGGACGGGCCGGCGAGGGCGCCCGCGAGCGCGGCCAGGATCTCCGGGGTCCCGCGGGCCTCCGCGTTCGCCACCGCAACCTCGGCGTGCGCGAAGGCAGCGGCCGTCGAGCAGAGGATGAGGCCAGACGTGCGCTCGGGGTAGCGGAGCGCGTACTCGAGCGCGAGGAAGCCTCCGTAGGAGTGCCCGAAGACGGTCCAGCGGTCGAGCCCGAGGTGGCTGCGGAGCGCGTCGGCGTCGTCGACCCACGTCGCGTGCGTGACGGGCGCGCCGGTCGAGATGGGCTCGGACTGGCCGCAGCCGCGGAGGTCGAGGAAGACGAGGCGGGCGCGGTCGCCGAGCGGGTCGAGCCACGGGCGGAGCGTGGCGTGGTCGAGCCCGAGTCCGCCGTGGAGCACGAGGACCGGGGGGCCTGCGCCGTGCTCGGAGTAGTGGAGCCGGGTCCCGTTGAGGGCGACGTCCATCAGGTTGAGTGTGAGTGGAGGTGCGTGGGACTACATCACCTAAGTGGCGGCCGAGGGAAAATAGGTCATATGTCCGTAGACGATGCTGCGGACTCGCTCCACGTCTTGAAGCGAACGGTCGGGACGATTCTCGCCGCGAGAAGCATCGTCCCGATCCGAATCCGCGGCCTCCGCCGGTTCACGCGCGAGTCCATCGGCACCTACCTGCGAGAGGAGAGCCGACAATGAGGCCAGACGCGCCCGCGGAGCAAGATCCACTTCGGGTAGGGTTCAGCGGCGGGGAGAGCACGCACCAGTTTCCGCTCTCTCCGCCGTTTCCGTTGTGCCTGATTTCTGACACAGGAGGCGCGGAAGTTGGCCCCTTATCCCCACTGGGTAGTCCATCCGGCCGGATATACAGAGAAAGCGGCTCAGAATCGGCGTTTCCGCTTCATCTGAGCCGCTTCCGGTGTGGAGCCAAGGAGATTCGAACTCCTGACCTCTGCAGTGCGATTGCAGCGCTCTACCAACTGAGCTATGGCCCCATGCCCGCCTCTCGGCGGGCGAGCAACATACACCGGACCGGCGCGGCGGGCCAAGCCGCCGGCCGGTCAGGAATACGTGAACAGCGCTACCGAACGACGACGACGCGCCGCGCCGCGGTCTGCGCCCCGGCCGAGAGCCGCACCACGTACACGCCCGGCGCCAGGCCGGACACGTCGAAGGCCGCGGTGTGGCGTCCTGCCGCCTGCTCGCCCTCCGCGAGCACCGCCACCTCGCGGCCCAGCAGATCGACCACGCTCAGACGTGCCGGACCCGCTTCCGCCAGCGAGAACGCGAGGCTTGCTTGTCCACGCGCCGGGTTCGGGGCGGGAGCTGCGAGCGCGAACACGGCGGCCGCGCCATCCTCGCCCGCCGTCGCGCCACGCGGGCCGATGGTTACCACGAAGCGTGCCGGCGCCGGTCCGAAGGCGCTCGCCGTCAGCGCGACCGCCTCGGGCATCGCGTCCGCGTCGCCGGCCGGTGCGGCCACGACGGTGAAGGCATACGCAGTGGCCGTCCGAAGGTCGACGGTCGTGCCGGTCTGCGTGTCCGTCAGCGTCGCGGCCCACGTTTCCGGCAGCGCCTCGAGGAGCGGCCACGAGAGCACGAGGTCTGAGCCGGCGCCGACCGAGGCGACGTGCAGCGGGACCGAGACGGCCGCATCGGTCGGTGCGGGCAGGCTTTCGACGGCCCGCTGGCCGTCCGCGCCGAGCATGGCCGCGACGTACGTGCCCGCCATCGGGGTGAGCTTGGACGCGTCGAAGACGTCTCGGTCCACCGCTGCGCCCTCGGGGAAGGTCAGCATTGCGGCGCGGTCCTGGAGAGGGCCGTCGGCCTGAGCGAGCGTGAAGGCGAGCGTCGGTGCCGGCGCCTCGCGCTGCAGGACGCCGCCCGTCGTGCGGGCGGTCGCCGGGATCGTGAGCGTACCGGCCGAGGTGGGCTCGACCCAGAAGCCCTGCCACGGCGCGATCGTCGGGAGGAGGCTGCTCAGGTCGTACGACGACGTGCTCGGGTCCCACATCTGCGCGACGGTCACGCCGCGCGCGGCGGCCCCGGGCCACGATGCGATGCCGGAGAGGTTGAGCGAGACGCCAAACGGGTTGCCGAGCATGTTGGCGCGGTCGCCCGAGGCGTGGAGCGCGACCGGCGTGTCGGTCGTCACAGCCGGGTTGGTCGTCGAGAGGGTCGTCGGGAGCACGGAGCTGTTGCTCGCGCCGCCGGGCGTGAGGTTCTGGTTGTAGAAGTACCAGAAGAAGCCACGGCCTGGCGCGAGCGTCGTGCCGGTGCCAGCCGAGGACCATGTGGTCCCGTTGTAGCCGGTGAGCAGGTTGGCTCCGACGCCGGGGTAATAGCCGGGAACACCCTGGACGAGGTTGAGGGCCGCGAGGTTGTCGACCGTGACGCCCGTCGCCGGGGCGGCGAGCAGGCGCCAGCCGGGGCCGCCCGAGACGACGCCCTGTCCGCCGATCGTGAGCGTGACCGGGATCGTCGTCGTGGCGCCTGAGCTCGCGTTCGTTCTCACGACGAGGTTGGCGGAGTACGTGCCCTCCGTCAAGCCCGCGGCGTTGAAGGCGAGGCCGATCTGGGCCGTCGCGCCCGGCGCGACCGTGCCCGACGCGTTCGACGCCGTGACCCACGTCCGGCCCGGCCGGAAGCGGACGGCGAGACCGTTCGCGAGGTACGCCTCGTTGAAGGCCGCCTGAAGCCCGACCGTGCCTCCGTCGTTCTCGATCCCGACCGTCGACGAGGCGAGGGTCACCGCGTTCATCGTGAGGTACTGCATCCGGATCTCGCCGTTCGCAAAGAGGATCACCTGGAAGGTGTTGCCGCGGCCAGACGCGGTCCGGTCGTCGTAGCGCGGGACGTTGGTGTACTGGACCGTGAAGCGGTCCGCGGCGGCGAGCGTGTGGATCGTCGCGCCGGACGCCGGCGGGTAGAGGTCGGTCCAGAACGGCGCGATGACGGCGTTCGGCAGGCCCGAGGTGGGGAAGGCGGTGTTTGCGTACGCGTCGCCGGTCGTGCCGAAGGTGAGGTAGCCGTTCGCGCTCACCAGAACCGTCGTCCGCGCCGTACCGAAAAAGGGGAAGGAGAAGCCGAGCGGGACGCTCACCGATCCGTCGTCCGCCAGCGTCCGGGCCGTGCCGGTGCCGGCGATGCTGGTCCACGCGAAGGCGGGGCCGCCGGGCTCGCCCGAGTCGTCGAACGAGTAGCCCCCGCTCTGGCCGGTCCGCAGCGCGGCGGCCGAGGGCACGGCCGGCGCGGGCGCCGGCGTGAGGTCCGGCGCGCCGGCCTTGCCGCCGGTGACGGCGATGTCGCCTGTCACGGGCGGGGCAAGCTCAGCCGGCGCGGCGGGGCGCGCTGCCGGGACGAACGTCACGTTCTCCAGCGACGACGTGTAGACGACGTTGCCCGTCGGGCCGGCGTTTCCGATCTGGACCGTCGCCGAGGCTGTGCCGCCGGGGGCGGCGAGGCGCGAGATCGGCGCCGAGGCGACCGAGACCTGGCCGGCCGGCAGCGGCACGTCGAAGGCCTCCGTGTTGTCCGCGTTGCTCGTCGTCGAGCCCTGCGTGGCCGACAGGCCGAGCCCGCGCCGCGCGAAGCCAGCGTAGAGCGTCGTGTAGTGGAGGCCGCGACCGGGGTTCGCCGGGTCCGGGTAGAGCGCGGCGTCGGCGGCGAGGATCGCGTCGCGGCCCGAGACGAAGCCCGGGTTGCACGGCGTCAGCTTGAGGCCCTCGGTGACGAGGTTGAGCATCATCTGGTTGCCCGCGGTGCCGGCCGCGTTGTAGAGGTCCGGCGAGAACCCGTAGGCGTCGATCATGTCCCACGTCGGCTCCCACAGGATCGTGGCCCACACGAAACCGATGCCGTGCGGGACGACGGCCGTGCGCGAGCGCTGGTACGTGTAGTTGTTGACGGCGAAGTCCGTCGTGTAGGGGGCCGGGCGGATGCCGGCGCCCGTCGTGGGTTGCCCGAAGAGGTAGTTGCCGACCGGGCGCCGCGTCGTGCGCGTGTCGCCCGCCCGCATGGTGAGCATGTTGCCGTACCAGTCGGACCAGCCCTCGCCCATCTGCTCGCTGTTCTGGAGGCATCCCACGTTAGACGGCCCGCCGACGAGGCGCGTCGAGACGCCGTGGCCATACTCGTGGACGACGACGTGCGCGTCCAGCGAGCCGTCGACGGCCGGCGTGACGTTGGTCCCGTCGTACATCTGCATCCGCGGGCGCTGCCCATCGACAGGCGTCGCGAAGTTGGCGTTGTTGTGGCAGGGGTTGGTCTCGTTGCAGATGTCCGCGCCGGACTGCACCTCGGAGTCCACGGCGTCGTTGCCGAGCCCGCCGCGGCCATACGTGCTCTGCTGGAAGTTGCCCGCCGCCTCGGTAAAGCCGTACTGGTACGCGATGTCGTGGATGACGTTGGAGAGGTAGAACAGGTTGGTCGCCGACGCGGGCGTGTACAGGTTCGGCGTCTGCGCGAAGTTGATCGGGAAGACGAACGAGAGGGCGGCCCCGCCGTCCGGCGCCGGGTAGGCCGTGTCCGGGAGTTCGTCGTCGTTGCGGTCGATGTACGTGTGCGTGTTGTTGCCGCGCGTTGTCGTGAACTCGGCACCCGCCGCGCCGTCGGTGTCGTGCCAGCCCCACGGCGACGCTGTCGCGCTCTCGACGCCCGAGACGACCGAGCGGCCGTCGGCCGGGGGCACCGTCGCGGCGTAGATCGGCGAGGCGAGCGGAAGCGGGTACACCTTGTAGCCGGCCACGAGGGACTGCGAGAACGCCTCGGGATCGAGCAGCAGCGAGGGCGCGGCAGGCGTGGCCACCGGCGCGAGTGAGGCCGCCGCCGCCTCCCCGAACGACTCGGAGACGGTCTGGTCGTAGCGCGAGAGCTCCTCGCCCGTCGACGCGTCGATGGCCACGACCCACCAGTGGACCGAGCGGGCGTCGTCCAGCGTCACCTCCCAGGCGCGCCGCAGCGTGGCCCCGTTGGTCTGCACGTACACCTGCCGCGCGTGCGACGGCGACGAGAGGCCTGCCGCCGCCAGCACGGCCGCGCCGTCGGCGTTGCCCGAGGCGCGCTCGGTCGAGACGGCTCCGAGAAAGATGCCCGTCCGCGCGGCAGCCGTCCGCAGCGCGGCCTCGGCGCTCAGCGCGGCGGCTCGGTTGCCCGCCTGCGCCTTGGCGTTCAGCCCGGAGACGAGGTCGCCCGCGGTGTGGAGCACACGCCCGTCACGCCCGACGGCGACCGTCACCTGTGCCCCGACGACGTCGAGGCCGTCGAGCTGCTGGTGGACGTAGAGGTAGGTCACGCCCGAGCGCGTGCTCGTGTGCCCGTCGACAACGGCGAGATCCGCGACGTCGGTCGAGGCGAGGCCGAGCGCCGGGGCCTGAGCGCGGACGTACGCGAGCGCCACCTCGACGGCATCGGGAGAGGCAGCCAGATCCTGGGCAGCGGCTGGCAGGGCGACCAGGAGAAGCGCAGCAGCGAGCAGTCGGTTCATCAGAGGGCGGGGCGTGACGGTGAGGGCGTAAGCTGAGCCAGTCCAAGGCGGGGCGCAAGTGAATAGAACTCAAACCATTGGATCTGAGGCAGATTCGCGCCACTGGAGCAGCCCCGCAGGCGATCCAGTCGTCCCGGCACACCCACATCGCCCTGTGTCCTCAGCGCACCACGACGACGCGCCGCGTCGCGGTCTGCGCCCCGGCCGAGAGCCGCACCACGTACACGCCCGGCGCCAGGCCGGACACGTCGAAGGCCGCGGTGTGGCGTCCCGCCGCCTGCTCGCCCTCCGCGAGCACCGCCACCTCGCGGCCGAGGAGGTCGAGCAGGACGAGCCGGGCCGGGCCCGTGGAGGGCAGTTCGTACGCGACCATCGCCGTGCCGCGCGTCGGGTTCGGCCGGGGCGCGTCGAGGGCGAACGCGCCCGCCGCGGAGCCGCCCTCGCTGGCTGTCGCGCCGCGTGGGCCGACCGCCAGCACGAAGCGCGCCTCGAACGCCGCCGCCCGCGCCGCGATGGGCACGGCCTCCGTCGCAGCAGCCCGCGCCGGCGTCGGCGCGACCGCGAAGGTGTACTGGTCCGCTGTCGCCAGGTCGACCGTCGTCCCGGTTTGCGTGTCCCGCAACGTCGCCGCCCAGCCGTCGGGGAGGTTCTCGACGCGCGGCCACGTCAACACGAGGTCGGCCCCGGCGCCGACCGAGGCGACGGCCATCGGCAGCATCGCCGCCTCGGCGGGCCGGTTCTCGACCGCTCGCAGGCCGTCGTCGCCGGCGAACGCGAGCAGCACGTGCGCCGCCGCGACCGGCTCGACCTTTATGGCGTCGCCGGGGTCATGGCCGGCGAGCGCGTCCTCGGCCAGCGTCAGCACGGCGGCGCGGTCGACGAGCGTCCCGTCGGCCGAGGCGAGCTCGAACGCGATGAGCGCCGCTGGTCCGGCCGCGCGCGGCGCCGGCCCGCCCGTCGTGCGAGCGCTCGCCGGGATCGTGAGCGTGCCCGCCGTCGCGCCCTCGGCCCAGAAGCCCTCCCACGGCGCCACGACGGGCCGCAGGACGCTGGGCTCGTAGGTCGAGCCTGCCGCGTTCCACGTCTGGACGATGGTGCTCGCGAGCCGCGACGCCCCCGGCCACGACCCGACGGCGGAGACGTCGAGACCGACGCCGAACGGGTTGCCGAGCAGGTTGGTCTGGTCGCCGTCGGCGTGCAGCGCGACCGGCACGTCGCCGGTCGTGGCGGCGCGCTCCGTCTCGAGCGTCGTCGGGAGGGCATAGCTCCGCGACGGCCCCTCAGGCGCAAGGTCTTGGTTGTAGAAGAGCCACCAGAACCCGTACCCTGGCCTCAGGACGGCGCCCGCGCCCGGCGTCGAGTAGGCCGTCCCGTCGTAGCCGGTGTAGAGGTTCGGTCCGGCCGTCGGGTAGTAGCCGGGGACGCCCTGGACGAGGTTGAGCGCCGCGAGGTCGTCCACGGTCACGCCCTCGGCGGGCACCGAGAGCATCCGCCAGCCGCGCCCGCCCGCGACGATGAGCACCGGCGGATCCATCAGCGCCGCGTCGATCTGGATCCGCGGAAACGTGCCGGCAGGCGCGGCGATCGCGACGCCGGACGTCTGGAGCCGGGCCAGCAGGTCGGCGACCGAGGCGCTCGGGAAACCGCTCGCGAAGGATGGCGAAGGCCCCGGCGACGTGCGGCGCCGCGGACGACGTGCCGGTGTTCTCGGCGTACCCGCCGCCCGGAACCGGCGTCACGGACGTTGACCCCGGGGGCGAACAGGTCCAGCCACGGGGCAACGTTGGAGCCCGACCACACCGCGTCTGCGTTGGTCGTCGCGCCGACCGTGACGGCGGCCGAGGCACAACCGGGATAGGTCGTCGCCGCCGGGTCGCCGCCGTTGCCGGACGCGACGACCGTCGCCACGCCGACCTCCCGCAGCGCCACCGCGGCCGCCTGGAACGCGAGCGCGTCGCACGTCGCGGTGTAGCGCCCGCCGCCGAGGCTCAGGTTGGCCGCCGCAATCGGCCGGCCGCCGGCCGCGAGGTCGTAGACGTACTCGAGCGCGCGGAGGTGGTCCGACACGCGCGACACGATGCACGGGCTCCCGCCGCAGTCGGTCGCGCTGTACACCTGGATGGAGAGGATGCCCGCGCCCGGCGCGACGCCGGCCACCGGCCCGGGTCCGCCCGGGTTGAGCCCCGCCGCGACGCCCGCGACGGCCGTCCCGTGGCGGCACCCGCCTAAGTTCTGGTCGCAGAGCACGCCGGCGCCGGCTCCGATCTGCGTCGCCTGCCCGTTCGGACAGAGCGACGTGTAGCCGCCACTCGGCGTCGAGAAGCAGGCCTCGCCGGCGATGCGGCCGGCAAGGAAGGGGTGGCTCGTGTCGATGCCCGTGTCGAGGATGGCGATTTCCGTCCCCGCGCCGTCGAAGCCCGCCGCCCACGCCGCGGTGGCGCCGACGAGGACGGTCGTGTCGTCGAGACGCTCGGGCGCCGCGATTGCAGCCGGCGGGACGCCCCGGTCCTCCTCGACGGAGACCACCCGGCGGTCCTCCTGCAGCCGCTCGAGGTCGGCCGCGCCGACGCGGAGCGCGAGCGCCGGGATAAACCGGAACGCGACGACCTCGGCCGGCGCGGCCAGCCGGCCCACCACCCCGGCCTGGGCCGCCTGCGCGGCCGCCCGCTGCTGCGCCGTTCCCCGGGACGCCGCTCCCGCGTCCAGCGTCACAATGACCGGCACGGAGCCGTCCCGCGCCGCCGCCGCGCGCAGGGCGTCGAACGAGGCCTGCACGCCGGGCGATGCCGGTCGAGACGACTGCGCACGGACGGCCACCGGGGACAGGCCGACAAGCGCGAGCACCGCGGCGAGACAGGGCAACCGGTACAAAGGGCGCATATCCGCAACGGCAATATTTTTGCACGGTACTCCGAAACGATCGAAAGGGTCCGGTTGGACGTGCGTCTGCCGTGAAGCCTCTCCGGGTCCGGCGCGTGCGGGCACAACGGCGCCCGATTCGCGTAATGACACGACTCTCCCGCTCCGACCACATCTCGTTCCGATGCCTGCAGACCCGTTCGGCGTACGCGATACGCTCCAGACCGCCGGTGGCGCGGTCGCCTACTACCGCCTCGACCGCCTCGCCGAGCTCACCGGGACAGACTTTTCCCGCCTTCCGTTTTCGATCAAGGTGCTGATCGAGAACGTGCTCCGCGAGGCAGGCGACGGGCCCGTGACGGCGGATGACGTGCGGACCATCGCCGCCTACGACCCCACCAACCCGGCCGAGGTCGAGATCCCGTTCACGCCCGCGCGCGTCCTCCTGCAGGACTTTACGGGCGTCCCGGCCGTCGTGGACCTTGCCGCGCTGCGCTCTGCGATGGCCCGCGTCGGCGGCGACCCCGAGGCGATCAACCCGCGCGTCCCTGTAGACCTCGTCATCGACCACTCGGTCCAGGTGGACGCGTTCGCGCTCCCCGAGGCCTTCCAGATCAACGCCGACGTCGAGTTCGAGCGCAACGCCGAGCGCTACGAGTTCCTCCGGTGGGGCTCCAAGGCGTTCCGCAACTTCTCGGTCGTCCCGCCCGAGCGCGGCATCTGCCACCAGGTGAACCTCGAGTACATCGCGAAGGGCGTCTGGACACGCACCGAGGACGACGGGACGGTCGTGGCCTACCCGGACACGCTCGTCGGGACGGACTCGCACACGACGATGATCAACGGGCTCGGCGTGCTCGGCTGGGGCGTCGGCGGCATCGAGGCCGAGGCGGCCATGCTCGGGCAGCCCGCCTACATGCTGCTCCCGCGCGTCGTCGGCTTCAAGCTCTCGGGCAAGCTCCGCGAGGGCGTCACCGCGACCGACCTCACGCTGACGGTCACGCAGATGCTGCGCCAGCACGGCGTCGTCGGCTCGTTCGTCGAGTTCTACGGGCCGGGCCTCTCGTCGATGTCGCTGCCGGACCGCGCGACGATCGCCAACATGGCCCCGGAGTACGGCGCGACCTGCGGCTTCTTCCCCGTCGACGACGAGACGCTGGACTTCCTGCGCCGCACCAACCGCGACCCCGAGACGGTCGACCTCGTCGAGCAGTACTGCAAGGCGCAGGGCCTCTTCCGGACCGACGACACGCCGGACCCGACCTTCGCCGCGACGCTCGAACTGGACCTCGCCGCCGTCGTGCCGTCTATGGCCGGGCCGAAGCGCCCGCAGGACCGCATCGAGCTGCCGGCCGTCCAGCAGTCGTTCACCGACAGCCTCACCGCCCCCGCCGGCCCGCAGGGCTTCGGCCTCGACACCGCCGACGCCTCGGCGCACGTACGTCGCGCCGGACGGGACGGAGCTGACGCTGAAGAACGGGTTCGTCGCGATTGCCGCCATCACGAGCTGCACCAACACGTCCAACCCGAGCGTGATGCTCGCGGCCGGCCTGCTCGCGAAGAAGGCGGTCGAGCGCGGGATGCACGTCCACCCGTACGTCAAGACGAGCCTCGCGCCGGGCTCGCGCGTCGTCATGGCGTACTTCGAGGCGGCCGGCCTCGTGGAGCCGCTGGACGCGCTCGGCTTCAACCTCGTCGGCTACGGCTGCACGACGTGCATCGGCAACTCGGGGCCGCTCCCCGAGGCCGTCGCCACGGCGATCACGGAGGGCAAGCTTATCGCCGCGGGCGTCCTCTCGGGCAACCGCAACTTCGAGGGCCGCATCCACTCGCTCGTCAAGGCCAACTACCTCGCGAGCCCGCCGCTCGTCGTCGCCTACGCCCTCGCCGGCACGGTCGACATCGACCTCGACGCGGACCCGATCGGACAGGACCGCGACGGGCAGGATGTCTTCCTCAAGGACCTCTGGCCGAGCCAGGGGGAGATCCAGGACGCGATCCGCCAGGCCGTCCGCCCCGAGCAGTTCAAGGCCCTCTACGACGGCATCGAGGACTCGAACCCGCGCTGGAACGCCATCGAGACGGCCGAGGGCGCCGTCTACGACTGGCAGGACGACTCGACGTACATCCAGGAGCCGCCCTTCTTCCAGGACCTCGACGTGGACCCGCAGCCGATCGGCGCCATCACCGGCGCCCGCGTCCTTGCGCTCCTCGGCGACTCGGTGACGACGGACCACATCTCGCCGGCCGGCGCCATCCCGGCGTCGCGAGCCCGCGGGCCAGTTCCTCCAGGCCGCGGGCGTCGCGCCCGCCGACTTCAACTCGTTCGGCTCGCGCCGCGGCAACGACCGCGTGATGACGCGCGGCACGTTCGCCAACATCCGCCTCAAGAACCGGCTCGCGCCGGGCACCGAGGGCGGCCACAGCGTCTACCTCCCGACCGGCGAGCCGGGCTATCTCTACGACGTCGCCGAGCAGTACAAGGCGGACGGGACGCCGCTGCTCGTCATCGGCGGGTCGGACTACGGCATGGGGTCCTCGCGCGACTGGGCCGCGAAGGGCACGATCCTGCTCGGCGTGAAGGCCGTCCTCGTGACGTCGTTCGAGCGCATCCACCGCGCCAACCTCGTCGGCATGGGCGTGCTGCCGCTGACGTTCCGCGACGGCGAGTCGCTCGAGACGTTCGGCCTCGACGGGACGGAGACCTTCGACGTGCCGGTCGCGGACGAGTCTGAAGCCGCGCCAGAGCCTCACGCTCACCGCGACGAAGGCGGACGGGACGGCGGTCGAGGTGCCGGTCGTCGTGGCGATCAACACGCCGGTCGAGGTCGAGTACTACCGCCACGGCGGCATCCTCAACTACGTCCTCCGCGACTTCCTCCAGGCGCAGACGGTCGAGGCCTAGCCGCCTCCGGCCCCTGTCTCGCGGCGCGGTCCGGGCCTCAGTGCCCGGACCGCGTCGTACGTTTCCGCCTTCTTCGCCTCGGGGACGATGACGCGCCTGCTCGACGGTCCAACGCTGCCCGCGGCGCTCGACGTGCTCGTGCGCCGCGTCCCGACTACCGCGGCACCGTCTATGGATATCGTGCTCGCCAACAACGCCGCAGTCGCCCGGTGGATGATCGGGCGCGTTGTGCCGTGATACCCATGCGCCTGCTCCTGCTCGCCGTCCTCCTGCTCGCCGGCTGCTCCCGCCCGGACCCTGCCGAGGTGCAGCCCACTGATGCGCCGGGCACCATCGACACGCGCCTGCCCGTCCGCCACACGGGCGACCGGACGTATTCGCTCGTCAACCGCGTCGATCCGCGCGTGGACACGCTCGAGGTCGCGCCCGGGGCGCGCTCGCTCTCGGTCGCGCTGACGGTCGCGCTGAGCATCGGGAAAGCGTCGTGGGCGATGAGCGACGCCGACGGCCGCGTCGTCTGGACGGGCACGACGGACACGGCGGACACGACGGTGGTCTGGCAGGCGCCCGCGCCGGCCGCCGGCACCTGGCGCCTCGGCATCACGCCGACGGTTGCGACGGGCGGCGTCAACGTGCACTGGGAAACGCGGTAGCGCGAGGACACCCGAGCGCCGGGGCGCGTTCGGGCGAGGCACCACCGCACAGCCCATGACCGACCGACCCGTCGCCCTCGTCACCGGCACCTCGTCCGGCATCGGGCTCGCCACCGCCGCGCGCCTTGCCGGGGCTGGCTACACCGTCGTCGCGACGATGCGCGACCTCGCGCGCCGCGGCGCCCTCGACGCGGCGGGCGCCGCGCTCGACGTGCGGCGCCTCGACGTGCAGGACGCCGACAGCGTCACAGCCTGCGTCGCGGGTGTCATGGGCGATCTCGGGCGCATCGACGTGCTCGTCAACAACGCGGGCGCAGGCTACCTCGGGGCGATGGAGCAGACGCCCGACGCTGCACTCGCTCGCACGATGGACGTCAACTTCACCGGCGTCTGGCGCGTGACGAAGGCCGTGCTGCCGCACATGCGCGCGGCGCGGCGCGGCCGCATCGTCACCGTGTCGAGCGTCGGCGGGCTCCTCGGGCAGCCGTTCAACGACGCGTACTGCGCGGCCAAGTTTGCCGTCGAGGGCCTGATGGAGAGCCTCGCGCCCGTCGCGCGGCGCGTCGGCGTGCACGTCTCGCTCGTCGAGCCCGGCCCGGTCCACACCGGCTTCGTCGACGCGGTGATGGAGGCGACGGATCCGCTTCCGCCGGACCTCGCCGCGGATTATGGGCCGATGCTCCGGTCGTACCTCGACGGCTCGGCAGCCGTCTTCGAACAGATGGGCCAGACGCCGGACGACGTCGCCAGGGTCATCCTCGAGGCGCTCGCGGCCGAGATGCCGCACCTCCGCTACCAGACGTCGGACCTCGCGCGGGCCGTCGCTGCGCGCACGCAGGCCGACCCGACGGGCGACGCGGGCGTCGCCTTTGCCGGCGCCCGCCTTCCCGACCCCACCTGACATGCCGACCCCGATCCCGCCCGGCCCCGGCCAGGAGTCCGTCTGGGACTACCCACGTCCGCCCGCCCTCGTGCCCGTCGGCGCGCCGGTCCGCGTCGCGTTTGCCGGCCGCGTCGTCGCGCACAGCACCGAGGCGCTGCGCGTGCTCGAGACGAGCCACCCGCCGACGGTCTACATCCCGCCCGCCGACGTGGACCTTGCGATGCTTGCCGAGACGGCCCGCACGTCGGGCTGCGAGTGGAAGGGCCGCGCCGTCTACCTGGACCTGCTCTGGGACGGGCGCCGCTCCGAGGACGCCGCGTGGCGCTACCCGAGCCCGACGCCCGCCTTCGCCGCGCTCGCCGGCTACGTCGCGTTCTACCCCGGCCGCACAGACGGCTGCTGGATCGGCGACGAGCGCGTGACGCCGCAGCCGGGCGGCTTCTACGCCGGCTGGATCACGTCCGCCATCGTCGGGCCGTTCAAGGGCGCGCCCGGCACGTGGGGCTGGTAGCGGGAACGCCGACCCGCGTGCCGGGTGAATGGGGCCCGCTTCCCGCTCCCATGCTCGACCTCGTCACGCCCGGCCTGATGGCGGCCGTCCGCGCCCAGTACCGCCTCGAGTGGGACGGCATCCACGGCGCCGCGCACTGGGGCCGCGTCCTGGACAACGCGCCTCGCGCTTGCGCCGGAGACAGGCGCCCGGCCGGACGTCGTGACGCTCTTCGCCGTCCTCCACGACGCCTGCCGCCACAACGACCGCAGCGACCCCGAGCACGGCCCGCGCGCCGCCGCCTTCGCCCGCGACCTCCACGCCCGCGGCGTCTTCGCCCTCGACGCCGCCGGCCTGGACCTGCTCGCGACGGCCATCCACGGCCACACCCACGACCGCACCCACCCGGACGCCACCGTCCGGACGTGCTACGACGCGGATCGCCTCGACCTCGCCCGCTGCGGCATCACCCCGGACCCGCGCTACCTCTGCACGGACGCCGCGCGGCGCCCGGAGCGCATCGCGTGGGCCATCGAGCGGAGCGTGACGGGGGGTGAGACGGCGCCGCGGTGGTGGGCAGTGTCCGCTCCCGGACAGGACTGACGCCGGGCGCACCCGCTGCATCTCACCCGGCTGCGGGGAGATACGCGCGGGGATGCCGTGGCAAACCGGAGAGCACAGCGAGCGTGGTCGTAAGCTCGTCGCGTTATCCGGACTGCGTCCGAAGGGCCGGGCGCGAGCCCCAATCCGGCCAGACTCTGCCGTCTTTTTTAGCCGGCGATGCCCCCTCCACCCTTGCCTGGTCGCCGACGGGGTGGCCGGGCGTGTCGATAAAGATGCTTCAGCAGGACGAGTCGACCGGCGGGATGATCGGGATGCTGCGGATGGAACCGGGAAGCTTGATCCCGGCACACAGCCACACGCACTCTGACCACGCCGTGTACGTGACCGAAGGTGACCTCATCGACGAAGGCGTGACCTACGGCCCCGGCAGTTTCCTCGTCGCCAAGGCGGGCGCGCCGCACGGCCCGCACGGCTCGTCGGGCGGCTGCGTGTTGCTGAGCACGTATTTCGGCCAGCCGGACTTCGTCCCTGCCGAGTAGGCGGCTCGGGGCGGCATAACCGCTACCTGTTAGGCGGCACTCCCCACACTGCCCTATGCGAAACCTCGCTCTCCTGATCACACTCGCAAGTGGGCCAATCACTGCGGTCTCTGCGCAGGATGTAGCCACGCTGCCCTTCGAGCTCGAGATTTCCGAAGGGTCCGTTCGGGCATATGGCCGATGGGTACCAGCGGAGGATCACACAGGGCTCAACCGAATGACGGTTCTCAACGCCGTAACGGTTGAATGCTACCGGGACCTGATGGTCTGCTTCGAATCGGTCGCTTCGCTGACAAGCGACGCCGACTCTCTTCGGAGGGAGGGTCACTTGATGTCGCTGGGGCTGCGCTACCACGTCGAGCGTTGGTCGAACGGCGAGATCGTAGCCCTAGCTCAGACTCCCGCTACTGACGTCCGGCTCAACATTGACCCCGTCGGGAGTGTCGTCGTCCGCACGCTGCGTGAAACGAACGAGCGGGGGGCAAGAGGAGCCGATGTGTCGCTAGTCGAACGGTGGATACTCCGATAAACGGACCATCTAAATCGCGGCTGCAACCGACTCCATGTCTGGGTCGACGCACTGCTCCAGTCGTATAGCGAGCACGGCACGCCCCTCCGCGTGTTCGGTGCGAGACGCGCGCCGAGGCACGGCCTGGGTTCGTGGCCGTGCCTGTCACCTTTTTTCAGCCGGTCGATGCGCTCGAATCCCGCTGCGACGCACGCGTCAGCCGTCGCAGCTCATCGAGCCGTCGGCGGGCGGCGAGAGGCGCAGCGGGACGCGCGTCCGCCCGCTCGTGCAGGCGCCGACGAAGGCGCCGAGGGCGTTCATCTGGAGCGCGCACGCGAGCGGCCGCGCCGCGCGCGCGCCGGGCAGCCGGAAGCGCGCGAGGTCGAAGGTGAGGCGTCCGCGGCTGTACGTCGCCGTCTCGGTACGCCCCGAGTGGCCGCCCGCAACCAGGTCGATTTTGAAGCCCGTCACGCAGCGCTCGATGGCCGCCGTCGCCGGGCGCGCCGCGCGGCCCTCGCCGAGCGTGCCGGTCCACGTGCCCGAGGCGAGCATCTGCGCCTGAGCCGGCGCGGCAGCAAGAAGCAGGACGAGCAGGGCGAGGCGCATCGGGGATCGGGTCTGGCGTCTGGCAAACCTAGCGCAGCCGGCTCGCGAGATCGTCCGGCACGGCCACCGGCCCGCGCGGGACGCGCGCCCAGTCCCACGCCGCCGCGACGGCCGCGGCGGGCCGCGGCGCCGCGCCCTGCCCGAGCACGCCCGCGAGCCACCCGACGAGCGCCTCGGGCGAGACGCCCGCCGCGAGCAGCGCATCGACCGAGAGCGCGCCGTCGCGCTTCGACAGCTTCTCGCCTGTGGAGGCGACGAGGAGCGGGACGTGCGCGTACACGGGCACCGCGGCGCCGAGCGCCTCGATGATCTGGACCTGCCGCGCCGTCGAGGCCAACAGGTCCGCCCCGCGGACGACCTCGGTCACGCCCTGCGCGGCGTCGTCTACGACCACGGCGAGCTGATACGCGACGACGCCGTCGCGGCGCCGCAGCACCACATCCCCGACCGCCGACGCGACGTTCTCGACGATCTCGCCCTGCACGCCGTCCGTGAACCGGACGTCGCCGGGCGCGACCCGGAAGCGGACGGCGGCATCCCCGACCCGTCCGAGCGCGTCGGGCGCGAGTGGCGGCGTGCGCCACGCGGCCGGGTAGGGCGGGCCGTCCGCGCCGTGCGGGGCCGAGGCGAGCCCGGCGAGGTCGCGGCGCGAGCGGCGGCACGCGAACAGGCGCCCGGACGCCGCGAGGCGCGCGAGCGCCGCGTCGTACAGCGCGCCGCGCGCCGACTGCCGCACGGCCGGGCCGTCCCAGTTCAGACCGAGCCTCCGCAGCGCGGCCATCTGCCGCTCCGACGCGCCCGCCACGACGCGCGGCCCATCGATGTCCTCGACGCGGACCAGAAACCGCCCGCCCTGCGCCCGCGCGGACGCCCACGCCGCGAGGGCCGCGAGCGCGCTCCCGGCGTGCAGGTCGCCGGTCGGGCTCGGCGCAAAGCGGCCGACGGTCATCCGTCTGCGAGGTCGCGGAGGACGCGGTCGTTGAGGCGGTGCTCGCCCGCGAAGTGGACAACGCGGTGTGGCAGGCCTGCGGCCGTCATGCGGCGCTCCTGCTCGAGGATGCGGGCGGGCGTCGCGAGCGCGTCGCGGTCGCCGGCGACGAGCGTGAGGCCGGCCGGGGCGAGCCACGGCATCTCGGCGGCGAGGTCGAGGTCGTGCGGGAGGCCGCCGCCCCACAGGACGAGGCGCCGCACGCGCTCCCGCCGCTGCGCGAGGAGTGGGCTGAGGGCGAGCCACCGGGCGACGGTCGCCGTGCCCTGGCTGAAGCCGAAGGCCGTCAGCGGGACGGCCTTCGGGTCCACGCCGGCGCGCGTGCAGACGGCGACGAACACGTCGTCGAGGTAGCGCGTGATGTCGGCGATGTCGGCCTCGCGGTCGTCCCGCGTCATCCAGCTTGCCGCCGTGCGCTCGTAGCGGCCGGGCGCGCGGCCGCCGTTGTCACCGTCGAGGTAGAAGCGGCTGAGGCCCTCGGGCACGACGACGAGGCGCCCCGGCTTCTCGACGGCGCGGAAGTGGCGCGCGAAGTACGTCGCGAGCTGCCCGTAGCCGTGGCACGCGACCCACACGTCGTCCACGGGCCCATCTTCGGGGCCGAGCACGACGTAGCGGGCGGTCTTGACGGCGGCGATGTGGTGGACGGTCATGCAGGGGAGCCTCGGCGGGCGTCGGGCGTCTCTGAACGCCCCGGCCCGCAACTCCTTCCCGTGTCCAAGCAGCCCGACGCGGCGCCACGCTACCGCAAGCCGAACCTCCCCGAGAAGACGTGCGCCGTCTGCGGCCGGCCGTTCGCGTGGCGCAAGAAGTGGGCGCGCGACTGGGAGAACGTGACGATGTGCTCGGAGCGGTGCCGCCGCACGAAGCGCGCGCCGTCCGTCACTCCTGGTACGTGACGAGGTAGGCGTCGTAGGCCCAGCCCGTCTGCCCGTTCTGCCGGCGCACGCGGCACCAGTGCCCCGGGTCGCCGTCGACGACGCGGGCCGGGCCGCAGCTCAGCACGTCGATGACCTCGCCGTCGAGCATCCGGTCGAGGCGCGAGCCGCCGCCGTCGGGCGCGGATCGGATCGAGAGGAAGCCGTCGTTGGGCGTCGTGACCATGCGCCAGTCGCCGGGAGGCGGGCCGTCGGAGGCCGCGGGGTCGGGCGGAGGCGCGGTCTGCGCCGGGGCGACGGGCGCCGGGGCGCTGGGTGTTGCGGCCGGGGCTGCGACAGGCGCCGCCGCGACGGCAGGCGCCGCGACGGCCTGCGGGCGCGTCAGGACGAACGCCGCGAGCGCGATGAGCGCGAGGCCGAGCACGCCGACGACGATCCACGGGACGACGTTCGCCGGGGCCACAGCCGGGGCGACGGGCGCCGCGGCGGGCGCGACGAGGGGCGTTCCGTCGACGGAGCAGAAGCGGGTCGGCGGCGGGTAGGACCGTCCGCAGGCGGGGCACGAGAACATCGAAGGGGGGCAGGCTCAGAACTGCGTGAGACTACCGCCGAACTCCGTCGTCAGTCCACTGTCCTCGCGGACCGGCGGCACGATGCGGGGGTGCTGCGTCAGCGCGTCGCCGAAGCAGGGGAGAACGGCCTTGAGCGCTCGGCGCGGGCCGAGGCGTGGCGCTGTGTCAGGAGGTAAACACAGCGACGCCGGTGGCCACGCCGAGCAGGATCAGCCCGACGATCAGGGCGATGACCAGGGCCCGGCTCCGGCGCGTCGCGTCGTCCAGTGCGGCTTCGCCGGCGTGCTCTCCAGGCCACGCCTCAGCCAGCGCCTCGGCCGACGGCTCGGCCTCGACGGGCGGGCCGAAGCGCGGCGCGTAGGGCGACGAATCGAACGGGGAGGGTTCGGAGACGGACGGGTCGAGCGGCGCGAACTCGGGCAGGTCGTCGGCTGGCTCCGCCTCGGGCGGGTCGGCGTCGGTCCAGTCGGCTGCCGGCGCGCCGATGTCCGGCTGTGCTGGCGGGCCGACCCGTTCGGCGTCTGCCGTCTCCACGGCCCGCTCCGACAGAATCTCGGCGGGCGCCTCGTCCTCGGCGGGAGGCTCGGCCACCTCGGCAACAGGCGAGTCCAGCTCGAAGGGAGCCGAGCCGAGGGTATCCGCGGCGTGCGCACCGTTCTGGACGCTGCTCGTCTCGGCCGCCGGTGGCTCTGGCGGCGCATCGTCGAGCACGTCGGGCTCAGCCGGCGGCATCCCGATGGGGTCTTGCTCGGGCAGAACTGGAGGGGCCTGCCCGGCGGACGCTTCCAGCTCGGGCGCCTCGGGCGGCGGGGCCGGTGCCTGAGGGGCGGACAGCGCACCCGTCCCGAGGAGCAGCGCGAGCGCGTCGAGGGCGGTCTCGGGCTGGCGTGACGGCGCCCAGCGGAGCGGGTCGTCGTCCTCGGCCGGCGCAGACGCCGGCCCCGCGAGCGGAGAGGCCGGACGTGGCGCCGGTCCTATCGGGCGGACCGTCAGTGGCTGGACGCGCGGGGGTGCTGCTGGGGCGGGCGCCACGAGCCGCGTGCCGTCGGTGCGGCAGAAGTTGACGCCGGTCGGGTACGCCGCGCCGCAGGTCGGGCAGATGAGCCCGTCGGCCGGCGGGAGGCCGTCGGCGTGCTTCGGAGCAGGCGCGGCATCGACGAGGCGCGTGCCGTCGAGGCGGCAGAACGCTGTTCCGGCCGGGTACGCCGCGGCGCAGGTCGGGCAGACGCGCGCCGCGTCGCCAGCAGTCGGCCGCCGAGTGCATCCTTGACGAGCGGCGTGCCGTCGAGGCGGCAGAAGCGGGTGCCGGGCGGGTACGCTTCGGCGCAGGTCGGGCAGCGGAGCATGTCAGCCGGCGCTAGGGACGAGCCAGGCTCCAGCGCGGCGGTTGCGGGACGGGAGCCAGAGCATGTGGGGAGGGAGCGTTTCGCCCGAAATAAACCCCGCTGGCTCCACGGCAGATCATCCGGATCCACTTTTTTACGCGCGTGCCACGCAGCAACGCCCCGGCCCGATCTGTCGGGCCGGGGCGTTGCTGTGCGGGCTGAGACGTCGTCGCGGCGTCAGTTCTGCTCGCGCGTGACGTACGTCTCGACATCGCGGGGCAGCGGCCTGCGGTTCGGGTAGAGCTGCGCGCGCGACTGGAAGCCCTCGACGGCCACCGACTGGATCAGGATCTGGCCCGTGTCCACGCCGCCGCTGCGGTTGGCGAGCGTCAGCACGACGCCGCCGGCCTCGTCTCGCGCCGACTCCGTCGCGATGCCGCGGCTCGAGTAGTACTCCGAGATCGCGTCGATGGTCGTCTGGGCGGGGACCTCGAAGTACGTCCAGCGCGTGGCGTCGGGGCGGCCGTAGGCGTCGTCGATGGTGACGCCGCGGGCGCAGCCGGTGAGGCCGGACGCGCCGAGCGTGGCGAGGAGCAGGGCGAGCGAGAGCGTGCGCATGGACAGCGTGTGGGGTGGAAAGGTCGAACGGCGCACGGCGCCGAACGGTGCCCGGCTCAGCCGGCGCTCTCCTGCTCGGCGAACTGGAGCTCGTAGAGCCGGCGGTACATGCCGTCCTGCGCGAGGAGCGCCTGGTGCGAGCCGCGCTCGCGGACGACGCCCTTGTGGAGCACGAGGATCTGCTCGGCGTGCTGGATCGTCGAGAGGCGATGCGCCACGACGACGGCCGTCCGTCCGTCCATGAGGAGGTCGACGGCGTGCTGGACAGCCTCCTCCGTCTCGGTGTCCACGGACGACGTCGCCTCGTCGAGGACGAGGACGGCGGGGTCGTAGAGCAGCGTCCGCACGAACGACAGCAGCTGGCGCTGCCCGAGCGAGAGCGCCCCGCCACGCTCGCCGACCTCGGACGCGTAGCCGTCCGGCATCCGGTCGATAAAGCGGTCCGCGCCGACGAGGGCCGCCGCGCGCACGACGCGCTCGTGCGGCACGTCCGTCCGGCCGAGCGTCACGTTCTCCTCGACCGAGCCCGAGAACAGGAACACGTCCTGGAGGACGAGCCCGATCTGAGTCCGGAGCTCGTCCAGCGGCAGGTCTTTCACGTCGATGCCGTCGAGCGTGATGCGGCCGCGCTGCGGCTCGTAGAAGCGCAGCAGCAGCGAGAGGATGGTCGTCTTGCCCGAGCCCGTCGCGCCGACGAGGGCCAGCGTGCTGCCGGACTCGGCGACGAACGAGACGTCGCGGAGGACCCAGTCGGGAGGCGTCGGCTCCGCGCCGGCGCTCGCGGGCTCGTCGGCCGCCGTCGGCTCGCCGTAGGCGAACCAGACGTTTTCGAAGACGATCCGCCCCGCGGCGCGGCCGGCGGGGAGGTGCTGCGGCGCCGCGGCGACGGGCAGCGACTGGTCGTCGTCCAGAAGGTCGAAGACGCGCTCTGAGGCGGCGAAGGCGGCCTGGACCGAGTTGAGCTGGTCCGAGAGGTTGCGGACGGGCTCGAAGAACATGCGGACGTACTGGACGAACGCGACGAGCGTGCCGATGGTCAGCGCGTCGCGCATGGCCTCGGTCCCGCCGAACCAGAGGACGGCCGCGAGCGCGCAGGCGGCGATAAAGTCCACGACCGGGAAGAAGGCCGCGAAGTAGTAGACCGTCTGGATCTGGGCGTCGCGGTGGTCTTTGTTGATGGCCTCGAAGCGGCGCTGCTCCTCGGTCTCGCGGCCGAAGATCTGGACGACCGACATGCCCGTCACGTGCTCCTGCATGAACGCGTTGAGGCGCGAGACCTGCGTCCGCGTCTCGCGGTAGGCGCCGCGCATCTTGCGCCGGAAGATCTCGGTCGCGACGAGCATCGGCGGCAGGCTCGCGAGGGCCACGAGGCCGAGCTTGAGGTCCAGCGACAGCATGAAGCCGGCGATGAAAAGGATCCGCGCCGAGTCGCCGATGATCTGGACGGCGCCGGCCGAGAGCAGGTCCGCGAGCGCCTCGATGTCGGACGTCGCGCGCGTGATGAGCGTCCCGATGGGCGTCCGGTCGAAGAAGGCGAGGCGCTGGCGCTCGATGTGGCGCACGATGCGCCCGCGGAGGTCGAAGAGCGCGTGCTGCCCGATCCACTGCGTGAGGTACGTCAGCCCGAACGACGACAGGCCCTCGGCGACGAGCACGGCCGCGAGGATGGCCACGATTTTCAGCAGCCCCGGCACGTCGCCCGTGGCGACGTGGTCGTCGATGGCGACCTGGATGAGGCGCGGCCGCAGCGGCCCGAGCAGCGGCCGTCGAGACGGTGAGCACGAGCGCCGCGGCGACGTAGCGGCGGTACGGCCACAGGATGGCGCCAAGGCGCCCGGCGAGGCGGCGGTCGGAGCGTTTCGGGACGGCGTCAGGCATCGGGCGGGGCTACGACAGGGCAGGTGTGCGCGAGGCACGGTCTCTCTTCTGGTCTTCCTACGCCGTCATCCCTCACCTGCGCTCGCCGAGGGCTCGCTCCGTTCGGGATGACGCTGAACGTGGGGCAGGGGTAAAACGACGCACTCACAACTTGGGCGGGGAGACGGGGACGACCTCGAGCTCGACGGCCGCGTCCGTGTTCGGGAAGACGGCGCGCGCCTCGCCGACGAGCGCCTGCGGCGAGTCGTAGCGGGCCGAGAAGTGGGTGATGAGCAGGCGCCGCGCGCCGGCCTCGCGCGCGACCTCGGCGGCCTGCCGGGCCGTCGAATGTCCGACCTCGACCGCGCGTGCGGCGCGCTCCTCGCCGAAGGTCGCCTCGTGGATAAGGAGATCGGCGCCTCGCGCGAGTGCGATCCCGCCGGCGCAGGGCATCGTGTCGAGGACGTACGCGACCGAGGCGCCGGGGCGCGGCGGCCCGACGAGGCCCGCGGCCGGGACGCGCGTCCCGTCGGGCAAGACCGCGTCGTCGCCGCGCTTTACCGCGTCAAACTCCTCGCGGCGCGTGAGGCCCGCCGCCCGCGCCGCGTCGCCGTCGACGTGGCCCGGCTGCGTCTTTTCCTGGTAGCGGTAGCCGGCGCAGAAAACGCGGTGCTCAAGCGGCCGCGCCTCGACCGTGACGTGCTCGTCCTCGTAGACGACGGCGTGCTCGAAGCCCTCTGAAAGCGGGACGTGGCGGATCTCGAACGAGAGGTTCTCGGGGCGCGTCCCGGGCAGCGCCGCGAGGATGCCTTCGAGGTCGCGTGGACCGGCCAGCGTCAGCGGCTCGGTCCGGTCCATCATCGAGAGCGTCGTGAGCAGGCCCGGCAGGCCGAAGAGGTGGTCGCCGTGGAGGTGCGTGATGCAGACCGCGTCGAGGCGCCCGCGGCCGAGGCCCGCGCGCTGCATCTGGAGCTGCGTGCCCTCGCCGCAGTCGAACAGCACGACGCGGCCCGCGCGGCGGACGGCCGTCGCGGAGAGGTGGCGGGTTTTCGTCGGGAGGGCGGAGCCGGTCCCGAGCGGGACGACGTCGAGCACGGCGCGGGGGGAATCCCCGCCGTACGCGGCCTGCGCGGCGGGGTTCGGACGAACCTTGGTGAAGGCGCTACAGCCGGCCCGTCGCGCGGAGCCACGCCTCCGTCCGCCGCATCCCCTCGTCGAGATCCACTGCCGGGCGCCAGCCGACGAGGCGCTCGGCCTTCGCGATGGAGTACGTGCCCGGGTGCGTGACGTACTCGAGCGTCCGCCCCGACAGCGGCGGCTCCTTGCCCACGAGGCGGAACAGGCCGGCGACGATGGGCGCGATCGCCACGGCGACGGGATATGGGACCGACCGCAGCGGCACGCCGAGCATCGCGGCGTAGCGCCCGAAAAAATCTCGGGGCGAGACGCCGACGCCACCCGTGATGTGGAAGACCTCGCCCGCGCCCCGAGGCGAATCGGCCACGGCGAGCCCGCCCGCGACCACGTCGTCCACGAAGACGGGCGACAGCACGCCGCGGCCCCCGTCGACGAGCGCGAAGCGGCCCGCGCGCAGCATCTCGACGGCGCGGACCGTCCACTGCGCCGAGCCGGGGCCGTACACGTCGCCCGGCCGGATCACGCTCGCGCGCACGCGCCCCGCCGCCATCGCGGCGAGGACGAGCAGCTCGGACGCCACCTTGGCGTCGGTGTACGGGTTGCCCGTCGTTCGCAGCGGACCCGTCTCGTCGACGCCGTCGGGGAAATCGCGGCCGTGGACGACGATGGACGACACGTGGACGAGGCGCCCGGCCGTCTCCGCCGCGCGCAGCACACGGCGCGTCGTCTCGACCGTCGACTCGTGGAACTGCGCCGCTGTGCCGCTCTCCCCGACGCGCGCCGCGGCGTGGATCACGAGGTCGGCGCCGGCGAGGGCGTCCTGCCACGCGCCCGGCGCGGAGAGGTCCGCCTGCACCGTCGTCCACGTCGCCCCGGCTGGCGGCGGCGCGGTGTCGAGGCCCGTCACGGCGTCGCCGCGGGCAGTGAGGGCCGCGGCGAAGGCGCGGCCGAGGAAGCCGCTGGACCCGGTGACGACGGCGCGCACTACGGCTCGAGGTAGCTCACGACGCGCGCCGACAGCGCGCCCGAGGGCGCCTTGCGGAAGCCGACGACGGCGCCGCGCTCGGCCCCGGCCGGCACGTACGGGACCTGCGCCTCGGCGCAGACGGGCTCGCCCGTTGGGCCGCCGGGCCCGCACACCTCGACGCGCACGTCCTCCGCAACGGCTCCGCCCGCATTCGCCACGACGACGTGCGCCCGTGCGCCGCCACCCTCCGTCGCCGCCGAACCGACACTCGCGCGGATGTCGGCCGGGCCGTCCGGACCCTCGACGCTCTGGTAGACGAGCGCCCCGAGGAGCGCCACGACGAGCAACAGGCCAAGCGCGAAGACGGCGTTCTCGAAGGCGTTGCGCGGGTTTGGGTTGGTGTCGGGCATCAGGAGGAGCCGAGGAGGAGGCGGCCGGCCGAGGCGCCGAGCATCGCAGGGAAGGAAAGCACGACGAGCGGCCCGATGCTTGCCGCGACGCCGGCCGTCTGCACGTGCCCGAACACGGCGAGCATCGCGAAGGAGGCAGCGACGGAGACGGCGTACGTCAGGATCGTCCCGCGCACAGGCCCCATCGACGACCCGGTGAGGCGCCGCGCGCCGCGGAAGGCGCTCGCGTAGAGCAGCCCGCCGCCCACGACGAGCGACAGCGCGACGAGCCCGGCGAGGCGCCCCATGCCCGCCTCGGTCCCGAGCAGCAGCACCTCCTCGGTCGGCGCCACGTTCGAGGCGACGAGGAACGCGCCGCAGAGCGCCACGACGATCTCGCCGCCGAGCGACCGCGGCTCCGTCTCGTCGTCCGTGTCGTCGTCCGACTCGCCCTCCTCTTTGTCCGGCGTCTGGCCGAGTTGCGCCGTGCCCACCGAGACGCCGATGGCCGCTGCCATGCCCTCGATGGTCAGGATGCCGAGCGCGTCCGGCGAGAACGGCGTCTCGGGGAAGCGACCGAGCAGCGCGAGCAGGCCGCCGGCGACGAGCAGCCCCAGGCCCATCTCCTCGACCGACTCGAGCACGTCGTCCAGCGCGCGGTGGCTGCCGTGGATGCCGGCGAAGCGGTTGTAGGCCACGAGCAGCGCGAACGTCCCGCCGACGACGGCCGCGAGGCGCAGCGGCGACGCGCTCATCCCGATGGCCCACATCTCCATCGTGTAGAACAGCGGCAGGCTGAACAGCAAGCCGCCGCCGATGCCGCGCGCGTACTCCTGCAGGGACTGGGCGACGGGCCGGGTGGCGGGCATGGACAGGATTGGGTTGGACGTTTATAGCCCGATCGGGCTCGCCTTCAGAGGCCGCACCCTCGAGCTAGACACGTCAAATCGCATTTTCTCGCATCCGCTCGTCGAAGGCTCGGGCGAACGCCTCCGCCGCGCCGGGATCCATGCGGAAGTAGAGCGCGGGCTCGATAAGTTCGACCTCCATCGTCCAGAAGCCGCCGGCCGGCGTGCGGACGAGGTCGGCGCGGGCGTAGAGCGGCGCCTCGCCGGTCGCGGCCGCCGAGGCGTCGAAGGCGGCCTGCGCCGCGGCGAGCAGCGCGGTCTCGGGCACGATGGCCGTGATGCGCCCGCCGTGCTCCTCCTGCACGCGGAAGTCCAGCGGCTTCGGCGTCTTGAGGATCGCGTGGCTCACGCGTCCGCCGAAGGCGAAGACCGAGAACTCGCCCTCGGCGACGACGGCCGGCACGAACGGCTGCGCCATCAGCGCGGCGTCGGCATACGTCGCCTCGACACGCGCCACGAGGTCGGTGTCCGCCAGGCTCTCCCGGGTAAGGCGAAACGCGCCGCTCGCATTCGCCCCGACGACCGGCTTGACGACCATCTCTCCTGCGGCGACTGCGTCGAACAGGCCGGGCAGGGCGCCGGGCGCGAGGCGCTCCAGCCAGACCGTCGGGACGATCGGCACGCCGGCCGCTTCAAGCTCTTTCAAGTACGTCTTGCGCAAGTTCCAGCGGACGGTCCTAACGCCGTTGATCAGAAGCGTCTCGGCAGCGATGTGGTCCAGAGCAGAAAGGAACGCGTCGGGGTGTGCGTGGTAGTCCCACGGCGAGCGGATAATGACGGCCTCGAACGCGCTCCAGTCCACGTCAGCGCGCCACGAGACGCTTTCGACGTGCCAGCCGAGGCGTGCGAGCGGCGCGACGGCGAGCGCGTCGTCGATGACGAATCCGGTCGGGTCGTCCAGCGTTAGGAAGGCGCAGCGGCGCATACGCAGAAGGCAGGCGAGAAGAGACGGGAGGGTAAGACGGCTTCGACCCCGACACGCGCTCTCCCAGCCTCTGCTGCTCTCCTCGCTCACGCTGATGCCCGTTCGTCTGAGAGGAACTGGGCGTAGGTCGCGTAGCGGTCCATGATGCGCTGGACGTACTGGACCGGCTCGAGGCCGCGGCAGTAGCCGTGGCGCACCTCGGGGCGGTTGTAGACCTCGGCGCGCGACTTCTGGAGCAGCCAGTACGCGACGTCGGCCCAGCGCGTCGCGTCGCCGCCGCTGGCCGTCGCGAGGCGCTGCGCGTCCATGACGTGGCCCGCCCCGACGTTGTAGCTCGCGAGGATGAAGCGGACGCGCTCGGTCGAGTCTGGGATGGCGTCGCGCCAGTACTCGCGGTCGAGCCAGTCGAGGTACTTCACCGCGCCAGCGATGTTGGCGCGCGGGTCGTAGGGGTCCGCGACGCCCAACTCGCGGGCGGTCGCGGGCATGATCTGGAGGAGGCCCTGAGCGCCGGCCCACGAGCGCGCCTGCGCGTCGAAGCGGCTCTCCTGGAACATCTGGCTCGCGAGCAGGCGCCAGTCCCAGCCGATGGTCGGCGCGGCCTGCCGCAGGAGCGCGTCGTAGTCCGAGAGCGTGCCCGTCTCGGCGGTGAGGTAGCCCGTCTCGATGCGCTCGCGGTAGCCGCGGCTGTCGACGAAGTAGCGCTGGTAGAGAGCGGCCCAGCGCGTCGAGGAGCGGTTCTCCTGGATCCACGCGTTGAGGGCGCGGCGCAGCGCAGGCGCGTTGCGGCGCACCGCCCAGCCGATGCCGCTCGGGTCGCCGATGGTCGGCGTGATGGCGAGGTTGCTGAAGTAGCCCGCCTCGAGGTCCGCGACGTTTTCCTGGGCGACGGTGAGCGCAATGTTGCCGCGCGCGACCTGCCGGATGAGCGACTCGGACGTCGTGTCGACCTCGACAACCTTGATGTCGCCCGTGATGTCGTCCTCGAGCTCCACGAGGCGGTCCGCGAAGGGGTCGTCTTCGGAGACGAACACGCGCTCGCCGGCGAGCTCGCGCGGGTCCTGAATGGCGCGCGCGCGGACGTCGATGGGCATCTGCGTGCCACGGCGCAGGCGCGCGATGTCGGCCGGCGTCGATCCGGCGACGGCCGCCGCCGCGACGGGGTCGGCGAGCGAGTCGAACGGCGCCGTCTGCTGCACGATCACGGCGTCGGTCTCGTAGAGCGGCGTCGTGAACGACACCTGTAGCGTGTCCTCGCGGGACGTGACGAGGCGCGCCGCGGCGATGTCGCCCTCGCCGGCGTTGAGGTAGTACAGCAGGCTGTCGCGCGGGACGACGCGGATGCGGAACACGATGCCGTTCTCCTCGGCGAAGTCCTTGAGCAGCTCGTACTCGTAGCCCATCGGCTCGCCGCGGTAGAGGAAGTAGCTCGTCGAGTTGTAGCTCGCGAGCACCTTCAGCGTGTCGCGCGCCATGATGGCCTGGAGGTCGCGCGAGATCGGGTCTGGCAGGACCACGCCCACCTCCGGGCTGCGTGCGATGCCAACGGCGGCAGCCGCCATGCCGACGACGACGAGGCCCGCGATGACGGCGGGCGTGTGGCGGAGGCGGGAATTGAGCACGGGGCGGCCAGGTGGGCGACGGGTCCCGTTTACGGACGCCACTCCAGATCGGGTCCGCACCGCACCTTCACGCGGCGCGCTCGAGCAGGTCGAGGCGGTACTCGGGCGCGCGGCTGCCCGAGACGTGGCGGAACGCCGGGTCGGCGAGGAACGCGTCGTGGACGGCGTCGCCCGTCAGCGGGTAGTCTGGCACGGGCGGCGTCCAGTGGACCAGCAGAAGCGTCCCGCCGGGCTGGAGCGCCTGGGCGCAGCGCGTGCGGAACAGGGCGAGGTCCGGCTCGGAGAAGTAGTAGCCGACCTCGCTGACGAGGATGAGGTCGAACGGGGCGCCATCGGCGGGAGTGTCGGGAAAGTCGTCTGGAAGCACGCGGCGTTCGACCGTTACGTTCGGTGCTTTGCCGAGGCGCTCGCGCGCCTGCGCGAGCGCCGCCTCGGCCACGTCGACGGCGAGCAGGCGGTCGCACCGCGCGGCGAGACGCTCCGTTAGGATGCCAATCGAGCACCCCACTTCGAAGGCTGACGCGTAGCGGTCATGCGGCAGCGCGGCGAGCGTCGCAGTGTACTTGGCCGCCTCGTACGGGCTCGTCTCGAAATCCCACGGGTCTGCGTTGGCCGCGTAGACGTCGTCGAAGTAGGAGGGCGGGAGGGACATTGACGTGGTTTGTGGCTTGGAGTGCGGTCAGGCGGAGCGAGCCCAAACCTTAGGCCGCGTCCATGTACAGTTCCCAGGTGCGCTCGAACGGCGCGAGCAACTCGGGCGTGAGCGTAAAGGCCTCGTCGGCGTCTGAGATGAGACCGGTCACCTGCGAGACATGGGCGGCAATGGCAGCGGCTTTCTCGGCGAGGACGGGCGAGATGTCGAGGCGCCACGCGGTCGCCTCATCGGCGCGCGGCGCGGCGTCCGGCCCGCCGCGGTGCCACGCCCAGACGGGCGCTTCGAGGCGGCGGACGCCGACGGGCGCGGCGGCGTCGGCGATGTGCCATGCCGCGACGTGATCCGGGTGCGGGTCGCGGCGCCACGGCAGGACGAGCGTTTCGGGCTGGAGCGCCTCGATGAGCGCGCGCAGGGCGACGACGGCGGGAGCGAAGTCGTCCGCTCCAGGCATCGGTACCGCGCCATCCGGAAGGTTCAGCAGGTGCGTCCGCTCGCCGTGGCCGAGGCGGCGGACCGCCTCGCGCACCTCGGCCTCGCGCAGCGCGGCGAGCCGGCTCGGTGGGAAGGCCGTCGAGCCGACGTGCGACGCCGACCCGTCTGCGACGACGACGACGTGCGCCTCGACGCCGGCTCGGGCGAGAAGGGCGAGGAGACCTCCGCAGGCGAGCGACTCGTCGTCCGGGTGCGGCGCGACGACGACGGTCCGGCCGAGCGACGCGGCGTACGCTGGCGCGCGGAGCTCGAGGCGCTCGGGGTCGGCGAGGAGCGAGTCAGACACTGGAGCCACGGGCGAGGCCGGGGTCGGCGAGGAGCGCGGCACCGGCGGCATCGAGGACGGCGTCGGGCGCGGGCTGGCGGAGGTAGAGGCGCAGGTCGCGGCCGACGCGCTCAACCACAGACGGCTGCAGGAGGCCGCGCGCGCCGACGCAGCGGTCGGCGAGGTCGAGGACCGTTAGGCATGCCTCGGCGACGGCGGTTCGGACGAGCGCGGCGTACGGCGTCTCGTCGTGGGCCGGCGCGCCAGACTCGCGCAGGCGGGCAGCGCCGAGCAGCCACAGGTCCGCCGTCTCTGCCGCGATGGCGGCTCGGGCGACGCGCGCGCGCTGGTGCGGGTCGTCCGTCCGGCCCGTCTCGCGCAGGAAGCCGACCGTCGCGTCGAGCAGGGCGCGGGCGCCGCCGGCGTGGACGGCCGCGAAGCGCACGGCGCCGCCGTTGAAACCGGGCTCGAGGAAGTAGTCGCCCGGCGCGCCGACGAGCGCGTGGGGCTCCAGCGTGAGGCCGTCAAAGACCACGCGGGCCGACGTCGAGGCGCGCATCCCGGCGCCGCGCCACGAGTCCGGGACGACGCGCGCGTCCTCGCCATCGAGTGGGACGACGGCCATCTGCCAGCCGGCGTCCGTGCCATCCGCGCCGATGAGCGCGCCGGTCACGACGGGGCGCGTGACGTGGCCGGCGCCCGAGCCGAACGTCTTGGCGCCCGACATCCGGAGCGTCCCGTCGGCCTGCTCGTGAAACGCTGTGCCCTGCGCGCCCTGCGTGTTCCAGACGCCGAACAGGTGGCCCGTCGCGACGTCTCGCGCCGCGGCGTCCTGCTGCGCCTCGGTCCCGAAGGTGAGGACGAGTTCGAGTGCGTTGACGTGCCCCTCGAAGACGCGCCCGACAGGCAGGCTGCCCCATCCGACGTGCGCGAGGACGCGGTAGAGCGCATGGCGCGTGCCCGGGCCGCCGAGTCCGGCTCCGCCGAGTCGCTCCGGCAGGACGGCCGCGAGGAGCCCGGCGCGGCGCAGAATGTCGATCTCGACTTCGGGGAAAGCGGCATCGGCGTCGCGGTCGGCCGCCGTCGCGGCGATGGCCGTGGCCGCGTCTCGGGCGGTGCGGACGAGCGCCTCGGTGGGCGGGGGAGTGAGGATCTGCATCAGGCAGCGAGCCGGGCGGGGGCGAGGTCGAGGCGCGCCTCGAAGGAAAGCTGTTCGAGGCGCTCGGCGAGGCTGAGCATGTCCGCGAGCGCGCCGCCGACGTCCTGCTGCGCACTGGACGGGAGCGGGTGCGGCGCCTCGGTGAGCGACACCGGCGGCGGGCAGTCGGGGTGACGGAGGCGCCACCGGCCGAGGTCTGCGAGGCGCGCGCCAGCGTGCGCGGCGCTCTCGACGAGCAGCGGCAGGCCGTCCGCCGCGAGCCCGTCCATCCGCGCCATCTCGTGCGCGAGCCCCGCACCGGCACGCCCGACGCGCCGCGCGGACGTCCAGACGCGCACGCGGTCTGAGTGGCGCACGCGCGCGCCGCAGGCGACGAGCGCGCGGTAAAACTCCAGGTCCTCGAGGTGCGGCACGCACGGGATGCCGCCGGCGCGGGCGTACGCCGCGGCCGTCACGGCAAACGAGCCGCCGAAGTGCTGGTGGTGCCGCGGGTACGGGTCGTGCGCGTCCGGCGCGAGCAGGTCGCGCACGCGCTCGAGCGCGCGGCGGTACTCGGCGTCGAGGTGCACGAGCCTGGCGAGCGCCGGCGGGAGCGCCGCGCAGTCGTCGGGGTGGAGCAGGATGCGCCCGCCGACGGCGTCGACGCCCAGCGCGATCTCTGCCTCCGTCTGCGCGATCCAGTCGGGCGCGGGGCGCGTGTCGGCGTCGGTCGTGAGGATGAGTCCCTGCCCTCCGAGGCGCAGGTAGGCCGCATCGAGTGCGAGCTGGCGGGCGCGCCCGACGTGCGCCTCGTGCCGCGCGAGGCAGACCTCGGCGACGTGAACCGTCACGCCAGCCACCTCACGCGCGGCGCGGCGCGCCACCTCGGCCGTCCCGTCCGTCGTGTTGTTGACGAGCAGAATGGCCTCGACCGTTCCCGGAGCAAGCGGACGCCCTGCTGCATCGACCTGCCGGGCGAGCGCCTCGACGAGGCCGACGGCGCCGTCGGCCTCGTCGCGGGCGGGAATGCCGACGACGACGCGGAGGCCGGGCGCGGGCGGCCGGAGGCCGAGCGGCTCGGCGCGGGCGAGAAGGCGCATGTCAGCGCCAGTAGGGACAGAGATCACGCGTCGTCGTCGGCCGGCGGGGCGTGGCCGCGCAGTTCGTTGTTTGGGAGCCGTCTGCGCGTCCGCGAGGGCGGTGAGCGGACTCGGCGCGAGAGCCGAGACGCTCTGCCAGCCGGTCTTCGAGTCGTCCCCCTCGGAACCCGTCGCGGCAGGCAGCAGGCGGGCGACAAGCGTGGAGATCTGCCCGACGAGCCCTGGCACGACGCCATCCGCGGCGGCGGCGAGCTTCGCCGGCAGGGTCAGCGTGAGGGCCGGGTCGCCGTGGCGGAGGGCGTCCAGGATCTGGTCCGCAGCGCGGCCGCCGTCCATCGAGGCGAACGGCGTCGCGTCGCCGATCGCGAACCACGCGTACTCCTTCTCGTGCTGCCCCGTGATCTGCGCGTTCGGGTGCGAGCCGGTGCGGAGAAGGCCCGGCGTGATCGTCGTGACGGCGATGCCGTCCTCGGCCAACTCGGCGCGCATCGCATCGGCGTAGCCCACGAGCGCATGCTTGCCAACCGAATACGGCCCGAGGTGCGGGATCGAGACGCGCCCGCCAATGGACGCGACGTACCCGATCCGCGCCGTCCCGTCCGTCGGCAGGTGTGGGCGGACGGCCTCGGTGAGGTAGAGCGCGCCCCAGAAGTGAACGCCGAGCGACTCGGCGTAGGCAGCATCGTCCATATGCTCCTCGGGGCCGACCGAGATCACGCCCGCATCGTGGATGAGGAGCGCGGGCGCGCCGAGGCGTTCCACGACGACCGAGATGGCGCTCTCGACGGCCCGCTTGTCGCGCACGTCGCACGGCACGGCGAGCGCCGCCGCGCCCAGCTCGGCAACAGCCGCATCGAGGTCCTCAGGCGTGCGCGCCAGCAACGCCACGTGCGCCCCCTCGTCCACGAGGCGCCGCGCGAGGAGCAGCCCGAGCCCGCGGCTCCCGCCCGAGATCACGGCGACGCGTCGCGCGAACGAGACGCGCCGCCTCGACCGGAGCACGCGTGCCGCGGCGACGACGCCCGCCGCGGCGAGGATGAGGGAGGGGCGGGGCATCTTTTGGAATGCGATTCGAAAGGGGTGGTCGGAGTGCTAAATCTTAGCCCCAGAGCCGTGACCCGCCGGACGGGCACTCGCGCGTCACGCCGACCCGAGCGGGTCTAGCACGACCTTGATGCATCCGTCCTGCTTGTCGCGGAACGTCTTGTACATCTCCGGCGCCTTCTCCAACGGGGCGCGGTGGGTGATGATGAAGCTCGGGTCCAGGTCGCCGTCCTCGATGTGCTGCAGGAGGCGCGGGAGGTAGCGCTGCACGTGCGTCTGGCCCATCTTGAACGTGAGCCCCTTTCCGAAGGCCGCGCCGATGTTGAACTTGTCGACCACGCCTCCATAGACGCCCGGGATCGAGACCGTGCCGCCCTTGCCACACGCCTGGATCGCCTGGCGGAGCGCGTAGGCGCGGTCCGTCTCGAGGCGCAGCGCCTGGTCCACCTTGTCGTAGAGGCCCATCGCGCCGATCCCGTGCGCCTCAAGCCCGACGGCCTCGATGACGTGGTTCGGGCCGCGGCCAGCCGTCATCTCGCGGAGCACGGCGAGCACGTCGACCTCCTCGTAGTTGAGGACCTCCGACCCGGCAAAATTCCGGGCCATGTCCAGGCGCTCCTGGAAGCGGTCGATGCCGATAACGCGTGCGCCCATCATCTTGGCCGAGATCTGCGCAAAGAGACCGACCGGCCCGCAGCCCCACACGGCGACGGTGTCGCCCTCCTTGATGCCGCAGTTCTCGGCGGCCATGTAGCCCGTCGGGAAGATGTCGGTGAGGAAGAGGACCTGGTCGTCCGTGAGCGAGTCCGGCACTTTGTACGGCCCGACGTCGGCGTAGGGGACGCGGGCGTACTCGGCCTGCCCGCCGGCGTAGCCGCCCATCATGTGCGAGTAGCCGAAGAGGCCGGCGCCCGAGTAGCCGTAGGCCGCCTCCATGAGCTCGGCGTTCGGGTTCGAGTTGTCGCAGAGCGAGAACTCGGTCCGCTTGCAGTGGTGGCAGGAGCCGCACGAGATCGGGAACGGGATGACGACGCGGTCGCCCTTTTTCAGGTTCGAGACGCCCTTGCCGATCTCGACGACCTCGCCCATGAACTCGTGCCCGAGCACGTCGCCGGCCTGCATCGTGGGGATGTAGCCGTCGTAGAGGTGCAGGTCCGAGCCGCAGATGGCGGTCCGCGTGACCTTGATGATGGCGTCGCGGTCGTTGAGGAGGGTCGGGTCGGGCACGGTGTCCACGCGGACGTCCTCGGTGCCGTGCCAGCAGAGAGCTTTCATCAGGGGGAGGGGTGAGGGGGTGACGGGGTGCGCGGGATACGGAGAGCCCGACCGGGCGAAGCACAGCTGCACCGGCTGTGCCCCTGGAGCGGGCTCCGTTCGTCCCTCTAGCGCGTTCCGAAGACGGCGCGGAGGCGGCTTGCTGCGAGCTGCTGCGCCTGTACGGCCTGCTCGAGCACAGCTCCCATGCCGAAGAATTCGTGCGTGACGCCGTCGAACTGCCGGCGCTGCACGTCGACGCCAGCGCGCTGCATGGCCGCGGCGAGCTCCTCGCCGTCTGAGGCGAGCGGGTCGATCTGGGCGTTGATGATCGTGGTCGGTGGGAAGCCGGAGAAGTCGGCGCGCGTGAGCGAGATGAGCGGGTTACGCGCGTCGGCTGGCGTCGCGAGCGTCTTGTCGAAGAACCAGGCCATCGCAGGACGGCTCAGCGGGACGGCCTGCGCGTACTGGTCGTAGGACGGGCTCTGCGTGTCGCCATCTGCGATCGGGTAGACCGAGACGATGCCGACCGGCAGGCGGACGCCGCGCTGCTTCGCCATAAGCGCGACGGCGACGGCGAGGTTGCCGCCGGCGCTCTCGCCGGCCGTCGCGATCCGGGTGGGGTCGCCGCCGATCTCGGCCGCATGCTCCGTCACCCACTGGTATGCCGCGAACGAGTCCTCGTGCTGCGCCGGGAACGTGTTCTCCGGCGCGAGGCGGTACGCGACCGAGACGACGACGGCGCCGGTCTGCTCGGCGAGCGCCATCGCGCCCGGCTCGTACGTGTCGAGGTCCGCGATGACCCAGCCGCCGCCGTGGTAGTACACGATGACGGGCCGGGGGCCGGAGCCGGCGAGCGGCGTGTACATCCGCACGAACACGCCGTCGGGCGTGCTTACGGGAAGGATGCGGTGCGAGACGTCCACGGCCGGCGGCACCGGCGCCATCCCGGCCTTCATCATCAGCGCCTGCACGGCGCCCGTCGCGGACTTGGCGTTGCGCGCCTGGAAGGCGGTCATGTCGGGGAACGACGGCTGCTCGAACGACATGAGCTGCTCGACGACAGCCTGCATCTGCGGGTCGATGTTGGGCGCCCACGCCGGCGCCGGGCCGATCGGCTGGACGTTCATCAGGCCCATCGCGGGCGGGATCGGTCCGGTCTGCATCGTCGCGGCAGGCATCGTCACGGTCGCCACCGGGGCGGACATGTGGGAGGCTGACATGCAGCCCGAGGCGACGAGGGCGAGGGCAGCGAGAGGAAGAGAGGCGCGCATGGGGAGACGGGAGGTGAGAGGAGAAAATCCTGACGCCAACCGTTCAGCGTCGGGAGGGAGCGGCGCCTGCTCAGGCGCCGGTCACCCTCGGGTCGTTGGTCGGGACCTCGCCGGCCTCGAGGACGCTCTTGAAGCGCGCGATGTCGCGGCGGACGGACGTGCCGAGGACCGGGTCGAGCCACTTCGCGACGGCCGCGCCGAGGTATCCGGCCGGCGGACGGTACGTGATCCGCGCGTAGACCTCCGTAAGGCCGTCCGGCCCGTCCTCGAAGCGCACGTGGCCGGCGTTGTCGACGTCTGCGCCGGGGAGCGACTGCCAGACGATGCGTTCGCCCGGGACATCCTCGACGATGTCGGCCTCCCACGTGACGTCCGGCAGCGGCCCCGGGCCCTTGGCCGTCCACCGCGAGCGCGTCTCGGTGATCTGCTCGACCGAGCGGAGGTGCTCCATGAAGCGCGGCAGGTTCTCCAACTGGCGCCAGAAGGCGTAGGCGTCCTGACGCGGGACGAGGACGCTCTGCGCCTGGTCGATCTCGACCGGCGCCGGGGCCAGCCCGAGGCGTCCGCGAACGCCGCGGACGACGAGCGCGCCGCCGATGCCGGCGATGGCGATGCCGGGCAGCGAGCGCCGCGACAGGCCAAACAGCGCCAGCAGGCCGCCGGCAACCGTCGTGACCATCCGCTCGGTGTCCCCGGCGAGGGCCGGCGTGGGCGTCTCGGTGTAGTGCGGCACGTGTGCCGCGGCAGCGTCGGAGGGCGTCATCGGAGGGGAGGGAGAAGGGAGCGGACGTACCTGCCTGCGCCGTGACGGTTGCCGGCCGGTGCGCGGATCAGGATTCCCCGCACCGGCGCCGCGGTAGGTTCGGCCCCATGAAACGTCTCCTCATGGGGTCAGGGTTGACCCTGCTGCTCGTCCTCGCCGGCTGCTCGCGCCCGGCTGCGCCGCCCGCCGGCCCGTCTGCGCCCGCGGATCCCGCCGCACCGTTCGACACCGTCGAGCCGCAGTCCGTCCTGCCCGACCTCGCCGCCGGCGACCTCCTCGCAGCCCTCCGCGCGGACTACACGCCCGAGCGGACGCTCGGCTACGACCGCGCCCGCGACCTCCTGTTCACGTACTACATGCGGACAGACGGGCGCCTCCGAGATCCGTACACCGGTTACGAACTCGTCCTGCCGCCGGGCGACCCGTCGACGGTCGCGTTCCAGAACGGGATCAACACGGAGCACACGTGGCCGCAGTCCAAGGGCGCCCGCGAGGAGCCGCTGCGGAGCGACATGCACCACCTCTACCCCGTCCGCGACAACGTCAACTCGAGCCGCGGCAACCTGCCCTACGGCGACGTGCCGGACGAGCAGGCGGACGCGTGGTACACGCTGGACCACGCCCAGTCGCAGCCGCCCACCGACCACCGCGAGCGCTGGTCTGAGCGTGGTGCGGGCCGCTGGGAGCCGCGGCAGGACGACAAGGGCAACGTCGCCCGCGCCGTCTTCTACGTCTACGCGCTCTACGGACCCTCAACGCGCGCCTCGGGTGGCGACGCCTTCTTCGCCGAGATGCGCCCGACGCTGCTTCGGTGGGCGCGCCTCGACCCGGTCGATGCCGAAGAAGCGAACCGCTCGGCGTGGATCGCGACGCAGCAGGGCACGCCCAACCCGTTCGTGCTGGACCCGACGCTCGCCGACCGCGCCTTCGGGCAGGGCGTCCCGACCGTGCCGCCGCGCGGTGCCACGGCGCCGGGCGTCACGCCGCCCCGAGGCACTGAGGCGGCCGGGTCGCCGGCCGGCGCCGTGTCGGACCTCTGGATCTCGGCGTTCCACTACGACAATGCGGGCGAGGACAGCGCCGAGGGCGTCCGCCTCTCGGGCCTTCCCGGCGCACGCCTCGCCGGCTGGTCGCTCGCGCTCTACAACGGCGACCGCGTGTACCGGACGGTGCCCCTCTCCGGTGCGCTCGACGGCTCCGGCCAGGGCTTTACAGACGTCGAGGGGCTCCAGAACGGGCCTGCCGACGGCATCGCGCTCGTCGGGCCGGATGGCCGGGCCGCGGAGTTCTTCTCGTACGAGGGCACGATCCGCGCGTCGGAGGGGCCGGCGCGCGAGCAGACGGCGCAGGACGTCGGCGTGGCCGAAGACGGGCGCGCCGGGCCGTCCGGATGGATCGAGCGGGCGAGCCGGACGGGTGCGTGGCGCCTCGGCACGCGGTAGCGCATCGCCACGGATTCCGGCGGGCTTCGACACGACATCGACACACACGCCCGGCATGCGGGCCTTACTCTTCTGGTACCCACCCACCTGCCCGCATGCCCATGACGGCTCTCCACTCCACCCGCCGCGCCGTCGCCGCGTTCGCGCTCGTCGCCCTCCTCGCCGGCTGCGATGCCGCGACGGACGCCCCCCTGGACTCTGCTGCGGCAACGGCCGACACGGAGGACGCAGCGCTCGTCGTCGCGCAGACGCTCTCGCTCGACGGCGGCGGCGCGCTCGAGGACGCCGCTGCTGCCGTCGCCGTCGCTGGCATCTCGTCGGATACCCGTCCGCCCGGCGACCGCCCGCCGTTCCCGCCGCGTCCCGGCTGCGAGCCCACGCGCACGTTCGACGAGGCGACGCTCGTCTACACGCTCACGTCGGAGTGCGCGCGGACGGGTGACGGCGGCCGGTTCTCGGCGTCGTTCGCACGCGTCGCCACCGTCCGCTTTCTCGGAGCCGATGGCCAGCCGCAGGCCGAGCGCACCGGCGCGACCGCCCTCGACTTCGACATTCTCTCGGGCACGGCGTCCCTCGTCACGCCGCGCGCGACGCACCGCGTGACGGCCCTCACGGCCGACCTCGCCGTGACGACGCTCGACCAGGACCTCGCCACCGTCAACGGCACGACGACGCGGGCCACGGCCGACTCGCTCGGCGGGCCGCGCGGCAGCCGCACCGTCACCGCCCGGACGGCGCTGACCCTTGCCGACGTCCGCGGCCCGCGTCGCGTCGTCGAGGACTGGCACCGCGCCGTCTCGGGCACGATCAGCGGCACCTACGCCGCGACCGTCACCACGACGCGTGCCGACGGCACCGCGACGACGCGCGAGGTGTCGCGCGACATCCTGATCACGCTGCCGCGCGGCGGGTCGGACCTCGCTGAGGTCCAGCTCGGCGGCCGCCGCTTCCAGGTCGACCGCCGCACCGGTGCCGTCCGCAGCTGACGGGTAGCCTGCTCGACGACGCTGCCGCGCCCGCCGAAACGCACGTTTCGGCGGGCGCGCTCCGTCAGGGAGGCCTCGATGCGAACCGCGCGTGGCGCGGCCGGTAGTTTGCGCCACTTCCCTTCTCTCCCGCACCCGATGGCCTCGTCGCTCTTCGCCCCCGTCGCAGATCTCTTCGCCCGCACCGAGCCGTTCCGGTCGCTCTCCGACGCCGAGCGCGCGAGCCTGCTCCAGCGCATGACCGTCGAGTTCTACGCCGCCGGCGAGGTCGTGCTGCAGCAGGGCGAGGACATCCACCGCGCGCTCTACGTCGTCACCGACGGCCTCGTGCGGCTGTCCGATGGCGAGACGAACCGGACGGTCGACATGTGCGGCGAGGGCCGCGCGTTCGGCGCCTACGGCCTCATGCAGGGCGGCGCGCTGCCGTACGAGGCCCGCGCCGTCGAGGACCAGACGGCCTGCGCGCTCATCGCGGCCGAGACCTTCAACGCGCTCCGCGAGAGCAACGAAACCTTCCGCGCCTACTTCGACGCCGAGATCAAGCGCTTCGTCCGCCAGGGCGACGACGACGTCGACGCCGCCGGCGCGTTCCTCCTGTTCGACACCAGCATCGGGAAGGTCCTGAGGGGCCAGACGGCGACCGTCGAGGCCACGGCGACCATCCGCGACGCGGCGCAGGCGATGGCCGCCTCGGACTCCGACGCGGTCGTGGTGGTGCAGGGCGGCGAGCCGATCGGCGTCGTGACCGAGGGCGACGTCGTCGAGCGGGTCGTCGCGGCGGGGCTGGGCGGCGACACGGCCGTGATGGCGCTCGTGCAACGCCCGCCGATCGCGCTCCGCGCCGACGAGCGCCTCTTCGACGCCATCCGCACGATGATGCGCTACCGCGTGCGCCGCCTCGTCATCCTCGACGAGACGACGGGCGCGCTCCGCGGCCTGCTCACGTCGGACGACGTGTCGCACTACCGCGGCCTCGACCCCGTGGCGACGACAGAGCGCATCGAGCGCGTCGACTCGGTGGCCGCGCTCGCCGCGCTGCGCCAGGACTCCAACCGCCGCCTCTACCGCCTCCACTACCAGGGCGTCGACGCCGAGGACCTCCTGGACGTGGTGACCGAGGTTGACGACCAGCTCAAGCAGCGCCTTATCGCGCTCGTCGAGGCGGACGTGCGGGCGGAGATGGCGGGCGAGCGCCTGCCGGCCGAGGGCACGTGGGCGTGGCTCACCTTCGGCCCGGCCGGCCGCCGCGAGTCCGTCCTGCGCGCCTTCCAGGACAACGGCATCGTCTACGCGGACCCCGCGCCCGAGGACGCCGACGCCTTCGCGGCCTTCTACGAGCGCCTCGGCGAGCGAACCGTCGCGGCGCTCGAGACGTGCGGCTACGCGCGCCTCGGAGAACGGCCTCACGGCGTCGGCCGCGGCCTTCCGCCAGCCGCTCGCGGCCTGGAAGACGGCCTATGCGCGCTGGACCGAAGCCGCCGACCCGGACGCCTCGGCCGCCGCCGGCCTCGCCTTCGACGTCCGCGCCGTCTACGGCGACGATGCGCTCGCGGAGGCGCTGCGACAGACCATCCGCGAGCGGTCTGCCGTCGCGCGCGCTCGTCGCCGTGCTCGCCCGCGAGGCGACCGGCATCCCGGTCCCGCTGACGACGTTCAGCCGCTTCGAGATCGACGACGTCGAGGCCGGCACGGGCCGCGTCTCGGGCGTCGACGTGCGCAGCCGGGCCATCGCGCCGGTCGTGCGGATGGCGCGCGCGCTCGCGCTCGACGCCGGCTTCCTCGAGTCGGCCAACACGTTCGAGCGCCTGCGCGTGCTCGGCGACGGCCCGCACCCGCTCGCCGAGACGGCGCGCGCGCTCACGCCGGCCTTCACGACGCTCGTCGACCTGCACCTGCGGCACCAGATGATGGCGGCTGAGATCGGCGCCCCGCTGACGGACCTTATCGACCCGGAGCAGTCCAACCGGGGCCAGCAGAACCTGCTCCGCGAGGCGCTTCAGACGGTCCGGAAGGCGCAGGAGGCCGTGCGGGAGTACGTGGGCTGAGAGGCGTTCGAGACAGGAAATTCCGCCAGGTTCTCCCTCCTAATCGAGCAGAGCCCAGAAGACGCCGAACCGCAGCACACGCGGCGCGAGCGGCTCGCCCTGCACGACGGCCGCGCCGACGGCCTGCCCGAGCGCGTGGTCGAGTTGCAGGAAAACGGTCGCGCGGCGGCTGAACGTGGCCGTCGCCTCCACGCCGAGCGTGCCGCGCGCCGGCAGGGTCTGCCCGAGGTCCGCGGCAGGATCGGGGAGCGCGAGCAGGCCCGTCGTCGGCTCGACGAGGCGGCTGCGGAAGGCCGACCACGCCCGCCCGACGACGGCGAGGTCGAGGTCCAGCACGCCATCGCCGATGCCCGAGGCGCGGGTGCCGACGCGCACGTCGGCCCACAGGCGCGGGAGCGCGTCGGCGTCGCGGCGCGCGAGGTCGGAGGCACCGGCGCGGAGCGGGGCGCGGGCCGTCGCCGTGGCGTGGGCGTAGACGCCGCGGGCGGTGGCGTCGCGGAGGCCGAGGCGCGCCGTGAGGCCGAGCGCCGCGAGCGTCCCCGGCGCTGTCTCGACCGCAAAGAGCGTGTCCCGGGCGACGAGCAGGCGCGCGTTCGTGCGCGCCGTCCCGAACGCGCGCAGGCCGAGCGACGCTGCGCCGCGCACGAGCCGCGTCTCGGCATCCACGACGAGCGTCCGCTCGGTCGCCGCGTCCAGCCCGGCGATCGAGCCAGACAGGCCGAACGCCTCGACGGGGCCGGGCGCCGAACCGCCGAAGCGCATGCCGAGCGCCGAGGCGCCGCGGGCGATCCGGACGGACCCGAACGGGAGGGCGGCTCCGCCGATGAGGGCCGCGCCGCCCTCGAGTGTCGCCTGCGTCGGGCCGAGCGCGAGCGAGTCGCGCAGGGCAGCGTCGAGGCGGAGGCGCGGGCCCGGCGCGCCGAGCGCCGCGGCGCTGGCGGCCGGGAAGATGTCGACGGCGGCGCCCCCGCGGAAGAGGAGCGCGCGGCCGAGCGGCTGTTCGAGGCGCGCCTCGGCGCGCCGGGCGTGAACCCGCAGCGTGTCTCCGATGCCGGTGCCGGCGCCGGTCGCGTAGACGAGGCGCTGCGTGACGCCTCGGACGGTGACGGTCGCGGCCTCTCTCGCGACGAGGCGCAGGCGAGCCGTCGCGTAGGCCTCCGTCCGGAGCGTGCGCCGCGTCGCGTCGGCGTCGAGCGCCTGGGCGCTGAGGGCGAAGATGTCGTCCGCCGTGCCTGGCACGACGCCGCGGCGGGCGCCGTCCGTCCGGTCCGTGTAGAGGATGCCCGCGTCTACGGCGAGGCCCGGGCGCGTGAGGAGCGTCCGGACGAGCAGATCCGTCTGGCGCAGGTCTGCCCCGGCGAGGCGCGCGCGCGCGCGGCGGCTCATCACTGTCCCGGCGACGGTGAGGCGGGCGTCGCGGCTGCCGCCGCGGAGGAAGGCGGGCGCCAGGCGCGTCTGCGCGTGCGTCGCGGAGACGTCCTGGACGCCGCTCTGGCCGGCGAGGTAGCGCAGCTCGGTCACGGGCACGCCGAGGCGGAACGTCCGCGTCGCAGCATCGACGGAGACGGGCGCTCCGAGGCGGCCGTCCGAGAGGCGCAGCGGGGCGAGCGCCGCGAGCGGCAGCAGGTCCGGCCGCGCCGCGCCGGTGACGAGGTCGTCGAACGGCCGGCCGTCGAGGAAGACGGCGGCGTGGCCGGGGTCGAGGCCGTCGAGCGCGACGCCTGCCGAGCGGCCGGGCGCGCCGAGCGCGTAGTCGAAGCCCGGCATCAGCGCCTCGATGCTCAGGGCGGACGTGATGGCCGCGACGGGCGCCACCGTCCGCCCCGGCGGCGCCTCGGGCGGGGCGAGCGGCGGGCGCGGGAGCGCGGGCGCGGGCAACTCGGCAACCGGCGTCGCCGCAGCGCGCGACGCCGTCGAGTCCGCCGTCTGCGCCTGCGCCGAGGCGCACAGCACGAGCAGCAGCGCGGCGGCGCGGATCGCGGCTGCCACTGGCCTGCGTCCCCGCGCCACGTCCGGATGTGCTGGCGCCGTTCCAGCCCCCTCGCGGGGGGCCTGTGACTCCGCTCTCGCTCCGAGCCTCAGGAGGGCGCTCAGACGTGGTGTCACACCCCGATCGGGAAGAGGCCAAAGAGGCGGCTCTCGATGCGCGAGACGATCTCGAAGCGGTCCTCGTCCTCGGTCACGAAGTCGAGAGCGTCCGTCTCGACGATCATCTTGGGGTACGGGTAGCGCTCGATCCAGTCCTCGTAAAGCGTGTTGAGCGCCTCGAGGTAGTCCAGGCGGATGCTGGACTCGAACTCGCGGCCGCGGCTCTGGATGTGGCGCACGAGCGTCGGGACCGACGCGCGGAGGTAGACGAGCAGGTCTGGCGGGCGGAGGTAGCCCGTCATGATGCCGAAGAGGTCGACGTAGTTGTCGTAGTCGCGGCTGTCCATGAGCTTCATCTCGTGGAGGTTGCGCGCGAAGATCTCGACGTCCTCGTAGATCGAGCGGTCCTGGACGACGGCCGCGCCGAGGGACTCGATGGCCTTCTGGTGCGTGAAGCGGGACGAGAGGAAGAAGACCTGGAGGTTGAAGCTCCAGCGCCGCATGTCGCCGTAGAAGTCCGCGAGGTACGGGTTGTCGTCGACGGACTCGAAGAAGGGCGCCCAGCCGAACGTGTCGGCGAGGATCTGGGTGAGCGTGCTTTTGCCCGCCCCGATGTTGCCCGCGACGGCAACGTAGAGCGGGCGCTTCGGCGCCTCGGTGGATGCGTCGGCGGCGGGCGGCGTGAGGTCGAGGTCGGTCTGCATCGGGCGGATCGGGTGGAGCCCGAAGGTACGTGGGAGCCGTGGGCCGTGGAATGCCTCGTCCCTTGCATTGTCATCCTGAACGCGCTTCAGGATCTACATCTCACGCAGGGCATCCAGAAATGCAGATCCCGAAGCGCGTTCAGGATGACACGTTAGAACTTCTGTGGCGGTCGATATGGGCAGCGCACGTGCAGAGCTTTCTGGGGGGCCACTCACCGCCCGTCGTCAGCGCGGCGTCCGCAGGTCCGCGGCGCGGACGGCCTGCTCCCAGAGGAGCGTCCCGGCGTTGTCGTAGGTCCGCATCGTCAGCGTGCGGTCCGCCCGCGTGCCCGAGAACGTGAGCGTCCCGAAGTTGCGGCTGGTGTTGACGAGCGTGCCCGGGACGCGCGTCGGGGCGTCGAGCTCGGGCGAGCCGGGCTGGCCCGCCGCGTCCGAGAGGCCCGCCGTGAGCGGGCTCGACGTGAAGTCGTAGAGCGGGTACGTGCCCGGCCGGTCGAGGCGGCGCAGCTCGGCGTGGTGGCGGTCGCCGGTGAGGAACACGACGCCGTCGATGCGCCGCGCGGCGATGGCGTCGAGCAGGCGCTGGCGCTCCTCGGGCGCGACGTTGGCGTAGGTCTCGAAGACGGCCGTCGGGTTCAGGATCTGCCCGCCCATCGCGACGATCTTGAACGGCGCCGCGCTCGCCGTGAGCGCGTCGAGAAGCCACGTCAGCTGCGCCTCGCCGAGCATCGTGCGCGGGGCCGAGGCGGGCGTCGCGTCGGGCGAGCGGTACGAGCGGTCGTCGAGCATGAAGACCTCGGCGTCGGCGATCTGGAACTGCGTGAACACGCCCGGCAGCTCGGGAAGGCCGTAGGTCGGGTTCGGCCAGAAGCGGCGGAAGACGTCGAGCGCGGCGCCCTTCTGGATGTACGAGCGGTCCGAGTCGTTCGGGCCGTAGTCGTGGTCGTCCCAGATGGCGTACTGCGGGGCCGCGGCGAGGAGCGGCTGGAGGTCCGGCGTCTCGCGGCCGTGGGCGTAGCGCGCGGCGATGCCCTCGGCGCTCCACCAGTCCGTCTCGCGGAGGTAGACGTTGTCGCCGAGCCACAGCATCGCGTCCGGCTGGAGGTTGGCGATGGCGCGGAAGACGCGCGTGTCGCCGCCGTAGGGCGTGCCCGGCCGCGCGAACTCGTCGTTGTCGTAGAAGCACGAGCCGAAGGCGATGGTCGCGGTCGGCGGGTCGGTGCGGTACTGCCAGAGCGGCTGCGTCGTGAGCGCCGTCGCCGTCGCCATCGGCGCCGCTTGGCCGTCCACGAGGACGCGGTACTGGTAGCGGACACCCGGCGTGAGGCCCGTCAGGCGGACCGTCGCGACGCCGTCGGCCGCCGTGACGACCGCCGCCGACGTGTCGGCGGGGAGGGCGGGCTGGCCTGCCGCGGCGAGCGGCTGGAGCGCCACGCTCACGACGCCCGGCGCCCGCGTCTGGACCCACACGGTCGCCTCGCGCATCGTCACGTCGGCGAGCATCGGGCCGGCGCGGAGCGAGTCTGCGGGCCGCGCCGCGGCGCCCGGCGGCAGCGCCGGGACGGGCGGGCGCAGGCCGGCGCGGGCGAGCGCCTGGTCTACGGCGCGGCCGACGGCCGCCTGCCCGGCGGGCGTCCCCGCGGCGGTCGTGGCGAGCGGAATGCAGCCCGGCGCGGCGAGCAGGAGCGCGAGGCAGGCGAGCGAGAGGCGGGTCATGGCAGTCGGATCGGTGTGACGGCAAACGCGCCGCGCCTCGGCATGAGGTGCGGCGCGTCGGACCTGGGAAACCCAGTCCTCAGTTCTTATCTCCCGCAGGTCTTATGCGTCCTCCTCGTCCTCATAGACGGGCACGGGGCGGACGTCCCACTGGAGCATCTGCTCGATGTCGGCCGAGTCCTCGCCGTCGGCGTCCTCGAACGTGTAGTCGCCGAGGGCGTCGCGCTGGCTCGCCTTCACGCGCGCCCACTTTGTGCCGTTGGCGTCCTCGAACTCGTCCGGGAACGGGCTCTCGATGCGGTGGCTCGGGTGGTACGTGCGGTACGTCTTCGCGGCGTCGTAGAGCGCCGCGCGGCGCGCGCCCGGGCGCGTCGCCGAGTAGCCGACGACGCGGAAGGGCGGGATCTGGATGATCGCGATGACGTCGTCACCCTCGTCCTCGGGGTCGGAGTACTCGGGGCGCATCACCTTGAACTCGTCGGGGTGCGGGTACGCGCTGCGGTCGTCGAACATGGCGGCGGTCGGTGTCGTTGAGGCCGCCAAGGTACGGCCCGGACGCGGCGCTCCGGTGGGGAACCGGGCGGCGTTCGCACCCCTTTCACCGCGCGCAGCCGCAGAACCGGGCCTTTCCTCTTGATCCGCCCCGGCGGCGCGCCGAACTTCGCCGCCCTCCCTCACACACGCCGACGGCCATGGACGCCACCCGCATCACCGCAGACTCCGGCCTGGACGACGACGACGTCGACATGGACGACCTCGACGCCGACGACGCCGAGATCGAAGACGATGACCTCGACCTGGACGAGGACGACCTCACGACGGGCCTCGACGACGACGATGACGACGACTTGGGCCTCGGCGGCTTGGACGACGACTTCTAGGCACGCCGGCTCTGTCGCGGTTTCTACATAACGGACGCCCGCCGGCGCATCGGCCGGGCGTCCGTTATGCCGTTTGTGACCGGGGACGATGGCGCGGCGCGGATGTGGACCGTCGGGGAGCCGGGAGTATTTGGGACGGCACGGCGCGGTCCCATTCTGCATAACGGATGCCGCCACGGAACCACAGCGTGCGTTCCGAGGCGCCGCGCCGTTTCTGGCGACCGGCTTCCCACCGTGTGGACAACACGTGGACGGATGCCCCTTGCGGGGCTTCCGCGCAACCCCGTTCTTTGACATCCCGCACCGTCCGCCGCGACCGGCCCTGCGCTCCCGGAGCGCACGCCGGGGTGACCCGGGTCACCGCTGCAGGCCGCACACCCGATGCGGGCATCGCCCGACCTGCTGATCCCCCGCAGCCCGTCGGTTTTCGCCCCCCAAAGACCCCCAAGCCATGGCCACCGCCAAGGCACAGGCCGCCGACCTCGCGTCCGGCCTCCGCATCCCCCGCGTGTTCTCGACCGACGGTCAGGACCCCTTCGACAGCGTCTCTTGGGCGACCCGCGACGCCGCCATCCGCAACTTCGCCGGCGAGGCCATCTTCGAGCAGCTCGGCGTCGAGTTCCCCGAGGCGTGGTCCCCGCTCGCCATCAACGTCGTCGCGTCGAAGTACTTCTACGGCGACCTCGCCAAGGGCAACGGCTCGCCGAAGGACGGCCAGCGCGAGTACAGCCTGCGCCAGCTCGTCCACCGCGTCACGCGGACCATCGCGGACTGGGGCAAGAGCGGCGGCTACTTCGCGACCGACGCCGATGCCGAGGCGTTCTACGCCGAGCTCACCGCGCTCTGCGTGAGCCAGACCGGCGCCTTCAACAGCCCCGTCTGGTTCAACGTCGGCCTGCACGCGCAGTACGGCGTCCGCGACTCGGGCGGCAAGACGATCTCGGCCGTCGACCTCGACGAGGCCTCGGCCACCTACGGCGAGGTCATCGCCGTCGACCCGTACGAGCGGCCGCAGGGCTCGGCCTGCTTCATCATCTCGGTCGAGGACTCCGTCGACGACATCTGGAAGCTCATGGGCGAGAGCGCCCGGCTGTTCAAGTTCGGCTCGGGCGTCGGGGCGGACTGGTCCAAGCTGCGCTCCAGCCACGAGAAGCTCTCGGGCGGCGGCCAGCCCTCGGGCCCGGTCTCGTTCATGAAGGTGCAGGACGCGACCGGCGGCACGATCAAGTCCGGCGGCAAGACGCGCCGCGCGGCCATCATGCAGACGCTGAAGGTGTGGCACCCGGACATCATGGAGTTCGTCCGCGCCAAGCAGGACGAGGAGCGCAAGGCGTGGGCGCTCATCGAGGAGGGCTACGACGGCTCGTTCAACGGGCCGGCATATGGCAGCGTCGCCTTCCAGAACGTCAACCAGTCGGTCCGGCTGGACGACGCCGTGATGGAGGCCGCCCGCGACGAGCAGCCGTACGCGCTGCGTGCGGTCACGTCCGGCGAGACGGTCGAGACCGTCGACGCGCGTGAGCTGCTGATGGCCATCGCCGAGGGCACGCACGTCTGCGGCGACCCGGGCGCGCAGTACGAGGACACGATCCAGCGCTGGCACACGTGCAAGAACTCGGGCGACATCAACTCGAGCAATCCCTGCTCCGAGTACATGTTCCTCGACGACTCGGCGTGCAACCTCGCGAGCCTGAACCTCCGCAAGTTCCAGAACGCGGACGGCTCGTTCGACACGGACCGGTACCGCGCCGCGGCGCGGACCTTCCTCATCGCGCAGGAGATTCTCGTCAGCAACGCCGGCTACCCCAGCGCCCGGATCGCGCGCAACTCCGAGGACTACCGCCCGCTCGGGCTCGGCTTCGCCAACCTCGGCGCGCTCCTCATGTCGATGGGCCTGCCGTACGACTCGGACGCCGGCCGCGCCGTCGCCGGAGCGCTCATGGCGATCGAGCACTGCGAGGCCTACGCCTGCTCGGCCGAGATGGCCGCCGCCGTCGGTCCGTTCACCGGCTTCGCCGCGAACCGTGAGCCGATGCTCGACGTCATCCGGATGCACCGCGACGCCGTCCAGACCATCGGCGCCTCGTGCCCGGCCGATCTCCGCGCCGCGGCGCAGGAGTGCGCGGACCGGATGCTCGCGCTTGGCGAGACGCACGGCTACCGCAACGCGCAGGTCACCGTCCTCGCGCCGACCGGCACCATCGGCTTCATGATGGACTGCGACACGACGGGCGTCGAGCCCGACATCGCGCTCGTGAAGTACAAGCTGCTCGCCGGCAAAGGCGACGGCCTGATGAAGATCGTCAACGGGACCGTCGGGGCCGCGCTGCACGAGCTCGGCTACTCGGACGCCGAGGCGGCCGAGATCATGGCCTTCGTCGACGCGAACGACACCATCGAGGGCGCGCCGTACCTCTCCGACGATCACCTCGCCGTCTTCGACTGCGCGTTCAAGCCGCACAATGGCACGCGCTCGATCACGCACACGGGCCACATCAAGATGATGGCGGCCGTCCAGCCGTTCATCTCGGGCGCGATCTCCAAGACCGTCAACCTGCCCGAGTCCGCCACGCCCGAGGACATCTACGACGCCTACATGGAGTCGTGGGCGCTCGGCCTGAAGGCGGTCGCGATCTACCGCGAGAACTCGAAGCGCTCGCAGCCGCTCTCGACCAAGAAGGGCGGCAACACCGCCGCGACGAAGGCCGAGCTCGCCGCCGAGGCGGCGCTGGAGGCAGACAGCGTCTCGGGCGACGGCGCCACACGCCCGCTCGCCGAGCCGGTCACGATCGAGGTCGAGAAGGTGGTCTACAAGCCGGTCCGCAAGCGCCTGCCCGACGAGCGGCCGAGCGTCACGCACAAGTTCTCGGTCGCCGGCCACGAGGGCTACCTCCACGTCGGGCTGTACGCGGACACGGGGATGCCGGGCGAGATCTTTATCACGATGGCCAAGCAGGGCTCGACCATCGCCGGGCTCATGGACTCGTTCGCGACCGCGATCTCGCTCGCCTTCCAGTACGGGGTGCCGCTTGACGACCTCGCACGCAAGTTCTCGCACGTCCGCTTCGAGCCGGCCGGCTTCACGACGAACCGCCAGATCCCGATCGCGAAGTCGATCACGGACTACATCTTCCGCTACCTCTCGCTGAAGTTCCTCGAGGCGCCCGTCCCGGACCCCGACGAGGTGGACCAGGCGGCGGCCGTCACGACGGAGGTCCAGCGCCACGGCGCGGCCGTAGACGAGGTCCAGGCGGACCTCTTCGCGGCCGGCGCGGCGCCCTCGCACGGCGACGGTGGCGGCACGGCGGGCATCCCGTCGAACGTCGGCGGCACGGTGGAGCAGTTCATGGCCGCGGCGCCGACGGCGTTCCGCAATCAGGACGACGCGCCCGGCTGCCCGTCCTGCGGCTCGATTACGGTCCGCGCCGGCTCATGCTACAGCTGCCCGAACTGCGGCTCCACGACCGGCTGCGGCTGATCCGCGCCTCGGTGATGGCATCGCGCGCCCGGCTTCCCCACGGAGGCCGGGCGCGCTGCGTTGGGCCACCTGTCCGCCGCGCTAGCCGGCGAGGCGGGAGAGGGCGACGGCGGCGAGGAAGCCCAGCGCCGTGATGAGGCCCGTCGCCGAGTGCGTGCCGGCCGTCGCCTCCGGGACCATCGTGTCGGCCAGCATCGCGAGGATGGCACCCGCCGCGACGGCCGTCGTGCCCGCGGTGACTTCTGGCGCGACGCCGCCAAACAACAGCACACCCGCGACGGCGGACAGCCCCGAGACAAGGGCGATGCCGCCCCACACGCCGAAGACGTAGCGCGCCGAGCGGCCGGACTTCCGCATCCCCGCCGCGCTCGCGAGCCCCTCGGGCACGTTCGACAGGAAGACCGCCGCGACCGTCACCAGGCCGACGCCCGTGCCGCCGAGCAGGCTCAGCCCGATCGCGACCGACTCCGGGATGCCGTCCAGCAGCGCCCCGACGGCGAGCGCCATGCCGCTGCCCTCCTGGTCCGCCTCGGTCGGCTGCTGGTCGCCCGAGCGCTTGCGGTGCCGCGCGCCGCGCCGCGCGAGCCAGACGTTGGCGAGCGTGTACGCCAGCGCGCCGCCGATGAAGCCGATCGAGACGGCGACGAGCCCGCCCGTTTTGATCGCCTCGTCGACGAGGTCGAAGGCGAGGGCGGAGATGAGCACGCCGGCGCCGAACGCCATGACGGCCGCGATGACGCGCGTCGGGATCGCGGTGATGTAGGTGATGGCGGCGCCAAGGCACAACGCCGAGCCGGCGAGCAGGCCCCACAGGCCGGCTTGAAGCCACAGCGGGAAAGACGTCACGGGCGAATTCGGATGGCGCGGGGCGAAGGTCGCCTGCGCGCAGCCCATTCGCAACGCGCCCGGCGCACCGGCAAAGGTGGGCTGGGCGTAGTCTGTCTGTCCCATCCCGACGCTGCGCCCATGACGCCCGCCCCGTTCGCCTTCGCTACGGCCCTCGCGCTCGCGCTTTGCGCCTCGCCCGCCCCGACGGCACCCCGTGCCCAGGCGCCCGGGGCGCCCGCCGACACGACGCTCTCGGACTCGACGCGGGCCGCGCGCCTCGTCCAGGACGCCCTCCTCGTCGACACGCACATCGACACACCGGACCGCCTCGCGACGGAGGTCTGGGAAGACGTCGCCGAGCGGACGCAGGGCCGCCATTTCGACGCGGTCCGCGCCCGAGCCGGCGGCCTCGACGTCGCGTTTATGTCGATCTACATCCCGGCGCGGCTCCAGGGGACAGGGCAGGCCCGCGCCTACGCCGACGCGCTCATCGACACCGTCGAGGCCGTCGCGGCGCGGCGGCCGGACCGCTTCGTGGTCGTCCGCTCGGCCAACGAGACCCTCGCCGTGCGCGCCTCGGGGCGCGTCGGGCTGGCGCTGGGCATCGAGAACGGCGCCGCCTTCGAGAGCGGGTCGGACGCCGCCGCCATCGCCGCCGTGCGTCACTTCCGCGACCGCGGCGTGCGCTACGTCACGCTCACGCACTCGGAGCCGAACAGTCTCTCGGACCCGTCCTACGGCACGCGCCGGCCCCACGGCGGCCTGTCGCCGCTCGGCGAGCGCGTCGTCGCCGAGATGAACCGCCTCGGCGTGATGGTCGACGTGTCGCACCTCTCCGACGCCGCCTTCGACGACGTGCTGCGCGTGTCGCGGGCGCCCGTCATCGCGTCCCACTCGTCCGCCCGCCACTTCACGCCCGGCTGGGAGCGCAACCTCAACGACAGCCGCATCCGCGCGCTCGGCGCGGCCGGCGGCGTGATCCAGATCAGCTTCGGCTCGATGTTCATCACGCCCGAGTACACGCCCGCCGCGCGCCGCGGCGACGCCGTCATCCCGCGCGGGAGCGTCGGGCAGGTTGCGGACCACATCGACTGGGCCGTCCGCCTCGCCGGCATCGACCACGTCGGCATCGGGTCGGACTTCGACGGCGTCCCGTCCGTCCCGCCCGACCTCGCGGATGTCTCGATGTACCCGACCCTCGTCGCCGAGCTGCTCCGGCGCGGCTACTCCGAGGCGGATGTGCGCAAGATCCTCGGCGAGAACCTCATGCGCGTCTGGCGCGAGGTCGAGCGCCTTGGCGATGGCGCCTAGGCTGAAGCACGCCGCCTAAACGACGGCCTCGCAGAGTGAGGGGGAGCCGCCGAAAAGGCGCGAGCGGCGGGCGCGATGTGCGGCGCCTCAGCGTTGGGAAAGCGGTGCGTGCGCGAAATGTGACCGGCCGGTCACATTCTGAACGGAGCGTTCACATTCGGACGAATCTTCGAGCGCGCGCCCTCGTCCATGGCCGAGTGCCCATGCCCGGACCCGCCCTATGATCATCTCAGACTTCGCCATCAAGCGCCCGCTCGTCACGGTCGTCGTGATGCTCAGCCTCGTCCTGTTCGGCGTGCTGGCGCTGTTCCGCCTCGAGACGGACGAGTTCCCCGAGATCGCGCCGCCGTTCCTCGTCGTCGGCGTGCCGTACCCCGGCGGCTCGCCGGACGGCGTCGAGCGCGAGATCCTCGACCCCATCGAGGAGGCCGTGCAGGGCATCTCGGGCGTCAAGAAGGTGACGGGCACGGCGCTCGACAGCTATGCCCAGCTCGCCATCGAGTTCGAGTTCTCCAAGGACCCGAACGAGGCGTCGAACGAGGTCCGCGACGCCATCTCGGCGATCCGCGCGCGACCTCCCGGCGGAGATGAAGGAGCCGATCATCCGCAAGTTCTCGCCCAACGACCTCCCGATCCTCTCGATCGCGCTCACCTCGCCGACGCTCACGCCGTCGGAGCTGACGTACCTCGCGGACCAGACCGTCGGCCGCGAGATCCGCTCCGTGCCAGGCGTGGCGCGCGTGGACATCGCCGGCGAGCAGGCTCGCGAGCTGACCGTCAACCTCATCCCGGACGCGCTCGTTCAGTTCGGCATCTCGCCGGCGCAGGTCGTGCAGGCCGTGCAGGGCCAGAACCTCGCCGCGCCCGTCGGCCGGCTCGACGGGACGCGCAGCGAGCAGACGATCCGCCTCGAGGGCCGCATCGAGGACCCCGAGAGCTTCAACCGCATCCCCGTCGGGATGGGCAACGGCGGGCCGCGTCGTCTACCTCGGCGAGGTCGCGACGGTCGAGGACGGCGTCGAGGAGGCGCGCACGCTCGCGCTCTACAACGGCGGCCAGGCCGTCGGCGTCGACGTCGTCAAGAGCAGCGACGCGTCCACGACGACCGTCGCCGACGCCATCATCGCGAAGCTCGGCGCGATCGAGGCCGGCCTGCCCGCAGGGCACCGAGCTGAGCGTCGTCAAGAACTCCGGCACGCGCGTCGCGGCGTCCGTGGACAACGTCGTCGAGACGCTCATCGAGGGTCTCTTCCTGACGATCCTCGTCGTGTTCGTCTTTCTCAACTCGTGGCGCTCGACCGTCATTACCGGCCTCGCGCTGCCGGTCTCGATGATCGCGTCCTTCATGGCGATCTACGCCGCCGGGTTCACGCTCAACACGATGAGCCTGCTCGGCATCACGCTCGCGATCGGCATCATCATCGACGACGCCATCGTCGTGCGCGAGAACATCGTGAGGCACGTCGAGATGGGCAAGTCCCACCTGCAGGCAAGCCATGAGGGCACGAGCGAGATCGGGCTGGCCGTCGCCGCGACGACCTTCTCCATCGTCGCCGTGTTCGTCCCGATCGGCTTTATCGACGGCATCGCCGGGCAGTGGTTCAAGCCGTTCGCGCTGACCATCGCGACGTCCGTCCTCGTGTCGCTGTTCGTCTCGTTCTCGCTGGACCCGATGCTCTCGGCGTACTGGCCGGACCCCGAGGTGCCGGAGGACAAGAAGTCGGTCATCACGCGCATCCTCGACCGCTTCAACACGTGGTTCGACCGGCAGGCGCACGGCTACCGCCGCATCATCGCGTGGGCCCTGGACCATCCGTCGATCGTGATCCTGTGGGCCTTCGCGTCCCTCTTCGCCGCCATCGCGATCCCCGCGTCGGGCATCCTCGCCGCGGGCGTCGTGGTCGTCGTGGCCGCCGTGTTCTCGGTCGTCCTCAAGGTGCTGCCGAAGCACTGGTATGTGACGACGCCGCTCATGCTCGGCGCGCTCCTCGTGATGGGCCTCGCGATCAAGGTCTCGCCGGACTCGCCGCACGTCGGCGGTGCGCTCTTCGGCGTCGACGACCGCTCGGAGATCAGCATGTCGATCAAGACGCCGCCGGGCTCCAACCTCGCCGAGACGCGGGCGCTGATCGAGCGCGTGACGGCGCTCGCGCGGGCGCACCCCGAGGTCGAGTACGCCTACGCGACGGTCTCCGCGGCGACGGGCGCCGTGGACGAGGGCTCGGTCTACGCGCGCCTCGTCCCGATCGACCAGCGCGACAAGAGCCAGACCGACCTCACCGAGGAGATCCGCCGCGAGGCGGCCGACGTCGCCGGCGTCGAGGTTGCCGTCGCGCAGGGCTTCGACGCCCAGAAGGCCATCCAGCTCCAGCTTGTCGGGACGGACTCCGAGACGCTCGCCGAGGCCGCCGACGTGCTCATGCGCGAGGTCCGCACGGTCCCCGGCACGGCCGACGTCGGCCTCTCGACGCGCGGCCGGCGCCCCGAGCTCGCCGTCGACATCGACCGCGACGCGGCGCTCCAGCGCGGCGTCTCCGTCGCCGACGTCGCGTTCTCGCTGCGCCCCGCCTTCGCCGGCATCGACGCTGGCGACTGGGTGGACCCGACCGGCGAGACGCGCCAGGTGACGGTCCGCTACGCGCCCGAGTACCGCCAGAGCGCGGCCGCGCTCCAGAACCTGCCGCTGCGCGTGCAGGGCGCGATGGGCCCGACGACGGTCTCGCTGAACGAGGTCGCGACGACGCGCGAGGGCCTCGGCCCGGCCCTGATCACGCACCTCAACGGCGACCCCGTCGTGGCCGTCGAGGCCAACGTCGGGCAGGGCTACGACCTCAACGGCGTGCTCGCCGGCATCCAGGCCAAGATCGCGGCGACGCCGCTCCCCGCGGGGGTCCGGCTGGACCAGGGCGGCCAGGCGGAGAGCCAGAAGGAGATCTTTACGAGCCTCGGCACCGCCCTGCTCTCGGGCATCCTGCTGATGTACCTCATCCTCGTGCTCCAGTTCAACTCGTTCCTGGACCCGCTCGCGATCCTCGTGTCGCTCCCGCTGTCGCTGCTCGGCGTCATGCTCGGGCTGTTCATCGCGGACACGACGATCAACATCATGTCGATGATCGGCGTGATCCTGCTGATGGGCATCGTGGCCAAAAACGCGATCCTGCTCATCGACTTTGCCAAGGAGCTGCAGGCCGAGGGCAAGTCCGCCCGTGACGCGCTCATCGAGGCCGGCGGCATCCGCCTGCGGCCGATCCTGATGACGACGTTCGCGCTCGTCGCGGGCATGGTGCCCGATCGCGATCGGCTCCGGCGAGGGCGCGCTCTTCCGGCGCCCGCTCGGCGCGGCCGTCATCGGCGGCGTCATCACGTCCACGATCCTGACGCTCATCGTCGTGCCGACGGTCTACGAGGTGTTCGACAACATGCGCGTCTGGTTCGCGAAGAAGCTCCGCCCGGACGGCGCGACGGCGCACTCGCACGACGCCGGCCACGGCACTCCCAAAGGGGACGGCGCCGCCCACGGTGCGGGCCCGCTCCCGACGACCGGCGACGGCGGCATCTCGGCGGTGACGGTCTGATTCTGAGCGCCCCGGTGGATCCGCCGGGGCGCTCGTGCGTCGGAACTGCCCGTAACCCACCCGCGCCAGCGCGGACGTGCAGCGAGCCGGCCCAAACGGCCGGCCGGTTGTCCGTCACGGCGCCTCGGCCGGCGGCTCGTCATCGTTCCAGTAGCCCCAGCTCGACGTCCGGACGCGGTCGCTGCCGAGCCCCGTCATGAGCATCAGCGGGCGGACCCAGCCGTGGATCGTCTTCTTGGCGCGGCCCCCTTCGAGGCGCCGGTGGTCGCGCTCGTAGACCTTCAGCCCGCCGGCGAACGGCACGCGCCAGCCGGCCTTGCGGATCGTCCACAGCGCGTAGATGTCCTCGTTGGCCGTCAGCGCGGCGTCGAAGCCGCCAGCGGCGAGGAGCGCGCTCCGGCGGACGATCATGTTGGAGCCCGTGCCTGCCGGGACCGTGATCCATGACGCGGCGCGGATGCCGAATGAGAAAAGCCGGTAGTACGTCCGGAACTGCTCGTCGGCGGAGAGCTTCGCGCCCTGAACAGCCCCGACGCGTGGGCCGAGGACGAGGTCCTGCCACGCGGCCCAGTAGCCCGGCCCGAACGACATGTCGATGTCCGTGCACAGCACCCATTCGGTCTCGGCGGCCTCGAGCGCGCGCTGCCGCGCGACCGGGATCGTGCCGGCGTCGCGGATCACGCGCGTGTGCTCGGGGCGCGCGGCGAGAATCCGCTCCGGCGTGTCGTCCGTGCTCGCATCGGCCACGATAAGCCGGACGCGCGGGTCGAGGCTCGCCAGGAACGGGCCGGCGTTGGCCGTCTCGTTCCGCGTCGGCACGGTGACGGTGAGGTCTTCGAGGCGCATCGGGAATGCCGGGTGGTTGCGGTGGGTGAGCGTCACCCCTCACGCCGCAGGTGAGTTACTCCAGCCCCAGCACGTCCGCGCCCTGCTCGAAGACGAGGTCGACCGGGATGCCGGCGGCGTTGATCCGCGCGAGCGTCGCCTCGAGCTCGGGCGACGAGTGGCCGTACTGCGTCACGAACGCGTCGACGGCGGCGTAGTCGCCGTCGCCCTGGAGCGTGAGCAGGCGCGCGGCGAGCGCGCGGACGGCGACCGGCATTCTGTCTCGGCGTCGACGCGCCAGAGGCCGTCCGGCCCGACCGAGACGGCGCCCTGCTCGACGAAGAAGTTGAGGCGGACGAGGTTGGCACGCGCGTGCGCGTCCGCCGTCCCGAAGCGGACCGAGCGGAAGATGGACGCGATGAACGTGGCGTAGTGCTGCGGGAGCGTCGCCTCGGTCCACTGCCCGGAGGCGACGAGCCGCTCGACCATGTACAGCCCGAGCACGTCCGCCTTGCCCTCCTCGATCGCCGAGGCATGGTCCAGGAGCGCCTCGCGGACCGTGCCGTGGCCGGTGATCGTGTTCTTGATGCCGAGCCCGTGGGCGACCTCGTGGAACATGGTGTTGCCGAAGAAGGCGTCGAAGTTCACGAGCCCGGCCTGGTCCGGCGCGAAGAGGACGCCCGCGAGCGGGACGAGGATGCGGTCGAACTTGGCGCGCATCGCGTTCTTGAGCTGGATGCGGCGGCTGCCCTTCTCGAGCTGGACCGTCTCGTCGTTGGGCAGGTTGATCGCGATGGTCTTGGCGCCGGCGTTGGCGTCGCCGGCGTAGTAGACGACGTCGTAGGCGCCGAGGTCGGCGTCGGAGCCGGGCGTCTCGGCGCGGTACGCGTCGGGGACGGGCAGGCCGCGCTGGAGCTCGGGCAGCGTCGCGGCATACTGCTGGAGGCGCGCCGACCACGCGGCGTCGCGGACGAGCACGTAGCTCTCGTGGGCCGCCTTGAAGCCGGCGAGCGCGTCCTCGTACGTCTCGATCGGGCCGACGACGATGTCGAGCGGGTTCGTCTGCATGTCCATCCACGCGAGGTCCGACGGGCGGTAGTCGTCCGTCTCGAGTGCCGAGGCGCGGAGCGTGAGGTACGTCCGTAGCCCCTCGTCGTCGGCGAGGGCCGCGGCGGCGCGGAGGGCGGCCGCGGCGCGGGCGACGGGCTCGGCGAAGGCGACGTGGTACGGGACGGAGACCAGCGCCCCGGCGGCGTCGCGGCGGACGACCGTGTACAGGCCTGTGAGGCTCGGGTCCGACGTGGCGGCGGCAAGCAACTCGTCGCGCGTCATGTCGGCCGGGTAGAAGCCCGAGCCGAGCGGCTTCGCCCCGACGCCTGGCACGAAGGGCGCGTTGCCCGCGAGGCGGTCCCACGGCCCGTAGTTCACACCGACGAAGCGCCGCACGGCGTCCGAGGCGAGCGTGTGCCGGGCGCGGTCCCAGCCGCCGCCGGCCTCCATCCAGTAGATGTCGTCCATCGCGCGCGCGGCGTCGATGAGGTGCGGGAGCATGTCTCGGGTGCGGCTCGAGAGGCCCGAGAGGTCGGTCGTGAGGCGGACCGTCGTGTACTGCGCGAGGCGCTCGGCGACTAAGTCGGCCGGCGTGGCGACGGGCGTCTGGGCCCGAGCGGGGAGCGCGAGCGCGGCGAGCGCGGCGAGGACGAGGGGCTTCACAGGCGTGTGGCGAGAGTCGGTCGGCCAAGATAGCCGGCGGCCGCGTGAGGCTCGGAACGGACGCGGCCGAGGCGGCGTGAGCACGGTGCAGAACCCCGGCCAGACCGGAAGCGCTTCCGGAAAACCGGTGCTCCGTATCTTCCGTGTCCCCCTGCCCGGCCCGTGCCGGAAGTGCCCTTCCCGCTTTCGCGGACGCCCGGTCCGCCCCGCCCCGATGTCCGAGAAGCCCCGCGTCTGGTTCAACGGCGAGCTCGTCGCCCACGAGGACGCCACGATCCACGTCCTGTCCCACGTCGTCCACTACGGCTCGTCCGTGTTCGAGGGCATCCGGTGCTACGACACGGACCGCGGGCCGGCCGTCTTCCGCCTGCGCGAGCACATGAAGCGCCTCGTCGGGTCGGCGCACATCCACCGCATGAAGGCGGACTTCGACGTCGACGCGCTCTGCGACGCCGTCGTGGAGACGATCGCGGACAGCGGGCTAGACGCGTGCTACATCCGGCCGATCATCTTCCGCGGGCACGGCCCGATGGGCGTCAACCCGCTCAACAACCCCGTCGTGACGGCCGTCGCCGTGTGGGAGTGGGGCCAGTACCTCGGCGAGGAGGCCCTCGCCTCGGGCGTCGACGTGCAGGTGTCGTCGTGGAACCGGCCTGCGCAGAACACGCTGCCGGCGATGGCCAAGGCTGCCGGCAACTACCTCGGCGGCTCGCTCATCAAGATGGAGGCCATCCTGAACGGCTTCAAGGAAGGCATCGCGCTGACGGTCGACGGGTACCTCTCGGAGGGCTCTGGCGAGAACCTGTTCCTCGTCCGCGACGGCGTGCTCTACACGCCGACCACGACGATGTCCATCCTGCCGGGCATCACGCGCGACACAGTGATGCAGATGGCACGCGAGATGGGGATCGAGGTCCGCGAGCAGGCGCTCCCGCGCGAGGCGCTCTACCTCGCCGACGAGATCTTCTTCACGGGCACCGCCGCCGAGGTGACGCCGGTGCGCTCCGTGGACCACTACACCGTCGGGGAGGGCCGCCGTGGGCCGGTCACCGAGAAGATCCAGACCGCGTACCTCGCGGCCGTCCGCGACGCGCAGGACCCGCACGGCTGGCTGACGTTCGTCGGCGAGGCGGCCGGCTCGGGCGACTCTGCGCCGGGTGCTGCGCCATCTGTCACATCGGCGTGACGCATGTTCGTCAGGTGCTGCACCGGCTCGGTCGCCGAGTCGCCGGCGTCACCCTCCGCTGGACCGGCGGCTCCTCGACGTTCTACGCCCGTTCAGGGTCGGACACGACGCTCATCGTCAACATGCCCAACGGCGACTGGCGCTGCGACGGTGACTCGCACGGCAACGCGCTCGTGATCATCGAGACCACGCTCTCGGGGCTATAAAGACCTGGTCCGGCACCTTCGGCCGTGGCACGGCCGTGGCCACCGTCATGATCTCCGCGCTCGACCTGCGCTCGCGCTGAGGGTCCACCGGCGCTGTCCGCAGAACCCTCCGAATCGGCGGGGCGCCCCACGACGGGCGTCCCGCTTTTTTCAGGTCCGATCTGGTCTTTTCATCTCAGTCGCCATGTCATGTGCAGCCCGTACCTTCGCGTCCTTCACCCGCCCACCGTCCCGATGACCCGCGCCTTTCTCGCCGCCGCCGCTCTGGCGGCGCTCCCTCTCGCAGCGCCCGCCGCCCAGCAGATGCGCCCCGACGCGCGCCCCGTCGCCGGGACGCTCTCGCCGCGCGCCGACCGACCCGCCGAATCGCTCCAGGTCGTTCTCCGCAGTGGCTCACCGAGCGGCATGGACGACTGCCCGGGCATGTACAACCCGTCCGCGCCGGACGCCGTGGTGGACTGGCCGGGCGGCGACCTCCGGATGACCGTCCAGTCGGAGTTCGACGCGACGCTGGCCGTCTCCGGTCCGGATGGCGCGTGGCAGTGCAACGACGATGGTGACGGGCTGGCGCCGGTCGTCGAGATGCGCGCCGCGCCGCGCGGGCGCTACGCTGTCTGGGTCGGGTCGTACAGCGAGAACCCGGACGCCGGGACCATGGGGACGCTCGTCGCGGGGATGCCGCCGCCGCCGCCGGTCTTTATGCCGGACCCCCCGCCGAGCTCGGGCCGGATGAGCCTCGCGGCAGGCTTCGAGGCGCAGAGCGGACCGGCGACGCAGAGCGTCCAGGCCGGCGGCTCGGACTCCGTCCAGAGCGCGGAGCTCCAGCCGGCGGACCCTGATGTGGACTGGTGCACGGGCTACGTCGACGTCGCGCGGCCGACGGTGACGATCGACTACAGCGGCCAAGGCACGCTCGCCCTTACCGCGACCTCGGCCGACGCGGAGACGGCCACCGACCTCGTCCTGGTCGTCCACACGCCTGGCGGCGCGTGGCGCTGCAACGATGACCTCCTGGGCCTGGACCCGGGCGTCAACATCGAGAACGCGACCGCTGGCCGCTACGCCGTCTGGGTCGGGACGTTCGGCGCCGATGCCGGGCAGGTCGCCGCGACGGTCACCGCGACCGAGACGCCTCTCGAGGCGCCGGGCGAGGGCGGCGAGTACACGCCGATGCCATACGCTTCGGGCCGCTACATGCCGCTCCAGACCAGTGCCCGCGGCGCCGTCCAGCTGCGCGTCGGCGACGCGCCGGCCAGCGGCACCACGGCGGTCCTCCCCGAGGGCCAGAACCCGGTGAGCGGCATGACGTGCTCCGGCTTTATCGCGGCTGCTCCCACGGCGACCGTCGAGATGAGCGGGCAGGGCCCGTTCGGCATCACCGCCACGGCCGAGGACGGCACGGACCTCGTCCTCGTCGTCCAGGCGCCCGACGGCACATGGTTCTGCTCCGACGACGCCGACGGCCTCAACCCCGGCGTCCAGTTCGGCACGGCCGACGACACGGCCGTCGCTGCGGGCACCTACCGCGCCTGGGTCGGCACGCTGATGGACCCGGACCCGATGGCGAGCATGGAAGCCATGGGGATGGACATGGAGAGCATGGAGGGAATGGAGGGCATGGAGCCGCCCGGACCGACGACCGTCACCGTCACCGCCGCGCGCGGCGAGATCACGGTCTCGACGCCGGACTACGGCATGGAGGGGATGGAGGGCATGGAGGACAGCCCGGACTTCTATGAGGCCACCTACTCTGGCCAGGACCTCACGCCGGACAGCCCTCTCGGGACGCTCACGCTGCGCGGCGACGCCGGCCAGATGGCCGTCACGACGGGCAGCGCCCTCGTCAACCCGGTCGAGGGCGACGGCTGCCGCGGCCTCATCGACGCCCGCCCGACGCTCGCCGTGACCGTCGGCGACATGCCGCTCTCGATCCGCGCCTCGGCCGAGGACCAGGACCTCGTGATGGTCGCGCGGGCCCCGTCGGGCCGCTGGCTCTGCTCGGACGACGCCGAGGGCTCCTCCAACCCGCGCATCGCGACGGACGAGGCCGGCCGCTACGCCGTCTGGGTCGGGACGTACTCGCGCCCGACGGCGCCCGTCCAGGCGCAGGTGTCGGTGTCCGCGGAGTAGCCCGTCTGCCCCGGCCAACGGCTGATTGGGCCCATGCCGCCCGCCCGAGCAACACGGGCGGGCGGCACGGCGTTTGCACGTCTCCGGACTCACCTGATGACTGCTCCAATGCCGACGTTCCGTCTGTTCTCTGCCACCGCGCTCGTCGCGCTCCTGCTCGCCGCGATGCCCGCCTCGGCGCAGCCGCAGCGGCAGGCCACGCCGCAGTTCGGTACGCTCGCCGCCGCCGATGCTCCGGCGAGCCTCGCTGTCGAGGCCGGTGGGCCGGACCGCAACGCGATCCCCGGCTCGGGCTGCTCGGGCTACATCCGCAACGCCGCGCCCGTCGCGACGGTCACGCACAGCGGCGGCCCGCTCTCGATCTACGTCACCTCGGGCGCGGACACGACGCTGCTCGTCTCGGACCCGTCCGGCCGCTGGCAGTGCTCGGACGACGCCAACGGCAGCAACCCCGGCGTGACCTTCAGCACCGGCCAGGCCGGCACTTACACCGTCTGGGTCGGCGCGTTCGCGCCGGGCGAGACGACTGCAGCGCGCCTCTTCGCCGTTAAGGGCCAGCCGCGCTGGTAGCGCCTCCCTGCCTGCCTCTCGCGACGCGCCCCGGTCCCGGCCGGGGCGCGTCGTCTCGTTGAATGCGGTGCCTGTTGCTCGGCCCCAGCGTGGTCTTTGAGACCTCGGGGATGGCCTCGGCGCCGCGCCGAGGCGCCGAGGCCGTTACACCTGGTCCGTTCGGAGGCGCTCGAGAAGAGACGTGAGCGTCCGCAGCTCGTCCTCGGAGAGGTGCTGAGCCGCGCTCTGGATGGCGTCGCGGGCGGGCGCGTCGAGCGCGCCGAGAACGTGGCGGCCCTGGTCCGTGAGCGACACCTCGACGGCGCGGCGGTCGTGGGCGGCGCGCGCGCGAGAGACGAGGCCCGCGCGCTCGAGGCGCTCGAGCAGGCGCGTCACGTCGGGCGTCCGGTCGAGGAGGCGGCCGCCGATCTGCGAGCACGTCATCGGGCCGTCGGTGTGGCCGCGCAGGATGCGCAGCACGTTGTACTGCGCCGACGTGACGCCGAAGTCGGCGAGCGCGGCCGCGATGCGGCTGGCGATCCACGACTCGGTCGCGATAAGGTTCAGGACCGCCTCCTGGGCGGGCGACTCGAAGCGGGTCTGCTGGATGAGGTCGGCGAGCGTCACGGCGTGCGGGTAAAACGCACATGTTACGCCCGCGCCGCATCAGGCCAACCCCGAGCGGGGCGTGCGGCGCCGCGGCGGACGGTCCGGAAGGCGCTCCGGCGGTGCGGCCGGTGCAGCAGGTGCCTGCGGCGGCTCGGGCGGGGCGGGCACGGCCGGCAGCGAGAACGCGAACGACGACCCGTAGCCCGGCCGGCTCTCGACGCTGAGACGTTGCCCGTGCGCCTCGAGGATGTGCTTCACGATCGACAGCCCGAGGCCCGTCCCGCCGTGCTCGCGCGCGCGGCTCTTGTCGACCCGGAAAAAGCGGTCTGTGAGGCGCGGCAGCGAGTCTGCCGGGATGCCGATGCCATCGTCCACCACGGCGACGCGGAGCTCGCCCGAGGGCCGAAGGCGGGCCGTGACCTCGACGTGCCCGCCGGCGTTGGCATACGTGAGGGCGTTCTCGACGAGGTTGGCGAGGACCTGCCGGACGCGGTCGCGGTCGCCGTCGGCGAGGGGTAGGGTGGCGGGGACGCGCACCTGGAGGTCGATGCCGTTCGTGGCGGCGAGCTTCTCGAGGCCCTCCGCGACCTCGACCGCGGCGGTACGCAGGTCGAACGGCGCCCGGGTGAGCGTCATGCGGCCCGTCTCGAGCTTCGAGATGTCGGTGAGGTCGCGCGTGAGCGTCTCGAGGCGCTGCGCGTTGGCGAGGATCTTCTCGACGAAGCGCTGCCGCACGCGGTCGTCGTCGAGCGCGCCGTCGAGGAGCGTCTCGGCGAAGCCCGCGACGGCGAAGATGGGCGTCCGGAGCTCGTGCGAGACGTCGCCCAGAAAGTCGCGGCGGTAGGACTCCAGGGTCTCGAGCGTCTCGATCTCGGCCTGGAGCGCGCGGCCCGCCCCGTAGACCTGCCGGATGAGCGCGTCTAGCTCGTCGCGGTCGTCGGACTCGGCCAGCGCCGCGAGCCCGTCGAAGCGGCGCTTGCGCGCCTCGCGGAGGGTCCGCCGGGCAAGCTCGAGGCGCCCGCCGACGCGCCGCTGAACGGAGACGTAGGCCACCAGGCCGGCGACGACCGCGAGCCCGACGCCGCCGGCCGCCGCCACACGCAGCGTCTCGGCCGCCGGCAGCGACGCCGCGACGACGCCCACGAACACGGCCGCCGCCACGCCCACCGCCACGCCGACGGCCGCGGCCACGCGGAACGCGACGCGGTGCACGACGGGCGTCCGGGGCACGCCGGGGAAGGAGCCGAGCGAGGGCAGCGGGACGGGCATCGCTAGAGCGCCTCGGCGAGGCGGTAGCCAACCCCCTTAACGGTCTCGATGTACGCCGCGCCGACCTTCTCCCGGATCTTCCGCACGTGCACGTCCACCGTCCGGTCGACGACGTAGACGTCCGGCCCCCAGACGCTGTCCAGCAGGTCCTCGCGGGAGAAAACGCGGCCCGGATGCGCGGCGAAGTAGTAGAACAGCTCGAACTCCTTGCGCGGCAGGTGGAACGTCTCGGCCGCGTCGGGCCGCTCGACGACGTAGCGCTCGCGGTCGATGACGAGGTCGTGGACGCGCAGCAGCTGCGTCGTCGCCTCGTCCTCGCGCTCGCCGCGGCGCAGCAGCGCCCGGATGCGGCTGACGAGGCGCTTCGTCGAGACGGGCTTGGGGAGGTAGTCGTCGGCGCCCGCCTCGAGGCCCGCGATCTCGTCGCCCTCGCCCGTACGGGCCGTCAGCATCAGGATCGGCGTGAGCCGCAGCTGCGCGTTCTGGCGCAGCCGCTCCGTGAGCTCGACGCCGTTGAGGCGCGGCATCATGATGTCGAGCACGACGAGGTCCGGCCGCTCGGCCTCTGCGATGGCGAGGCCCTCAAGCCCGTCGCGGGCCGTGAGCACGCGGAAGCCCTCGGCGAGGAGCGCGTACTCGATGAGCTCGACGAGGTCGGGCTCGTCGTCGACGAGCAGGATCGTGGGCGTGTCGGTCTCGGGAGGCATTGGCGCGGGAGAAGGTCCGTGAAGCTAGTCGGGCCGCGTTAGGGGAGTGTGACGTGCCGCCGCGCCGCGCCCGTAGCTTTGCCGGATGACGCCGCTCGAGCTCGCCGCCAACGCCTTCAACCTCGCCTCGGTGTTTCTCGCCCGGCGCAACAGCGTCCACACGTGGTGGACGGGGCTCGTCGCCGTCTCGCTCTACAGCGTCCTCTTCTTCGGCGAGCGCCTCTACGCGGACACCGTCCTCCAGGCCTTCTTCTTCGCCTCCTGCGTCGCCGGCTGGTGGCAGTGGACGCGCGGCGGAGCAGGCCATGCCGCGCTGCCCGTCTCGACGCTCTCCGGCGCCCAGCGCATGGGTGTGCGGTGCGGCCGTCGGCGCGGCGCGCGCTCGGTGCGGGCTGGGCCTTCGCGACGTTCACGGACGCCGCGCTCCCCTTCGCCGACTCGTTCGTGCTCGGCGGCAGCATCGTCGCCCAGATCCTGCTCGTGCGACGCAAGCTCGACAGCTGGGCCGTCTGGATCGCCGTGGACGCCGTCGCGATCGGCGTCTACGCCGTCAAGGCGCTGTGGCTGACGTCGGCCGTCTACAGCGTCCTCCTCGTGCTGTGCGTGCTCGCGGTCGTCGAGTGGCGGCAGATCCTCGCGGCGCAGACGTCCGCGCCCGAGGCGCGCATCGCCCCCGTCGCGCTGTGAACCGGTACGCCTCAGGCCTCGTCGTGGGCAAGTTCGCGCCGCTGCACCGCGGCCACGAGGCGACTCATCGACGCCGCTCGCGCCGCGTGCGACCGCGTGACCGTGATGGTCTGGTCGACGCCCGACTTTCCCGACATGCCGACGCCTGTCCGCGCCGCGTGGCTCCGCCGCCGTTTCCCGGACGTGACCGTCGTCGCGTTCGACGCCGCCGAGGCGCCGCCGAACAGCGCGCCCGACGCCGTCCATCATGCGTTCGTCCGCGACAACCTGCCCGCGCCCGTCGATGCCGTGTTCTCGGGCGAGGCGTACGGCCCTGCCTTCGCCGCGGCGCTCGGCGCCGCGCACGTCGCCGTCGACCGCGACGCGGTCTCGGGCACGCTCGTCCGCTCGGACGTCCACGCGCACGCCGGGCTGATGGCGCCCGAGGTGGCCGCGCACTTCGTCGCAGCGCGTCGCGATCATGGGCGCCGAGTCGTCGGGCAAGAGCACGCTCGCGCAGGCGCTCGCCGAGCGCCTCGGCACGGCGAGCGCCGAGGAGTACGGGCGGACGCTGTGGGAGGAGCGCGGCGGCGACGTCCCGCTCGCCGATTACGTGCTCATCGCCGAGCGCCACCGCGACATCGAGGACGCCGCGATCCTCCGCGCGCGGCGCTTCCTCTTCTGCGACACCAACGCGATCACGACGCAGCAGTACGCCTTCTTCTTCCACGGCGCCTGCCCGCCCCGCGTGCAGGCGCTCGCCGCCGAGTGCCGCGACCGCTACGCGCACACGGTCGTCTGCGCGCCGGACATCCCGTTCGACCAGGACGGCACGCGCGTCCACCCGCAGGTGCAGCAGTACATGGACGGCGCCATCCGCAACGACCTCACGATCCGCGGCATCCCGTACACCGTCGTCGGCGGGACACTCGAGGCGCGCGTCGCGGCCGTCTGCGACCTCCTCAGCGCATGAGAATCGAGACGCTCCTCTACGCCCTCGACCTGACGGGCGTCGGCGTGTTCGCCGTCTCGGGCGCGCTCGCGGCCGGCCGCAAGCGGCTGGACCTGTTCGGCGTCTACGTCCTCGCCGTGGTCACGTCCGTCGGCGGCGGGACGCTGCGGGACGTGCTCCTCGGGCGCGACCCGATCTTCTGGATCGCCGACCCGCGCGTGCTCATCGTGGCCCTCGTGGCCGCCACGGCGACGGTCGCGTTGGCGCGGTGGGGCACGCCGAACCCGCGCCTGCTGCGCGTCGCGGATGCGCTCGGGCTCGGGCTGTTCGCCGTCTCGGGCGCGCAGGCCGCCGAGGCGGCGGGCGTGCCGGTCCTCATCGTCGTCGTGATGGGCATGATGACGGGCACCTTCGGCGGCGTCCTCCGCGACGTCCTGACGTCCGAGATCCCGCTCATCCTGCGGCCGGGGCGCCTCTACGCGACGGCCGCAGCGCTTGGCCCGGCCGTTTACCTCGTCCTGAAGGCCGTCGGTATGGCCGGCGCGGCAGCCGCGGCGCTGGGCGCTGCTGCCACGATCGCGGTCCGCTTCGCGGCGATCCTCTACGGCCTGCGCCTGCCCGTCTTCATCCTCGAAGCCGAGCCGGACGATATGGTGTAACGCCTCCCATGCCCGACATGCCCCACAGCGAGGCGCGCCTCGTCGCTGCCGCGGCCCGTGCCGACCGCCGCCTCGCAGCACTCGCCCGAGCCGACGCGTCGCTGTCGCGCGTCCGCGTCGCGCTCGGCGTCGGCCTCTTCGCCGCGCTCCTGGTCCTGTTCACGGCTGACGCGGGAGCCGTCCAGAGTGGTGCCGCGGGCGTCGCGGTCTTCCTGCTGGTCGCGTTCGCCGTCGCGGCGCGGCGGCACGGACGGCTGGACCGAACCGCGCAGCGCTGGCGCGCGTGGCGGCAGATCCGCCTCGACCGACGCGCCCGCACGGCCCGCGACTGGGACCGACTCCCGCCCCCGCTCGACGCCCGCGCCCCGGCGGACCACCCGTTCGCGGGCGACCTCCAGGTTCTCGGCCCCCGCTCGCTCCACCACCTCATCGACGCCGCCGGCACGGACGGCGGCCGCCGCCGCCTCGCCGACTGGCTCCTCGCGACCGCACCCGACGCCGCCACGATCGCGGACCGGCAGGCGCTCGTCCGCGACCTCGTCGCCGCGCGCACCTTCCGCGACCGCCTCGCGCTGGCGGCGCGCCTCGTCGGTCCCGTCGACACGCGCGCGCTGCGGGCGCTCGCCGGGCGGCCCGACCGCGTACCGGCGCTGCGGCGCGCGCTCCTCGCCACGGGCGCCGCGCTCGTGCTCACGGCGGGGCTCGCCGTCGGGTTCGCGCTCGGCGCCCTTCCGCCGCTGTTCGTGTTCGGCTACCTCGCCTACGCGCTCGTCTACGTGGTCCTCTTCCGCGACCTGACGGAGGCGCTCGACGAGGCGAGCACGCTCGAGCGGTCGCTCGGCGCACTCGGCGGCCTGTTCGCTGTCGCCGAGCGGGAGGCGCCTCGGGGCGAGCACCTCGGGGCGCTCCTGGCGCCGTTCTCGGACCGAGCGCGGCGGCCGTCGGCCGCCGTGCGCCGCGTCGAGCGGGTCGTGTCGGCGCTGTCGGTGCGGCAGAACGGGCTGCTGTGGCTCCTCCTGAACGGCCTCGGCCCGTGGGACGTCTGGTTCACGCTGCGCCTCGCGCGCCTGCAGCGCGAGGTCGTCGACGTGCTGCCGACCTACGTCGAGGCGTGGTCCACGCTCGAGGCCGCCGCCTCGCTCGCCGAGTTCGCGGACCTCAACGCGCGTCCGTTCCCGACGGTCTCGGCCGTGGCGCCTGCGTTCCGGGGCGAGCGCCTCGTGCACCCGCTCCTCCCGCCGGGCGCAGCCGTCCCCAACTCGTTCGCCATTGAGACCGTCGGGAGCGTCGCGATCGTGACCGGCTCCAACATGTCCGGCAAGAGCACCTTCCTGCGGACGCTCGGCTCGAACCTCGTCCTCGCGTATGCCGGCGGGCCCGTGACAGGCGCCGCGCTCGACGCTGCCCCGATGCGGCTTACGGCCATCCTCAACGTCGCCGACTCGGTGCAGGACGGCATCTCGTACTTCTACGCCGAGGTCCGCCGCATGCGCCAGTTGCTCGACGCCGTCGGTGACGGACGACGCGCGGCCGGTCTTCTTCCTCATCGACGAGATCCTGCGCGGGACCAACAACCGCGAGCGCTTCCAGGGCAGCCGGGCCGTCGTCGAGGCGCTCGCCGAGAGCGGCCGCGCCCTCGGCGTCCTCTCGACGCACGACCTCGACCTCGCGCGCATCGCCGGCGCCGCGTTCACCAACCTCCACTTCCGCGACGACGTGACGGACGGCGTGATGACGTTCGACTACACGCTCCACGACGGCCCGTCCACGACCACGAACGCGCTCCGCGTCATGGCCGCCGCCGGCCTCCCGACGGGCGAGGCGCTCTGACTCAGCCCGCGGCGCGGTCCTGCTCGACGAGCACGCGCCGCAGGATCTTGCCCGACGCCGACTTCGGGATCGCGTCGGCGAAGGCGACCTGCCGGACCTTCTTGTACGGCGCGACGTGCTCGGCGACGAACGCCATCACGTCGTCCGCGCTCAGCGCCTCGTGGCCGGGCTTGACGCACGACGACGGCCTTGGGGATCTCGCCCGCCTCCTCGTCCGGGACCGGGATCACGGCGGCGTCGGCGATGGCGTCGTGCGTGAGGAGGAGCGCCTCGAGCTCGGCCGGCGGCACCTGGTAGCCTTTGTACTTGATGAGCTCCTTGACGCGGTCGACGATCTCGAAGTCGCCCTCGGCGTCGACCGTGGCGACGTCGCCGGTGTGGAGCCAGCCGTCGTCGTCGATGGTGCGGCGCGTCGCCTCGGCGTTGTGGAGGTAGCCCGCCATGACGTTCGGGCCGCGGACGCACAGCTCGCCGCGCTCGCCGGTCCGTCCTCGCGGCCCGTCTCGGGGTCGAGGAGCTTCGCGTCGACGCCCGGCACGACGGGGCCGACGGAGCCGTACTTGGTCCACGCTCTGCCGCGGTCGTCGCCGGGACGAAGTGCGTGACGGGGCTCGTCTCGGTCATGCCGTAGCCCTGCTTCACCTCGCAGCCGAGGCGGTCGGCGACGGCCGCGGCGAGCGACGTCGCAGAGCGGGGCGGCGCCCGAGACGATCCGCTTGAGGCTCGACAGGTCGTACCTGGTCCACGAGCGGGTGCTTGGCGAGCGCGACGAGGATCGGCGGGACGAGGAAGGCCTTGTTGACCTTGTGGCTCCTGGAGCAGCTCGAGGAACGGCACGAAGTCGAAGCGCGGCATCGTCACGACGGTCTGGCCCGTGCGGAGGGCCGCGTTGACGAGCAGCGTCATGCCGTAGATGTGGAAAAACGGCAGGACCGCGATCAGCACGTCGTCCGGCGAGCCGTCGTCGACGGCCTGGAACTGGAGCAGGTTGGCGACGAGGTTGCGGTGCGTCGAGCATGACGCCCTTGGGCAGGCCCGTCGTGCCGGACGAGTACGGCAGCGCCGCGACGTCGACGGCCGGGTCGAGGTCGCGCGAGGTCGGGCGGCGGGCCGTCGCCCATGAGGGCCGCGAACGGCGTCGCGCCCTCCGCCTCGCCGAAGACGAAGACCTCCTCGATGCCCGCGCGGTCCGCCGCCTCGCGGGCCGTCTCGAGCAGCTGCGGGATCGTGAGCAGGAAGCGCGCGCCGCGAGTCCGCGAGCTGGTGCGCGAGCTCGTCTGCGGAGGAGAGCGGGTTCATCGTCGTCGCCGTGCCGCCCGACGCGGAGGACGCCGTGGAAGGCGACGGGGAACTCGGGCAGGTTCGGCGCGAGGATGCCGAAGACGTCGCCGCGGCCGAAGCCGCGCGCCGCGAGGCCCGGCCGCGACGCGGTCCACGCCGTCGGCGAGCGCCGCGTAGGTCAGCACGCGCCCCGTCGGCGCCGTCGATGAGGGCCGGTTTGTCGCCGCGGGCGGCGGCATCGGCGAGGACGAACGTCGGCAGGGGAGCGGCGGGGACGTCGATCGGAGGGCCTGAGATCACGGGCGTGGAGGCAGTGTGAACGCAACGTAGCGCTGCGGCGCCCGTCTCTACCAACGCCGAGGCGCGGGCAGAAGGCCGAGAACGGCCGCCGCCGCCTGGTAGAGTGTCCCGGCAAGGTCCAGGAGCGGCTGCGCAAGGCGCACGTCGCCCGCGGCGCCCAGCGCGTTCATCGCCGGCGCAAGGGCGGCGCGCTGGACGAGCAGGTGCAGCGCGACGAGGCCCCAACCGGTCGGTCGGCCCGCGGCGAGGTGCAGGACCGGCGCGCCGAGCCACAGCACGAGCGCCGAGGCGTGCAGCAGGCCGAGCGCCCCGAGGACGGCCGCCGGGTAGTGCGCGCCGGCCGAGGCGTGGCGCCGGCGCTGCCGCCAGAAGGTGCCCCACGTCGCCGGCGCCGCGCTCGGGACGTGCGCCCCGGCGTCCGGCACATACCGCACGTCGGCAAACTGCGCCGCGTGCTGCACGAACAGGTCGTCGTCGCCCGAGAGCGACGCGGCGCTCGGCGCGAGAAGCCGCCCGCCGCCTCGAACGTCCCCGTCGTGTAGGAGAGGTTGCGGCCCGTCGCGTGCCACGGGCGGCCCCACCCGATGCCCGCCGCGGCGAGCGCCGCCGTCTGGAGCGTCTCGTAGCGGACGAACCGGTTGAGCCAGCCCGGCTCTTTCGTGTACGGCGCGAAGCCGACGAGAATCGCCCCATCGTCCTGCCCCTCGGGCGCGGCGTAGCGGGCGAGCGTCGCGAGCCACGTCGGCGGCGGGGCCGTGTCGGCGTCCGTCAGCGCGAGGCGCGCGTGGCGGGTCTGCGCGATGCCAGCGGCGAGCGCCCGCTTCTTGGGCGGCAGGACGGCGTCTGCGGCCTCCTCAAGGCGGACGAGCGCGCAACTCCGGGCCGCCTGTTGCGGCCCACGCCGCGGCCGTCCGCTCGACGAGCGCGCCTGTTGCGTCGGACGAGCGGTCGTCCACGACGACGACCTCGAAGGCGGGTTTGCCGCCCGGTCCGTGGTGCGTCTGCCGGCGGAGGGCGCGCAGCAGGTCCGGCAGGCGCGCCGCCTCGTCGCGCGCCGCGACGACGACCGACAGCGGCACGTGCGGAACAGGTGGCGCCGGCTCGTCCGGGTCGAGCGGCGCAAGGCCGTCCTCGAGGAGCCCGTCCGACGTGCGGCGCCAGCCGACCGCGACCCAGCCCCAGACGACGACGTTGACGGCGAACGCGAGGAGCAGGACGAGCAGCGGGGCGTCGGGCACGAGGGCGAGGCGAAGGGCCCGTCAAGATCGCGCCGCGAGGCGCCCGGTATCTTCGGCGCGTCCCGCCCCGCGCCCCATGCCGACGCTCCCGCCTCGCCGCCCGCCCGCGTTCCCCGAGATGGGCCGGCTGTGGACCCTCGCGAACGCCCTGAGCATGTCGCGCGCCGTTCTCGTCGTGCCGATCGCGTGGCTCGTCTACCGCGGCGGGCCCGTGGACCTGATGTTCGGCCTCATCGGCCTCGCCATCGCGACCGACTGGTTCGACGGCCGCGTGGCCCGCGCCACGAACACCGTGAGCGAGTGGGGCAAGGTCCTCGACGCCGTGGCGGACAAGCTTGCCGCCGCCGCGGTCACCATTGCGCTCCTCGTGCGGCCGGAGCCGCCAAACCTGCCGCTGTGGTTCGTCACCCTCGCGGTGAGCCGCGACGCGATTCTCGCGATCGGCGGGCTCATCCAGACGCGGCGCCTCGGGCGCTTCACGTCCAGCCTGTGGTCCGGCAAGGTCGCCGTGGCCGCGCTGGCGCTGACGGTCGTCGTGGCGCTCGTCGGCGAGCCGTTCGCGACGCCGCGCGTCATGCGCGGCGTCATCGGCCTCACGACCGCCGTCATGGTCGTCTCGGTCGTCAAGTACAGCCTCCGCTTCGCCGCGATCTACCGCCACGGCGAGGCGGCGCTCGAGGAAAAGCGGGTTTAACGTCTGGTGTTTAGAGGCACGGCGAGGACGCCCTAAGCCTCAGGCCGTGAACCGCATCTCCATCCGCACCGCGGATCACCACCGGCCGCTTCGTCGTCTCCCCGGTTCCCTCAACGCACCGCGCTCACATGGCCCTGTTCGGATTCAAACGCAAGCAGAAAGAGCAGGAGGCCCTCGACGCCGGTCTCGAGAAGACGCGAACCGGCTTCTTCGAGAAGATCAGCAAGGCCGTCGCCGGTAAGGACACGGTCGACGAGGAGGTTCTCGACGACCTCGAGCACGTCCTCGTCGCCTCAGATGTCGGCGTGAAGACGACCGTCGACATCATCCACCGCATCGAGGCGCGCGTCGCCCGCGACAAGTACGTCTCGACGGCCGACCTCAACGGGCTCGTCCGCGACGAGATTTCGGACCTGCTGCTGACGAGCGACCCCGGCCGGCCGGCCGATTTCGACGCGCCGCTGCCGACCACGCCCCACGTCGTGATGATCGTCGGCGTCAACGGCGTCGGCAAGACGACGTCCATCGGCAAGATGGCCAACGCGTACCGGCAGGCCGGGAAAAAGGTGCTCCTCGGCGCAGCCGACACGTTCCGCGCCGCGGCGACGGAGCAGCTCGACATCTGGGCGACGCGCGCCGGCGTCGAGATCATCAAGCAGTACCAGGGCGCGGACCCCGCGGCCGTCGCCTTCGACACGCTCGCCGCGGCGAAGACGCGCGGCTCGGACGTCGTCCTCATCGACACGGCCGGGCGCCTCCACAACCAGGTCGGCCTGATGGACGAGCTCTCGAAGGTGCGCCGCGTGATGGACCGCCAGGTGCCGGGCGCGCCACACGAGGTGCTCCTCGTGCTCGACGCCTCGACGGGCCAGAACGCGATCCGCCAGGCCGAGGCCTTCACGGCCGCCGTCGAGGTCACCGGCCTCATCCTGACGAAGCTTGACGGGACAGCCAAGGGGGGCATCGCCATTGGCATTTCCAACGAGTTCAAGATCCCCGTAAAGTATATCGGCGTGGGCGAGCAGGTGGACGACCTCCAGGTGTTCGACCGCGCGCGCTTCGTCGACGCGCTCTTCGGGACGCGGGACGCGGCCTGACCCCGTTCACGCCGGGGCGGCGCCCGTTCGCGCGCGCTCTCAGACGGTTCGGCCCGACGCCCTTTTTTCCTCGCGGCGCCCGCCGGACTTTGACGGTGGGCCTGCGTGCCCGACCTTCCTCACCCGTGCCCTCCTGCCCGAGCCTATGAGCGCTCGTTACACCTCCGCTCCGCTTACTCGCCGGGGCCTCCGGGCCCTGGAAACCGCGATGCGTCCGGCTCTGATCCTGCTGCTCGCCCTTGTGCTCGGCGCTCCCGCGAGGGCGCAGGCCGCGTACTCGCCCGAGTTTGCCCTCGACCTTATCACGACGCGTGCCGACTCGGCCGGCGTCCCGCGCCTCGACGTCTACACGGCCGTCCCGGTCCAGAGCCTGCGCTTTCTGTCGCGCTCGACCGGCTTCGAGGCGAGCTACGCCGTCAGCGTCAACGTCTCCGCGCTCGACGACTCCGCGCAGCAGCAGGGCCTCGTCGTGAGCCGCACGTTCGAGCGCTCGGTCCGCCTACCGGACTATGCCGCGACGCAGGGTGGCGCGGCCGTGGACCGCGCCGTCGAGTCGCTGTCGGTCCCGCCCGGCCGCTACACCGTCACCGTGACCGTCGAGGACGGCTCCTCGGGGCGGACGTTCAGCCGCGAGGTCGGCCACGTCGTCCGCTCGATGGACACCTCTGACGGGCGCCTCGTCGCGATGAGCGACCCGCTGATCCTCGACCGCTACGACGAGGACGCGCGGACGTTCGAGCCCAACGTCGGCGCGGCGGTCTCGACCGAGCAGGATGCCTTCACGGTCTACTACGAGCTCTACGCTCAGTCGCAGCAGGCGCTGCGCGTGACCTACGCCGTCACCGAGCAGAACCGCGTCCGCGAGCGCCCGAGCTTTGCCGCGCTGCTCGGCCTGTCGCCGCGCCAGCAGGAGGACGTCGGCACGCCCGTCGCCTTCTCCGAGGACATCGACGTGCCCGCCGGCAAGACGCCGGCCGCCTTCCGCGTCGAGACGAGCCGCCTGAAGGTCGGCGACTACGCGCTCACGGTCCGCCTCGAGACGCGCGGGGGTGAACTCGTCGCCGAGACGACGCGCCCGTTCGCCGTCCGCTGGATGGGCCTCGAAGGCCAGATCGCGGATCTCGAGCAGGCCATCTCGCAGCTCCGCTACGTTGCCCGCGACCGCGAGATCGCGGCCATCCGCCGCGCCGCGACGCCGGAGGAGCAGACGCGCCTCTTCCGCGCCTTCTGGACGCAGCGCGACCCCACGCCGGGGACGGGCCGCAACGAGCGCATGGAGGAGTACTACTACCGCGTCGCCTACGCCAACGAGCGCTACACGCGCCTCCGCGACGCCGGGTGGAACACGGACCGCGGCGAGGTCTACATCCGCTTCGGCGCGCCGGACTTCGTCGAGGAGCACCCGTTCAACTACGGCACGGATCCGTACCAGATCTGGTATTACAACAGCGAAGGCCGCCGCTTCATCTTCGTCGACCAGAGCCGCCTCGGCGACTTCCAACTCCTCGTTCCCATCTGGGACGACCGGACGCGGATGTAGGCGGCCAGCGGGCACCGGCGAGCGGCCATCGGGGAAATACATTCCCCGGTGGCCGTTTTCCGTTGGTCACGTCCCGTTTTCCTGATTCCCTCGTCCCGATGGCCGTTTCCCGCTCGCCGATGTCCGCACCTCCTCGCGTCGTGTTCATGGGCACGCCCGAGTTCGCCGTCGCCTCGCTCGACGCGCTCGTGGCGGCCGGCCTCGCGCCGGTCGCCGTGGTGACAGTGCCGGACCGGCCGGCGGGGCGCGGGCAGACGCTTCGCGCCTCCGACGTGAAGAAGGCGGCGTTGCGGCACGGCATCTCGCTGATGCAGCCCGAGTCGTTGAAGGACGAGGCCTTTCAGGCGGAGCTCGAGGCGCTCGAGCCGGACATCCTCGCCGTCGTCGCTTTCCGGATCCTGCCGCGCGCCGTCTACGAGACGGCGCGCCTCGGCGCGTTCAACCTGCACGGCTCGCTCCTGCCCGCCTACCGCGGCGCCGCGCCCATCGCCCGCGCGCTCATGGACGGCGTGGCGGAGACGGGCGTCACGACGTTTCTGCTGAAGCCGTCCGTCGACACGGGCGACGTGCTGCTCGTTCGGCGGACGCCGGTCGGGCCGGACGAGACGACGGGCGACGTCCACGACCGCCTCGCGGCGATCGGCGCCGAGGCGGTCGTCGAGACGGTCCGGATGCTGGCTGCGGGCACGGCTGTGCCGCAGCCGCAGGACGACGCCCGCGCGAGCCCCGCGCCCAAGCTCTTCCGCGACGACGCCCGCATCGACTGGCATCAGCCAGCGAGGCGCGTGCACGACCACGTCCGCGCCCTGTCCCCGTTTCCTGGCGCCTGGACGACGTGGGCCGGCGAGACGCTCAAAGTCCTGCGGACACGTGTTGTGGACGGTCCGACGGGCGCGCCGGGGACGGTCGTCGAGGCGGGGCCGCGGCTCGTCGTGGCATGCGCCGAGGGTGCCGTCGAGGTGCTCGAGGCCCAGCGCGAGGGCAAGAAGCGGCTGCCGGCGGCGGACCTGCTCCGCGGCGGCGCACCGGCTGAGGGCGACGTGCTCGGCGGCTAGTCCGGCCCGGCGCCTCGGTACTTTGTGGCACTCTGCCCGCGCCCCGACATGTCCGAGATCGTCCCGTCCGCTCCGTCTGTTTCTCCCGACCTCGAGGCGCTCACCGACCGCGTGACGACGGCCGGCCGCTTCGTCCATCCGCTGCTGACGTCCGTCGGCCGCGTCGTCGTCGGCCAGCCGACGATGGTCGAGCGCCTGCTCATCGGCCTGCTCACGGGCGGCCACGTGCTCCTCGAAGGCGTGCCCGGGCTCGCCAAGACGCTCGCCGTGAGCACGCTCGCCCGGGCCATCGACGCGCACTTTCAGCGCATCCAGTTCACGCCGGACCTGCTGCCCGCCGACCTTGTCGGGACGCTCGTCTACAACCAGGGTTCGGGCGACTTCATCGTCAAAAAAGGGCCCGTCTTCGCCAACATCATCCTCGCGGACGAGATCAACCGCGCGCCGGCCAAGGTCCAGTCCGCCCTCCTCGAGGCGATGCAGGAGCACCAGGTGACGATCGGCGAGACGACGTACCCGCTGCCGGACCCGTTCCTCGTCCTCGCGACGCAGAACCCGGTCGAGCAGGAGGGCACGTATCCGCTGCCCGAGGCGCAGGTGGACCGCTTCATGCTCAAAACCGTCGTGACGTACCCGACGCGCGACGAGGAGCTGCTGATCATGCGGCGCATGGCGCAGACGGAGGAGCGGCCCGCCGTCGCGCCGGTCGTGACGCTGGCCGAGATCCGCGATGCCCGCCACGTTGTCGGCGAGATCTACGTGGACCCGCGCGTCGAGGAGTACGTCGTAGACCTCGTCCTCGCGACGCGCGAGCCCGAGCGCTACGGCCTCACGGACGTCCGCGGGCTCGTGGCGTACGGCGCCAGCCCGCGCGCCTCGATCGCGCTGAACCTCGCCGCGCGTGCGCACGCCTTCCTGCGTGGCCGCGCCTACACGACGCCCGACGACGTCCGCGCGCTCGCGCTCGACGTGCTGCGCCACCGCGTCGCGGTGACGTATGAGGCCGAGGCCGAAGAGGTCACGTCCGAGCAGATCGTCGGCCGCGTCCTCGAGGCCGTCCAGGTGCCGTAAGTCAGCGGCGGCCGAGCCAGCCGGCGACGCGCGCATCCGTCGGCCACGTGAGCCACGCGAAGGCGAGGAGCGGGACGCCGAAGGCGACGGCCATCACGTTGCCCGTCAGGAACACGGCCAGCCCGGCGAGGACGGCCGACGACTCGACGGCCGCCATCGCCGCGACGCCGTGCGTCCGCACGACAGCCAGCGCGGCGCCCTCCGACGGCGCCGCGGCGGCCTGCCGCTCCATCCGCCCGACGAGCCAGAACGCGACGGCCAGCGCCGCGACGCTGTAGAGCGCGCAGGCGTAGAACGCGGCGTCGGCGCGGCCGGCGAGCGCGTGCTCGGCCTGCGTCGCGCCGAGCACGCTCAGCACGGCGAGTGCCATGAGGCCGCCGGCGGCGATGGCACCCCAGAGCGTTCGGAGGCGGACAGCGGCAGACGGGGCGTCGGGCATCGGGCGGGCGGCGGGAGAGCGCGTGAAGGTAGCCCGAGCGCCGCCGCGCGTATCTTGGCGGCGTGCCCCTCGGGGCTGCTCCGCATGGAGCATCGGGGCGTAGCTCAGCCCGGTAGAGCGCTCGCTTTGGGAGCGAGAGGTCGTCGGTTCGAATCCGGCCGCCCCGACACAGTACCCGTTCGACACCCTGCGCCCGTAGCTCAGCTGGATAGAGCCGCGTACTTCTAATACGCAGGTCGCAGGTTCGAGTCCTGCCGGGCGCGCAGCCGGTGAGACGTCGGCGTCTCGGCGGTCTTGGGTCGTGCGCCACACCGCCGCCCATGAAAGACCGCGCCCTCGCCTATCTCCGCACGTCGCTCGGAGACCCCACTGCCGAGTTCCGCGATGGCCAGTGGGAGGCCATCCAGACGCTCGTCGAGCGCCGCGGCCGCCTGCTCGTCGTCCAGCGGACGGGCTGGGGCAAGTCGGTCGTCTACTTTGTCGCGACGCGCCTCTTGCGCGACGCCGGGGCGGGCCCGACGTTTCTCGTCTCGCCGCTGCTGGCGCTGATGCGCAACCAGGTCGAGGCGGCGGCCCGCATCGGCGTCCGCGCGCTGACGATCAACTCGACCAACCGCGACGCGTGGGACTCGGTCGAGCGGGCGGTCGACGGACGACACGGTCGACGTGCTGCTCGTCTCGCCCGAGCGCCTCGCCAACGACGGCTTCCGCCGCACCGTGATGGCGCACGTCGCGAAGCCGCGTCGGCCTGTTCGTGGTCGACGAGGCGCACTGCATCTCGGACTGGGGCCACGACTTCCGGCCGGACTACCGCCGCATCGTGCGCGTGCTCGAGGCGCTCCCCGCCGGCGTGCCCGTCCTCGCGACGACGGCGACGGCCAACGACCGCGTCGTGCAGGACGTGACCGAGCAGCTTGGGGAGGACGTGACGGTCGTGCGCGGGCCGCTCGGCCGCGCCTCGCTCCAGCTCCAGGCGACGACGCTGCCGCGCGCCGCGGCGCGGATGGCGTGGCTCGCCGAGCACCTCCCGAAGATTCAGGGCTCGGGCATCGTCTACGCGCGCACACACCGCGACGCCTTTCGCCTCACCGACTGGCTCCGCTCAAGGGGCATCGACGCCGAGACGTACACCGGCACGACCGACCCCGCGCGCCGCGTCGACCTCGAGCAACGCCTGCTCGCCAACGACGTCAAGGCGCTCGTCGCGACGAGCGCGCTCGGGATGGGCTTCGACAAGCCGGACTTGGGCTTCGTCGTCCACTACCAGCGGCCGGGCTCGGTCGTGGAGTACTACCAGCAGGTCGGCCGCGCGGGCCGCGCCGTGAGCCAGGCCTACGGCGTGCTGCTCTCGGGCGAGGAGGACGACCGGATCACGGACTACTTCATCCGCAGCGCCTACCCGCCTGCTCGCGATGTCGACGCGGTCCTCGGGGCGCTCCGCGACGCTCCGGACGGCCTCAAAGTGGCTGAGATCGAGGCCGCGCTGAACGTCTCGGGGGGGCAGATCCAGAAGGTCCTCCGCGTGCTCGACGTTCTCGACCCGTCGCCCGTCGAGAAGCGCGGCGTGGCGTGGCACGCGACGGACGTGCCGTACAGCGTGGACGCGAGCAGGGGAGAGGCGCTCGAGGCCGTCCGCCGCGCCGAGCAGGACGAGCTGCGGCGCTACATGACGTCCGACACGTGCCTTATGCTCGCCCTCCGCCGCGCGCTCGACGACCCCGACGGCGAAGCGTGCGGCCGCTGCGCCGTCTGCCTCGGCGGTCCGCTGATCGACGAGACGCCCGACCCGGACCTCGTCGCCCGCGCCCAAGCGTTCCTCGGCGAGAGCACGCCCGAGATCGCGCCGCGCAAGCAGTCGCCGGACCGCGCGCGCATTCCCGCCGAGTTGCAGGCCGAGCCAGGCCGCGCCCTCAGCTTCTACGGCGACGCCGGCTTCGGCCAGCTCGTCCAGGCTGGCCGCGAGGCGGGCCAGTTCGACTCCGCACTCGTCGAGGCAGCGGCAGGCCTCGTCGAGTCGCAGTGGAAGCCGAGCCCGGCGCCGGCGGTCGTGGTGTGCGTGCCGTCGCTCCGGTCGCCGGCCGTCGAGGATTTCGCCGAGGCACTCGCCGGTCGGATGCGCCTGCCGTTCGTCGCCGGCGCGTGCAGCACGTTCGGCAGCACGCGCCCCAGCGCGAGCAGCAGAACAGCCACTACCGCCGCGACAACCTCCGCGGCGCGTTCGCCGTGCGCGTCCCGGAGGCGTTCCGCGGCCAGCCGGTCCTGCTCGTGGACGACGTGCGCGACTCGGGGTGGACGCTCACAGTCGTCGCGGCGCAGCTCCGCGCGGCCGGCGCGGGGCGCGTGCTGCCGCTCACGCTCGCCGTCGCGATGGGCGACTAGGTGCGGTCTTCGCGAGCCGCGCGGCTGCGCGGCGTCGTAGATTCCGGGCATGGTGCCGTGGCCGAGGGGTTAGGCACAGGTCTGCAAAACCTGCTACACCAGTTCAAATCTGGTCGGCACCTCACCGCGCCGCGGTCGGCCTCGAGGCCGCCGCGCTGCGGGCACCGGGCTTCGCGTGGGCGAGGCGCTCCGAGCGACAGGGCACGGCGAACGCCGCGGCGTCGGGCGCGTTGGACCCGTCCCATCGCCGCGCTCGCCATGTCCGTCGTCCCGCTCGAAACCGTCCGCCCGGACGTCGTCCGCCTGCCGATCGTCTTCGTCAACGTGTACCTCGTCGGCGATCCCGATGGGCCGTGGGCGCTCGTCGACACCGGACTGCCGTTCTCCTCCGGTCTGACGAAATCCGTCGCGGCCGAGCGCTTTGGCGGGCGCCCGCCGGAGGCGATCATCCTCACGCACGGCCACTTCGACCACGCCGGCTCGGCCGCCGCCCTCGCCGACTTCTGGGACGTGCCGGTCTACGCGCACGCGCTCGAGATGCCGTACCTCACGGGCCGCTCGGCGTACGCCCCTGCGGACCCGACCATCCCCGGCGCCATCTCGACGCTCTCGCGGACGTTCCCGCACGGCGGCCGCGACCTCCGCCCGCGCATCCACACGCTGCCCGACGACGGATCTGTCCCCGGGATGCCGGGCTGGACGTGGATCCACACGCCAGGCCACACCGAGGGCCACGTCTCGCTGTGGCGCGACTCCGACCGGACGCTGATCGCCGGCGACGCCGTCGCGACGACGGACCTCGACTCGTGGATCGCGCTCGCGGTGATGCCGCGCGTCTTCGACCGCCCCGCCGCGCCGTTCACACCGGACTGGATCGCGGCCCGCGCCTCGGTCGAGGCCCTCGCGGACCTCAACCCGGACGCCGTCGGCGCGGGCCACGGGCAAGCGATCACGACGGGGACGGCGAATGCACTCCACACATACGCGCAGCACTTCCTGCCACCGGTCGAGGGCCGCTACGTCCCCGAGCCCGCCATCGCGGACGAGACGGGCATCGTCTCGCTGCCGCCGCCCGTCTCCGATCCCTTCCCGTTCAAGGTCGCGGCTGGCGCCGCCGTCGGCCTGCTCGTCGCCGCGTGGCGCCGCCGCTCCTGATGCCTGTTCTACGCCCCGCCACGCCCGACGACGCCGACGTCCGTCTGTGCGCTCATTCTCGAACTCGCCGACTACGAGAAGCTGCGCCACGAGGCGCGGACGACGCCCGACGCCATCCGCGCTGCGCTGGCCCCGCCGCCCGGCGCGCCGCGCCTCGACGTGCTCCTCGCCTTCGCCGCCGACGCGCCCGAGCCCATAGGCTTCGCCCTGTTCTTCCCGGTCTACTCGACGTTCGAGGCGGCGTGGAGTCTCTACCTCGAGGACCTCTACGTCCGCCCCGCGGCGCGCGGGACAGGCGCCGGGCTCGCCCTGCTCCGCGCCGTTGCGCAGGAAGCCGTCCGCCGCGGGGCGCCGCGGCTCGACTGGGTCGTGCTGGACTGGAATGCGCCGGCCATCGGCTTCTACGAGCGCCTCGGCGCCCGCGCGATGTCTGAGTGGACCGGGATGCGCCTCACGGGCGAGGCGCTCGCGGAACTGGGCGGCTAACCGGCGAGGCCGGCCTGCGCGAGGATCCATGCATAGACGAACGCGACCTCGCGGTACGCCCGGTAGCGCCCCGACGGCCCGCCGTGGCCGGCCTCCATCTCGGTCTTGAACAGGATCGGCCGTGACCCCGTGTTCAGGTCGCGCAGTTTGGCGACCCACTTCGCCGGCTCCCAGTACTGCACCTGGCTGTCGTGCAGGCCCGTCATCACGAGCATCGCCGGGTAGTCCGCGGCGCGCACGTTGTCGACCGGCGAGTAGGCGAGCATCGTCCGGAAGGCGGCCTCCTCGGTGGGGTTGCCCCACTCGTCGTACTCGCCCGTCGTGAGCGGGATCGAGTCGTCGAGCATCGTCGTGACGACGTCCACGAACGGAACCTGCGCGACGATGCCGGCCCAGAGGTCCGGCCGCAGGTTCGCGACGGCGCCGACGAGCAGGCCACCCGCCGATCCGCCCTGCGCGTAGACGCGCGTTGGATCGGCCACCTTGTCCGCGATGAGCGCCTCGGCCGTGTCGATAAAGTCGGTGAAGGTGTTCATCTTGCGCGACAGCTTGCCGGCCTCGTACCACGCGCGGCCCATCTCCTGCCCACCGCGGATATGCGCGATGGCGTAGACGAATCCGCGGTCCAGCAGGCTCGGCAGCGAGACGCGGAAATGGGCGTCCATCGAGAGGCCGTAGGAGCCGTATCCGTAGAGCAGCAGCGGGGCCGTCCCGTCGAGCGGCGTGTCGACCGCGCGGACGAGCGAGACGGGCACGCGCGCCCCGTCGCGGGCCGTGATCCAGCGGCGCTCCGTCATGTAGCGGCTGGCGTCGTACGTCGGCACGTCCTGCTGCTTCACGACCGTCCGCGCGCCGCCTTCGAAGGCCACGTCGACGGTCTGCGGGGGCGTCGCGAGCGACTCGTAGGTGTAGCGGAACGTCGGGCTGTCGGCCTCGGGCGTCGCGGCGAGGTCGGCGGCGTACGCCGTCTCGCCGAAGGCGACGTCGGCGACGAGCGTGCCCTGCGGCGTGCGTACGCGCAGGCGGACGAGCGCGCCGGCGCGCTCCTGCGTCACGAGGTGACGCGTGAATGCGTCGAACGTCTCGATGAGGACGTCGGGGCGCGCCGGGACGATCTCGGTCCAATCGGCCGGCGCGTCCGTCGGGGCCGTGACGAGGCGGAAGTTCTCGGCGCCGCCGTCGTTGGTCAGGATCGTCCAGCGGTCGCCCGCGTGGTCGGCGCTGTACTCGACGCCGCGCTCGCGGTCGCGGACCGTCCGGAAGGCGGCCGTCGGGTCCGACGCGTCGAGGAAGCGCCACTCCGAGGTTAGCGTTTGCTCCGATGCGATGACGACGAAGCGCCGGTCCTTGCAGCGCCCGACGCCAACGTTGAACGTGTCGTCGTCCTCCTGAAAGACGACCGTCTCGCCGGGCTGGCCGAGCGTGTGCCGCGTGACTTGGTACGAGCGCAGCGTCTCGGCGTCCTGCCGCGCGACGAACAGCGTCCGGCTGTCGGCCGCCCACGCGATGGACGGCGTCCCCGGGTGGATCGTGTCAGGCAGGATCTCGCCCGTCTGGATGTCCTTGAAGCGGACGGTGTAGATGCGGCGGCCCGTCGTGTCCTCCGCGAAGGCGAGCGTCCGCCCGTCGTCCGAGACAGCGGCGGCGCCGAGGTGGTAGTAGCCGTGCCCCTCGGCGCGCGCGTTTCCGTCGATGAGCACCTCTTCGGGCGCGTCCATCGTGCTGCGGCGGCGCGCATAGATCGGGTACTCCTTGCCGGTCTCGAAGCGGCGGTAGACCCAGAAGCCGCGGTCGAAGACCGGCGCGGATGCGTCGTCCGGCACGACGCGGGCGACGATCTCGCCGAAGAGCGCGTCCTCAAGCGGCTTCGTCTCGGCCGTCATTGCCTCCGCGTAGGCGTTCTCGGCGGCGAGGTAGGCGATCACGCCGGGTCCTCGCGGTCGCGGAGCCAGTGGTACGGGTCCGGGCGGTCGGTGCCGAAAAGCGAGTGCGTGTGCGGCCGCTGCGCGGCGTCGGGGGGCGTGGTCACGGGGCGTCGAGATGCGTTTGGAGGAGCGTCGGGCACGTCAGGACCAGCCGTGCTTCCGCTTACCCGGCAGCTTCACCACGAGCCCGTCGAGGAACAGGTGCGAGAAGTAGCCCACGACGGCGGCGCCGTAGAACGGCAGCCCCGCGAGCGGACGGTCCGGCGCGAGCACGACCGGCAGCACGAGCAGCGGGCTCGGGATGAGCAGCATCGCCCAGAACGTGTGCGTCCACCCGCGGTGGCGCCCGATGACGGGCAGCAGGCAGAACAGGCCGAGGTACGCGGCCTCGGACGTGTAGCGCATCGCGATGAGGCCCACGTCGACGAGGAAGAAGAGGCCGTAGAAGAGCTGCTGGCCCTTCGAGTTCGTGTCGACGTCCGGCCACAGGCCGAACATGAGGCACAGCCCGAAGAGGGCGGCGGGCAGGGCGACCACCTCGACGTCCGAGAACTGCCGCCACGCCGCGTCGACGGAGTAGAGCAGCACGAGGCCGGCGAGGTAGACGGCAAAGAAGACGGTGGCACCGGCAAGGTGCCCGCGGTATCCGGCCACGGAAAAGCGGTTCGGGGGGAGGCCTGAGGTTACGGAACGCCGGCGCGGGCGTCAGGCCGTCTCCGCGGCGGCTGTGCGGCCGGCCGCGCGGCCCGAGAAGAGGCAGCCGCCGAGAAAGGTGCCCTCGAGCGAGCGGTAGCCGTGCATCCCGCCACCGCCGAAGCCCGCCGCCTCGCCCGCAGCGTAGAGGCCCGGCACGACCGCACCGTCCACGCCCAGCGCGCGCGCCTCGAGATCCGTTGCGAGGCCGCCGAGCGTCTTGCGCGTCACGACGCGCAGGCGGACCGCGACGAGCGGGCCGGCGTCCGGGTCCAGGATCTTGTGCGGCGTCGCGACGCGGATCAGCTTGTCGCCGACGTAGGCGCGGGCCGAGCGGAGGGCGGCGATCTGGAGGTCCTTGGTGAATGCGTTGTCCATCTCGCGGTCGCGGGCCAGCACCTCGCGCTCGACCGTTTCGAGGTCCACGCCCGGCGCGATGGCGTTCATCTGGCGGACGAGATCGGGCAGGCGTGTCCGCCGTCGCCCAGTCGGCGCCGCGCGTTCGGAACGCCTCGACGGGCGCGGGAACGCCTTCGCGGGCGCGGCCGAGGACGCCGAGGACGCTGCGGCCCGTGAGGTCGGGGTTCTGCTCGGAGCCCGAGAGCGCGATCTCCTTCTCGAGCATCTGCTGGGTGAGCACGAACCACGAGTGGCCGAGGCCGGAGCGCGCGATGTGGCCGAGCGTCGCGAGCGTGTCGAAGCCGGGGAGGCAGGGGAGAGGCAGGCGGCGGCCCGTCGCGTCCAGCCACAGCGGCGACGGGCCGGGCAGGATGCGGATGCCGTGGCCGGCTCCAGACCGGGCTCGTAGTGCCCGATGCCCTCGGTGTAGTGCCACATCCGGTCCGGGTGCAGCACGGTGGCGCCGGCAGTTTCCGCGATGCCCAGCATCCGCCCGTCCGTCGAATCCGGCACGCCGACGAGCATCTCGGCGGGCGGCCGCCCGAGGCGCTCGGGCCAGTTCTTTCGCACGAGCGCGAGGTCCGCCCCGATGCCGCCCGAGGCGACGACGACGGCGCCCGCCTCGATGTCGAAGGCACCGACCGTCTCGCGGCTCGACGGCGCGCCGCGCTCGACGGCGCTTTCTGCGAGCACGTCGCCCGTCGCGCCGGTCACGCGTCCGTTCGTGACGGTCAGGCCGGTCACGCGGTGGCGGAACCGGAAGGCGAGCAGGCCCGGCGGCTTCGGCCGCGCGGCAGCGGCGCACGAACGGCGCGACGAGGCCCGGGCCCGTCCCCCAGACGATGTGGAAGCGCGGGACCGAGTTGCCGGGGCCGGTCGCGAGCCCGCCGCCGCGCTCGGCCCACCCGACGACCGGGAACAGGCGCACGCCCTGGGCGCGCAGCCACGACCGCTTCTCGCCCGCTGCCCAGTCCACGTAGGCCTCGGCCCAGCGGCGCGGCCACGCGTCGTCCGGGCGGTCGAAGCCGGCCGTCGCCTCCCAGTCCTGCCACGCGAGGGCGCGGCTGTCGCGGACGCCGAGGCGCCGCTGCTCGGGCGTATCCACGAGGAAGAGGCCGCCGAAGGCCCACACGGCCTGCCCGCCGAGGCTCTGCTCGGGCTCCTGGTCGACGACGACGACGCGGCGGCCCGCCTCGGCCGCTTCGGCCGCGGCGACGAGTCCGGCCAGCCCGGCGCCGATCACGAGAACGTCCGTTTTCATTGCGGTGGCGTCAGGGGCGAGGAGAACGTACGCCGGGTCGCACCCGAGACAGCGCGGCGCCTGAGACCCTCTCGTCGTGGCCGGTCAGCGCGCGCCGAGGCGGGCGCAGAACACGTCGAGCATCTGCCGGCCTTCGGGCCACGGGCCGTGCCCCGATGCCGTGTTGAGGTGCCCGCCGCCGGGCACGACGTGCAGCTCGCTCCCCCACGCCGCTGCGAGCGCCGTCGCCCGGTCGAGGCTCAGGTACGGGTCGTCCGTGCTCGCGACGACGACGGACGGGACAGGCAGCGGGCCGACCGGCATCGGGCCGAAGGCGCGAACCGGTGCGATGGCGTCCGGCGCCTCCGTGTCGGCCGGGGCAACGAGAAACAGCCCGGCAACTCCGCCGGGCGCATGCTCGCATGCCCACACGGCAGCGGCGACGGCTCCGAGGCTGTGACCGACCAGCACGACCGGAGCGGCCTGCTCGCGGACGACCGCGTCGAGGCGCGCGACCCACGCCGCGCGGTCGGGCCGCTCCCAGTCGTCCTGCTCGACGCGGCGCATGTCCGGCCGGTCGCGCTCCCAGAGCGTCTGCCACTGGTCCGGCCCCGAGTTGCCCCAGCCCGGAACCGTCAGCACGGCGAGGCGTCACGCGTACGTGTTCAGCATCACCGGCATGATCAGCATCAGCAGGTCCTCGCCCTCGGCCGCCTCGGCCGGGTGGACGACGCCGGCGCGGTTCGGCGACGAGAACTCGAACACCGTGTCCTCGCCGTCGACGTTCTGGAGCACCTCGAGGAGGTACTGCGAGTTGAAGCCGATCTCGAGCGCCTCGGCCGAGTAGTCGCAGAGGACGCGCTCCTTGGCCTCGGAGGCCCGCTCGACGTCCTCGGCGGACACGTCGAGCGCGTCGGGCTGGAGCGAGAGGCGGATCTGGTGCGTCGTGCGACGACGAGTAGAGCGCGACGCGGCGCACGGCGGCGAGCATCGCCTCGCGGCCGACCGTCAGCGTCTTCTCGTTCTCGACCGGGATGACGGCCTCGTAGTTCGGGTACGGGTCCTCGATAAGGCGCCCGGCGACCTGCGTCTCGCCGAAGTCGAAGCTCACGTAGCCGCCGGCGGTGCGGATGGTGCACGCGCCGTCCGTCGCCGCCTTGCGCGCGAGCGAGAGCGCCTTCTCGGGCACGATCACGTCGAGCGGCTCGGCCGCCGTGATCTCGGTCGTCTTCATCCGCACGAGGCGGTGGCCGTCCGTCGCGACGATCGTCGAGCCGTCGGGGCGGATCTGGAAGAGGACGCCCATCATGGCAGGCCGCAGGGCGTCGCGGGAGGCGGCGAAGGCCGTCTTGTCGATGGCCCGCTTCACGAGCGCGCCCGTCGTCTCGACGGCCGTCGCGCCGTCGAGGCTCGGGAGCGCGGGGTAGTCGCCGCCGTCGAAGCCGACCATCTTGTAGCGCCCCTGGTCCGTCGTGAGCTCGACGTTGAACTTGCCGTCCGTCGTCACCGTCACGGGCAGGCCGGGCAGCGCGCGGAGCGTGTCGAGCAGGCGCCGCGCCGGGACGGCCACGCGCGGCCGCGCCGAGGCGTCGCCGTTGGACTCGAAGCGCACGTCGAGGCGCTGCACGATCGACACCTCGAGGTCCGTCGCCGAGAGCACGAGCGCGTCGCCGTCGCGCTCGAACAGCACGCACTCGAGGATAGGCAGCGTGCTCTTGGTCGGCACGGCCCCGTTGACGGTCGAGAGGGCGCGGAGCAGCTCGGCGCTGGGGACGGTGAACTTCATCGGTCGGGAGGGCTTGGCGAGGTGTTGAAACGCGGTATCGGCGGGATCGGTGCCCCGGCGAAAGGCGATGCGAGGGCGGAAGGACGACGGGCGGAAAAGGTGCGGCCCGGCCCGCCCTGCCGCCCTCCTCAGCGCTGCTGGATGTCGAGCTTCTTGCGCACCGCCACGACCATCTCGCGGAAGCTCGGGTCCGTGTCGATCTGGTCCGAGACGGACTGCACGGCGTGGATCACCGTCGAGTGGTCGCGGCCGCCGAAGTGCAGGCCGATCGTCTTCAGCGAGTGCTTCGTGAGCTGCTTCGCGAAGTACATCGCCACCTGCCGCGCCTGGACGATCTCGCGCTTGCGCGTCCGCGCGCGGACGAGGTCCTCGGGGATCTTGAGGTAGTCGCACACGACGCGCTGGATCTCCTCGACGGAGAGCGTCGGGCGGGACTCCTTGATAAGGTCGCGGAGCACCTCGCGGGCGAGTTCGAGGTCGATCTCGCGGCTCGTCAGCGCGGCGTGCGCCTGGAGGCGGATGAGCGCGCCCTCGAGCTCGCGGATGTTGCACTTGACGTGCGTCGCGACGTACTCGATGACGTCCTCGCGGACGCGCGTGCCGTCGTCGCTCGCGCGGCGCTTGAGGATGGCGATGCGCGTCTCGAGCTCCGGCATCTGGACGTCCGCCGAGAGGCCCCACTGGAAGCGGGACAGCAGGCGCTCCTCGATGCCCGCGATGTCGCGCGGCGGGCGGTCCGTCGAGAGGACGATCTGGCGGCCGGTCTGGTGGAGCTCGTTGAAGATGTGGAAGAACTCCTCCTGCGTCTTCTCCTTGCCGCCGAAGAACTGCACGTCGTCGACGATGAGCAGGTCGATCTGGCGGTAGAACTGCGAGAACTCGGCGATGCGGTTGTTCTGGATCGACTGGACGAACTCGGCCGTGAACGTCTCGGACGAGACGTAGCGGACGGTTCGCGCGTGGCCGTTGGCGAGCGCGTAGTTGCCGATGGCCTGGATAAGGTGCGTCTTGCCGAGGCCGACGCCGCCGTAGATCAGGAACGGGTTGAAGGCCGTCGCGCCTGGCCGCTGCGCGATCGCCCACGCGGCCGAGCGCGCAAGCTGGTTGCAGTCGCCCTCGATAAACCGCTCGAAGGTGTACGACGCGTTGAGGTGCGCGTCGACGTCGAGCTGGCGGATGCCGGGGATGGCGAACGGGCTCGCCGGGCGGGCCGTCGCGATGGACGCCGTGGCGCCGGGCCGCGACATCTGCGGGGCCGCGTGGGGCGACACGCGGCGCGGATCCGGCTGCGCCTGGTCGGGGCGCGGGTGCTGTGGGGCGTCGGGGCGCGGCGCCTGGGCGCGGGCAGCGGCCTGTGCGGGCGTCGGGTGGCGGCGGCACGTAGGGCGGCGCGCCGGGCGCGGGGGGCACATTGGAAGGCTGCCGCGCGGGCAGCTCCATCGAGGCGCCTGGGCGGGCGGCAGCCGGCTCTCCGCCGTCACGGGACGGGCTGTCGCGCTCGATCACGATGTCGTAGTACAGCCGCCCGTTGGGGCCGAGGACCTTGGTGATCGTCTTGCGGAGGAGCGCGAAGTAGTGCTCCTCGAGCCACTCGTAGTAGAAGCGGCTCGGCAGCTGGACCGTCAGGCGCAGCGCTCCATCCTCCTCTTCCAGGCCGACGGCCCGCAGCGGCTCGAACCACGTCCGGAAGCTCTGCCGGCTGATGTTGTCCCGGATGATCCCGAGGCACTCGGCCCAGACGTCGTCGCGGGATCGGTCCATCTAGGGGTGCTGGGGTCGGGGTGGAGGGGGGCCGGAATATCGAGACGTCGGGGGGAGAGATGCCGGGCCTCAGCGTGAAGCGCCGAAGGTTATCCACACCGCTGGGCGCGGTTGAGGGTCCCGTCAGCGCCCGATCCGCCCGGGCGGAAGGGAGTTGTCCACGCTGGAAAAAAGAACGCCCCGACTCCAGGATCCCTGTGCCGGACAAGGAGATACAGGATACGAGTCGGGTTTCTCCAGATTACGGGAGTGCTACCGAAGGCGGCGCTATAGCCGGGTCGCCCTAACCGGCGGCACGTTGTCCACAGATTGTGAACTTCGCCATTCGACTCCTGCGTGAGGCACATCGGGCAATGCCCCATGAGGCGACGGCGGCGTCCGGAACGCCTCCTCAGAGCAGGGTACGGCTGCCTCCGGCTGTCCGTCAAGGTGCCTCCGGTGATTTCCAACATCGCGTGAGGGCCTTGCCCGAGCGCAGGGCGAGCGCCTATTTTCCCCGGCTCCGCGCGCCTGAGTCTCTTCGGGTCGCCGGCCCAGACCGTTCCTTGACGACCGTCCCAATGCTCCGGGTCCGAATCGCCCCGCTCCCCGACGGCCTCCACACCGAGGCGCTCCGCCCGACGCCCGAGGATCTCGACCTCGACCCGGCGCTCTTCTCCGACCTAGCCGTCGAGATGACGCTCGCCGTGGCGACGCGCCAGATCGTGGCCTCGTTCGCCGTCTCGGCGACGGCGCACCTCGTGTGCGACCGCACAGCGGAGCCGTTCGACCAGGCCGTCCGCGGCGAGCACCAGGTGCTCATCGTGGCGCCCGACGCGCCGATGGCGTCCTCCGATGACGAGGACATCGTGGTTGCGTCGGACGACGCGTCGCACGCCGACCTCACCGGGCCGGTCCGCGACACGCTGATGCTCGCGATGCCGCTGCGCAACATCAGCCCGGCCGCTGAGGCGCTCGACCTCCCGACGGCCTTCGGCGCGCCCGACGACGACGCGCCCGGCGACGACCGCTGGGCCGCCCTCGCGGCCCTCCGCACCGGCGACGGCGCCGACGACCTCCCTGCCGACGGCTCCGCCGCCGACTGACTTCACCGGCCTCTCCAGGCTTTTCCTCGACCGATCCGATGGCTCACCCGAAGCGCAAGACCTCCAAGGCCCGCACGCGCGCCCGCCGCGCCCAGGCGTACAAGATCACGTCCCTGCCGACGACGCAGGAGTGCCCGAACTGCAGCGCCGACAAGCTCATGCACCGCGCCTGCCCGACGTGCGGTCACTACCGAGGCCGCGCTGTCCGCGTCGTCGAGGAGTACGCATAGGCCTCCGCCCCGGCGGTTGCCTTATTCGCGCGTCTGCCCGCGCTGCGCCTCGGGCGCGGCGCGGGCGCCGTCATGTTCATGAGTGGTGCCTGCCAGCCACGAGGTCCAGTACCCTGTAAAGGCACGACGCCCCGGCAGACGCGCAGTCCGCCGGGGCGTCGTCATGAAACGGGGCTGCGTCAGGCGGCCTGCTGCGCGGCCTCCTTGAGCGCCTCGACGTGCGTGAGCTGCTCCCACGGGAAGCCGGCGCGGCCAAAGTGGCCGTAGGCCGCCGTCTCGCGGTAGATCGGCGACTTCAGGTTGAAGCGCTCGATGATGGCGGCGGGGCGCAGGTCGAAGGTCTCCTGCACGATCTCCGCGAGGCGTGCGTCTGAGACCGTGCCAGTGCCGTACGAGTTGACTGCGACCGAGACGGGGCGCGCGACGCCGATGGCGTACGCGACCTGGACGAGCACCTCGTCCGCGAGCCCGGCCGCAACGAGGTTCTTGGCGACGTGCCGCGTGGCGTAGGCGGCGGACCGGTCCACCTTGGACGGGTCCTTGCCCGAGAACGCGCCGCCACCGTGGGCGCCCTTGCCACCGTAGGTGTCCACGATGATCTTGCGGCCCGTGAGGCCGGTGTCGCCGTGCGGGCCGCCGATGATGAAGACGCCCGTCGGGTTGACGTGCAGCACCATGTCGCCGTCGACGAGCGCGTCCGGGAGGACGGCCGGGAGGACGTGCTCCTGGACGTCGGCCTTGATCTGCGCGAGCGTCACGTTCGGCCCGTGCTGCGTCGAGATCACGACGGTGTGGATGCGCTGGACGGTTTTGCCGTCCTCGGCGTACTCGACCGTGACCTGGCTCTTGGCGTCCGGCCGGAGGTACGGCATGACCTCGCCGGCCTTGCGGATCTCGGCGAGGCGCTTCACGAGGCGGTGCGAGAGCGCGAGCGAGAGCGGCATCAGCTCCTCGGTCTCGGTCGTGGCGTAGCCGAACATCATGCCCTGGTCGCCGGCGCCCTGCTCGGTGTCCGTGCCCTCGCCCTCGTTGACGCCCGCGGCGATGTCCTGGCTCTGGTCGTGGATCGAGGTCAGCACGCCGCAGGACTGCGCGTCGAACTGGAGCGCGGGGTCCGTGTAGCCGATCTCGGTGATGGTCTCGCGGACGACCTTCTGGACATCGACGTAGGCCTTCGACGTCACCTCGCCCGAGACGACGACGAGGCCCGTCGTGCAGAGCGTCTCGATGGCGCAGCGGCTCTGCGGGTCCTGCGTGAGGAACGCGTCGAGGAGCGCGTCGGAAATCTGGTCCGCGACCTTGTCGGGGTGGCCTTCCGAGACGGACTCGGACGTGAAGAGCAGCGCCATACTGAGCGGAGAGTTGGGAAGAAGCCCGAAGATAGGCGGGCGCCCGGCGGCGCGTCCGGCCAGAACACGCGTCTTCGGACAAACTTGCACCGTGCCGCGGGCCGCATGTGCCGGGCGCGTTGCCGCGCCGGGGGCCGTGCCGTAGCTTGGACGGCCGTGCCCCGCCGCCGATTCTGGCGCGCACCGGGTACACTCCTCTGCTCTCACCCTTCCGCGCCCGCAGCGGCGCCCCTCAATGGCCGACACCGAACAGCGCATCCGGGCGATCATCGTCGAGAAGCTCGGCGTGGACGAAGCCGACATCACCCGCGAGGCCTCGTTCACGAACGACCTCGGCGCCGACTCCCTCGACACCGTCGAGCTGATCATGGAGTTCGAGAAGGAGTTCGACCTCACGATCCCCGACGACGACGCCGAGAAGATCGGGACCGTCGGCGACGCCGTCGACTACGTCGAGTCCAAGAAGGCGGCCTGACCGCCGCCGCGGCGCCTGCCGCGGCTCGCTCGCACCGGCCCGGCGGGTCCCCGCTCGCCGGGCGGCCGTCGGGCTTTGACGTGATTAGAAGGCGGACGGGCCACAGGGTGGAAGGGTAGAAAGGGAATGCGTTCCCCGCCTTTCCCCGTGCCCCTCTCTGCCTTCCCACCCTTCAACCCGCCTTTTCCATGCCGTTTACGGATCGCCGCGTCGTCGTCACCGGCCTCGGCGCGCTGACGCCCATCGGGCAGACGGTCCCGGACTTCTGGGACGCCATGATGGCCGGCCGGAGCGGCGCCGCGCCGATCACGCACTTCGACCCGGCCGCCTTCGCGACGACCTTCGCGTGCGAGCTCAAGGGCTTCGACGCCGACGCCGTCGTCGGGCGGAAGGACGCGCGCCGGATGGACCCGTTCTGCCACTTCGCCATCGCCGCGAGCGACGAGGCGATCCAGGACGCTGGCATCGACGTGGCCGCGATGTCCGAGGAGGAGCAGAACCAGACGGGCGTCGTCTTCGGCTCCGGCATCGGCGGCATGAAGCTCTTCCAGGACCAGGTCGTCGGCTACGCCGAGAAGGGCCCGCGCCACATCTCGCCGTTCTTCGTCCCGATGATGGTCATCGACCAGGCGCCGGGCCTCATCGCGACGCGCAACCAGTTCCGCGGGCCGAACTACGCGACCGTCTCCGCCTGCGCGACGTCCAACAACGCCATCGGCGACGGCTTCCTGCTCATCAAGAACGGGCTCGCCGAGACGATGGTCGTCGGCGGCACGGACGCCTCGATCACCGAGATCGGGCTCGCCGGCTTCTCGAACATGAAGGCCCTCTCGACGCGCAACGACGACCCGGCCGCGGCCTCGCGCCCGTTCGACCTGCACCGCGACGGCTTCGTGATGGGCGAGGGCGCGGGCGCGCTCGTGCTCGAGTCGCTCGAGCACGCGCAGGCGCGCGGCGCGCGGATCTACGCCGAGGTCGTCGGGCTCGGCATCTCGGACGACGCCTACCACATCTCGGCGCCGCACCCCGAGGGCCTCGGCGCGCGCCTCGCGATGCAGATGGCGCTCCGCACGGCGGGCCTCAGCCCGGAGGACGTGGACTACCTCAACATGCACGGCACGTCGACGCCGCTCGGCGACGTCGCAGAAACGAAGGCGATCAAGGCGGTCTTCGGGGAGCACGCCTACGCGATGAACCTGTCCTCGACAAAGTCGATGACGGGCCACCTGCTCGGCGCCGCGGGCGCGATCGAGGCCGTCGCCTCGATCCTCGCCATGCAGTACGGCCGCGTCCCGCCGACGATCAACCTCGACGTGCCGGACCCCGACTGCGACCTCAACTACACGCCGAACACGCCGCAGGACCGCGACGTGACCGTGGCGCTCTCGAACGCCTTCGGCTTCGGCGGCCACAACACCTGCGTCGTGTTCAAGAAGCTCGAGGCGTGAGCGCTGGACTGGGGCGGGGCGCCTAAAGAGAAGGAAGTCGGACGATTGACGCCGGCGGTTCTGTCCCGATCTTCGGGCTCCACCGCTGCCTTCTCGATGCGTCTGCTTGCTGCCCTTGTTCTTCTGCTCGCGGCGCCGCTCGCGAGTGCCCAGTCGCTCTGGTCCGACATCTCTGAGGCGTCTGTCGCCGCGCTCGGCACGCGGGTGACCGAGCCCACGTCATACCGCGTCGTTCGCCTCGACCAGACGCAGATGGCCGCGCGCCTCGCGGCGACTCCCGCCGCGCAGCGCCCCAGCGATACGTCGGGCGGCAGCACGCTCGCCCTCCCGCTGCCCGACGGCAGCATGGTCGAGGTCCGAGTCGTCGAGGCGTCTATCATGGCGCCCGAGCTCCAGGCGCGCTTTCCCGAACTGCGGACGTATGTCGCGCAGGGGCCGGGGTCGGTCTCCGGCCGCCTCAGCAGCACCCCCGACGGGTTCCGCGGGATGCTCTCCACGCCCGCGGGCATGGTCTACATCGACCCGTACGCCCACGACCCGGCGCGCTACGCGCAGGACTACATCGTCTACTACGCGGCCGACCTCCAGGTCGACCCGGCGCGGCGCCTCGGCCCGACTGGTAACGACGTGATCGGCGGCGAGGAAGCGCCTTCCGGCCCGAGTGCGGCCGCACGCGCCAACGGGGACTTTCGGCGCACGTACCGCCTCGCGATGGCCGCGACGGGCGAGTACACCGCCTTCTACGGCGGGACTGTCGCCGGCGGCCTCGGCGGCGTCGTCGCGACGGTCAACCGCGTGACGTTTCTCTACGAGCGCGACCTCTCCGTCAGCTTCACGCTCGTCGCCAACAACGACCAGATTATCTACACGAACGCGGCGACGGACCCGTACACCAACGTCACGAACTCGGCCGCGCTGACGACGAACCAGACCAACCTCAACGCCGTCATCGGGACGGCCAATTACGACATCGGCCACCTCGTCGCGACCGGCGACGGCGGCATCGCAGGCCTCGGCGTCGTCTGTGGGACGAGCAAGGCGCGCGGCACGACGGGCCTCCCGACGCCCGTCGGCGACGGGTTCGACGTGGACTACGTCGCGCACGAGATGGGCCACCAGTTCGCCGGCAACCACACGTTCAACGGCAACGCGGGCTCGTGCGCCGGCGGCAACCGCTCCGCGACGCATGCCTACGAGCCGGGCTCGGGCTCGACGATCATGGCCTACGCCGGCATCTGCGGCGCGGCCAACGACCTCCAGGCGCACAGCGACCCGCTCTTCCACGCCGAGTCGCTGCGCGAGATCTCGACGTTTACCACGACCGGACCGGCGCATCTGCGGCGCGATCGTGGCGACGGGCAACACGATCCCGACCGTCACCGTGCCGGCGACGGTCACGATCCCTGTCGGCACGCCGTTCGCCCTCACCGGTGCCGCGACCGATGACACGCCGGCCTCGCTGACGTACATCTGGGAGGAGTTCGACCTCGGCGCCGCGGCGGCGCCGGGCGGGGCCACGCCGCCGCTCTTCCGCTCGTTTATCCCGACGGCCAGCCCGACGCGCGTCTTCCCGCAGCTGAACCGGCTCGTTGCCGGCCTAGCCCCTGTCATCGGCGAGCGGCTCCCGACCGATACGCGGACGCTCACCTTCCGACTCACGGCCCGTGACAACCGCCCGAGCGGCGGCGCCGTCAACGACGCCACGATGACCGTTGCGACGACGACGACAGCCGGGCCGTTCACCGTCACGTTCGCCAGCGCGGCAAGCCAGACCTATGCCGGCACGGCGACGGTCACCTGGAACGTCGCCGGGACGGACGCCGGCGCGGTCAACACGCCGACCGTCGACATCCTGCTCTCGACCGACAACGGCGCGACGTTCTCGACCGTCCTCGCCGCGGCGACGCCGAACGACGGGACCGAACTCGTCTCCTTTCCCGTCTCGACGACGCAGGGCCGGATCATGGTCCGCGCCGTCGGCAACGTGTTCTTCAACGTCAACCCGCAGCCGTTCACGGCGCAGGCGGCGGCGCAGACCGTCGCCGGCGGCGCCGGGTGGCGCCTGCTCGCGGCGCCCGCCGTCGGCGTCACCGTCGCCGACCTCGCGGCGGTCAACCTCGTGCAGGGCGTGCCGGGCTACTACGCGTCCGCCGGGTCGAACCTGTACACCGGCTACACCGGCACGGCGTACACCGTGCCGGCCGGCGGCAGCGACGTTCTTCCAGCCGGGCCGCGGCTTCTTCTGGCACTTCTACAACCTGGAGGGCACGCCCGGCGGGCCCTCCACGAGCCACGCCCTCCCGACGACGCTCACGACGTCCCGCCCGACCGTGACGACGGACACGCCGGTCGCGCTCATCGGGACGGGAGACAAGTCCAACATGCTCGGCAACCCGTTCGGCGTCAGCCTCACCGTCTCCGGCGTGGCGGCGTGGCCGGGCGCGTCGAACCTTTCCTCGACCGTCGTGCAGATGTGGAACGCGGCGGGCTCGACGTACGAGTCCAGCGTGACGCGGCCGGTCATCGCGCCGTGGCAGGGCTTCTGGGCCGAGGGCGCGACGGCGGGCACGCTCACGATCCCGGCCAGCGCCCGGACGACCGGCGGCACGCTGCAGCGCACCGCAGCGCCGCTGACGCTCGTCGCGTTCGAGCTCGCCTCGGCCGACGGCGCCCTCGCCGACCGCTCGGTCGCGCTCGTGCTCGGCGACGGCCGCGACGCCGGCCACGACGCCGGCGATGCGACCAAGCTCGAGCCGGTCTCGCCCACGTTCGTCGCCCTCGCGTTCGAGGCCGATGCCTCCCGGGCCGTCGAGAGCCGCCCGCTCGCGCCGGTCTCGCTGCCGATCTCGGCCGCGTCCGTCGGTGCCGGCTCGGACCTTGTGCTGACGTGGCCGCGCCTCGAGAACCTGCCCGAGGGCTGGACGGCGACGCTCCGCGACATCGTGGCGGGCACGACGGTCGACCTCGCAGAGGCGACGCAGTACCCGTTCTCGGTCGCTCCGACGGCGGCGCGCGCCGGGGCGATGGGGGTCCCATCGGCGGCTCGGGCATCCGCCCGCGAGGCGCGCTTCGTGCTGACCATCGGGCCGCGCGGCGCGACGGCGACCGAGGGGAGCGCCGCCGCCGTGTTCGGGCTCGACGCACCGGCTCCGAACCCGGCGCGCGGCGCCGCGGCGCTGACGTACTCGCTGGCCGAGTCCGGCCCGGCGCGGCTGAGCGTGGTCGACCTGCTGGGCCGAGAGGTCGCGGTTCTGGCCGAGGGCACGCTGGCGGCGGGCCGCCACGCGGCGACGGTCGAGACGCAGCGGCTCGCGCCGGGCGTGTACGTGGTCTGGCTCTCGGCAGGCGCGCAGACGGCCTCGCGGCGCCTCGTCGTCGTCCGGTAACCGTGCGTCACAAGGCGGCTCGGGGGTTAACGCGTAGCCGATCTGGCCTTGCTCGTTACCCTCAGGCTGTCCTTCAGCTGCCCGTCTCCTGCAGCCACAGCGTGTCCGCCACGTGCGTGATGCCCCGCGCGAGGTGCCGGCGGTAGGAACTGAACGGGACGCCGAGGCGCTCCGACGCGATCGCCTGGCTCGGCGCCGGCGTGAGGTAGGTCAGCCGCAGCGCGTTCCAGAAGGGCTGATCGCGCGGGGCCGCCTCGAGCGTGCGCGCCGCCTCGGTGAGCAGGACGACGAGCGTCGCGGCGCGGTCCGCGTCGTCCGCATCCGGCCCGGCCGCCGCGTCGACGAGTGCGGAGCGGAGGAGCGGGTTGCCGGCGAGCTTGTGCGGCCGCGCCGCCGCCTTGAGCGCCTCGCGGACGGCGTCGTCGAAGGCCTCGCGCGAGAGGACGGTCCGGCCCTCGGCCGGCGCGCGCTCCGGCGCCTCCGGGACCTCGCTCGGCACGCGCGCCGCGAGCGCGTCCAGCCACGCCGCCGGCGGGACGGCGCGCCAGTCCATCCCGAAGACGGTGGTGTGGGGGTGGTCGGCGGCCGCCTCGGCCTCGGGCCACCGGGCGAGCCCGGCGAAGGCCAGGACCGGCGCCCAGAAGTCGGCGTCGGCGACGGGCAGGAGCGACACCGCGAGGCGCGGCGTCGTGAGGTAGTGGCGGACGGTCCGCGCGAAGACAAGGCTCTGCACGGGCGAGAGGCCCTGGTAGGCGTCGGCGTCCATCCAGTAGCGGAACAGGAGGACGCGCTCGCCCGGCCGGCGCGTCCCCTCGACGGCGGCCCACGCCGCACGGGCGAGGCCGTCCGCCGCGCGGTCGCGCGGCTCGGCCTCGTCCAGCGCCAGCGCCATCAGGAAGCCGGCCGGCGTGCCGTCGGCGGCGTCGAAGACCTCGGTGGCCTCGGGCTGCGCGGCGAACCAGCGCTCGGCGATCGCCACCGAGGCATCGCCCTCGTGCTGGCGGACCATCGCGAGAAGCGCGGGCGCATCGTCGGGCCGCATCGGGCGCGCGGGGCGCACGTCAGACCCGCGCCAGACGCCGGCGAGCGACTCGAGCAGCGGCTGCACGACCGGGTTGTCGCGGTAGAGGTGAACATAGTCGCCCAGGACGACGGGCAGGTCCGTGCCTTCGGCGAGGAGGCAGGCCGTGTAGTGGCGCCGCGCGCGGGCGTGGAGCGTGGCGTAGCGCTCGGCGTCGCGCCAGCGCAGATCCGCCTCGATCGCCTCGCGGGCGACGTCGTGGAGGACGAGCCCACGCGGACCGTCGTCGATGAACGTCAGGCTGCGGAGCCAGCCGAAGAGCTCATGCGCCTCCGGGGCGCTCGGCGTCTCGTCGCCGAGGAGCGCCGCGAGCAGCGGCTCCGTCACGGCGCGGACGAGCGCGGCGCCCTCGATGGCCGTCCGGTGCCGCGGCGAGGGCACGTCGCGGACGAACCGCTCGAGCAGGGTGTGAACAACGTCCGGCGCCTCGGCCGGGACGAACGGCGCGCCGGGGCGCTGCCGCATCCGCTCGGCGACGAGCGCGAGCGCGAGCGGGTAGCCGTGCGTGAACGCCGCCACGCGCGCGCGGTCCGCCTCGGGCACGTCGCGGCGGTCGAGGAACGCCTCGGTCTCCTCGGCCGAGAGGTTGCCGAGCGGCAGCACGCGGACGGCCGCGGCCCACGCGGCGTCCGACGTCCACGCCGGCTGCGGGGCGTGACGCCCGGCGACAACGACGAGCAGGTCGGCCGACTGCGACGGCAGGAAGACGCGCTGGAGCCAGCCGTCGAGCCCCTGCGCGGCCTCGAACGTGTCGAGCAGGAGCAGGCGCCGGCCGCCCGGCGGCACATCTGCGAAGGCCGCATCGACGGCGCGCGCGAGGCCCTCAGGCGTCGCCTCGAGGTCGCGCATGTCCAGCAGGGCCGCTGGCACGCCCCCCTCGGCCGCGAGGCGCTCGAAGGCTCGCAGCAGCGTCGTCTTGCCGACGCCGCCAGGACCGTACACGTGCACGACGTGGAACGGCAGCACCTCGGCCGCGAGCACCTCGGCGATGAGCGCGCGCTCAGCATCGCGCCCGACGAGGGCGGCCCAGAGATTCTGGCGGAGCGTGTCGGAGAGCGTGGGCACAGAGGGCGGGCAGGCGGCGAGAGGGATGCCGTCGGCCTTATGCTCTAAATGTAGCCGCAGCCGGTCGAGGATCCACCCCTCGCGCATTCGGTTTGCCCCGCCTTTCCCCCACGTCCATGTCCTCCCTTTCCGGAAAGACCCTCTTCATCACCGGCGCGAGCCGCGGCATCGGCAAAGCCATCGCGCTGCGCGCGGCGCGCGACGGTGCCAACATCGTCGTCGCGGCCAAGACGGCCGAGCCGCACCCCCGCCTCGACGGCACCATCCACACGGCCGCCGCCGAGATCGAGGCGGCGGGCGGCCGCGCCCTCGCCCTCCAGGTCGACGCCCGCGACGAGGACCGCGTCGCCGAGGCGATGAAGCTCGCCGCCGACCACTTTGGCGGCATCGACATCGTCGTCAACAACGCCTCCGCGATCTTCCTCGCGGACACGGCGCACACGCCGATGAAGCGCGTGGACCTCATGCTCGGCGTCAACGTCCGCGCCACGTTCTGCGTCACCCAGGCCGCGCTGCCGTACCTGCTCAAGAGCGCCGAGGCGGGCCGCAACCCGCACATCATGACGCTCAGCCCGCCGCTCAACATGGAGGAGCGGTGGTTCGCGCCGCACGTCGCGTACACCATCTCGAAGTTCGGCATGTCGATGTGCGTCCTCGGCTGGGCCGGCGAGTTCCGCGACGCGGGCATCGCGGCCAACGCGCTCTGGCCGCGCACGACGATCGCGACGGCCGCCGTCGAGAACCTCCTCGGCGGCGAGGCGATGATGGCCGCGAGCCGCACGCCGGCCATCATGGCCGACGCCGCCCACTGGGTCCTCACGCAGCCGAGCCGCGAGACGACCGGCAACTTCTTCATCGACGACGAGGTGATGGCGCGCGCCGGCGTCACGGATCTTGAGCAGTACGCCGTCACGCCCGGCGCCGAGCTCATGCCGGACTTCTTCGTCTGAAAAGGCCGTCGAGGGGGAGGGCGCGAGGCGGCACACCGTCAGCCCGAGCACCCCCACGCTTCGACCCCCGACCCGTCTCGGGCGCGAATGCCCTCTCTGCGTCCGTTCGCCCCGCTTCCCACAGATTCCCTCGACATGACCCGTCTCGCCCTTCTCGCCGTCGTCGCCCTGCTCGTCGGCTGCGGACCCGCCCAGAGCCAGAACGACGCCGACCGGCCCGCCCGGATCCTCGCCAACCTGCGCCTCGAGTTCCCGCAGCTCGGCCAGATGCAGGCCTCCGTGGACAGCCTCCGGCCGAGCGGCATCGACGGCGTCGACCAGGGCCTGCTGACCGTCAACGGCCAGGGCCAGCCGTTCCTCGTCACCCGCGACGGGACGAAGCTGTACCTGCTCGCCGCCGACGCCGTCGACGTCAGCCGGACGACCGAGGAGCTCGCTGCCGCCGAGACGGCGCGGACCGAAGCGGCGCGGACCGCGTCGCGTGGGCGCGCGCAGAGCCTGAAGACGGCCACGGCGGGCCTCCCGAGCCGCGGCCCGGCCAACGCGCCCGTCACCATCATCGAGTTCTCGGACTTCGAGTGCCCGTACTGCCGCCTCGCCAACGCGACCGTCGAGCAGCTCCTGCAGCGCTACCCCAACGACGTGCGCCTCGTCTACGCGCATTTCCCGCTCGACATGCACGCGTGGGCCCAGCCCGCCGCCGTCGCCGCGACGTGCGCCGCGCGCCAGTCGCCGGACGCCTTCTGGACGCTCCACGACGCCTACTTCGCCGGCCAGCAGCAGACGACGGAGGCCAACGTCATGGACCGCACGCCGCGCCGCCCTCGCCCCGACGGGCATCGACATGGCCGCGTGGACGGCCTGCACCTCGGACCCCGCCGCCGCGGCCACCGTCGCGGAGCAGGCCGCGCTCGGCGACGCCAACGGCGTCTCGGGCACGCCGGGCTTCTTCGTCAACGGCCGCTTTATCAACGGCAACCAGCCCATCGAGGCGTTCGTCGCCGCCATCGAGGCCGCCAAGAGCGACGCCTGATCGCAGCCCGACGCTCGACGCCCGTCCCCGCCTGACTCATCCCTCCCGATGGCCCTCGACATCCGCCGCGCCGCGCCCGACTCCACCGCCGCCGGCCCCGACCTCGCCGAAAAGGGCCGCGCAGCGGACGGCACGACGACGCGCCTCGACCGCCGCCTCTACATCTAGATCCTGAGCTACACCGGCTGCCCGGACACGGCCGGCGTCGTGGAGCAGATGGAGGCCTCGGGCCTGCCCGGCGTCGTCTACGCGAGCGCCCACGACCCGCGCGGCGTCGCCGTGGCCACGTTCAGCGAGGACGCCGGCTACTTCGTGGACGCGGGCCGCGCGCTCCACACGGCTGGCGCGCTCGGTACGCTCACGCCGCTCCCGCACCTGACGATGTTCGGGCGGACGTACAGCATCGGCTACGAGGCGGACCTCGCCGACACGCTCGTCGCCAAGCCGGTCCGCACGATGACCAACCCGGACTGGCCGTGGGCCGTCTGGTACCCGCTGCGCCGCCGCGGCGCCTTCGAGCGCCTCTCGGCCGACGAGCAGCGGACGATGCTGATGGAGCACGGCGGCATCGGCCGCAGCTTCGGCGCCGCGGACCTCGCCCACGACGTCCGCCTCAACTGCCAGGGCCTCGACCCCGGCGACAACGACTTCGTTGCCGGCCTCGTCGGCCGAGACCTGCACCCGCTCTCGGCCGTCGTCCAGCGCATGCGCGGCACGCGCCAGACGGCCGAGTTCATCGAGCGCCTCGGGCCGTTCGTCGTCGGCCGCGCCGTGTGGCAGCGCGCCGAGCCGGGCTGACGCCGGCCCCGCGCCGTCTCCCGAGCACCGCCTACCGCGCCACGACGAGCCGGGCCGTCGCCACCCGCGCCCCCGCCTCGGCCCGCACGACGTACACGCCCGCCGGCCACGCCGACACGTCTGACGCTCGCAACCGTCTCGCCGGACGACACGGCGCCATCGAGCACGACGGCCACCTCGCGCCCGAGCGCGTCCACGACCGACACGCGCGTCATGCCCGCCTCGGCCAGCGACAGCCGCACCGCGACGCGCCCCGACGCTGGGTTCGGGCGCACGGCCACGCCCAGCCCCGGCGTCTCGGCCGGACCCGACTCCGCGCCGACCACCGACGCCGTCGTCCGCCACACGCCCCGCACCGTCGCCGCGTACAGCACGCCCGTCCGGCTCACCGCCAACTGGTTCGTCGCCCACCCCCGGCCGTCCGCCGCCGCGAACCCCGCGTCCGCGCGCTGCCACGTCGCCCCGCTGTCGAGCGACCGCATCATCCCGCCTCGCGGCGCGGAACCCACCGTGCAGCCCGACCCCGGCCCAGAGCGCCCCGTCGGCCGTCGCGAGCACCTGCACGCTCGGCCACGCTCGCCCCGGCCACCGGGGGCTGGCCCGTCTCCTCGGCCGTGAACAGGTGCGCGAGCGACCACGTCCGGCCCCCGTCGTCGGAGCGGTACACCGACGCGCCGTCGGCCTCGCCGAAGGCCATGTCCTGGACGCCGGCGTAGACGACCCCGCCGAAGGGGTGCGCCGCGTCAGGCTGGAATGAAAACGACCAGACGATGAAGCCGGCCTGGCCGGGTCCGCCGGCCGTGAGGTAGCTCAGTCCGCCGTCGTCGGAGTAGCGGATGCCACCGATGACGCCGATGAGGACGCGCCCGCCGGGCAGCGCCGCCGAGGCCGGCACCTCGCCGAACGACTCGGGGAAGCCGCGCCCGGTCCCGCCGCGCGTCCACGTGCCCGGGGCGCCGTCGGCGGTCGAGCGCCTCGTCTCGCCGCCGTCGCCGCTGCCGACGAGCACGGCCGGCTCACCGGCGGGCCCGGCGGCGGAGGGGACGGTTGCCTCGAAGAAGGGGTCGGCGCCGATGTCGTCGTAGTTGAGCGAGCCACGTGCGGCCTCGGTGCGTCCCCCGGGTGAGCTGCGTCGCGCCGGCGCCGGAGCCGACGAGGATCGTCCCGGACGACGTCAGGAGACCCGCGTTCCCCGCGCAGAGTCCGCTCGCACAGAGCCGGTGCCACTCGCCCCACTCGCCGTTGGCGCCGGCAGCCCCGGCGGCGCCGGACGGGTTGTAGAGGAGGGCGCCGTACTGGCTGAACCAGATGAGCGTGTCAGCGGCAGGGTTCGAGGCCGCGGCGCCCTCGCCGCGCAGGAAGCCGAGTGCAAAGGCTCTGGGTGACCGGCTAGGATCAGGGAAGGTCGACATGGCCTCCCACGTGACGTCCTGCGCGCGTGCCGGCAGGGCCAGTCCGGCGGCGGTGAGCAGGACGAGCGCGGTCCCGAGCCACACAGCGGGATGACGGCGCGGGCCAGCGGGCGGACGGGGCGGCATCGGTGCGTGGGGTGGACGCGGAGGCCCGCGGTGCGGAGGCAGAGGCCTGCGGTTTTCTCGCTCAGGCGCTCAGGATTCTGGCTCAGGCGCTGATGACGTGCCAAAAAAAACGCGCGCCCGGGCCAGAAAACCGCGGTGACGCGCCAGAAAAGCGCACGCCTCCGCCACAAGGTAGAGCGCCGGAGCCGGAATGCCACGACGCGGAGCCGACCCGCCACGCGCCGCATCTGCCGCGACGTTCGGTACGCCGAAGCGGCATCCACGCCCCGCAACATTGCGCCGCTCACCCGCGCGCGTCGTACTCTGCGCGGCATCGTCCCCTGCACCTTCGGTCCCTCTTTCCCGCACACGTCATGTCCACGCCCAGCAAGACGACCAACCGCCAGATCGACGCCCTCTTCGCCCGCGCCCGCATCTCGCTGGTCAACGGCCGCGACGTGCCCGAGGCGCAGGCGGTCCTCGCCCCGCTCGGCTACGACCCGAAGCGCCTCAATGCCGGCCTCGCCCTCCTCGACGCGGCCGTGAAAGAGGCCGACGAGCAGGTCGTCGAGTACGAGGAGCAGTACGCCGCCACGGCGACGCTCGCCCAGACGCTCAGGGCGTTCAAGGCCGTCTACATCCCACATCTGGAGATGGCGCGGCTCAAGTTCAAGAACGACGTCCACGCGAAGCGCCTCGGGCTGACGGGTCTGCGCCGCAAGGACATGCCGGGCGTGCTCGCGCAGGGCCGCCAGTTCTACGCCGGCCTCCGAGACGACGCCGACCTCGGGGCGGCGATGGCCGAGTGGACCGTCGGGCCGGGCGTGGTCGCGGCGGCGCTGGCCGCCATCGAGCGCGTCGAGTCGGCAGCCGTCGACCAGGCGCGCGAGGCGGGCGAGGCCGAGGTCGCGACGGCCGAGCGGGACACGGCGGTGAAGGCGCTGACGGACTTTCTGGCGGTCTACGAGGAGCTGTCGCGGATCGTGCTCGCGGACCGGCCGCAGCTCATGGAGACGCTCGGCCTGACCGAGCGCGGCTCCTGACGGCGGAGAGAAGACGGCCGCGCCCGAGGCGTCTTGCCCCGGCGCCGGCCGTGTTCTCGCCCGGTCTTCGCCCCGCCGGGCCCCGGCGGCGCCCGCGCGGCGGATAGATTCCGCCCTCCGCCAGCCCGCGCCCCGATGACGATCACGCTCCCCGACGGCTCCGCCCGCGACCTCCCCGCCGGCGCGTCCGGCATGGACCTCGCCCGGTCGATCTCCGAGGGCCTCGCCCGCAACGCCCTCGCCGTCTCGGTCAACGGCGAGACCCGCGACCTCTCGCGCCCCCTCCAGGACGGCGACACGGTCGCGATCCTGACGTTCGACGACCCGCAGGGCCGGATGGCCTTCTGGCACTCGTCCGCCCACCTGCTCGCCGAGGCCCTCGAAGCCCTCTACCCGGGCATCCACCTCGGCATCGGGCCCGCCATCGAGAACGGCTTCTACTACGACGTCGACACGCGCAACGTCGAGGGCGCACCCGCGATCACGGCGGACAGCCTGCCGGCCATCGAGAAGCAGATGCTCGAGCTCGCCCGCCGCGACGAGGCCTTCGCCTGCCGCCCCGTCCCCAAGGCCGAGGCCCTCGCCTACTTCCAGGAAAAGGGCGACCCGTACAAGCTCGAGCTCATCGACGGCCTCGACGACGGCTCCATCACGTTCTACACGCAGGGCGCCTTCACCGACCTCTGCCGCGGCCCCCACATCCCGACGACGAAGCCGATCAAGGCCGTCAAGCTGCTCACCATCGCCGGCGCCTACTGGCGCGGCGACGAGAGCCGCCCGCAGCTCACGCGCATCTACGGCGTGAGCTTCCCCAAGGCGTCCCTCCTGACGGAGCACCTCGAGCGCCTCGAACTGGCCAAGCAGCGCGACCACCGCAAGCTCGGCCGCGAGCTCGAGCTGTTCATGTTCTCGGACAAGGTCGGCCCGGGCCTCCCGATCTGGCTCCCCCGCGGCGCGCGCCTGCGCCAGACGCTCGTCGAGTTCCTCCAGCGCGAGCAGGCGCGCCTCGGCTACGAGCCCGTCGTGACGCCCCACATCGGCCGCCTCGACCTCTTCCGCACGTCGGGCCACTACCCGTACTACTCGGACTCGCAGTTCCCGCCGATGATCGAGGGCCAGAAGAGGCCCCGCGCTGCCCGCACGGCGAGGACCCCGAGGCGCGCAGCCACGCCGAGGCGCCGGCCCGACGGCCCGGACGAGCAGGGCTACCTGCTCAAGCCGATGAACTGCCCGCACCACACGCAGATCTACGCCCACAAGCCGCGCTCCTACCGCGACCTGCCCGTCCGCCTCGCCGAGTTCGGCACGGTCTACCGCTACGAGCAGTCCGGCGAGCTCGGCGGCCTCACGCGCGTCCGCGGCTTCACGCAGGACGACGCCCACGTCTTCTGCCGGCCGGACCAGGTCAAGGACGAGTTCAAGGGCGCCATCGCGCTTACGATGACGGTCCTCAAGGCGCTCGACTTCCAGAGCTTCACCGCCCAGGTCTCGCTCCGCGACCCGGCCAACACGACCAAGTACATCGGCGGCGACGCGCAGTGGGACGCCGCGGAAGGGGCCATCCGCGAGGCCGCGGCCGAGATGGGCCTCGAGACGGTCGAGGTCGAGGGCGAGGCCGCCTTCTACGGCCCCAAGCTCGACTTCATGGTCAAGGACGCCCTCGGCCGCTCGTGGCAGCTCGGCACCGTCCAGTACGACAACAACCTCCCCGAGCGCTTCGACCTCACGTACACGGACGAGAACGACGAGAAGCAGCGCCCGATCATGATCCACCGCGCGCCGTTCGGCTCGCTCGAGCGCTTTATCGGCGTCATGATCGAGCACACGGGCGGCAACTTCCCGCTGTGGCTCGCGCCGCTCCAGGTCAAGGTCCTCCCGATCACGGACGCCCAGAACGGCTACGCCGAGACGCTCGTGGCCACGATGAAGGCCGCCGGCTTCCGCGCCGAGCTGGACGTCCGCTCGGAGAAGGTCAACCGCAAGATCCGCGACGCCGAGCTCGAGAAGGTGCCCGTGATGCTCGTCGTCGGCCGCAACGAGGCGGAGGCGGGGACCGTCTCGGTCCGCCGCCACGGCCAGGGCGACGTCGGCGTGATGACGCCCGCCGACCTCGCCGTCGCCCTCCAGGCCGAGGTCGAGGCCGCCACGGGCGCGGCCTGACCGCGCCCTACGGCCGCGCGGTCTCCGTCCCGACGCCCGAGGCGCCGGGCGTCGTCCAGACGCCGTCGAGCGTCTTGCCGTCCATGCCGTAGACCGCGACGCTGCACGTCTCGGCGCCGTACGCGACGCCGAGCACGTCGCCGACCTTCAGCCCGATGCCGTCGTAGTCGCTCCCGCCGACGGTCCAGTGGACCTGCGTCGCGTTGTCGGCCTCCGCCATCGTGAGCGTCCCCGAGTAGACGCCCGAGCTCCCCGGGTTCGTCCCGGCGACGCGGTACACGTCGCCGTCGAGGCGCGCGACCTCGGTCCCGAGCTGCGTCCCGCCCATCGTCGCCCAGACGGCCTCGAAGTCGCCCGACCCGTCGTCCGCCGGGGCGTACGCGACGACGCCGCACGCGCCGCCATACGCGACCGCGAGCACGTCGTTCACGACGACGCCGATGCCCTCGACCGGGGCGCCGCCGGTGAGCCACACGACGCGCAGCGCGTCGCCCTGCGGCGAGACCGTGAGCGTGCCGCCGTAGTGGCCCGCGCCGCCAGGGTTCGTGCCGTCGACGGTGTAGCGGCCCGTCTGCGCCGATGCCGGGGTGGTGGCCGAAACGAGAGCGAGCAGGAGGAGGAGCGAGCGTGGCATCGGGAGGCGCGGCGTGTGGGCCAGAAGACTACGGTGCCGGGGCAGCCAGCGGTCTCCCCCGATCGGGTGATCCGTGCCGCTACACAACGCGCGTGCCGTCGGCGACGGGCCGTTCGGGCTGGAGGAGAACCGCGCCGTCGGTCGGGCTGAGCGCGGCCAGCACGACGGCCCCACCGCCCGCGTTCGTCACCACGACGACCTGCCGGCCGACAAGGCCCGCCGCCTCGTACGTCTCGGTGATCTGCGACGCGACCTCGACCTGGGCACTGCCGAGCGACACGGCGAGACGCACGCCCTCGGGAACGGGCGTGGCATCGGTGACGGTGCCGATGCGGAGGTCGAGCGCGGTAAAGTCCATCGGAGCAGAAGGTGGGGTGCGGCAAGCTAGGCCCGCCATCGACGCCGCGTAGGGCGGGGCCTTATCTGCGTGTTTTCCCCGAATCGTCCCGAACCCGGGCGCCTCGGGCGGGGTATCCTTCTTCACATCCTCCGCCGGCCTCCCGCGCGGAGCCTCCTTTTCCCACAGACCAGAGGTTTCACCATAGCCAGACGACGTTCCAGTCGGCCGCAGCAGCCGATCCGCCGCGAGCCCGAGGCCCGCATGAACGAGGACATCCTCGACACGCCCGAGGTCCGCGTGATCTCCGACGCTGAGGGCCAGCTCGGCGTGATGACCAGCGCCCAGGCGCTCGACATGGCCCGCGACCGCGGCCTCGACCTCGTCGAGATCTCCGAGACGGCGTCGCCGCCCGTGGTCAAGATCATGGACTACGGCAAGTTCCGCTACGAGTCCCAGAAGAAGGCCAAGGAGCAGCGCAAGAAGCAGGCGCAGCAGTCCGAGCTCAAGGAGGTCCGCTTCCGCCCCGAGACGGACGACCACGACTACGGCTTCAAGATGCGCCACGCCCGGGACTTCCTCGAGGCCGGCCACAAGGTGAAGGCGTGGGTCCAGTTCCGCGGCCGCGACATCATCTACAAGGACCGCGGCAAGGCCGTCCTGGACCGCTTCATCGAGGACCTCGCGGACCTGTCGAAGGTCGACCAGCAGGCGCTCATGGAGGGCCGGCGCATGTCGATCATGCTCACGCCCGAGAAGAAGAAGCCCGTCAAGGCCGCCCCCGCGCCCCGCGAGGACGACGCCGACGCGCCCGCCGAGTAGGGCACGCTGGCGCCGCGCGTCGGGGAAAGCGGCGCGAAGACTGCGTCCGCGCCCCGGGGCGGCACCCGCCCGCGGCTAGCTTCCCGGTTCGACTCGCCGCCCGGTGCTCGTCTGCACCGGGCGGTCTGTTGTCTACCCCCGGCACCCGTGCCGGCTTTTCACCCCCCATCCCGAGAGTCCGATGCCCAAGATGAAGACCAACAGCGGCGCCAAAAAGCGGTTCTCGCTGACCGGGACGGGCCGCGTCAAGCGGAAGAAGGCGTTCGCCAGCCACATCCTGACCAAGAAGTCGCCGAAGCGCAAGCGCAACCTGCGCGAGGCGACCCTGGTCTCGAAGGTCGACGAGGCACGCATCAAGCGTCTCATCGTCGCCTAGCGGCGCCGTCCCCCGCATGGCTCGCGCCACCGCGGGGACCCGTCCACACCGTCGGGCACCGGCCATATGGCCCGCCCGTTTCCATCCCCCGTCAGGCCCGTCCTGACCCTCACCGGAGAACAAGATGCCACGCGCAAAAAACCTCGTGGCCTCCCGTCGCCGTCGCCGCAAGCTTCTAAAGCAGGCGAAAGGCTACTGGGGTCGCCGCAGCAACGTCTATACCGTTGCGAAGCACTCTGTCGAGAAGGGGCTGCAGTACGCCTACCGCGACCGCCGCAACCGCAAGCGGCAGTTCCGTCGTCTCTGGATCGCCCGCATCAACGCGGCCGCCCGGATGAACGGCACCACGTACTCGCGCCTCATCAGCACGCTCTCGAAGGCCGGCGTGCCGCTGAACCGCAAGGTTCTCGCGGACCTCGCCGTGCACGACAAGGCTGCCTTTACGGCCGTCGTCGAGTTCGCCACGAACTAGGGCTCGCCCTGCCTCGTGGCCGACTCGACCGCTCCCGCTCGGCCCTCGCGCCGGGCGGGAGATTTCGTTTGGAGGGGGTGGGGATCAAAGGGCGGGGAGCACGGCCCCGCGCGTCCCCACTCCCCGACACCCACTTTCCTGTCCCCATGGAATCCGACATCGCCGCCGTCCTCGCCGACATCGACGCCGCGCCGCTCGCCACGGCCGAGGACGCCGAGGCGTTCCGCGTGCGCTTTCTCGGCCGCAAGGCGGGCGCCGTCACGGCGCTCTTCGGGCGGATGGGCGAGGCGCCGGCCGAGGAGCGCCGCGCGCTCGGGCAGCGCCTCAACGCGCTGAAGGCCGCCGCCGAGGCGCGCCTCGACGCGGCCGCCGCCGAGGCGTCCGGCCCCGCCGCGGGCGCCACGGCGCTGGACCTCACGCTGCCCGGCCGCGTCCCCGCGCCCATCGCGCCCGGCACGGTCCACCCGCTGACGCAGGCGCTCGCCGACATCGAGGCCGCGTTCGTGCGCCTCGGCTTCGCCGTGCGCCGCGGGCCCGAGATCGAGGACGACTGGCACAACTTCACGGCCCTCAACTTCCCGCCCGAGCACCCGGCGCGGGACATGCAGGACACGTTCTTCCTCGAGCCGCCGCCGCCGGACGGTACGGGCGTCTTGCTGCGGACCCACACGTCGCCGGTCCAGATCCGCGCCCTCGAGGACGCCGTCGCCGAGGCGCGCGCCGCGGGATGCGCCGCGGGCGAGCTCGCCGCGCCGGTCCGCCTCATCGCGCCCGGCCGCGTCTTCCGCAACGAGGCCATCTCGTACAAGTCGTTCTGCCTCTTTCACCAGGTCGAGGGCCTCGTGATCGACGAGACCGCGACGTTCGCGGACCTCAAATCCCTGCTCACGGCCTTCGCCGCGGACTTCTTTGGGGGCGCGCCGCGCATGCAGTTCCGCCCGTCCTTCTTCCCCTTCACCGAGCCCTCGGCTGAGGTCGACGTCTGGTGGGACGGCGGCGAAGCCGTCGCGGGCGAGGGCCGCTGGATGGAGATCCTCGGCTGTGGCATGGTGGACCCGAATGTCCTCGAAGCCGTCGGCATCGACCCGGAGCGCTACGCCGGCTACGCCTTCGGCATGGGCGCCGAGCGCCTCGCGATGCTCCGCCACGGCATCGACGACATCCGCCTGCTCTACGAGAACGACCTCCGCTTCCTGACCCAGTTCTGACAGACTGGGGACCGGCGACTGTCCATCCCCAGCTTCATTTCCACGCCTCCATGCTCGTTTCCACCGCCTGGCTCTCGGACCTCGTCGATACGGACAAGACGGCCGATGAGATCGCGACCCTGCTCACGATGGCCGGCCTCGAAGTCGAGGGCGTCGAGAAGACGGGGCCGACGTTCGACGGCGTGGTCGTCGGGCACGTCCTGGACGTGCGGCCGCACGACGGGGCAGACCGCCTGCGCGTCTGCCTCGTCGACATCGGCGCGGACGATGCGGTCCAGATCGTGTGCGGCGCGCCGAACGTGGCGCAGGGCCAGACCGTCCCGGTCGCGACCGTCGGGACGGTCCTCGAGTTGCCGTCGCGCGACGATTCGAGCGTCCTGGAGCCGGTCACGATCAAGAAGTCCAAGATCCGCGGCGAGACGTCCATGGGCATGATCTGCGCCGAGGATGAGCTGGGCATCGGCACGAGCCACGACGGCATCCTGGTCCTCGCAGAGGCCGCGCCCGGCATGCCCTTCGCGGACTACCTCGACGCCCGCGGCCTCCGCGGCGGCGACGCCGTGCTGGACGTCAACGTGACGCCGAACCGGCCGGACGCGACGAGCCACACGGGCGTCGCCCGCGACCTCGCCGCGCTCACCGGCGCCGCGCTGACGCTGCCGGCCATCGAGATGCCGGACGCGAGCGCCGGCTTGCCGGTCCAGATCCTCGTCCAGGACCCTGCCGGCTGCCCGCGCTACGCGGCCCTCATCGTTGAAAACGTGACCGTCGGGCCGAGCCCGGCGTGGCTGGTCGAGCGCCTCGCCGCGGTCGGCGTCCGCTCCGTCAACAACGTCGTGGACGTGACGAACTGGGTGCTCCACGAGTCCGGCCAGCCGCTCCACGCCTTCGACCTCGACCAGTTGGGCGACATCGTGGTCGTCCGGCGGAGTCTGCCCGGAGAGGCGCTCGTGACGCTCGACGGCGTTCGGAGAGACCTGCCCGAGGGCACGCTCGTCATCACGGACGACGAGGCGCCGGTCGCCGTGGCCGGCGTCATGGGCGGGCAGGCGACCGAGGTCCGCCCCGAGACGACGCGCCTGCTCATCGAGTCCGCCATGTTCGACGCGCCGAGCGTGCGCCGCGCCGCGAAGCGCCTCGGCCTCGCGACGGACGCGAGCTACCGCTTCGAGCGCGGCGTCGACCCGACGGGCCAGCTCCGCGCCGCGGCGCGGGCGGCGGCCCTGCTGGCCAACGTCGCCGGCGGGACGCTCGCGCCGGGCGTCGCGGACATCATCTCCACGCCGTTCGAACCGACGACCGTCAAGCTTCGGCTGTCGCGCGTCCAGCGCCTGCTCGGCATCGCCGTGCCGGCGGACGAGGCGCGGCGCCTGCTCGAGGCCATCGGCTTCGAGACGACGGGCGATGGCGACGTGCTGAGCGTCGTCGTGCCGCCGTGGCGGCCCGACGTGACGCGCGAGGTCGATGTGGTCGAGGAAGTCGCCCGGCTTGTCGGGCTGGACCGCCTGCCGACCGTCGTCTCCGTCCCGGTTGAGCTCGCACCGGCCCCGCCGGACCGCCTCGCCGAGCTGCTCGACCGCGCGCGGCGGCGCCTCGCCGTCCTCGGCTTCCACGACCTCGCCACGAACTCGCTCGTCTCGGCCCAGACAGCCGCGGCCTACGCAGACCCGGCGTGGGCCGGCGACGAGCCGCGGCGTCATCGAGACGCTGAACCCGGTCTCGCAGGAGATGGCGGCGCTGCGCCCGAGCCTGCTGCCCGGCCTCGTCCAGGCCGCCGCCTACAACGCCGCCCGCGGCGCCGACGCCCTGCGCCTCGCCGACGTCGGCCACGTCTACGGCCGCGCCACGGAGGGCGAGACGACGCTCGTGGACGGCTACTTCGAGGCGTCGCACCTCGCGCTGGCGCTCTGGGGCACGGCCGAGCGGCAGGCATGGGACCGCCCCGCCCGAACGGCCGACTTCTACGACCTCAAGGGCCTCGTCCTCGACGTGCTCGCGGGTGCAGGCGTGACCGACATCGAGGAAACGGCCGAGCCCACGCCGGCGGGCGTCTCGTCGTACCGCTTGGTGCTGTCTGCTGGAGGTCGGCGCCTGGGCGTCGTCGGGAAGCTGTCCGATGCACTGGCTGAGGCGGCCGGACTCCGCGGCGCCCTGTTCGTCGCCGAACTCGACGGCGAGGCGGTGCTGGCCGCGGCCGGCTCCTCAGCGCCGGCGCGCTACGCGCCGATCTCGCGGCACCCGGCCGTCGAGCGCGACGTGGCGGTGGTCGTGCCAGAGGGCACGGCGGCGGGCCCGCTCCTCCAGACGATCCGAGACGCCGGCCGGCCGCTGCTCACGTCGGCCCGTCTCTTCGACGTCTACCGCGGCGACCGCATCGCGCCGGGCACCCAGAGCCTCGCCTTCGCGCTGACCTTCGGCGCCGACCGGACGCTGCGCGACGCCGAGGTCGACGGCCGCGTGAAGCGGATCGTCGCGGCGCTCGACACGAAGCACGGCGCGGCGCTGCGACAGTAACCTGACCCCGCGGATTCGGGGGGCGAGGTCTGATACTCGAAACCCCAAACGCCGCTCCTCAAATCGCCTTATTAAGGTTCGTCGCCAACGTGCTGCGCCTCGGTGTCTATCTTTCGCCCCCCTCACGTCCGCCCCGATGGAGACCGATAGCCTGCCGCGCCCCGACGGAGCGGCGCCCCGGCCTGTCGCCCCGCCGCCTGCCGAGTGGCGCGCGCTCTCGCGCCTGCGCGAGCGCGTCGAGGCCGCCGCGCGCGAGATCGAGCGCCTTCGGAGTGACAACGCAGCCCTCGCCCGGCGCGTCGCCGAGCTCCGAGCGGGCTTCGGCGACGATGCGCCGGCGCTCTCACTGCCCGACGCCGGCGATCCCGAGGCGCTGCGCGCCCGCGTCCAGGGCTTCATCGACGCCATCGACCAGGTTCTCGCCGCGCCCGTGGCCGAGGACGTTGCCGACGAGGACGCTGCCGACGAGGACGCATGAGCGAGCCCACGCCCATCCCGATCCGCGTCCGCATTCTCGACCGCGACTACCCGCTGCGCGTCGCGCCGGGCGATGAGGACTACACGGTGCACCTCGCGCAGCGCGTCGACGAGCGCCTGCGTCGCCTCCGTCAGGCGCTGCCGAGCCAGCCGGACCTCACGCACGCTGTCCTCGCGACGCTCGAGATGGCCGAGGAACTCTACGCCGCCCGCGCCGAGGCGGACCGCCTGCGCGCGCGCGTCGAGATCGAGGCGGCCGAGATGGCCGACGTCCTCGCCCGCGCCCTCGACGCCCCGCCGGACGAGGCGTAACGGCGCCTCAGCCTGCGAGCGTCTCGGCGACGAGCACGGCCGCGCAGACGAGCGCCATCGCGCCGAGGAACGGCCCGATAAAGCGCATCCAGCGGTCGTAGCCGACGCCCGTCATCGCCAGCGACGGCAGCACCATGCCCGACGGCGAGACGAAGAACATCAGGCCGATGCCGTAGACGTACGCGCTCACGATGGCCGCGGGCGGCGCGCCGACCGTCGCGCCGAGCGCGCTCAGGATCGGCATCGTCAGCACGGCGATGCCGGACGACGAGGGCAGCACGATGGCGAGGAGGGCGAAAAAGACGAACAGCGCCAGCACGAACGCGACCGGCGGCATCCCCGCCACGGCGCCCGAGGCGGCGTTCAGCAGCGTCCCGCTCAGCCCGCCCTCGTTCAGCACGACCGTCACGCCGCGGGCGATGCCGATCACGAACGCGACGCCGAGCAGGTCGCGGGCGCCCGCGAGGAAGGTCTCGACGAAGGCCCGCTCGCCCGTCCGCTCGATGACGGCGACGAGGATCGCCGAGCCCAGAAACAGCGCCGTCATCTCCTCGAACCACCACCCGCCGACCGAGACGCCCCAGATCATCACGCCGAACGTCGCCGCGAAGAGGACGAGCAGGAGCGTGACGCGGCCCGTGAGCGGCAGCACAACCGTGCGGTCCGCCTCGGGATGGACCTCGGCGGCAGCAGGCGCCGCGTCGCCCGGCGCGAGCGACCGCGCGGGGTTCTGGCGGACGCGCGCGGCGTAGCGGAGCGTCCACCACACCAGCCCGGCCACGCCGACGACGAGCACGACGAGGCGCGGCACGAGGCCGACCGTCCATGCGACGCCCGCGGCGTCCGAGGCGATGATGGTCGCGAAGGGGTTGGTCGTCGAGCCGACGCCGCCGATGTGGCTGCCGCCGAGGATGACGGCGAGCGGCACCATGCGGTCGTAGCCGGCGGCGAGCAGGACCGGCACGAGCAGCGGGTAGAACGCGATCGTCTCCTCGGCCATGCCGAACGTCGTCCCGCCGACCGCCAGCAGGGCCGTCACGAGGACGACCAGCAGCCACTCGCGCCCGTGGAGGCGTCGCGCGAGCGCCGCGAGGCCGATGTCGAAGGCGCCGGAGCTGTTGAAGACGCCGATGAAGCCGCCGATGATGAGCACGAACAGGACGACGTCGATGGCCTCGGCGATGCCCTTGATGGGCGCCATGAGGACGGCGAGCGGCCCCTGCGTCTCGGCCTCGACGCGTCGGTACGTGTTCGGAACCGTGACGGGCTTGTTGACGGTCGGCGCTTTGGCTGTGCCGGCGCCAAACGCTTCGGCGCGCGCGCGGATGCCGAGGCTGTCCAGGGTCGCCTGCGTGCCGGGCAGCGTGCGCGTCCCGCCGTCCGCGGCGTCGGTCACGACGAACGTCGAGTCGGCGTCGTTGAAGGACAGCGTGTCGTAGCGGCCAGACGGGAAGGCGGCGGTCGCGAGCGCGGCGAGCGCGATCACGATCACCAGGACGGTGTACGGCGTCGGGAAGGCGAAGCGGCGCGCGGCGGCCATCGGCGGTCGGAGGGTGCAGGGCGAGGATACCGACGCCTCCGCCGCGTGCCGCGCTCGGACGCGATCTTGGCCGCTCCTCCCCGACGCCGCCGACCATGCCGCTGCTCCTGCTCAGCAACTCGACCGCGCCCGACGGCGCGTACCTCACGCACGCCCTCGCCGTGGATCGCCGCGGCGCTCGGCGGCGCCCGACGCGCGGCGTTCGTCCCCTACGCGGCCCTCGTCACGCCATACGACGCGTACACGGACCGCGTCCGGCGAGCGCTCGCCCCGCTCGGCGTCGAGATCGCCTCCGTCCACGAGGCGGACCGTCCGGCAGACGCCGTTGCCTCAGCGGACGCGGTCCTCGTCGGCGGTGGCAACACGTTCGCGCTGCTGCGGGCGATGCAGGAGACAGGCCTCGTCGAGGCGATCCGGGCGCGCGTGGCGGCAGGCGCGCCGTACGTCGGGTGGAGCGCCGGGGCCAACGTCGCGGGGCCGTCGATCCGGACGACGAACGACATGCCCGTCGTGGAGCCCCACGGCTTTGCCGCGCTCGGGCTCGTCCCGTTCCAGATCAACCCGCACTACACGGACGCGCACCCGCCGGGCCACCGCGGCGAGACGCGCGCGGAGCGCCTCGCGGAGTTCGTCGCGGCAAACCCCGGTGTGCCGGTCGTAGGGCTGCCCGAAGGGACGGCGCTGCACGTCCACGGCGCCGGTTTCGAGCTGCTCGGGGCAGACGCGGCGCCGGTCTTCTCGTCCGAGGCGCCGACGGGCGCGTCGGTCTCCGCGGCGCGCCTCGCCGCAGCGCTCGGGATGTGAGCCGTGTGGGCTGTCGTCCCGTCCGTTACACGGCGTCCTCGGCCGCCTTCTGCGCGAACGCGAGCACGAGGCGCGCGTGGACGGCCAGCAGGTCCGCAATCCCGAGCGATCCTAGGCGCTCGTCGGGGCTCGTCGGGAGGCGCGGCGGTGAGACGCGGCCCATCCACAGCGGCAGCTTCTCGCGCAGCACGGACGGACCCGGAAAGCGCCCGGGCGGCAGGTGGACGCCGTAGAACGCCGCCTTCCGGTCGAGGCGCTCGTACACGGACGCGTCGGGCGCGACGTCGCCCTCGGCGCCGCGGGCCACCATCTCGGCGCCGAGGAGGTAGTCGTGGTAGAGGAACGGCAGCTCGGCGAGCGCCGGGCCCGCCGCGGCGAGCGCCTCGCGCCGCGACTGCAGGCCCGTCTCGGCCGCGCGCGCCGTCAGCGTCGCGACGAGCGACAGCGTCTCCTCGGCGATGACGGCGTCATCCGCGCCCATGCCGAGGGCGGGGCGGACGAGGCGCACGACGTCCTGCGTCGTGGAAAGCGCGGCGGGCGCGGCGAAGGCGACCACGCGGGCTGCGACGAGGGCGTCGGTCACGGGCGGGGTGGGGGCGGAGGATTTCCGTGGATGGGGCCGTAAAGTCGCTCGCCCATCTGCGCGTCGCGCACCCGGACGACATACCGGACATCTGTGGGGACGAGAATGCCGAACGGGCTGGATTCCACGATCACCCGGTCACGGGGATCGCACCGTCGGGCTTGCCCTTCAAAGGCGTCTCGACGAGGCCTGCGGGCGCCGAGCCGTCCGTTAGAAACTGGCCCGTCGCAGCCGTGAGAGTCGCGGCTCTTGGCCAGGCCGGACAGCCGTTTCGGCACGGCGTTCGTGGTGTGAGCACCTGCACGTCCTGGGCGATCGCCGCCGAGGCGGCGATCAGGAGGACGAGGCTGAGACGACGCATCCGAATCAGGCGCCGGTGCCGGCCACGCCCTTGCCGCCGCCGATGGCGTCGCGCATCTTCGTGTCGGCCTCGGTGTTGCGGAGCTGGTAGTAGTCCATCACGCCGAGCGTGCCTGAGCGGAGCGCGTCCGCCATGGCCTTCGGGATCTCGGCCTCGGCGCGGACGAGGTTGGCGCGCTCCTCCTGCTCCGCCGCGACGGCGGCGGCGCGGCGCTCCTCGGCGCGGGCCCGCGCGACGCGGAGGTCCGCCTCGGCCTGGTCCGTCTGGAGCTTCGCGCCGATGTTCTCGCCGACGTCGACGTCGGCGATGTCGATCGAGAGGATCTCGAAGGCCGTGCCCGAGTCGAGGCCCTTCGCGAGGACCGTCTTCGAGATGTTGTCCGGATTCTCGAGCACCATCGCGTGCGTCAGCGACGAGCCGATCGTGGACACGATGCCCTCGCCGACGCGGGCGATGATCGTCTCCTCACCCGCACCGCCGACGAGACGCTCGATGTTGGCGCGCAGCGTCACGCGCGCGATCGCGCGGAGCTGGATGCCGTCCTTGGCGATGGCCGAGATCGGCGGCGTCTCGATAACCTTGGGGTTGACCGACACCTGGACGGCCTCGAACACGTCGCGGCCGGCGAGGTCGATGGCCGTCGCGCGCTCGAACGTAAGCGGGATGTTGGCCTTGTCCGCCGAGATCAGCGCCTGCACCACCTTCTGGACGTGACCGCCGGCGAGGTAGTGCGCCTCGAGCTGCGGGGCGGTCACCGGGATGCCGGCCTTGTGCGCCGTGATGAGCGGGTTCACGATGGCCGATGGCGGCACCTTGCGCAGCCGCATCCCGACGAGGTCGCCGAAGAGGCTGATGCGCACGCCCGACGACAGCGCCGAGATGTAAAGCCCGACCGGGACGAAGTAGATGAGCAGGATCGCGACGAGCACGATCCCGAGGATGACGAAGAGGCCGAGGCCGCCGAGGAGCGCGTCCATGAGAGCGTGGGGAATGTGCCGGTCCTACGGCGCGGCGCCGCGAGCGTTTCGCGGCAGCGCCGAAGGTTACGCCCCGCGCCTCGCCCGTGCGCTGCTCAGTTGCCGTGCGGCGCGACGCCCCGCAGGTCCGCGTCGGCGGGGCGGCGGTAGTCACCGGAGGCGCCGCCGGACTTGGCGAGCAGGCGCACGTCGGTGATCGTCGCCGTCGGCGAGATGGACTTGCACATGTCGTAGACGGTCAGCGCGGCGATGGACACGGCCGTCAGCGCCTCCATCTCGACGCCCGTCGGGCCGTCGGTCTTGGTCACGGCGCGGACCTCGACCGTCCCCTCCTCGTCGTCGAGCTCAAACTCGACGATCACGTTCTGCAGGAGCACGTCGTGGCAGAGCGGCAGCAGGCGGCTGGCCTGCTTGGCGCCGAGCACGCCCGCGACCTGCGCCACCACGAGCGCATCGCCCTTGGAGAGCGCGTTCTCGCGGATGAGCCGCAGCGCCTCGGCGCCGACGCGGACGCGGCCCGCGGCGACGGCCGTCCGACGGGCGCGGTCGCTCGAGGCGACGTCGCCCATGCGGGCGTTTCCGTTCTCGTCGACGTGGCGGAGGGAGGGGGCGTCGGTCATCGGGGTGGGGTGGGGGGATGCCGCCAAGATAGCGGGGCGCGCCCGCGCCGCAGGGCCAAACGGCGTCCGCCACACATGCGGCCGGACCGGCCGTGGATCACGGCGATTCCTGGTACACCGGCGCGCCGTCGACGTAGGTCGCGACGACGCGGGTCGCGAGGATCTGCTCGGGCGGGACCGCCATCAGGTCCTGCGAGAGCACGACGAAGTCGGCGCGCTTGCCGACCTCGAGGCTGCCGACCTCGTCCTCCATGAACCCGGCGTAGGCGGCGTCGATGGTGAAGCCGCGGAGCGCCTCGTCGCGCGTGAGCGCCTGGTTGCCGTACCACCCGCCCGCCGGCTGGCCCGCGGCGTCCTCGCGCGTCACGGCGGCGTAGAAGCCGAGCAGCGGCGAGACGCGCTCGACGGGGAAGTCGGACCCGAGCGCGAGGCGCGCGCCCGCGTCGATAAGGCGGCGCCACGCGTAGGCGCCGCGCACGCGGTCCGGCCCGAGGCGCTCCTCGGCCCACGGCATGTCGGACGTCGCGTGGGTCGGCTGGACGGAGGCGATGATGCCGAGGCGCGCGAACCGCTCAATGTCGTCGAGGGTCAGGACCTGGGCGTGCTCGATGCGGTCGCGGCCCGCGGTCGCGCCCGTCGCGGCGATGGCGGCGTCGTAGGCGTCGAGGACGGCGTGGTTGGCGGCGTCGCCGATCGCGTGCGTGTTCACCTGGAGGCCGCACCGCATCGCGCGCTCGGCAATGGGCCGGAGCGAGTCTGCGGGGGTGACGAAGAGGCCGTGGTTGTGCGCGTCGTCCGAGTAGTCCGCGAGGAGGGCGGCGCCGCGGCTGCCGAGCGCGCCATCGGCGTAGACCTTGACCGACCGGGCGACGAGGCGGCCGGACGGATCGGCCATGCGGCCGTCCGGGTGCATCGCGCAAAAGGCGGCGATGGCGTCGGGCTCGATCATGGCGTAGACGCGCAGCGGGAAATGGCCCGCGGCGATGGCCTGTCGGTAGAGCGCGAGCGTCGCGAGCGGGACGCCGGCGTCGTGGAGGCCCGTGAGGCCGGCCTTTGCCGTCTCGGCCGTCGCGCGGCGCAGCGCCTCGCTGTAGGTCTCGAGCGACGGCGCGGGCACGGCGCCGTCGACGAGCGCCTGGGCGCCGTCGATGAAGACGCCCGTCGCGCGGCCCTGCGCGTCGCGGCGGATCTGGCCGCCCGGCGGGTCGGCGGGGGCCGCGGCGTCGGGGTCGATGCCGGCGGCGCGGAGCGCCGCCGTGTTGCCCCACGCGGCGTGGCCGTCGACGCGCTGGAGCCAGACGGGGCGGTCCGGGAAGGCAGCGTCGAGGTCGGCGCGCGTCGGGAAGGCGCCGCCGGCGGCCCAGTCGTTCTGGTCCCACCCGCGGCCCGTGATCCACGCGCCGGCCGGCGCCGTTGCGGCGAAGGCGACGAGGCGCGCGCGCACGTCGGCGACGGACGTCGTCCCGACGAGGTCGGCCTGCAAGAGCGACATGCCGAGGCCCATGAGGTGCGCGTGGGCGTCGATGAGGCCCGGCACGACGGTTTTGCCGGCAAGGTCGAGGCGCGGCCAGCCGGCGTAGTCGCGCGCCATGTCCGCGCGCGTCCCGACGGCGACGATGCGGCCGGCGTCGACGGCGAGCGCCTCGGCGGTCGGGTGCGCGGCGTCGGAGGTGTAGATGCGGGCGCCGTCGAGGACGTAGCGGGCCGGCTGCGCCGAGGCGGCGCTGGCGAGGAGGACGAGGGCGAGAATCAGGCGCATCGGGCGGGCAGTGGGTGCGCCGCCAACCTACGCCGCGCCTCCGTCGGCGCCACGAGGCGCGCGTTCGAGCCACAGCGTCACCGGGCCGTCGCCGATGAGCGTGACCTCCATGTCGGCCCCGAAGCGGCCGGTCGGGACGGGCCGCCCGAGCGCATCGGCGAGCAGCGCGACGAAGCGCCGTACAGCGCCTCCGCAGCCTCGGGCGCCGCGGCGCGGACGAAGCTCGGCCGCGTGCCTTTGGCGACGTTGCCGGCGAGCGTGAACTGGCTCACGACGAGCGCCTCGCCCTGCGTGTCGAGGAGCGAGCGGTTCATGCGCCCGTCGTCGTCCGGGAAGATGCGCAGGCGCGCCGTCTTGTCGGCCAGCCACCGCGCCTCGGCCTCCGTGTCGCCTGGGTGACGCCGAGCAGCACGAGCAGGCCCGGCCCGATGGCGCCGACGGTCTCGCCGGCGACGGCGACGGAGGCGGAGCGGGCGCGCTGGACGAGGGCGATCACGGGGCGGTTTGGGGTGGTGGGGCGGCGCTCCGTGGTGTTGGAGTCCAGGTCCGGGCTGACGAGGCGGCGGTTTGCCGGTCTGCTACTCCTGCATCGCGGCGGCGAAGGCGTCGAGGGCGCGGGCGCGGTGGCTGATGCGGTTCTTCTCGGCCGTCGTCATCTCGGCGAAGGCGCGGCCGTCGCCGTCGTCCGGGACGAAGAGGGCGTCGTAGCCGAAGCCGCCCTGCCCGCGCGGCGCCTCGAGGATGCGGCCGGTGCAGACGCCGGTGAAGAGGCGGACGCCCTGGTCGGTCGCGAGGGCGAGGACGGTCTCGAAGCGGGCCGTCCGGTTGGCCACGCCGTCGAGGTCTTCGACGAGGCGTGCGCGGTTGGCTGCGGCGTCGGCGTCGGGCCCGGCGAAGCGGGCGGAGTGGACGCCCGGGGCGCCGCCGAGGGCATCCACAAGCAGGCCGGTGTCGTCGGCGAGGGCGGGCAGGCCGGTGTGCGCGTGGAGCGCGACGGCCTTGAGCATGGCGTTGCCGGCGAGCGTCGCGGCGGTCTCGTCCACGTCCGGCGCACCGGGCACGTCGGCGGCGGAGACGAGGCGGAAGCGGGCGCCGAGGCGCTCGGCGAGCTCCTCGACCTTGCCGGGGTTGCGCGTCGCGAGGACGAGCGGCGTCGGGTCAGTCTCCATAGTCGTCGTAGTCGGCACTCGTAGACAGGGTCGGGCTCGACGACGCCGTCGCCGTCCCAGTCCACGACGCCCTGTGCGAGCAGGCGCCACTGGCCGGCGTCGCGGCGGAGGTCGCGGGCGTCGAAGCCGGCGGCACCGGTCGGGTCGAGGCGGAGGGCGGTCTCCGCCTCGTCGGCGGCCTCGCCCGGGCGGTCCTGGGCGGCGAGAGCGCGTGCGTAGAGGGCGTGCGTGAACGGCCGGTTCGGGTCCAGCTGGACGGCGCGGGCGAGGACGTCCACCGCCTCGGCGGAGCGGTTTTTTCGGAGGTAGAGCGCGCCGAGGTTGGAGAGCGGGAAGGGCCACTGCGGGTCACGGCGCGTCGCCTCGCGGTACTGCGCCTCGGCGCCGCGCTCGTCGCGGGCGTCGAGGAGGAGGCGTCCGAGGCTGTTTGGCGGCAGCGCCCACTCGGGCCACGCGGCCGATGCGGCTTCGTAGCCGGCGCGCGCGGCGGCAGCGTCGCCGCGCGCGCTGGCGAGGCGCGCCTCGGCGTAGGCCTTCCGGGCGTGGACCTGCGGGTCCTGCGGGGCGATCTCGGCGGCCCACGCGGCGAGGCGCGCCGTGCGCTCCCAGTCGCCCGCCGCCGCGTCGGAGGTCGTGTAGAAGCGCGCGTAGAAGTCGTCCATCGCGCGGATGAGCGGCTCGAAGGCGGCCTGCCCGACGCGGTCGGCGGCGCCGCTGCTGGGGTAGTCCGCCTCGAGGCGCTGGACGAAGTCGTAGGCGCTCACGCGGACCGGCGTCACGAGGTCGCCGCGCGCGATGGCGGCCATGCCCTGCTTCTCGAGTGCGCTCGGCCCGTGGAGGACGTAGGCGGCAGCGCCGCCCGCCGCGAGCAGCAGCCCGAGGACGACGGCCGTGACGAGCACGGCGCGCGACCGCCGCGGCTCGGCCGGCGGCTCGGCGGGATAGCCCGGGCCGGCGAGCAGCGCGCCGAGCGCCTCGGAGGGCGCCGGCGAGGCCGCGACGAGCGGCGTCCCGTCCTCAGGGCAGAAGCGGGAGCCCGGGGGGAACGTGCGGCGGCACGCCGGGCAGACGAGTGTCGGAGGGGTCATCGTGAGAGGAAGGCGTCGAAGACCCAGCCCTCGGCCCCGCTGTAACGGGCGCGGCACCACGAGCCCCAGCGGCCGCCCGGCGAGGTGCCCGGCGGACGGCACTCGCCGAGCTCGAGCGCGGCGCCGTGCGGGATCCGGAGGACCTCGGTCCCGCGCGCGGCGCGCGGCCCCTGCCGGAGCACGAGGTAGCCGTCGCGCGGCGAGTCGGCATAGACGGTCTGCGTGAACTGGGCCGGCGGAACGACAGGTGAGAGGGGCGGGGCCGCCGGGGGCATTTCCTTCGCGCGTCGCGTCGCGTCGGCCGCGTCCTGCTCCGCCCGGTCAGCGCGCACCATCGCCCGGGCCGCCGTCTGCTGCTGCCACAGGAGGACGCCCACGAGCCCGACCACGGTCACGACGAGCACGCCGACGACGGCCGGCAGCACCTGTGACGCCGGTGCAGGCGCCACGGCGTAGGGCGGCACAGGGAAGGGCACTGCGGGGACGTCGGCGACGACGCGGCTCCCGTCGTCGGGGCAGAACAGGACACCCGCCTCGAACGGGCGCCCGCAGGTCGGGCAACGGGGCATCGAGAACGGCGGAGAGACCGACACCGAACCTACTGCCCGGCCAGCGCCGATGCCTTGGTCAACCGATGTCGGACTGGAGGACCCAGCCGCTGAAGCCGCCGTGCGACGCGCGGCACCACGTCCCGCCGCCGGCCGGCTGGCAGCCGCTCAGCGAGAGTGGCGTTCCACGCGGGACGGTCACGAGGGCGGTGCCGCCGCCGGCCGCGCTCATCAGCGTCGTGGCGCGCACGACGGTCGCCCGGCCGCTCGTCGGCGGGGCGCTGCCGGCGCCACCGCGGCGCCCGGCGGCGCTGTCGGCGAGTGCCGCCGCAGCGCGTGGGCTCAACCCGAGGGCCTCGCCGCGCTCCTGCGTGAAGCCTGCCACCGAGTTGGCGCGCTTCGGTGCCGCCGTGCCGCCGCCGCCGGGGCGCCCGCCACTGCTGCTGAAGCCTCCGCCTCTGCCGCCACTGCTCGTGCCGGGAACAGGCGCTGCCGCCGGCGCGGCCACGGCGGCCGGCTCGTCTACTGCCAGCGGCTCGGCTGGCGCGGTCGCGTCGGGTTGCGCTGTAGCCGCCGCCGCACCGTCTCCGGACGGCTTCAGGACAAAGAACGCGAGCGCGAGAATGACGAGCAGACCGCCCCCAGCCATGACGCGGAACCGCTTCTGCGCAGCGGCCTCGTCGTCGGTCCACGACGGGTCTTTCTCGATGGCATCAGTCGTGGGCGGCGCAGGTGGCATCGCTTCGGGGCAGGCGTAGGGCGTGGGATCGGCCGGCCGGGCGGCCGCTTAAGCCTCGCTACAGCCGTCCCTTGCCGACGTTTTCACACGCTCCGCCCACGGATTCCGTTGGACGCTCTGCACTGACCGTTTAGTTTTCCGGGCTTCGCAGCGGCCGGTGCCCTGCGCCATCCCCGCTGCTCACCAACCCGAGGTATCCCTTGTCCGTCGGCATCAAAGTTCGCGACAAAGAGTCGATCGACCGCGCCCTGCGCCGGTTCAAGCGCGTCGTCAACCGCGCGCGCACGCTCCGCACGTTCCGCGAGAACATGGCCTTCACGAAGCCCTCCGAGACGAAGCGCCTTGAGCGCAAGGAGGCGTACAAGAAGGCCCGCCGCGCCAACCGGCGCATGTACTAGCCGACGGCCTCCGAGCCGCTCGGCGGCTCGCCCCGCCTCGACGCCCGCCCCGGACCTGGTCCGCGGCGGGCGTTTTCATGTCTAAGCGTGGCGAGTAAGAGGTCCGGAGAGATCGCCGAGGCTCCGCGGTCGGCCGCAGACATCTCGGCGATCTCCCCGCCTCAATCTGCGGCCGAGTGCGCCATCGTGTCCTCGGCCGCCTCGTCGGAGTCCGGCGAGTGCTTGCCGAGGGCAACGTCGAGGAGCGCGGCCTGCTCGGCGGCGTGGCGCGAGGCCGAGCCCGTCGCCGGGCTCGCCGCGGCCTTCCGGCCAGCATACTCGACGTGCGAGCCGGAAGGCAGGAGCGCCTCGAGGCGCGGCCGCAGGAACGACCAGGCGCCCATGTTGGCCGGCTCCTCCTGGAGCCACACGACCGGCTTGCCCGCGAACCGCTCCATCTCCGCCTTCACCTCGTCAGCCGGGAAGGGGTAGAGCTGCTCGACGCGCGCGATCGCGACAGACTCCGGGTTGGCGAGGCCCTCGCGGGCCTTCATCGCGTCGTAGTAGACCTTGCCCGTGCACAGCACGAGGCGCTCGGCCGCAGCCTGGCCGGACGGGATGAACGGCTGGTAGCCGCGCTCGGTGAAGTCCTCCACGGCCGACACGGCGGCCGGCAGGCGCAGCAGGCTCTTCGGCGTCATCACGACGAGCGGCTTCGCGACGGGCCGGCGCATCTGGAGGCGCAGCGCGTGGAAGTAGTTCGCCGGCGTCGTGTAGTTGGCGACCACGAGGTTGTCCTCGGCGCAGAGCTGCAGGAAGCGCTCCAGCCGGCCGGACGAGTGCTCCGGTCCCTGCCCCTCGTAGCCGTGCGGCAGCAGCATCACGAGGCTCGAGGTCTGGCCCCACTTTGCCTCGGCGGACACGATGAACTGGTCGATCATGATCTGGGCGCCGTTGACGAAGTCGCCGAACTGGCCTTCCCACAGCACCAGCGCCTCGGGGTCCGCGACGGTGTAGCCGTACTCGAAGCCGAGCGCCGCGTACTCGCTCAGGAGCGAGTCGTAGACCTCGAAGCGGGCCTGCTCGCCCGGGCCGCCGTCGGGCCCTGGGATGTGGCGGAGCGGGATGTAGGCGTGGCCATCCGTCTGGTCGTAGAGGATCGCGTGGCGCTGCGAGAACGTCCCGCGCCCGGAGTCCTGGCCGGTGAGGCGGACGCGCGTGCCCTCGGCGAGGAGGGTCCCGAAGGCGAGCGCCTCGCCGAAGGCCCAGTCGATCTGGCCCTTCGCGAACTGCTCGCCGCGCTTCGAGAGCAGCCGCCCGAGCTTCGGGTGGACCGTGAAGCCCTCGGGCATCGTCTCGAGCGTCTGCACGACGCGCTCCAGGTCGGCGCGCGTCGCCGTCGTCGGGGCCGTCGGCGCGGCCGAGGCGGGCGCCGGCTTCGGCACCGTCGTGGCGGGCGTCGCCACGATCTCCTTCGTCTCCTCGAAGGCGCGGTCGAGGTGCGCGCGGAAGTCGTCGAGGACGGCCTCGGCGCCCTCGGGCGTGAGCTCGCCGCGGCGCAAGAGGCGCTCGAGGTAGAGCTTCCGCACCGAGCGGTGCTGCCCGATCTCGGCGTACATCAGCGGCTGCGTGTAGGCCGGCTCGTCGCCCTCGTTGTGGCCGTACTTGCGGTAGCAGACCATGTCCACCACGACGTCCTTGTTGAACGCCTGGCGGTACTGGAACGCGAGGCGCGCCACGCGGACGCACGCCTCGGGGTCGTCGCCGTTGACGTGGAAGATCGGCGCCTGGATCATCCGCGCGATGTCCGTCGCGTAGGCCGAGGAGCGCGAGTGCATCGGCAGCGTCGTGAAGCCGATCTGGTTGTTGACCACGAGGTGGATCGTCCCGCCCGTGCGGTAGCCCTCGAGCTGGCTGAGGTTGAGCGTCTCGGCGACGACGCCCTGGCCCGCGAACGCGGCGTCGCCGTGCAGCAGGATCGGGACGACGCGGTCGCGGAGGATCTTCTCGTCCACGCCGGGCTCCGCCTCGAGGATGTGCTGCTGCTTCGCGCGCACCATGCCCTCGACGACCGGGTTGACGGCCTCGAGGTGGCTCGGGTTGGCCGAGAGCGTGAGCGTGACCGTGTTGCCGGCCGGGCTCGTGTGCGTCCCGCGCTGGCCGAGGTGGTACTTCACGTCGCCCGAGCCCTGCACGGCGTCGGGGTCCACGGCGCCCTCGAACTCGGCGAAGACCTTGCGGTACGGCTTCCCGATCGTGTTCGTGAGCACGTTGAGGCGCCCGCGGTGGGCCATCCCGATCACGACCGCCTCGCCCTCGCCGTCGGCGGCATCGCTCAGGACGGCGTCGAGGACGGCGATCATGGACTCGGCGCCTTCGAGCGAGAACCGCTTGTGACCGATGTACTTGGTGTGGATAAACTGCTCCAGCGCCTCGGCGGCGTTGAGCTTCTGGAAGATGCGCGTCTTGCGCTCGACGGACAGCGGGTCCTGGAACTTGGTCCCCTCGATGCGCTCGATGAGCCAGCGCTTCTCCTCGGGGTTGGAGATGTGCATGAACTCGCTTCCGACGTGCCCGGTGTACGTGTCCCAGAGGCGCTCGAGGAGGTCGCGCAGGGGGAGCTTCTCGGTCCCGCCCTCGCCGCCGATGCCGCCCGTGAGAAAGACGCGGTCGAGGTCCCACACGGTGAGGCCGTAGGCGGCGGGGTCCAGCTCGCCGAGCGCGCGCGGCTCGTAGCCGAGCGGGTTGGTGTCGGCGAGGAGGTGGCCGCGCACGCGGTAGGCGCGGATAAGCTCGAAGACGCGGGCCTGCTTCTCGACCTTCGAGATCTTGGCCGACGCGCTCGCCGAGCCCGTGCCGAGGCTCGGCGTCGAATCGGTGCCGTGGCGGAAGGGCGGCGTGTGGATGCCGAGGCTCTCGAAGATGGCCTCGTAGAAGCCGTCCTCGCCCCCGATGAGGCGCGCGGCGACGTTCAGGAACTGGCCCGACTCGGCGCCCTGGATGATGCGGTGGTCGTACGTCGACGTCATCGTCATCACCTCGGACAGGCCGAGGCGCGAGAGGTCGGTCCGGTCCATCCCGGCGTACTCCGGCGGGTAGCCGATGGCGCCGACGGCGATGATCACGCCCTGGCCGGGCATCAGCCGCGGGACCGACATCACGGTCCCGATGCCGCCCGGGTTGGTGAGCGTCGCGGTCGTGCCGGCGAAGTCCTCGACGCCGAGCTGCCCGTCGCGGGCGCGCTTGACGATGTCGTTGTACTGGCCGAGAAACTCGGCGAAGCTCAGCGTCTCGGCGGCCTTGATGTTCGGGACGAGAAGCTGGCGCTTGCCGCGCTTCTCGATGTCGATGGCGAGGCCGAGCGACTGGTGCGCCGGGTCGACGCGCTCCGGGCCGGCGTCGGTCTGGCGGAACGCGGCGCTCATCGCCGGCACCTGCTTCGCCGCCTGGACGAGCGCGTACGCGATAAGGTGCGTGAACGACACCTTCTCGCCGCCGACGGCCGCCTGCCGGCGGTTGATGAGGCGCCGGTTCTCGGACATGAGCCGGACCGCGATCTCGCGCACGGACGTCGCCGTGGGGATCGTGAGGCTCGCCTCCATGTTCTCGACAATCTTCGCCGGGACGCCGCGCAGCGGCGTGGCCGTGGCGCCCTCGGGCAGCGCCGCGGCAGGAGCCGCCGGCCGCGCCGCGCTCGGAGCAGGCGCGCTCGGAACGGGCGTGCTCGGAGCAGGCGTGCTCGGCACAGGTGTCGCGGCGGGCGCTGTCGCCGGGGACTCTGGCCCGCGGAGCGCGCGCGGGGTCGGCATTTCCTCCGCGGCGCCATCGCCACCGAGGCGCTCGGGGCGCGGGCCGGTCGCGACGTTGGACGTCTTGCCGGGCGCCGTCGCCGGCGCGGCGCCGAGTGAGGCCGAGAAGGTCGGTCCGGGGTTGAAGTCGGCGAAAAAGTCGCGCCAGCTCGCGCTGACGGACTCGGGGTTCTGGAGGTACTGCGCGTAGAGGTCCTCGACGTACCCGCTGTTGAATCCAAACATTGCGCTGCGGCAGTAAACCGGCGGTTTCTAGGGCGACAGCCGAACGTACGCACGCGCCTCGCCGCGGGTCCGCCCGGCGCCCCGCTCCGGGCCGCCGGTATCGCGCGAAACTCGTGGCTGCGCCCTGCTCTGGAGCGCCTCGCCCGCGTTACCCTGCTCCACCGCGACGCCCCGCCCATGACACCCGACTCCTCCCGCCCGACCCGCCTCGCCGCCGACCAGCAAGACCAGACCCTGACGGTCGAGTGGGCGGACGGCCACCCGTCTGTCTACTCGTACGAGGGCCTGAAGCGCGCCTGCCCGTGCGCCGAGTGCCGCGGCGGCCACGCCGCAGATGGCCGAGCCCGTGGACCCGGTCGTGTTCCACCTGCCGGGCCTGATGACGCACGAGATCACCGAACTGCGCCCGGCTGGCAACTACGCCGTGCAGATCGTCTGGGGCGACGGCCACGCGTCGGGCCTGTGGCGGTGGGACGCGCTGCGGGCGCTGTGCCCGTGCGCCGCGTGCCAGCCCGAGTACGCCTGACGGCGCCGCGCGGGTTAGCCGGCGCGCCAGACGAGGCGCTCGAGAAAGGTGCCGGCCAGAACGCCAGCGGCCGGCAGCTCGGTCTGGTCGGCCAGCGCCTGGCTCGCGAAGACGAGGTCCACGCCCTCGCCGCGGCAGACGGCGCGGTCGCGCAGGTCGTCCGCCCCGATGGCGCAGTCGAGCGTTGCGGCGCCCGCCTCGGCGAACGTCTGCCCGGGGTGGACGCCGCCCGGCCCGCGGACGTCCTCGTTCGGCGCGTCGATGCGGCCGACCGTCGCGGAGTCTGCCGCGGGGTAGACCTCGAACACGATCTGGCCGTCGCGCAGCGCCCAGATCGTGAGCGTGCCGTCCGAGTCCGCGTGGCGGACGGTCGTGAAGCCCGGCGGGAGCGCGTCGTGGACGGCGGCCGAGTCGAACGGCGTCGCGGCGCCGAGGCCGGCGACGCCCTGCGCCGTGAGCTCGAGCGGCGCGCCGGCCGCCGACCGGACGGCCGCGCCGGCCGCCGGCGCCTCGGCGTCGGGCGAGCACGCGGCGAGCGCGAGCAAGGGCGCGAGGAGCAGCAGACGGACCATCGGGGCGCGTGGTGGCGTCCCCCAAGGTACCGTGCGACCTTGCACGGGCTTCCCGATCCGCGCACATGCTCCGCTCATCCCTGCTCGCGCTCGTCGCTCTGGCGGCGCTGCCCGCCGCGGCGCAGACCCGCAGCGTCTACACGGCGCTCGACCGCTGCCGCACCGTCTCCGTCGACGAGGAGGGCGGGGGATCGACGCAGCGCTGCCCTGGCACGGCCGGCTACACGCTGACCATCGAGGAAGGAGACCTCCGGCAGACCGTCGACGTCGTCGCGCCGGGCGGGGCGACGTACCCGCTGAACTTCGGCTCGGTCGTGTCGTCGGCGTTCTCGTCCGTCGGGCCGCGCGCCGAGTGGCGCCTCGTGCGCCGGCAGCCCGTCGCGCTGATCGTGCGCCTCAACGCGAGCGAGGACGTGGAGCACCCGGACCGGACCGTCTCGCGGCTGGCCGTCGCGCGCGTCTCGCCGCGCGGCGCGTGCGTCGTGGCCGTCGTGCAGCCGGCGGCGGACATGAACGCGCGGGCGCGGCGCCTCGCGGACCGGGCCGCCCGGATGCCCTGCCTCTCCACGCCATGAGCACACCCATCGACCCGGGCGTCCGCATCGGGCACGTCCACCTCAAGGTCGCGGACCTCGACCGCGCGCTCGCCTTCTGGCACGGCGTGCTCGGCTTCGAGATCGTGCAGCGGTACGGCGCGCAGGCCGCGTTCGTCAGCGCGGGCGGCTACCACCACCACATCGGGCTGAACACGTGGGAGAGCCGCGGCGGGAGCGCGCCGCCGCCCGGCACGACGGGCCTGTACCACGTCGCGATCCTCTACCCGGACCGCGCCACGCTCGCCGACGCGCTCGCGGCGCCTCGTCGCGGCCGGCGTCCCGCTCGACGGCGCCGCGGACCACGGCGTGAGCGAGGCGCTCTACCTCCGCGACCCCGACGGCAACGGCGTCGAGCTCTACCGCGACCGCCCCGCGGCGGAGTGGCCGCGCACGCCCGACGGCGCGCTCGCGATGGTCTCGGACCCGCTCGATCTGAACGCGCTGCTCGCCGAGGCGCCGTAGCGCGCCCGGCCTGCTCCGGGCTATACTTCGGCGGCGGCCGGGTTTATCCGGAATCATTCCGCCTAATACTTGTTATACCGCTCCACAACATGGAGGAGATCGAACTCTCTAGCCCATTCGTTGTGAAGGCGTTCCGGGTCTGCGGATACCTCTTCAGCACCGCCCCTGTCGCGTTCGGCCTGATGGTTCTGCTTAGGGAAAGCGGCGGCCTGCAAGGTCTGTCCGAAGCGCCCGGCGGTGCCGTGACCACGGCCGTCTTCTTCGCGTTAGTCGGACTCGGTGGCGTCATCCAGAGCAGGAGACTCCGCTATGTCGTCGCTTCACCGGACGGCATCCGCTCCGACGGCCGGTTCGTCCCTTGGTCTGAGGTCAAGCGCCTGTCGGTTTTCAACTCGCGCGTCAAGATCAAACACGAGGGCGGCGTGATCCGATCGCTCCTCGTGATGCCGCGATTCCCCGGCCGGTACTCTGCCGCTCCCATCGACTTCTGGAGTCAGGTGGTCGCGTGGCAACGTGAGGGCACCGAGTCTCACCGTTACGGCTCACGTCCAGCGGTATAACCGCCGCTGCGGCCGACCGCCCGGCCGGCATCATTGCTCGTCTCGCCGTCGGCGTCTACTTTCGCCTCGGTCGAGCGCGTTGCCACTTGGGCGGCAGCAGAGCGGCCAGCTGTTACTGGCGGCGGAAGCGGACCGGGCTCAGCAAGAGCAAACAATTCGCCAGCAGGCCGGAGCCTCGCGTGAGGGCAGCGACGTGTCTCCGAGCACCTCGGACGTGTCCGGAACATCGCGGACACGTCGCCGCACGTCCGCCTCGGCGCGTCAGTCGGTCGGCGCGGCCGGCGGCTCGAGGTCTTCCATCCGCCCGACGCGGCGCAGCGTGGGCCACCGCGCCGCGACCGCCGCCACCGTCGCGAGCGTGAGCAGGCCACCGAGCGCCACCGTCCGCACGGCCCCGAGCCACGCGGCGACCGTGCCGGACTCGAACTCGCCGATCTCGTTCGACGTCCCGATAAAGACCGCGTTGACGGCGGCGACGCGCCCCCGCATCGCGTCCGGCGTGAGGAGCTGGATGACGGTCGACCGGATCACGACCGAGACGTTGTCCGCCGCGCCGAGCGCGAACAGGGCCGCGAGCGAGAGCCCGAACGGCGCCCACGCAGGCAGCGGCAGCGCGGAGACCGCCACGATCTCGGTCGCGAGCCCGAACACGAGCGTCGCCGCGCCGAACGCGGCGACGGCCCAGAGCATCGTCGGCCCCGCCCGGCGCATCGGCGGGCGGACGGCCAGGATCAGGCCCGTCGCGATGGCCCCGACGGAGGGCATCGCGCGCATCCACCCGAAGCCCGTCGCGCCGACGCCGAGCACGTCGGTCGCGTAGATCGGCAGCAGCGCCGTCGCGCCGCCGAAGAGGACGGCCACCATGTCCAGCGTGATCGTGGACAGGATGACGGGCTGCCGCCGCACGAACCGGACGCCCTCGAGCAGGCTCTGCAGGCCGCGGCGCTCCGTGCTCATCTCCTGCGGGCCCGGCACGACGGCGAGGAGCGCCCCGAAGAGGACGAGGCTGGACGCCGCGTCGAGGGCGTACACGACGCCCGGGTTGTAGACGGCGATGAGGATGCCGGCCGCGAGCGGGCCCGTCGTGGCCGAGATCTGGTACGCCACGCTGCGCCACATCGCGGCGTTGGCAAACTGCCGCGCCGGGACGAGGTTGGTCACGAACGCCTGCGAGGCGGGCCACCCGACGGCGCGGAAGATGCCGGACGCGAGCAGGAAGGCGTAGGTGAACGCCAGCGGCGCCTGCGTCCACGCCGCCCACGCGAGGCCGAGCGCCCGACGCGGCGAGGCCGGCCTGCGCGATCAGGATGAGCCGCTTGCGCGGGTACCGGTCCGCGAGCGCGCCCGCCGGGAGCGCCAGCAGCAGAACGGGCACGGCGAGGACGAGCCCGACGAGGCCGAGGCTGAACGGGTCCTTCGTCCGCGCATAGATCTCCCAGCCGACGGCCGTCGTGCGCATGAGGTTGCCCGCGTTCGAGACGAGGCTGCCGAGCACGTACAGCAGGAACCCGCGGTGGCGCAGCGACGCGATGGGGTCCGTGCGGACCGGGTCGACGCCTTCCTCGCGGAGCGCCTCGCTCTCTGACGCCGGCGGCGCCGGGGCGGCGGGATTCGTCGGGCTCCTCGAGCGGGTCGGTCGGGTCGAGCGGGCATCGGGCGTGGGCGGGCACGCATGCCGAACGCCGCGGCGCGGGCGCTGTGCCCAGCGCCGCCGGCATCATCCGAAGAGCGCGCCCTGCCGCGACTCGAGCGCGAGCAGCCGGCGCTTGTTCTCGACCCCGCCGCCGTAGCCCACGAGCGCGCCGCCGGCCCCGACGACGCGGTGGCACGGCACGACGATCGAGAGCGGGTTGCGCCCGTTCGCCGCGCCGACGGCGCGCGTGAGGGTGGCGCCGCCGAGGCGCTCGGCGAGCGCGCCGTACGTCTCGGTCGCGCCGTACGGGATGTCCAGAAGCGCCGTCCAGACGCGCTGCTGGAACGGCGTCCCGGCCGGCCGCACGTCCAGGTCGAACGCCTCGCGCTCGCCGGCGAAGTACGCCGCGAGTTGCTGGCGCGCCTCGGCGAGCGGCGCCGCGTCGCGCGTCCACGCTGGCCCGACGGCCGGGCCGCGGCGGTGGTCCTCCATGAACACGCCCGTCAGCGCCGTCCCGTCGGAGATGAGCAGGAGCGGCCCGAGCGGGCTCGGCATCGAGTCGTAGACGGTCACGGCGGGCGCGGCGGGTGCGTCAGGAAGAACGCCACGCCGTAGCCGTCGGCGCCCACTCCCAGGCGCCGTCGGTCGGGCGGAGGCCCGGCGGCGCGGGCGGCCGCGGCGGCGCGGGCGCGGGGCGTGCCGCGAGGCTCGGGTGCGGAATGTCGGCCGGCCCACCCGGCACGCGCGCCCAGCGGACATCGAGGCTCGGTGCCGTCTCGGTGGTCTGCACGGCGCCCTCGGTGCTCGGCACGGCTTCCTGCGAGGGGTGAGGCGCGGGCGTCCACGGCGTCGGGGCGGTCGCCCACGGCGTCTCGGGCGGCGCGGCGGCAGGCGGCGCCTCGGGCTCGGCGATGCGGGGCGGCGGCGGGGCGCGCCGCGGCCCGTCGCGGGCGTCCACGGCGTCGCGGCGATGGCGGCGCGGATCGCGGGCAGGATCTCGGCAGCCGGCCCCGAGAGCCCCGTCGGGGCGACGGTCCGCGGCGGGACGTGGCCAAAGTCCGGCGTGTCGAACAGGTCCGGCTGCGGCCGGGCGACCTGGATCGCGGCGAGCCCTGCGCCGACGACGGTCCACAGCCAGATGCCGCCCATCGGCCCCTCGAGGTAGACCTCGAACGAGGCGTTGACCATGAGCGCGACCCACAGGCACAGCCCGAAGGCGAACACGGCGGACCACGTGTGGCGCGTCGCGATCCGCGCCCGCCACCACGCCTGGGCCATCAGCACGACCCACCACGCGTGGAGCAGCATCCACAGCGCCAGCCCCGGCACGCCCGTGCGCGCGAGGACCGTCATCGTGCCGTTGTGCGGGCTCCTCAGCGAGCCCTCCTCGTCCACGTTGAAGCCGTAGTGGTCCGCGAGGTTGAGGCCGAAGCCGTGGCCGGTCCAGAAGAGCGGCCCGCCGGCGGTGTCGTCGATGATCCTCTTCCACCACGCGAGCCGCCACGTCTTCGTCGTCTCCAGCGTGTTGCTGTCGCTCTGGCCGACGATGCTCTTGACGTTGTCCCAGATCTGGTCCACGGTGAGCTCGCGCGAGTTGCCCGAGATCCGGACGGACTGCATCACCGGGACCGCGACGAGGCCCGCCACGACGACGGCGACCAGGGCGAACCCGAGGCGCAGGCCGCTCGCGCCGGGCGGCTTCAGCAGCAGCGCCAGCCCGCACGCGAGCACGAACGCGATCATGCCGCCGCGGTTGGAGACCATCACGAGCAGCGACGTCGCGGCGAGCCCGAACGTGAGCCCCCACGTGGGCTTCCGCAGCCCGAGGATCAGGAACGCGGCGATGCCCGAGAGGTGGACGAGCAGGTCGCCGCCCTTCGCCTCGATGATCCGAACGTCGTCCTGCCCCGGCATGAACGGGATCCAGGACTCGTTGATGCGGAACGCGAGGTACGGCAGCCACACGAGCGCGGTCATCACCACGGCGAACGTGCGGTAGCGCAGGACGAGCTCGCGGACGCGCTCGGGGCGCTGCGTGACGAGCGCGAACACGACGTAGGCGTAGAAGCCGTAGCCGAACAGCATCGCGTCGCGCGCCACGTCGAGGCCGTACGTGCCGACATAGGGGACCGAGCGGACGACCGTCAGGGCCTGGAGCGCGAGCAGGATCCAGAAGGGGCCCGCCGTGCCGAGCCGGTCCAGCGTCCTCAACCGGATGGACAGCAGCAGGCCCGCGCCGAGCATCGCCTCGCCGATGAACAGCGGCGGGACGCCGACGTACGCGAACGAGCGGCCCATGAGCGCATAGCCCAGGAGGCACAGGCTCAGCACGAGCAGGTAGCGGTCGCCCCAGCGGCCCGCCGCGGCGGGCTCCAGCGGCGTGTGCGGGCGGGGCGCGAAGGCGAGGTCCATGGCGGCTACCGGGCGCGCCGGGCGAAGCCGACGTGGTCCAGAGAGACGGCCGATCCGTCGGACGACTCGGCCGGCGGCGCGTCCACCTCGGGCGCCTGCATCGGGGCGACGTCGGCGTAGGCGGCGAAGGCGCGGGCGGCGACGTGCTCGAGGCGCAGCGCAGCGTGGATGCGGGCCCGCCCGCCGGCCCCGAGGCGCGCCGCGAGGTCGGGCTCGGCGTCGAGGCGCCGCAGCGCCGCGGCGATGTCGCGGACGACCTGCCGCGGCGACTCGGCCGGGATGGCGATTCCGGAGTCGGGCGTGAGCTGCACGCCCGGCCCGCCGAGGTCGAGCGCGATCACGGCGCGGCCCGCCGCCAGCGCCTCGAGCGTGACGTAGCCGCCGGAGTCGTGGAGGCTCGGGTGGAGCAGGACGGTCGCGTCCTCGAGCATCGCGAGCGCGGCCGGCCGCGGCAGCAGGCCGTGGAACGTCACCTGGGCCTCGAGGCCGAGGCGCCGGACGACCGCGCGCAGGCGCCGCTCCTCGGGGCCCGTCCCGAGAATGTCCACGTGGAGGTTCGGCAGGCCCGCCGCCGCGACGGCGCGCAGGCCGAGCGCCGTGCCCTTGAACGGGAGCAGGCGGCCGCTCATCAGCACGCGCAGCGGCGCGCCGGGCGTGTGAAGTGCAGGCAGGGCGAGCGCGCCGAGCCCGTCCGCCTCGTCGGGCGTGAGCCCGACGCTCGGCTGTGCGACGGCGCGGCGCGCGCCGAGGCGCCGCAGCGCCCGCGCCGTCGCGCGCGTCGAGCCCAGCGCGAGCGTCGCCCGTCGCGCCGTCGCGCGCACGAGCGGGTCCAGGTGCGCGAGGCGCCGGTTGAGGCTCCGCCCGGCCTCGTAGAGCGCGCCGAACGGCGAGAGCGACGTCCAGAAGCGCGGCGGGATGGACTCGCCGCCGCCGACGGGGCCGAGCACGAACGGCGCCCCGACGAACGCGCCGGCGCTCGGCGCCCAGTACTTGGCGAACGTCACGTGGTGCACGAGGTCGAACCCGACCTGGCGGTGCAGGCGCCGCGCCGCGCCGATGGCGGCCACCTGCCAGACGTAGTAGTGGACCTGCTCGGCGAGCATCCCGCGCGGGACGCCGCCGACCGCGTGGCGCGCGCGCTCGAACGGGTGCGCGACCTCGGCGAGGCGCACGCCCGGCAGCGGCGCCCGTGGCGATGGCGTGGCGCGCCTCGGCCGCCTGCCCGGCGTACGTCAGCACCCAGACGTCGTTGTCGGCCGCTGCGGCCTCGGCGAAGCGCCAGCCCTGGCCGTACTCCGAGCCGCGCTCGGGGTCGCACGCGAACGCGACCATGAGCACGCGCCGCCGCCGCGGGCCGCTCGACGCGCACCGCAGGCCGCGGGTCCGACGCGCGCGCAGACAGCGCCAGCGCGACGGCCTCGAGCGACAGTGTGATCAGCCCGCCGGCAAGCCCGCCGGCCACGCCCCACTGCATCGCCATCGCGGCCGTCGTCGGCGCGCCGAGGACGACCGCGCCGACGCGCGCCCAGAAGACGGACCGCGGGCGCTCGCGGGCGCGAAGCGACGCCGTGAACACGCCGCCCAGCCCGACGGCGACGGGGTAGCCCGCGAGCAGCCACAGCTCGGCCGGCGTCGCGATGTACTTGCCGCCGTAGAGGAGGTCGAGCGCCCACTCGCCCAGCCCGCCGAGCAGGAGGGCGTAGCTCAGCGCGCCGGCGAGCGCGAGCGCGCCGAAGCGCCGCATCGTGCGCGGCATATGCCCCGCCGCACGGGCGCGGACGAGCACGGGCAGCGAGAAGGCCGCGATCGCGACGAACGCCTGGAGCGCGGGCAGCGCGAGGTTCAGCAGCGCCCGCAGCAGCGCGTTGCCCTCGACGCCGACGACGAGCGGCACGACGAGGAACGGCATCGTGCTCACGATCCACTCGAGCACGCCCGTCGGCATGGACCAGCGTCCGTACGTCCAGTGCGCGCGGAGCACCTCGGCGCGGAAGGCCGGCGTGTCGGGCGTCGGCCGCCGAAGGGGCACGCCGAGGCGCGCCAGCAGCACGCCGGCCACGGCGGCCGAGACGCCCGCCATCAGCAGCAGCGACGTCGCCGCGGTCAGCAGCCCGGCCGTCTGCATCGCGACGGCGCTGCCGACGAGCAGGGGGAGGTACCCCGCCCCGCCGGCCGCCGCCATCGTGGGCTTGTGCGCGACGAGGCACGCCCGCCGCGCCATCCACAGCAGCAAAATTCCGCTCTGTGCCACGCCCAGCGCCCCGACGACGCTCGCCACGAACGGCCGCCCCAGCGCCAGCGCGGCCAGCGCGCCGAGCCCGAAGACGGACCCGACGCCTGCAGCGAAGCCGGCGTGGCCCAGCACGAGAAGCCGCAGATACGCCCGCCGCCGCCGCTCGAACCGCCCCGCGCCAAACACCAGCATCGGCTCGACGAGCAGGCCCGCGTGGAGCGTCCCGCACACCAGGAACACGACGAACGCGGTCGTGAACGCGCCGAACGCCTCGGGCGCGAGCCACCGCGCGAGCAGCACGTTGACGACGAAGTTGGACCCCGAGAAGAGGGCTTGGTCCAGAACGGTCCAGCCGCCCTGGCGGGGTCGCGCTCGCACTGTCGCGCGCGCGCGCGCTGCGAGGAAAGCCGCGGAAGCTGCCGCGCCGCTCCGTGCGCGCGCCCGCCTCGTCGCCGGGCACGGGCGCCATGCGAGCGGAGAGAGCCGGGTCGGGGTCAGGCATCGGGCGAGGCAAGCGGGGACCGCGGAGCGGTGGCGCAGGACGGGTGCGCGCCTCGTTCCCGCCACGCGGCCGGCAACGAACGGCCGGCCGCGATGTCACGTATCTCGGACGGATACGGATTCTGAAGGTAGGGACCACCGCGCCCGCTCCCAAAGGACTCCGGCAGGACCAGATCGGGACGGACTCCAGCGCGGCCCGGGGCACCTCCTCGGCTCGCGGACGGACCCTGCCGCCGTCTCCCGGGCCCCAGTGCGCAAAATCCTCCACGTGGACATGGACGCGTTCTACGCGTCGGTCGAGCAGCGCGACGATCCCGCCCTGCGCGGGCGCCCGCTCGCCGTCGGCGGGGCGTCGGGGCGCGGCGTCGTGTGCGCGGCGTCGTACGAGGCGCGGCCCTTCGGCGTCCGCTCGGCGATGCCGATGGCGCAGGCGCGGCAGCTATGCCGCCGCCGCCTCGTGGGCGGGCTCCCAGCGCTCGTGCACGGCGATGCCGCGCTCGGCGAGGCTCGCGAAGAAGGGCTCGAACGGCAGCACCTGCTCCGCCGCCGCGACGCCGCCGCCGGGCACCATCCGGGTGCCGAGCAGAACGGCGGCCGCCGCCGCCGGGAAGCCCGTGCAGCGCTGCATCGCCGACAGGTTCGACGCCTCGTCGAAGCGGTCCACGATCTCGTAGACGAGCGTGCCCGCCTCGCCGCCGGCCTCGCCCTCAATCTCGACGCGGACGATGACGGCGTCGTGGTAGGCGCCGCCGAGGCGCTGCCGCAGGCGCCGCGTGAGCACGTCGCGGTACGAGAGGTGCGTGCGGACGTCCAGCGTCGTCCGGTCGGCCAGCCCGAGGTCGAGCAGGAACCGCATCTGGTCCGCGTGGCCGGGGAAGCGGAGCGTCTTGGCGTCGAGGCGGTCCAGCTTGCCCTCGAGCGCCTCGGCGAGCGTGCCCAGCCCGCCGCCGGTGTAGAACGCTTCCATCGTGCCGAGCCCGCCCACCGCCAGCGTCTCGACGCCAGTCAGCGGGTCGCGGTGCTCGAGGCACCCATCCCGGAGGACCGTCGCGGGCTGCGTGTAGTCGTCGAGGAGCTTCTCGGCCGAGTGCGCGAGGCGGTAGCGGAACGGCGCGTCGGGGTCCGTCGGGACATCGCCGACGCGGATGCGGGCGGCCGTGGCCGTGTCCATGCGCTCGATGCCGCGCAGCGCGAGGATGCCGGCCAGGCCGGGCGCGAGGCCGCAGCCCGTCACGACATGGCGCTGCCGGAGTTCGGCGAGGTCGTTCAGCGCGGGGTCCGCGGTGAGGTCCGTGGGGCCGCCGAGGTCCACGAAGTGCGCGCCGAGGTCGAGGGCGAGGCGCGCGAGGCGCGCGTTGAGCTCTGGCCCGACGCACGACACGACGACGGCCGAGCCGGCGATGATCGGCTCGAGCGTCGGCGCGTCGCGCGCGTCGGCCTCGTACGTCCGCAGGTTGGGGTGTGCGTGCTGGCTCTGGAAGGCGCGAAGCACGACGGGCCGCGCCTCGCAGACCTGCACGCGCTGCACGTCGGGCCGGCGGCAGAGGTCGTAGGCGACGGCCGAGCCGATGGCGCCGGCTCCGAGAACGGTGATCTTCATGGCGGGGGCTGCCGGGGGCGGACAAAGTACCGCGCGCGTGGAAGCGCTTACCCGGTGGAATCGGGGCGGCATGCAGGGAACGCGCGCCGCTTCGTTCTCCGTGCGCCCGCTACGCCCGCTGCCCGACGAGCCGGCTGAGCCCGACGGATGCCGCGACGATCGCCATCAGCAGCACGCTGTACGCCGCCGCCTGCCCGAAGTGCGCCTGCCGGAGCTGGGCGAACGTCTCGACGGCGATCGGGCGGTTGTCGTAGACGTAGAGCATGACGGAGGCGACGAACTCGCCGAGCGCCGTCACGAACGTCAGCAGTGCCCCGGCGACGATGGCCGGCGCCACGAGCGGCAGCACGACGCGTCGGACGGTCGTCCAGGCGCCGGCGCCGAGGTCCGCGGACGCCTCGGCGAGGCGGTCGTCGACGCCTTCGAGCGCGGCCTGGGTGCTTCGGACCACGAGTGGCACGTGGCGCACGAAGTAGGCGAGGGGCAGGATCCAGACGGTCCCCACGAGGATCTGCCCGGCCGTTGCGAGCCGCGGCTCGTTAAAGGCGACGACGAGGCCGAGCGCGATCGACGTGCCCGGGATGGCGAACGGCAGGATCGAGAGCGCCCGGATGAGCCCGCGCCCCGGCACGCGCCCCTTCGCCACGACGAACGCGACGGCGACGCCGAAGACGACGTTGGCGGCCGTCGAGAGGGAGGCCATCCAGAGCGAGGCGCCGATCGGGGCGAGCACGTTCGGGTCCGAGAACAGAGCGGCGTAGTTGGCGAGCGAGAACGTGTCCGGCAGTGCCTGCGTCGTCCACGTCCCGTCCACGACGACCGACAGCAGCACGACCGTCGCAACGGGCAGGGCGACGACAGCGAGCGCCCCGACGACGCCGAGGCCGGCGACGGCGCGCACGAGCGGGTTGCGGACTGGCTGCGCCGCGCGGCCGACGCCCTTCGCGGCGCCCGAGCCGGCGCCGCGCTCCCCGCGCTCCGCGCCAGCGAGGACCACGAGGCAGATGAGCGTCAGGACGATGGAGACGGCCGCGGCGCGGTCCAGCGCGCCGTTCGTCTTGAACGTGTAGATCTGCGTCGTGAGAAACGGCGTGCCCTCGGCGAAGAGCAGCGGGGCGGTGAACGAGGCCATCGACAGCATGAACACGAGCAGGCCGGACCCGACGAGCGCGGGCCGGAGCAGCGGCAGGACGACGCGGCGGAACGTGGTCCATGCGCCCGCCCCGAGGTCCGCCGACGCGTCCAGCAAACTCCCGTCGACGCTGGCGAGGGCAGACGAGACGAAGAGGTACACGTAGACGTAAAACACGTAAACGTGCACGGCGACGACGGCCGCGACGCCGCCGAAGGCGAACGGCACCTCGGCTGAGCCCGTCAGCAGCTGTAGCCCGCGCGGCAGCATGCCGCTCTCGCCGTAGAGAAAGAGGAAGGCGAGCACGCCGACGAGCGGTGGCAGCGCGAGCGGCAGTGCCGCTGCAGCGGCCAGCAGGCGCCCGAACGGCAGCTGCACGCGCGCCAGCACGACCGCCAGCCCGGTCCCGACGACGGCCGCGCCGGCGACGGTCGCGAGCGAGACCCAGACGCTCGTCACAAGCGCGCGGAAGCCGACCGACCGCGTCCGCCCGAAGAGGTCGGCAAGCAGGCTCGCGTCCAGCCCGAGCCGGAACGTCGAGAGCTGGGGCGCGAGCACAACGCCGAGCAGGATCGCGAGCACGACGAGTGCGAGGCCCAGCGAGGCGCGGCGGGTGAGCATCGGGAGGGAGAGAAAGGAAAGTAAAGAGGGCTCCGGTCAGGCCATGCCAGCCGTTTTGCCCTTCCTCGCCGAGGGCGGCACCAGGGCGCCAGCGTACTCAGCCCGGCGGAACGTAGGCGCGGAGACGGTCCAGCATCCGGTCCACGTCGTCGTCCACGACGAGCAGGGCGCGGTGCTCCGGGCGTACGAATCCCTCGTCGGTCGCGTGGTCCAGGAAGCGGACGAGCGGCGCGTAGTAGCCGGCGACGTCGAGCAGGCCGCAGGGCTTGGGGTGCAGGCCGAGCTGCGCCCACGTCATCATCTCGGCGATTTCCTCGAGCGTGCCCAGCCCGCCCGGAAGCGCCACGAACGCGTCCGAGAGCGTCGCCATGAGCGCTTTGCGGGCGTGCATCGAGGCGACGACGTGGAGCTCGGTGAGGCCCTCATGGCCGACCTCGCGGTCCATCAGCGCCTGCGGGATGACGCCCGTCGCCTCGCCGCCCCCAGCCAGCGCAGCATCTGCGACGACGCCCATCAGGCCAACGCGCCCGCCGCCGGTGACGAGCCCGATCCCCTGGGCGGCAAGCCGCGTGCCGAGCGTGTGCGCGGCAGCGGCGTAGGACGGCCGCGCGCCGGCGGCGGAGCCGCAGTAGACGCAGAGGCGGCGGAGCTCAGGCATGGGACGGGCGGAGGGGGGCGGCAAGCTACTCGGGCGAGGCGATCTGCAACGGAGCGGGAACGAGACAGAGGCGGGGTATTAAAAAAGGCGGGTCGGAGGTGTTCGCCTTCACGGAGCGCGCATGCGCTGCCACTGCGCCGTAGTTTGCCCGACCCGCAGCGGGTGTCTTGGCCGACCGGCCGCCCTATCTCCCCGCTGCCCTCTCCGCCGCACTCACCCGTCCCGCATCCGCGTCATGAAGAACAACTCCGTCTTCTTCACGGTCGTCATTATCGCCGCGCTCGCCGTGTCGGCGGTGATCTACCTCTACCTCCTGCCCGACTACGTCCGTGATGGCGGCCCGCTCGTCGCGGTCCTGATCGCGCTGACGCTGATGGTCGTCACGTTCACGATCGAGCGCCTTCTGTCGCTGCGCAAGGCCGGTGGCCGCGTCGCGGCCATTCCGTTCATGCGCGACCTCCAGGCGCGCCTCGCCAACAACGACATCGACGGGGCCATCGAGGCATCGAAGAAGCAGCAGGGCACGCTCGGCTCCGTCCTCGGCGCCGGCCTGCGCCGCTTCCAGTCGCTCCAGCAGATGGGCGGCTCGGACCGCAAGGACACCGAGGAGGAGATCCGCGCCGCCATCGAGGAGGCCACGATGCTTGAGGTGCCGCTTCTCGAGCGCAACCTCGTCGCCCTCTCGACGATCGCGTCCATCGCGACGATGGTCGGCCTGCTCGGCACAACGCTCGGCATGATCCGCGCCTTCTCGGCGCTCGCCTCGTCGACTGGTGCCCCGGACGCCGTCCAGCTCTCGCTCGGCATCTCGGAGGCGCTCATCAACACGGCCGGCGGCCTCATCGCTGCCATCATCGGCATCGTCGCGTACAACTACTTCACGACGAAGGTCGACTCGTTCACGTACAACATCGACGAGGCGGCCGCGACGATGGTGCAGACGCTCGCGCACAAGAGCGCTGTCGCCGCGCGGTAACCCGTGAGAGACTGAAGGCGCGCGTTCGCGCGTTCTTCGCCCCGATCGCAGGCGGGGCCGCACCTGCGGCCCCGCGCTCTCGCCCCCGGCGCTGCCGGGCCACCCGACCCGATCCCCATGATTAAGAAGATGAAGCGGCGGGGGCCGTCCCTCGACATGACCGCCCTGGTCGACGTCGCCTTCCTGCTGCTGACGTTCTTTATGCTCACGGCTCAGTTCGCTGAGCCGGACCCGATCCCGATCGTGCTGCCGAGCAGCAACACGCAGATCAAGCTCCCGGCGACCAACATCCTCATGGTCATCATCGGCGCAGACGACGAGATCTACATCGGCGAGGACCGGGAGGAAGCGCCCCGGCGCCTTCGCAGCGTCGCCGACCTCCAGCAGGCCATCGTCCAGTACCGCACGACCAACCCCAATCTCCGGACGGTCATCAAGGCGGACCGGAACGCGGACTACGGTCCCATCGAGGACGTTATGAAGGCGATGCGCGACGCCGACGTCACGCGCTTCTCGCTCATCACAGACCTTGAGGGCGCCGGCCAGGGCCAGGCACCGGAGTAACTCTCTCACCCGACGGGCGACCGCGCCCGCACACTCAACAACGACATGGCAGGTGGTGGTGACCTAGGTGGCGACTCCGGCGGAGGCCGCCACAAAAAGAAGCGGAAGGGCAAGCGCGTCGGCATTCGGATGGACATGACGCCGATGGTCGACATTGCCTTCCTCTTGCTGACGTTCTTTATGCTTACGACGGTCTTCAGCCGTCCGCAGGCCATGGAGATCAACCTCCCCGACTCCGACGACCCCGTCGAGATCGCCGAGAGCAAGGTGATGAGCCTCCGCGGCTCCGACGATGGCAACATCTACTGGAACATGGGCACCGATCCCTACCAGAAGATCACCTACGACCAGCTCGGCGAGACGATCTCGGCCCAGCACCAGCGGCTCGGCGACGACCTTATCGCCATCATCAAGGTGGACCGCCGCGGGACGTACAACAACATCGTCGACATGCTCGACGAGATCAAGCTCGCCGGCGTCACCAAGTTCAGCATCGCGCCGTTTACCGCCCAGGACAGCACGCTCGTCCTCGAGGCGCGCGCCGGCGCCTGAGCCCTCCTCCCAACCGGGACCGACCCATGGCAACACCCGCCGCACCCAAAGCTGCCGCGCCCGCCAAGGCCAACGTCGTCCAGGACGCGTACCAGCGCATCCTCGAGTCGATCGCGCCGAACGCAGCGGTACTCAAGAAGAACTACAACGGCTACCTCGGGCGTGGCCTCCTGATCGCGGCGATCATCCACCTCGCCGGGGTCGGAGCCTACTGGGCCTACGTCAAGGCGACGGAGGTCGCGGTCGTCGAGGACACCGTCCTCGAGCAGGTGAGCTACGCCGACATCACCCCGCCGGCGATCACGGACACGCCGCCGCCGCCGGACGCCGCGCCGCCGCCGCCCGCTGCCGCCGTCGCGACGGGCACGCCGACGCCCGTCCCGGACGAGCAGGCGCCGCCGGAGCGGACGATCGCGACGCAGGAGGAGATCTCGACCTCGGGCCCTGCCCACGTCAGGCACCGGCGTCGGCGTGATCGCGGGCACTGGCCCCGGCACCGTCGCCGTCCGTCCGCCGCCAGCGCCGACGCCTCCGCCGCCGACGCCTCCGCCGCCGGCCCCGACGCCTCCGCCGCCGGCCCCGACGCCCCCGCCGCCGACGAACGAGCCGCTCGACTTTTCGGAGGTCTCGCCGGTCCTCATCGGTGGCATCGAGCGTCTCCAGCAGGGCATCCAGTACCCGGACATGGAGCAGCGCGCCCGCATCGAGGGCCGCGTCATCGTTCGCTTCGTCGTCGGCGCTGATGGCCGGACGTCAAACGTTGAGGTTGTCCGCTCGGTGAGCCCGGGCCTTGACCGCGCCGCGGTGCAGGCCGTCCAGCGAGCCCGCTTCGAGCCGGGCAAGCAGAACGGGCAGGCCGTGCCGGTCCGCCAGACCCTTCCGGTCACCTTCCGCATCGCCGGCGGCAACTAGCAGACACGTTTAGTCGACGGGCGCGAAGAAACGCTGCCCCTTCGCGCGACGACCGTCGCCGGGGGGCAGCGTTTCTCACGTTCAGGCCCGGCGGGTTCCTGCCGCGGCCGCATCCGTCCCCGCCATGACGCTCTCCAACCGCGCCCCGCGCGACGTCACCGCTGCCCTTCTCGCGCAGATCGCGCCCAACGCGGCGCGCCTCAAGGCCGCCACCAACTCGAACCTCGGTCGGGCGCTCCTTATCGCCGTCAACGTGCACCTGCTGGCCATCGGCATCTTCTGGGCCGTCTCGTACGCGACGCTCACGCCGCCACCGCCGGCCGAGGCGCCCTGGCGCGAAATCTTTCTCGCCCCGCCGACAGGGCCGGCGCCCGCTCCACACCTCTCCGAGCAGAGGCCGAGCGGCGGTGCCCCGGCCCGTGCCGCGACTGCAGGCCTCATCACGCCGGTCCCCGAAGCGCAGGCGCGCCCCGATGCCTCCGTCCCGCACAACGCGGACATCGCCGTCTCAGACGTCGGCCCCGTTGGCCCGACGCCAAACGCAGGCGGCGACCCGATGATGGACTCGGGCGGGGAGCCGCCGGCCCGGACGCCGATCACCGCAGGGACGATCCCGCCAGTCATTCCGCCGCGCCGCGCCGATCCGGCCGTCGAGACACCCGAGGCGCCAGCGTTCGTCGAGAGGTCCGAGATCGCGCCTGCGCTCGTCGGCGGGTTCGACGCGTTCCAGGCGGGCATCGCCTATCCGCGCTTCGACCGTGAGGCGGGCGTGTCCGGCCAGGTCATCGTCCGGTTTATCGTCGGGACAGACGGCGTGCCCGGCACCGTCGAGGTCGTCCGCTCCGTCAGCCCAGGGTTGGACCGCGCCGCGATGGACGCCGTCCGGCACGCGCGGTTCACGCCCGGCGTCCAGAACGGGCGATCGGTGGCGGTCCGGATGACGCTCCCCGTCACGTTCGCCATCCGCTGATCCGAGCCCGGCAGTCAGGGCGGGGCGGGGGCAACTCCCTCGCCCCGCCGTGCGTTCGGCCCCTCCCATTTCCCGCCGCGATGTCCCCGCTCCGCCTGCTCACGCTGACCGTCGCCGCCCTGCTCGTCGTTGTCGGGTTGCTCGTTGCGTTCGGCCTCATCGGCCCGACGACGCCCGAGCCGACGCTTCGCGTGACCGTCGGCGTGATTCTCGTGCTGATGGGCCTTTACCGCGGTGCCGTGGGCCTGGGCCACAACCGCGACGACCGTTCCTGACTCCGCTCCATCATGCGTTCCGTTCTGCTGCTCGTCCTGCTCTCCACCCTTGGCCTGACGCTCGGCGGTGCCGGCTGCTCGGAGCCGGACCCGGCACCGGGTGTCCCTGCGGAACCGTCTGGCAGGCTGATGGACGGCGCCGGCTTTACGGGCACGCTGCGCCTCGGCACGACGCCCGAGCTCGCCGCCATCGTGCGCAAGCAGGCCGAGGACTTCCGCAAGCTGTATCCGCAGGCGACGGTCGAGGTCGTCGAGAGCTCGGCGCGCGCAGCCATCGTCGGCGTGCTCCAGGGCGACCTCCAGTCGGCGATCGTGGACCGGATGATGAACAATGAGGAGACCGGCATCGCCGAGGAATACAGCGTTCCGGTCGGGCAGACGCTCATCGGCGAGGGCGCCGTCATCGTGGTGGTGCCTGAGGGGAGCACCGTTCAGGCCGTCCCGCTCGAGGCGCTGCGTTCGCTGCTCTCCGGGCAGGCCGTCTCGTGGCAGAGCGTCGCGCCGGGCACGCCGGGCGAGGCGCGCCTCGTCCTCACCGACCGCAACGCGGGCACGGTCGAGTATGTCGCCCGGCGCCTGCTGCCAGCGGGGACGCTCCCTCAGTCCGCCATCCGCGCCGCGGACGAGCGCGACGTGCTCGCGCGCGTCGCCGGTCGGGCGGACGCTCTCGGCCTCGTCTCGGCACTGACGATGCGGGCCGACACGACGTCCAGGGTCCGCCAGGTCGCGCTCATCGACTCGGTCGGGCAGACCGTCCGCGCCAGCCCACGCGCCGTCTACCTCGACGAGTACCCGCTGCGACAGCCGATCGTGCTTGTCACGCGCGGCGCGCGCGGCGGCCTCGCCGCTGGCTTCGCGACGTTCGTCCTCGGGACGCAGGGGCAGGAGGTCGTGCAGCGTGCGGGCCTCGTGCCGGCCAAGCCGCCGGTCCGCGAGTTCACCATCAACCCGAACGATGGCACGGCGGGCGGGTGAGAGGGCGAGGTAGCGGGAGGCTGCGGCCAGGCCGCCGGCAGCGCACCCTGGCCGATCCTTCTCGCTCCGTCTGCAGGAAGACGCGGCGGAAACGGCCGTGCGAGGGCATCCCGCGCACGATTCGCCGCCGCGCCGGCGTACGTTTCGGGCACTACTGAACCACGCCCGGCCATGCTTGCAACCGTCGGCAGTCTCGCCCTGATCGTCGCCTTCGTCGCCACGCTGGCGGCGGGCGTCGCCTTCGTCCTCGCCGCCCGCGACACGCCCGAGGCGCCAGTGTGGGCGCGGACCGGCCGCTGGGCATGGGCCGCCATGATCGGCGGCCTGCTCGTCGCGGCGGGCGCTCTCTGGACGGGCCTCTTCGGGCGCCACTTCGAGCTCGCGTACGTCTACCAGCAGACGAGCCGTGCGATGCCGTGGCACTACACCTTCTCGTCGTTCTGGGCGGGTCAGGAGGGCTCGTTCCTGCTGTGGGCCATGATGACGGCGACCGTCGGCGCGGTCCTTATCCGGTGGTGGACGCATCCTGGCCGGACGGGCGTCGCGCGTGAGGCGCAGACGGGCTTCGGTCCGATCGTGATCGCCGTCGTCGCGCTGTGCCAGGCGTTTCTGCTGTCGATGGTCGTCGGCCTCAAGCTCGGGCCGCTGCCCATCGGCGTGAGCCCGTTCATCAGCCTCGCCGCCAAGTTCCCCGACGCGCCGATGCTCCAGGTCGCGGGCTTCGTCCCGGCCGACGGGCAGGGCCTCAACGACCTGCTTCAGAACCCGTGGATGGTCATCCACCCGCCGACGCTGTTCACCGGCTTCACGCTGCTGATGGTGCCGTTCGCGTTTGCGGCGGCCGGCCTTATCCGGCAGCGCTACACGCAGTGGGTGAAGCCGGCGCTGCCGTGGGCACTCGCCGGGCTGCGGCGTGCTCGGCGTGGGCATCATGATGGGCGGCTACTGGGCGTACGAGACGCTGAGCTTCGGCGGCTGGTGGGCGTGGGACCCGGTCGAGAACGCGTCTCTCGTGCCGTGGCTCTTCGCCGTCGCGGGCCTGCACGCGATGGTGGTCCAGAAGAAGACGTCGGCGGGCCACAAGTCTGCGCTCGCGCTGACCGTCGTCGCGTTCCAGCTCGTCATCTACTCGACGTTCCTGACGCGCTCGGGCGTGCTCGGCGACGTCTCGGTCCACTCCTTCGTGGACCTCGGGCTGTACAACCAGCTGCTCGTGTGGATCGGCTCGATCGGCGTGCTCGGCTTCGGCCTGCTCGCGTGGCGCTGGCGCGACCTGCCCGTCCCGGCCAAGGCCCCGACGGCGCTCAGCCGCGAGTCCATGGTGTTCACGGGCGCGCTTCTGCTCGCCATCACCGGCATCGTGATCGCGCTCGGCACGTCGGCCCCGATCATCGGCAAGGTCTTCCGCAACAACCCCTCGGCCGTGCCCGCCGCGTTCTACACGACAGTGGACGCTGCCGCTCGGCGTGGCCATCGCCTTCCTCGCCGGGCTCGGGCAGACGTTCTGGTGGCGCCGGATGACCGTCGAGGACGTCAACAAGGTGCTGCTGAAGCCCGTCTCGCTGACCGTCGCTGCGACGGCCGCCGTCGTGCTGCTCACGCCGTTCGTGCAGGAGACGGTCCGCCCGCTCCCCGCCGCAGCCGGCGCGACCGTTGCCTCGGCGGGCTTCGTGCCCCTCGCCGTCACGACGTTCCTGCACACCCACGGCACGAGCCTGCTGCTGCTGCTGCTGCTGTTCGCGGCCTTCTTCACGTTCTTCGGCAACTCGCTCGTGATGTGGCGCGTCGGCCGGGGCAACCTCAAGATGGTCGGTGGCTCCCTCACCCACGTCGGCTTCGGGCTGATGCTGCTCGGCATCCTCGCCTCGGGCGTCTTCAACGACCCGATCTCAGACAACGCGGGCACGGACATCTCGGGCTCCCGCGAGAACGTCATCGTCCCGCTCGGCCAGACGGTGCACGCGGACGGCTACGCGTGGACGTACACGGGCAAGGAGACGAACGCGGAGGGACGGCTGGTTTACGTGATGGACGTCACGGACCGCCGCGGCAACACGTTCCAGACGCAGAACGTGGTCTACAAGGACGGCCGCGACCAGTGGATCCAGCACCCGGATGTCCGCGAGGGCTTCGTGCGTGACCTCTACGTCGCCGTCTTCCCGAGCGCGATGAGCGCCAACCCGACGGCCAACCAGGACGAGCCGTCGCTCCTCGCCCAGGGCGACTCGCTGACGCTGGATGCGGGCGAGAACAAGGGGGCCTACGTCGTCCGCTTCACCGGCTACGACCTCGACGTAGACCTCGACGCCGTCGGCCTCTCCCGCGACTCGGTCGACATGGTCATTGCGGCCAAGCTGGACGTCCGCAACACGCGCACGGGCGAGACGCGCCTCATGCGGCCGGTCTACGTCATCGACAAGCAGAGCCGCCAGATGTTCGTCCAGAACCGTGCGACCGACTGGGACCTCGGGCTGGCCTTCGTCGGGATGGAGATCGAGCAGGGCGCCATCAAGCTCGCCGTCGACGGCGCGACGCCCGCCCAGCCAGAGTGGGTCGTGGTCCAGGCCTACGAGAAGCCGTTCCTGTCGCTGCTGTGGCTCGGGACGATCGTGCTCGGCGTCGGCTTCGCCGTCTCGTTCGGCCGCCGCCTTGGCGAGAGCCGGCGGTAATCCCGCATGGCTCGAGCGCAACGAGGCGCCGCGGCGAACCGCGGCGCCTCGCTCGTTTCAGAGGCCCGCGCCGAGACGCGCTGCTGGTGCGTCTGGTCCTGCCGCAGGGATCAACGCCGGATCGCGGCGCGGCCGCCGGCCCGGCGGACAGCCCGGCGCAGGCCGAACGCGTCGCCTGTGAGCCACGCCGCGTCGCCGTCGCGCTCGACGAGCCCGCGGCGGCTGAGCACGCCGAGGGCCTCGTCGACGGTTTCGCGCGAGGCGTGAGCCCGTTCGCCGAGCGCATCGGCCGTGGCGCCGTCGGCGTCGAATAAGGCCGTGAGCAGGGCAGCCTCGACGCCGGCGAGGCCGGCCGCGTCGAGCGGGCCGGGCAGCGCCGGCCGGCCGGCCGGCAGGTCGAAGGCGGTGTAGGGCGTCATCGCAATAGCTGGACGAGGAGTAGTCGCCTGGCCCGGTCAACCTACGCTGCGCGGCGCGGCAGCGGCATAATCCTTTTCCTCATCTCGATGAGAATCAACCGGCGGAGGGGGGCAGGCTGCCCTCCGCCGGGGTGCTCAGAACTGCGCCGCCTCGGTCGAGTGCGCCATCGCGCCCGTGGACGCCGTGCCCTGCGTGACGGCCTCGCGGATGCGGTCGAAGTAGCCCGTGCCGACCTCGCGCTGGTGGCGCGTCGCGGTGTAGCCGCGCGCCTCGTCCGCGAACTCGGCCTGCTGGAGGCGCGAGTAGGCCGCCATGCCCTGCGCGGGCGTAGCCGTGGGCAAGGTCGAACATGCCGTGGTTGAGGGCGTGGAAGCCCGCGAGCGTGACGAACTGGAAGGCGTAGCCCATCGCGCCGAGCTCGCTGCTGGAACGTCGCGATGGTCTCCGGCGTCCAGCTTCGCCTCCCAGTTGAAGGACGGCGAGCAGTTGTAGGCGAGCGTCTTGCCGGGGAACTGCGCGTGGATGGCGTCGGCGAAGGCCTGCGCCTGCGCGAGGTCCGGCGTGGAGGTCTCCATCCAGAGCAGGTCCGCGTAGGGCGCGTAGGCGAGGCCGCGCGCGATGGCCGCCTCGAGGCCGCTGACGGACCGGGAAGAAGCCCTCGGGCGTCCGCCCGGCGGCCGCGTCCACGAACGGCTTGTCGCGGTCGTCGACGTCGGACGTGAGCAGCGTCGCCGAGTCGGCGTCGGTCCGGGCGACGAGGACGGTCGGGACGCCGAGGACGTCGGCGGCGAGGCGCGCGGCGACGAGCTTGGTGACGAACTCGGACGTCGGGACGAGGACCTTGCCGCCGAGGTGGCCGCACTTTTTCTCGCTGGCGAGCTGGTCCTCGAAGTGGACGCCCGCGGCGCCGGCCTCGATCATGGCCCGCATGAGCTCGTACGCGTTGAGCGCCCCGCCGAAGCCCGCCTCGGCGTCGGCGACGATGGGCGCGAGCCAGTAGCGTGTCGTCGCGCCTGGCCCTCGGAGACCGCGATCTGGTCCGCCCGCAGCAGCGCCCGGTTGATGCGCTCGACGACGGTCGGGACGGAGGTGGCCGGGTAGAGGCTCTGGTCCGGGTAGACCTGCCCGGCGAGGTTGGCGTCGGCCGCGACCTGCCAGCCCGAGAGGTAGATGGCCTCGAGGCCGCCCTTGACCTGCTGCACGGCCTGACCGCCGGTCATCGCGCCGAGCGCGGCGACGTACGGGCGCTCGTGCATCAGCGCCCACAGGCGCTCCGCCCCGAGGCGCGCCGAGCGTGTGCTCGATGGCGACCGAGCCGCGCAGAGCGACGACGTCGGATGCCCGAGTACGGGCGCTCGACGCCCGCCCAGCGCGGGTTCGTGTCCCAGTCGTGGGCGAGGTCGTCGGCGGCGAGGTGGCGGGCGGCGTGGAGTTCCATCGGAGGGAGGGAGTTGGAAGGTGGCGAACGGGAAATGGGGCAAGCCGAGACGTACCGCACAGGCACAGTCCGACCCCGTAGGGGCACAGCGTGCTGTGCCTACCTGTCAGATCAGCGACGCGCCGAACCCATCCGCGCCGTTTCCGAGAGACCGTCAGAGCGTCGGGACGGCGTCGCAGACGTGGCCGTCGCCGGACGTGCCGGGCGCCGTCGAGGCGAGCGGCGCGAGCGCGCTGCCCGTCGCGAGGAAGGGCCGCATGTCCGCCTCGAGGAAGACGCGCGCGGGCGTCGTGGGCCGCCTGTCGTCCAGCGCACCGCCTCGTCGCCGACGGCCTGCACCTCGGAGAGGATCGTGGCCAGTTCGGCGTCGAACAGCGAGGCCACGAGCGCGTCCGTCACCGTCTCGCCGGACTCCAGCGTCACGCCGTGGAGGCGCCACTGGACCGTCTGGGCGCGCGAGATCTCGAGCGTCGCGAGGTCCTCCATGAGGTCGTCCCAGGCGACGCAGCCGATGTCCTCGTTCCAGCCCTTGAGGTACGCGATGCCGACGCGGACGTTGGTCCGCAGCCCGCCGAGCGTGTACGGCCCGCCGCCGAGCGGCATGAGGTCCGGCCGCGGCACGATGTCCGGGTGGACGCCGAGCTGGTTCTGCGCGCCCTCCAGCGCCTCGAGGAACGGGCCGAAGGCGGGGCCGATGAAGTACGGGTGCGAGACCCAGCAGCCGTCGTGGCCGATCGACGCCTCGAACTGCTTGTCCGCGACGACCTTCTCGGTCTGCGCCTGCCGCGCCTCGGCGTCGCGGCCGGGCGTGAAGGCGGCCATGCCGCCCATCGCGAAGGCGCCGTGGCGGTGGCAGACGTCGATAAGGTGGCGCGCGTAGTCGCGCATCCACGGCCGGTTCATGCCGATCGAGGCGCGGTCGGCGAGGACGCGGTCCGGGTGCGTGCAGCAGGCACTTGATGTCCGAGAAGATCTTGTCCCAGCGGCCGCCGTTGAGGCCGGCGGCGTGGTCGCGGATCTCGTAGAGGATCTCCTCCATCTGGAACGCGGCGGGCAGCGTCTCGATGAGGAACGTCGCGCGGACCGTGCTGCGCTCGAGGCCGAGGGCGTCCTCGGTGAGCGAGAAGAGGCGGTTCCACCAGCGCGCCTCGAGAAAGTGCTCGACCTTCGGGACGTAGAACGCGGGCGTCTTGCCCTGCGCGATGAGCGCATCGGCGGCGTGGACCATGCACAGCGCAAAATCGAGGAGGCCGCCGGCGACGGGCTGGTCGTCGACGCGCAGGTTGCACTCGTCGAGGTGCAGGCCGCGCACGCGGACCATCAGCACGGGCATGTCGTCCGGGTCGAGGCGGTACTCTTTCGCCACGCTTCCGTCCGCGTCGTACTTGGCGGCCGTCAGCGTCCCGCGCGCCGCGGCGGCGACGTTCTCGACGCCGGCCATGACGTTGGCCCACGACGGCTTCATGCTGTCCTCGAAGTCGACCATCGCGGCGTCCGCGCGCTGCCCGTCGGCCCCGCGCGAGAGCATGTTGATGACCATCCGGGCGTCCGAGACGGGCCCCGTGATCTCGACGCGGCGCATCAGCAGGTCGGCCGGGAGCGGCTCGACGGTCCACCGGCCATGCGCGGCCGGGTGCGCGTCGTGGGGCAGGTAGCCCGGCGCGGCGCCGGCGTTCCAGCGCGCCTGGCGGTCGACCCGGGCGGCGAGGAGGTACGCGCGGTCGTGGGCGAGCGCACGGTGCAGCTTCGCGACGAGCGCGACGGCCTCGGGCGTGAGGACGCTGCGGGCAGCCGGCGTGTCGGCGCCGGCGTGGAGGGCGACGCCGTCGGCGAGGGGGACGGGCGCGAAGGGACCGACGAGGGGCGTGCGGGACATGACCGGAGGCGACGAGCGCGTTAGCGAAACTTCGCTGAGGATAGGATTTCGCTCTGGCCGTTCGCAAGCGAATCTGCCCCGACCGCCCTGCTGGGACTGGAATCGACCTATTTAGTAGACCGGCTCCGCAGCCGGCGAAACGTGAAACCGCTTACGCACTGGGGGTTTCGCCGAGAGACTCGCCCACGCCGCATGCGAGCGCCTCGGCAACAGTCCCATGCGAGCCGGTCACGAGGAGCCGGTCGGACGGTGCCCGGTGCGCGCGAAACCACGCGATGGCCGCGCACGCGTCGGCCACGTCGCGCGTCTCGGCGCCGGCTTCTCGGAGCAGGAGAGCGAGGGCGTCGCGGCCCAGCGCGCGGTCTCCGGGCAGGCCGACTGGCAGAACGACCGCGCCCGCTGCGGCGAGGCGCCGGGCGAGGGCCGCGCCGTCCTTGTCCGCCATCACGCCGACGAGCGCGAACAGCCGCCCTCCGCCCGTCAGACGCGCAGCGGCGATCGCGACGCGCCAGCCATCGTCGTTGTGCGCCACATCGAGGACGATGCCAGGTTCTGCCTCCTCGCCGCGTCCGCGCAGCCCGCTGCGTCTTACAACGTTTGTCAGGCCGTCGGCGGCTGCGGCGGCCGTCAGTCCAGGCACGGCGATCTCACAGGCGCGGACAGCCAGACAGGCGTTCCACGCCTGATGCTCGCCCGGCAGGCCGACGCCGAGTCGCCCGTAATCAGCGCCCGGCGTCTCGAGGCGCACGACGAGCGGCACGGCGAGGCTGACATCAGCCCTGCACGTCTCGCGGACCGCCTCGGCGGTCGCGCCGGCGTCACGGGCCGTCGATTCGAGCGCCGCGCGCGCCTCGTCCTGCGTGACGGCGTGGACGAGGGGAACGCCCGGCTTGGCGATGCCGCCTTTCTCGCGTGCGATCGCGCCGAGCGTGTCGCCCAGCAGGTCCGTGTGGTCCAGTCCGATGGAGGTCACGACCGAGACGGCGGGCGTGAGGACGTTCGTCGCGTCGAGGCGCCCGCCCAGTCCGACTTCCACGACGGCGAGGTCCACGCCCGCCTCGGCGAAGCGGAGGAAGGCGAGGGCCGTCGTCGCCTCGAAAAAGCTTGGCCCGACGCGGGCGAACAGGTCGGCGTGGCGTCCGACGGCCGCGTCCAGCCACGCGTCGGGCGCCGGGACGCCGTCGATGCGCATCCGCTCGCCGACGTGGAGCAGGTGCGGCGACGTGTGCAGGCCGACGCGTAGCCCGGCCGCCCCCGCGATGGACGCTGCGAGCGAGGCCGTCGACCCCTTCCCGTTCGTCCCGGCGACGTGGATGGCGGGCGCTGCGCGCTCCGGGTTGCCCATCGCGGCGAGGAGCGCGCGCATCCGGTCTAGCCCCGGATTGTAAGCGGCCGCGCCGGCATCGGCGAAGCGCGGAAGGGCGAGCAGACGGTCGAGCGCGGTCATGTCCGGTTGGGACGCGGGAGGGCGAGCAAGCGGTCTGGCGCCGTCACGGCTGGGTTTCTTCGATGCGCCGCGCGTCGCCGTCGCCCGGCGTGAGGCGGAGGTGGAGCGTCTCGGGCGGGAGCAGCCCGAAGGCGTGGTCCGGCCACTCGACGAGCGCGATGGCGTCGCCGGAGAGCAGCTCGCCGAGGCCGAGGCGTTCCGCGTCCCCCCGCGTCTCGATGCGGTAGAGGTCGAGGTGCAGCAGCGCGCCGTCCGCGTGCTCGTGGACGAGCGTGAACGTCGGCGAGGTCACGTCGTCCGGGTCGACCCCGAGTCCCTCGGCGATGCCTTTGGCGAGGTGCGTCTTTCCTGCTCCGAGCCCGCCGTGCAGCGCGACCACGTCGCCCGGCGCGAGGACACCGGCGAGGCGCCGCCCGAGCGCCCGCGTCTCGTCGGGCGATGCGGTGACGGTTGGCAGGAGATCGGAAACGTGCATACTGCTGCTGGCAACGGGCCTCATCTCACGGGCCGTGCTTATCCCGCCATGCCGTCCTCGAAGCCCATCCGGTCGGCGGCGGCTCCGAGTACAGCGTCACGTGGATGCGCCTCGTCGTGCGGGAGCGAGCCGCGGTCGCTCCGCAGGTAAACGAAGGGCGTGTAGTGGAGAAAGTTCGAGACGCGTGCGGTGTAGATGTCGGCCGAGGCCTCGATCTGCCGGGCAAGGTGGCTCTTGTCCGTCCCGGCGCGCAGGAGCGGCCCCCAGCGCTCGTTGACGAGCATCGACGCGGCGCGGGCGAGCGGCGCGATGTGTCGGTCTAGGGACACGAGGCGCTCGCGGAGGGCATGGAAGTCCGCTTCGAGCGCCTCGGCCGGGCGGTCCGTCTGCGGCCCGTAGCCGGCGACGTTGCGCTGCCGCTCGAGGCGCAGCGCCGAGGCGTAGGCCTCGAGGCGCTCCTTCTCGTCCATCAGCGCCGTCAGGCGCTCCTGCTGCGGCCGGAACGCGTCCATCGCCGCGATCTCGTCCTCGAGCGGGCGCAGGATGAGGGCGGTCCGCCACCGCAGCACGTCCTTGCTCGCGCGGACGTCCGCGTAGACGTGGTCGCCGACGTAGAGAATCTCCGACCCGCGCAGGCCGAGGCTTGCCTCGACGAGCGCGGCGTTGCCGCCAGCGTAGGCGCGGCCCTCGCCGAGCGGGCCGATGTGCGACCGCAGCACGGCGCGGCCGTCGACGTCCTCTGAGACAACCTCGTAGGCGGGGGCGCGCTCGGAGAAGAAGGCCGGCTTGCGCGCCTGCACGATCGCGACGTCGAAGAGGTCGCGCCACGTCATGTCGCCCGGCAGGTGCGGGTCGAAGGCGAAGGTGAGGATCGGCGCGGCGTACTCCCACTCCGAGTTGGTGATGAGCAGGATTTTTTTGCCGGCGTTCTTCTGGTCGAGGAGCGCGAGCGGGACCTCAGGATCTGGCTCGATGAAGCGCGCCGGGTCCGCGAGAATGTCGGCCTTGAGGAGGCCTTCGAGGTGCGCCTCGTCGAGCGTCTTGCGGACGGCCGCGTAGAGGTCCTCGTAGCCCAGCGCCGCGGGCAGCTTGCCAGCATCGAGGAGGTCGACGAGCTGGAGGTAGATGCCGGCCTCGGAGATCGAGAAGAGCGTGTTCAGGAACTGCCAGCGCGTGTCGTGGAGATCCACGAGCGTCTGGCGGTAAACCTCGCGCTGCTCGGCGTGCGGCAGCTGCGTCGTCCCGTGGAAGGCCGTCTTGACGTAGCCGAAGCGGTTCGGCTTGACGACGTTTCCGCGCTCGGTGTCCACGACGAGGCCCTGAACGACGAGGTCCGGGTCGAAGACGAGGCTCTCGACGGGCCACCCCTGCGCGGCGAGCCCGGCCTTGACGTAGCTGTACGCCCGCTCCTCCCACAGCTCGACGCGGTAGTGGACGAGCGTGTAGTCCATGTCGTAGCCGATCGCCTCGATGTTGCGGAGGTTGAGCGTGCGGTTGCAGAAGAGGCCGCGCGGGTGCTCGAAGGCGTCGGGGATGCCCGGGCCGAGGGGGCTGTGCGTGCCGGCCGATGTCGTTGCGTCCATTCCGTGTTGAGGTTCGCGGGGTAACGCCCGAGGCGCGGCGGTGTGTCCCCGGAGGCCGTCTTTACGGAGAGATGACGCGGCTGCCGCCGGCGTCAGGTCCCGAGGCGGGCGCGGAGGCCACCGACGACCGCCCGCTCGGGCAGCGGCGCGCCGAACGTCTCGGCCGCCGCCGTCCCGGTGAGGTTGAGGACCGACACGAACGCCTCGGCGGTGCGCCCCGTCCGCGGCACGTCGGCCGCGAGGCGGGCGTCGAGCAGGAGGTACGAGGGCAGCGCGTAGCGGTCTTTCCAGAGGCCCTCGACCGAGAGGCGCGCGCCGTGCGCGTCGAGCGCGGCGCGCCCCTGGACGAGGCTCGGCGCATGCGACAGGGCGTACTTGTAGACGGCACCGGGCACGAGCCCGCTCAGGTCGATGTGCGTGTAGGTGTAGGACGCGCCGACCGAGAGGACCACGTCGGGGGCGAGACGGCGCGCGGCCTGCAGGTCGGCCTCAAAGCCGGCCGCCGTGGCCCGGAGGACGTTCTGGGCGAGAAAGTACGGGTCCGGCGGGCGCGAGGCGGGCGTAGTCGATGAGGTCGTCGGTGCGGCGCCAGAACACCGTCGCGCGGACGAGGACGCCGCGCGCGGGCGCCACGTCGACGCCGGCCTCGGCGTTGAGCGCCCGCTCGGCGCGGAGGTCCGGGTTGCCGAGGTTGCCGGCGCGGCGCGGCGCGAGCGTGTTGAGGTAGCGCTCGACATAGTCCGGTGCGCGGACCGGCCCGCGCCGCGGCGGCGCGGAGCGTCACCGCGGGCGAGGCCTGGAAGGCGGCGGCGACGCCGGGCGTAAGCTGGACGCCGAACGTCTCGTCGGCGTCGAGCCGCCCCGACGCGGTGACGGTGAGCGCGGGTGCCGGGGCGAGCCGTGCGAGGACAAAGGCGCCGGCGGCGGCGTCCGAGTGGTCGCCGAGCGTGTTGGAGGCGATGCTCCGGAGCTCGCCCGAGACGCCCAGCCCGAGTGTGAGGCCGGCGGAGACGGGCCGCGACGCCTCGGCCGTGAGCGTCGCGCGGCGGCTGGTGTGGTCGCTCGTGGTGCTCACCGTGTTGTAGGTGTAGCGGTCGTGGTGCTGCCGGGCGGCAAGGCTCGAGGCTCCACGCCGTCCGGCCTGCTATAGCCGGCGCGAGGCGCGTCTGGAGCCCAGAGCGTCTCGGTGGCCTCGCGCGCGGTGTCGGACGCGAACGGTGTGTAGTACTGAAAGGCGCCGAAGGCGCGGGCGTCGCCGGCGGCGCGCGCCGAGAGGCGCAGGCGGCCGAGGCGGGCGGCGGCGGCGAGCGTCGCAGCCGCGCGCGTGGCGTCCGTGCGGACGTCGCCGTCCGGCCCGACGACGGGCGCCCCGTGGCGCCGCGGATGGCCTGCCCGGCGGTCGTGTACACGTCGGCCGAGGCGCTGAGCGCGCGCGCCGGCGTAAAGCGCCGGGCGGCGGCGTCCGCGCGGAGCGTCGTCCGGGCGCCTGCCGAGAGGCCGAGCGCTCCGCCCGCCGTCTCCTCGCCGTGCCACGCACCGGTTTTGGTGATGATGTGGACGACGCCGCCGAGCGCGTCCGGCCCCCAGACGGCCGCCGCCGGCCCGCGGAGCACCTCGACGCGCTCGATCTCGGCGAGCGGGATCGGGAGGTCGCTCAGGAAGTGGCCCGTCATCGGGTCGTTGAAGCGCGCGCCGTCGATGAGGAAGAGGACGCCGTTGAAGGTCGAGCCGCGGAGCGTCACGTCGGCCTGCGTGCCGGCCCCGCCGCGCGGGACGACGGCGACTCCCGCCTCGCTGCGCAGCAGCTCGTCGAGCGAGCGCGACGAGCTGCGCGCGATGTCCGCGGCCGTGATGACGGTGACGTGGCGGCCGGTCCGCCGGGCATCCTCGGGGATGCGGCTCGCCGTGACGACGGCGCCGTGGAGGGTATCCGCGGGCGCTTGGGCATGCGCGGCTCCGGTGAGCAGGACGAGCAGGACAGCGGGGCGGAGCATCGAGCGGGCGAGGGTGAGCCCTGAAGATCGCGCGGTGCCGCAGCTGGCGCGTCCGTCCCGTGCCCCGACAGTCCCGTTCAGGAAGCGGACGAGCGCCTCGAGCTCGGGCGTCGGCGGGTAGAGCGGCCACATCCAGAGGCGGCCGTCGACGGTGAGCTCCGAGACGCCGGTCTTCCGGTCGTAGAAGCCGAGGCGGCCGGGCGGGCCGAGTGCAGCGGCGAGGCGGACGAGTTCGCGGTGCGCGCGCCGCGTCAGTCGCCCCTCGCGAAAGCCGTTGGTGACGAAGCTGCCGCTCTCGACGACGTAGCGGCCGTCGGGCGCGACGACGACCTCGGAGGACGAGTCGTACTCGCCCGTCCGGTGGTAGACCAGGCGCGGCCCGTCGGGACGCAGCAGCCGGCGCAGCATCATGCCGGCGCAAGCTGGAGAAGCAGGCCCCACGGCGTGCGGACGTAGACGAAGCCGCGGCGGTGCGCCTCGAAGACGGTCACGCCGGGCCAGGCGCCGAGGCGTTCGGCCGCCGCGGCGACATCCGAAACCGCGAGCGCGAGGTGCGCCGTGCCTGCGTCGTGCGGCGCGCGGGCGTCCGTCGCAGCGCCTGCCGCCGTCCACTCGAGCAGCTCGACCGTCCCGCCATCCGTTTCGAAGAAGGCCACGCGGACGCTCGAGCCGTCGGGTGCGCCGAACGTCGCCGCGAGGCGGTCGTCGGGGTCGGCGAGGACGGCGCTGCGCAGCGGGCGGAAGCCGAGCGCCCCGGTAAAGAAGGCGGCTGCGGCGTCGAGGTCTGGCACGACGATGCCGACGTGGTCCAGGCGTGCGGAGAGGGCGGCGCTCATCGGAACGAGACCTCTTTCACGACGGGCCGCCCGCCAGCGTCGACGAGGAACGCGTTGAGGCGCTCGCGCCACGCCTCGCGCTGGAACTGCATCTGGTGCCGCCACGCGGCCGAGAGCAGGCGCACGACGAAGACGCCGTCTTTCATGTACACATCCGCTGTGACGGCCGTGATGGCCGGCCCGGCGAGCCCCGGCCACGCCTCGACGGCCCGCGCCGCGTCGAGGCGGTCGCGGAAACCGGCCTGCTGAAACAGGTCCGAGAGGACGGATCCGAGGCGCTGCGGGCTGTTCGTGGACACGGGGTCGGGGGAGAGAGATTCAGGATACGCCGGGCACCGAGCGGCGGCCCGCGCCGTTTCCCGGCTTCACCCTCTCTGCCCGCATGCGCCTCGTCCTCGCCCTCTCGTGCGCCGCCCTCGTGGCTGGCTGCTCTCTCGTCCGCCCCGCGCCTGCCACGCCCGCCGTCGCGTGGGGGTCGTCGTTCGGGATGTGCCGCGGCTACTGCGACGCCCGCCTCGCCGTTTCGGGCGACGGCGTCGCGACGCTCACCGAGACGGGCACGCGCGAGGCGCTGCCCGAGCGGGTCCGCGCGCGGCCGTTGACGCCGGCCGAGCGCGCCAGCCTCGCCGAGGCGCTCGCCGCCTCGTCGGTCGCCACGGACACGCTCGGCTGCCCGGACTGTGCCGACGGCGGCGCAGAGTATGTCGAACTGGACGGGCAGCGCGTGACGTTCGAGTACCGCGGTGACGCCGGCGGCGCGACGCCGCTCGCCGAGGCGCTCCGGGCGATCCGCGAGACGTTCCCCCGCGATCCGGGCAACATCTAGCCTCGGGACACAAGCGCCGCGCCGCGGGTTACACCCCGCGCACCCGCCCCGACTCTGATGAAGCAGACCCTCACCCTCGCGGTCGCCGCCGCGCTCGTCCTCTCCGCCTGCGGCGACCGCGAGTCGTCGTCGAGCATCGCCGACAACGCCGCGGCGCTCCAGGCCCGCATGAACACGGACACGCTGATGGCCGGCGGCCAGCCGGTCGTGTTCACGTACCGCGAGTTCACGGGCGGTGCGACGTTCCCGGCGCCCTTCGCCGTCCGCTATCCCGAGGGCCTGGCCGTGACGGCAGACCGCGCCGCGATGGGCGATATCGTCCGGCTGACGCAGAACGCAGACTCGGCAGCGGGTGTGTGGAGCCTCACGTTCCTGCCCGAAGGCACGACCGAAGACGCCGCCCGGACGACCACGATGGACGCGGCCGGCCGGCTCGGCGCAGCGACCGCCGACTCGGCGGCCGGTGCACTCGCGTCGCAGTCCGGCTCGACGAGCCGCGTCTGGCTCGGGCAGCACGCCGGCCGCTACGTCGTCGTCCAGAGCAGCGCCGGCGACGCCGCGGCGTGGGACGCCTTCGCGCCGCGCGCGGCCTACGTCGAGGAGCACTGGACGTGGTCCGACGACGGCTCTGCACTGCGCGGGTGAACGAGCCCGTCCTCACGCCCGACGCGCCGCCGACCCCGCCCGCGCCGCTCCTGCCGAACGGTGACCTCGGCCTCGGGCGCGTCCTCTCGGACGAGAGCCGCCAGCGCGTGCTCCGCCCCGACGGCTCGTTCAACGTCCGCCGCACCGGCCTCGGCGTCTTCCGCTCGCACCGCCTCTACCACGACCTCGTCTCGATGTCGTGGACGGCCTTTATCGCCGTCCTTGCGGCGAGCTACGTCGTGCTCGTCGGCGCGTTCGGGTGGGCGTTCTGGGCCCTCGGCCCGGCCGCGATCGACGCGCCATCGAGCGACCCCGGCGGCCTGCCGCGCGCGCTCTCGTTCTCCGTCCAGACCTTTGCGACGATCGGCTACGGCCGCATCGCGCCCGTCTCGGCCGGCGCTGAGGCGCTCGTCGCCGTCGAGGCCTTCGTCGGCATTCTCTACACGGCGCTGGCGACGGGCATCACGTTCGCGCGCGTCGCACGGCCCGACGCGGACCTCGTCTTCTCGAAGCACCTGCTCGTGGCGCCGTACCTCGGCGGGTGGGCGCTGATGTTCCGCCTCGCCAACGCCCGCCGCGGCGACCTCTCGGACGTCACCGCCGAGGTCACGTTCTCGGTCCTTGAGTTGGACGCCGAAAAGGGCCGCCGCGTGCGCCGATACGCGCCGCTCGCCCTCGAGCGCGAGCGCGTCGCGCTGTTCCCGCTCACGTGGACCGTCGTCCACCCGCTCACGCCCGACAGCCCCGCCTGGGGCCTGACCGATGCCGACCTGCGCGCCGGTGACGCCGAGATCTTCGTCCGCATCGCCGCCACCGACGAGACGACGATGCAGACCGTTCACGTCCGCACGTCGTACCGCCCCTCGGACGGCGACCTGCTCTGGCACGCCCGCTTCCGCGACCTCTTCGACCGCTCTGGCGACGTCCTCACCGTCGACGTGTCGCGCCTCGACGAGACGGATCCGGCCGATGGGCCAGACGGTGCGTAGGGACAGCGTTTTGACCAGCGTCGTCTGGCATGGGAGTGTGGCTGTGCTCTAACCTGCGGACTCATCCTCAGGAGCTTCTATGCAGCGGTCCCTCATGCTCGTTCTGCTTCTCGTGGCGCAGGGCACCGCGGCGCAGAGCGCACCGGGACCGGCGCACCTCGTCGTCGTGGCGCGCTGGGGCGCCGCGTGGCGGAATGCGCACTGGGCGTGTCGCCGCGGGCCCGCACGCCGTCGCGCTCGAGACGGGAGCGCTGCCGGCCGGGATCTACCTCGTCCGGGTCGATACGGCCGACGGGCGCGGCGTGCAGCGCCTCGTCCGGCGCTGAGGCAGCGTGGCGCCGGACCCGCCGTGAGGCAGGGCTGAACCCGGAACGGGATCGGTGGTTGAACGAGGATTCCAGCACATCCGCCGGATCCCCTTCTCTTTCCTTTCTCCAATGCCCAAGATCACATCGTCCAACAGGTCCCCCGAGGCTGAGATTTTCTACCAGGACACCGGCGGCGACGGTCCGGCCGTCGTCCTCATCCACGGCTGGCCCCTGAGCGGCCGCATGTGGGAGCCGCAGGTCGGCCCGCTTCGCGACGCCGGCTACCGCGTGATCACGTACGACCGCCGCGGCTTCGGGTCGTCGGCCTTCCCCAACGGCGGCTACGACTACGACACGTTCGCCGCCGACCTCAAGGCGCTCCTCGACGAGCTCGACCTGCGCGATGTGACGCTCGTCGGCTTCTCGATGGGCGGCGGCGAGACGGCCCGCTACATCGGGACGTATGGCACGGAACGCGTCTCGAAGGCCGTCCTCGTCTCGTCTGTGACCCCGTTCATGGTCAAGACCGACGACAACCCCGGCGGCGTCGACCGGGAGGTCTTCACGGACATGATCCAGAACCTCAAGAGCCGACCGGCCGGCCTTCCTCCGCGGCTTCGGCAAGACGTTCGTCGGCTGGGGCGTCCTCTCGCACCCGGTGAGCCAGGAAATGCTGGACTACGCGTGGTCCATCGCCGTGATGGCGCAGCCGCAGGCGACCATCGACTGCGTGACGGCCTTCGGCATGACGGACTTCCGCGACGACGTCCGCAAGATGACCGTCCCGACGCTCGTCGTCCACGGCAGCAGCGACGAGATCGTGCCCATCGCGGCAGGTGGCGAGGCGGCGGCCAAGCTGCTCCCGAACGGCCGCCTCGAAGTCATCGACGGCGCCCCGCACGGCCTCACGATGACGCACACGGAAGGCTTCAACCGCCTCCTGCTGGACTTCTTGAAGGACGGCACGCACCGCGCCCCCATGCCCGCCGGCGCGACGATGTAGAGCAGGGATAGGGCACGGGGCGTGGGAGACAGACGCCCATGCCTCGTGGCCTGACCCTGATTCCCGTTCTAACGCCGGGAAACCGGGCTGCGGCGTCGCACATACACCGCGCCCCAGCCCGCCCGCCGATGCCCGAAGGTCCAGAGGTTCGCCGCGCCGCGGACGCCCTCCACGACGCCCTCGCCGGGCAGCCGATCACGGCCTTCTCGGCACGAACGAAGGCTGCGAAGGCGTGGCTCGCCGAGAACCCGGCCGTGCTTCCGGGCCGGCGCGTCGCGAGGGTGTGGAGCCACGGCAAGATCCTCGTCGGCCAGACCGAGCCGGACGACGCGGGCACGTCGGCTTACTTCTCGTCCCACTTCATGATGTGGGGCCGCTGGCACGTCGTCGACCCCGCGGACGAGATCGCGACCACGCGCGACCGCCGCGAGCGCGCGCGGATCGAGGTGCCCGGCGCCGTCGCCGTCCTCTTCTCGGCGCCCGTCTTCGAGGTCGGCCTGGGCGACCCGTACGCCGGCGTCGCGCACCTGCCGACGCTCGGGCCGGACGTCCTCCCGCTCGACGGCGCGGTCTACGACACGGATGAGGTGCACCGGCGGACCATGGCGACGCCCGAGCGAACGGTGGGCGCCGTGCTGCTTGGACCAGACCGTCGTCGCCGGCATCGGCAACTACCTGCGCGCCGAGATCCTGTGGCAGTGCCGCATCGACCCGTGGCGGCTCGTCGGCGACCTCACCGAGGCGGACTGGGCCTGCCTCGACCGCGAGATCCCGCGCGTCTGCGGGCTCGCCTACCGCGAGGCTGGCCGGACCGTCAGCGAGCCCGAGCAGCTGCGGATGCACGAGCCGGGCATGACCTACAACGCGCCGCAGGAGTGGTCCACGCGCCACGCCGTCTTCCGGCGCACCAACCTGCCGTGCCTCCGCTGCGGCGGCACCGTGCGCCAGAAGCGCCAGACGACGCGTGCCGTCGACGACGGCGACGACAAGCAGCGGATCATCTACTTCTGCCCGGACTGCCAGAACACGACGGTCGACCTGCCGCCCGTCAAGCCGCGCAAGATCGTCCCGGCGACTGCGTCGGACCGCGCCTCGGAATCTGACGCTCTCGACGACGAACACGATGCCTGACGCCCGCTTTGCCGACTTCGCCGAGGCCCTCCGCGACATCGCCGCCGCCTCGGGGCGCCTCGAGAAGGCTGACCGCCTCGGCGCATTCCTCAAGGATGCCTCCGACGACGACGCGGCCCGCGCCGCGCGCTACGCCTCGGGCCGCGTCTTCCCCCTCGCCGACGAGCGGACGGTCGACGTCGGCTTCGCCGCGATCCGAACCGCCGTCGCGGCCCTCACCGAGACCGACGCCGACGAGCTCCGCGCCGCCCTCGTGCGCCTCGGCGACCCGGGCGACGTGGCCGCCGAGGCGATAGGGGAGAGGCCCGGCTCGGCCCTCACGCTCGGGCAGATCGAACACGCCTTCGAAGCCATCGCCGGGACGCGCGGCTCGAAAGCGCGCGCCGCGCTCGTCGGCGAGACGCTCGGGCGCCTCGGGACCGATGAGGCGCGCTTCTTCGTCCGCCTCCTCTCCGGCGACCTCCGCACCGGGATGGGTCGCCGGCGGCGTCGAACTCGCGCTGTCCCGCGCCTTCGACGCGACGATCGCGGACGTGCAGCGGGCGCACATGCTGACGGGCGACATCGGCGAGACGGCCGTGATGGCGCGCCACGGGCGCCTCGAGACGGCCGCAATGCGGCCGTTTCATCCGGTCCGCTTTATGCTCGCGAGCCCGGCCGAGGACGCCGCCGACGTGGCACGGCAGGTCGAGGCGCCGTTTCTGGTCGAGGACAAGTTCGACGGCATCCGCGCCCAGGCGCACGTCGGCTCTCGATGCGCCGGGCGAGGCCGCGCCGGGCGTCGAGGGCGAGACGGACCTGCACGGCGAGACCGTCGACACGGCGGCCGGGCCTGTCCGCGTCGCCCTCTTCTCGCGGACGCTCGACGCCATCGGCGGCTCGTTCCCGGACCTTACCGGCCCGCTCGCCGCCCTCGCGGCGCGGTCGCCCGGCGGGCTCGTCCTCGACGGCGAGATCGTGCCCATCGGGCCGGACGGCCGCATCGCGCCGTTCCAGACGCTCCAGCCGCGCCTCGGCCGCAAGAAGGTCACCGAGGCGATGCTCACGAGCGCGCCCGTCGCCTTCGTCGTGTACGACGTGCTCGCCGCCGGCGGCGAGACGCTCCTCGACGCACCGCTCGGGGCCCGCCGCGCGCGCCTCGACGCCCTCGGCCTGCCGCCCGCCGACGCGCCCTCCGCCGACGTCCGCGTCTTCCAGTCCGTCGTGACCGAGGTCGAGACGGAAGACGGCCTCGACGCGGCCTTCGACGCGGCGCGCGGCGCGCGGCAACGAGGGCCTGATGATCAAGCGCCCCGTCTCGCTCGTACCTGCCCGGCCGCCGCGGGCGCGACTGGCTCAAGCTCAAAAAGGCCCTCGCGACGCTCGACGTCGTCGTCGTGTCGGTCGAGGTCGGCTCGGGCGGCCGCCGGCACCTCCTGAGCGACTTCACCTTCGCCGTCCGAGGCGACGACGGCGCGTTGCTGACGGTCGGCAAGGCGTACTCGGGGCTGACGGACGCCGAGCTGACCGAGCTCACGGCGTGGTTCGAGGCGCACACGACGCAGACGTTCGCGCACGGCAAGGTCCGGATCGTCGAGCCCGAGGTCGTCGTCGAGGTGGCCTTCGACCGGGTCCAGCCGAGCCCGCGGCACAAGAGCGGCTTCGCGCTGCGCTTCCCCCGGATCGTCCGCCTGCGGCCGGACAAGCCGGTCGCCGAGATCGACACGCTCGCCACCGTCGCCGCCCTCGCCGAGACGCCATGATCCCCTTCGACGACCGCCTCGCCGCTCCCTCGTCCCGTTCCGCGCCTTCCTCGCCGCCGCCGCGGACCGCCACACCGTCGTGCTGTGCCACTTCGACGCGGACGGGCTCGCCGCGGGCGCGCTCTTCGGGCGCGGCCTGCCGCTCGTCGGGGCGGGCCGCGTGACCGTCGTGCCGTCGCTGCGCGACGAGTCCGCCTTCTCGGACGCCGCGCGCGACCGGATCCGCGCGCTCGACCCCGACGCGCTTCTCGTGACCGACCTCGGCGTGAGCGACGCCGGGACGCTCGAGGCGGATGGCATCCCCGTCCTCTACGTCGACCACCACCGGCCGAGCGGGATGCCGGAGGCGGGGCTCGTCGTGAGCGGCTACGACTGGGAGCCCGTGCCGTGCTCGGCGTGGCTCGCCTATTCGCTCCTCGAAGCCGTCGTGGACGACGTGGACGAGATGCGCGAGCTCGACTGGATCGCCGCCGTCGGCGTGATCTCGGACCTGGGCGACAAGGCGCCGTGGCCGCCGCTCGCCGATGCGAAGCGCCGCCACACGGCGAAATGGCTCAAGGAGGCGACCGTCCTCGTCAACGCCGCCCGCCGCGGCGCGACGTTCCAGCCCGACGTGGCCCTCGACCTGCTGATGACGCAGGACGGCCCGCGCGACCTCGCCGAGGCGCCCGAATCCGACACCGCTCCACGCCGCCCGGAAGGAGGTCGCCGATGCGATGGCCGAGGCGCGCAAGCAGGCGCCGACCTTCTCGACCCGCGACGCCGCCGTGCCGGCCGACGTCGCGCCCCGAGGCAGACCTTCGCTTCGCGCTCGTCACGGTCCACTCGCCGTGCCAGATCCACCCGCTCATCGCGCAGCAGTGGCGCACGCGCCTGCCCGACTACGCCGTGATCTGTGCCAACACGGGCTACCTGCCCGGCACCGTCGCCTTCTCGACGCGCACCGCGCGGACCGACGTCGTCCTGCCGCGGCTGTACCAGAGCATCGACACGCCGGGCTGGAACGGGCGCTGGGGGCACGGCCACGACCAGGCGTCGGGCGGCCACCTTCCGCCTGCCGTCTTCGACACCGTCCTCGCCGCGCTCGGCTTCGACGCCGCGGCGCACGTCTCACCCAAACCGGCTCAGGAAACGGCGTAGCTGCGCTGTCGCGACCTTCCCGCCATGTCCGACTGGTTTACCGCCTCGCCCGAAAGCCTCGTCGCCATCGCCCTCTCGGCGGTCGGCGTGTACGCGGCGGTGCTGGTTTACACGCGCCTCGCCGGGCTGCGGAGCTTTGCCAAGATGTCGAGCTTCGACTTCGCGATGACCGTCGCGATCGGCTCGATGCTCGCCTCGGCGATCCTGACGAAGACGCCGAGCCTGCCGCAGGCGCTCGTCGGGCTGGCGATGGTCTACGGGCTCCAGCAGGCCGTCGGGTGGGCGCGGCAGCGGTGGCCGGCGCGTCAGCGCGCTCGTCGACAACGAGCCGCTGCTGCTGATGGACGGGCCGCGAGATCCTGCACGCGCAACCTGCGCGCAGGCCGGCGTGACCGAGGACGACCTGCGGTCGAAGCTGCGCGCGGCCGGCGTCGCCGCCTCGCGGACGTTCACGCGGTCGTGTTCGAGACGACGGGCGACGTGTCGGTCCTCGCGGGCGACGATCGCGCCCGAGGCGTGGCTGATGCAGGACGTGCGCCGCGGCGAGGCGGCCTGAACGCGTGCGCGCCGCCCCGAATCTCGGGACGGCGCGCGGTGGGGCGCAGGCCGAGGCGTCAGTTGCGGCCTCGGCGGCCGGCACCTCGGGCACCGCTGCGGGCGGCCCGACCGGGCCGAGCGCTACGCGCGAGGGCCGAGTGGATGGCTTCGGTCGCGGCCTGCTGCGGCGTCAGGATGGCAGCGGCGCGGGTCTGCATCGCGGCACGCTCGGCGCGCACCGTCTCCATGCGCTGCTGGCGCTGGGCGGCGTCGGGGCGCGCGGCGCCGCGCTCGGGCGCCATCCGGACGCGTGCGGCGAGGCGCTCGGCGGCCAGCCCGTCGAGGGCGCGCTGCTGCTCGGCCGTCAGGCCGAGGGCACGGACGCGGGCCGCCTTCGCCGCCTCACGGCGCGTGCGCATCTCGTCGGCGCGCTGGCGCTGCTCGGGCGTGCGCGTCGCCTCGAGGCGCTGCATCTGCTGGGCGCGGAGCGCGCGCGACTGCTCGGCGAACTGGGCTGGCGTGAGCGCGCCGGCGCGGAGGCTCGTGCGAAGCGCTTCGGCGCGCGGCGCGAACTCGGTGCGGACCGCCTGGGCGGCGGCGCGGCGCGCGGCCGTCGCCGGGTCGCGCTGTGCCGCCGCGCGCGCGCGGCGCGCCGGACGGGCGCCCCGTTCCGAGCGGGCGCCTCGCCCTGTGCGGGCGCTACGGGCAGCCTCCCGCGGCGCGGCGCGGCGGGCCGCGAGGGCAGCGGTCTGCTCGGCCGTCAGCACGGACTGGAGCTCAGCGGAGGCGGCCCACAGCGCGGCAGCGTCGGTCTGGCCGGCGTAGCGCGCGGCGACGGCATCGAGGCGCGCCCGCTGCTCGGGCGCGAGGTCGAGGCGCCCGGCGAGTGCGGCGACGCGGGCGGGCACATCGGGCATCGCCCGGCGGGCGGGCTGGGCCGACGCCGCGAGGGGCAGCGCCGCGGCGAGGAAGGCGAGGGACAGGAACCGGGTCATCGGGTCGTGGGGATGGGATCAGGGCGGACGGTACGACGCGGAGCGGCACGGTCGTGCATGGGATCCGGCCGGTTCGGGCGATGCCATCACACGGGCACGGCTCCGACACGATTCCGCCACAGATGCGACGGAATGGCGGGTCAGCGCAGCGCACCTTTCGGCCCATTCACCCCTTTCCGCTCGCTAACTCTCCGTCACAGCCAGCCTTCGGCGCGCGCCCACGCGACGGTCTCCGCCATGCCGTCTTCCAGCCCGACCGTCTGCCGGTAACCGATGCGCGCCTCGGCCTTGTCGACCGAGCAGACCCACGCGTGGCGCGCCGCCTCGGCCTTGTCGCGCGTGAGCGGTGGGAGCGTACCGCGGAGCCCGCCGGCCCATTCCGAGACGCGTCCCGCCACGCCCATCGCCGCCGTCGGGACGGGCAGGCGGACGACGCGCCGGCCGAGCGCCGCGGCCATCGCGTCCGACACCTCGCGCCACGCGTAGCCGCGCTCGGACCCGATGAAGTATGTCTCGCCCGGCGTCTCCATCGCGTCGATCATGCCGCGGACAAGGTCGCGGACGTGGACGAGCGACAGGCGCCGCGCCTGTCCATCGCCGACGACGGCGAAGAGGCCGCGGCTGGCAGCGCGGATCATCTCGAAGATGTCCGCCTCGCGCGGCCCGTAGACCGCCGGCGGGCGCACGACGACCGGCTGGAGGTCCGCGAAGGCGTCTGCGACCATGCGCTCCATCGCCGCCTTGCTGCGGCCGTACATCGAGATCGGCCGCGGCACGTCCGCCTCGGTCGCCGGGACGGCCGACCCGTCGGGGCGGACGCGGTTCGGGCCCATCGCCTCGAGGCTGCTCGTGACGAGGACGCGCGCGCCGGGCGCGGCGTCGCGGACGGCGAGCAGCAGGCTCCGCGTGCCGCCGACGTTGGCGCGGTCCAGTGCGGCCTGGTCGCGGGCGCGCGTGAGGCCGGCGACGTGGTAGACCGCCGAGGCGCCGACGAGCGCCTCGCGGAGCGCGTCGCCCGAGAAGAGGTCGCCCTGGACGAGCGTCACCGGCAAGCCCGCGAGCCACTTCGGCTCCGACCGCACGAGGGCGCGGACGGCCACGCCTCGTGCGAGCAGCGCCTCGACAAGGTGGCTGCCGACGAAGCCGGTGCCGCCGGTGACGAGCGCGACGGGCGGAGCGGGCGAATCGGGCATGGGCACGGAGCGAGGAAGGCACCGTTACGACGCGGGCACGCCGGGCGTTCGGCATCGGGAATTCCCCGAGCCGGCGGTGCGGCCGGATCCGCGCGCGCGCCGCGTCGTGGAGGAGCTCCACCCGCCCGTTTCTCCGATGCAGATCGCCGCGCTGTTCTCGTTCATCATCGGCGCCATCCTCGGCCTCGTCATGGCGTACAACCACTTTACAGGCACCGAGACGGGCAAGGCGTTCGGCCTCGGGCACGGCGTGTTCACGGTGAGCGGCCTCGTGATGCTCGGGGTCGGGCTGCTCTATGCGCCGGACCTCGGCGCGTGGCCGACGGGCGGCGTGTGGCTCGCCTTCTGGGCGTTCGTGGTGACGGCGCTGGGGGGCATCTTTCTCTATTCGCGGCAGGTCACCGGCAAAAAATGGCCCTCGGCGGTCGTGCTGATCCACGGCGGCGCGGCGCTGGCGTCGATCGCGCTGCTGATCGTGCTGCTGATGAACGTCGGCAACGGGGCGAGCCGCGACGCCGAGCCGGGGGTCGTCCCGGTGACGCCCGGCGCCGGCGCCGGCGCGACGCGGTAGCAGTCGTCACGGCGTCTGCACGCCGCGGCGCCTGGAACGCGGGTAGGCTGCGGATCACTCACTCCGGATCCGATGACCCACACGACGCGCGTGCCGCTGCGCTGGTCCGACCTCGACGCCCTCGGCCACGTCAACAACGCGGTCTACCTCACGCTGAGCGAGCAGGGCCGGACCGAGGCGCTCGAGGCGCTGATGCCCGCCGGCTGGATCGGCGACACGGCGCCGGTTCTCGTGGCCGCGAGCCTCACGTTCCGGCAGCCAATCCTCGCCGTCGCCGTCACGGTCGTCGCGACGACGTTCGAGGCGCCGGGGCGGACATCCGTCAAGACGCGCTTCTCGGTTACGGTCGAGGGCGACGACGCGGTGCGTGCCGAGGGCGAGGCGACGCTCGTCTGGATCGACGTCGCCTCGGGCCGGCCTGTCCCGGTGCCGGACGCGCTGCGCGACGCTATCGCGGTCGGGGCGGCCGTTTAAGTCGGGCGCGGGGAGGGCGATAGGACGAGGAAGCAGCACCGCCCGCCCGGCGGGCACCGCCTCTTCCCCGATTCCGCCGCCCTTATGTCCTTACGCGTCCTCGTCGCGACCCCGCTCGCGCTCATCCTCGCTCTGGCGCTCGCCGGCTGCGACGCCATCGGCGGCGGCAACGATGCCACGCTGAGCGGGCAGGTCGTCAACGCCGCGACCAACCGCCCGATCTCCGGAGCAACCGTCCAGATCCTCTCGATGCGCGTCGAGGAGACCTCGGACTCGACTGGCACGTACTCGGCCGCGCTGCCCGTGGACTCGCTCATGCAGGTCCGCGTCGTCGCGTTCAAGACCGGCTTCGCCGCCGACACGGTCACCGTGACCGTCGAGCCAGGGCAGGCCGTGACGGTCCCGCCGCTGTCGCTCCGCGCGGGCGCCGCCGGCGACGGCACGTCAGGCCCGGCGGCCAGCATCACGCTTGCCGAAGGCTCGCCGCAGTCCGTCGGCGTGAGCGGGACCGGCGCCAACGAGACGGCCTCGCTCACGTTCGTCGCCCGCGACGGCGACGGCCGGCCCGTCGACGCCGCGCACGCGGTCAACATCTCGGTCGCGATCATCCAGGGCCCCGGCGGCGGCGAGTTCCTCTCGCCGGCCGCGCCCCAGACGGTCCGCACGGACGCCGACGGCGAGGCGACGGTGACGCTCACGAGCGGCACCGCCGCGGGCGTCGTGCAGGTCGAGACGCGGGCGACGGTCGGGGGGCGCTCCATCCGCTCGCAGCCGATCACGCTCGTCATCTACGGCGGCTTCCCGGACGAGGCGCACCTTACCGTCCTCCCGACAAAGCGCAACTTCCCGGGCCTTGCCGTCGCAGGCATTACCAACCCCATCGGCGTCATCGTCGGCGACCGCTACGGCAACCCCGTCCAGCCGGGCACGCAGGTCTACTTCACGACCACCGGCGGCGTCATCGGCGGCGCCTCGGCGACGGACCTCACGGGCCGCGCCTCGGTCGACCTGACGGCGGCCAACCCGCTGCCGATGGCGACGGGCTTCGGCACCGTCACTGCGCGAACGTCCGGTCCGGACGGCGTGGCGGTTCAGGCATCGGCCGAGGTTCTCTTTTCGGGCGTCCCGCGCGTGATGCTCGAGACGCAGGGGCTGGGGATGGGCACGTACACGTACGTCGTCGACGACCCGCTCGGCCACCCGCTCTCCGAGGGCACGAGCATCTCGGTCACCGTCGAGGGCGAGAACATCACGACGACGGGCCAGCTCTCGGCGACGCTCGGCGACGGCGTGTCGGCCGGGGCGGGGCGGACGCGGTTCCAGTTCACCGTCCGGCCGTCGCCGGGTGTGACGGATCCCGCCGTGATCACGCAGATCAAGATCCAGGTGGCCGGCCCGAACGGGACGGCCGAGGGCTACCGCCCAGGCACGCTCCGGCCGGGGCAGAGCGTGGTCGGCCGCGCGCCGCGCGCCCGGAGCTAACCGGCTCGCCCGAACACGGCGCCGCCCGGCCTGCCATCGCGGCGGGCCGGGCGGTTCGCGTTTCCAAGCAGGGCGTCAGGCCTCCGCGGCCGGGGCGGCGAGCGCGAGCGCCTCGGAGGCCGACTGTGTGAGGCCGGCCTGCGCGTCGGCAGCCATCAGGACGGCCACGTCCGGCATCGCGTCCGCCGGAGCGGCGAGCGCGGGCGCCGGCGGCCCGTGGCGGACGATCCCGTAGGCGCCCGCGTGGCCGGCGTAGCGCCCGACGACCGTCGCCTCGGGGCTGGCGTCGTCGCTGTCGGGGCGGCCGCCCGGCCCCATCCGGGCGAGCACGACCGTCCCGCCGTCGAGCACGACGGCCGTGTCGCCGGCGTCGACCGGGCCCTCGTCGACGAGGACGTACTGCGCCTGGTCGAGGTCTGAGAGGCCGCGCTGGACCGAGTCGTCGAGGCGCAGCGCGTGGAGGCCGTCGAGGTCGGCGAAGAGGGCGGCGAGCGAGAGGCGGCCGGCCGGCTCGTGGGCGACGCCCGCGCGCCCGAGCGTCCCGCGGACGGCGATGGTGCCGTCGCGGCCAGAGTGGTCGACCAAGCGGTAGCCGTTGCGGTCGCGCTCGAGGAAGCCCTTACGCGAGAGCGCCTGGAGGTTCTGCGTGACCGAGTTCGGCGAGCGGTACTCGAAGTGGTCCACGATCTCGCGGTACGTCGGCCAGAGGCGGTGGTCGTGGAGGTGCCCTTGGAGGAACTCGAGGAAGGCGTGCTGTTTGCTCGTCAGCTGGCGGCGGCTCATCGGTCGGTCGGTCTGTGCCCGGACAAAGTAGGGCGCAAGCCCGTGTGGCACAACGTGCAGGATCGGTCCTAACGCCTCCGGGCCATACCCTTCTACATATTCCCCTGTTCAGGGGATGTTTACCCAATGGGCTAACCTTTCGTCAGTCACCCTCCTGGTCGTGATTCAGCCCGGCGAGCCCCGCGTCGATCTGGTCCGTGACCTCGCGGACTTTCTCGCGGAACGGGCTGTCCGTGTGCGTCCGCAGGTAGGCGTCGACGAGCGCCTCGGTCTCGCGGCGCGTGGCCGTGTCGAGGCGCATCCGCGCGGCCGTTTCGGCGTCGGTCCGGGCGAGGATGGCGAAGGCCCGCAGCGCGGCGCGCGACGCGCGGACGCCGCCGCCAAAGCTCCGGCGGCCCGTAAACGCCTCGTCGTCCGCCCCGTCGAGCGGGGCGACGGCGCCGCTCTCGAGCAGGAGCATCCCGTGCGCGTCGAGCGCGAGCACGTCGTCGCGGTTGATGTCCGGCGCGAAGCCGAGCAGGCTCGCGAGGCGCAGCTGGAACCACGGCACGGCGTTGTCCGGCGTCTCGGCGGCGTCGACGACGGCGAGCGCGCGGATGAGCAGGTCGAGCGCGAGCGGGTGCGCCTCGCCCTCGCCGAGGGCGCCCCGAGCGACCTCGACGGCCCGGAGGCCGAGCGTCACCCGGTGGACGTCCTGCCCCAGCGCCTTCCACCGCACGATGTGCGACGCCTCCTTGAGCGTCTGGAGGCCGCGCCCGGGGCGGTGGTAGAACACGACCTGTACGGCAGACATCGGCTGGAGCGTCGAGCCGAACGTGGACGTCGGGCGCCGGGCGCCGCGCGCGAGTGCGCCCACGACGCCGTGCGAGCGCGTGAGCAGCGTCGCGATGCGGCTCGTCTCGCTGTAGTCGAGCGTGCGGAGGACGACGGCGTCGGTGCGAACGATCATGCCGGGCGTACGCCCGGCGCCGGGCCGGGTGCCCGTCTTTTCTCGCGTCTCGGGTTAGAGAGTACGCCCCGGGGTGTCTTGCCGGACGTGCGCCACCTCGGGCACACACCGCCCTCCGATCCCATGCCTTGGCTCTACTCGCTCCAGACCCGCGCCGGCCTCACCGGCACCGAAGGCCGCGCCGCCGTCCTGCTCGTGCTCGCCCTCGCCGGCGGCCTCGCCGCCCAGCGCTGGCAGGCCGCCGCCACCCCTGTCGCCCCGGACTTCTACGCCGCCGCCGACGCCGCCTTCCTCGCCGCGGACCGCCCTGAGGCATCCGGCGCCTCGCCTGTCCACCTCGCCTCGGCCCGCACGGCGCTCGGAGACGCGCCGGAAGACAGCACGGCCACCGACACCACAGCCGCCGAGGCGCTCGGCGAGACGCCGGACCCGGCTGCCTTCGCGGAGGACGCGTCGTCCGAGGCGGATGCCGTCGTGGCCTCGTCGGCGCGGCGCAGCAGCGCGCGCAAGCCGCCGCCGGTCCGCACCAACATCAACACGGCGACGGCCGAGCAGCTCCAGCGCCTGCCGCGCATCGGGCCCGCGCTGGCCGGGCGGATCATCGAGTACCGGCGCGTCCACGGCCGCTTCGGCAGCGCGGGCGAGCTGACGGAGGTCCGCGGCATCGGCGACAAGACGATGGAGCGCCTCGCGCCCTGGGTCCACATTTAAGGACGGCCAACAAGGGGCGGGCGCTTGCGCTCGCCCCCGCCCCGCCGATACCCTGGGCCCGCCCTCGCCCGCTGCCCTGCTCCGGACGCTGATCCGCCTCCAACTGCTTGCCTTCCGCCGGGCGCCGCACTTCGGCGGGCGCCTTGTGCTGGCCGTCTTGAAGGGCCTCGGGCTGGTCTACGCCGTCGCGGCGGCGGCGCTGATGGGCTTTCTGCTGCCTGACACGCTCTCCGTCTGGGCCCCGTCTGTCTCGGCGCTTGACCTCGTCACTCAGGCGCTTCTTCCGGCCCTCGGCGCGCTGACACTCGGCCGCATCCTCTTTCAGGACGTGCCCACGCGCGGCGCCGAGGCGTTCCTGCTGCTGCCTGTCGCTCGCGAGCGCATCGCCCGCGCCGTTTCCGTCCGCGCCGCGCTGACCGTTTTCAACGCCGCGCCGCTCGCCTTCGCGATCCCGTTCGCGCTGCGAACGATCCGCGCCGAGTCAGGCGTGCCGGCTGCCCTCACATTCGTCGCGGGCGTCGCGGCGCTCGTCGCCGTCTCGCACGTCGCCGTCGTCGTGTGGAAGACGCGCCTCGGCGCGGCGCCACTCCAGACGGTTGCCGTCGTCGGCGCGTCGCTGCTCGCCGCGGGCGGCATCGCCGTCGCGCAGGGCGGGCTGCCCGGACCGGTCGGCGTCGCCGGCGTCTCGGTCGTGGCCGTCGCGCTCGGCGTGTTCGCGCACCGGAGCGTCGTCGCGGCGCTCTTTCTCGATCCCGGCGCGGCGCGGCGGACATCCCGCAGCGGCTTCGAGCGAGGCGGCTTCGAGGCGCCCGGCGCATGGGCGTTCGTCGCCCTCGGCGCGCGCCTCGTCGTGCGGACCCGCTACCCGCGCGGCATCGTGCTCAACGCGGTCGTGATGACCGTCGCCGTGGGCGCGTACGCCATCGGCTGGGCTGCGCCCGAACACGCGGCGCTGCTTCTCGTCGTCTCGACCGGCACCGTCGCCGTGTCGGCCGGGCAGTTCGCGCTCCCGTTCGCGAGCGGCCACTTCGACCGCCTGCTGACGCTGCCCGGCGCCGAGCGCGCGTTCGTCCGCGCGACGCTCGCGATGACGGCCGGCGCGACGGCCGCGCTGGCCATCGTCCAGCTCGTTCTGGCGGTCGCACTCGCTCCCGAGGCGTGGCCCGGCCTCGCCGCGGCCGCCCTCTTCTGCACCGGCATCATCGTCCCCGCCGCCGTCTTCGGCTCGACGCTCGCCCCGAAGCCGCTCGACGTGGACGACAAGTTTATGACGTCGTCTCGCATCCAGTCGCTCCCGCCGCAGCTTGTTCTCGCCGCGGCAGGCAGCGTCGCCGTCGCGCTCGTCGCTGCGTTCGGCCCGATCCTTGGCCCCGCCGCGATGGCGGCCGTCGGCGCCGCGAGCGCCCTCGCGATGCCGCTCTGGGCGAGGGCGATCGAGGCGCGCCTCGTCCGGCAGCGGCACGGCACGGCGCAGCGCTTCCGGACGAGTCTCTAAACCGCATCTCCTGTGTCCGCTTCTCTCCTCGCCACCGATCTCGTCAAGCGCTACGGCGACGCGACCGCGCTCGACGTGCCGCGCCTCGAGGTCCAGCCCGGCGAGGCGGTCGGCCTCGTCGGCAACAACGGGGCGGGCAAGACGACGCTGCTGCGCCTCGCGCTCGACCTTATCCGCCCGACGGCCGGGACCGTCGCCATCGACGGGGTCACGGTGAGCGAGAGCGCCGACTGGAAGCCGACCGTCGGCGCGTTCCTCGATGCCGGCTTCCTCGTGGACTACCTGCGGCCGGACGAGTACTTCCGCCTCGTCGGCGGCGCGTACGGGCTGAGCGCTGAGGAGTGCGACGCGCGGGCCGAGACGTTCGCCGCCTTTCTCGGGCCGACGGTGCGCGGCGGCGGGCTGATCCGCGACCTCTCGCTGGGCAACGCCAACAAGGTCGGCATCGTCGGGGCGCTGCTGCCGCGGCCGGGCCTCGTCGTGCTGGACGAGCCGTTCGCCAACCTCGACCCCGGCGCGCGGATCGCGCTCGAAGGCCTGCTCCGGGCCGAGCGCGCCCGCGGCGCGACCGTCCTCGTCTCGAGCCACGACCTCGACCACGTCGTCGACGTGTGCTCGCGGATCCTGGTGATGGCCGACGGCCGCGTCGTGCGCGACACGCCCTCCGCGCCCGAGACGCTCGGCGAGCTGCGGGCCTTCTTCGCCGAGGGCGGCGTCGGATGAGCGCGTCGGAGCGCACGCTACCTTCATCGAAAGCCAGCCCGCGACCCGATGTTCGACCCCGTCCCGCCTCCCTCCGGCTTCACCGCCGCCGTGTCGCCCGCCGCCTTCGCCGCGATGACGCGCCGCGCCGCGGACGACGCCGACGCGTTCTGGCTCGAACAGGCTGAGCGCCTCGACTGGATTCAGGCGCCCACCGAGGCGTGCGACGCGAGCTTCAGTCTCGACGACCTCCACATCCGCTGGTTCGCGGACGGCAAGATCAACGCCTGCCACAATGCCCTCGACCGCCACGTCGCGAACGGGCTGGGCGACCGGACGGCGTTCTGCTTCGAGCCCGACGATCCGGCCGACGATGACCGGCGCCGCGAGATCACGTATGCCGAGGCGCTCCGCGAGACGCAGCGCATGGCCAACGTCCTCAAGGGCGCCGGCGTGCAGACGGGCGACCGCGTCACGATCTACCTCCCGATGATCCCCGAGGCGGCGTACACGATGCTCGCCTGCGCCCGCATCGGGGCCGTCTTCTCAGTGGTCTTCGCCGGCTTCAGCCCCGAGTCCATCGCCGGCCGCCTCGTCGACGCCAAGAGCGAGGTCGTCGTGACGGCGGATCAGGGCCGCCGCGGCGGCCGGACGATCGCCCTCAAAGCCAACGTCGACGCCGCCGTCGAGAAGGCCGAGGCGCGCGGGCAGACCGTCCGGAAAGTCCTCGTCGTGCGCAACACGGGCGGAAACGTGATCTGGGACGAGTCCCGCGACGTCTGGACGGATGAGGCGCCGGGCTCAGAGAACGAGGCGTGTCCGTGCGAGGCGATGGACGCCGAGAGCCCGCTCTTTATCCTCTACACCTCGGGCTCGACGGGCGCCCCGAAAGGCGTCCTGCACACGACCGCCGGCTACTGCGTGTGGACGTCCTTCACGCACGCACTCACCTTCGACCTGCGCCCCGAAACGGACGTCTTCTGGTGCACCGCCGACGTCGGCTGGATTACGGGCCACAGCTACCTCGTCTTCGGGCCGATGCTCAACGCCGCGACGCAGGTCTTCTTCGAGGGCGTCCCGACGTTCCCCGACGCCGCGCGCCTGTGGGAGATCGTGGACCGCTGGCGCGTCACGCAGCTCTACACCGCGCCGACGGCGATCCGCGCGCTCATGGCCGCGGGCGACGCCTTCGTGACGCGCTCGAGCCGCGCCTCGCTGCGCATCCTCGGGACAGTCGGCGAGCCGATCAACCCCGAGGCGTGGCGCTGGTACGACGCCGTCGTCGGCGAGCGCCGCTGCCCGGTCGTGGACACGTGGTGGCAGACCGAGACGGGCGGCATCATGATCTCGACGCCGCCCGGCGCGGGCGCGCAGGTGCCCGGCATGGCCGGCCTCCCGACGCCCGGCGTGATGCCCGAGATCGTCGACGCCGAGGGGAACCCGCAACCCGGCGAGGCCGAGGGCATCCTCACGCTCACGCAGAGCTGGCCCGGGCAGGCGCGGACGATCTACGGCGACCACGCCCGCTTCGCGCAGACGTACTTCTCGACGTACCCCGGCCGCTACTTCACCGGCGACGGCTGCCGCCGCGACGCCGACGGCCGCTACCTCATCACGGGCCGCGTGGACGACGTCATCAACGTCTCGGGGCACCGGATGGGGACGGCCGAGGTCGAGAGCGCGCTCGTGCTGCACCCGGCGGTCGCGGAGGCGGCCGTCGTGGGCGTCGAGCACGCGATCAAGGGACAGGCGATCTACGCGTACGTCGCGCTCGGCGCAGGGCACGCGCCGTCCGAGGACTTGCGCGACGACTTGCGGCAGCACGTCCGCCGCACCATCGGGGCCATCGCGCAGCCGGAGTTCGTGCAGTTCGCCATCGGCGGGCTGCCCAAGACGCGCTCGGGCAAGATCATGCGCCGCATCCTGCGCAAGATCGCCGCCAACGAGCACGACGCGCTCGGCGACACGTCGACGCTCGCGGACCCCGAGGTCGTCGAGAAGCTCGTCGTCGGACGTCGCAACCGCCCCGAGGACGAGCGCGGCGGCTACGACGGCTGAGCGGATCGGCGGGCAACGGCCGGACGTTCGCGCGGTCCACCGCTCTTCGACTCTATGCCCAGTCCGATCCGCCGCGGCGACGTGGTCCTCATCACCGGCGCCTCGGCCGGCATCGGCGAGGCGCTTGCGCTCCAACTCGCCGCGCGCGGCGTCCGCCTCGCCCTCGCCGCCCGAACAGAAGCCGACCTCGACCGCGTCGCCGAGACGTGCCGCGCGCTCGGGTCGGACGTGCTCGCGGTGCCGACGGATGTCGCCGTCGAGGCCGACTGCCGGGCGTTCGTCGCCGCGGCCGCCGAGCGCTTCGGGCGCGTCGACGCGCTCGTCAACAACGCCGGCATCTCGATGTGGGCCCGCTTCGACGAGTTGGACAGCCTCGACGGGCTGCGGCGCATCATGGACGTGAACTACTTCGGCGCCGTCGCGTGCACGCACGCCGCGCTGCCGTTCCTGAAAGCGAGCCGCGGGCGGATCGTCAACGTGGCGAGCCTCACCGGCAAGACGGGCGTCCCGACGCGCTCGGGCTATGCGGCGAGCAAGCACGCGATGGCCGGCTTCTTCGACTCGCTCCGCATCGAGCTCGCCGGCTCAGGCGTGAGCGTCACGACGGCCTTCCCCGGCTTCGTCGCGACGGGCGTGCGGCGCCACGCCGTCGGCCCGGACGGGCAGCCGCTCGGCGAAAGCCCGATCCAGGAGGACAAGGTGATGACGCCCGAGACGTGCGCCCGCCTCATCCTCGACGCGGCGGACCGGCGCAAGCGCGAGCTCGTGATGACAGCGAAGGGAAAGATCGGCGTCTGGGCCAAACTGATCGCGCCGCGCCTCGTGGACCGCCTCGCCGCGCGCGCCATCGCGACAGGCCGCTGACCTCACTCGACCGCCGTCACGGAGAGCACGTCGAGGCGGAACGGGCCGTCCTGCCCGTCGGCCATGAAAATCCCCATGCCGGCCAGGCTGGACGGATCGAAGTCCGGCACGTCGACGGGCTCGCCGAAGACGGTGTCCGCGAGGTCGGCGAACGCGACGCGGACGGTCGCCTGCTCGCCGGCCGTCGTCTCGAACGGCGCCTTGCGCGAGACCATCTCGCCGCGGCGCATCGTGCCGTCCGAAAGCTCGAGCTCGTACGTCCGCCCGTCGCCGCGGACGACGAGTTCGACGGCCGTCGTGCCCGAGAGGTCGGCCGTCTTGTCCGTCCGCGCCGCCGTGAACCCGCCGTCGCGCGTGACGAGGTCGCCCGAGAAGACGAGCGCGCCGTCTTCGTGCGCCACGTGGCCGTCCGAGTGGCCGCCCATCACGCCGTCGTTGACGATGAACCAGCCCGCATCGGTGTCGGCCGAGAAGTCGTAGAGCGTCATGGCCGTGTCGGTAGTGGCGGGCAGTGCGGTGGGCACGCTCGGCGCGGACGTGCAGCCGGCGAGCGCGAGCAGAAGACCGAGAAGCGGACGAACCGTCACGGGCAGGCCGAGTGTGGACGCGTCCGACGTGTCGCGGCAGCGCACGGATCCGCTAGCCGGCGCGGACTCGCGGTGCTGTCTTCGGTCACCAGTTGGCGTGGTCTTCGAGCGGGATCGTCTCGGCGCCGAGAAACGCCTCGGTGTCCAGGGAGCGCTGCCGCAGTGCCAGCTCGCGCGCGATGATCGCCATCTGCCCCAGAAGCAGCCGCGTCCGGTACGCCTGGCCCGGAACGGAGAGTGGCGGATCGGCCTCGTAACCCGTGTCGCCGACGAGGCGGGCAGCGCCCGGCGGCACCTCGGCGCCGCGGTGCCACACGTCCGTGCCCGCGTTGACGTAGGCCGTCGCGAGGCCGAGGCGGAGGCGGCCGCGGCCGGCAGCGTCGAGGCGGACGACGCGCGGGCCGGCGAAGCGGGGCATCGCGCCGAGCGGCACGAGCGCGCCCGGCTCGAGCGTCGGCACGGTCCGGACGCCACCGCCGGGCAGCGCCACCTGCACGCTCTCGACCGCCGCCGCGCCCACGTTGGCGAGGAACGCCTCGCTCCCGCGAACCGCCACGACGATGGCCTGCATCTGCTGGAGCCGCCCGAGCGCCTGCGCCGCCGTTGTGGTCCAGATGCGCCCGTCGGCGGCGAGGCGCTCGGCGTCGGCCCGGAACTGCGGGTCCACGGTGCCGTCGGGGCGGCCGTAGCGGTGGAGGTACTGGTAGAGGACCGTCAGCCCATTTTGCTCGGCGAGGCGGTCGAGCGCTGCAGGCGTCGTGCAGTCGTGGAAGCTCCGCTTGGTGGCGCTGAACCAGCCACGGACGAGCGGCTTGCCCGTCTCGAAGTACGGCATCGCGGGGTCCGCGGCGAGCGTGTTCGTCCGGCGCGTGCGGAAGAGGCGGATCCAGCGGACGCGCGCGCGGCAGGCGTCGCCCCAGAAGTACGGGCTGTCGGGCGCCTCGCCCGAGCACGTGTGGCGCGAGTACAGCCCGAGCATCCGCCGCAGGAGGGCGTTGGGCGCGACGTTCTGTTCCCAGTACGGGTTGTCCGCGTTCTTGGAGTGGCAGATGAACGTGCCGCTCGTGCCGAAGGCCTCGTCGGCGAGGTCGAGCGCGGCGAGCGTCCGTTCGCGGCGGTTGTTGCCTGCCGAGGCGCCGTGGAGGACGACCTCGATGCCGCGCGCGGCGAGACGCTCGATGAGGGCGCGGTAGTCCGGGTCCTCGAGCGTGGCGCCGCGGAGCGTGCTCGGCGGCGTGGCCGGGACGCCGCACGGCTCCTCGGGCGCGAAGGGCCAGACGGTCTTGGTCGCCGTGAGCCCGAGCCCGAGCAGCGCTTCGTAGACGGCGCGGACGGTCTCGGTCGTCGCGGCGTCGGTGTCGTCGGTGATGCAGAAGCCGGCGCGGAACGGCGCCGGTGCCCACAGCACGCGCGCGGCGCCGTTCGACCGGGTGCGCGTCACGGGGCCGCGCCGGGCACGCGGCCGGTCACGAGGATCACGGCGGCGAGGTGCCGCACGCCGGGCGTCCGCTCGAGGACGGCGTCGGCGGCGCGGCCGAGCGGCAGCGCGCGGTCGGGCAGGCGGCGCGTGCTGAACAGCATCGGCCGCGTCCGGACGTCGACGAGGCCCGCCGCGCGGGCGGTCTCGCGCAGCTCGGCGGCCGTGAACAGCCGGTCGTGGACGTGCGGCTTGATGCCCAGCACGGCCTTTACGGGTCCGAACCACGGGCAGTACTTGTTGGGAAAGTCCGCCGCGACGCGCCCACCGGGGCGTACGACGCGCACCATCTCGGCAAAGGCGCGTTCGGGGTGCGGCACGTAGCGCAGCACGGACCACGAGAAGGCCCCGTCGAAGGCACTGTCGGCGAAGGGCAGCGCCTCGGCGTCGGCGGTCTGGAGCGTCAGGTTGCCGACGCCGTAGCGCTCGGCGCGGCGCCGCGTGAGGTCCACGGCATCGTCCGAGAGGTCGACGGCCGTGACCGCGCGGAAGCGCTCCGCGAGCAGGAACGTCATCTGGCCGAAGCTGCACCCGACCTCGAGCACGCTGGACGATGCGGGCAGGGCGGTCGCGGCGAGCGCGGCGTCCACCTTCCGGTCGATGAAATAGTGCGCGGCGCGCGACTCGGGCGCGCGGGACGTGCCGCCGGCGGCAAGCCACGCGTCGGTGTCGCGGTCTGCCGCCTCGGCGCGGTAGAACGCCTTCATGTCCTGGTGGACGAGGTCCGAAGTGGGAGTCACGGGGGCGGGAAACGTGGAGTCTCGAAACCTACCACCCCGGGCGTCTTCCGCGGGACGCGTCAGCCGAGACGCGCGAACTGCCGCCGCGCGAGCTGCCAGTAGCGGACGGGCGCGAGGCGCTGCAACGCCACGCCGAGGCGCGCGCCGTCGGCCACGACGAGGCGCGGTTTCCGGGTCTCGACGGCCCGGACGATCGCCTCGCCGACGGCCTCGGGCGGCGTTTTGAGAAAGGCCGCGTCGAAGCGTGCGCTCTTCGCCCGCTCCGCCGCGGCGTCCGCCGCCGCCGCGATGCGCGCCGAGCGCGCGATGGCCGTCTTCACGCCGCCGGGATGGACGACCGTCAGGCCGACGCCCGTCCCGTCGAGCTCATGGCGGAGCGCCTCGGAAAAGCCGCGGACGGCGAACTTGGAGGCGGAATAGGCGACCTGCTCGGCCGGAGCGATGATGCCGAACAGGCTCGAGACCGTCACGATGTGGCCGCTCTGGCGCTGGAGCTCGGGCAGAAAGGCCTTGACGAGCCCGACCGTCCCGAAGAGGTTGATCTCGACGAGCCAGCGGAACTCGTCCATCGACACGTCCTCGAAGCGGCCGACGAGCGAGACGCCGGCGGCGGCCACGACGACCGTCGCGCGGCCGTGCGCGGCGAGGACCGCCTCGGGCAGCGCGGCGAGCGCCTCGGCGTCGGCAACGTCCAGGAGGTGCGTGCTGGCCGCGACGCCGAGGGCGCGGACGTCTTCGGCTGCCGAGGCGAGGCCGTCCGCATCGCGGTCGCACAGCGCGACGGCGCAGCCGCGGCGTGCGAGCGACGCGGCCGTCGCGCGGCCGATGCCGGACGCGGCGCCGGTCACGACGCCGACGCCGCCTCGGAGGTCTCGCTTCATGAGGCGGTGCGCTGGACGAACCGGCGCCACTGCCGCGCCGCCGCGACGGTCTCGCGGCGCGCGGCCGGGACGGCGGGCGTGAGGTTGATGAAGCCGTGCGGCAGGGACGCCGCGCGGAAGAGCTCGGTCGGGACGCCAGCGTCGCGAAGCGCGTGCGCGTACGCCTCGCCCTCGTCGCGGAGCACGTCGAAGCCGGCGGTGAGGACAAGCGCGGGCGCGAGCCCGTCGAGGCGCTCGGCGAGGAGGGGAGAGAGGCGCGGGTCGGCCGGGTCCGCCCCGGTGCCCGCGGTGTAGACCTCGAAGAAGGCGGCTCGGATGTCATCCGGCAGCAGGAAACCGTCGAAGAGGTGCCGCGACGGCCGGTCGGTCGGCGTGTCGGTCGCCGGATAGATCAGCAGTTGGGCGGCAGGCGGCGCGGCGTCCCGAGCGAGCTGAGCGACGGCGGCCGCGATCTGCCCGCCCGCGCTGTCGCCCCCGACGCAGACGGCGGAGACGCCGAGGTCTGCCGACTGTGCCCAGCGGAACGCGGCGAGGCCGTCGTCCACGGCCGCGGGGAACGGCGCCTCGGGCGCGAGCCGGTAGTCGACGCTCAGGACGGCGTGGCCGGCCTGCCGGCACAGAATCCGGCACGCCTCGTCGTGCGTGTCGAGGTCGCCCTCGACGAAGCCGCCGCCGTGAAAGAACACGACCAGCGGCGGATTCTGGACGTCGGCGGGCCGGTACAGGCGCGCCCGCAGCGGACCTGCGGCCCCATCGACCGTCATGTTTTCTACCGAGCCGACCGACGTCTGTCCGGCGTGGAGCGCGAGCACGTCGCGGCGCAGGTGGCGGCGCGCCTCGAGCGGGTCGGCGCGGAAAGCCGCGGCGCTCATCGTGCCGGGCTCCAGCTTCAGCAGCAGCTGGACGTGCGGGTCCAGGCGCTGCCCGTCGATGACCACCGGGTCGCCGGCGAGGCGCTGCGCGGCGGACTCGGGCAGCAGGCCGAGGCTGCGGGCGACGGCGCCGCTGAGCCGGCGTCCGACGCCGGGCGTGGACGTGTCGGGGAGCATGGCGGGCGTGCCGTCGGGACGGCGGATGTGGTACTCGGACGGATCGAACGGGACCACGCGGCGGCGGAACGCGCCGACGGATCCGGGCCAGATGGCGGCGTTTCGGCCGGTCCGGTCCAGATACCAGCTTTCGCAGCCGCTCGTCCAGACCGAGCCGACGCTCATCCGGTCGACCTCGTCCGCGAACGCCGCCTGCGCCTCGGCTGTGGGCTCGACCGAGGCGGCGCCCGCCTCGCGCATGAACTGGAGGGCGTTCGCGATGTGCTCGGCCTGCGCCTCGGCGGTGAGGACGACCGACGAGTGCCCGAGCCCGCTGTTCGGCCCCTGGCTGAGGAAGAGGTTGGGGAAGCCCGCGACGCTCGTCGTGACGTGCGCGACCGGCGCGCCGTCCCACGCCTCGGCCAGCGTCCGCCCGTCGCGCCCGACGATGCGCGCCGCGATGGGCAACTCGTGGACGTAAAAGCCCGTCGCGAAGACGACGACGTCGGCCGGATGCTCGACCCCTTCGGCGTCGACGACGCCAGCCGCAGTCAGCCGCACCGCGGCGCCGGTCACCGTGACGTTCGGCTGGGCCAGCGCAGGGTAGAAGTCGTCCGAGAGCAGGATGCGCTTGCAGCCGACGCGGAAGCGCGCCTCGAGGCGCCGGCGCAGGTCGGGGTCGGCGATCTGCGCCCGCAGGTAGGCGCGCGAGAGGACGGCGGCGAGGCGGCCGAGGCGCTCCGAGCGGAGGGCGTGCCCGAGCGCCTCGTGGCGGCCGTAGAGCAGGCGTCGGAGCAGGCGCGCGAGGCGGTCGCTGCCCTGGACCGCGAGGGCGCGGTCGCGGCGCGGGATGACGTACGCCGGCGTCCGCTGGAACAGCGTGAGGTGCTGGGCGCGCGGCTGGACCTCGGGGACGACCTGCACCGCCGACGCGCCGGTCCCGACGACCGCGACGCGCTTTCCGTCGAGGCTCAGCGAGCCGTCCCAGCGCGCCGTGTGCAGGAGGGCGCCGCGGAACGCGTCGAGGCCGGGCAGATCGGGCAGGCGCGGCTCGGCGAGGGCGCCCGAGGCGGAGACGAGGACGCGGGCCGTGACCTCGCCGGCGGTCGTGTCGAGGCGCCACAGCGCCGCGGCGCCGTCCCACGCGGCGCGCGTCACGTCCGTCCCGAAGCGGATGCGCGCGCGCAGGCCGCGGTCGTCTACGACGCGCTCGAGGTAGGCGCGGATCTCGGGCTGCCGCGCAAAGCGGCGCGTCCAACTGGCGTTGGGCACTGCGGCGAGGCCGTAGAGCCGGCTCTCGACGTCGCACGCCGCGCCGGGGTAGACGTTGTCACGCCAGACCCCGCCGACGGCGCCGGCGCGCTCGAGCAGCACGACGTCCTCACCGGCGTCGATGAGGCGCAGGGCTGTGGCGAGGCCGCCGAATCCGGTCCCGATGATGGCGACGTCCGCGTGGTCCATAGAAGGGCATGAGGGATGGGCATGGGAGAGCGGCGTCAGGCGCCGCACCTCATCTTCGACGCTCTGCTGAGTCTGAGCGGTGCCGTGGATCGCGCAGTGCTGCGGTGGGTTCCGGAACAGGGCGGGGCAACCGGGCTGGCGAGAGGCTCACCGGCGGAGACGACTCCGGGTGGAGCCGCGTCCGCGGACGCGTCGTAGGGCCCCGACACTGCCTGAGATTCCATGCGCTTTACCGACCGCGTCGTGATCGTCACCGGCGCCAGCGGCGGCATCGGCCTCGCCACCGCCTGCCGCCTCGGCTCGGAGGGCGCCCGCATCGTCGCGGCCGTCCACTCCGAGGACCACCTTGCCGCGACGGAGCAGGCCGTCCGCGATGCGGGCGCGGCGGACGTGTGGGCCTGCCTCTGCGACGTGTCGGACGAGGCGGCCGTCGCGGCGTGCACGTCGGGCGCGGTCGAGCGCTGGGGCCGCCTCGACGGCGTCGTCAACAACGCCGGCGTGATGGACTTCAAAGCCTTCGACGCGTGGACGGCTGCGGACTGGCAGCACACGCTCAGCGTGGACCTGATCGGCGCCTACTGGCTCATGCGCGACGCCTTCCGCCTGATGAGCGGCGGCGGGGCCATCGTCAACGTGTCCAGCATCCATGCTGAGATGACGACGCCCAACGTGGCGACGTACGCCGCGGCGAAGGCCGCCCTCGTCTCGCTCACGCGCTCGGCCGCCATCGAGGGCCGTGAGCGAGGCATCCGCGCCAACGCCGTGCTGCCCGGCGCCATCGAGACACCGATGCTGCGCGAGAACCCGAACCTCGAGTCCGGCGCCGAGACCCTCGCGCCCGAGGACGTCGGCGCGCCCGAGACGGTCGCCGCAGCAATCGCATTTCTGCTGTCCGACGATGCCGCGTTCGTCACCGGCGAGGCCCTCCGCGTCGACGGCGGGCGCCTTGCGCGGCTGTAGCTCAGGCCGGGCGGCGGCGCCAGAGGGCGTACACCGGCAGGCCCGTCGCGACGAGCGCGAGGCCGGGCCACGTCGTCGGGCCCTGGTAGACGAACAGGACGCCGAGGACGACGGCCGCACCGACCATGTAGAGCGCCGGGACGACCGGATAGCCGAAGGCTTTGTAGGGGCGCTCGGCGTCGGGGCGCGTCTTGCGCAGGCGGAAAATGCCGGCGATGGTGAGGATGTAGAACAGCAGGGCGGCCGAGATGACGTACGTCAGCAGGTCGCCGTAGAGGTTGCCGTAGGTGCCGTCCGGGCGGACCGTCCGCGGCAGCACGAGGGCGGCGGCCCAGAGGCCCTGGATGACGAGCGCCCACGCCGGCGCGCGGTGCCGGTTGAGCGCTGCCGCCTTGCGGAAGAAGAGGCCGTCGGCAGCCATCGCGTAGAAGGCGCGCGCGCCGGCGAGGATGAGGCCGTTGTTGCAGCCGAACGTCGAGACGAGGATCACGACGGCCATCACGAGCGCGCCCGCGCCGGGGAAGACGACGTCCATCGTCGCCGAGGCGACGCGGTCCGACGGCACGCCCTGCATCGTCTCGATGGGCAGCGTGACGAGGTAGGCGAGGTTGGCGAGCAGGTAGAGCGCCGTCACGGCGCCCGTCCCGAGCGCGAGCGCGAGCGGGAGGTTGCGCTTCGGGTTCTCGACCTCGCCCGCGATGAAAGTCACGTTGTTCCACGCGTCGGACGAGAACAGCGAGTTGGTCTGGGCGACGCAGATCGCGACGAACAGGCCGAAGGCGGACGCGGCGGTGAGGCCGCCGCCGGACGAGACGCTCTGGAGCGTGCCCCGCGGCGTCCACAGGTTGCCGAAGTTGGCGCCGGCCGCGAGCGCGTTGTAGCCGACGACGAGGCCGAGCACGATCAGCGCGAGCAGGCCGCCCGTCTTGGCGATCGTGAACGTGTTCTGGATGGCCGTGCCCGTGCGGAGGCCGCGCGTGTTGGTCCACGTCAGCAGCGCGATCATCACGAGCCCGACGGCCTGCGCCGTCGAGAGCGAGAGCGCGTAGCCGCCGCCGATGCCGACCGGCGCGACGAGGTACGTGTTCTCGGCGATGCCGGGCACGAGCACGCCGAGAAAGCGCGCGAACGCGACGGCGACCGCGGCGATGGTGCCCGTCTGGATGACGGCGAAGAGCGTCCAGCCGTAGAGGAAGCCTGCGAGCGGGCCGAAGGCCTCGCGGAGGTACACGTACTGGCCGCCGGCCTTGGGCATCATCGCGGCGAGCTCGCCGTAGCTCAGCGCCGCGGCAAGCGTCAGCAGGCCCGTCACGACCCACACGACGAGCAGCCACCCCGGCGCGCCGACCTGCCGCGCGATGTCGGCCGAGACGATGAAGATGCCGGAGCCGATCATCGACCCGGCGACGATCATGGTGGCGTCCCAGAGGCCGAGGCCGCGGCGGAGGGCGGGGCCGTCGGCGCCCGGCGCGCCGGGCAGGGTCTCGACGGGGGCGGCGTCGGTGGGGCTCATGGGTGTGGGTTCAGAGGAGGGCAGAACGGCCGACGCCGCCCGGAAGGCGGCGTCGGGAGAGGGCGTCAGACGCCCGGCGGCTGGTCCTGAAGGAGGTCGCCGGACTGGAGCGGCGACAGCGTCTCGGGCTCGCCCGGCGTGAACGTCGCCTGGCCGCCGCGGCGCAGCGTCGAGTGCTTCGCGCCGTAGAGGAAGTACACGATCAGGCCGAGCGCGAGCCACACGACGAACCGGATCCACGTGTCCAGCGGCAGCTTCAGCATCAGCACGATGCAGATCACGATCGACGCCGGCGCGACGAGCCAGACGGCGCGGACGCGGAAGCCGCGCGGGCGGTCCGGGTCCGACTTCCGGAGGATCAGCACGCCCGCCGAGACGAGCACAAAGGCGAAGAGCGTCCCGATGTTGGTGAGCTCCGCCGCGACCGCGATGTCGATGAGCCCGGCCGGGATGGCGACGAAGATGCCCGTGATGACGGTCGCGAAGACGGGCGTGCGGAAGCGCGGGTGGATCTTCGAGAACGCCGGCGGCAGAAGCCCGTCTCGGGACATCGAGAAGAAGATGCGCGTCTGCCCGTACTGGAACACGAGCAGGACCGAGACGATGGCGAGCGCCGCGCCGAACGAGATAACAGTCGCGATGCCGGGCTCGCCGACCGCCTGGAGCGCCGCGGCGACGGGGTGCGCGTTGGCGAGCGTGCTCAGCGGGGCCATCGCCGTGAGGACGACCGACACGGCGATGTAGAGAAGCGTGCAGATGACGAGGCTCGCGATCATGCCGAGCGGGAGGTCGCGCTGCGGGTTCTTGGCCTCCTCGGCCGTCGTGCTCACGGCGTCGAAGCCGATGTAGGCGAAGAAGATCAGCGCGCCGCCGGTGAAGATGCCGCTCCAGCCGGCCGGCATGAACTTCGTCGCGCCCGGCTCGACGCCCGGCAGGCTCGGGTCTGCAAGGCCCGCCCAGAACTGGGCAAAGTCCAGGTGCTGCACGCCGACGTAGAGGAACAGCAGGATGAGCCCGATCTTGAGGAAGACGAGGCCCGCGTTGAGGTTCGCGCTCTCCTTGACGCCGTAGATCAGCAGCGCCGTCACGAGGAACGTGATCAGGACGGCCGGCAGGTTGATGATGAGCGGGAAGCCAATGTTCGGCGCCGTGGCAAACGCCTGCGCCGCGACGGCCGCGATCTCGGTGTACTTGCCGGGGTCCGCGACGGCGTTCGACGCCGAGATCGGGTCGATGGCGAGCCACGCCGGCAGGTGGATGTTGTAGTAGGCGAGGAACTCGGTGAAGTAGGCGCTCCAGCCGATGGCGACGGCGATGTTGCCGACGGCGTACTCGAGGATGAGGTCCCAGCCGATGATCCACGCGACGAGCTCGCCGAACGAGGCGTAGGCGTAGGTGTACGCCGAGCCAGAGATCGGAATCATGCTCGCGAACTCGGCATAGCACAGCGCCGCGAGGCCGCACGCCACGGCGACGATGAGGAACGAGATGACGATGGCCGGGCCCGCCCCGACATGGCTCGCGCCGCCGGCCGCGGCTGTGCCCGTGAGCACGAAGATGCCGGTGCCGATGATGGCCCCGATGCCGAGCATCGTAAGCTGAAGCGGCCCGAGGGTGCGCTTGAGACCGGAGCCATGACCGCCGTCGCCCTGGAGGTCGGAGACGGACTTGGTCTGGAACAGAGGATTCGCCATTCGCGGGGAGGGCAGGGGAGAGGGAACGGTGGGCCGGCGCGGCGCGGCCGGGCGGGCGCAATGTAGAACGCGGCAGCGGAACCGTCGGGGCATTGCCCGGGGTCGGGGCGGGGACACGCCTCTCATGCGCCGTCGAGCCTCCGGCCGGGCCGCACGGCGCGGCGGACAGCGGTCTCGCGCGCGTCGTGCGGCGTGGCTACCGCAGGCGGCGCGCGAGGGCGATCTTCCGGCTTCTCGCTCCCCGCTCTGCATGGACCTCGCCTCCGTCGCCCGCGGCCTTCTCGGCCTCACCTCGATCCTCGCGCTCGCGTTCGCGCTCTCCTCGAACCGCCGCGGCATCAACTGGCGGACGGTCGGCGTGGGGCTCGCGCTGCAGCTCGTCTTCGGCATCATCATCCTCAAGGGGCCGGCGATGAGCGCGACGTTCGCGCCGCTCGGCTGGCCCGCGATCGGCTTCGCGTGGTTCGCGGGCCTGTTCGTCCGGTTCCTCGGCAATGTCACCGAGGGCGCGAGCTTCATCTTCGGCAACCTCGCCATCTCGCCCGGCGCGGAGGGCACGCTGGGCTTCTTCTTCTTCGCGCAGGTGCTGCCGACGATCATTGTGTTCTCGGCGCTGATGTCGATCCTGTACTACCTCGGCGTGATGCAGGTCATCGTGCGCGGGATGGCGTTCGTGGTGCAGCGCGCGATGGGCACCTCGGGCCCGGAGACGCTCTCCGTCACGGCCAACATCTTCGTCGGGCAGACCGAGGCGCCGCTCGTCATCCGGCCGTACATCAAGGACATGACGCGCTCGGAGCTGCTCGCGGTCATGGTCGGCGGCATGGCGACGATCGCCGGCGGCGTCATGGCGAGCTACATCCAGCTGCTCGGCGCGCGCTTCGCCGCCGTCAACGGGCTCACCGTCGAGGCGGGGCAGCAGCTGTTCGCGACGAACCTGCTCGGCGCGAGCGTTATGGCCGCGCCTGCGGCGCTCGTGCTCGCCAAGATCCTCATCCCCGAGACCCGGAAGGTCGACGCGCACGTCCCGGACGGGCCGGCCGTGGCGGACGCGACGCCGGTCCACTCGGCCGTGTCCTCCGAGGATGCGACCGAGACCGTGCCGGACGCGCACGAGGGCCCGCGCAACGTCATCGACGCGGCGGCGGCGGGCGCCGCGGACGGCATGCAGCTCGCGCTCAACGTCGGCGCCATGCTCATCGCGTTCATCGCGCTCATCGCGCTGCTCAACGGCCTCCTCGGCTGGGGCGCCGGCTTCTTCGGCTACACGACCTCCATCCAGCAGGTCCTCGGCGTGGTCCTCGCGCCGGTCGCGTGGCTCATCGGCATCCCGACCCCCGACATCACGGCCTTCGGCGCGATCCTCGGGCAGAAGGTGGTCCTCAACGAGTTCGTCGGCTACCTCGCCCTCGCCGACGGCATCGAGGCGGGCACGCTCCTGCCCAAGACGATCGTCATGACGACGTTCGCGCTGTGCGGCTTTGCCAACTTCTCGTCCATCGCGATCCAGATCGGCGGCATCGGGCCGCTCGCGCCGGAGCGGACGGGCGAGATCGCCTCGCTCGGCCTGCGCGCCGTCCTCGCGGGCACGCTCGCCAACCTCATGACGGCGACCATCGCGGGCGTCCTGCTCGGGTAGACACGGCGCCTCCGCCTTCTGTCAGTGCGGCCAGGCCGAGGCGGCGCCGGCGATGGCGGCGTCGAGCTGCGCGGGCGTCGCCTCGCCGTAGTTGAAGGCCGTCGCGAGCTGCGCCGTTGCGGTTGAAGACCCACGTCGTCGGGATCCACGTCACCGGCATGCCGAGGAACGTCGTGCGGCGCTCGGCGCGCGGCGGGTTCGGGCCGGGCACGACGAGGCGCTCGACGCCGGCCGGGATCGCGTAGCGCGCCAGCGTCGCCTCGCCGACCTCGCCGTCGTTCCAGAGCGTGACGAACGTGAACGACACGTCCGGGTGGCGCTCGACGACCTCGTACCAGCCGGCGCCGAGCTCGGCCGTCGAGTTGTCGCACCACGGCGCCCAGAAGTGGACCACGTGGACGCCGTCCTGCGCGATGACGGCGCGGACGCGCGCCTCGGCCGCGGTCTCGGGCGTGGTTTCGGAACCGACGGGTGCGGGGGCGGGCGGGGGCATGGGCGGGGCGGTCTGGGCGCAGGCCGGGAGGGCGGCGAGCAGGGCGGAGAGGAGGACGAGGCGCATCGGCATCGGGGCGAGATGGGGGAGACTACTCCGCGCGGCGGCGCTCGGCCCGCTCGCGCGGCGCTTTCTCGCGAGACGCGCGCTCGCGGGCCGGCTTCTCGTCGGACCCGGCGATCACGACCGCGATCTCGCCGCGCACCTTCTCCTGCGCGCCGTAGTGGGCGGCGAGCTCGGCGAGCGTCCCGCGGCGGTTCTCCTCGAACGTCTTCGTGAGCTCGCGGGCGACGGACGCCTGCCGCTCGGGCCCGCAGTGCTCGGCGAGCTCGCCGAGCAGGCGCACGAGGCGGTGCGGGCTCTCGTAGAGCACGACCGTCCGCGGCTCGGCCGCGATGGCCTTCAGGCGCGTCTGTCGGCCCTTCTTGTGCGGCAGGAAGCCCTCGTAGACGAAGCGGTCGCACGGCAGGCCGCTCGCCACGAGGGCCGGCACGAAGGCCGTCGGCCCGGGCAGCGCCTCGACGCGCACGCCCGCCTCGACGGCCGCGCGCACGAGCAGGAAGCCGGGGTCCGAGATGCCCGGCGTGCCGGCGTCCGAGCACAGCGCGACCGTCTCGCCGGCGAGCATCCGCGCGACGAGGTGCGCCGCCTTGCCGTGCTCGTTGTGGACGTGGAAGCTCGTCCGCGGCGTCGTGATGCCGTAGTGGCGCGAGCAGCACGCCCGTCGTGCGCGTGTCCTCGCACGCGACGACGGCCGCCTCGCGGAGCACGCGCAGCGCGCGCATCGTGATGTCTTCGAGGTTGCCGACCGGCGTGGGGACGAGGACGAGCATGAGGCAGGTGCGGGGGCAGGCCCGATGGTACCGCCGGCCCGCTCCGACATGTGCCCCGACGTCCCCGGAGCGCCTCCCGGAACACCCGGATGCCATCGCGGAAGACCCGGACACCGGCCCGAAGGCTCCGGATCGCGTCCCGAAGGCGCCCGGAAGCGTCGTCCCGAAGCGTCCGGATCGCGTCCCGAAGCGTCCGGACCGCGTCCCGAAGGGACCGGAGCGTCAGTCGCGCTTCGAGAAGCGGCCGGCGAGGGCGCGGACGGGGTCGGGCAGGGCGGGGTCGAGGGCCTCGCGGGCGAAGAGGTACGCCCCGAGGACGCCGATGATGGCGTTCGCGGCCCACATGCCGAGCCACGCCGGCAGCATCTCGCGGTCGGCCAGCTTCTCGCCCTGCACGAGCGTGATCCAGTAGAACAGGAAGACGAACACGGCGAGGCTAGGCCACGAGCCCGACGCCGGCGCGCGAGACGGACAGCCCGAGCGGCACGCCGACGAGCACGAACACGAGGCAGGCGAGCGCGATCGAGTTCTTTTTGTAGATCTCGACCCGGTAGCGGTCGATCTGCTTGCGTGTCCCACGTGTCGCCCGAGGCGGCGATCTCGGCGGCGCTGCGGGCCGTCCGGGCGCGGTCTGCGGCGAGCGCGAGCACGGCCGCGCGCTCCGTCGGGTCGAGGCCGGCGAGGAGCGCGCGCGGCGGCGCGGCGCGGGTGGAGTCGGGCTGCGCCGCGGGCGCCTCGGCAGCCGGCAGGCGCGCGGCGGGCGCCTCGGCGCCGAACGTGCGGCCGTCAGGGACGGCGGCGGGCGCGGTGAAGAGCGGCGCGGCGCCCGCCACGTCGTCGCCGGGCGAGCGGCCGCCGCGGACGAGGACGGCCGCGAGGGTGTCGCGCCGCGTGTCCGAGGCCTGCCCGAGCGAGTCGAGGACGGCCAGCATGTCGGACGTCCGCATCGAGCGGTCCGTGCGGCCGCCGCCGGCGTCGCGGCGCTCGAAGCCGGAGAGGCTCGACAGGTCGAGGGCCATGCGGTAGCGGCCGAAGGCGAGGCGCTCGTAGCGGTTCTGGCCCGACCCGTCGCGGTGGTGCAGCTCGCCGTCCTCGAGGAGCATCGTGAGGCGCTGCCCGCCGTACTGCGACTGCAGCCGCGCCCGGCGGGCCGTGAGGACCGCGTCGCCGCCGCCCTCGCTCCGCGTCTCGTAGACGGTCACGCCGAGGAGCGTGCCCGAGCCGTCCTGCGGGATCGAGTCGGCGCGGATCGCGTAGCCGTCGACGCCGGTGTAGAAGGTGCCCGCGGTGAGGGCGAAGCCCGGCCGCGCGACGCGGATGTCCCGCCAGAGGCCGTTCATGCGGTAGTTCGCCTCGGGCAGCAGCTCGTTGTTGAACACCATCATGCCCGCCGTGAGCAGGGCCCCGACGACGAACACGGGCCACGCGAGGCGCACGAGCGAGATGCCGGCCGAGCGCGCCACGAGGTAGCCCCGGCTCTCGCTGAGGCGCCCGAACGCGGCGAGCTGCGCGATGAGCCACGCCATCGGCACGGCCAGCGTCACCATGTACGCGAGGTTGTAGCCGACGAGCTCCACGAGCGCCCCGATCGGCAGGCCGCGCCCGACGAGCTCGGGCAGGTACTGGATCAGGAACTGCATCAGCAGCAGGAACATGAGCGTCCCGAACGCAGCCACGAACGGCAGCGGGAGGGAGAGCAGCAGGGTCCGGTGGAGGCGCTTGATGGGGCGGCAGGTGCGGGAAGGGGAAAATGCAGCGGGCAGCGGGCGGAAGGCGGTCAAATGCAGAGAAATCCGCCCAGCGCGGAACGCCGCATGCAGGTCCGATCTTCCCCTCCGCCCTCCCTCTCACCGCCATGCCGCTCACCGCCCAGACGTTCGTCGTCAGCCCGTTCTCCGAGAACGCCCTCGTCGTGCACGACGGCACCGAGGCGGCGCTCATCGACCCCGGCACGGCGACGCGCGAGGAGCGCGAGGCCGTCGAGGCCTACATCGACGCGCTCGGCCTGCGCGTGCGGCACCTGCTGCTCACGCACGGCCACATCGACCACATCTTCGGCTGCGCCCACTTCCAGCACGTCTACGGCGCGACGGCCGAGCACGGCGGCTGGCAGATGCACCCGGCCGACGAGCCGCTGCTCGTGGGCGCCGTCGCACAGGGCGAGCTGTACGGCGTCCGCGTGGACGCGCCGCCGCCGCTGGCGCACCGCCTCGCGCACGGCGACACGGTCGCGCTCGGCGACCACTCGTTCACGGTGCTCCACGTGCCGGGCCACTCGCCGGGCTCGGTCGCGTTCTACGCCGAGGCCGACGCCCTCCTCATCGGCGGCGACGTGCTGTTCCGCGAGTCCGTGGGGCGAACGGACCTGTGGGAGGGCTCGATGGACACGCTCGCCGCCTCGATCCGCGAGACGCTCTACGTGCTCCCGCCCGAGACGCAGGTTCTCCCCGGCCACGGCCCGCCGACGACGATCGGGCACGAGCGCGCGCACAACCCGTTCGTGCGCGGCTGAGCCGGCGTGGCGAGCGAGCTACCTTCACCGTTCCCTCACTCCCGCTGGTCTATGTCCCGTTTCTACGCCCGCCTCGCGCTGCCCGCGCTCCTCGGCCTCATCGCCGCGCCGACGTTCGCGCAGAGCGCCCGCTTCGACCCGACGACCGGCGAGGCGCTGCCTGGCGCGCTCGCCGCCCAGCCCGCCGAGATCTCCGGAACGGACGAGGACGCACCGACCGCCCTCAACGGGACGACGCTCACGCTCCTCGGGCGCCTCGCCGACGGCGAGACGCGCGGCGTCGCGGTCGTCGGAAACATCCTCTACCGCTCCAACGGCGGCTACCTCGAGCTCCTCGACGTGAGCGGCGCCGGCGCGCCGACCGTCCTCGGGCGCTTTCTCGCGACGCAGGGCGTCGTGCAGGGCGTGGCGGTGCAGGGCACGCTGGCCTACGTGCCCGTCTCGCGCGGGACGCCCTACGCCACACGCGGCAGCCTCCAGATCGTCGACGTGAGCAACCCCGCCGCACCGACGGCCGTCGGCGCGGTGACCGGACGCAGCTTCTCCGACGTCGTTGTGAGCGGGACGACGGCCTACGGCGCCGCCGCGGGCGGCGGGCTCCGGCTGTACGACGTGACGGCGCCCGCGGCGCCCGTCGCTCGCGGGTTCGTGACCGTCCCCAGTGGCTCGGTCCTGAGCGTCGCGCTGAGCGGCACGACGGCGGTCGTCGCCGCCGGCAACGCGGGCCTCGGCGTCATCGACGTGACGAACGCCGCCACGCCGACGCTCACGGGCACGCTCGCGCTCGGCGGCTTCGCGACCCGCGTCGTCGTCGTCGGGACGCGGGCCTACGTCAGCGTCAACGCCGTCGGCCTCGTCGTCGTGGACATCTCGACCCCGGCGGCTCCGGTCGAGCTCGGGCGGTTCGCCATCGACAGCAGCCAGATCCGCTCGGTCGCGGTGAGCGGCACGACGGCCTACGTCGGCCGTGACGACGGGATCGTGGCGCTCAACGTGGCGAACCCGGCGGCGATCACGCAACTCGGCACCCTCGGCTTCGGCGTGAGCGGCTCGGGCCAGTCGATCGTCCTCTCGGGGACGACCGCGTACGTCGGCAACCGCTTCAGCGGCGTCCGCGTGCTCGACGTCTCGAACCCGGCGGCGATCACCCAGACGCGGCTCATCGACAACGGCGGCTTCTCGTTCAAGGTCAACGTCGTCGGGACGCGCGCGTACATCGCGGACCTCCTCGGGCAGGTCCGCATCATCGACCTCTCGAACCCGGCGGCGCCGGTCGAGCTCGGGCGCGTCCGCGGCCTGCCCAACACGGACGGCGTGGACGTGCTCGGCACGACGGCCTACGTCGTCAACCGCAGCGAGCCGCCGGCGGCAGGCGTGACGCGGATCGACGTCTCCGACCCGGCCAACCCGACTGTTCTCGGCTTCACCCCGACGGCCCGCTCGGCCTTCGGCGTGGACGTCTCCGGCTCCACCGTCTTCGTCGCGACGGGTGTCAACGGCGCGCAGGACGGGACGGTCGTCGCGGCGAACGGCGCCGGCGGCGGCTTCGCCGTCCTCGACGAGGAGGCGACGGGCAACCAGAGCTACGGCATCGACGTGAGCGGCGGCCGCGCCTACGTGGCGACGTTCGGCAGCGGCCTGTCCATTCTCGACGTCTCGAACCCGGCCGCGATGACGCCGCTGAGCCTCGGCTCGGTCGGCAACTTCTCGTCCGCGGTCGAGGTCTCCGGGACGACGGCGTACCTCGCCGACAGCCAGCCCGGCGGGGCGCTCGCGCTCTCGATCATCGACGCCAGCAACCCCGCCGCGCCCGTGCTCCTCAGCTCGGCCAACGCCATCGCCGGCGGCTCGTCCGTCGACGTCGCGCTCGACAACGGGTTCGCGTACGCGTCGGTGGACTTCGTGGGCCTCTACCAGTACGACGTCACGAACCCGGCCGTGCCCATGGCGGGAGCGGTCATCCAGTCGTCGGACCGCGCGACGGGCGTCGACGCGGCGGACCGGCTCGTCGTGCTCGCGGATGCGGGCGCGGGCCTGTGGGTATTCCAGTCGCCGATCCGCGTGGCGAGCGAGGGCACGCCGGCCGTCGAGGCGCTCGCGGTCGCAGCGTTCCCGAACCCGGCCGCGGGCGCGGCGCAGCTCCGGCTGACGCTACCTGAGGCGGCGGCGGTCACGGTGTCCGTCTTCTCGACGCTCGGCCGCGAGGTCGCGCACGTCGAGGGCGGGACGCTCGGCGCGGGCGCACACGTGCTCGGGCTCGACACGGCGGCGTGGCCAGCCGGCGTCTACGTCGTCCGCGTGACGGCCGGCGGCCAGACGGCGACGAGCCGCCTCACCGTCGTCCGCTGACACAGCGGCGCGGACAGAACCGCGGGCGGACCTAGCCGACGGGCACGCCGAGGCGCGCCGTGGCCGGGTCCGCCCGCGACAGCAGCAGGTCCAGCGAAAGCCCGACGAGCTCGCCCATCGTCGCGGCGCGCGTGAACGCGGCGTCGCCGTAGTGCGCCGCGAGGCTCCGGCCGAGCGCCGCGACGTACTCGGGCGGCGCGATAAGGTCCTCGCGCATGACGTCCAGGAGGGCGTCGTAGCGCGTGCGCTCGACGCGGAGGCGGCCCGCGATGAGCGCCCGCTCCTCGCGCTGGTACTGGTCCGTCGTGCGCTCCGTGAGGTGCTGGAGGCCGAAGGCGATGACCGGGTTGTTCTGCGGGAAGAACTGCGGGAGGTAGACCTGCCGCTTCGGGTGGTGGCTCTGCTGGTCGAAGTCGATCGGCCGGAGGCGGTAGTGGAGCTTCTCGAAGTCCGGCGTGATGTCCACGACCCAGTTGCCGGCGTGCATGTCGCCGAGGAGGCGCACGAAGCAGCGCTCGTTGAACTTGACGAACTCCTTGGCGAGGCGCACCTGGTCGAAGCGGTTGTCCGGCAGGCGGTCCCGGATGAACGCGTCGCCGGGGATGCCGACGATGTGCTCCTCGATGAGCGTCTGGTCCTGCCCGCCGAGGAGGACGAGAAAGTTGATGTGGTTCGGCGAGAGGACGTGCTCGAGGTCGAGGCCGTAGGCGCGGCTCGCGTCGGCGCGCTTGACGTAGAAGTAGTCGAAGTTGTCGTTCAGCCGGTTGATGATGCGGACCCGGAACGGCAGCGTGTTGCCGTAGAGGCAGAGGTCGATGCGGTCGACCTCGAGGTGCTCGACGGTGGACAGGTCGCCGCCAGACTTCAGCAGCGCGTACGTCCGCCGGAGCGCGTCGTGGATCTCGCGCGTCTCGGACGGCCCGTAGTAGACGGTGCTCCAGAGGGTGTCCTGCCCGAAGTCGTCGTAGAGCGGAATCTGGCCCGCGGCGCGGAGCAGGTCCGAGTACGTCACGCCGTCCGCGCCGAGGCGCCCGTAGCGCGCGAGGTACTCCGCGAAGTGGTCGCCGACGGGGTAGACCGGCTTCTTCTGGCTGATGAGGTTGCGGCGGGGGTCCACGGTAGGGTCGGGCGTTTGACGAGTGGGGCGGCCGGTCGTCGAGCGGTGGTCTGGGACAGGTGTCCCGATACGGCATTCCCTTCAAACTGCATCTCCTTCCGCCGTCTGCTCAAAGTTAGGCGCGCCGGTGCTTCAGCCGATCTATCCTGAGAGCCGCCCTCCGCCCCGCCGATGCCCGTCCCGACCTTTCTCGCCGACCTTATCGCGGCCTTCCTGCCGCTGTTCGTCGCGATCAACATCCCCGGCATCCTGCCGCTGTACATCGGGATGACGGAGGGCTTCTCGGCGTCCGACCGCAAGCGGCTGCTCGTGCGCGCGCTCGCGGCGGCGTTCACGCTCGCCGTGCTGATGGTCTTCGCGGGCAAGGTCATCTTCGAGTCGCTCGGCATCACCGTGGACGACCTGCGCGTCGGCGGCGGGCTGATCCTGCTCACGATCTCAATCTCGGACCTCGCCTTCGGCGAGTCCAAGAAGCGCCGCGGCGGGACGGACGAGGACCGCGAGCGCTTCACCGAGGCGACGGTCCCCGGGAAGAGCGACTATCCGGCCGTGGACCTGCCGATCGTGCCGCTCGGCATCCCGCTCATCATCGGGCCGGGTGCCATCACGACGGTCCTCATCGCCGAAGGCCAGTACGGCGGGCCGGTGACCCTCGTCTCGATCCTGCTCAACCTCTCGCTCGTGTTCGTCGCGTTCACCTTTGGCCCGCGCCTGCTCGCCATCTTCGGGCAGGACACGTCGAAGGCCATCGCGAAGGTCGCGAGCCTGTTCCTCGCCGCCATCGCCGTCGCGATGATCCGCGGCGGCATCATCGGGATGGTCGCCGCGGCGCAGTAGGGTCCGGGCGGACGCGGCGCCGCGGAACGCGCCACACAGCGCTGACCCTGCCCGACGCGGTGGGCGCGGCAAGGGAGAGTCCAGGACACCTTGCGACGGTCCGCCAGATGAAAAATGCGGCCCGCGCCGGGTGTCGCGTCGTGTGAAAGCCCTTCCATGATGCGCCACGCACCTCAGCGGGCGTAGACGCCTCGGCGCAGCCATGGTGCGCCGCGCGGTGCCTTGACGCGGGGACTCGCCCGTCCCTATCATCCCAATCCCCGCTGTAAGCGCTTTCACAAAGCGCTTCCACTCAGCGCCCGCTCCCGCCGCCCCGTGTCCATCACGATCTACGACATCGCCGACCGCGCGCGCGTCTCCATCGCGACCGTCTCGCGGGTGTTCAACGAGCACCCGCGCGTGTCCGAGGCGACGCGCCGTAAGGTGTTCCGTGTGGCCGAGGACCTCGGGTACCAGCCGCACGCGAGCGCGCAGAGCCTCGCGCGGCAGAACACGCAGCTCATCTCGGCCGTCGTGCCGATGATGACCTCGTTCTTCTTCATGGAGGTCCTCCGCGGCATCCAGGACCGCCTCGACGCGAGCGCCTACGACCTGCTCGTCTACGCCAGCCGCACGCTGGACCGCGTCGACGGGCAGCTCGCGCGGGCCGTGCAGCGCGGCCGCTCCGACGGGCTGCTGCTCGTCTCGACGCCCATCACGGCCGAGCGGGCGCGCCGCATCACCGCCAGCCGCCGCGCCGTCGTCCTCGTGGACTCCGAGCACGAGGCGTTCGACTCGGTCGCCGTGGACAACCGCCGCGGCGGTCAGGAGGCCGTGCGCCACCTCGCCGAACAGGGGCACGAGCGGATCGGCCTCGTGCTGCCCGTCGGCACGTCCGTGCCGGCGGCCGAGCGCCGCGCGGGCTACCTCGACGGCCTCGCCGCGGCGGGCCTCGAGCCCGACGAGCGCCTCATCGTCTCGGCCGAGTGGGACCTCGACCAGGACGGCTACACGCGCTTCGCCGGCTACTGCGGCATGAAGACGCTCCTCGAGCGCTTCTCGGCCGATCCCGCCGCCCGGCCGACCGCCGTCTTCGTCGCGGCCGACGTGATGGCCTTCGGCGCGATGCGCGCGGCCCACGAGGCCGGCCTCCGCCTGCCCGACGACCTCCAGATGGTCGGCTTCGACGACACCGCCTCGGCCGGCCTACGTCGGCCTGACGACGCTCGCGCAGCCGATGGTCGAGATGGGCCGCCTCGCGACCGAAAAGCTCCTCCGGCGCCTCCGCGACCCCGAGACGCCGCCGTCGCACACCGTCTTCGCGCCCCAACTCGTCGTCCGTGAGACGTCGGGCGGCGTCTCTGTCCCCGCCTTCGCCTGATGGCCACCTTCGCGCCCCTGTTCCGCCGGCCCGCGACGCTCGCCGTCTCGACCGTGGCCCTCGTCGCCCTCGTCGGCGCGGCGTGGTGGAGCGTGCGCGGGACGGACGTCGCGGCGGCCGACGGTGACGTCGTCGCGACGGTCGGCGACAGCCGCATCACGGCGGCCGACCTCGCCGACGCCTACGCCCAGTACGTCTTCCGCGTCGGCCTCCAGGGCGACGACCCGGCCGTCCGCGACGCCGTCCTCGAGTCGCTGGTCAGCAAGCGCCTCGTCGTCGAGGACGCGCGGCGCAACGGGATCGAGGAGACGCGACGGCTACCAGGCCGCCCGCGCCTTCGCCGAGTCCAAGGCGCTCGTCGACCGCTACACGGCAACCGAGATGGCGGACAGCCTCGCGGTCACCGAGGCGGACCTGCGGCGCGAGTTCCAGATGGCGCACACGACCTACCGCGCCCACCACCTCTACGCACGCTCGCTGACGGAGGCCCGCGCCCTCCGGGCGCGCCTCGCGGCCGGCGAGACGTTCGAGGCACTCGCCCGCGAGACCTTCCGCGACTCCAGCCTCGCCGCCTCGGGCGGCGCCCTCGGCGACTTCGCGCACGACGACATGGACCCGGCCTTCGAGGCGGCCGCCTACGCCCTGCCGATCGGGCAGGTCTCGGAGCCCGTCCGCACGGCGTCCGGCTACTCGGTCCTCCGCGTCGACGCGCGCACGACGGGCACGCTCATCACCGAGGACGCCTTCCAGGCGAAGCGCCCGCAGCTCGAGCGCTACCTCACGCGCCGCAAGCGGACCGAGGCGCGCTTCGCGCTGGGCCGCCGCGTCCTCGACGCCGCCGCGCCACAGTTCGACGCCTCCGCTCTCACGCGCCTCGTCGCCTTCGCGACGGGCGACGGCGGGACGCTCTCGGGCGAGGCCCGCGCCGCGTGGCGCGCGGACGCCGCTCGTCCGCTTCACGTCCGAGGCGACGCGCCGGGCGTGCTGACCGTCGGCGACATCGAGGCGTGAGGCCGGCGCGATGACCGACCGCCAGCGCGCGGCCGTCCGCGACGAGGCGTCGCTGCGGGAGTACGTCGAGGGCGTCGTCGTGCGCCAGCGAGATCGCGGCCCGGGCGCGTGCCGCGGGCATGGACCGCGATCCGGGCGTTCAGCTCTCTATCGCGATGCAGCTCGACGACTGGACCTTCGCCGAGGCGAAGCGCCAGATGCGCCAGACGATGCCGGTCCCGGCCGACACGCTCCGCGCAGCCTACGCTCGCGACCACGACCTGTACCTCACGGAGCCGGCGCGTCCGCGCCCGCGAGATCCTCGTCGCGACGCGGCCCGAGGCGGACGCCGTCGTTGCCGCGCTCCGGTCGGGCGCCGACTTCGCGGACCTTGCGCGCACGCGCTCGCTGCGCCCCGGCGCTGCTGCGTCGGGCGGCGACCTCGGGGCGGTCACGCGCGCCCAGCTCGGCACCGTCGCCGACGCCGTCTTCTCCGCCCGCCCCGGCACGCTCGTCGGTCCGCTCGACGTCGAGGGCCGCTTCGTCGTCGTCGAGCGCGGGCCGGACGTGCCGCGCCGCCCGATGACCTTCGACGAGGCGCGCCCGCAGATCGCCGCGGCGCTCGACGTGCCGTTCGCGCAGCGCCGGCTCGCGCGGCGTCTCGCCGAGCTCCGCCAGCCGATCCCCGTGACCATCGACCGCGCGGCCGTCGCGCGCGTGCTCCTGTTCCCCGCCGGGCAGGTGCCTTCCGGGGCGCCCGCCGCCGGCCCGCCGACCGCCTCGACCGCCGCGCCTGCGCGGCCCGCTCGCTCCTAAACCGTTCTCGCCGACCGCCCTCATGCGCGTTGTCTCTTCCGCCGGACTCGTCCTGGCCTTCCTCCTCCTCGCCCTGCCGGCGGCTGCCCAGACCGGCAAGCTCGCCGGCACCGTCACCGACGCCGAGTCGGGCGAGACGCTCATCGGCGCCACCGTCCGCGTCGAGGGCGGCACGCAGGGCGCAGCGACCGACATCGACGGGCAGTACCAGATCATCGGCGTCCGGCCGGGCACGTACGCCATCACGTTCTCGTACGTCGGGTATGCGCCGCAGCGCATCGAGGGCGTCCGCGTCAACGTGGACCTCACCACGACGACCGACGTTGCGCTCTCGGCCGAGGGCTCGCTCGAGGAGGTCGTGGTGACGGCCGACGCCAACCTCGTCCGCCGCGACCTCACGTCGTCCGAGGCGCGCATCACGTCCGAGACCATCGACGCGCTCCCCGTGCAGGAGGTCGGGGACATCCTGCGGACGCAGGCCGGCATCACCGGCGGCGACGGCGGCCTCCACATCCGCGGCGGCCGCTCCAAGGAGGTCGCGTACTTCATCGACGGCGTCCGCGTGACCGACGCCTACGACGGCTCGGTCGCGGTCCAGATCGAGAACGAGGGCATCGAGGAGCTCCAGATCATCTCGGGGACGTTCAACGCCGAGTACGGGCAGGCCAACTCGGGCATCATCAACGTCGTCACCAAGGACCCGCCGCACGCGCTTCGAGGGCTCCTTCGAGGCGTTTACGGGCACCTACGCCGTGCCCGGCTCGGGCGGCGCCGACGTCATCCGCGGGACCAACGTCGGCGCAGTACCCGACGCTCGGCGGGCAGCTGCCGTACCTCGGCGTGGACCCGTACTCGTACCTCCCGTTCAACCCGACGCAGTACTCCAACCTGCAGGGCTCGCTCTGCGGGCCGATCCTGCGCAACCGCCTCGGCTTCTTCGGCCTCGTCCGCTACTTCCGCAACGAGGGCTGGCTCTACGGCGCCAACAACGTCACCATCGCGGGCACGCCCGGCGACTCGAGCCTCACGGCGCTCAACGGCTACGAGAAGGTCTCGGGCCAGGCGCACGCTGAAGCTGCTCCTCGGGTCCGGCATGAACCTCACCCTGACGACGCTCGCGTCGCGGGCGACGGGCCAGGACCTCGGCGGGCGCTACCTCGGCTTCCGCCAGAACCCCGGCGGCATCCCGCGCTTCCGCGACGAGGGCTACACGGCGGCCCTCAACTTCTCGCACATCCTCTCGGCGACAGCCTTCTACACGGTCAACGCGAGCACCTTCTACAAGGGCTACCAGAGCCGCGCCTTCGAGACGATCGAGGAGTACAACAACAACACGTTCCTGCTGGACACGCCCGGCACGATCACGTACACGGGGCCGGACGGCACGCTCGATCACGCAGCGTCGTCCCGCAGGGGCCGGGCCGCTTCCTCCGCGGCGGCGTGGACCTCGGCCGCTTCGAGCGCCGGACGCGCAACTACGCGCTCAAGGGCGACTTCACGTGGCAGGCGCTCCGCCACCACCTCCTCAAGACCGGCGTCGAGGTGCGCCTCGACGACATCTTCCTCCAGGGCTACTCGCTCGCGCAGGACCCCGACGACCCGTCGCCGCCTCGTCATCCCGGACCGCACCACGAACGCGTTCCAGGAGATCTCGGGCGTCCGCCCGTTCACGTTCAGCACGTACGTCCAGGACAAGGCCGAGTACGACAACTTCATCATCAACGCCGGCCTCCGCTTCGACTACTTCGACTCGAACGGCCAGATCCCGGTGGACCCGCAGGACCCCAACGCGTTCAACCCGCAGCGGCTCATCAACGTCTACAACGACCTCGACGGCTCGGGCATCATCGAGGCCGCCGAGATCAACGACGACAACCGGACGACGCTCGAGAGCCGCCTCGCGCGCTTCTACACGGACGCCAGCCCCAAGCTGCAGCTCTCGCCGCGCCTCGGCTTCGCGTACCCGATCACCGAGACGCGGCGTCGTCCACTTCTCGTACGGCTACTTCTTCCAGATCCCGACCTACGAGTACCTCTTCCAGAACCCGGGCTACCGCATCGGCACGCAGTCGCGGAGCTACGGGCCGTACGGCAACGCCGACCTCGACCCGCAGAAGACGGTGATGTACGAGATCGGCCTCCAGCAGGGCTTCGGGCCGCGACTTCCTGCTGGACGTCACGGGCTTCTACCGCGACATCTCGGACTGGGTCTCGGTCGGCTTCCCGATCGACGCCGCCCTGCCGGGCGTGAGCTACACGACCTACACCAACCTCGACTTCTCGAACGTCCGCGGCATCACCGCCTCGCTCTCCAAGCGCTTCAACGGCCGCTTCTCGTTCGACGTCGACTACACGTTCCAGACGGCCGACGGCTCCAACTCGGACCCCAACGACGCCATCACGGCGCGCCTGGGCGGCGACTCGCCGCGCCTGAACCTGATCCCGCTCAACTGGGACCAGCGCCACACCTTCAACGCCAGCGCCTTCGTCGGCGGCGGCGGCTGGGGCGCGTCGCTCATCGGGCGCCTCGGCTCGGGCTACCCCTACACGCCGCAGGCGGTCGACGGACGGCTCGACCGATCGGGACGCTCCCGGCCGTCCCGCAGAACGCCTTCCGCCGCGGCTCCACGGCCACCGTCGACCTCTACGCGTACCGCGACTTCAACGTCTCGGGCGCCCGCCCGCGCGTCTTCTTCCAGGTCTACAACCTCCTCGACGCGCGCAACGCCGGCGGCGTCTACGGCGACACCGGCCTGCCGGACGTGACCTTCAACGGCCCGAACCTGGCCACCAACGACGCCGGCTACTACGTCCGCCCGGACTTCTACGAGGAGCCGCGCCGCGTCCAGCTCGGCCTCCAGGTCAACTTCTGAAGTGACAGGTGACAGGCGCGTACGCGTACCGCCGCCCGTCGAACCCGCTCTGCGTCTCCGTCTGCTCCGACCGACTCCGTGACTCTTCGCCTCTCCCTCCTCGCCCTCGTCGCCGCCACGGGCGTCCTCGCCGCCCCGGCCGCCGGGGCGCAGGGCCAGATCGACCGCAACCACGTCCCGTCGGACGAGCGCGTCAACATCTTCGAGCGCCGCCAGACGAACCTCGACGCGAACAACCTCCGCACGACCGTCTTCAACTTCGGCCAGGAGGGCCGCACGGCCGCCGTGCCGGGCGAGATCCCGTACGAGTGGCCCAAGAACACGCGCCGCAACTACATCGCGCTCACGGGCTTCTTCGCCGGCGCCGAGGTGGTCGGCGAGTCCGGCAGCCGCGAGTACATCGTCGACGTGCCGAACTACCGCCAGAACCCGGACAACCCGAACCAGGCGTGGACGTGGGCGCCCATCTCGGGCTACGTCAACACCGCCGACGAGGCGCTCGGCATCGCCCGCAGCGACATCCCCGCCTCGTGGCCGCTCTTCTGGCCGGACAAGCTCCAGGACCCGACCGACCCCGGCTGGACCGGCTCGTGGAGCGGCCTCTTCGGCAAGAACGTCTTCAACGCCGACCTCGAGGTCTACTACAAGATCGGCGACGACCAGTACGCCCGCGGCGCGACGCAACACGTACTACCCGGACTCGACCGACCGCTCGCGCCGCGGCCTCGGCCTCATCGCGGACACGCGCGTGCTCGCGTGGAGCCAGGTCCTCATCCAGGACGTCGCCTTCATGCTGCACTCGGTCAAGAACGACGGCTCCAAGGACCTCTCGACCGTCGGCGTCACGCTGTGGCTCGCCGACCTCGTCGGCGGCGACGCCGACGCCTCGGACGACCGCCCGTTCTTCGACCTCCTCCTCGACACCGCCTTCCTCACCGACGCCGACGGCCGCTCCTCGGACCCCGCCTTCGGCGCGGCCCAGGTCGAAGGCGCCATCGCGTTCTTCCTCGAGAGCCCGGGCAACGCCGTCAACCGCATCGACGACGACGGCGACGGCACGACCGACCCCGCCGCGGCCGCCGCTCAACAACTACGGCGTCTCGGCCGGCGAGCCCGGCAGCCCCGTCATCACGCTCGCGCTGCTCGTCGGCGAGGGCGACCAGACCGGCACGGCCGGCCAGCGCCTCCGCTTCGACGGCATCGACAACAACGGCAACGGCCTCGTCGACGAGGACTCGTCGCGCGCCGTCTTCGGCATCCAGGTCGGCGTCGGCTTCGCGGACTACATCGACAACGACGGCGACGGCGAGGCCGGCTCGCCCGTCGTGACGCAGGCCATGGTGGACCTTGTCCGCACGGACCGCTGGCAGCGCTGGCCCGCCAACCCGGACCTCGCCAACGGCGACCGCGTCCACCTCGTCCAGGTCGGCCCCGAGGACATCGGCAAGGGCTTCAAGGACGGCATCGACAACGACGGCGACGGCCTCCGCACGACGCCCGCCGCCGGACTACCTCTACGAGGCCGGCTCGCCCGTCGTCACGGCCGCGATGGTCGCGGCGGCCGCTCCGGACGCGCCGTACTACCGCTTCCGCGTGCCCGGCACGGCCGTCGTCCTGTACGACGTCAAGGCCGAGGACATCGGCAAGCCCTACGCCGACGGCGTCGACAACGACGCAGACGGCGCTGTCGACGAGGGCATCGACGAGAACATCGACGAGATGATCGACGAGCGCCGCGACGACGGCATCGACAACGACGGCGACTGGCGCTCCTCGCTGGACGACGTCGGCCTCGACGGCGCGGACCTCACCAACGACCGCGGCGAGCGCGACGGCGTCCCGACCTCGGGCGCCGGCACCGGCCTCCCCGGCGAGCCCAACATCGACGTCACCGACACGTCCGAGTCCGACCAGATCGGCATCACGAACGTCAAGTACAAGCCCGCCGGCGGCATCAACTACCAGACCATCCGCGACGACGCGCTGTTCTTCGAGTTCATGGTGCCGGGCCAGTTCACGCTCATCCGCCCGGCGCGCCGCTCCCGCCCGGGACCGGGCAGGACAACGACCTCTTCGTCTCGTCCGGCACGTTCCCGCTGCGCGCGGGCCAGACGGAGTCCGTCTCGTTCGCCGTCATCATGGGCCGCGTGGACTACGGCGCGGCCGCGACGAACGTCCCGCTGCGCTACCGCGACCTGCTCACGAAGCGCCAGAACGCGCAGCAGGCCTACGACGCGGACTACCGCTTCGCGCAGGCGCCGATCTGCCCGACCGTCCGCGCCGTCCCCGGCAACGGCGCCGTGACGCTCTACTGGGACAACGCCGCCGAGACCTCCTACGACTCGTTCATCGCGGACCTCGACGTGCCGGGCCTCAACCCGCGCGACTTCGAGGGCTACCGCGTGTACCGCTCCACGGACCCCGGCTTCGTCGACTCGCGCCAGATCACCGACGGCTTCGGCAACATCTCGTTCCTGCGGCCCGATCGCGCAGTTCGACCTCATCGACGGCATCGGCGGCTTCAGCCCCGTCGCCGTCAACGGCACGCAGTACTACCTCGGCACGGACACGCGCGACGCCGGCGAGGCCGCCAACGGCCTCTCGAACGTCTACCGCGACTCGTCCGCCGTCAACGGCGTGACGTACTACTACGCCGTCACGAGCTACGACTTCGGCGCCGTCCCGGCCAACATCCCGCCGACCGAGTGCTCGGTCTCGATCACGATCGGGCCCGACGGCAAGGTCCAGCGGACCGGCCCCAACGTCGCCGTCGTCACGCCGAGCCAGAACGCGGCCGGCTACCGGCGAGGGCTCGGATCGAGATCGAGCACACGCAGGGCTTCGCCACGGGGCATCATCTCGTACCAGATCGTCGACCCGACGGCGCTGCAGGACGGCCACCGCTACCGCGTGACCTTCCGCGACACGCTCGCCCTCGGCGCGCTCAACCCGCAGAACCGCCAGATCACGCAGGACACGATCCGCACCCGCGACGTGTCGCTCGTCGACGTGACGGACGGCCGGCGCTGTTCACGCAACTCGCTCGCGTGGCTGCCCGTCCTCGACGCGCCGATCACGGAGGGCTTCCAGCTCTTCTTCGACCCGGTCTTCCTCGACGACGCTCGTGCCCGGCGGGACCGGCTGGAACGACACGGCCCAGCGGCCGCTCGTCGCGCAGCGCTTCGGCTTCCCCAACAACTTCCCCGGCACGCGCGTCCCCAACGACTACCGCATCGTCGTCGGGCCGCCGGGCTTCGGGAGTCGACGGCGTTCATCGATCAACTTCGGCATCAACCTGACGCATCCCGGCCAAGCCGACCAACTTCCGGTCATGAAGACGGATCGTCGGGCGCGGACGGGCAGCCGACCGAGGTGCCGAGTCGCCGTACGCCTTCCTCGACGTTACCGGGCCCGGGCGCCGACGCGCTACGGCGTCGGATCGGCCGCGACCAACCTGTTCTCTGCCGACCCGAACGCGCTCGGCGCGGGGCAGCCGGACACGGACCTCATCATCTTCCTCGAGGACATCCCCGGCGACCGCCTCCCGGGCCTCACGCCGACGTGGCAGCTCGGCCTCGACCTCGCCGGCGACGGCCCGCAACCCGCAGGCCGGCGACGAGGGCCGCCTCGTGACGACCGTCAAGCCGTTCCTCGCGACCGACATCTACGAGTTCACCGTCCGCGGCCCGCAGCTTCGACGCCGCCCAGGCGCCGCGGCGCGCTCGACCAGAGTCCGCGTCGTGCCGAACCCGTACCGCGGCGCGTCCGCGTTCGAGGTCGCCAACCCGTTCCCGACGGGCCGCGGCGAGCGCCAGGTCCGCTTCATCGAACCTGCCGCCGCGCGCGACGGTCCGCATCTTCACGGTCAGCGGGCGCCTCGTGCGGACGCTCGAGCACAACGAGGGCAGCAACGACGGCTTCACGGCGGGGCAGCTCCTCAACGGCTCCGCTGCCGTGGGACCTGCTCAACGCGGACCGACTCGAGGTCGCCTACGGCGTGTACCTCTACCACGTCGAGCGCCCCGGGCGTCGGCGAGACGACCGGCACGTTCGCCCTCATCAAGTAGCGCCCACCCGGCAGCCTCCGGCTGCCCGACCGGCGCTCCGCGCCTCTCCCACATGACGACGACTCTCCTTCGACTCCGGCCTCGGCGCTGCCGCGCTCGCGCTCGGCGTGCTCGGCGCGCCGGCGGCCGCGCGCGCAGTCCGGCACGGCCGCCGCCGAGTTTCTCGAGATCCCCATCGGCGCCCGCGCGACCGCCATGGGCGGCGCCTTCGGCGCGACCGCCTCCGACGGCACCGCGCTGCTACTGGAACCCCGCCGGCATCGCCCGCCTGACCGAGACCGACCGCGACGTTCGAGTACGCGCAGTGGTACGTCGGCGATCGACGTCAACTACGCCGCCATCACGGCGCAACACGCGCTACGGCGCCATCGGCGTCGGCCTGACGTCGGTCCGCTTCGACGACATGGACGTCGTCACGGAGACGACGAACGAGCAGCAGCCGACCGGCGAGACGTTCACGGCCGGCTCGTACGCCGTCTCGCTGTCGCTACGCGAACGCGCTCACGGACCGCTTCGCCATCGGCGGGACGGTCAAGGTCGTCCGCGAGCAGATCGCCAACTCGTCCGCCAACGGCGTCGCCTTCGACGTCGGGACGCTGTTCACGACGCCGTTCCGCGGCGTCCGCCTCGGCGCGTCGATCCAGAACTTCGGCTCCAAGATGAAGATCTCGGGCTCGGACCTCAACGTGCCCTTCGACCCGATCCCCGGGCCAGAACGGCAACAACGGCAACGTGCCCGTCGCGCATCGAGACCGACCGCTACAACATGCCGCTCCTGATGCGCGTCGGCGTGGCGAGCGACGTCTACCAGCAGCGCCGGCACGCGCGTGACGCTCGCCGTGGACGCGCTCGCGCCGTCGTCGGCGCGCGCAGCACCTCAACGTCGGCGCCGAGATCGGGCCTGCTCGGCGGGCTCGTCCAGCTCCGCGGCGGCTACCAGGAGCTGTTCATGGCCGACTCGGACCGCTCGCTTCACCCTCGGCGGCGGCCTCCGCTACGAGTTCGGCTCGCTGAACCTCGCGGCGGACTACGCCTACGAGGCGCTCGAGTACTTCAGCGGCGTCAACCGCCTCGCCTTCGCGCTCCGCTTCTGAGCGCGGCACGCCCTCGGTCGCTGCGCCATGCGCAGTGCGCTCACCCACCTGCTGACCCGCCGACCGCCGCTTTCCCCTCGGGCGAGGGCCGTCGTCGTCTCCAGAACCGGCCGCCTGCAGGCGGCCGCGGCCGCCTCGGCGGCCACGGGGCCCCACCTGCGGGCCCCGGCCCGTCGGGCTCCGGCCCTCTGCTCTTCCACACACTCCTCAGGACGCACCATGCCTCCCCTTTCTACCCCCCGCCGGCTCGCCGGCGCCGGCCGCTGGCTCGGCCTCGTCGCCCTCGTGGCGATGACGGCCCTGCCGGCGTCCGCACAGCGCACCGTCACGCTGCGCATGAACTCCGCGACGATGCCGGACACGCTCAAGCCCGACCAGGCCCTCGCCGGCGCGCAGGTCCGCGGCCAGCTCGGCAGCGGCACCGCCCTCCCGGGCGGCGGCGTCATCGACTGGAACGCCAACACGACCGTCCGCCCGACGAACGTCGGCGGCGACTACTGGCAGGTCCAGTTCCAGATCCCCGACAACGACCTGCTGAACTTCAAGTTCTTCTTCGACCAGGCCGAGCAGGTCCCCGGCCTCGGCGGCTGGGAGGACGGGCGACAACGGCAACTACCAGATCCCGGCCGGCACGGGCCCGGTCACGCTGGACCTCCACTACTTCAACAAGACCGGCGCCGACCAGCCCTACAACTGGCGCCCGTTCGCGGCCCAGGGCGACTCGATCGCCGTCTGGTTCCGCGTCTACATGCGGACCGTCAACGCCGTCAACCGCGACTACACCCGCGACGACCCGGCGCTGCGCGTCTCGCTGCGCGGCGACTTCAGCACGCGCGGCGGCATCGGCGCCGGTGGCGCGATCCAGGACTGGGGCAGCACGCCCGGCGCGCCGGAGTCCCGCCTCACGCGCGAGTCGAACGACACGAGCCGTCCCGGCTACGACCTCTTCTCGGGCCTCGTGAAGTACCCCGCCTCGTCGGCCGGCCAGGTCCAGAACTACAAGTTCTACTTCGAGGACAGCGACGTCACTCGGCGACGCCGGCTACGAGGACGGCAGCAACCGCACGTTCACGATCCCGGCTGCGGGCCGCGACACGACGCTGTTCTACCAGCATCTTCTCGAACAGCCCGGCCGCTTCGGCCGATCCGCTCGTGACGTCCGCCGTGACGTTCGCGGTCAACGTGAGCCCGCTCTCGGCCGCCGGCGTCTTCCAGGTCGCCGACGACGTGATCCAGGTCCGCGGCGGCTTCAACGGCTGGGACTGCCCCGCCGGCAACGACGACGACTGCGCGCTCGTCCGCGACCCGGGCTCGTTCGACTACGCCCGCGAGATCCCGATCACGTCGCAGGCCAACACGTCGCAGACGTACAAGTACTACGTCGCCTTCACGCCGGCCCCGGCCAACGCCGGACATCGGCTACGAGGAGCCGCTCGACTACGGCGGCGGCAACCGGACGTTCATGTTCACGGGCGCCTCGGGCGGCCAGCAGCTCGGCACGCAGTTCTTCAACGGCATCCGCGCCGGCAACGTCATCGCGTCCGGCCGCACGGTCAACGTCACGTGGACGGTCGACATGCGCGACGCCCGGACCTTCGCCGCGCCGCGCGTTCAACCCGGCCACGGACCAGGTCACGATCTCGTTCCAGGACCCGATCTGGATCATCACGCAGGGCCGCGAGCCCGGCGCGGCCAACAACGCCGAGAACATCGTCCCCGGCTTCATCCTCACGGACCCGACGGCGACGGCGTCTACACGGGCTCGCTGCCCGTCACCGGCCCGACGTACAACGGCATCGGCTACCGCGTCGCGTTCGGCAACACGACCGACGGCTACGTCCTCGAGGGCTCGGGCGGCTTCGACGCCGGCCGCCGCCGCTACCGCTACATCACGGACGTCAACGCGACGGCCTTCTCGTTCGGCCGCGACCGCTTCCGCCCGACGACGAGCGGCAACCCGCTGCCGTGGGAGATCAACCCGACCGGTCCCGTTCGCCGCCGGCGATCAGCCGTTCTCGATGCCGAACGGCTTCCAGGACCCGACGACGGCCAACGAGGACGGCCCCGGCCGCGCCGGCGCGCTCCAGCTCTCGGCGCTCATGCCGAACCCGACGACGGGCATCGCCCGCATGACGGTCCGCACGGTCGAGGGCGAGGCTCTCACGGTCCGCGTCTACGACGTCATGGGCCGCATGGTGCACGACGGTCGTCGAGGGCACGCGCTCGACGGGCGAGCAGCAGCTCCAGGTGGACACGCAGGGCCTCGCGGCCGGCGTTTACGTCGTCCGCGCCGAGGCGGGCACGTCCGTCGCGACGCGCCGCCTGACGGTCATCCGCTAGGCCGCTCCGGGGCCGGCCCGCCCGTGACACGGCGGCGCCGGCCTCCGGCCGCGAGGCTCGGGCCTGGGCGCCACACCTGGCCCGGGCCTCCCGGCCCGCCGCGCCGGCCGCCGTGACAGGCGGTCGGCGCTTTCCGACTCTCGACTCTCCGACGCCCATGACCCGTCTCCGCCTCGCCTCGGCGCTCGCCCTGCTCGCCTTCGCCCTGCCGGCGCAGGCGCAGGCCACGTTCCCGGTCACGTTCCGCTTCATGCCGGACCTCTCCGCAGCCGGCCATCTCGCCCGTCATCCGGGCGTTCGCGCCGGGCACGATGCCGCCCGGGACCGTCAACGACTGGGGCCCGAACATGAACGGCACGATCGCAGCCGAACGCGCCGAGCCAGATGACCTTCGACCCGGCGAAGAACGAGTACCGCTACACCGAGACGCTGACGGTCGGGACGTCCTACCAGTACAAGATCCACTACCACACCAACAGCACGCCGGCCGGCTCGCCGGGCTACGGCGGCACTGGATCCCGGACCCGCTCAACCCGCGCACGACCGGCCCGAACAGCGACTCGGACGTGATGGTCACGGACCCGATGGCGTTCCAGCTCGCCCGCGAGCAGGACGGCACGGCGACGATCCGCACGCTCTCGGCCAGCGTCTTCGGCACGGAGCCCATCACGGCGATCACGTACGAGATCAACGGCGACGTCTTCTCCGACGGCATCCAGTTCTTCGACGCCACGACGCGCCTCTTCTCGAAGACGCTCGCGACGCCCATCGAGCCCGGCGCGCAGTTCCGCATCACCGCCGTCGACGCGACTCGGCCGCACGACGACGGCCGAGGTCGGCCTGACGCCGCCGACCGTCGTCGACGCGCCCGTCCCGGCCGGCGTCCGCGACGGCATCACCGTCAACTCGAGCGGCACCACAGCGACGCTCGTCCTCCGCGCGCCGGGCAAGCGCTACGTCTACGCCATCGGCGACTTCTCGAACTGGACGCCGCAGGAGCCCGTACGTCATGAAGCGCGACAACACGCGACCCGCTCGGCACGCGCTGGTGGACCACGATCCCGCTCGCTCAGACACGGCCCGCCGACGCGCTTCCAGTACCTCGTCGAGGGCACGCGGCGCATCACGGACCCGTACTCGGCCCTCGTCCTGGACCAGGGGTCGGACCCGTTCGTGCCGGCCGTCACGTTCCCGAACCTGCCCGCCGTACCCCGACGGCCTCACGACGGGCCTCGTCTCGGTCGTCCCGCGCCCGACCGCGCGGACGACCCGCACCGGCGTACACGCGGCCCGCGCCCGCAGACCTCGTCGATCTACGAGCTGCTCGTCCGCGACTGGGTGAGCCGCCACGACTTCCAGACGATCTCGCGACTCGCTCCAGTACCTCAAGCGCCTCGGCATCACGGCGATCGAGCTCATGCCGATCAGCGAGTTCGACGGCAACGAGTCCTGGGGCTACTCGCCGAACCACTACTTCGCGGTCGACAAGTACTACGGCTCGCCCGAGGCGCTGAAGGCGCTCATCGACGCGGCGCACGAGCTCGGCATGGCCGTCATCCTCGACGTCGTGTACAACCAGCAGACGGGCCAGTCGCCGTTCGTGCGCCTCTTCAACCAGGGCGACTTCGGGCCGCCGACGGCCGCCAACCCGTGGCTCAACCCGACCGCGCCGCACCCGTTCAGCGTCTTCTACGACAACAACCACGAGTCCGCGCTGACGCGCTACTGGCTCGACGCCGCCAACGCGTGGTGGCTGACGCGAGTACCACGTCGACGGCTTCCGCTACGACCTCTCGAAGGGCTTCACGCAGCGCAACACCGGCGGCGACGTCGCCGCGTGGGGCCAGTACGACCAGTCGCGCATCGACAACCTCACGCGCATGGCGGACGCGCTGTGGACGGTCGACCCGAACGCGTACGTCATCCTCGAGCACTTCGCGGACCCGTCCGAGGAGCGCGTGCTGGCCAACCACGGCCGCAGCGCGGGCCGCCCGGGCATGATGCTGTGGTCCAACATGAACTCGACCTACAACGAGGCCGCGATGGGCTACCTCGCCGGCAACACCGACTTCGGCCGCGCCTACCCGCCCTTCAACACGTACCCGCTGACGGGCCAGGTCACGTACATGGAGAGCCACGACGAGCAGTGGCTGATGTTCAAGACGCGGACCTTCGGCGCGTGCTCGGGTGCGCCCGCCGGCGGCGCGGTCGTGCAACGGCCCCAACGCCGGCGCCTACAACACGCGCACGCTTGCGACGGCGCTCCAGCGGCAGTCGCTCGTCGGGGCCTTCTTCCTGACCGTGCCCGGCCCGAAGATGCTCTGGGAGTTCGGCGAGGTCGGCTACGGCGGCGGCCCCGGCGAGTGCCTCGAGTCCACGGACTGCCCTGCGGGCACGCCGCCGCGGACGGGCAAGAAGCCGATCCGCTGGGACTACGTCTCGACGCGCCGCGCCGGACGCGAACGGCTCGGGCGCCACGGTCGTCGCGGCCAGCGCGACGGAGCGCGCGCAGCGCCGGGCGCTCTACACGGACTGGTCCACGCTGCTCGCGCTCCGCAACGGCTACGACGTCTTCCGCACGCCGACGACGGTCCAGATGAACGTCGGCGCGGGCGTCGTGGACCGCACGATCCGGCTCGAGAAGGGCGGCCTCACGGTCGTCGTCGTCGGCAACTTCGGCCTGGTCGAGCGGACCTCGACGCCGCCGCTCTCGGGCGCCGCGACGTGGTACGACATGGTCGGCCCGGGCACGCTCGCAGGCGGCGCGACGGTGACGCTCCAGCCGGGCGAGTGGCGCGTCTATGCCAACCAGGACCTCGGCGTCCCGACGGCCGGCGAGGAGACGACGGGCACAGCCGCCCGCTTCGCGCTCGACGCCGTCTTCCCGAACCCGACGACGGGCCGCGCGACGGTCCGCTACACGCTCGCCGCGGCCGGCGATGTGCGCCTCGAGGCGTACGACGTGCTCGGCCGCCGCGTCGCGGTCCTCGCCGAGGGCCCGCAGGCGTGCCGGCGCCCACGAGGCAGCGCTCGACGCCTCGAGCCTGCCCGCCGGCGTCTACGTCGTCCGCCTCTCGGCCGGCGCGCAGGCGGCGACGGCCCGCGTCACCGTGGCGCGGTAAGCAAGGCCGACCCCACCGTCTGGGCGCGCTCAGGTGCAGCCTGACGGTGGGGTCGGCATCGCGTGCCTGAGACCGGCTCTCACATCCGGGTTTCCCTGGGGACGGCGAGAAATCCCGTTCGGCGCTTCTGAACACGCTCCGGTGCCTGGCCGAGGCGCTGGGGCAGGGACGGCTGGACTGAGCGCCTCGCTCGGCTCTTTTTACGTGTGACCGCTCGATTCATGAACCATCTCGGCCGCCTTCTCGCCCTTGTCCTTCTGACGCTCGCAACGGCGTGTGGGCTTAAGGCTCAGTCTTTCCCGGTCACGTTCCGCTTTCTGCCAGACCTCGAGGTGCCCGGGCAGACAGTCGTCCGCGCGTTCGTTCCGGGCACGATGCCGCCGGGCACGGTCAACGACTGGGGGCCCAACACGAACGGCAACATTGCGCCTGGCGCTGCGAGCCAGATGACGCTCGCCGCGGGCGAGTACCGCTACACCGAGACGCTCACGGCCGGGACGGACTACGTCTACAAGATCCACTACCACACGACTACCACGCCGCCGAGCTACGGCGGGACGTGGATCCCGGACCCGCTCAACCCGCGGACTGTCGGGGCGGACGTCAACTCGGCCGTCCTCGTCGCGGACCCGATGCTGTTCCAGATCGCCCGCGAGTCCGACGCCGCGGGCCGGGTCGCGGCCGTCTCGGTCGGCGTCTTCGGCTCGCAGCCCGTCGCCAGCGTCACGATCACCGTCAACGGGACGCCCTACACGACGGGCATCACGGACGCCGGCGACCGGATCTACCGCCTCGTGCTGCCCGCGCCGGTCCCCGTCGGCTCGCTCGTGCGCGTCGACGCCAGCGACGCGCTCGGGCGGAGCGTCACGGCGAGCACCGGCACGATTCCGCCAACCGTCGTCCGATGCGCCCGTCCCGGCCGGTCTGCCCGACGGCATCACGTACGACCCGTCCGACCCGACGCGCGCGACGCTCGTCCTCCGCGCGCCCGGCAAGCAGTACGTCTACGTCCGCGGCGCCTTCAACGCCTGGCAGACCGACGCCGCGCACCTGCTCGCCCGCGACACGTCGGACCCGCGCGGCACGCGCTGGTGGATCACGCTGACGGGCCTCTCGCCGAACACGGACATCCCGTTTCAGTACCTCGTCGACGGCACGATCGAGGTCGCCGACCCCTACTCGGCGCGCGTGCTCTACCCCGGTCAGGCCGGCTTCCCGACGGGCCGGAGTGCGTTTCCGGTCGGCATCCTGCGCCCCGGCGCGCCCGCCTTCCCGTGGACCGACGCCGGCTTCGCGCCGCCCGCGCCCGCGGATCTCGTCATCTACGAACTCGACCTGCGCGACTTTCTCGCCGACGGCCGCTTCACGACGCTCGCCGACACGCTCGGCTACCTCACCCGCCTCGGCGTGAACGCGGTCGAGCTCATGCCCGTCTCGCAGCGCGACGACGCCGACTCGTGGGGCTACGACCCTGGCTTCCACTTTGCCGTCGAGAACCGCTACGGGCGTCCCGAGGACCTCAAGACGTTCGTCGACGCCGCGCACGCGGCGGGCCTCGCCGTCCTGCTGGACGTCGTCTACAACCACGGGACGGGCCAGAGCCCGCTCGTGCGCCTCGACAACGTCGGCGAGACGGGCCCGCCGACCGCGACCAACCCGTGGGCCAACGCGACGGCGCCGCACGACTTCGCCTTCTTCAACGACCTCAACCACGCCTCGCCGCTCACGCAGCTCTGGCTCGACGCCGCCAACCGGTGGTGGATCGAGGAGTACCACGTCGACGGCTACCGCTTCGACTTCACGTCGGGCTTCATGCAGACCGGCCCGTTCTACAGCTACAACCAGAACCGCGTCGACATTCTCACGCGCATGATCGGCGCGCTGCGCACCGTCCACCCGAACACGATCATCACGATGGAGCACCTCACGCCGGTCGAGGAGGTGCGGGCGGTGACGACAGTTCGGTGAGAACCTCGGATGGCCGGGCTCGCTCTCGTGGGTGATGCAGAGCGAGGGCTACCGCACGGCGGCGTCCGGCTTCCCGACGGCCTCGAACGCCTCCTTCCAGGCGAGCTACACGCCGACGATTCCGGGCGGCGGCCTGCCCGTCCGCAACGGCATCGTGTACATGGAGAGCCACGACGAGCAGTGGATGATGTACCAGAACCGGACGGCCGGTAACAGCGCAGGCGGCTACTCGGTGCGCGATTTCGGCACGGCGCTGGACCGCCAGAAGCTCGCCGCCGCGTTCTTCTTTACCGTCCCGGGGCCGCGGCTGATGTGGCAGTTCGAGGAGCTCGGCTACGGCGGCGGGCCGGGCGAGTGCCTCGTCAACACCGGCGTGACGTGTCCGGCGGGCACGCCGGGCCGCATCAACGCCAAGCCGATCCGCTGGGACTACGTCGCGGCGGGCGCCCAGCCTGCGCGCGGCTCGTACACCGGCGGCGCGCTCACGCCGGCCACCGACGCCGAGCGCGCCCAGCGTCTGCGCCTGTTCAAGACGTTCCAGGCGCTGATCGGCCTCCGCAGCGACTACGCCATCTTCCGCGACCCGGCGACGCAGGTCCAGCCCACACTCGACGCGCGGACGGTCCGCCTGATCACGCTCTCGCTGCCCGGCGCGCCCGCCGGCGCAGCCGACGCGCGCGTTCGTCTTCGGCAACTTCGGCGTCGTCCCGGCCCAGATCAACCTCACCGGCCCGGCGACGTGGTACGACTTCTTCGGCGACACCGCCACGACGCTGCCGGCTGGCACGACGACGCTGACGCTCGCCCCCGGCGAGTTCCACGTCTGGACCGACACGGACGTGCCGTCGCCCGAGCCGGGCATCATCACGGCCGACGGCGAGACGGCGGATGACGCGGCGGCCCTGGCCCTCGATGCCTTCCCGAACCCGGCCGCGTCTCGCGCGACGGTTCGCTACACGCTCGGCGCCCCGGCGGACGTTCGGTTGGACGTCTACGACGTGCTCGGCCGCCGCGTCGCCGTGCTCGCCGGCGGCGCGCAGGCGGCCGGCGTCCACGAGGCGACGCTCGACACGGCGCCCCTCGCGCCGGGCGTCTACGTGCTCCGTCTGGGCGCAGGCTCAGAGACGCGCACCGCCCGACTCACCGTGACCCGATGACCCGATCCGCCCGACTGCTCGCTCTCCTGGCCGTGGCTGCTGCAGGGTGGCCGCCGGGCGTGTCCGCCCAGCCCGCACCGCCGGCGTGGGTCGCGGACGCCGTCGCCTACGAGATCTTCCCCGAGCGCTTCGCCAACGGCGACCCGACAAACGACCCGACGTGGGAGTCGCTGGACTTCAACGACCGCATCCCGCGCGACACGTGGCGCCCGACATCGTGGACGGCCGACTGGTACGCCCGCGCCGACTGGGAGCGCGCCGTCGGGCCGAGCTTCTACGAGGACGGCGTCTTCCAGCGGCGCCTCGGCGGCGACCTGCAGGGCGTCCTCGACCGCGTCGGCTACCTCGACTCGCTCGGCGTCTCGCTCGTCTACTTCAACCCGGTCTTCTACGCCGCGTCGCTCCACAAGTACGACGCGACGAGCTACCACCACATCGACCCGTTCTTCGGGCCCGACCCGCCCGGCGACATCGCGCTCATCGCGACCGAGACGTCGGACCCGGCGTCGTGGCACACCACGGCAGCCGACCGCCTCTTCTTCGAGACGCTCGACGCGCTCCACGCCCGCGGCATCCGCGTGATCCTCGACGGCGTCTTCAACCACACCGGCACGCGCTTCTTCGCCTTCGAGGACGTGCGCGCCAAGCAGCAGGCGAGCCGCTACGCGGACTGGTACGAGGTCACGGCGTGGGACGACCCGGCGACGGCCGCCGACGAGTTCGACTGGAACGGCTGGTGGGGCTTCAAGCCGCTCGCCGTCCTCGCGAACACGCCCGACGGCGACGACCTCGCGCCCGGGCCCAAGCGCCTACATCTTCGACGCCACGCGCCGCTGGATGGACCCGAACGGCGACGGCGACCCCTCGGACGGCATCGACGGCTGGCGCCTCGACGTCTCGGCCGAGGTCCCGGACGGCTTCTGGCGCGACTGGAATGCCCTCGTCGCCTCGGTCAACCCGCAGGCATACACGGTCGCCGAGGAGTGGGGCGACGCGACGGACTACCTCCGCCGCACGGGCTTCCAGTCCACGATGAACTACCACGCCCTCGCCATCCCGACCGACGCCTTCCTCTGGGACGGCCGGCAGGGCGCCGCCGCCTTCGCCGACACGCTGGTCGCCCGCTTCGACGCGTACCCCGAGGCGACGCGCGCCGGCCTGTTCAACCTCTACGCGGGACACGACACCGACCGCCTCGCCTCGATGATCGTCAACGGCGCGCTCGGGGCGAACTACGACCGCGAGGCCGGCCCGCGGCAGACCGACCGCTACGCCGTCCGCGCACCGACCGCTGCCGAGCGCGACATCCAGCGCCTCGCCGTGACGCTCCAGATGGCGCTCCCGGGCGTCCCGATGGTCTACTACGGCGACGAGGCCGGCATGTGGGGCGCCGACGACCCCGACGACCGCCAGCCGATGGTCTGGCCGGACCTGACCTACGCCGACCAGTCGCACGACCCGCTCGGCCGCCCGCGCGCGCCCGACCCGGTCCAGTTCGACCACGACGCTGTTCGCCTTCTACCAGCGCGCCATCGCCCTCCGCAACCGGCGACGCCGTCCTCCGCCACGGCGGTCTGCGCGTCCTCGCCGCGGACTCGGCCGCGCAGTCGGTCGCCTTCGAGCGAACGCTCGGCGAGCAGCGCCGCGTCGTCGCGCTCAACCGGAGCGACCGGAGCCAGTTTCTCGCCTTCCCGGCGGGCGCGCCGCGCGAGCCGCTCGTCCCGATCTTCGCCTCGTCCGGCGACCTCGCCGAGATCCCAGTCCTCGTGTTCGTCCTCGAGGAGAGCGGCGCGCTCGGGCGGCGTCGGCCTGCGCCTGCCGCCGCGCACCGCCGTCGTCTTCCGCACCGCCGCCGGCCCGGACGTCCGCCCCAACGGCCTCCACGAATGATGCCCGCCTCGCCGCTCTGCTCCTGCGCTCACCCTCGCCGCGCCGGCGATGGGGCAGGGGAGTGCCGCGGCGCTCGCGCGGTGGACGCTCGTCTCGGTCCCGCCGGACGCCGTCCTGCTCGCCGAGAACGAGACCGACACCGGCGCCCTGCGCGCGCTTCAGGCCGCCGGCCTGCGCCCCGACGTCCGCGTCGTCCGCGCCATAGACGAGCCCGGCCTCGCCGCGACATGGGCGACCTCGGCGCGGCCCGTCGTCGGGACGCTCACGCTCGACCCCGAGGTCTTCGGGCGCGTCGCGCCGATGACCGTCAGTGCCGGTGCCTACACCGCGCCCCGCCCTCGCCGACGCGCCGCCGTTCGACCTCGCCGCCGCCGAAGCGACGGCCGACTCGCGTCCGCGGCGCCGACTTCGCCGGTCCGCCCGACGGCATCGTGGATCTCGGCGGCGTCGTCCTGTTCCAGCTGCTCCAGACGGCCGTCTCGCACGCGCAGGCCGGAGACCGATCCTCGGCCGAGCACGCCTACGCCCGCGCCGTTACGTTCGCCCGAGACGCCGGCCACCGCCGACGACCCGCTCGTCGCCATCGCCCGCGAGTGGATCGGCGACGCCCTCGCCCTGCCGGCCGCCGCTTCAACCCCATGAAAGCACTCCTCGCGCTCGCACTCGCCCTCGGCCTCGCCGCCTGCGCCACGGCCGACGCCCGCCGCCGCCGGGACAGCCGACCGTCATCCGCATCTGGCACCAGAAGGACGCCGCCGAGCGCGACTTCCTCGAGCAGTGGGTGTCCCAGTACAACGCCCGCCAGGACTCCGTCGAGGTCATCCTGCTCTACAAGGAGACCGAGGAGCTCCGCAACCAGTACCTCTTCGCCGCCATCGGCGGCAAGGGGCCGGACCTCTTCTACGGCCCCGCCGACAACATCGGGACGCTCTCGATTACCGAGACGGCACGCCCGCTCGAAGACCTGCTGCCTGCGCGCTTCGTCGCCGGCTTCGACACGACGGGCCTGCTCCGCTACGACGGCCACCTGCTCGGCGTCGCAGACCAGATCGGCAACCACCTCACGCTCGTCTACAACACGAAGCTGCTGCCCGAGCCGCCGCGCACGCTCGGCGCGCTCGACTCGCTCGGCGCGCGCTTCCCCGCCGGCGGCTCGCCGGTGAGCTACGCGCTGACGTGGAACTACACCGAGCCCTTCTTCTTCATCCCGTTCCTGACGAGCTTCGGCGGCTGGGTGATGGACGACGCCGGCAACCCGACGCTGGACACGCCCGAGATGGTCAAGGCCATCCAGTACGTCCTCGACCTGCGGGACAAATACCACGTCATCCCGCGCGAGTCCGACTACGAGACGGCGAACACGCTCTTCAAGGACGGCGCCTCGGCGGCCATCATCAACGGGCCGTGGTCGTGGGCCGGCTACGGCGAGGCGGGCGTGGACTACGCGCTCGCGCCGATCCCGTTCAACACCGAGACGGGCCTCTGGGCGCAGCCGATGGCCGCGGCCAAGGCGTACTCGCTCAACCCGGGCGTGCCGGACTGGAAGCTGCCCGCGCGTCCTCGGCCTGATGCAGCTCCTCACCGGCGACGCAGATCCAGACCGAGATGGCGCTGCGCCTCTCGACGATCCCGGTCCGCACGGCCGTCCGCAACGGCCCGGTCGATGGCGCGACAACCCGATCCTCCAGCAGTCGCTCGCCCAGATCGCGCACTCGCGCCCGATGCCGACCGCGCCGCAGCTCCGCCAGATCTGGGACGGCATGAAGGGCCCGTACCAGCTCGTCATGAACGGCCAGATCATCGGCCGAGGAGGGCGCCCGCCAGATGCAGGAGAACGTCGAGAAGCGCATCAACGACACCTTTCTGAACTAGGGAATGGTCGGAGACGCGCGTCTCGGCTCGCATCCACTCCCTCCCTGATCCCGCTTTCCAGTCACCGCTAGCCCGGTCGCCTCATGCTTGACGCCCCCAACGACGCGATGGCCCTCGAGGTGAGGGAGAAGAGCCGCGGCACGATGGAGCCCGAAGGGTCGCCGCGCGTGCCGCTGACCGACGGCGCGCTGCCCGGCTCGGGCGGGATGTCCGAGACGTGGCGCGCAGCGCTGGTTTCTCATCGGCATGATGGGGCCGATGGCGCTCATCGTGCTCGCCGTCGTGGCGTTCCCGTTCCTGTACAACGTGGTCATCTCGTTGTCCAACATGAACATCTACACGATGCGCGACTGGCACATCGTGGGGTTCCGGCAGTACGCGAGCGTCTTCGCCGAGCCCGCCTTCTGGGGCGTCTTCGGCCGGACCATCGTCTGGACGGTCGTCAACGTGTTTTTCCACGTCGTGCTCGGCGTCTTTCTGGCCGTCGTGTTGCACCAGAAGTTTATCAAGGGCAAGCCCGCGTGGCGCATCCTGCTCATCCTGCCGTGGGCCGTCCCGCAGTACATCACCGCGCTGACGTGGCGCGGGATGTTCAACTTCGAGTTCGGCGCCGTCAACCTGTTCCTCGGCAAGCTCGGCGATCGCCGCCGGTGGCGTGGCTCACGGACCCGTTCAACGCCTTCGCCGCGGCGATCATCACCAACATCTGGCTCGGCTTCCCGTTCATGATGGTCATCGCGCTCGGCGGCCTGCAGTCCATCCCGGGCGAGCTCTACGAGGCGGCGGACGTGGACGGCGCGAGCGCGTGGACGCAGTTCCGCCGCATCACGCTGCCGCTGCTGCGGCCGGTCATGATCCCCGCGATCACGCTCGGCACGGTCTGGACGTTCAACAACATCAACGTCGTCTGGCTGATCTCGAACGGCGGCGAGCCGAACGACCAGACGCACATCCTGGTGAGCTACGTCTACAAGGCCGCCTTCTCGATGTACCGATTCGGGTGGGCGGCGGCCCTCTCGATGGTGATCTTCGCGGTGCTGTTCCTCTTCACGCAGGTCTTCCTCAACCGCACGAAGGCGACCGAGTCGATGTACTGATGGTGACAGGTGAGCCGGTGGCAGGTGTCTGAACCTGGATGCTCGCGCTTTCCCACGTGTCACCTGCCCACTTGCCACCTCACGTCCCTGTGACCCGCCGCCTCGCCCTGCTCGTCCTCGTCCTGACTGCCTCGGCGTGCGCCTCGGTCTCGTCGTGCGGAGGGGACGCGCCCGAGTTGCGGCTCGCGCAGGGCGGTCCGGCGGCGCTCGCCGCGCTCGCCTCGACGCCGCGCCGCCGGCCGCGGGCGACTCGCTCGCCGAGCCGCGGCACGGCCTTCCAGACCGACGGGGCCGGCGCCGCGTGGATCGACGGCCTCGACGGGCGCCGTGCCCGGCGCAGGCCTCACCGTCGGCGGAGCAGCGCGCGCTGGACGCGTGGGCGTGGCACCTCGACACCGACTCGGTCGACCTCGGGCCCGAGCAGCGCACGTCGCGGCATCGCCCGGCCGGACTTCGCCGTCCGCGCCTACGCGCCGCCCGACACGGGCGGCTTCCTCGCCAGTCTCTGCTCAGCGATCTCCAGCGCACGGCTGTCCCGCGGATCACCGAGCGCGTGACGCTGCTCGACGGCCGCGGCGCGCTCCTCGTCGAGGTCCCGGACTCGATCGGGACCGTCGGCTTCCGGCCGCATCGCTGGCGACCGCCGCGTGGCCGACGCCTTCACGGTCAGACGGAGGGCGACGCGCTCGTCTTCGCCCGGACGGACCGCACGGCCGACTCGACGGGCGCCGCGGTCTGGACGGCCGTCGTGGCGACGGGTAGCAGCGGCGCCGGGCAGGCGCGCGGTGTCGCGCGCCGCGGCGGTGCCTCTCCCGAAGGGCGCGGACCCGACGTTCACGCTCGGCGAGATCGCCGTCGCGACGCCCGGCCGTCTCGTCGTCGCGACGGGCCGCGACGCCGCGCCGCGGCCGCCGCGGCGCGTGCGGCGCTCGGGCAGGCCGACGCCCTCCGCGAGGCGCGCTCGGACCGGATGGCCGGACCTTCTCAAAGCCGCGCCGCTCGTCACGGCTCGACGACCGCACCAACCGCGCCCTCGGCTGGGCGCTGCTCTCGCTCGACGCCCTCGTCGTCCAGCGCGGACTCGGGCCGGACCGTCCTGATGCCGGGCCTGCCGGGCCTGGAGCCCGCGGGCGTCGCGCTCGACGATGGAGACCGTCCCGGCCTTCCTCGACGCCGGGCAGTGGGAGACGGCCCGCGCGCTCCTGCTCACGACGGCCCGCGCGCAGATCTTCGACCGCCGCCTCCAGCCGCTCGGCCGCGCGCCCGACGTGGTCCCTGTCACGGGCGACGCCGGTCTTCGCGACCGCCGAGGCGACGCCGCTCTTCCTCGCCGCCGCCGGCGACGTCGTCCGCGCGACCGGCGAGCGCTCGCTCGTCTCATCGAGCCCCAACTTCTGGTTCAAGACCGTCTTCGCGCTGCGCGGCATCTACGAGCGCGACACCCGCAACGGCTCGCAGACCGACACGCTCGGCCTTTCTCACGACGCGCGACGGCCGCGGCACGCCGCTGCGACGGCGACCCGGCGGCGCGCGGCGTCGTCCGCCGGGCGCGCCGGCCGAGGCGCAGGGCGCGCTCCTCGGCAGGCGCTCCGCGCCGCCGCCGACTTCTCGCGCATCATGGGCGTCTCGCAGCGCTCGACGGCAAAGTGGTACGCCGACACGTCGGCCGTGCTCGCGCGAACCGCTTCGAGCAGGCCTACGGCCGCGGCCCGCTCCTCGCCGACCGCCTCGACGCAGCAGCAGCGCGGTGCGCCGGACGTCCGCCCCGGCGGCCTGCTCGCCCTCGCGCGCCTGCGCGGCGCGATGCCCGACGCGCGCCGCGCCGCGCTCGCGCGTCCGCTCGCCGAGCGCCTCGTCTTCCCCTACGGCGTCGCGAGCCTGGACCAGGCGGACAGCCTCTTCCACCCGTACGTCGACAGCCGCGGCGGCTACTCGCTCGCCGCGGCGCGCACCGAGGGGCTGCGTCTGGACGAGCCTCGCCGGGCCGGTCATCGCGCTGATGGCGCAGACGGGCGGGGCGGATGCCCGCCGCCGACGCTCTTCGCCGCTCAGGCGGACCTGCTCCTCGACCGCGGCACGCCGGCGCGATCCCCGAACTCGCCGACGGCCACCCGCGCGACGCCGAGACGCGCGCCGGGCGTCGGCGGGGCGCCCGTCGAGCCCGTGGGGCGCTCGCGGGCCTGCTCACAGCCGCCGTCGAGGGCTTCGCCGGCGCGCCGCTACGCGAGCCCAGACACGCTCGTCGTCGAGCCGCACCTGCCCGAGGCGTGGGGCGAGACGACGCTCCGGATGCGCCTGGGCGGCGGGACGCGTCACGCTGCACCTCACGCCAGACGGCCGACGGCCTCGACGCGTCCGGTCGTGCCGCGCGGCGCGCTGCCCGGCCGGCGCCACGCTCCGCCTCCGCGCCGGCGGCGCCGACGCCGTCGCTCGCCGCTCGCGACGACGACCGGCGACACGACTCGTCGCCGCCCGCGACTCGTTCGCCGTCGCGCTGACTCGGGCGGCGACGGCGACGGTCGACGGCGAGGCGGTCGCGGCGCGCCCGCTCGCGGCCCCGCCCGACGACGTGGGACGGCTTCGCCTTCGCCACGCCCGACATCCAGCGACGAGTACCCGGTCACGCGCGCGCGCACCGAGCGCCGCTCGCTCGCGCCCGCGCAGGTCCGCCGCGACAACCCGGCCGCGGCCGTCGCGCTGACGCAGACCGACCCGACCGGCGACGACTGGGGCTCGACGAGCACGTTCACCTATCCCGAGGGCACGGCGCCGGGCGCGCTCGACGCGACCTACCTCGAGGTCGCCCGCGACGACTCGACGACCTACTTCCGCATCGAGTTCTACGGCCCTGCCCGGCAGGCGACGTCCGGACGGTCGTCGCGATCGTGCTCGACACCGGCGAGGGCGGCGAGCGGACCGTCGGGCGCAACGCGCGCTACGCCTTCCCCGAGGCCGAGGCGTTCGACTACGTCGATCTACGCCGGCGACGGACGTCACCGTCGAGGACGCGCAGGGCAACGAGATCGGCCGCCTCGACGACGCCGGCGTCTTACGACGCCGGCACGGGCACGCTCACGTTCGCCATCCCGACGCTGCTCCTGCCGCGCCTGCCGCGCGGCACCAAGGTCACCGTCCTCGTCGGCGCGCTCGGCGACGACGACGCCTTCCGCGACGTCCGCCGCGGCGCGGCCGGCGACCGACGGCGGCGGCCGCGCCGCGGCCGACTCGCCCAACGTCTACGACGTCGTCGTGGGCTCGATGTGATCCGGGATCTACGGGCGCGCCTCCAGCGTGTCCCTCCGCTATCTACTCTGCCGATGAAAAACGTCCTCTCGCGCTTCGGCGGCCTACGCCGTGCTGGCGCTGTTCGCCTTCATCGCGGTCTTCCCGATCCTCAACATCATCACCGTCTCGCTGCGGCCGAGCGACCAGCTGCTCCAGCGGTCGCTCGCGCTCATCCCCGAGGGCGCGTCGCTGAACAACTACCGCGTGCTCCTGACGCGAGACGGCGTTCCTGCGGTGGCTCGGCAACAGCCTGCTCGTGTCGCTCGTGGTCACCGATCACCGGCGTCGCGCTCGCCTCGACGGCCGGCTACGCGCTCAGCCGCTTCCGCTTCAAGGGCCGCAAGGGCGCGCTCTCGGGCATCCTCGTGACCCAGATGTTTCCGGCGACGATGCTGCTGCTGCCGCTCTACATCGTCCTCGTCCGCCTCGGGCTCATCAACTCGTACCTCGGCATCGTCGTGATCTACACGGCGACGGCGCTGCCGTTCTGCGTGTGGCAGATGAAGGGCTACTACGACACCATCCCGGCGAGCCTCGAGGAGGCCGCGCGCATCGACGGCGCGAGCCCGTGGCAGGCGTTCTACAAGGTCATCCTGCCGCTCGCGGCGCCCGCGCTCGTCATCACGGCCCTGTTCTCGTTCATGAGCGCGTGGAACGAGTACGTCGTCGCCGCGGTCGTCCTGCAGGACACCGAGCTGTTCACGCTGCCGGTCGGCCTCAAACTTTTCCAGTCGTCGCTCGCGACGCAGTGGGGGCTCTACGCCGCGGGCTCGCTCCTCGTCTCGATCCCGGTCATCGCGCTGTTCCTCGTGCTCAGCCGCTACCTCATCTCGGGCCTCACGCTCGGCGCGGTGAAGGGTGATAAGGTCGCGCAGTCCGTCCGAGAGGACTCCGGAGCCCGTGAGGCGGGACCCGAGCCGGTGTTGAACAGAGCCGCTCACGTGTGGGGGTGAGCGACGGCCGCGGGCCGAGCGTTCCGGCCGGACACTGGCCCCCGAAACCGCGCAGGTTTAACAGAGCCGCGCCCGAGGGTGGAGTTTGGCACCGTCCGCCGATATCCGCGGATCTCTGACCGTTAGCCTCCCCCCGCATGAACATCGCAGTCGTCGGCACCGGATACGTCGGCCTCGTCTCGGGCACCTGCTTCGCCGAGATGGGCAACACCGTGACGCTGCGTCGACATCGACGCGGGCAAGGTAGAGAGCCTCACAGGCGGCACGCTCACGATCTACGAGCCCGGCCTCGAGGTCTACTTCGACCGCGGGCGCCGCGAGCACCGGCTGAGCTTTACGACCGACCTCGCCGAGGCTGTCCGTGACGCCGAGGTGGTCTTTCTCGCCCTGCCGACGCCGCCCGGCGAGGACGGCTCCGCCGATCTCTCGTACGTCATGGGCGTCGCCACCCAGATCGGCGAGCTCCTCGCGGCCAACCCGGACTGGAGCTACAAGGTCATCGTGGACAAGAGCACCGTCCCGGTCGGGACGTCGGACAAGGTCACCGAGGCGCTCGAAGCCGCCGGCATCGCCGCCGGCGAGCGCTTCGACGTGGTCTCGAACCCGGAATTCCTGCGCGAGGGCGTCGCCGTGGAGGACTTCATGAAGCCCGAGCGCGTCGTCGTCGGGACCGGCTCCGACCGCGCGGCCGAGGTCATGACGCGCCTGTACGAGCCCTTCGTCCGCTCGGGCAACCCGATCATCATCATGGACGAGAAGTCGGCCGAGATGACGAAGTACGCGGCCAACGCGCTCCTCGCGACCAAGATCACGTTCATGAACGAGATCGCCAACGTCTGCGAGCGCGTCGGGGCGGACGTGGACAAGGTCCGCCGCGGCATCGGCACGGACTCGCGCATCGGGTCCAAATTCCTCTACGCCGGCATCGGCTTCGGCGGCTCGTGCTTCCCCAAGGACGTCCAGGCGCTGCACCGGACGTCCAGCCAGAACGGCTACACCTTCAAGATCCTCGAAGCGGTCCTGCGAGGTCAACGACGACCAGAAGTCCGCCCTGATGCCGCGCATCCTCGAGGCGCTCGGCGACGACCTCACCGGCAAGACGATCGCCGTCTGGGGCCTCGCCTTCAAGCCGCACACGGACGACGTCCGCGAGGCACCGGCCCACGTCGTCATCCGCGCCCTCACGGCGCGGGGCGCCGACGTCGTCGCGTTCGACCCCGAGGCCGTCGAGACGACGAAGGCGACGTTCGCCCGCGAGCCGCTCGCCGGGCCGGGCGCGCTGACGTACGCCGGAGTCGGCCTACGCCGCCGCCGAGGGCGCCGACGCGCTCGTCGTCGCGACCGAGTGGCCCGAGTTCCGCCGCCCGACCTTCGACCGCCTCAAGGCAGCCCTCAAGCACGCCCCTCGTCTTCGACGGCCGCAACGTCTTCGACACGCAGCGCATGGCCGACGCCGGCTTCGACGTACCACTCCATCGGCCGGCCGTTCGTCGCGCCTGCAGGGACCGGCGAGCTAAGGACCGGGGACTGGCGCGCCTGCTGGTCCTGCCGTCTGTCAGTCGCCATCTCCCATTCCCTGATCCCATGCCCAGAACGCTCATCACCGGCGGCGCCGGCTTCCTCGGCTCGCACCTCTGCGACCGGTTCATCGCGGACGGCCACGAGGTGATCTGCATGGACAACCTCATCACGGGCAACCCGGACAACATCGCCCACCTGATGGGCCACGAGCGGTTCTCGTTCGTCAAGCACGACGTCTCCAACTTCATCTACGTCGCGGGCGAGCTGGACTACATCCTGCACTTCGCCTCGCCGGCCTCGCCGATCGACTACCTCAAGCTGCCGATCCAGACGCTGAAGGTGTCCAGCCTCGGCTCGCACAACGCGCTCGGGCTGGCGAAGGCCAAGGGCGCGCGGATGCTCATCGCGTCCACGTCCGAGGTCTACGGCGACCCGCAGGTGCACCCGCAGCCGGAGACGTACTGGGGCCACGTCAACCCCATCGGCAGCCGCGGCGTCTACGACGAGGCCAAGCGCTTCTCGGAGGCCATCACGATGGCGTACCACCGCTACCACGGCGTCGAGACGCGCATCGTGCGCATCTTCAACACCTACGGCCCGCGGATGCGCCTCGACGACGGCCGCGCGCTGCCGGCCTTCATGGGGCAGGCCCTCCGCGGCGAGCCGATCACCGTCTTCGGCGACGGCTCCCAGACGCGCTCGTTCCAGTACGTCGACGACCTTATCGAGGGCATCGTCCGCCTGCTGCACTCGGACACGTCGGACCCGGTCAACATCGGCAACCCGGACGAGGTCTCGATCAAGCGAGTTCGCCGAGGAGGTCGTCGCCCTCACCGGCTCGAAGTCGTCGCTGACGTTCGTCGACCTGCCCTCGGACGACCCGAAGATCCGGCAGCCGGACATCACGCGCGCCAAGGCACTCCTGGACTGGGAGCCGCGCGTCGCCCGCGCCGACGGCCTCGCCCGCACGCTGGATTACTTCCGCGAAGGCGTCGCCGCGGCCGCGTGACGCGACCTGCTCTGACCTCGCGCGCGACGGCCGCGCTGGCCGGAGGCGCCGCGATCCAGCCGTTCGTCGGGCTGCCCGTCCCGGCCGAGGCCAAGTCGGACGGGTCGCCGCTGACCGCGGCCGACCTGGCCGCGCACCACGCGATCCTCGCGGCGCTCGCGTCGTCCGGCCTGCCCGTGCTCTCCGAAGAGTCTGATCCGAACGACCTCGCGGGATGCGCCGACTGGACCCGCTTCTGGGTCGTCGACCCGCTCGACGGGACCAAAGAGTTCGTCGCCGGGCGGCCCGAGTTCACGGTCAACGTCGCGCTCGTAGACGGCGGCTTCCCCGTCCTCGGCGTCGTCCACGTGCCCGTCTCGGGCGTGACGTACGGCGGGTCCGCGGCGGGCGCGTGGAAAGAGATGCCGGGCGAGGCGCGCCGCGCGATCCGCGTCCGCGACGCCGGCGATCCGCTCGTCGTCGTGGCGAGCCGCAGCCACGCCGGCCCGGCCGTCGATGCCATCCTCGCGCGCATCCGCGCCGATGGGCACACGGTCGAGACGGCGGCGATGGGGTCGTCGCTCAAGTTCTGCCTCGTCGCTGAAGGCGCGGCCGACCTTTACCCGCGGACGGGCCCGACGAACGCGTGGGACACGGCCGCGGCGCAGGCGGTCGTCGAGGCCGCCGGCGGGCATGTCGCCGCGTGGGATGGAACGCGCCTCGGTGTGAATCCGGCTGCGACGCTCAACCCGCCCGTCGTGACGTGGGGCGTCGCGGGCGTCGGCGACGCGTGGCCGCGGTGGAGCGCCTAGCTTCTTCGGACACGATCTCAGACTGCATGACGCTCTTCGTCACCGGCGCCGACGGCCAGGTCGGCCGCGAGCTGCTCGCCCTCTGCCATGCCCGCGGCGTCGCGGCCGTCGGCACGGACGTCCAGTCGCTCGACATCACGGATGCTGGGGCCGTCGCCCGAGCCGTTGCCGAGGCGCGTCCCGATGCCGTCGTGAACGCGGCGGCGTACACGGCCGTGGACCGCGCCGAGGCTGACCCCGAGACGGCGGCGGCGGTCAACCGCGACGGGGCGGCAAACGTCGCGCGACGCGTGCGCCGCAGGCCGGCATCCCGCTCGTCCACGTCTCGACGGACTACGTCTTCGACGGCACCAAGGGCGCCGTCTACACGGCCGACGACCCGGTCTCGCCGCTCGGCGTCTACGGCCGGACGAAGGCCGAGGGCGAGGCGGCCGTCGCGGCAGCGCTCGGCGCAGCACGTCATCATCCGCACGGCGTGGGTCTTCTCGGCGCACGGCCACAACTTCGCGCGGACGATGCTGCGCCTCGCCCGCGAGCGCGAGACGGTCGGCGTCGTGGCCGACCAGTGGGGCGGGCCGACGGCGGCGCGCGCCGTCGCCGAGGCGTGCCTCGTGGCGGCGCGAGAAGAGCGTCTCGGCCGAGCCGGCATTCGGCCTGTTCCAGTTCGCCGGCGCGCCCGTCGCCTCGTGGTACGACTTCGCGACCGAGATCGTCCGCCTCGGCGCGTCCATCGATCCGAGCGTCACGGGCCGCATCGTGCCCATCGAGACGAGCGCCTACCCGACGCCCGCCGCCCGGCCCGCCCGCGTCGAGATGGACACGGCCGCGTTCGCGTCCGCCTTCGGCCTGCCAGCGCCGGACTGGCGCGCGGACCTCGTGCCGGTCGTCGCGCGCCTCGTCGAATCCGCGCGCGCGGGCGCGGCGTAGCTTTCCCATCCACACACGCCCGATCCGATGCTCGCCCTGCTTCTCGCCCAGACCGCCGCCGGAACGGCCGCCAGCACCGGGGTCGGCCTCGAATGGATGCCCATCGCGTCCGTCGTCATCCCGGCCGTCCTCCTCGTCGGGATCTGGTGGTACGGCAGCCGAAACGCGGTCTGAGCGGCATGGAGATGTGGGCGTGCCCGCGCCCCATATGCCGTGGCCCGATAAAGAGACGAGCGCCGCGCCCCGAGGTGGGACGCGGCGCTCGCGGTCATTCAGCCGGGCACCGTTACGGCGTCGCCGGGCCCATGTCGGCGAGGTAGTAGTCTGCCCAGCCGGCCCACGAGCCCGCCTTGGCGGCCGTGAACGCCTCACGGGCGCCCGGGTCGTCGCCGGTGGTGCGCTTCGCGATGCCGAGCTGGATGTAGTACGCCGACTTGTCGTCGTCGGTCGCTGCGTCGAGCGCGGTCTGCGCGTAGGGCAGCGCGTCGGCGCCGCGGCCGAGCGTGTTCAGCGCGCGGGCGTACTGGAAGGCGAGGAGGTTGGCGTCGTAACCGGCCTCGCGGGCGCGCTCGAGCTGGTCGTAGACCTGCTGCGCAGCCTCCGGCGTGAACGGGTCCGCCGCGAGCAGCACCGTCGCCTGGTCGATGGCGTCGGACTGGACGGCGACGGAGGCGGCCTGCTGCTCGGCGGCAGCTGCCTGGAGCGCCGCCTCGGCCTGCTGGGCGAGCATGCCTGCGACGATGCCGGCGTTGGTCCGCGCCGTCTCACCGACACGCGCGTAGTCGGAGCCGCGCTCGGCGGCGGCGGCGGCGGCGGCCTCGTAGGAGACGCGCGCCTCGTCGTTGCGACCGAGCTGCGAAAGCATGTTGCCGCGCCCGAGGAGCGCCGGCGGATAGCTCGGGTCGGCGACGAGCGCCCGGTCGTAGAGCGCGAGCGCGCCGGCGAAGTCGCTCCGCTCGAGGGCGACGGCCTGCGTGTTGAGCTCGATCGCGCGGGGCGTGTCGACGACGCGCCATCGTCGAGTCGGACATCATCGTGGAGTCCGCCATCGTCGGGTCGACCTGGGTCGAGTCGGTCGTCTGGGCGCCGGCCGGGGCGGCGGCAAAGAGCACGCCGGCAAGGCCGAGAAGGGGGAGTCGGATCATCGGAGGAAGAAGGGGGGTGACGAGAAGGGAAGATGCACGGACTGTGCCGCGCGCAGGAACGGCCCTGGAGGGGCGTTGGTGCCGCAGCCCGGCAAATACGCTGTCGGCCAGAGCGGACGAGGCGTCGCGTGGAGTGTGCGCCGCGCCGGCTCGGGGCTCACACGGGCAGCTAGAAGTTCTGCGAGACGCCGGCCTCGTTCGTGAAGGCCTCGATGATGCGGACGGCCTCGGCCGGGTCGTCCGTGAGCGTGATCAGGTCAGGGTCGGCGACGGAGATCGTGCCCGCCGGGAGCATCGTCCCGCGGATCCAGTCCAGCAGGCCGGACCAGTACTCCGTGCCCATGAGGACGACCGGGAAGCGGTCCGCCTTGCGCGTCTGGATGAGCGTGAGCGACTCGAAGAGCTCGTCGAGCGTCCCGAAGCCGCCCGGCAGCACGACGTAGCCCTGGGCGTACTTGACGAACATCGTCTTGCGGGCGAAGAAGAAGTCGAACATGAGTCTCCTTGTCCGGGTCCACGTAGGGGTTCATGCTCTGCTCGTGCGGCAGCACGATGCCGAGGCCGACCGAGGCGCCGCCGGCGTCCTGCGCGCCGCGGTTGGCGGCCTCCATGATGCCCGGCCCGCCGCCCGTCAGGACGGCATAGCCGCGCTCGGCGAGGAGCTTCCCGACGGCGCGGCCCATCTCGTAGTACGGCGAGCCCTCGGGCGTACGCGCCGAGCCGAAGACGGTCACGGACGGCCCGATGCGCGCGAGGCGCTCGAAGCCCTCGACGAACTCGCCCATGATGCGGAAGACGCGCCACGTGTCGCCGATGCGGGTCTCGTTCCACCGCGCGAGGTCGGCGGGGGACATCTCCTTGTCGGCGTCGAAGGGCGTCGGGACGGGCGTGTGGGGCATCGGGGTGCGAAAGGAGAAGGCAGAGGATACCGATCCGGGACCGTGCGCCTAGGCCTTCACCGTTCGTTCGAATTCACGAGGGCGGGCGCGTGGATTCCGCCGTGGATGCTCTACACTGGGTGCTCTACACTGGGTGCGGCGCATCCCGTGCCACGCTGTCACACCATCCGGTACCTGCAATGCGTGTGTTCTCTACTCTCTCTGGCCGTGTTGAGCTTAGCTGCCCCCGAGGCCGCGGCCCAAGATGATGGAGCGACCATCTGCGGCGACATCCGAGCCTTCGAGGTCATCATCGAGGGGTGGAGCGGCCCTAACCACATGGTCCGCGTGCGCAATGAGCAGGGCAACGTGGTTATCCCTCCTGTGCAGGTGAATGGAAATCCAGGTGGCTGCGACATAGCGATTGATGCGAATACGCTGAGTGGAACCCCTGGTCTTATAGACTGCACCTCTGAATATGGCCCGGGGTGCGTCGGATTGCTCATAAGGTCTGACCCTGTCTCGATCGTAGAGTTCGGACACTTGGACGCGGCAAGCCAGTGGAGCACAGACCACGGCTTCACGTACGGAGCTCCCCGCAACACCACTGTCCTTCCGTCCTCATGCTACTATAATCCAAATTATTTTTACTGTGCAAATAGTAGAACGACAAATAATCAGACAGTTAATTATTTCATCTACTACAACAGTGTTGAACAGGCCCTTAGATATATGCCGAATGACTTGGGTCGTGCTGTGCAACCAAGGTCAGCTCCTGTGTAAATATGGCGCTGCAGATTATTTGGACAATTATATTGGAGAGACATGGGTAATGCCATACGATATGGGGGCGATGTGCGCTCGCAGACCGTCATCGGTGGGGTGTAGTGATCCGAACAATATATACGATGCATTCATGTATCCAGGAGTGAATCCCAGCCCTAGTCTGAATCCAGTATATCGTTTTGCCATTCAGGGATCTCTCGTGAGGCCGAGCGGAACGGTGAGCAACTGGACAATTCCAGGACTCCGCCTCGAATTTTCGAGCGCTCGAAGCCTTGTCGTCGGCGGTCAACTCAACGCATCAGGAGTCACATTCGCGCCAGTCGACCCGATGCAGGGCTGGGGTGGAATCAGCGTGGCCGGCGGCACGCTGACGCTCAGCTCAGGGTCGTCTGTTGAGGGCGTCGTGACGAGCACCGGTGCTGTAACCGTAACCAATGGCGGCACCGCGACGCTGGACGGTGCTCGAATCTTCGACACGACTGGGGGTGCCGGGCTACTCGTCTCAGGCCAGAGCGCGGCTAATAGTTTCTCTGGCGCGAGGTATTCGTCGGCGCGGATCACCGGCGCCTCGCGCCTCGACCAAAACACGGCCGGGCCAGGCGTGCTCGCGACGGCCGGCGCGCAGGTGACGATCGACAACGACGATGTGCAGATCGACAACAACGCTGAGGGCATCGCTGCGACGGGGACAGGCACGAGCGTGCTCGTCCTCGGCGGCTTCGTCCACAACAACGGCGGGCCGGGTCTTCGCGCCTCGTCCGGCGGGCGCGTCAACGTGCTCCGCGACACCGGCGGCAACTCGTCATTCTCTGCGACAGCGCAGGCGGTTCGTGTCTGGGACAATACCGGTGGTGGGCTCTACGCGACCTCGACCGGCAAGCAGGGCGGCGCCGTCGTGTGGTCCGGCGACTACGTCTGCGTGCAGGCGCCGTGCCCGTCCATTGGCGGTCACAGCTTTCTGCGCAACACGCCGCCGAATGCCGTGGCGGTCTACGACGCGCTCGCGACGGGCGGCTCGCGCGTGACCGCGCCGCACAACTACTGGGACGGCCGTACCGAAGCGCAGGTGCGTGCGACCTCGCTCGCGGACAAGTCGAGCAGCATCGACGTCTCGAATCCGCTGCCCACGCCACCTGCGGTCACAGGCGGCGCGAGCGGGCGCGCCGCGACGCCGGCGGCACGGATCGCGCATGATGCCGGCACGCCGCCCACGGCCGGGCGCCTCGGGACGGGCCGCGTCGATGCGGCCGTGCAGGCGCTGCTCGCCGAGGCCGACGGGCTCGTGCAGACGGGCGACAGCACGCTCGCCGCGGCGCTGACCATCCAGGCCTACGCCGTCGTCACGAGCGGCGACGACCGCCTCGCCGTCGCCGAGGCCGCCGGGCGCACGCTCGCGGTCACGCAGCCGCCTACGCTCGTGGCGTGGGCCGAGGCGCTCGCCGCGACGCCGGCGGACCGTCCGTGGGGGCGCCGCGCGCTCGCGGCCGGGCTCGCCGGGCAGGGCCGCACGGCCGAGGCGCTCGCCGTCGCGCAGGCACTGGCAGACGAAGACGGTGCCGGCGCGGACTCGACGGCCCAGGCACACCGCGCGCGCGGTCTGGGGCTCGTCGTGGAGGCGGCCGTCGCCGCCGGAGACGCGACGCTCGCCGTGCAGACGTTGAACGATCTGGCGGCCGTGGATCCTGAGGGCGCCGATGAACTCGCGCTCTCGGTCGCGCTTGCCTTCCCCGATGCCAACGTGTCATACGGACGCTCGGCGAACGGAAGGCGTGCCGCGACGGTTCAGGTTTCCCGCGCCGCCGCGAGTGCAGAGGGCGCGGGCAAGACCGGTGAGGAGCACGACGTGGCTCTGGCCGTGTCCCCTAACCCGTCGGCGGGCACGGTGCGCGTCTCGCTCACGCTCGGCGCGGCCGTCGAGGCGCGCGTCGAGGTGTTCGACGCGCTCGGCCGGCGCATGGCTCTGCTTTACGACGGTCCGGCGACGGGCGCCATCGCGGCGACGTTCGACGGCGCGAGCGTGCCCCCAGGCGTCTACGTCGTGCGCGCATCGGTGCGCGGTGCTGACGGCAGTACGTCGGTGATCGTTCACCGCGTGACGGTCGCGCGGTAGCTCTCGGCTCAACGCCCCGAGCTCCAGATGCTATCTCCGGAGCATGGGGCTTCATGCGTCTATGTCATCCGGTGGTCCGATGCGTCTGTTCTTCTGCGTAATGTGTTTTTTTGCCGTCTGTCCGACTGCCGGATCTCAGCCGCTCACGTGGGAGCATGTGGGAAGTCTGGCGAGAAATACAGACGCACCCACTATAGATTTATACGGTAGAATGTGGATACTGGGAAACGGGAGCTTGTATCACATCGACGCGCCATTTGGTCCCGATGCGCAGTGGGTGTTGCAGCGGTCGAACGTCGTAAACAACGTGCTCGCGCTGGGCGGTGACACGCTTCTCACCGCGATCAACGTGGGACAGGCGCGCTCGCTCGACCGCGGCCTCACGTTTACAGTCGTCCCGCGCGAGGGGACGTACGCGATCGTCAGGCCCGTCGTCATTCCCTTCGGCATTCCCTTCGGCGGCACCATCGTTGCGAGCGCTCAGGGCTCAAACGCGTTCGGCACCTACTCCCGCGACCGCGGCGCGTCCTGGCACAGCGCCTCCATTCCCAACAGCGCCTTCGAGTCGCCCACGCTCCAAGCGATGACCGTCGTCACGCGCGGGCCGCGGGCCGGCCGCGTTGTCGCCGGCGGCGGTTGGGGCATCGCGACCTCGGACGACGGCGGCGCGACCTACCGGCAGGTGCCCGGCTACTGGGAGTACTTCCGCTACACGTGCAATGCTGTTGGCGTCGTCGAGGGCGGCGCGGCGAACGGCGGCGACCGCGTGCTGGCGCTCCTGAACTGGCCCGGCCATACGCCCGACGTCGAAGTTCTCGTCGCGGCGTCGGACGACGGCGGCGACACGTGGTTCGAGCTTTCTGAGTTGCGCGGCGACCCGAACTACTCGGCTGCGGCCGTCGTGGACTTCGGTGCGCGGCGCGTCCTCGCCGTGATGCTGGGCGGTCAGGTGTGGGCGAGCACGGACGCAGGTGCGACGTGGACGCTGGCCGGTATCGTTGAGGGCGGATACATGGATCCCGGTCAGACGCACAGCGGATACGTCCACTGGGCTTTCCGTGGCGAGGACGACCGGCTGTATGTCGGCGGCTCGCGTCTCGGAAACTCGGTTCCGGGCTGGACGCTGCGAACGGTCGATCCGGTGACGTTCGCGGTCGCCGGCGAGGCGCCGCCCACGGCGCCGTCGTCGTTCGGCATCTCTGCCCGTCCGAATCCGGCGGGCAGTCGCGCCTCGGTCGTGCTGCGTGTCGCCGAGGCAGGCGCGGCGCGCGTGGTCGTCGTGGACGCACTCGGCCGCGAGGTTGCCATCGTGCTCGATGGCGCGGTGTCCGCGGGCGAGACGGCGGTGCCAGTCGAGACGGGCACGCTGCCGGCCGGCGTCTACGTCGTCCGCGCGGCGGTCGGAGGGCGAACGGCGACGGCGCGCCTCGTCGTGGCGCGGTAGAGCAAAACGAGACGCGGCCCCCGGCAGCGAGTGCCGGGGGCCGCGCGGGGCCTTGTCTGTCGCTACCGCGGGTCGCTTAGTTCAGCGAGTTGCGGTAGCTCTCGCTCGCGTAGATCGCGATCTCGACGCGGCGGTTGCCCGGGTCGTTGCCCGGGATGCCGGCGAGCGGCTCCGACTCGCCGCGGCCGTAGGCCTGCGTGCGGCTCGCCGCGATGCCCTGACCCACGAGGAAGTCGCGGACGGCCTGTGCACGGCGCTCCGAGAGGCTCTGGTTGGTCGCCGTCGAGCCGTCCGTGGAGGCGTGGCCGACGATCACAGCATCGTGGTTGGAATACGTCTGAAGCGAGCGCGAGAGGTCCATGAGGTCCTGGCGGACGCCGGCGCGGAGGTTCGACGAGCCGACGTCGAAGAGCAGCGCGTTGTCGAACTGGACGTTGATGCCCGCCGTGTTGCCGTCCTGGCCCGGGATCGGGGTGACGGTGGCGTTCTCGAGGTCGTTGTCGAGCTCGCGGGCCTGGTTGTCCATGTTGCGGCCGATGACCGCGCCAGCGGTGCCGCCGACGGCGGCGCCGATGATGGCGCCACGCGCCGTCGAGCCGGTGGCCCGGCCGATAACGCCGCCGATGACGGCGCCGGCGCCGGCGCCGATGCCCGCGCCGCGGCCGGTGTTGTTGCAGCCCGTCTGGGTAAAGCCGACGATGAGGAGGAGCGCGAGCGGCAGAGCCGCGAAGCGCGTACGGAACTGGGTCATGGCAGGAGGTAGGAAAGCGAAGAGGGGAAGAGCCCGAGCGGCTCGGTGATACGGCACCCCGAGGCGGTCAAGTTCCGTGCCCGTGCGGGCACGGTGCCCAGAATGGGCTGGAACGGCGCCTCTGGGGACGTGCGGTGGCGCCCGCGCCGGACGCCGCCGCTCCGAAGAGCGGACAGATGCCGGCCGGCACGGGGACTGCCGCCGCTCGGCCGCCCGGCGTCACGCGGGCTCCCCGGATTCGGGGAGGCCCGGTCTGCACGTCGGCGGCTACGTTTTGCCCATCCTCACCCGTCAACCCCATGGCCCGCCTAGGCTTCGCTCTCCTTTTCGCGCTTCTTGCGGTCCCCGCGCGCGCGCAGATCGGCCTCCCGCAGATCCCCGGCACGGCCATCGACGAGACGCTGCTGCGCTTCAACCCCGTCTCGCAGCTCGCCGCCGGGCTCGGCTTCAGCACCATCGACGGCGGGGCCGGGCAGGGCAACTACCTGCTGTTCCAGATCCAGCCCGAGTTCGACCTCCGCGCGGCCGGCATCCCCGAGGTCGGCCTGGGCATCGACGCGCCGCTGCGCTTCCAGGTCGGCGGCGACAGCACCGGCACGCTCCGCTTCCGGAGCGAGGACTACGACGACCGGAACGAGGTCTTGTCCGTTCTGCGCTACGTCCGCTACGGCGAGAAGGGCGCGGACCGCGCCGTCTACGCCCGCTTCGGCGCCATCGACTTCGGGCGCATCGGCTACGGCACGCTCGTCGAGGCGTACCGCAACGAGGTCGGGCAGGACGCGCGGACCCGCGGCGCGGCCTTCGACCTCGACCTCGGCGGGGTCGGCGTCGAGACGCTCTACGGCTCGTTCACGCGGCCCGGCGTCTACGCCGGCCGTGGCTACGTCCGCCCGTTCCGCCTCATGGGCTACCCCGAGGGTGGCCTCGCCGACCTCACCGTCGGTGTGACCGTCGCCGGCGACCTCAACCAGCGCGGCGGCTATGTCAACACCGCCGAGCCGGGGCAGCCGTTCTTCCTCGAGACGGCGGCCGACGGCACGCCGACGGCCGAGGGCGCGCTCGGCGTCGCGGACCGCGGCACGCTCGGCGCGCTCGGCATCGACGTCGGCCTGCGGCTCACGCAGCCGGGCCTGCTCGGCCTCGGCGTGTACGCCAACGCGACGCGCTTCGCGGATACGGCCGCCGACGGCGGCGCCGGCATCGGTGGCGGCATCGGCGTGCTGCTCTCCATCGCCCCGCCCGAGGCGACGGGCACACGCTTCGACGCGCGCCTCGAGGCGGTCTACGGCGGCTCGGGCTACCTCCCGAGCGTCTTCAATGCCTTCTACGAGGTCGAGCGTCTCTACGTCGCCGACTCGGTGGACGTCGCCGGGCCGCTGCCGGGCGAGACCGTCCGCCGCGCGCGCTACCAGTCGCGGCGCAACGCGCTCACGGCCGCCCCGAGCCAGGGCGGCATCGTCGGGCAGGCGTCGGCGGTCTTCCTCGGCGCGATCCGCGTCGAGGGCCGCTACCAGCAGCTTTTCGAGACCGGCGCCACAGGCTGGTTCCACGTCGGCGCGGACCTGCTGCTGCCCAACAACGTCGCGACGCTGCGCGCGGGCATCGACCGCTGGAACATCGGCGGCGACGAGACGACGAACGAGGACGCCGAGGGCAGAAACCTCTCGATGCAGGCCGAACTCGGCGTCCACCTCACGCCCTACCTCCTCGTCGGCGGTCGCGCGCAGCGCGCCTTCGCACCGATCTACGCCGAGGGCCGCGTCGTGGACTTTATCCGCCAGGACCGCCTGGAGCCCATCGTGCAGGCCGTGCTTCCATTCTGACGAAAGCGGTTCGGGGGTCGGGGTTGAGCTTGAGGCGCGCAAACCTCGGTCCCCTAGACCGCATCTCGGGTGGCGACGCGGCTAGATTCGGGCGATCACAGTCCGGGTGACGCCCCCGTGCCCCCCCCTCCCGAGACGACCGACGGCCCCGACGCTCCGGCGCCGGCCGACACGCCCGAGACCACCGCGCCGCCCGCCGAGGCGCAGCGGCCGACGCTCCGCGCGCGCCTCGCGCGGCGGCGCGTGCTCGTCGGCGCCTCGGCCGCGGCCGCGCTGCTCGTCGGCCTGTGGATGCTGCTGCCCGGCGACGGCCGCCCGACCGACGCGGGCAGAGTCGACGCCGAGGCGGCGTCGGCGCGCGCGCAGTGGGCCGCGATGATGCGCCGCTCGCCGGCGGCCCTCGGGTCCGCCGGCGTCCGCGACACGCTCGGGCCGGGCGACGCGCAGCGCGAGGACGGCCGCTACGCGGACTACTACGCCTTCACCTCTCGCGACAGCGCCGCGTTCACGGTCGTCGTCTCGTCCGCCGACTTCGCGCCGGACATCGCCGTCCGGCGCCCCGACGGCGTCACCGTGGCCGCGTCGACGCTCCTGCGGACGGACTCGCGCGCCGAGGTCGCAGACCTCCGCGGGCCGGGGCGCTTCGAGATCGTCGTGACCTCCCGCGACGTCGGCGCGACGGGCGTCTACGACCTCACCGCGGGCGCGTCGCTCGCCGCGGACACGCTCTACGTCGACGACGCGCCGCGGGGCGACACGCTCGGGCTCGGCGCGGGCGAGCTCCGCGCGGGGCACTTCGAGCGCATCTACGGCGTCGTGACGGCCTCGGACGCGCCCGTCGCGATCAGCGTCGTCTCGGCAGATTTCCTGCCGCGCGTGTCGCTCATCGGGCCGACAGGCGAGGTCGAGGGCAACTGGCGCACCATCGAGCGCGTCGCCGGCGACAGCCTCGCCGGCGTCGTGCTGCGCTACCTGCCCGGCTGGGACGCGCCGTACCGCCTCGTCGTCTCGTCCGAGCGCGCCGGCGCCCGCGGCGCCTTCGCCGTCGAGGCGCGAACGCTGACGCCGCGTGCGATCGCTGCCGACGGCCGCCCCATCGACGGCCACCTCGGCGACGACTCGTGGCTCGAGGGCTACCGCTACGTGGATACGTACCGCTTCCGCGTCCGCGATGGCGTCCGAACCTCTGTCCGTGTCTCGTCGAGCGACGTCCCGCCCGCGTTCCGCCTTTTCCGCGTGGACCGACGCGACGACCGCGAGGCGGTGGCCGACGCCAACCCGCGCGGCGCGATGTCCGTCCAGGCTGAGGCGGCACTCGCGGCGGGGGACTACGTCCTCGAAGTGACGTCCGGCGGCACGCCGGCCGACACGTTGCACGCGCAGGGCGGCGCCTACACCCTGACCGTCCGCCAGATCGCGCCCACGCCGCCGCCTCGTCCCGCGGCGCCCGTTCGCCCACCCGCGGCTCCTGCCGAGTCGCTCGAGAGCCGTGTCTTCGGCGTCTCCGGCGAGCGCACCGGCTCGTCCGGCGGCTCGACGTTCGGCGTCGGGGCGACGCAGGTCGCGCTCTCGTATCCCGGCGGTCGGACACGCGTGCAGGTGAGCATCTCGGTCCGGTCCGTGGACTACACGGGCGCGTGGGCGGCGTGGAGCAGCTTTGCCAGCAAGTCGTACCTCGTCGACGACGACGGCCGGCGCTACACGTCCTCCACCAGCGAGTCCGCGTCGCCCTCGGGCGAGCGCGCCGAGCCGGGGACCGTCCGCCGTGGGACGGTCGTGTTCTACGCCCGCGGCGCGCTGACCGGGCAGCGCCGGTTCGTGCTCGTGGCCTCGATCGGCGCGTCCTCGGTCTCGCTCCCGCTCACCGTCCCGTAGCGCCGCGGCGCGCCGCGGGCGCGCTACCTTGCCCGCGACCCTCCACGTCCGCCGTGCCCGACTTCCACCGCCTCGACCCCGACGCCGACGCGCCGTTCCTGCGCCGCGCCACCGCGGACCCGCTCTCGCGGGTCGCGTTCCGCCCGACGAACGCCGTCGTGATGTGTGCGACGTGCGGCCTCGTCTCCCTGCGCGAGACGTGGGAGGCCTGCGGCGGGTGCCCCAACGGCCACGCCACGGCCGCGCCGTGGGACGCCGAGGCGGCCTCCCGTGCCTCGGGCGACGGAGGCGCCGCCGCGCCGCGCCCTGGCGTCACCCCGATTGCGGCGCCCCTCGCGGCATCGCCGTCGTCGGCGATGCCGGGATACGCCGAGCCGGAGCCGACGCGCCGCACGGGCCTCTGGATCGCGCTCGGCGTCGGTGCGCTGCTGCTGGTCGCACTCGGCATTGCGGCGCTGCTCAACCGAGACGAGGCGCCGAGTAAACCCGGCCAGGCGGCCACGGTCGCCGGGCCTACTGCTCCGCAGTCGGTCGCCGCTGAGTCCGGCGAGACCGCGGGTGCCCTGGACGACTCAGACTTCCGCACGGCGGACGGCCGCTACCAGGACCTCTACGCCTTCGCCGCCGACTCGTCCGGCCGCACGCTCACCTTCACCGTCTCGTCGGACGCGTTCTACCCGGACCTCGTCGTGACTGGCCCGGACGGGACGGCCACCGACGGCGAGACTGTCTCCGCGGGCGATGACGGCGAGACGGCCACGCGGACTGTCACTGTGCGGGGCCTCCGCGGGCCGGGCGTCTACCAGATTCTCCTCTCCTCGCGCCGCGCGCAGGCGACGGGCGGCTACACGCTCCGGATCCGACAGGAGGACCCTGTGGCCGCGCTCCCGGTCAACGGCCGGCAGGTCGCGGGCGAACTCAAGCGGACCAGCGTCAAGGCCGACGGCCGCTACCGCGACATGTACAGCTTCGCCGGCGCGGCGGGCCGCGAGCACACGATCACGGTCAAGTCGGACGCGTTCTCACCGACCGTCGTCGTGACCGGGCCGTCCGGCAGCGCCGTCCGGGGCGCCTCGGCGCCGACCTCGGGCGGGACGGTCTACACGTTCACCCCCGCTGCGGCCGGATCGTACCGCGTCGTCGTGAGCACACGCGAGACCGAGCGGACGGGCGCGTACACGGTCCTGCTCGCCGTGGCGGCCCCGCCGCCGCCCTCTCCGGCGACGCAGGCCGACAACGACGCGCCGGCCTCCGGCGGCTCACTTCGCGCCGGCGGCTCGCCTGTCCGCGACTCGCTCGCGGCCGGTGACACGCGCACCTACAGCGCCTCGGGGCGCGTCGGCGACCGCGTGAGCGTCGAGGTCCGCGCGGCCGGCTTTACCCCGACGCTCACCATCATCGGCCCCGACGGCCAGCGCACGCCCGCGGCGTCGGACGGCGACCGCGCCCGCGCCCGCGTCACGCTCCCCGCCGACGGCCGCTTCCGCGTCGTCGTCGGCTCCACCGGTGGCTCGGGCACGTACTCGGTCACGCTCGAGCAGCAGGCCGGCGTCACCGCGACGCCGATCCCGCGCACGCCGGGCGCTGACGTCCCGCGCGCGCCCGCCCCGCCGCCCGGCTCCGATCCGAGCGACATCAAGCCGCCGGTGCCGGATCCCAACTACCGCCCCCAGCCGCTCGGCGGCAACAACTAACCGCCCACGCCATGAGCGACGACGACGCCGACATCATCCGGGTCCCTCGCGCCCGCCTCCGCGAGGTCAAGGACGAGATCGACGGCCTCACGGCCGAGCGCGAGCGCCTCACGCGCGAGCTCGCCGAGCTCCACGAGGAGCACCGCAACCTGCGCGTCCACCTTACGGGTTCGCTGAAGGAGGTCGCGCGGCTCAGCGAGGAGATGGACCGGTTGCGCGGCGCCTAACTTCTTCGCCTCGGAAGGGTGGCAGAGAGGTCGAATGCGCCGGTCTTGAAAACCGGAGTGCCTTCACGGGCACCGTGGGTTCGAATCCCACCCCTTCCGCTGGTCCGGCCGGTTACGCCGTGGCCTTCTGCGCCTCGATGACCGCCTCGTAGTAGGCCTCGTAGCGCGGCACGATGCGGTCCAGGTCGAACTCCTCGACGGCGCGGGCCCGCGCCGCGGCCGCCATCCGCGCGTGCAGCTCGGGGTCCGTGAGGATGCGCCGCGACGCCTCCGTCATGCCGGCGACGTCGCCGAGCGGGCGCAGGAAGCCGGTGACGCCGTCCAGGTTGAGCTCCGGGATGCCGCCGATGTCGGTGCTCACGACCGGCACCTCGCAGGCCATCGCCTCGAGGGCCGCGAGGCCGAACGTCTCGGAGGCCGACGGCATCAGGAAGAGGTCCGCGATGGAGAGGAGCTCCTCGACCGGCTCCTGCTTGCCGATAAAGCGGACGTCGTGCCAGACGCCGCGCTCGCGCGCGAGCGTCTCGGCCGCGGAGCGGTCCGGCCCGTCGCCGACCATCAGCAGCTTGACGCCGCCGGGCGTGCCGGCGCGCTCGTGGCCCTCCGGCCAGAGGCCGCCCTCGTGGAGCCGCGCAAAGATGTCGACGACGTCGCACGTCCGCTTGACGCGACGGAAGTTGGAGACGTGCGCGACGAGCTTCTCGCCGTCGGGCGCGATGGCCTGCCGGAAGTGGTCCTTGGGCGTCCGCCGGAAGCGGGCCGTGTCGATAAAGTTGGGGATGACCTCGATCGGCGCCGTCACGTCGAACTCGTCGAGCGTCTCGCGGCGCAGCCAGTCGCTGACGCTCGTCACGCCGTTCGACGTGTCGATGGCGTGCTCGACGACCGGCTTGAAGCTCGGGTCCTTACCGACGAGCGTGATGTCCGTCCCGTGGAGCGTCGTCACGATGGGCAGCGCGAGCCCCGACTTGGCGAGGATGTCGCGCGCGAGCACGGCCGACGTCGCGTGCGGGATCGCGTAGTGGACGTGCAGCAGGTCCAGCCCCTCGTGCCGGGCGACGTCGATCATCTTGGACGCGAGCGCGAGCGCGTACGGCGGGTACTCGAAGAGCGGGTACGTCGTCACGCGCACCTCGTGGAAGTAAAGGTTCTCGGCGACGTGCTCAAGGCGCATCGGGAGGGCGTACGCGATAAAGTGGACCGTGTGGCCGCGCGCTGCGAGCGCTTTGCCGAGCTCTGTCGCGACGACGCCGGAGCCGCCGAACGTCGGGTAGCAGGTGATGCCGATGGTCATGCAGAGGAGGCTGGAGCGGGGGGCGGGTCACGTCGCCGAACGCGACGCGGGCGGCGCGGTTCGGGGGGCGCATCCGCGGGCCGTGGCGTAGGTTGCCGCTCTCCCCATTCCCCCCGACCTCCATGCGCCTGTCCTCCTTCGCCGTCGCCTTCGCGGCGCTCGCCCTCGCGCCCGCGGCGCACGCCCAGCTGCCGTCGATCAGCGTCGGCGTCGCCGGCGGTCCTAACTTCTCGAGCTTCAACGAGATCGCCAACGCCAGCCTCGACGGCACGACGGGCTTCCACGTCGGCGTCTACGGCGACGTCTCGATCCCGTTCGTCGCCTTCCGGACGGGCGTCTACTACCTCAAGGCCGGCAACGTCGAGCGCCGCCTTACCTCGGACGGCAGCAACACCCAGGAGGTCGTCTCGGCCGACTTTATCACGGTCCCCCTGGACTTCCGCATCCAGACGCCGACGCCGATCGTGAAGGGCTACGTGCTGCTCGGCCCCGAGGCGCGCTTCCCGATCGGGTCCATAGACGAGGGCCTCGTCAACCGGAGCACGGTCAACCTCGCGGCCAACGTCGGCGTCGGCGCCTCGTTCAAGGCGCCGCTCATCGGGCCGGCCGCCTTCCTCGAGCTGCGCTACTCCCAGGACATCACGGGCTTCGCCGAGGACCGCGGCCTCGAGACCGACAACGCCTACAAGGTGAGCCTCGTCCAGCTGCGCCTCGGCGTCGGGCTGTAAGAGCGGGGCGGCGGCGACCTGGCTGCCTGACGGCCAAACAGGAACGGGGAAGGGCTGCTCGGCGCGGCCCTTCCCCGTCTCCGTCTCACCCCGCCACGCTCAGTAGACCGAGACGTCGAGGCCGCAGGTGCCGCTGTTCGTGTGGTTGGTGAGCACCATCTGGTAATCGCCCGCGCGCGAGGTCTGGCCGGTCCACATCGCGGTCTCACCGCGGTCACCGGACGCGTCGGGCGCGGCGTTGCTGCTCCGGACCGCGCGGCCCGGCGCGAAGACCTGCACCCAGCAGTCGGACCCGTCGGCGTCTACGATGGTCGCCTCGAGCGTCTGCCCGGCGCTCACGCCGATGAGGTAGCGGACCGAGCGGTTCCGGCGGGGCTCGGCGCGAACCGATGCCGACGAGGCGCCGCTCGTGAACCGAACGCGCTGCGTGGACATCCGCTGCGCAGACGCGGGGACGGCTGCCGTGGCGAGAAAGGCCGCGAGGGCGGCGAATCCGCCGAAGCGGGCGAGAAGGCGGATCATCAGCAAACCGAAAGTGGACCGGCAGAATCGCTCTGCCGGCCCACTCGGTGCAAGCGAGGTCCGAAACGGAGTTAGAACCGCAGGATCGCCGCGGCGGGGCCGTGCTTGGCGAGGGCCGCGCGGGCCGCGTCCGAGCGGATGATCTCGAGCTGGGCGCCCTGCGTCATCGCGCGGTCCAGCATGTGCTCCACGAGGTCCGGCACGGCGCGGACGCTCGCACCCGTGGCCGCATACGTGCCCGTCGTCTGGTCTGTGAGCAGGTCTACGGCGCCGTCAACGGGGACGAGGCCGCCGGGGACGTACGCCTCGTCGTCCACGACGAGCATCATCACGCGCTGCTGGTTGAGCATGTCCAGCGTGTCCGAGATGCCGACGACGGCCTTGGAGCCCAGCGCGGCCTCGATGCGGCCGAGCGTGTCCATCTCCTCGCGCGCCTCCGCCTCGCGCTGGATGGCCTCGGCGGCCGTCGCGACCTCAGCCGTCGTCGCGTGGATCTCGCAGGCGAAGGAGCCTGCGAGACGCTGGCGCGTGGCCTGATCGAGGGCGTCCGTGAAGTCCGCGTCCATGTCCGCCGGGGCAGAATAGACGACGTGGCGCGCGCCGAGCGTCTTGCAGATGAGCGTCGCGGCGTGGGCGGACTTCTGCGCCTGCGCGCGGCGCAGGTCCGCCTTGATGTCCTGGCGCTGGTCCTTCGTGACGGTGTCGGTCACGGCAAACTCCTCCCCGTCGAGCGAGTAGACCTCCTCGACGAGGCCGATCTGCGAGAAGAAGAAGCGGCTCTTGTGCGCCGAGAGCAGCGCGATCACGAAGCGGTCGTTCTCGTCGCGGACGCGCGCGAGCGGCCGCACATACGGGTTCTGCTCGACGTGGACCGACGTCGGGAGGTCGATGGCCGTGCCGAGGCGCTCGAAGAGCCCGATGGACTCGCACGCGAAGAAGGCGACGCCGCGGCCCGTGCGCGGGAGGCCCGCGTCGAGCGTCTCGCGGATGCGGTCGAGCTCGGCCTGAACGGCCTCGCGCTGGTCGCCGGCCTCGGCGAGGGCGCCGTCGGCGATCTCGCGGAAGGCCTTCTCCCACGCATTGCCGCGGCGCATCTCGGGCGAGAGCGAGAGGTAGAGGCTCACGACGGGCGCACTGTCCGAGGCGGTCTCGTTGAGCCGCGTGAGGTGGTCCGGCGTGAGAAAGTGGAAGCCCGGCGTCGTGGTGCGGCGGCGGAGCTCAGCGAGGAGGGCGTCGCGGGTGTCGGGGGCGAGGGTCGTGCTCATGTGGAACGGGGGAATGGAAAAGGGGGACGGCAGAGCAGGCGGGTCGGGAGCTAGCGCCTCGGCGCCTTCGGCTCCCGTGCGCTAGCTACGCGTCCGGAAGCGGGTCGCCGGTGTACGAGTCCACGGCGGGGTCGTCGCCCGAGGCATCGACTTCGGAGCCCATGCGCTCGAGGAGGCCGGCGCGGGCGGCCGAGACGTTCTCGGCGATGTCCTTGATCGACTCGTCGAAGACGCGGGCGACCTCCTGGAGCGACAGGTCGAACTCGTCGTGGAGCAGGAGCGCCTGGTGCGCGCGCCCGAGACGGTCCGCCTGCGCGTCCTCGGTGAGGGCGTTGGGGCCCTCGCCATCGGTCGGGCCGAAGGGGTTGTCGTCGTCGTTCGTGAGGTCCGACGTGCCTTGCTCGCCGGGGTCCGCGTCGGCGGCGATGGCGCCGGGGACGAGGTCGCCGTAGGTGAGGACGTCGAAGGGCTCGCGGAACTCGTAGAAGGACTCCTCGACGGCGTCGGTGTCTTCGCCGGTCGGGACGGGCGCGTCGAGCGAGATCGGCGTGCGGTCGTCGTAGCGCGCCTCCTGTCGGGCGAGGCGCATGAGCGTGCGCGTCTGAAGGCCGAGCAGCCACGCGCGCAGCGGCATCCGGTCCGCGTCGTACGTCTCGCGGCGGTCGTAGGCGCGGACGAGCGTCTCGCCCGTGAGCTCCTCGGGCGTGAGGCTGTCGGCGGACATCCCGCCGCTCTGGCGCTGAACGTCGACTTGCCGGCGGGCGGCCTCAAGCAGCGTGTCCTGATACGGGGCGATGGCCTCTTCGAAGGCGTCGCGGTCGCCGGTGAGGGCGCGGGTCCAGGCGTCGGACGGGTCGGGCATGGGGTCTGGGGAGATAGGCCTCCTCATATGAGCCCGGCGCGCCTGAGGATCCGTCGCGGCGCGAGGGGAATCTCGGCCGCGCGGCGGCTCCGGACGTCGCGCGAGCGCGCTGGACGCTGTGCGAGCGTTCCAGGAGCCGCGCGACGGCTTCCAGCGCCGCGCGCGCGTTGCCTCAGTTGCCCAGTGTCACGACGACCGGGAAGTGGTCCGTCACCGTCCGCGGGTCGTGGGCGTGGACGTAACGGACGTCGCGGACGCGCGCGTAGAGCGCGGGCGAGAGCAGGATGTGGTCGATCGCCGAGAGGTCGTCCGGGCCGATCACGCCGTCCGAGTTGCGGTCGTAGAGGCTCGTGTAGCGCTCCGCCTGCGGCACGTCGCTCATGACGCTCATGAGGTCGTCCTCGGGGCCGTCGCCGGCGCGCTTGATCGTCGCGAGGACGTTCGTGATGGCCTCCGAGCCGCGGCGGTCCAGGATCGTGTCGTCGACGTCGTTGTAGTCCCCCATGACGATGACCTGGCGGCCGAGCGCGACCTCTCGGGCGGTGAGGCGGCGGACCACCTCGGCCTGCGCCTCGCGCTTCGGCGCGCGCTCGGGGTTGTCCGGCTGCGCGAGAAAGTGGATGCCGATGACGGTCACGGGCATTCCGGCGAGCGTCATCCGGGCAAAGAGGTTCTTCGAGACGCCGTACTGCGCGTCCGTGATGCCGACCGCCACGCGCTCGTTCGTCCGCCCGAGCGTGTCCACGGGCACGCGGCTGAGCAGGCCGACGTCCTGGCCCGTGAACGCGTCCTGGCCGTCGATGAGATACGGCGTGTAGCCCATGCCTGCGAGCGACTCGGCGTTCATGAGCTCGAGCGCGTGGATGTTCTCCGTCTCGGGCATAATCACGACGTCGGCGTCGAGCATGCGGACGACGCGGCCGACGGCGTCGCGGTGCGCGCGGCTCTTCTCGGGGTCGCCCTTCCACGGGAAGTCCGCCTGCCCCTCGTCGCCCTCGCCGTCGAACAGGAACTCGCCGTTGAACGAGGCGATGCGGACGCCCGGGACGGTCCACACGGGCGGCGCCTCGACCGTGAACGGGGCGGCGGCTCCCGGCGCGGCGGGCGTGCCAGCAGTCCCGCCGGCGGCGGGCGTGGCGACGCGCGGCGGGCCGGCGCACCCGGCGACGACGGCGAGCAGCAGGACGGCGAAACGAGCGGACATCGGATCGGGAGCAAAGGAGAGGGGACACGCCCGACGCAGGCGTGCCCCCAAGATCGCCCGGACGGCCGGGCGGACGAGCGTGTCCAGCCGGGCGCGCTGCCCGGCAGGGTCCGGCTAGAGCCGGATGACGGCCGCGACGCCCGAGTAGAACCGGAAGCGCCGCGGGTCGATCCGCGAGGCGACCGGCTGAACCGGGCGGTGTCCGACGGCCCAGGCCGGAGCGCCTCCGCCGACCATCGAGCGCTCACTGTAGAAGTGGCGCGTCGTGGAGTCGAAGGGGCGCGCCGCGGCGGGCGCGTAGTACACGGCGTGCGCGACCTCGAGGGCGCGCTGCCATCCCGCCGACTCGGACGTCGGCGTGAGGTGCGTGTACAGGGTGCGCTTGGCCGAGCCGGGGTTGAACGCGCTGAACTGGAACGGGTCGAGGACAGCACCCTGGTAGGTGCGCTGCCCGCGGTAGCCCGTCTCAACGCGGTTCCGGATCACCCAGGCGACGAGCTCCTGCTCGCGCGGCTTCTTCGTCTCGGAGTAGGCGCATCGGGCGAGCCAGAGGACGTCGGGTGAGACATGGTCCGCGTCGAAAGCGGGGACCGCGTCTGAAACGACGTGCGTCGGGAGTCCGCTGGCGGCGAGCTCGTCGGCCGAGTGCGAGGTGAAGAAGAACGTGAGGACAGGAAGGAGAGCGGACAGGACGACGGCGACGGACGCCGCGGCCTTCTTTGGGAGGTTTAGCATAGACTGGCCGGTGCCGGTTTGTGAATGGCCTGCCGCCGCGGGAATGCCCGCACGGGAAGGAAGCGGAAGACCGAAAGCGGTAACGGTTGCTCGATGCGGATGGGGCAGGTAGGCTTCTAGGAGTGCAAGCGGCATGCCGGCCGCGAGCAACTCCCCTCTAACGAGACGAGGGGCCGGCTGTGTTGCATGAGGACCCGGCGAACGTCCCCACCTACCCCCAACAGCGCCCACCGTGGCGCACACCGGCCGCGTGCCGCTTCACATGAAGCCCCTGAGAATCGTTTGCGATGCCAATATTCCGGCTGCCGAGGCCGCTTTCGGACGGTTTGGCAGCATCCGCCTGCTGCCCGGGCAGGCCATCGACCGCGCCGCGGTAGTGGAGGCCGACGTGCTGCTCGTCCGCAGCGTGACGCCCGTCACCGAGGCGCTCGTCGGCGGGACGCCGGTGCGTTTCGTCGGCACGGCGACGGCGGGCGTGGACCACGTGGAGGAGGCGGCGCTCGCTCGCCTGGGCATCGCCTTCGCCTCGGCGCCGGGCTCCAACGCGACCTCTGTCGTGGAGTACGTCCTCTCAGCGCTGCTGGAAACCGGGGTGCGTTACGGCTGGGGCCTGGAAGGGATGACGCTCGGCGTCGTCGGGGCGGGGCAGGTCGGCGGGCGCCTCGTGCCGCGCGCTCGGGCGCTCGGAATGGATGTTCTCGTGTGCGACCCGCCGCGCGCAGCCGCCGGCTTCACGGATCATGACTACCGCCCACTCTCGGAGCTTCTCGCGGCGTCAGACATCGTGACGTTGCACACGCCGCTAACGGACGACTGGCCCATGGCCGACGCGTGGCCTGATCGGGGCCGAGACGCTCGCCGCGATGCGTCGAGGTGCAATCCTGATCAACGCGGCGCGGGGTCAGATTGTAGACGGTCCAGCGCTTCTCGCGGCGCGCCCACGCCTCGGCGCGCTCACCCTAGACTGCTGGCCCGGCGAGCCCGCGCCGCGCCTCGACCTCGTCGCCGCGGCCGACCTCGCGACGCCGCACATCGCCGGCTACGCCTTCGACGGCAAGGTCGCCGGAACGACGATGCTGAACGCGGCGCTCCGTGCGTGGCTGTCTGAGCAGGGCGCCGCGCTCCCGTCACCGTGGTCGCTGGATGCGGCGCGCCACGAGCCCGAGCCGCTCGTCGTGACGCCGCCAGCATCGCCAGCCGACACTCCCGAGGCGCGGACGGCCTGGCTTGCCGCCCTCGCCCGACAAGCGTATGACGTGTTCTCCGACGACGCCCGCTTCCGCGCATCCGTCGGCTCGGAGTCTGAGCCGGAGCGCCGCGCTGCCGCCTTCGCCGAACTGCGCCGGACGTATCCGAGGCGCCGCGAGAACGCCGCGTTCACGGTCCGAGGCGCCGTTCCCCAAGCGCTCGTCAGCGCCGTGACGGACGGCCTTCGCATGCGCGTCGAGCCCGGCGCGTAGCGCTGTGGCGCCTGCTACGGCTGGCCCTGCGCGACGAGTGCGGGCGCGGGAAGCCCGGCGAGGTGCGCCGCAATCTGGGCCGCGTGGATGCGGCCGTTCTCGATAAACCAGCGGCTCGTGTTGAGCCCACCGCAGACCGTCCCGGCGACGTACAGGCCCGCCCGGTTCGTCTCCATCGTCGCGGCGTCGTGGGCCGGCACGCGGGCATCGCCTTCAAGCGCGATGCCGATCGCCTCGAGGAACGCGAAGTCCGGGTGGTAGCCGATGAGCGGCAGCACAAAGTCCGCCGCAACGGTGCGCCTGCCCTCGGGCGTCGTCAGGTGGACGTGCGTCGGCGTGATCTCCTCGACCGTGGTGTCGAAAAGAGCCGTGATGGCGCCTTCCTTGATGCGGTTGAGGAGGTCCGGGCGCTGCCAGTACTTGACGCTCTGCGCGATCTCCGGTCCTCGGACGACGAGCGTCACGCGGCCGCCGTGGCGGTTGATGTCGAGCGCGGCTCGGGCCGACGAGTTCTTGGCGCCGACGACCACGACGTCCCGGCCGGAGAAGGCGTACGGCTCGCGGTAGTAGTGCGAGACGTGCGGCAGCGTCTCGCCGGGCACGCCGAGAAGGTTCGGCTGGTCGAAGAAGCCCGTCGCGAGGGCGACGGCGCGGGCGTAATGGACGCCGCGGTCCGTGACGACGCGGAAGGCGCCGGCCTCGCCCTGGATGCCGAGGACGCGCTCGCCGAGGCGCAGGTCCAGCGCCTCGTGCGTCGCGACGCCGCGGTAGTAGTCGATCGCTTCCTCGCGCAGCGGCTTGTAGCGGCGCGTCGCGAGCGGGTGGTTGCCGATCTCGAGCAGCTCGGGCGTCGAGAAAAACTCCATCTGGGCGGGGTAGCCGAGGATCGAGTTGACGATGGCGCCCTTCTCGACGACGCGCGCCGTGAGCCCGGCGCGGCGCGCCTCGACGGCGCAGGCAAGCCCGATCGGGCCGCCGCCGACGACGAGCAGGTCCAGCGTGTCGGTCGTGTTCAGTTCCACATCAGTCCTGTGCATGTTCAGGATCTGAACGGGACCGGCGCGGTGGCAGGTCCCTCGGCTGCGTCAAGAGACGGCGGGATCCGGCCCGGGCGCGCCGTCCCCCTGCGCTGGGCCCGCCGCGCGGCGGGCGCGGAAGAAGTCGCGCAGGAGGTGCGCCGCCGTGTCCGCCTCGACGCCCGAGAGCGTCTCGACCTGGTGGTTCAGGCGCGCGTCCTGCGGGATGTGGTAGAGCGTGGACGCGGCGCCGGCCTTCTCGTCGAAGGCGCCGTAGACGAGGCGCGAGAGGCGCCCGAGGACTGTCGCGCCCGCGCACATCGGGCACGGCTCCAGCGTGACGTAGAGCGTGCAGCCGGCGAGGTTTTTCGTGCCGAGCGTCTCGCACGCGGCCGAGATCGCGATCATCTCGGCGTGCGCCGTCGGGTCCTGGAGGCGCTCGACCTGGTTGTGCCCGCGGCCGACGATCTGCCCACCCTTCACGACCACGGCGCCGACGGGCACCTCGCCCGCCTCGGCCGCGCGCTGCGCCTCGGCGAGCGCGAGGCGCATCCAGCGGCGGTCCGGGTCGAGGAGCGAGGCGAGGGACATCGGCGGATCGGGATGGGGAGATACGGAAGGCGGGCGGTGACGCGCTCGCGCGTCCCGCAGGATCAGCTTTTACCCCCGCAGCAGCGGCATCGTCATGCAGCGCGGGCCGCCGCGGCCGCGCGAGAGCTCGTGGCCCGTGAGGCGGACCGCGATGCGGCGGTCGGTTGGGACCGAGGCGCCGTCGGGGTAGCGGTCCAGGAAGTCTGCAGCGTCGACCGTCTCGAAGCCGTGCTCCTCCATCGCGGCGTACGTCCGGCGGTTGCGGTCGTAGCCGACGACGAGGCCCGGGCGGACGGCGAAGAGGTTGGCGCCGTCGGTCCACTGCTCGCGGCGCTGGTGGACCTCGTCGGTCCCGCCGCAGGGGATGAACGTGTGCGCGCGGCCCGTGAGCTCGTCCAGCGCGACCTGCACGGACGGCAGCACGCGCATCCGGAACTGGCCCGGCTCGTCGCCGGCCTCGAGGTGGAACGTCTGGTTGCGGGCTTCCTCGATGATCGGCGGGAAGGCGACGCAGACGCCGGCGTCGGCGAACGTGAACACGGTGTCGAGGTGCATGCAGTAGCGCTCCTTCGGCAGGTTCACCATCAGCACGTGCTCGACGGGCGTCTTCTCCAGAAGCTGCTGCGCGACGTGCATGACGCCGCCGAGGCTTGTCCGCTCGCTCTGCCCGATCATCACGATCGTGTCGGAGACCACGAGCAGGTCGCCGCCCTCGAAGAACACGTCGTTCGGGACCGAGATGAGGCGGTCCGCAGCGCCGGCGAAGCGCGGGTGGTGCCGCGCGACGGTGTTGATGATGGCGGACTCGGGCATCCGCGCGGCCGTCGCGGCGTGGCTCAGGATGGCGAACTCACCGACGACGGCGGCCGGGTCGCGGGTGAACAGCAGGTTCGGGACGGGGTCCGCAGAGACGGCGAAGGGCGCCTGGCCGGTGACGGCGAAGCGGTAGAGCGCGTCCGGATCGAGCGCCGTCAGGTCCGCGCGCCACGCCTCGAGGTTGCGCTCGGGCATGAGCCGCACGAGCGTCTCGACAAAGTCAGCGCGCGCGTCCTCGGCGTCGAAGGCCTCGCGGAGAAGGTCGCCGATCTGGAGCACGGCGTCCGGCTGCCCGACGATGCGCTCGAAGAGAGAGCAGAGCGTCGCGTGCTCCGTCCGGGCGTCCTCGACGAAGAGGAGGTCGTCGAAGAGGAGCGCGTCCTTGCGGGCGGGCGTCACGAGCGTCATCTCCTCGCCCGGCGTGTGGACGACGACCTGCCGCAGCGGGCCGGTCTCGGAGGTGACGCGGATCGGTGAGGCGTCGAGGAGCGGGTCGGTCACGGGGCGGGGCGGTTGCGGCCTGCAAGCTAGCGCCCCGCTCGGGAGGGCGTCCCGAACCCCATGCCACAGCGCCCGTCGCGGACGGTGAGATCCGCGTGGCGCCGCAACTCCGGGGGCGCCGCTCCGAGACCCTCCGGCTGTCCCCGGCGACGCGCGCCTCACGGAGACGCCCGACCCTCAGCCGACCGTCACCGCCTGCTCTGCTTCGCCCGGAGCACCTCGATAAAGCGCAGCACGGCGGCGGCGACGACGAGCACGACGAGCACCTGCACCGCGAGCCCGAGCAGCGCGCCAGCGAGCTGGAGCACGAACACGAGCAGCCCGAGCGCCGCGATGACGACGATCGCGATGACGACGAGCTGGAGGAGGCGCTGGATGAGCATCAGAACGTGAGGACGTCGAGGAAGGCGGAGGCGGATCCGGTTTCGGTGCGCCCGCCGGCGACCAGGATTCGGCCGTCGGGGAGCAAGGTTGCAGCCGCGCCGGCGCGGGCCGCGGCGAGGCGGATGCCGGCCGGCACGCGGAACGCCCGCTCGGCCTGGACCGAGTAAACCTCGAGCGTCGAGAGAAGGGTCCCCTGCGCGTCGCGGCCGCCGGCGATGAGCGCGAGGCCGGTGCGCTGGATCGGCGCCCCCGCCGCGTCGGTCCGCGGCACGGCGAGCGGTGCGAGGGTCCGGGCGTCGAGGCTGAACGGGTAGCTGGTGCCGGGCGTGGAGAAGTCGAGGCGTGCGGCGAGAGCGCCGCCGAAGACGAGGTCGGTCGCGCGGCCCGAGGCGCCGTCGCTGCCGAGGACCGGGATCTGGAGGTGCCCGGCGACGGCGGCGAAGGCGCCGGCCCCGCCGTCGGGCGAGAGGCGCTCGAGCGTCTCGGTCGCCAGCGTCCACCGGAAGACGTCGATGGTGCCGCTCGGGGCGACGCCCGCTCCCTCGGGAACGAGGCCGCCGTAGAGGTAGAGCGTCGTCTGGGCGCCGTCCGTGAGCACGCGCGCGGTGTGACCGGCGCGCCGCGGCAGGCCGCCGGCGATCGTCACCGCCCGCGGCTGCGTCTGGCCGGGCGGGATCCACTCGGCCGTCGTCACGAAGTCCGCGGGGGCGGCCGGCGTCTCGAGGCGCGCGCCACCGACGAGGAGCACGCCGCCGCCGGGCAGGACGGACGCCGTGTGGCCGGCGCGGGCCGTGAGCAGGGGCCCGTCCGTCCCGACGAAGCGGCGGCCCGAAGGGGCGAGCACGGCCACCGTCGCGAGCGCGGCGGAGCTGCCGCCGACGCCGCCGGTCACGAAGACGCGGTCGCCCGAGGCGGCCATCGCGGCCTCGCTGCGTGCCGACGGCAGGCCCGATGCCGCTGCGGCGTCGACGGTGATGGGCAGGAAGAGCGCGTAGAGCGTGTCCGCCGCGACGACGCCCGATGGGTCCGTCGCCCGCACGGCGAGGGCGTTGAGGCCAGGCGCGAGCGTGAGCGTTCGGGAAAAGACGCCCGTCCCAGCGTCGAGGACGGCCGCCGTGCCGTTGACGGTCAGGTCGGTGGCGCCGCCGACGCGCAGGCGGAGCGGCAGCTCGGCCTCGGTCCGCACCTCGTCGAGGTCTGTGCCGACCGTCTCGATGGGGCTCTGGAGCGGGTCCACGAGCGGGCGCTCGCAGCCGGCCGTGGCGGCGAGCAGGAGCAGGAGGGCGGCAGTCAGGCGCATCCGGAAAAGAGGGGTTCGGGGTAGCTCACGTGGTGCAGGACGAGGCCGTGCGGCGGGGCGGCCGTGCCGGCGGCGCGGCGGTCGTGGGCGGCGAGGGCATCGGCGAGCGCCGTTTCGGGCAGCGCCCCGCGGCCGACGTCGAGCAGCGTCCCGACGACCGTGCGGACCATCCCGTGCAGGAAGCGGTTCGCCGCAATCTCGAATCTCCAGTCGCCCGGGCGGCCGTCCTCGACCCACCGGGCGGTCTCAACGGTGCATGTGCGGTTGGTGGTCTCCGACTTCGTCCGGCAGAACGACGAGAACTCGTGGCGCCCGAGGATCGCCTCGGCCGCGCGGTTCATGGCGTCGAAATCCGCCGGGCGGCGGAGCACGACGCGCGCCCGGCGGTCGAGCGCGCGTGGGCCCGTCGCGACGCCGTAGTGGTAGAGGCGGCGGCGGGCGTCGAAGCGCGCGTGGAAGGCGTCGGGCGCCCGCTCGGCGCAGCGCACGGCGACGGCCGGCGGCAGCAGCCCGCCGAGACTGGCGAGCAGCCGGTAGACATCGACGTCGCGGTCGGCGTCAAAATGCGCGACCTGCCCGCGGGCGTGGACGCCCGTGTCGGTCCGCCCCGAGCCGACGACGCCGACGGGCTGGCGCAGGACCACGGCGAGCGCCGCCTCGAGCGCCCCCTGGACAGTCGGGCCGGCGGCCTGCGCCTGCCACCCGCGGAAGTCAGTCCCGTCGTACTCGACGAGCAGCCGGTAGCGCGGCACGGCGTCAGGCGGACGGGAAGGCGTCGGCGAGCGCCTCGAACTCGGCCTCGAACGCCTCGGCGAGGCGCCGCGGCTCTGCGACGTAGGCGGCATCGGCGCAGAGGCCGACGCGGACCTCGCCGTTGTAGCTCAGAATGCTCAGGCCCAGCCCGATGTCGCCGGCCTGCGGCACCCAGAACATCAGCGACCGCACGGCGCCGCCGCCCATGTGGATCTCGCTCGTCGGCCCGGGCACGTTCGTGAGCACGAGCGACGCCTTCTCGCTGAACATGTCCACGACCTGCGTGTGGAGCCACCGCGGCGCGCGGCCGATGGACTGCAGGATGAGGAAGACGAGGCCCGGCTGCGACGACCCCTTCAGCGCGTCCATCCGGCGCTTCGTCTCTGCGAGGCGCGCGGCGGGCGTCGCGAGGCCCGTCGGCAGGAGGATGAACACGAGGCCGAAGGAGTTGCCGAGTTCGGCCGCCCGGTCGAGGGCGCGGACGTTGAAGGGCACGGCCGCGCGGATCTCGACGCCCGCGACGGGCTCGCCGGTGGACTCGAGGTAGGTGCGGAGCCCGCCCGCGGCGGCGGCCATCAGGACGTCGTTGATCTTGGTGCCCGACGCCGCGGCGACGGCGCGGACGCGCTCGAGGGGGAACGCGCGCGTCCAGGCGGCGCGCTTGTCGGCCGAGGCCTCGCCCTTGAACACGGTGTCGGAGTCCGGCCGCATCGCGAGCAGGCCGGCCGCCGCCTTCGCGCCCTCGGCGACGGCGCCGAGGCGCCGCCCGAGGTGGGCCGGGTGCGTGAGCAGGTCGCGGGTCTCGGCGAGGGCGCCCTCGGCCGTGGTGCGGAGGCGCTCCGAGAGTGGCGTCGAGGCGCGCTTCGGGCGCGTCGGCGCGGGCAGGCGGGCGGCGTCGAACGACTCGTCGGCGGCGCTCAGCACGACGTGCATCAGGCCGATGCCGTCGCCGATGCAGTGGTGCAGGCGGACGATCGCGGCCGTGCCCGTTGTGCCGTCGTCGTGCGTCACGCCCGGCACGACATGGACGCTCCACGGCGCGCGGTCGAACCGCAGCGGCTCGGACATGAGCCGGCTCACGAGCGTCTCGATCTCGGCGCGCCCGGCCGGCGCAGGAAGGGGCGCGTCGAAAAAGTGGCCCGCCGTCGAGTAGTTCGGCTCGGGCTCCCACGTCGGGCTCGACGTGGCCGGGCCCGCGACGCGCATCCGAAAGCGGTCGAACGGCACGATGCGTTCGTCGAAGAACCGCTCGAGGGCGTCGCGCGAGACGTCGCCGCGGAAGCTCAGCAGCCCGGTGATGGTCATCGGGTTGGTCGGCTCCTCCATGCGCAGCCACGCGCTGTCGGCGGTGGAGACGGGGAACGGCGCGGGTACGGTCATCGCAGCGGAGGGTCGGAAGGCCGGAACCTACCGCGGCGGCGCTGCACCGCCGGCCGCGCCGGGGCGCCGGGGCGTGGGCCGCCGGGCGAGGATCGTCTGGAGCACGAACGCGTCGCGCAGCGCGCCGGGCTCCCTGAGCCGCGCCGCGATGCCCGGGCCGGGCGCCGGGGTCGGACTTGGGGTGAGGGCGTGCGGGTCGTAGGCCTGGCGGCTCACGCGCCGGCTGGCGGTGCGGCCCGCCTGGAAGGCGGGCTCCGAGAGTGGGTTCTGCGGCCCGAAGCCGTGGCGTTCGTGCGCGAACCCCTGCGTCTCAGCGTCGAAGCCGCTCGTCTCGGCGTCAAAGCCGTGGCCGTCGTCGTACGTGCGGAAGGCCGTCGCGGCGGCCGTGCGCGCCTCATAGTCCGCGACGGCCTTGCGGTTCTCGGCGATGCGCATCGACTCGAGCCGGGAGGCGCGCGAGAACTCCCGCTTCGCGGCTGGGACGACGGTCCGGCTCGTCAGCCGCGCCGGCGGTGGTGCGGGCGGCGGCGCGGGCGTTATGCCGCGCGTCTCATTGTTTGCTTCCTCGAGGCGCGCGAGCAACTGCTCGAATGGCGTCGGCCCGGCCGTGGTGAGTCCGGCGGGGCGCGCCGCCGGGCGCGGCGGTGGCGGCGCCTCGGGACGTGCCGATCGGCCTGCGAACTTGAGGAACAGATAGCCCAGAACGACGGCTACCGGGATAAGGTCGGCGAAGGAGTCCACGGCCACGGGCAGTCGGTGTGGCGCAGGATACGCCGCCGCAGCGCGCGGAGATGCACAGCCTACGGGCAACGGCCTGCCCTCGCTGAACAGACGTTTGGGAGGTGGGCGCGGGAAGCCCTGACCCTCAGCCGTCAGGGATCCTACGCGAACCAACCACTGCGCCGCCGCGCCCATCGCCGCCGCGCGTCGTCGCCGAGGCGCAGTCCGCGGAGGCGGGCGGAGACCTCGACGGCGCCCGAGTCGCCGTCGAACACGGAGCGCCGCAGCGCTGGCCGGCCGTGGGGTCTACGGTCGCCTTACAGCGGCGTCATCTTGCGGCCGGCGGGCGAGGATCAGGCCGAGGAGCCCGCCCCAGACCACGCAGTTGTAGACGAGCGACATCCCGATCTTTGCCGGATCGCCGCCCAAGAACATCGGCTTGCCCATCGTCCCGAGAACAGCCGTCCAGAACCAGAGCGTCGGGACGAGGCCGAACAGGACGGCCTTCCAGACGGTGTTGCGCGGGACGAGCCACGCGTAGAGCGCGCCCCAGGCACCGCCGCTGACCGCGTACAGCGCCAGCCCGAGGACGTGGTCGATGCCGCCATGCTCGCCGAACGTGAACCGGAAGGTGCCGACGAAGCCCGGCGTGCCGCCGAGGCCAGCCGCGAGCAGGACGTAGAAGAGGGCCGCGAGCGCGAGCGCGGCGATGGTGCCAGCGGCGAAGCCAGCGCGGATCCGATAGGACATGAGTGGAGCGGGTGGGCGAGCGAAATCGGGCCGGCCGGAGCCGCCGTCATCCTCCGCCAACGACGCCTCGGCGCCAAGGTTGTCTGGAAGGCACGGATCGAGCCGGCAGGCCCAGCCTCTCGACGTGCTGCGGGCGCTCGGTGGCGTCTGGCGAGCGCCACGTCGCCCTGCTTAAGTGGGCGCCGGCGATCCTGGAGGCGACTGGCCTTCCGCAGGCGTCTCAGGCCTCGACGGGGTGCGCGATGCGGATCGTGCGGGTCGGCGAGGCGAAGACGACGCCGTGCGCCTCGAAGGCCGCGACGAGCGCGAGGCCGACAGCCTGCTGCGCGTCCATGTAGCGGCCGTAGTCCGGGTCGAGAACGTGGTAGACGGCTTCGAAGTCCAGCGACGAGGCGCCGAAGCCCTTGAAGTGGGCGCGCTCGAACGTTAGCGGCGCGCTCTGCGGATCGGCGCGGACCCCGTCGACAGACGTCTGGACGAGGCCGGGAATCGCCGCGAGCGTCGCGTGGGGCGTGTCGTACGTCACGCCGAAGGAGAGCACAACGCGGCGCTCGGTCATCCGCTGGTAGTTGCGGACGCGGCTCGAGAGGAGGTCGCCGTTGGAGAACACGATCTGCTCGCCCGAGAGGCTCCGGATGCGCGTCGACTTGAGACCGATGTGCTCGACCGTGCCCGAGTCGGCCCCGATCGTGAGCGAGTCGCCGATGACGAACGGCTTGTCGAGCACGATCGAGAGCGAGGCGAAAAGATCGCCGAGGATGTTCTGGAGCGCGAGGCCGATCGCGATGCCGCCAATGCCGAGCCCCGCGACGAGCGTCGTCACGTTGACGCCGACGTTGTCGAGCAGCATCAGCACGATCACGGCCCAGACGATAAACTTGGCGAACACGCCGAGCGCCTGCATGCTCGTCACGGCTGAGGCGTCCGCCTGGAGCTTCTCGGCGCGGTAGCGCGCCATCCAGAGCGTGATCAGCCCGGTAATCCAGCGGCCGGCCTGGAGCAGGGCCGCAATGGTGAGCAGGCTGGCCGTCCAGCCAAGCCCGCGCTCGTCCCACCCGACCACGCGAGCGGCGAGATACAGCGCGAGCGCCGCGAGGAAGTAGCCGCGCGTGCGCTCGAGGACCGTGTCAACGACCTGCTCGGCCCACGGCAGGCTGGACCGGGAGGCGTCGCGGCGCAGGCGCACGCGGATGGCCCACCGCACGGTGACGACGAGCACTGCCGACGCCGCGAGCGCCGCCCCGAACAGCAGCCACTCCTCGACGGACGCGCCGAGGGCGGTCTGCTCGAGGACAGACTCAGCGAGGAAGCGGTGGAGCAGTGCACGGATCATGGTGGTCGATGTGTTAGAACGGAAGTAGATGGGTCGCGTCCGTCAGCCGCGTCTGTTCCGTCCCCGCCTCTCCAGTCGCGCAAACCCAGGTGCCGAGGCGCGTGCAGCCGTCGCCCTGCATCAGGAGGACGGTATGCCCGCTGGCATCTGCCATGGCCACCGACACCTGCCGGTGAGGGTGGCGGCTTCGGCGCGGGTACGCGCGGCCAAGGCCGCGTCCAGCGCGAGGCGTACCGTGACTCATTGTCTGGTCTGCCACCCTACAGTTGGCCTCGTACCCGCCAGTGCAGAGACTCGGCATCAGTTGCCGCGGTAGGTGCTGTAGCCGTACGGGCTCACCACGACCGGGACGTGAACGTGCACGCTCGGGTCCGCGACGCGGAACGGGACGACGATCTCGGGGAGGAACTCGGCGCCGTCCGCGACGGCGGCATCGACGAGGCTCTCCTAGTAGCCGGTCATGTCGAAGACCAAGCGGTAGAGGCCAGCGCCCGACGCGGGTGTGTCCGAGGCGATGGGCGCGAACGCTGAGACGCGGCCGTTGTCGGCCGTCGTGGCGCGGCCGACGAGGTGCCACGCGCCGCCAACCTTGGTCTCGAGCGTGACGGGCACGTTCGCGCCGCCAACGCCTCGGGCGAGGTCGAGGACGTGTGCCGAGAGGTCGAGGGCTTGTGCCTGGGTAGCAGGGGCGAGAGAGAAGAGAAGCGCCGCGGCGGCGAGGAGCCGGAGGAACATCGGAGAACGGAGGGGAGAGATGACCGGGGAGAGACAGGAATCAGACCGCGTAGGTCCGCTCGGTTAGCGCCCGAACGTGAGCGTGCCGCTCGGTCCCGTGATCATCAGCCGGCTGCCGTCGAGGCGGTATCCGTTGGCCGTGTTGAACACGCTGAAAAAGTCGCCCGAGGCGGAGGGCTCGGGGCAGGCGGCGAGCGTCGCGGCCGTCGCGCCGAAGCTCAGGCTGCCTGCGGGCGTCGCGGTGAACGGGCCGCTGAATCGGTTGCAGTCAGCCTGTCCCGAAGCTGTCCCGTCGGCGTTGAACGTGAGCGTGTACGGCGCCGCGCCGTCGAACGTCAGCGCGACGCCGCTGGCGGACGCGATCTCGGTGAGGCGCCACGTCTGGCCCATGAGGCCTGTCATGCCGGCCGAGCCCATCGCGCCGCCGCCCTGCGCCTGCACGAGTACCAGCTGGAGGCCACTCGTCGCGGCGCCGTTGGTCACGACCGGGTAGGACGTGTCGGTCGTCCACAGCATCACGCCGGCGGCGTCGCCGATCGTCGCGCGGACGACGTAGCGGTTTCGGGCAGTGATGCGGGCGGGGTCGTAGGCGAGTGCGAACGGGATCGGCACCTGGCGGCCGGCGGTCGGGATGACCGTCTCGGCGATCGTCGTCGAGGCGGCGTCGGCGCGGCTCACGTCGAGCAGGCGCACGGTCAGCACGGCGTTCGGCGGGAGCGCGATGCGCTCGCGGTAGGCGACCGTGCCGCTGAGCTCGGCATTAGCGGTGCCGGCCCTCTCGAAGGTGAGCAGCGGCGAGAGGCCGGCCATCAGCATCAAGCGGCCACCCTGCACGACGGCACGGTCGGTGCGGTCGAGCGCGTCGAGCACGCGCATCTCCTGGGCCATGTCGGGCTCGGCGCAGGCTATGCGCGTCGAGCCGACCTGCGAGAGCGCGAGCGCGCTGGCCGGCGAGAGCGTGTAGGTGCCGAAAAAGCTGTTGCAGCCGGTCGAGCCGCTCGCGCGGCCGTCCGCGCCGAACGTAATCGTAGCGGCCGCGCCGGCGTGCCGTGCCGTGCCGATGTGCGTTAGGGTCCACGTCGGACCGACGATGGCGGAGGGGGACGCGCCGCCGGCGGCGCCGGTCGTGGTGCAGCCTGCAGCCAGCAGGCCGAGGAGAAGGAGGGAGAAGAGGGATTTCATTGAGATGCGGAGGAAGAGGGGAGACCGGGGAGTGGACGGGATACAACGTGGCTTGCTTCAATAGATTCCATCGATTGTCTCGATCGTGCTGGTAGCTTCTGCCTATCTAGCCGGCACCCTCTTGGAACTCCGCCACCTCCGCTACTTCGTCGCCGTCGCCGACGAACTGCACTTTGGGCGCGCCGCCGCACGCGTCTTCGTCGCTCAGCCAACATTGAGCCAGCAGATCCGGACGCTTGAGGACGAGGTCGGCGCGCGCCTCTTCGACCGCTCGCGCAGCGGCGTCGCGCTGACGAACGTCGGGGCGGTCTTCCTGCCGCTCGCGCGGCGCGTGCTCGACGCGGCTGCGCAGGCCGAGGCGGCCGTCCGCTCCGCAGCCGAGGGCCGCGCGGGCACGCTGCGCATCGGCTACGAGGGCGCCGTGCTGCGGGACGGCCTCTCGGCCGCGCTCCGCACGTTCCGCCTCGAGGCACCGGACGTGGCGCTGGACTTCCTCGAGGCCGGCAGCCGCGAGCAGGTCGAGGCTGTGCGCGCCGGCCGCGCCGACGCCGGATTCGTCCTGCTGCCCGTGGACGAGCGCGGCCTCGAGGTGCGCTCGCTCGGCGCGGCGCCGGTCTTTCTCGTGATGCCAGCCGAACACCGTCTCGCCGGCCGCGAGACGGTCGCGTTCGCCGAACTCGCCGGCGAGCCGTTCGTGATGTGGGCGCGCGACCCGACGCCCGACGCCTACGACGCGCTCGTGCGGGCCTGCCACGCCGCCGGCTTCGCTCCCAACATCGTGCAGGAGATCCGGCACATGGAGAGCCTGCTCGGCTTCGTCGCCGCCGGCGTCGGCGTGGCGACGGTGCACGAGGCGCGCGCCGAGCGCGGGTACCCGGGCGTGGCGTACGCGCGCCTCGTCGAACCGGGTCTGACGATCGAGACGGGCGCCGTCTGGCGCCGCGGCGACGCGTCGCCCGTCCTCGCCCGCTTCCTCGCGGCGGTGGGCGTCGCGGCGTAGGAGGCGCCGACTTCAGATCGGCGGACTCTATCACACTGATCGGACCTTCCTGTTGGACCTCTCACTGCGTCCCTCTATGCTGGGGGAAACGATCTGCCCCACCATGACTCACCGCCCCCTCGAACCCACCACGGACGATTTCCGCGCGCTCATGGACCGCGTGATGGACCTCGCCACGGACACGCTGGACGGCCTCGACGCCAGTCCCGCCTCGCTCAACACGCCGAGCGCGGCGCTCCTCGGCGCCGTCGCGGCGCCGCCACCCGAGGCGCCGGGCACGATCGAGCCGCTCCTCGACCTCGTCCGGCAGGCGGCGCACGAGAGCTACCAGACGGCTGGCCCGGGCTACCTCGCCTACATCCCCGGCGGCGGCATCGTCACGTCCGCCGCGGCCGGCTTCCTCGGCACCGTCCTCAACCGCTACACGGGCAAGGCCGCGACGGCGCCCGCGCTCGTCGCGCTTGAGGAAAGTGTCCTGCGGTGGCTGTGTGACCTTTTCGCCTTCCCGCCGACATCGCAGGCGCTGCTGACGGCCGGCGGCTCGGGCTCCAACCTCGTCGCCGTCGTCGCGGCGCGGACGCGCCACGGGGCAGGCCAGACGGACCGCGCGACGGTCTACGCCGGGCAGCACGCGCATGGCTCGATCGCTAAAGCCGCCCGCACAGCCGGGATCTCCCGCGAGCACGTCCGGACTGTCCGCTCCGGGCCGGACCTCCGCCTCGACACCGAGCACCTGAGGCGCCTTATCGCGGCGGACCGCGCCGCGGGCCTGCTGCCCGTCTGCATCTGCGCCGCCGCGGGCACGACCAACACGGGGACCGTCGACGACCTCCACGCCGTGGCCGACGTGGCCGCAGAGATGGGCGTCTGGCTCCACGTCGACGGCGCGTACGGCGGCCTCTTTCAGCTTACCGGGCGCGGGAAGGAGCGCCTCGCTGGCATCGAGCGGGCGGACTCTGTCACGCTCGACCCGCACAAGTCGCTCTTTCTCCCGTTCGGGACCGGCGCCGTCGTCGTGCGCGACCGCGGCGCGCTCTCGCAGGCCTTCTCCGAGGACGCGGACTACATGCAGGACCTCGACGGCGACACGGACGCGCTGCCGGACTTCGACGCGCTCTCCCCCGAGCTCACGCGCGAGTTCCGCGGTCTCCGCCTGTGGCTGCCGCTCCACCTCCACGGCGTCGGCGCCTTCCGCGACGCGCTCGACGAGAAGCTCGACCTCGCGTCCGAGGCGCACCGCGCGCTCGCCGCCGACCCGCGCCTCGAGGTGCCCGTCGCGCCGGACCTGACGGTCGTCGTGTTCCGCCTCCGCGGCGGCAACGACGCCGCCCAGACTGCCTTCCTCGACCGCATCAACGCGACGCAGCGCATCCTGCTCTCGAGCACGCGCATCCGCGGCGACGTCTGGCTCCGCATGGCAGTCCTCTCGGTGCGGACCCACGCGGACCGCGTCCGCGAGGCGCTCCAGATCATCGCGCACGCCGCCCGCGAATCTGCCCTCGAGCCCGCGTGAGCGCGGCGCGCGCCGCGGTGTCTGCCCTCTCGACGGGCCGGACGGTGCCGTAGCGCCGGGTGCGAGGCGTGGGCCAGAGGCGGACGGCATTGTCTCCGTGGCTCGCCCTCCGTGCCCCTCAGACGAGGCGCTCCTCGTAGGCGGCGAGGTGCGCGAGGAACGCGCCGCGGATAATCCGGAAGCGCGCCGCGTCGGACTCGGCGTCTGGATGGGCGAGGCGGGCGCGCGTGCTGGTCGGCCCGCCGACGCCGCGGACGGCGAAGAGGGCCGGCGTGAGCGGGCCGTAGGTGAGGCCGAGGCAGCGCGCGAAAAAGTGCATGTCCAGCGGCGCCCACGCGCCCGCCACGCCGACGGCCGGGGCGAGGCGCTGCACCAGCGCGCCGCCATCATCAGGGCCGAAGTGGGCGCGCCCGAGCGGCAGCGCCGTGCCCGACGACGCGGGCAGGTCGATGTAGCCGTCGTCGTTGATGGCGGCCGCGATCAGGAAGACGGGATGCAACATGGTGGGTCAGGCAGCGATGGCGCGGTCCTCCTCAGCCTCGGGCTGGTAGAGCACGTCCGCGATGGAGAAGCGCGCGCGCCCGGCCGGCACCTCGACCTCGACCACGTCGCCGACCGAGCGCCCGAAGAGCGCCATGCCGACGGGCGTCAGGACGGAGAGGTGGCCGGCGCCCGCACTCGCGAGGCCCGGCGGGACGAGCGTCACGGTCCGCTCCTCGCTCGTCCCGAGCGTCCGGATGAGGAGGCGCGAGTTGAGCGTGACGACGGTCGGCGGCAGCGCGTCGCGGCGGACGATCTGCGCCTCCTTGAGGCGCTCGGAGAGGCTCACGAGTGCGCGAACGTCCTGGTGGGTCGAGCGGCGCAGCGAGAGGAGGCGCGACAGCGTCGCGCGGTCGGCCTCGGTGATGAGCGGCGGGGTAGACATGACGGGAGGAGAGGTGGGCAGAAATCTCGCGGTGAGAGGGCGATAACCCCAAACTGTTGTCTCTATCCTCCGATCACGCCTGTCTATCACCCATGACCCTTCTCCAGCTCAGCTACGCCGTCGCCCTTGAGCGGCACGGCCACTTCCGCCTCGCCGCTGAGGCGTGCCACGTCACGCAGCCCGCGCTGAGCGCCGGCGTGCAAACGCTCGAGGCCGAGCTCGGCGCCGTGCTGTTCGACCGGACGGCCCACCCGATCCTGCCGACGGACCTCGGGCGCCGCGTCGTCGCGCAGGGGCGCGTCGTGCTCGCCGAGGCCGAGCGCCTCGAGAACCTCGTCGCTGAGACGACGGGCGCGCTCGCCGGCGAGCTCCGCATCGGCATCCTCTCGACGCTCGCGCCGTACCTCATCCCGCTCGCCGTGGCGCCGTTCGCGCGGCGCTACCCCGGCGTGTCGCTCGTGTTCGAGGAGCTCGTCGCCGAGAAGATCGTCGAGGGCGTCCGCCGCGACCTCCTCGATGCCGGCCTTCTCGCGACGGCCCCACCCGGGCGCGGTATCGTCGACGTGCCGCTGTTCGAGGAGCCGCTCGTGGGCTACGTCGCCCCCGGCCACCGCCTCTACGGCCAGCCCGAGATCGCCGTCGAGGACCTCAGTCCGGCGGACGTGTGGACGATGCGCGAGGGGCACTGCTTCCGCGACCAGGCGCTCGCCCTGCTTGCCCGGGGCACGGCCGGTCCGCAGGCCGAGAAGGCGGTCCAGTTCGAGAGCGGCAACCTCGAGACGCTCCAGCGCCTCGTCGACCGCGGGTACGGGATGACGCTGCTGCCGTGGCTCGCCGTCCAGGGCGCCGGCTCGCACGCGCCCGCGTCGGTCCGCCCGTTCCGGGCGCCGGCGCCGTCGCGGACCGTCCGCCTGATCTACGCGACGACGCTCGTCCGGCGGCACCTCGTGCGCGCATTCGCGGCCGAGGTCGCTCGCGCCGTCGCGCCGGCCTTACCGGAGGGCGCCGTGCTTTACGCGCCCGACGCGGCGTAACTGAACCGGCTGGCCGGGGCGGCGTCACATGCGCTCACGCTCACCCGGTCCGCTGCGCCTCGTCCTCATCGCCCTGCTCGCCCTCGCCGCATGCACCGACGCGCCTGCGCCGGCACTGCCCGAGGCCCCGCGCGTGCCCCTCGCGCCCGCCGGGTCGGCCCTCGCCGGCGCCGCGGCCGGCGCCCTCGTCTACGTCCCGGCCTACTCGCACGTCTACGCCGGCGACGCCCGCCAGGAAGTGGACCTTGCCGCGACGCTGAGCATCCGCAACGCCGACGCCCGCGACTCGGTCCGCGTCGTGTCGGTGCACTACGTCGGCTCCGAGGGCCAGACGATCCGGTCGTACCTCGAGGCGCCACGCGTGCTTGGGCCGTACGCGACGGCCGACTTTGTCGTCTCGCAGAGCGACCGCTCGGGCGGCGCTGGCGCCGCGTTCCTCGTCGAGTGGACGGCTGCGGCGCCGGTCGTGGCGCCGGTCATCGAGGCGGTGATGATCAACACGGCGGGCCAGCAGGGCATCTCGTTCGTGACCGAGGGTCGCGTCGTCGCAACGGCGGGCGGCTGACTCAGAAGAGCCGCGGCGCGCGCGCCTCCTCGCGTGCTGCCTCGACGACCTTCCGGCTCGCGCGCGGCACGGCGACCTGGTCCAGCTCGTCCGGCCCGAGCCAGCGCATCGGCTCGCCCGTCACCGTCCTCGGCTCTCCGGCCGTGATGCGGCACCGGAAGGCGTGGAGGCGGACGCGGAGGTGCGAGTACGTGTGATCGACCACCGCCACCTCGCGGCCGACGGCGACCGTGATCCCGAGCTCCTCGTGCAGCTCGCGCGCGCACGCCGCGGCCGGCGTCTCGCCGGGCTCGACCTTGCCGCCCGGAAACTCCCACAGCCCGCCGAGCATCACGCCCTCGGGCCGGCGCTGCATCAGCACGCGCCCCGCGTCGTCCATCACGAGGCCGACGGCGACCGTGGCGCGCGGGACGGCCTTCCGCGGCGGGACGACCGGGAACGCCTCGGGCGTGCCGAGCGCGAGCGCCCCGCAGACGCCGTTCAGCGGGCACACCGGACAGGCGGGATTCTTCGGCGTGCAGACCGTCGCGCCCAACTCCATGACGGCCTCGTTCCACCGGCCGGGGCGCTCGACGTCGAGCAACTCGGTCGCGAGCGTCTGGAGCATCGCGCGCGTGCGCGGCGCCTTGGAATCGTCCGGGACGGCGAAGACGCGGGCGAGGACGCGGACGACGTTGCCGTCGAGCACGGCGAGCGGGGCGCCGAAAGCGAGCGACAGGACGGCGGCCGTCGTGTACGGCCCGACGCCGGGGAGCGCGCCGAACGCCTCGGCCGTCTCTGGGACGTGCCCGCCGTGATCTCGCACGACGGACTGCGCGGCGCGGTGCAGGTTGCGCGCCCGCGAGTAGTAGCCGAGGCCTTCCCACAGCACGAGCACGTCGTCGAGAGGCGCCGCGGCGAGGTCCTGGACGGCCGGGTAGGCCGCGACGAACCGCTCGAAGTAGGGCGCGGCCGTCGCGACCTGCGTCTGCTGGAGCATCGTCTCGGCGAGCCACACGCGATACGGGTCACGGCGGCCGTCGGCCGTGCGCCACGGCATCTCGCGGCGGTTGCCGTCGAACCACGCGGGCAGGGCATCGCGGAAGGCGTCGCGGGTCTCAGGCGAGACGGGCGGCGGGCGGAGCGCGGCACGGGCCATGCTAGCCGACGATGTCCACGATCAGCACGAGCGTCTCGGCCGAGCCGGCGGTCTGCTCGAAGACGACCGCCATCTGGCCGCTCTCCGTCGCGAGCGTCTGCCAGAAGAACGAGCGGTCCACGAGCCAGCTCATCGCCGGGGCGCTCAGGACGCGGTACGTCGCCGGACGGCCGCCGGCCGTCGCCGGAAGCGACACGAGCAGCGGCTGGCCCGCGCGCACCGTGTAGTGCAGCGTGTCGGCACGCGCCGCGTCGACGGGCGCCGACGCGCTGGGCGCGGTACGTTGGGCAGACGGCGCCGCGGCGCTCGGGCGTTGAGCCGTCGCCACCGCCGGCATGGCAGCCGCGAGGGCCACGGTCAGAGCAGCGATCCGGAGACTCACAGGCGTTCCTATGCAGTGGTCGGGCAAGATACGAGGCGCGCTCCTGGCGGCGCTCGCGGCGCTCGCCGCCACCGCGCTGGCCCTGCCGGCCGCGGCGCAGACGCCGTGGGCCGTCGTCGCGGTGGACGCCGACTCGCTCGCCGGCATCGACGCGCCGGACGCAGAAACGGCGGCCCGCGCCCTCCTCGCCCGCCTCGAGGCAGCGGGCTTCCTCGCCGCCCGCGTCGACTCGGCGCAGGCCGGCGTTCTGTTCGTGACGCGAGGCGCTCAGGCGACGGTCGCCCGGGTCGAGGTCGTCGGCGCCAACTCGCTGGACGACGCCACGACCGGCTGGGCGACGCGCGAGGGCCGGCCGTACCGACCCGCCGCCCTCGCGGCTGACCTCGATCTCACGCTGGACCGCTACGCCGCGCGCGGGTTTGTCGGCACGCGGATCGTGCCGCGCGTGCGCCTCGACGGCGCGGCCGTCGCCGTGACCGTGGACATCACTGAGGGCGCCGCAGGCGTCGTCGCGGGCGTCGAACTCTCGGGGGCCCGGCGGGCGTCGCGGGCCTTCGCCTCGCGTGTCGCCGGCGTCGCGCCGGGGACGGCCCTGGCTGAGGTCGATGTGGGCGAGGTCCAACGGGCGCTCGAGCAGACGGGCCTGTACTCGGCCGTCGGCGTGCCCGAGCGCGTGTCCGATGCTGACGGCCGCGTGGTCCTTCGCGTGCCGGTCGTGGAGGCCGCGCCCGGTGCCTTCGACGCCGTCCTCGGCTACCTCCCGCCGGCGCAGGGCCGGCCGGGGCAGGTCGTCGGCAGCGGCCGCGTGGACCTCCGCAACCTCTTCGGCGGCGGCCGGACGGCCCGCGTCGCCTTCGACCGGACGCCCGGGCTCGGCTCGGCCCTCCAGTTTTCCGCGTCCGATCCGTTCGTGCTCGGCCTCCCGCTGCGCCTCGGCGTGGCCTTCGACGGCCTCGGCCGCGACTCGACGTTCTCGCGCCAGACGTTCCGCCTCGACGCCGGGACGCGCATCGCCGCGGGCCTCGAGGTCACCGCGACCGTCAGCCGCGAAGCGGTTTCGCCGGGGACGTTCGGCGCGCGCCCCGTCGGCGGCGTGCCGCGCATCCGGCGCTCGTCGGCCGTCTTCGCCGGCGTGGGCGTCCGGCTGCGGCGCTTCCCCGGCGGGATGCTCGCCGCGCCGCGCCGCGGCCTGCTTCTCGAGGCGACCGTCGAGAGTGGCGTCCGGCGCCGCGCCGCGCCGGCCGACAGCGTCGCGGCGGACGCCGTGCGTCAGCAGCGCCTCCTCGCGACGGCGCGGTTCTACGTGCCGACGTTCGCCCGCCAGAGCCTCGCGCTCGGCCTCGACGCGCGCGTCCTCGTCGGCACGTTCGGCGGGCCGGCCGCATCGCCCGGCATCCCCGAGACCGGTGGCGTCTCGGGGGCCTTCGACGAGGGCGAGCTTTTCCGCTATGGCGGCGCGTCGTCGCTGCGCGGCTACGACGAGGACGCGCTCGTCGGCAACGCCGTCGGCCGCGTGTTCATCGAGCCGCGCCTGCACGTCGACGCCGAGTCGTTCGCGTTCGCCTTCTTCGACCTCGGCTACGTCGCCCGGCCAGACCTGCCGCTGCGGCCGGCCGAGCGCGGCCTGAAGCCAGGGTATGGCGCCGGCGCGCAGCTCCGCACCGGCCTCGGCCTCATCACGCTGACATACGCCCTGCGTCCCGGCCTGCCCGCCAGCCGCGGCCGCATCCACGTTGGACTGGGCTTCGGGCTGTGAGAGACGTATGGTGGACCGTGTATGTCTCGAAGTGTTCAATGTATGATCTGGATCGAGCATTATTTATGCTGATACATCCAAACCTTGTCATCCTGAACTCGTTTCAGGGTTTGCCTTTCCTCTGGGCGCCTGCGAAAATTCAGATCCTGAAACGAGTTCAGGACGACAAGTAGGAAGGGCGGCGGCGGATTCCGCCCATGGCCCACGGCCCTTCGTGTTTCCTGTAGTGCCGGGTTAGGCAGCGCGATGTGCCTCGCCGGACCCGCTGCCACCGGGCGTACCTTCGCCCCGTCCCGCGCCGCGCCCCCTTCCGGACCGTATGCCCCGATCCGCCTCGCCGACCGCCATTTTTGCGGCCGTGCTCCTGTTCGCCGCCGCCCTCGCTGCGTGCGACGACGCGCCGGGCCTGCCCGCCGAGGTCCAGCGGCCGTCCGTGACGGCCTTCGCGCTCACGCCCCTGACCGACTCGCTCGCGACCAACGCACCCACGGCGTCCATCCCGCTCGCCATCGAGGCGACGCTCGCCGGCGAGGGCCGCATCGTCGTCCGCGCCGTCGTCCGCTACGGCGAGACGGTGAGCACGCGCGACTCGCTCGTGACGGAGGTCCGCGTCGAGGCGCAGCCCGGGCCGGTCCGCATCGACCTCCCGATCACGCTGCCGCGCGGCGCGACCGGCGAGTACGCCGTGACGCTGCTCACCGAGGGCGCCGACGGCCGCACCGGCGACGGCGCCTCGGGCGTCTTCCGCTTCCGCGCCGCCAGCCTGGGCCCGCCCGCCGTCGCCAACGTGACCGCCCCGGCGACCGTCGCGCGGCCGGCCAACGGGGACGCACGCCCGACGCCCTTCCGCATTACCGCCGACGTCTCGGACCCCGACGGCCTCGTCAACGTCGCCGCGGTCGTCGTGACGGACGAGAACGGCGCCGTCGTCCAGGAGCTGTTCGACGAGGGCCAGACCGGCCGCTCGCGCGACGACGAGCGCCCCGGCGACGGCCGCTACACGGTCACGCTCGGCATCCCGTTCGCCTTCCAGCCCGGCACGTACACGCTCGCCATCGTCGCGTTGGACCGCGCCGGGACGCAGAGCGCCCCCGCCCCGTTCACGTTCGAGGTCCGATGATCCGCCGCTTCCTCGCCCTCGCGGCGCTCGCACTCGGCGCGCCGCTCGTGGCGCACGCCCAGACGCTCGACACCGGCCGCGGGCCCGTCCGCCTGCTGCCGCTCGGCGCCCGCAACGGCGTGACCGTCCTCGACGGCGGCTCCGGGACGCTCTACGCCGGCCCGCGCCTCGTCGCGATCGGCCCGGACGGCCAGATCCGCTTCCCCGGCGCGCAGGACGCCTTCGACCCGGCGACGAGCATCGCGCCGCGCGTCTTCTCTATCGACGCCCGCGGAAACGCGCGTCTGGGTCGGGCTGGGCTTCAACGACGCTGGCGTCGGCGCGGACGACCCGCCGGAGACGGCCGCCGGCTTCGCCGTCTCGACAGACGCCGGGCAGACGTTCGCCTACCGCTTCCCCGCGACGGACCAGTTCGCGGACACGCTCGTGACCTACGGCGGCTCGACGCTCCGCGCCGTCCCGACCGTCGCCCCGCAGTTTGCCGCGCCGCTCGACATCGCCATCGCCGCGGGCGACACGGTCTACGCCGCGACTCGGACGGGCGGGCTGCGCCGGACGACTGACGCGGGCCGCACGTGGCGCCGCATCGTCCTCCCGCCGGACTCGCTCGTGACGCTGGATCCGACGCGGCCCTACGACTTCACGTACGACCCCGGCGAGAGCCTTTTTGCCGATTCGGGCCTCAACTTCGCGCCGTTCTCGGTTCTCTACGACGAGGCCGGGACGCTCTGGGTCGGGACGCAGTCGGGCCTCAACCGCTCGTTCCGCGTCGACGGCGCCGCCGATCCCGGCTGGGTCCGCTACCTCGACTCGCCGTTCCGCAACGCCGACGGGACGGCTGTCGGGCCGGTCGGCAACCTCGTCTTCGCCCTCGAGTCGCGCCCGGATGCTGACGGCCGCGACGCCGTCTGGGCCGCCTGCTGGCCGTCGGGCGTGCCGGGCCAGACCGAGTCCGAGCAGTTCGGCGTCGTCGTGTGGCGCGGCGACGACGACCAGGGCTTCGCCCGCTTCGAGACGGTCCTGCTCGGCGTGCAGGTCTACGACCTCGCCTTCGACGCCGCGCAGGCCTACGCCGCCGGCGGCACGCGCGGCCTCTACATCTCGGCCGACGACGGCGCCTCGTGGCGCGCCGTCACCGTCTTCCTCGGGTCGGACGGGCGGACGCTGCCCGTCCGCGCCACGGCGGGCGTCTTTGCTGTCGCGACGACGCCGACGGGCCTGTACGTCGGCACGCAGGACGGGCTGCTGGTCTCGACCGACGGCGGGCGCACGTTCGAGGTCCTCCGCGCGAGCAACGAGCCCGGCGCCGACACGTCGGGCGACGGCACGCGCCTCGACGTGCCGGACGTGGACGTCTACGCCTACCCCAACCCGTTCACGCCGAGCCGCGACGGCGACCTGCGCGTCCGCTTCACGCTCGACTCCGCGAGCGACGTGACGCTGCGCGTGTTCGACACGGCGATGAACGCCGTCCGGACCGTCTCGGCCGGCGGCCGCGGCGCGGGCCCGAACGAGGTGTCGTGGGACGGCCTCTCGGACGACGGCCTGCGCGTCGCCAACGGCGCCTACGTCTACGTCGTCTCGGCCGGCGGGCGGCAGCTCTCGGGCCGCATCCTGGTGTTCAAGTGAGCCTCTCCTCTTCCCAGCCGATGCGCCTCGCCCTCCTCACTGTCCTCGCCCTCGCCGCGCCCGCCCGCGCGCAGGGGCCGGCGGCGTTCTCGCGCCTCGGCATGGGCGCCCGCGCCGTCGCGGGCGCCGGCCAGGTCGCCGACGTCTCGGGCGACGCGACGCCGTTCCTGAACCCCGCGCTCGCGCCGTACCAGGTCGGGCAGGCCGTCGAGCTGTCCGCCGCCGCGCTGAGCTTCGACCGCCAGTGGCAGGCCGTTCAGATCGGCGCGCCGCTGCGGCCGCGCGCGGGCATCACGGCGGGCGTGCTCCACGCCGGCGTGAGCAACATCGACGGCCGCGACGCGAGCGGCTACCCGACGGGCACGCTCCAGACGGACGAGTACGCCTTTTTCGTCGCCTTCGGCATCCGGATGACGGACCGCGTCTCGGGCGGCCTCGGCCTGCGGCTCTACCGCTCCGAGGCATTCCAGGGCGTGACGCCGCCGACGACGGTCGGCGTGCAACTCGGCCTCGCGGCGCGCCTCTCGAACCGCCTCTCCGTCGGCCTCGTCGCCGACGACCTCTTCGCGCGCTACGAGTGGAACGCCTCGGCGGCCGGCGCCGGCGCCGCGACGGACCCGTTCCCGCGGCGTGTCACCGCCGGCGCAGCCTACGGCCTCGGCACGCGCGCCTCGGGCCGCTCGCGCGGCAGCGTCTCCGCGGATGTCGAACTGACGACGCTCGTGCAGGACGTCACGACGCCCGGCGGCACCGTGATCGTCGGCTCGACGATCGGGACCGATGACCAGACCACCGACTACACCCGCGCCCGCGTCCGCGGCCGCGTCGGCGGCGAACTGTGGCTCGCCGACCTGTTCGCCGTCCGCGCCGGCGTGGACCGCCTCGGCTCTGACCTCAGCGCGGCGCGCCCGGCCCTCGGCTTCGCCCTCCGCCAGCGCTTTACGGACCTCGACGCCCGCATCGACTACACCGCGGCCCTCGAGCCGTACGGCACGGGCATCCTGCACATGGCCACGGTCCGGCTGGGACTCTAGAGGGCCTGGTTGGCCGAGGCGCCGCGGTGCGTTGCGGCGAGGGCGCCGCGTGCGGTGCCCGCCTCGGCGGATGCGGCCACACTGGCTGGTTACTTCGCCCCGCCCGTCGCGACGCCAATCGCCGCGAGGAAGGCATCCAGGCCGATGCCCGCTGCGCCCGTCCGGAAGCGGAGCGTGCAGAAGAGGTCTAGCAGGAGCATCTGCGCCGCATGGATCGGGACGGCGATCCAGAACGAGCGGCAGCGCCAGACGAGCGCGCCCAGCGCGATCCCGCCGAGGACCGAGAGGTACGCCTCGGCCGGCGGCTTGTCCGCGTGCAGGATCGCGAACGGGACCGTCTGCACGACGATCGCGAGCGGCGCGCCGAGCGCCGGAGCCGTCCCGAAGAGCACGAACCCGCGCCAGAGGTACTCCCAGCCGATCCAGTAGAAGACGAACAGCGCCTCGTAGAGCGCGAAGGCGGTCCAGGAGTCGCGCGCACCGAAGTAGTGCGGGTACTGCATCTGGAAGCCCGCGCCGTCCGACAGCACCCACGTGCCGATGGCGACGAGCGGCAGGTACGCCAGCGCGAGCCCGCCGGCGAGGCGCCAGTCGCCCAGCCCGAGGCCCGCCGCGGACGGCCGCCAGCGGAACGCCACGACGAGGATCAGGACCGGCACGACGAAGCCCGTCAGGCCCTGCATCCCGAACCACCACGCCCACGCGCCAAACTCCGGGTCGGCCGCGCCAAGCGGGTTGCCGAGGCCGTGGTAGACGCTGCGCGTGCCGAGCTGCACCTGGATGAGCACGAGCAGCGTCGCCGCGATGAGCACAGCGGCCGCGCGACGCTGCGCGGGCGTGAGGTCGGCGATGCTCGCGCGGAGGGCGCGGAACTCGGCGGCGAGGCGGGACACGGCGCAGCGGCGGGTGAGCGCCGAAGATATCGGCGCTACCGGGCCGTCGTGTCGGCCAGAGCGGCGGGCGCGGCGGACCGGACCGGGGCGCGCCGCTCGGCGATGCGGACGGGGTCGCCCTCCTTCAGGCCAGACTGTCCCGACACAATGATCGCCTCGCCCGGGCGCACGCCCGAGCGGATCACGACCGTGTTGCCCGACGTCGGGCCGAGCTCGACCTCGCGGCGGACGGCCTTCGCCGAGCCCTCGGGGCCGTCGGCGACGTAGACGGCCGGCCTGTCGCCGTCGCGCACGACGGCGTCCTGCGGCACCACGACGACGTTTTCGAGGATGTCACGGGTGATGGCGAGGCGCACGACCATCGACGGCTTGAGCGCCCCGTCGCTGTTGTCGACCTGAATCTCGATCGGGAACGTCCGCGTCTGCGGGTCCACGGCGACGCCGACGAACGTCACGCGGCCGCCGCGCGCGCCGTCGGCGCCGCCGCTCGCCGGCACGACGCGCACCTGGGCGCCGACGCGGACGGCCCCGGCGTAGCGCTCCGGCACGCCGGCCTCGATCTTGACGGCTCCGCCTGAGACGATCCGCACGACGGGCATCCCCGGCGAGGCGAGCTCGCCCGGGCCCATCAGGCGCTCCTGAACGACGCCCGCGAAGGGCGCCACGACGCGCGTGTTGCCGAGCTGCGTCTGGGCGGATCGGACGCCCGCCTGGCTCGCAGACTCGCCCGCCCGGGCCGCGACGACGCCCTGCTGGGCGGCGCGCACCTGCCCCTGCGCCTGCGCGATGCCGGCATCGGCCTGCGCGACGCCCGAGCGCGCGTTGGCGAGCTGCGTCTCGACCGCGCGGAACTCGAGCGCCGAGAGGATCGAGTCGCGGACGAGCGGCAGCTGGCGGCGGTACTGGTCCTGCGCGAGGTCCAGCTGCGCCTGCGCGGCCTGCCGCTGTGCCCGGGCGGCCCGGACGCCGGCCTCGGCCGTGGCGACCTGCGCCTGCGCCTGCGCGATCCCGGCCCGCGACTGGGCGACGCCGGCCTGCGCCTGCGCGACGCCCGCCTGCTGGCCCGTCGCGCGGACCTGAGCGACCGTCGCGCCGGCCCGCACCGCTGTCCCCACGGCCGCGACGTACGTCAGCGTGCCAGGCACGTCGGGCGAGAGCGCCGCGTCGTTGTTCGTCGCGACGGTGCCCGTGAGGTCAATGACGTCCTCGAAGAGGCCGGGGGCGGACTCGAGCACCTCGACGGCCGCAGCGGTCGCGGTCGAGTCGGACGCGGCAGCGTCGGCGTCAGACTTGCTGCCGCCGCAGGCCGAGAGGGCGAGCGCGAGGAGGAGGAGAGGGGAGAAACGGGTCATGGGGTCTGCCGAGGGTGAGCCGGCGGAAACGTCAGAGAGGAGTGTCAGCTACTGGCCGCCGGTCGTCATGCCGCCGGTCGGCTGGCCGGTCGTCGTGGCCATGCGCGTCGGGTCGGCGATGATGCCGGTCGAGCGCTCGTAGGCGGACCGCGCGACGAGCGCGTCGAACGTCGCCTGGAGAAAGTTCAGCCGCGCGACGTCGAGGTTCTGGCTCGCCACGCGGACGTCGACCTGCGTCGCGACGCCCTCCGCGAGGCGCGCCGCGGCAAAGTCGTAGGCCGTCTGCGCCGTCTCGACCGTCTGCCGCTGCGTGGCGAGGCGCCGACGGGCGCTCTCGAGGTCGCGAAGCGCCCCGGCGACCTCGAGGCGCGCCGCGTTCGTCGCCTGCTCAAGCCGGATCTGCGCCTGATCGACCGCGATCTGGTTCTGCTGAACGAGGTAGCGCGTCTGGAAGCCGTTGAAGAGGGTCCAGTTGAGGCGAAGACCGACCGAGAGCGCGGGCTGCCAGTAGGTCCCCGAGAAGAAGCCGTTCGAGCCTGTCTGGAAGGTGAACGGGTCGCCGGCGTCCGGCGTCGTCAGGAAGGAGCGGTCGTCGGGGATGTTGCCCGAGTAGCTGGCGTTGAGAAACGCACTGAGCGTCGGGTAGGCCGCGGCCCGCGTGATCGTCGCGCTGGACCTCCTGGAGGCGGATCGCGAGGCGCGCCTGCGCGAGGTCCGGCCGCCCGTCGAGCGCGCGCGCCGACGCGGCGGTGAGGCCGACGGTCCGAAAGAGGGCGTCGGGCGCGTCGAGCGTGCCGACGAGGACGACCGGCGCGCCGGTCGGCAGGCCGAGCGTGAGCAGGAGCCCGTCGCGGGCCGCCTGCGCCTGCGCCTCCGCCTGGACGAGCGCGGTCTCAGTGTTGGCGAGGTCCACGTCCGCGTTGAGGCGCTCGAGGACGGGGCGCACGCCCTGGGCCACGAGCAGGCTCGCGTCCTGTGCCGTCTCGCGGGCGCGCTGGACGGACGCCCGGCGGACGCCGATCTGGGCCTCGGCGAGGAGCGCGCCGTAGAAGGCCTGCCGCGCCTGCTGGAGCGCCTCGTCGCGGCGCTGGAGGGTGGCCTGCCGGCTTATCTCGACAAGGCTTTTCGCCCCGCGGAGCGCCGCGAAGGCGGTTCCGGAGTAGAGCGGCTGCGAGACCGAGAGCGTGTTCAGGAACGAGTTGTCTGTCCCGAACGGGTTGGACCCGTTCGCCGGGTTGTAGCCGACGGCGTTCTGGCCCGCGCCGACGCGCCGGTTGTACTCGGCGAGCGTGATCGGCTCGGTCGCCGGGTCGCCGTCGGTCCGCGCCGTCTCGTTGTACGAGAGCCACCCGATCGCGCCGATGCCGCCGAAGATGCCGCCGGCCGAGGAGCCCGCGAACGGGTTCGCCTGGACGACGTTGCGCGTGTACGACGACGCGAGCGCCACGTTGGGGTAGAGCGTGCCGTACTGCTGGCGCACCTGCGCCTGCGCCGTGGCCACGTCGAGCTCGGCGAGGCGCACCGCGTAGCCACGCTCGAGCGCGATCGCCTCGGCGGCCTCGACCGTGAGCGGGATCGCGCCGTCGGGCACGGACGCCATCGTCGCGACCGAGACGGCCGTCGTGTCGATGATGCTCGACGTGCCGGGCTGCTGGGCGGCGGCGGGAAGGGCGAGAACGGCGAGGACGCCGGCAATCAGAAAGCGCATGGTCAGGTCGGGTCCGGCGCGGCGAGGAGCCCGTCGAACAGGACGGTCGTGATAAAGGACGCGGACTCGGCCGGCGTCTCGAACGGGGGCGCGGTGTGGCCCGGGACGGCGCACGCCTCGGGCGCCATCGCGAGCATGTGTCCGCGGACGTTGCCCATGAGCAGGTGCGCGACCGGCCGGGCGGGCATCCGGCGCAGCGCGCCCAGTGCCATCGCCGCCTCGATCGGGGCCGCCACGGCGTCGATGACGCGGTCGAAGCGGCTCACGAAGAAGGCCGCCTGCTCGGGGTCGAGCATCCGGCGGTGGCCATCGCGCATGAACATCAGGAAGTGGCCGCGGTGCGCGTCGAAGTGGCCGACGAGGCCCTCGATGAACCCGCAGAAGACGCGCCGCGCGGCGGCGGGCGTCGCGAGGTCCACGCCCTCGGGGAACGCGTCGCGGACGACGCCGAGCAGGCCGCCGAGGACGACCTCCTCGAAGAGCGCCTGGTAGAGCTCGTCCTTACCGCCGGGGAAGTAGTTGTAGAGCGTGCCCTTGCCAAACTCGGCGCGCTCGGCGATCTCGTCGACCGTGGCGCCGTCGAAGCCTTTGTCGCCGAAGACGGCGAGGGCCGCGTCGAGCATGGCGCGACGCCGGGCGAGGCGCTCGCGCTCGCGGCGGCCGGGCGTATCGTCGGCAGTGGACGGCGGGAGAAGCATGAAGGCGAGGTGACCGGCGGGTCACGTACTGGACGGTCGGGTCATTTCGGGTACCGAGGCGTCAGTACTCACCGCCTTGCGCCGTGTTGCGCCGCGCTGTGCGAAGAGGATGGGAAGCGAAAAGGCCTCCGCGCAGCGCGCAGAGGCCTCGTCCGGACAGCGTGTTACGCCGCTCGCCTCGCTACATCATGTCGTCCATACCGTGGACGCCGAGGAAGTCCACGACCTCCTTCACCTGCTGCGCCTTCTCGCGATGGCACACGAGCACGGCGTCGCCGGTGTCCACGACGACCGTGTCGCGCATCCCGACGAGGACGACGAGGCGGCCGTCCGAGGCGCGGGCGAACGACCGCGCGGTGTCCTGGAGGATCACGCGGCCTTCGGCGCGGTTGCCCGCCTCGTCCTTGTCCGCGAGGTCGTAGACGGCGCGCCAGTCGCCGACGTCGGACCAGCCGAAGTCGCTGGGGACGACGAGAACGTTGCGGGCGCGCTCCATCACGCCGTAGTCGATCGAGATCTTGGGCGCGCGCTCGTAGGCGTCTGCGATGGCGTCCTCCTCGCCGGGCGTGCCGAAGACGGCCTCGAGCGGCTCGAAGAGGGAGTGGACGGCCGGCAGGTGCTCCTCGAAGGCTGCGAGTATGGCGTCGGCGCGCCAGACGAACATGCCCGAGTTCCAGAGGAAGTCGCCGGCGTCGAGGAAGCGCTCGGCGGTCGAGAGGTCCGGCTTCTCGGCGAACGTCAGCACGCGGTGCGCCTGCGGCGTTCTGTGGCCGGGGCCCTCGTCCGGGATGCCGTCGACCTCGCCGTCGGCGTCGAACTGGAGGTAGCCGTAGCCCGTCTCGGGGTGCGTCGGGCGGATGCCGAGCGTCACGAGCGGCAATTCGCCGTGCTCGACAGGCCCCTGCGCAGCGGCGATGGCCGCCCGGAGGATGTCGTGGAAGCGGGCGACGTTGGTGATAACGTGGTCCGCGGGGAGGACGATCATCGTGGCGTCCGGGTCGAGCGCGTGGAGGCGCGCCGCGGCGAGGGCCACGCACGGCGCCGTGTTCCGCGCGAGGGGCTCGGCGAGGACGTTCTCGGCGGGCACCGCCGGCAGGTGCTCGCGCGTCTTGACGGCGTAGTCCTCGTTGGTCACGACAAACACGCGCTCAGGCTCGACGAGCGGCTGCAGCCGCGCGAACGTGTTCTGGATCATCGACGCGCTGCCGAAGACGTCGAGAAACTGCTTGGGGTGCGCGCGGCGGCTGCTCGGCCAGAACCGGCTGCCGACGCCGCCGGCCATGATGACCGCGTAGAGTGCCATGACGGATCTGTTGAGAGAAGGGCGGGCAAGATAGGGCGCTCGCCGGTGCCCTCTCGCGGGGCGTGAGGCACGGGAGCGCTCGGCCATCGGGCCATTCGCGCCTTCTCCATGCCTCGCCCCCCGTGGCTCATGTCCTGCCGCTCTTTCGGTACGCCGCGACGAAGTAGTCGTACGCGTCGAGGTCGATGCGGTGAGCGACGGACTCCTGCAGGCGCTCCGCCTCGTGCGGCTCGATCTCGTACGTGAGGTGCATCTCTGGGTCGTCCCCGTCCGGGCGGAAGAGCGCCACGAGGTCGGCGAGCGGGAGCGTGAGCACCTCGTCGCCGACGAGGTCTTCGCCGGGGTCTTTCTCGTACCACTCGAGCACGCGCTCGATCTGGTCTTCAGTCAGGACTTCCATCGGATCGGGTCAGGCAGTGTGCCGCGGCGTACGCGCGGCGCTCCGGCTAGTGCCCGATGTACCAGTCGTAGCCGCGCTCGGCCCAGAAGTCCTGCGGGCGCTGCGCCATGAACCGGACCGTCCCGATGCGCTTGAGGTGCTTCACGCCGTACTTCAGCGGCGTCACCAGGCGCAGCGGCGCGCCGTGCGGGACGGTGAGCGGCGCGCCCATCATCTCGTACGCCAGCAGCGTTTGCGGGTGCATCATCGAGACGCGGTCCATGCCGACGGTGTAGCCGCCGTCCGGCGTCGCGAGGCCGACGTACGGGAGGTTCTGCGGGACGCGCGTCGCGAAGAGGGCCGCGACATCGGAGAAGCGGGCGCCGGCCCACTGGGTGACCGTGGACCAGCCCTCGATGCACTTCAGCTCGGTCGTCATCTCGTATCGCGGCAGGCGCTTCACGTCGTCGAGGTCGAGCACGTCGAGCAGGGCGCCGTCGGGGCCGAGGACGCGCATCTGCCACGCGTCCGCGTCGAGCGGGCTCCGGAGGCCGTACATGCCGTTGACGCGCACCATCGCGGCGGCGCTCGGCGGGAACGTCGGCGCGAGCCGGTTCGGGGAGACGAGGGACTCCCACATCGCCTCGTTGAACTGGTGGCTGTTGCGGAGCAGCTTCGGGATGCCGCCCTCAGCCGGGCCGAGCGCCAGGTACTGCCAGCCCGCGGCGCCGGCGAGCGCCGCGGCGCCCGTCACGAGGAAGGCGCGCCGCGAGCGCGCCTGGAACTGCGCCTCGGAGATCGTGGGCGCGGCGAGCGCCTCGGCGCGCAGGCGCGCGGCGCGTTGGTCGGGCGTTTCGCTCATGACGGGTCGGTGGAAACGGGCGCAGCGGGCGCGTCGGCGAAAGGGTCGGCGACGGGGGCGGGCGTCGTCCGCTCGTAGCCCATCACCATGCTCCAGAAGTTGCCCCAACCCGCCCGCACGACCTGCGCCACGTGGACGACGAAGAACAGGACGTAGAGAACCGTCAGGGCGAAGTGGAGCGTGCGGGCGAACTGGTAGCCGCCGAGGAGCGTCGTGAGCCACGCGAGCGTCGTCGGCTTCCAGATGGCGAGGCCCGTCAGAACTGAGCCCGCGCCCATCCCGATCACGGCCGAGTAGCTCACGCGCTGCGCCGCGTTGTAGCGCCCCTGCGGCGGCAGCTCCTTCCGCAGGCCAGCGTCGTGCAGCGCTACCTGGACCGACTCCTTCAGCGCGTGGCGGTCCGGGACGAGGTGCCGCCACTCGCCGCTGACTGCCGTGTACAGCACGTACAGGACGCCGTTGATAAGGAAGAGCCAGGCGAAGAAAAAGTGGTACGCCATGCCCTTCGCGAGCTGCCGCGTGAGGCCGAGCGCCTCGTAGAACCCGTCCGGGAAAAACGTCAGGAGCGTCGTCTCGCCCCAGCCGAGGCGGTACGGGTCGTAGGCCCAGTAGATCAGGAGCCCGCTCCAGATCATGACCGTCAGCAGCGGGAAGTTGACCCAGTGCATCCATCGGACGGCGCGCGGGTGCTTCTGGATGGCGCGGCCCGCAGCAGGCAGGACGGGCGGGGGCGTCTCGGGCATCGCGTGCGGCGGGTGGATCGCCCAACGTACGGCCCGAGCCTTGAAATTCTTATCCGACGGCGACGAGCACGGCGCCGAGGCCCACGAGCGCGATGCCGGTCCACGCGACCGGCGTCAGCGCTTCTCCGAGAAACAGGACGGCGAAGACGGCCACGAGGACGACGCTGAGCTTGTCGACCGGCGCCACGCGTGCGGCTTCACCGACCTGGAGCGCCCGGAAGTAGCACAGCCACGAGGCGCCCGTCGCCAGCCCGGAGAGGACGAGGAACAGGGCGCTGCGCCGCGGGATCTCGCGGAGCGCGCCGAGCTGGTCCGTCGCGAGGAGGAGCAGGCCGAGCGCAGCGGCGACGACGAGCGTCCGCACGAACGTCGCGGCGTCGGACGAGATGCCGGCGACGCCGACCTTGGCGAGAATGGCGGTCGCGGCGGCGAAGCCGGCCGAGAGGAGCGCCCAGTAGAGCCAGGGAGCCATCGCAGTGGGGGAAGCGGTGAAGACGGAGCCGAGCGGCGGCGGGTCAACGCGCGGGCGGCAGAATCGCCTACCTTGGGACCTGCTCTTTACCTCACCGCCTCAGGTTCTGGCGCGCACGCGCGCCGGATGAAAAGGGAATCCGGTCCGGACGCTCGCGTCCTCATGCCGGAGCTGTGCCCGCAACTGTAGGCGGCCCGCCGTCGGCGACGACGCGCGCGGCCACTCGAGACCCGTCTCGGGGAAGGCCGGCGCCGAGCCGACGCACGTTTCCGCACGCCTCGGCGCGCGGGACCGGGCCGCAAGCCAGGAGACCTGCCCGAGACGACGGCCTTTCACGGCCACCTCCCACATGCCACCTCCGGGACCAGAGGGGCGGGCGCTTCGCGTTCCGGTCAGGTCCCGCGTGTGCACCCGTCTCTCTCGTTGAGGGGCGGGTTTTTTCATGCGCCTCGCGTTTCTCCTGCTCGCCACCGCCGCTGCGTCGCGCCTCGCCGCGGCCCAAGAGCCCGTCTCGATCGGTCCCGACACGCTCGGCACGGTCACCGTCATCGCGACGCGCACCGCGACGGCGACGCACCGCGCCCCGGCGCGCGTGGTCGTCCTCACGCGCGCCGATGCTGACGCGGCCGGCGCCCAGACGGTCGCCGACCTTCTCGAATCGCGCTCGGCCGTCTTCGTGAAGCGCTACGGGCCGGACGGCCTCGCGACGCTCTCGCTGCGCGGCGGCGGCGCGTCCCACACGCTCGTCCTGCTGGACGGCCACCGGCTGAGTCGACCCGCAGCTCGGGCAACTCGACCTGTCGCTCATTCCCGCGGCGCTCGTCGAGGGGGCCGAGGTGCTCCACGGCGCCGCGTCCGGTCTGTACGGAACCGACGCCGTCGGCGGCGTTCTCGCGCTCTCGGCGCCCGCGGCAGAACGCTCGGCGCGGGCCGTCCTCCGAACCGGCGCCTTCGGCGAGCGCGGCGTCTCCGTCCTCGCCGCCCGCCGCCTCCCCGGCACGCCCTTTACGGCGACGCTCGCCCTCGACGGGTCGCAAACGGCCGGCGACTACCTCTACACCGACTCGACGGCCTTCGACAACGCGACGGGTACGACGGGCGTCACGCGGCCGCGCGCGGGAGCCGACAGCCGCCAGCAGGCGCTCTACGCACGGGTGGGCGGATCGCTCGGGCGCCACCGCGTCGCGGCGGGCCTCCTCGCCACGTCCGCCGACCGCGGCCTGTTCGACTATGGCGGCAGCACGGCGGCACGCCAGGAAGACGCCGGCGTGCGCTTCTGGGCAGACCACAGTGCCGTCTCCCGAGGCGTCGCCATCACGACGGGGGTCGACGTGCAGCGCGGGCGCCTGCGCTACCGGAACAGCGGGTTGGGTGTGGACGACACGGGCCGCACGCGCGTCGCCTCGGCCCAGTCCCGCGCGGAGCGGTCGTTCGGGCTGGGCGGCGGGACGCTCACGGCCGCCTTCGGTGGGCGCCTCGGCGTGGCGAGTGCCGACCACCCGAGCCTCTCGGGCACGGCCCGTGAGACGGCGACCGCGCTCACCGCGAGCGCCGTCTGGGACGCGGGCCGCGTCGTCGTCGCGCCGAGCCTGCGCTGGGACCGCGCGACGGTCCCGCGCGACAGCATCGCGCGCGTCACGACTTCAGCCGACACGCTCCGCGCCGTCGGGGCGATCAGCCCGCAGATCGGCCTCAACCTCCAGCCGACGGCCTGGCGCGGGCTGCGGCTCAAGGCGTCGGCCGGCCGCGCCTTCCGCGCGCCGACGTTCAACGACCGCTTCTGGCAGCCCGGCGGCAACCCGAACCTGCGCCCCGAGCGCGGCTGGACCGCCGAGATGGGCGTCTCCATCGAGACGCTCCGCCGCCGCGGCGCGCCGCACGTCGCTGCCGAGGCGACGCTGTTCACGAGCCGCCTCCGCGACCAGATCGTCTGGCGCCCGGGCCGCCACGCGGACGGCTTCTACTGGGCGCCCGTCAACGTCGGCCAGACGCGGACGACGGGCTGGGAGCTCTCGACCCGCGCCGCCCTTCCCGTCGCCGGGTTCGCGCTCGATGCGGGCGCGCTCTGGGCGCACAGCGCCGCTCGTGACCGGACGGACCCCGAGTCGTCGGCCTTCGGCCAGCCGCTGATCTACGTCCCGGACGATCAGGTCAAGCTCGACGCCGCCATCGGCTGGCGCGGCCTGCGCCTCGGCGCCGACCTCCGCCACATCAGCGCCCGGCCGACGGCGTCGGACGGTTCCAGCGCGCTTCTGCCGTTCACGGTCGTCGGAGCCCACGCTGAGGCCGGGTTCGCCGCGGCGTCGTGGCGCGCGCGCCTCGCCCTCCACGCCGAGAACCTGACGGACGCCGTCTACTCGGTCACGCCCCAGTCTCCGATGCCGCCGCGGCACCTCCGCGCCGTTCTCACGGTCGAGGCCCGCTGACGCGGGAGGCGGTGCTGGCGGCTGGCGCATGTCCGGTCTCACTCCCACCCGCCTTCCCTGGTTTACAGTCCCCATTTCCCACACCCGATGTCCCGCTTTCTACTCCTTCTCGCCTTCGCGGCGACGGCCGCCTCGGCCCAGACCAACGCCTCGGCCATCTTCGTCGGCAACCAGGGCGCGCCCGCCTCGGTGACCTACGTCGACCCCGCGACGAACGCGGCGACGCAGCTCCCGATCACGCTCTCGGGCTTCCTCCAAGGCATGGAGCTCATCAACGGCCGCCTCTACGTCACCGGCAACGGCACGCGCATCGACGCGATCGACGTCCAGACGCGCCAGCGCGTCGCGCAGATCAGCGACCCAGCCTTTGCCGCGGCGCGCTACATCGTCAAGGTCGGCCCGAGCAAGGCCTACGTCTCGACGCAGAACTACACGCCCGGCGCGACGACGGCCGAGGTGCTCGTCCTCGACCTCGCGGCGAACACGGTCGTGCGGCGCATCCCCGTCCCTGGAGCGTTCCCCGAAGTGATGGCGCTCGCCGCGGGACGCGTCTACGTCGCCCTCGGCGGCTTCTCGGGCAACACGACGCTGACCGTCATCGACGCGGCGACGGACGCGCTCCTGCCGTCCGTCCAACTCGGCTGCTCGCCGCGCTTCGTCGTCGCGGATGGGACCTCGCAGGTCCTCGCCGTCTGCCCGGACACCGACGAGATCGTGTTCCTCGACGGCGCGACGGGCACCATCACGGACCGCCTTGCGACGGGCGCTGAGATCGGCAGCGCCGAGGGAATCGGGCAGGACGCGGCGCTCTACACGACCAACCTCGCGTACTACAAGACGCTGTTCGTCCCGACGACGACGGGCGTGCTCACGGTCAGCACGTACACACGCCAGGTCACGTCGCGCATCCCGATCGCGGACATCGCCACGCGCGGCATCTCGGCGATCGGCTACGATCGCGGTCGTTTCCGAATCCTGCTCGGCCGGCCGGACGCCACCAACCCGTTCTCGGCCGCCGGCACGGTGACGGTCCACAGCGAGGACGGCACGCTCCTCGCGACGGTCCCGGCGGGCATTTTCCCGACGCACATCTCCGTCGTGACGCCGCAGAGCGTGGCCGGCGAGAGCGGCCCGGACGCCGCCGGCGTGGCGCTCGCGGCGCCCGTCCCGAACCCGGCCGCGGGCCAGTCGGAGATCCGCGTCTCGCTGCCCGAGGCGGGCCAGGCGACGGTGACGGTCCTCGACGTGCTCGGCCGCGAGGTCGCGCGCCTCGCCGACGGCCCGCTGCCCGCCGGCGAGACGCGTCTCCAGGCGGACCTCTCGGGCGTTCCGGCCGGCGTCTACGTCGTCCGCCTCGTCAGCGCCGGGTCAGGTCACCACGACGCGCCTCACCGTCGCCCGCTGACGCCCCGCGGCGGGACGCGCCCTGCGCCTCGCCGCCGCCATCGCTCCGATGACCCTCGGCATCGACCGCTGCTTCTGCTTCCACGAGACGTTCGCCGACCTCCAGGACGTGGCGAACGAGACGGGTGCGCGGAGCGTCGAGGCGCTCCAGGAGCACGCCCTGTTCGGGCAGAACTGTGGCCTCTGCCATCCGTACGTCCGCCGCATGCTCCGCACCGGCCAGACGGTGTTCGAGGAGCGTGGTGACGGACGACGACGAGCCAGCGTGATGGACCCTGGCGATCGGCACTCCAGCCGAGGCGCCGCGGTCAGTCGTCGAGGTAGACCGCCATCGCGTCGAGGTCGACGACGATCCGCTCGGCGGCCTTCGTCGGGACCGTCCGGCCCACGAAATCCGGCTGGACGGGCACCTCGCGGCCGCCGCGGTCCACGAGGACGGCGAGGCGGATCGTCCGCGGCCGGCCGTGCTGGAGGACGGCGTCGAGCGCCGCGCGGGCGGTCCGGCCGGTAAAGAGGACGTCGTCCACGAGGAGCACGTCGCGGTCCGTCGCGTCCGGCGCGTCGTCCGCGAGCGGCTCGGGGCGCACGTCGGGGCGGTCGTCGCGGAAGGCCGAGACGTCGAGCGGGACGACCTCGACATCCATTCCGGTCGTCTCGGCGATGGCCGCTGCGAGCGCCTCGGCGAGGCCGACGCCGCGGCGGCGCAGGCCGAACACGAGCAGGCGCTCCGCGCCGCGGTTGCGCTCGACGACTTCCGCCGCGAGGCGCGCGAGCGTGCGGCGGACGCGCTCGGGCGTCATCAGGACGGTGCGGGGCATCAGCGCGAGTGGCGGGCAGGCGCTGCAATCTCGCCTCGCAACACCGTCACCGCGCCGCCCGTCAGCAGCACGCGGTCGCCGCGGACCTCGACGCCGACGTGCCCGCCGCGGCGCGACGCCTGGAAGCAGCGCAGCGGATTCTTCCCGAGGCGCTCCGCCCAGAACGGGCCGATGGCGCAGTGCGCCGAGCCTGTCACCGGGTCCTCGGGCACGCCGACGCCGGGCGCGAAAAAGCGCGACACGACATCGTAACCGGCTCCTGCGTCGGCCTGCGCTGTCACGATGACGCCGCGCGCGCCGAGTGCCGCGACAGCCGCCGGGTCGGGGTCGAGCGCGCGGACGGCCGCCTCGCTCGGCAGCACGAGGAACACGTCGAAGCGCGACGCGCCGGTCCAGACGGTCTCGCCGAACACGCTGGCGAGACCCGCCGGCGCCTCGGCCTCGGCGGGCGGCGTCGCGGGAAAGTCCATCGTGTAGCGGCTCGGGCCTGCAGGCGTCACCACGAGGCGTCCCGAGCGCGTGTCGAACCGCGCGGCATCGTCCGGCGCGAGCGTGCCGGACTCGAACAGGACGTGGGCCGAGGCGAGCGTCGCGTGGCCGCACAGGTCGACCTCAGCGGTGGGCGTGAACCAGCGCAGGCCGAAGGCGTCGCCGTCTGGCACGATGCAGGCGGTCTCCGAGAGGTTCATCTCGGCCGCGAGCGCCTGCATCCACGCCGCGTCGGCGGGCGCCTTGAGGAGGCAGACGGCGGCCGGGTTGCCCGAGAAGGGCGCCTCGGCGAAGGCATCGACGATAGAGAGCGTCACGGAAGCGGGGAGGGAGGTGGAAGGAGACCGACGTCCCAGAGTTACGCCACCACGACCTTGTTCGGACAGTTCTCGCGGCGGCAGTGGCCGTAAACCGTCAGCGCGTGGCGCTCGACCTCGAAGCCGTAGATGCCGGCGACGGTGTCCTGGATGTTCTGGAGGCGCGGGTCGCAGAACTCGAGGATCTCCTGGCAGTCGAGGCAGATGAGGTGGTCGTGCTGCCAGTAGGCGTAGGCCCGCTCGTAGCGGGCCTGCGCGCCGCCGAACTGGTGCCGCGCGGCGAGGTCGCACTCGATGAGCACGTCCAGCGTGTTGTAGACCGTCGCCCGGCTCACCGAGACGCCCGTCGCGGCGACGCGCCCGTAGAGCGTGTCGGCGTCGATGTGGTCCGGCGTGGCGTAGAGGGCGTCGAGCACGGCGAGGCGCTCGGGCGTCTTGCGGAGGCCGCGCTCCTTGAGGAAGTCGGTGAAGTGGCGGCGGACCTCGGCGAGCTGGGCGGGCGGAAGGGACATGGAGATGGTCTGGAGACGAGGGTCCGAGGTCAATGCTTCGAGAGTGGGCGCCGACGCGCGGGTGCGCCGGCCACAGGACATTCTGGCCCTTTAAGCCGAATGTCGGCGCGCGGCCCAGCGGCTCGGCGCCTCGGCCTCGGGGGCCCGCGCGGCGGCAGGCGTGACGTCTAACGCCATAAGGCCTGCGGCGAGCAAGGCGGTTTCGACGGCCTCCGGTGGCGGGGCGAGAACGTCGTCGGTGAGGTAGCGGTCGACAAAGCCCGTGTCGAAATGGCCTGCCCGGAACGCCTCGTTCTGCATGACGAAGCGGCAGAACGGGATCGTCGTCGGGACGCCGGCGATGTCGTACTCGGCCAGCGCCCGGTCCATCCGCGCGATCGCCTCGGCGCGCGTCGGCGCCCAGACGGTGAGCTTCGAGATCATGGGGTCATAGTACAGCGGCACGAGGTCGCCCTCCTCGACGCCCGAGTCGACGCGCGTCCACGGGCCGGACGGCGGGCGGTGGCGCAGGAGTGGGCCCGGTGCGGGCAGGAAGCCGGCGCGGACGTCCTCGGCGTAGACGCGGCACTCGACGGCGTGGCCGTGGATCGCGAGATCGTCCTGGCTGTAGCCCAGTTCCTCGCCCTCGGCGACGCGGATCTGCTCGGCGACGAGGTCCAGCCCGGTGATGGCCTCCGTCACCGGATGCTCGACCTGGAGGCGCGTGTTCATCTCGAGGAAATAGAACGCCGGCCCGCCCGGCGCGTCCTCGTCCAGCAGGAACTCGACCGTCCCGACGCCGACGTAGCCGCAGGCGCGTGCCGCCTCGACGGCCGCGGCGCCCATCGCCTCGCGAAGCTCGGGCGTGAGCACGGCCGAGGGCGCCTCCTCGACGACCTTCTGGTGCCGCCGCTGGATGCTGCACTCGCGCTCGAAGAGGTGCACGATGTGCCCGTGCTGGTCTGCGAGAACCTGGATTTCGATGTGCCGCGGGCCCGTGAGGTAGCGCTCGACGTAGACGCGTCCGTCGCCGAAGGCGGACTGCGCCTCGGAGCGCGCGCGCTCGAACAGCCCGGCGAAGTCCTCCGGTTTCTCCACGACGCGCATCCCTTTGCCGCCGCCGCCGGCCGCTGCTTTGACGAGGACCGGGTAGCCGATCTCGCCCGCGATGCGCTCCGCCTCGGCCGGGTCCGCGATCGCGTCGACGGTGCCGGGCGCCATCGGGACGGCCGCCTCGCGCATGAGCTTCCGCGCGGCCGTCTTGTCGCCCATGAGGCGCATCGCGGCGGGCGGCGGGCCGACGAACGTGATGCCGGCGGCCGTGCAGGCCTCGGCGAAGTCTGCGTTCTCGGAGAGGAAGCCGTAGCCCGGGTGGATCGCGTCGGCGCCCGCGGCGCGGGCCGCCTCGAGCACGCGCTCGCCGAGCAGGTACGACTCCGACGACGGCGCCGGGCCGATCCGCACGGCACGGTCCGCGAGGCGCACGTGGAGCGCGTCCGCGTCGGCGTCCGAGTACACGGCGACGGTCTGGATACCGCGCTCGCGGCACGTCCGCAGCACGCGCACGGCGATCTCGCCGCGGTTGGCCACGAGCAGCGTCCGGATTTTGCTGTGTGTCATATCGGCGGGACCCTTAGGGCTGGCACGGTGTTGGACGGACCCGGAGGAAACAGGAGCGCGCGCTCCGACCGGACATCTGATGATCGAAACTACCGACTACTACGACACGCTCGGGATCGACCCGCACGCACCGGCGGAGGCCATCAAGCAGGCATACCGCCGTCTCGCGCTGGCATATCACCCGGACCGCAACGCGGGCGACGCGACCGCCGAGGAGCGGTTTAAAGCAGTCCAGAGCGCATACGAGGTCCTCGTCGACGCGACACGCCGCGCGGCCTACGACCGTTCGCGGAGCGGCTCCTTCGGCAGCGGTAGCCTGTTCGACCGTCCGCTCGCCGCCCGCCCGCCGGTGCCTGGCGGCGCCCACGCGGATGTCTTCTCGTTCTTCTTCAACGACGAGGCCCACACGCAGTCCCGCGGTGCCGATGTCGAGGCGCAGCTCCAGCTGACGTTTGATCAGGCCCTCCGTGGTGGCACGACAGACTTCCCGCTGAGCACCGGCGATACGCTCCGCCTCGTCGTTCCCAGAGGCGTTCGGACGGGCGTCAAGATCCGCGTCTCGGGCCGCGGCCGGCACGCCCCCGGCGGCGCACCCGGCGACCTCTTCGTGACGCTCCGCGTCGACGCCAGCCCACGCTTCCGCCGTGAGGGGGACCATCTGCACATCGTCGAGACGGTTTCGGCCATCGAGGCCATCCTCGGCACGGCGCGCTCGATCACGAATGCTTACGGCCAGACGATCCGCGTCACCATCCCGGCCGGGACGCAGCCCGGCGAGCGCCTCCGCCTCCGCGGCCAGGGCGTCGCGACGGACAAGCGCACGGGCGATCTCTTCGTCGAGGTGAACGTGATGGTCCCGCGCGAGCTCACGGACGCGCAGCGCGCGACGCTTGAGGCCGCTGCTCAGGCCGCCGGCCTGCTCTGACACGAGGCGGTCGATCCTGTTAGCGCACCAGCGTGGCGCTGAGGACGGCGCGGGCATCGGCCGTCTCGTTGAACAGGAGGAGCCAGTTGCCGAGTGTGACGCGACGGCCGTCGCGCATTCCCGACCCAGTCTGGGCGAGGTCGATCCGGTGCTCGCCGACGACGTTCTGCAACCAGATGTAGCGGCCTGCGACAACGACGCGGCCAGGCAGGCTCCACCCGGGCGTAGCTCTGCTCCCGGCCGACTGCCACCGCGCTGGGTACCCAGTGGGCGGTCGGCCGAGCGCGCGGGCGAGCAGGTCAGCGAACCGCGGTGCCTCGGCATCGAGGCGCAGCACGAGGCGCCGCGAGTCGTTCCGGATGCGGATGACGAGTGCATCGGCAAACGCGAGCGCCTCGGCGACCTCGGCCAGAGCGATGCGCTCGGTTGCGCGCTCGGCGCCCAGGAGAAGCAGGCGCTGGCTCGAGAGCACGACACGGCCCGACGTGAGCGGTGCCATGAAGCGGCTCCACGGAAAGCGCAGACGCACGGTGTCCGGCTCCTCGACGCCGTCGGCGAAAGCGCGCTCGAGGGCGTCGGCGCGCTTGTGCGTCCACTCAGCAGAAAGGAGGGCATGGACGGTTTCGCCGTCTGCGAGGCGCAGGCGCGTCGCGATGGCCGGCATCGGCGCTGCCTCGCGCTCCCACCGGACCGCTGCGGCGTTGAGCATTGCTGCGATCTCGGCCGGCAGCCCGACGCCGAGCGCCTCGACGGCGTGCGCGACCGCCGCCGCCTCATCCGGCGACAGCATCCCGTCGCACAGAGCGCGGGCGACGGTTTTGAGAAGGTGCCGACGAGCGCGGCCATCGACCATCGCGGCGCCTGTCGCGTCGTCGAGGCCGAGCGTGAGCTGGAGCGTGTGGAGGTGCAGGCGCTCTTCAACCGTCAGGCAGTCGTCCGCGAGCGCCGCCTCGACGGCCGTCCCGAAGGCGTGGGCATGGAGCGTGCGGACGTCGGCCGGGTCGAGCGCGAGCGTTCGGGCGACGGCGCCGAGCGCGCGGGCATCGTCTGGCATGAGCGCGCCTCGTGCCGTCGCGTCATCGAAGAGCCGAGCATACAGACCGACACGCTCGTCGCGAAAGGCCGTGCGCAGGTCGACGCCACGCTCGCGCGCGATCCGGTCGCGGTCGTCGGGTCTGAAGTCGTCGGGCGACTCGGCGGCCGCGATGAGGTTGTGCAGCTCGACGAACGCACCGAGCGGGCCGTCTGCCTCGGGCAGAAGGTCGAGCGGGCCCACGCTACGCGAGGACGATCTGGCGGCGCAGGCGCGCGACGGGCAGGCCGGACTGCTCGCGGTACTTCGTGACGGTGCGCCGCGCGATCGGGAAGCCCTCGTCGGCGAGCATCTTGGCGAGCGCCTGGTCGGACAGCGGGGCCGCCTTGTCCTCGGCCGCGATCATGCGCTCGAGGAGCGCCTTGACCTCCTTGTTCGAGACCTCCTCGCCGTCGTCGTTCGTGATGCCCTCGGAGAAGAAGAACTTGAGCTCGAACACGCCGAACTCCGTCTGCACGTACTTGCCGTTGACGACGCGCGAGACGGTCGAGATGTCCATCTCGATGATCTCGGCGATATCCTTCAGGATCATCGGCTTGAGGTTGCCCATCCCGTTGGCGAAGAACTCCTCCTGGATCGAGACGATCGCCTCCATGACGCGCAGCATCGTGTTGCGGCGCTGCTGGATCGAGTTGATGAACCACCGCGCGGACTCCATGCGGGTCTTGAGGAAGTCCTTGGTCTGCGCAATCTCGGAGTTGCCCGCCCGGCCCTTTGCCGAGAGGTCGTTCCACATGTCGCGGTAGTGCCGGTTTACGCGCAGCTCGGGCGCGTTGCGGCCGTTGAGCGAGATCCGGAAGCCCTCGTCGTCGCGCGTGACCGTGAAGTCCGGCGTGATGTAGTTCGTCTGCGCCACGACGTCGCCCTCGCCGGGCTTCGGGTCGAGCGACCGGATAAGGTCGAAGGCCTCCTTGAGCTCGGATTCGTCCAGGTTCAGCTTGCGCATGATCTGGTCGAAGTGCTTCATCGTGAACGCCTTGTAGGCGTCGCGAAGCATGCGCGTGGCGTTGGTGCGGCCGGGCGTGGCCGTCGGCAGCATGTCGAGCTGGACGAGGAGGCACTCACGCAGGTCGCGGGCAGCAATGCCGACCGGGTCGAGGCGCTGAATGCGCGACAGCACCTTCTCCACGTCGGCCTCCGTGAGCATCAGGCCGTGGTTGAACATGACGTCGTCGAGGATCGACTCGACGGGGCGGCGGAGGTAGCCGTCCTCGTCGATGGAGCCGATGATCTGCTCGGCGACGAGCGCCTGCGTCTCGTCGAGGTCGAGCAGGCCGACCTGGTCGTAGAGGCCGTCCGCGAGCGATGACATGGCGGCCATGGGCGTCTCGCGGTCGTCCTCCTCGGCGGAGCGGTCGACCTCGGCCTTGTAGCCGTAGAGGTCGTCCGGCGCGTTGAGGAAGTCGTCCCAGTCGAACTCGTCGTCCTTGGACGCGTCGGGCTCGCTCCTGCGCCTCGGCGGCCTCCTGAATGTCCGCCTCCGGGCGTGTTGTCCTCGAACTCCTCCTCGCCCTCCTCGAGGAGCGGGTTGGCCTCGAGTTCGGCCTTGATCCGCTGCTCCAGCGCCAGCGTCGGCAGCTGAAGGAGCTTGATGTACTGGATCTGCTGGGGCGAGAGCTTCTGCTGAAGCGACTGGCTCTGGCGGAGGTTCAGCATGGCGGGGCGAGGAGTCCGGAGCGGTATCGGCGGGCGCCGGCGCGTTTGAAGGGCAGACGGCGGAAACGGAGTCGTGGAGCCGGGGTGCGCGGGACCGCCGCTCACTCTTGACGTCCGATGCCGAGGTCGTCGCGGCGCTGGTCGAGGGCGTCGCGGAAGCGGGCGAACCAGTCCGGGCCGTAGCGGCGCGTGAGCGGCGGCTCGAGAAAGTCGGCGAGCTGCGTGCCGGTGCGCCGGCCGTGCGGGATGGCAGGCCGGCAGAGGTCGATCTGCTCGTAGTTGAGCACGTCCACGGCGTCCGCGCCGGTCGCCGTACTGCTCGACGCGGATAGGGTAGAGGTGGCACGAGAGCGGCTTCTCCCAGTCCGTCTTGCCCGCCCAGTAGGCGTGCTGGATGGAGCACTTGGCGACGCCGCGGTCGTAGACGACGAAGACGCACTCGCGGCCGCGGACGACCGTCGTGCCGTAGCCGTCCTTCTCGTTGCCCTCCCACGTGCCGCTCTTTGCGATCTCGTGGAGCGCCTCGGGGCGGAGGTCGTCGCGGACGATCTCGAGCGCGGCCTCGACGCGGGGCAGCTCGTCCGCGGTCAGCGGCGCGCCGCGGTCGCCGTGGACGCAGCAGCCGCCGAGGCACGAGCCGAGGTGGCACGCGAAGGGCGCGTCGAGGAGCGCGTCGGAGACGAGGACGTGGTCGACTGCAAACATGGCGCCAAGGTAGGCCCGCCGCGGGGCGGGGACGCGAGGAACGGCGCATGCACCCTGAGGCGTGCGTAAAAAAGCGTGGCCGGCCCTCGCGTGAGGGCTGTGCAGAGCGGGGCTGGCAGGCGCCCGTCAGCGCTCAGCCGCCGCGCGGCAGAGCCCGCGCCAGCACCCGAGAGGAGGCTCTGCCCGCCGTCGACCCAGACACGGCAGGCAGCGGGCCGCTCGTCGGCGGGTGTGACAGTAGGCGCGGTGAGTGTCACCCGCGACGGTATGAAGCTTGGAGCGGTGACCGTGGCGAGCCCGAGGCTTCACTGCGACCGGCGTCGGCAGCCCGCGCACATGGGGCACCGTGAGGGTCACCGTCCGCGCGCGCCGGCTGCCACAGCCATCGTGCCTCTGCCATAGCCATCGTGCCTCCGCACACGGGGCCTCAAGGCGCGCCATATCCGAGACGCGCAGGCAGGTCTGCTCGCTCGGCGTCGGCGCGGCGGCAGGCTACCGCTGGCCCCGCGAGAAGCACGCGGCTGCGCCGACTGCGCCGACTGCGCCGACAAAGGCGGGGCAACGGCGACAGAGTGAATGCCGACCATAGTCTTCAGGGCGCAGGGCCCCAGCAAAACGGACGGCCGGCCCTCACGCGAGAGCCGGCCGGCCGTGGTACCCGGGCGCGCCGCTTCCCCCCACCACAGAGGAAGGCCGCGCACCCGGAGTCGGATGCGCCGCGCGCTATGCGTCGTGTGGGCTGGCGCGCGGCGCGACGGTGCGCCCGGTGACGGCGAGGAACGCGCGCCGCAGCGAGCCGGCGTCGGTGTAGCCGACGGCGCGGCTGACGGCCTCGAGGCCCGGCGTCCCGTCGCCGAGGATGGCCTCGGCCTGACGCACGCGCAGGCGCCGGATGAGCGACCGCGGCGTCTCGCCGGTCTGGGCGACGAGGCGCCGGCGGAGGTGCCGGTCGGTGATGCCGAGCGTCTCGGCGAGGCGCTCGACGCCGAACTGCGGGTCGCGGAGGCTGGACGCGGCGAGCGTCTCGACGTGGGCGGCGAAGTCGGTCAAGGCAGCAGCGGGTGGTGGAGCCCCAACGTCCGCCCGTCCGGCCCTGCCGCGCCGGCCATCGGCGCTGCCAGACCGGACATTCTGCACCGCGCACTCCCTTAGAACGACCCGCCTCGGCAGGTTTAGCCCAAGACGGCCTCAGACGGTTGCGTGCCGCGGACGGCGACGAACGCGCGGCGGAAGCCCTCGGCATCCGCGTACCCGGCGGCGGCGGCGGCCTCCTTCACCGAGTGCGTCCCGGCTGCGAGAAGCGCCGCGCCGGCCGCGACGCGTGCCCGCCGGATGCGGTCGGCCGGCGTGTCGCCGGAGACGGCGCGCAGCTTGCGGCGGAGCTGCCGCGGCGAGAGCGCCAGCGTCTCGGCCAGCGCCTCGACGCCGAAGAGCAGGTCGCCTGTGCGGACCGCGATCGCGTCGTCGACGGTGGCGAGGAAGCGCGTCTCGGCGGGGGAGAGGGCAGGCGGGGCCGGCTCCGAGCCGGGCGCGTCGCTGCGGAATCCGTCGCCCCTCACGCGGCCGGTTGCGGAGCGGTGGCCGTCCAGCCCAGCCAGCGCTGAGAGGCGGTCGCGGAGGCGCTGCCGGCCGGCGACGAGCGCGGCTGCCTGCGCGCGGAGCACTGCCGCGTCGAACGGCTTGGCGAGGTAGCCGTCGGCGCCCGCGGCGAAGCCCTCGGCCTGAGCCGGCGCATCGGCGCGCGCGGTCAGCAGCAGGACCGGCACGTGGCTCGTGCGGACGTCCGCCTTGAGCGCGCGCATGAGGCTGAGGCCGTCGCGGCGCGGCATCCGCACGTCGGACACGACGAGATCGGGCACGAGGTCGCGGGCGAGGCCAAGCGCGTCCTCGCCGTCGGCCGCCTCGATGACCGTGACGGGCCCATCAAAGGCGCGGCTGAGGTGGCGCGCGACGTAGGCGCGGAGGTCGGCGTTGTCTTCGGCGACGAGCACGACGAGCGCGTCGGCGTCGGGGACGAGCGACTCGGCCTGCGTCTCGGCCACGTCGAACGGGCCGCCGTCCGGGCCGAGCGGCGCGAGCGTCGCGCTCGGGCGTGAGCGGAAGGACGATCGTGAACGTCGCGCCCTCGCCCGGCAGGCTCGCCGCCTCGACGCGGCCGCCGTGGCGCTCGGCCCACTCGCGAGCGAGCCCGAGCCCGAGCCCGCTGCCGACGCCCGCGCGCTCGTCGGCGCGGAAGAAGCGCTCGAAGAGGTGCGGGAGCGCGTCCGGCGGTACGCCCGGGCCGGTGTCCGCGACGGCGAGGCGCGCTTCGGTAGCGTCGGCCGAGAGCGAAAGCGTGACCGTCCCGCCGGCCGGCGTGTGGCGGAGCGCGTTGGCGACGAGGTTGGCAAGGGCCCTTTCGATGGCTGCCGCGTCCACGACGGCATCGACGACGCTCGGCGTCTCGACGCTCAGGACGACACCGTCCCGCTCGGCAAGGTCCGCGAAGCGCGCGCCAACGTCGGTCACGATGCGGGCGAGGTCGGCAGGCTCGGGACGGTGCGGCATCTCGCCCGCCTCGAGGCGCGCTGCGTCGAGGAGGTCGTCGACGAGGCGCGCGAGGCGGGTCGCGTTGGCATGAGCGAGGCTGGCCGCCGCCTGCGCGTCGGGGGGCAGCGCGCTGGCGCGGCGGAGGTCGTCGAGCGGGCCCAGGGTGAGCGTGAGCGGCGTGCGGAGCTCGTGGCTGGCCGTCTCGAAAAAGCGCGCCTGCGCGCCCTGCGCCTCGCGCACGACGGCATTGGTCTGGGCGAGGTCCGCGTTGGCCGCCTCGAGCGCCTCGGCCTGCCGCGCGATCTCGGCGCTGCGCGTCGGCGGCGTCGCGTGCGTTTCGGCGGACGGTCCGGCGGTAGAGGAACACGCCGATGCCGCCGAGCAGGAGCAGCACGCCGAGCGCGGCAGCCCCGCCGAGCGCCTGCCGGCGCTGTACCTCGGCGCGCGCGCGCTCCGCCTCGCCCTCGGCGCGCCCGACGGCGCGCGCCTGCGCCGTGCTGCTGAGGCTGTCTGAGAGGACGGTCGACCGGCGGAGTGCGGCGAGCGCGCCAGGCGCGTCGCCGGCGGCCTCGAGGCTCCGGGCGAGCTCGGCCGTCGCGTCGCGCGCGGCGGCGGCATCGCGCGCCGTGTCGGCCGCGTCGACGGCCTGGCGGGCGAAGGCGACGGCCTCGGCCGAGCGCCCGTCGAGGCGCGCTTCCGTCGCGAGCAGGCGGTGGATCACGGCCGAGATCTCGGGGGCCGTGCCCATCGCGAGCAGCGAGTCCGCGGCGGGGTGGAGGGCCGCGCGCGCGCCGGCGAGGCGGCCGGTGCCGAAGAGGACGTCGGCCGCGTAGACGCGGGCGAGGTCGCGGGCGTAGGGGACGCCGTCAGTGTCGGCCTTCCGCGCCATGCGGCGGTAGGCGGCGAGGGCGCGGTCCGGCTGGCCCTGCGCGCGGTAGAGCGCGCCGAGGTCGGCGAGCGGGTCGGTGGTGTAGCCGAGCGAGCCGCCGAGGCGGTCGGCGTCGGCGAGGCGACGGAAGGCGCGCTCGGCCGAGGCCGTCTCGCCCTGCGCGGCGTCGATGCGGGCGAGGCCGAGCCGTGCCATGTCGGCCCGCGCCGTGTCGGCGGCCTGGACGGCGAGGCGCTCGGCGCGGCGGAACGCGCGCGCGGCGGACACGAAGTCGCCCGAGGCGCGCAGGAGGTCCGCCGCGGCGGCGAGCGCGCGGCCCTCCTGCTCAGCGTCGCCGAGGGGCCGCGGCCGTCCGCGCGCTCTGCTCGAACATCGCCCGCGCCGAGTCGCCTTGGCCGACGTAGCGGTAGTAGTTGGCGAGCAGGTTGAGCGGGACGAGCGCGTTGCGCTGCCCGTCCGCCCCGCCCTGGCGCTCGTGGACGGCCAGCCCGGCGCGCATGAGGGCGACGCCGCGCGCCTGCTGGTCCGGCCCGCCGTCCGTCGCGGCCATGCCCTGCCACGCGAGCGCCGTGCCCTCGGTCCGCGGGTCGCGTGCTCGGCGCGCCGTCGCGGCGGATGTCGCGAAGAGCGCCTCGGCGCCGGGCTCGCCGGCGAAGTACGTTGCGAGCGCCGTCTGGTACTCGGCTACAGCGACGCCTCGGGCATAGCCGGCGCGCTGCGCGAGCGTCCTCGCTTGCGCAGCGAGGGCGCGGCGCTCGGGCGGCGCAGATTCGTCCGCCGCCGTCAGGAGGCTGTCTACCCGCGCAACGACAGCCGGTGGGACAGGCCGGGGCGTCTGGGCGTGAGCGGCAGCGCACGTGAGAACGAGGAGGGCGAGCGCGCGGGCCGTCACGGGCAGTCTGGGGCGGGGTGTGGCACAGATTACACACCTTTATGAACATGCCTGGTGCTCTCCGAGCCTCGCCGGCCCTCGTCGCCGACGTGGAGCTTGCCGCGCGCTCACGCCATCGCCCGCCGCATCATCGGCCGGTAAGGGGGGTGGCAGGCCCGGTGACGTACGCTGTCATACCCGGCCCGTACCTTGCCTGAAACACCCCAGAATGCAATGGACGCCACGCCCGCGGCCCCGCCGACGCCACCTCCCGCGAGAGGGCCGCAGCGCAGGGCCGGACACGCGTTCGGGTGCCCTGCCGCACTCAGCGCGTAAAAAAGCGGCCGGCCGGGCCTCGCGAGAGAGCCGGCCGGCCGTGACGCCGGGCCTGCGGGCGCATCCCCCACCACAGAGAACCGCCGCGAGCCCGGATGCCGGGACGCGCGCTAGGCGACGCGCGTCGGGTGGCTGTGAGACGCCCCACCGGGCGCCGAGGGCCGGTCCGCGTTGCGTCCGGTGACGGCGCGGTAGGCACGCCGCAGGGACTCGGCGTCTCCGTACCCGACGGCCCGGCTGACGGCGCGCAGGCTGCGGGAGCCGTCGGTGAGCAAGCGTCGGCCTCCTCGATGCGGAGCCGCCGGATCAGCGCGCGCGGCGTCTCGCCGGTCGCGGCGACGAGCAGGCGGCGCAGGTGGCGATCCGTCATGCCGAGCATCTCGGCGAGGCGCTCGACGCCGAACTGCGGGTCCCGAAGGCGAGAGAAGGCGAGGGCTTCGGCACGGTCAGCGAGATCAGTCACGGGGGTGGCTGTGGTGAGACCCTAACGTCTCACTGTCCGGCCCTGCCGTGCCGGCCATCGGCGCTGCCAGACCGGACATTCTGTGCCGAAGAGCGGCGTATCCAGGCCGTCAGGCCAGAATGGACTCGGACGGCTGCACGCCGCGGACGGCCACGAACGCGCGCCGGAACCCCTCGGCATCGGCGTACCCGGCGGCCGCGGCCGCCTCTTTTACCGAGTGCGTCCCGGCCGCGATCAGCGCAGCACCTGCCTCGACGCGGGCGCGCCGGATGCGGTCGGCCGGGGTGTCGCCCGAGACGGCGCGGAGCTTGCGGCGGAGTTGCCTGGGCGAGAGCGCGAGCGTGCCGGCGAGCACCTCGACGCCGAAGAGCAGGTCGCCGGTCCCGGCCGCAATCGCGGCGTCGACGGCGGCGAGAAAGTGCGTCTCGGCAGAGGAGAGGGCGGGCGGCGCAGGCTCCGAACCGGAGGCCGAGTCGCCTCGGACGATGTCTCGCACTGTCGGCCGGCGCCCGCCGCCAGACTGGCCATCTAGGCCGGCCATGAGGGAGGCGCGGTCTCGGAGGCGTTCGCGCCCGGCGACGAGGGCCGCGGCCTGCTCGCGGAGCACGCGCGGCATCGAACGGCTTGGCGAGGTAGCCGTCGGCGCCGGCGGCGAAGCCTTCGGCCTGGGCCGGGGCGTCGGCTCGTGCGGTCAGGAGCAGGACGGGGACGTGGCTCGTGCGCACGTCTGCCTTGAGTTCGCGCATCGAGGCTGAGGCCGTCGCGGCGCGGCATCCGGACATCGGACACGACGAGGTCGGGCACGAGGTCGCGGGCGAGGCCGAGCGCTTCCTCGCCATCGGCGGCCTCGACAACCGTCACGGGCCGGCCGAAGGCGCGGCCGAGGTGCCGGGCGACGTAGGCGCGGAGGTCGGCGTTGTCTTCGGCGACGAGCACGACGAGCGCGTCGGCGTCGGGCGTGAACGGCTCCGCGGGCTCGGCCGTCTGCGCTGATCGGGGTCGTCGGACGGGTCGAGCGGCGCGAGCGTCGTCTCGGGTGTGAGCGGGAGGACGATCGTGAACGTCGCGCCCTCGCCCGGCGGGCTCGCCGCCTCGACGCGGCCGCCGTGGCGCTCGGTCCACTCGCGGGCGAGCCCGAGACCGAGGCCGCTGCCGACGCCCGCGCGCTCGTCGGCGCGGAAAAAGCGCTCGAAGAGGTGCGGGAGCGCGTCCGGCGGGACGCCCGGCCCGGTGTCCGTGACGGCGAGTCGCGCCTCGGCATCGTCCGAATCTCAGCCGGATCGTGACGGTCCCGCCTGCCGGCGTGTGCCGGAGTGCGTTGGCGACGAGGTTGGCGAGCGCCCGCTCGATCGCGTCGGCGTCGACGGTCGCCGGGACGTCGTGCGGTGCATCGACGTGCAGCGAGACGCCGTCGCGAGCCGGCGAGGTCGGCAAAGCGCGCGCCGACGTCGCGGGCGATGCGGGCGAGGTCGGCGGGTGCGGGGCGGTGCGGCATCTCGCCGGCCTCTAGGCGTGCCGTGTCCAGAAGGTCGTCGACGAGGCGGGCGAGGCGCGTCGCGTTGGCATAGGCGAGGTCGGCCGCGGCCTGCGTCTCGCCGGTGAGCCGGCCGGCGCGGCGGAGGTCGTCGAGCGGACCGAGGGTGAGCGTGAGCGGCGTGCGGAGCTCGTGGCTGGCGGTCTCGAAAAAGCGCGCCTGCGCGTCCTGCGCCTCGCGCACGAGGGCGTTGGTCTGGGCAAGGTCCGCGTTGGCGGCCTCGAGCGCCTCGGCCTGCACGCGCAGCTCGGACGTCCGCGCGGCGACGGTCACCTCGAGCGCGTGCTCGCGCCGCGCCGCGCGCCGCAGCCGCGCCCCGACGGCCAGCCCGAGCCCGCCGACGAGCAGCAGCGCCGCGAGCGCGCGCGCCCACACGGTCTCGTACCAGAACGGGAGCACGCGCACCCGGATCGCCGCCGCGTCCCGGCTCCAGACCCCGCCGGCGCTGCGGCTGCGGACGCGGAACGTGTAGGTGCCAGGGTCGAGGTCCGTGTAGCTCGCCGTTCGGCGGAGGCCCGCCTGCTGCCAGTCGGTGTCGAGGCCGTCGAGGCGGTACGCGTAGGTCGTCGAGAGGGGCTGCGCGGCGTGGAGGCCGGCAAACTCGAACGTGAGAAAGCTCTGGTCGTGCGGGACGACGACCTCGCGCGCGACGCCGATCGCCTCGCGCAGCGGCCCGTCCGCGCTCGGCCCGACGCGCTGGTTCATCACGCGGAGCCCCGTCAGCGCCGTCTGAGGCGGGGCGGCGTTCTCTCGGATTCGGCCGGGGAAAAACGCGTTGTAGCCGTTGACGCCGCCGAAGAGCAGCTCGCCCTGCGGGCTGCGGAACGAGGCGCCCGCGTTGAACTCGGTCGACTGCGCCCCGCGTGACGGCCCGTACGTCTCGAACAGGCCCGAGGCGACGCTCAGCCGTGCGAGCCCGAGGTTGGTGCTGAGCCACAGCTCACCCGGCGCGCCGGGCTGGACCGCGTAGACGGTGTTGTCGGGCAACCCGCTCGTGCCCGCGGTGAAGGTCTGCGGCGTGCGGCCCGTCTGCCGGTCGAACCGGGCGAGGCCGCTCCGCATCATCCCCAACCACAGCGCGCCCCGCGCGTCGAGGTGGAGGCTGTAGATCGTCCCATCCGGAACCGACTGCGGGTCGGCGTCGGAATGGCGGTACCGGCGGGTCGCGCCGGTGCGCGGGTCGTAGCGGAGCAGCCCGGCTTCGGTCGCGGCCCACAGCACGCCCTCGCGCGTCCTGGACGAGCGCCCACACCTCGTTTCCCTGCTCCTCTCGGTCCGGGTAGAACCGGGCGACGCGTCGCGGCGTGGCCGCATCCGCGGTCGATGCGGTACAGCCCGCTCTCCGCGCCGGCCCACACCGTCCCTGCGCGGTCTTGCAGGAGCGCCCGGACGCGGAAGCTGAATCTGGGATCGTAGGGATCGCGCAGGTCGCCGTTGTAGCGGCGGACGGCGCCCGTGGCGGGATCGAGACGGTTGAGCACGCCGCCGATGGTCCCGATCCAGAGCGTCCCGTCGGCGTCTTCGAGCAGCGCGCGGACGCCACCCGCGCCGAGGCCGGTCCGCGAGCCCGGCGCCCGTTGGATCTGCGCGAAGGTGCCGGCGCGGCGGTCGTGGCGGAACAGGCCGTCGTCCGTGCCGACCCAGACGGCCCCGCGGCGGTCCTCGAGCACGGCGAAGACCATCGGGCTGGCAAGGCCGCTCGGGCTCGGCGCGACGTGGGTGAGGTCGCCGCGGGCGAGGTCGGCCCGCGCGGTCCCGTTGCGCGTCCCGACCCAGAGCACCCCCTGACGGTCTGCGATGAGGGCCCGGACGTCGTCGTTCAGGAGCCCGTCCGGCCGGTCCAGCGCCGCGACGCTGAGCGTCCGAGCGCCCGTCCGGCGGTCGACGCGGACGAGACCACGGTCGGTGCCGACCCAGAGCGCCTGCGGCGTCGGGCAGAGCGCGCGCACGTTGAGGTCGTTCGGCCCGAGCCGGCCGGCCGGCCAGAGGTCCGTGAGCGGCACGGCACGGACGGTCCGTGTGGCCGGGTCGAGCCGCAGCAGGCGGCGGCCCGATCCGACCCAGAGCCGCCGCCGTCGCTGGCGAGTGCCTGGACGTCGTCCTCGCGCAGCGGCTCGCCCGCGGCCGTCCGCAGTGGGACGCCGACGAGGTGCCCGGCGGTGGCATCGAGCCGGTCCAGCCCGCGCCGCGTGCCGACCCACAGCCCACCCCGAGCGTCTTCGGCAAACGAGACGATCCAGTCGGGGTCGCGGTGGTCCTGGGGCGTTGCCGCCGGAGCGTGGTGGTAGCGCCGGCGGCCGCGGCCGTCGAGGCGCACGGCCCCGCGGCGCGTGCCGACCCAGAGCGCGCCCGTACGGTCCTGGTAGAGCGCCGAGATGCGGTCGCGGAAGACGGTGACGAACAGGCCGCGGCGGGCGTCGAACCGGGCGAGCCCGCCGTCGGTGCCGACCCAGAGGTGGCCGCTGCGGTCCACGAGCAGGGCCGTGATTTGATCTTGCGGCAGCGTCCCGCGCTGCCCGGACTCGCTGCGGAACGTCGGTCGTGGTGACGCCGTCGGTGCGGGCGAGGCCGGCATCCGTCCCGATCCACACGAACCCCTGCCGGTCCTGCACGACCGCGTTGACGTTGGTCGAAGGCAATCCCTCGGCGACGCTGTAGCGGTCGAACCGGAGTGGGAGCCCCTGCGCACGTGCCGACGGCGGCAGCGCGTGGAGGGCGGTCGCGGTGAGAACGACGAGAGCGAGCGCGCGAACGGTCAACGGGGCGCTGAGACAGAGGACGAGCCGTAGACTACCCACGTTCGGCACCATGCACCACGCGTGCACGTGCGCCGCGCGAGCGGACAGCCGGTGCCCGGGCGCCGCACGTCTCGCTCAGGACGCGGTGAAGGCGTCGGTGATGACGTGCCTTGTCACAGGCGCTCGGTACCTTGCCCGAAACACTCCGCACTCATGGACCAGCCCGCCCGCGGCCCGCCGGACGCCGCCACCTCGACGCGCGACGACGACGTCGAGAAGGCCCTCCGCCCCAAGGCGCTCGACGAGTTCATCGGCCAGCAGAAGATCAAGGACAACCTCCGCGTGTTCGTCACGGCCGCCCTCCAGCGCGGCGAGTCGCTGGACCACGTCATCCTCTCAGGGCCGCCCGGGCTCGGGAAAACGACGCTCGCGCACATCGTGGCCGAAGAGATGGGCGCGTCCGTCAAAACGACGTCCGGCCCGGCGCTCGACAAGCCCGCCTCCATCGCAGGCCTGCTCACCAACCTCGAGGCCGGCGACGTCCTCTTCATCGACGAGATCCACCGCCTCGCGCCCGTCGTCGAGGAGTACCTCTACTCGGCGATGGAGGACTACGCGATCGACATCCTCATCGACTCGGGCCCGTCCGCGCGGTCGGTCCGCATCGCGCTGCCGCCGTTCACGCTCGTCGGCGCGACGACGCGCAAGGGCATGCTCACGAAGCCGCTGCTCGCCCGCTTCGGCATCGACTTCCGCTACGACTACTACACGGCGGACCTGCTGCAGGAGATCGTGATGCGCTCGGCGGACCTGATGAAGATCGAGATCGACCCGCAGGGCGCCTTCGAGATCGCGCGCCGCAGCCGCGGCACGCCGCGCATCGCGAACAAGCTGCTGCGCCGCACCCGCGACTTTGCCGAGGTCCAGACGGCCGGCTCGTCCGGCGACGGCCGCATCACGCGCGAGCTCGCCGACTACGCGCTCAACATGCTCGACGTGGACGAGGCGGGCCTCGACGAGATGGATGCCCGCATCCTGCTCGCCCTGATGGAGAAGTTCGACGGCGGGCCCGTCGGCGTCTCAACCATCGCCGTCGCTGTCGGCGAGGACGCGGGGACGGTCGAGGAGGTCTACGAGCCGTACCTCATCCAGGAGGGCTTCATGGCGCGGACGCCGAGGGGCCGCGTCGCCGCCCGGCGCGCGTACGAGCACTTCGACATCGTCCCGCCGATGAAGCAGTCCGACATCTTCGACGATCTGTTGGGATGAGACGGGGATGGGCGCGCCAACGAACTCGGCCCATCCCGCATCCCACCGTCATCGGTCTCGCGCCGCCGAGCAGGCGCAGGCCGTTGAGGCTCACCAGGACCGTGCTGCCCTCGTGGCCAACGACGGCGAGCGGCAGCGCGAGGCCGGCGCCGAGGATCGTCACGATCATCACGGCGATGGCGCCGAGCGAGACGCCGATGTTGACGGCGAGCGTGCGCCGCGTGCGCCGCGAGAGGCGCAGGAGGTAGGGCAGCTTGCCCAGGTCGTCCGCCATCAGCACGACGTCCGCCGTTTCGAGCGCGACGTCTGTCCCGGCGGCGCCCATCGCGACGCCGAGCGTCGCCGCGGCGAGCGCGGGCGCATCGTTGACGCCGTCGCCGACCATCGCGACGCCGCCATACTGCGCCTCCAACTCCCGGACGAGCTCGACCTTCCGCTCGGGCAGCAGGTCCGCATAGACCGTGTCGACGCCCGCCTCGGCCGCGACGTGCCGGGCGACAGCCTCGGTGTCGCCCGTAAGCATGACGACGCGGATGCCGAGCGCCTGCAACTCGGCGACCACGGCCCGGCGCGGTCGGTCGGAGGACGTCCGCGAAGGCCATCACGCCGATCGCGCGCTCGCGGCCGTCGACAGTTTCCGTGACCACGACGGCCGTCCTTGCCACGGCGCGCAGCCGCTCGACGTGCGCGAGCGCCGCCTCGAGCCCGTCGACGGCGCGGCCCTCGCTGTGGCCCGGGTTGCCGATCCGGATCGTCCGGTCGCCGATGCGCGCCTCGACGCCGCGGCCTGCGACAGCCTCAAAGCCTGTCGCCTCGAGCACGGTGAGGCCGCGCGCCTGCGCGTCGCGGACCGTCGCTTTTGCCAGGTGGTGCTCGCTGCGCGCCTGCACGGCCGCAGCCATCGCGACGAGGTCGTCCTCGCTCCCGTCCAGCGCGACGACGTCCGTGAGGCGGGTTTCGCCGGCCGTGAGCGTGCCCGTCTTGTCGAACGCTACGACGCGGACGCGCGCGGCATCCTCGACGGTGGCGCCGCCCTTGAAGAGGACGCCCGAGCGCGCCGCCGCCGCGATGGCGCTGAGCACGGCGGCGGGCGTCGAGATGACGAGCGCGCACGGGCTCGCGGCCACCATCAGCGTCATCGCGCGGTAGAAGGCGGGCTGGAAGGCCTCGCCCCAGACGAGGATCGGGACGCCGATGGCGAACGCGCGTCATCACGATCACGCCGATGGAGTACGGCCCTTCGAAGCGGTCGATAAGGCGCTGCGTCTCGGCCTTCTGGCTCTGCGCGTCCTCGACCATCGCGATCATGCGCGCGATGGCGCTCTCGCCGGCCGGCTTCGTCACGCGCACGTCCAGCGTCCCGTCGCCCGCCGTCGTCCCGCCGAACACAGCGTCGCCCACGTCCTTCCCCACAGGCACGCTCTCTCCCGTGATCGACGCCTGGTCGACCGAGCTGCGGCCCGACACCACGACGCCGTCGAGCGGGAGACGGCTGCCGGGCAGCACGCGGAAGACGTCGCCGACGCGGACCTCCTCGACGGGCACATCCACCCACACGCCGTCTCGCTCGACGTGCGCAGCGTCGGGGCGTAACTCCAGGAGCGCCTCGATGGCGCGGCGGCTGCGGCCGATGGCGACGTGCTGGAGCGTGTTCGAGAGCGAGAACAGGAAGAGCAGCATCGCGCCCTCGAACGGGGCGCCGATGGCGAGCGCACCGAGCGCGGCCAGGATCATCAGCAGGTCGATGTCGACCGTCCGCTCGCGGAGCGACTCGAACCCGGCACGCGCGCCGTACCACCCGCCGAAGCCGTAGGCGACGGCGTAGAGCGCCCAACTCACGCCTGCGAGCCCTTGCCACTCGGCAAGCAGGCCGCCGAGCAGGCCGCCGAGCGCGATGCCGGCGAACACCGCCTCGCGCTGCCACGGATTGCCGTCCTCCTCCGCCTCGCGCGTCGCCACGCCGAGGCGCCGGACGACCGTCGCGAGGTGCTCCGGCGTCGTCTCGCCGCCGTCGTAGTCCACGCGGAGAATGCCGCCGCGGAACGAGGCGCGCGCGTCCCGAACGCCTGGCTGCGCCCGCATCCGCGCCGCGAAGCGGTCGGCGCACGACTCGCAGCTCCGCCCACCGGTCTTCTCGACCCGGACGAGGCACGCGCAGGCGCCGAGCGCTTCGGTCGCAAGGCTGCTGGCGAGCGCTTCGGCGTCGCCGGCTGACATGCGGGCGTCGTCGTAGGTCAGCGCCAGCTCACCTGCCTGGGGGTCGAGATCGAGGTGGAGCGGAGAGTCGGGCATTCGGCTTCAAGTTTTAGCCTCGTATAAACGCACTGGGCGCGGCGCGGTTGTGAGCGGCCCGTGAGAGTCGGCTTACGGCGGCTCTGTGGCGAGCGCTCGCAGCACCGCCCGCAGCGCCGGCTCGAGGAGCAGGCCTTCGTGGCGCATTCGGACGCGCCCGCGGCGGTCGATGACGAACGTCGTCGGCAGGACGGTGACGGGCGGGAGCATGCCCGAAGCGGGCGGCCCGATGAGGAGTGGGTAGGAGACGCCGTGCTTCTCGGCGAAGGCGCGAACGAGCGCCGGGTCGTCGTCCTGCGAAACGCCGAGAAACTGGACGCTACCCGCGAACTCGGCCGCGAGGTCCACGAAGCCCGGCGTCTCGACGATGCACGGTGGGCACCACGTCGCCCACACGTTCAGCACGACGACCTTGCCGGCATAGTCCGCGGGGCCGTGCAGGCGTCCGTCGAGATCCGCGACCGCGACGACGGGCGCCGCCCCGAGGTCCGGTAGGTCGAGGTCTGGGACGAGACGCCGGTACACGATGACGAGCGCCACGGCGACGGCGGCCCACAGCAGAAGGTCGCCCGCGCCGCGCCAGCGGCTCGCGGCGCGAGGGCGGCGGGCAGGGTCGGAGTGGGGTCCACTGGACGCGGGTGAGCGCGTCGCCTTCACGCGTCGCCGCGCGGGCAGGTCCGGATCAGTCGCCGAGGCGCAGCAGGACGATGGCGACAGCAGCGCCGAGGCCGAGCGCGAGGCAGCCGCCCCACAGCGCGTCGGCGCCGAAGCGGGCGAGGACTTGTCCGCCGGCGACCGGCCCGACGGTGTGCGCGAGCCCCCACCCGCTCTGGTAGACGCCCTGGTACGTCCCGCGCAGGCTCGCCGGCGCGCGCGCCGCGACGAGCGCAGGCACGATCGGCAGAAACGCGATCTCGCCGAGCGACCACAGCACGGCGCCGGCGGCATACGCCCACGTCGTCTCGGCGAAGGCGTAGGAGCCGACGCCGAGCGCGATCAGCACGGCGGCCGCGGCGAGCAGGCCGGACGTGTGGCGCGTCTCCAGCCACCGCGCGACGGGCAGGCTCAGCAGCACGACGAGCGCCCCGTTGAGCGCGAGGACCGCCCCGAAGGCGCCTGGTGTGAGGCCGTCGGCCCGCATCACGAGCGGCAGCGTCGTGTAGGACTGTCCGAACGCCGTCCCGACGGCGAAGGTGACGGCGGTATAGCCCGATCAGTACCGGGTCGCGCAGCGCCGTCGCGAGCGCGCCCGGGCGCGGTTCTGCGCCCGCCGCCTCGAGGCGCGCGGGGCGCGACTCGGGGACGGCGAGCAGGATCACGAGCGCGTAGATCGCCATCGAGGCGGCGTCCAGCGAGAACAGGAGCGAGAACGAGTGCTCGGCGAGGACGCCGCCGATCGCCGGCCCGATGGCCGCGCCGACGTTGATCGCCCAGTAGAGCAGGGCGAAGGCACGCTTCTGCCGTGCCGGGTCGACCGTGTCCGCGACAACCGCCGAGACGGCCGGCCGGTACATCTCGCCGACGAATCCGTACGCCCCGACGATGGCCGCGAGCGTCCAGAAGCCCGTCATCTGCGGGATGAGGAGCATCAGCGCCGCCCCGCCGCCAAGGCTTCCCACGAGGACGGTCCGCCGCCCGACAGCGTCCGAGAGGCTCCCGCCCGCCACCCCGGCGGCGAACGAGCCGGCGCCGTGGAGGCTGATGATGAACGTCGCCTGCCCGACCGTCAGCCCGCGCGCGCCGGTGAGGTAGAGCGAGAGGAAGGGCAGCACGAGCAGCCCGATCCGGTTGACGAGCGTGCCGGCGACGAGCAGCCAGAACGTGCGGGGGTAGGTCGAGGTCACGGCGGCGGGGAAAACGGATGCGCCCCGGCGTGCAAGGGCAGCCGGGGCGCGAGTCGCGTCGGGCGCGAGGGCCCTTACTTGTTCGACAGCTTGTCCGCCGCCTTGCCGACGAGGCCGGTCGCGGCGTCGACGGCCTTGTCGCCGAGGGCCTCGGCCTTCTCCTTGACGGAGTCAGGCACGAGGTCGACGACCTTGTCCTTGACGGCCTCGGCGGCGTCCTCGATCATGTCGCCGCCCTTCTCGGCGAGGTCGGAGAGCTTGTCGGTGAGCTTGGAGAAGTCCATGGCGGAAGCGGGAAGTGGGAGCGGGAACGTACGGACGGCTGCGCGGATGGCGTCCCTGAAGCAGAACGGCCCCGAGTGCCTGAGCACCCGGGGCCGAACGAGACGTCGGAGTGGATCAGTCGGTTGCGTCGTCGACCACGTCGCCGAGCGTTTTGCGGCCGTCCCGACGGCCTGCTTGGCCTCGCCCTTGGCCTCGTCGGCCAAGCCTTCGGCCTGCATGCGACTTGTTGCCGGTGACGTCACCGACGGCCTGCTTGACATTGCCCTTGAGCTCGTCCATCATGCCGCCGGCCTTCTGCGTGTTGGGGGAATCCATCGGAGGGAGGTGCTGTGCCGCGACTGCGGCGGAAGAGGGGGCGCCCGATCGGGTGCCCGGGGCTCTTCAGACCCGCGTACCCTCGTGTAGATCCGGTGGGCCGGCCGAATTCACCCGGCGCGGCGCTCGGGTGGTCGTCTACGGGCGGCGCTGGTAATCCGCGTAGGCGCGCCGCGAGCGGGCGTAGTCGCGTCTCGAGACGCTCGGCGATGCGCTGCGCCGTGACGTCGGCGAGGCGCGTGAGGCCGGCCTCCATCTGCTCGGGCGTGAGGCGAGCGAGCGCGCGCCCTGTCACGACGTTGCCGATGGCGGCCGGAAGTCCGAAGATGGAGCCGTCAAGGACGTTACGCTCGCGGATGTCGCCGCGCCACAGCTCGTCTCCCGTGCGCGCGTCGCGCAGCAGCGAGGTCGCCGAGAAGCACGAAGTAGGTGTCGCCCTCGAAGGAGTCGGCGACGAGTGCATAGTCGGCGACGCGGAGGTCGAGGACGAAGTCTGCGTCGTCGGGGCGGCTCGCCGGGACGATCCGCAGGACCTCGGCCGAGCGGACGAGCACGCGCCGCGCGATCTGGTCCGCCACGTCGACGCGCGCCACGACGCTGTCGAGGCGCACCTGGGCGCGCCGCGCCGCGCGCGCCTTGTCGATGCCCGTCCCGACGCGCAGGACCGAGCCGACCGGGTCGTACGGGTCAATGCCGATCTCGGCCGGGCTTCCCGCCTGGACGCGCGGGTGCGGCGGGATCGCGGCGATGATGGCCACGCGGCGCCCGCCGAGGTCGACCTCGCGCAGCCGGTTCGACGGCCCGCAGCCGGTCGCAGCGGCGGCGAGCAGGAACGCGGCTGTATAAAGGAGAGGCGTCCGGACGGAAAGGCGAAACATGGCGCGCGCGGGGCGGTGTGGAGGGGCCGACGGTAGTTTAGCCGCCCGCCCGGCCTGCCCGGTAACGCCCCTTCCCCCGCCTGCGCTCTCATGCCGTACGTCGTCGCCCAGCCCTGCATCAACTGCAAGCACACCGACTGCGTCGAGGTCTGCCCGGTCGACTGCTTCTACGAGGGCCCCAACTTCCTCGTGATCCACCCGGACGAGTGCATCGACTGCAACGCGTGCGTCCCGGCCTGCCCGGTCGAGGCGATCTACGCGGACGACGAGCTGCCGGAGGAGTGGGCGCACTACGCCGAGTGGAACGCGCACCTCGCGACGCAGTGGCAGGCGCTCGGCTACAACATCACCGAGAAGAAGCCTGCCCTGCCCGACGCCGAGACGTGGGCGTCGCCGCCTCAGTCGGACCAGAAGTCCGAGGAGGACATCCTGACGTGGGAGGGCGCCGAGTAGCGCCAGCCGCGCTCCTTATACGGAAACGAGGCGCCCCTCTCATGGAGGGGCGCCTCGTTTCGGTGAGCGGTGTCTGAAGCGGCGGTCTACTCGTCCTCGTCGGTCGTGTCGGGCTCCGGGGCAGGCGGTAGGACGGTGGGCTCCTCGCGAGCAACGATCGCCACCTCCTTGCCCGGGTTGACCTGCGTGCCGCGGGCGGGGTCCTGAGACGTCACCCGCCCGCCGGTCGCTCGGGGAGACGACACGTAGAGGCCAGCGTCGCGGAGGCGCGCCCGCGCCGCAGCGGGCGTCATCCCGACGACGTCCGGCACGGCCACCTTCTGCGACGTGTCGACGCCGCGGCTCAACCACAGCCGAACCTCCGTTCCGCGCGGAATGCGGCGTCCTGCGGCTGGCAACTGCCGCGTCACCGTGTTCTCGTACGGCGTTCGGACCGAGTCCAGATCGACACGCCCGACCTCCAAGCCCGGCCTTGTCGATCTCCGGCCGTGCGGCGCCTTCGGTCAGCGTGAGCACGTCCGGCATCACGACGAGCTCCTTGGGGCTCGCATTGACGTAATAGTAGATGCGGCGCCCCGGCTTGACGAGGGTCTCTGCCGCCGGGCTCTGCTCGACGATGCGGTCGGCCTGGAGATTCGAGTTGAACGGCTGTTCGCGCATCTCGGCGTCGAGGCCTGAGAGGACGAGCGCGCGTTCTGCCTCGCCCGGCGTCATGTCGCGCAGGTTCGGGACCGAGACGCTTGCGTCGTGCCGCGTCCAGATCGGCATGACGGCATAGTTGAAGAGAAGGACGGCGACGATCAGACCGATCAGAATGCCGAAGATGCCCGTCCACAGAGCGCGGTCGGTCAGGATGGAACGCGGGGCGTCGTCGTCGGCCATAGAAGGGCGCCAGAAGTGGGGAGCGCCGAAGATACGGGAGCAGCCTGAAGGCTACGTTTCGACGTGCTCACACCAGCCTCACCTCCTCTCCTTTGCTCTTCCACACACGACCCCATTTGCGGGGGGTATCATCGCTCTGCGGCAGAAAAGAAGCCTTCGGGCGACTCGCCAGCCGCACTGTTCTCTGCACACTGACGGCACCATCGGGCTCGGAAACGGGCAGGCCGGCGAAGGGTTTATGAACCTCGCGCCATCGCTTGCATCGCCTTCCTAACCGGTGGTAGTCTCGCATCCCTCGCGCCAGTCGCGGGGCCGCTTCACCGGCAGGTTCGCCCGCCGCTCGACTCAATGGAGAAGAGAAAATGAAGCGCTTGACAGTCCTAATCGGACTCCGTAAGTTGGCAGGCCGCACCGGAGGCAGCGCGTTAGTCGCTCCGAAACGTGCCCCGGTTCTTTGAGAGATTGGAAGCATAGCGAGCCCTCGTCGGCCGCTCGAAACCACGCCTTCGGGAGTGGGCTCGACGGACCGGACGAGAACAAAGTCAATACATAGCTCAAAAGCGTGACGCATCGAGAGATGTGTCAAAAACAGGATCGCTGATCTCATTCATTTGAATGAAGGACGCGGTGCTCTTCTACTACGGAGAGTTTGATCCTGGCTCAGGACGAACGCTGGCGGCGGGCTTAACACATGCAAGTCGAACGAGAACTCCGAGCTTGCTTGGAGGGAAAGTGGCGCACGGGTGAGTAACGCGTAGGCAATCTGCCCCCAACTGAGGAATAACCCATCGAAAGGTGGGCTAATACCACATAACGACGGATGACCGCATGGTCGACCGTCCAAAGTTCAGGCGGTTGGGGATGAGCCTGCGTCGGATTAGCTAGTTGGCGGGGTAACGGCCCACCAAGGCGACGATCCGTAGCGGGTCTGAGAGGATGATCCGCCACACTGGCACTGAGACACGGGCCAGACTCCTACGGGAGGCAGCAGTGAGGAATATTGCGCAATGGACGAAAGTCTGACGCAGCCACGCCGCGTGCAGGAAGACACCCCTCAGGGGCGTAAACTGCTTTTATACGGGAAGAACACCTGGTTCTGCCAGGTCTGACGGTACCGTACGAATAAGGACCGGCTAACTCCGTGCCAGCAGCCGCGGTAATACGGAGGGTCCAAGCGTTGTCCGGAATCACTGGGTGTAAAGGGTGCGCAGGCGGGCGTGTAAGTCAGAGGTGAAAGCCACCGGCCTAACCGGTGAACTGCCTTTGATACTGCACGTCTTGAGTCCCGGAGAGGCTATCGGAATTCGTGGTGTAGCGGTGAAATGCGTAAATATCACGAGGAACACCGGATGCGTAAGCGGATAGCTGGACGGGTACTGACGCTCAGGCACGAAAGCGCGGGGAGCGAACAGGATTAGATACCCTGGTAGTCCGCGCCGTAAACGATGGACGCTCGATGTTGCACCGCTTCAGGTGCAGTGTCTAAGCTAACGCGTTAAGCGTCCCACCTGGGGAGTACGATCGCAAGGTTGAAACTCAAAGGAATTGACGGGGGCCCGCACAAGCGGTGGAGCATGTGGATTAATTCGATGCAACGCGAAGAACCTTACCCAGGCTCGAACGCGGCCGGACAGCCCCTGAAAGGGGGTCTCCTTCGGGCTGGTCGCGAGGTGCTGCATGGCTGTCGTCAGTTCGTGTCGTGAGATGTTGGGTTAAGTCCCGCAACGAACGCAACCCCTATCACTAGTTACCAGCGGGTTATGCCGGGGACTCTAGCGAGACTGCCTGCGCAAGCAGTGAGGAAGGTGGGGACGACGTCAAGTCATCATGGCCCTTACGCCTGGGGCTTCACACGTGCTACAATGGCCGGTACAATGGGCTGCCACCTGGTGACAGGGCGCGAATCCATAAAGCCGGTCTCAGTTCGGATCGAAGTCTGCAACTCGACTTCGTGAAGCTGGAATCGCTAGTAATCGCGTATCAGCAATGACGCGGTGAATACGTTCCCGGGCCTTGTACACACCGCCCGTCAAGCCATGGAAGTTGAGGGGGCCCGAAGTCCGTGACCCAACCGCAAGGAGGGAGCGGCCGAAGGTCAACTCAGTAACTGGGGCTAAGTCGTAACAAGGTAGCCGTACCGGAAGGTGCGGCTGGATTACCTCTCACAGAGCTTGACACCTCCTCCTGTCTGGACGGTTCGCCGTCGCAGCCGACAGGGCTCGCTATGCTTCCCTCTCTCGATAGATCCACTGGTCGTCTTGATGGTCTCTCTACAGACATGCCTTCGTGCGAGCTCGTAGCTTGACCTCCCCGTTCTTTGTGACCGTTTAGTGGTCTGCTCCCTGGAGCGACCGTCCAGTGCCGAGCTTTAGAGCTCGACTCGGGACTGTAGCTCAGGTGGTTAGAGCGCACGCCTGATAAGCGTGAGGTCGGAGGTTCAACTCCTCCCAGTCCCACCGTACGGACGGATTGCCGTCTGCGGAGCTTATCAGGGGCCATAGCTCAGTTGGTAGAGCGCCTGCTTTGCAAGCAGGATGTCGGGGGTTCGAATCCCTCTGGCTCCACTCCCCTACGCCTTCTTATTTGGCGGAGGAGGCCTTTCGAGGCCAACGGTTCTTTGACATGCTGACAGCCGTAGCAAAATTGTATTAGGGTCGAACCTGATACTGCTTACCGGTTCGCCGGAGCGGTGATGGTTCGTCTACTGAGTAGCATCGAGCAAGCCTGGAGAGATCTCCAGACAAGACGTAGACTCATGTGAGGCTACGACAAGCAAGAAAGGGCACATGGTGGATGCCTTGGCACGAGAAGGCGATGAAGGGCGTGATAAGCTGCGATAAGCCGTGGGGAGGGGCAAATACCCATTGATCCGCGGATGCCCGAATGGGAAAACCCAGCAGGTTGAAGACCTGTTACCGGCCACTGAAAACATAGGTGGTCGGGGCCAACCCAGGGAACTGAAACATCTAAGTACCTGGAGGAAAAGAAAACAATAGTGACTCCCTAAGTAGTGGCGAGCGAACGGGGACCAGCCCAAACCGGAGCGATTTAGGTCGCGCCGGGGTTGTAGGACCTGCACACGGTGATCTGTTAGTCCAAGACGAATCAGCCTGGAAAGCTGAGCCACAGAGGGTGAAAGCCCCGTAGACGCAAGACAAGCAGCACCGCAGTGTTCCTGAGTACCACGGGACCAGAGAAATCTTGTGGGAATCTGCCAGTACCATCTGGTAAGGCTAAGTACTCTCTCGTGACCGATAGTGAACTAGTACCGTGAGGGAAAGGTGAAAAGAACGCCTAGTAGGCGAGTGAAATAGTACCTGAAACCATGTGCTTACAACCAGTCGGAGCCCCTTCGTGGGGTGACGGCGTGCCTTTTGCATAATGAACCTACGAGTTACTCCTCACTGGCAAGGTTAAGGCGTTCAGCGCCGAAGCCGAAGCGAAAGCGAGTCTGAACAGGGCGCGCACCGCAAGGTGTTTAGTCAGTGGGGGTAGACGCGAAACCGGGTGAGCTACCCATGGCCAGGATGAAGCGACGGTAAGACGTCGTGGAGGTCCGAACGGGTGTCTGTTGAAAAAGGCTCCGATGAGCTGTGGGTAGGGGTGAAAGGCCTATCAAACTCGGAAATAGCTCGTACTCCCCGAAATGTATTTAGGTACAGCGTCGCCATAGAGTGTGCCGGAGGTAGAGCACTGATTGGACGCGGGCCCTTCACCGGGTACCAACTCCAGACAAACTCCGAATGCCGGTCACATGTTCGGCGGCAGTGAGGGCGCGGGTGATAAGATCCGTGTCCGAGAGGGAAACAACCCAGATCGACAGCTAAGGCCCCCAAGTATGTGCTAAGTTGACCAAAGGAGGTCAGACTGCTTAGACAACCAGGATGTTGGCTTAGAAGCAGCCATTCATTTAAAGAGTGCGTAATAGCTCACTGGTCGAGCGGTTCGGCATCGAAAATTTTCGGGCATCAAGCACATCGCCGAAGCTTCGGATTCTACTACGTAGAGTGGTAGGGGAGCATTCCAGCCGCGTCGAAGCCGGTTCCGTGAGGACTGGTGGAGCATCTGGAAGAGAAAATGTAGGTATGAGTAACGATAAGGCAGGTGAAAAACCTGCCCGCCGTAAGCCCAAGGGTTCCTGTTCAACGTTAATCGGAACAGGGTTAGTCGGGTCCTAAGCCGAGGCCGAGAGGCGTAGGCGATGGCAAACGGGTTTAATATTCCCGTACCACCTAAAGGCGTTAATGCAAGGCGTGACGCAGAAGCGTAAGGTCCGCGTCCTGACGGATGGACGTTGAAGCACGTAGGCTGGGGAGATAGGCAAATCCGTTTCCCCTTAAGGCCGAACTGCGATAGTACGGGAATCCGCAAGGTGAACCGATAGTGACCCCAAGCAGGCTGCCGAGAAAAGCGTCGTGTATTGCCGAAGGTGCCCGTACCGTAAACCGACACAGGTGGGCGAGGAGAGTATCCTCAGGCGCTCGAGTGATGCGCGGTTAAGGAACTAGGCAAATTGGACCCCTAACTTCGGGAGAAGGGTCGCCAGCCTCGTGCTGGCCGCAGTGAAAAGGCTCAACCGACTGTTTAGCAAAAACACAGCTCTCTGCCAAGTGGTAACACGACGTATAGGGAGTGACACCTGCCCGGTGCCGGAAGGTTAAGGAAGGAGGTTAGCCGTAAGGCGAAGCTTTCGACCGAAGCCCCGGTAAACGGCGGCCGTAACTATAACGGTCCTAAGGTAGCGAAATTCCTTGTCGGGTAAGTTCCGACCTGCACGAATGGTGCAACGAGTTGAGCACTGTCTCAACCGCGCGCTCGGTGAAATTGTGGTCCCGGTGAAGACGCCGGGTACCCGCAGTGGGACGAAAAGACCCCGTGCACCTTTACTACAGCTTAGCATTGACTTTGGCCAAACCATGTGTAGGATAGGCGGGAGACTTTGAAGCAGCGTCGCCAGGCGTTGTGGAGTCACCCTTGAAATACCGCCCTTGGTTTGGTCGGAGCCTAACCCGCGGCCGTGATCCGGTCGGGGAACAGTGTTAGGTGGGTAGTTTGACTGGGGCGGTCGCCTCCCAAAAAGTAACGGAGGCTCCCAAAGGTGCCCTCAGCACGGTCGGTAATCGTGCGTAGAGTGTAAAAGCACAAGGGCGCTTGACTGCGAGACATACAGGTCGAGCAGGCACGAAAGTGGGGTTTAGTGATCCGGCGGTTCCGAATGGAAGGGCCGTCGCTCAAAGGATAAAAGGTACGCCGGGGATAACAGGCTTATCTCCCCCAAGAGTTCACATCGACGGGGAGGTTTGGCACCTCGATGTCGGCTCATCGCATCCTGGGGCTGGAGAAGGTCCCAAGGGTTGGGCTGTTCGCCCATTAAAGCGGTACGCGAGCTGGGTTCAGAACGTCGTGAGACAGTTCGGTCTCTATCTACTGCGGGCGTTGGAATGTTGAGTGGATCTGTCCTTAGTACGAGAGGACCGGGACGGACGAACCTCTAGTGTACCTGTTGTGTCGCCAGATGCAGTGCAGGGTAGCTACGTTCGGAAGGGATAAGCGCTGAAAGCATCTAAGCACGAAGCCCACCACAAGATGAGCATTCCCTTATAGGTCGTTCGAGATGAGGACGTTGATAGGCGACAGGTGTACGCACAGCAATGTGTTTAGCCGAGTCGTACTAATTACCTATGTGGCTTGACGTAATTCACCTCACACGAGTGTATGTCTTACTGGCTTTCCAGATTGTTCGCTACACGATAGAGGAGTGCTTGCACTCCGCCCAATACAATTTTGCTACGGCTGTCCGCGTGTCACCGATTTCTTGGTGGCTATAGCGCGGGGGCCCCACCTCTTCCCATTCCGAACAGAGCCGTTAAGCCCCGCAGCGCCGATGGTACTGCCGTTCTGGTGGGAGAGTAGGTCGCCGCCAAGTCCCTGTGAGCCCCCGGCGCATTCGTGCGTCGGGGGCTCTCTTTGTTTGTGCAAATCGGACTCTGCCGTCTCTCAAGATTGAGGGGCAGTCGCAAGCACTGCAAGAGCGTCCTGTACGATGACCTTCTGCAGGGCCTCGGCTGACAGATGTCCGTCGACCGACAGGATGCGGGCGGGATGCGAGACAGCAAGATGCTCGTATGCAGATGCGATCCGCTCGCGGAAAGCATCCGACGGCTGCTCCATTCGGTCTGCATCACGTGCAGACCTCCGTTCCGCGGCTGTCGCAAGTGAGAGCGTGACGAGATAGGTGCGGTCCGGCACTAGGCCGCTCGTCGCGAATGCACTCACAGCATCAACTGAACTGCCAAGGAGGCGCCCGCCTCCTTGGTAGGCGGATGTTGAATCGATGTACCGGTCGGCGACGATGTGGGCGCCCGATGCGAGTGCGGGTTCGATGACATCCTCGACGAGCTGCGCACGCGCGGCAGCGAACAGCAGCGCCTCGGCCCGGTCCGTAATGTGCGACTCGGGATCCAGCAACAGGGCTCGGACCTGCTCGCCGATGGCTGTACCACCTGGCTCTCGGACGCGCACGACGCGCTTGCCCATCCGCTCCAGTGCGTCGGCCAAGAGGCGGGCCTGTGTGCTCTTTCCCGACCCGTCGATGCCTTCGAAAGAGAAAAAGACGCCTCGGCGGGTGGGGGAACGGCTCTCTGGCAACGGCTTTGGAGATAAGGATGGGGCAAAAATCCCGATGGCGAGCACGCGGTCTGCGTTGCATCCCTGTAGCGGGCCACCTATACTAGCACGCCTTCCGGCCCACCAAGCCGGTTGTCCCCCGGACCAGCCGCTCCCGCGAGAATGTTCGACTACGAGTACGACGACGCCCACGGCGAGGATGGCATCGACGACCTCGTCGCCGCATACGAGGCACGCGGCGGGCGCGCCTTCTTCGACTCGGAAGACCTCGAGCACATCGCGACCTATTACTTCGAGAAGGGACGACTGGACGACGCCCTAACGGTTGTAGACGTGCAGATCGATCAGTCGCCCGGCTCGTCTGACCCGTGGATGCGGCGCGGCGTGCTTCTGAACCACCTCGAGCGGCACGACGAGGCGCTCGACGCCTACGACAACGCACTCGCGTTTAACCCGGTCGATGCCGAGACGCTCATCAACCGCGGCATCACGCTGGACTCGCTGGAGCGGCCCGAAGACGCGCTCGACGATTTCGATCGCGCGCTCGAGATCGACCCGCTGTTCTCCGACGCCCTCTTCAACCGTGGCATCGCGCTCGAGAAGCTTGAGCGCTACGACGAGGCAGTCGAGGCGCTGCTGCGGTGCGCGGAGGTCGATCCGGAGCACCCAGAGGTGTGGTATGAGCTTGGCTTCTGCTACGACCAGCAAGGGGATCTCGAGGCGAGCGTCACGGCATACGACCGGCAGATCGACGCCGACCCGTTCGCCCAGAACGCCTGGTACAACCGCGGCATCGTCCTGAACCGCCTCGACAAGTTTGAGGAAGCGGTCTCGTCCTACGACTTCGCCGTCGCCATCGACGACGGGTTTACGTCGGCATGGTACAACCGCGGAAACGCGCTCGCGAACCTCGACGATCCGCAGGGCGCGGCCGAGAGCTACCTCAAGGTCCTTGAGCACGAGGACGGTGATGCGGCGACGCACTACAATCTCGGCCTCGCCTATGACGAGATGGGGGACTACGGCACGGCCGTCGAGTACTTCCGCCGCGCCGTTGCCGACGATGTGGAGTACGCCGACGCGTGGTACGGCCTGGGGTGCGCCCTCGATGCGCAGGGCCTCTTCGACGAGGCCCTCGCCGGCTTCGGCCGCGCCATCGCGCTTGAGCCCGACGAGGCTGAGTACTGGCACGCACGTGCCGACAGCGAATACAACGCCGGCCGCCTCGCCGAGTCGCTCACCTCGTACGTCCGCGTGGTCACGCTGGACGCCGACAACAAAGACGCCTGGCTGGACCTCGCGGAGACGCGCCTCGAGGCCGGCCTCCGCGATGAGGCGCTCGACGCCTTCGGACAGGTCGTCCGCCTGGATCCCACATCGTCTGAGGCGCACCTGCGCCAGGCGTGGGCCCTCGCCTCGGTCGGGCAGCGCGAGTCGGCCGTCCGGTCGTTCCGCCGCGCGGCCGAGCTCGACCCGTCGCGGGCCGACGAGATGCGCCGGGCGTACCCGGATCTGTGGAGCGACGCGCGCCGCGGGCAGGCTGGTGAGCGGTAGCCGGCTGGCGGTCCTGCTGGGTGACCCCGTCGCGCACTCCGTCTCGCCTGCGATCCACGCCGCCGCGTTCGCCGCGGCTGGCATCGAGGCGGCGTACGTCGCGTGCCGCGTCTCGTCCGCCGAGTTTCAGACGGCCGTCGACGGGCTGTGGGCGCTCGGCGCGGTGGGCGCGAATGTGACGGCGCCGCATAAGCTCTCGGCACTCCGCTCGGCTTCCGAGGCGTCGGACGACGCGCAGGCCGTCGGCGCGGCGAACACGCTCGTGCGCGGCGCGTCCGGCTGGCGGGCCGAGAACACGGACGTCAACGGCTTTCTCGCGCCGCTCGATGTAGGGCGCCTCGCCGAGCAGACCGCCGTCGTGCTCGGCGCGGGCGGCGCAGCGCGGGCCGTCGTCTATGCCCTCGCGACGCGCGGGCTCGGGCGAGTCGTCGTCGCGGCGCGCAACGTGGCGACGGCCGAGGCGCTGGCCCGCGACGCGGAGTCGTGGTCGAGTACCTCGGTAGAACCGGTCGGCTTCGGTGAGGCGCCGGTGCGGGACGCCGCGCTCGTCGTCCACGCGACACCCGTCGGGACGACCGATCCGGCCGCGACGCCGTGGCCCGACGCCGGCGACTTCCATGCGGGCCAGACCGTCTACGACCTCATCTACCGACCAACGCGCCTTCTCGCCGACGCTTCGGCGCATGGCGCGACTGTCATCGGCGGGCTGCCGATGCTCGTCGCGCAGGCCGCGGCGAGCTTCCGCCTCTGGACCGGCCTCGACATGGACACTGCGGCCGCCGAGCGTGCCGCCCGAACCGCCCTCCGCCTGTGACGATCCTCCGCCCCGCCCTCGACGCAGACCCGCGTCTCGGCGCCGGTTTCACGACCCGCGCCTTCGCCCCGATGGCCGAGCCGCTCGACGCGGTCCGCGCGCGCCTCGGCGCAGCCGAAGGCTTCGAGCACGTCGCCTCGGTCGGGCAGGTTCACGAGGCGCGCGTGGCGACGGTCGTGGCCGCCGGGCACGTCGAAGCGCACGACGGGCTCGTGACCAACGTACCCGGCCTGCTGCTCACCGTCCTCTCGGCCGACTGCGCGCTCGTGCTCCTCGCCGACGCGGACGCGGGCGTCGTCGGGGCGTGCCATGCGGGGTGGCGCGGGACCGTCGCGGGCGTCGTCGGGGAGACAGTGCGGGCGATGGAGCGCCTCGGCGCCCACACCATCGCGGCGTACGTCGGGCCGTGCATCTCAGCCGAGGCCTTCGAGGTGGGCGACGAGGTCGCGGCGGCCTTTCCCGAGGCGTCGGTCGTGCGCCGTGCCGAGTGGCCACGCGCCCACGTCGACCTGCGCCTTGATCTCGCCCGCCAACTTACCGAGGCAGGCGTCTCGAGCATCGAGGCGTCTGATGCGTGCACCGTGCGCGAGGTGTCCCGCTTCTTCTCGTACCGCGCCGAGGACGGACGGACGGGCCGAATGCTCGGGTTCGTCGGCCTCCGGGCGTAGGGCGAGCCATGCCGTAGGGGGAATCCGGGGGACGTGCGGCCGCCGTGTATCTTGGCGGCAAACGAAACAGACGCGGCGCGGCAACGCGTCCGCCCCCGCATGATTCCTGCTGAACCCGACGCCGATCTCGAGGTCGAGCCGTCGCCCATCCGGTGGACGCTCCGCCCGATCGCTGACGAATCCGTTCCCGAGGCGATCAGCGAGAGCCTCAACGGCCTTCCGGCGCCCCTCGCCCGCGCGCTCGTCCTCCGCGGCGTAACAAGCTTCGACGCCGCGCGGACGTTCTTCCGTCCCGCGCTCACCGGTCTCCACGACCCGTTCGAGATGCGCGACATGGACGCCGCCGCCGAGCGCGTCGCCCGCGCGATCACGTCCGGCGAGAAGGTCCTCGTCTACGGCGACTACGACGTCGACGGGACGACCTCGACGGCGATGATGCTGACGTTCCTGCAGAGCCAGGGCGTCGAGGCCAGCTTCTTCATCCCGAACCGCTTCACGCACGGCTACGGCCTCTCCACCGCAGGCCTCGACGTCGCCGCCGAGCGCGGGTGCACGCTCGTCGTCGCCCTCGACTGCGGCATCACGGCCAACGCCGAGGCGGACTACGCGCGGTCGGTCGGGCTGGACCTCGTCATCTGCGACCACCACACCGCCGGCCCCGAGATTCCGTGCGCGACGGCCGTCCTCGACCCCAAGCGCCCCGACTGCGACTACCCGTTCGACGGCCTCTCGGGCTGCGGCGTCGGCTTCAAGCTTATCCAGGCCGTCCTCCAGACGCTCGGCCTGCCCGAGGAAGAGGCGTGGCCCTACCTCGACCTCGTCGCCGTCTCGACGGCGAGCGACATCGTGCCGATGATCGGCGAGAACCGCATCCTCATGCGGGCCGGCCTGAAGCAGCTCTGCGACGCGCCGCGCGTCGGCCTGCGGGCGCTCGCGGCCAAGGCCGGCGTGGACCTCACAAGCTGCACGGCCTCCAAGATCGTGTTCCAGCTCGGGCCCCGCATCAATGCCGCAGGCCGCATCGAGGACGCCGCGATGGCCGCCGAGCTCCTCGCCGCGACGGACCCCGCGCACGCCGCGCGCCTCGTCGACGACATCGAGGCGCTGAACATGCGCCGCCGCGAGCTCGACCGCACCACGCGCGACGAGGCCATCGTCATCGCTGAGCGCCTCATGGACGACGACCCGGTCGCGCTCGTCGTGTACCATCCGGGCTGGCACCCGGGCGTCATCGGCATCACGGCGTCCCGCATCGCCGAGAAATTCCACCGCCCCACCGTCCTCCTGACGTCCAACGGGACCGGCGGACCGGCGAAGGGCTCGGCACGCTCCGTCAAGGGCATCTCGATCTACGCCGCGCTCGCACAGTGCACGGACCTGCTGGACCGCTTCGGCGGACATGCGTTCGCCGCCGGCCTCGCCCTTCCGGTCGAGAACGTCGACGCGCTCCGCGAGCAGCTCCAGACGGCTGTCGGGGACGCGCTCCTGCCGGACGCGCTCCTGCCGGAGCTCGACATCGACGCGCACCTGAGCCTCCACGACGTCTCGCCGCGCTTCTGGAACGTCCTCAAGCAGTTCCAGCCGTTTGGGCCAGACAACGACCGCCCGCTCTTCTGGGGCCGCGGTCTCCGCGTCGTCGGCCAGCCGACGCTCGTCGGCGCGCAGAAGCAGCACCTGCGGATGCGCGTCCAGCAGGACGCCGACGGCCCGACGTTCCCCGTTATCGGCTTCAACCTCGCCGACCGCCACGCCGCGGCGCTTGCGAGCGTCCGCCGCGGCCGCCCGCTCGACATGGCCTTCGAGGTCGACGAGAACGAGTGGAACGGGCGGACGTCGCTCCAGCTCCGTGCCGAGGACATCCGCCTGCCCAGCACGTGACGAAACCTCGGGTGAAACCGTAGAGTTACGGCCATCCGGCCAGCGAGCGCAGGGCACCGCGCTCTACCCTCGACTGAGCATAAAGTGGGCTTGCCAACGGCTAACGCCGGTCCATATCCTGTTCAGGATCGCGCTGCGGCATCCCTCTGCAGCGGCTCCTGTCTCCTCCACCATTCCCCAGCCTCCCCATGGAGTCCCTCTTCACGCAGGCCGGTGCCCCCGCATCGCGCCGCGACTTCTTCAAGCGGGCCGGCGCCGGCGTCGGTGTCCTCGCGGCAGCCTCGGCCCTCCAGGCCTGTGACTCGGAAGACAACAACGTCACGCCCGGCACCAACGTCGAGCTCGACTTCTCGAGCGACGTCGGTGTGCTGAACTACGCGTATGCCCTCGAGCAGCTCGAGGCCGCGTTCTACGCCCGGGTCATCTCGGAGAGCAGCTTCGGCAGCATCTTCAACACGGACGAGCAGGCCACCCTCCGCGACATCGCGGCGCACGAGGCCGTCCACGCGGACTTCTTCAGGACCGCCATCACGGCGGCCGCCCCCTCGCAGATCATCCCCGGCCTGACGCCCGACTTCTCCGAGGTCAACTTCGGCGTCCGCGGCACCGTCCTGTCGCTCGCCCGCACGTTCGAGGACCTCGGCGTGAGCGCTTACAACGGCGCCGGCAAGTACATCACGAACAAGGACTACCTCGTGATCGCCGGTAAGATCGTGTCGGTCGAGGCGCGCCACGCGTCCATCATCTCGGGGCTGATCACGCCGAACGCCGTCGCTAGCCCGGGGCAGCTCGACGCGAACGCGCTCGACAAGTCCAACACGCCGCGCTTCGTCGTGACGCAGGCCAACGCCTACATCATGGAGACGCTGTCGATCAAGTCCGGCACGGGCAACTAGTCCTCTCCCCTCTAAACCGACCCATCCTTTCTGATCATGGAAACCAACTTTTTGAGCGTCCTCGAGCACGGTGCTGAGGCCGTCGAGTCGCGCCGCAACGCGCTCGCCTTCGTCGGCAAGCTCGGCGCCGGCGCCGTTCTCTCGATGCTGCCGTTCGGCCTCGCCAACGAGGCGATGGCGCAGAGCGCCGGCAACGATGTCGACATCCTGAACTACGCGCTGACGCTCGAGTACCTCGAGAGCTCGTTCTACAACCAGTACGTCATCGACACGGTCGTGCTGCCGACCAACCCGGCGCGCCCGCTGTTCAACATGATCAAGGCCGACGAGGCCAAGCACGTCGCCTTCCTCGCGACGGCGCTCGGCAACGCCGCGATCGCGCCGCTCCCGAACAGCGCCTTCGACTTCACGGCCGGCGGCATGTTCAACCCGCGGGATTACGACACCTTCCTCATCCTCGCGCAGGGTTTCGAGGACACGGGTGTGCGTGCCTACAAGGGCCAGGCGGCGAACATCACGAACAAGGACTACCTCACGGCAGCCCTGAACATCCACTCGGTCGAGGCGCGCCACGCGGCCGCCGTCCGCAAGGTCCGCGGCCTCCGCGGCTGGATCTCCAGCGCAGAGGAGGCCCCGGGACCGATCCAGCCGGTCTACCAGGCCGGCCAGACGCGCAACGGCGTCTCGGATCCCTCCCCGGCGGAGAGCAACATGACGCAGGGTGGCGTCACGATCGCGCCGACGGCCAAGTACGACGCGCGGCAGATCCAGGAGGCCTTCGACGAGCCCCTCGGCACGGCGACGGTCAAGAACATCGCCGACCCGTTCGTCATCCCGGACCTCGGCTGACCCGAGCCTGTCCAGACGGATGCGCGCCCGGCCCTTCTCACGAGGGGCCGGGCGCGCGGCGTTTCAGGCCTTTTGGATCTCCGAGGCGGACTTTAGCACGCGGTCGCCGTCCTCCTGTTCGATAAGGTAGGCCGGCTCCTCGTCGCTCGCGTTGCGCGTGACCTCGGTGCCCTTGATCGTCCGCGTGACCGTGTCGGTGAATGCCTCGGTGATGGTGCCCGTGGCAGTGCCCGAGCCCCACGTCCACGAGACGGTGTCGCCTGTGCTGTACGTCGCCATAAAGGGGAGAAGAGAGTGGACGCGTCCGACGCGCCGCGCCGTGCGCAGGTCCGCTGGGAGGAACGAAAACGGGGGGCGGGCCGCAGTGGCCCGCCCCCCGTTTTCGTTCTGCTCCGATGGATGTCAGTTCGAGCGCTCCATCGCGAGGCGGACAGCCGCGGCCGCGTTCACGACGCCGCCCGAGACGGAGAGCATCCCGAAGCGGGCCGGCAGCCCGTCGCCCGGCGTCGCGACCTCGTCATCGGCGTAGCGCGCCGACGAGTCGAGCAGAATCTGGCGGACCTGCTCGGCGGAGAGCGTCGGGAAGAAGGCCATCACGAGAGCCGCGACGCCGGCCGTGACCGGCGAGGCGAAGCTTGTGCCGTCGGCCGTCTGAACGCCGCCGCCCGGGGCGAGGCTCGTCACCTGCGCGCCCGGCGCGAAGAGGTCCACGCGCGTCTGGCCGTAGTTCGAGAACGGCGCTGCCAGCGCCGCCACGTCGTTCGACGACGCCCCGATCTCGAGCCACGTCGTGGAGCGCGTCGCGTCGTTCGTCGCGTCGCCGTAGTAGGCCGTCGGGTAGTTGTGGTGGCCGGCCGCGACCTCGAGGTTCTCGCCGTCGTTGCCCGAGGCGTGGACGAGCAGCACGCCGCGCTCGGTCGCGTACCGCACGGCCGCATCCACGGCGTCCTTCTGCGGCGAGAACGACTTGCCAAAGCTCATGTTGATGATCCGCGCGCCGTTGTCGACGGCGTACCGGATCGCGTTGGCGACGTCCTTGTCGCGCTCGTCGCCGTTCGGGACCGTCCGGATGGCCATGATCCGGACGACGGTGCTGCCGTCCGTGTTCGGCGCGATGCCGTCGATGCCGATGCCGTTGCCGCGGACGGCCGCGATGAGGCCAGCGACGCCCGTCCCGTGGCTCGGGTCCGGTCCGGCGACGTCCGGGTTGCCGTAGGCGCGGTCGGTAACGTCCAGCGGGTCGTCGCCGACGATGTCGGCGCGGCCGCTGTAGTCCGGGTTGAGGCCGTACGCGAGCTGCGAGTCGATCTGGGCGCGGATCTGGCGGAGGATCTCGATCGAGGCGCCGTTGGCGGCGAGGAAGCCGATCATGGCCTGCGCCTCCGCGACGTCCGCGTTGCCCTTCGCGTCGAGCGTCGCGGCGTTGGTGCCGTCGTAGACCGTCGGGAAGCGAGCGGTGAGCAGCGAGTCCGCGCCGAACATCTGCGAGAAGACGGGCGCGAGCTGAAGGCGCTGCTGCTCAAAGCCCGCGCGCCGCTCGGCGAGGTTCGCCTGGATGGCGTCGCAGTTGGTCGCCGCCGGCGCGGCGCCGTCGGTGCAGAGCTTCGAGAGGCGCGCGACCTCGAGCGTCTCGTCCTGGATGTTGCGGCCGTCGGCGCCGCCGAGCCAGCCCCAGCCGTGGACGTCGTCCACGAAGCCGTTGCCGTCGTCGTCGACGCCGTTGCCGGCCGTCTCGCCGGGGTTCGTCCAGAGGACCGGCGCGAGGTCCGGGTGCGCGATGTCGACGCCCGAGTCGATGACGGCGACGACGAGCGGCGTCGGCGTACGGCCGGCGAGCATCTGGTACGCGGCGGCGGCGTCGACGCCGGGCGCGGCGCCGAGGTGCCAGTCGGTGGCCGGGGCGGCCGGCATGTCCTGCGCCTGCGCGAGCGGCGCGGCGAGCAGGGCCGCGGCGGTGAGAAGGAGGCGGGTGCGCATTCTGAGTGGGAAGCGGGGAGAAGGGGGGCCGCAGTCGCGGCGGTACGGGTCGAACGTAGGCCGGCGCCCCGTTCGCGCCGGCGCTCCGCATGGAGTTCACGTGAGCCGGCGGGCGCGGGCTCCAGTCATGCCACCGAACCGCGGCGCCTCGGGGCGAGTACCGACGCGCCCGCGACCCGCGTTCCTTCAGCCTGCGCACACTCCCCGCCAATGCCACGCATCCTCTGGGCCGACGACGAGATCAGCTTTCTCCGCCCGCACGTCCTGTTCCTCGAGGCGAAAGGCTACACCGTCGAGACGGTCACGAACGGCGCCGACGCCGTCGCCCGCGTCGTGGACGCGCGCTACGATGTCGTCTTCCTCGACGAGCAGATGCCCGGCCTCGGCGGCCTCGACGCGCTCGAGGCGATCAAGGCCGCGCGCCCCGAGACGCCCGTCGTGATGGTCACGAAGTCGGAGGAGGAGCACCTTATGGAGGACGCCATCGGGCGCCAGATCGCGGACTACCTCATCAAGCCGGTCAACCCGAAGCAGATCCTGCTCACGGTCAAGAAGATCCTCGACGGTGGGCGCATCCGCGGCGAGCACGTCCAGCAGGACTACCTCCAGGGCTTCGGCGAGCTCGCCGGCCGCATCTCCGGCCCGCTCAACGTCGCCGAGTGGACCGATGTCTACGAGCAGCTCGTCCGCCACGACATGGCCCTTGAGGGCGCCGACGAAGGCGTTCGCCAGATTCTTGACGACCAGTACCGCGAGGCCAACGTCGCCTTCGCGCGCTACGTCGAGGACACGTACCCCGGCTGGATCGAGGCGGCACGCGACGGCGGCAAGCCGGGCGAGGACGCGGCCGGCGGCCCGCGCCCTGCCCTCAGCCACGAGGTCCTGCCGAAGTTTGTCTTCCCGCACCTCGGCGGGCCGGGCCAGAAGCCCGAGCGCCCGGTCGTCTTCTTCCTCGTGGACTGCATGCGCTACGACCAGTGGCTTCTCTTCGAGCGGCTGCTCCACGCGGACTACGAGATCGAGCGCGACTGGCACTTCGGCGTCCTGCCCTCGGCGACGCCGTTCGCGCGCAACGCCCTCTTCGGCGGGATGCTGCCGATCGACCTCGCCCGCCGCTTCCCCGAAACCTACACCGTCGACGAGCGCCAGGACGAGAGCTCGCTCAACGCCCACGAGGAGGAGTTCCTCGCGGACCTCCTCAAGCGGCGCCACATGCCGGACGTCCGGATGCACTACGACAAGCTCGTTTCGCAGAACGACGGCACGCACTTCGCCGAGCGCGTCACGGACCTGCTCCGGCACGACCTCTCGGCCGTCGTCGTCAACTTCGTCGACATCCTCGCGCACTCCCGCTCGGACACGCGCATCCTGAAGGAGATCGCGCCGGACGTGCCGGCCTACCGCTCGCTCACGGCGGCGTGGTTCGAGCACTCGTGGCTCCTCGCCGCCCTCCGCGAGCTCGCCCGCCACGACTGCACGGTCGTCATCTCGACGGACCACGGCGCCGTCCGCGCCCTCCACCCGTCCAAGGTCATCGGCGACCGCGAGACGAGCACGAGCCTGCGCTACAAGCACGGCCGCAACCTCAAGGCGGAGCCCTCGGAGGCCATCTTCGTGCGTGAGCCCGAGACGTACGGCCTCCCGCGCCTCGGCATCAACGAGAACTACATCTTCGCCCGGAGCGACGCCTACTTCGTCTACCCGACGAACTACAACCGCTACGTGAACCAGTACCGCGACTCGTTCCAGCACGGCGGCGTCTCGCTCGAGGAGTGCCTGCTGCCCGTCGTCACGCTCCGGCCGAAGCGGTGAGACAAACGGCGGACGTGAAGCGGTGACGGGCGCCGCCGCGCGTATCGTTGCGGCACCGGCCAGTCCTTCTCCCCTCCATGCCCGCTTCCCGAGGGACACTCTTTCTGCTGCTCCTGCTCTCTGCCGCAGGAGCAGCCGCGCAGCCCTACCGTCCTGTCGACCTTCTGCGTCGCCTCCCAGCCATTGACGGAGCCGAGAACCGGCCGCTTCCCGAGGCGCTCGACCTCGCCTACCGCGCCCAGCTCTCGAACCCGCAGCTCGACCGCGTCATCGCCCGCGCTGCACGCTCCGGGGACCCGACGCTGCGCCCGACGCTGTGGCGGCTCGCCCGCGCCTACGCCCCCGTCGGCAGCTTCACCGACCAGATTCTGGATGCCTTGCGCCGCCTCGGTGAGACGAACGAAGCGTTCATCGCTGAGGCCGAGCGCGTCGCCGCCGATCTACCACGCTACCCAGCGGGACCGGATTCCCTGCTGACTCTGGAGGAGAGATTTCAGAGAGAGGCGGCCCAGGGTGTCCGGATCTACGTCGGGGATCTCGTCAAGACCGCTGCGGTGCGGCCGGACAGTAGTTTTCTCCCGCGCGTCGTTGCCATCGGCCGGAGTGTTGGTAGCGCGCCCAATACGTATCGGATCGCGCTGATGCAGACCGCGCAGGTGCTGGCCCTCCCGCTCCCCGAGCAGGCCAACCGTCTCGTTGCCGCTGCCGCCGGTGGATACGTTCTCCGCTCGTCGTCGGACGCCCCGCAGGCGAGCCACGCGTTCACGGGCGAACTGCCGTTTGGCCCCGGCCTCGACCCGGACGTGGTGTGGAGCCGCGAGCGCCTCGCCGCCCTCTCCCGCACCTCGCCCGAGACCGTCACCGCCGCCATCGACGCGTTCGTCGCCGCTGAGGCCGCGCCCGAAGACGCACCCGGCCTGCGCACCTACCTCACGCGCGTTGCCGGGGCTGCAGGAGAGCCCCTGCCCTGACCTCGGCCCCACCGAAGCAGGTTCAGCAGCCTCCCCACCCGTCTCGGTGCCCCCCGACGTCTCCTCGGCGTCTCAGGATGCCCGCTCGGCGTCCCGAGATGCCGTCTCGGTGCGCCAGGATGCTCGCTCGGTGACCCGAGATGCCGTCTCGGTAGCCCGAGACGCCATCTCGGTGACCCAATCTGCTCGCTCGGTGCGTCAGGATGCTCGCTCGGTGGCCCGAGATGCCGTCTCGGTGACCCGGGATGCTCGCTCGGCGTCCAGATTGCTAGACTCTGCGCCCAATTTGCGCGATAACCTCTCGGCAGGTACGTTGGCCCGCTCCACCCTGCCGCCCCCGCCCATGACCGACTACCTCCGCCGACGCGTCGCCATGCTCCGCCGCACCCTCACCCACTTCGATGAGCACCCGGACGACTGGACCGCCATCGAGCCCATCGCCGACCAGGTCGCGGTCGTCCGCGACGGTACCGCCGCCATCGAGCGCGACGGCAAGACCCAGGCCGCCGCCACCCCCAAAGGCGTCACCGAGGCACGCGACGCTGCCCGCGACGACGCCGAGATCCGCCTCGCCTCCCTCGGCAAGCGCGTCACCGCCTACGCCATCGTCGCCCGCGACCCCGACCTCCGCGAAGCCGTCGATGTCACCCGCGCCCAGTGGGACGGCATGGCCGAGGAAACCTTCTTCTCCCGCGCCGCCGACGCCACCACCCGCACCGAGGCCGTCCTAGCCAAGCTCCCCACCTACGGCGTCACCAAAAGCACCCTCGCCGAGGTCCGCGCCGCCGTCGACGCCGCCCGTCCCCTCACCGCTGCGCGCGACAACGTCTCCGCCGACCGCGGCGGCGCCACCGAGCGCCTCAAAGCCGGCTACTCCGCCCTCGTAGAGCCGCTCGTCGTGCTGGACTTCCTCGTCCCCGAACTCGTCGAGAGCCCCGAGTTCGTCGCCGAGTACCGCCGCGTCCGCCGCATCCCCGGCGACTGAGGCACAGGGCACCGCTCAGAGACGGCGCACGCCGCACAACCGCCCCCCCGCGGGGGGCCAGGTTGCGCAGCAACCGGGGGGGCGGTTCCTCGACGCCCACCTTTCCAATCGTGTCATCCTGAACTCGTTTCAGGATCTCCCTTTCCCTGAAATGCAGATCCTGAAACGAGTTCAGGATGACACTGGTTAAGAGCATGGGCAGAACTCAGCGGCCTTGCCCCCGCAGGGGGGCTGTGGAAGTCGCCCTCCCCTCGGGGGACGATTCGCGAAGAACGCGGACGGCCGCGCGCCGGCCCCCGCCCGCCGCGTTGCTATCCTTTCGCGCCCCAAAACGCCCCCGAATGGACACGACCGACCGCCTCGACGCCTTCCACGAGCAGGCCCTCGATCACACGCGCGCCTCGCTCGAGCACATGGCCCGCTTCGGGATCGAGCCCGAGGGCCGCGTCGCCCTCTTCCTCCCGCCGGACGCCCGCCAGGCCGAGGTCCACCGGATGCCGTACGTCCACACGGCGCGGCAGCAGGTCGTCTACCAGACCGAGCCCGGCGAGTTCTCCGCCCTCTGCCCGTTCTCCGGCCTCCCCGACTCCGGGACGGTCCGCATCGAGTACGTCCCCGGAAGCTGGCTCCTCGAGCTCAAGAGCCTCAAGTACTACCTCATCTCGTGGCGCCACATCGGCGCCGCCCAGGAGGACATCACCGCCTTCCTGTTCGACGACCTCATGCGTTGGCTCGGCGACCCCGACCGCCTCGTCGTGACGACCGATTACACCGTCCGCGGCGGCATCCACACCGTGTGCACCGTGGACAGCCGCGAGCAGAACGTGCGCGCCGAGGCGGGCGGAGACGGGACGGCACGATGAGAAAGATCATTTTGGCCGTCGTCGTCCTCGCGATCCTCGGCGCCGCGGCCGGCGGCTGGTTTGCGTTCGCCTCCAACGTCCCTGCCTCCGAGGGCGACGCCCCGTACAGCCTCCGCCTCCCGCCCGGGACGGACTTCGACGCAGCCCTCGACTCGCTCGAGGCCGCCGGCGCCGTCCGCTCGCCCGCCTCGCTGCGCCTCTTCGCCGGCCTCACCGGCTGGGGCGACCAGGTCAAAACGGGCCACTACAACATCGCGCCCGGCATGAGCAACTGGGCGCTCATGAACAAGGTCCGCAAGGGCCTCCAGGACCCGATCCGGATCACGATCCCCGGCGGCCTCACGCCCGAGCGCTTCGCCCGCGTCCTCGCCCGCGAGCTCGGCACCGACACGACGGCCGTCGTCCAGGCGCTCGCAGACCCTGCCCTCGCCGACTCGCTCGGGACGGACACCGCGCACCTCTTCGGCCACATGCGCGCCAACACCTACGACATCCTCTGGACGACGAACGCGCGCCGCGCGATCTCGCGCATCCACGGCTGGCACGACCGCTTCTGGGACGACGCCAACACGGCCAAGGCCAAGGCGCTCGGGATGACGCCGGACGAGGCGATCACGATGGCCTCGATCGTGGAGTGGGAGGCGCAGAAGGCGTCCGAGCGCCCGCGCATCGCCGGCGTCTACCTCAACCGCCTTCTCGGCCGGACGCCTGCGGGTCGGATGCGCCTTCAGGCGGACCCGACGGTCCAGTTCGCGCTCATGCAGGCCGGCGCGCCCTCCATGCGCCGCCTGCTGTTCACGGACTACCAGACGCCGAGCCCCTACAACACGTACCTCATCGACGGCCTCCCGCCCGGCCCGCTCAACAACCCGTCGGACGACACGATCGAGGCGGTCCTCTCGGGCGGCGAGCGCCACGAGTTCCTCTACTTCGTCGCCGACGGCTCCGGCGGCCACGACTTCTCGCGGACGGTCGCGGAGCACAACGCCAAGGCGGCGCGGTGGAGCGCCTGGCTGAGCGACCAGATCCGCCAGCGCCGCGCCCGCGAGGCGGCGGGCGCCCCGGCCCCGACGGCCGTCCCCTAGACGAGCGCCGCCGCCAGACGACCTGCCCCAAGGGTGGTCAGAGGCGTCTTTCCCGCGTGTCGAAGCCCGGCACGTGGGAAAGACGCCAGTCGGTGGTGCGCTGCACGTCCGTTCTCGGCCCCGACGCGCGCCGGTTAACGCCGAGGCGCTGGCCGGCCGATACGCCCTCTGCTACTGGCCACCCACAACTGGCCGCTGGCCCGCCGTCCATGTCCCCCGTCCGCACGCTCGCGAGCGCCCAGTTTCAGTCCGACCTCCGCCACCCCTCGACGGGGAAGGCGTCAGGCGGGCGCATCGGGATGACGGCGGTGGCGTACGGCTTCTCGGGCCTCATCCTCGCCATCTCGCTGAGCGCGACGGCCCCGGCCGAGGCGCTCTTCGTCGCGGGCTCGTTCGGCTTCGTCCTCGCCGCGTTCGGCGTCGTCGGGTCCTACGACGAGCTCATGGGGCGGCCCAAAGACAACGCGTGGCTCACGACGCTGCCCGCGACCGAGCGGCAGCACTACGCGGCGCGCCTTATCGGCATCGGCGCCTTCGTCGGGCTCATGGGCGTCTCGGTCGCGATCCCGATCGGCGTGAGCGTCGGGCTGGGCTGGGGGGGGCGGATGGGGTGGGCCGTCGGCGCACTCGTCGCGGCCGGCGTCATGTGGACGGCCGCGGCCTCGCTCGCGACGCTCTGGGCGCTCACCCTGGCCCTCCCGCAGCGCCTCCTGCGCCCCGCCATCGGCGCCGCCCGGACGGTCCTCGTCGCGTCGCTCGTCATCGGCTACCAGTGGATCGGGCACGGCACGACGGCCGCCGACGCGGCGTGGTGGCCCGGCGCGTGGCTCGCCGACCTCCTCGCCGGCCGCCCGACGGCCGGGCTCGGCGCGCTCGGCGCCTCGGTCCTCATCCTCGTCGTCGCGTTCGCCGCGGTCTTCCCGAGCCGCTACTTCGACCTGCTCGCGCGTCTCGGCGCTGGCGAGCGCGAGCAGGAGACGGTTCGCCGGACGCGCACGCTGACGGCCGTCGAGCGCTTTCTCACGCGCAGCGGCCCCGAGCGGGCGGCCTACGGCTTCGCCGTCGCCGCGTTCACCGACGACCGGATCGTGCGCGGCCGCCTCTGGCCCGCGGCGCTCCTGCCCGTCGGCTTTGCGCTGTTCGGGCTCCTCGCCGGCGGGCTGGGCAGCCTCTTCGTCTATGGCGCGGAGAACGTGCTGTCCTTCCCCGAGACGCAGCTGCACCTCTCCGTCCTCGTCGTGCTGCTGTTCTGCGCGCAGTCGCTCGTGCAGACGCTCCAGTTCTCGGACCACGCCCGCGCCGCGTGGGTCTTCGGGACGCTCCCCGAGGCGGACCCCCGCGGCCTCCAGATGGGCGCGCAGCAGGCCCTCACTGTCCGTGTTCTGGCGCCGCTGCACGTCGTCCTCGCCGTCGTCCTCGCCTTCCAGATGCCGGCCTTCGACGCCGTCGTCCACGCGTTCTACTGGTTCGCCGTGACTGCCGTCACGACGCGCTTCGTGGCGCTGGCCTACCGGACGCCGCCGTTCTCGCGCCACAGCGATGCCTTCAGCGCGGGCGCGCGGTTCATGCCGCTGCTCGTGTCCGTTCCCGTCGCGGCGCTCGCGCTCGGCCTGCAGGTTATCGTGTTCACGTCGCAGCCGACGGCCGTGCTCGCCTCCGTCGGCCTGCTCGTGCTGAGTGATGCCGCGGGGCGCCTCGCCGTTCGGCTGAGCCGGCCCCGCAACGCTGTCCCCGCCTTCGCACCGATGGCGGTCGCTCGGGACTGACGAAAGAGGCCAGCGCCCGAGCGGACGCTGGCCTCCAGTTGACCCGCCGAGGGGCGTCAGTCGCCGCGGCGCGACGGCCGGCCGCTATCGTTCGAGCGCGACGGCGCCGGGCGGCTCTCCTGTCGCGACGGCGCGGGCCGCGACTCCTGTCGCGACGGCGCGGGCCGTGACTCTTGGCGCGGCGGCGGGCGGTACTCCTCACGGCGCGGCTGCGGCGCGGGCCGCGTCTCCTGCCGCTGCGGCGCAGGACGGTACTCCTCGCGGCGCGGCTGCGGCGCGGGACGGACCTCCTCTCGCTGCGGCTCCGCCTGGCGCGTCGGCGCCTCGCGGACGGGCTCCGCCTGCTGGCGAGCCGGCGCCTGACGGACGGGCGGCGCCTCGCGAACCGGCTCTGCCTGCTGCCGCGTGGGCGACTGGCGCGTCGGGACGGCACGAACCGGCGGCGCCTGGCGAACGGGCTCCGCCTGCTGGCGCACAGGCGCCTGCTGCGTCGGGACGTTGTGCGTCGGCTCCACCTGGCGGATCGTCGGCTGACGCGTCGGCGTCTGGCGGACGGGTGCCTGCTGCGCCGGCGCATCGTCACGCGAGATCGACTGGCGGACGGGCGGTGCCTGCCGCGTGGGTGTCTCTGCCGGAGAGATCGTCGTTTGCGCGCCCTGACGGACGGGTGCGCGCGTCGGCGTCTCGGCGGGTGCAAGCGTCGTCTGGGAGGGCACGCTCTGGCGCGTGGGCGTCTGGCGCGTCGGCGTGCCGGTCCGTGTCGGCGTGCCGCGCGTCGGCGTCTCGGCAACCGGCATCGCGCTCGCGCGGACCGGCACCTGCTGCGCCGGCGTGGCCGGCGGGTCAGCGAGGATGGCCGGGGCGAGACCTGTCCGAGACGGCACGCGCGTCGGGGGGAGGCCCGCAACGGTCGGCGGGCTCGGGGGGACCACCCGGACCGGGTTGCGCTCTCCGTCGTCGCGGCCCGTCGTGCCAGGGCTGTTCTGCGGATTGCCGTAGCCGGGGTTGCCGTAATAGCCCGGCCCGTACCCGCCGTATCCCCCGTAGCCGTACGATCCGTCCGCGTAGCCGTCGGAGTAGCCATCGCGGTAGCCCGATCCGTAGCCGTAGCCACCGTAGCCGCCCCATCCGAAGCCGAACGAGACCGTCAGGCTCGGGCCGTAGTAGTACGGGTCGAAGTAGTACGCGTTGTAGTAGTACGGGTCGTAATACGCCGCGCTGTAGTAATACGGATCGTAGGAGTTGTTGTAGCGCGCCGAGCGCCAGTAGCGCCGCGAGGCGTAGCGGCGGCTCCATGTCGGCGCCCAGCCGTACTGGTAGTACGGCCGGTACGTGCTGTACGGACGGTAGTACGAGTAGACAGACGGGTAGTACGCCGGGTCGTCGTAGCGGTAGTAGTCCGACGCGTAGCCCCCGTAGTAGGAGTCGCCCGCCGAGCCGTACGCGGCATCGCCGTAGCTCGACTCGTAGCTGCCGTCGTAGCTGCCGTCCGGGCCGCTCTGCGGCTGGTCGTCGACGTAGTACGTGTTCTGGTCGCCGTAGTAGTAGCGCGAGACCGTGACGTCGTCCGGGGTGGGCTGAGGCTCCGTGCCAAGGCCGTACGGGTCCGTCGTCTGCTTGACGACCGATCCGGCGACGGGCGGCGCGTCGTCCGCGGCGAGCGAGTCGCCGTAGGGGTTGGCCGGCATCTGCATCGTCGCGGCGAGGCCGACGCGGGCTGCCGCGCGGGGCGCCTCGGGTTCTGGGCGCGACGATGCGCATCCGGCGAGTGCCGAGACGCCGAGCGCCGCGCTGAGCGCCACGGCGAGGGCGCCGGTCGGGCGGAGAGAGAAAAGCAACGGCATGGCGGCAGGGGGCTGGGCGGTGGGCCGCGCGCGAAAAGGGAGGGAAGGGGCCGGACCGGCAGTCCCGGTATATTTGCAGCCCTCGTATCCCTCGTGCCGCACGCGCGCCGGAGGAAGTAACGCCCCCGCGGCGTCGGCCGTGCGCGCAGCACATCCGACTCCCATAACTCGCCCGGACGGTTGCCGGGTCCCGCTCCAGATGGCCGAGACGATCACGCCCCGCGACGCAGATTTCGCCCAGTGGTACCAGGACGTTATCCGCGCGGCGCGCCTCGCCGAGACGTCGCCCGTGCGCGGCTCGATGATCCTGCCGCCGAACGGCTACGAGCTCTGGGAGAACATGCAGCGCGCGCTGGACGGCATGTTCAAGGCGACGGGCCACCGCAACGCGTACTTCCCGCTCTTCATCCCCAAGAGCTTTCTCGAGAAGGAGGCGGACCACGTCGAGGGCTTCGCGAAGGAGTGCGCGGTCGTCACGCACTATCGCCTCAAGACCGACGACGACGGCGCGCTCATCGTGGACCCCGACGCGGAGCTCGAGGAGCCGCTCATCGTCCGGCCGACGTCCGAGACGATCATCTGGGACACGTACAGCCGCTGGATCCAGTCCTGGCGCGACCTCCCGATCCTGCTCAACCAGTGGGCCAACGTCGTCCGCTGGGAGATGCGCACGCGCCTCTTCCTGCGCACGTCCGAGTTCCTCTGGCAGGAGGGCCACACCGCCCACGCGACCGAGCAGGAAGCGGTGGACGAGACGCGGACGATGCTCGGCGTCTACGCCACGTTCGCCGAGGAGTGGATGGCGATGCCGGTCGTCCGCGGCGTCAAGACCGCCTCGGAGCGCTTCCCCGGCGCCGTGGACACGTACTGCATCGAGGCGCTGATGCAGGACGGCAAGGCCCTCCAGGCGGGCACGAGCCACTTTCTCGGGCAGAACTTCGCCAAAGCCTTCGACTGCACCTTCCAGAACAAGGACAACGAGGCCGAGTACGTCTGGGCGACGTCCTGGGGCGTCTCGACGCGCCTCATCGGCGCGCTCATCATGACGCACGGCGACGACAAGGGCGTCGTGATGCCGCCCAAGCTGGCGCCGGTCCAGGTCGCCATCGTCCCGATCACGGGCAAGGACCCCGAGCCTGTCCTCGAGGTCGCCCGGCGGATCGAGGCCGAGCTCCTCGCCGCCGGCATCCGCGTCACGCTGGACGCGCGCGAGCAGTACCGCCCGGGCTTCAAGTTCGCCGAGTACGAGGCGCAGGGCGTGCCCGTCCGCCTCGCCGTCGGCGGCCGCGACGTCGAGAACGGGACGGTCGAGCTCGCGCGGCGCGACACGGGCGACAAGACGACGCTCCCGCAGGACGGCATCGCGGACGTGGTCCGCGAGACGCTCGGCACCATCCAGACGGCCCTCTTCGAGGCGGCCAAAGCGCGCCTCGCCGCCGGCACGACGCATGTCGAGACGGAGGCGGACTTCCGGGCCGCGATCGAGGCCGGCGGCTTCGTCGTCGCGCCGTGGGACGGCACGGCGGAGACCGAAGCGCGCATCAAGGAGGAGACGAAGGCTACGATCCGCTGCATCCCGTTCGCGGGCCAGATCGAGGGCACCGAGGAGCCAGGCACGGACCCGGTCTCGGGGAAGCCGGCCATGTCGCGCGTCGTCTACGCACGGGCCTACTAACGCCCCGATGCGCGACCCGAGGCGCCCCGAGGGCGACGAGCGGACGCGGGCCTACCGGCTCGCGAACGCCGTCTCGTACTTCCTCAACCCGCTGATCTTTCCGCCCGTCGGGTTCACACTCATCGCGGCGCACTTCAGGGCTGGCGCCGGGGAGATCCTGGCGACGCTCGGTGTATCGCTGGTCTTCTTCTGCCTCATTCCGCTGCTCTACGTCGTCGGGCTGATCCGGGCGGGGCGCGTCGAGAGCCTCGAGATCCGCGACCGGAACAGCCGCCTCGGGCCGCTCCTCGTCGGGATCGCGTCGTACGCGCTGGGTGCGCTCGTGCTGTCGTACATCGTCGACGGCCCGGCGCTGCCGCTCATCGTGGCCTTCGCGGCGCTCTTCCCGATCAACACGGCGATCATCCTGCTCATCAACCTGCGCTGGAAAATCTCGCTGCACATGACGAGCCTCGCCGGCTTCGTGAGCGTGCTTCTGTTCACCGCGCTGACGGTCTGGCGGGACCTGCCAGCTGGCCTTGAGACGGCGCTGACGATCGCGACGGTCGGCCCGCTGCTGCCGCTCATCCCGCTGCTGATGTGGGCGCGCGTGCGCGTCGGGGCGCACACGCGCGGGCAGGTCGTTGCGGGCGCCCTGTTCGGGCTGATCGCGCCGCTCGTGGAGCTCTACGTCATCGTCTACCGCGTGCTGGACCTCGCGTGACGCCTCTAGCGCCTGGCGAGGTGCTGCGCTGCAGGTCGGCGGGCCTCCTGTCAGCCTACTTCACCGCGAGCAGGCTGACAGAATCAATCTGCGCCGCCTCCAGCAGGTCATCGGCGTGCTCCATCAGCGCGGCCGCGATCGGGCCGTCGAGGTGCGCCTTCCGCCCGTCCTCGCCGGCGAACGTGTCGAAAATGCCGAAGGTCGTGGCGTCGATCTGGAGCGCGTACCAGCGGAGCGTGCCATCTTCCTGCTCGGCGAGCGGGAGCGCGCTGGCGAGAAAGGCGACCGAGAAAGTCGGCGACAGCCTGCTCTTTGCCGGCTTTGGCCGTGATGCGGCGCGCTCGCCGCGCGACCTGGGGGTTCAGTCCGGCGCTCCGGCATCGCCGGCGAGGGCCCGCTCGAGGCTTCGCGTCTCGTCGATGACGCGCTCGAAAAGGCGGCGGACGGCCGCGGGCGGGAGCGGGCCGCCGTTGGCGTCGGCCGCGTTCTGCTGAACGGCCTCCTCGCGGCGCGGGGCGTAGACGGGCAGGCCGGCGGCGTGCTTGATGCGCCCGATCTCGGCCGCGCATGCTGCGCGCTCGTTCAGGAGGGCGACGAGCTGCCGGTCGATGGCGTCGATGCGGGCTCGGTGGGGCGCGAGCGCGTCGAGAGCCGGCGTGCGGGCGTCGGTCACAGGGCGAGGGCGGGCTGGGCGGCGAGGTCGAGGCCGTCCGCCTCGGGCCAGCGGAAGGCGGCGGCGACGGCGATCATGGCCGCATTGTCGACGGAGAAGCCCGGCGCCGGGACGTGGAGCGTGAAGCCGTCCGCCTCGGCTGCCGCCTGAGCCGCTACCCGCAGCCCGCCGTTCGCCGAGACGCCGCCGACGATCGCGACGTCGCGGATGCCCGTCTCGCGCACGGCGTCGCGGACGGCCCCGACGAGCGCGTCGGCGACGGTTTTCTGGAACGAGGCGCACACGTCGGCGACGGGGACCGGGCCGGCGTGCGCCTCGAGCCAGTACTTCACGGACGTCTTGAGGCCGGAGAACGAGACGTCGAAGGGGGGGCGCTCGCCGTGCTTCCCGGCCAGCCGCGGCGACGGCAGGCGCAGGAACGAGGCGTCGCCCTCGGCCGCGAGGCGGTCGACGTGCGGGCCGCCGGGGTAGGGGAGGCCGAGCAGGCGCGCGACCTTGTCGAACGCCTCGCCGGCCGCGTCGTCGCGCGTGCGCCCCAGGACGGTCTGCCGCAGGCCCTCGCGCACGACCGACAGGTGCGTGTGGCCGCCCGAGACGGTAAGGCACAGAAACGGGACAGGCGGGCCCTCGCCCGAGACGTAGACGGACGCCGCGTGGCCGTCAAGGTGGTGCACGCCGACGAGCGGCAGCCCGCGCCCGAGCGCGATCCCCTTCGCCACGCCCAGCCCGACGAGCAGTGACCCGGCCAGGCCGGGCCCTACCGTCACGGCGACGGCCCCGACGTCGCCGAGCGTCATGCCCGCCTCACTCAGTGCCGCCTCGATTGTCGGCGTGATGAGCTGCTCATGGGCGCGGCTCGCCAGCTCCGGCACGACGCCGCCGTACGCCGCGTGCACACGCTGCCCCGCGACGACGCTGGACGCGAGGCGGCCCTCAGCCCAGACGGCCGCGGCGGTGTCGTCGCACGAGGTCTCGATGGCGAGGATCGGCGGGGCGGGGGGGACGGTCAGCGAAGCGGCGAGTGGTGAGCGGGAAAGATGCAGCCAGCGGGCCGTGTGCAGTGGGCAGTGGTGGAGAAATCCCGTCCTCTGTCACCGTGTTGCCCAGACGCCCTCGGCGCGGTCCATCCACGCCACGACGGCCGCGTGCGGGACCGTCACGGCCGCGATCAGCGCGAGGTACACGCCGATGGCCGTCCCGACCGACGCGCTCCCGCCAACCCAGAGCCACAGCGCGGCGAGCATCGCGAGCGCCCCCAGTGTCCCGGGCAGCGCGCGCACGGCGAACCCTGCCCAGACGCTGCGACGCGCGTCGAGGCGCGCGACGGCCGGCGGGCTCCACGCGACGAGGCGCGCGAGGTGCCGCGGCGCGTGCCACAGGCAGAAGTACAGCCCGACGGCGAGGAGCGGCTCGACGAGCGCGAAGAACGCCGCCAGCCCGATCGTCTCAGCCGCGTCGACGCGCCACGCGCGCTGCCCGTCCGCCCCGGCGCGGCGCCAGCCGACGGCGAGCGTCGCGATGGCGAGCGCGGCGAAGCCCGCGCTGAGCGCGAGCCGAACGTCCGGGCGGAAGAGCGCCTCGGCCGGACCGAGTGCCGCGCTGCCCGTCCCGAGCGCGCCGGCCATCCAACCCACGACGCGCCGGTACGCCTCGGGCGCGGCGGCGAGCGGAACGAGCATCGGCAGGCCGCCGCGGACGGCCGCCGTCGCCGCGCGCTGCGTGCGCGTCGTGAGGTGGCGCGCTCCGTCGAAGGCGAGCAGCGTGTGGAGGTCGCACGTGCCCCAGTGGACCGCCGTGAGCACCAGAAACGCGACGGCGCAGGCGACGGGCGCGGCGGCCCACAGCGCCAGCACGGCGAGGGCCGCGGCAAAGTAGACGGCCGAGACGCTGAGGCGCCCGAGGGGCCGGCGGCTGAGCACGAACGGGTCCACGGCACCGTGTGGCAGGCCGAACAGGACGAGGCTGAGCGCGAACGGCGCCGCGAGCACGACCGGCGGCCACGTCGCGCTCCACGGGCCGAACGGGACGAGCGCGAGCAGCGCGATCCGCGACGGCCACAGCACAGTTTTCTCCACGCGTGCGCGGATGCGATCAGGCTCGGGAGGACCGGCGAACCACGCCAGGTCACCCTCCGCTCGCGGCGCACCAACCCGTGTCTCGGGCCGTGAGGCGTCGCGCCGGGCGAGCAGGTCCAGCGCCAGCAGGATGCCCTGCACCACGAGCGCCGACGTGATGACGAAGAACAGCGCCTCCTCGACAGGCAGCCCGCCGAGCGTCCAGCCCGTCGATGTCTCGGGCGCGACTCGCCAGATGCCGTCGCGGATCGCGACCGTGTCAGCGATGGAGAGGTAGACGGCGGGCACGGCGATGCCGAGCGCCCAGACGCGCCAGCGCCCGAGGAGCCGGTCCAACCCCCACCCCCACTGAACGGCGAGCGGCGGACCAGCCCACGCGAGGATCAGCCCGAGGTAGAGCGTCCGCGGCGCCGCGAGCAGGGCGACGCCGAGGGCCGTGAGCGCGAGCCCGAGCAAGCCGCCGGCGACCTGCGCCGCACGACCGCCGCGGTGGGGCAGGACGGCGCCGTGGCCTGCCCGCTGCATCACGCGGAGCGTCCATAAGCCCGCGATGACCGTCTGGATGGCGAAGAACGCCAGCTCCTCGACTGGAATACCCGCAAGCGTCGCGAGGACGCGGCCGTCGGGGTAGCCCCAGATGCCTCGGGCGATGAGGTACGCGTCCCACGGCAGCGTGTAGACGAAGGCGAGCGCCGCAAGGCCAGCCGTGACGCCTGCCGCCCGACCCGCCGAGACGCCGGCGGGGAGCCGGCGGAACAGGGCGAGCGCCACGAGCGGCGGCAGCGTAAACGCGAGGTGGAAGGCGAGGTAGGTCACGGCGCGGCGCGGGCGAGGGCCACAGACGGCGCCGGGGCGCCGGGGATCCGACGCGACGAGGCCCGGACAGCGCATCGCTGTCCGGGCCTCAGGGATCCGTCTCGGAGCGCCGCGCCTAGTTGAGGTGCGCGACGAGCTCCTCGCGGCGGTGCTTCTGGCGCAGCTTACGCAGCGCCTTCTCCTTGATCTGGCGAACGCGCTCGCGCGTCAGCCCGAAGCGCTGGCCGACCTCGACGAGCGTCAGCGGCTGCTCGTGGCCGATGCCGAAGTAGAGGCGCGTGATCTCGGCCTCGCGCGGGTGCAGCGTGGCGAGCGCGCGCTCGATGTCGATGTTGAGCGACTCGTTCGTGAGGTCGTCGTCCGGCTGGTCGTACGAGTCGTCGGCGAGGACGTCGAGCAGCGAGTTGCCGTCGTCGTCGTCGAACGGCGCGTCCATCGAGAGGCTGTGGCGCGAGTGCTGGAGGCCCTCGACGACCTTGTCCTCCTTGAGGTCGAGCTCCTTGGCGATCTCCTCGGGCGTCGGCTGGCGGCCGAGCTCCTGCGCGAGGCGCGCCGAGGCCTTGCGCATCTTCGACAGCGTGCCGACGCGGTTCAGCGGCAGGCGCACCGTGCGGACCTGATCGCTCAGGGCCTTGAGGATGCTCTGGCGGACCCACCACACGGCGTACGAGATAAACTTGAAGCCGCGCGTCTCGTCGAAGCGCTGCGCAGCCTTCACGAGGCCGTAGTTGCCCTCCGAGATGAGATCCGCGAGCGAGAGCCCCTGGCCCTGGTACTTCTTGGCGACCGAGACGACGAAGCGCAGGTTGGCGCGCACAAGCATGTGCAGCGCCGTCTGGTCGCCCTTCTTGATGCGCTGCGCGAGGTCGACCTCCTGGTCGGGGGTGAGGAGCGGGACCGTCCCGATCTCCTGCAGGTACTGGTCCAGCATCCGTTGCGAACGGGGGACGTACATCGGCGGCCTGTTGGTAGGTGAATGAAAGGGGTGGGCACTGCGGAGCCCGCGAGAGGCGTCTGAATCGTCTCTCGCGGAAGCCGGGAGGCCTGGTCTGCACGGGCGGGAACCAACGTAAAGACGTTCCCGCCGCATTCGTCTGTCCGTGGCTCTCGTATCGGGCCACGGGGCGCGAGTTCCTTAACACTTCGGTATTCGCGTCCCGTTCGATTCCCGATATGGCCCTCAGGAGACGGATGAGACGTGCCGCGCGGCCGCATCCGTGTGTCTGAGCCGGGAGCCGCGACGGGCGTCGGGCGTCCGTGGAGACGGCCCTTCCGGACGATGCTCTTCACATCCACCCCTCTCTCGATGCCCGACACACCCGACCAGTTCGCGATGCAGGACCCGCGGACGCAGTATCCCCAGCCGCCCTTCCCGCGCCAGCCGCAGAACGCCCCCGGCCTGACGGCGAAGATGGACCCCGAGCCGGACCACGGCGAAGCGACGTACCGCGGCACCGGCCGCCTCACCGGCCGCAAGGCGCTCATCACCGGCGGCGACTCGGGCATCGGCCGAGCGGCGGCCATCGCCTACCACCGCGAGGGCGCGGCGGTCGCCATCAACTACCTCGACTCGGAGAGTGCGGACGCGCAGTCGCTGAAGGAACTCGTCGAAGGCGAGGGCGGCACGCTGCACCTGCTCCCCGGCGACATCACCGACGAGGCGTTCTGCACCCAGCTCGTGGACGACGCCCGCGCGGCGCTCGGCGGGCTCGACATCCTCGTCAACAACGCCGGCAAGCAGGTCTACACGGAGCACCTCGCCGACATCACGACGGAGCAGTTCGACCAGACGTACAAGACGAACGTCTACGCGATGTTCTGGATCACGAAGGCCGCGCTGCCGCACCTGCCGCCCGGCGCCTCGATCATCAACACGTCGTCCATCCAGGGCTCGAAGCCCTCGCCCGGCCTCGTGGACTACGCCTCGACAAAGTGGGCGATCATCGGCTTCACGAAGGCGCTCGCGAAGCAGATCGCGCCCGGCACGGGCGTGCGCGCCAACGTCGTCGCGCCGGGGCCGTTCTGGACGCCGCTGCAGCCCTCGGGCGGGCAGCCGCAGGACAACATCGAGGACTTTGGCAAGGACGTGCCGCTCGGCCGGCCGGGGCAGCCGGCCGAGATCGCGCCGGTCTACGTCTTCCTCGCGTCGCAGGAGTCGGGCTACGTCACCGGCGAGGTCTTCGGCGTCACCGGCGGCGACCCGACGGCCTAGCGCGTCGCGGCGTCGAGGGCCTGCGCCATGTCGGCCCACAGGTCCTCGGCGTCCTCGAGGCCGACCGAGACGCGGACGAGGCCCGGCGTGATCGCGCCGGCCGCGCCGGACTGGACGCGCTGCGTCAGGCCGGCGGGGTGCTGCGCGAGCGTGTCCGTCGACCCGAGCGAGACGGCGGGCGTCGCGAGGCGCAGCGCCTGGAGGAACGTGTCGGCCGCATTGAAGGCGGCGTCGCCCGTCGCGAGGCCGTCCGAGCCCAAGACCTCGAAGGCGAGCATCGCGCCGGGGCCCGACATCTGCGTGCCGACGAGGCCGCGCGGGTCCCGGCCGGGGCGGCTCGGGTGGTACACGCGGCCCACGCCGGCGTGCGCGTCGAGGCGCTCGGCGAGGAGCGTGGCGCTGGCCTGCGCCTGTCGCACCCGCAGCGGGAGCGTCGGGAGGCCGCGGTGGAGGAGGTACGCCGCGAGCGGGTGCACCACGGCGCCCGTCAGGATCCGGACGATGCGGAGCTTCGCCGCCCACGCGTCGGAGCACGCGATAACGCCCGCGAGCACGTCGCCGTGGCCGCCGATAAACTTCGTTGCCGAGTGCATCACGAGGGCCGCGCCGAGGCGCGCCGGCTGCTGCAGGACGGGCGAGGCGAACGTCGAGTCGACCATGGTCGGCACGTCGCCGGCCGCCCTCGACGACGGCTGCGATGTCGACGAGATCGAGCGTCGGGTTGACGGGTGTTTCGATGCAGACGAGGCCCGTCTCGGGCGTGATCGCGTCGGCGACGCCTGCCTCGTCGGTCCAGGTCACCGTCGTGCCGAGGAGGCCGGACGAGAGCAGCTTGTCGGTCGTTCCATAGATCGGCCGGACGCCGACGACGTGGCGCTTGCCGCCCGCCGCCGCGGCGAGGACGGCGGCGGTGATCGCGGCCATGCCAGAGCCGAAGGCGACGCTCGCGTCGGTCCCTTCGAGCGCCGCCAGCCCCGCCTCGAAGCGCGCGACGGTTGGCGCGTGGAGGCGGCTGTAGACGGCGCCGCCCGCATCGGTCGGCGCGTTCCCCGCCATCATCGCGTCGAGGCTGCCGACGGCCGCGCCGAGCGACTCGAACGGGTACGTCGTCGAGAGGTCGAGCGGCGGCGCATGGACGCCGAGCGCGCGGAAGTCGTCGCGGCCGGCGTGGACGGCGAGGGAGTCGAGGCGGAGGTCGTCGGTCACGGAGGGAGGGGGCATGGGGTTAATCTTCTGGTTGAGCACTCCGGGTGCTCAGTCGGCGCCGGCGGCGCGCAGCGCGGCGAGCCCGCCGACGTTGACGGCGCCCGAGATGCCCATCTGCCGCAGCAGGCCCACGGCGCGGCCGGAGCGCATGCCCGAGGCGCAGTAGACGTACACCGGGCCCTCGGTCGGCAGCTTCATCTTCTCGACGCGCGCGCGGAAGTCGCGGGCCGAAACGTCCGCGTGGCGGGCGCCGCGGAGGCCGCCGCCCGCGACCTCGGCCTTGGTGCGGACGTCGAGGAGCGGCGCACTGGCATCGCGGGCCGCGACGAAGGCCGCAGGCGAGAGCGACGTGCCGCCACCGCCGCCAAAGAGACGTGAGAGGAAGGACATCGGGTCGGAGTCGGGCATTGGATAGAGCGAATGCGTCTGGGGGGGCGAGGTTTTGGGGATCGCTCCCGCGCCCCAAACTTCAAACGCCTCTGGCCGACGCGTCGGATCCGGAGCGCGCTCACTCCATCGCGGCGCCGTGCGGATATTAGCGGCCCCGCCGCCCGCCGACCCCCGCCATGACCCCCGACCCGTCGCTCGCCGTTGTCTCTCTGAGCGGGCAGGCCATGCGCTATGCCGAGGCCGCCTCCGGCGCCGACGGCCCGCGCCTGCTGCGCCTCGGCACGTGCGACTTCGACGCCGACGCCGAGGCGGCCGTCTTCGGCGCCGACGACCCGGCGACGCTCGCGATCGTCGCCGACGCGGTCCGAGACGTTTTCTCGGGCTCCAGGGCGCGGTCGCTCGTCGTGGCCGTCGCCGCGCCAGACTCGACGGCCTTCTTCACGCCGCTCCCGGCCGGCCTCGCCGCCGCCGCCCGCGACGAGCAGATCCGGCAGGAAACGGCGCTCCTCGCTGACGTGGCGCCCGGCGCGCCGGTCCGCGTGCGCGCCGTGCCCGTCCGCGCCGAGGCCGCGCCTGCGGGCGAGCCCGGCGGCGCGCGGCTGTGGTACCACGTGCTGCACGTCCCCGAGGCGGCGCACGCGCGCCTCGGGCGCCTCGCCGAGGCGCTCGGCGCGCCGGCCTACGACCTCGCCGATGCGGGCCGCGCCTCGGCCGCCGTCGTCCGCGCGCTCTGGCCCGAGACGGCCGGCATGTCGCCGTCCGTGGACCTCGTCGTCGGGGCGTACGCGCAGCACACCGAGGTCGCGGTCGTCCGCGGCGGCGAGCTGGTCTTCGGCCACTTCGGGCCGGGCGCGACGCCCGAGGACACGGCCTACTACGCCCTCGCGGCGCTCGAGGCGGCCGGCCACGACGCGGCCGCCATCGGCCGGATCTACGCGACCGGCGACGCGCTCGCCGACCGGACCGCCGACGCGCCGACGCGCCTCGCCGTCCTCGCCGACCTTGCAGGCGTGGCGGCCCTCCCGCTCAACGCCATCGGCCTCTTCGGCCGCCCCGTCGACGGTGCGACGGCGTGGGAGCTGGCCGCCTTCGCGCCCGTCCTCGGCGCCGCCCTCGCCGCGGCCGGCACCGCGGAGGCGCAGAGCTGAGGTGCGGATCATCGCGGGCGCCTTCTCCGGCAGGACCATCGCCGCGCCGCCCGGGCGCGGCACGCGCCCGACGTCGGAGCGCGTCCGCGAGGCGCTCTTCAACCTGCTCGCCTCGCGCATGGCCTTCGACGGCGTGGCCGTTCTGGACCTGTTCGCCGGCTCGGGCGCGCTCGGCCTCGAGGCGCTGAGCCGCGGCGCCGCGTCGGCGACGCTTGTCGAGCACCACAGCCCGACGCTCGCCGTCGCCCGCTCGAACGCCTCCGCCCTCGGCGTCCCGGCGCAGGCCATCCGCGCCGACGTGCTCGTCTTCCTGCGGCGCCCGTTGCCCACGCCGTTCGGCCTCGCCTTCGCGGACCCGCCGTACGACCTCGCGGAGATTCCGGACCTGCCCGCGCTCGTCCGCCCCCACCTCGAGGACGGGGCGCTGTTTGCGCTCGAGCACGACAACCGCCACGACTTCGCCGACGCGCCCGGCCTCGTCGTCACGCGCGCCTACGGGCAGACGGTCGTGAGCCTGTTCGACGAATGAAGGGCGGCCGGGCACCGCGCCGCGCCGCGGCCGTTCCCGCCAGCCATCGCCCCGATCGCCATGCGCCTGCGACACCTCGGCTACGCGTGCCTCAACGCGACGCTCGGCACCAAGAGCCGCACCGTCCGCCTCGCCAACCTTCGCACGGAGGCCGTCATCCCGGTCATCGCGCAGAACCTCGACGACGTCCTCGCGAGCCTGCGCTGGAACGTCGACCACGGCATCCGCTTTTTCCGCATCTCGTCGGACCTCATCCCGTTCGGCCCGCTCGCCGCCTTCCCGTTCGACTGGGCTGAGGCGTTCGACTGGAAGTTCCGCGAGATCCGGCGCCTCGTGAAGGCCGAAGGGCTGCGCGTGACGAGCCATCCGGGCCAGTACACCGTCCTCAACAGCCCGCGCGAGAAGGTTGTCCGCGACTCGGTGGACGAGCTCGAGCACCAGGCCCGCGTTCTCGCGCTCATGGACCCGAAGGGCACGATGACGCTCCACGTCGGCGGCGCCTACGGCGACAAGCCGAGCGCGATGGACGCCTTCGCTCGCAACCTGGACCTGCTCTCGGATGCTGCCCGCGCGCGCCTCATCATCGAAAACGACGACACCACGTTCACGCTCGACGAGGTCGTCGGGCTGGCCGAGCGGACCGGCCTCGCGGTCGTCGTGGACCTCTTCCACCACATCCTCAACCCTGGCACGGACACCGAGGCGGGCGAGACGTGGGACGCGGGCCTCGTCCCGCTCCTCGACCGCGCCGTCGCGACGTGGAACGGCCGCCCGCCGAAGCTGCACCTCTCGTCCCACAAACCCGGCACGCGGACGGGCCACGCGGACTTTCTCAGCATGGACGACGTCGAGACGCTCGTCGGGGTCATGGAAGGGGTCGGCGAGCGCGACGCGCCGTACGACGTGATGCTCGAAGCGAAGCGCAAGGAGATCGCGGTCCTCGAGGTGATGCGGTTTCTCGAGACGGGCGAGCGCCCCGACCGGCCCATCCCGATGGAGACCGTCGAGGAGGCCGAGACGCCCGCCGGGTGACCCCCGTGCCTCACGCCGGCCCCTCGGTGCTTCGCACCGTTCCCTCGGTGCTTCGCACCGTTCACTCGGTGTGCCACGCCGTCCCCTCGGTGCTTAGCACCGTCTCCTCGGTGCTCCACGCTGCCCGCTATGTCTGCCACGCTGTCCCCTCGGTGCGCCCCGCTGTCCCCTCGGTGCTCCGCGCGAACTCGGCAGGGAGACGGGCACGGACGCGCGGCGGGACTCCGTTCGGCCTCGCCACGCGCCCGCCCGGGCAGTACCGTACGGCCACGCGCCACCCCCGACCCTTGATGAAGCTCTTGGTTTTCGCCGCTTTGCTCGCCGCCCTGCCCGCCGCGGCGCAGACGGCCACCGTCAGCGGGTTCGTCCGCGACGCCGAGACCGGCGAGACAATCATCCAGGCGACCGTCCGCCTCGACGGGACCGACCGCGCCGTCGTCACGAACGCGCAGGGCTTCTACGCGCTCTCGGGCGTCCCCGCCGGCGCGGCCGTGCTCCGCGTGAGCTACGTCGGCTACGCCGCGCAGCGCCTCGCGCTGACGCTCCAGCCGGGCGAGACGCGCCAGGCCGACGCGGCGCTCGCCCCCGAGTCCATCGGCGAGGCCATCGTCGAGGGCCAGCAGTCGCTCTCCGACGAGCGCCCGCCGGGCGTCGCCGAGGTCCCGATCCGCCTCGTCCAGTCGCTCCCGACCGTCTTCGAGGCGGACCTCTTCCGCTCGATCCAGCTCCTGCCGGGCGTCAAGGCCGCCAACGACTTCTCCAGCGCGCTCTACATCCGCGGCGGCTCGCCGGACCAGACGCTCATCCAGCTCGACGGCACGACGGTCTACAACCCGACGCACTTCTTCGGCTTCTTCTCGACGTTCAACACGGACGCGATCAAGGACGTCCGCCTCTTCAAGGGCGCGTACCCGGTCGAGTACGGCGGGCGCCTCGGCTCCGTCCTCGACATCTCCAGCCGCGACGGCAACCGCAACCGGACGGCCGGCAACGCGACGCTCGGCCTCCTCGCGAGCCGCGTCGGCGTCGAGGGGCCGGTCCCCGGGCTGGGCAACCGCGCGAGCTACATGTTCGCCGCGCGCCGGAGCACGCTCGAGCCGCTGCTCGCCTACCTCCGGTCGACGCCCGACAGCACGGCCATCCCGGACGGCTTCTACTTCTACGACGTCAACGCCCGCGTCAACGCCGACCTCTCGCCGCGCGACCGCGTCTCGCTCGCGGTCTACGCCGGCCGCGACAAGGTCGACCTCGGCTTCGCCGCCGACAGCCGCTTTCTGCTCGACTACGGCAACCGGACCGCCTCGGCCGCCTACACGCGCCTGCTCTCCGGAACCGTCTTCGCGACGGCTCGCGCCACGGCGAGCCGCTACTTCAGCTACCCCGTCGGCGAGGTCGCCGGGACCGTCTTCCGCCGGCCGAACACGATCACGGACTACTCGGGGCGCCTCGACGCCGAGTGGTCGCCGACGCCGGCTCTCGGCTTCCGCGCCGGCGCGTGGGGCGGCGCGCTGCGCCTCGACCTGTCGTCCGAGTTCAACGGCACGACGGCGACCAACTACACGAACCCGTCGCAGTACGCCTCGGCGTACGTCCTCACGCGGCTGCGCCCCGGCGCGGGCTGGCTCGTCTCCGGCGGCGTCCGCGTCGAGGGCTTCCAGTCGCGGACGGACGACCTCCAGGACGACCTCGCGCCCGTCCTCGCGCGCTACGTCCGCGTGTCGCCGCAGCTGCAGGTCGAGCGGGCGTTCGGCGACGCGCTCGTGCTCCAGGCCGCGGCCGGCCGCTACCACCAGTTCCTGTCGCTGATCTCGTCCGAGGCCTTCTCCGGCTTCGACACGTGGGTCACGACCGGGCCCGGCGTGCGGCCGCAGGAGTCCGACCAGCTCGTGCTCGGCGCCAAGACGCGCCTCGGCCGCGGCTACCGCTTCGACGCCGAGGTCTACGGCCGGACGATGCGCGACCTCTTCGACCTCAACCCGCGCAACCAGGACGTCTCGGGCCTGAGCTACAGCGACCTCTTCCGCTTCGGCCGGGGCTACGCCTACGGCGCCGAGTTCCTCCTCGAGAAGGGGAGCGGCCCGCTGACGGGCCTCGTCAGCTACACGCTGGGCGTGACGCGCCGCCGCTACCCGGACCTGCCCGGCTTCTCGCGGACGTTCGCGCCCAAGTACGACCGCCTCCACGACTTCACGACGGTCGTCTCGTACGCCCTCGGGCGGGGCTGGAAGGTCACGTCGGCCGGCACCTACGCCACGGGCCAGGCCTACACCGCCCCGACGGGCCGCTACGAGGTCGACGGCCTCCCGACAGGCTCCGCGGCGGACGGCCTCTACTCGCCGGGCCTCAACAACGCGCGCCTCCCGCCCTACCACCGCGTCGACGTCGGCCTCCAGCGCAACGGCCGGATCGGGCCGCTCCGCGACACCGAGCTCCAGCTCCAGGTCGTCAACCTGTACAGCCGACGCAACGTCTGGTTTATCACCTACGACTTCGACCAGAACCCGGTCGAGCAGACGCGGGTGACGCAGCTGCCGCGCCTGCCGAACGTCTCCCTCACCGTCCGCTTCTGATGCGCGCCTCCCTCGCCTGTCTCGCCGCCGTCCTTCTGCTCACCGCCTGCGACTCGGCTAGCCCGGACGCAGACCAGCAGATCGTCGTCTCGGCCCTCCTCGAGGCGAACGGGCAGATGCCGGACGTCACCGTCTCGCGGACCGTCCCGCTCGGCGAGGTCTACGACCCCGCGACGGCCGCCGTCCGCGACGCCGATGTCCGGATCGGTCCGCCTCGGCGCGGATCCCGACACCGTCCGCTTTGCCTTCGACCCGGCGACGAGCCGCTACGGGCGCGTGGGCACCCCGGCCCGGGTCGAGCCGGGCGCGACGTACCGCCTCGACGTCCGCGCCGACGGCCGCGACCTCACAGCGGAGACGACGGTCCCGCGCCAGTTCGACATCGTCGAGACGCTGCCGGACTCGGCCGTGTACCAGGTCCCGCAGACCGGCCCGCAGCTCCGCATCACGACGTCGTCCGTGGCCGGCCGGCAGTCCGTGTACGTCGCCCGCGCGCAGGCGCTGTTCCCGGACGAGTTTACCGAGGTGCAGGAGGACGGCGAGACGCGCTACCGCAGCCGCAACCTGCCCGGCCGCTTCGGGCTCGTCCCGACGTACCGCGACGTCTTCTTCGGCTGCGACGCCAACCCGGGCGGCGGCGTGACCTGCGACCGCGACCCGTCGACGATCGTGTCGGGCTCGTCGGGCATCATCAACGAGTCGAGCTACATCCTGCTCGGCGACGGGACGGCGCGCGTGAACGTGCCGTGGCTCGCCTTCGGCTTCTACGGCCCGACGGAGGTCGCGCTCATCGCGCTCGACGACGCGTTCAAGGCGTTCGTCGAGGGCACGGCCAACCAGACCGGCGGCGGGACGCTCTCGCCGGGCGAGATCCCGAACGTGACGACCAACGTCCAGGGCGGCATCGGCGTCTTCGGATCCTTCGCCCGCGTCACGGCGCGAATCAACGTGCTGGAGCGGTAAGGACCGGGCGGGCGGTGCGCCGCGAGCCGCCCCACCGCCCGCGCAGGCTCTTCCCGCAACTTCGCAGCCGGCCGCCCCGTTCTCGCAGCCCGCCCCAACCGACGCTCCGTGCCGACCGATTCCCCCATGCAGGGCCGCGCCGCGGCGCTGACGCCCGTCGTCAAGAACCTGCTCATCCTGAACGGGCTCGCGTTCCTCGCGCAGATCGTGGTCGACTGGCTGCCGGCGGGGTCGATGGACGCGCTCGGGCCGGTCGCGCAGTGGTTCGCGCTGTGGCCGTCCGGCGGCGCGCAGGCGGCCGCGGCGCTCGGGCAGGCCGCGCCGGCGTTCTACCCGTGGCAGCTCGTCACGATGGCGTTCCTGCACGGCAGCATCCTGCACATCGCGTTCAACCTGTTCGCGCTGTTCTCCATCGGGCCGCCGGTCGAGCAGGCCCTGGGGCCGCGGCGCTTTCTCGCGTTCTATTTCGTCTCCGTCCTCGGCGCGAGCCTGCTGCAGCTCGTCATCGTATCGCTCCCGTTCTGGACGGGCGCGTTCGGCGCGGGCGCCATCTACCCGACGCTCGGCGCCTCGGGCGGCGTGCTCGGCGTCGTCGCCGCGTTCGGCATCCTGTACCCGCGCGCGACGCTCTTTATCTTCCCGATCCCGTTCCCGATCGAGGCGCGGTGGCTCGTCCCCGGAGCTGCCCTCGTCTCGCTCTACCTCGGCGTGACCGGCCGCGTGGGCGGCGTCGCCCACTTCGCGCACCTCGGCGGGATGGCTGCTGGCGCGCTGTTCGTCTTCCTCTGGCGCCGCCACGAGCGGGCGCGCCGCCTCGCCTAGCGCCCTCCGCCTGCCCGCCGCCATGGCCGACGCCACCTCGCCGCTCAACCAGTTCCAGCTCTGGCGCGCCATGCTGCCGCCCGCGCTCGGCGCGCTGCTGACGATCAACGCCGTGACGTACGTCGTGTACGTCGTGCTGAGCATCGCCGGCCAGGGCGACCTTATGCGCTGGCTGGCGCTCCCCGGAGACCTCGCCGGGCTCGCCGCGCAGCCGTGGGCCGCGCTCACGTGGGGCGTCACCAACATCGAGCCGGGCTTCTTCGGGCTCCTCTTCTTCGGCTTCGGGCTGGCGTGGCTGAGCCTGCTCGGCCGCGACATCGAGCAGGAGGGCGGTGCGCACCGCCTTGTCGGCGTGTACGTCCTCGGGACGCTCGGCGGGACGCTCCTCGCGATGGCTGCCACCGGCTTCCGCACCGGCGCGCCCGCCGTCGGCGGGATGGGCGTCTACGCGGGCATCTGGGGCCCGCTGCTGGCGCTGCTGTGCTACACGGCCGTCCTCCACCCGGACCGCCCGATCGGCCTGATGTTTATCGGGGCGGTCGCGCTGAAGTGGATCGCGATCGTGATCGTGGTCCTCGAGCTGGCCTTCCAGAAGGACCCGTCGCACCTCGGCGCCGCCCTCGTCGGGGCGCTCGTCGGGCTCGCCGAGAAGCGCGGGACGGACCTCACGGGCTGGGCGCGGCCCCTCTTCCGCGCGCGCCGCGCTGCCGCATCGGCGGCTCGTCCGGGCGGCCGTCGAGCCGCACGGCCGGCCGCGCCTCGGTGTCCCGCCCGACGGATGTCCGCCGCGAGACGCCGATGGAGCAGCGCGCCGCGCGCCCGCCGCGCCCCGCGACGTCGGACGTGGACGCCGTCCTCGACAAGATCAACGCGCAGGGGATCGACAGCCTCACGCCCGAGGAGCGCCGGATCCTGGACCGGGCGGGGCGTGGCTAGCGTCCGCTCCCGCCCGCTTGCCCGGCCCACGGCACCGCCGCGCGCGGCGCTCGCTCGCTGCGCGCATCCTCTGGGCGCCGTGGGCGCTCGTCGACGGCGCGCTCGTGGCCGTCGTCGCGGCCGGGCCTTGTGGCGGCGCACGTTCCGTCCGGTCCGTTCTGGTGGGCGCAGCTTGCCGCCGTCGGGCTGCCCTACTCGGCCAGCGCGCTCGCCGTGGCGACGCTCGTCCCGCTCGTCGCGTGGCGCCGCGGGTGGGTGCTCGTCCACGCCCTCCTGCTCGCCGTCGTCGTGTGGCGTTCTGTCCCCGGCTCGTTCGACTCGCCCGCGCCGCTCGGCGCGCCCGGCCCGGACGACCTCGTCGTGATGACGTTCAACCTGCCGACGGCCGGCCCGAGCCGCGAGGCCCTCGGCGACTCGGCCGTCGCGTTCGTCCGCAGGATGGCGCCGGACGTGCTGCTGATGCAGGACGCGTGGGCGTATCAGCCGACGCAGCGGCCCGCCGGTCCAGCAGGGCGTGCAGGTCGCGGCCGTCGAGGGGCGCCTGCCGTACCGCCTCGTGCTGCCGGCCCTGCCCACCGCCGACGACGGCACCGGCGTGCCCCTGCTCGTCCGCCGCGGGCGCGGCGTGACCGTCGTCGGGCAGGAGGACGTGCGACTGGGGCAGGACCACGACGCGTCGCTCGCCATCCGGACGCACCTGCGCTGGCGCGGCCGCGACTTCGTGCTCTACAACGTCCACCTGCGGTCGTTCGGCGAGGTCAAGCCGTGGGACGACCCGTCGGTCGGGCTCGGCCGGCCCGCCTCGTGGCTGCCGTACCTGCGCCAGTACCGGGGCGTCTACGCGCGCCGCGGAGAGGAGACGGAGCGCCTCGCGGCCCGCATCCGCCAGGAGACCCTGCCCGTCGTCGTCGCCGGCGACTTCAACTCGACGGCCGACAACCGGACGGTCCAGCAGATCCGGACGGCCGGCGCCCGACGCGTCGACGCCTTCCGGGAGGCGGGCGGGCTCACGTGGGGCAGGACGTACCACGCCCAGCGCCCGGTCGTCCGGATCGACTTCGTGCTCGTCGACCCGGCGCTCGACGTGGTCGGGGCCGACGTGACGGACGTCGGCTTCTCCGACCACCGGCCGGTCCGCACGCACCTTCGCTGGGCCGCACCCGACACGGCGGGGGCGCCCGCAGACTCGGCCGAGACACGCTGAGGCGCAGCGCCTCGGTGAAACCGTCTTCATACGGCAAATCAGCGGGATACGCGGCCGGCGTCCGGCGTTGGAGGCGTATGAAGACCCCGAGCCGCTGCCGCTTCGACCTGCACGCGCCCCACGAGGCGGCGTGCGCGCACGCGCGCTGGCTCGGCCTGCTCGTGATCTGGGAACGCGCCGCATGACGCCCCGCCGCGCGACGCGCGTGGCGGCGGCCCGCAGGATTCCGGACGAGGCGCGCCTCGTCCGGCCCGATGCACCGCCCCACTTCGGGGCGTGACCCAGAACCAGATGCAGACCGTTCTCCGGCCGTTCGAGGCCTTCTTCAAATCCGAGGCCGCCGGCGGCGTCCTCCTCATGGTCGCCGCCGCCGCAGCGCTCGTCTGGGCGAACTCGCCGGCATCGGAGAGCTACTTCGCGCTCTGGAACGCGACGTTCACCGTCGGCGGCGGGCCGCTCGTCATCGCGAAGCCGCTCGCGCTGTGGGTCAACGACGGCCTGATGGCCATCTTCTTCTTTCTCGTCGGGCTCGAGATCAAGCGCGAGGTCGTCGCGGGCGAGTTGTCTAACCCGCGGCAGGCGGCGCTCTCCGTCGCCGGCGCGCTCGGCGGGATGGTCGTGCCGGCGCTGCTGTTCCTCGCCGTCACGGCCGGGACCGACCGCGCGGGCGGCTGGGGCGTCCCGATGGCGACCGACATCGCGTTCGCCATCGGCGTGCTCGCTATCGCCGGGCGCCGCGCGCCGCTCGCGGTCAAGATCTTCCTGACCGCCCTCGCCATCGTCGACGACCTCGCGGCTGTCCTCGTGATCGCGTTCTTCTACACGGCGTCGATCAAGCTCGTGCCGCTCGCCGTCGCCGGCGCGGCGTTCGTGCTGCTGCTCGGGATGAACCGGCTGGGCGTGATGCGTCCCGCGGCGTACCTCCTCGTCGGCGTCGTGCTGTGGGTGGCGATGCTGAAGTCGGGCGTCCACGCGACGATCGCGGGCGTGCTCACGGCCCTCACGATCCCCGCCACGCGGCGCCTCGACGCGCCGGCCTTCGCCGAGCGGGCCGCCGAGATCGTGCGCGACTTCGCGGCCCGGATGCGGCCGGGGCAGACGGCGCCGGACGCCGAGCAGGCCTACGCCATCGCGCGCCTCGAGCAGGCCGCCGAGGACGCGGAGTCGCCGCTCGCGCGTCTCGAGCACACGCTCCACACGCCCGTCGCCCTCATCATCATGCCCGTCTTCGCGCTCGCGAACGCCGGCGTCGCGTTCGCGGGCTCGCCCGTCGCGATGCTCTCCGACCCGGCGTCGCTCGGGATCCTGGCCGGCCTCGTCGTCGGGAAACCCGCCGGCGTGCTGCTGGCGGCGTGGATCGCGATCAAGACCGGGCTGGCCGTGAAGCCGCCGGGCGTGACGTGGGGGCACCTCGTGGGCGTCGCCCTGCTCACCGGCATCGGCTTCACGATGTCCATCTTCATCGCCACGCTGGCCTTCGACACGCCGGCCGTGCTCGACAGCGCCAAGGCCGGGATCTTCGCCGCGTCGCTCCTGATGGGCGTGCTGGGCGCCCTCTTCATCTCCCGCGCGACCCGCGCCACACCCGCCCTGCCATGACCCCGGCCCTCCTCGACGTCGGCCTCGTCCTCGTCGGCCTCACCGTGCTCACGGCCGGCGCGGACGTGCTCGTCCGCGGCGCCGGCGCGCTGGCGCTGCGCGTCGGCCTGAGCCCGCTCGTCGTCGGGCTGACGGTCGTCGCCTTCGGCACGTCGAGCCCTGAGCTCGCCGTCTCGGCCGAGGCGGCCTACACCGGCAACTCGGCGATCGCGCTCGGCAACGTCGTCGGCAGCAACCTCTTCAACATCACGCTCATCCTCGGCATCGCCGCCCTCATCCGGGCGATGACGGTCGACCGCGCGCTCGTCCGCCGCGACCTCCCGGTGATGCTTGGCGCGACCGTCCTGCCGTGCCTCTTCCTCATCGACGGCGTCGTGGGCCGGCTCGAGGGGGCCGTGCTCCTCGCCGGGCTCCTCGGGTACACCGCGTTCAACGTGCGCGCGAGCCGGCGCGAGGCGAAGGCGGCCGCGTCCGAGATGAGCGACGAGGTCCGGGCTGCGGCCGAGGCGGCGCGCAAGCCGCTGTGGTGGTCGCTCGGGCTCGTTCGCGGCCGGGCTCGTGGCGCTCGTCGTCGGGGCCGGCTGGCTGCTTGACGGCGCCGTGGGGCTGGCGACGGGCTTTGGCGTGAGCCCGGCCCTCATCGGGCTCACGCTCGTCGCGGCGGGCACGAGCCTTCCCGAGCTCGCCACGTCCATCGTCGCGGCGCGCAAGGGCGAGCCCGAGATCGCGCTCGGCAACGTCGTCGGGAGCAACACCTTCAACGTGCTCGGCGTGCTCGGCGTAGCCGCCGTGCTGAACCCCGTCGGGCAGGGCGGCGTGACGTGGACGACGCTCGGCGCAATGGTTGCCGCGAGCGTGCTCGCCTTCGGGCTCGTGCTGCTGCGCCGTCGCCTCGGCCGCGCCGAAGGCGTCGCGCTCGTGCTCGCCTACGCCGCCTACATCGTTCTGCTCGTCACGACGCCGCCCGCCGTCTGAGCGCCGCGTCGCCTGCGACCCGATCTTTCTCGCCTCCGCTCGGCGCGGGGCACTGCGCCGCGCCCCGCGCCCGTTGACCCTCCTCCTCAGCCTTTCCGCCGCGATGACGTTCCCGACCTCCGCTCTGCGCCTCGCCCTGCTCGCGCTCGTGCTGGCCCCTGCCGCTGCGCTCGCGCAGCCCGAGGCGCGCTCGATGTACAACCAGGACCGCCTCGCCGAGCTGTTCTACGCCCGCCGCGACTCGCTCGACGCCATCCCGGAGGTCCGCTTCCGCAACCACGTCCTCGCGGACCCGAGCGGCTTCGACCTCGTCGCGCGCGCCGCGCTCTACCAGGGCGTCGGCGACGGCGACATCGCGCTGGGCAAGCAGCGCCTGACCGTCCCGGCCTTCCTGAACGGCGTCTACATGGACGCCGCGGGCAACCTGCCGGACATCGGCATCGGCGACACGCTGGTCCTGCCGGACCACTACGACCTCGATTTCCGCGCCTACGCGCCGTTCCCGCGCCACTGGGCCGGCGCGGCGGGCTTCGACAAGATGTTCGTCATCCACAAAGGCGTCCAGGCGTGGGCCGCGTACCGCAACGGCGACCTCGACCGCTGGGGCCTCGTCTCGACGGGCAAGGACGAGTCGGAGACGCCGAACGGGCGCTTCAACTTCAACTGGAAGGAGCTCCACCGCGTGTCCACGCTCAGCCCGCCCGGGCCAGTAGTGGGACATGCGCTGGGTCTTCGACTTCTTCGACGAGCGCGGCATCCACGTCCACCAGTACTACGCGCTGCCGACGAACGGCGCCGCGAGCCACGGCTGCGTCCGCCTGATGACGGCCGACGCGCAGTGGATCTACGACTGGGCCGACGGCTGGGTGACCTCCAACGGCACGGCCGACCGCGGGCTCGCCAGCCGCGGCCGCATCATCCGCCAGGGCACGACCGTCCTCGTCCTCGGCGAGCAGGCGTCGGGCGCCCCGCAGCGCTTCCGCCAGACGGCGACCGGCCCGGAGCTCATCCGCGTCGACGCTTCCCGCCGACCCGTACTCGATCCCGCCGGGCAGCCCGCAGCAGGTCCAGTTCGACCGCGCCCGCCGCGCCGCGCGGACGAACTCGTAGCGCTGCCTCTCTGCTGCTGCGACGCCGCCGATGCCTGCGCATCGGCGGCGTCGCGCGTTCTGGCGCGTGCGTTTTCATCCGGACCGCGCCACCCGCGCGCGTCCCGGCCTAAACTCTGCGCGCCGAGCCCCGTTAGCTGCCCGTTCCCTTCCCGCCGCGATCATGGAGATGTCCCAGGCCGAGTCCACCCAGTCCGGGCAGGCGCCCGTGCGGCCGCGCCGCCACAGCCGCCAGGTCGTGCTGCGCCACACCGTCGACGGCGTCCCGCAGGAGGTCCGCATCGGCGGCGGCGCGCCGATCACGGTCCAGTCCATGACGACCGGCAAGACGCACGACGTCGAGGGCTGCCTCGCCGAGATCCAGGGCCTCGCCGACGCGGGCGCGGACATCGTGCGCGTGGCCGTGCCGCGCCCCGAGGACGCCGACGCGCTGCGCCAGATCGTCGCCGGGAGCCCGGTCCCGATCGTCGCCGACATCCACTTCAACTACACCTACGCGCTCAAGGCCATCGAGGCGGGCGTGGCGAAGGTGCGCCTCAACCCGGGCAACATCGGCAAGGAGGAGTGGGAGCGCGAGGTGCTCGTCGCCGCCAAGGCGGCCGACATCCCGATCCGCATCGGCGTCAACGCGGGCTCGCTGGAGAAGGACATCATGGACAAGTACGGCTTCCCGCGGCCCGAGGCGCTCTTCGAGTCCGCGATGCGCCACGTCGAGGTGTGCGCGCGCGAGGGCTTCGAGGACCTCGTGATCTCGGTGAAGCACTCGGACGTGTACTTCATGATCCAGAGCTACCGCCTGCTCGCCGAGCGGACCGACTTCCCGCTGCACCTCGGCGTGACCGAGAGCGGGCTAGCCTCAAGACCGGCCCGGTCAAGTCGTCGATCGGCATCGGGAGCCTGCTCGCGGACGGCATCGGGGACACGATCCGCGTCTCGCTCGCCGCCGACTCGGTCCACGAGGTCGCGGTCGGGCACCAGATCCTGAAGTCGCTGCGCCTCGGCCGGCCGGGCGTCAACGTCATCGCCTGCCCGACGTGCGGGCGCCTCGCCGGCGACCTGTTCTCGGTCGTCGAGGAGGTCGAGGAGGCCGTCGCGAAGCGCGGCTACACGCACGACCTCAACGTGGCGCTGATGGGCTGCGCCGTGAACGGGCCGGGCGAGGCCGCAGGCGCCGACCTCGGCGTCAGCCTCGGGCGGGGCCGCGCGCACCTCTTCAAGCACGGCGAGATCGTCGGGACCGTCGACCAGGACCAGATCGCGAACGCCGTCATCGACATGCTGGACCACTGGGACGACACGGCTCCCGAGGCAGGCTGACGGGGCGATCTTCCGGCCGCATCTGCCTTCGCATCCATGCGGCTCTGCCTGCTCGCACTCGTCCTCCTCATCGCCCCGGCGGCCCGCGGCCAGGACGGCCCGGCGCCGCCCGACGCGCGTGTCGAGGCTGCGCTGAAGACGCTCGGCCTGCAGCTACGACATCGAGGAGAACGGAGACTACGCGGTCGACTTCGACCTCGGCGAGCGGCCGCGGCCAGACCGTCTGGGTCCGCCCGGCGACGGCGACAGTATGGCGAGCTCGACATGCGCGAGGTGTTCTCGATCGCCTATACGCCGGCGGACTCGGCCGAGGTCGTCGTCGTGCCCAACCTCGCGATGCGGCTGCTCGAGGAAAACACGACGGGCACGCCCGCGAGGCTCGGGTCGAAGACACGCTCGCACGACGCGTAGAACGCCCGGCAGTCGACGAGCGCGAACAGGCGGCGGGGGACGGATTCTGGAGTCATCGAACCGCGTGGACGACGTGGGTCACGACGCCCCACACGGTGAGGTCCTGCTCCTCGCGGACGAGGATCGGTGGGAAGTCCGAGGAGGCGGGCACGAGCGACACGACGACCTCGCCGCCGGCGCGCCGCGCGCAGCCGCTTCACCGTGAGGTCGCCGTCGAGCGACGCGACCACGACGTCGCCGTCGGCCGGATCGCGGGCGCGGTCCACGACGAGCACGAGCGGGCGCTTCGCGGCGGGCGCGAAGGCCGAGGCGGGCCAGACGTCGGTGACGTGCAGGCGGGGTGGGCGGAACTCCATCGAGACGGGTGGCCGGGGCGGCCGGGAAGAGGTGTGGTGGGGGAGCCGGCCGCAGGGCCGGGCGGGGGCGGTGTCGTCCGCTCTGTCATCCCACGGATTGCACATGCAACTGGCGAAGCGCTCCGGGGCGCGCGAAATGCCCTGAATGAGGCTTGGTCTCGCCGTGGCGTGTCGCGGCGGTGCCCTATGTTCGGGCATCGTCGCCTGCCCCCGCCCGCTCATGCGCGCCTTGCTTCTCGTCGCTGTGTTCGCCCTCGTGGCCTCGCCCGCCGCGGCACAGGGCGTCTTCTCGGACATCAGCACCGGCCCGGATGGGCCGTCCGTGAACGGATCCGTCTCGGCCGTCGCAGCGCAGGCGGCGGGCCGCTTCGTCGCCGGCGGGTCGTTCTCGTCGGCGGGCGGACAGCCGGCACGCAACGTGGCGCGGTGGACGGGCACGCAGTGGGAGCCGATGGGCGATGGCCTCGGGGTCCAAGGAAAAACCGTGAGCGCCCTCGTGACCGCGCCCGACGGGGCGGTCTACGCCGGGGGCGATTTCACGACCTCGGGCACCTCGGCCGTCAGCGGCGTCGCCCGGTGGGACGGGGCAGCATGGCAGAGCCTCGGCGCCCCCGCCGACACGCTCGCGCGCGACGTGCGGGCGCTCGGCATCGCGTCGGACGGGGCGCTCATCGCATCTGGACGTCTTCGCCTCTCCGACGGGACATCCGCGGGTGGCATTGCCCGATGGGACGGCGCAGCATGGCAGCGCATAGGTACGCCGGGCGAACTGAGCGGCCGCGTGGACGCGCTGAGCATCGGTGCCGACGGACGCCTCGTCGTCGGCGGGTTCCTGCACGTCGGCGGTGGCGCGCTCGTCAAGGTCGCGAGGTGGGACGGAATCGCCTGGCAGACGGTTGGGAATGGTCTCGTCGGCGGATACCTCCGGGCGGTCGTGGCTGCGCCAGACGGGTCCGTCGTCGTCGGTGGGGAGTTCTCGAGCATCGGCGGCGTTGCCGTGTCTCACCTCGCGCGGTGGGACGGGAGCACGTGGGCACCGATCGGGACCGGCGTCGACAGGCCCGTTGAGGCGCTCGCATACGGTCCGGATGGCGGGCTCTACGTCGGAGGGCTGTTCGCGACGGCGGGCGGGCTTCCTGCGCGCAGCATCGCGCGGTGGAGCGGGACGGAATGGAGCCTCCTCGGCCGGGGGACCGAGGGCACCGTTGCCGCAATCGCCTTCGATCCGGACGGGCGCCTCGTCGCGGGCGGGGACTTCGGGGCAGCGGGCGACCAGCCCGCGCAGGCCGTCGCGCGGTGGGACGGGACCGCCTGGACCGGCTTCGGGAGCCAGACGGGCAGTTTCTACTCGCTCGTGACAGGCCCCAGTGGAGACGTCTACGCTGCCGGATTTTCCTCATCGGTAGCGGGCGTCCTCGCCCGAGGAGTCGCACGGTGGGATGGTGCGGGATGGACTGCGGTCGGCGACGGCATCGACTACTCGGCCTACGGCGGCGTCTACGGGATCGCGGCGGCGCCGGATGGTCGGCTAGCCGCCATCACCGACAGGAGCGACGTGCTCGTCTGGGACGGGGCAGCATGGACTTCAATTGGAAACCGTCAATCGGTCGGGCTCGGAGAACTGTACTCCGTCGCCGTCTGGACGGATGGGGTCGTCTACGTCGGAGGCCGTACCTACGACGACTTGTCTGGAATCGTGAGGTGGGACGGCTCCGCGTGGACGCCTGTCGGAGCCGGCCTTCTGGGCGGCGTGTGGTCCATGGCGGTCGGGCCGGACGGTCTCCTGTACGTCGGCGGCGAGTTTATCCGCCGGCCCGGCGACGCCACGTCGGCATCGGTCGCGCGGTGGGACGGGACGGCGTGGGAGATCATCGGGGCGACGAATCCGGGCTCCGAGGTGCCGGTCAACGCGCTCGCCTTCGCGCCGAACGGCGACCTCTACGCCGGCGGCTACTTCGCATCGATGAACGGCGTCGCGGCGCGCAACCTCGCGCGGTGGGACGGCACCACGTGGTCTGCCGTCGGCCAGCCGGAAGGCGTCCCGGCCAACGTGTGGGCACTTCACGTCGGGCCGGACAGGCGGCTCTACGTCGGTGGAAACCCCTACGTCTCCGCTACACCGGCCTTCGCATCGTGGGACGGAACGGCGTGGACGGCCCTCGGGCCAGTCGTCGGCTCCTTTTACCAGACCAGCGTCTACGGGATAGCCACGGACCGCAACGGAGACTTGATCGTCGGCGGTCAGTTCAGCGGAGCCGGCGGCGTGATTTCTCCCGGTGTTGTCCGCTACACCCCAGCGTCCGTTGCGTCGGAGCCGGCGGACGCGCCCAGGAGGCTCGCGCTCACCGTCTCGCCCAACCCGGCGCGCGGCGCGGCCACCGCGACCGTCTTGCACCCGGCCGGCCACGTCACGGTCGAGCTCCTCGACGCGCTCGGTCGCCGCGTCGCCCTCATCATGGACACCGACGCTGCGGCGGGGACGCATGCGTTCGCGCTGCCGCTCGGCGGGCTCGCGCCCGGCGCCTACGTCGTCCGCGTCACGGCGGGAGACGGGCGCCTCACGCGCCCTGTCGTCGTCATCCGCTAGGCGTCCAGGTCCACGACGGTGAGGCCGGGGAAGGCGGCGGCGAGGAAGGAGCCGAGGTGCCGCAGGCCCCAGCGCTCCGAGCGCGCCTGCCCGACCGCGACGACGCGCATCCCGGTGCGCACCACCGCCGCCTCGGCGGGCCGCCGCATCTGGCCCGTCACGTAGAGGCCGGCGCCTCGCGCCGCTGCCTCAAGCACGAGCGCCTCGGTCATCGCGCCGACGACCGCCACGCGGTCGGTCTCGGTCTCCGGCCCTTCCGTCGCCTCGAACCCGCCGAACGCATCCACCATGCGCGCCTCGGCGTCGGGCGAGCGTCCCGACCATGCCGATGGGCGCGCCGTCGCGGAGGAGCGGCTCGGCGTCCACGGCCATCCCGAGGGCGGCAGCGAGCGCCGGGTTGAGGCCCGTCGAGAAGCGGTCGTCCAGGGCGCGGTGCACGGCGAGCACGCCGACGCCGGCGGGCAGGCGCGCGGGCCACAGCCCGAACGGCCGGTGCACGAGGAGCGCGTCCACGTCGGGCGGCAGCCAGTCCGCCGGGCCGGTCCCCGGGTCGAGGCGCAGGCCGAGGCGCTGCACCGGGCGGTCGGACGCGATCCAGACGCCGGCGGGGTCGTCTTCGGCGTGGTAGCGGGCGGCGTCGAGGAGCGGCGCGAGGGCGGCGGCGAGGGCGGCGAGCGTAGGCATGGGCGATTTGTGGAGCCTTCAACCGGCCCTCCGCAGCGTCAACCGGCCGCCCCGGCGTCAACTGGAGAGGCGGGAGACCAACCGGGCAAGGCGACCGTGAACGAGGCGCGCGCGGGCGGGTTCGGGCGAACCCGGCACGCGGTCGCGGCGTGGACCCGCCATGGCTTCCACCCGATCCTCCGGCGAGCGCGGCGACGCCCGCGCCGCGCGCCAGACCTCCGGCTCGCCGGGCGCAGCCCGCGGCCGGACGGCCGCGCAGGCGCTGCCCTTCCGCGAGCGCGTTGGCGCGCTGAAGTACCTGCCGCCGCTGTTCCGCCTCGTCTGGGCGACGAGCCCCTTCCTGACGTCCGCGACCGTCGCGCTGCGCCTCGTCCGCGCGTTCGTGCCCGTGGCGATGCTCTACGTCGGCAAGCTCGTCGTGGACGAGGTCGTCGGCGTCGCCGCGGCCGGAACCCTGGCGGACGGCTTCCACCTCGCCGCGTGGACGTCCGGCCCGCTCGCGCGCCTCGGGGCGCTCCTGCTCGCCGAGTTCGGCCTCGCGCTCCTCTCGGACCTCCTGGGCCGGGCGACGGCGCTGTGCGACTCGCTCCTCGGCGACCTCTTCACCAACGCGACGAGCGTGCGCCTGATGGAGCACGCCGCGGCGCTCGACCTCGCCCACTTCGAGGACGCCGACTTCTACGACAAGCTCGAGCGCGCGCGCCGCCAGACGACCGGCCGGATGGTGCTCCTCTCGCAGGTCTTCGGGCAGGCGCAGGACGTCATCACGGTCGCGACGCTCGGCGTCGGCCTCGTGGCCTATGCGCCCGGCCTGCTCGTCCTGCTCGGCCTCGCGCTCGTGCCCGCCTTCCTCGGCGAGGCGCACTTCAACGCGCAGTCCTACTCGCTGACGTACGCGTGGACGCCCGAGCGCCGCGAGCTGGACTACCTCCGCATGATCGGCGCCTCAGACGAGACGGCCAAGGAGGTCAAGGTCTTCGGCCTCAACACCTACCTCACGGACCGGTACAGGACGCTCGCGGACGGCTTCTACGACGCCAACAGGACGCTCGCCGTGCGCCGCGCGTCGTGGGGCGGGCTCCTCTCGGGCGTCGGCTCGGTCGGCTACTACGCCGCCTACGCCGTCATCCTGTACCGGACGGCCACGGGCGCCTTCTCGATCGGCGACCTGACGTTCCTCGCGGGCTCGTTCCAGCGGATGCGGAGCCTGCTCGAAGGCCTCCTGTCGAGCTTCTCGTCCGTCGCCGGGCAGGCGCTCTACCTCGCGGACCTGTTCGAGTTTTTCGACATCACCCCGAACGTCGTCTCGGCCGAGGGCGCGCGGCCCGTTCCGCAGCCGATCCAGGAGGGCTTCGTGTTCGAGGACGTCGGCTTCCGCTACCCGGGCTCGGACAAATGGGCGGTCCGCGGGCTGTCGTTCACGCTGCACGCGGGCGAGGCGCTCGCGCTCGTCGGCGAGAACGGGGCCGGCAAGACGACGCTCGTCAAGCTGCTCGCGCGCCTCTACGACCCCGACGAGGGCCGCATCCTGCTGGACGGCGTGGACCTGCGCGAGATCGACCTCGCGAGCCTCCGCGACGCCATCGGCGTCATCTTCCAGGACTTCGTGCGCTACCACCTCACGGCGGCCGAGAACATCGCCGTCGGGCGCATCGAGGAGCGGGCGGACCGGCCGCGCATCGAGACGTCGGCCGAGCGCTCGCTCGCCGACGCGGTCATCGCGGGCCTGTCGGAGGGCTACGAGCAGACGCTCGGCAAGCGCTTCAAGACGGGCGTGGACCTCTCGGGCGGGCAGTGGCAGAAGGTCGCGCTCGCGCGGGCCTACATGCGCGAGGCGCAGCTGCTCATCCTCGACGAGCCCACGGCCGCCCTCGACGCGCGCGCCGAGGCGGAGGTCTTCGAGCGCTTCAAGGACCTCACGGCCGGCAAGACGGCGGTCCTCATCTCGCACCGCTTCTCGACGGTCCGCATGGCGGACCGGATCCTGGTTCTCGACGGCGGGCGCGTCTCGGAGATCGGCTCGCACGCGGAGCTCCTGGAACTCGGCGGGACGTACGCGGAGCTGTTCCAGCTCCAAGCCGCCGGCTACCGCTGACGCCGTCGGCTACAGGTAGCGCGCGAAGGCGTCCGCCGGGTCCTCCGGAACCGCGACGTCGAGCGGGGGACGCGCGGCCTGCTCGGCGAGCCACGCCGCGGCGCCGTCGCGCTTGCGAACGGCACCGTCGCCTTTCGGCGCGACGGTCCCGTAGATCGGGATCTCGCGGTAGCCCGGCTTCGCGTCGCCGAAGCCCCAGCGGATGCCGCCGTAGGTCGAGGCGTCGCGGCCGTCGAGCGAGAAGCGGTCGTTGAGATAGCAGGCCGTCGCCCAGGCGCTCTGCGGGTCCGGCGTCCACTTCAGGATCTGCTTTACCCAGACCATCCGCAGGTTGTTGTTCATCCAGCCGTCCAGCAAAAACTGCTTCTGCGCGGCGTTCCACGTCTCGTCGTCCGTCTCGCCGCGCGCGAGTTCGCCGAGCGAGTAGACGTGCGGGCGCGGGTCGTCGGCGTGGGCCATGAGCGTCTCGCGGGCCCCTTTCGGCAGGCCGGACCAGCACGCCCAGCCGGCAACGTGGCGCGCGCGGTGGTGGTAGTACTCGCGCCACGTCAGCGTCTCGTCGAGGAATTTCCACCGCGCGGCGGCGTGGACGGTCGCCGGCGGTCCTCAGCCGTGTAGACGGCCCGCGCGACCTCGCGTGGCGAGAGGACGCCGAAGTGCATCCACGGCGAGATGGCAGCCGTCGCGTCGTCCAGCGCCGGGTTGTTGCGGGTCCACTTGTAGCGCGGCACGACGGCCTCGACGGCGAATCGCGAGGCGCTCGAGCGCGACCGACCGCGCGCCGGACCAGCCCGGCGCGGGCGGCAGCGTCATGTCGACGCCGCACGCGGCGATGAGCGCGTCGAGGCCGGCGTCGTCGTCCGGCAGGTCGAGGGACTCCAGGCCCGACGTCGCCGTCAAAGCGCGCGGCCTCGGGCTCCTGGCGCGTCTCCGCCTCGATGTGCTCTTTCCGCAGTGGCGTGTGCGCGGCGCGGAAGGCAGGCGTCGTCGCGAGGTGCGTCGGGAAGGCGTTCATCGGGACGGCGCAGCACGCGTCGACGGCCAGCACGGCGCGGCCGAGGCGCGCGGCGAGGGCGTCGGCGTAGCCGCGCGTGACGAACGTCGGCACGTCGTCCACGACGACGGCGGCGGCACGCTCGGCGAGGCGCGCGACGAGGTCCACCTCGCCTTCGCCGTCCTGCCGGACGTAGCGCACGAACCGCAGCCCGCGCGCCTCGACGCCCGGGCCGAGCTCGCGGCTCGCCTCGAGGATGAAGCGGTGCAGGCGGTGCGACGCATGCGGGTACGCCGTCTCGAGCGCGTGCAGCACGACGACCGGCAGGCCGTGTTTATTTCCGAGCGCGATCGCGGCGTCGAGAGCCGGGTTCTCGTCGGCGCGGAGCGCCTGCATGAGCCAGCAGAGCACGTAGTCGCGGCCGCGCACCTGCACCCGGTCGTCGGTGAGGCGGCGCGTGCGGAGGCGGAGGGCGTCGAGGCCGGTCATCGGAAGTGGGAAAACGGGCGCTGCGAACGCCGGCGGCGCGGCGAGGTCCCGTCGGGCACGGCTTTGTGTCCGCCTGACCCCACGCGCCCTGCCTCGCGCCCGCGGATGTCCGGTTCGGCGGGGCGGCCGCGGATACCTTCGCGCGTCACCCGCCACCCCTGATATGCCCCGAGCCCTCACGACCCGCGCCCGTCTGCGCTACGCCTTCGACAACGCGATGGCGCGCGGGCCGGTCGCCCTCATCGGGTGGCTTTTCGTGGCGTCGCTCGTGCTCATCGCCGTGTTCACGGCCGTCGTCATCGCGGCCGGGCTGGACCCCGACCACCGAAGCGCGGGGCAGGTGGCGTGGGCGGGGCTGATGCGCGCGATGGACGCCGGCGGCATGGGCGGCGACGAGGGCTCGTGGCCGCTCCTCTTCGTCACGCTCGGGCTCACGCTCGGGGGCATCTTCGTGGTCTCGACGCTCATCGGCCTCCTGACGACAGGCATCGAGGGGCGCCTCGAGAGCCTCCGCAAGGGCCGCTCGTTCGTCGCCGTCGAGGGCCACACCGTTATTCTCGGGTGGTCGTCGCAGGTGTTCACCGTCGTCTCCGAGATCGTGCTCGCCAACGCGAACCAGCGCCGCCAGACGATCGCCATCCTCGCCGACGAGGACGCAGGCGACATGCTGGACGCGCTCCGCGCGCGCGTGCCGGACTGGCAGACGACGCGCGTCGTCTGCCGCACGGGCTCGCCGATCGACCCGGCCGACCTCGCGCTCGTCAACCCCGACGCCGCGCGCGCCATCGTCGTGCTCGCGCCCGAGACCGACGACCCGGACGCGAGCGTCATCAAGACCATCCTCGCGCTCACCAACAGCCCGACCCGCAAAGACGGCCGCTACCACATCGTCGCCGTTCTCCAGGACCGCAAAAACGCCGACGTGGCGCGGATGGTCGGCCGCGACGAGGTCCACCTCCTGCTCGCCGGCGACCTCATCGCGCGCGTGACGGCGCAGACCTGCCGGCAGTCTGGCCTCTCGGTCGCCTACACCGAGCTGCTGGACTTCGGCGGCGACGAGATCTACTTCACGGACGCGCCGGCGCTCGCCGGGCAGACGTACGGCGCAGCGCTCGCGCAGTACCAGACCTCGGCCGTGATGGGCCTCAAGACCGCCGCGGGCCACATCCGCCTCAACCCGCCGATGGACACGGCCCTCGCCTCCGGCGACACGCTCATCGTCATCGCCGAGGACGACGACACGATCCAGCTCGCCACGCCGGGCGGGGTCGACGAGGCGGCCATCCGGGCGTCGACGCAGCACGCGTCTGCCGCTCAGACGGACCCGCAGCGCGCGCCGGCGCCCGAGCGCACACTCGTGCTGGGCTGGAATGCACGCGCCGCCGACACCCTCCGCGAACTCAGCCACTACGTCCCGCACGGCTCGACGGCCCTCGTCGTCGCGGGCGCGGACGCGCTGGACGAGGCCTGCACCACGGTCGTCTCGCCCGCGCTCACCCTCACGTGCCAGGCCGGCGACGCCACCGACCGCCCCACGCTCGACGCGCTCGACGTCGCCACCTTCGACCACCTCATCGTCCTCAGCGACGGCAGCGTGGCCGACCCGCAGCAGGCCGACGCGCGCACGCTCGTCACGCTGCTCCACCTCCGCGACATCGCGGACCGGCAGGAGCTCGACCTCGCCATCGTGAGCGAGATGCTCGACGTCCGCAACAGAGACCTCGCGCAGGTCACGCGCGCCGACGACTTTATCGTGAGCGATCGCCTCGTGAGCCTGATGCTCTCGCAGGTCGCCGAGAACCGGGACCTCGGCGCCGTCTTCGACGACCTCTTCGACCCGGAAGGATCAGAGATCTACCTCAAGCCCGCCGCGGACTACGTCGAGCCGGGGCGCGACGTCACGTTCTACACCGTCGTGGAGGCGGCGCGGCGGCGTGGGCAGACGGCTATCGGCTACCGCCGGCAGGCACAGGCCCACGAGGCCGCGTCGGACTTCGGCGTGGTCGTGAACCCGGACAAGGCGCTGACGGTCGCGTTCGACCCGGCAGACTGCGTGATCGTGCTCGCCGAAGACTGACGGAGCGGCCAGCGGCTACTGGCCGTCGTCCGGTGTTTCCGTCCCGTCGCCGTCGAGGCGCGGCGTCGTCTTGATGGCGTCGTCCATCATGCGGCCGACGTACTGGTTGCCGGCCTCGGCGACGCGCTTGCCGTCGGGCTCGGGCGTCGAGACGGTCGTCTTGGAGACGTCGGCGATGGCATCGTCGGTCTGGTCCTGGTCGGGAGCCTTCGGGTCGTCGGTCATGGCGGTAGAGAGGGAGAGCGCGGTCGGGGCAGTCCGGCCGGGCTCGGGCAACGGGGCACGCGTGGGGCGGTTCCGCGCCCCGGCGCGGCGTTACTGCGCGGCGGCCGGTCGGGCGAGCGCGCGGGGCCACACCGCCGCCTCGCGGCGCGCAGCGACATCGGCGGGCACGGGCACGGCGGGTGTGAACGCGGCGCGCGGACCATCGGAGGGAAACCGCGCGACGCCGCCGGCCCCGAACGAGGCGTCGAGCGCACCCGCCTCGGTAAGCAGCGCTACATGCCTCGCCAGAACGAGTGCGGCCGCGCCTCCCGGAGGAGGCGCGGCCGCGAGACGGACCGCCACGCCACCACGCGCAGCGGCCCGAGGCCGCGTCAGAGCGTGAGGCCTTTCGGCATCGGCGTCTCTCCCGAGCCGCCGGTGAGGAACGTGCCGGAGTCACCCGAGCTGGATGCGGTGACGTAGCCCAGCGACGCGCCATTGTTGTCGTTCAGCGTGAACGATGTGCCCTGCACTGTGAGCTCGAACACGCGCCACGTGTTGCCCGTCGAGGCCCCCACCGGTGGGGCCGTGTAGGTCTTCAGCAGGCCCGTCGGGCCGTAGACACGGACGACGGCCGGCGACCCGGCGATGCCAGCAGCCCCCCCGCCGCTCTGGTCTGAGTAGTTGTGGACCGAGTAGCGGTACATGCCCTGCGCCGCGGCCGCCGTCGCCGTGATCGTGACCGTCTCCGGCCCCGAGCCGCTCGTGTCGTCGAGGTCGAGGTTGGCGAAGGGCGCGCTGGGGCTGCTGTAGTAGATGTGGAAGCGGCCTCCCTGGCTGCCTGGGCCCGTTACGTGAGAGTCGAGGTCGCTCGGGCTCGTGCCCCACGTCAGCACGACGCGGAACTCCCCCGTAGACGGGAGCGGAACGAACGTGACCGGCGGGGCCGTCGTCGTCCCTGTCGTGGCGACGGTGAGAGGGAACGTGGCGATGACGGTCCCCGACAGCGATGCGGCGCAGGTCAGTGACCCGGTCGGCGTCCCCGTCGAGCGGACATTCCCGTCCGCGTCGGACGTCAGGGAGAAGGCGGCTACCCCGGTCGTCGTCGTCCCGATGTAGCACGCGAGCGTCGCGTTCGGGACGCCCTGCCCGTTGAGGGCGTTGACGACGATGGTCTCGATGATCCCGGACCCGGTGATGGGTGTCTGGACCGTGACCTGCCCGCTCGCGCTGACGGTCACCGTCACCGTCGTTCCAGGGCCGGAGTAGTTCGGGTGCCCGATGGTCAGCGTGTACGTCCCGGGTGGGATGTTGAGGCTGAAGGCACCGTTGGCGCCCGACGTTGCCGTGTAGGTCGGCAGTGACGCCGAGCCCCGGGCCGCGCCAGACGCGAACGTCATCGTCGCGCCCTCGATGGGAGCGCCGAAGGAGTTGTTGAGCGTGCCGGTCGCGGCGACGCTGCCGCCGGTGCCGGGGTCCGTGCCAGAGTCGCAGGCGGTGACCGTGAGGGCGAAGGCCAGCCCGAGGGCCAACGCACGGAACGAAGTGGTCATGGTGAGGCGTGGAGAGGGTTGCGCGAGCCGACGGCCCGTTTCCTCTCCAAGCGCTCTTTCGTGCCGGACCGGGCAGCCGGGCCCAAACTTTTGCACCGCGGCGGCTAAAGGCCACGCACGAGGCATCCCCACTACGCGTCCGGAAAGAGGGGGAGTGGGGCGGGCGCCTTCGGCGGTTTCTTCGGGCCCGTCGACTTCCACGTCCGCTCGCTCTTGGCCCGCCTCGAGCCGTGGCGGAGATAGACGGCGTCCGCAATCGCTCGCGTCTCGGGGCGCTCGCGGATCGCGTAGAAGTCGTCCCGCATCGCCTTCGACGAGGCGCGCCAGTCGACAAGCGGAAGCGGATAGCCGGGGAGCGGCGACTCGGGGTGCGCGAAGATGGCTGCGGGCGTCGCCTCGGCGAGTTCGGGTACCCACCGGCGGACGAACACGGCGTCGGGGTCCTGGTCCGCGAGCTGCTTGTCGGGCGAGTAGACGCGCAGCTGATTGATGCCGACGACGCCGGCCTGCATCTGCGTCTGCGCAATGTGGATGCCCGGCTCGTAGTCTGCCCAGAGGCGCGCCATCGGATGCAGGATGGTCTTCCACGACATCCGCAGGCTGTGAACGGCGACGGACGTCACGAGGGCGCGCATGCGGAAGTTGAGGAAACCCGTCGCCTCGGCGCAGCGCATGCACGCGTCGACGAGGGGCCAGCCGGTGCGGCCGGCGAGCCAGGCCTCAAGGAACGGGTCGCCGGGCGTCGGGAGGTCCGCGTAGGCCGCGTTGAGCGCCTCGAACTCCATCTCCGGCTCCGCTTCGAGGCGCTGGATAAAATGGTCGCGCCAGTGCAGGCGGCTCTTGAAGGCGGTCAGGGACTTGCGCCACGCCGCGGCGTCGGGGTGCGCGACCGTCTTCAGCTCGTCGATCCGCGCCTGCGTCGCGGCGTAGACGGCGCGGCCGCTGACCGTGCCCCACGCGAGGTGGACCGACAGGCGCGAGCCGCTTTCGAAGGCGCGGTTCGGCGACGAGATGCCGCCCGAGTAGCCTAATGCTCGGTGGCCGAGGAAGGAGGCGAGCGTCTCGGCCGCCGCCGTCTCGCTCACAGGTTGCCGCATCGCGGCCTGCGCCTCGGTCAGCACAATTTCTGGACCGTTAGCAATCAGCGTCCGCGCCGCGTCCGGCACGGCGAGGCGCGCGAGGTCGGGTGGGGTGGGAAGCGGGCCGGCGTCCGTGAACGTGCGCCACAGCGCGTCGCGGCGGTCGCGGAAGTCCGGGCTGCGTGTCACGGCGCCGCGGAAGACGCCCGTCTGCCGGTGCTCAGTCCAGGCGGACGCCCTCGGCGCGACACCACGCCCCGACGGCGCGGTCGCGGGCAAACGTGTTCTCGGTCCCGACCTCCTCGTGCGAGTGGACCGCCTCGAACGGCACCACCTCGCGCAGGCGGGCGAAGGCCTCGACGGCACTTCCGTGAAGCGTTAGGACGGGAACGCGGGCTGCAAGGTCGGCGAGCGCTTCGGCCATCGCCGCGACGTGGAGCGGACCCGTCTCGGGCGCGTCGAGGACGGCCGGCTCCCACACGAAGACGGGCAGCACGTCGGCGCCCGAGGCGAGCGCGGCGACGAGGGCGGGGTTGTCGTGGAGGCGGAAGTCCTTCTTGATCCACCAGAGGGCGCGGGGCATGGCGAGCGGCGCAAGGCGGGTGGTAACGGTGCGTCGCCGTGCGGGGCTCCCGGCGGTTCCCCGAATCCGGGGAGGCACGCGCAGCGGTCGGCGGCGGACCTTCCGTGCGGCGTCCGTCCGGATGCCGGCTCTTCGAGGTCGGGCCCTGTGGTGGGAGCCCGGCCTCGTGCCGTCTCGGGCCGACCGCAGCGCGGAACGCTGCGTCGCGACCAGCGGAGAGGGAATGCCGCGTGTGCGGCCGGAACGATCTTACCGCCGAGGTCGAGATCCCGGCCCACGCCGCCTCACGATCACCGGCCCGCCCGATGCCCGTCGCTCCCGCCTCGGACGCCCTGCTCGACCGCATCCACCGCGACGCGTTCGCGTACTTCCTCGCCGAGACGAACCCGGCCAACGGCCTCGTCGTGGACAGTACCGGTCCTGAGAGCCCGGCGTCTATCGCCGCCGTCGGCTTCGGCCTGGCAGGCCTGGTCGTCGCCGTCGAGCGCGGCTGGGCCCGCCGCCCCGAGGCGCTGCGGCTCGCCCTCGTCGCGGCGCGCTTCTTCCGCGACGCCCCGCAGGACGGCGCCCGTGATGGAACAGGCTTCCGCGGCTTCTTCTACCACTTTCTCGACATGGAAACGGGCCGCCGCGCCTGGGACAGCGAGCTCTCGACCGTCGACACGACGTTTCTCGTGGCCGGCCTCCTCTGCGTGGCGCAGTACTTCGACGGCGAGACGGCCGACGAGCGCGAACTCCGCGACGCGGCGCGCACGGTCTACGAACGGGTCGAGTGGGACTGGGCGCAGAACGGCGGCGAGACGGTGACGATGGGCTGGACGCCCGAGCGCGGCTTCCTGCGCCACCGCTGGGAGGGCTACAACGAGGCGCTCCTCCTCTACGCCCTCGCGGCCGGCTCCCCGACGCACGCCGTCCCGCCGTCCGCCTTCGCCGCCTTCACGAGCACCTACCGCTGGCGCACGATCTACGGCCACGCGCACCTCTACGCCGGCCCGCTGTTCATCCACCAGTTCTCGCACCTCTGGGTGGACTTCCGCGGCATCCCGGACGCCTACATGCGCGACCGCGGCATCGATTACTTCGAGAACAGCCGCCGCGCGACGCTGGTCCAGCGCGAGTACGCCACGCGCAACCCGCGCGGCTTCGCCGGGTACGGCCCCGGGGCGTGGGGCGTCACCGCGAGCGACGGCCCTGGCCCGGCCCTGTCGGCCGATGGCGGGCGGACGCGGCGCTTCTGGGGCTACCGCGCCCGCGGCGTCCCGTTCGGCCCGGACGACGGGACGATTGCGCCGTGGGCTGCCATCGCCAGCCTGCCGTTCGCGCCGGACGTCGTCCTCGAGTGCCTCGAGGGCCTCGCGCAAACCAACGCCGGTACGGGCGTGAGCTTCGAGCAAGCCTACAACCCGACGTTCTCCAGCAGCGGCGAGGGGACCGGCTGGGCGTCGCCGCACCACTACGCGCTGAACCAAGGGCCGATCGTGCTTGCGGCCGAGAACTACCGGTCGGGCCTCGTCTGGCGCCTCATGCGCAGCGTCGGGCCGCTCGCGGACGGCCTGCGGGCCAATGGTTTCGCCGGCGGCTGGCTGGGGTAAGGGGGCGTGGTCGGGGTTTGGGGCGTGGTCGGACGGGGCGGTTCTGGCCCTCCCGCCGGCGGCTACCTTCACGGCAGCTTCCTCCGACGCGACGTGACCGGCACCCTCACCGAGAACCTGTTCAAGCCGGCCCACCTCGCCGAGCACGCCCGGCGCCTCGCGCGGACGCAGGCCGCCGACGCCGGCGGGACGCGCGGGCGCCCGCTGCGGCCGCTCCTCCGCGAGGGCCTCAGCGACCTCGCGGCGGCCTACCGCGCGTGGGCCGCGGCCGGCAACGCCGGCGAGACCGTCACGCCCGCCGCCGAGTGGCTGCTCGACAACTACCACATCGTCCGCGACCAGCTCCGCGACGCCGAGGAGGCCCTTCCGCGCGCCTACTACCGCGTCCTGCCGAAGCTCACGTCGGGCCCATACCAGGGCCTGCCGCGCGTCTACGAGATCGCCGAGACGCTCGCCGGCCTCACCGACAACGCCGCCGACGAGGGCCACCTCGCTGCCTTCGTCGGCGGCTTCCAGGAGGTCGAGCTGCTGACGCTCGCCGAGCTGTGGGCCCTCCCGATCCTGCTGCGCGTGGTCCTCGCGCAGCGCGTGGCGGCGCTCGCCGGGCCGATGCGCGACGCGCTCGCCGACCGCCACGCCGCGGCCGTGTGGGCGCAGCGCATCGCCGAGGCCCGCGCGACCGACGACGGCGGCATCACCGAGGTCCTCGCCGGCGTCGGCCGCGAGCAGGCGCCGCTGTCGGGCTCCTTCGCCCTCGCCTTCGCGACGGCCGTGCAGGCGCAGGGCGGCGACGCCTCGGCGATGGCGTGGCTCGAGCACCGCCTCCGCGCCCGCCGCATGTCCTTCGCCGACGCCGAGCGCCTCGCGACGCAGCGCGAGACGCAGTGGCAGGCGTCCATCTCCAACGCCGTCGTCACGCTCAAGGCCGCCAACGAGACCGACTGGACGGTCTTCGTCGAGGGCGCCTCGGCCGTCGAGCAGACGCTCCGCGAGGACCCCGCCGGCGTCTACGCCCGTCAGGACCGCGCCACGCGCGACCACTACCGCCACGCCATCGAGCGCTTCGCGCGGCGCTCGCCCGAGACCGAGTTCGGCGTCGCCGAGCACGCCGTCGCCCTCGCCCGCGCCTCGGCCGAGTCCTCTGCCGACCCGGACGCGCCCGAGCAGCCGCACGCGTCGGACCACGTCGGCTACTGGCTCGTCGGGCCGGGCAACAAGGCCCTCGGCACGGCCGTCGGCTACCGCCGCACCGTCAGCCGGCGCCTCTTCTGGACCTCGCAGCGCCACCCGACGGCCGTCTACCTCGGCTCGATCGCCCTCGTGACCGCCCTCGGCCTCGCCGTCTCGGTGGTCGTCGCGGATGCCGGCGGGGCGGACCGCGGCTGGCTCACGCTGACCGTCCTCGCGGCCTTCCTGCCCGTGCTGGACTTTGCCGTGACGTTCGTCAACTGGAACGTCGTCCGCTTCCTGCCGCCGCGGCAGCTGCCGCGGATGGACTTCTCGGACGGCATCCCGGCTGAGGACCGCACGTTCGTCGTCGTCCCGACGCTCATCACGTCGCCCGCCCACGCGCGCGAGATGGTCGAGCGCCTCGAGGTCCACGCCCTCGCCAACCCGGACGCCGCGCTCCGCTACGCGCTCCTGACGGACTTCGCCGACGCCGAGGCACAGCACGTGCCCGGCGACGCCGAGACGCTCGACGCCGCCCGCGTCGCCATCCGCCGCCTTATCGACCGCGACCGCGCGAAGCGCGCTCAGGGCGACGCCGGCTCGGGGACAGGCTCCGCCCCGGCGGGCAGCCCGCCGGACGCGGGCGACCGCTTCTTTCTGCTCCACCGCGAGCGCCGCTGGAACGAGAAGCAGGGCGTCTGGATGGGCTGGGAGCGCAAGCGCGGCAAGATCGAGGAGTTCAACGACCTCCTCCGCGACCCCGACGCCGCGACGACCTACGTCGACGTCGAGGGCGATCTGCGCGCCGCGACCGACGGCGACGCCGTCCGCTACGTCCTCACGCTCGACGCCGACACGCGGACGACGCCCGAGGGCGCGCGCGCTCTCGTCGCGACGGCCGCGCACCCGCTCAACCGGCCCTTCTACTCCGAGGCCGCCGGCCGCGTCACGGCCGGCTACGGCGTCTTCCAGCCGCGCGTCTCGGTGTCTCCGGAAAGCGGCCGCCAGACGCCCTTCTCGCGGACGTACTCGGGCCGCCCCGGCGTCGACCCGTACACGACGGCCGTCTCGGACGCGTACATGGACCTCTTCGGCGAGGGCATCTACACCGGCAAAGGGCTGTACGACGTCGACGCGTTCCGGCACACGCTCGGCGGCGCCGTCCCCGAGAACTCGGTCCTCTCCCACGACCTTCTCGAGGGCAACCACGCCCGCGCCGCCCTCGCGACGGGCGTCGAGGTCTTCGACGACTTCCCGAGCCGCTACGCCTCGTTCGCGCGGCGCCTGCACCGCTGGGTCCGCGGCGATTGGCAGCTCCTGCCGTGGCTGATGCCGCGCGTCCGCGACGCCAGCGGCGAGTGGCGCCGCAATCCGCTCTCCGTCGTCGGGCGGTGGAAGCTGTTCGACAACCTCCGGCGCAGCCTCACGCCGCCCGCGATCCTCGTCTTCCTCATCCTCGCGTGGACCGTCCTGCCGGGCTCGCCCTTCGTGTGGACGTTCGTGGCGCTGTTCGTGCTCGCGTTCCCGATCTACGCGCCCGCCGCGCACGGCTTCATCTTCCAGCCGCCCGACACCGTCACCTCGAGCTGGCTGCGCCTGCTCTGGGCGGACGTCGGGATGCATGCGAAGCAGATCGGCCTGTCGGTCGTGTTCCTCGCGCACCAGTCCATCGTGATGCTGGACGCCATCGGCAGAACGCTCTGGCGCATGGCCGTCTCGCACCGCCACCTTCTCGAGTGGACGACGGCGCAGCAGGCCGAGACGACCGCCGGCGACGTGCCGGCCTCGATGTGGGGCTCGGTCGCGTGGGGCGTCCTCGTCCTCGCCCTCGTGACGGTCACGAAGCCAATCGCGTGGATCGTCGCCCTGCCGTTTGCCGCCGCGTGGATCACGGCCCCCTGGATCGCGCGGAGCGTCTCGCGTCCGCTCGTCCGCGACGGCTACACGCTCACCGACGCCGACCGGCGCCGCCTGCGCCGCATCGCCCGCCACACGTGGCGCTTCTTCGACGACATCCTCACGCCGGCCGACCGCTGGCTGCCGCCGGACAACCTGCAGGTCCAGCCCGCGCAGGGCCTCGCCCGGCGCACGTCGCCGACCAACATCGGGCTGGCGCTCAACGCTGTCCAGGCCGCCCACGACCTCGGCTACCTCACCCGGAGCGAGGAGGTCCGCCGCGTCGGCTTCATGCTGGACTCGGTCGAGGCGCTCGAGTGCTACCGCGGCCACCTCTACAACTGGTACAGCACCGAGACCGGCGCCGTGATGGCGCCGCGCTACGTCTCGACGGTCGACTCGGGCAACCTCGCCGGCGCGCTCATCGCGCTGAAGCAGGGCCTGCTCGAGACGCCCCACGCGCCGTGGCCGAGCCCCGCCCTCTTCGCCGGGATCGCCGACGCGCTCGTCGAGGCGGACCCTGCTGACGCGTCGGGCATCGCTGCGCTCCTCGGCGGGGCACCGCCGGCAGGTCTCGCCGCCTGGCGCGTGCGCCTCGCCGACGTCGCCGCGCGTGCCGCCGCCTTTGAAGGCGGCCTCGCCGAGGCGGGCGAGGAGACGCGCGCGTGGGCCGCGATGCTGGACGCGCAGGCGCGGATGGCGCTGGACGAGATGGACGTGCTCGCGCCGTGGCTCGCGACCGGCGGCCTGCCCGAGCACGTCGCTGCGGACCTCGATGACACGCGCTCGCTCGGCGGGCTCGCCCTCCGCCTCGGCCGCCACGACCTGCCCGCGCTGGCCGACGCGAAAACGGCAGTCCACACGCTTCTCCACAGTGTGAACACCCTCGCCGAGCGCGCCGACGCGCTCGTGATGGGCATGGACTTCCGCCCGCTCTACGACGACGCCCGCGACCTCTTCCACATCGGCTACGACGCCGGCATGGCCCGGCAGGACCCGTATACCTACGACCTGCTGGCGTCTGAGGCGCGGCTGGCGTCGCTCCTTGCCGTCGCCAAGGGCGAGGCGCCGCCGGAGCACTGGTTCCACCTCTCCCGGCCGACGCGCGTCACGCGCGCCCGGCGCGCGCTGCTCTCGTGGAGCGGAACCATGTTCGAGTACCTCATGCCGGTCCTGTACACGCGCATGTACGAGGGCACGCTGCTCCGCGACGCGTGCTACAACGCCGTCTCGCTGCAGCGCCTCTACGGGCGCTCGAAAAACCGCCCGTGGGGCATCTCGGAGAGCGGCTACGCGCAGTTGGACCTCCACCTCACGTACCAGTACCGCGCCTTCGGCGTGCCGGCGCTGGGCCTCAAGCGCGGCCTCGGCGAGGACTACGTCGTGGCGCCCTACGCGACGCTGCTGGCCCTGATGGTCCGCCCGGACCGCGCCCTCTCAAACCTCGACCGCCTCGACGCCGCGGGCGCCTTCGGCCGTTACGGCTACTACGAGGCCCTCGACTACACGCCCGGCCGGTCGGGCGCGGCCACCGCCGAGGGCGAGGAGCCGCACGAGATCGTCCGCTCGCACATGGCGCACCACCAGGGCATGGGCCTCGTCGCGCTGGCGAACGCGCTCCTGGGCGACGTTTTCCAGGAGCGCTTTCACCGCGACCCGCTCGTCCGCTCGGTCGAGCTCCTCCTGCAGGAGCGCGTGCCGACCGTCGTCGAGCGCATCGACCCGCACCCCCTCGCCGAGACGGAGGTCGAGCCGGTCGAGATCGCGCCGGTCGAGGCGCGCGTCGAGCACTTCAGCGCCGAGGCGGCGACCTCGGCCGTGCCGCACGGGGCGCTGCTCTCAAACGGCCGCTACTCCGCCCTGATCACGGCGGCCGGCACCGGCTACGCGCGCCTCGCCGACGCCGCGATCACGCGCTGGCACGGCGACCGCACGCGCGACGCCGACGGCCTCTTCTTCTACGTCCGCGACGTCGAGACGGGCCGCTTCTGGTCCGCCGCGGCGCAGCCCGTCACGAGCGGCGAGCCGCCGGACCGCTACGACGTCTGGGTCCACCTCAACAAGGTCGAGTCCGCCCGCGTCGACGACTGGATCGAGACGTTCGTCGAGACCGTCGTCTCGCCCGAGGACGACGTCGAACTGCGGCGCATCACCGTCACGAACTACTCGGACCGGCCGCGCACGATCGAGCTCACGAGCTACGCCGAGGTCGTGCTCCAGCCGGCCACGGCGGACCTCGGGCACCCGGCCTTCTCCAAGCTGTTCGTCGAGACCGAGTACGTCCCGCGCAACAACGCCATCCTCGCCACGCGGCGCCCGCGCGCCGAGGGCGACCCGCGGCGCTGGCTCGTCCACGCCGTCGCAGACAAGGGCCTCGCCCGCACGGACCGCGGCACGGCCACGCAGCTGCAGTTCGAGACGGACCGGATGCGGTTCATCGGCCGCGGCCGCACGCTCGATTCGCCCGCCGCGATGGACGAGGGCGCCCGCCTCTCGCGCACGGCTGGCCCCGTCCTCGATCCCATCGTGTCGCTCCGGCGCGTGGTCACCGTTCAGCCGCGGCAGAGCGTGCAGGTCGTGTTCTCGCTTGCGGTCGCGAACACGCGCGAGGAGGCGGAGCGCCTCGCCGAGCGCTACGACCACCCTGACGCCGCGCAGCGCGCCTTCGAGCTCGCCTCGACGTACGGCCTCGTCGAGCTCGGCCACCTCGGCCTGACTGGCGAGGAGGCGCTCACGGCGCAGGAAATCGCCGGGCGCCTCCTCTACGGCGACCCCGGGCTGGCCGCGCCCGCCGCCGTGCGCCGCCGCAACGTCCGCCCGCAGTCCGGCCTCTGGGCCTACGGCATCTCCGGCGACCTCCCGATCCTGCTCTTCCGCACGGCCAGCCTCGACGAGCTCGACGCGTTCCGGCTGCTGCTCAAGATGCACGCCTTCTGGCGCCGCCGCGGCCTCGAGGTTGACCTCGTGGTCCTCAACGACCACCCGCCGAGCTACGCCGACAGCCTCCAGGAGGCGCTCGCGCAAACCGTCGAGGCGAGCCCGCAGCGCGGCCTGCTCGCGCAGCGCGGCGGCATCTTCCTCCGCCGCACAGACGGCCTCTCGGACGAGGACCAGACGCTCCTGCTCACGGCCGCCCGCGTGATCTTTACAGGCGCCATCCCGACCGTCCTCGCCTCGACCGCGACGACCGAACTGGAGGCGCGCACGCACCAGACGGACCTCGACGAGGAGGCGCTCGCGGCCACGTTCGATGCCGACGAGCCGGCGGCCGTCGGACCGAGGGCCGTGCCCGCGATGCACCTCGAGGCGCGCGACCGCCTGGGCCTGCCCGACGTCGCCGTCCTCGAGCCGCAGGGCGACGACCTGATGTTCTACAACGGCTCGGGCGGGTTCTCGGACGACGGCCGCGCCTACGTCGTGCGCCAGCGCGGCGGCGAGCCGTCCGACCGGACGCCGCTGCCATGGATCAACGTCGTCGCCAACCCGGCCGCCGGCTTCACGGCGTCGGAGAGCGGCGAGGGCTTCACGTGGGCGCGCAACTCGCAGCAGAACAAGCTCACGCCGTGGTCCAACGATCCCGTCCAGGACCCCGCCGGCGAGGCGCTTTACCTCCGCGACGACGCCGCGGGCGTCTTCTGGTCGCCGACGCCGCGCCCCGCGCCCGCCCCGGCGCTCTACGAGACGCGCCACGGCTGGGGCCACACGACGTGGGAGACCGAGTGGGCCGGCATCAGGAGCGAGACGACCGCCTTCGTCCCGCGCCGCGACCCGCTCAAGATCGTCCGCCTGCGGCTGAGCAACACGGGCGACGCGGCCCGCGACCTCTCGCTCTACCGCTACGCCGGACTCGTGCTCGGCGAGCGCCGCGAGCCCAACGCGCCGTACATCGTCGTCGACCGCGACGCCGACTCGGGCGCGCTCACGGCGCACAACCCCTACAACCCGACCTACAACGGGCGCCTCGCCTTCTCGGCCGTCGGCGGGGCCGATGTGGCGTCGGTCTCGGCGCGGCGCCTCGGCTTCCTCGGGCCGCACGGCGACGCGACGCGGCCGCTGGCCGTCGAAACCGGCGGCCCGCTCGACGGCTCGCTCGACGCCGACCTCGACCCGTGCGCGGCGCTCCACGTGCAACTCCGCCTCGAGCCGGGCGAGACGCGCGAGGTCGTCTTCCTCTTCGGACAGGCCAAGACGCCCCGCGACGTCCTCGCGCTCGTCGAGCGCTACCAGGACCCGGCCGCGGCCGACGCCGCCCTCGCCGAGGTCGTCGCCTTCTGGGAGGAGACGCTCGGCGCGATCCAGGTCGAGACGCCCGCACCGGACCTTGACGTGCTCGTCAACGGCTGGCTGCTCTACCAGAACCTCTCGTGCCGGCTGTGGGGGCGCTCCGCGTTCTACCAGTCCGGCGGCGCCTACGGCTTCCGCGACCAGCTCCAGGACAGCCTCGCGCTCGTCTACGCGCGGCCGGACCTTACGCGCGCGCAGATCCTCAAGAACGCGGCGCACCAGTTCGAGGAGGGCGACGTGCTCCACTGGTGGCACCCCGTCACGGGCGCCGGCATCCGGACCCGCTTCTCGGACGACCTCCTCTGGCTGCCTTACGCCGTCGCGTTCACGCTCGCCTCGACCGGCGACGAGACGCTGCTCGACGAGGAGGCGCCGTACCTCACGGCCCGCGCGCTCGAGCCGGGCGAGGACGAGGTCTTCCTCACGCCGCAGCCCGGCGGCGAAAAGGGGTCGGTCTACGACCACTGCTGCCGCGCCCTCGACATCTCCCTGACGAAGGGCCGCCACGGGCTGCCGCTGATGGGCTCGGGCGACTGGAACGACGGCATGAACCGCGTCGGCAACGAGGGCCAGGGCGAGAGCGTCTGGCTCGGCTTCTTCCTCGCGCACATCCTCAAGCGCTTCGTCCCGATCGCGGAGGGCCGCGGCGACCGCCGCCGCGCCGAGCGCTACCGGACGTACCTCGAGGACCTCGAGCGCGCGCTCAACGCCGACGGCTGGGACGGGCAGTGGTACCGCCGCGCCTTCTACGACGACGGCACGCCGCTCGGGTCGGCCCAGAACGACGAGTGCCGCATCGACGCCATCGCGCAGGGCTGGGCCGTCATCTCGGGCGTCGCCCCGCCCGAGCGCGCCCAGATGGCGCTCGACGCTGTGGACCAGTACCTCGTCGACGACCGCGCCAAGATCATCCGCCTGCTCACGCCGCCGTTCGACCTCACGGGCCACGACCCGGGCTACATCAAAGGCTACCTGCCGGGCGTCCGCGAGAACGGCGGGCAGTACACGCACGGCACGCTCTGGGCCGTGCGGGCCTTCGCCGAGGCGGGCCGCCACGACCGCGCCACGGAGCTTCTGCGCAACCTGTTGCCGGTGAACCACGCGCGCACGCCGGCGGCGGCGGACCGCTACAAGACGGAGCCGTACGCGGTCGCGGCCGACGTCTACTCCGTCGAGCCGCACGTCGGCCGCGGCGGGTGGACGTGGTACACGGGCTCGGCCGGGTGGATGTGGCGCGTCTCGGTCGAGTCCATCCTCGGCCTGCGCCGCGAGGCCGAGTCGCTCTGCCTCACGCCGCGCGTGCCGGACGACTGGCCGGCCTACACGCTCCGCTACCGCACAGACGCCCGCGGGACGGTCTACGTGCTCCGCATCGTCCGCGATGGCCCCGGCGGCGCCACGTCCGCTGAGGCCGACGGCCAGCCACTCCCGGTCGACGCCGATGGCACCGCGCGCATCCCGCTCGTCTCGGACGGTGCCGAGCACACCGTCACCGTCCGCCTCGGGACAGCGTGACGCTGCCCTCCCGCAGAGCGGCAGCCGCGCGGCGTCTCGCCGGAACGCGGCGCCTCTGTGCCGGGTGCTCGCCCCGAAACCGCACCGTCCGCCATGGAAATGTCCCCCACGCTCAACGTCATCGGCACGCCGCTCGAGCCGTGCGGCCGTGATCCCGTCACCGGCTTCACCCGCTCCGGCTGCTGCGAGACGGGCCCCGAGGATGCCGGCACGCACGTCGTCTGCGCTGTCGTGACGGCCGAGTTTCTCGCGTTCACGCGGGCGCGCGGCAACGACCTCGAGACGCCCCGCGGCGGCTTCCCCGGTCTGCGCCCCGGCGACCGCTGGTGCCTTTGCGTGAGCCGCTGGGCCGAGGCGCACCGGGCCGGCGTCGCGCCGCCCGTCGTCCTGAACGCCACGCACGCCGTGGCGCTCGCCACCGTCTCCCTGGAGGACCTCGAGGCGCACGCCGCTTGACCCTTTTCCCGCCGCTCCCGTGCCCGATTACAGCCTCGTCGGCAAGCGCGTCCGCGTGCACCTCTACACGGCCGCGGGCCGGCTGCTCGGCGCCATCGAGGGCCGCGTCGCAGACGTGTCGCCCGCCGTCACGGTCGGGCACGACGCCGAGGGGCGGCCGATCCAGAAGGACCTCGTCTACGTGCTCGACATCGCCCCGACGCCGGGGCCGGACGGCGAGCCCGTCCCGTACACCAACTCGGCGGGCGCCGAGGGTGAGGGCTGGTTCGCCGTCCAGGACGTGACGGTGCTCCCGGACGCCGGCGCCCCGCTGTTCACCAACTGAGGCGCCTCGGCGCTACGCCTCGGCGGGCGGGGCCATCGGCGCCTCGCGCTCGCGCGGCTCGGGGAGCGCGTCGCCGGCCGAAACCGTCTCGAGCGTGACGCCCGAGCCGCCGGGCGCCGCGTCGATCACGACGGTGTCGCCCTCACCGGCAAACCCGGCGAGGATCTGCTCGGCGAGGCGGTTGGCGATCTGCCGCTGGATGACCCGCTTGAGCGGGCGCGCGCCGAAGGCGGCGTCGAAGCCCTCGCGGGCCAGCGCGTCCGCCGCGGCGTCCGTCAGGACGAGGCGCAGGCCGTGGCTCTTCTCCGCCATCCGGCGCAGCCCCTCGAACTGGATCGCGACGATCTGGCGGATCTGGTCGCGCCCGAGTGGCCGGAAGACGACCGTCTCGTCGATGCGGTTGAGGAACTCGGGGCGGAGCCGCTGCCGCAGGAGGCCGGTGAGCTCCGCGTTCAGCGCCTCCATGTCCGCCTCGCTTATCGGGCCGCCCGAGAGGCGGGCCGCGATGACATCCGAGCCGATGTTGCTCGTCATGATGATGAGCGTGTTCGAGAAGTCCACGACGCGGCCTTTCGAGTCGGTGAGCCGGCCGTCGTCCAGCACCTGGAGCAGGATGTTCGAGACGTCCGGGTGCGCCTTCTCGAACTCGTCCAGCAGGACGACCGAGTACGGCCGGCGGCGGGCGGCCTCCGTCAGCTGCCCGCCCTCGTCGTAGCCGACGTAGCCGGGCGGCGCGCCGACGAGGCGCGAGACGGTGTGGCGCTCCTGGTACTCGGACATGTCGATGCGCACGAGCGCGCCTTCGTCGTCGAACAGTTGCTCGGCGAGGGCCTTCGCGAGCTCCGTCTTGCCGACGCCCGTCGTGCCGAGGAAGATGAACGAGCCCAGCGGGCGGTGCCGCTCCTGCAAACCGGCGCGGCTGCGCCGGACCGCATTCGCGACCGCCTCGACGGCCTCGGGCTGGCCGACGACGCGCTTCTCGAGTTCGGCCTCTAGCCCGAGCAGCTTCTCCTTCTCCGTCGCCAGCATCCGCGAGACCGGGATGCCGGTCGAGCGGCTCACCACGTCCGCGATGTCCTCGGCGTCGACTTCTTCCTTGAGCATCGCGCCGTTCGTCTGCACCTCGCGGAGCGCCCGGGCAGCCTCCTCGACGGCCGCGTCGAGGTTGGGGATCTGGCCGTAACGGATCTCGGCGACGCGCCCGAAGTCGCCCTCGCGCTCGAGCGCCTCGGCCTCGACGCGGAGCGCGTCCATCTGGCCGCGGGACTCCTTGATCGTCTGGAGGAGGCCGCGCTCCTGCTCCCACCGCGCCGCGAGGCGTGCGCGCTCCTCCTCGAGATCCGCGAGGCGCTGCGTGATCTCGTCGGCCTGCGCGTCGTCGCCCTCGCGCTTCACCGCGGCCCGCGCGATCTCCTGCTGCCGGATCGTCCGCTCGACGGTGTCGAGCGCCTCGGGGCGGCTGTCGATCTGGAGGCGCAGGCGCGAGGCGGCCTCGTCGATAAGGTCGATCGCCTTGTCCGGCAGGAAGCGGTTGGTGATGTAGCGGTCCGAGAGCTCGGCTGCCGCGACGATGGCGCCGTCCGTGATGCGGACCCCGTGGTGGAGCTCGTAGCGGTCCTGGATGCCGCGCAGGATCGAGACGGTGTCCTCGACCGTCGGCTCCTTGACGAGGACCATCTGGAAGCGGCGCTCGAGAGCCTTGTCCTTCTCGAAAAACTTCTGGTACTCGTCCAGCGTCGTCGCGCCGATGGCGCGCAGCTCGCCACGGGCCAGCGCGGGCTTGAGAATGTTGGCGGCGTCCATTGCGCCCTCACCGCCGCCGGCGCCGACGAGCGTGTGGATCTCGTCGATGAACAGGATGATCTCGCCGGCCGCGTCCGTGACGTCTTTGACGACGGCCTTGAGGCGGTCCTCGAACTCGCCGCGGTACTTCGCGCCCGCGATGAGCGCGCCCATGTCGAGCGCGAGGATGCGCTTGGAGAGGAGCCCCTCCGGCACGTCGCCCTGGACGATTCGGATGGCGAGGCCCTCGGCGATGGCCGTCTTGCCCGTGCCGGGCTCGCCGACGAGGACCGGGTTGTTCTTGGTGCGCCGCGAGAGGATCTGGAGGACGCGGCGGATCTCCTCGTCGCGCCCGATGACGGGGTCGATCTTGCCCTTCGCCGCGGCGGCGTTGAGGTCGCGGGCGTAGCGGTTCAGCGCGTCGTACTTGGACTCGGCGTAGGCGTCGGTCGCGCGCTGCCCGCCGCGCGTCTCCTTGAGCGCCGCGAGGAGCGCGTCGGCCGTGACGCTCTGGGCGCGGAAGGCGTCGCCGGTCGGGCTCTTGGAGTCGGCGAGGGCGAGAAGCAGGTGCTCCGTCGAGACGAACTCGTCGCCGAGCGTCTCGGCGCGGGCGAGGGCGTCGTCGAAGACGGCGTTGAGGGCGGGCGTCATGAACTGGCCCGAGACGCTCGCACCGCTCACGCGCGGGAGGGCATCGAGGGCGGCGTCGATGCGGCCGACGAGGGCGGACACGTTGGCGCCGACGCGCTGCATGAGCGTCAGTGCGAGGCCGCCCTCGTCGGTGAGGAAGGCGCTGGCGAGGTGCGCCGGGTCGAGGCCCTGGTGGGTGCGGCTCTGGGCGATCTCGGCCGCGCGCTGCACGGCCTCCTGCGCCTTGACGGTAAACTTCTGGAGGTTCATAGGGACGAGGGGATCATGGGGTCCGCTGGTCTGACGAGTCGGCGGACAGGTCGTTTCCCCGAGGCGCTGCGAAGGGCGTGCCGGGCGGGCGAAAGGTGTCACATTGGCATCCGTTATTGGCGATGGGATGGGCGCCCGGTTCAGCCCGCCGCGCCTCGGCCGATACCCTCTCGGCCTCCCGACCCGCCGGCATGCCGACCGACCCGATGCCCCGCTTCGCCAGCCGCGCCGCGCTCCGCGCGCTCCGCTGGATGCTGACCATCATCGCCGCCACCAACGTGGCGTTCCAGATTGGCCTCCGCGCCATCGATCCGTCGTACATCGACCCGCTGCTCGTCCGCGGCGCGCTCACGGCCGCCGCGATCGTCCTCCTCGCGGCGACCTGGGCCTGCCGCTGGACGACGCGCGCCGTCTTGATCGTCGGTGTCGGCTACCCGCTCGTGATGATGACCTGCGTGACGCTGCTCGGCGTCGCAAACGGGCTCGACGGGCCGTGGACGTTCGGCGTCATGTGCGGGATCCTCGCCGTCGGCCTCTCGGCCACGCTCTACGCCTCGTCCGAGCGGATGCTCACCGGCCTGCTCGCGGCCATGTTCACCATCAACACGGCGGCGGTGTGGGCGTGGCCGTGGACGGGCGCGAAGCCGGCCCTGTTTACGGCCGTCGTCGCGACGTTCACCACGGCGTTCTACACGGCCGGCTCCGCACGGCTCGCCGTACTGCGGCGCTACCGGGCGAGCCGGGACGCCGCAGCCGAGAGCGAGCGCCTGCTGCACACCGTCATCAACGCCCTGCCGGACGCCATCTTCGCCGTGGACCGGGACGGCCGCTTTCTGCTTAGCAACGCTGCGGGCTTCGCCGGCACGCCCGCCTCGCCGTCGGCCGACCTTATTGGCCGGGTGGCACGCGACGTCTTCTCGCCCGACACCGCCGCGCAGATCCACGACGGCCTCCTGCCGATCCTGGAGACGGGCCTGCCCATCCTCGACGTCGAGCACGCACTGGCGACGCCCGCCGGCACCGGCACCGGCCTGACGTCGCGCGTGCCGCTCATCGGTCCGGACGGGCGCGTCGCCGGCGTCGTCGGTGTGACGCGCGACGTGACGGCCCAAAAGGCCGCCGAGAACGCGCTGCGCCAGAGCCAGACGCTCGTCCGTGCCGTCCTAGACAGCATCCCCGACGTCGTCCTCACGGTCGACGCCGCAGACTGCATCCTGAGCGCCAACCCCGCTATCGAGGCGCTCCTCGGCGTGACGCCCGAAGCGGCCATCGGGCAACGCTTCTCGGATCTCGCCGTGCCCGAGCGCTTCCGCGAGGAGCACCGCGCCAAGCTCACGCGCTACGTCGCGGACGGCTACGTGGGCTCGCTCGGCCAGCGCCTGCGCCTGTTCGTCTGTCCTGCCCACGGCGACCCGATCCCGGTCGACCTCTCGATCCGTCCGATCGAAGCGGGCACGTCGGAGCCGGTGTTCGTGATCTACCTCGCAGACCTCACCGAGGAGGAGGCCGCGACCGCGCAGCTCGTCGCCGCCAAGGAGGCGGCCGAGTCCGCGACGCGCGCCAAGTCTGAGTTCCTGGCCAACATGAGCCACGAGATCCGGACCCCGATGAACGGCGTCATCGGGATGACGAGCCTGCTCCTCGACACGCGGCTCGACGCCGAGCAGCGCGACTTCGTCGAGACCGTCCGCGCCTCCGGCGAGGCGCTGCTGACGATCATCAACGACATCCTGGACTTCTCCAAGATCGAGGCCGGGATGCTCACGATCGAGAACGAGCCGTACGACCTGCGCCGCGCCGTCGAGTCCGCCCTGGACCTCGTCGCGAAGGCCGCGGCCGACAAAGGCGTCGAGCTTGTTTACGTTATCGGCGACGGCGTGCCCGGCACCGTTCGCGGCGACGCGACGCGCCTGCGGCAGGTCCTCGTGAACCTGCTCTCGAACGCCGTCAAGTTCACTGCCAGCGGCAGCGTCTGCGTCCGCGTCTCGGCCGCGAGCGAGGCCGGGATGCCCCCGGTCGAGCGCCGAACCGGGGCGCCGGGGGCGCCGGCCATCGACCGCCGGACAGGCGCGCGCGCCCTCACGCTCGCCTTCGCCGTCGAGGACACGGGCATCGGCATCGCGGCGGACAAGCTCGAGGCCGTCTTCGAGTCGTTCTCGCAGGAGGACGCCAGCACCACGCGGCGCTTCGGCGGGACGGGCCTCGGGCTCACGATCTCGCGGCGCCTCGTCGAGATGATGGGCGGCACGATCGGCGTCGAGAGCCGGGTCGGCGTCGGCTCGACGTTCCACTTTACCGTCGCTGCGACGGCTGAGCCGTCCGAGCGACGCGTGGTGCACCGCCCGGAGCAGCCGTTTCTCGAGGGCCGCCGTGCCCTCGTGATCGACGATAAGGCCGTCGGCCGCGACATGCTCACGCGCCTCCTGGCGTGCTGGAAGATGGCGCCCGAGGCGGCGACGTCGGGCCCCGAAGGCCTTGCGGCGCTGGACCGCGCCGCGGCCGAAGGCCGTCCGGTCGAGGTGGTGCTGCTGGACGTTCAGACGCCCGACATGGACAGCATCGGCGTCGCCCACGCCATCGCCGCGCGTCCCGGCCCGCGGCCCGTCGTTGTGATGCTGACCGCGATCAACCGCGACGCAGCCCTGCGCCGCGAGGCGACGGCAGCGGGCGTCGCAGCCGTCCTGCACAAGCCCGCGAAGCCGTCTCGCCTCTACGACGTGCTCGCCGACGCCTTCGCCGGGCGCGCGGTGCCTGCCGCTGAGACGGCGTGGATCGCCCGGCCGACGCCGGCCGCGCCGCGCTCGGCCGTCCGCATCCTCGTCGCCGAGGACAACGCGGTAAACCAGAAGGTGGCGGTGCGCCTGCTCGAGCGCCTCGGCCACCGCGCCGACGTCGTCGCCAACGGCGTCGAGGCGGTCGCGTCGGTCCGCCGTCAGCCCTACGACATCGTCCTGATGGACGTGCAGATGCCCGAGATGGATGGCCTCGAGGCCACGCGCCGCATCCGGGCGGACGGCGGGCATCACCCGCAGCCGGCCATCATCGCCCTCACGGCCAACGCGATGGAGGGCGACCGCGAGGCGTGCCTCGCCGCCGGGGTGGACGGCTACCTCGCGAAACCCGTCAGTCTCGATGGCCTCGCCGCGGCGCTCGAGCAGGCCGAGGCGTGGCGCGCCTCGCGGGCTGTGCAGGCCGTGTAGCCTGTGGAAGGCTGTGTGCAGCAGGCGGCGGGCGTGCCAGAGCGCCTTGCGGCATTCCAAACGTGCATCGATCGTGACGCCTGCTGCATCCGTCGCCCCAACTCACGGTGAGCGTGTGGAGGGTCGCTGCGAAGCGAGCGGTTTGGATCACGGAAGATCCTGTGCGCGCTCAAAGAGGCAGCGTGAGTGGGCAGGAACAGTTCTCTGTCACACCGTCCGGACACATGCGCAGCCCTGCGCAGGAGGCGAAAAATAAACGGTTGAGGATGGCCTGCACATGTAGCTTGCGCACTCCTAGCCTGTGCGCCGTTGGCCACCCTGTTTCAGCGGATCAGCCTCGGCGTCGCCGCCCTCATCCTACTCGTTGCCGTCGTGGTGAGCGCGGTGGTCGTCGCGCGGAGCATCGCGGCGTTGAACGAGGCCTTTGAGAGCGTCGAGCGGCCGGCGGAGGTCTCGCGGTCGCTCGTCAGCCTCCGCCTCGCGCTGTCGGACGCCGAGTCGGCCCAGCGGGGCTTCCTGCTTACCGGCGAACGGCTCTACCTCGAGCCCTACGAGGGCACGCGCCGGCAGGCCGACAGCCTGCTGACGCGCATCGACTCGCTCGTCCAGATCAACCCCGTGCAAGTCGCGCGGATGCCCGCCCTCCGGGTCGTTGTTCGCCAGAGGCAAGACGTGATGGACCAGACGCTCGCCCTCGACGCTGCCGGCCGCCACGATGCCGCGCTCGCGCTCGTCGGCACGGACCGCGGCGTGCGTCTGATGAACCAGATCCGCATGCAGACGGACGCGATGCTCATCGAGGCCGGGCGAATGCGGATCCTGTGGACGGGCCGCGTCGCGACGGCGCGGCGCCGCGCGCTCTGGGCGACGGCCGCCACGAACGGCCTGCTGCTCGTGCTCGGCATCGCGGGCGCGCTCCTGCTGCGGCGCCTGCTCCGCACCCGCGAGCGCTTTACCGAGGGCCTCGCGCGCACCAACGGGCAGCTCTCGCAGGCCGTCGCCGAGCGCGAGACGGCGCTCGTCCACGTGCAGTCCATGCAGGCGCAGGTCGTGCAGCAGGAGAAGCTCGCCGGGCTCGGACGCCTCACCGCGGGCGTCGCGCACGAGCTCAAGAACCCGCTCAACTTCGTCAACAACTTTGCCGCGCTCGCGGAGGAGCTCGCCATCGAGGCGCAGGCCGCCGCCGATGCGGGCCAGACGGACGAGGCGCGTACGCTCCTCTCCGACCTCCGCCTGAACACGTCCAAGGTCGCCGAGCACGGCCGCCGGGCCGACGAGATCGTGCAGACGATGCTCGTGCACGCCCGCGGCGTCTCGGGCGAGCGGGAGCCCGTCGACCTTGCCGACGTGCTGCGGACGGCCGCCGTGCAGGCCGCTGGCCCCGACGACCCGCGCGCACGTAGAGATCACCGTGAGCACCGAGGCGCTCGGCGACGCCCGCCTCGTCGGCATCCCGAGCGCACTCGGGCGGATGCTGCTGAACCTCGTCGAGAACGCCGTGCAGGCCGTCCGCGAGCGCGCCGGCTTTGAGCCGGGCTTCGAGCCGCGCGTCGCCGTCGAGGCGCACGTCGGGCGCGACCGCGCGGGCCACGACGTCGCCATCATCACCGTCTCAGACAACGGGGCGGGCATCTCGGACACGTCCCTGCCGCGCATCTTCGAGCCGTTCTACACGACCAAGGCCCCGGGGCAGGGCACAGGTCTCGGCCTGTCGCTCGCCTACGACATCGCCGTCGGCCACGGCGGGACGCTCATGGCGGGGCGCTCGGACACCGGCGGCGCGCTGTTCACCGTCACGCTCCCGCTTGCGGCGGAGGAGGCACCGGCCGGGGCATAGCCGCTACGCGAGCCCGTTCGCCTCGGCCCACGCCTTCAGTCCGTCCCGCGCCTCGTCCGAGAGCTCGGGCATCGTCACGGCGATCTCGACGAGCAGGTCGCCTGCGCCCGACGCCGTCTTGACGCCCTGCCCGCGCACACGCAGCGTCGCCCCGGCCTCCGTCCCGGGCCGCACCGTCACGCGGACCGTCTGGCCGTAGGCCGTCCGCACGCTCAGCGTCGTCCCGAGCAGCGCCTCGACGACCGAGATCGTCTCGGTCACGACGAGGTCGTCGCCGTCGCGGCGGAAGCGCGCGTCGGGCGTCACCTGGAACGTCAGGAAGAGGTCGCCGGGCTCGCCGCGGCCCGTCGGCGACGGCTCGCCGCGGCCGCCGAGCTTGATCTTGAGGCCGTTGCGGACGCCCTTCGGGACCGTCACGCGGACCGTCGCGCCGGACGGGATGGTGAGCTCGCGCGGGCCGCCGGCGAGGGCCTCCTCGAACGACAGCCGGACCGTCGCCTCGACGTCGCGGCCGCCGCGCGGCGGCGCCTGCTGCTGGAATCCGCCGCCGGCGCCACCGAAGTAGCGCTCGAAGAGGTCGCCGAGGCCATCGCCGCCGAACGTGAAGTCGCCCTCGGGCGCCCCCGCGCCCGGCCCCGCGCCCGTCGCGTCGACCCGGACGTAGGTGCCGTCGGGGGCGCGGTAGAAGCGGCCGCCGCCGGGCGGCGGGCCTTGCTGCCCGGCGAAGCCGCCGAAGGCACCAGCGTCGCCGTAGGGGTTCTGGCGGGCGCGGTCGTAGGCGGCGCGCTTCTTCTCGTCGCCGACCGCGTCGTAGGCCTGCTGGACGGCCTTGAACTTCTCCTCGGCGGCGGCGTCGCCCGCGTTGGTGTCCGGGTGGAAGTCCCGCGCCTTGGCGCGGTAGGCTTTCTTGATCTCCTTCTGGGAGGCGTCGGGGTCGACGCCGAGGACGGCGTAGTAGTCGGTGACGGCAGGCATGGCGGGCGGGGTTGCCCGCAGTGAACGCGGGCGGGCGGGCGGCCTGTTCCGAGTGGCGCGTTTCCGCGTCTAGCCGTTCTGTTTGCGGCGCGTCTCCCAGCCCTTCTTCGCCGCGGCGCTGCGCTCGGCGTGCGTGCGCGAGTCGGCCTTGCGTCCGGAGCCGGACTTCTTGCCGCCGCCGTCCTGCTTGTTGACCGTCGCCCAGGCGCGGCTCTCGGCCTCCTTGTCGGAGACGCCGCGGGCCTCGTAGCCCTTCTCGATGTGCTCGGCCTGGCGCTTCTGCTTGTCCGTGTACGCGGACTTGTCTCCCTGCGGCATGGCGGTGTCGGTGAGTGGGCCGTGCTCACCTCCGGCGCCCCGGTCGGTTTCCGAGCAGCGCCGCGTTCAGGGAAGGCCCGAATGCGGTCTGGAGGATATCGGCATTACTCCCCCATTCAGACGAACGCGCTCAGTCCGGTGATCGCGCGGCCGACGATGAGCGCGTTCATCTCGCGCGAGCCCTCGTACGAATACACCGCCTCGGCGTCGGCGAAGAGGCGGCCGACGTCGTGCTCGATGAGGATGCCGTTGCCGCCGAGCAGGCCGCGCCCGATCTGCGCCGTCTCGCGCATCCGGTCCACGCAGAACACCTTGGCGAGCGAGGCGCGCTCGGGCAGGCGCGCGGGCTCGTCGTAGGCCGCGCCCAGCCCGAGCATCATCGACTGGATGGCGACGACGTTGCCGAGCATCCGCACGAGGCCCTCCTGCACGAGCTGGAAGCCGGCGATGGGCCGCCCGAACTGGCTGCGGCGCGTGCAGTAGTCCAGCGTGCCCTCGTAGAGGCCCATCGCCATGCCGCAGGCCTCCCACGAGACGCCCGCGCGGGCCACGGCGAGCTGCCCCGCCACGTCGCGGAACGACCGGACGCCCGGCAGGCGGCTGGCCTCCGGCACCTCGACGCCGTCGAGCGTGATGAGGACGTTCTGGACGGCGCGCTTGGCAATCTTGCCGGCGAGCTTCTCGACCGTAAAGCCCGGCGCGCCCTTCTCGACGAGGAAGCCCTTGACCTGCCCGTCGGCGGTGTCGCGCGCCCAGACCACGGTGACGTCGGCGAAGGTGGCGTTGCCGGACCACTTCTTGGCGCCGCGCAGCGTCCACGTGTCGCCGGTGCGCGTCGCCGTCGTGGCCAGCCCGGCCGAGGCGTCGGAGCCGTGCTCGGGCTCGGTGAGCGCCCACGAGCCGATGGCCTCGAAGCGCTCCAGCGGGCCGACCCAGCGCGCCTTCTGCGCGTCCGAGCCGAAGTGCCAGATCGAGTACAGGCACAGGCCCCAGTGGACGCCGACGAACGTGCCCACGGACGGGTCGACGCGGGGAATCTCCATCGACACGAGGCCCGTGAGGAAACCGTCCGTGCAGTATCGCGCGGCAGGATTGGGACCGTAGACGGCGTGCAGCATCGCGGCGATGCCCGGCACAAGCTCGAACGGGAAGTCGCCGCGGTCCCAGTACGGGTTGATGACCGGGCGGACCTCGTCGAGCATGAAGCGGCGGACAGTCTGGCGGGCGCGCTGCTGCTCGGGCGTCAGGGCGCGGGCGAAGACGCCGTAGAAGTCGGCGTCCGCCTCGGGCGGCACGTAGGCTGGCGCGGTCGGCCGAGGGGCGAGGCGCCGGGCAATCTCGTCGGCCGGCATCGCGTCGAGGCGCTCGAGGAGGTCGGGGTCGAGGCGCTCCGCGAGGCGCGCGAGCTGGTCCGTCGGGTCGGTCATCGGGTCGTGCGGGAGATGCCGCGCGCCGCCTCGGCGCGGTGGATGGCGCCCGTCACGGCGGCCGCGACGACGGCCGCGGCGGCGATGGCGAGCGCGACGACCGTCGGCAGGGCGCCGCGGTGGGCGGCGTAGATGCCGGCGAAGGCCCACAGCAGGACGGCCGCGACGGCCGTGTCGCCGGTCCGCGAGAGGAGCCACGCCCCGATGGCGCCGATGGCGACGACGACGGCCGGCGCCCAGATCTCCTCGTCGGCCGTCATGCCGAGCGTCTTGAGCAGGATCGCCGCGTTGAGGGCCGTCGCGACGGCGATCCACGCGAGGAAGTAGGAGCCCGGGATGTGCATCGCCCAGAGCTCGTTCTCGCGGAGCTGCATCCGCTCGTGGACGACGTAGAGCCAGACCAGGCTCGCGAGCGTCCCGGCGATGACGAGGAGCGAGAGGCCGAAGTGGCTCAGCAGCCACGGGATCTGCCACAGCCCGGTGAGCAGGTTCGCGAGGACGAACGGCACGGCCGGCGCGTCGTAGCGCGCCCCGCGGCGCGACGGCGCCGCCTGGAAGCCGGCGTAGACGACGAGCATCAGAAAGATGACGGTCCAGATGCCGAACGTCCAGCCCGCCGGCGTGACGCCCGTCGGCACGGCGTCCGAGACGGCGCCGGTCTGGACGCCGAACAGCAGGCCCGCGCCGGCCAGCCCGTTCAGCACGAGGTTCACCACGACGGAGAGGACGACGACAGTCTGGCGAGGCAGGCCGCGCATAGGCGCTCGGGCAGGTGGAACGGGTACTACCCCGAAGGCGGCACGCTGTTGCGGAATGGGGCGCGGGGAATGGGTGGACGAGGCGCCACAGGTGGAGCTGCGGCGCCTGCATCACATCGCGTCCAGCCCGCCGTCGAGGACGAGCGTCTGGCCGGTGACGTACGCCGCGGCGTCTGAGCAGAGGTAGGCGATGGCGGCCGCGACCTCGTCCGGCGTGCCGAGGCGCCGCGCCGGGATGCGCCGGACGAGGTCGTCCGCGGTCTGGCCCATCTGGCGGAGGCCGTCCGCGACCATCGGCGTGTCCGTAAACCCAGGGCAGACTGCGTTGACGCGGACGCCCGCGCGCGCCGCCTCGATCGCCGCCGTCTTGCGTCAGGCCGACGACGGCGTGCTTGCTGGCCGAGTACGCCGCGTGCAGCGGGAACGCGTTGAGCCCCGCGACGCTCGCCACGTTGACGACCGACCCACCGCGCGCCATGCGCGGAAGCGCGTGCTTGAGTCCGAAAAACGACCCCATCACGTTGACGCCGAAGACGCGCGTCCAGTCGTCCGCGCGTCTGCTCGACGAGCGGCCTTGACAGGCCCCTCGATGCCTGCGCTCTGCACGAGCGCGTCGAGCGGCCCGGCATCCGCGGCCAGCGCGACCGCCGCCTGCACGTCCGCCTCGACCGAGACGTCGCAGCGTGATCGTGCGGGCGCCGGCGAGGCCCTGCGCCGTCTCGGCGAGGCCATCGGCGTCGATGTCGGCCAGCGTGAGCGAGTAGCCGGCTGCGGCGAGGGCGCGGGCCGCGGCGCGGCCGATGCCGGACGCGGCGCCGGTGATGAGGGCAGACGGCATGGCGGGTTCGGAAGTGGAGCGCCGCGATGATACCGGCGCGCCTCGGCCGGCGGCGGCGCGACGGGGCAATGCGCGGCGCCCGCCCTCGTTCGGACCACCCGCCCCGGTATCTTCGCCGGCCCGGCCTCCCCGCCCCGTGTCTGACCTCCCGACCTCTGCCGACCCTGTCCGCGCGCTGCGCGGGCGCCTGCGCGCGGCGCGGCGGCGGATCACGGCCGGCGCCGTGCTGCGCGGCGCGCTCGTGACGGCCGCCGTCGTCGGGGCGGCACTCGTGGTCGCGCTCGGCGCCGAGGCGGCGCTGTGGCTCGGCGTCGGCCTGCGGACGCTCATCGCGTCCGTCCTCGCCGTCGGCGCGCTCGGCCTCGTCGGCGCGCTCGTCGGCGTCCCGATCCTGCGCGGGCTGGGCGTGCTGCCCGGCCTTGCCGAGCGCGACGTCGTGGCGCGAACCGGCGCGGACCATGCCGGCGTCGACCGGCGCCTCGCGGCGATCCTGGACCTCGCCGACGGCCACGCGAGCGGGTCGGACCGGCTGCGCGAGGCCGCCCTCGCCGGGCTCGCGGCCGAGGTGCAGGACGTGCCCTTCGAGCGCGTCCGCGCGTGGGGGCCGGCGCGGCGTGCGCTGCCTTACGCGGCCGCCGCTGCGCTCGCCCTCGCCGCCCTGTTCGTCGCGGCGCCGGGCACGATCGGCGGCGCTGCGCTGCGCCTCATGGAGCCCGGCCGCGCCTTCTCGCAGCCCGACCCGTTCGGCCTCGTCATCACGCCTGGAGACACGGAAGTCGCGCGAGGCGCGCCGCTGGCCGTCACCGTTACGTCCGCCGGACCCCAGACGCCGCTGTCTGCCATGCTCGAGACGCGCCGCGCGGGCGAGCGCGCCGTCGAGGAAGTCCGTCTGCGGAGCCGCGGAGAGGGGCGGTTCGCAGCAACCGTCGCCGCGGTCGATCAGAGCATGGAGTACCGCGTCGTGGCCGACGGCGTCGGGTCGCGGTGGTTCTCGGCGCGCGTCGTGGAGCGCCCCGTCGTGCAGGGCGTCCGCGTGACGATCGCGGCGCCGGCGTATGCGGGGCGGCCGCCGGCCGTGCTGCCCGAGGGCGTCGGCGATGCGAGCGGGCTGGCGGGATCATCTGTCCGGGTGCAGGTCGGGCTCGGCGGGACGCCGGCGCGGACGGGCTGGCTGGACGTCCGCTGGGCGAGCGGGAAGCGGGAGCGCGTGCCCCTGCGGATCGGCTCGGACGGCGCGATGGGGCGCTTCACGCTCCGCGAGGCGGGCACGTACACCGTCCATCTCGAAAGCGCGGACGGCGTCCCGAACGCCGACCCGACGCGCTTCTCGCTCGGCGTCACGGCCGACACGCCGCCGCGGATCGCGCTGCTCGAAGGCGGCGAGGGCGAGCTTGCCGGTCCGCTGCGGCCTGTCCGCTTCCAGGTGAGCGACGACGCGGGCTTCGCCGGCGGGTCGCTCGTGTGGCGCATCGCGGCCGGCAACGGGCGCGGAGCAGGCCCGATCCGCCGCGTCGCCCTGCCGCTCCGGTCGCGCCCGGCCGAGCAGATCGTGGACCTCATGTGGCGCCTCGGCGGCGTGCGTCCGGGCGACACGGTCGAGTTCTACGGCGAGGTCCGCGAGGTCGGCCCGGGCCGCCGCGCGCGGACGCCGCTCGTGCGCCTGCGCCTCGCCGGCCAGCAGGAGCGCGCGCAGACCTTCGCCGAGCGCCGCGACTCGACGTCGACTGCTCTGGAGCGCCTCGCTCGGCAGACGGCCCGTCAGAGCGACCGTGCGCAGCGCCTCCGTGAGCAGCTCCGCGCCCGCCCCGAGGCCGATTGGGAGGCGCGCCGGCAGGTCGAGCTCATGCGGCAGGACCAGGCCGCGATGCAGCAGGAGGCCCAGCGCCTCCGCGAGCAGATGCGCGAGACGGCCGAGCAACTCCGCGGGTCGGACCTCGTCTCGCCCGAGACGCAGCAGCGCTTCGAGCAGATGGAGCGCGTCATGCAGGACCTCCAGTCGCCCGAGATGATGGAGGCGCTGAGCCGCTTGCAGGAGGCGATGCGCCAGCTCGACGTGCAACAGATGCTCCAGCAGGCGGACCAGGTGGAGCAGGCGCAGCAGACGTTCGAGGAACGCCTGGAGCGGGCGCGGGCGCTGCTCGCGCGCCTCGAGGCGGCCGTCCAGATGGAGGACGCGGCGCGTCAGGCCGAGACGCTCGCCGAGCGCGAGGAGCAGCTTGCCCGCGACGCCGAGGCGGTCCGCAACGGCGAGACGCCGCAGAACCAGCCCGAGCGCTCGGCCGAGGCGGAGCGCGAGCGCATGGCGCGCGAGCAGCAGGACGCCGCTCGCGACGCCGCCGACCTCGACCGGGCGATGCAGGAGCTCCAGGAGCAGCTCCAGCAGGTCCCGCGCGCGCCGACCGAGGCCGTCGAGCAGATGCGACGCGAGACGACGCCGCAGGGCGGCCTGCCGCAGCAGATGCAGCAGAACGCCGAGCAGATCCGCCAGAACCAGTCTCAGCAGGCGCAGGAGGGCCAGCAGGAGATGGCGCGCCGCCTCCGCCGCATCGCGCAGCAGATGCGCGAGCAGAGCCAGGGCATGCAGAGCCGCCAGGCGCGCGTCGACGCTGCCGCGCTGCGCCGCGCGCTCGAAGACGTGCTGACGCTCTCGACGCGCCAGGAGGAGGTCGCCAACGACGCCGCGCGGATGCCGGACGGCAACCCGGCGGCCGGCCCGCTCGCGCGCCGCCAGCGTGACCTCCGCGACGGCCTGAGGGTCGTGACGGACACGCTGCGGCGCGTCTCGCGCTCGGTCCCGCAGCTTACGGCCGCCATCCAGACGCGCGCCCAGAACGGCACGCGCGAGATGGACGCCGCGCTCGGTCACCTCGCAGAGCGCGAGGCGGCCCAGGGCTCGGCCAACGCGCGCACGGCGATGGCGCACCTCAACGAACTCGCGCTCCTGCTCTCCCAGGCGCTCGACCAGCAGCAACAGCAGCAACAGGGCGGCGGGTCGGGGCAGGGAGGCGAGGGCACCCCGCAGCAGCAGATGGACCAGATGGGCCAGCAGCAGCAGCAGCTCAACCAGCAGATCCAGGAGATGCTCGGGCGGACGGCCGGACAGCGCCTCTCGCCGGGCGAGGGCCAGCGCCTGCGCCAGATGGCGGAGCAGCAGGAAGGGCTGCGGCGCTCGCTCCAGAACATGATCCAGCAGAACGGGGCGAGCCTGGGGCCGAACGCGCAGAGTGCACTCCAGCGCCTCCAGGAGCAGATGGGGCGGGCCGCCGCCGAGCTTCGCCGCGGTCGCCTCGATCCCTCCGTGACCCCGCGCCAGCAGCTTATCACCGAGCGGATGCTCCAGGCCGAGCAGGCCGTCAACCAGCGCGGGCAGGAGGAGCGCCGCGAGGGCGAGACGGCGCAGCGCCAGCCGCCGGCCCCGCCGCCGCCGCCGCTCCCGCCGGTCGTCCGCCCCCAGGACCGCATCCGCGCGGACCTGCTGCGCCTCGACGCGTCGGGCTACGCGCCGGACATCGAGGCGCTCGTGCGGCGCTACCTCGAGCGCCTCGGCGGGCGCTAGAGCGCCGCACCGCGTGCGTTACGGGCCCTGAATCGCGTCGCCGATGCGCTCTGCATTCATGTAAGCCTCGATGCCCCCGAGCGCGGTGGCGACGCGCTCGTTTCGCATCAGCTCCTGCATCGCGACGCTGCCCAGCGTCTCGAAGCCGTCTCCGATCGCCGTAGGACCTCCGGTAGCGACAGCCACTCGCACCTCATCTGGACACGCCTCCACGACGAGCCGCGTAAACAGGGACCCGACGACGCGCGCTGCGTCGGTCCGCTCGGCGTCGGTGACGGTGGAGAGGCCGGCCATGTCGGGGTGCGCGGCCATGGCCGTGAACATCCACCGCGCAAGGTCCTTGCGGTCGCGTCCCGTCGTGTTGTCTGAGAGGCACGTCCCGAGCGCGTCTGACGTTGTCTGCGCCTGTGCGGCGCTGGCAGACGACAGGGCGACGAGGCCAGCGAGGGCAATCAGTCGCGTCATGGGTGGTGTCGGGTCGAGGTAGGAGTGTGCGGCGACGAGGCGCCAAGGGCGACGGGCCCAAGGTATCGCCCTGGCGGGCCCCGCCCCGACGCGCTCGGGCGCGGTGCAGACGTGCCGCGCCTTGGCGGCTTGCCGCGGTAGCTTGCCGGGCCTCCGCCCCCGATCCGTGCAGCGCGTCCTCCTCGTCCTCGGCGTCGCCCTCGCCGTGATCGCCGCGCTCGTCGGCGCTGCGAGCCTGCTCGCCTATGGCCCCGCGCCCACCCGCGACGGCGAGATGGCGCTCGACGGACTCGGCGCGGCCGTCGGCGTGGCGTGGCCCGACAGCGGCGGCGTCGCGATCGAGGCGCAGACGTGGACCGACGCGGCGGCCGGGCTGGGCTACGCCCACGCGGCCGACAACGCCTTCGAGATGGCCCTCTGGCGGCAGACGGCGCGCGGCGAGACGGCCGCGTGGTTCGGCGACAGCGCCCGCACGGCCGACCTTCACGCCCGGCGCCTCGGCCTCGACGCCCTCGCCCGCCAGACCTACGATGGCCTCGACGCACCAACGCGCGCGCTCCTCGATGCCTACACCCGCGGCGTCAACGCAGCGCTGAAAGAGCCCGCCGTCGCGCAGTCCGACGCCTTCGTCTGGCTCGGCCTCTCGCCCGAGCCGTGGCAGCCGTGGGACGCCCTCGCCGTCGAGCGCCTCCTGGCCTATCTCGCGACGCCCGCGCCGGACTCGTCGTGGGCCGCCGCCATCGCCGCCTCGCCCGAGGTCGCCGCCTTCGCGCGCACCGACGCCGCCTTCCGGCAGACCGTCTCGGTCTCGCGCACCGCGTTCGGCCGCGCCTTCTCGGCGCCGACGCCTGGAGGCCGCGCTGTCGTGTGGCACCAGCCTGCCGGGGCGAGCGCGCTGCCGCTCGTCGTGCCCGTCGCGTTCCACGTCGGCGGCCGGCGCGTGGCCGTGGCGAGCGTGCCCGGAACGCTCTCGATGCCCTCCGGCACGGACGGAACGACGGCGTGGGCCATCCTCCTCACGTCGCGCCTGCGCGTCGAGCCGTTCGCGGGTGCGCCGCCGATGCCCGTCTACAGCCGCGTCGTCGCGCGCGACGGCGGCGAGACGCTCGTCGCCATTGCCCGCGACTCGTCCGGCCTCGTCCTCGGCCGCGCGCCGCGCGTGCGCCCGGCTTTGGCCCGGGCGGACTCGGTGCGAGCGGACTCCGTCGCGACATCCGCCACGCGTCCTGCTGCGCCGCGCCTCGTCCGGGGCGGCGCCTCGTCCGGCGGCGCCTCGTCCGGCGGCGCCTCGTCCGGCCGCGCCTCGTCCGCGATTCCGCCGCGGCGCGACCTGCGCAGTGGATCGTCCGCTGGCCCGGCTTCCGCGTCGGGACCGACGCGGCACTCTTCGCGGGCCTCGCCGCGGGCCGTGCGCCCGGCGCCTTCGCCTTGCTCCGCGGCGACGGGCTGATGGCGACGGCTGAGGGCGCCCGCGCGCTCGGGCAGCCGGTCGTCGTGCAGAACGGGCTCATCGGCGCCGACCGGACGGCGCGGTGGGCCGGCGCGCGCCTCGCCGAGATCGCGCAAGCCGGAAGCCCGCTGGACGCCGCACACCTCGCCACCGACTCGCGGAGCATGTGGGCTGTGCAGCGCCTGCCGCCGCTGCTCCGCGCGCTCGGCCCGCGCGACAGCCTCTCGCGGCGCCTCGAGGACCCCGTCGCCTTCCTCCGCTCGTGGGACGGCGTCTACTCGACGGACGCCATCGCGCCGACGGTCTTCGAGGCGTGGCTGACGGCCCACCGGGCGTTTACCGGGCACCTTCCGGACCCGGCAGACTCGGCCGACGTCGCGCTCCTGCCGTACACGCTCGCCATCGCGCGCGGCACGCTGCGCGACGCGTACGGCCCCGACGCCGCGGCGTGGCACTGGGGCGGGGTGCAGGCGCACGCGCGCACGCCCGTGCTCGGGCGCCTCGGCGGGACGCCCGGCCGCCGCTTCGCCGACGCCGCAACAGGCCCCGGCGGACACCCGACGTCGCTCCGGCCCGGACCCGCACAGATCACCGACGACGCGCCGGCTGCCGACAGCGCCGCGGCGTCGCAGCGCCCCGGCGCGCACGCCTCGCCGGGACCGGCCGTGTGGACGACGTGGACCACGTTAGGCCGCGCCCAGCTGTTCGTTCGCGGCCCGGAGCGCGTTCAGGCGTCGTTCGAGCCGAGTGAAGCCGTCGCCGACCGTCCGGGCGCGGCCGTTGGTATTGATGCCAGCGCGGCGCTGCCCGAGCGCCGCCTCACCCTCCTCCCGGCCCTCCGACCCTCGCGATGACAGATCCTCTCTTTATCGGCCTCGACGCCGGCGGCACCAAGACGGCCGTCGTCGCCCGCGCGAAGGGCGCCGCGGCGCAGCGGTTCGTCGGGCCGGGCGCGCACGCGCTGCGCGACGGCGCCGAGGCGGCGGCCGGGACGCTCGCCGCGCTCGTCGCACAGGCACGCGACGCCTTCGGCGGGGCCGAGATCGGCGGCGTCGGCGTGGGGCTCGCCGGCGCGGGCCGCGCCGAGGCGCAGGCGGCCGTCGCCGACGCGCTCCGCGGGCACCTCGGCGGCGCGCGCGTCGCGGTGACGCACGACGCCGACGTGGCGCTCGAGGCGGCGTGGGGCTCGGGCTCGGGCGCCGTCCTCATCGTCGGCACCGGGTCGCTCGTCTTCGCCCGCACGCTCGACGGCGCGCCGCTGCGCGCCGGCGGCTGGGGCCTCGCGCTGGGCGACGACGGCTCGGGCTCCGCGCTCGGGCGCCTCGCCCTCCGCGCCGTCCTCGCCGCCCACGACGGCGGTCCGCCGACGGCGCTCGTCGAGCACGCCGCCGAGGCGGGCCTCGCCACGCCCGACGACGTCCTCCAGGCGCTCTACACCGACGGCCGCCCGCTCGCGGCGTTCGCGCCGCTCCTGCTCCACGCCGCCGAGGCCGACGACTGGGTCGCGACGACGGCGCTGGCGCGCGAGGCGAACGCGCTCGCGCAGCAGGCCGGCTGGCTCGCGACGCGCGCCGCGGACACCGTCACGCACCGCCTCGCGACGTGCGGCGGCCTCACCGCCGAGCCCGTCTACCGCGCGGCCCTCGACGCCGCCCTCGAACGGCACCTCCCCGGCTGGACCGTCCGCCGCGCCGAGCACGAGCCCGCCGACGGCGCCCTCGCCCTCGCCGAGCGCCTCGCTGCGGTCTAACGCAGCACGAGGTCGCCGTAGGTCACGACGCGGTCGAGGCCGTCGAGAACGATGAGGCGCGTGTTTCCCGGACCTCCGGTCGGCGAGGCCTCGCCACCGGAGAAGGTGAACGTGTAGATGTTCGGCCCGGCTACAGGCGGGAGCGCCCTGAAAGAAGAACCTGGGACAATGCTGCCGTCGAGTTCGCGGCGGTAGAGCGGCAGGCCACCGGCCGTCTCGTCGGCGTAGACCTGCACGCTTACTTGCTCGCTCGGGGTGGCTGGGTTAGGCGCCGCCGCCTGCGTGACCTGCACGTCGACGGCGAAGAACGGCGCGACACGCCAGTCGTCCGGCGTCACGCCGTCGGACGCGCTGCCGAAGGCCTGCGCCTCGAAAGCCTGCTGCGCCTGGATGCCGGCGCTGTCGCAGCCTGAAACGACGAGGAAGAGAGCGAGGGCGGAGAGTCGGCGGAGCATCGAAAGAGGGGAGAGGCGGCCGGCCCAAACTCGACATGTCCGTGCGCTCGTGCCCCGTATCTTCGCGCCATGGCCCTCGACGTCCGCTCCGGCGACCACCACCTGCTTCTCGACCGCACCGCGGCCGGCGTCACCTCGGATGGCGCCGCGCTCGACGCGCGCGTGAGCGCCGTCGGCCCCAGCGCCGTGCTCGTCGTGGCGCAGGGCCGCCCGAGCGTCGCGACGGTCGAGCGCGACGGCAAGACGGCACGCGTGACCGTCGGCGGACACGTCGTCGAGGTGATGATTAAAACGGAGACCGACCTGCTGCTCGAGCGCTTCGGGATGGACGCGGCGGACACCTCGGCCGAGCGCGAGGTGCGGGCGCCGATGCCGGGCCTCGTGCTGCGCGTGCTGGCTACGGTCGGCGAGACGGTCGAGGCGGGGCAGGGACTCGTCGTCCTCGAGGCGATGAAGATGGAGAACGAGCTGAAGGCGCCCGCCGCGGGCGTCGTCCAGGCGATTCACGGCGCCGCCGGCGCGGCCGTCGCCAAGGGCGACCTGCTCGTCGAACTGGCGCCTTGAGCGAGGCGGCGCGGCCGGTTCTGGTGACGGGCGCGACGGGCCTCGTCGGCGCGGCCGTCGTCCGGCACCTGCTCGCGGACGGCGCCACGGTGCGCATCCTGCGTCGCGAGACATCCAGGCTGGACCAACTCGGCGCCTCGGCGCCGCGCGTCGAGCACGCGATTGGCGACGTGACCGACCCGGAGTCCGTGCGCGAGGCGGTCCGCGGCGCGCGCGCCGTGTTCCACGTCGCGGGCGTCGTCGCGATGGGCGCGGCCGAGCGGCGCCTCGTGTGGGACGTCAACGCGCGCGGGGCTGCGCACGTTGTCAACGCGTGCCTCGCCGAGGGCGTCGCCAGCCTCGTGCACACGTCGAGCATCGCGGCGCTCGGGCGCCCCGGCGCAGGCGGCGTGCTGGACGAGACGGCGGTCTGGCGGCCGTCGCGGGCCAACACGGCGTACGCCGAGAGCAAGCGCGGCGGCGAGCGCGAGGCGCTCCGCGGCGCGGCCGAAGGGCTCCACGCCGTCGTGCTGAACCCCGCGCTCGTGTTCGGCGAGGGCCGGGCGGACGAGGGCACAAACCAACTCGTCCAGCGCGTCGCGGCCGGGCGCGTGCCCGCCGCCCCGCCCGGCGGAACGGCCGTCGTGGACGTCGAGGACGTGGCGGCGGCGCACGTCGCGGCGTGGAAAAAGGGCGCCTCGGGCGAGCGCTACATCCTCGCGGCGGAGTCTCTCCTGTGGACCGACCTTCTCGCGACGCTGGCCCAGGCGTTCGGCGTCGCGCCGCCTCGGCGCGTCGCGCCGGCGTGGGCGCTGTGGACGGCCGGCGCGGCGGCCGAGGCGCTCCAGGCCCTCGGCGGACCCGCGGCCGGGCTCACGCGAGACGGCGCGCGGGCAGCGGCGGGGCGGTTCTCGTACAGTTCTGAGAAGGCGCAGCGCGAGCTGGACGTGGCGTTCCGGCCCTTCGCCGAAACGGCCGCGCGCCTTGCCGCGGCGCGCTGAGACGCGGCATTTCCCCATCCCTCACGTGCCTTCTCGGGTGCCCCCTCTCGCCGGGCGCTATCTTGCCGGCCGCGCGCCCGCAGAGGGCCGCGTCCTCCCCCGAGCGCCTCCGATTATGGGCAAGGTCATCGCCGTCGCGAATCAGAAAGGCGGGGTCGGCAAGACCACGACGGCGGTCAACCTCGCGGCCAGCCTCGCGGCCACCGAGCACCCGACGCTGCTTATCGACACCGACCCGCAGGCCAACGGCTCGTCGTCCGTCGGCGTCGAGAGCCGGACCGTCGCGTCGTCGGTCTACGACGTCCTCACGGGCGCCGTGAGCATCGAGGAGGCGGCGCTGCACACCGAGATGCCGTTCCTCGACGTCGTCCCGAGCCACATCAACCTCGTGGGCGCGGAGATCGAGATGATCGACCTCTTCGAGCGCGAGCGCGTCCTCAAGAAGGCGCTGCAGCGGGCGCGGCAGACGTACAGCTTCATCGTCATCGACTGCCCGCCGAGCCTCGGCCTGCTGACGCTCAACGCACTCACCGCGGCAGACTCGGTCCTGATCCCGGTCCAGACGGAGTACTTCGCGCTCGAAGGGCTCGGGCAGCTGCTGAACACGATCAAGATCGTGCGCCAGCACCTCAACCCGGACCTCGAGATCGAGGGCGTGCTCCTGACGATGGTCGACGGCCGGCTGCGCCTCTCGAACCAGGTGGCCGCGGAGGTGCGCCGCTACTTCGGCGACCGCGTGTTCGAGGCGGTCGTCGTGCGAAACGTGCGCGTGAGCGAGGCGCCAAGCTTCGGCAAGCCCGTCCTGCTCTACGACGCCGTCTCGGCGGGGACGCGCAACTACATGGCGCTCGCGGGCGAGGTGCTGCGCAACAACCAGCGCTTCCTCTCGCAGCAGGAGCTCACGGAGCCCGCCGATCCGCCGCCCCCGGCGCCCGCGCCGGCCGCACCGGTCGAGGCGCCTGCGCCGGTCCGGATGCCCCACCTCGACGCGGCGCGCCCGCCCGCGAAGCCGCCGACCGTGCCGCCGGCCACCCCGCCCGCGGACTCCGGCGACGGCGCCGGCCGGCCCGCCCGCATCGTCCTCGCCTCGCGCGCGACGCCCGACCGCGGCCCGCGGCCCGACGCCGCGCCGCCCGCCGGCGACGGCGCCCCGGACGCCCGCCCCGACGCTGCCCGCCCCGACGACCGCCCCGACGCCGACGGCTCGGCCTCCTCTCTCTGACGCCCCTCATGGCAACGCCCAAATCCGCCCTCGGCAAAGGCCTCTCGGCCCTCCTCCCGCAGACGGCCCTGCCGGACGACGGCGACGAGACGGGCACGCGCACGCGCCTCTACAACTTTGAGGAGCGCCGCCGCCTCGCCGGCCGCGTCGCCGAGCTCGACGTCGAGGCCATCCGCCCGAACCCGTACCAGCCGCGCAAGGATTTCGACGAGACCGCCCTCGACGAGCTCTCCGCCTCGATCCGCCAGCTCGGCATCATCCAGCCGCTGACGGTCCGCGCCCTCGGCGACGGCCGCTACGAGCTCATCTCGGGCGAGCGCCGCCTCCGCGCCTCGCGGCGGGCCGGCCTCAAGCGCGTGCCGGCGTATGTCCGCGAGGCCGACACCGAGGAGATGCTCGAGATGGCCATCGTCGAGAACGTCCAGCGCGAGGACCTCAACCCGGTCGAGGTCGCCATCGGCTACCAGCGCCTCATGGAGGAGGTCGGGCTGACGCAGGAGCAGGTCGCGGACAAGGTGGGCAAGAGCCGCCCGGCGATCGCCAACGTGCTGCGCCTGCTGAAGCTTCCGCCGCGCGTGCAGGCCTCGCTCCGCGACGGCTCGCTCTCGCCGGGCCACGCCCGCGCCCTCGTGACGGTGGAACACGAGGACGACCAGATCGCACTCCTCCGCGCCGTCCTCGACGACGGCCTGTCGGTCCGCGAGATCGAGCGCCGCGTTCGCGACCTCCGCCAGCCCGAGGCGCCGCCGACGCCCGCCGCACCCACCGAGGCGGCGTCCGTCGCCCCGGCGCCGGCCGATGCGCCCGACGCCGGCCCGGCCCTGTCGACCCGCGAGCGCCTCGAGGTCGAGGGCATCGAGAACCGCCTCCGCGCGGCCGTGGCGAGCCAGGTCGCCATCCGCCACCGCGCCGACGGCTCGGGCAAGATCGAGATCGCGTACTACTCCGCGGCGGACCTCGAGCGCGTCGTGGACCTGCTCACCGGCCGGTGAACCGGCCGGCGTCGGTGGCTCGCTCCGGAGCGTTCAGGCCGTCCTGCTCGACGCGGGGGACGGGTTGGACGCGCAACGTCGATCCCACGAGATCCGTCTGCGCCCGTGCGGTCAAACGGGGGGTTCTGTTCGCCATCCTGCTTGTCGCGGCGCGGGGCGCCTCGGCGCAGGCGCTGGACACACTCTCCGTCGCGGCCGGCGCTCCCGCCGTCTTTGCTGACACGTCCGCCGGGGTGCCGGCGCGCGCGCTGCGGCGGTCGCTGCTCGTGCCAGGATGGGGGCAGGTCACGAACGGCCAGCCGATCAAGGCGCCCGTCATCGCGGCCGCCCTCGTCGGCGCCGCGGGCGTGCTCGTGATCCAGCAGCGGCGCTACATCCAGTACCGCCGATCGGCCCTCGTCGCCGGCTGCCTCGCCTCGCCGGACCGCGACCCGTGCGGGGATATCCCTGCCGCGGCAACCGAGGCGTACGACGCGACCGGCCGGCCGAGCGTTCTCCAGGCGCAGCAGATCCGCGACACGGCGCGCGGCCGCCGGGACCTCTCCGTCCTCGCCGTCGGCGTCGTCTACGCGCTCCAGGCGCTCGACGCGTACGTCGCCGCCCAACTCCTCGGCTTCGACGTGAGCGAGGACGTCGCCGTGCACGCTGTGCCCGGCGGGCTCGCGCTCCGCGTGCGCCTCTGACCGCGACGCAGCAGTCCGTCCGCGCGGGCTATCTTGGATGGTTCCCCCGAGGCCCCGCGACTCCATGACTCCTTCCGATCCGCCCGGCCGTCCCGACGGCCCCCCGATCACTGCGGCGCTGCCGTCGATCTTCGCCAAGGCGGAGCGGTTCTTCGACGCCGACGGCGACTACGCCAAGGTCAACGAGCGCGGCCTGTACCCGTTCTTCCGTGCGATCACGGTCAACGAGGGCACGACGGCCATCATGAATGGCCGCGAGGTCATCATGGCGGGCTCGAACAACTACCTCGGCCTCACGAGCGACCCGCGCGTGCAGGAGGCGGCCATCGCCGCCGTCCGGCAATACGGAACGGGCTGCACGGGCTCGCGCTTCCTCAACGGCACGCTGGACCTGCACCTCGAGCTCGAGGCGCGCCTCGCGACGTACATGCGCAAGGAGGCGTGCGTGCTGTTCTCGACGGGCTACATGACCAACCAGGGCGTCGTGCAGGCCGTGGCGGGCAAGGGCGACCTCATCTTCTCGGACAAGGACAACCACGCCTGCATCATCGCCGGTCAGAACGTCTCGCTCGCGGAGACCATCCGCTTCCGCCACAACGACATGGCGCACCTGCGGACGTTCCTCGAGCGCGCCGTGAAGGAGCGCCCCGAGGCTGGCCGCTTCATCGTCACCGACGGCGTCTTCTCGATGTCCGGCACGCTCGCCGACGTGCCCGGCCTCGTCGCCCTCGCGAAGGAGTTCGGCGCGGGCCTGATGCTCGACGACGCCCACGCCGTCGGCGTGATCGGGCCGGGCGGGCGCGGCTCGGCCAGCGTCTTCGGGCTGGAGGCCGAGGTCGACCTCACGACGGGCACGTTCTCCAAAAGCTTCGCGAGCCTCGGCGGCTTCGTCGTCGGCGACACGACCGTCATCGACTACATCCGGCACTCGGCGAGCACGCACATCTTCTCGGCGTCGATGCCGCCGGCCAACGTGGCCACCGTCCTCGCCTGCCTGGACATCCTCGAGCAGGAGCCTGAGCGCCTCGACCGTCTCGCCGAGATCTCGGACTACATGCGCGACGGCTTCCGCACGCTGGGCTTCGACGTCTGGGCCAGCCAGACGCCCATCATCCCGGTCGTCATCGGCGAGATGTACACGTGCTTCGCCTTCTGGAAGGACCTTCTCGAGGCGGGCGTCTTCTCGAACCCGGTCATCCCGCCGGCCGTCCCGCGCGGCCAGGCCCTCATGCGGACGAGCTACATGGCCTCGCACTCGAACGCCGAGCTGGACCGCGTCCTCGAATCCTTCCGGCAGGTCGGGCTCAAGCACGAGATCATCACGTCGGACGGCCAGATGGGCCGGGCGCGCCTCGCCGCGATGACGCAGAACGGCATGCACCGCTCGCCCGAGACCGGCGCCCGCGAGCCCGGCGCCCACGGCGACGCGGGCTGACGTGGACGGCTTCGCGGCGCGCTTCGCAGCCGACTTCGGGGGCCTCAAACTGCCTCCAGGCGTGGCCGAGGCGTGCGCGCCGGGCCTCGTCGACGGCGCCGGCTGGCGCATCCGCTACGTGTTCGGCCGCGACGACCGCAGCAGCCTCCTCGACTACCTCGCGTCGCACCGCATGACGAACCCGCTCCACGGGCGCCTGCGCGCGACCGGCGAGGCGGCGAGCCTCCCGTGCACCCACGAGATGCTCGCCCGGGACGGCACGCCGGAGAGCAAGGAGCGGGCCGAGGCCGAGTACCGCGCGCACAACCGGCGCATCGGTGAGATGCTAACGCGCAAGGGGCTCGCCGGCTGAGCGCTGCGGCGCCCGCAACTCCTGCGCGGCGGCTACTTTGAGCGACCCACGCCCCATTCCGATGCCCGACCGCCCGACTCGCTCCGGCGAGATCACCGTCCGCCCCGTCACGTCCGCCCGCGACCTGGACCGCTTCCTGGACCTCCCGTATAGCCTCTACCGCGGCCAGCAGAACTTCGTCCCGCCGCTGCGGATGGACCAGAAGGGCGTCCTGAACACCAAGAAGAACCCGTTCTTCGAGCACGGCGCGATCGGCCTCTTCCTCGCCGAGCAGGGCGGCGAGACCGTCGGCCGCATCGCCGCGATCCGCAACGGGCAGCACCTCGCCAAGTACGACGACGGCAACGGCTTCTTCGGCTTCTTCGAGACCGTCGAGGACTACGCCGTCGCGGAGGCGCTGCTGGACGCGGCCGTCGGCTGGCTGAAGGAGCGCGGCCTGACGGGCGTCCGCGGCCCAACCTCGCCCACGATGAACGACGTCTCGGGCCTGCTCGTGGACGGCTTCGACCGCCCGCCGGCGATCCTGCTGCCTTACAACCCGCCGTACTACCTTACCTACCTCGAGCGCTACGGCTTCTCCCGCGCGATGACGATGTGGGCGTACTACGTCCACTCGGCCTACATCGACGCGGCGCGCATGGCCCGCGGCGCGGACATCGTGCGCTCGCGCAACCCCGGCATCACGATCCGGTCGCTCGACATGTCGCGCTTCAGCGACGATGTGGCGGCGGCGATGGAGATCTACAACGTCGCGTGGGCCGATAACTGGGGCCACGTGCCGTACACGCTCGCCGAGGCGGAGCACCTCGCCAAGGAGCTCAAACCGGTCATCGAGAAGGACGTCTTCCTGTTCGTCGAGGACAACGGCAAACCGGTCGCGTTTGCGGCCTCGCTCCCGAACCTCAACCGCGCGCTGAAGAAGCTCCCCAACGGCCGTCTCCTCCCGACGGGCCTCGCGAAGCTCCTCGCCACGATCAAGGCCGGCGGCATCTACGAGATTCGCATGGCGCTCATGGGCGTCCTCCGGAGTACCGCCACCGCGGCATTGAGGCGCTGCTCATCCACCAGACGATCGTCAACGGGCTCGCGCGACGGCTACGAGGCCTGCGAGATGTCCTGGGTGCTCGACGTCAACAAGGCGCTGACGAACGCGCTGGACAAGCTCGGCGGCATCCGGGACAAGGAGTACGCGATGATGGAAATGTCCTTCGTGGGGGCGGACGCGTAGAGACTGGATCAACACGACGACGCTCGACTCATGTCCCGCCTCTGCCCTCGGTTCGTCTTTTTCGACCTCGACGATACGCTCCTCGACCACGGCCACGCCGAGGCAGCGGCGCTGGCGGACATCCACGCGGCGCTCGCGGAGCACGTCGGCCACCATGCGCTGGACGACGTGCGCGCGGCGTACCGGACGAGCAACGGGCCGGACCTCTGGGCGGACTACGGCGCGGGACGCATCACCTCGCACGACCTCAAGCGGCTGCGCTCGGAGCGCTTTCTCGCGGCCGTGGGGGCCGAGGCACTCGGGGCAGACACCTTCTCGGACGCCTACCTCGGGCGCTATGCCGCGCACTGGGCGTGGGCCGCGGGCGCGCGCGAGGCGTTCCTGGCCGTCGCGGCCTGTGTCCCGGTCGGCATCCTCACCAACGGGTTCATCGAGCAGCAGCGCGGCAAGCTTGCCCGCTTCCCCGAGATCGCGCGCGCCGCGTCGGTCGTCGTCATCTCCGAGGAGGCCGGCGTCGCCAAGCCGCACCGCGCCGCCTTCGACGGCGCGCTGGCCGCGGCCGAGCGGGCGACGGGCCTGACCCTCGCGCCCTCCGACGTGCTCCTCGTCGGCGACTCGCTGGCGTCCGACGTTTCCGGGGCCGTCGCGGCGGGCTGGCCCGCCGTCTGGGTCGGCGGCGACGCCGCGCGCGCGCCGGCTGGCGTCCGAGTCGCCGCGACATGCGCCGACCTGCCGGATCTTCTGGGAGTCGAGCGGGCCTCCTGAGGCGGGCTCGCAAACGAGATGCTTCTCCAGCCCCGTCCCCACCTCCCGTGACCCTCGCCCTCTACCCCGGCACCTTCGACCCCGTCACGCTCGGCCACCTCGACGTGCTCCAGCGCGCGCTCCACGTGTTCGACCGCATCGAGGTGACGGTCGCCGTCAATGCCGCCAAGACGGCGCTGTTCACGGCGGACGAGCGCGTCGCGCTCGTGCAGGAAAGCCTCGCGGAGATCACGGGAGCCGAGCGCGTGAACGTCGCCGCGTTCGAGGGGCTCCTCGTGGACCACGCGCGCGCGCGCGGCGCGGTGGCGCTCGTGCGCGGGCTGCGGCAGGTGTCGGACTTCGACTACGAGATGCGCATGGCGCTCGCCAACCGGCGCCTCGCACCGGGCGTCCAGACGGTCTTCCTCGCGCCTGCCGAGGAGCAGGCCTTCGTCTCGGCCAGCATCGTCCGCGACATCCACCGCTGGGGCGGCGACGTGTCGTCGTTCGTGCCGGCGCCCGTCCTGCGCGCACTTGCTGAAAAGCGGGGTGCCGGCGGCGCGTAGCTTGCTCCGCCGCCCTCGCCCGACCGCATGTTCGACCAGCTCAACCCGTTCGTCGCGTCGATGCAGCCCTCGGCGACGCTCGCCATCACGGCCCGCGCCGCGGCGCTGCGCAAGGAGGGACGCGACGTCATCGGCCTCTCGGCCGGCGAGCCGGACTTCCCCACGCCCGCGCCCATCGTCGAGGCCGCGCACCAAGCCCTTCGCGACGAGAAGTTCGGCTACACTGCCAACGCGGGCACGCCCGAGCTGCGCGCGGCCATCGCCGAGAAGCTGGTGCGCGTCAACGGCCTCGACGTAACGCCCGGCCGGGTGATCTGCTCGAACGGCGCCAAGCAGTCTATCGCGCAGGCCGTCCTCGCCGCGACGAGCCCCGGCGATGAGGTCGCGTTCGCGGCGCCGTACTGGGTGAGCTACCCCGAGCAGGCGCGCCTCGCCGGCGCCGCGCCCGTCGCCGTCCGAACCGAGCCCGCCGACGGCTACGTCCTGCGCCCCGAGGCGCTCGACGCGGCGCTGACAGAGCGCACGCGCGTGCTCATCCTCAACAGCCCGTCGAACCCGACCGGGACCGTCCTCTCCCGCGACGACATGGCGGCGATCGCCGAGGTCCTCGAGCGCTACCCGCGCGTGCTCGTCGTGTCGGACGAGATCTACGAGGACGTGGTCTTCGACGCCACCCACGTCTCGTTCGGGACGCTGCCGGGCATGGCCGACCGCACGGCGACGGTCAACGGCTTCTCGAAGGGCTACGCGATGACGGGCTGGCGGCTGGGCTACCTCGCCGGCCCAGCGTGGCTCACTGAGGCCGTGGACACGCTCCAGAGCCAGCTCACGTCCGGCCCGTCGTCCATCACGCAGGCCGCGGCCGTCGCGGCGCTGGCCATGGACCGCGCGCCGATCGACGCGATGGTCGCACAGTTCCGCGCGCGCCGCGACGCCGTCCTCCAGCGCCTCGTCGCCATCGACGGCGTCTCGTGCAAGCGGCCCGAGGGCGCGTTCTACCTCTTCCCGAACGTCGAGGGCCTCTACGGCCGCACGGCGCCGGACGGAACCCAGATCACGGACAGCCTCGCGCTCTGCCGCTACCTCCTCGACGACGCCGGCGTCGCGCTCGTCCCCGGCGAGGCCTTCGGCGACGCCCGCGGCGTCCGCATCTCCTACGCCACTGGCATGGACGTGCTGATGACTGCGATGGACCGAATCGAAGCCGCCGTCGCGGCGCTCGGCTGACGCCGCCGGCACCCCATCGGTTCTGGCGGCGGACCTGTGCGACTCGGGCGACGCGTGACGAGGCGCCGCGCTGAACCGCGGCGGGCGGGCCGCGTACCGCCCGGCCCCCGCCCCCGCCCCGTGAAGCTCCCGTTCCGCCGCGCCCGCGACGCGCGCCCGCCCGACATCCTCGGCCCGTTCCTGCCGCCGGACCCACCGAAAGACCGCGTCGCGCTCCACGTCGCCCTCTTCCTCGCGACGTTCGCCGCGATGGTCTACGTCGCGGCCTTCGCGCCCGCGTTCGGGCTGGCCTACACCGGCCGCGAGGTCGCGTACGAGACGCTCGGCTGGCCCGAGCGCCTCGCCGACGGCCTCCGCTACGCCGTCCCGTTCCTGCTCTTCCTGACGGTCCACGAGTTCGGGCACTACCTCACCGCGCGGCGGATCGGCCTCTCGGCGTCGCTGCCGTACTTCATCCCGATCCCGCTGCCCGGCTCGCTCGGCACGTTCGGGGCCGTGATCCGCATCCGCGAGCCGTTCCGCCGGATGCGCGACCTGTTCGACGTCGGCGCCGCGGGGCCGCTCGCGGGCGTCGTCGTCGCCATGGCTGTGTTCGCGCTCGGCGCGCTGACGCTGCCGGGGCCCGAGTACTTTGCCGGCATCCCGGGCCACGCGGACATGCAGACGGCGCTCGCGACGACGGGCACACTGCCGGCGCTGGACCCGGCGACGCTCGGACCGCAGGGCGCCGCGGTCGTCTTCGGCGAGACGCCGCTGACGGTTGCGCTCGGAAGCCTCGGGGCGTACCGCGTGCCGGGCTACGAGCTCATGCACTTTCCCCTCCTGCTCGCCGGCTGGCTCGGCCTCTTCTTCACGGCCCTCAACCTGCTCCCCGTCGGGCAGCTCGACGGCGGGCACGTCGTCTACGCGCTGTTCGGGCCGCGCGTCCACGCCGTCGTCTCGCGCGTGACGGTTCTCCTGATGACGACGAGCGCCGCGCTCGGCTACGCCGTCCTCGGCGGCGGCTGGATCTTCTGGGCGACGCTCGCGCTCGGCGTCTCGGTCGTGGCGGCGAAGCTGTTCGAGGGCGAGTGGCGCCTCGTCGTGCCAACGGCGGCCGTCGTCGTGGCGGCTGTCGCGGGCATCAAGGCGCTTCTGCCCGGCCTCGCCGTCGCCGTCGGCTACAGCGGGTGGACCGTCTGGATCCTGCTCATCCTGTTCCTCATCCGCGTCGACCACCCGTTCGTCCCGCCGACCGAGCCGCTGACGCCGATGCGCCGCGCGCTCGGATACGCGTGCATCGTGCTTTTCCTGCTGTCGTTTTCGATCCGCCCCATCGAGTTCGTGTTCGGTGTCTAGGCGGCGGGATTGCGCCTCGACCCACCTTTTGCCCGATATGCCCGTCCGCCTCGCCGCCCTTGCCGCGCTGATCCTCGCCGGGTGCGCCGCGCCCATCGTCCGCGACGCGCCGCCGCCTGCGCCGGCCGTCTCAGCCGAGGCGCCGCCTGTCATCTACGAGGTCTTCGTGCGCAGCCTCACGCCCGAGGGCACGATCGCCGCCGCGACGGCGCGCCTCGACTCTATCGCGGCGCTCGGGACGACCGTCGTGTGGCTCATGCCGATCCAGCCGAACGGCGAGCTCAACCGAAAAGGGCGCCTCGGCTCGCCGTACGCCATCCGCGACTACACGGCCGTCGACCCGCGCCTCGGGACGCTCGGCGACCTGCGCGCGTTCGTCCTCGCTGCCCATGCCCGCGGGATGCGCGTGATTCTGGACTGGGTCGCGAACCACACCGCGCCGGACCATCCGTGGGTCGCCGAGTATCCCGAGTGGTACACCGCCGGGGCGGACGGCGCGCGGCCCGTCCCACCCGCCGGGACCGACTGGGTCGACACCGCCGACCTCGACTACGCCGCGCCCGGGCTGGCCGATGCGATGACGGACGCGATGGCCTTCTGGCTCCGCGAGGCCGACGTCGACGGCTTCCGCTGCGACGTCGCCGGGATGGTGCCCGAGGCGTTCTGGACGGACGCGACCGCGCGCCTCCGAGACCTCAAGCCCGGGCTGTTCCTCCTCGCCGAGGGCGACGACGCGTGGCTCGGCCGCGCCGGCTTCGACGCCTCGTACTCGTGGCGCACGTACTCCGCGCTCAAGACCGCGTGGCAGACGGGCGACGGTGCCGCCTTCGTCGCCGCCGCCCTCGCGGAGCAGGACGACCCGCCGACGCCCGCCCCGATGCACTTTGTCACCAACCACGACGAGACGTCGTGGGACGTCGCCGCGGTCGACCTCTGGCGCGGGCCGGACGGGATGCGCGCCGCGATGGCCGCGGCTTACGGCCTCGGCGGAACGCTGCTGATCTACAACGGACAGGAGGCGGCCGCCCCGCAGCGCCTCAACCTGTTCGAGGACGAGACGGTTGACTTTGGCGGCACGAGCCTCCGCGCGGACCTCGCGCGGTGGGGCGCGCTGCGCCTGCTCCACCCGGCCCTCGTCTCTGGCCGCACCGTGGCACTCGACGTGCCCGGCGCCATCGCCTACACCCGAACGGTCGGCGACGACCGCGCCGTCGTCGTCGTCAACCCGTCCGCTGAGGCACGGACGCTGGCGCTCCCGCCCGAGGCGCTCGGCCTCGCGGACGGCTTCGGTCAGGGCCCGGCCACCGCGCGCCTCGTCCTGCCAGCCTACGGCTACCGCGTGTTCGTCAGATAGACGGCCGGATCTGCCACGCGACGCGGTACGTCCGCCCGCCCGAGAGCGGCGTCGACACGACGGACGTCGTCTCGACGGAGGCGGGCAGGCCGTCGGCGAGGCGCACCTCGGCGCGCGTCGCCTCGTCGAAAATGGCGGACGTGTTGGCGCGGGCGACGGCCATCCGCCGGACTATACCCGTCGCAACGTCCAGCACGGCCGAGACGCGGTCGATGCCCTGCTCGGTGTCGGCGTCGTGCTGGATCTCGACCGCGCGAGCGGTCCCGCCGACGGGCACGGCACGGACAGAGTACTGGTCGCGCGTCGCCGGGGCGAGGTACGCCGGGGTATCGGCGAGCAGGTCCGGCATCGGGTCCGTGAGGCGCAGCCGCGCCGGGTCCAGCCCGGTTGTGTCGGCGAGCGAGCCCGACGCCCGCGTCTCGAGGACGCGCGTCTGCGCACCGGGCGCGTGCGCGATCCGCCGCTCGAAGCGGCCTGTCGTCTGGCCGTCCTCGTTCGCCTCCGTCACGATGACCGTCGCCTCATAAGGCACGGCGTCGAGGCGCGCGAAGGCGCCCGTGAGGGCACCCGCGCCGAGGCGCGCCACGAGCGAGTCCGGCACGTCGGCGACGGGTCCCGAGGGGCCGGTGGGTGGCGGCGCGTCGGACGGCGAGGCGCACGCGGCACAGACGACGAGGAGCGAGGCGAGGGCAGCGAGGCGCACGGCGGGGGAGAGGGGGAGGTGGGAGAACCCGCCCCCGCCCCCGCGGTTGCAGCGCGCCGCGGCGCTCACGAGCCCTGCGTCGCGTAGGCGTCGAGAAAGCGGATCGACGCCTCGATGCCCTGGTGGAAGCGGTCCAGCCCGAACTTCTCGTTCGGCGAGTGGATCGAGTCCGAGTCCAGCCCGAAGCCCATCAGGACCGTGTCCAGCCCGAGGACCTTCTTGAAGTCGGCGACGACGGGGATCGAGCCGCCTTCGCGGGTGAAGAGCGCCTCGCGGCCGAAGACGGCCTGGAGGGCGGCCTTGGCCGCCTGCATGGCCGGGGCGGACGTGTCCACGATGACGCCGTGGCCGCCGTGGAGGTCCGTGAACTCCAGCGTCATCGTGGACGGCGTGTGCGCCTCGAAGTGGGCGCGCAGCTTCTCGGTGATGTCGTGCGGCGTCTGGTCCGGGACGAGGCGGCACGAGATCTTGGCCGACGCCTTCGCCGGCAGGACCGTCTTGGCGCCCTTGCCGGTGTAGCCGCCCCAGATGCCGTTGACGTCGAGCGTCGGGCGGCCTGTGGTCGCCTCGAGGATGCTGTAGCCGTCCTCGGTCTTCGCCTCCTTCAGGCCGATCTCCTCCTTCCACGCCGCCTCGTCGAACGGCAGCTTCGCGTAGCCGGCGCGCTCCTCGGGCGTGAGGTCGCGGACGTCGTCGTAGAAGCCCTCGACCGTCACGTGGTGGTTCTCGTCGTGGAGGCCCGCGATGAGTGTGGCGAGCGCGTTGGCCGGGTTCTCGACGCCGCCGCCGTAGACGCCCGAGTGCAGGTCCTTCTCGGGGCCGGTGAGCGTCACCTCGACGTACGCCAGCCCGCGCAGGCCGTAGGCGATGCTGGGCACGCCCGGCGCAAAGAGCGACGTGTCGCTCACCAGGACGACGTCCGCCGCGAGGCGGGCTTTGTTGGCCTCGATGAACGGCACGAGGTTCACGGAGCCGTTTTCCTCCTCGCCCTCGATCATCATCTTGAGGTTGACGGGCAGCTCGCCGCCGCCGGCGAGGTACGCCTCGACGGCCTTGACGTGCATGAACGCCTGCCCCTTGTCGTCGGCGGAGCCGCGCGCGATGATGTTGCCGTCTGTGATGACGGGCTCGAAGGGCGGGCTCGTCCAGAGCTCGAGCGGGTCCGGCGGCTGCACGTCGTAGTGGCCGTAGACGAGGACGGTCGGGAGGCTGTCCGAGACGTGGCGCTCGGCGAAGACGACGGGGTGGCCGGGCGCGTCGGCCGTGCCGGTCTCCATGACCTCGACGGTCGTCATGCCGATGCGGCGGAGGTCCGCGGCGAGCCACTCGGCGGCGCGCCGCGTGTCGGCGTCGTGCTCGGGGTCCGTCGAGACGGACGGGATGCGGAGCCAGTCCGTGAGCTGGTCGACGAAGGCGTCGGCGTGGTCGCGGGCGTAGGCGAGGGCGTCGGTCATGGGAGGGGAGAGCGTGTAGGTGTCGGGAAGATCGGTCCGCGCGGCCGACGGCGGGCGGCGCCGCACGTCTGTCCGGATGAGGCGCGCCGCGGCGCGGTAGCGCAGCCCGCCGACGACGAGCGCCGCAACGCCCAGCGCGCCGAGCGCGACGGCCGCCGCGTCCGGCACCGCGCCGGTGTAGACGTGCAGGACCGTCAGCGCGCCGGCGACGAGGCCGAAGGCGGTGCGGACGTACGCCAGCGCCGTCCGCTCGTTGGCGAGGCGCGTCCGCTCGACCGCGAGGCGGTCGCTGAGCGGCAGCCCCGCGGCGTCGTCAGGCGCGCGCGGCGGCGTCATGCCACCTCGGGGAGCGCGAACGGCGCGAGCGCCGCCTCGGCTGGCTGCGCGTCCGGGAACCAGAGGAGCAGGCGTCGGACGACATCGTCGAGGAGGGCGTCCGGGCACGAGGCGCCGGCCGTGAGCAGCACCTCGACCGGCCCGTCCTTCTCGACCGGCAACCAGCCCGCCGAGCGCCGCGCGCCACGCGTGCGCCAGTCGACGTGGTGGATCTCGCGCGGGCTCGTGAGGTCGTCCGCAGACTCGATGAAGTACGTCGGGACGCCGGCGTCCTCGCACAGCTCGACGAGGTGCGACGTGTTGGACGAGTTCGAGCCGCCGACGACGAGCGCGAGGTCCGCGCCGACCGTGAGGCCCTCCGCGATGAGCGCGAGCGTCGCGTCCTGGTTCTCCTTCGTCGCGTAGCAGAGCGTGTCCGACGTGTCCGCGAAGGCCGCGTCCGTCCCGTCGCGGGCGAGGACGGCCTGGCGGAGGCGCTCGGCGATGGCCGCCGTCTCCGAGGCGAGCATCGTCGTCTGGTTGACGACGCCGATGCGGGCGAGGTCGCGCATCGGCTCGAAGCCCGGCGTGGTGCGGCCGGCGAAGCGGGCGTGGAAGAAGGCGTCGTCCTCGCGGCCCTCGACGACGGCCGCGAGCGCCTCGGCGTCCTCGAGGTCGCGGACGACGACGACCGGCGCGTCGGCGGCGGCCCGCGAGAAGGTGGCGCGCGTCTCCTCGTGGTCGCGCTTGCCGTGCACGACGACGGAGTACTTCTTCTGGCCGATGTGGGCGGACTTTTTCCAGACGCGGACGACGAACGGGCACGTCGTGTCGTACGCCTCGACGTCGACGCCGCGCGCGGCGAGCGTCTCCATGATCTCGGTCGTGGTGCCGAAGGCCGGGATGATGACGAGGTCGTCCGGGCCGAGCGTGTCGAACGGGACGAGCGTCTCGCCGGTCGTCGTCCGGAGGAAGCGCACGCCGCGGCCCATCAGGTCCGCGTTGACGTGCGGGTTGTGGATCATCTCCGAGAGGAGAAAGATGCGGCCGGCCTTGGCCTTCTCGGGGTGCTCGTCGAGGGCGCGGTACGCGATCTCGATGGCGTTCTCGACGCCGAAGCAGAAGCCGAAGTGGCGCGCGAGGCGCACGCGCAGCGGCCCGAAGTCCAGCAGGCTCGGCGTGAGGTCGCGCTTGCGCGGGTCGGCCGCGCGGCGCGCGTCCTTGACGCGCGACACGACGGGGCTGCGGTAGAGATCGGGGACGGCGAACTGGCGGGCCATGGTGCGGGCGGGAGCCGTGGGAAGAAACGACGGAGGACGGAGACAACGCCGTGCCCCAACGTCGTACCGAAACGGGCGTATGTGCGCGCAGTTGCCTGAAAAGGGAGCGAACGCGGCGCGCGGACCTGGCCTGCGTGTGTAACGATTCGTGTGGAGCGCGGGCCTGCGGACCCGTTTGTGCCGCTTCCCGTTTATGTTGTCTCCGCGGCACCCGGCCGCACACTCTCCATCCTCCGATTCTATGCGCATCGCTACGCTCGGCGCCCTCGGCGCCGCCCTGTTTCTCGCCCCGGCCGCGCTCGCCCAGACGGCCCAGCCGCTGCCCTACTCCCAGAACTGGACCGGCGCGTCCTTCCCGGCTGCTGGCGACTGGTCCGGCGTGCCGGGCATGATCGGCTACCTCGGCAACGACTCTGGTACCGGCACGCCCACGACGGCGCCCGTCCTGGACCCGCAGCTCGTCGTCGCTGACCTTTCGACGACGACCGTCGGCGTCCTCCTCACGCCCGCGACGCCGGCGACGGCTCAGTCGGGCGGCCTGTACTACTTCGGCGGGATTCCCAACCCGACGGTCGCCTTCCAGGGCTCGGGTACGGCTGATGCGCCGAACCTCGTGCTGCGCGTCGTTACGACGGGCCTCCAGAACATCCGCGTCCGCTACGACCTCCGCGACATCGACGACGCGATCGACGACGCGATCCAGCCGGTCGCGCTCCAGTTCCGCGCCGGCACGACGGGCGACTACACCAACGTCCCCGCCGCCTACGTCCCCGACGCCTCGACGGGCCCGAGCCTCGCGACGCTCGTCACGCCGATCGACGTGACGCTGCCGGCCACGGCCAACAACGTCGCCTCGCTGAACATCCGCTGGATCACGGGCAACGCCGCTGGCTCGGACGAGCTCATCGGCATCGACAACATCCAGGTCACGGGCACGGTCGTCACGGCCGGCCGGCGAGACGCCGGACGGCGCCCTCACGCTCGCCGTCGCCAACCCGGTCCGCGGCGCGGCGCAGGTCCGCTTCTCGAACGAGACGACGGGCACGGCGCGCCTCGCGCTCTACGACGTCCTCGGCCGCACCGTCGCGACGCTCGCCGACGGCGTCGCCGCCGGCGCGCAGACGGCGACGCTGGAGACGGCCGGCCTCGCGCCGGGCGTGTACGTGCTGCGCCTCGACGCCGCCGGCCGCGTGCTGACGCAGACCGTCACGGTCATCCGCTAAGCTTCCCCGCCGGCCGGGAGCACGCGCTCCCGGCCGGTTTCTGTTCCACGAGGCGCTCGCGCGCCTTTGCTAACCCGTTCCATGCGCATCTCTACTCCGATCCGCGGCCTTCTCGTCGCCGCGACCCTCTTTCTCGCCCTGCCGGCCGCGCAGGCGCAGACGACCATCGCCGCGGCCCGCGCCGCTGGCGCCGGCGCCACGGTTACCGTGACGGGCGTCGTGACCCGCTCCAAGGGAGCGTTCACCCAGTTCCAGGACGCCACCGGCGGCCTCTCGATCCGCCAGTTCGGCGGCGCCTTCTTCGACGCCGTCGCCGCGGGCACGATTGCCCCGGGCACGACGCTCACGGTCACGGGCACGCTGTCGCAGTTCCGCGGCCTGCTCCAGATTAACCAGCCCAGCGCCACGGCCAACGACCTCGCGTCGTTCACGGCCGGCGCGACGGTCGCCATCCCGGCCGCCCAGACGGTGACGCTGGCGCAGCTCGCGACCAACGGCGAGGACTACGAGTCCGAGCTCGTCCGCGTCCAGAACATCACGATCACCGGCGCCAGCCCGTTCACGGCCGCCACGACGTACCAGATCACGGACGCGTCGTCGTCAAACAACCTCGTCTCGCTGCGCATCGTCGGCGCCAACGACACGGATGTCGACGGCCTCGCCGTGCCGACGCCGACGGCGACGGTCACGGGCGTCATCAGCCAGTTCGACACGGCGACGCCGGCCGTGATGGGCTACCAGATCCAGCCGATCCTCGCGTCGGACATCGCCGCGGGCGGCACGGCCACGGCCGAGACGCCGGACGGCACGCTCTCGCTGTCGGTCGCGAACCCGCTCCGCGGCACGGCGACGGTCCGCTTCTCGACCGAGACGGCGCAGGACGTCCGCGTGGCGCTCTACGACGTCCTCGGCCGGACGGTCCGGACGGTCGCCTCGGGCGCGTCCTTCGGCGCGCGCACGGCGAGCCTCGACACGGCCGGCCTCGCGCCGGGCGTGTACGTGCTGCGCTTGACGGCGGGCGCGAGCCAGATCTCGCAGACCGTGACGGTCGCCCGGTAACGGACGCGGCCTCCCGGCCTCCCCGCGGGGCGGTGCTCGCAGGGGCGCCGCCCCGCGGTCCGTTTGTGCCGTGCGCGGCGCGCCCGCGGGTGTACCATTCTGCCCGCACTCATCGCCCCGACATGCTCCGCCGCCTCGCCCGCCCGGCCCGCCGCGCCCTGAGCGTGCCCACGTACTACGGCGGCGGCCTGTTCAAGGCCTTCGCGACGCAGCCCGCGTTTCTGTGGGCGCAGGCGATCTCGTTCAAGGTCCTGGTGACGCTGCTGCCGCTGATCCTGCTCGCGACGGGCGTCTTCGGCCTCATCGTGCGCCAGGGCGACCCCTTCGCGACGGTCGCGTCGTTCCTGCGGACGTTCCTGCCGGCGGGGCAGTCGGACGCGCTGATCGAGCTCGTCTTCCAACTCCAGGAGGCCTCGGGCAAGGTGACCCTCATCGGCGGAGTGGCGCTGCTCGTGGCCGTCGTGACGCTCTTCTCGACGCTGCGCTACGTCGTCGGGGCGGCGATGGGGCCGGGGCGGCACCACATGCGCGACCTGCTGCCGGGCTACGCCTTCGACCTCCGGATGGTGCTCCAGGTGGGGTCGCTGTTTCTCGCGTCGTTTGCCGTCACGTTCGCCGTGCGCGTGCTCACGGCGCGCAGCGGGGCCGCGGCCGCGCTGCTCGGGCTCGACGCGGCTGTCGCCGAGGCTGTCGGCGCGTGGACCGTCCGCGCGCTCGCGCTCGTCGTGCCGTACGTGCTGACGCTCGGGATGCTCGGGCAGCTGTACTACTTCGTGCCGCGCCCGCACCCGCCGTGGCGCAGCGCGCTCGCCGGCGCCGCCGTCGCGGCCGTCCTCTTCGAGGCGGCCAAGAACGGCTTCGCGTTCTACGCGGCCCACGTCGGCGGCTTCGATCAGTACAGCGCCGCCGGCGAGACGCTCGGTGGCCTCGGCGGCGTCTTCGGCCTGCTGCTCGCGTTCGTGTTCTGGATCTACTTCTCGGGCCTCATCCTGATCGCCGGCGCCGTCGTGACCGGACTGCGCGAGTGCCGCGAGAAGCCCCGCAGTGCGCGTCCGCACGTCGCGCACCGGGTGCGGCGTGCCGGCGAGGCGGCCGAGGGTGGACGGCCTGAGGGTGGGACATCTGAGGAGAAGGAGGTCGGCGCGCCGGATCCGCATGAAGTGGGCGTGCCGCCCGCGCCGGCCCCGCCGCCGGCACCGTAGCTTGAACATGTCCCGGACAGGCCGTCGCGCGCCGTTCGGTCCCCGCTCCCGGCGTCGACCTCGTGTGACCTCCCGCCTCGCTCCACCCCTTCGCCTCGTCCTCGCGGCCGTGCTGTGCACGGCCGGCGGCGCGGTGCGCCCGGCCGCGGCGCAGGACGCGGCGCCGGCCGCACCGCCGGCCGCGCGGTGCGACGCGACGTCGGACCCGCTGCTCAAGCTCGTCAACGACCAGACGGAGGTCGGCAGGGTAAGCTTCTGCTTTACCGACACGCAGACGCTGCTCACGGCGGACCTCGAACTTCAGATCGCGACCGTCCAGCCCGGCTTCCTGGCCGGCCTCCAGCGGCGTTTCTCGTTCATCCCCGGCGATGCCGGCGTGTTCCCGTTCCGGCCGGTCGATGTGCAGAAGGACGTCGTGAGGCTCACCCGCTACTACGCGCGCAACGGCTTCCCGCGCGCGCTCGTGGACTACGCGGCGCGCCTGGACTCGGCGCGCAACTACGCCAGCGTGGTGTTCGTGGTCGGCGAGGGGCCGCCGCAGCTCGTCTCGGACGTCCGCTTCGTCGGGCCGGGCCAGAGCCCCGCGGAAGACCAACTCGCGTCCGAGCTCCGCGCCGACTGGATGCGTTTCGTCTCCCGGCCCGGCCTGCGCCCCGGCGACCGCTACTCCGAGACCGGCCTCGAGTCGCTCCGCGGCGCCACGCGCGCGTGGCTGCGCCAGCGCGGCTACGCCTTCGCCGACGCCGGCGCCGAGGCGACGCCCGACTCGACCGGCCTCGCGACGTCCGTCCGCGTGAAGGTCACGGCCGGCCCGCGTGCACGCTACGACTCCGTGACGGTCGCCGGCGCGGAGGGCCTCGCCGAGAACGTCATCCTCCGCGAGCTGCCGTTCCGCCCGGGCGACCGCTTCGACGCGCGCGAGCTCGGCGAGGGACAGCGCGAGCTCTTCGGGCTGGGCCTGTTTCAGCTCGCGCTCGTCGAGACCGTGCCGGACCAGCCGCAGGACTCGACCGTCGCCGTGCGCGTGCGCCTGCGCCGCGGCCCGAGCCGCGTCGTGCAGGCCTTCGGCGGCTACTTCTCCGATGGCGGCATCACCGGCCGCGCCTCGGCGACGCACCGCAACCTCCTCGGCGGCGCGCAGCAGCTTACGGCCGCACTCGAGGCGCGAACGGGCATCGCCGGCGTCTCGGGGCGCGCCGTGTCGGGCGGGCCGATCCGCGACATCAGCGCGTCGGTTACGCTGCGCCAGCCGTACGTCTACAGCCGCCGCCTCTCCGCGACGCTCCAGCCGTCGTACCGCCTCCGCGACGACGAGATCGAGACCGGCCGCACGGCTGAGGTCCTCGCGTCGCTGCTGTACTCGCGCTCGAGCCTGCGGACCGTGGCGCTCGGCGTCGCCGCGCGCGACGTGGACCTCTCGCGCGGTCAGGGCCTGCGCCTGCTGGACCCGCTCAGCCAGATCCCGGCGACGGCGCTCACCGCCCGCACCGTCGTGCCGAGCCTCGACGTGACGTGGGGGCATCTCGACAACACGCTCCAGCCGCGGTCCGGCGTCATCGTGCGGCCGTCCCTCTCGGGCGCCGCGGGCGACGTGAGCTACAGCCGCGGCTCGATCTCTGGCTCGTTTCTGATGCCCGTCGGCCGCCGGATGGGGCTCTCGCTGCGCGCCTCGACCGGCATCCTCATGCCCGCCGGCGGCACAGACATCGACGCCGGCCGCGACTACGTGCTCCTCCGCGACCGCCTGTTCTACGCGGGCGGGACCGCCGATGTCCGCGGCTGGGCCACGAGCCGCCTCGGCCCCAAGGCCCTCGTCATCACGCCGGACACGACCGGCTTCGCCGAGACGGGGCAGGTCCGGCTGCGCGGCAACGGCGACGTGAACTACACCGGGACCGGCGGCCGCGGCAAGGCCTCCGCCTCCGCCCAGCTCAACCTGCCGCTCCCGCTCGGGCCGCAGTGGGGCGCCAACGTCTTCGTCGACGCCGGCCAGGTTTTCCGTCCGAGCACGGTCCCGACGACGCTGCTGCTGCGCGCGTCGGGCAACCCCGCCGACGCCCAACTCGCCGCCATTCTCGACCGCGAGGGCGGCTTCCGCGCCGGCGCGGGCGCAGGCATCCAGTACCTCACGCCCGTCGGCTTTGTCTCGGTCGCCCTCGGCGTCAAGCTCAACCCGTCGTACCTCGACCTCCGCAACGCGGCCAACGTGTACTGCGGCAACGACGGGGTCGTGGTCGACCGGGACAACCCGGACGCGCCGCGGTGCACCGGCGGCTACCTCGACGCCCGCAAGAACAGCACGACCTTCGACGCCGATGGCGTCGACGCGCACCCGATCCTCGGCCGCCTCCAGCTGCACCTCTCCATCGGCCAGTCGTTCTGACGCGCCCGCCGCGCTGCACACCGTTCTGACACATCCTGCGTTGACTCCCGCGTGACCGACCCGACCGCCCCGCTCCCCTCCGACGACGACCGCCCCGACTCGGGCGCGGCCGCCGGGGGCGTGCCGGACGACGAGCACGCGCCACCGCCGGGCCCCGACGAGACGCCCGTAAAGCGCCTCGAGCGGCGCATCACGGCCCGACGCGTCGCCTACGCGTTCACGGGCCTCGTCGTGCTGCTGATCCTCGCCGTCGGCGCGCTCCTGCTGTTCCTCAACACCGACGCCGGGCGCGAGCGGCTCCGCGGCGTCGCCGTGCAGCAGATCGCCAACGCGTTCGCCGAGGACGCCACGATCCGTGTCGAGCGCCTCGAAGGCAACGTGCTGACGGGCGCGCGGCTTATCGGCTTCTCGGTCGAGCGCGGCGGCGAGACCGTCCTCTCGGCGGACACGCTGATCGTGGCCTACTCGCTGCGGACGCTCGTCTACAAAACGTTTTCCGCCAGCGACATCACCATCGTCGGGCCGCGCCTCGTCGTGCGGCAGCGCGAGGACGGGACGCTCAACACGGCCGGCCTCATCCGCCCGGCCGACCCCGACAAGCCGAAGGGCGGCTTCTCGGTCCTCATCGACCACGGGGTCGTCCGTGACGGCCGCGCCGAGGTCCACTGGTACAACCCGACGCGCGACTCGACGCTCGTCCTCGACGGCGTGCACGCGTCGCTGCGCGACATCGTTTCGCGGCCCGACAGCCTCTACGGCGACATCGAGAGCTCGCGCTTCGTCGCCATCGCGCCCCTCGCAGCATCGCGGATGAACGTCTCGGCGTCGGGGCGCTTCTCGAAGAGCGAGGTCGTCATCCGGCAGCTCGTCGCCCAGAGCACGCTCGGCAGCCGGGTCCGGGGCTCGGCGCGCGTCGGCTACGGCGAGGCCGCGCGGCAGGGCGATGCGCTCCCCGTGTTCGAGGCCGACATCGAGGCGACGCCCTTCGCGATGGCCGACGCGCGCGCCTTCGGCGGCATCGTGCTCTACGGCGACCCGCGCCTGCGCCTGACGGCCAACTCGGACGGCGGGACGCTCACGGTCGGCCTGCGCGGCTCCCTCCCGCCCGGCGACGGCGGCCCGGACGCCGTGGTCGCCCTGGACGGCGAACTCACGCGCACCACCGACGGGCCCGTCCGGTACCGCGCCGAGGGCCAGCTCCGCCGCTTCAACCCGGCCGTCCTCACCCACGACCCCGCGACGGCAGCCGACCTCACCGGCGACCTCAAGCTGTCGCTCGAGGGCTCCGGCCTGCGCTCGCTCGACGGCCCGTTCCGCATCGCCCTCCGCGAGAGCCGTGCCGCCGGCCGCGCCATCGACCGCCTCACGCTCGAGGGCGCCTTCGACTCGGGCCGCGTGACGTTCGACCTCGACGGCGCGATCCCCGGCCTCGACCTCACGGCCGAGGGCGACGCCCGGCCCTTCGAGCGCGTCCCGACCTACGCCGTGCGCGGCCGCGCGCGCGACGTCAACCTCGCCGTCCTGCTGCCCGGCCAGGGCCTCGCCGGGCGCCTCGCCGGCGACGTCGCCGTGGAAGGGCGCGGCAACTCGCTCGACACGTTCGTCGGGACCATCGCCGCGAGCCTCGGCCGGACCGACGTGAGCGTCGGCGGTAAGCGCTACCTCGTCGACCGCGCCGACCTCGACGCGACCGTCGACGGCGGCGTGGCGGACTACGACGCCGACATCACCGTCGGCAACGGCGGGGGGCGCCTCGTCGCCGCCGGCACCGTCGACCCGACGCGCCCGACGCTCGTCTACACCGTGGACGCCGGCCGCGTGGACCGCCTCGACATCTCGAAGATCACCGGCGACCCGGCCCAGCGCTCGACTCTCACAGGCACGTTCACGCTCAGCGGCCAAGGCACGGACGTGCGGACGCTCTCGGCCGACGCCACGGCGCGCCTGCGCAACTCGTCCTTCGGCACGTATTCCATCGCCGCGGCGGACGTCGACGCGCGCCTCCGCAACGGCTCCCTCGCCTTCGACGCGACGGCAGACCTCGGCAGCGCCGGCGCGCTGACGGCAGAGGGCACGGCGCGGCCGTTCTCGGATCCGCTCCTCGTCGAGGCGCGCGGCCGCGTCCGCCGCCTAGATCTCGCCGAGCTGACGGGAAATCCCGCCCAGGCCTCCAGCATCTCGGGTGCCTACGAGATCACGACCCGTGGCATCGACCCCGAGACGCTGACCGCCGACGCGCGCATTCGCCTTGAGCCGTCGTCCATCGCCGGCCGCCTCGTGGACGCGTCGGACCTGCGCGTGCAGGCGGCCCGCGGCGACGTGACGCTGAGCGGGACCATCGACACGCCCGACGGGAGCTTCGCGCTCAACGCCACGACGCGTCCGTTCGACGCGTCGCCGACGATCCGCCTCGCCGACGGCACGTGCTTCCGCAACCTCGACGCCGGGCGCCTCGCGCAGAACCAGAGCCTCGACACCGACCTCACGGGCTGCGTCACGGGCACCGTCACGGGCTACGCGAACCTCCCGACGGCCGTCGCCGACCTTGTCGTGACGCTCCAGCCGTCGACCGTCAACGGGGCCCGCATCCGCCGCGCGCGCGCCGACGTGGCGCTCGCCGGCGGGACCGCGACGGGCTCGCTCGACGCCCTCCTCGACGAGGCACGCGGCGCGGCCGGCCCTGCGCCGACCGACACGACCGTCGCAGACCTCTTCGACGGCACCGGCGGGCGCGTCCGCGTGGCGTCGTTCCGCGTGCGGCCCTTCGACGAGCAGGTCTCCTACGCGCTCCGCGGCACGACCGACGCGCTCGACCTCGCCGCGCTCGGTGCGGTGATCAAGAGCAGCCCGCGCACGAGCCTCTCCCTCGACTACGACATCGAAGGGGCTGGGACGAACCCCCGGACGCTCGCGCTGACGGCCGACGTGTCGACGCGGCCCTCCGCCCTCGGGCCCGCCCGCGTCGACACGCTCGACACGCGCCTCGCGCTCCGCGGCGGCATCCTCACCGTCGACACGCTCGTCGTGCGCTCGGACGTCGCCACGGCCGACGGCGGCGGGACGGTCGCGCTCTTCGACCCCACCGCCGCCTCGGACTTCCGCCTCGCGGGCGAGATCCGAAGCCTTGCCGCCTTCCGCGACTCCGTCGGGCAGGGGGTCGCGCTCCGCAGTGGCGCCTTCGACCTTACGGCGACGGCCGCCGCCGGCGCCCCGCTCGCCGTCGCGGGCACGCTCTCGGCCCGGCGCCTCGCCCGCGGCACCTTCGGCGTCAAGGCCTTCGACGGGACGCTCGACGTGACCGTGGACCGCGCCGCGCTGCTCGCGCAGGACTCGCTCGAGTTCACGCGGCTGCTCACCGATGGCACCATCCGCGGCAGCGTCGAGTCCAGGTTCGACAGCCTCACCATCGGCGAGCGACGCGTTTTCCGAGGCGAAGCCAGCGCACGCATCGTCGAGCTCGCCGCGCTGCCCGACACGGCGACGGCCCTCCCGGCGGCGATGGCCGGCCAGCCGCGCCTGGGCCTCGACCTCGTGATGGCCGTAAACATCGACGAGCGCCGTGACATCACCATCAACACGCGTCTCGAGTTGCCGCGCGACGCCGGCGCGGCGGACCCTGGCGCGCCGCTGACGCTGCGCCTCGAGAGGGCTGTCGCCGGCATCGACGACACCCAGTGGACGCTCCTCCGCCCGACGGCCATCACGCTCGACGACGGTTTCATCGTCGACAGCCTCGTCGTCCGCAGCGGCGCCCTCAGCCGCGACTCGCTCGGGCTGGTCCCGCAGCAGATCATCGCCAACGGCGTCGTCCGCTACGCCGGCGAGCAGGACTTCTCGGTCTCGGTGCAGGGCGTGGACATCGAGGCGCTCTCGGACCTCGCGGGCCTGCCGATGCTCGGTGGCTCGCTCTCCGCCGACGCCCGCCTTACCGGGACCGCCGCGGCGCCGCTTCTCGACGCCCGCATCGGCGCCGAGCGACTCCGGTCGGCCGAGGGCGAGGTTGGCGCCCTCGCCGCGACCATCGGCTACGCCGACGGCCTCGTCCGCCTCGACGCGACCGTGACGCACGTCGAGGGCCAGACGCTCGTCGCTTCGGCCGAGCTGCCGCGCCGCATCTCGCTCGACGGTGGCCTCGACATCGGCACCTTCGACCCGAACGGGCCGATCCGCCTCGAGGCCCACGCCGACGCATTCCCGATCGCCTGGGCGCGCCCGTTCCTCGACAGCCGGACCTACTCGGAGCTCGGCGGCGCGCTCGACCTCGACGTGAGCGGCGGCGGGACCGTCGGCGCGCCCGACCTCGCCGGCACGGCGACCATCCGCGACGGCTCGCTCGGCGTCGTCGCGACGGGCCTCACCTACCAGCCGATCACGGCTGACCTCGCCTTCACCAACGACCGCATCGAGATCCGCAGCGCCCGCATCGGCGCACCGCCGGACAGCCTCAACTCGGGCGGTGAGAACGCCGGCGGCGACGGCGTCGACATCTCGGGCTCCGTCTCGCTCAACGACCTCACCATCGGCGACCTCGACCTCACCATCCGGCCGCGCGCGTTCACCGCCATCGACACGCGGACGTACCGGAGGCTCGTCCTCACGGCCGGTCCCGAGCCGTTGCGCCTCACGGGCTCGCTCGCCGCGCCCGTCCTGCGCGGCTCGGTCGTGCTCGCCCGCGGCGATGTTTACGTCACCGACGAGCTTATCTCGCCGGACATCGAACCGGTCGAGCTCACCGCCGCCGACATCCAGACGCTCGAGCGGCGCTTCGGGCGCGAGATCGCCGCCCGCGACACGTCCGTCAGCCGCTTTACGAAGGCCCTCGATTACGACCTCCAGGTGTCCATCGGCCGCGACGTCTGGATCCGCTCCGGCGCCGGCGCCGGGATCGGGTACGACATTGAGTTCACCGGCGACGTCCAGGCCACGAAGACGCCCTTCGCCGAGTCCGGCAACCTCTTCGGCCAGATCGACCTGCTCAACGGCAACATCCGGACCTTCAACCGGCGCTTCGCGCTGGACCGCGGCACGCTCCTCTTCAACGGCCCCGCGCTCGCCGCTCAGACCGACATCACCGCGTCGCTGGGCGTCCGGTTGTCCCAGTCGCAGTCGCTCTCGGGGCAGTCCGCCGTCACGATCCTGCTCACCGTCAACGGCCGGCTCAACGAGAATCCCGCGATCACCCTCTCGTCGGACCCCGTGCTTGAGCCGTCGGACATTATCTCGCTTATCGCGACGGGCCAGCTCGCGAGCAACGCCGGCGCGGGCGCGGCCGTTGGCGCCGGCACCGGCCTGCTGCTCGGCAGCGTCTCGTCGGGCATCGAGCAGGCCGCCAACGAGTCGCTCGGGCTGGACCTGACGCAGGTCTCGGTCGAGAACGGCGCCGTCGTGATCAAGGTGGGCAAGTACCTCTCGGAGCGCATCTTCGCCACGCTCGGCTTCGTCGTCTCGCGCTCGGCCGGCAACGCGCGCTCGGAGACCGAACTGCCCATCCAGGCCACGCTGGACTACGAGATTCTGCAGTGGCTCCAGGCGCAGGGCGAAATCTCGGGCCAGCGCGGGGTCGGCGGCGGCATTGCCGTCGAGCGCTCCTTCTAGCCCTGTGCTCACACCCGCACCGTCCTACCTTGCCCGTCGCGCCCGCCGGCGCCTCGCTCCACTCCGGATGACACAGGGGGAGGCGGGACTCGCCAACCCCTCTCTCGGCCTGTCTGACACTCCCGCGCAGCCGCGCCCCCTTCTCTGATGGAACCGATCACGCTCCCGGAAGAGCCGGCCGACTCGCTCACGACGCGCCTCCGCGCGAGCCGCCGTGCGCGCCAGAACGAGAAGATCCTCCAGGAGAAGGAAGCCGAGCAGAAGCTTCTCGCCCCGCCGGACGAGGAGCGCGGCGAGCCTGGCTTCCTCGAGCGCGCCGGCGGCCTCTTCGGCTTCGTCGGTCAGTTCTTTACCCGCGTCTGGCGCAAGCCCTTCGAGTTCAAGGAGCTCCTGAAGCAGATGGACGAGGTCGGCTCGCGCAGCCTGCTCCTCACCGGCGTCGTCGGCTTCTCGATCGGCATCGTGCTCGCGATGCAGAGCCGCGGCACGCTCGCGCGCTTCGGCGCCGAGTCGTTCCTGCCGTCGATGCTCGCGCTGAGCGTGTTCAAGGAGATCGGGCCCGTCCTGACGAGCCTCGTCCTCGCCGGTCGCCTCGGCGCCGGCATGGGCGCCGAGCTCGGCTCGATGCGCGTCACCGAGCAGATCGACGCCCTCGACGTGGCCGCCCTCAAGCCGTTCAACTACCTCGTCGTGACGCGCGTGCTCGCCTGCGTGCTCATGTTCCCCGTGATGACGATGATCACGGACACGCTCGCGATGGCCGGCGGCTACCTCGAGGCCACCCTCGCGGGCGGGATGGACTACCGCGTCTTTCTCGACACCGCCTTCGACACGATGCGCCCCGTCGACGTGATCGTGGACACGCTGAAGACGTCCATCTTCGGCTTTATCGTCGGGATCGTGAGCTGCTACCTCGGCTACAACGTCCGCGGCGGCACGCGCGAGGTCGGGCAGGCGGCGATGCAGTCGGTCGTCGTGTCCAGCCTGCTCATCCTCGTCGCCGACGTCGTAATCGTCCGCGCCTCGATCATCATCTTCGGCGACATCTCGGACTCGGCCTGAGGAAAACGTGGTGCGAGGAGTGATGCCTCACGTCAGAACGCGTCACCCCTCAGACCACGTCCGTCCCCGTCCCGCCCATCGCTTTGCCCCCAATGCCCGACGCGCCCGCTCACGAGCCGATCACCGGCACCTCGACGCCGCCTCCCGAGAACGTCGTCATCGAGCTCCGCAACGTTCACAAGGCGTTCGGGGCGAAGCAGATCCTCAAGGGTGTCTCGCTGCAGGTCGAGAAGGGCATGTCGGCCGTCGTGCTCGGCGGCTCCGGCACGGGCAAGAGCGTGCTCACGAAGCACATCGTCGGGCTGCTCCAGCCGGACCGCGGCGAGGTCTGGGTCCTCGGCGACCGCGTGGACCTGATGGACGCCGAGCAGCTCGACCGCAAGCGCCTGCGTCTCGGCTACCTCTTCCAGGGCGGCGCGCTGTTCGACTCGATGACGGTCTACGAGAACATGCGCTTCTTCCTCGACCGCCACACCAGCCTCTCGAAGGACGAGAAAGACGACCTCGTCATGGAATCGCTCGAGGACGTGAACCTGCCGGACAAGCGCGACCAGTACCCGGCCGAGCTCTCGGGCGGCCAGAAAAAGCGCATCGGGCTCGCCCGGACGCTCATCCTGCGGCCGGACATCATCCTCTACGACGAGCCCACGACAGGCCTCGACCCGGTCTCGGTGCGCGTCGTCTCGGACCTTATCGTGAAGCTCCGTGACGAACGCGGCATCTCGTCCGTTTCGATCACGCACGACATGCTCGCCGCCGAGATCATTACGGACCGTGCCTTCTTTCTCCAAGACGGTAAGATTGCCGCCGCGGGCTCGCTCGCCGAGGTCCGCCAGTCCAAGATCCCCGAGCTCCAGGAGTTCTTCAAAGGCACCGATGCCTACGGCACAGCATGACGGTGCGGTTTCAGGGGTGACGCGTCGCTCCCATTAAACCGCAGCCCAACCCGTTGCCGCCGCCTCAGGCCGACCGCGAGTAGTTTCAGCCTGCTCTTACCCCCCGCACATGTCCCGTCAAGCACGCCTCGGTCTCGTTGTCCTCGCCGGGCTCATCGCGGCCGTCGCCTTCCTGTTTGTCATCGGAGGCGAGGGCATCGGCAGGAGGGAGTTCTCCCTGAACGCCTCGTTCTCGCGCATCGCGGGGCTGAAGGAAGGCGCAGCCGTGCTCTGGAACGGCTCCCCGGTCGGCACCGTCGAGACGATCGCGCTGCCGACGGAGCCCGGAAAGCCCATCACGGTCCGGATGAATGTCAACGAGGCGAACCACAGTCTCATTCGCGAGGACAGCCGCGCGCTCATCCAGACCGACGGCCTCGTCGGCAACGTCATCGTGACGCTCACCGGTGGGACGAATCAGGAGCCTGAGGTCCGCGAGAACGGCGTCATCACCGGTGTTGACCCGTTCGACCTGGCCACGTTCACGGAGCAGATCTCGGGCCGGCTCAACACGTCCGTTTCGCGCTTCGACTCGGTCACGGTCCAGCTCGCGGGCATCATGACGGACGTCCGCACGGGCGAGGGGTCGCTCGGGCGCTTCCTCTACGACGACCAGCTCTACAACGCGAGCGTGGCCACGACCCAGGAGCTTCAGACGACGCTCCGCGCGCTCTCCGCCCGCGCCGACGGCCTCGTCGCGGTCGCCGAGCAGGCCTCGGTGGGTGTGAACGACATCCTCAACCGCGTCAACAACGGCAACGGCACGGTCTCGCGCTTCCTCAACGACGACGCCGTCTACACGTCCTTCCTCGCCACGGCGACGCAGCTTCAGGCGTCGGCTGCGCAGTTCCAGACGGTGGCCGCCGATGCGCGCGGCATCACGGACCGCTTCTCGAACGCCGCCGGCTGGGCGTCGCTCGGGGCCTTCCGCTTCTCGGAGAACATGGAAGCGCTGAAGCACAACTTCCTCTTCCGGAGCTATTTCGAGGACCGCGGCTACTACGAGATGGCGCCGTTCGAGGTCCGCGAGGCGGCTATCTCGGAGACCGTCGGCGACCTCCAGGACTGGGAGCGCCGGCTGTACCGCCAGCAGCAGGAGCTTGACGCGACGCGCGCCGAGATGGCGCGCATCCGGACGGAGCTGGACCGCCGCGGCATCCAGATCCCGCCGGCCCCGGCGGGCACGGACGGCGCCTCGGCCGTCCCTGCCGGGCGCGGGCCGCTGCTTCCCGCCGCGCCGGCCGCGCGGCCGTGAACACCGCGCCGGCTGAGCCGCCGCTCACGCCGCCGCCGAACGAGGCGCCGGCCGTGGCGACGGGCAGGCTGCCGCACGTCCGTGGTGGCGCGGCGCTGCTCGTGGCCGGCGGCCTCGGCGCGCTCGGCCTCTTCCTGCTGGTCGCGGCGCCAGGTCCGTTCTGGGCCGTCGTCGCGGGCGCGGCCGTGCTCTGGCCCGTCCGGACGTCGCGTGCCGGGCGCGCGGTGACGCTGGCGCTCGGCATCGTCGCGGTAGGCTGGGTGCTGTCGCTCATCGGGGGCGTGCTCGCGCCGTTCGTCGCCGTGTTCGTCGTCGCGTACGTGCTGGACCCGGTCGTGACGTGGGCTGCCCGCCGCGGCGTCCCGCGCTGGGCAACGACGCTGGGCGTCGTGCTCGCGCTCGTCGGCGTGGTCGCGGGCGCGCTCGTCTGGCTCGTCCCGACGGCGGCGGCGCAGGTCGAGTCGCTCGTGACGGGCGCCGTCGCGCTCGTGCAGCGGCTGCCCGAGATCGCGCGGCAGAGCGCCTTCCTGGACCGCCTCGAGGCGGCCGGCATCGTCGACCGCGACGCGCTGCTCTCGCGCCTCGGGGAGATCGCGCCGCAGCAGATTCGCGCCCTCGCCGAGCGCGTGCCGGCCCTCGTCGCCTTCGCGACGCAGCAGGTCGGCGCCGTCGTCGGCCTCCTCACGACGGCCGCGCTCGTCCCCGTCCTGCTGTTCTACACGCTCAAGGACTTTCCGACGCTGCGCGACGGGCTCGTGTCGCTGCTGCCGCGCGTGGACGGCGGGCGGCCCTACGTGTCCGAGATAGGGCGCGTGTTCGGGAGCTACGTCCGCGGCCAACTCCTGATCTCGGTCGCGAACGGCCTCCTTGTCGGCATTCCGCTGTTTCTCTTCGGCGTCCCGTTCTCGCTCGTGCTCGGGATCGTGGCGGGCCTGCTGAACATCGTCCCGAGCATCGGCTCGATCCTGACGTACGTCCTCGCGCTCACGCTGATGCTGGCCTTCGGCACGGCGTCGCAGCTGGCGATCACGGCCGGCGTGCTCGTCGTGCAGGCGATTATCGAGCAGGCCGTGCTCACGCCGACGATCATGGGCAACCAGGTAAACCTGCACCCGGTCGTGATCCTCGTGGCGCTCTTCTCGGCGGGCGCGCTCTTCGGCATCCTCGGGCTGCTGCTGGCCGTGCCGGCGGCGGCGCTCATCGCCTCGGCGATCCGCACGCACCGCGACGCGTTCGTGCTGGACCTCGACACGCCGGCCGCTGCGGACCCGCAGGCGGCCTGACGAGGCGCCGTTCTGGGAGCACCGCAGGCCGTGCTCCGGCGGGCGTTTCAGTCGCGTCATCACGGCGGCGGGTGGCGCGCGGCGTCATCTTCCCGGATACCGTCCACTGAACACCGCTGTGCCGCTCACCTTCGATCTCCAGGCCGTCTGCCCCGACACGGGCGCCCGCGCCGGCATCCTCCACACGGACCACGGGCCGATCGAGACGCCCATCTTCATGCCTGTCGGGACCGTGGGGTCGGTCAAGGCCGTCTCGCCGCGGGCGCTGAAGGACGACGTCGGCGCGCAGATCATCCTCGGCAACACGTACCACCTCACGCTGCGGCCCGGCCGCGGGACGCTCGTCGCAGCCGGTGGCCTGCACCGCTTCATGGGCTGGGACCGGCCCATCCTGACCGATTCGGGTGGCTTTCAGGTGTTCTCGCTGCCCAGCCTCCGCACGATGTCCGAGGAGGGCGTCGCCTTTCGCAGCCACCTTACCGGCGACAAGCTGTTCTTCAGCCCCGAGTCGGTCGTGGACACGCAGCGCGACATCGGGTCGGACATCATGATGGTCCTCGACGAGTGCCCGCCCGCGACGACCGACCACGAGACGGCCCGCGTCTCGAACGACCTGACGGTGCGCTGGGCGCGGCGCGCCTTCGACCACTACCGGAAAACGGAGCCGCGCTACGGGCACCACCAGGCGCTCTTCCCGATCGTGCAGGGCGCCGTCTACCCGGACCTCCGCCGCGCCTCGGCCGAGGCGCTCACGGAGCTGGATGCCGAGGGCTACGCCATCGGCGGCCTCTCGGTCGGCGAGTCCACCGAGGCGATGTACGACACCGTCGAGGCGACGACGCCGCACTTGCCCCAGGACCGCCCGCGCTATCTCATGGGCGTCGGGACGCCGCAGAACCTCGTCGAGAACGTCGCCCGCGGCATCGACATGTTCGACTGTGTCATGCCGACGCGCAACGCGCGCAACAAGACCATTTTCACGACGGACGGCGTCGTGAACCTCAAGAACGCGCGCTGGAAGGAGGCCTTCGAGCCGGTCGACGGCGCCCTCGACGCGTACCACTCGACGCACTTCTCGCGGGCGTACCTCCGGCACCTCGCCATCGCCGAGGAGCCGCTGTTCATGGAGATCGCCTCCGTCCAGAACCTCGCCCTCTACCTCTGGACGATGCGGCAGATGCGCGCCGCAATCCTCGAGGGCCGCTTCCCGGCGTGGCGCGCCGAGTGGTCCGACCGGCTGGCACGCCGGGCGTGAGGCGGCTGGGGATCGGGACTGATGCAGCTCCCGATTCCCAGCCCCGACGCGCCGTTACCGGCGCAGCGCCCTCAGGTCGTCCGCCGCCGCAGCGAGGGCGGCGTCGAGCGCCTCGGGGTCGCGCCCGCCGGCCGTCGCGAGCGTCGGGCGGCCGCCGCCGCCGCCGCCGACGCGCTTGGCGAGGCGGCCGATGAGCGTGCCGGCCTGGATGCCGGCCTGCACCGCGGCGTCCGTTGCCGAGGCGGCCAGCGCGACTTTCTCGCCGTCTACGGAGCCGAACACGGCGACGGCCGCGCCGTCGAGGCGCTCGCGTGCCCCTTCAGCGAGGTCGCGGAGGGCGTCAGCCGAGGCGCCGTCGATGCGGGCCACGACGAGCGTGATGCCGTCGACGTCGGTGGCCGCGTCGAGGTAGGCGTCGAGGCCGGCTGCGGCCTGCTGGGCGCGGAGCGTGGCGAGGTCGCGGGCGAGCGCCTTCGTCTCGTCCTGGAGCGCCCCGACCGCGGACGCGAGGCCCTCGGGGAGACCTTTGAAGAGGCCGCGGGCGGCGTCGAGCTCGGCCATCTGGCCCGAGAGCCAGGCGAGCGCCGCCTCGCCGGCGACCGCCTCGACGCGGCGCACGCCGGACGAGACGGAGCCCTCGGACACGATCCGGAACAGGCCGACCTCGCCCGTGCGCGCGGCGTGCGTGCCGCCGCAGAGCTCGACGGAGGCCGGGAGGGGCTCGCCGATCGCGTTGCCGGCGTCGTCCACGAGCGGCTGGACGGTGACGACGCGGACGGCGTCGCCGTACTTCTCGCCGAAGAGTGCCATCGCGCCGCGCTGGCGCGCCTCGGCGATGGGCACGTCGCGGTCGATCACGACGGGCAGGTTGGCGAGCACGAGCGCGTTGACGCGCGCCTCGACGGCGCGCTGCTGCTCCGGCGTGACGCGCTCGGGGCTGGCGAAGTCGAAGCGCAGCCGGTCCGGCTCGACGCGCGAGCCGCGCTGCTGGATGCCCTCGCCGAGCAGGTCGCGTAGGGCGGCTTGGAGGAGGTGCGTCGCCGTGTGGTGTCGGACGATCCGCTGCCGGCGGTCCGCGTCGACACGCGCGGTGACCGCGCCGGTCCGGTCCTGGGGCATCCGGTCCACGACGTGGACCGTCTGGCCCGCGTCGCCCTTGACGGTGTCCAGCACGCGAACCGTCTCGCCGCCGACGGCGAGGGTCCCGGTGTCGCCGACCTGCCCGCCGGACTCGGCGTAGAACGGCGTCCGGTCCAGGACGATCTCGTGGCGGTCGTCGTCGCCGAGCGTGCGCGAGCGGAGGACGTGGGCGCCGGTCGTCTCGAGGGCGTCGTAGCCCGTAAAGTCCGTCGCGCGGTCGTCGGCGTCGCCGTGGGCCTGCCACTGCGCCTCGGGCGCGTTGTAGTCCACCGAGAAGCCGGCGGCGGCGCGGGCGCGCTCGCGCTGCTCCGTCATCAGCGCGTCGAAGCGCGCCTCGTCGACGTTCAGGCCGCGCTCGCGGGCCATGACGGCCGTGAGGTCGGAGGGGAAGCCGTACGTGTCGTGCAGCAGGAAGACGACCTCGCCGGGGACCGTGCCGGCGTGCGCCCGCACGTCCGCCAGCGCCGCCTCCGACGTCTGGCCGGGATACGCGCGGTCAAGGAGTGAGGCCGCGGCGCGGTCGGCAGAGTCGGGGTCGGCGAGGAGCGGGGCGAGGGCCTCGAACAGCTCGATGCCGGTGCCGAGCGTCTTGAGGAAGGCCTCCTCCTCGGCGCGGACCGTTCGCGCGACGTTCGCCTGCGAGGCGACGATCTCGGGGAAGGCGTCGCCCATCTCGCGGACGACGGCCGGGACGAGGGCGTACAGGAACGGCTCGCGCAGGCCGAGGCCCTGGTAGCCGTAGCGGACAGCCCGGCGCAGGATGCGCCGCACGACGTAGCCGCGGCCCGTGTTCGACGGCGCCGCGCCGTCCGTGATCGCGAAGACGAGCGTCCGCACGTGGTCCGCGACGACACGCATCGCGATGCGCTGCGCCTTCTCGGCCGGGTTGTGCTCGTCGAGCGCGTCGTACGCCGAGACGGAGCCGCGGCCGCTCAGGCCGGCAAGGCGCGCCGTCTCGGCGAGGATCGGCGCGAAGAGGTCGGTGTCGTAGTTCGACGACTTGCCCTGGAGGACGGCGCAGACGCGCTCGAAGCCCATCCCGGTGTCGACGTGGCGTGCAGCGAGGGCCTCGAGGCGCGTCGCGTCGCCCTCCTTGATCGCGTTGTACTGGATGAAGACGAGGTTCCAGATCTCCATCACGCGCGGGTCGTCCTTGTTGACGAGCGCGGAGCCGGGCACGATGGCGCGCTCGCGGGCGTCGCGGAGGTCGACGTGGATCTCGGTGCACGGGCCGCAGGGGCCGGTGTCGCCCATCATCCAGAAGTTGTCCTTCGAAGACTGGTAGAGGATGTTCTCGGGCGCGAGCGTCGTCTCGGACGTCCAGAGCGCCGCCGCCTCGTCGTCCGGGCCGAGCCCGAGCGCCTCGTCGCCGGCGTGGACGGTGGCGTAGAGGCGCGCCGGGTCCAGCCCCCACCGCGTGACGAGCAGCTCCCACGCCCACCGGATCGCGTCGGCCTTGAAGTAGTCCCCGAAGGACCAGTTGCCGAGCATCTCGAAGAACGTGTGGTGGTACGTGTCCAGCCCCACCTCGTCGAGGTCGTTGTGCTTGCCCGAGACGCGCAGGCACTTCTGGGTGTCCGCCGCGCGGACGAACGGGCGCGTGCCGGTCCCGAGGAACACGTCCTTGAACGGGTTCATGCCGGCGTTGATGAACAGCAGCGTCGGGTCGTCCTCGGGCACGAGCGGCGCGGACGGCACAACGGTGTGGCCCTTCTCGCGGAAGAAGTCGAGAAAGTCCTGGCGGATCGCGGCGGCGGTGCGGGGCGTCGGAGCGGGCATGGTGGCGCTGTTCGGGGCGGTTTCCTGCAAGCTACCGAGGCGCCGCGCGCGGGTCGGGGGATTCCGGGTGGATCGCGGCAGGGCGCACACGCCGACGCGCCCGGCCGGGGCGTTAGAACCGGGTGACGAGGGCGGCAGCGGCGACGCCAAGTGCGTCCGCGGCGAGGTCTCGGAGCGAGAACAGCGGGAACGCGGCACGGCGGCTGTCTGCCACTTCCTTCGCGACGCCGAGCGCGAGCGCCGTGCCGACCGAGAACGGAAGCGCGCCGTCGTTCGAGAGCCCAGCCTTGTCCGTGAAGACGTACTGCCCCGAGAGCGTGAGCAGGAACGACGCGCCAAAGTGAAGCCCCTTGTCGTAGCCGAGCCAGTCGTCCGGCGGCGGCCGCAGCGAATCCGCCCGCGTCTCGGGCGCGAGCGTCTCGAGGGCCTCGAGCGGCCGGCCGGGCAGGCGGTACGAGAGGGCGGCGGAGGACACCGGCGCGGGGCCTGTCTGCGCCGCGGCCGGGACCGCCACGAGGGCGATCCCGGCCGCGAGGATGTGGCGGCGCATCGCTAGACGCGCCGGTCGCCGTCGGGCGCGTTGTCCTTGCGTCGCGCCTGGACCTTGATGATGCGGGCGAAGGCCCAGACCATCGTCCCGAGCACGCCCGTCCAGCTGACGAGCATGAAGATGAGAGCTCCGGTAGACATCAGCGTGCGGGGTTAGAGTGGATGGCGGCGGGGTCCATGCTCCGCGAGTTGCCGTGCGAGTCGTGCGGGCCGATCTCGTCCGCCGCGCGGGCGATGATGTCGCCGTCCGAGTTCACCTCGTCGAAGCCGAGGCGGTCGTTGTAGCCGTTCTTCTTCCACGCGATGCGGATCATGACGAGGAAGAAGACGGTGAAGGCGACGAGGAGCAGGCGCGAGACCTGCACCCAGATCTCCATGCCGTCCGGGATGGGGCCGCCGGCGGACTTGTTGCCGGCGAGCGTCAGGATCGGGTACGCCTCGGTCACGGCCCACCAGCCGAGGATGACGAACAGGAAGAGCGGCGTGACGTACGTCATGACAAACTTGAACACGCCGGGGATGCGGATGTCCGAGCCCTCGTGGATCGAGTTCCAAGCGTTGTCGGGCTTGAAGATCCACATGAAGATGACGACCTCGAACACGGCCATGACCGCGAGCCCGAACGTCCCGGCCCAGTAGTCCCACTCCCAGAGGAAGCCGGACTCGAAGACGAGCATCGTCATGCACGCCGAAGCCGACGGCGATCGCGCCAATGACGTACGAGACGGTCTCGCGCTTGTAGCCGAACTCCTCGCGGAAGAAGGCCACGATGGGCGTCGCCATGGCGACGGACGACGTGATGCCGGCGAAGTAGAGCAGCCCGAACCACATCGCGCCGAAGATCCGCCCGCCGAAGGGCAGCTCCTGGAACACGATCGGCATCGCGACGAAGCCGAGGTTGAACGAGCCCGTCTGCGCGACCTGCATCGCGCCGGCGACGCCGAAGAAGGCGACGGCAGCCGGGATCGCGATCGAGCCGCCGAGCACGACCTCGGCCGTCTCGTTGGTGATGGCCGTGGCGACGCCCGAGAGCGCGATGTCGTCCTTCTTGGTGAGGTACGACGCGTACGTCGCGAGCGTCCCCATGCCGATGGAGAGCGTGAAGAAGATCTGGCCGGCGGCGGCGAGCCAGACCTTCGCCGAGCCGAGCCCGGAGAAGTCCGGCCGGTAGATGAACTCGAGGCCCTGCAGCGGCGAGACGCCGTTGACGCCTGGCCCGAGCGTGAGCACGCGGATCATGAGGATGATCGCGAAGCCGAACAGGATCGGCATGCCGATCTTGGCGAGCTTCTCGATGCCGCCCGAGACGCCCTTCGAGAGGACGTAGATCGTCGGCCCGATCGAGAGGAAGAAGAACAGGAAGGGGACCCAGAACTCGTGGGCGCTGCCGTCCGTGATGACCTGGTAGGACGTCAGGTAGTCCGACATCTGCGTCTGCGTCGTCAGGCCCCAGTAGTCGCCGGTCGCGGAGAACCACGTGTAGGCGAGCGTCCACGACATCAGGACGGTGTAGTAGCACAGGACGACGAACGGGATCACGAGGCCGATCACGCCGAAGTACTTGGCCGCGGGGTGCTTCCAGATGGCGGCGAACATGCCGGGCACGTGGCCCTTGCGGTAGCGCCCGCCGTTGCGCCCGATGCCCCACTCGATCCACATCAGCGGGATGCCGAGCAGCAGGAAGGCGGTGAAGTACGCGATCATGAACGAGCCGCCGCCGTTGGCGGCGGCCTGCCCGGGGAAGCGGAGGAAGTTGCCGAGCCCGACGGCGTTGCCGGCCATGGCGAGGATGAGCCCGATGCGGCTCCCCCAGGCTTCTCCGGACTGCTGCGAGTTGTCTGCCATGTGGCGCGTGTCTTGGTGGTTGCGGGTGACGGCCGTGTGAAGGCAAGGTAGCGTAACCGAGCCACGCGTGGCGCCTGCTAAAAAAGTCGCGGCTGCGCGGGTCGCCCGCCGCGCCCTACTCCGCCGCCGGCAGCACGCCGGCGCGCTCCAAGACCGCCTCGGCGATGCGCAGCCGCGCCGGCCCCATGTCCAGCGCCCGGCCGGTCGCCGGGTCTGCCTCGACGTTCATCGCGAACACGACCGGCCCGCCGTCTGCCGCGGCGCGCTCGGCCCACCCGACGATCCAGCCGACCTCGGGGACCGCCGCGCCCATGCCGTCGAAGCCGCCGCCGGCCCAGCCCGTCTTGCCGAGGAGCCGGACGGGGCCGTGCGCGCCAGATCGCGTGCCGAGGACAGGAACGATGCTGCGGACGGTCGCCTCGGCGGCGTCCGAGAAGGCTGTCGTGCCGGTCCGAAGGTGGTCCACGAAGCGGATCTGCTCGAGGGCTGAGATCTGGAGCGAGTTGTCCAGCCAGAACGTAGTCAGCGTGTCGCCGACGACGCCGTTGCCGAAGGGCTCGCGGGCGAAGGCCGCGAGGTAGCGCTCGCGCCCGACGCGCGCCGCGACGCGCTGGTACAGCCACACGACCGAGAACTGCATGCCGGTCCGCAGCGTGTGGTCGCGGTTCCACTGCGGGATCGACCGCTCGACGCCGTCCCACGACGAAGACCGAGTCGACGTCCGTCACGGCGCCCGTCTCGACGGCGACGAGGGCGTTGTAGAGCTTGAACGTGGACGCCGGCAGAAACCGGGTCGCGGCGCGGGCGGCGTCCGAGCACTCGGTGCGGCCGGTCGCGGGGGAGAACAGGACGAGCGTCCCGCGGCCTCCCTCAGCGGCGAAGGCGCTCGCCCAGTCAGGGCGCTCGGAGCAGCCGGCGGCGGTCTCGGCAGGTGCGCCTGTCTCGGCTGGGGCGCCTATCTCGGCTGGGACGGCGGGCGGCCAGGCCGAACAACCGGTGAGCAGGACCAGGAGAACGGGGATGAGGCGCATCGGGTCGGGGCAGCGTGTGCCCGAACCTAACCGCGCGGCCGGCCCGCTACGCCGCGGCGCGGATGGCCTGCTCGGCCTCGCGCTGGAGCCAGAACACGAGTACGTCGTCGTCGAAGTGCGGCTTATCGGAGCGCTGGAGCAGCCACGAGAGCAGCGCGTGGACCGGCGCGTCGGTCGCGAGCGCGGCCTGCGCGGCCATCGCGACGCCGGCCTCGCCGAACATGGCCTGGTTGCGCATGGTCTGCTCGTTGAGGCCGTCCGTGTAGCACAAGAGCGCCGAGCCGGGCTCGAGCGTGAAGGCGTGGTCCACGTACTCCGTGTGCGGGTCCAGGCCGAGGATGAGGTCCGAGTACTCGACCATGGCCGGGCCTTTCGGCGTGGCGAGGATGGGCCGGCAGTGGCCCGCGTTGGCGTAGACGACGCGGTTCGTCTTCGGCTCCCAGCGCATGAGCAGGAGCGAGGCGAAGGTCTCCTCGAGGACGGCGTCCTGGATGAGCATCTCGTTGACGCGCTGCATCAGCACGGCCGGGCTGACCGTCGTCTTCAGCATCGCGTGGATCGTGGACCGGATGTACGACAGGAACGAGAAGGCGTAGAACTTGGCCTGGAGGCCCTTGCCCATGATGTCGCCGACCGTGAAGAGGTACGAGCCGTCGTCGGCGCGCGTCCAGTCGAAGAGGTCGCCGCCGCCGTCCTCCTTGGGGCACGAGAAGAACATCGTGCGGTAGCCTGGCTCGGACGGCATCTCGCGCGGCAGCAGGCGGTCCGAGAAGTCGCGGCCGATCTTGGCGTTGAGCTTGGACTGGTAGACCCGGCTGCGCTGGACGATCTGCTGGACGCGGTCGATAAGGTGGTCCACGTCGAACGGCTTCGTCATGTAGTCGTCGACGCCCTTCTTGAGGCCCTTCTGGCGGCTGATGTCGTCGGTCTTGGCCGTGAGGAAGATGAACGGGATGGCCTCGGTCGCAGGCTGCGCGCGCAGCGCCGCGAGGAGCGCGAAGCCGTCCATGACCGGCATCATGATGTCGGACACGATGAGGTCGGGCATCCGCTCGGCGACGGCCACGAGCGCACGCTCGCCGTTCTCGGCCACGCGCACGTCGAAGCGCTTGGCGAGGCGGTACTCGAGCAGCCGCCGGAGCGTCTTGTTGTCCTCGACGACGAGGATGTTGGGCGTCGTCACTGGGCGTTGGGAAGGGCGTGAGCGGGAGCGGCGCCGTCGCCGTTGGCAGGGCCGAAGTCCGGCGCGGCGTCCGGGCCGAGCAGCGAGAAGTCGTCGGCGAGGTCCTCGGGGCGGAAGAGCGGCTCGAAGAGGGCGGCGCCCGTCCCGGCACGGACGCAGAACGAGATGCGCTGGCGCCCGCCGCGAGCGGCGGGCCGGAAGCTCAGCGCTTCGGTGCAGGTGATGAGCATCAGCAGGCCGCGGCCGCGCTCGGACGGCGCCGGCCCGTCGAGGACGGCGTGCTGCGTCTCGACCTGCCCTGCGAAGTCGAAGCCGACCGAGGCGTCCTCGATCACGCAGCGGACCGCGTCGGCCTCGACGTGCACGTCGAGCAGGATCTCGGGCCCGTCGGGAAAGGCGGCGTGCTGAACGAGGTTCGCGATCCACTCGTGGACGGCGAGCCGCAGCACGCTCGAACCGTCGTCGTCAAGCGTCGGCGCGAGCGTGCCGTGCGCGTCCCACGCGTCGAAGAGCGCATGGAGCTCGTCGATGGCGCTGTCGAGGCGTGTGAAGCGGTGGAGCATACGGGTCCCGGAGCGGGGGCGGGCCGGTGGTGCAGCGGAGCCGGGCGCGCCCGCAGGCGCGCGGCAAGGTCCTAGAGCGTGCCCGTGGGCTGCTGCGGGCGCGCCTCGCCGCCGCCGATCTGCGCCGGCCCGGCCGGCGTCGACGCCTCGAGGGCCGCCTCGACGGTCGGGAACTGGCGGAAGACCTTGTAGGTCCGCGTGAGCTGGACGACGACCTGCACGGGCCGCGAGACGCTCGCGAAGACGACCTGCCCGCCGGCCGGCGTGAGCTGGCGGTAGAGCGAGAAGATGACGCCGAGGCCGGTCGAGTCCAGGATGCCCGTCGACGAGAAGTCGAGGACGTAGTAGCGGACGCCCTGGCGGGCCTGCTCCTGGCAGGCCGCCTTGAACTCGGCGGCGTTGCGGAAGTCGAGGGCCTTGCCGATGCGGACGACGACGGCCGTCGGGGAGGCCTTCTGGAAGGTGAAGTTCATGGCGGCGGCCAGAGACGGTGGCCGGAAAGGTGGAGGCGCGCGAGAGCCGGGCGAACCCGACATCGGCCACCCGGACGAATATCGTACCGCGAGCCGCTCTGACCCCGAAACGCTGTCACGCAGAGGCGACGTTGGAGCCTGGCAAACGGGCCAGGCGCGTGACGAGTGCGTGTGAACACGGTGCGACGCCCGCGCGGCGCGCCTCGCCTCGCGGCTCACGACGCGGGCAGATCCGTAACCCGGCGGGTCGATTCGACCCGGCGCGTGGCCGCGCTACCTTCGCCGGGCACGCGCTCGGCCGGCGCCGCGCCGTTCCCGCCGCCCCGCTTTCGCCCGCCGTGACGCTCCGCCTCGCCCTGCTCGCCCTCTGCGCCCTGACGCTCGGCGCCTGCACGCGCGTCGCGCCGGCGGGCCTGCCGGCGGGCACGGCGCTCGAGGACCTGCCCGAGGCCGAGACGTGGGGCGCGCGCCTGCGCTCGTCCGAGGCCGGGCGCCCCAGCCTTGAGGTCGACGCGCCCTACCTCGCGCGCTTCCGCCACGCCCCGCCCGAGGCCGGCCTCGCGTCTGGCAGCGACTCGTCGGCCGTCTTTCTCGGTCCGCCGCCAGACGCTCCCGACGGCGCCGAGGCGGCGCGTGTCTCGGTGCGCCTGTTCGACGCGCAGGGCCGCGCTGCGGCGTCTGTCAGCGCAGACCGCGCGTGGCTCCAGGAGGCGACGGGGCGCCTCGTCGCTGAGGGCCGCGCCGAGGCGACGGTCGGCGGCGCGCGCGTGCAGGCCCCGCGCATCGCTGCCACGCGCGACGGCGGCTTCACGGCCTCGGGCGGCGCCACGGCGACCATCGACGGCGCGACGGTTACCGCGCGGACGCTCTCGGGCACGTCGGGAGGCGCCTTTACAGCCTCGGGCGGCGCCACGGCCGTCCTCTCGGGACGCGCCAACGCGACCGTCCGGGCCGGCACCATCCGCGGCTCGGCCGGCGGCAGCCGCTACGAGGCTTCCGGCGGCGCCCACGTCGACGCGCAGGGCGGGCGTATGCTCGACGCCGGGCTCGTCGTGTGGGACGAGGAGGCGGGACGCTTCCGCGCCCCCGGCGCCTTCTCCTTCGACGGCCCCGGCGAGCGCGTCCGCGGCGTCGGCCTCGACGCGGCGGCGGACCTCACGCGGTACTCCTTCCGCCGCGCGACGGGCCAGATCGAGGTGCGGCAATGAGGGGACGCCAGATCTGGAACTGGGAACCGGCCAGGACGCTGGTCCTCGTGGCCGCCATCCTCGCACCCGCCGCCGCGGCGCAGACGCGGACGGTCGAGATTCTCAACGCGGACGTGGTGACGGTCGAGACGGACTCGCTCGGCATCGTCCGCCGCCTCGAGGGCAACGTGCGCCTCCGCCAGGACACGACGCTGCTCGCGGCGCGCGCCGCCGTCTACGACGAGCGCCTCTCGCTCGTGACGCTCCGCGGCGCCGTCCGTATCGTCTCGGGCCGCAACACGCTTACCGCGGACGAGGTGCTCTACCACTCGGACACGCGCGTCGCCGAGGCGCGCCGCAACGTCCGCGTCGAGGACGGCGAGTCGACGCTGCTCGCGCCGGTCGCGACGCACGACACGCAGACGGAGGTCTCGACGTTCTCGGGCGGCGGCCGCATCCTGCACCGCGGCGCCGTCATCACGGCGCCGACGGGCACGTACAGCTCGGGCACGCGCCTCGCGCGCCTCGACGGGCCCGTCACGCTCACCGACTCGACGGGCACGCTCACGGCCGCCCGCGGCCAGTACGACGCCCGGACCCAGCGCGCCGACTTCGCCGGCGGCGTCCGCCTGCGCCAGCCCGACGCGCGCCTCGCGGCGGACTCGCTCGTCTACTTCCGCACGACCGAGCGCGCCCGCGCCTACGGCCGCGCCGCGCTCGAGCGCATCGGAGACGGCCGTGACCGCACGGCACCGGCCGACAGCTCGCGGCGCACGTTCCTCTTCGGCGAGGAGATCATCGCCGACGGCCGCGCCGGCACCGCCCAGGCGCGCGGCGCCTCCGACGGCACCGGCGAGGCGCCCCGCGACCCGCTCCTGCTCACCCTCCGCGGGCACGCCGACGGCCGCATCGACACGACGGTCGTCCGCGCTCCGCGCCTCGACGCCAGCCGCACCATCGCCGGCGCGGACACGACGCAGACGCTCGTCGCGTGGGGCGGCGCGCGCCTCGTCGACGGCCGCCTCGCCGCCGTCGCGGACTCGGCGCACCTCGCGCGGCAGCCTGTCGGAAACGGCGAGACGCGAGACCGGCTAGGGCTCTTCGGCGCGTCGCGGCCGAGCGTCTGGGCGAGCGGCGCGCAGCTCACGGGCGACACGCTGACGGTCACGAGCCGCGGCGGAGGCGTGGACACGCTGCTCGTCGTCGGCCGCGCCTTCTCCGCCCGGGTCGACTCGACGGTCGGCCGCGTGCAGCAGCTCGCCGGCGGCCGGATGCAGGCCTTCTTCGAGGGCGACAGCCTCCGCCGCCTCGCCGTCTTCCCGACGGCCGAGGCGTTCACGTTCCGCGCCGAGGGGACGGCGCCCGATGCGCGCCTCGCCGGGGCCGACCGCCTCTCGGCGGACAGCCTCTCGGTGACGTTCGCCGGGGGCGTCATCCGCGAGGTCCGCGGCTACCGCGGCGTCGCCGGGACGACGTACGGGCCGCGGATCGTGCCGGAGGGCACGCGCCTGCCGGGCTACACGTTCTCGCCCGACGACGCCCCGACGCGCGACGCGCTCCTCGAGCCGGACGGCTGGGAGGCGCGCTGGCTCGAGGCCAACGGCCCGCCGCCCGAAGAACTCCGCCCGCCCGCGGCGACCGGTGCCGGTCCGTAGACTCCGCCCCCAGACTTCCGTCCCTGCCTGTGTCCGATTCCCCGCTTGAGGTCCGTCCGCTCGTGCTCCGCGCGTCGGGCCTCGTCAAGCGCTACCGCCGCCGGACCGTCGTCGACGGCGTGTCGCTGCACGTCGAGCAGGGTGCGTGCGTCGGGCTGCTCGGGCCGAACGGAGCGGGCAAGACGACGACGTTCCACATGGTCGTCGGGATGGTGCGGCCGGACAAGGGCGAGGTGTTTCTCGGCCACGAGGGCGAGGAGCCGACGCGCATCACGCGGATGCCGATGTACCGCCGCGCGCGCCGCGGCGTGGGCTACCTCGCGCAGGAGGCGTCCGTCTTCGCCTCAATGACCGTCGAGGGCAACCTCCGGGCCGTCCTCGACTTCCAGAAGATGACGAAGGCCGACCGCGACGTGCGCGTGGACGAGCTCGTCGCCGAGTTCGGACTTGAGAAGGTGCGGCGCTCGAAGGGGCATCAGCTCTCGGGCGGCGAGCGCCGGCGGACCGAGATCGCCCGCGCCCTCGCCACGCGCCCCGGCTTCATCCTCCTCGACGAGCCCTTCGCCGGGGTCGACCCGATCGCGGTGGAGGACATCATGGCAGTCGTCGCGCGGCTCAAAAAGCGTGGCATCGGGGTGCTCATCACGGACCACAACGTCCACGAGACGCTGGCCATCACGGACCGCGCGTACCTGCTCTACGACGGCAAGATCTTTACGGCCGGCACGGCCGAGGAGCTCGCCGAGAACGAGGAGGTCCGCCGCCGCTACCTCGGCGAGAACTTCCGCCTCGAGCGCTACGCGGGGTAGGCCGCGTCAGTCCGCGTCGCGGATGAAGCGCGTCTGCCGGCCCGACGGGTCGATGAGGAGGAGGCGCGTGCCCTCGTGCGCGAGGATCGCGGCGCCGGGGAGCTCCGCAAACGTCAGCACGCGGCCGACGAGCGTTCCGGAGAAAGACGCCGTGCCGCCGCCCGCCGCGCGGTCCACGCCGCGCAAGATGACGTGCCCGCCGGGGTTCACGACAAGCGTCTTCTCGAGGACGCCGGTCCGGATGTCGCGCGTCTGCTCGTCGTCGCCCACGACGTCGACGGCGATCCAGCGGCCGACGGACGTCTCGGCCGTCGCCGGCGTCGTGAGGACGGGCGCAGCGGCAGGCACGGCGGCGGGAGGCGCCGTCCGGGCAGACTCTGCGCGCCGGACCTCCGCTGGCGAGACGCAGCCGGCGAGACCAAGCAGGAGAACGGCGAATCGGAGGCGCATCGGCAGGAATCGGCGGGTGTGCGAAGCTAGCGGCCGGCGCGGCGTGCGAGGCGCGCGAGGTGCCGCCGGAAGGCCGCCATCACGAGCGCGTGCGCCGTGCCCTGCGTGAGCACGTAGAGGCGCCACGGCAGGCGCGGCGCAAAGTCGTGGATCGCGGCCAGCAGCGTCGTCCCGTCGAGGACGCCGCGGAACTCGAGGCGCGCCGCCTCGGCGCGGTCCGCGAGAAGCCCGCCGACAACGTAGAACAGCGCACGGCCGTCGCCCGAGCGGCTTGGCGAGTGCTCGAGCTCGAGGATCGGCTTAGAGACGGGGCGGACGTAGAAGCAGGCGCGCCGCGGGTGGTTGCCGTCCGGCGGGTCCACGACGACCTTGATGAGCGGGCGGCCGATGCGCGGCAGCCAGCGCAGGTACTCGTCGGCCGCCCACACGGCGTCGCGGCCGGGTGGGAGCGGCATTCGCTGGACCGAGCGGACGCGGCGAGCGCGGCGGATGGCCTGGTCGTCGGTCTTGCGGAGCGCACGGCGCGGGTTGGGGACGAGCGTGTGCTCGGCCGTCAGGGCCGCCTCGAGCGAGGCCTCGAAGCCCGCCGCGTCGGGCAGGAGCAGCGCCTCGAGCGGGTTGTCGCGCGCCACCATGTCGTGGCGGAGGCTCTCGACGAGCGGCTCGGCGAGTACACGCGGGCTGCCGGTGACGACGCTCACCCAGAGCTTCGAGAAGCGCGGCGAGATAAGCGGCACGCCGACCGTCGGGCGCGTCACGCCGAGGACGTGCGCCGTGCGGTCCATCATCTGCGCGTACGTCATCACATCGGGCCCGCCGATGTCGAAGGTCTTCCCGATTGCGCCCTGCCGGCCGACGACGAGCGAGATTGCGCGGATGGCGTCGGAGATGGCGATGGGCTGCGTCTTCGAGCGCGTCCACTTCGGGAGGATCATCGCAGGCAGGCGTCGCACGAGCGACACGAGGATGCGGAGCGACGAGCCGCCCGGCCCGATGACGAGGCCCGCGCGCAGCGCCGTCACCGGCACGCCGTGGCCGCCGAGCGCCTTTTCGACCTCGTAGCGGCTGCGCAGGTGCGCAGAAAGGTCCGAGCGGTCCGGCGGCAGCAGCCCTCCGAGGTAGACGATCTGCTTCACGCCGGCCCGCGCCGCGCCGCGCGCGAACGTGTCGGCGAGGAGCAGGTCGAGGTCCTCGAACGTGCCCTGCGTGAGCCGCGCCGACGGCAGCATCGAGTGGACGAGGTACACGGCCACGTCCGCCCCGGCGAGCGCGCGCTCAACCTGGAGGAGCGAGAAGAGGTCGCAGCGGCGCCACTCGGTGGCGCCCGGCTCCGGGACGGCAGCGGCCTCGCCCACCGCCGCGTCGTCGGACTCCGCCATGGCGTCGTCGGCAGCCTGCGCGGCCTGCGTCGCCGACCGCGTCAGCCCGACGACGTGGTAGTGCTCTGCAAGCGCGGCGCGGACGGCTGTCCCGACGAAGCCCGTCGCCCCGGCGACAGCGACCGTCGGCCGCGACGGGAGGCCGTCGAGGCGCGTGCCGAGCGCCTCGGCGATCGCTGTGTCGCCGAGCATCAGCGGGTCCGCGTCGCCCACCACGCGCCCGCGAGCAGGCCCACGGCGAGGGCGGCCACGCCGACGACGGCGCGCCGCGGCGGACGCGCCACCTCGACGCCGTCGAAGCCCGCTGCACGGGCGAGGGCGCCGGACGCGGCGTGCGGCCCGACCGAGGCCACGCGCCGGCCGGCGACGGTCACGTCGACGTCCACGTCAGCCTCGGAGAGGCCGCCGGTGAGGACGGCGAGCGCCTCGCGGGCGCCGCCGAGGCGCCGCGCGTCGCGGCCGATGCGCAGCGCCGTCGTGGCGTCCTGGATGGCGACGACCAGGCGCGTGCCCTCGCCGGTGACGTGGACCGCGCCCGGCACGCCGTCGATGTCGACCCGGAGGTCGGCGGTGACGTGGAGCTGGCGCCGCGGGCGGCGGTCGGGCGGCGTCACGAGGAGGCGCCGTCGCCGGCGGCGCCGCCGTTCCGCGAGTCGCGCGTGCGGACGCGGATCGTGCCGTTCATCTTCCAGTGGGCGTGCGTCGCGGCGTCGCCCGTGCCCGAGGGGACGTAGAGGTCGAAGTCGGCGAACTCGTACTCGATCTCGGCGCCGCGGCCGGTGAGCTTGTCGTAGAGGCCGATGGCGAGGTCGGGCCAGGTGTCGGTCTGCGAGGTCGGCGTGGTCGTGTCCATGTCGGTTCCGTGAAGGAGAGTGAGCGCCGAGTATTCGGCGCCGCCGTCGCAGTTCCGGACACGGCGGATCAGCGTGCGGCGCGGATGCGGGCGACGGGTCCGTTGGGCTTCAGGAACGCCTCGAGGTCTCGGTACGCGATCTGCACGTCGGGCGCGCCGAAGGCGTAGTACGCGACCTCGTACGGCGCGAACTGGACCGTGAGCGAGTCCGCGCCGAGCGCGAACGTGGCGTGGCGCATCGCCGCGGCGTCGTAGCCCTCGGGGTAGAGCGTCGCCCGCGCCTCCTCCACCGACAGCGGGTCGTCCACATCGCGGGCCTGCATCACGAGCGCGCGGTCTGCGTGCGCCGAGAGCGTGTCCGCCCACGGCGCGCCCGCCTGGAAGACGTCGTCGAGCGTGATCGCCGCACCCGTCCGCAGGTCGTAGGTCAGCGGCATGTAGAACGTGTTTCCGTGCGCGCCGCCGGTGAAGGCGTAGACCGAGAGCAGGGCCGAGAAGACGTCGCCGTGCAGCCTCTCGTTGAACATGTCGCCCTCGACCTCCGCAACGAACGACGGCGAGTCGCGCTCGTCCGGCGGCGGCGCCTCGGTGGGGCGGAACTGCTCGGCGGTCGCCGCGACCGAGTCGCGGATGGCGGCGTTGACGCGCGCGACGATCGCGGCCGGCACCGTCGCGGACGACCCGGAGAGCTGCGGGTAGCGGATGGCGACCGTGTAGTTCAGCGAGTCGACCGAGACGACGAGCGAGTCGGTCTGGACCGAGAGCGTGTCGGATGCCGCGGCGCCCGGCGTCTCGGTGCCGGCCGCGTCGGACGGCGTCCCGCAGGTTGCGGCGAGGAGCGGGAGCGCGGCGACGAGCACGAGCAGGGGGAGCGGGGCATCGGAGTGAAGAGGCGTGGAAGGGGAGGGGCCGGTCCGAGGCGCACGCGTCCGTCGGCTAGCTTCGACACGAACGTACAAACCGACCGGCCCCATGGAAGAAGCCCTCGCCGACGCGATCCGCGCCGCCCTCGCCCGCCTGCCCGACCTGCCCGCTGGCTTCGACGCCTCGGCCGTGCCGGTCGAGTTCCAGACGCCGGCGAACCCCGAGCACGGCGACCTCGCGACGAACGTCGCGCTCCAGCTCGCGAAGCCGCTCGGCCGCGCGCCGCGCCTCATCGCGACGGCCGTCGCGATGGGCATGACGATCGACCCGGCTCGCGTCGAGGCGGTCGAGGTCGCGGGGCCCGGCTTCCTCAACATCCGCTTCGCGGCCGGCTTCGTCTCGGCAGGTCTCGCGGACCTTCTCGCGGCGGGCGACACGTACGGCAGGACGGACGCGCACGCCGGCGAGACGGCCATCGTCGAGTACGTCTCGGCCAACCCGACGGGCCCGCTGACGGTCGGCCACGGCCGCAACGCGGTCCTCGGCGACACCATCGCGACGCTCCTCGCGTGGACCGGCTACGGCGTCACGCGCGAGTACTACTTCAACGACGCCGGCCGCCAGATGCGCGTCCTCGGCCAGTCCGTCCGCGCCCGCTACGAGCAGATCCTCGACCCGAGCGCGCCGACGCGCGAGATGGAGGACGGCACCGTCGTGCCCGCGTCGTTCCCCGAGGGCGGCTACCTCGGCGGCTACATCACCGACATCGCGCAGGGCCTCGCGGACCAGCACGGCGACGCGCTGCTCGACGCGCCGACGACGAGGCGCCGTTCACGACGGCCGCCAAGACGGCCATCTTCGCGGACATCGACACGACGCTGACGCGCCTCGGGGTCCACATGGACACGCAGTTCAACGAGCACACGCTCTACGCCTCGAACGCCGTCTGGGACGTCGTCGAGGCGCTGACGGGCCGCGGGCTGGCCTACGAGAAGGACGGCGCGACGTGGTTCAAGACCTCCGACCTGGGCAAGACGACGACCGACGCGGAGGGCGAGCGCGGGCAGGACGTGGTCCTCGTCAAGTCCACGGGTGAGCCGACGTACCGCCTGCCGGACATCGCGTACCACATGGAAAAGCTCAGCCGCGGCTTCGCGCTCGTGCTCGACGTCTTCGGCGCGGACCACATCGCGACGTACCCGGACGTCCTCCGCGGCGTCGCGGCGATGGGCGGCGACGCGTCCAAGATCGACGTCGTCGTGTACCAGTTCGTGACGCTCGTCCGCGGCGGCGTGCCCGTCAAGATGTCCACGCGCAAGGCGAACTACGTCACGCTGGACGAGCTCATGGACGAGGTCGGGGAGGACGTGACGCGGTTCTTCTTCCTCATGCGCTCGCCGAACACGCACCTCGAGTTTGACCTCGACCTCGCCAAAGAGGCCTCCGAGAAGAACCCCGTTTTCTACCTCCAGTATGCGCACGCGCGGATCTGCTCGATCCAGGCCAAGGCGACGGAGACGGGCCTGCCAGATGTGCGCCACGCCGACGGCTCGGGGGCGGACCTGTCGCTCCTGACGCACCCGTCCGAGGCGGGCCTCGTCAAGACGCTGCTGCTGTTCCCGGGCGAGGTCCAGGCGGCCGCCGAGGGCCGCGCGCCGCACCGCCTCGCGGGCTTCCTGCGCGAGGTCGCGGTGGCCTTCAGCCAGTTCTACCGCGACTGCCGCATCGTCGGCGAGCCGGCCGACATCGCCGCGGCGCGGCTGCACCTCGCCGAGGCGGCGCGGCGCGTGCTCGGGCACGGCCTGACGATTCTCGGCCTCTCGGCGCCGGAGCGGATGGACCGCGCCGAGGAGCCGGCAGGGACGGCCGGGGCGTAGCGGGCGCCTACCGCGCGACGACGATGCGGCGCGCCGTCTGCCACGACGCGCCGGCCACGCGCACGGTGTACACGCCCGGCGCGAGCCGGCCGGCGTCCACGGTGAGCGTCACGGCGCCCGCCGCGGCGCCGCGGAGCAGCACGGCCACCTCGCGCCCGAGCGCGTCCACGACGACAGCGCGGACGGCCTGCGGCGCATCGAGGCGGAGCGTCAGCGTCGCCCAGCCCGACGCCGGGTTGGGCGTGGCCAGTGAGAGCGCCACCCCGGTGACTGCCTCGGGCTCCGCCGCGACAGGGCCGACGCCCGTGAAGACATACGCGGCGCCGCTGTCGGCGAGCCCGCCGCCGTCGTGCATCGGCGCCCCGACGAGCGCGTCGTCGCCCGAGAGCGACACCGAGCGCCCAAACGTATCCGGCGGCAGGGTGTCCGTCCCGAGGAGCACCCCACCCGACGCCCACGTCGTGCCGGTGCGTTCGTAGAGCGGGACCAGGTTGCTGCCGAGGTTTCCCGCGAGCAGGCGGCTGTCGCCGATGGCGACGATCGACCCGCCGGTGACGAGGGCCTCCTGGTTCCACGCCGTCCCGGTGCGCGCGAAGACGACCGCCGACCCAGTGCCACCCGGAGCCCCCACCGCGATCCGGTCGCCGGCGTCGGTGACGGCCACGGCATACCCGACCTGCTGGTTCGCCGCGGCGCTGGCAGCGGTGAGGGTCGCTTCCTGCGTCCACAGGCCGAGCGCGCGCGAAAAGACGAACGCTGCGCCCGCCGCGCTCAGCCCGCCGTGGGCGTCGAGGGGCGCGCCGACGACGGCGCGGTCCGCCGAGAGCGCAACGGATCGCCCGAAGTGGGCACTCGCGTCGGCGTCGGGGCCGGCCGTGAACTTGGCCTCCTGCCGCCACATGCCGTTCCCGTAGACGAAGACGTACGCCGAGCCGCTGTCGGCGAGGCCGTTGTCGTCGTCGAGGTATGCCCCGACGAGCGCGCGGTCGCCGCGGAGCGCGACCGCGTGGCCGAACTGGTCGCCCGCGGCGGCGTCGAGCGCGACGAGCCGGGCCTCCTGCGTCCACGTCGAGCCGGTCCGCGCGAACACGTAGGCTGCGCCGCCGGCGCCGGGCAGGCTGCTGCCGAATGCCCCGACGAGGGCGCGGTCGCCTGAGAGCGAGACGCTGAACCCGAACGCGCTCGCGGCGGCCGGGACGTCCGCGATGAGCTTCGCCTCCTGCGTCCACGTCGTGCCCGTCCGGACGAACACGTACGCGGAGCCGGCGTCGGTGAGGCTGCTGTGGTCGTCTAGGTACGCCCCGACGAGGGCGCGGTCGCCCGAGATCGAGACGCTGAACCCGAACGCGTCGCTGGCGGCGGCGTCGCTGGCTGCGAGCTTGGCCTGCTGGACCGGCGTGAGCTGCCGCAGTGCGCGCGACAGCGCGGCTGCCGCAGCCGGTGAGCCATCCGCCAGGGGCTGCGCCGCGACCGACGGCATGAGAAGGACCGCGGCGAGAAGGGCCGGGGCGAAGCGTCGCACAGAGGAATGCTGCATGGCAGGCGAGGGCCATCCCAGTCACGATCGGCGCGGCACAGGAAAAGCCGAGTGGGGGCCGGCAGTGTACGCGTCATCCGGTTAACAAGCAGGAGATAGGAGGATGTGGAGCGCGGCTTTGCACCCGGGGCGCCTCTCGCGCAGGGCCTCGGAGCCCGCCGCGGCGTCGGGCGTTCTGCCGGACACCCTCGCCGCGCCCATGCCCCGCCTCGCGCTCGCCGTCCTGCTCCTCGCCCTCACCGGCTGCCGCGTCGAGACGCCCGGCGGACCCGCTGCCGTCGCGCCGGGCGACACGCTCCTCGCCGATCCGGGCGCCCCGATGCCGCCCGACACGCTGGCCGCGGCGCAGCCCGAGGCAGGCTGCATGCTCGTCGCGCAGGACAGCGTGACGCTCTACGCGCGGCCGTCCGTCGCCGCGGTCCGCTTCGGCGTGCTCGCGCCCGGCGACTCGGTGCGCGCCTCGGGCCGCGCGCCGGGCTTCGTCGGCATCGACCCCGGCACAGCGCAGGCGGCCAACGTCGGCCCGTTCCGCCTGCGCTACGCGTCCTCCGACGCCTCGTTCGCGCTCCGCGGCGCCTGCGACGCCCTGCCCGCGCAGCCACGCGTGGACCCCGTCGCGTGCTACCTCATGGCGCTGGGCGCCGTCCGCCTCCACGCCCGGCCGGACACCGCGGCGGCCGTCGTCGCGACGGTCCCGGCGCAGGGCTTCGCCGAGGCGACGCAGAAGACGCCGACGGGCTGGCTCCGCGTGCGCCTCGGGCCAGGACGGCCCGCCCGGCTGGGTCGCCCCGGCCGACGTCAACGCGTCTGGCCCGGCGTGCGACACGCTGTGACGGTCGCCTTCCAGGGCTGGCCGGGAGCCTACTCTGAGGCCGCCGCCCGCGCCCGCTTCGGGGAGGCCATCGAGGCGCTCGGCCGCGCCTCGTTCGAGGCCGCCGTCCGCGCTGCGGCAGAGGGACGCGCAGACGCCGCCGTCATCCCGGTTCGCAACTCGACGACGGGCCTGGTCGATGGGGGAGAGGCCGCCGCTGCGCTCGGCGTGGCGCTCGGGCTGGTGCGCGCCGCGGACGAGACGCTCGCTATTCACCACGCCCTCCTCGCACTGCCCGGGGTCTCGATGGACGCCATCCGGGTCGTCTGGAGCCACCCGCAGGCGCTCGCGCAGACGGCGCGCTGGACCGCGGCGCACCTACCCCACGCGCGCCCCGAGGCGGCCGAGGACACGGCCGGCGCCGCCCGCGACATCGCGGATTCGGAGGACCGCGGCGCCGCAGCCGTCGCCCACGCCTCGGCGGCGTCGCGCTACGGCCTCGCCGTTCTCGCGGACGGCATCGAGGACGAGCCGGGCAACGCGACGACGTTCGCTGTCCTCGTCCGCCGCTGACGCCGCTTCTTCCGTCGCCGCGGGAACGTGCCGGCCCGGTTCTGGCCGGGTGTTTGCGGGGCGGACGGGCGCCGCGTCCCGTTCCCCCGCTACATTCGCGCGTCCCCCGCCCGACTGCCGATGGCCCTGTCCTACACCCTCAGCGAAGGCCTCGCCGGCTTCCGCCGCACGCCCTTCGCCACGGCGACGAGCGTCGTCGCGCTCGCGATCGCGCTCGTGCTCATCGGCCTCTTCGCGCTGCTCGGGTGGCAGTGGAAGGCGTTTTCGGACACGCTGCGGCAGCGCGCCGCCGAGGCCGAGGTCTTCCTCAAGCCCGCCGAGGCGTCCGTCGCCGAGCGCGTCGGCGAGCGCCTGCGCGGGCTGACGGGCGTCGACTCGGTCCGCTACGTCTCGCAGGCCGAGGCCTCTCAGACCTTCCGCGAGGCCTTCGGCGAGGGCGCCGACGTGTTCGACGACGAGCAGTTTCTTCCGGCCTCGTACCAGGTCCGCCTCTCGAGCGACTACGCGCAGGCCGACAGCATGACGGCCATCGCGGCGCGCGTCCGCACGTGGAACACCGTCGAGGATGTCGCCTTCGACGTCGCCTCGGTGCAGGCCATCGAGCGCAACCGCAAGGCGTTCTCGGCCGTCGGCCTCGGCGTGGCGCTGCTCGTCGTGGTCGCGGCGCTGCTGCTCGTCGGCAACACGGTCCGGCTGTCCATCTATGCCCGCCGGATGCTCATCCGCACGATGAAGCTTGTCGGCGCGACCAACCGCTTTATCCGGCAGCCGTTCCTCATCGAGGGCGCCGCGCAGGGCCTCGTTGCGGGCGTCGCGGCGGGCCTGATGCTGTGGGGGCTCTACGGGGTCCTGCTCTCCGCGCTGCGCGGGGCCGACGCGCTCGGCGCGCAGGACGCCGGCTGGCCCGGCGGCTCGGCCGTCTTCGCGGTCCTCGCCGTCGTCGTGCTCGGCGTGGTGCTCGGCTTCGCGGCGTCGTGGGTCGCCGTGCGGCGCTTTATCCGCGCCGTGGCGGTGGGGTGAGCGGGGCGGGCCGCGGCAGCGGAATACGCCGAGCCGGACCGCGGCGCGGCGCGGCGCGTCTCTACGCCCCGATCCACGTTTTCGACGCCGCCCGATGCACCGGTCTCTCCTGCTGGCCTCCACCTGCCGGCCCCTCGCTCTCGTCTTCCTTCTCGCCGGCTGCCGCGACGCCGCGCCGCCGGCGCCTGTCGGGCGGACGGAGGCGACGGAGGGCGAGCAGCGCACGATCCCGCTCGACGGCCGCACGCTCGTCCTCGACGGCTTCGCCGGCGACATCCGCGTCGAGGTCGACTCGTCGATGACGACGGCGCAGGTGCGCCTTGTGCGCCGCGCGCGCGGCCTGACGGAGGCGTCGGCGCGCGCGCGCCTGCCAGCGATCACCGTCGAGACGGGCGGCGACGCCGACATCTACCAGATCGTGTGGCGCGCCGACCGGCCCGACGTCATCGCCGAGGACGGCCTCCGCGCCGACGTGATCGCGTTCGTCCCGGCCGGCACGCCGGTCGTCGTGCGGACGGCCGCGGGCGGCGTCGCCATCTTCGGCGCGACCGGCGACCTCGACGTGGGCATCGCGGCCGGGACGGTCCAGGTGGAGCGCGCCGTGGCGCGGCGCCTGCGCGTCGACGCCCGCGCGGGCGACGTGGCCGTGAGCGCCGCCGACCTGCCGCGCGGCGCCGAGTGGACCGTCTCGACAGCTGCCGGCGACGTGGACTTCTCCGTCCCCGACGGCGCCTCGGTCCGCGTCGACGCGCAGACGGCGGCCGGGACGGTTCGCGGCGTGGAGGCGCACCGCGACGGGCGGGCGACAGCCCGCCTCCGCACCGGCGCGGGCGACGTCACGGTCGGACGGGCGACGGACATCAGCGAGCTGGAGCCGCACGACGAGGCGTACCACGAGTAGCGCACGGAACAGGCAGGTGGAGAGTTGATGAAACGGTCGGGCTGTTCCTCCGTACGGCCGCGCTCACCTCACCCAAGGTTCCGATGCACCCCTCACGTTTCCCGGCTGTTCTGGCCGGCCTTTTCGCGCTCGGCCTCGCCGCGTGCGGGACCCCCGAGTACGCCCGCTCCGGCGGCGCCGCAGATGCGGCGATGGCGTCCGGCCCCGCCTTCTACGAGATGGCGCCGCCCGCGCCACCCGCGCCGCTCAGCGGCGAGGACTACGCCGCCGTCGACGAGACCGGCTTCCGGCGCACGCTCGAGGCGCCGCTCTCGACCTTCTCGGTCGACGTCGACCGCGCGAGTTACGCCAACGTCCGCCGGATGCTCACGGCCGGCCAGATGCCGCCGCCCGAGGCGGTCCGCGCCGAGGAGTTCGTCAACGCGTTCGAGCTCGGCATGGCCGGGCCGACCGACGGCGCGCCGTTCGCGGTCCACACCGAGGTCGCGGCGTGCCCGTGGGCGCCGGCCCACCGCCTCGTGCGCGTCGGGGTCCAGGGGCGGCGCATCGAGACGGCCAACCTGCCGCCGGCCAACCTCGTCTTCCTCCTGGATGTCTCGGGCTCGATGATGGACCGGGACAAGCTGCCGCTGCTCGTGACGGCCTTCGAGCGCCTCGTCAGTCAGCTCCGCGAGCAGGACCGCGTCGCGATCGTCGTCTACGCCGGAGCGGCCGGCGTCGTCCTCCCGCCGACGCGCGGCACGGACCGGCGGGCGATCCTCGGTGCCCTCGGTCGCCTCGAAGCCGGTGGCTCGACGGCCGGCGCGCAGGGCATTGAGATGGCGTACCAGCTCGCCCGCCAGAACTTCGACCCCGACGCCTCCAACCGCGTGCTGCTCGCGACCGACGGCGACTTCAACGTCGGCGTGACGGGCGAGGCGGCGCTGCGATCGCTCGTCGAGCGCGAGCGCGCGTCGGGCGTGATGCTCTCGGTCCTCGGCTTCGGCACGGGCAACCTCCAGGACGCGCGCATGGAGAGCCTCGCGGCGTGGGGCAACGGCGCCTACAATTACATCGACTCCGAGCGCGAGGCCGAGCGCGTGTTCGTCAACGAGATCGGTGGGACCCTCGCGACGCTCGCCAAGGACGTCAAGGTGCAGGTCGAGTTCAACCCGGCCCTCGTCGCCGGCTACCGCCTCATCGGCTACGACAACCGCCGCCTCGCGGACGAGGACTTCGCCAACGACGCGCGCGACGCGGGGGAGATCGGGGCGGGCCACCACGTCACCGCACTCTACGAGGTCGTCCTGTCGGGCACGGACGACGCGGCGCTGCCGGCGCCCTCTCCACGTCGCTACTCCGCCACGGCGACGAGCGCCTCGGCCGAGCTGCTGACGGTCAGCTGCGCTACAAGCCCGCGACGGGCGCGGGCACGTTCGCCAGCGAGAGCGTCCTGATAACCGTCCCGGTGGCCGATGGGACGGGCGCGCCGTCCAACGCGATGGCGTGGACCTCGGCCGTCGCAGAGGCGGCGCTCGTGCTGCGCCAGAGCACGCACGCGCCGGGCGCGAGCCTTGGCGGGGCGCTCGTCCGCGCCCGCGCTGCCGTCGGCCCGGACCCCGACGGCGACCGCGCCGAGTTCGTCGGCCTCGTCCAGCGCGCGATGTCGCTCGGCGACCGGCAGGCGCAGCGGCGGGACTGAGCGCCCGTGCCGCCGTCACGGTGACATCTCGTGACAACCGGTGGAGCGCGCGTGACAGTGGCGGCGGGCGCTCCACCTAGCTTGGCCGGCACACCCACCGCCCCGGCCATGCTCCGTCTTGCCCTGCTCGTCGCCGCCATCGCCGCGGCCATTCCCACAACTGGCTGCCAGTCGCTCCGCTCCGACCTCCGGGTGCCGGCGCAGGAGACGTTCGTGCTCGGCGGAGACGGCCCGGCGTTCCGCGTCACCGCCACCAACATCGGCTCGGTGGCGGTGGCGCTTGTCGAGCGAGCAGCGGACGGGACGGAGACGCCACGCGGGACGCTCGCACCGGGCCAGACGGCCGCCGCGCGCTTTGCCCGCGGCGCGGCCGCACTCGTCGTCAACGCGACCGGCCGCGAGGCGCGCGTCGACGCGCGCGTGACCGGCGGCGACGCGTCGTCGCTCGGCATGCGCTACGTCCCGACGGCGCCCTGACGATGGCCCGTCGCCCGTCCACGCTCGGCGCGCTCGCGCTGTCGATGCTCGCCTTTGCCGTGGTGCCCGCCGTCGCGTTCGTCGCGTTCGAGGCGCGCCTCGCGCGCGAGTCCGAGGCGGCGCTCGCCGACCTGCGCGACGAGCAACTCGACGCGCTCCTGCTGTCGGTCAACCAGCACGCGTGGGACGTCACGAACGCGTGGGCGAGCCGCCTGCAAGCCATCCCCGAGGCGACGGTGCCGGGCAACGAGTACGCGATCACGGTTGAGACGTGGACCGCACTGCAGGCCTTTTTCCGGTCCGTCCCGCCTGTCGAGACGGTCCTCTCGTTCGACACGACGCTCGTCCAGGGCGGCGCCGCGACCGAGCGCGACGACGGAGAGGCGACGGCCGACGCCTTCCGCCGCGCCTATCGGGGCCCGCGTGCCCGGCGGCTGCTCGAGCGCAGCCGCGCCGGCTACCGGCAACTCGATCCCGTGCCGATGCCGGGCGGCCGCCTCGCACTCGCCTTCGCCGTCGAGCGCGCGCCGCGGCCGCCGCGCATCGTTGCCCTCGTTGTCGAGCCCGGACCCTTCGTGGACTACGTCGTGATGCCGAAGTTGCAGGAGGTTGCGCGCGGTGGGCTCGTGCTCGGCGTCTTCGCCGACACTGCGGCCGCGCCCATCGCCGCGACGGGCACGCTGGCGCGGGCGTCCACCGAGCGGAGCCGGCCGCTGTGGCTGCTGCCGGGCTACACCGTCGGCGTCCGTCCGTCCGAACGCTCCGCCGAGGCCGTCGGGCGGCGGCGGCGCGTGCAGGGGCTGGCGCTCCTGCTCGCCGTGACGGCCGTGCTCGGGCTCGGCGGCGTGCTCGCGTGGCGGACGGTCCGCAAGGAGGTCGAGCTGGCGCGCCTGCGCGAGGGCTTCGTCTCGAACGTCTCGCACGAGCTGCGGACGCCCCTCGCCATGATCCGGCTCTACGCCGAGACGCTCGCCGAGGGGCGCGTCCGCGACGACCGCCGGCAGCACTACGTTGAGACCATCGTCTCGGAGAGCGAGCGCCTGAGCCGCCTCGTCGACAACGTGCTCGCCTTCGGGCGCGCCGAGCGTGGGGAGACCGTGGCCGCGCATGTCCCGCTGGACGTCGGGGCGATCGCTGCGGACGTCGCCGAGCGCTACCGGCCCGTCCTCGGCCGCGCGGGCGCCGACCTCGCCGTCAGCATCGCCCCGGGCCTGCCGCCCGTCGCCGGCGACGCCGATGCGCTCGCCGAGGCCCTCGTGAACGTGCTCGACAACGCGGCCAAGTACGGCGGCGGCACGCCCGTCTGCCTGGTCGTCCGCGCCGCTCGTCGCGCGGTCGTCGTGGAGGTGTCGGACCGCGGACCGGGCCTCGCTGCGGCCGACTGCGAGCGCATCTTCGAGCCGTTCGTGCGTGTCCAGGCCGCCTCGCGCGACGGGCTCGCGCACACCGCCAAGGGAACCGGACTCGGGCTCGCGCTCGTCCGCCGCATTGCCACGGCGCACGGCGGGACGGTTTCAGCAGGACCGCATCCGGGCGGTGGCGCCCTCTTCCGCCTCACGCTGCCCGCCCTGAGCGGTGCGGGCCGGACCCCGGTCCAAGAGGCGGGCGAGCCGGAACCATCGTCCTGAACACCCTGCCCGGCCCTCACGCTCCCCGTCCATCCCCATGCCTTTGCCGCCCCACATCCTCGTCGCCGAAGACGAGCGCTCGATGCGCGAGGGCCTGCGCGACAACCTCGAGTTCGAGGGCTACACGGTCGACGAGGCCGAGGACGGCGACGCGGCGCTCGCGCGGATGCTCGCCGGGCCTGGCTCGGACACGCCCTACCACCTCGTTCTGCTCGACGTGATGATGCCTGGGCGCTCGGGCTTCGAGGTCCTCCGCGCGGCGCGCGCGGCCGGCGTCGCCACGCCCGTCATCCTGCTCACGGCCAAGGGCGAGGAGATCGACACCGTCCGCGGGCTCGAGTTCGGGGCGGACGACTACGTCACCAAGCCGTTCTCGCTGCGCGAGCTCATGGCGCGCGTCCGCGCGGTGCTGCGCCGGACCGACGCCGCGCCCGAGCCGGCCGGCGCCACCGTCATCGGCCGCCTCGCCGTCGACTTCGCGTCGTACACGGCCACCGTCGGCGGCGCGCCCGTCGCGATGACGCACCTCGAGGTCGAGGTGCTGCGCTACCTCGTCGCCCATGCCGGGGCGGTCGTCTCGCGCGACGCCCTTCTGACCAACGTCTGGGGCTACGAGGCACAGCCGACGACGCGGACGGTCGACAACTTCGTGCTCAAGCTGCGCCAGAAGATCGAGCCCGACCCCGCACGCCCGCGCTACCTGCTCACGGTCCACGGCGTGGGCTACAAGGTCGTCCCGTGACCCCTGCCCGCCGCACCTTGCTCCGCCGCATCCTGCTCGGCGCGGTTTCCACCGTCGCCGTCTGGGCGTGCGCGGCGTCGCTGTGGAGCGTCACGATGAACGAGAGGTGGGAGGGCGGTTACGTGGCACCCCCTGACGCGCCGGCCGTCCCGGCGGCGATGCAGAGCGCGCGGTACACGACCGTGGTAGACCTCGCCGGGCCGTGGCAACTGCGCCTCGGCGACGACCTCGCGTGGGCCGCCGCGCCCGGCGACCCGGCGATGTGGCAGCGCGTCGCGGTGCCGGGCGCGTGGGAGGATGCGGGCCTGTGGGGCTACGACGGCTTCGCGTGGCTGCGGCGCACGTTCACGCTCCCACCCGGCGCCGGCGCCGACGGCCGCCCGCTCGTGCTGCGCCTCGGCCGCGTCGACGACGCCGACGAGGTGTTCCTCAACGGGCAGCGCATCGGCGCGACGGGCGTCATGCCGCCGGCCTACGAGACGGCCTACTACGCCGAGCGCGCGTACTACCTGCCGGCCGGCGCGCTCCGGCCGGGCCTCAACACGCTCGCCGTGCGCGTCTACGACGGCGAGCTCGCCGGCGGCATCGTCGAGGGGCCGGTCGACATCGCCGTCGCCGCGCCGGGCACGACACCGGCGACGCCGCTCGTGGCCGACCTCGCCGGCCGCTGGCGCGCGGCCGCAGGCGACCTCCCGGAGTGGCGCGAGCCCGGCTTCGACGACCGCGCGTGGGCCGAGATCACGGCCCCCGAGCGATGGGAGTCGCAGGGCTACCCGGACCTCGGCGGCTTCGTGTGGATGCGCCGCACGGTCACGCTCTCAACGACGCAGGCGTCGCAGCCGCTCGTCTTTATCGCCGGCGCCATCGACGACCTCGACGAGGTGTTCGCTAACGGCACGCGCATCGGGGGAACGGGCCTGCCAGGGCGAACGGAGAACGGTGCGCCCGTCGTGGCCGGCGACGAGTGGCAGCAGCCGCGGGCCTATGCGGTCCCGCCCGGCATCCTGCGCCCGGGCCGCAACGTCGTCGCCGTCCGCGTCTACGATGGGCTCGTCGATGGTGGCATTGTGCAGGGGCCGGTCGGGCTGGCCACGCCCGCGGCGGCGCGGGCCTTCGTGCGCGCGCTCGGCGGCCCGACGTTCAGCGGGAGCGTCCTGGGCAACTGAGCCCGCGCCCGTGACATCCGGTGACGACTCGGGACGGGCGCGTGACGACACGAGACGGCGTCCTGACACCGCCGGTGCGGGGGCGGGGGATGTTGGGATCACACGCCCTCCGGCACCCCGCCCACCCCCTCCGACGCCGCCATGCTCCGCCTCCTCGCCCTCGTTGCCACCCTCGTCCTTGCCACGCCCGCCGGCGCGCAGACGCTCGTCTCGGCGGCGTCCATGCGCCTCGACGCCCGCGCTGAGCGCCTCGTCTCGGCCTGGGCCGCGGGCGACGCCGCGCCGACCATCGCCGCGTTCCCCGACACGCTCCGTGCCGCAGGCGCCGTCGCCGTGCCGCGCATCGTCCGCTCGCTCGCCCGCCACCACGGGGCCCTCACCGGCGTCGCCGCCGAGGGGACGGAGGCGCTGCCCGACGGACGCCGCGAGACCGTCGTCGCGGTGACCTACGCACGTGGCGCCGAGCGCCTGCGCCTGACGTGGAACGCCGACGGGACGCTCCGCACGCTCGCCCGCGCGCCCCGTGCCGGGGCGCCGCTCGTCGCCGGACGCTGAGGGCGGTGCGGCTTCGCACAGACTGGGTTGGAGGCGGGCGCGTTCGGGCCGATACTGAACCGTCTCGCCCAGGACCGCCGTGCCCACGCCGCCGCTCGTCTCCCGCCCCGCCTTGCCCGGCCGCCCGGCCGGCGGGCCGCCGCGCGTCATCCGGCCCGCGGGGGTCGCGCCCGTCCGGCGCAGCCGCAACCCCCTCAAACGGTGGTGGCAGCGGGCGACCGACCCGCGGCGCTCCGGCCTCGCCCGCGCGTGGACGGTCGTCGCCGGCGTCATTGGGGCCGGCCTCGCCGCCGGCGCCCTTGGCGCCGTCGCGCTCGGCGTGTACGCGGCCAGCCTCGTCGCCCGGACGCCCGACGCGTTCGCGCTCTCCGAGGCGACGCGCGCGCAGCCCAGCATCGTCTACGCCGCCTCGGGCGAGCGCCTCACGCAGTTCGAGGCGCCGTTCCAGGAGTGGGTGCCGCTGGACTCGATCCCCGGCCCGCTCGTCGACGCGCTCATCGCGACCGAGGACCGCCGCTTCTACGAGCACGGCGGCGTCGACGTCCGACGCACCGTCGGCGCGCTGTGGGCGACGGTGAAGGGGCGCCGCGAGGGCGGCTCGACGGTGACGCAGCAGCTCGCGCGCAACCTCTTCCCGCGCGAGATCGGCAACGTGTCCACGCCCGAGCGCAAGATCAAGGAGATGATCGCGGCCGTCCGCATCGAGCGCGACCACACCAAGCGCGAGATCCTCGAGTCGTACCTCAACACGGTCCCGTTCCTCTACAACGCCCACGGCGTCGAGATGGCGGCGCGGACGTACTTCGGGACGCACGCGCCGGCCCTCACGGCGACGCAGGCCGCGACGCTCATCGCGATGCTCAAGGGGCCCGCCGAGTACAACCCGGTGCGCCACCCGGACGCCGCGCTCCAGCGCCGCAACCTCGTGCTGACGCTGATGGAGGGGCAGAACATGCTCACGCCGGCCGAGGCGGCCGAGGACCGCCAGCGCCCGCTCGGCGTCACGCTCCGCCCGCAGCCCGGCACGTACAGCGCCGCGCCGCACTTTACCGCCGCCGTCCGCCGCGCCGTCGAGGCGTGGGCGGTGCCGCGCGGCTACGACGTCGAGCGCGACGGGCTCGTGATCCGGACGACGCTCCAGATGTCGGCCCAGCACGCCGCCGAGGCGGCCGTGAGCGAGCGCGCCGGGCGCCTCCAGGGGACGGCCGACCGCGAGTGGCGCGGCGGCCCGCCGCGCGCCGCGATGGACGCCGCCCTCGAGGCGACGCCCGCCTTCGCCCGCGCCCGCGAGGACGGCCAGGACGCCGACGCCGCGCTCCGGACGGTCCGCGAGGACGACGACCTCGTCCAGGCCGTCCGCACGCGCGTGCTGCGCGTCGAGTCCGCCCTCGTGGCCATCGAGCCCGCGACGGGCGCCGTGCGCGCCTACGTCGGCTCGCGGGACTTCACGGACGACGAGTTCGACCACGCCGGCGTCGCGCGGCGCCAGCCCGGCTCGACGTTCAAGGCCTTCGTCTACGCCAGCGCCCTGCAGCGCGGCTACGCGCCGGACGACGAGATCGAGGGCGGCGCCGCGGCCGTCCGGCTGGACGACGGGACGACGTGGCGGCCGTCCGGCGGCTCGTCCGGCGGGACGCTCCGCGACGCGCTCGCGTTCTCCAAGAACGCCGTCGCCGTGCGCCTGACGCAGGAGGTCGGCCCGCACCGCGTGGCGCTCGTCGCGCAGCGGATGGGCATCACGAGCCCGCTCGACGTGGTGCCTTCCATTGGACTGGGCACGAGCCCGGTGACACTCCTCGAGATGGTCGGCGCGTACGGCGCGATTGCCAACGACGGGCTCGTCCGCACGCCGCGCCTCGTCACGCGCATCGAGACGGCGTCGGGCCAGACGCTCGCCACGTTCGCGCCCGAGGGCCCGCAGGCGCTCACGCGCCGCGACGCGCGCCAACCTGCTGGACATGATGCGCGGCGTCGTCGACCGCGGCACCGGCACCGACCTGCGCGCGATGGGCGCCACCGGCGACCTCGCCGGCAAGACGGGCACCACGCAGCGCTACGCCGACGGCTGGTTTATCGCGATGCGCCCGGGCCTCGTCGTCGGCGCGTGGGTCGGCTTCAACGACCAGCGCGTCGCCTTCCGCTCGATGGCGACGGGCGCCGGCAGCGCGACGGCGCTGCCGGTCGTCGGGGCGTTCCTGCGGCGCGTCCAGGACAGCCTGCCGGACGTCGCGCTTCCCCAGCCCGACCGTCTACGACGACCCCTACGCCGAGGACCCGGCCGACAGCGCGCCGCCGCCCGCGCCGGACCTCTCGGGCGACGCCGCCGAGCCAGACTGGTCGCCGCCCGAGGACGACTACACGCCGGCCGAGACGCCGGAGCCGCCCGTCGAGCGCCCCGAGGCGGACCGACCGCGCCTGCGCTCGGACATCGGCCCGACGGACCGCCGGCCGAGCCGACCGGCAGACATGACGATCCGGCCGGGCGCGACGGGCGGCGGGGAGAAGGAGTAGGGCCGTTTGAAGTTTGGGGCGGAGGGCCACGGCCCCAAACCTCCCCTCTCCGGACTGCATTCATGGGAGTCCACCCGACCTCGACCCTCATGCGCGTCCTTCTGTTTACCGGCAAGGGCGGCGTCGGCAAGACGACCTGCGCCGCGGCGACGGCGCTGGCCTGCGCCGCGCGCGGCTACCGCACGCTCGTCCTCTCGACCGACCCCGCCCACTCGCTCGCCGACGCCGTCGACCGCCCGCTCGGGCCCGAGCCCGAGGCTATCGCCGAGAACCTCGACGCGATGGAGGTCGACATGTACTACTCGATGCGGACGTACTGGGGCAACATGCGCGAGCTCGTCCGGACCGTCCTCCGGTGGCAGGGCGCGGACGCCGTCGCGGCCGAGGAGATGGCCGCGCTGCCCGGCATGTCCGAGGGCTCCGCGCTGCTCTGGCTGGACAAGTTCACGACCGAGGGCACCTACGACGTCATCATCCTCGACGCCGCGCCGACGGGCGAGACGCTGACGCTGCTCACGCTGCCGCAGGTCACGCAGTGGTGGCTCCAGAAGGCGTTCCCGCTGCAGAAGCGCGCGATCCAGACCGTCGGCTTTGCCGTCCGCAAGACGACCGGCATCCCGCTGGACAAGGGCTACGCCGAGCTCGACAGCCTTTTCGGCAAGCTCGCGGACGTCCAGAAGGTCATGCAGGACCCCGAGATCACGTCGGCGCGGCTCGTGATGAACCCGGAGCGGATGGTGATCCAGGAGGCCCGCCGCGCGCACACGTACCTCCAGCTCTACGGCTACGGCGTCGACGCGGCGATCGTGAACCGCGTCGTCCCCGAGGAGGAGTCCGGCGGCGGCGTCATGGCGAAATACGTCAAGGCGCAGGCGGGCTACCTCGACGAGATCGAGGAGACCTTCGCGCCGCTGCCGGTGCTGCGCGTGCCGCACCTCGGCGAGGAGGTCTTCGGGCTCGACCTGCTCCGGCGCATCGCGGACGGCCTCTACGGCGCGCCCGGCACGCCCGGCGCCCTCGACCCGGCCGCCGTCTTCCACGCGGAGCCCACCTACACCGTCGAGCCGCACGGCGACGCCTACACGGTCTCGCTGCGCGTGCCCTACACGACGGACGATGAGGTCGAGGCGGAGCAGTTCGGCGACTCGCTCGTGGTGAACATCCGCAACCAGCGCCGCAACGTGATGCTGCCGGCCTTCCTCGCGTACTACCACCTCGCAAGTGCGCACGTGGACGACGGCTGGCTCCGCGCCCGCTTTGAGCCCGAGGCGTAGACTCGGTCATCCGCCCGCCGCCCCGATGACGCTCCGCCTCGCCACGCCCGCCGACGGCGCCGCCGCGGCGGCGATCTACGCGCCCGTCGTGCGCGACACGACGACCTCGTTCGAGGCGGTCCCGCCGGACGCCTCGGAGATGGCGGCGCGCATCGCCGCGACGCTTCCGCGCTACCCGTACCTCGTCGCCGAGCGCGACGGCCGCGTCGTCGGGTACGCGTACGCCGGGGCGCACCGGGCGCGGGCGGCGTACGCGTGGGCTGCGGAAACGTCCGTGTACCTCGCGCCCGAGGCGCAGGGGCAGGGCGTCGGGCGGGCGATCATGACGGCGCTGCTCGCGCTCCTGCGCGCGCAGGGCTTCGCCGCCGCCTACGCCGGGGCGACGCTGCCCAACGCCGCGTCGGTCGGGCTGCACCGGGCGCTGGGCTTCCGCGACGCCGGCACGTTCCACCGCGCCGGCTTCAAGCACGGCCTGTGGTGCGACGTGTGGTGGGGCGAGCTGGACCTCGGCGCCGGCGCCGCGCCGGACCCGCCGAGGACGCTCGCGGACCTCGGCGCGGCCGTCCTCGCCGAGGCGCTCGGCTAGGGCCCGCCTCCTTCCGGTAGCCCTTCGGGCGGAGACTTCGGTTCGGGTTCTCCAATGTTGCACATACCATGTCCGGTTCTGCGGGGCCGGGTGAGGGTAAGCTGAACACCATCCCATACCCGTCCACCGAGACGCCCTGATGTCCAGCCTGCTTTCCGCCGGTTTCCATCCTGCTCTCCGCCGCGCGTGTGCGCTCGGCGGGGCATGCCTCGCCGTTCTCGTGCTCGCCGCCCTGCCGGCGCGGGCGCAGGAGCCCAACAGCCTCATCATCAACGAGTGGATGGTCAACCCGGCCAATCCTGGAGTAGCGGGCGTCGACACCGACCGCGAGTGGGTGGAGCTGTACAACCCGAATCCGTACCCGATCGACCTCCGGAACTGGGTCGTGCGGGACTCAGCCGCGTCGGGGATCCGGCCGCCCCACGTTATCGACCGGTCGGTCATCGTCCAGTGCTACGGGTACGTTGTGCTGGGAAACACGACCAACACGACCAACAACGGTGGCGTCCCGGTGGATTATGCCTACGGGGGCGCGCTCGTGTTCGCGAACTCGCTCGACCGGTTCGTCCTCTACTCGCCGGACTCGGTGGTCGTCGATCAGGTCCGCTTCGCGAGTGCGGCGACCTCGGCGCAGGACGGGATCAGCCGGGAGCTGAAGAACCCGGCCCTCGACAATTTCAACGTCGACGGATCCAACTGGGCCAGCGCGTCCGTGACATCGGTGTACGGGAATGGCGGGCGTGGCACGCCGCGGGCGCAGAACTCCGCGTTCACGCCCTTCTCGGGGGGCTGCAGCGGTCTGGAGTCGTCGGCGTCGTCGACCACGTCGGCGGTGGCGGGGTACCGGCTGCTCTCGGCGCCGATCCGCGGGCTGACGGTGGGCACGCTGGCCGGGCTGAACCTCGTGCAGAAGTTGCCGGACGAGTTCCCTGACGCTGCTGGCCCGAACCTCTTCACGGGGTACACGGGCAACCCGGCCGCCGCGAACAACGGGTACGTCGTGCCGGGGTCCAAGACGACGGCGCTGGTGCCGGGCCGGGGCTTCTTCTGGTATATGTACACCGAAGGCGGGCCGCCAGCGAACGCGCCTGAGGGGACGAGCCGGCGGGCCGATCTGCCGCTCACGCTCCAGGCGACGGGGGCCATCAACGAGGCGGCGAACAGCCCGCAGGACGTCGTGACGCGGTTCAGCGCGGGCAGCCGGGCGGGGGCGACGGACCAGCTTTACCTGCTCGGCAACCCGTACAACGGGGCGTTCGACCTCAGCGGAATCACGGCGTCGAGCGGCGTGCTCAGCGAGGTGTTCCAGTTCTACACGCCCGAGACCGGCTACACCGTCCGCACGCGCGTCGCGGGCACGGCCGACGGCACCGCGTCCGACGACGCGGCCGTGTGGGAGGGCTTCTTCGCCGAGTTCTTCGCCGCGCCCTCGTTCCCGGTCGATCTGCGGTACGCCCTCGGCGCGATCGTCCAGCCGAACGTGCCGCTCGGCGGGCGGTCGGGCGCGGCGGGCCAGCTCGTCGGCCTCGCCCTCGACGGCGTGACGGCGACGGGCGCGCGGACGCACGACGAGGCGGCGGGCGTCTACGTCTCGGCCGACGCGACGGACGGGTGGGACCGGTTCGACGCGAGCAAGCTGGCTCCGCTCGCGGGCCCCTACGCGACGGTCGCCCCGGTCGGGCCGGGCCCCGATGGCGCGCCGCGCGCGCTCGCGCAGCGGTCGGTCGCGGCGGGCGGTGCCGCAACGATGCCGCTCGCGTTCACGGCGACCGAGGCGGGCCGGTACACGCTCTCCGTCCGCGCCGGCGCGCCGGCCGGCTGGCAGGTGGTGCTGACGGACGCCGCGACGGGCGCGGCGACGGCCCTCGGTGCGGGCGCGTCGTACGCGTTCGACAGCGAGGCGGCGGAGACGTCCGAGCGGTTCACGCTCACGGTCACGCCGGACGCGGCGACGGCGGGCGAGGAGGATGCGGCGGCAGCCGGGTTCTCGCTCGCGCCCGTTTCCCCGAACCCGGTCGCGGGCGGGAGCCGGACGGTGCTGGAGGTCCGCGAGGCGCAGCACGTCCGGGCCGAGGTCGTCGACGCGCTCGGGCGCCGCGTGCGCGTCCTGTTCGACGGCGCGCTCGGTGCCGGCGGCCGGCAGGCGCTCGAGGTCGGCGGGACGGCGCTGCCGGCCGGGACGTACGTGCTCCGAGTGACGGGCGAGCAGTTCAGCGCCGCGCGGATGTTCAGCGTGGCCCGGTAGCGCATCCCCCCGCCCCGCAGGCCCGAGCCCGTTTGCGCGGCACGGTCTGCGGGCGGGCCGGTATCCTGCGGCGTTCACCCACCGCGCCGCCATGACGACCGCTCGCCTCGAGGCCTTCTCCGACGGCGTCCTCGCCATCATCATCACGATCATGGTGCTCGAGCTGCGCGTGCCGCACGAGCCGACGCTGGCCGCGCTGAGCGGCATCGCGCCCGTCTTCGGGAGCTACGTGCTGAGCTTCGTGTACGTCGGCATCTACTGGAACAACCACCACCACCTGTTCCAGATCACCGAGCGCGTCTCGGGCGGCGTGCTCTGGGCGAACCTGCACCTGCTGTTCTGGCTCTCGATGGTTCCGTTCGTGACGGCGTGGATGGGCGAGAACGGCTTCGCGCGTGTGCCCGTCGCGGCCTATGCCACCGTGCTGCTGCTGTGCGGCGCGGCGTTCGGCCTGCTCGTGCGGGCGATCCTGCGCGTGCCCGGTGCCGACGTGCCCCTGCTCGGCAGCGTCCGCGCCGGGACGAAGCAGACGCTGTCGGTCGCGGCCTACGCGCTGGCGATTCCGGCGGCGCTGTTCGTTCACCCGGCCGTCGCGGGCGCGCTCTTCGTCGGCGTCGCGGCGATGTGGCTCGTGCCGAACCGCCGCATCGAGCGCGCGGTGGCCGGCGCGCAGGCGTAGCGAGCTCCGGGCGGGCCGCTATCTTGGCCGGACCCGTTCGCCCCGCTCTGATGGCCTCGTCCTCCTCCGTCCGCTCGTCGCGCCGCCCGGCGCACCCCGTCACGCGCCCGGCCGCCGGCCGCAGCGCGCTCCGCGGGACGGCGACGATGCCGTTCGGCCGCCTCAACTACCGCCTGCTGCTCGCCGCGTGCGCCGTCGTGGTGCTCGGCTACGCGCTGATGGCGATCGACAACGCGACGAGCGACAACCCCGTCGACAGCGTCCTCTCGCTGACGATCGCGCCGCTGCTGCTGCTCGCGGGCTACGTCGGCATCGCGGGCGCCGTGCTGTGGGGCGTCCCCGGCGACGCGGCGCCGGACGAGGCCGGCGGGACGGAGCCCGTCGCCGATGCGTAGCGCGGCGCTGCTCGTCTCGCTGCTCGCGCTCGGCGCGTGCAAGCGCGGCCCAGAGGGCGTCGCCGTGACCGAGGCGCCGCCTGTCGCCTTCCCATCTGCGCCGGGCCGCTACACCGAGGGCGACACGACCTACGCCGGTGCGGACTCGCTGCTCGTTGCCGACTCGCTCCTCGCCGACTCGGCGGTGGCGGCGGCGGCCGTCGCCGCGCCCGATTCGACGCCGGACTTCGGCCGTTTCTGGGGCGCCTTCCGGGCCGCCGCTCGATCCGGCCGCCGCGCCGACGTGACGGCGCTCGCCGTCGTAGGGCCTAACGGCGTCGCGCGTGCGGACTGGCCGCAGGCCGCCGAGGCGATCACGACCGATCCGTTCCGCGCCCTGATCGCTGCGCTCGACGCGCAGAGCCTCGCCTTCGACGGCCCCGCGCGCGTCGCGACGCTGACCGTCGGCTTCGACTCGGATGGGAACGTCGTGCCTGAAGACGAGGCCGACACGGACTCGTCCGTGCTCCTCCGCTTCGAGATTGCCGAGGCGCCGGGCGGCCGCGCGTGGCGCCTCGTGCGGGTCGATTTCGCCGGCTAGCGGCGGCTAGCAGCCCGCGGGCGCCATCAGGACGAGCACCGCCACGGCATCCGCGCCCACGGCGGCGTCGAGCGGGGCGTAGCAGGCCGCCTCGGCGCGGAGGCTGGTCGAGCCGGCGGGCAGGCGGAAGGCGCCGTCGGCATCGGTCGTCTCGCCAGAGCCGAGGCGGATGCCCGCGAGCGGCGCGCCGGTGTCGCGGTCCACGACGCGGCCGTCGAGCGCGGATGCGGTGCGTCCCGGCGCGGCGCTCGCCGTCACGACGGCGACCGAGGCAGCCTCGCCCGGCGCCGCGTCCGACGACAGGCCGGGGATGCCGATGAGCGACGGCGCGAGAACGGACCCACAGCCGGCACAGAAAAGGAGCGAGGCGAGAAGGAAGGTAAGGAGGCGGGTCATGCGGCGTGGACCACGTCCGTGAGGACGGCGGCAAAGTGGCAGACGCTGCCTGCGAGCACGAACAGGTGCCAGATGGCGTGCCCGTACGGCAGGCGCTCCGCGAGGTAAAAGACGGTCCCGCCGGTGTACGCGACGCCGCCGGCAATGAGCCACGCGACGCTCGCCGGCGGCAGGCTCGCGCGCATCGGGCCGATCATGAACACGATGAGCCAGCCCATCGCGACGTAGAGGATCGTCGAGACAAGGTTGAAGCGGCCCGTAAAGAACAGCTTGAACACGACGCCGCCGACGGCGAGCGCCCAGATCGTCACGAACAGGATCCAGCCCGGCCCGCCGCGCATCGCGCCGAGCAGGAACGGCGTGTACGTGCCCGCGATGAGGACGTAGATCGCGCAGTGGTCGAACTTCTGCAGGTGCACCTTCACGCCGAGGTGCGGGATGGCGTGGTACAGCGTCGAGGCGGTGTACAGCAGCACGAGCGACCCGACGAAGACCGACACGCCGACGATGGTCCAGACGTCGCCCGAGAGCGCGGCGAGCGTGATAAGCACGGCGCCCGCACCGACGCTCAGCAGCGCGCCGAGACCGTGCGTGATGGCGTTGGCGATCTCCTCGCGGAGCGAGTACGGGGCGTCGGTCATGGCAGGTAGAGCGTGCGTCGAAGGGTTACGAACGCCCGAGACGTTCGGTTCGGCGCCACGGCGCGGCATGAAATGGGCGCGCGGGCGAGGCCTGGCGGAGGTGACCGTGCGTCGCGTCGTCTGAGGTCGGAGCGGGAAACGACCGCCCTCCCATTAGGGCCCGACACGCAGCGTGCGGCGTCGGACGGCGTCGGCGAACTGCTGGAACTGCGCGTTGCCGGGGTTCTCCTGCGCGAGGCGCGCCGCGACGCGCCCGGCGTCGTCCCACCGGCCGAGCGTCGCGTAGGCGCCAGCGAGGTTGTAGAGCGCCTGGGCAGGCGGAGCGTCGCCGGCCGTCGCGCGCTCGAGCAGGACGGCCGCGCCGGCGGCGTCGCCGGCCTGGAGGCGCAGCGCGCCGAGCATCATCGACGCCTGCGCCTCGGCCGGGTCGAGGGCGAGGGCGTACTCGTAGAGGCCCGCCGCGTCGTCGAGGCGCGACGGGTCGGCACCCGTCGTCACCTGCGCCATCTCGAAGTTGCCCCACGCGACGTAGGCCGGCGCGAGGAACGGGTACGCCTGCGCGACGGCGTGGTAGGCCGTCCGCGCGTTTCCGACGTCGCCCTGGCCGGCGTAGAACTCGGCGAGGCCGGTCGCGGCCGGCAGCCAGTCGGCGCCCTGGAGGACGGCCTGCGCCTGCTCGGCGACGAACGGCGGCACACCCGAGAGGTCGACCGTCAGTTCCTCGCCCGGGCCGAACGGCCACGCCCGCGTGAGCAGCTCCATCCGGATCATCGCCGCGAGCGAGTCCATCGGCGTGATGAGCGTCAGCGACCGGCCGTAGGGGACCGGCCGCTGCTCTGGGCCTGCCGCCTTCGCCGCGACGAGCGCGTCGAGGAAGGTGTCGGCCATGAGCGCGTAGCCGTCGAGGTTTGGGTGCAGGTGCTCGAGCATCAGCCCCCGCCCGACGATGCCGCCCGGCGACGCCGCGGCGAAGGCCGCCTCGGTCTCGACGACGGTGGCTCCATGACGGGCAGCGACGCGCCGGATGACGTCGTTGAAGGCGGACGGGGCGCGGAATCGGAGCGCGTCGAGGTCGCGCGCGCGGCGCAGCGCGGTGCGTGCGGCGACGGTGTCGCCCGCGGCGAGAAGCGCCCGGCCGAGCGCCCACGGTGCGTCCGCAGCGAGCGTGTCGGCCTGCGCGAGCGCGCGGAGCGCGGCGACGCCCGCCGCGCCCTGTCCGGCGCGGACCTGCCCGGCCGCAGCCTCGATTTTCTGCGCGCGCGCGTCGGGCGTGTCGGGGTCGGAGGCGGCGTAGGCGACGACGAACGGGCGCTTGTCGGCCTCGTTCGAGGCGAGCGTCCCGATGTAGACCGGGATGCCGGCGGCCTGGTAGCGCGCGAGGAGCCGGTCGAGGTTCTCCTCGAACTGCCGCAGGCCACGCTCGATACGTCTCCGAGCCGAGGGGACACGGACTGCTCGCCGACCATCGCCGCCATGAGCGTGCTCGACGGCTGGCCGTCGCCGGCCTTCGGCGCCTCGGGCGCCGCGGCGCGCTGGACGCGCGCGAGCGCCGCGCGGACAAGCTGGACCGTCCGGAAGCGCCGCAGCCGGAGGTAGGCCCGCACGAGGCCGGGGCTCTTGCCGAAGCTCTCGGAGGACGCCGCGCCGAGCGCGCCGTAGTACTCGTTGTGGCCGGCGTAAATGAGAACGGCGTCTGGCTTCTGCGCCACGATCTCGTCCGCGAAGTCCAGCAGCGTGTACGAGTTGACGGCCGCCATGGCCGTGTTGACGACCTCGACGGTCCGCTCCGGGTACGCCGTCTTGAGCAGCCGCTGGAGGACCTGGGGGAACGAGGCGCCGCGGTAGTACGGGTACCCTGCGGCCGACGAGCCTCCCTGCACGATCACGCGAAACCCGTTCTCCGGCTTCTCCGCCGCGAAAAAGTCCGAGTTCGGGTTCGGCACGAACGCGCCCGAGAAGTAGCGCGTCGCGACGTCGTGGTTCGGGTAGAGGATGCCGCGGGTTGCGGTCGAGCGGGACGAAGAGCGGGTAGTCGCCGCCGTAGCCGCCCGCGCGCAGGCCGCCCTCGAGGAGCACGAAGAAGAGGACGGGCAGCAGGAGCGTGGCCGCCCAGAACAGGCGCCTTCGCCCGGCCGAGATCGGCACCGCGGGGGCATCCGGCTCAGGCCGTGTGCTCGAGGCGGGGCGCTCTGTTCGTCGGGCGGCGGGTCGTCGGGCCATGCGCTAGTCGTCGCGGGGTTCGCGGGCGCCGCCCTTCTCGGCGTCCGTCGGCGTGCGGTCCGCGACCGGCGCCCAGACAGGCTCGGGCGCGCCGGCGTCGTGGGTGAGCCAGCGCGAGAGCGTGAACAGGAGGTCCGAGAGGCGGTTGAGGTAGTGCAGCGCGTGTTCCGAGACGCCCTCGAGCGCGGCGAGGTCGACCGTGAGGCGCTCGGCGCGGCGCGTGACGGTCCGTGCGAGGTGGACGGCCGCGCCGGCGGGCGTGCCGCCGGGCAGGACGAAGTGCTTCAGCGGCGGGATATCCGCCGTGAGCCGGTCGATGTCCGCCTCGAGCGCGGTGACGTGCCCTGCCTCGACGCGCGGGACGGGGTAGGTCGTCGCGGCGGGCGCGGCGAGGTCGCCGCCGAGCACGAACAGTTCGTTCTGGAGGCGCGCGAGGAGCGCGTCGGCCTCGGCGCTGCGCGGGCCCTCGTGCTCCGGGGCGGTCGCGATCGCGGCGCGGGCCATGCCGAGGCACGCGTTCGCCTCGTCGGCCGTGCCGTAGGCCTCGATGCGCGGGTGGCTCTTCGAGACGCGGCCGGCGCCGAAGAGGCCCGTCGTGCCGTCGTCGCCGGTGCGGGTGTAGACCTTCATTGGGGAGACTGGGAAGTGGAGAAGGGGGCTGGCAGGTGCAGGCCAGAGGGTTCCATTTCCTCAGCCGCTAGCTCCCGGTTCCCACGACGCCAAGGTACCGGATCCGCAGGCCCTCCGCCGACCGCTCCGTCCGCGCGCGGACGCCGAAGACGCTGGCGAGGAGCGCCTCGGTGAGGACGGCTGCGGGCGGACCGTCGGCGACGAGGCGGCCGTCCGAGAGGACGAGCAGGCGGTCGGCGAAGGCGGCGGCGCGCTCCAGGTCGTGCAGCGCCGCGACGACCGTCCGGCCCGTCCCCGCGAGCGCCGCGATGCGGCCGAGCAGGTCGAGCTGGTGGCGGACGTCGAGGTGCGCCGTCGGCTCGTCGAGGAGGAGCGCAGGCGTGTCCTGCGCGAGCGCCTGGGCGAGCATCACGCGCTGCTGCTCGCCGCCCGAGAGGCGCCGTGCGGGGCGCTCGGCGAAGGCCGTGAGGTCTGTCGCCGCGAGCGCCGCCTCGACCGCGGCGCGGTCCTCGTCTCCAAGGCGCGCCACGGCGCCGACGTGCGGCGCCCGGCCGAGCGCGACAACCTCGCGGACGCTAAAGTCCACGCCGAGGGAGGTCTGCTGGCGGACGAACGCGACGCGGCGGGCGCGCTCGCGCGGCGCCATCCGGCGGACGGGCCACCCGCCGAGGTGCGCCGTCCCGGTGTGCGCGACGAGGCCGGCGAGCGCGCGCAGCAGCGTCGTCTTGCCGGCCCCGTTCGGCCCGACGAGCGCCACGGCCTCGCCGGGGTCGACGCGGAACGTCACGCCGCGGAGCGCCTCGCGGGCGCCGAGGCGCACGCCGAGGTCGCGGACGTCGAAGGCAGGTGGCATGATGCGGTGAGCGGCGAGCGGTGAAAATGCGGAGGGCGGAGGGCAGAAGGCGGACAAATGCGAAGAACTTCCGCCTTCCGCCTTCCGCCTTCCGCCTTCTGTTGACGCTCACGCCCGACCTGCTCCTCTCGGCCTACGCGCAGGGTGCGTTCCCGATGGCTGACCCCGACGACGGCGACCGCGTCGCGTTCTACGCGCCGGACCTGCGCGCCGTGCTGCCGCTCGGCGCGTTCCACGTCCCGAAGACGCTCGCGAAGACGGTCCGGCAACACCGGTTCGAGGTCGTCACAGACCGCGACTTCGAGGCGACGGTCCGCGCCTGCGCCGCGCCGGCCCCAGGGCGCGAGACGACGTGGATCTCGGACGCCATCGTCGCGGCGTACGTCGCGCTGCACCGCGCCGGCTTCGCCCACAGCGTCGAGTGCCACGACGCGCAGGGCTTCGCGGGCGGGCTCTACGGCGTCGCCCTCGGCGGGCGCGTTCTTCGGCGAGAGCATGGTGGCGCGGCGCCGCGACGCCTCGAAGGTGGCGCTCGTGCACCTTGTGGAGCGCCTCCGCGCTGGCGGCTTCGCGCTGCTCGACGTGCAGATGACGACGCCGCACACGGCGCGCTTCGGCGTCGTCGAGATCCCGCGGGCAGACTACGAGCGGCGCCTGCGCCGCGCGCTCGGCGTCCCGGCGAACTGGTACGCGCTCGACCTCGCCGCCCGCGAGGGCGCGGGGCACGACGCCGCGCCGCGGCCCGTTCCGGGCACGTAGCTTCCCCACGCTTCCGCCGACCTCCGCCATGGCCCCGCTCTCCCTCCGATTCGCGCTCGTCGCCTTCGCGGCGCTCGCCGCGTGCTCGCCCTCCGCCGACGCCGACGCCGCCGCCATCGGCGCGCCTGCGGGCCCGCCGCCGGCCATCGCGTCCGTGCTGAGCGTCGCCCCGGGCGACTCGCTCGCGGCGCTGAGCCCCGCGACGGCCGCGGCGTACGGCCGCATCACGTCCGAGGCGCGCGCGCAGGGCATCGCGGCCCGCCCGTACGGCGAGATCGTGCAGTGGGTCGGCGAGCAGCTCCGCGGCCGGCCCTACGTCGCCGGGCTTCTGGACGCGCCGCCGCGCGAGACGCTCCTCGCCGACCTCACGCGCTTCGACTGCGTGCTGTTCGTCGAGAACGTCCTCGCCGTCGCCCACACGATCGCGATGGAGGACACGACGCCCGAGGCCTACGTCGCCGAGATCGCGCGGATGCGCTACCGCAGCGGGCAGATGGCCGGCTACTGCTCGCGCCTGCACTACTTCTCGGACTGGATCGCGGACAACGACACGCGCAGCATCGTCCACAACGTGACGGCCGAGGCCGGCGGCGTGCCCTTCGACAAGCGGATCGACTTTATGTCCACGCACCGCGCGTCGTACCCACACCTCCGCGACGATGCGACGTACGCCTGCGCCACGGCGGCCGAGGCGCGCCTCGCGGACCTTGAACTCGTCTACATCCCGAAGGCCAACATCCGGAGCGCCTACGCGCAGATGCAGCCCGGCGACATTGTCGCGATGGCGACGAGCATCGGCGGGCTCGACGTGACGCACACCGGCTTTATCCACGTCGACGGCAGCGGGACGGGCTTCATGCACGCCTCCTCGGCCTCGAACGCCGTCAAGGTCTCGCCGGACCTCTCGGACTACGTCCGCGACATCCGCAATCAGGTCGGCATCATCATCGCCCGCCCGGTCGACCCGCGGACCCGGTAATGGCGGATTGAGGAGTGATTCCAAGGCGGGTGTCGCCCGTCTTGCGCGTCGCGCCGTAAGCCGTCCTCGCATTTCCCACCACCTCCCGTCCTCGTGCCCGACATCCAGCGCATCGGCGTGTTTACCTCGGGCGGTGACGCGCCCGGCATGAACGCCTGCATCCGGGCCGTCGTGCGGCGCGCCGTCGCCGAGGGCCTCGAGGTCGTCGGCATCCGCCGCGGCTACGCCGGCATGTGCGACGGCGACTTCGTCGAGATGGACCGCATGAGCGTCTCGAACATCCTCCAGACCGGCGGCACGATCCTCAAGTCCGCCCGCTGCGACGCCTTCCGCACGCCCGAGGGCCGCGCGCGCGCGGCCGAGCAGCTCCGCGCGGCGGGCATCGACGCGCTCGTCGCCATCGGCGGCGACGGCACGCTCCAGGGCGTGACGCACCTCGCGACGGAGCACGGCATCCCGGCCGTCGGCGTCCCCGGCACCATCGACAACGACCTCTTCGGCACCGACGAGACGATCGGCTTCGACACGGCCCTCAACACGGCCCTCGAGTCCATCGACAAGATCCGCGACACGGCCGACGCCCACGACCGCCTCTTTCTCGTCGAGGTGATGGGCCGCGACACCGGCTTCATCGCGCTCGCGTGCGGCATCGGCGGCGGCGCCGAGCTCGTCCTCATCCCCGAGATGCTGTCGGACGTCGACGCGATCAAGGAGCGCATCCTGTCGCTGATGTCGTCCCAGAGCCGGTCGTCCATCGTCGTTATCGCCGAGGGCGACGAGCTCGGCGGCGCCCACATGATCTCGCAGGCGCTCGCTGCAGACCCCGCCTTCGCGCGGATCGACACGCGCGTCTCCGTCCTCGGCCACATCCAGCGCGGCGGCTCGCCGACGGCCCGCGACCGCGTCCTCGCGTCCCGCCTCGGCTCGGCCGCCGTCGAGGCGCTTCTCGAGGGCCACGCCGGCGTGATGGTCGGCATCGTCAACGGCGACGTGAAGCTTACGCCGATGCGCAACGTCTGGGGCCGCAAGAAGGAGATCGACTACGACCTCTTGCAGCTTACCGCGCTGCTGAGCTGAGACCGCTCGGTCGGTCGCGTGTTGCCATTCTGTGAGCGGGGCACGGCGGACTGTGCCCCTACGTCTGCGCGTTGCTCCACCCCTCCGCCTCGTCATGCGCCTCCTTCTCGTCCTCGTCCTGCTCGCGGCCGTTCCCGCCTCGGCGCAGGAGCGCCCGCGCGCCGCCGCAGGCGACCTGCCCCGGAACGTCGTCTTTATGATCGCGGACGGCTTCGGGCCGGCGAGCGAGACGCTCGGCCGCGCTGCCAACGGCCGGCCGCTCGCCCTCGACGGCATCCTCACCGGCTCCGTCTCGACGGCCTCGACCGACAGCCGCGTCACGGACTCTGCGGCCGGTGCGACGGCCTACGCCTGCGGGATCACGTCCTACAACGGCGCCATCGCCGTCGACCCGAGCGGCGCGCCATGCCGGACGGTCCTCGAGGCGGCCCGCGACGCCGGCCTCGCGACAGGCCTCGTCGCGACGAGCCGCATCACGCATGCGACGCCCGCCGGCTTCGCGAGCCACGTCCCCTCCCGCGCCGACGAGGGCGCCATCGCGGTCCAGATGTCCGCGGCCGGCCTCGACGTGATGATCGGCGGCGGCGCCCGCTTCTTCCTGCCGACGTCTGCCGGCGGCAGCCGGGCCGACGGCCGCGACCTCGTGCAGGAGCTTGCCGGCCGTGGCGTCGCCGTCGCGACGGACCGCGCGGGATTCGACGCGCTCCGCGCGGCGCCCGCCGTGGCGCTCCTCGCGGCGGACCACATGGCCTACGCCATCGACCGCGCCGACCCGCCACACGGCAACGGCGCGCCGGACCAGCCAGGCCTCGCCGAGATGGCCGTCCGGGCGCTCGACCTGCTCGCCGCGACGCCCGCCGCGCGGGCCCGCGGCTTCTTCCTCATGGTCGAGGGCTCACGCATTGACCACGCCGGACACGGCAACGACGCCGCCGCGCACGTCCGCGACATCCTCGCCTACGACGCCACCATCGCCGCCGTGCTGGACTGGGCGCGCCGCGACGGGCAGACACTCGTCGTGTCTACGGCGGACCACGAGACGGGCGGCCTCACGCTCGGCCGCGACGGCATCTACGCCTACGACCCCGCGCCGCTCCTCGCGGTCACGATGAGCGCAGAGCGCCTCCGCGACCGCCTCGCGGCGCCCGACGCCGACACCACCGCGCTTGTCTTCGAGGCACTCGGCACGGACACGCTCTCCGTCCGCGAGAGGGAGAGCCTCGCTGCGACGAGCGACCCGAATGCCGTCTTCCGCGACATCGAGGCGCGCCGCGCCGGCGTCGCGTGGACCACGACCGGGCACACCGGCATCGACGTCGGCCTCTACGCCGACGGACCGGGCGCGGACCTCTTCCGCGGGGCCATGACCAACGACGCCGTCGGCCGGCGGACGTTCGAGGCGCTCGGGCTGCCGCTCCCGCCCGGTGCGCAGGCCGCCGAGGACCGCGCCACGGCCGCCCTCTCGGAGGGCTTCGACGGCTGACGCGCCTACGTGCCTGCGTGCGCGTGACCGGGGGCGCTGACCTCCACTATGCGTTCGGGAGCGACACGAGGCACCGGGTTGAGTCGGAACAGGTCGCCTGCGCTGGTCCCGGGCAAGGGCGCAAAAGACAAGCAGGTGGCCGAACAGAGCGGGCTGAACCCGCCACGCCCGAAGCCACATGCCTGGCCACGTCGCCGGCAGCGTCACGCGCGGATGCGTCGCGACGCTCCCGAACGCCGACGTCGCCGCGATGGCGGCGATGAGCAGGCCAAGCCCCAGCACGTTCCAGGCGAGAATGACGCTGCGCGGGACGGCTCCGCCCCGACGAGCAGGATCCCGACCGGCGGCGGGCGGCGGTCCAACTCGGCCAGGATGCCCGTGCGGGTGAGCACTGCCGAGATGCCGAGGTAAGCGACCGCGACACCTTCCGCGGCGAGCGCCGCGCGGCGGGACCGCGCCTCGCTGGCGACCGGCGCAGCCCACGCGCCAAAAACGAACAGGACGGCCATCGCGCTCGCGAACGCGGCGAAACCGGCGGCGAGGGTAGGCGGGAGCGGCATGGCAGCGCGGGAGGACGGCCGGAGCGTACGGCGCACGCGGCGAACCGCGCCGACCACCGGCCGGCGTGTGACCACCCGGCGTCACACGGCCGTCGTAGACTCGTCGGCGAAACGAATGCTGCACTGTGACGCTAGACCAGACCCCGTTTGTCGTCGTCGACACCGAGACGACCGGCTCCCGCGCCGGCGAGGACCGCCTCATCGAGGTCGGCGCCGTCCGCATCGTGGGCGGGCAGGTCGTCGGCGAGTTCCAGCAGCTTATCGACCCCGGCCGGGCCGTGCCCCAGCGCATCACGTGGCTCACCGGCATCTCAACGGCGATGGTCTTCGAGCAGCCGACGCTCGAGGAGGTCATGCCGCGCTTCGCCGACTTTCTCGGCGACGCCGTGATGGTGGCGCACAACCTGCCCTTCGACGCCCGCTTTCTGGACGTCGCGATGGACGAGGCTGGGCTGCCGCCGATCCGCAACGCGAGCCTGGACACGCTGCGCCTCGCGCGGCGCCTGCTCCCGAGCCTCCCGTCGAAAGGCCTCTCAGGCCTGACCCAGCACTTCGGCATTCAGGTCAACGGCCGCCACCGCGCGCTCGGCGACGCCGCCGCGACGGGCGAGCTCCTCGGCATCCTCTTGGACCGCCTGCGCATCGAGTTCGGGGTCGAGACGCTGGACGACCTGCTCGGCTTCCAGCGCAAGCGCTACGTCGAGACGCGCCGCGAGGCGACGCACATCGCGCGCATCCGCTCGGAGCGCCTGCCGAGCCTGCCGGACCGCCCGGGCGTCTACTTCATGCGCGACGGCAAGGGCAAGGTGATCTACATCGGCAAGGCCAAAAGCCTCAAGAGCCGCGTGCGGAGCTACTTCACGGGCGTCGAGAACCACCCGCCGAAGACGAAGAAGCTGCTCCGCGACGTGCGCGACGTGACGTGGCGCGAGACGGGCACCGAGCTCTCGGCGCTCCTCGAAGAGTCGCGGCTCATCAAGACGTACCTGCCCGTCTACAACCGCGCGCTGCGGCGCTACCGCGACTACCCGTTCCTGCGCCTCGACACGCGCCACGCCTACCCGACGCTCTCGTGGACGCCCCGCATCGCGCACGACGGGGCGGAGTACTACGGGCCGATGGGCCGCCGCGGGCAGGCCGAGGAACTCGTCGAGCTCATCTCGCGCATGTTCGGCCTGCGCGAGTGCGACGACGCCGTCTTCAACCTCGGCCGGCCGTGCCTCTACCACCAGATGGGCCGCTGCTCGGCGCCGTGCGCCGGGCGATGACGGCGGCGTCTACGGCGAGCAGGTCGCCCGCGTCCGCGCCTTCCTCACGGGCCAGAACGGCGACGCGCTCGCGGTCGTCGAGACGGCGATGCGCGAGGCGGCGGCCGCCCACGAGTTCGAGTCCGCGGGCTGGTACCGGGACCAGCTGCGGCGCCTCGAGCGGACGATCGGGCGCCAGCAGACGGTCGCCTCGGCCGTCCACGAGCACGACGCTGTCCTCGTGGAGCCGCTCGCGTCGGGCTACGCCGGCGCGGCCGGCGGCGCCCAGCTCTTCCTCATCCGCCACGGCCGCCTCGCCGCGCGCGTCGACCTGCCCGTCGGCCAGAGCGTGCCCGTCCCGGAGATGACGTTCACCATCGGCGGCGACGGGCTGGACTCGGACGCGCCGGACCGGACAGACCTCGGCGTCGTCGTGCCGGCCCACACGGTCCGCCCGAGCGGCTTCGCCGCGCTCCGCACGGCGCTCGCCGAGACGTTCGACCCGGCCCTGACGCCGCCCGAGTCGCACCTTCGGCCCGACGTGGACGAGATGCGGACGCTCGCCTCGTGGATGCGCCTGCACCCCGACAGCGGCCGGCAGGTGCGGTGGGACCCCGCCGAGGACGCCGACGCGTTCCTCGCCCGCGTCCTCGCCGCCGCCGACGCCTCGGTCCCGGACGAGGCCGCGCCGGTCGAGGAGGACGAGTAACCCGGAGGCATCTTGTCCCTTCGCCTTCCCCGTGCCCGATGCTCCGCCTCGTCCTGTCCGTCCTGCTCGCCGCGCCCGCCTGCGCGCAGACCGCCAAGCCGCCGGACGACCAGAGTCCGCGTGACCGCCGCGCAGACTCCGTCATCACGCGCCCTGCCGCGCCAGACAGCGCCGTGACCGTCCGCGTGGTCGACGTGCGCCTCGGCGAGACGCCGGTCGAGCTTCGCGTGACCGAGCGGCCATGCGCAGGCGCGTGCTGGTCCGCCGTCAACGTTCACGACGACGAGGACACGGCCGCAGACGCGGCGATGGCCGAGATCGCGCGCGGCGGCGGGCGCCTCGTCGAGGTCCGCCACGGCGGGACGCGCAACCTGGACTTCCGTCTGAACGGCGAGGCGTTCACCGTCGACCCGAACCGCATCTTTACGGACGCCGGCCGCGGGAAGACGCTCGCCAACCTGTCCCGCGACACCCCCGCGGCCCGCGCCGCCGTCGCCGCGTTCGCCGACACGCTGCTCGCCGTGTATGGGGCGCCGAGCGTTGTGGTCGCGCTGCACAACAACACCGAGGCGAACTATTCGGCGCTGAGCTACAGGCCGGGCGGGTCCGAGGCGAACGAGGCCGAGGCCGTGCACCTCGCGCCGGGGATGGACACCGACGACTTCGTCTTTGTCACCACGCGCGCCTCGTTCGACTCCGTCGTGGCGAGCGGCGCCAACGCGATCCTGCAGAACAACGCGACGCCGACGGACGACGGGTCGCTCTCGGTGTGGGCCGCGCAGAACGGGCGGCCGTACCTCAACATCGAGGCGCAGCACGGGCACCTCGCTGAGAACCGGCGCATGGTCGCGGCGCTCCGCGCCTGGGTGGGGGAGAACTAGCGAAAGGCGGCGCGAGGGGTAGCGTTTCGGTCCGGGAGCCTCAACCTTGACGGCTCACCCTGCACTGCCCCGATGGTCTCGTTCGACAAGTCGAAGCTCAAGATCCTGCTCCTCGAGGGCGTCCACGAGACGGCCGTCGAGGCGTTTCGCCGGGCGGGCTACGCGCAGGTCGAACGCCGGGCCGGGACGGTCCCCGAGGACGAATTAAAAGCGCTCCTCGCCGACGTCCACTTTCTCGGCATCCGCTCGCGGACGCACCTCACCGAGGCGGTCTTTGCCGCGGCGCCGCGCCTCGTCGCCGTCGGCGCGTTCTGCATCGGGACCAACCAGATCGACCTCGACGCGGCCGCCCGCCGCGGCGTCGTGGTGTTCAACGCGCCGTTCTCGAACACGCGCTCCGTGGCCGAGCTCGTCCTCGCCGAGGCGATCCTGCTGCTGCGCGACGTGCCGGCCAAGAGCGCCGCGGCGCACCGCGGCGTGTGGGCCAAGAGCGTCGGGCGCGCGCGCGAGGCGCGCGGCAAGACGCTCGGCATCGTCGGCTACGGCAGCATCGGCGCGCAACTCTCGATCCTCGCCGAGGGGCTCGGGATGCGCGTCCTCTACCACGACACCGCCGCCAAGCTCGCCATCGGCAACGCGCACCCCGCGGCGTCACTCGAGGCGCTCCTCCGCGAGGCGGACGTCGTGACGCTGCACGTGCCCGAGACGCCGGACACGACGGGCATGATCGGCGCCGCGGAAATCGCAGCCATGAAGCCGGGCTCGGTCCTCATGAACGCCTCGCGCGGCCATGTCGTAGACCTCGACGCCCTCGCCTCCGCGCTCGAATCCGGCCACCTCGCCGGCGCCGCCGTAGACGTCTACCCGGCCGAGCCGCGCTCCAACGACGACCCGTTCGCCTCGCCGCTCCAGGGCCTCGACTGCGCGATCCTGACGCCGCACGTCGGCGGGAGTACGGTCGAGGCGCAGGAGAACATCGGGTCGGAAGTGGCTGAAAAGCTCGTCCGCTACTCGGACAATGGGAGCACGGTCACGTCGGTCAACTTTCCCGAGGTGTCGCTGCCGACGCACGCTGGCCACCACCGCATCCTGCACATCCACCAGAACGTGCCGGGCGTGCTCGCGGCCGTCAACGGCGTCTTCTCGGCCATCGGCGCCAACGTCGCAGCCCAGGTGCTCCAGACGCGCGGGCAGGTCGGCTACGTCGTCACGGACGTCGATGTCGCGTCGTCGGACGAGGCGCTCGCCGCGCTGCTGAGGGTCCCGGCGACGATCCGTGCGCGCGTGCTGTTTTAAACGGCGCGCGGCCGGCCCCGAGACGTCTCGGAGCCGGCCGCGCGGAGCCGCCGGAGCGGGTCGGGTCAGCCGTTGACGACCGACACCGACTCGGCCGACGTGACGGCCGTCGAGGCGTTCGGGGCCGTCGTGATCGTGCCCGTGGCCGTCGTCATGCCGTCGTAGCGGAGGACGCGGCTGTTGGCCTTCTCGGCGACGTAGACCGCGCCGTTCGCCGCGAGCGCCACGTCGACCGGGTTGCCGAGCGTCGACGCCGCGCCCTGGACGCGGGCGCGGACGGCCGTGTTGCCGCTCGCCGTGCTCGCGCTGGCGATCGTGAACAGCTGGCCGTCCGAGGCGAAGGCGCCGCCCGAGGCCACGCCGACGTCGCTCAGCACGAGGACGTCGCGGCTCTCGTCGTAGGCGATGCCGTGGAGGTTGACCGAGATCTTGGCCGTGCCGTCGGTCGGCGTGATGGTGCGCGTCGGGCCGGCCGCGCCGCGCGTGCTCGTAACGTTGTCGTAGACCAGCACGAGGCCGTTGGTCGTCGCGACGAAGAGGCGGTCGTCGCCGTCGTCGTAGGCCACGTCCCAGACGTTGGTCGCGGCGCCGAGGTTGGTGATGACGTACGCCGGGGCCGCGTTGCCCGAGGCCGCCTCGGCAAAGACGCGGACCGCGCCCGAGCCGCCGTTGTCGGCCACGAAGAGCTGGTCGTCCACGTTGACGATGCCCTTCGGCGCGATGAGGCCCGTCGTGACGCCCGCGATCACGCGCGTGCCGGCCCCGATGGACGTGCTCGCGTTGGAGCAGTCGCTGCCGTCGCAGAGGTTCGGGACGTAGACGATGCCGCCGAGCGTGCCGGCGAGGTCGACCGTGATGTAGCCGTCGCCGTCGGTGAGGGCGACGCTCTGGATGCTCGTCACGCCGGTGAAGCCGCCAAACGTGGCCTCGCTCACCGAGAGGTCGGACGAGAGGCGAACGACCGAATCGTTGGAGACGTCGGAGCCGTTGGAGGTCGCGTAGACGCTGGCATCGGCGCTGACCGAGCCGCCGTCGTTCGAGTCGCAGGCGGTGAGGGTGAGCGCGAGAGGAAGTGCGAGCGCAAGGGCGCGCGTCGGAAAACGAAGCATAGGAGAAGAGGGCCGTAGCCCCAGACGGTGACAGAGCGCCCCGCTGCGGTAGGTCGCAGAAGGGCGGAAGTGGGGGCTCCAATCGGGAGATTCCCGAGCGGGTTCCAACCCCTGCCAGGGCGTTCTGGCGTGCCCTTCGCCCCAGGCCTGGTTTGCACGATTACCGCAGGCGGTGCGTCTGCCTTTCATACAGGCTCAGCGAGGTGGAATGGTCTGGCACGGGTAACGCTCTCTTTTTTCCGTTGCGGAAGCGCTTACATTTGGGGCCGACCCGCCGCCGCGCCCGTGACCCGACGCCTCGCCCTTCTCGTCCTTCTCACGAGCGCCTCGGCGCTTGCCCAGACGCCCCAGGAGCGCGCACAGGGCTACGCCCTCCGCGGCGATACGACCGTCTTCGTGTTCGACCCCGCCGTCTACGGCGGCGCCCAGGGCGCGACCGTCCCGCGCCGCGTCGTCGTCACCGGCGCCTTCCGCGGGTGGAGCGCCGACATGGACGCCGCCGCGTTTACCCTCCGTCCCGACGCCTCGGGCGTCTGGACCGTGGCCGTTCCGAACGCGGGCTACACGGCCGTCGCGCCCGCGAGCCCCTTCAAGTTCCGCGTCGACGACGCGGCCGGCGACGGGCGCTGGCTGGACCCGCCGCCCGGCGCGCCCAACGTCGACGGCGGCAACCTCATCTTCCTGTTCGGCACCACGCCGCCGCGCCTCGTCGCCGAGCTGCGCGGCGCCCGCGCCGTCTGGGTCCGCGTGACGGGGACGGAGCGCCCGCTGCGCCCCGAGGCGTACCGAATCACGCGCTGGGACGGGCAGGAGGTCGGCGTCGCGGACGTGCTGCCGAACGAGGCCGAGACGGCGCTCCTCGTGCCCGCCGAGGCGCTCCAGACGAATCAGGTCTACTACGTCTCGACGGCAGACCCAGCGCTCCGCTCCGTCGCCCGCTTCGACGGCCTCTGGCGCGACTTGGCCTCGGCGAAGCCGCTCGGCGCTGAGGTCGTGGACGAGACAACCCCCAACACGCCGATCCGCTATCGCACGGACATCCGCCTCTTCGCGCCCCGCGCCGACTCGGTCCGCGTCTTCCTCTACCCCGAGCGCGTGGGCGGGCCCGAGACGCGCGTCGCGATGGCCCGCGACGCGCAGGGCGTGTGGGAAGCGACGCTCACCGGCGACCGCGCCGGGACGTGGTACGACTTCGGCGTCTACGGCCCCGACGGACCCGGCTCGCAGTTCACGAACCAGACCGGCAAGCGCTACTCCGATCCCTACGGCCGCGCCTCGGACGACTCGTGGGGCCGCACCATGATCGCCCACCGCACGACGCCCGCGACGCCGCTCCCGAACGGGCGCCCGGCGATGGAAGACGTCGTGTCGTACGAGGTCCATGTCCAGGACTTCACGGACCGTCTGCCGCTGCCAGACAGCCTCCGCGGCACGTTCGCCGGCTTCGCGACGCCCGGCCTGACGAACGACCGCGGCGAGCCCGTCGGCCTCGACCACCTCGCGCGCCTGGGCGTCAACACGGTCCACCTCATGCCCATCCAGGAGTACCTCCACTACCCGGACTCGACGTGGGCCACCGCCTTCCACGACGACCCGTTCATGCAGGCGATGGGCGTCGCGGACCAGAACTACCAGTGGGGCTACCGGATCACGCACTACCTCGCCATCGAGAACCGCTACCGCACGCACGGCTCGCCCCACGGCGCCGAGCGCACCCAGTTTCGCGACCTCGTCCAGGCGCTCCACGACCGCGGCATGGCCGTCGTCGTGGACCTCGTCTTCAACCACACGGGCGAGAACATGGAGGGCGCAGAATAACCTGCTCAACTTCTCCGGGCATCGACTCCTGGTACTACTACCGCCTCGACGACGCGGGCGAGCGGATCGGCGGCTACGGCAACGAGACGAAGTCCGAGAACCGCCCGATGGTCCAGCGCTGGCTTATCGACCAGTGCCGCGCGCTCGTGGACGAGTTCGGCGTCGACGGCTTTCGCATCGACCTCGCCGGGCAGACGGACGAGCAGACGCTCCGCGCCGTCCGCGCCGCACTCCCCGCGGACCTCATCTGGTACGGCGAGCCGTGGATCGCCTCGGCGGATCCCGACTTCGAGGCGAACCCCTCGTGGGACTGGTACAAGGCGGACTCGCCGATCCCGTACTTCCAGGACGACGCCCGCAACGCCTTCCAGGGCACGCCCGACGCGCCGCGCGACTCCCGAGACCGACCGCGGCTGGGCCGGCGGCAACGCCAGCCTCCGCGAAGCCGCCATCAACGGCCTCCTCAACCGCTGGCCCGACGAGGCGCGACCCGAACCGCGGCATCAACTACCTCGACATCCACGACAACTGGGCCCTCGCCGACCGCTTCGCCCGCACGACGACCGGCGACGGTGCGTGGGACGGCCGGGCCGGCGTCGACGAAGCCGCCGTCCGCATCGCGGCGACGCTGCTGCTGACGAGCCTCGGGCCGGTCGTGATCAACGGCGGGACCGAGATCCTGCGCTCGAAGGGCCTCGCGCCGCGGCCGGACGAGATCGGCGGCCAGATCGTGACGCAGACGGCGCTGTCGCCGGTCTACATCAACGGCCGCGGCGACACCTACAACCTCCGCACGCCCAACCAGTACGACTGGGCGCGCGTCGGCGCGACGCCGGCCGAGGGCGACCCGGACGACGTGGCGGCGATGCTGGACTGGTGGCGCGGCCTCATCGCGCTCCGGAATTCGCCCGCCGGCGCCGTCTTCCGGACGGCCTCGGCGGACACGTCCGCCGTCCGCTTCTTCCGCCCCGCGGACCCGCACGCGCTCGGCTACCTCGCCGGCGGCGCGACCGGACCGGCCATCCTCGTTCTCCTCAACACCGGCGACGCCGAGGCGACGGTCGATGTCGGCCCGCTTCCGGGGCTGCTGGAGAGCCGTCGCCCTTTCGACCAGCTGAGACGTCGCTCATCAACGCCAACGGCCTCGGGCCGGCGCTGGCCGATGGTGGCATCCGGCACGACGCCAGGACGTCTCAGCCTCACAGCGTCCAGATCTGGGTCCGCGAGTAGTCTCCTTAGGTTATGTGCGGAATGTGAGCGTGGCTGGGGCGGGCGCCTCGGTGCCAGAACGGATGTCACGGGGGATGGCCGTTCGTTGGCCGCACCGCTCCACGCCTGCCCCGGGCGCTTCCCCATGCCGCTCTCGTTCGACACGTCCGGCGACGGCGCCTCCGTCCCGGTCGCTCTGCCGCCGCGGCTCGTCCCCGGCCCGCCGTGGTTCGTCGCCGACGGCGTGACGTGCTCCGACGTGTGGCCGTACGTCCCCGCCCCGCGGCGCCCGCTGCCGTTCGCCGACGGCGGGCGCGTCCCGGCCGGCTTCCCGAGCCCGGCCGACGACTTCGAGGAGGCCGAGCTCGACCTCGCCGAGCACCTTGTCCGCAACCCCGAGGCGACGTTCTTCATCCGCGCCCACGGCGACTCGATGGCGGCCGGCGGCATCCACTCCGGCGACGTGCTCGTCGTCGACAAGTCGGTCGAGCCGCGCCTCGGCATGGTCGTGATCGCGGTGTTGGACGACGAGATGACGGTGAAGCAGCTCGGGCAGATCGGCGCGGCGTATGCGCTGCTCTCGCAGGCGCACGACCCCGAGGCGTACCCGCCGATCCTCGTCGGCGCGGGGCAGGAGCTGCGCGTGTGGGGCGTCGTCGTGGGCGTCGCCCGGGCGATGCTCCCATGAGCGCTGCGCTACCTCGGACCGCCGCGAGGCAGGGCCGTCAGTTTGCCCTCGTCGACTGCAAGAGCTTCTACGCGTCGTGCGAGCGCGTCTTCGACCCGTCGCTCGACGGCGTGCCTGTCGCCGTGCTGTCCAACAACGACGGCTGCGTCGTGGCGCGGAGCGACGAGGTCAAGGCCGCGGGCGTCCGGATGGGCGAGCCGTACTTCCAGTGCCGCGAGCGCCTCGAGGCGGCCGGTGCGCGCGTCTTCTCGTCCAACTACGCGCTCTACTCGGATATGTCGCGCCGCGTGATGGGCGTGCTGCGCCGCTTCGCGTCCGTGCAGGAGGTCTACTCCATCGACGAGGCCTTCCACCTGCTGCCGACGCTCGCGCCGGACATGCTGCCGGACGTGGCCCACGAGATGCGCGAGACCGTCCTGCGGTGGACCGGCATCCCGATCCACGTCGGCATCGGCGCGACGAAGACGCTGGCGAAGGTGGCGGACGAGCTCGCGCGCGGCAGCGGCGGCGTCTTCGTCTTCGGCCCGACCGACGGCGACCGCGACGCCGTGCTGTCCACGTTCCCGGTCGAGGACATCTGGGGCGTCGGCCCGGCCCGCGCCGCGACGCTCCACGCGCTCGGCGTCACGACGGCCCTCGACCTCGCGCGCGTGCCGGACGACTGGGCGCGGCGCCACCTCACGGTCGTCGGCGCGCGGACGGCGGCGGAGCTGCGCGGCGTCTCGTGCCTGCCGCTCGCCCTCGCCCCGCCGACGCGCAAGACCATCGTGCGCTCCCGGTCCTTCGCGCGGCCCGTCGAGACGCGGGCCGAGATGGAGCGCGCCGTCGCGACGTACGTCAGCCGGGCGGCTGAGAAGGCGCGGCGGTTCGGTCTCGCCCCGGCGGGCCTCTCCGTCTTCATCACGACGCGCCACTTCGGCGCCGGTCCGCACTACGAGCGCAGCGTCTCGGCGCGCCTGCCGCAGCCGACGGCGTTCACGCCGGACCTCGTCCGCCACGCCAAGGAACTGCTCGGGCGCATCTGGCGGCCCGGCTTCCGCTACAAGAAGGCCGGCGTGACGCTGCTCGACCTCGCGGACGAGCGCCCGGAGCAGGCCAACCTGTTTGTCCCGCACGACCCGCGCAAAGGGGCGCTCATGGCCGCGATGGACGCCGTCAACGGCCTCTACGGCGCGGGAACCGTCGGCGTGGCCGGCGCGGCGGCCGGCATGAAGGCGCGGACGGAGGCCTGGCAGATGGCGCAGACGCGGCGCTCGCCGCGCTACACGACGGACTGGAACGGCCTCGCCGAGGCGCGGGCATAACGCCGGCGCGCAGCGGCTCTGTGATGAGTGCGCCGATTTCCGCGCGGGGCGGGACCAAACAGGCCTGGCGTGATATATTAGATGCAGTCCAGATAAGCGCCGCCGATGTCTGATCCATCTCCCGTCACCTCGTTCCCGGTCGGCCGGGTCGTGCGCCTGTGCTTCATGGGCCTCGACGCCGGCACGTGCGACCGCCTCCGCGAGCTCGGCGTGCGCGAGGGCTGCGACGCCTGCGTGATGGCGACCGGCGACAAGTGCGTGCTCGGCCTCGGCGCGGCGCGTGTGGCGCTGCGCCGCGAGGTCGCGATGGGGCTGTTCGCGACCGAACTGTCGTGATGGACGCCGAGACGACGCTGGACCAACTCGCCGCCGGCGAGCACGCCGTCGTGACGGGCTTCGCCGGAGACCCGCCCGGCCGCCTGCTCGAGATGGGCCTCGTCCCCGGGACGCCCGTCGAGGTCGTCCGGCTGGCCCCGCTGGGCGACCCGATGGACCTGCGCGTGCGCGGCTTCCACCTGTCGGTCCGCAAGCACGAGGCCGCCGGCCTGACCGTCCGCCGTGGTTGAGACCCTTACCGCCGTGCGGTCGGTCGCGCTCGCCGGCAACCCCAACGTCGGCAAGACGACGCTGTTCAACGCCCTCACGGGCGCGAACCGCAAGGTCGGCAACTACCCCGGCGTAACCGTCGAGCGCTCGTCGGGGACGCTCTCGGGCGGCTCGGGCGTCGAGATTATCGACCTGCCGGGCACCTACAGCCTCAGCCCGCGCTCGATGGACGAGCGCGTGGCGCTCGACGCGCTCACGGGCGGCATCGCCGGCGAGCCCGCGCCCGACGTCGTCGTGGCCGTCCTCGACGCGACCAACCTCGAGCGCAACCTCTACCTCGCGACGCAGATCCTCGACCTCGGCCTGCCCGCCGTGATCGCGCTCAACATGTCGGACGCCGCCGAGGAAGGCGGCATCACGATCGACGTCCCGGCGCTCTCGAAGCGCCTCGGCGTGCCCGTCATCCCCGTCTCGGCCAAGACCGGGATGGGGCTCGACGCGCTCCGCGCCGCCGTCCTCAGCCCGCCGCCGCCGTCGGCCGGCGTCCCGTGGCAGGTGATGCCGGCCGTCGAGCAGACCGTCGCCGACCTTGCCGAGGCGCTCGCCTCCGAGCGCCCCGGCCTCTCACCGCGCGCGGCGCCGCGCCGACGTCGTCGGGGCGCTCGCCTCGGACACGCTCCTCGAGTCGTGGGCCGAGACCGCCCCCGCGTTCCACGCCGCCGTCGTCGCGGCGCGCGCGGACATGGACGGCCGAAGCGTCCCGTACAAGGCCGCCGAGATGACCGGCCGCTACGGCTGGATCAGCCCCGTCGCCGCGGCCGTCGTCACGCGAACGGTACAGCCCGGCGAGCGGACGCTCTCGGACAAGATCGACGCCGTCGTCACGCACCGCATCTGGGGGCCGGTGATCTTCGGGGCCGTGCTGCTCGTCATCTTCCAGGCCGTCTTCTCGTGGGCGACGCCCGCGATGGACGCCATCGAGTGGCTCGTCGGCGTGACGGGCGAGGGCCTGCGGACGATCCTGCCGGACGGGCCGGTCGAGGACGCGCTCGTCGAGGGCGCGCTCTCGGGCGTCGGCAACGTGCTCGTGTTCCTGCCGCAGATCCTGCTGCTGTTCTTCTTCCTCGGCCTGATGGAGGACACGGGCTACATGGCCCGGACGGCCTTCATCATGGACCGTGCGATGCGCCGCGTCGGCCTCTCGGGCGGCTCGGTCGTGCCGATGCTCTCGGCCTACGCCTGCGCCATCCCCGGCATCATGGCCGCGCGCACGCTGGCCGACGAGCGCGACCGGATCATCACGATCATGGTCGTCCCGCTGCAGGGCTGCTCGGCGCGGCTGCCGGTCTACGTCCTGTTTATCGCCGCCTTCATCCCGAACGAGGCGTTCTTCGGCGTCGTCGGCTACCAGAGCCTCGCGATGGTCTCGCTCTACGTCTTGGGGACCGTGATGGCGTTCGCGGCGGCGTGGGTGCTGCGGCGGTTCGTGTTCAAGGGCGAGGGCTCGACGTTCGTGATGGAGCTGCCGCCGTACCGCCTCCCGCAGCCGAAGTACCTCTGGCGGCGGATGGTCGAGCGCGCGAAGATGTTCGTCGTGCGTGCGGGCAAGATCATCTTCGGCCTGAGCATCGTGCTCTGGGTGCTCGCGAGCTACCCCAAGGTCGAGCCGCCCGCCGACCTCGCCGCCCGCTCGGCCGCCTCCGTCGAGGCGTCGCAGCAGGCCCGCGAGAGCCTCGTCCGCATCGACCTCTCCGAGAAGGCTGAGCTCGAGGCGACAAACCGCGCCTCGATTCAGTCCGCCCTCGACGCGGCCGACGCCGACGGCCTCGCCGCGCAGAACGCCATCGCCGGCTACCGCGTCCGCAACAGCTACCTCGGCCACGTTCGGGCACCTTCTCGAGCCCATCATGCGCCCGCTCGGCTTCGACTGGAAGATGTCGGCCGGCATCGTCGCCTCGTTCGCCGCGCGCGAGGTCATCGTGAGCGCGCTCGCCACGATCTACTAGCGCCGGCGCGGACGCGACCGAGGAGAGCGTCTCGCTGCGCGACGCGCTCAAGGCGGACCGCTACCCGGACGGCCGGCCCGTCTTCACGACGCTCGTCGCCGTCTCGCTGATGGTCTTTTTCGTCTTCTCGCTCCAGTGCATGAGCACGCTGGCGATCGCGCGGCGCGAGCTCAACTCGTGGTTCTGGCCGGCCGTGATGTGGGGCTACATGTTCGTGCTCGCCTACGTCTTCTCGTTCGCAGTCTACCAGGGCGGCCTCCTCCTCGGGCTGGGCTGAGCGGGCCGGCGGGCTGGTCTTCGAGGGCAGGCTGCTCGGCACCACCGCAGGAAGGCGGACTCGGCGGCGGCTCGCCCAGAGCCCGTGCATCCTCGCGGTGCACCCTTGCGCCCAATCCACATCTCCCGCCAACGCCGCGTGTGGCAGTCAGGCGGCCATCGTGGGGACGGGCAGCGCGACGGTGAAGGTCGCGCCGCCTCCCTCGGTCTCGCTGACCTCGAGCGAGCCCCCGTGCCTCCGGACAACCTCGTAGGCCGCCGACAGGCCGAGGCCCGCGTGATCGTTCGCCGGGCCCTTCGTGGTGAAGAACGGCTCGAAGATGCGGGCGCGAACCGCGTCCGGAATGCCCACCCCGTTGTCCATCACCTCGATCTCGACCGCCGCCGCGGACCTCCGGGTGCGGACGGACACGGTGGGGACGTAGGCCGGCGCGGCGGCCGGTGCACCCTGGCCTCCGGGTGGCGTCCAGAGCGCCCGGGCGGAAACGGCGTCGAGCGCGTTCCCGACGAGGGCCTCGATCGCCCGGCCGAGCTCGTCCGGGTCGCCGCTGACCTCGCCCGCCGACGGGTCGTAGTGCCGCTCGACCGGTCTGGCGTGGCCGGGGAGCGCGTTCCGGTTGTCCACCACATAGCCGAGGTGCTCCTCGACGAGCAGGTTCACCGCTATCCGGCGGCCCGGCACGTCCGGCACGTGGACCGTCATGCGCCGAACGATGGTGTCCACGCGGCGGCCGTGGCGGACGATCCGGCCGGCGTTCCGGGCAAGGTCGCCGATCAGGGCGCCCACGATCTCGCGGTGCTCCGGGGTGTCGGCGCCTCCAGCGTGCAGGTAGTCGTGCAGGTCGGCGAGCTGCTCTTCGGCGAGCTGGGCAAAGTTGACGACGAAGTTGAGCGGGTTGCGGACCTCGTGCGCGATTCCCGACGCCATCCGGCCGAGGCCGGCGAGCTTCTCCTCGTGGACGAGCCGGTCCTGCGCGTTCTGAAGGTTCTGCAACGCCTCGCCGAGGTCGCGCGTGAGCACCTCGTTTCTCGCGAGCGCGGCCTCCGCCTCCCGGCGCGCCTTCAGGAGCTCGTCCTCGTACTGCCGCCGCCGCTCGATCGGGAACAGCACACAGTGGTTGACGGGGCCGCCCGCCTCCTCCCGGCGGGCGGCGTTGACGAACACGGCGAGGTCGGCACCCGCTCGCCGGCCGGAGCGTGAGGTAGATCTCCTCGGCCCGGCCGTGCAGGCGGACGAGCGGGAAAAAGTGCGTCTGGTAGAAGATCCGCGTCGGCAGCGGCATCAGCGTCTCGACGTGCTGGCCGAGCAGCGCGCTGCGCTCGTAGCCGAGCAGGCCGAGCAGGGTGTCGTTGACGATGACGATGCGGCCGTCGTCGGTGAACGAGAGAAACCCGCAGGGCGCCTTGTCGACAAGCTCCGGTAGCGGCTCGTGGGACATCGGGGCGATCGGCACTAGGCGTGGGCTGCCAGGTAGCCCCGGATCGCAGCGGCGGTCTCGTCCGGGTCGCTCATGTGCGGGCAGTGCCCGGTGGCGCTGAGCACGTGGAGCGTGCTGTCGGCGAGCGCGTCGTGGAGGTACTCGCCGACGGCGGCCGGCGCCAGCAGGTCGTCCGTGCACTGAAGGATCAGCGACGGGACGGTCAGCGCGGGGAGGTCGGCGCGGTTGTCGGCGAAGAACGTGACCTCGGCAAAGCGCCGCGCGATGACAGGGTCGGTCGAGCAGAAGCTCTCCGTGAGCTCGGCCGCGAGTTCGGGCCGGTCTGGGTTCTGCATCACGGTCGGCCCGAGAAAGTTGGCCCACCCGATGTAGTTCTTGTCCATCGACTCGAGGAGCCCCTCGATGTCGGCCCGCTCGAAGCCCCCGACATAGTCCGGGGCGTCGTTGATGTAGCGGGGCGACGGCGAGACGAACACGAGGCGGTCGAAGCGGTCGGGCTCGCGGACCGCGGCGAGCAGGGCGATCATGCAGCTCACCGAATGCCCGACCAGGACGACGTTCTGGAGGTCGAGCGCGTGACACACCTCAAGGAGGTCGGTCGCGTAGCCGTCGAGGGTGCTGTAGCGCTCTGCGTCGTAGGCCCGCAGGTCGGACCGGCCCGCACCGACGTAGTCGAACAGGACGGTTTTGTACGCGTCCTCGAAGGACGGCGCCACGAACCGCCACATGTTCTGATCGCAGCCGAACCCGTGGGCGAACACGATAGGCTGCTGCCCGTGTCCGCGAACGACGACATTGTTGCGGGTGATGATGCCAGGAGCCACGGACGCAGGGAGCACAGCGGTAGACCGGATCGTGATGCCAACGACTGCCTCTATGATAAGCCACGGCCCAGGCCGAGCGATACAGCGGGCCCCACCGCCCGATGCCGGCCTCCTACCGGATCAGCCTTCGTGGGGACGTGAGGCATGGAAACAGAGACGCCCGCCCGGAATGCTAGGCCACCGCGTGTGATGCCGAGCAGGAGGGACCCTAACGGAAGGCGTGCGAGCGGGGGCGCGCGCGCCAGAGAACCCTTGACGGTCACGAGCCCGGACCAGATGTAGCGAGGAGGGACGCGATCTCGCGCGCCGTGGCCCGAGCGGAGCGGCCCACGCCGACGAGCGTGGCCGAGGCGAACCCCGTCCACTCGCCGTAGCCGACGAGCCACAGCCGGGGCTCGGCGGCCGCCCGGGTGCCCTCGACCTCGACCCGCCCGTCGGTGCCGACGACGCCGAGCGGGCCGAGGAAGCCGAGCGCCGGCCGGAAGCCCGTGCACCAGACGACCGCGTCGACAGACTCGCGGACGCCGTCCGGCCAGACGACGCCGTCCGAGGTGAACCGCGCGATGGGCGGGCGGAGGTCGCCCAGACGACCCGCGTCGCGAGCCGCGCGGACGGAAGGCACCTGGACCACGTCGCCCAGGGTGTAGGAGCGGCCGGGGTCTTCGCCGTTCTGGAGGGCGTGGTAGCGGGCCGTCGCGGCGTCGAACAGGACGCGGCCGTCGACGCCTTCTGGGAGGAACTGGGGCTCGCGCTCAGCCGACCAGAGCACGTCGGCGACCGCCGAGAGCTCGGCAGCGACCTGGGCCCCGGAGTTGCCGCCGCCCACCACGAGCACGCGCTGCCCGGCGAAGGGCGCGGGCGAGCGGTAGGCCGACGAGTGGCGTTGGTCGCCTCGGAAGTCGTCCAGGCCGGGTACGGCCGGGACGAACGGCTGGGACGCCGTCCCCGTCGCGCTCACGACGGCGCGCGCCGTCACGGCCCCCCGGTCGGTCTCGACGCGGAGGCCACCCCGCGCGGCGTAAACGCCCTCGACACGGACAGGACGCCAGACGGGCAACGCGTAGCGATCCTCGTAGGCAGCGAGGTAGTCGAGAACGTCGTCGCGGTGCGGGTACTCCTCGGCGGCTGCGTCGCGCGCGGCGAGGTGGCGCGGGAGGAGGTAGCCCGGCAGCGACGACCACTCGGCGGGGGAGAAGAGCCGGAGCGAGTCCCACGCCCCGCGCCAGGCGCCGCCGGGGCCGGGCTGATCGTCGAAGAGGGCGAACGTGGCGGCGGTGCCACGCAGCTCCCGGGTGAGGTGATAGCCCACTGCGAGCGCGGCCTGACCGCCCCCGACGACAACGACGTCGCGGTGGGAAAAGGGGAGACCGGCCACGATCAGGTCGGGCATGAGGGGAAAGAAGAAGGGCTGGAGTCGTCCAGGAGGTACGTCTGGGCATCGAACGGCTACGACACCGAGTCGACCTCGCCACGCGCCGGGTAGTCGTTCTCCAGGATGAAGTCGACCGACTTCAGGAAGGACGGCAGGTGCGTGCGGCCCCACGGCGCCGAGTTGATGGCGGCGTAGTGCAGCGTGCCGTCGGGCCGGACGAGGAACAGGCCGGGCTCGGAGAACAGGTCTGGCTCGCCGTCCTTGATGCCTTCGCTGAGGTACAGGCCCCAGGCGCTCGCCGTCTCCGCAGACATCCCGTGCCCGATCGGCACGCCCTCGACGGCCCAGTCCATCCGCGCTGTGCGCGCTCGCGCGGCCGAGTCCATGCTCACCGCGACGACCTCGACGCCGCGCTCGGCGTAGTCCGCCCGGAGGTCAGCGAGCGTCTCGAGGTAGCTCTTACAGACAGGACAGTGGAGGCCGCGGTAGGCGACGACGAGCGTAAACGCGTCGGGGGACTGGTCGGCGAGGCGCCATGTGCCGCCGTCGACCTCGTCGACGGCGAGGTCCGGGGCGGGCTGGCGGGGAAGCGGGGGCGTCGGCATGAAAGGCAGGGAAAGGCCGGGACGGATGCGAGTCCAGACAGGGCGAGCCGGTCCGGGGTGCTCGGACGTGCCCCACGGGCTCAGGGTCCATCGCGAGCGCCGCGGCTGGTCGCCGACGAACATCGGAGGTGTGCCTGCCCCGTTTCCAGACCGTCGGGTGCATCTTAGAGGAGTCCAACCGCTCCCTCGATGCCCACCTTCCGCTGCGACCTCAGCCAGACCGGCGAGCCGCTCCCTCACGTCTGGAGCCACACCGTCGGCAGCGGCCACGCCACGCTCGCGCTCCGCGCCGACTGGCAGGCGCAGCTGCGGCGGTGCCGCGCCGAGCTCGGCGTGCGGCACGTCCGCTTCCACGGGCTCCTAGACGACGACATGGGCACGTTCGTGGAACAGGCGGGCGACCTCGTGGATTCGTTCTTCAACGCCGACCAGGTCATGGACTTCCTGGTCGGGATCGGGATGCGGCCGTTCGTCGAGCTCAGCATGATGCCCGAGGCGCTGGCCTCCGGCCCCGAGACCGTCTTTCACTACCGCGGCAACGTCACGCCGCCCGAGGACCCTGCCGCCTGGGCCGGGCTCATCGAGCGCCTGCTCACGCACTGGGTCGAGCGCTACGGGGCCGACGAGGTGCGGCAGTGGTTTTTCGAGGTCTGGAACGAGCCCAACCAGCCGCAATTCTGGACCGGCACCCAGGCCGACTACTTCGAGCTCTACCGCGCCACCGCCCAGGCCGTCAAGCGGGTCGACCCGGAGCTCCGGGTCGGGGGCCCGGCAACGTCCAAGAATGCGTGGGTCGCGGACCTCGTCGCCTTCTGCGAGACCGAAAAGCTGCCGCTCGACTTTGTCTCGACGCACCACTACCCCACCGACGCCTTCGGTGCGGCCGACGACGACACGCGCGCCCAGCTCGCGGCGGGCACGCGCGGCATCCTGCGCGAGCAGGCCCTCGACGCGGCCCGCGAGGCCGGCGACCGGCCGATCTACTACACTGAGTGGAACGCGTCGTCAAACCCGTTCTACGACCCGCACGACCGGCCCTACGCGGCCGCCTTCGTGATGAAGAGCTTCCTCGACGTCGCCGATGTCGTGCAAGGCTACAGCTTCTGGACCTTCACGGACATCTTCGAGGAGGTCTACTTCGACTCGACGCCGTTCAAGGGCAAGTTCGGGCTTCTCACCATCCACGGCGTCGCCAAGCCGACCTACCGGGCGGTCGAGCTGCTCCACCGGGCCGGCACCGAGCGGCTCTTGGTTGATGGGTTCCACACCACGGTCGACGCCACGGTGACGCGGGCCGACGACGGCCGGACCGTGGTGCTGCTCACCAACCACGCGCTCCCGGACCACGACATCGAGACGGCGAGCGTGCGCCTCGTGCTCGTCGGCGCGCCCGACCCGTCGGCCGTTACGGTCGAGCGGGTGGACGAGGACCACGCGAACGCCCGCAACCTGTGGGAGGCGATGGGCGAGCCGGGCTATCCTCAGCGCCGAGCAGGTCGAGGCGCTCCACGCGGCGAGCGCGCTGAGGCCCGAGCCCCACGCGTGGACGCGCGACGGCAGCGCGGTCGTCGTCGAGCTCGAGATCCCGCCTCACGCCGTCGCCTCGGTCACCCTCGCCCCCTAGCCGATGCCCGCCGACACGCCGGATTCAGACGCCCACCCGGACGTGCTGCTCGCCGACCTCCAGCGGCACACGTTCGACTACTTTCTCCACGAGGTCAACCCCGAGAACGGCCTCGTCAAAGACAACACGCGCGAGGACGCTCACGCGAGCATCGCCGCGGTCGGGCTGGCGCTCGCGTGCTTCCCCGTCGGCGTCGAGCGTGGGTACGTCGGAAGGGGAGAGGCCGTCGCCCGCGTGCTCGCCACGCTCCGGTTCTTCTGGGAGAGCGAGCAGAGCGAGGCTCCGGACGCGACGGGGCACCGCGGCTTCTACTACCACTTTCTCGACATGGAGTCCGGGCGCCGCGTGTGGGAGTGCGAGCTCTCCACCATCGACACCACGCTCCTCATCGCGGGCGCGCTCATGGCGGCGCAGTACTTCGACGGCGGCGGAGACGAGGCCGAGATCCGCCGCCTCGCCGACGCCCTCTACCGCCGCGTCGAGTGGGACTGGGCGCTGGACCCCGGATCGTGGTCCGGGGCAGGCTCCAGCCCGACGGTCTCGCACGGGTGGACGCCCGAGAACGGCTTCATCCCGCACCGGTGGGAGGGCTACAGCGAAGCGCTCCTGCTCTACGCCCTCTCGCTCGGCTCGCCCACCCACCCCATCCCCGAGGCGAGCTACGCCGCCTGGCTGGAGACCTACGACTGGCGGACGCTCTACGGCACCGAGCATGTCTACGCCGGGCCGCTCTTCATCCACCAGCTCTCGCACGTCTGGACCGACTTCCGCGGTCTCCAGGACGCCTTCATGCGGGAGAAAGGGATCGACTACTTCGAGAACAGCCGCCGCGCGACGCACGTCCAGCGCGCGTACGCCATCCACAACCCCCGCGGGTTCACCGGCTACGGCGAGAACGCCTGGGGCGTGACCGCAAGCGACGGGCCGGGTCCCGCCGACCACACGGTCGATGGCGAAGACCGCCAGTTCTGGGCCTACCGCGCGCGCGGCATCCCGTTCGGACCAGACGATGGGACGCTCTCGCCGTGGGCCACCGTCGCGAGCCTCCCGTTTGCCCCCGAGATCGTGCTCCCGGCGCTCGCCTACCTCAACGAGCAGCACCCCGAGATCACGAGCACCTACGGGTTCAAGTGCTCCTTCAACCCGACGTTCCCCGGCGGCGAGACGGATGCGGGCGGCTGGATCTCGCAGGGCTACTACGGGCTCGACCAGGGCCCCATCGTGCTCATGATCGAGAACTACCGGAGCGGCCTGCCGTGGCGGCTCATGCGCGACTGCGCGCCGCTCGTGCGCGGCCTCCGGCGCGCCGGGTTCGCGGGCGGCTGGCTCGACGGCGCCCGGCTCGGCGACGAGAATCCGGAAGACCGCTAACGGTCAGACGGTTGGCCTCGGCCGTGTTCTGTCAGCCTGACGTGCAGCGGACGCATCACACGACCACGACGGCAACGTGAGGCCGCGGCTACTCAAGCAGTGGCCGAGATCGCGACAGGTGGGGACGTGCGCGGGTCGAGGCGGCCTACTCGTCCGGGAGCGTGGGGAGGTAGGCCGGCGGCCGGCGTGCCTGTGTCGCCTGCTCGTAGGCGTAGGCGAGGCGCAGCAGCACGCCCTCGCTCCACGCCGGCCCGATGAGCGAGATCCCGATGGGCAGGCCGCGCGCGAGCCCGGCCGGGACCGTCACGCTCGGATACCCTGAGACGGCCGCGGGCGTCGAACTCGCGCCCAGAAAGTGGTCGCCGTTGACCGCGTCGATGGTCCATGCTGGGCTCCCCGTCGGCGCGACGAGTGCGTCGAGGCGGTGCGTGGTGAGGAGGCTGTCGATCTGCGCGCGGGCGAGGCGCCGGCTGCGCGCAAGCGCGCCGGTGTAGGCCGCGTCCATGAGCGGACCCTGCGCCTGCTCGAGGAGGTCCTGGTTGAACGGCCCCGGGTTCGCCGTGTTGAAGGCGATCACGTCGGCGAGGGAGCGCACCGGCGCCTCGGGGCCGAGCCCAGCGAGGTACGCGTCGACGTCGTGCTTGAAGTCGTAGAGGAGCACGGTGAACTCGTCGGCGTCGTAGCCGCCGGGAAGCGAGAGCGAGTCGACGAGGACCGCGCCGGCGGCGCGCATCGCCTCGAGGGCATCGTCCGTGAGGCGGTCCGCCGGGCCGCTGTAGCCCGTGAAGCCCCCGCCGCGCAGGACGCCGATGCGGGCGCCGCGCAGGCCGTCGGCGTCGAGAAAGCGCGTGTAGTCGGCCTCGACGTGGCCGCCGCTGGCCGCCGTCGCCTCGTCGGCCGGGTCGCTCCCGGCGAGCGTGCCGAGCAGGACGGCGGCGTCGCGGACCGTGCGCGCCATCGGGCCGGCCGTGTCCTGGCTGTGCGAGAGCGGGATGATGCCGGCGCGGCTGACGAGCCCGACGGTCGGCTTGACGCCGACGAGGCCGGACGCGGCCGAGGGGCACACGATGGAGCCGTCCGTCTCGGTCCCCACGCCGACCACGGCGAGGCTTGCCGCGATGCCCGCGCCGGTCCCCGAGGACGACCCGCACGGCGAGCGGTCGAGAACGTACGGGTTGCGCGTCTGCCCGCCGAGACCGCTCCAGCCGCTCGACGACGGCGACGAGCGGAAGTTGGCCCACTCGCTGAGGTTGGCCTTGCCGACGATCACCGCGCCCGCCTCGCGGAGCCGCGCCACGATGAACGCGTCGGCCGGGGCGACCGTCCCCTCGAGCGCGCGCGCGCCGGCCGTCGTCGTCATCCGGTCTCGGGTGCCGACGTTGCCCTTGACGAGCACCGGGACGCCGTGAAGCGGGCCGCGGACGCGGCCCTGTGCCCGCTCGCGGTCGAGCGCGTCGGCGATGGCGAGGGCGTCGGGGTTCAGTTCGAGGACCGCGCGCAGGGCCGGCCCCTGCCGGTCGAGCGCCGCGATGCGGGCGAGCGTCGCCTCGACCAGCGCGCGCGCCGTGCACGCGCCCGACGCCTGCGCCCGCGCGAGGCCGTCGACCGTCGCCTCGGTGATGTCACACGGGGTCTGCGCCGAGGCACAGGCGGGGGCGAGAACGAGCAACGCGGCGATGCGAAGTCGAAACCGAGGCGTCATCGGAGGAGAGGGTGTGGGCGAGCCGAAGGTAGAGCAGGGCCGAGTGGCCTCCGCGGGCGGCGCCCTCCGCTGCCGCACCCGTTCCACCGTCTGACCCCGGACTCCAGAGGCGCCACGCGCTCGGCCTAGCGTTTGACGGCGCGCCGGCCTCCAGCGTGACGACCTCGATCTCTTTTCCGAGCGTCCGGTGGACCAGGCAGCAGAGCACGGCCCCCGGCGATGCCCACGGCGTGAAGGCCCAGGATCTGCCGATCTTCCCGACCATCGCGCCCGCTCGTTCCGGCGATGCCGAGGGTCTCACCCGCCTTGGCCTGGCCAACCTGCGTGAGGCCGGCCCAGGCCCGTCGGCCCGGCATGCCCATCACACCGAGCGCCCACGACGGATCCTCAGGGGCCGTGCCCATGTGGATGCTGCGCTGACTCAAAGAGGGAAACGTCCCGCTCAGGAGCCGACGCCGCGGCTGGCGAGGTGCTCCTCGGCCGACGTCCAGCGGAGGTCGGGGTAGCGGTCGTTGTCGAGGCCGTGCAGCGTGCCGCGTCCGCTGAACATGTCGCGCATGTACTGCATGCCCTGCCACGCCGGGAACGTCTCGCCCGTCTGCGGTGCGACGAACTGCGCCGTGCGGATCATCGCGCTGAGCATCCCGAGGCTACCCGCCCACTGCGTCGTGTACGGCGTGCCCGTCACGGCCGTCATCGTGCGGGCGAGGCTGCGGGCGCTGAGCGTGTCGCCGGCGATGCGGAGGATGCGCGGGGCCGCGTCGTCGAGCGCGGCGGCAGCCGTGAATGCCGCCGTGTCGTCCTTGGTGGTGAAGTCGAGCGGCTGGTCGGCGTCGCCCCAGTAGAGCACGCGGTGGATGCGCGGCTGGACGAGCGGCATCTCGGCCCCGAGCATGTCCATAAAGGCTCCGTTGAGGACGGACGTGGCCTGGATCGGCGCCCGGTCGAGGACCGCTTTGAAGGCGCGGCGCAGGTCGAGGTTGCGGTTGTCGCCGGGCCGCGTGCGCGTGTAGTCCTCGGAGAAGTCGGACGGGATGAAGCGCGGGACGCCGGCCTGGACGGCCGCGTCGAGGAGCACACCTTGGCGCTCGACGATGACGTCCCAGAGCCCGTTCAGCGCCGAGACGACGCAGTCCGCGCCGGCGACCGCCTCGGCCATCGCATGGACGTCGCCGGGATCGGCTTCGACGGCCACCGCGCCGAGCGCCTCGAGGCGCGGCGCGGCCGTGTCGCCGGGGCGGACGAGGGCGCGGACGGCCGCGCCGCGGGCGACGAGCGCCGCCGCGATTCGGGTGCCGAGGTCGCCGGCGGCCCCGGCGAGGGCGATGAGTGGTTGAGCCATAAAGGGGGGATAGACAAAGAGTCGGAATCCACCGCTGGCCGCGGCGCCGGGAGGCGTCAGCTGCGCCGGCTGGGAAAGATCGCCCCTGCTCAGCCGCAGGATCGCTGACCGGGTGGAGGACGGTGCGGGTGGCCCCGGCGACAGGCGCGAGGGCGGGTGGTCAGCGCGTGTCGCCGTCCGTGACCCGGCCGGGCAGGGGCGGACTGCGTGACGGCTGAGAGGCGAGCACCCTCAGGGGCAGTCGCACCGTGCGACAGGGCAGACGACGAGGCGGCCAAGCGCACAGGGATCTCAGTCGCGTCTGGGAGGCGAATGACGATTCTGAGGGAGAGATAGACAGGGGAGTGATGGAAGTTGCCTGACGCTTGTCCATTTCCATAGTGAGGCGCCCGGCGGAGCGCCCCCACGGGCGTGACAGGTCTGAACAAGGGGTCCGTCTTGACCGTGCCTACATTTGGACAGGTTGTACCTTCTGAAACCTACTCAGAGCTACTCGTGTCAGCCGCAACTCTCCTGTCTGTCCGCGACGCAGCCGACCGCCTCGGCGTCCACGTTACGACCGTTCGGCGGTGGACCGACGACGGCCGCCTCGCATCGGTTCGGACGGAAGGGGGGCACCGCCGCATCCCGTCCGACGCCGTCGAGCGTTTCATCGCCACGAAAGACGACACCAGTCTCATGGCGCCGTCAGCGCCGGCCGTCGGCAACCCGGCGGACGAGGCGTGGGCCGAGCACGCAGCCGTCCGCACGCGCTACGAGATCCGCTCGCACGCGACGGCGACGTGGAACCAGTCGCTCTCGAGCGAGGAGCGCGAGCGGAGCCGCGAGACCGGCCGCCAGCTCATGGGCCTCCTGCTTCGCCACGTCGCGGACCACGGCGACGCCGAGGCGCGAGGCGCCGAGATCCGCCGCATCGCGTGGAGCTACGCCGTGACGATGCAGGACCGTGGCCTCTCGCTCACCGAGGCGCTCAAGGCGACGCTCTTCTTCCGCGACGTGCTCACCGAGTCCACGGCCTACCACCCGCGCTTCGAGACGCGGGACGTGCCGGACCAGATCGGACTCGTCCGCCGCGTCAACGAGTTCATGAACGAGGTGCAGCTCACCATCGCCCAGGCCTACGAGGCGGACCGCGCATGAGGAACGTGTTCCAGATCGGGCTCGCAGCGCGGCGCCCCAGCCTCGCCGACCGTGAGGCGGCCGCGCTGGACATGCACGGCCAGGACGCGCTCTACGACCGCGCCCGCGCCCTCGGCGCAGGCCTCGTCGTGCTCGCGACGTGCAACCGGGTGGAGGTCTACGTCGAGGGCACGGCGGGCGACGCCGAGGCGCTGCGGAGCGCTCTGGGAGGAGCAGTCGGGCGCCGCGGCGCTGCGCGTCACGCTGGGCAGCGACGCCGTGCGGCACCTCGTCCGCGTCGCCGCCGGGCTCGAGTCGGCCGTGCTGGGCGAGGCGCAGATCCTGGGGCAGGTGCGCCGCGCGCGCGCCGAGGCGCTGCGCCGCAGGACGCTCTCGCCGCACCTCGCCGAGGCGTTTCGCGAGGCGCTCGCCGCAGGCCAGCGCGTCCGCGCCCAGACGGTGCTCGGGCAAGGGGTGTCGCCTCGACGGCCTCGGCCGCGGTCGCGCTCGCGGCGCGGACACTCGGCGGGCTCGCCGGGCGCGACGTCGTCGTCGTCGGCGGCGGGGAGATTGGGCGGCTGCTCCTCAAGCACGTGGCCTCGCTCGCGCCGCGGCGCCTGACGCTCGTCAGCCGGAGCGCGCGCCTCGACGGCGTCGCCTGCGCCGCGCCCGAGGCGCTCCGCGGGCTGCTCGCTACGGCCGACGCCGTGCTGACGGGCACGGACCGCGTCGTGCTGACGCCCGCCGACCTCGCCGCGCGCTGCGGCGCGCCGCTCGTGGTCGTGGACCTCGGCGTTCCACGGAACGTCGAGGCCGCCGTCGCCGCGGTGCCCGGCGTGGTGCTCCACGACGTCGACGCGCTCGCCTCGGCCGTCGGCCGCGCGCTCGACCGCCGCCGCGCCGCCATCCCGGCCGCCGAGGCGCTCGTCGACGCTGCGGTCGAGGCCGTCGCGCAGGCCGCGCCGCGCCTGCGCCGCGAGGCGCTCGTCTCGGACGTGCGCCGCCGCGCCGAGGCGACGCGGCAGGCCGCCGTCGCCGCCGTCTGCGGCGCCTGTCGCGACCGCACATGCGTCTCCGATGCCCGCGAGGCGCTCCCCGGGCCGGGGCCGTGCACGGACCCCGACCGCCTCACGCGGACCGTCACCACGCGCGTGCTGCACGACCTCACCCGCGCGCTCCGCACGGACCTCGACCTCACGGACGACGTGCTGCGCCGCCTGTTCGCGCTCCCCGCCGATGCCTGACGCGCTCCGCATCGGAACCCGCCGCTCCGCGCTCGCGACGTGGCAGGCCGAGCACGTGGCCAGTCTGCTGCGCGCGGCATGGCCCGGCCTCGAGGTCGTGCTGGTGCCGTTCGTCACCGAGGGCGACCGCACGCTGGACCGGCCTCTGCCCGAGATCGGCGGGAAGGGCGTGTTCACGCTCGAGATCGAAGCCGCCCTCCTGGACGGACGCGTCGACCTCGCCGTCCACTCGCTCAAAGACCTCCCGACGGACAACCCGGCCGGCATCACCGTCGGCGCCATTCCGGGGCGCGCCGCGCCGGGCGACGCGTGGGTGTGCCCGGCCGGGCACGCGCTCCGAGACCTGCCTGCGGGCGCGGTCGTCGGCACGAGCAGCACGCGCCGCGCGGCGCAGCTGCTGCGGCTGCGCCCAGACGTCGAGATCCGCTCGATCCGCGGCAACGTGGGCACGCGCATCGCGAAGGTGCAGGCGGGCGACTACACCGCGACCGTGCTCGCGTGCGCCGGGCTGGAGCGCCTCGGCCGCGGCGCCGACGCCACGTCCGTCTTCTCGATCGCCGAGATGCTGCCGGCGCCGGGCCAGGGCGCGATCGGCGTCCAGGTGCGGTCCGCCGACGACCGCGTGCGGCGCCTCGTCGCCGCCATCGACGACGCCGCGGCGCGGGCGTGCGTCGAGGCCGAGCGCCACTTTCTGGCCGCGCTCGGCGGCGGCTGCTCCGCACCCGTCGGCGCGCTCGGCACCGCCGAGGGCGGACGCCTCGCGCTCCGCGGCCGCGTCCTCTCGCTCGACGGCTCGGCGTGCGTCGATGTGAGCGAGTCGGTCGAGGTTGGCCCGGACGCGGCTCGGCGCCTCGGCGATGCAGCGGCCACCGTCGCGCGTGCCACCGGTGCTGCAGACCTGCTCGCCCCATGAGCACCCAGCCACTCCAGGGCCGGCACGTCGTCGTGACGCGCTCAGAGGACCAGGCGGACCCGTTCGCCGAGACGCTCCGCGCGCTCGGCGCGACGCCCATCCTCGTGCCGTCCATCCAGAGCGCCCCGCCGCTCGACTCGGCCGCGCTCGTCGTCGCGGCGCAGTCGCTCGAAGGCGCACGGTGGCTCGGGTTCACGAGCCCGAGCGGCGTCCGCTACGGCTGGCCGGCCGTCGCGGCGGCGTGGCCGGACGGGCTTCCCGACGGGCTCGGCGTCGCGGCCGTCGGGCCGGGGACGGCCGAGGCGCTCGCCTGCGTCGGCGTGCGGCCGGGCTTTCTGCCGAGTGAGTCGACCGGAGACGCGTTCGCGGCCGAACTGCCGGTCGAGGCCGGCGACCGCGTCGTGCTGATGCGCTCCGACATCGCGCGCCGCGCCATCGCCGCGCGCCTCGCCGGGCGCGGCGCCGACGTGACAGACGCCGTTGCCTACCGCACGCTGGAAGGCGCCACGCCGTCGGCCGTTCGCCGTGCGCTCGACGCACGCCCCGACGCCATCACGTTCACGTCGCCCTCGACCGTGCGCGGCTTCCTCGGTGCGCTTCGCGACATCGCCGAGGACGGCGGCTACGCGTCTCTCGGCACCGCCGCGCTCGTCGCCATCGGCCCCGTCACGGCCGACGAGATCCGCGCGCACGGCCTCACACCGACCGCGACGGCCGACCCGGCGACCATCGCCGGACTCGTCGACACGCTCGCCCACCTGCTCGCCTGAGATGGAAACGCTCACGACTGCTCTCCTCCGACAGCGCCCGCAGCGGCTCCGCGCCTCGGCCGCCGTGCGCCGGCATGGTGCGCGAGACGCGCCTCGCGCCGTCCGACTTCATCCTGCCGCTCTTCGTCAAGGCCGGGACGGGGCATCGCGACGAGATCGTGTCGATGCCCGGCGTCTTCCAGCTGTCCGTGGACGAGGCCGTGCGCGAGGCCGAGCGCGCGGCGACGGCGGGGCTCTCGGGCGTGCTCCTGTTCGGGCTGCCCGAGCACAAAGACGCCGTGGGCTCGTCGTCTGCAGACGACACCGAGGCCGTCCAGCGGGCGACGCGCGCGATCAAGGACGCCGTGCCCGAGATCGCCGTCGTCACCGACGTCTGCCTGTGCGAGTACACGGACCACGGCCACTGCGGCTACATCTCGGCGCGGAGGCGACCTCGACCTCGACGAGTTCGCTGCCGCAGCACGTTGCTGCAGCCGTCAGCCACGCCCGCGCCGGCGCCGACGTCGTCGCGCCGTCGTCGATGATCGACGGCGTCGTCGGCGCGATCCGCGACGGCCTCGACGCCGAGGGCTTCTCGGACGTGGCGATCCTGTCGTACGCCGTGAAGTACGCCTCGGCGTTCTACGGCCCGTTCCGCGACGCCGCGCAGAGCGCGCCCGCCTTCGGCGACCGCCGGACGCACCAGATGGACCCCGCCAACGCCCGCGAGGCGCTCCGCGAGGCGGCCCTCGACGTCGAGCAGGGCGCGGACATGCTGATGGTCAAGCCCGCCGTGGCCTACCTCGACGTCGTCCGCCGCCTGCGCGACGCGTTCCCGGACCGCCCGCTCGCGGCCTACCACGTCTCGGGCGAGTACGCCATGATCAAGGCCGCCGCCGCCCGCGGCTGGCTCGACGAGCGCCGGGCTGTCCTCGAGACGCTCACCGGGATCCGCCGCGCCGGCGCCGACCTCGTCGTCACCTACCACGCCCTCGACGCCGCCCGCTGGCTGCGCGAAGCCACCGACTAACCCGATGCCCCTCGACCTCGCCACTGCACCTGCCGACGCGGACGCTCGCGCCGCTCCCGAACCGTCCGCCGGCCTCGACCTCGCCGAGCGCGGCAAGACCGCCGACGGCGCGCCCGCAGTCGCTCGACCGCCGCCTGTTCGTCCAGCTGCTCGCCTACACGGACTGCGCCGACACGGCCCCGCTCGCCGAGGCCGCTCGCGGCGTCGGGCGTCGGCGGGGCGCGTCTACCAGAGCGCGCAGGACCCGCGCGGCGCGGCCGTCGTGACGTTCCACGAGGACCCGGCGTTCTTCGTCGAGGACGGCCGCGCGCTGCACCTCTCGCCGCCGTTCGCCGCACTCACGCCGCGGCCCGACCTGACGATGCTCGGCCGGACCTACTCGATCGGCTACGAGCAGGACCTCGTCGGCGCGCTCGTGGCCAAGCCGGTCGCGACGATCACCAACCCCGAGTGGCCGTGGGCCGTGTGGTACCCGCTGCGGCGCTCGGGGCGCTTCGAGCGCGAGCCGCGCGAGGAGCAGCGCCGGATGCTGATGGAGCACGGCGGCATCGGCCGCGCCTTCGGCAAGGGCGACCACGCGCACGACGTGCGCCTCGCCTGCCACGGCCTCGACCCCAACGATGCCGACTTCGTGGCCGGGCTCGTCGGGCGGGATCTGCACCCGCTCTCGGCCGTCGTGCAGCGGATGCGCGCGACGCGGCAGACGGCCGAGTTCATCGACCGCCTCGGGCCGTTCTTCGCCGGCCGCGCCGTCTGGCAGAGCGCCGGCCCCTTCGCGTGGGCCCTCGACCACGCCGGCTCCGGCCACTGATGACACGAGGCGCGAGCGACTGCGCGCCTCGGTCCGCGCCTCCCATCTCCCATTCCCTTCCGATGTCCCGATTCCTGAGCGCCCTCCGCGGCGAGCCCGTCGACGCCACGCCCGTGTGGTTTATGCGCCAGGCCGGGCGCTACCTGCCCGAGTACCGCGCCGTCCGCGAGAAGAGCGACTTCCTGACGATGGTCAAGACGCCCGAGATCGCGGCCGAGATCACGCTCCAGCCGCTGCGCCGCTTCGACCTCGACGCGGCCGTGATCTACTCGGACCTGCTGCCGCCGCTCGAGACGATGGGCCTCGAAGCTGCGCTTCGCGAGCGGCGTCGGGCCGGTCATCGACAACCCGATCCGCTCGACGAAGGCCGTCGACCTGCTCGCGACGCCGCCGGCCGGCGAGACGATGCCGTGGACGCTCGACGCGATCCGCATCGTCGCGCGCCGAGCTGGGCGACAGGACGCCCGTGCTCGGCTTCGCCGGGGCGCCGTTCACGCTCGCGGCCTACGCCATCGAGGGCGGCGGGTCGAAAACGTACGAGCGCACGCGCGTGTTCATGTACAACGAGCCGGCCGCGTGGCGCCGCCTCATGGACAAGCTCGTGACCGTCGCCGGCAGCTTTCTCACGGAGCAGGCCAAGGCCGGCGCCGAGGCGCTCCAGGTGTTCGACTCGTGGGCCGGCGCGCTCTCGCGGGCCGACTACGAGCGCTACGCCGCGCCCTACACGGCGAAGCTCATCGCGATCGCGCAGCAGACCGGCAAGCCGGTCGTCCACTTCACGACCGGCACGGCCGGCCACCTCGACGCGGTCGCCGCAGCCGGTGGCGACGCGATCGGCGTCGACGCCGGGCCGTCACTGACCGAGGCGCACGCCCGCGTCTCGCATGTCGCGTCCGGGCGGACTTCCGCTCCAGGGCAACCTCGACCCGTTCCTGCTGCAGGCGCCGTGGCGCGAGCTCAAGGCGCAGACCGACCGCGTCCTCGCCGAGGCGCCCGCGACGGGCCACGTCTTCAACACCGGCCACGGCCTCGTCCCGTCGACGCCGCCCGACGCCGTCGCGCGCCTCGCCGACTACGTCCACGAGCGGACCTCGCAGTCCGTCCCCGCCTGACCACTACCATGCAGACTCAGAAAAGCCCGTCGGCGTCCTGTTCATGGCCTACGGCGGGCCAGCCTCGCTCGACGAGATCCCGGGCTACCTCTCGGACATCCGCCACGGCCGCCCGACGACGACGGCCGTGCTGGACGAGATCACGAACAACTACCGCTCCATCGGCGGCGCCTCGCCCATCCTGGGCCTGACGCAGCAGCAGATCGACGGCGCGATGGCGCACCTCAACCCGCCCGGCGAGCCCGAGCGCTTCCGCGCCTACATGGGCATGCGCCACTGGGCGCCGTGGATCGAGGAGACCGTCGGCCAGATGATCGACGACGGCATCACGCGCGCCGTCGCGATCGTGCTCGCGCCGCACTTTTCGTCGATGTCGATCGCGAAGTACCAGGGCAAGGTCCAGGCCGGGCTCGAGCTCTACCGCGGCGACATCGACTTCACCTACGTCGACGCGTACTTCGACGCCGACCTGCTCATCGAGGCGTTCGCGGACCGCGTCCGGCAGGGCATCGCGCAGTTCCCCGAGGCGAGGACGTCCACGTCGTGCTCTCGGCGCACAGCCTGCCCGTGCGCGTGCTGCGCGAGGGCGACCCGTACCAGGACCAGCTCTGGACGACGGCGCGGCTTATCGCCGAGCGCGCCGGCCTGCGCGCAGGACCAGTGGAGCTGGAGCTACCAGAGCGAGGGCCGCAGCCCGGAGCCGTGGCTCCAGCCGCAGCTCGAGGACCACGTGCCCGCCCTCAAGGCCGAGCGCGGCATCACGAACGTCGTCAGCCTCGCCATCGGCTTCGTGAGCGACCACGTCGAGATCCTGTTCGACATCGACATCGAGGCGCAGAAGGCGGCCAAGGCGCAACGGCATGACGCTCGTCCGCCCGCCGAGCCTCAACGACGACGCGCGCTACACGCGCCTGCTCGCCGAGCTCGTCGAGGGCCGCGCCGCGGCCGAGGGCTGGATCGCCTCCGACGTGCGCGCCGCCGTCGCGCCGGCCCCGACGATGCCGATGCCCGCGGGCACGACCTCGCCCGTCTGAACCCGTGACCGACACGGCTGCCCTGCGACGTGCTCGTGGTCGGCGGCGGCGTCGCCGGCCTCGCGCGGCGCGGCGGCTGGCGCTCGCGCGGCGCGCGCGTGCGCCTCGTCGAGGCGTCGGAGCGCGTCGGCGGCGTCGTGCGGACGCTCCGCGCATCGGCCGGCGTTCACGGCCGACGTCGGGCCGGACGCGTTTCTGGTCCGCAAGCCGCCATGCGCAGGCGCTGTGCGACGCGCTCGGCGTCGAGACGGCGCCGGCGCGGACGGGCGCGCTCATCCAGCGCCGCGGGCGGCTCGTGCCCGCTGCCGGCCGGGATGACGGGCCTCGTCCCGGGGCGCCTCGGCCCGCTTCTGCGCTCGCCCGCGCTGGGCCCGGCGGCCAAGCTCGCGCGCGGCGCTCGAGCCGCTCGTGCGCGCGCGCCGCGGCGACGCCGACGAGAGCCTCGAGGCGTTCGCCGTGCGCCGCTTCGGCCGCGGCGCCTGGGCGGGCCTCATCGAGCCCCTGCTCGGCGGCCTCTACGGCACCGACGCCCCGGTCTCGCTCCGCGCGACGCTCCCGCACCTCCACGCAGCGCGAGCGGCAGGGCGCATTTTTGAGCCTGCGCCGCGGCGCGCACGCCGAGCGCCGCGGCGTCGCCGTTCCGCCGCCCTATCGATGGCATGGACGCACTGCCGGACGCGCTCGCGGCGTCGCTCGAGTCGCTCGGCGTGCCCGTCGAGACGGGCGTCGCGGTCGAGCGCGTCGAGGCGCAGGGAGGCGGGTTTCGCGCCACCCTTGCCGACGGCCGCACCGTCGAGGCACGCGCGCTCGTCGTCGCCCTTCCCGCGCCGGCCGCGGCGCGCGTGCTCGCCGGGCTGGACGCAGGCGCTGGCCGCGCCGCTCGCGGGCATCCCGGTCGCGAGCGGGACGGCCGTCGTCGTCGGCTTCGCGAGCAGCGCCGCGCGCGTGCCCGACGCCTCGGGCTGGCTCGTCCCGCGCGCCGAAGGCGGAGCCGTGCAGGCCGTCACGATGCTCTCGCGCAAGCACCCGGGCACGGCGCCCGGCGGGCCACGACCTCGCCCGCGTCTTCCTGCGCCCGCCCGACGCGGCCCGCCTCGGCGACGCCGAGGCGCTCGACGCGGCCGTGTCCCACCTCCGCGCGCGTCTCGCGTGGACCGGCGCGCCGGCCGTCACGGCCGTCCACCGCTGGCGCGACGTGCAGCCGCGCTACACGCTCGGCCACCCCGAGCGCCTCGCCGCGCTCGACGCCGCGCTCGCCCGCCATCCGGGCCTCGCCCTCGTCGGCGCGTCGCTGCGCGGCGTCGGCCTGCCCGACGTCATCGCAACCGCTGAGGCGGCGGCCGACACCCTTCTCGCCTCTCTCGATTCCCATCTGACCTCCCGTCCGACATGACCACCACTCAGTCCGAGCGCCTCTTCGCCGAGGCGCAGACGCTCATGCCCGGCGGCGTCTCGTCGCCCGTCCGCGCCTTCACGTCGGTCGGCGGCGTGCCGCGCTTTATCGAGCGCGGCGAAGGCGCGTTCCTCATCGACGTCGACGGCAACCGCTACATCGACTACGTGATGTCGTTCGGGCCGCTGCTGCTGGGGCACGCGCCCGAGGTGGTCGACGCGCGCGATCGCGGAGCAGGCCGCGCGCGGGAGCAGCTTCGGCGCGCCGAGCCCGCTCGAGGTCGACCTCGCCGAGGCGATCCAGGCACGCTACCCGTCGATGGAGCGGCTGCGGTTCGTCAACTCCGGGACCGAGGGCGCGATGAGCGCCGTCCGCGCCGCGCGCGCGTTCACGCGCGCGCGACAAGGTGGTCAAGTTCGAGGGCCACTACCACGGCCACGCGGACCTGCTGCTGGCCAAGGCCGGCAGCGGCGTCGCCACGCTCGGCCTGCCCGACTCGCCGGGCGTCCCGGCCGCCGTCACCGCCGACACGCTCGTCGTCCCGTTCAACGACGAAGCGGCCGTCCGCGACGTCTTCGACGCGCTACCCGGGCGCCATCGCGGCCCTGCTCGTCGAGCCCATCGCGGGCAACATGGGGCTCGTCCGCCCGCGCGACGGCTTCCTCGCGTTCCTGCGCGAGATCACCGAGGCGCACGGCACGCTGCTCGTCTTCGACGAGGTGATGGTCGGCTTCCGCGTCGCGCCCGGCGGCGCGCAGGCGCTGACAGGCGTCACGCCCGACGTGACGATTCTGGGCAAGGTCATCGGCGGCGGCCTGCCCGTCGGCGCCTACGGCGGCCGGGCGGACGTGATGAAGCTCATGGCCCCCGAGGGGCCGGTCTACCAGGCCGGGACGCTCTCGGGCAACCCGCTCGCGATGGCCGCCGGCCTCGCCCTGCTGCGCGAGCTCGACACGACCGACGCGTGGCAGCGCGCCTCGGACGCCGCCCGCGACACCGCCGCCGCCATCCAGCGCGCGGCCGACGCCGCGGGCGTGCCGGTCGTCGACCGACGCCGTCGGGGCCATGTTCGGCTTCTTCCTCGCCGACGCGCCCGTGCACGACTACGCCAGCGCCGCGGCGAGCGACACGAACGCGTTTGGTCGCCTGCACGGGTTGCTCCTCGAGCGCGGCGTCTACCTCCCGCCAGCCGCCTTCGAGGCGTGCTTCACGTCCAGCGCCCACACGCCCGAGATCGTCGCGCAGGCCGCCGATGCGTTTGCAAGCGCCTTCGCCGCTCTCTGATGTCGACCCCCCGCATTGAAGCGCCCGCTGTGCCGAAGCACTTGCTCGGCGTCCTCTTTCTCGGCACCTTTCTCGCCGCGCTCGACATCGCCATCGTCGGGCCCGCCCTGCCGACGTTGCGCGATGCCTTCGGCGTCAACGAGCGCGAGGTCGCGTGGACGTTCACGGCGTTCGTGCTCGCCAACCTCGCCGGCCTGCCCGTCATGGCCGCGCTGTCGGACCGCATCGGGCGCCGCGCCGTCTATCTCGCCGACATCGCCATCTTCGCGCTGGGGACGCTCGTCGTCGCGCTCGCGCCGTCGTTCGGCGTGCTGCTCGCCGGGCGCGTGGTCCAGGGCATTGGCGCCTCGGGCATCTTCCCCGTCGCCAGCGCCGTCATCGGCGACGTGTACCCGCCCGAGCGGCGCGGGCGCGCGGTCGGCCTGCTCGGCTCCGTGTTCGGCGTCGCGTTCCTCGTCGGGCCTGCCGTCGGCGGAATCGTGCTGTCGCTCGCGAGCTGGCGCTGGCTGTTCGCGCTCTCGCTTCCGCTCGCCCTGCTCGTGTTCGGACTCAGCGCGCGGACGCTCCCGCGGCAGGAGCGCCGCGCCGAGGCGCCGCCGTTCGACGCGCTCGGCACGGTCACGCTCGTGGCACTGCTCGTCGCGCTCGTCGTCGGCCTCGCCGAACTCGACGCCGCGGCGCCATTCGCCGGCCTGCTGCGCCCCGAGTCGGGCGGCGTGCTCGGGCTCGCCGCAGCGCTCGCCGGGATGCTCGTCGTCGTCGAGCGGCGCGCCGCGGCACCGCTGATCCGGCCGGGCCTCGTCGCGCGGCGGCCGGTTCAGGTCGCGTGCGCGCTCGCCGTGGGCGCGGGCATGGTCGAGGCGACGTTCGTGCTGCTCTCGGCCTACACCGTCGCGGCCTACGGCGTCGAGGCGTCGCGAGCGTCGTACCTGCTGCTGCCGCTCGTCGGCGGCGTCGCCCTGGGCTCGCCCGTCTCGGGTCGGTTCCTGGACCGCGTCGGGCCGCGACCTGTCGTGACGGCGGCCGCTGTTCTCGTGACGCTCGGGCTGACCGGTGTCGCCGCGGCGCCCGGACTCGGCCTGCACGTCGCGGCAACGGTCGTGCTCGGGCTGGGCCTGTCGGGCATCCTCGGCTCGTCGCTGAGCTACATCCTCCTGTCTGAGGCCGGCGCCGGCGAGCGGACCGTCGCGCAGGGCCTCTCGACCGTTTTCCTGAGCATCGGGCAGCTTGCGGGCGCCGCGGCGCTGACGGCACTCGCCGCGTCCGCCTCGACGGCTGAGGACGGCTACAGGCTCGGCTTCACGGCTGTGGCCGTTGTCGCGCTCGTGCTCGTGGGCGTTGCTCGCGCGCTCCCCTCGGCGCCTCGGGGCGGGGGTGCCAGAGAAGACGCGACAGGGTGAACGGCACGAGCGGGAGGCTGTCGAAACGTGCACCTCTTAATTTGGACGGGCGCCGCATCGGCGACGCCAGATCCGTATCGCGGCGCTCTACCGTACCAGCTCGCGGCTGCGCTGCGCGGCTCTGCTGCACGCACGAGTGGCCATGCATCTGCGGCCACCCTCGGTCCCGCGAAGCGTGTTCGTCCACTCACATTACCAGACACATGCGTTTTCTCTTCCTCGTTTCCACTCTCGCTCTCACGCTCGCCTCGTGTTCTGAGAGTCCGGACGCTGAGGCGCCGGCGGCGTCCACCTCAGTCCCAGAGGTGTCGGACGCGCCGGTTGCTGTCGCCGCGCCCCGGATAAACCTCAACACAGCGTCCGAAGCCGACTTCAAAACGATCCCCGGCGTCGGGGACAAGATGGCGCACGAGTTCGACGAGTATCGGCCGTACGCCAGCATCGAGCAGTTTCGACGCGAGATCGGCAAATACGTGGACGACGAGCAGGTCGCAGCGTACGAACCGTACGTCTTCGTCCCGGTCGATGTGGACCAGAGCGACGCCGCGACGTTGCAGCAGCTTCCCGGAGTCGGGCAGGCCGAGGCGGAGGCGCTCATCGCGGGTCGCCCATACGGCTCGCACGAGGCGTTCCTCACGGCGTACGAGGCGGCCGTTCCAGGGGGTGACCGTGCGGCGGCGGCCCTCACGCTCGTCGCCGAGTGAGCCGCCTCGAGGAGCGCGACGGCACCGCGTGGTTTCGGCGCTTCCTTCTTGGTACGGCCGCGGCGGTATACGCAGCGGTCGCGGTTGAGCTGGTGCTCGTCGACCACATCGAAGACTGGCAGCAGTGGATTCCGTTCGTCGCGGTCGCGGCTGGCCTCGCCGCGATCGGCTGGCTGAGCGTTTCGAGGGGAAGCGTCGCGGTGCGGGCTGTCCGCGTGACGGCCTTACTTGGTGTCGCCACGAGCCTCGCCGGAGTTTGCCTGCACCTGTGGGGCAACGCAGCGTTCGCGCGCGAAGTGGACCCGACGCTCAGCGCCGCTGGAATCGTCTGGGAGTCGCTTGCGGGTGGCAACCCGGCAGTTGCGCCCGGCTTGGTCGCCCTCGCCAGCATCCTCGCCGCCGCAGCAACGCGCCGCTCGCCAGAACGACGCCCGACGGCTGATTGAAGCCGCGTAGGGAGGGGCGGGGAGTGGCAGCGGCTCAGTCGGAGCGGGCTAGCCTGCTCATTTGAAGAAAGCGCAACGGCGGATCTAGAGACCAGGGACTGACCCGTGGGAGATGCGGACTCGATTGCGGCCGGACAGAGTTTGGCACATGCTGAAAGGGGCCGTCTCCGAAGAAACGGCCCCTTTCGAGACGTGCGACCCGGACGAGACTCAACTTGAACTATTCAGGCTCGTCTCCACGCTTCTGCCGCTCGCCCACGTTCGACGCGTCGCGTGATGGTCCCGCCATCTCGAGATGACGGGCGGCTTTTCGAACCCTCGGTGCTCTGGTCGCTGCTGCTCGACCCGTCGCACATGTACGCAGTTCGGCACCTGCTGGCGGCCTGAGTAAGCGTCCTATCCGGGGCCTGTGGTCATCGATGCACTCGGCCGCGAGATGGCGGTGCTGCGCAACGGTGAGGCGGCAGGCGTGGTAGCGCTCGCGGCCGACGGCCGCGCTGGCACCAGGCGTGTACGTCGTCCGTGTCGAAGGGGTCGACGAGGTGCTCGTGCGGCGGCTTACGGTCGTCCGGTAGCGGGCCGGACACGTCCGATGCACGTCCGGGCCGCTCCCCTGCGACAGGACAGGTCGCGTCGGGGTCGCGTCGGAGTTAGATACGGCTTCCGCCCCTCGTCTCGCGATGCGCCGCGCCGTCCCCTTCCTGCTCCTCGTCTTCGCATCGCACTCCTCGCTCGGTCAGTCGGCCGCGAGCGTCGAGGCCCGTGTGAACCTGCTTGTCAACGCCGCAGGTGAGGCACAGAGCCCGGACAGTGCCCGCGTGCTTGCCACACGCGCCCTCGCCCTCGCGCGCCGCGGCGGCTACGCCCGGGGCGTCGGGCGGAGCGAGTACGCGCTCGCGCGGGCGCTGTACTTCACCGGCTCGCCTGAGGCCGGCGTGGCGTTCTCTCGCGCCGCAGCCTCCGCGCACCAGGCCCGCGACCCGAAGACCGAGGGCTACGCGCTCGCGTGGCATGGCGCGACGATCGCCGAAGCCGGCGACGAGGCGGCCGGCCGCGCCCAGATGCGCGCCGGGCTGGCCGTTCACCGCCGGCAGGGCGGCGATGACGGCGCGCGCAACGCGCTCGTGCCGCTCAACATGCTCGGTTTCCGCTACGCCGAGGCCGGGCAGCCCGACTCGGCGCGGGCCACTTTCGGGACCATTGCGCGCGACGCGGCGCGGCTTGGCGACGAGCGCAGCCTCGCCCTGGCCGACCTCAACCTGGCCGACATCGAGCTGGCGCAGGCCCACTACGCCGAGGCCGCGCGGCACTACCGCCGCCTCGCTGCGACGGCTGCGCGGGCCGGCCTCGACGACCTGACCTCCGAGGGGCCCGTCGGTCTCGCGAAGGTCGACGCCGCGCTCGGCCGAACGGACGCGGCCGCCCGCGCCTTCCGCCGGATTGCCGACCGGCACATCGCCGACGGGCATCCGGGCAACGCGATGTACGTGCTCCGCCTGCTCGGCGACCTCCAGCTCACCGCAGGCCGCCGCGCGGTTGCGCTCGCCACGTACCGCGAGGCGCGCACGCACGCCGACAGCACCGTGTGGGAAGTCGACCGCTACGACCTCGCCGTCCGCGAGGCGGCCGTCCTGTTCGCGCTCGGGCGCACGGTCGACGCGCGCCGGGCGCTCCATCCCGCCGCCGACTCGCTCGTCGCTCTCGCCCTCGTCCCCGAGTCGACGGCGTACGCGCTCGTGCAGCTCGCCCGCGACGCCAGCCTCGCGCGCCGCCCAGCCGACGCTGCCGCCTTCGCGCGCCGCGCCGCCGACATCGCCGACGCCGCCGACCTGCCCGTGCTGGCGCGCGACGCCTACGGCGAGCTGGCCCTCGCGCTCGAAGCGGCCGGCGACGCCCCCGGCGCGCTCGCCGCGTTCCGCCGTACGTCTGCCCTCGCGGACCGCCTGCGGGACACCGAGCAGGCCCGGCGCGTCGGGCAGATCGAGGCCCGCGCGGCGGCCGAGGCCAGCCGGCAGGCCATCGTCGCGCAGCGCCGCCAAGCGCGCCTCGGGGCCGGGGCCCTCGCCCTGCTGCTCGTCCTCGGAGCCGGTGCCGCCGCCATTTACGTCCGGACGTCGCGGCGGATGGCCCGTAAGTCGGCCGCGCGGGCGGCCGAGACCGCCCGGCAGGCCGGCCTGCTCGAAGCGGCCAACGCAGACCTCGCCCAGTCCAACGTCGTGGTGCGCGAGGCGCAGGACGCGCAAGCGCACTTTTTCCAGACCGCTAGCCACGAGCTCCGCACGCCGCTCACGCTCACGCACGGCCCACTCGACGACCTCCGCCGTGGCCTCCACGGCCCGCTCAGCGCACCCGTGCAGCGCGCGGTCGACCTCGCGCACGGCAACGCCGCCCGCCTCGCGCGCCTCGTCGACGACCTGCTCGACGCCGCGCGCCTCGACGCCGGGCAGATGCCCCACAGGCCCGAGCCTGCGGACCTCGCCGAGCTCGTCCGCGCGACGGTCGCGACCTTCGATGGGCTCGCCGAGCGCGACGGCGTCGCGCTCACAGTCGAGGTGCCTGACGCGCTCGCGGTGACGGTCGACGCGCTCGCCGTTGAGCGCGCGCTCGGCAACCTGCTCGCCAACGCGCTCCGCCACACGCCGCCCGGCGGGCGCGTCGCCGTCCGGCTGGACACGGTTTCCCTCAGCGACGCCCGCGCTGAGGCGCGCATCGCCGTCCGCGACACAGGCCCGGGCGTGCCCGCAGACGCGCTCCCGCACCTTTTCGAGCGCTTCTACCGCGCCGACGAGCGCGCGGGCGTCGGGACCGGCCTCGGACTCGCGCTTGCGCGGGACTGGACGGAGCGCCACGGCGGACGCGTCGAGGCTGCGAGCGCGCCGGGTGAGGGCGCGACGTTCACGATCGTCCTCCCGCTCGGCGAGACAGTCGACGCGGTAGAACCTGTCGCCGAGGCGTCCGGCGATGGCTACGCGGTGCCGGCTGCCCTCGCGCCCGACGCGGTTGCGCACGACCCCGTCGCGCCGGACGCGCTCGTCGTGCTTGTCGCCGAGGACCACGCCGACCTGCGGGCCTACGTCGCCGGCCACCTCGCGCGGACGGGCGGCACCGGCTTCCGCCGGCCGGTCACCATTCTCCAGGCCGCCGACGGGGCCGAGGCGCTCCGCCTCGCGCTGGACCACGTGCCGGACCTCGTCGTGAGCGACGTGATGATGCCTGAACTCGACGGGATCGCCCTCACGGACGCGCTCAAGGCGGACTGGCGGACAAGCCACGTCCCAGTCCTGCTCCTCACCGCCCGCGCCGACGCCGCGTCGCGCGTGGCCGGCTTCCAGTCCGGGGCCGACGGCTACCTCGCCAAGCCGTTCGACGCCGACGTGCTCCGGGCGCAGGCGGCCGGGCTCGTCGCCGAGCGCGAGCGCCTCCGCGCCCGCTTCGCTGCCGCGCCCGGCGGCGACTCGTCCGGCGCTCTGTCAGGCGACTCGTCAGGTGACAGCCGCGCCGGGGCTGAGCCCGAGCCGCCCGCACTCTCCGACGCCGAGCGCCGCTTCCTGGACCGCGTCGATGCGGCGGTTGGGGACGGCCTCTCGGACGCCCTCTTCGGCGCCGAGCGGCTCGCCGAGGCGCTCGGCCTCTCGCCGCGCCAGCTGCGCCGCAAGCTCGGCGCGATCACGGGCGACACGCCGCTCGCGCGCCTGCGCCGCGCCCGCGTCGATGCCGGGGCGGAGCTGCTGCGGGCCGGGACGCACACGATCCGCGAGGCCGCTCGCGCCGTCGGGTATGCAGACGACGAGGGCTTCCGCCGCGCGTTCGTCGCCGTCCGCGGCGCGCTCCCGTCCGAGCAGACGGCCGCCTGAGACGTGTTTTCTAGGTAGGATGGCCGCTATGGCAGGATTTGCGGCCGGTTTGGCAGGACGCGGCCGGGGCATCCTGGAGGCATGATCGCTGTCGCCTCCATGCCCCGCCGCACCCCGGCGCTCCTCGCGAGCGTCGCCGTCCTCGTCGACCGCCGGTTGCACGACGCCCGCTTCGGCGTCGACGCCGTCGCCGAGGCGCTCCGCCTCAGCCCGCGCCACCTCCGGCGGCGCTTTGTCGCCCTCGCCGGCCAGACGCCGCGTGCGTTCCTGCGGCAGCGCCGCATCAAGCGCGCCCGGGCGCTGCTCGCCGACGACGCGCTGAGCGTGGCCGACGTCGCGCAGGCGGTGGGCTACGCCGACGCGTCGGCGTTCGGGCGCGCCTTCCGCGCCGTCACGGGCGTCGCCCCGCGCGAGGCCCGCCTGGCTGCCGACATGGCGGTCGAGTTGCCCGCGGGGATGTCCGATTCTGCACAGAGCGGTCCGATTAGATTCACATGCTAGCCTGTATGCTCACACGTAACACGGGGCGCCTCCGCCCGTCTCGCCTCCTCCCGATGCTCTTTCGTTCTGCCTCTCTTCTCGCGGCCCTCGCCGTGATCGCCGGCGCTGCCTCGGCCCAGCCGTCCGGCGCCGTCTTCGCTTCCGGCCTGACGGGACCTGGGGGCGTCACGCAACTCTCCGACGGTCGGGTCCTCGTCGTGGAAGTGAGGACGCCCATGGCACCCGCCCCAAGCGGCCGGGTGACGGCGTTCCAGGCCGACGGGACGGGCAAGACGGCGTTCGCGACGGACCTCGGAAACCCGGCCGGCGTCCTGCAACTCGCCGACGGACGCATTCTCGTGGCGGAGGTGGGCACCGGCCGGATCCTCGTCTTTCAGGCCAACGGCAGCGGGCGGGCCGTGTTCGCGACCGGCTTGAGCACGAACCCCGGCCTCACCCAGCTCGCCGACGGGCGCGTTCTCGCTGTGTCCGGCGGATCCGGCGAGGTCATCGCCTTCCAGCCCGACGGCACGGGTCGGACGGCGTTTGCGACGGGCCTCAACTTCCCGCTCGATGTCACGCAGCTCGCGGACGGGCGTGTTCTCGTCACGGAGAGCAGCGGCAACCAGGTGACGGCCTTCCAGTCTGACGGTTCGGGCCGGACGGTCTTCGCAACAGGGCTGAGCAGCCCGTTCGGCATCACGCAGCTCACCGACGGGCGCGTCCTCGTCGTGGAGCAGGGGGCCAACCGGGTGACTGCGTTCGCCGCGGATGGGACCGGGCGGGCCGTCTTCGCCGCGGGCGGCCTTCCCTCTGAGGTCACGCAGCTCGCCGACGGACGCATCCTCGTCGTGCGACAGAACAGCTACTCGGGCGACAACGTGGGCACCGTCGTGGCCTACCCCTCCTTCAGCCTGGATCTCAGCCTGAGCAAGAGTGACGGCGGGGCCTCGGTGAGCCCCGGCGGGACCGTCGCCTACACGCTGGGCTACGCAAACGGCGGCGTGAGGGTAACCGGCGTCGCGATCACGGAGACGGTCCCGGCCAGCACCACCTTCAACGCCGGCGCGAGTTCGGCCGGGTGGGCGTGTTCCCCGAGCGGGTCGGCCGGGAGCACGTGCACGCTGGCCCTCGGCACGATCGGAAATGGCGCGACCGGGTCGGTCACGTTCGCCGTGACCGTCGCGGCGTCGGTGCCGGCCGGCACGACCGCCATCAGCAACACGGCGACGATCTCGGACGACGGGGCGAACGGGCCGGACGTCGCGCCGGGCGACAACACGGCGTCCGACACGACGCCGCTGCTCGGGGTCGCGACCGTGACGGGCGTCGACCTGCTCGTCGACACCGCCGCCGACACGCCGTTTGTGGACGGCGTCGCGAGCGACGCCGCGACCAGCCTCGCCGGCTGCACGGACAACGTGCTCGACGGCGACTGCTCGCTGCGCGAGGCGATCTCGGTCGCCGAAGCCAACGCGGCCCTCGTCCGGATCGGCTTCGAGGTGACGGAGGCCAACGGGGCCATGAACGGCGTCGCGACGATCCTTGTCGAGACGGAGTTGCCGGCGGTCACGCGCGCCGGCGTGACGATCGACGGCTATACGCAGCCTGGCGCGGTCCAGAACACGCTCGCCGTGGGCACGGACGCCGTGCTCCGCGTCGCGCTCGTCTCGGGGACGACGAGCCCGGACGTGGCGAACTACAACGGGCTTACGCTCACAGGCTCGGAGCAGACCGTGCGCGGCCTCGCCATCGGCGGCTTCTTCTTCGGCATCAACCTCGTCAGTACGACGAACACGGTCGTGGCCGGCACCTACCTCGGGCTCGGCGTTGACGGCACGACCCGCGTCGCGAACAGCACCGGCATCATCGCCTCCGGGAACCCGTCCGGTCCGCTCGCGGGCCTGCGCGTGGGCACCGACGGCGACGGCGTGGCCGACGCGGCCGAGCGCAACGTCGTCTCGGGCAACACGGGCGGCATCGTCCTCGACGGCACAACGAATACGGTCGTGGCCGGCAACTATGTCGGGCTCAACGCCGCCGGCACGGCGGCCGTCGCCAACTTCAACGGCATCACCGCTGTCGGGGCGACGGGTCGGCCGTCGACGGGCCTGCGCGTGGGCACGGACGGCGACGGGACCGCCGACGCGGCCGAGCGCAACGTCGTCTCGGGCAACTCGGGGAGAGGCCTCTTCCTCGACGGCACGACAGACACGGTCGTGGCCGGCAACTATGTCGGCCTCAACGCGGCCGGCACGGCGGCCGTCGCCAACAGCGGCAGCGGCATCTTCGCCTTCGGGATTACGGACGCCCCGCTGGCAGGCCTGCGCGTCGGCACGGACGGCAACGGGACGGCCGACGTGGCCGAGCGCAACATCGTCTCGGGCAACGGGGGCTCAGGCATCAGCCTCCAGAGCACGACAGACGTGGTCGTGGCCGGCAACTATGTCGGGCTCCTCGCCGACGGCACGACCCGCGCCGCCAACCTGTCCGGCATCCTCGCCTTCGGGACGACGGCCGAGCCGTTGACGGGCCTGCGCATCGGCACGGATGGCAACGGGATCGCCGACGCAGACGAGCGCAACGTCGTCGCGGGTAGCTCAGCAGCAGGCAGATCCGGCATCGACCTCCGCGGCACGACAGACGTGGTCGTGGCCGGCAACTATGTCGGGCTCGGCGCCGACGGCATGACCCGCGTCGCCAACCGCACCGGCATTTTCGCCTCAGGGGGGGGCAATCCGTTGACGGGGCTGCGCATCGGCACGGATGGCAACGGGACGGCCGACGCGGCCGAGCGCAACGTCGTCTCCGGCAACTCGGGCACAGGCATCGACCTCCGCGGCACGACAGACGCGGTCGTGGCCGGCAACTATGTCGGGCTCGGCGCTGACGGCACGACTCCTGTCGGCAATGCCACCGGCATTGCCGCCTTGGGGACGACAACGGGCCTGCGCGTGGGCACGGACGGCGACGGCGTCCGCGACGACGTGGAAGCCAACCGTATCCGCGGCAACACGGGCCGGGGCGTCACCGTCGCGTTCGCACAGGCGTCGGTGCTCGGCAACGACATCGCCGCCAACGGCTCGGCGACCGGCAGCGCCGGCCTCGGCATCGACCTCAACCAGGACGGCGTGACGCCCAACGACACCGGCGACGGCGACGCGGGCCCGAACGGCCTCCAGAACTTCCCCGAGATCACGTCGGCCTCGACGGCGAGCGTCGCGTTCACGCTCAACTCGACTGCGACCGCGACCTTCCGCGTTGAGCTGTTCGCGAGCGCCGCGGCCGACCCGTCGGGCTACGGCGAGGGCGAGCGCTTCCTCGGCTTCGCCACCGTCACGACGAACGCGAGCGGCGACGCCTCGGGGACGTTCGCCCCGACCGGCCTCGCAGCCGGCGAGTTCGTGACCGCGACCGCGACGCCGGTCACGGTCGACGGCAGCGGCAACGTCACCAGCTTCCCGGCGGGCACCGGCACGTCCGAGTTCTCGCTCGCCGTCGCGGCGACGGCGCCGCCCGTCGCGGAGACGGCCACGCGCACCGACTTCGCGACCGGGCTGAGCACTCCGTTCGGCCTCGCGCAGCTCGCCGACGGCCGCGTCCTCGTCTCGGAGCGCGACGCCGAGCGCGTGTCCGTGCTGAGCACGACCGGCGGGCGAAGCGACTTCGCGACCGGGCTCTCCGGTCCGCGAGGTCTCGTGCGGCTCGCCGACGGCCGCATCCTCGTCTCGGAGGTCAACGCAAACCGCGTGTCCGTGCTGAGCGCGACCGGCGAGCGGACCGACTTCGCGACCGGGCTGGCCAGTCCGTTCGGCCTCACGCAGCTCGCCGACGGCCGCATCCTCGTCGCGGAGCTCGGCGCAAGCCGCGTGTCCGTGCTGAGCGCGACCGGCGAGCGGACCGACTTCGCGACCGGGCTGGCCAGTCCGTTCGGCCTCACGCAGCTCGCCGACGGACGCATCCTCGTCGCGGAGATCGGCGCCGACCGCGTGTCGGTGCTGATCGCGACCGGCGAGCGGACCGACTTCGCGACCGGGCTGTCCGCTCCGACGGCCCTTGCGCCACTCGCCGACGGACGCATCCTCGTCTCGGAGGCCGGCGCCAACCGCGTGTCTGTGCTGAGCGTGACCGGTGGGCGGAGCGATTTCGCGACTGGGCTCTCCGGTCCGCAAGGTCTTGTGCAGCTCGCCGATGGCCGCATCCTCGTCGCGGAGGACGGCGCCAACCGCGTATCGCTGCTCACGCCGCCGGGGTCGGCGACGGTCACGCAGGCGGACCTCTTCAACCCGTCCTCGGCCCCCGGCGACGGACGCGGCTACCGCCTCCTCGGCGCGCCCGTCGCGGACTACGACGTAACCGACCTCGCGGCGCTCAACCTCGTCCAGGGCATCGCCGCCGGTGCCAACCCCGCCACGCACCCGGCGCAGTACCCGCTCGCCGGCAGCAACCTCTACACCGGCTACGCGGGCACCGGCACGGCGTCCTATACCCGCCCCGCCGCCGACGCCGTGCTCACGCCCGGCCGCGGGTTCTTCTGGCAGCTCTACGACCGCGCCATCCCCGCCTCGTCCGGCTTCGGCGGCGGGACGAGCGCGAGCCGCGAACTCACCGGCTTCTCGCTCTCGGCGACGGGCACGGCCGTGACGAGCAACGTCGTCGTGCCGTTCGCCGACAACACGGGCGCGGGTGCGGACGACTTCCAGATGCTCGCCAACCCGTTCGCGCGGCCGCTCGCCGTGTCCGGCATCACGGTGTCAGGCGGGACGATCCAGGGCGGGGACGTCGTTCAGGCCTACAACCCGAACGGCAACACGTACGTCCCGCTGATGACCGGCGACCGGCTCGCGGTGTGGCAGGGCGTCTTCGCCGAGCTCGTCCCCACGGCGGCCGGCGGCGTGGTGACCGTCACGTACAGCTACGCCGCGACGGACACCAACGCGCCGCCGCCGTTCTACGGGCGCGGGGTCGCCGCGGCGACGGCCGCGCCGAGCGTCCGGTTCGCGCTCACGGGCACGCTCGCCGACGGCACGGGTGTCGCCGACGAGGCCGCAGTCGTCCGCCTCAATGCCGCCGGGCAGGCCGGCTGGGACGGCCTCGACG
>CAWHKM010000002.1:0-22238 GCA_963829985.1 Rubricoccaceae bacterium
GCATTCTCGTCTCGGAGATCAACCTCAACCGCGTGTCGCTGCTTACGCCGCCGCCGCTGACGGTCGTGACGGTGGACACGAACAGCGATAGCCAGACCTACTCGGCCGCGACGAGCCTCGGCGAGTGCACCGATGCGACGGCCGGCAACTGCTCGCTCCGCGAGGCGATCGAGGTCGCCAACGCGACGGTGTCCATCACGACGATTGCCTTCAACGTCGACGCAGCCAACGGGGCCGTCGGCGGCGTCGCGACGATTAGCGTCGCGACGCCGCTCCCGGCCGTCACGCGGGGCGGCCTCACGATCGACGGCTACACGCAGCCGGGTGCGGTCCAGAACACGCTCGCCGTCGGCACCAACGCCGTCCTGCGGGTCGCGCTGCGTTCGAACGCCGCGGCGGGGAGCACGGTGGGCTTCGACGGGATCCTGCTCAATGGCACGGGCAGACCGTGCGTGGCCTCTCGGTCGGCGGGTTCGCCATCGGTATCGTCGTTGGCAACGTGCCCAACGCGGTCATTGCGGGCAACTTTGTCGGGCTCGGCCCCGACGGCACGACCCGCGCGGCCAACGCCAACGGCATCGTGCCGTTCATCGGCGCTACGGGCCTGCGCGTCGGCACGGACGGCAACGGCGTGGCCGACGCCGCCGAGCGCAACGTCCTCTCGGGCAACGACAGCAACGGTATCTCCATCAACGCCACGTCGAACCTGGTCTTCGCGGGCAACTACGTCGGGCTCAACGCGGCCGGCACCGCCGCCGTCGCCAATGGCATCGGCATCTCCGTGTTCGGCGGGACGGGCCTTCGCGTCGGCACCAACGGCGACGGCGTGGCCGACGCCGCCGAGCGCAACGTCGTCTCGGGCAACTCCACGGGCATTTCTGTCAGTAACGGCGCGACGGGTGCCGTCATCGCCGGCAACACCATTGGGCTCGACGCCACCGGCACGGCCGCCGTGGGCAACGGCGCCGGCATCTTCACGAACAGCGTGACGGGCCTGCGCATCGGCACGAACGGTGACAGCGTGAACGATGCGGCCGAGGCCAACCGCGTTCGCGGCAACACGGGCCAGGGCGTCATCCTGCTCGGCAGGTCCGACCAGGCCTCCGTGCTCGGCAACGAGATCACGGCCAACGGCCCGCCCACCGGCGGCTTCGGCCTCGGCATCGACCTCGCCAGCGGCGGCGCCAGCGGCGTCACGCTGAACGACGCCGGCGACAGCGACACGGGTCCGAACGGCTTGCAGAACTTCCCGGTGATCGTGTCCGCGCGCACGGCAGAGGTCGCCTTCACCCTCAACTCGATCGCGAACACGACCTACCGCATTGAGGCCTTCGCCTCGGCCGCGGCCGACCCGACGGGCTACGGCGAGGGCGAGCGCTTTCTCGGCTTCACGAATGTCACGACGGATGCGAGCGGAAACGCCTCGGGCACGTTTACCCCGACCGGCCTCGCCGACGGAGAGTTCGTCGCCCTCACGGCCACGCCCGTCACGGTGAACGCACAGGGCGCGGTGACAGGCTTCCCCGCCGGGACGGGCACGAGCGAGTTCTCGCTCGCCGTCCGGGCGACCGCCGCCGTTCAGCAGGCGTCGAGCATCTACAACCCCTCGAGCGCGCAGGGCGACGGGGCGGGATACCGCCTCCTCGGCGCGCCGGTCGCGGGATACCGCATCAACGAGCTCGCCGCGCTCAACCTCGTCCAGGGCGTCCCGGCCGGGGCTACCACGCCGGCCCAGTACCCGCTCGCCGGCTACAACGTCCTTCCGACGTACCTCGGCGGCGGGTCGACCTTCGACAACTTCCCCCGCCCGAGCGGCACGGACATGGTGCTCGAGCCCGGCCGCGGCTTCTACTGGCATCTCTACGACCGCGACATCGCCGCCACGAGCGGGTTCGGCGGCGGCACGAGCGCGAGCCGCGAGCTCACCGGCTTCGCGTTCTCGGCCACCGGCACCAGCCCCACGGCCGACGTGAGCGTCGCGTTCGCGGACAATGCTGGCGCCGGGCAGGACAACTTCCAGATGCTCGCCAACCCGTTCGCGCGCCCGCTCGCGGTCGCCGGCATCACGGCGACGGGCGGGGTGCTTCAGGGCGGCATCGTGCAGGCCTACGACCTCACGCCGACCGGCCCGACGTTCGTCACGCTCGGCCTCGCCGGCGATGCGGTCCCGGACGTGCTCGCCGTCTGGCAGGGCGCCTTCGGAGAACTCGTCCCGGCGGCGGCGGGCAACCCGGTCACGGTGACGTACGCGTTCGCGCAGACGCAGCCCGGCACGACCCCGCCGTTCTATGGCAAGGACGCCGACACGGCGATGGCCGAGGCCGCGCCGCCGGCGGTGTTCCTCGCGCTTACGGGCACGCTCGCCTCGGGCGCGCCGGTCGCAGACCGCGCCGCGGTTGTGCGCTTCATGGGAGCCGCCGAGGCGGGCTGGGACGCGCTCGACGCCTCGAAGCTGACGCCGCTGGCGTCAGACTACGCGCTGCTCGCGCCGGCCATCACCCGCGACGGCGCGCCGTACCGACTCGCCGTCGACTCGCGCCCGCTCGCGGCGGCGGCCGTGCCGCTGTCATTCGCGACGACCGGCGCGGGCGCCTTCGCCCTCTCGTGGACGCTCGCCGGGCGCGACTCGACGTCGGCGCTGCCGCAGGGCTGGACGGCGACTTTGACGGACACAGCGACGGGCGAGACGGTCAACCTTGCAACGGCGACCAGGTACGCCTTTACAGCCGACGCGGCGGAGAGCTGGTCCGACCGCTTCATGCTCGCGGTCGCGCCGCGCGAGGCGACGGCCGGCGACGAGACCGGTGCCGGGTCGCTCGCGCTCTACGTCTCGCCGAACCCGGTCTCGACCAGGGGGACGGTCCGCGTGTCGCTGCCAGAGGCTGGCTCGGTGCGCGTCGTTCTATACGACGTGCTAGGCCGCCAGGTCGCGGTCCTCTCCGACGGTGAGCGGCCGGCCGGGACGCACGACGTGGCGCTGGACGCGAGCCGGCTCGCGCCAGGCGTGTACGTCGTCCGGCTCACGACCGGCGAATCGACGGTGGTCCGCCGGGTGACCGTGGCCCGGTAGACGGCACGTCAAAACCGATCAGCGCCCCGCTCCGGACGATCCGGGGCGGGGCGCTCCGCTTTCGACGGCTGCAGAACACGCGACGGCCTCAGTGCAAAGCGGACATAAAGCTAACGGAATCATCTCCTAAGAAATGAGTCCGTTATCGGTGCGACCTGGACGGGACTCAACTTGAACTTCCGGCCTCTCATCTCCTGGCCATTCTCACTCCTTTGGCTCGCGTAAAGCATCGAATAGCCGCCTAGACGCGAACGCTATCCAGGGCTTGGATGGGAATAGGGTTGAACTCTCGCAGCGTGTCTGGCGAGCCTGTGACGTCTCCGGGCACTCGTCGGAATGGGATGAGCCTCGATAACGGCGCTTACTCTGCATAAACGTTTTCAGCCCACGCCTGTACGGGCTCGGCGAGCTGCCCTTCCGCAGAGAGCTGTCCGGAAGAACAGAGAGCTGGGTCGCAGACGCGGTAGAGGCGAACCGCGCCTCGACGCCCCCGGAGCCCGACCTCGCCGACAGCCTCGGCTTGAAGACCTCCGGGTAGCGGCGCGAGTGAGAGCGCCGCTTCCGACGCCAGAAGCCGCGCGCCGAGCGCGTGGCACTGCCCCTCGATCCGCGCAGCTACGTTGACGGCATCGCCGGTGTGGACGATGTCCTTCTTGAGTTGGCCCACCTCGGCCGTCACGACCTCGCCCACGTGGAGCCCGGCCTTGTACGACGGCGCCTCACCGTAGCGGCTCCGGTAGTGCTCGGCTCGCTCCCGGATCGCCTCGTCGAGGAGCAGGAACGTCTCGACCGGACTCCGCGCGAGCCGCCCGTTCCGCACGCGCCACGTCACCACGACCTCGTCGCCGACATACTGGTAGATCCGGCCGCCCGTCGCCAGGATCGGCCCAGCGACGTCGGCGAAGAAGTCGTTCTTGAACGCGTGGTAGTCGGCCGGGCCGAGGCGCTGCGCGAGGCCCGTCGAGTCGGTGAGGTCGAGGAACAGGAACGCCCGCTCCTCGCGGACCGGCACGCGGTAGCGGCCCAGGACGAGGGCGGAGAGCGTGCCCGGCCCGAGGACGAGCCGGACCTGCCGGGCGCCGTTGAACACGACGCTCGCGAGCGCGATAAGCCCGAGGACGACGGCGTTGTCGGACCCTGTCACGAAGACCCGGAAGGCGTCGGAGGCATACGCCTCGGCGAAGCTGCTGCCTGTGCTCTGCCCGGCTCCCCACCCGAACGAGGCGACCAGGACGACTACTGTCACGCCCACGTAGAACGCCGTCCGCAGCACGATCGCTGGGATCGGAGCGAGACGAAGGCCTCGGCGCGGGAAGGCGACGAGCTCGAACCACGCGCTCGCCAGACCGAGTGCGACCCCTACCTCGGCGTTCACAGCCAGGCTGGGCGCCTCGAAGACGGCGGCGGCGACCGCAAACGAGACCGATGTCCAGATCGCGACGAACCCGAGGATGGGCATGAGCGGGACGCGGGGCAGAGCAGTCACAGCGAGCAGGGGAGCGGTTGACAAGGGGGGGCCGTCCGGTGCCACGGCACGAGGGCGCGGTGGCTACTGGCCACGCGGCGGAGGCCCCTGCGGGCGCTGCTGGGCCTGGGACGCGCGCCAGGTGCGGTACTGCTCGATCTGATCCCCAGTCAGGACGGCCTCGATCTGGCGGTCCATCTCAGCCTGGCGGTCGGCACCCCGGCCCTGTCCGTGGCCGCCCCGGCCTTGTCCGCCTTGGCCCTGTCCGCCTCGTCCCTGGCCCCCTCCTTGAGGCGGCGGACCTGAGGGCCGGTCGGCTGCCTGAGCCGTCAGGATCGCGCGGATGCGGACGGTCTGAGCCTCGGTGAGGGCTACGGCCTCGTTGATCGACGCGAGTCGCGTCTCGATCCGGTCGTCCCCGCCACGTCGCGGAGTCGCGGGACGACGAGCAGGCGGTGAGCGAGAGCAGCGCGAGGGCGAGGACCGCAAGCGGTCCGGCGCGGCGTGGTGAAGGAGAGCATGAGCGTCATGGAAATGGGGGAATGCGTGTCTCGGTAGTGGGACGAGAAAGAGCTACGCGGCGGTGGGGGACCGGCGGACGGCGACGAGCAGCACCGGGAGACAGACGGCCAGCGCCGCCAGCGCGAGCGTGAACCCCCACGTCTTACGCGGTTGAGAGGACGTGTCTGTGCCGGCAGAGTCCGGCCCGGCGAGCGAGACCGACGCGGTCTGCCCGTCGACGTCGGAGAGCACGCCGCGCGTCGTCCCCGTACTCTGGTGGATGCGGACGAGGGTCTGGTGGTCCTCGACGCCGTCGAGGACATCGGCGGTGAGGGTCAACTCGCGCGCGCCTTCGGGGAGTTCCACGACGAACCGGGCGTCGGACTGGTGGTCGCCGAGCCGCAGCCCGATGTCGCCGACCGCGAGCGGTGCGCCGTCGGCCGCGAGCCGGAGCGTGCGGCGCAGGTGGTCGGCGACGAGCGCCTGGTAGCCTGCGTCCCGGGCGTCGAGTGCATGGCCAGCCGCGGCTTCGAGGGCGTGGTGGAGCCCGGCCTGGGAGACGGCGAGGTGGACGGTCACGACCGACCCGGCGACTGTGACGTCGACGGCGGCCGAGCGCGCGTCATGGGCCAGTGCCGCTGTGCTCCACAGCGCGAGCGTGAGGGCGAGAAGGTGGCGCATCATCGGTACTGGAAGGGCCGCTGCGCCGAGGCGCCGACGACGCACGCAGGCACGTTCGGGGCGTCCGTCGCGGAGACGTGGTAGTGGTAGACGCCAGCAGGCGTAGTCGGGCGTCGTGGAGGTGTGGCCGCCGCACGCGTCGAGATTCGTCGGCAGGCCTGTCGCGTCCTGGGATGCGTAGATCGGGTACCCGTCCTTGGCGAAGCCGATGAGGTCCGTCGTGCTCTGGGCGACGGCCGTGCAGCGGACGTCGGCGATGCCGTTGGCATCGAGGACGCTGTTCATCTCCTCGGCGCCGAAGTGCCAGTGGAGGTAGCCGAACGGGTCGACGTGGCCGCCGCAGCCGCCGATGGCCGGGATGTTGCCCGCGCGCGGGTCGCCGGCGCCGCGGCCCACGACCGAGGGCGGGTCGCCCGCGATAGGCACGCCGTCGAGCGAGAGGCCGATAAACTCGACCTCGCTGATGACGTCCGGCGTAGAGAGGCGCGACGGGACGGCCGGGACGAGGTACGTCAGCGTGAGGCCGTCGTCGGGCGTGGCCTCGAGGCACGCCGGTGAGACGCCGCCGGGCGTCCCGGGGTCGGCGACGTTCACGTTTCCGGCGGCGTCGACGATGTCGTAGCCGTCGGCCTCCATCGCGTTCCAGAGGGTCACCTTGAGCGCCTGGAAGCCGGGGTTCGTCGCACCGTCGTAGATGCCGACACCGCCGACGTCGGCGAGCGTCTCAGGGCAGTACGGCCCGTCCTCGACCGGGTTGGACCCGAACGAGACCTGGTAGCACTGCGAGGCGGTGCCGTCGCTCAGCGTGCAGTCGACGAGCGTCGCGGCGCTCGTGATGTTGGAAGCGGTAAGCAGCGACGGGTCGAAGACCGTCTCGCCATCGGGGGTGGTGGCGTCGCCGGCGTCGCAGGCGGCAAGCGCCAGCGCGGGGACGAGCAGAAGAGCAGAGAGTCTGAGCATCGCGGGGCGGGAGGAGGTGCACCCAGTCTCGGGATCCGATGTCCAGATTCGGTGCACGCGCCCGGGCGGTCTCACCTCGCGTCAGCCAGCGCCTTCCGAGGGGCTCCATGCGGGCAGCGTCATCGTCACGGTCGTCCCCGCGCCGGGCGCGCTCACAGCAGAGACCGTCCCGCGCATCGCCTCAGTGAGCGAGCGGACGATGCTGAGTCCAAGCCCGGCACCCTCGCCCGATCGGGCGCCGTCGCCTCGGACGGACCGCTCGAAGACGTGCGGGAGCACGCCCGGCGCGATGCCGGTGCCGGTGTCGGAGACCGCGAGTGCGACGCCGTCAGGCGCGGTCCGGGCGCTCAGAGTGACGCGCCCGCCGGGCGGTGTGTGGCGCAGCGCATTCGAGACGAGGTTGCCCAGCACCTGCGCGAGCCGGTCCGGATCGGCGCAGACGTCCAGTGCGTCGTCCGCCTCGACGACGATCCGGATGCCCGCCGACTCAGCGCGGGCCTCGAAGAGCGCCGCGGCGTGGCGTAGCGCCTCGGTTGGGGACAGGCACACGGCGTGAACCGGTAGTTCACCCGCGTCGGCGATGGCGAGCGTGTGGAAGCTCTCGATGAGCCGCGCGAGACGCTCCGCTTGGATGCGGGCCGCACGGATGCGCTCGGGCGTCGGAGCGAGCACGCCGGTCTCGATGAGCTCGAGCGTCCCGAGCACGGCCGTGACGGGCGTCCGCAGGTCGTGCGACACGTCAGACGTCATGCGCTTGCGCAGCTCGGTCGACTCGGCGAGGCGCGCGCTCATCGTGTTGAAGGCGTCGGCGAGCGCGCCGACCTCGTCGTGCTGTGCAATGTGGACCGACCGCCCCAGCTCGCCTGCGGCGATCCCGCGCGCGGCCTCGGTGAGCCGGCGCAGCGGACGCACGGTCCGCCCCGTAAGCCACACGCCGACGCCGAGCGCGACGGCGAGCGCGAGCCCGAGCGCGACGGCGAGCGCGGCCGTCGACGAGGCGACAAAGCGCGCCTCGGGGCTGGACGCAGGAAAGTCCGCGAGCGCTGCGGCGGCGTCGTGGGGGACGAAGGCCGTGCCGACGCGGCGGCCGTCGACGACGAGGGCCCGGCCCGAGGCGAGGTCGCTCGGCGCGAGCCTGTCGCCGGCGACGTGGCCGTCGAACGGGCGCACAACACGGCCCTGAGCATCCGCAAGACCGAAGGCGATGCTCCGTCCGAGGTCCTGCGGCGGCGGGAGCCCTCCCCGTGGGCGCTGAGGCGCACCCGGCCCTCCGCGAGGCGCGCCCCCATCTGGAGGCCCTCCCGACGGAGGTCCGCCCGGTGCTAGTGCGCGGCCGGGCGTCGCGGTGGGCAGGGACGTCACGTCCCCGGTGCTACGGGCTGCGGACTCCACGTTCTCTACGAACGCGCCGAACGACTCCTCGACAACGAACCGCTCAAAGGCTCGCGCCGTCGAGACGCGCACGGCGACGGCGACGAGACCCGCCTCGAGCACGCACACAGCCATGAGCGCGAGCGTCCACCTCGTTCGGAGCGATTGCCTCATGACACGCCCGAGACGCGCACAGCGAACCGGTAACCCATTCCGAAGACCGTCTCGACGTGCGTCGGGGCCTTCGGATCGGCCTCGATCTTGGTGCGGAGGTTGCGGACGTGCGAGTCGACCGTCCGCTCGGACCCCTCGTCGTCGTCGTGCCCGAGCACGCCGAGCAGGTGCGTCCGCGAGAGCGCGCGGCCGGACGCCTCCATGAGCGCATGGAGGATAGCGAACTCGGCCGGCGTCAGCTCGACCGGCCGGCCCCTCGCCGTCACACGGTGCGCCCCGGCGTCTAGCACGACGTCGCCGCCGCGGAGCACGTCGGCCGGCCGGCCGGTGCGGCGCAGGATCGCCTCGATGCGCGCCGCGACCTCGTGGAAGCTGAACGGCTTCGTCACGTAGTCGTCGGCGCCCAAGCCGAGGCCGGTGATCTTGTCCCCCTCGTCCGCACGCGCCGTGAGCAGGATCACGGGCGTCTCGCCATCGCGGCGCAGTTCGCGGACGACCTCGAAGCCGTCCATCCACGGCATCATCACGTCCAAGAGGACGAGGTCCGGAGCGGAGGCACGGGCCGAGGCAAGCGCCTCCTTGCCGTCCGAGGCCGTCACGACCGCGTAGCCCTGCGCTTCGAGAAAGTCGCGGAGCAGGTCGCGGATGGCCGGTTCGTCGTCGGCGACGAGGATCGTGGTCGGCATAGTGGCGGCAGTCGAAGACCGAAGAGTAACGCCCGACCTCACCGTATGACCGTGAGCGTCCGCGTTGCGACCGACGCTCCGGCCTGGAGGCGCACGACGTAGACGCCTGCCGCGACGCCCGAGGCGTCCCACTGCGCCGTGACCTCGCCCGACTGTGGCCCGTCGAGCAGCGTCGCGACGTGCCGCCCGGTGACGGAGTAGACATCGAGGCGCACGTCCGTAGGCGCTGCGAGGCGGACGCGGAGCGTCGTCATGCCGCGCACGGGGTTCGGGCCGACGAGCGACAGCTCGGGCGCGTCCGGCGCGGCCGGCGTCGCGGCGGTCGGCTGGGCTGCGAACGGGTCGGACCAGCGGGCGTCGGTCGCGAGCGTCGGGTCGGTGAGCGTCTCGAGGAACGCGACGAGCGAGGCGCGCTCAGCCGCCGAGAGGTTCAGCCGGACCGGCTGGCCGTTCGGCCCGCGGAGGCGGTTGTCGAGGTTCGCGCTCGCCTGGACGCCCGAGTCGTAGTGCTGCACGACCTGCGCGAGCGTCTGGAAGCGGCCGTCGTGCATGTAGGGCGCCGTGAGGCCGATGTTGCGCAGCGAGCCGACCTTGAAGCGCCCGCCGCCCGCGCCGACGTCCGTGACCGTGGCGTCGAGGCCGTTGTTGCGCGCCTGGTCGCCGACGAACAGGTCCGTCGTGTGGCACGCGGCGCAGTTGCCGCGCCCGAAGAACAAAGCGAGTCCCCCGTTCTCCTGCGCCGTCAGGCCCGCGAGCGGGCGCCCGGGCGGGCCGCCCTGCTGCTGCCGCGCAGCGTCGTAGCGGCTGTTCGGTGCGACGATCGAGCGGACGAACTGCGCGAGCGCCTGCGAGACGCGGTCGCTGGTCACCTCGGGCGTCCCGAAGGCGCTCTGGAAGAGGCCCGGGTAGAAGTCGGTCGCCCCGAGCCGCGCCGTGACCTCGGGCAGCGTCATGCCCATCTCGACGTGGTCCTGGATCGGCTGGAGCACCTGCGCCTCGAGCGTCGCGGCGCGCTCGTCCCAGAAGAAGCGGCCGTTGCGGTAGTACCGCGAGAAGGCGAGGCCCATCGAGCTGCGCGGCGTCGTGCCGCCGGCGAAGCCCACGCTGAGGCGCGCCGGGTCCGAGAAGCCGTGGCTCTGGAGGTGGCACGAGCCGCAGGCGATGCTCTCGTTCTGCGAGAGGCGCACGTCGTAGAAGAGGACGCGCCCGAGCGTCGCGCCGGCGTTCGTGACCGGGTTGCCGGCCGGCGTGTTGTCCTCGGCGCGGACAGCTTGCTGGTTGAGGTACGTCGGCAGCGCGATGCCGGCGTAGTCGACCGGCGTTGCGGGCAGCGTGGGCGTCCCGGCGGCGGCGAACGTAAACGCGCCGAGCACGACGGCGAGCGACCCGAGGGCGAGGGCGGAGAGATGACGCATGTGGGTTAGGAGGATGGGTGGGACGGCCGTCCCGAGGCGGGCGAGTCACGGGCGCTCAGGAGTGCTCGTGGGGCGTCGTGAAGGCGTCGTGCGTGTGCTCGGCCTCGGCGCCGCCAGGCCGGCCGCCGGGCGGGCCTCCGCCGGGCGGGCCGCCGGTCTGCGTCGCGTCGCACGTCAGGCCCGCGCCGTCGCCGGCGAGCGCGCAGCCGTGCTCGCCGCGGAAGCAGCCGACGAACGGGTTCGTGCCCGGCCCAGGCGACGTGGTAGTGGTAGCCGCGCGCGTCGTCCGTGTGGCCGCGGCACGCGTCGAGGTCGGTCGGCTCCTGGCCGTCGGCGTTCAGCTGGGCGTGGAAGGGGAAGCCGTCGAGCGCGTAGCCGATCATCGGCCGCGTGGCCGTCGGTCTGCGCGACCTGCGTGCTGCAGCCCGTCGCCTCGTGGTAGTGGTAGCCCACGTTGAGGTTGACGTGGCCGCCGCAGTCGTCGAACGGCGCGAGCGTGTAGGCGCCGAGGATGCGGTCGGTCGGGGCCGGCGGGTGCGAAGCTGATGCCGTTGAAGCGCGACGCCCATCGGGTCGCCCGTGCTGCCTGCGTGCGGCCGCCGAGGACGGGCCGCTTCGGGATGACGTACGTGACCTGCATGTCCGAGGCGAGGTACGACGTCTGGCACTCGACGCAGTAGTTGGCGTACTCCGCGCCGACGTTCGGGTTCGCGGCGGCGGCGCAGGCGACGCGCGTGTCGGTAATGCGGACGTTGCCCGCGTCGTCGTACAGGCGCCAGAACGGGTCGTTGTAGAACGTCGCGAGGTTCTCGATGAACGGCCCGTCGACGGCGTTGGCGACGCCGTTCTCGGGCCAGATGCCGCCCTGCGAGGCGTCGTCGCGGATCGTGCCCGGGCACCACGGCCCGGCGCGGTGGTCCACGGGGACCGTCGAGACGGAGAAGCGGACGCACGTCGAGGTGGTGCCGCCGGAGAGCACGCACGGCTCCTCGGTGACGGCGCTCGTGAGCGCGGTCGCGACGAAGAGCGACGTGTCGACGGTGCGGATCGCCGCGTCGGTCACGTCGTTGGGCTCGGTCGTCGAGCAGCCGCCGACGAGCAGGGTGAGGGCGAGGACGAACGCGGAGGCGCGCATGGGCGTGGGAGATCGGGTGGGTGCGAGACGGCGACGGTGAGCGTCAGGCGCGCTCGCGCTGGAGCGTGCGGACGTCGGCGATGAGCTGCGTCACGGCGGCCGCGTTCATCCCGTTGTAGATGCCGCGGATGCGCCGGTGCGCGTCGATGAGGTAGAAGCTCTCCGTGTGCGTAAACGCGGCGTCGGCGCGCGCCATCGTCTCGCCGAGGTCGTCGTCGGCGAAGTAGGCGCTCTTGCCGAGCGCGTAGATCTCGTCCTGACTGCCCGTGACGAGGTGCCACGTGCTCGCGAGTACACCCATCTGCTCGGCGAAGGCGTGGAGCGCGGCGACGCTGTCGGCGTCGGGCGTGACCGAGTGCGAGAGCAGGGCGACGCCGTCGTCGTCCGCGAACGCGTCCTGGACGTGCTTCATGTTGGCCGTCGTCATCGGGCAGATGCCGGGGCAGGCCGTAAAGAAGAAGTTGGCGACCGTGATCTTGCCGTCGAGGTCCGCCTCGGTGATCGTCCGCCCGTCCTGGTCGGTGAGCGAGAAGGCCGGGATGGTGTGGAAACCGTCAGGGACCTCCTCGGCCGACGCGAACCACTGGGGCGTGAAGTCGCCGTCGGCGTAGTACGGGAGCGTGCCCGAGACGTCGGCCGATGCCGAGGCGTCCTGGCAGCCGCTGGCGGCAGTGGCGAGCGCGACGGCTGCGAGCAGGACAGGGAAGAAGCGGGTCATAGCGGATCGGGGATCAGAGGGTGGAGACGACCTGCTCGTCGTCTAGACCGAAGCAGAGGTTGGCCCGCCGGAGCCCGTAGATGCGGCCGTCGCGGGCCTCGTAGTTGGAGTAGAGGACGCCGTTCTCGCGCCACGCGCGCTGGAGCCCAGCCTCGTGACCGTCGGCGAGGTGGACCTCCTTGAAGAGCGCGCCGCCGCGGTACCACTGGCGCTGGACGCCGTCGGGCACGCCGTGAGCGATAGTGGGACTCGGACCGCAGCGTGCCGTCGGGCCACCACGTCTCGGCGGTGCCGTGGCGGCGGTTGGCGGCGTAGGCCGTCCGCTCGCTCCGGGTCGCCGTCGTCGTACCACCGCTCTGCGCGTCCGTCCTTCTTGCCGTCGCGGTAGGCGACCCGCTCGACGAGCGCGCCGGCCTCGTGGCGAACGGCGACGCCCGTGAACGGCGCGTCGCCGTCGTAGACGCGGCCTTCGTCCGCGTGGAGCGTCAGGCGGTCGCGCTCGACGGCGACGGGGCGCGTCGCGGTCCACGCCGAGGCGCCAGGAGGGCGAGCGACGGCGGCGCGCGCGAGGAGCCGGCGGCTAGCGAATCGCACTGGGGGTGCCCTGGTAGTTGCCGGGAAAGAGGATGTAGTAGCGGCTGAGGTAGAGCGTGTTCTGGATGTGGTAGTGGTACTCGCCGGCCGCGTTGTGCGGCGTCGCGCCCGTGTGGCCGCCCGAGGCGTCGAGGCCGGTCGGGTACGTGCCGTCGGCGTCGCGGCGGCCGTAGAGGAAGAAGCCGTCGGCCATGACGCCGATGAGATGGTCGTCGTCCTGCGAGATCGAGACCGGCTCGAGGTGGTAGTGGTAGCTCTGCGGGCCGGTGTGGGCACCGTCGGCGTCGAACGAGCCAATCGCGTTGTCGAGCGGGACGTTCGGGCCCTCCTCGTCGTTGAAGATCAGAGCCCCGCTGACGGCGATGCCGATGGCCCCGAGGCCCGTCGCCGTCGACGACGAGGCCTTGGTCGGGCTGGCCGGGACGGTGAGCGCGTACGAGCCGTTGAAGTCGTCGATGTTGCCCGGCGCCATCTGGCTGTAGGTCGTCGTCGTGGGCGCGACCCAGAGCGGGTGATCGACCGCAGCGGCAGCCGTCGTCTGCGTGCCCATCGGACCGTTGATGGTCCGGGCGTGCGTGCTGGACCAGTACGGCGAGGTGTGGTTGGGCAGGCCGTTGGTCTCGATGAGGACGTCGGAGCCGTCGAGCATGACGGTGACGTTGTCGGCGTCGAACTCGGCGTAGGCCGCGGCCAGCGTGCCGGTCGTGCCGCCGGTCGTGTCGTCGTCGGTCGCGGTGTCGCAGGCGGGGAGCACCGTGAGGGCGAGCAGCGCGAGGGACGCCGTCCAGAGCGCGGGCGGGGGAGTCTTCACTGGGGGAGCGGGATGGGGACGGCGCTCAACCTATCCGGGCGATGTCCAGAACCTGTGCAGACGGTGCGGGCCTCGCGCGTCCCCGGCGCGCCGCCGTCGCGGCCGGCCGAGCGGGTACGTTGCCCGCGTCATCCGCCCGACTCTGTGGACCTCGCCGCCCTCCTTCCTGCCATCGCCGCCGAGGTCCGGCCGCTCGTCGGCCAGGGCGCCGTGGCGAGCTACATCCCGCCGCTCGCCGCCGTCGACCCGGCGCAGTTCGGGCTGGCCGTCCGGACCGTAGACGGGGCCGAGCACGCGGCGGGCGACGCCGACGAGCGGTTCTCGGTCCAGAGCATCGCCAAGGTGCTCGCGCTGGCCGTGGCGATGGACCTCGAGGGGGACGCGCTCTGGAGCCGCGTCGGGCGCGAACCATCCGGGACGGCGTTCAACTCGCTCGTCCAACTCGAGGCCGACGCCGGCGTCCCGCGCAACCCGATGATCAACGCGGGCGCGCTCGTCGTGATGGATGCGATCCTCGTCCACGCCGGGCCCGACGCGGCGGCTCGACCTCGTCCGCGCCGCGGCCGGCGCCCCGGCGCTGAGCCGTCGACCTTCAGGTCGCCGAGGCCGAGGCGGCGACGGCGCACCGGACGCGGGCCCTCGCCCACTACCTCAAGGCCTTCGGCACGATCCGCAGCGACCCCGACGCGGTCGTCGAGGCGTACTGCCGCCTGTGCGCGCTCTCGATGAGCTGCGCCGAGCTGTGCCGGGCCTTCGCGTTCCTGGCCGCGGGCGGGCTCGCGCCCTCCGGGCAGCGGGTCGTCTCGGCGCGCCAGGCGAAGCGCATCAACGCCATCATGCTCACGTGCGGCGTCTACGACGAGGCCGGCGACTTCGCGTACCGCGTCGGGCTGCCGGCCAAGAGCGGCGTCGGCGGCGGGATCGTGGCCGTGATGCCCGGCGAGTTCGTCGCCGCGACGTGGTCGCCCGGCCTCGGCGCCGCGCGGCAACTCGGTCGCGGGCACGATGGCGCTGGAGCTGCTGACGACCTACACCGGCCGCTCCATCTTCTGAGCGCGGACGCCGGCGCGTCTCACCGGCAGTAGGTCTCGGTCACGCCCGTCGTGTCGGCCGCCTGCTCGTAGAACGTGAACGCCCAGCAATCGGTGGTCGCATCGGCGGCCGTGAGCGCAGCTGCGCGGCGTGACGTGGCGAGTGCTGAGGCCAAGCTCCTCAACGCCGCCGAAGCAGCTGCCGAGGGCCGCATCGATGCCGAGGGCTACGCTCAACTGGCGGGCAAGTACCGGACGCTCCGCGACGACGCCCTCGCCCGCATGAACCGGACGGTCGAGAGCGTGACGATGGACCGGAACATGCTCACAGACGCTCTTTCGGTGGTCGGTAACCTCGCTGGGGCGTGGGACGCGACTGACGTGCCGTGTAAGCGCCAGCTCGCGAGTTCAATTATGCCCTCCGGGATCAGCCTGAACCTGGAGGGTCAATTGAACTCTTCTCCGAGCCCCCTCGTGAGCCTCATAACCGGCGATTCTGACCTGTTTAGGCACAAAGCGAAAGGGGCCGTCTCCGAAGAAACGGCCCCTTTCGAGACTGTGCGACCCGGACGAGACTTGAACTCGCGACCTCCGGCGTGACAGGCCGGCGCTCTAACCAACTGAGCTACCAGGCCGAATCGCAGTGCGGTGCCTACAGCGGCCAAAGTACGCCTCCCCGCCGAGGCGGGGAAGGGGCGCCGTCGCCCTCCACCGGGATTTCAAGCGCCGTGGCGCTCTCCACCCGGAGTGGCCGGGGGCGGACTCGAACCGCCGACACATGGATTTTCAGTCCATTGCTCTACCAACTGAGCTACCCGGCCGACGCGGCGGCTGCATGCAGACGCCCGGCGGGTCTCCAAGATACGCCGTTGCACCGCCGGGCTCCACGCTGAGAGTTGGTGAAGCAGCGTGTGAACAGGTAGGTGCCGAGTGGCGCGACCGGGTGCATCTTGTCGGTCTCCACTGCCACGCTCCCGCATGTCTACTCCGCTCACCTGGATTCTCGGCCTCGTTGGGCTCGCCCTGCTCACGTTCGGGTGCGTCGCGCTGCACGCGCCGTCGATGGAAGCTGACCTTGAGACCCGCACATCCGCTGCGACGGCGGGCTTCGTGGATGTCACGCCGCAGGTCGACGGGCGGGATGTGACGCTCGGCGGACAGGTTGCGAGCGAGGCGGAGCGCGCGCAGGCTCTCGCGGCTGCGGCCACCGTCCGCGGCGTCCGGGTCGTCCGCGACGGACTCACGGTGGCCACGGGCGCCTCGGCGGGTGCCCCGTTCGACGGCCTCTTCTCGCTTGCGCAAGGCACCGGCGGCCTCGTCGTGCGCGGGCGCGTGCCGGACGAGGCGGTCCGGGCGATCGTTCTGGAGCGCCTTGGCGGCGCCTTCCCCGGCCAGGCGATCACGGACGAGATGGCCGTCGACTCGTCCTCGGCTGATTGGCAGGGTGCACTCCAGGCCTTGCTGCCCGGGCTCGGCGGCGTGGCGATGCCCGCGGTGACCATCGACGGCAGCACGGTCGTCCTCCGCGGGAGCGTCGCGTCGGCCGAGGAGAAGACACGCATCGAAGAGACCGTGACCGGCGCCCTGCCAGCCGGCGTCACGCTCCGCAGTGGGCTCGAGGTCGGTGCGGCACCGGTAGACACGACGAGCGCGGCGGACCAGCTCGTCGCGTCCGGTGACGCGTCGCTCGCGGGTGCCGAAGCGGCCCTCAGAGCGGTGCTCGGCAGTGGGCGCATCGAGTTCGACAGCGGCACGGCGCGCCTCACCTCAGGCTCGCGCGAGGTTCTCGACCGCGTCGCCGCCGTCTTCGGGCGCTTTCCGGCCGTCGCGGCGGACCTAAAGGGCTACACGGACTCTGAGGGCGACGCCCGCGGGAACCGGACGCTCTCGACGCGCCGCGCCGAGGCCACGCGCGACTACCTCGTCCAGAAGGGCGTCGACGCGGCGCGCTTTGCACCGCGCGGCGGCGGCGAAACCGACCCCGTTGCCGACAATGCCACCGAAGCAGGCCGTGCGCGCAACCGCCGCGTCGCCTTCACCCTCCGCCAGAACTAACACCGCCACCGCTCCGGCGGCACCCCAATGGCCTACCTCATTGCCCAGATCTTTGTCTGCCTCCTGCTCGCCGCGCTGCTCGGCGGACTCGTCGGGTGGCTCCTCCGCGGCCGGCGCCGCGCCGACGCGCCCGATGCCGACGCGCTCGCGGTGGCGAACCGGCGCATCGAAACGCTCGAGCACGAACTCCGGTCCTGCCAGGATGCGCAGCCGGCCGAGCCCGTCGCTGCTGCGGCGGATGGCGGGCTCGCTGCGAGCGCGGCGGGCCGCATCACGCGGGACGAGCCCGCCCCGCCGCCCGCCGACCTGTAGTGCCGCGGCCCGCTGCGCTCCCCGGCGGCTGCGACCAGCGCGGACCAGAAGCGAACCGAGCGCGAGCCGCGGCCACACGGTGAGCGACGGCACCGCCGCGTAAGCCGGGCGCCGGGATTTTCCCGATGCGCGGCTCCGGCAGTTCGGTTCGGCCGGGAGCTTTAACCCGCCGCCCGGTGGCCGATGCTCACGGCCCGTTTACCCTCGGCTCGTGCTTACTCAACTCGTTTACGCGTCGTCCGCGACAGACCTCTTTCACGCGGACGACCTCGCCGCCATCCTCACCGTCAGCCGCCGCAACAATGCCCGCGACGGCGTCACCGGTGCGCTGCTCTACGCGGATGGAAACGTGCTTCAGGCGCTCGAAGGCCCTGCAGCTGCCGTGGAAGCGACGTACGCGCGCGTCCACGCGGACCCGCGCCACCGCGGCGTCCTGATGCTGTACCGCGGCACGTCGGCCGAGCGGTCGTTTCCGGAGTGGGCCATGGGCCTGCCGTCGCTCTCGGACCTGCCCGGTGACGCCCGCGACGGCGCCCGCACGCTCTTCGACCTCACGGAGCACGGCCCGACACGTGCGCACCGGCTGCTCGCCTCGTTCCGTGCCTTCGCCCGCTGAGCGCAGGGCCTGCGCTCAGCGGGGCCGGTGATCACTCGGCCGGGACCGCCGTCGTCTCGGGGAAGCCGCGCGAGCGCATCAGCGCCCCGACGGCCGGGTCGTGGCCGCGGAAGGCTCGGTAGCCCTCCGCCGGGTCTATCGTGTTGCCGACCGAGAAGACGTTGTCGCGCAGGCGCTGCGCGACGGCCGGGTCGTACGGCCCGCCGGCCTCGGTGAACGCCTCGAAGGCGTCCGCCGTGATGACGTCGGCCCAGAGGTAGCTGTAGTAGCCGGCCGCGTAGCCGTCCGACGAGAAGAGGTGCAGAAACTGCGGCATCCGGTGGCGCATCCCGATCTCGGCCGGCATGCCGTAGGCCGCGAGCGTCGTCCGCTCGAAGGCGTCCGGGTCGACCGGCGTCGTGCCGGCGAGGTGCGCGCGCATGTCGACGAGGGCCGAGGCGAGAAACTCGACCGTCCCGAAGCCCTGGTTGAACGTGCCCGCCTCGCGAAGCTTCTCGACGGTCTCGAGCGGGATCGGCTGCCCTGTCTCGGCGTGGACGGCGAAGCGCTGGAGCACCTCGGGCGTCGAGAGCCAGCGCTCGAGCAGTTGGCTGGGGAACTCGACGTAGTCGCGGGCGACGGACGTGCCCGAGAGACCGGGGTACGTCACGCTCGAGTTGAGGCCGTGGAGCGCGTGGCCGAACTCGTGGAAGAGCGTCTCGGCATCGTCCCACGAGATGAGGACGGGCTGGCCGGGCGCGGGCTTCGTAAAGTTGGAGTTGTTCGAGACGATGGTCGTCACCGGCGCGTCCATGCGCTCCTGGTTGCGGTACGCCGACATCCACGCGCCGGAGCGCTTGCCCGGGCGGGCGTACGGGTCGAAGTACCACAGGCCGACCGGCGCGCCCGTCGTGCGGTTCGAGACGGTCCACACGCGGACGTCCGGGTGCGGCACGGGCACGCCCGCCGCGGGCGCGAAGGCGAAGCCGAAGAGCTCGCCGGCGACCCAGAACATGCCCTCGCGGAGGTTCTCGAGCTGGAGGTACGGCCGGACGGACTCGGGGTCGAGGTCGTAACGCTCGGCGCGCACCTTCTCGGCGTAGAAACGGTAGTCCCACGGCTCGATCGTGATGCCGGCGCCCTCGCGGTCGGCGACCGCCTGCATGTCGGCGACCTCCTCGCGGACGCGCGCGACGGCAGGTGTCCAGACGGCCTCCATCAGCGCGAGGGCTCGCTCGGGCGTCTTCGCCATCGAGTTGTCGAGGCGGTAGTGCGCGAACGTCTCGAAGCCGAGCAGCTGAGCGCGCTCGGCGCGGAGGGCGAGGATGCGCGTGATCGCCGCGTTGTTGTCGTTCGCGTCGCCGTTGTCGCCGCGGCTGGCAAAGAGGCGCCATGCGCGCTCGCGCAGGTCGCGGCGCTCGCTCGCCGTGAGGAACGGGTCGATAGACGACCGGGTGTTCGCCACGACCCACTTCCCGGGCATCCCCCGGCGCTCGGCCTCGGCGGCGTACGCCGCGATCTGGCCCTCAGACAAACCGGCGAGGTCGTCGCGTGAGTCGAGGACGAGCGAGAGGTCGGTCTCGTCGGCGAGGACGTGCTGCGAGAAGCCAGTGTAGAGGCCCGACAGCTCCTGGTTGATGGCCGACATCCGGACCTTGGCCGCCGCGTCGAGGCGCGCGCCGCCGCGGACGAAGTCGGTGTAGGTCTCGGACGTGAGGCGCTGCTGCTCGGGCGTCAGGCCGGACGCCGTGCGGCTGTTGTAGACAGCCTCGATGCGCTGGAAGAGCGCCGCGTTCTGCGAGATCTGGTCCGAGTGCGCCGCGAAGAGCGGGTCCACGACGGCCTCGACGGCCTGGAACTCGGGCGTCGAGTAGTTGGAGCCCCAGACGCCGTAGACGGTGCCGACGCGGTCTAGCGCGCGGCCGGCCCGCTGCATCGCGGCCAGCGTGTTGTCGAACGTCGGCGCGGCCGGGTTGGCGGCGATGGCGTCGATCTCGGCGAGGTGCGCGGCCATCGCGGCGCGCACGCCCGGCTCGAAGTCTGCGATCCGGACGCGGTCGAAGGGCGGGACGCCGCCGTACGGGCCGGTCCACTCGGCCGTGAGCGCGTTCGCGGGCGCCGCAGGCGCTTCAGTAGTCGTGTCGGTCACGTCGGAGACGGTGGAGCAGCCGGCGACGGCGACGGCGGCGGTGAGCAGAAGGGCGCGCATGGGCAGGGCAGGGGAGGGGGGCGCCTCGGGGCGGGTGCAGGTGAAAGGTAACGGGAGCCGGCGGCACGTTCTGGCGCGGCGGTGGGAGAGGGCGGCGTTTGGAGGCTGGGTGGCCTCCGGATGAGCACGGCGATGCGCCCTCCTCAAACGTCACCCACGAAACGGGCCGCCTCTGGAACGCCGAGGCGCCCGCCGCCTATGACCCGTCCACTCTTTCCGCACCGCCCATGACGACCCGCTCCTTTCTCGCAACGGCCGGCCTCGGCTGGGCCGCTGGGATGCGCAGCATGACGGCCCCGGCCGCGCTCTCGCACGTCTTCTCGGACCGCTACAGCACGGTCCGGCAGCCCGCCCGCTTTCTCGCGATGGACTCCGTCGCGGCCCTCTCGAAGCTCGCCGCGGGGGGAGAAGTCGTCGCAGACAAGCTCCCGGGGGCGCCGGACCGGACGGCGCCCCCGGTCCTCGCCGGGCGCCTCGGTTCGGGCGCGCTCGTCGGCGCGGGCATCGCCGCGGCGCGGCGCGAGCGCGCGTGGCTCGGGGCGCTCGTCGGCGCGGCGGCGGCGGGCGTGTCGACGTTCGTGATGCTGCGCGTGCGGACGGCGCTGCCCGACGCGCTCGGCACGTCGGACATGCCCGTCGCACTCCTCGAGGACGTTGCCGCACTGGGCCTCGCGCTGGGGTGCGCCCGCGCCTCGGTCCGGTAAGCTCGCGCCTAGATCCGCGTCCCGCCGCGCGGCGCCGTCCGCGGCCCACTGATGGGCCGTGCGACGATCGTCTCGCTGCGCAGCGGGATCTGCCCGAGCGCCGTGTCGATGTACGGCCGCGCCTCGATCCGGACGCGCGTCGGGTCCGCGCGGCGACCGGCGACGGCGAGCGCCATCCGCGCGAGCGTGCCCGCGTTGTTTCCCGCGACCTCGAGCAGGTCCACGGCAACGGGCACGACGAACGACGCCGAGTCGCCGGGCGCGATCGTCGGGCCATCGTCGAAGGTCCCCGAGGCGGCCTCGCGGTCGTCGAGGAAGAGGGTCCAGTCGAAACGCGTCAGGCGCGCCTGCGGGTTGTCGGCCGGGTTGCGCGCGCCGACGACGAGGCCGAGCGAGAGCGGCAGCTCGCCGCGCAGCAGGCCCGCGCCGATGGCGACGGCGGCCGAGGCCGGCAACTCGGTCGCGGTGTCGAGGTCGATGCCGGCGAGCGTCGCGTCCTGCACGCCGGCCAGCCCGAAGTGGACGTGCTTGAGCGCGCGCGTCTCGTTGAGCGAGCGGCAGCCCGCGACGGCGCCGAGGGCGACGACGAGGAGGACGAGGCGGGAGAGTCGAGACATCGGTCTGGGCGCTGGTTTCCCGTTGGATCGCTGGGGCGCCCGGAGGATCCAGCCGCACCGCATCTTGCCAGGCCGCCCCCTTGCCCTTCGTCCCGTGACCCGCCTCTTCCTCATCGACATCGACGGCTGCCTCTCCGAGCCCTACCGCCCGTTCCGCCTCGACGCCTTCGCGCGTCTGCGCGAATGGATCGAGCGCGCCGAGACAGACCCGCGGATTCCGCGCATTGGCCTGTGCTCCGGCCGCAGCTACGCGTATGTCGAGGCGACGGCGCAGGCGCTCGGCCTGCGCGCGCCGGCCCTGTTCGAGAGCGGTGGCGGCCGCTTTGATCTCCCCGAGGCGCGCATCACGTGGCACCCGGACCTCACGCCGGCCGTCGAGGCGGACCTCGCCCGCATTCGCGCGTTCATGCTCGAGACCGTCGTCCCCCGGTCGCCGACGGTCTCGTACGATTTCGGCAAGCGCTCGCAGGCCGGCATCGTCAGCCCCGTCGTCGGCGAGTGCGACGCGTTCCTGCCGGCCGTCGCGGCGTTCGTGGCCGAGCACGCGCCGGGCCTCATCGCCTACCACACGCCGTACTCCGTCGACGTCTGCCGGCCGCGCTGACCAAGGCCCGCGCCATCGCGTGGCTCGCCGAGGCGGAAGGCCTAGACCTCGCGCACGTTGCGTTCGTGGGAGATACCGTCGGCGACGCCGCTGCGCTCGTGGCCGTCGGCCGCGGCTTCGCGCCGTCCAACGCCGACGCCGCGGCGCAGGCGGCAGCGGAGTCGTGACCGGGGCGACCACATCGACGGCGTCGAGGAAGCGTTCGCGCTCTGCCTCACCGCGAACGGAGTGGACTCGGCAGGGCAAAAATGACGCGCCGGGCGCGCACGGCGCTTGAACTGCCGTTGGTCCGTCCGATACCTTGGAGCCCTGCCGCTGCCCCGATGCCGACCTTCCCGACCCCGAGGCTCCTCCTGATGCTCGCGCTCGTCGCCACGGCGGCGCCGCGACCCGTGCGTCGGCGCAGGACTTCGCCGCGAGCACGCCGCCGCACAGCCCGCGCGTGGCATGCGCCCGCCCGACGCGAGCACGGCGCCCGCGTTCTACGTCGTCCGCGCCGGGACCCAGCTGCGCGCGACGCCCGCAGCGGC
>CAWHKM010000003.1:0-24750 GCA_963829985.1 Rubricoccaceae bacterium
TCCGAAGAAACGGCCCCTTTTAGGCTTGCGACCCGGACGAGACTTGAACTCGCGACCTCCGGCGTGACAGGCCGGCGCTCTAACCAACTGAGCTACCAGGCCGAATCGCAGTGCTGAAACTACGGCTCCCCGCCGAGGCGGGGAAGGGCGCCGTCGCCCTCCACCGGGATTTCAAGCGCCACAGCGCCCGCACCCGGAGTGGCCGGGGGCGGACTCGAACCGCCGACACATGGATTTTCAGTCCATTGCTCTACCAACTGAGCTACCCGGCCGTCCGGCGGCTGCGTGCAGCCGCCCGGCGGGTCGCGAAGATACGCCTCCACCCCCGGCGCTCCACGCTGAGAGTTGGTGAAGCGCCTTCCTTTCCCGGTTGCTCCCCGCGTCCGCGACGCGCATCTTGGCGGCTCACACTCCGGGCCCGCTCCCGCATGTCCCTCCCCCTGACCTGGCTCCTCGGCATCGCCGGCCTGCCCTGCTCACCGCCGGGTGCGTCGCGCTCCACGCGCCGGCCCTCGAAGCCGACCTCAGCCGGGCACGGCCGCCTCGACGGCCGGCCTCCCCGACGTCTCGACGCGGGTCGACGGACGCGACGTGACGCTCAGCGGACGGTCGCGACCGAGGCGGACCGCGCGCCGCGGTCGCGGCCGCGCTCGGCGTCCCCGGCGTCCGGGTCGTCCGCGACGGACTGACGGTCCGCGCGGGCGCCTCGGCGGAGGCCCCGTTCGCGGGCCTGTTCCGCCTCACGGACGGCCCGGCGGCCTCGTCGTCCGCGGGCGCATGCCGGACGAGGCGGTACGGGCGAGCGTGCTTTCCCGCCTCGGCGCCGCCTTCCCCGGCCGGGCGATCACGGACGAGATGGCCATCGACTCGCGTCGGCGACTGGCAGGGTGCGCTCCAGGCGATTCTGCCCGCGCTCGGCGGCGTCACGACGCCCGAGGTGACGATCGAGGCAGCACGGTCGTCCTGCGCGGGAGCGTCGCGTCGGCCGAGGAGAAGGCGCGCACCGAGGCGACCGTCGCCGAAGGCCTGCCGGCCGGCGTCACGCTCCGCAGCGAGCTGAGGTCGGTGCGGCACCGGTCGCCACGCCGGCGCGGCGGACCAGCTCGCGGCCTCGGGCGACCCCGCGCTCGCCGGTGCCGAGGCGGCGCTCGGCGCGGCCCTCGCGAGCGGCCACATCGAGTTCGACAGCGGCACCGCGCGCCTCACAGGGTCGCGCCAGATCCTCGACCGCGCCGCCGCGGTCTTCGCGCGCTTCCCGGAGGTCTCGGCCGACGTGAAGGGCTACACGGACACCGAGGGCGAGCCGCGGCGAACCGGACGCTCTCGACGCGCCGCGCCGAGGCCACGCGCGACTACCTCGCCAGAAGGGCGTCGATGCCGCCCGCATCGCCCCGCGCGGCTTCGGCGAGGCCGACCCCGTCGCCGACAACGACACCGAAGAGGGCCGCGCGCGCAACCGCCGCGTCGTCTTCGCCCTCCGCCCGAACTAACCCGCCACCGCTCCGGCTGCCCCCATGTCGTACCTCATCGCCCAGATCTTCGTCTGCCTCCTGCTCGCCGCGCTCCTCGGCGGCCTCGTCGGGTGGCTTCTCCGCGGCCGCGGCCGCGCCGACGCGGCCGCCGCCGACGCGCTCGCGGTGGCGAACCGGCGCATCGAAACGCTCGAGCACGAACTCCGGCCTGCCAGGATGCGCAGCCGGCCGAGCCCGGCGCGCTGCGCGGATGGCGGGCTCGCTGCGAGCGCGGCGGGCCGCATCACGCGGGACGAGCCCGCCCCGCCGCCCGCCGACCTGTAGTGCCGCGGCCCGCTGCGCTCCCCGGCGGCTGCGACCAGCGCGGACCAGAAGCGACCGAGCGCGAGCCGCGGCCACACGGTGAGCGACGGCACCGCCGCGTAAGCCTGGCGCCGGGATTTTCCTGATGCGCGGCTCCGGCAGTTCGGTTCGGCCGGGAGCTTTAAGCCCGGTGGCCGATGCTCATGGCCCGTACCCTCGCCTCGTGATCACCCAGCTCGTCTACGCTTCGTCCGCGACTGCCGCTCTTTCACCCGGACGACCTCGCCGAGATCCTCACCGTCAGCCGCCGCAACAATGCCCGCGACGGCGTCACGGGTGTGCTGCTCTACTCGGGCGGCAACATCCTGCAGGCGCTCGAAGGCCCCGCCGCCGCCGTCGACGCGACGTTCGCGCGCGTCCACGCGGACCCGCGCCACCGCGGCGTCCTGATGCTCTACCGCGGGACCGCTGCCGAGCGGTCGTTCCCCGACTGGGCCATGGGCCTGCGGTCGCTGTCGGACCTGCCCGGCGGCGAGCGCGACGGCGCCCGGTCGCTGTTCGACCTCACGGAGCCCGGCCCGACGCGCGCGCACCGCCTGCTCGCCTCGTTCCGCGCCTTCGCCCGCTGAGCGCGCCGGCGCGCGGGGCCGGTGAGCACTCGGCCGGGACTCTCCGCCGTCTCGGGGAAGCCGCGCGCGCGCATCAGCGCCCCGACGGCCGGGTCGTGGCCGCGGAAGGCGCGGTAGCCCTCGGCCGGGTCGACCGTGTTGCCGACCGAGAAGACATTGTCGCGCAGGCGCTGCGGCGACGGCCGGGTCGTACGGCCCGCCCGCCTCGGTGAACGCCTCGAAGGCGTCGGCCGTGATGACGTCGGCCCAGAGGTAGCTGTAGTAGCCCGCCGCGTAGCCGTCGCGGAGAAGAGGTGCAGGAACTGCGGCATCCGGTGGCGCATCCCGATCTCGCGCGGCATGCCGTAGGCCGCGAGCGTCTCGCGCTCGAACGCGTCCGGGTCGACCGGCGTCGTGCCGGCGAGGTGCGCGCGCATGTCGACGAGGGCCGAGGCGAGGAACTCGACCGTCCCGAAGCCCTGGTTGAACGTGCCCGCCTCGCGGAGCTTCTCGACCGTCTCGAGCGGGATCGGCTGGCCGGTCTCGGCGTGGACGCGCGAAGCGCTGGAGCACCTCGGGCGTCGAGAGCCAGCGCTCGAGCAGCTGCGAGGGGAACTCGACGTAGTCGCGGGCGACGCTCGTGCCCGAGAGGCCGGGGTAGGTCACGTTCGAGTTGAGGCCGTGGAGCGCGTGGCCGAACTCGTGGAAGAGCGTCTCGGCGTCGTCCCACGAGATCAGGACGGGCTCGCCGGGCGCGGGCTTCGTAAAGTTGGAGTTGTTCGAGACGATGGTCGTCACCGGCGCGTCCATGCGCTCCTGGTTGCGGTACGCCGATCATCCACGCGCCCGAGCGCTTGCCCGGGCGGGCGTACGGGTCGAAGTACCACAGGCCGACGGGCGCGCCCGTCGCGCGGTTCGTGACGGTCCACACGCGGACGTCCGGGTGCGGCACGGGCACGTCGGCCGCGGGCGCGAAGGCGAAGCCGAAGAGCTCGCCGGCGACCCAGAACATGCCCTCGCGGAGGTTCTCGAGCTGGAGGTACGGCCGGACGGACTCGGGGTCGAGGTCGTAGCGCTCGGCGCGCACCTTCTCGGCGTAGAAGCGGTAGTCCCACGGCTCGATCGTGATGCCGGCGCCCTCGCGGTCGGCGACCGCCTGCATGTCGGCGACCTCCTCGCGGACGCGCGCGACGGCGGGCGTCCAGACGGCCTCCATCAGCGCGAGGGCGCGCTCGGGCGTCTTCGCCATCGAGTTGTCGAGGCGGTAGTGCGCGAACGTCTCGTAGCCGAGCAGGCTGGCGCGCTCGGCGCGGAGGGCGAGGATGCGCGTGATGGCCGCGTTGTTGTCGTTCGCGTCGCCGTTGTCGCCGCGGCTGGCGAAGAGGCGCCACGCGCGCTCGCGCAGGTCGCGGCGCTCGCTCGCGGCGAGGAACGGGTCGATGGACGACCGGGTGTTCGCGACGACCCACTTCCCGGGCATCCCCCGGCGCTCGGCCTCGGCGGCGTACGCCGCGATCTGGCCCTCAGACAAACCGGCGAGGTCGTCGCGTGAGTCGAGGACGAGCGAGAGGTCGGTCTCGTCGGCGAGGACGTGCTGCGAGAAGCCAGTGTAGAGGCCCGACAGCTCCTGGTTGATGGCCGACATCCGCACCTTGGCCGCCGCGTCGAGGCGCGCGCCGCCGCGGACGAAGTCGGTGTAGGTCTCGGACGTGAGGCGCTGCTGCTCGGGCGTCAGGCCGGACGCCGTGCGGCTGTTGTAGACAGCCTCGATGCGCTGGAAGAGCGCCGCGTTCTGCGAGATCTGGTCCGAGTGCGCCGCGAAGAGCGGGTCCACGACGGCCTCGACGGCCTGGAACTCGGGCGTCGAGTAGTTGGAGCCCCAGACGCCGTAGACGGTGCCGACGCGGTCTAGCGCGCGGCCGGCCCGCTGCATCGCGGCCAGCGTGTTGTCGAACGTCGGCGCGGCCGGGTTGGCGGCGATGGCGTCGATCTCGGCGAGGTGCGCGGCCATCGCGGCGCGCACGCCCGGCTCGAAGTCTGCGATCCGGACGCGGTCGAAGGGCGGGACGCCGCCGTACGGGCCGGTCCACTCGGCCGTGAGCGCGTTCGCGGGCGCCGCAGGCGCTTCAGTAGTCGTGTCGGTCACGTCGGAGACGGTGGAGCAGCCGGCGACGGCGACGGCGGCGGTGAGCAGAAGGGCGCGCATGGGCAGGGCAGGGGAAGGGGGCGCCTCGGGGCGGGTGCAGGTGAAAGGTAACGGGAGCCGGCGGCACGTTCTGGCGCGGCGGTGGGAGAGGGCGGCGTTTGGAGGCTGGGTGGCCTCCGGATGAGCACGGCGATGCGCCCTCCTCAAACGTCACCCACGAAACGGGCCGCCTCTGGAACGCCGAGGCGCCCGCCGCCTATGACCCGTCCACTCTTTCCGCACCGCCCATGACGACCCGCTCCTTTCTCGCAACGGCCGGCCTCGGCTGGGCCGCCGGGATGCGCAGCATGACGGCCCCGGCCGCGCTCTCGCACGTCTTCTCGGACCGCTACAGCACGGTCCGGCAGCCCGCCCGCTTTCTCGCGATGGACTCCGTCGCGGCCCTCTCGAAGCTCGCCGCGGGGGGAGAAGTCGTCGCAGACAAGCTCCCGGGGGCGCCGGACCGGACGGCGCCCCCGGTCCTCGCCGGGCGCCTCGGCTCGGGCGCGCTCGTCGGCGCGGGCATCGCCGCGGCGCGGCGCGAGCGCGCGTGGCTCGGGGCGCTCGTCGGCGCCGCGGCGGCGGGCGTGTCGACGTTCGTGATGCTGCGCGTGCGGACGGCGCTGCCCGACGCGCTCGGCACGTCGGACATGCCCGTCGCACTCCTCGAGGACGTTGCCGCACTGGGCCTCGCGCTGGGGTGCGCCCGCGCCTCGGTCCGGTAAGCCGCGCCTAGATCCGCGTCCCGCCGCGCGGCGCCGTCCGCGGCCCACTGATGGGCCGTGCGACGATCGTCTCGCTGCGCAGCGGGATCTGCCCGAGCGCCGTGTCGATGTACGGCCGCGCCTCGATCCGGACGCGCGTCGGGTCCGCGCGGCGACCGGCGACGGCGAGCGCCATCCGCGCGAGCGTGCCCGCGTTGTTTCCCGCGACCTCGAGCAGGTCCACGGCAACGGGCACGACGAACGACGCCGAGTCGCCGGGCGCGATCGTCGGGCCATCGTCGAAGGTCCCCGAGGCGGCCTCGCGGTCGTCGAGGAAGAGGGTCCAGTCGAAACGCGTCAGGCGCGCCTGCGGGTTGTCGGCCGGGTTGCGCGCGCCGACGACGAGGCCGAGCGAGAGCGGCAGCTCGCCGCGCAGCAGGCCCGCGCCGATGGCGACGGCGGCCGAGGCCGGCAACTCGGTCGCGGTGTCGAGGTCGATGCCGGCGAGCGTCGCGTCCTGCACGCCGGCCAGCCCGAAGTGGACGTGCTTGAGCGCGCGCGTCTCGTTGAGCGAGCGGCAGCCCGCGACGGCGCCGAGGGCGACGACGAGGAGGGCGAGGCGGGAGAGTCGAGACATCGGTCTGGGCGCTGGTTTCCCGTTGGATCGCTGGGGCGCCCGGAGGATCCAGCCGCACCGCATCTTGCCAGGCCGCCCCCTTGCCCTTCGTCCCGTGACCCGCCTCTTCCTCATCGACATCGACGGCTGCCTCTCCGAGCCCTACCGCCCGTTCCGCCTCGACGCCTTCGCGCGTCTGCGCGAATGGATCGAGCGCGCCGAGACGGACCCGCGGATTCCGCGCATTGGCCTGTGCTCCGGCCGCAGCTACGCGTACGTCGAGGCGACGGCGCAGGCGCTCGGCCTGCGCGCGCCGGCCCTGTTCGAGAGCGGTGGCGGCCGCTTCGACCTCCCCGAGGCGCGCATCACGTGGCACCCGGACCTCACGCCGGCCGTCGAGGCGGACCTCGCCCGCGTTCGCGCGTTCATGCTCGAAACCGTCGTCCCCCGGTCGCCGACGGTCTCGTACGACTTCGGCAAGCGCTCGCAGGCCGGCATCGTCAGCCCCGTCGTCGGCGAGTGCGACGCGTTCCTGCCGGCCGTCGCGGCGTTCGTGGCCGAGCACGCGCCGGGCCTCATCGCCTACCACACGCCGTACTCCGTCGACGTCGTGCCGGCCGCGCTGACCAAGGCCCGCGCCATCGCGTGGCTCGCCGAGGCGGAAGGCCTAGACCTCGCGCACGTCGCGTTCGTGGGCGATACCGTCGGCGACGCCGCTGCGCTCGTGGCCGTCGGCCGCGGCTTCGCGCCGTCCAACGCCGACGCCGCGGCGCAGGCGGCGGCGGACGTCGTGACCCGGGGCGACCACATCGACGGCGTCGAGGAGGCGTTCGCGCTCTGCCTCACCGCGAACGGAGTGGACTCGGCAGGGCAAAAATGACGCGCCGGGCGCGCACGGCGCTTGAACTGCCGTTGGTCCGTCCGATACCTTGGAGCCCTGCCGCTGCCCCGATGCCGACCTTCCCGACCCCGAGGCTCCTCCTGATGCTCGCGCTCGTCGCCACGGCGGGCGCCGCGACCCGTGCGTCGGCGCAGGACTTCGCCGCGAGCACGCCGCCGCACAGCCCGCGCGGCATGCGCCCGCCCGACGCGAGCACGGCGCCCGCGTTCTACGTCGTCCGCGCCGGGACCCAGCTGCGCGCGACGCCCGCAGCGGCCGGCGCCGCGATCGAGACGCTGCGCCTGCGCGAGGGCGTCCGCGTGCTCGGCGACACGCTCGCCGGCGGCGTGCAGTGGCAGCGCGTCCAGTTTGGCGGCTCGCAGGGCTACGTCCCCGCCGAGGCGCTCTCGAACGTCTGGATGCGCCTCGACAAGTCCGACCGGACGCTCTACGTGTACCACGGCGCCGACCTCGTGCGGACGCTCCCGGCGGACGTCGCGACGACCGAGGGCGACAAGGTGCGCCGCTCGGGGTTGGACGAGCGCGAGCACTGGCGCATGCCCGAGGGCACGTTCTACGTCGTCGGCCGCAACGACCGCTCGTCCTACTACCGCGCCTTCGTGCTGTCCTACCCCGACCCTGTCCACGCGCTGCGCGGCCTCGAGCAGGGCATCATCACCGACGCGACCTACCAGGCGATCGTCCGCGCGGACGCGATGGGCGAGGCGCCGCCGATGAGCACGGCGATGGGCGGCCTCATCGAGGTCCACGGCTCGGGCTCGGGCCGCCGCGAGGCGTGGACGCGCGGCTGCGTCGCGCTCCGCAACGTTCACATGGACGAGCTGTGGCAGTACGTGCAGGTCGGGACGCCGGTCGTGATCGAGCCGTAGGGCCGCGCGCCGCCTCTTCCGGCCCCTGTCGAGTGGGCATCTTGCCCGCTTTACCCGCCGCCGTCTCGATGGCCCGCCTCGCCCCCGTCCTCCTCGCCGTTCTCCTCGCCGGCCTCGGCGGGTGCGACAGCACCGGGCCTGGCTCGACGGGCTTCGAAGGCCTCTCGGGCGACGCCGCCCTCCTCGCGGGGACGTGGACGTGGGAGCGCTCCTATGCCTGCAGCGATGGCCCAGACGGCTGCACTGAGACGACGCCCAGCACCACGGGCCGGACCGAGACGCTCACCTTCACGTACACGCCCGAGACGTCGTCGCACAACGGCACCGTCTGGGGCTTTTTCAACGGCTACTCCGTCGGACCGACGACGTACCGCGTCGACGTGGCAGCCGTGGACCACTCGGGCCGTTCCGAGGCCTCCTACTCGCTCGCGCTCGGTGAGGGGGGCAGATACAACCGGTTCGGCGTCTCTGCAGACCGCCTCGTGATTACGTCGGCCCCCGTCGATGGCGAGGAGACGACGTACCGGCGGGCCCGCTAGCGGCGCGCCGATGCGGCGCGCAACACCGCCTGGCAGCGGGGCGTAGTCTGAGCACCCTTTCAGGCCGTCCCGATGCCCGCCCTCACGCTCCGTCTGCTGCTGCTCGCCCTCCTGTCGGTTGCGCCCGCCCTCGCCCAGACGGCGCCGCGCGGCGTGCCGACGCTCACCGGGCCGGGCCCGGTCGTCCGGGTGACGCTCGACGGTATGGTCGACAACGCCCTCGCGCAGCGCATGGCGCGGGCCGTCGCCGCGGCCGAGGCGCAGGGCGCCTCCGCCCTCGTCGTTCGCGTCGACACCTACGGCGGGCTCCTCGACGCGGCGGACGCGATCCGGACGAGCCTGCTCGAGTCGACCGTCCCGGTCGTCGCCGTCGTGGACCACAACGCGGCCTCGGCCGGGGCACTCATCACACTCGCCGCGCGCACGATCGTGATGGTCCCCGGCGCGTCTATCGGCGCCGCGACGGCCGTCAACGGCGCCGGCGAGGCGGCGCCGGAGAAGATCCAGAGCTACACCCGCGGCCTCATGCGCGCGACCGCCGAAGCGACCGGCCGCGACCCGCGCATCGCCGAGGCGATGGTGGACCCGAGCCTGGGCGTGCCGGGCCTCGTCGAGCCGGGGCGCCTCGTGACGCTCTCCGCGCAGGAGGCCCTCCGCGCCGGCATCGCCGACGCCGTCCTGCCGTCCGTCGACGCGGCCGTGGCGGCGGTTGGCCTCCAGGACCGGACGCAGGTCGCCTTCGGGACGGGCCCGGCCGAGCGGGCGCTGCGCGTGCTCGGCTCGCCGCTCGTCGCCGGCCTGCTGCTCGTGCTGATGATCGGCGGCCTGTTCCTGGAGCTTCACGCGCCCGGCCTGAGTGTCCCCGGCGCTATCGCTGCAGTCGCGGCCGCGCTGTTCTTCGCGCCGCACTACATGCTCGGGCTCGTGCAGTCGTGGGAGATCGTCGTGTTCGGGCTCGGCGTCCTGCTGCTGATCATCGAGATCTTCGTGATCCCCGGCTTCGGCGCGTTCGGCATCTCGGGGCTCGTGCTCGTGCTCGCCGCGCTCGTGCTCGCCCTCGTCCCAAACGTCGGCTTCGCCTTCCCGACGGACGGCGAGGTGGCGCGTGCAACGGCGACGTTGGCTGCGGCCCTCGTGCTCGTCGTCCTGCTCGGCGCGTCGCTCTCGCGGTGGCTGCCGCGCTCGGAGCGCTTCAACCGCCTCGTCCTCGTGCCCGACCTCGCCGCGGCGCGCGGCTACACGTCCGCCGAGACGGACGAGACCCTCATCGGCCAGACGGGCACGGTCCTGACGCCGCTGCGCCCCGCGGGCACGGCAGCGTTCGGCGGGCGCCGCGTCGACGTCGTCTCGCAGGGCTCGTTCGTCGCCGCTGGCGCCGCGGTCGAGGTCGTCTCGGCCCGCGGCGCGCGCGTCGAGGTGCGAGAAGTCTGAAGGCGATAGAGGGCGGCGCTCCCGGTGTGAATAGATGTCGTCTCCAAGATCCGTGTTCTAAGCTGCATTTTACCTTTCCGTTCCTATGGAAGTCCTCCTGCCCATCGCGCTCGTGCTCGTCGGCCTCGCGCTCGTCGTGGTCGAGGTGTCGCTCGTGCCCGGCCTCAACGTCATCGGCGTCGGTGGCGTCGTCGGGATGGCCGTCGGCGTGGTGCTGTCGTTCGTCGAGTTCGGGCTGGCCGGCGGGCTCGTCGTGCTCGTGGGGACGGTCGCGGCGGCGGGAGGGTTGTTCTACGTCCTCTGGGAGTCCGGCGCCTGGGACAAGTTTATCCTCACGGACAGCCTCAGCCGCGACCACGAGGCGGACCGCGCGGCGGACGAGACGCGGGCGCGGCTTCTCGGGCAGACGGGCGTCGCGATCACGCCGCTGCGGCCGGCGGGCGTCGCTGAGGTCGGCGGCGAGCGCCTCGAGGTCTCGACCGAGGGCGCGTTTGTCTCGGCCGGCAGCCGCCTGCGCGTCGTTGCCATCGACCGCCGGCGGACGATCGTGCGCGTCGACGACCGGCCGACCGAGGCGCTGCCCGGGCTGGAGGGCAGCGTGTAGGCGGAACCGCGGGTGGGTCGGAGCGGGTTAGCTAGATCCACTCTCCACGCCCCGATGGCCACCTTTCTCTGCGCGGTTCACGCCCGCAACCACGTCCCCGCCGCCTTCGCCCTCGTCGAGCAGGTGCCCGGTGCTCAGGGCCCGACCTACGTCGTCCGCGCGCTGCGCGCGCTCGCCGGCGACGACCCGACCGCCGACCTCCTCGCCGCGATGGCGTCCGAGGAGCAGTACGCCGGCAACGTCCGCGTCGTCACGACCGGCGGGCAGCCCGCGGCCGATGCGCTCCACGCGCGCGGGCCGTCGGCCATCGCCGTGAGCCTGCGCCACGCGCCCGACGCGGACGCGGTCTCGCTCCAAGTCCTCGTGGACACGTTCGAGATGCTCTACCGACAGGGCGCCGTTGACGTGCCGGGCGCGCTCGACGCCGCCTCGGGCGCCGTCGACGCGCTGTACTCGGGCGCCGACCTCGACAACGCCGCGCCCGACAGCGACCGCACCGACGACGGCGACCTGCTGCCCGGCGCGCCTGGCACGTCGGATGCCGGCCCAGCCCCAACGGTCGTCGAGCAGTCCGGCAACGAGGCCGCCGACTCGACCGAGACCATCGAGGAGCCGATCAGTCCAGCCGAGGCGTCCGCGGCAGCGGTCGCGGCGCAGACGACCCTCGCCCGCGTCGCCGCCGAGACGGGCGCCGAGGCGCCGGACCTCGGCGAGCACGCCGACACGGCCACGGCGCTCGCGCTCGCGGTCTGGTTCGGCGAGGCGTCCCGCGATGGCGTCATGCAGACCGATAAGGCCGACGAGGTGTCCGAAAAGCGCCTCGCCGACAAGCCGGCCCGCGGCTGACGCTAGACGTCGCGCTCGACCTCGTCGCGGTTGAGCGCGACTTCCGTCTCGTTCGAGAAGTGACGGCGGCACGTCTCACCGTCCGTCTCGAAGACGTTGACGAGGGTGAACGTGCCACGCTCGGACGCAATCTTGAGGGCCGTGAACACGGCGTCGTGCGTCGCCTGCTGGTGCGTCGTCTCGGCGGAGGAAATCGTGCCGTGGTAGTCGAAAAACGTCTGGTAGCGGTCTCGGATGGCGTCGCGGCCCTCCGCAGTGCTGTCGAGCGCGACGAGCGCGGCGTCGTTCGCGTAGAGGCCGGCGATGGCGTCGGCGTCACCGGCCAGGAGGGCGTCGGTGTGGCGGGCGAGGAAGTCGGTCGGGGACATGAGGCGAGGGAGAGGTGAGGCGGGCGAACGGGCCGAGGCCGCCGCGGGGTTCCGCCGGCGCGCCACGGCGTGCGCGATCTTGCAGCCTCTCGCTCCTGATCCGCTATGCGCTCGCTCGTCCTGCTCGGTGCCCTCACGCTCGCCTCGGCCGCCGCGGCGCAGACGTCCGCCTCGGCGCCATACGCCGAGGCTGCCGCCCGCATCCGCGCCGCGGCGCTTGCCGACTCGGCCGCTTTCGAGCGCATCGCCGCCATCGCCGACGCCCACGGCCCGCGCCCGAGCGGCTCCGACGCCCTCGAGGCCGCCATCGACGACATCCTCGCGCGGATGCGCGCCGACGGCCTCGACAACGTCCGCGGCCAGCCGGTGATGGTGCCCGTCTGGATCCGAGGCGAGGAGTCCGCTGCGCTCGTGACGGCCGCGGGCGAGGAGCGGCTCGACATCCTCGGCCTCGGCAACAGCGTCGCGACGCCCGCCGGCGGAGTCACGGCGCCCGTCCTCGTCGTGTCGTCGTTCGACGACCTCACGGCGCACGCGGCTGAGGCCACCGGCCGCATCGTCCTCTTCAACGTGCCGTTCACGACGTACGGCGCGACGGTCCGCTACCGCACGGGCGGGGCGAGTGCCGCGGCGCGCGTCGGGGCCGTCGCGGCGCTCGTCCGCTCGGTGACGCCGTACTCGCTCGGCACGCCGCACACCGGCGTGATGCGCTACGCCGACGGCGTGGCCCGCATCCCGACGGCCGCCGTCACCGTCGAGGCGGCCGAGCGGATGGCCCGGATGCAGGCCCGCGGCCAGGCGCCGGTCGTGCGCCTCACGATGGGCGCGCGCACGGCGCCGGACCGCCGCTCGCGCAACATCCTCGCCGAGGTGACGGGCCGCGAACTCCCGGGCGAGACCGTCGTCGCCGGCGGCCACATCGACTCGTGGGACGTGGGGCAGGGCGCTGTGGACGACCTCGACGGCTGCGTCGTCGCATGGGAGGCCGTCCGGGTGCTGCGTCGCCTCGGCCTGCGCCCGCGACGGACGGTCCGTGTCGCGTGCTGGACGAACGAGGAGACCTCGTCGCGGGGCGGGCAGGCCTACGCCGACTCGGTCGGCGCGGCCGCCGGCTCGGTGCAGCTCGTGCTCGAGTCCGACGAGGGCGTCTTCGCGCCGCGCGGCTTCGGATACACCGGCGCGCCGGGCGGCCTCGAGATGCTCCGCGCCGTCGTGAACCCCCTGATCCTTCCGGTCCTCGAGACGGAGCCGGCGGCCGAGATCGGCATCACGGCCGGCGGCGGCGGGACCGACATCGAGCCGCTGATGGACGCCGGCGTCCCGGGCCTGAGCCTCAACACGGCCAACGAGGACTACTTCCGCTACCACCACACGCAGGCCGACACGCCCGACAAGCTCAACCCGCGCGACCTCGCGCGCGCCGTCGCCGCGACGGCCGTGCTGCTCTACGTCGCGGCCGAGATGCCGGAGCGCCTGCCCCACGGCGCGCCGGCGCCGTAGTCAGAGGCACTCCACGCGGCGCGTGGCGACGACCACGCGCATCGCCACGCGCCCGTCCGGCCCCGGCACCTCGACGAGGCCGTCGTGCTGACGCGTCTCGGTGATGGCGAGGCCGGGGCATGCCGCGACGTGCCACCGGCCGGACGCGTCGCGGAGGTCGAGGCCATCGCCCGCCACCTCGGCCGATACAACGCCCGGCGTGTTGCGGTAGAACGCCGCCTCGCGCTGCGCGCTCACGCCCCACCATGCCAGCGCCGCGATGCCGAGCGCGGCATAGAACAGCGCGACGCGCGGCGTCCGGCCTGTCTTCCGCCACGCGCGCAGGCTGAGGGCGAGCGCCGCGCCGTGGCACATCAGCCCGGCGATCCCGAGCGCCACCCCGAGCGGCGTCGCGAGGCTCGGGCCGGCAGTAAAGAAGCCCGTCGCGAGGGCGAGGTACGCCCCGGCCATGAGCGAGGCGCCGACGAAGACGAGCGCCAGGGGCGTGCGGGAGGCGGGCATCGGAGCGGTGGGAGTGCTCGGCCAAGCTAGCCGCCCCGTTCTGCGCCAGGGCGCCGCTCCGCCTTCGTCCAACCGAGGCGCCACAGCGCCGGCGGCACGACGGCCACGGCCTTCCCGAAACGAATGCGGGGCGGCCCTCCGAAGAGAGCCGCCCCGCGGGACGCGTGGCGCCGGAGCGCCGCGCCATGCCGCTACTGCGGGATGAGGTCCGTCGTCCGGACGACCGTGAGCTGGTTTGCACCGCGGAACTGGCCTGCCACGCCCTCGAACGTGAACGTCCCTGTCGGAATCGGCTGCCCGATCGCGTTCGAGTCGCCCGACGAGCCGATCCGGAGGATCGCCGTCGTCGTGACGCCGCCGACCGTCTGCGAGACGGTGTAGTTCTTGGCGAACGCGAACACGACGTCGGTGCCCGGGTCGATGGTGAGGCCCGTCACGCGGACGAGCTCAGACTCGTACGTATCCGAGTCGGGGTCGCCGGCGGTGAACTGCGCGAGCGTGATGGTCTGCGCGGCCGGGAGCGCCTGGTCGCGGGCGAGCACCTGAAAGCCGCCGAGCGCGATGTTGTCGATCTCGAGCAGGCCCGTGCCGGGCGCGCCGGTCGTCGCCTGGAACTCGGTGAAGCGGCCCGTCGCCTGGACGCGGTCGCCGCGGCGGAGCGAGCCGTCGGCGACGGCCGTCGCGATCGGGGAGCCGGCCGGGCCGAACAGCACGATGCCGCCCGTCGCGTCCTGGATGACGGTGTTGCGCCCGAGCGCGCGCGTCACGATGCCCTCGACGGTGTAGATCTGGCCGAGCGTGCCGGCGCGGGCGGTCGAGATCGGCGGGGTGCCGATGTTGACGGTGAGCTCGCGCGTGGTGCCAATGGAGGCACCGACCGGGCGCTGGAGCGCGAACACGGCCGTCTCGGACGACTCGAAGACGTTGTCTTGGAGGACGCGGAACGTGACCGTCTTGGTCTCGTCGGCCGTGCCGTCGAACGAGACGGTCGCCTTCTGGACGCCGCCGTCCGAGGTGCCGAAGCCTGTGATGTCGGTGCCGGCGACGGTCGAGTCCGCATTGAAAGCGGCCGTGGACGCGCTGCGGGCGAAGAGGATCTCGACCGAGACCGGCTGGCCGGTCGAGCCCGTGAGCGAGACCGGGATCGAGACCGTCGTGCCGGACTCGGTCGGGAGGCCCTCGGTGGCGAGCCGGCTGTTGGTGCCGAACTGGACGACGGGGCCGGCCGTGGCGGCGGCCGTCGTGCCCGAACTGTCGCAGCCGGCCGCGCCGATGGCGACGAGGCCCGCGAGCGCGAGCGCGGAGAGGCGGGTAAAGAGAGACATCTGCAAAAGGATGGGGCGGGGGCGCGGGCTCCGGGGAGCGCGCCCCCGCCGGTCAGCGTCAGGAGTTAGAACGAGTAGCGCAGGCCGAAGCGGAGCTGCCAGCGCGAGGCGAGGTCAGACGTCGAGAAGCGGTCGTTGGTCAGCGCGTTGTTGACCGTCTGCTCCGAGAACGTGACGATCGGCTTGCCGATGTCGTCCTGCGTGACGATGCGGCCGGCGAGCGACGAGCCGACCTGGCCCGCGGTGACGTAGCCGCTCGAGTTGAGCGTCTGGATCGCCTGGTTGTTGGCGAAGCGGATGACGCCCCAGTCCGAGCTCAGCGCGTTGAGCAGGTTCACGAGCGTGATCTCGAAGTCGATGCGCTGCCCGCGGACGGTCTCGACGCCCTGCGTGAACTCGAGGTCCACGCGCGCCTGCGCCGGGCCGCGGCCCGTGTTGCGCGGCGCGATCTCGCCGCGGTAGGCGTCGAGGCCGGGCTGGCTGCGGATGTACGCGTCGAGCTGCGTGTACGAGCCCGACGTCAGGAACACGTCGCGCTCCGTCGCTGGGACGTAGACGAGGTCGTTCGACGTCTCGCCGTCGCCGTTGGCGTCGTTCGAGTAGATGTACGAGAAGGGCTCGCCCGAGCGGACGTCGACGACGACGCCGAGCTGCGACGAGAACCGGTCCGCGTAGCGGACGCGGTAGTTGGCGTAGGCAAGGGCGCGGTGGCGCACCTCGAAGTCCGCCGTCCCGAGCTCGTCGAGGTCGTTCGGGTCCGCCGACTCGTTGAAGCGCCAGTTCGAGTACGCCACCGACGAGGTCGCGTTGTTGACGGCGAAGGCGCGGCCGTACGTGTACGAGAGCGAGCCGCCGAAGCCCTCGCGGACCTGCCGCTGGAGCTGCGCGACCGCGTTGTACTCGTAGCCCCGCGTCGTGTTGTCGAGCAGGATCGAGTCGATAAAGTCGCGGCTGTTGACGCGCGCGAGCGTGGCCGTGTTGCCCGAGAACGTGCCGTAGAGCGGGCGTCCGTCGGCGGCCGTGCCCACCTGGAGCGTGTTCAGGTTGACGAAGCCGACGTCGTAGATCGTCTTCGTGTAGATGCCCTCGACGGTGGCGACGAAGCCGTTGCCGAGGTCCTGGTCGAAGCCGAGGTTGGAGCGCCAGACCTGCGGGAAGTGGAAGTCCGGGCTCGTCAGCGCGAGGCTGGACGTCGCGACCGGGCTGAGGCCCGGCGTGACGCCCGGGACGGGCTGCGTGGCCGGGTCTGCGGAGCCCGAGAAGAAGCCGACCGGCGCCGGCGTGTTGCCGAACGACTGGTCGAGGCGCGCGAAGTCGGCGCCGGTGTTGGAGTACTGGTTCGAGATCCAGACGTACGGCGTGCGGCCCGAGAAGAGGCCGGTGCCGCCGCGGACCTGGAGGCGGCGCTCACCGAGCGTCGGGACCGAGTAGTTCACGCCGACGCGCGGCGAGATCAGCAGGTTGCCGTTGGGGACCTCCTCCGTCGAGAGGCTGGAGTAGTCCTCGAACTGCGGGCCGGTGTAGGCGGCCGTGCCGTAGGCGGCGACGGTCGCGTCCGGGTTGAGGCCGTTGGCCGTGGCGTAGGAGCGGATGTAGGCTTCCTGGCGGAAGGCCGGCAGCAGCGCGACGTCGTTGCCGTTCGTGTCGACGCCGGTGCCGCCCGAGACGAGCGGGTTCAGCGTCGGCGTGTCCGGGAAGAACGGGAGGTCCAGGCGCAGGCCAAGCGTGACGCGGAGGTCACGGACGGCCTGCCACTCGTCCTGCGCGTAGAGCCCGAGCTGGCCGCCGACGAACGTCGCCTCGGGACGGTTGCCCGCGGCGACGGTGCGCGTCGGGGCGCCAGCGGCGCTGAGCACGAGGCGGCCCTGGCCGTCGAAGGCCAGCGGGCTGGCGTACGAGAAGCGGTAGCGGCTCGGCGAGCCGAGGCGGTACGCGTCCAGCGCGGACTCGGTGTTGCCGTCGCCGTCGAGGTCCTGGCCGATGGCCGAGAACTCGTAGGTGCCGTAGAAGTCCTGGATGAACAGGTTCCGGAAGCGGAAGAGCTGGTTCGACGTGCCGAGGGTGACCGTGTGGTTGCCCGCGAAGAGCGTCAGGTTGTCCGTGAGCTCGAAGAGGTCCTGGTCCAGCGAGTTGGCCTGGCTCGAGCGCTCGACGCCCGTCTGCAGGAAGTCGTTGCCGGTCGCGCCGAGGCGCAGCGTGACGGACGGGAACTGCGAGGCGGGGTCGACGGAGCGGTTGTCGCGGATGGCCGTGTACACGAGGCGGGCCTCGTTCGAGGCGCGGCTGCCGAAGGTCGAGTTGAGCTGCGCGGCCGTCGAGTTCTGCGTGCTCCGGAAGACGTAGTAGCGGTTGCTCAGGTCGAAGGTCGCCGTGTTGCGCGTGTTGCCCTGGTCGTCGCCAGCGCGGACGAAGTTGTGGCGCAGCGAGAAGCGGTTCCGCGGGTTGATGTTCCAGTCGAGCTTGGCGAGCACCTTCGCCGACGTGCGGTCGTTCGAGATGGCCCCGAAGCCGCCCGTGTCGTAGCCATACTCGTCACGCGTGACGTCGATGAACTGCTGGACGAGCTCCGGCGACGCGCGGAACGTGTTGGCCGCGCCCGAGCCGATGAGGCCGGTGTCGTTGGGCCGGCTGTTCGCGGCGTACTCGCCCGAGATAAAGAAGAACAGCTTGTTCCGCAGGATCGGCCCGCCGAGCGTGCCGATGTAGTAGTTGTCGCGGAAGGTGTCCAGCGGGATCGCGAGGCCGGTCGTGTTGCTGAAGCGGTCGCCGACGAAGCTCTCGTTCTGGGCGAGCACGCGCAGCGAGCCGCGGAAGTCGTTGGTGCCGGAGCGCGTGACGACGTTGATGAGGCCGCCCGTAAAGTTGCCGTAGCGAACGTCGAACGGCGCCACCTCGACGTTGAACTGCTCGACGGCGTCGAGCGAGACGGGCTGCGTGCCAGACTGGCCGCCGGGCGTGCCCGAGCCGGCGAGGCCGAAGACGTCGTTCAGCGTCGCGCCGTCCACCTGGATGTTGTTGAAGCGGTTGTTGCGGCCGCCGACGGACGAGCCCGAGTTGTTGGACGTCGTCAGCGGCGAGAGGCGCGCGAAGTCCGCGAGCGAGCGCGAGATCGTCGGCAGCGCGTCGATCTCCGCCTCGCCGACGTTGGTCGCGGCGCCGGTGCGGTCCGCCGAGATGGCGGCGCCGGCGTTGGCCGTGACCGTGACCTCGCCGACGGCGGCGTTCTCCTCGGCGAGCGTGTAGTTGATCGTCTGGACCTGCGTCAGCGCAAGCTGGAGGCCCGACTGCGACTGAGTCTGGTAGCCGATAAAGCTCGCCGAGACGGTGTACGGTCCGCCGACGCGGAGGCCGCGGAGGTCATAGCCGCCGTCGCCGCGGGCGGCGGCGCGGTAGGCGGTGCCCGAGGGCTCGTGGACCGCGAGGACGGTCGCGCCGGGCAGCGGCAGGCCGTCAGCGTCCACGACCGTGCCCGAGATGGCGGCCGTCGTGGTGCCCTGCGCGTGCGCACCGGGCGCGGCGAAGGCGAGGAAGAGCGCCACGAGGGCAGCGCCGAGGGGTAGCAAATGCGTTCGCATGACCAGGGGGTTGGGGAGCGACCAGGTGGAGTGCCCGCCGGGGCGGCGGGCGGTCGACAGGGCCGAACCTACCGCGCAGTTCCGCGGCGCGGGTGAAGGCCGGGTATAGTCACGGTCGATTAATCCGCTCGCTTTGCATGGGGGCCGTTTTTTGCCCGCCTGCGCCGCTCCGCCCGGGCGAGGTTTCGTCTCACCAGCTTTTTCGCGCGTCCATATCGCGAAGCGCTTCCGGCGCGTCCTATCCTTGGCCCTCTCCGACACCGACCTTCAATGCGCCTCGTTCTCTCGCTCCTCCTGCTCGCCGCCGTACTGACAGCCGCTTCCGGCTCTGCAGCAGCGCAGACGCAGACCGTCCTCTTCCCGGGCCAGACTGGCACCGAGCTCCGCGCCTCGCTCAAGGCTGCCTACCGGCCGGCCTCGCTCGGCAACTACAGCGCTGCCCAGGACCTCCTCATGGGCACCATCGACCGCGTCGTGGTGAACGGGCAGGCGGGCGTCGTCGGCGTCTACACCGGCTACTTCGTGCCCTTCGACGGAAGCCCGAGCACGGACCCGAACCAGGACGTCTTCAACAACGGCGCCGGGATCAACACAGAGCACACGTGGCCGCAGTCGCTCCTCAATGGCGACCCCGGCCCGCGCTCGGACCTGCACCACCTCTTCCCGGCGCAGGTGGACGCCAACAGCGCGCGCGGCAACTTCCAGTTTGGTGAGGTGCCGGACGCGCAGACGACGCGCTGGTACCGCGGCGGCCCGCCGTACAACCAGACGACCATCCCGACGTCGAACATCGACGAGTACAGCGAGCTTCTCAACGGCACGCGCTGGGAGCCGCGCGAGGACCACAAGGGCAACGTCGCGCGGGCCGTCTTCTACATGCGCACCATCTGGGACGGCCAGGTCACGACGTCCTTCCTCTCGGACGCCGAGGCGCGCGACCTCTACAACTGGCACTACCAGGACCCGATCACGCAGGCCGACCAGGACCGCTCGGCGCGCGTCGCGCTGCGCCAGAGCAACAAGGACAACCCGTTCGTGCTGGACTCGACGCTCGTCCGCCGCGCCTTCTTCCCCGACATCATCGTCGCGGACGAGGCGGGCCCGGCCACGGCGGCCGCGACGCTCGTGCTGACGGGCGAGAACCCGTTCCGCGCTGCGGCGCACCTCGAGCTGCGCCTCGCGGCGCCGGCGCAGGTTCGCGCCGAGGCGTTCGACGCGCTCGGCCGCCGCGTCGCCGTCCTCTTCGACGGGCAGGCCGGGACGGCACCGGTCGAGCTGCGCCTCGACGGCGCCGGCCTCGCGCCGGGCGTCTACGCCGTCCGCGTCGTCGCAGGCAGGACGGTGCTCACGCAGCGCATCGTGCACACGCGCTGACCGGTCGCGTCAACCCGCGACTCTGCGGCGGGCAGGCGGACGGTAAACGTCGTGCCCTGCCCGACCGCGCTCTCGACGGTGATCGCGCCGCCCATGTCCTCGACGAGGCGCCGCGTGATCGTCAGGCCCAGCCCGGTCCCCTCGTGGCTGCGGGCCCAGCCCGTCGAGGCCTGCTGGAACGGCTCGTAGAGGCTGGCGAGGAACGTGGCGTCCATGCCCACACCGGTGTCCGCAACGGCAATCTCGAGGCAGCCCGCAGCGTCCGTCACGCGCACGACGACGCTGCCGGCCTTCGTGAACTTGACGGCGTTGGAGACGAGGTTGGCTAGGACGCGGCTCAGCGCGGCGCGGTCCGCGATGGCGGCCGGCGTGCCCGCGGCGACATCCGCACTCAGCGCGATGCCGCGGGCAGCCGCGCTCGCGCCGAGCATTGTCACGACGGCGTGCGCCTCGGCGCCGGCATCGACCGGCTGGAGGTCAGCGCGGCGCTCGCCGGCCTCCATCCGGGCGAGGTCCAGCACCGAGTTGAGCGTGTCGAGCAGGCGCAGCCCGCCCGTCTCGATCGGGTCCACGAGGTCGCGGTGGGCGTCGTCGATCTCCTCGCCGAGCAGCTGCGCGAAGCCGATGATGGCCGTGAGCGGCGTCCGGATCTCGTGGCTCATGTTGGAGAGGAAGGCGCTCTTGGCGCGGGCGGCGTCCTCGGCGCGGTCGCGGGCCTGACGCAGGGCCTCCTCGCGGCGCACGTTGGCAGAGACGTCCACGACGACGCCGCGCGTGCGGGCGGGCCGCCCGGCGCGGTCCAGGAGCATGTCCACGATGCAGCGGACGTGGCGGATGTCGCCTTGCGCGCTGAGGATGCGAAACTCTGATGTCATGCGCTCGCCAGTCGCGAAGAGGGCGGTGCGCTCGTCGGTCACGCGCGCGACATCGTCGGGGTGAAGGACCGTTAGCAGGCTGGGCGCCGGCCCGCCTCGCGGGACGAGCCCCGCGAGGCGATAGAGGCCATCGGACCAGGTGCGGCAGGCGTCGGCGATGTCGTGGGTCCAGGTGCCAGTCCCGGCGAGCGTCTCGGCGGCGGCGAGTTGCTCGCGGCTTTCGAGGAGCGCCTCGTGCGTCGCCATCCGCGCCGCGGCCGCGATGTAGAGCACAAGGGCCACCCCGCAGACGCACAGCACGAAGATCGGCGCCGAGACACCGGGGCTGGGCGTCGCCGCGACGACCGTGAGGGCCGTTGCGATGGAGGTGAGCAGGTAGCGCACGAACGGCCGGCGCTCGGTGTAAGCGATGCTGTGCGAGAGCGCCAGCACGACGAACACGAAGAGATAGCCGGTCGCGTAGTTCGGCGAGAGCCCGTTGGCGTAGACGAGGCCGCCGAAGTACAGCGTCATGAGGTACACGTTGACCTCGTTCAGAGCGGCTGCGTGGCGGCGCATCCATGCGCTGGCGTACGTCCCGGCGGCGCCTGCCGCGAGAAGGGCCGCGAGCCCACACCGCAGCTCCATCGGGTCTGCGATGGTCGGGTCGTCGAGGTGATAGAGCATGCCGAATACGGGCAGCATCGCCGCCGCGAGCAGCGCCGTCATGCGCATCGCGCGCAGGGCGAGGGCCGGCCCGCTGAGGCCGCCCTGAACCGGGTTTACCGAGGCGAAGACAGGGGCGAATCGATGGAGCATTCGGGCGGTGCTGGTCCGCGTGGGCATCGGCCGGACCGCCTGCCGCCTTAACCCGTCCCGCGGCGCACGAACGTCTCGAAGCGGAACGCCGGGCGACCGCCTTCTGCGGGGTGCCGCTCGCTAAACGTCTGCACGTACGGCCCGCCCTCGTCCTCGAGGAGGTGCCGGTACGGCGGGAAGAACGTGTCGCCCACGAACTCGCCCTCCACGAACGTCAGCTCGAGGCGGTCGGCGAGACGTGGGCCCGTGAGCACCTCGGCATAGACGGTCGCGCCGCCGCCGATGAACACGGTCTGCGCGTCGGGGACGGCCGCAACGGCGGCGTCGAGGCTGGACACGACGTGGATGCCGGGGTGGTGCGACGCCTCGGGGTGGCGCGTCAGCACGACGGTCTCGCGGCCGGGCAGCGGCCCCCCGAACTGGTGCAGCAGGCTCTCGAACGTGCGCCGGCCCATCACGAGCGGGTGCCCGAGCGTCATCGCCTTGAAGCGCCGCAGGTCCGCGGGGAGGTGCCACGGCAGGTTCAGGCCGTCGCCGATGAGGCGGTCTCCGGGCCGGCCGGGGGCGTCTGCGACGGCGGCGACGACGACGATCTCGGGCATAAACGGGGCGGGCTGTGTGGGGAGGCAAAAAACGACCGCGGGGAGCGGGAGGCCGTGCTCCCGCTCCCCGCGCGCGTCCGTGCAGGCGGCTGCATTACGACGGGTCCGCGCCGTCGCCGGTGAGGCCGCCGCGGTAGCGCTGCGTGTGCGCCTCGATAAACCACAGGCCGCGGTCCGCGATGTGCGTGATCTGGTCGTAGAGGTCCGTCGTGCCCGGGTCGCCGATGGTGTCGGCGTTGTCGTCGTCCTCGCGGATAAGCTTCGCGTACTCGGCCCAGCGGTCCGCGAGGGTGTTCATGAACGACGGGTCGTCCGGGCCGTCGTGGTCCGTGTCGGCGCCGGGGAAGGGCGAGATGCGGCTCGTCTGCGCGGCCATCCGGACCGTCCCGAAGGCGTAGCCCCCGAGCAGCACGACGCGCTCGGCGACGAGGTCGAGGGGCTCCTCGAGCTTCTCGGCCAGCTCGTCGTAGAGCAGGTGGAGCTGGTAGAAGTCCTTGCCCTTGACGTTCCAGTGGGCCTGCTTCGTCTGGCTGTACAGGTCCGACGTGTCCGCCAGGGTCTGGTTGAGAAGGGCGACGAGCTTGTGGCGCTTCTCCTCGGAGAGGTCGATGCGGGTCGCGTAGGGCAGCTGCTGCGCCTTGGGGCCCTTGGAGCCGTTCTTCGGGGCCGTGTCGGCCTTCGTCTGTGCCTTTGCCATGAGAGGGGTGGAGATGGGAAAGGCTTGAACCGGCGCCCGCCGGGGCTGATCCGCCTCAGGCTGTTTTCAATTAAAGGAAGCTGTTCCGAGGCGTCGCGTTGTATGCGCGTCGGGAAACTTCTATGCTTGAGGTCCACAGACGACACCGCGATGCGCCTTGCTCCGCTGCTCGCCCTGCTCCTCGCCGCGCCCGCGCTCCACGCGCAGACGCCAGACCCGACGCCCGCTGCGGACTACTATCCGCTCGCCGTCGGCAACCAGTGGGAGTATCGCGATTACGACCCTGAGCCTAACAGCTTCCGCTATCCGTACGAGCGCGTGACCGTGACAGGGCAGGTCATGCTCGCCGGGAGAGAGTATTTCACTGTCGTCACGCAGCGCTTCCGGCGGTACAGCCAAGCGTGGGACGTCCAGCGCTCCGAAGCCCTGCTCCGCTTCGACGCTGACTCCGCGATGGTGCGACGGACATCCACCGGTGCGTCAAACGAGCAGGACCTGTTCGCGTGCCGGCTCGATCTCCCGGTCACCCCCGACGGAGCCTTCGTCCCGTGCGGGGACGGGCCGCTCTCAGCCTACAGCGTGCTCGCTCCCCCGGCCGTTCCCACCGGCGGCCCCATTCCGCGCTACGTCCGGAGTGTGCGCTTTTTCTACTTCACGACCCAACTCGCGGCCGGCATCGGCGTCGTCGGCGTCGAGGGCTGCGAGATCTCGTGCACGGACAAACGCCTGGAATATGCCCGCGTCGACGGCGTGTCGTACGGGCAGAAGATTCCCGATCTCCCGTTCGAGCCCGACCTCACGCCCGCGGCGGACTACTACCCGCTCGAGGTCGGCAACGAGTGGATCTACCATTACACCGAAAACAGCCCGTCCTACGTCTCGGACACGTACGAGCGCCGCCGCGTCCTCCGCGAGGAGACCGTGGACGGGCTGGTCTACGCCGTGGACCAGACGTGCACGCTCAACCAGCGCGACGCGGCGCCCACGTGGGCTTGCGGGACGGAGCGCCGCGTCCGCTTAGACCCGGTGACGACGGACGTCGTTCTGAGGCTCGCGCCCGGCGTCTCGAGCGTCCTCTTCTGCCGCCTCGGGGCGGACTTCGGCGCGCCGCTGCCGGAGGGCTGCGACGGCGCCGCGTACATCGAGGCGCAGACGACCGTCCAGATCGGCTCGGCCACGTACGTCGTCCCGAGCAGCAAGCGCCTCTCGACGCTCGCCAACGTGGCGCCGGCGGCGTTCCTCGCGGGCATCGGCCCGGCGGAGCGCCCGGTCGGCGCCTTCCAGACGGGCACGTTCGAGTTCGCGCGCGTCCGCGGCGTCGAGTATGGCCAGCGGCCCGTCGCGGGCGAGTGTCCGTCGCGCCCACTGAGCGCGCTCGCGCTCACCGCCGCGCCGAACCCGACGACCGGCGCGCTGCGCCTCGCGCTCGCGTGTCCGAGGCTGGGACCGTCCGCCTCGAAGTGTTCGACGCGCTCGGCCGCCGCGTGTGGCAGCAGACGGCCGCGCTCTCCGCCGGACGTCCAGGCGTCGCCGTGGACGCGTCGGCGTGGGCGCCGGGCGTCTACGTCGTCCGCGCCTCGGCGGGGCAGGCGCAAGCGGCGGCGCGCGTCGTGCGGCGGTGAGAGGCTGGTCGGTGAGGCAAACCCCACGCTTACAGCGTCATCCCGAGCGTGTCGAGGGATATCCACGGCCTGCCCTGAGCGAACGAATGGGCGGTGAATCGGAGTGCAGCGGCCTCAGATACGCGTCGAGATCCTTCGACTGCGCTCGCCGATGGCTCGCTTCGCTCAGGATGACGATGTAGGAAGGAGTTCGCCAGACAGTCTTTAAGCCGTCGACTCGCATCACGGGCCGCTGATTCGGTGCACGGGCCACCGATTCATTGCACGGGCTGTCAGACTCGTTGCGCGGGCCACCGATCCGTTGCACGGGCTGCCGATTCGGTGCGCGCTGCCACTGAGGCGGTGTAAGCTGCCATTGAGGCAGTGCACGGCGCCGAGGCGGCCCGACACGGCAGCGCGGAGGCCCGGCACACCGGACCTCCGCGCTGAACGGGC
>CAWHKM010000004.1:0-1178813 GCA_963829985.1 Rubricoccaceae bacterium
AGGTCGAGGTTCGGCGAGACGGCGGCGTCTACGCGATGGCGTTCGCCTGCGGCCACACGTCCGAGCCGCTCGTGCGCGTCCGCGACATGACGCCCGCCGAGCACACCGGCACGACGGTCCGCTTTCACCCGGACGCGTCCATCTTTACCGAGACGGTCTACCGCTTCGACACGCTCGCCTCGCGCATGCGCGAGTTGGCGTACCTCAACAGCGGCATCACGATCACGCTCTCGGACGAGCGTGAGGAGGACGACGCGCTAAGGACAGAGACGTACCACTCGGAAGGCGGCCTCACCGAGTTCGTCACCTACCTCGACGAGGCGAGAGAGTCGCTGTTCGACGGCGCGATCGCGCTCGAGGACGAGTCCGGCGATGTGCCCGTCGCGCTCGCGCTGCGCTACAACACGGGCTACCAGGAGAACGTCCTCTCGTTCGTCAACAACATCAACACGCACGAGGGCGGGACGCACGTCTCGGGCTTCCGCCGCGCGCTCACGCGCACGCTCAAGGCCTACGCGGACGGCTCCGGCCTGCTCAAGAACGCGAAGGTCGAGCTCTCGGGCGAGGACTTCCGCGAGGGCCTCACGGCCGTCCTGTCGGTGAAGGTGCAGGAGCCGCAGTTTGAGGGCCAGACCAAGACCAAGCTCGGCAACGGCGACGTCGCCGGGGCCGTCGAGAGCCTCGTCGCGGCGCGCCTCCAGGAGTGGCTCGACGACCACCCGAAAGAGGCCAGGATCGTCGTGAACAAGGTGATCCTCTCCGCCCAGGCGCGGACGGCCGCGCGGCGCGCGCGCGAGCTCGTGCAGCGCAAAAGCGCCTTCGGCGGCGGCGGCCTCCCGGGCAAGCTCGCCGACTGCGCGAGCAAGGACGCGTCGGAAAGCGAGCTCTACCTCGTCGAGGGCGACTCGGCCGGCGGCTCGGCAAAGCAGGCCCGCGACCGCCACTTCCAGGCCATCCTCCCGCTGCGCGGCAAGATCCTCAACGTCGAGAAGGCGCGCCTCGAGCGCATCCTCGAGAACGAGGAGATCAAGAACATCGTGATCGCGCTCGGCGTCGGCCTCTCCGGCAACCCGGACGACTTCGACGCGAGCCGCCTCCGCTACCACAAGGTGGTCCTGATGACGGACGCCGACGTCGACGGCGCGCATATCCGGACGCTCCTGCTGACGTTCATCTACCGCCACCTGCGGCCGCTGCTCGAGTCGGGCTACATCTACATCGCACTCCCGCCGCTCTACCGCGCCAAGAAGGGCCCGAACGAGATCTACGCGTGGACCGACGAGCAACTGCAGACCGCGATCCTCGAGGTCGGCAACGGCTCGAACCGCGGCGTCGGCGTGCAGCGCTACAAGGGCCTCGGCGAGATGAACCCGGAGCAGCTCTGGTCCACGACGATGAACCCGGAGAACCGGATGCTCCAGCAGGTGACCATCGACGACGCCGCGGCCGCAGACCGCACGTTCTCGACGCTCATGGGCGACGCCGTCGAGCCGCGGCGCAAGTTTATCGAGCGCAACGCCAAGTACGCCACGATCGACACGTAGGCCAACGGATGCCCCGGCGCTGGCCTGTCTGAGGGAAGACAGGCGAGCGCGATGGGGCGCTTAGAGCTTGCTCCCACCTTCCTGGCCCTGCTCGACCCGTAACGCCCGACCTCTCCATGTTCACTCCCACGCCAGGTCCGTGACGCCCGACCTCTCCATCGTCGTCCCCGTCTTCGACGAGGCCGAGAGCCTTCCCGAACTCGCCGAGCGCATTCGCGCCGCGATGACTGCCGGCGGCCTCACGTTCGAGGTCTGGCTTGTTGACGACGGGTCGCGTGACGACTCATGGGAGGTCATCGAACGCTTACACGCTGAGGACGACCGCTTTCTCGGCCTCCGGTTTCGCCGCAACTACGGCAAAAGCGCAGCGCTCGCCGCCGGTTTCGCCCGCACGACCGGTCGCAACGTCGCGACGCTGGACGCCGACTTGCAGGACGACCCGGCCGAGCTTCCGGCCATGATCGCACGTCTCGACGCTGGGGCAGACCTCGTCTCAGGGTGGAAGCAGAAGCGCAACGACCCGCTCGAGAAGACTATCCCGAGCCGCTTCTTCAACGGCGTCACACGCTGGATGTCCGGCATCCCGCTGCACGACTTCAACAGCGGCATCAAGGCATACCGCGCCGAGGTCGTCAAGTCGGTGCGCGTCTACGGCGAGTTGCACCGCTACATCCCGCTGCTGGCCAAGTGGGAGGGCTACGACCGCATCGAGGAGCAGGTCGTTCAGCACCACGCGCGCAGGTACGGCACGACGAAGTTTGGGCTCGAGCGCTACCTCCGCGGCTTTTTGGATCTCATCACCGTCGTCTTCCTGACGCGGTTTGCGAGGCGCCCGATGGTCTTCTTCGGCGGCCTCGGGACACTTTCGTTCGTCGCCGGCTTTGGGATTCTGCTGTGGCTCAGCGTCGCCAAGGTCTTTTTCAACGAGCCCATCGGCGACCGCCCGCTCCTGACGCTCGGCACGACGATGCTGCTCCTCGGTGCCCAGTCGTTCCTGACGGGCCTGCTCGGCGAGATGATCGTTCGGCCCGAGATGGAAGACGCGGGCCGGTTCGACATCCGGGCCAAGACGGGCGAAGCGCTCGGCAGAGAGCCCGCCGAGGCCGCGGGCGGACTCCGCCGCCGCGCCCGCGTCTGAGCCGAGGCTAGAACCCGCCCTCGAAATCCGGTAGGCGCGGCTCGTCGACGACGTGGCCGTCGCCGTTGAAATCGTCGGACGCAAACTCGTCCCAGACCGCCTCGACACCCTCGATCAGCTCCCGGATGTCGGCCGCCGTGTGGTCGGCAGAGACGCTGAGGCGAAAGCGCTGCTCGGACGTCGCGACGGCAGGGTACTCGACGTGGTTGACGAAGAGGTCGCGGTTGTGGAAGGCGTGCGCTGCCGCACGGATGTCCATCCCGAGCGGCACCTTCAGCGCCACGATGGCCGAATCGTCCTGCGGAACGTCGTGCCCGAGCGCGCGGACGCCGTCCACGAGCTGCTTCGCGTTGCGCATGAGCTGGGTGTGGCGCTCAGGCTCCGCCTCGAGCAGGTCGAACCCGGCGAGCACCGCCGCGAGCGTCGGCGGGGGGAGGGAGGCGCTGAAGAAGTAGCTCCGCGAGAAGAGGCGCAGGTACGTCGCGATCTCGTGGCTGCAGGCGACGAAGCCGCCCGAGACGGCGAACGTCTTCGAGAACGTCCCCACGACGACGTCGATGTCACGCTCGACGCCGTACTTGGCGGCCGAGCCGCAGCCGCCCGGGCCAGCCACACCGGTCCCGTGCGCATCGTCCAGGACGACCACGGCGCCGTGGCGCTTCGCGAGCGGGACGATGACGTCGAGCGGCGCAGGGTCTCCCTCCATCGAGTACACGCCTTCGATGGCTACGATGGCATCGCCCGGTCCATCCGGGTGCGCGGCGAGAGCTGCTTCGAGCGCCGCAACGTCGTTGTGCGGGAAGACGCGCGAGTTGGCGCCGCCGAGCTTCATCCCGTCCAGAAAGCAGGCGTGGTTGTCGGCGTCGTAGTAGACAACATCGCGGCGCGATGGGAGCGCACTCATCACGCCGAGCCCGGCCGCGTACCCGCTGCCGTAGAGCAGCGCCTCTTCCTGGTGCTCGTAGGCCGCGATACGCTCCTCGAGTTCCCGGTGCAGCCGCGTGTACCCGTTGAGCAGCGGCGGCCCACCGACGCCAGCTCCGTATTCGAGGACAGCCTTCCGGACACGCTCCTGCACGACGGGGTGCGTCGCGAAGCCGAGGTAGTTGTTTGCCCCGAACATCCGCATCGTCCGCACGTGGCCGTGGTGGTCACGCACGGTGACTTCCCGCCCAGGCGGACTCAGAATCTCACGCTGCTGAAGACCATCGGTCCGCGTCTCGCGCAGGCCGGTCATCATGCGGTGAACGACACCGGCGCGCTCGCGGCCACTGAGGCGGGTGCTCATGCGCACCATGTCTCGCACGGTAATGGGAGCGTCTTCCATCGTGCGGGTTTTCTGGCGATCCGTGTTCAACAGCCTGGAAGAAAGGGGAGCCTTATGTTACCTACACATCCGCCGCACAGATTTCCTTACCGGGTGTAATCAGTGGATGACGACTGAAAGTGTTGTGCGAGTCGTAGCAGTGTCGGTGCCTGCGAAGACGGTTGTTCGGCCGACGCGCAGGTCAGTCCGGGCGAGCGTGCGGCCGAGGCGTCCTGGCCCGATGTACTGCGCAGCGAGCGCGAACAGACCCGCCGTGCGCACCTCGACGCTGCGCGTTGCGACGTCTCGGTAACCGCCACCATCAAAGCGGCCCCACGAGACAGCGAGCGTCTCAGCGAGGCCGAGGCGGAGCCCGCGGCGGCCCGTCGTGCTGGCATCGCCCGAGCCCGAGAGGGCGTCAGCGAGGGTTAGGCCGTCCGTGAGCGCAGCGTAGCCCGTCACGCCGCCGTCCTCGCGGACGAGGCGGCGCTCGCCCTGAAACGCGCCCTCCGCCTCGACGAGGCGCAGCGGGCGGCCGTTCACGTTCATGTCCAGACCGGTGCGGGCGCTCCAGCCGAGCGCGCCCGTCCGCGGCAGCGGCTGGGTGCCGAAGCCTGAGTAGGTGACCATCCCGCCAAGGTGCGTCTGCGCGTAGCCGACCGACACGTCGAGGGCGGGGGACACGCGGCCAACCTTGGGGCGCCCGGCGAGGCGCGCCACGTCGGCCGTTGCCAGCACGCCGACATCGGCCGTGACGCCGTGAAGGCGGCCGATGGTGAAGCGCGCGCCGTCGTAGACGGGCGCGTCGGTCGAGGTCACGAACCGGGCTGTCGCGCCGAGTGCCACGCGGAGGGCACCGGCCGTCCCGACCGACGCGCCGAGCGCCGTGAAGCGGTCCGTCGGGTCAAACGGCGTCCCGTCGCCGAGCGTGCGCGCGTCGGCCGAGAGCGCGCCCGTCGCCAGGCCGGCGCCGAACGCCAGGCGTCCACGGCGCGCGGACCACGCGGCAGCGGCCGTCTCGTATCGGCTCTCGCCGAACCACGCGGCCGAGGGGGAGCCTGCGAGCGTCTTACCGGCCGGGGCGAGCGCGAGTGCGGCGGGGTTCTGGAGAAATGCCCGCGCGTCGTCCGTCGCCCGGCCAACCGTCGCGCCACCCATCTCGGGCACCGCGGGAATCTCCAGGACGGGCAGAGCAGTGAAGACGGCCGTCTGCTCCTGGGCCCTGACGGGCAGCGAAGCGACGATCAGGGCGAGGAGGGCGGGAGAGAGACGCATGAGGTCAGAAGCGTGTGCAGTGGACGACGCCTTGACGAGGGCCGGGCCATCTCGCACCAGATGGCGAACCCTCGTCCGCTTTGTAACCCGCGCGCTCCCGACCGTTCCATGGAATGCGGACTGCGGGGATCAAAGGAGGAGGGTGGCTGTGCGTTCTTTCTCCTGCCCTCGACCACCTATCATGCGTCCGCTCCGTATCACGCTCGTCGCGCCGATGTGGCCGCTCCGCGGCGGCATCGCTCACTTTGCCGCCTCGATGGCGCGCAGCCTCGTCGGGCGAGGGCACGACGTCCGCGCCGTCACGTTCGCGCGGCAGTACCCCGAGCGTCTTTTCCCTGGCAAGACCCAGCTAGACTCGGGCCCGGCGCCTGAAGGCGTCCCCCGCGCCGCGGCACTGCTCGACACGCTCGATCCGCGCTCGTGGACGCGCGCCGCGCGCCAAATTGCGGCGGACGGCACCGAGATCGCGGTCCTGCATTACTGGATGCCGTTCGTCGCGCCCGCGCTCGGGACCCTCGCGCGCGCGCTGCGCCGCCGCGGCGTGCGCGTCGTGACGGTCGTCCACAACGCGTTGCCACACGAAGCTGGACCGTTGGACCAGCCGCTCGCGCGCTACGCGCTGTCGGGAGCGGATCGCCTCGTCGTGCTCAGCGAGAGCGTCCGGCGGGACGTTGAGCGCCTCGGCGTGCGCGTGCCAGTAAGCGTCGCGGCGCACCCGGCGTACGACCACTTCGGTCCGCCGGCCGACAAGCTGGCTGCCCGCGAGCGCCTCGGATTGCCGGCCGAAGTGCCCGTCCTGCTGTTTTTCGGTTTCGTCCGCCGCTACAAAGGCATTGCCGTTCTGCTCGATGCGATGGCGGCTGTCACAGCGCGCGTGCCCGGCGTGCGCCTCGTCGTGGCCGGCGAGTTCTACGGCGACGAGCCCGAGCTGCGCGCGCGGGCTGCGCCGCTCGGCGAGGCCGTCCGCTTCGACGCCGACTACATCACCGACGCCCGCGTCGCGGACTACTTCGCCGCAGCCGACGCCGTCGTGCAGCCCTACCTCTCGGCAACGCAGAGCGGCGTCGCGGGCATCGCGCTCCACTTCGGCCGCCCCGTCGTCACGACCGATGTCGGTGGGCTGGCTGACGACGTGGGCGATGCCGGGATCGTCGTCCCGCCGAACGACGCGCCGGCCCTCGCCGAGGCGCTCGTGGACATCCTCGCCGGCGACCGCGCCGAGCGCCTCGGGCTGAAGGCCGCTCAGCGCGGACGCGCCTCGTGGGACGATCTCAGCGAAGCGGTCGAGGGCGCAGCGTGAGGCTCCGACCCCATCCCGCATCCCGGCGCTACACGTTGAACCGGAACAGCATCACGTCGCCGTCTACGACGACGTACTCCTTGCCCTCGGAGCGCATCGCACCGGCTTCGCGGACAGCTGTTTCCGTGCCGAGACGGTCGTAGTCCGCGTACTTGATCGTCTCGGCGCGGATGAAGCCCTTCTCGAAGTCCGAGTGGATGACGCCGGCCGCCTGCGGCGCCTTCGTGCCGCGGCGGATCTGCCACGCCCGCACCTCCTTCGGACCCGCCGTGAAGTACGTGATGAGGCCGAGCAGGGCATAGGCGGCCTGAACGAGGCGCGTCAGGCCGTTCTCGTCCTCGCCCGCCGAGGCGAGAAACTCGGCGCGCTCCTCGGCCGGCAGCTCGACGAGCTGCGCCTCGAACTCCGCCGAGATCACGACGACGCCCGCGCCCTCCGCCTCGGCCCGCTCGCGCACCTTGTCGACGTACGCGTTGCCGTCCGGCAGATCGCCCTCACCGACGTTGGCGGCGAAGAGGACCGGCTTGGCCGTCAGCAGGAACATCTCGCGGACGATCTCGGCCTCGGCGTCGGTCGTCTCCATCGTGCGGACCGTCTTGCCGGCGCCGAGGTGCGCGTCGAGGCGCTCGAGGACGGGCGCCTCGGCCTTCGCCGCCGCGTCGCCGCCGCGCGCGAGCTTGGCGTTGCGGTCGCGGCGCTTCTCGACCGTCTCCATGTCCTTCAGCATGAGCTCGGTGTCGATCGTCTCGATGTCGCGGACGGGATCGACGCTGCCCTCGACGTGGACGACGTTCGGGTCTTCGAAGCAGCGCACCACGTGGACGACGGCGTCGACCTCGCGGATGTGCGCGAGGAATTTGTTGCCGAGGCCCTCGCCCTTTGAAGCACCGGCGACGAGGCCCGCGATGTCGACGAACTCGATGGTCGCGGGGACCGTCTGCTTGGAGTTGGCCAGCACCGTGAGGCGGTCCAGCCGAACGTCCGGCACGGCCACGACGCCGACGTTCGGCTCGATGGTGCAGAACGGGTAGTTCGCCGCCTCGGCGCCCGCCTCGGAGATCGCGTTGAAGAGGGTGGACTTGCCGACGTTGGGGAGCCCGACGATGCCGACGCGGAGTGCCATGAGAGCCGTGGAAATGGGAAGTGTGGGCTCGCGGAGCCCGACGCAAGTCTAGCCGAGGCGTCTCGGTGGGGCAGGGGAGTCGGCGCGAAAACCGACCCGCCGCCTACCGCTCGCCGCCCAGGCGTGCCGAGACGCCGACGCGGAGCGTCGGCTCGTGCAAGCCGAGTTCGGCGAAGGCGTCGACGCCGCGGAAGCGGCGCGTGGCACGCACGAACGGGTCGGCGAAGACGGCGAAGGCGCGGGCACGCTGCGCCTCCGTCGCCTCGCCCAGCGCCAGCGAGAACGACGGCCCCACGCGCACGCCGATGTCGAGGTCGCCGGACGGGATGCCGCGCGCGCGCGCAATGGACGCAACGCGCAGCAGCCGCAGCCCGACGCCGATGCCGGCCGAGCCGACGAGGCGGCTGCTCTCGGCGTCCGTGCCGCCACGGTAGACGAGGCCGATGGACGCCTCGCGCGTGAACACGTCCAGCACGGGCGAGACGCCTTCAGCGACGACGCCCACGCCCTGTCCTACGCCGATGCCGGCATAGACGGCCGCGTCGCGCCCGATGAGGCGTCCCTGAGCCGCTGCCGTCCCGCACAGCATCAGGAACAGCGCCGCGGCGATGAGGCGCGCGTCAGCCACAGTAGGGCACCTGCACAAAGCGGCGCTCGGGCAGGCGGACAGCCGTGAGCGTCCCGAAGCCAGGCCGGTCGTGGTACACCGCACCCGTATCGATCCGGATGAGGCTGGGATCGTCGACCGGGTCCGGGCCCGGCGTGTGGCCGCAGACGACCGGACGCTCCCAGAGCGAGCGGTCCGCGTTGAGGTGCGCGCGCGTCCACAGGATGACGTCGGGATCGGGACGGGCGAGGTTCTCCGCGATGGTCCGCCTCGGGTCCAGGCCGGCGTGGACGATGACGAAGTCGCCGTCGTCGCCGGACGTCTCGTAGACGAGGCCGGAGCGGCGCAGCAGGTCCATGTGCTCGGGCGGGATCTGCGCGTCGCCACGGGCGGCGTAGGCGTCGAGCGTCGTTCGGCCACCGTTGGCCCACCAGAGCTCGGTGTCGCCGGTGCCGGTGGCGTAGTCGAGCATCATCTGGTCGTGGTTGCCACGCAGGACGACCGTCTGCGGCCCGTCCGCGTCTGCCTCAAGAGCGAGGAGGCGGTCGAGGACGCCCGGCGAGTCCGGCCCGCGGTCCGTGTAGTCGCCGACGAAGACGAGCGTGTCGTCTGGCCCGACCGGCCTGCCGTCGTGCGTCTGCACGTCGTCCGCAATGGCGGCGAGGAGCGCGTCGAGCGTCCGGGCGCAGCCGTGGACGTCGCCGATGGCGTAGAGCGCCACGGGGCTAAGCGTCCGTCTCGGCCGCGCCGCCCTCAGCGGCCGGCTCGGCGAAGGCATCTGCGACGGTCTCCACAACGGTTGCTGCGACGGGCTCGGGCGCCGGCGGGACGACGCGCGGGCCGGCGTCGACGAGGCCGCGGCCGCTTTTGTTGAGGCGCCCCGCATCGCGCAGGTCCGCCAGGACGGCGTCGAGGACGCCGTTAACGAAGCCTGCGCTGTTGTCCGACCCGAAGGCCCGTGCGACCTCGACGGCCTCGTTCAGGGTCACCTTCGGCGGGATGTCCTCGAAGTAGAGGAACTCGGCGACGCCGATCCACAGCACGAGGCGGTCCGTGAGCGCGAGGCGCGAGAGCTCCCAGTTCTGGAGGTGCCGCTCGACGAGCGTGTCGGCCTCGGTGCGCGCGTCGGCGGCGCGGAGGAAGAGCTTGCGCGCGAAGTCCTGGTACGTCCGCTCGCCTTCGAACGCGGGCTCGATGACCGTCTTGAGAACGTGCTCGGCGTCGTCGCCGCTGAGCTCGAACGCGTAGAGCGCCTGAAGGACGCGCTCGCGAACCTGGCGGCGTTTGCTCGGGCGGGGCGGCTGGGACGGCACGGGAAGAGTCAGAGAGCGGGGGGCGCGCAAGATAACGGGCACGGCGGGGCCGTCCGGGTCAAGAACGCGGGGAGGCGGGGAGAGGATGCGGTTCGGGGTTCGACTCCTGGCCATCGGCTGAGTGGTTAGACCCGGGCGTCTCGCGAGTCTTGGCGGGTATCAACCCCACCGCTTCGCCGGGTGAACCCGAACCTATGTCGCTCGCTCCGCCACCGCTGCCGTTCCGCATCACGTCGCGCCCGCTGCTCGTCGCGGCGCTCGCGCTCGGCGCGGGCGTCGTCCTTGCTGAGACGCTCCCGGCCACAGGCGCCTCGACGTGGCTCGCCGGCGTGGCGATCCTGGCGCTCGGCATGGGCGTCTACGCAGGTCGGACGCGCCGACGCATGGTCGCGCTGCACGCGCTTGCAGGTTCGGCTGTCGTCATCGGCGGGATGATCGGACTTGGCGCTGCCCGCGACGCCGCATTCCGAGCCGAGGCGCCGGACGGACTCGCCGTGGCCGCTCGGACAGCGCAGCTGGCATCGGACGCCGTGCGCGGACGCGAGATGGACGACGCCGAGCCGATCACGCTCTGGGCGCACGTCGCGGACGTGCCCGAGGCGTCCACGTTCAGCGTCCGCTTCGTCGCGGCGGTGGACTCGGCGCAGCGCGGCGCCGTCGCGGCACCTGTCTCTGGGCGCGTGCAGGTGGGCCTGAAGATTCCTCAGGCGCCGGCCTTCGGCGGCGCCGCGCCGCCCGCGCCCGTTTACCCGGCCCTCCACGTCGGCGACCGCGTGCGCCTCGTCGGCGCGCTCGGTGCGCTCCCGCAGCGCCGCAACCCGGCCGACTTCGACTACGGCGCGCACCTCCGCCGGCAGGGCATCGCGGCGACCCTGTCGGTCGAGACCGAAGACGCCGTGGTCTTTCTCGGACCGGCGACCGGGGTCGCGGCCCGCTTCACGTACGCCGTCCAGCGGCACGTCCGCCGCGCCGTTGCCCGCCACATCCCGACGGCCGAGGCGCGGGCCGTCTCCCTCGCCCTTCTCGTCGCCGACTGGTCGCGCCTCGACGACACGACCGTCGCGGCGTTCCGCGAGACGGGCCTCCTGCACCTGCTGAGCGTCTCGGGCCTGCACCTCGTGCTCGTCGGGCTGGCTGTGTACGGGCTGCTCGGTCCGCTGCTTCGGCGGATGCGCGTGCCGCGGCGCCCGGCCGAATGGACGCGCGCTGCCCTCACGCTCGCGCTCATGCTCGGCTACGTCGTCGTCGCCGGCTCGGGCGTGCCGGTCGTCCGTGCGTTCGTGATGGCGGCCGTGCTTGTCGTCGGGCGGACGATGGAGCGGCGCGTGGACACGCTGAACGGGCTCGGGCTGGCCGCGCTGCTCCTGCTGCTGTGGCGGCCGGGCGCGCTCTTCGAGGTCGGATTCCAGCTGTCGTTCGGCGCCGTCGCTGCGCTCGTCGCCTGCACGCCCGTCGTCACCGCGTGGCTCCCGGCCGTGCTGACGAAGGGAAGCGCCCGAGCGTTTGTGACCGGCTCCGTCGTCGCTTCGGGCATCGCGACGCTCGCGACGGGCCCGGTTCTGCTCGCGTGGTTCGGGCGCCTCCCCTTCGCCGGCGTGGTCCTCAACCTGCCCGCGATCCCGCTGACCTCGGGAGCGCTCGGCGCGAGCCTGGGGTCGGTCGCCTGCGCCGGCTGGTTTCCCGCGGCTGCAGATCTCTTCGGCGCCTGCGCTGCCCTCTGCGTCCGCGGCCTGCTGTGGACGAGCACGCTCGGCGCCGAAACCCTCGGCGGGCTCACGGTCGAGCGCTTCGTGACGTCGCCGTTCACGCTCGCCGCGATGGCGGCCCTGATTCTCACTGTCGCCCTCTGGCCGCGCGTGGCCGCGAGACGGCGCCTCGTGCTCGCCTCGGTCGGACTCGTCGCAGCTGGCGCCTGGGCGTCGGTCCTCTCGGGCGAGGCGCGCCCGCACCTCGACGTCGTCTTCCTCGACGTCGGGCAGGGCGATGCGTGCCTGCTCACGCTCCCCAACGGCCGGACGCTCCTCATCGACGCTGGCGAGCGGACACCGCGCCGGGACGAGGGCGGCCGCACCGTCGTGCCGCACCTCGCCCGCTTCGGCGTGAGCCGAGTCGACGCGCTCGTGACGACGCACCCGCATGCCGATCACATCGGCGGAGTCGACGCCGTGATGCGCGCCGTCCCAGTCGGGATGCTCGTCCACAACGGTCAGGCGGACGCGTCGCCGATGTGGAGCGAGACGCTGCGCGTCGCCGACTCGCTCGGCGTCCGCACACAGGCCGCCGTGGCGGGCGACGCGCTACGCCTCGATCCAACAGTTCGGATTCGCGTGCTCGGTCCATCGCGCTCGCTCGCCGCGTCGAACGAAGCCAACGAGGCCAGCGTGATCCTCCTCGTCGAGTACGGCCGTACACGCTGGCTCTTTGCCGGCGACGCCGAGACGGGCGCCGAGGCCGAGATCGTCGCACGCTACGCCTCGCTCCTGCACGCCGACGTGGTCAAGGTCGGGCACCACGGGTCGCGGACGAGTTCGTCGGTTCCGTTCGTCGCCGCGGCGTCGGGCGTGCGCCTGGGAGCGCGCCTCGTGTCCGCTCGGGCGCAGGGCACGGCGCCCGCGTTTGCCGTCGTCTCCGTCGCACGCAGGAACCGCCACGGCCTTCCGGACGAGGAGCCGGTGACGCGCTGGCTCACCGCTGGGGCGACCGTCGTGCAGACGGCCGATCAGGGAGCGGTCTGGCTCCGCTCCGATGGCGAGCAGGTCTCCCGAATCGACTGGCGCGGCGACGCACGCTGACGCGCTGGATTCCGGACTGGACTGCGGTATACCACTGGGCCCCACAGACTGGTCTATCGTGGTCTAGTCCTGGCGGGTGCGTGAGCCCTGGTTGTCCACCCCTCTTTCTTCTTCCCTTTAATAAGTAAGGAATGAAGAGGTAGTAGTAGAGCGTGTGGACATGGGGACAACCCGAGTTGCCCCCACCCGACCGCCTCGGCGTGGACAACCCGCCTGCCTGTCCACGCCGCTGTCCACATCTGGGCGCCTCGTGGAAGTCGCGACAGGAGGAGTGAAGGCGGATTCGCCCGGGTCTGTCCACAACTCCACACCTGTCCACAGGGAAGCCCCGCGCCTAGCCCGCCGCGCCGTCCACCGTCCACAGCCGTGGAGAAGCCTGGGGGAACGCGGGGAGCGGCTGTGGTTGACTTCGGGGTGCCTCGGGGCATCCGGCTTTGTCTCCACACGCCTCCCCACGTCGGGGGCAGTTGTCCACACCGTTCTCCACGGTGTGGACGGCTTTTTTCGCGCCTCTACGCGACCTCGGCCGGCGGGCCGAGAGCAGACCAGTGCTCTCGGCACCCTAGAAGCCGACCTCATGCGCCGGGCTTGCCGAGCAGCGAGAACATCTTCTCCTTGTACGTCTCGACGCCGGGCTGGTTGAACGGGTCGACCCCGAGCAGTGTCCCTGAAACGGCGACGGCGTGCTCGTAGAAGTGGATGAGCCGCCCGATCGACTCGGCGTCGAGGCGCGGCAGCGTGATGGTCCAGTTGGGGACGCCGCCCTCGGCGTGCGCCTCGGCCGTGGCCTCGTAGGCCTGTGCGTTGACGTAGCCCATCGGCTTGCCGGCGACGTAGTTCAGGCCGTCCGCGTTGCCGTCCAGCGTGGGCACGACGAGGCCGCGGTCGGCGTCGTCGAGGCGCAGGAACGTTTCGACAAGCGTCCGCTGCCCCTGCTGCACGTACTGCCCGACCGAGTGCAGGTCCGTCGTGTACTGGAGCACGACCGGGAAGAGGCCCTTGTGCTCCTTGCCCTCGGACTCGCCAAAGAGCTGCTGCCACCACGCGCCGACGCCTTTCAGCGCCTGGTCCATGACGGCGAGGATCTCCGTCTTGTAGCCGTCCTGCTGCAGGAGAAAGCGGTCGCCGGCGTACTGCAGCGCGGGGTGAGAGACGTCAGCGTCGAGCGTCTCGCGGGCGTCCGAGACGGCGCCGTAGAACAGCGCCCGCACGTCGATGCCCGCTGCGGCGACGGGCACGAGGCCGACGGGCGTCAGGACCGAGAAGCGCCCGCCGACAGAATCGGGGATGACGTAGCTGCGGTAGCCCTTTTCCTTTGCGAGGTCGTGGAGCGTGCCCCGCGCAGCGTCCGTCGTCGCAATGATGCGGCGGTCGGCGTCCTCGAAGGTCTTCTCGAGGAACGTCCGTGCGAGGCGGAAGGAGAGCGCCGGCTCGAGCGTCGTACCGGACTTCGAGATGACGTTGACGTAGACCGACTTGCCCTCGAGGTGCTTGAAGAGCGCCTCGTGATAGGTCGGCGAGAGGCTGTTGCCGGCGAAGAGGATCTCGGGGCCGTCGTAGCCAAACGCGGGTGTGAGCGCCTGGACCACAGCCTCGGCGCCGAGGTAGCTGCCGCCGATGCCGATGCAGAGCAGCACGTCGGCGCGGTCCCGGATCTCCTCGCCGAGGTCGGCAATCGAGGCGAGCAGCGCGTCGTCCGGCGTGAGCAGCAGGTCGCGCCAGCCGAGCATCTCGGGGCTGCGCGTGGCGCCGTCGAGGACGCGGCGGTGCGCCTCCATGACGCGCGCGTCCAGCGCGTCGCGGTCGGTGAGGAACGGGAGGACACGCGTACGGTCGAGCGAGATCGGCATCGGGGCGGAGGAAGTGAGCCCCCGATACGCCACGCCGCGGCGCACGGCTCCACTCACGCGTGGAGGAGCGCACGGACCTCGGCCGCCTCGGCGTCCGACAGGGGCGACTGCGCCGCGGCGACGTTCGACTCGATCTGGCTCGCCTTCGTCGCCCCGGCGATGACGGACGCGACGCTCTCATGCGCGAGCAAGTACGCGAACGCGAGGTCCAGGATCGTCCGCCCGTGCGCCTCGGCCCAGCCGACGAGGCGCTCGACGGCATCGAGGTTCTCGGCCGTCAACAGCTTGTCGCCCATCGACGTGAAGGCACTCCCGTCCGTGTCGCCAGCGAGGCGCGAGCCCTCAGGCGCGTCCTGGCCTTTGCGGTACTTGCCCGTCAGCAGGCCGCTCTTGAGCGGGAAATACGGCACGTAGGCCATGCCGAGCGCGCGGATCGCCTCGAGTCCGCCGTCCGTCTCGGGATCGCGGTGAAGCAGGCTGTACTCGCCCTGATTGGCGACAAAGCGGGCGCCGCTCCCGGCTGCCGCTTCCGCCTCGCGGAGCTGGTTCGCCGAGAAGTTGGAGCACGCAATCTCGCGCACCGTGCCCGCCTCGACGAGGCGCTGCATCGCGCCGAGCGTGTCGGCAATCGGCGTCTTGCCGTCCGGCTTGTGGTAGTAGTAGAGGTCGATGACGTCCGTCCCCAGACGTTTCAGGCTCGCCTCGGCTGAGCGGGCGACCGTCTCAGGTCGCCCGTCCGTCCTGTTGCCGAACTTGGTCGCGATGACGACCTCGCCGCGGCGCTCGCCGAGCGCCCGTCCGAGCATGGTCTCGCTCGCGCCGTCGCCGTAGACGTCGGCCGTGTCGAAGTGCGTGATGCCGGCGTCGAGGGCGGCGTGGACGACCGAGCGGCTCGCGGCGTCGTCGATGTGCCAGCCAAAGTTGTTGCAGCCGAGGCCGACGGTCGAGACGCGGAGGGAGCCGATGGAGCGGGATTCCATGAGGACAAGAGAGGTGTGCCTCTCCCAACCAGGCCGTGGCGAGCCGTGTTTCGGTCAGGCCTCGCGGAGCGCGAGGCGCAGCAGCGCCTCGGCAGATTGCGTGCCGGGGTGCGCCTTGAGCGCCTTACGGAGCCGCCGCTCGGCCTCAGCCCGCGACAGCCCGAGCGCTTCGAGGCCGGCTCGGGCGTCGGCGCGAGCCTCGCCCAGAGCACCGTCGCCGCCAAGGACGCCGGCCGCCTCAAGGCCGTCGACGGCTGCAAACTTGTCCCGCAGCTTCACCACGAGCAGTTCCGCCACCTTCTTGCCGACGCCCGGGATGCGTGTCAGCATCGCCACGTCGCCCGCGACGACCGTGTCGCGGAGCTCGCTCGGCGACATCGCGGAGAGGGCGGCGAGCGCCAGCTTCGGACCGACGCCTGAGACGGCCGTCATCGTGTCGAAGGCCGTCTTCTCGGCGTCCGTCGCGAAGCCGTAGAGCGTCTGCGCGTCCTCGCGCACGACGAACGTCGTGAGCAAGCGTGCGGCCTTGCCCGCCTCGGGCAGCTTGTCGTAGCTCGACGCCGGGATGAGCAGGCGGTACCCGACGCCGCCGGCATCCATGATGGCCTCGGTGGGCTTCTTCTCGACGAGCGTCCCGGAAATGAAAGCGTACACAGCGATTCGGCAGGTGTTTTCTGAAGCTAGCGCCGCGCCGTGACGACGGATTGGCACAGGCGCCGGGCCGTCAGCCGGTGCTTTGCATGGCGGCGGCGATGCCGTTGAGCGTCGCGAGAAGGGCGGCCGAGACGCTGGCGTCATCGGGCGCGGCGCGGTGGCGGCCGAAGAGCTCGACCTGAATAAGGTTCAGCACGTCCGTCGGCGGGTTGCGGTAGCGGATCGTGGCGGCGATGGACGCGCTGTCCGAGAGCAGCTCGTCCTTGCGGACAAGACGCAGCAGGGCGCGCTCCGCTCGGGCGAACTCGGCCTCGACGGCTTCGAACGGCGCGGACCCCGCACCCTGTGCCTCGGCACGGTCCGCGTAGCGCTGCGCGATGCTCAGCCGCGCGCGCGCCATCTCGCGCATCGCGTTCCCGGCGACAGCCTGCAGGAACGGCGAGCGGGCGACGTCGGCGCGGAGCGTGTCGAGATGGCCGTCCGAGAAGGCGGCGGCGAGGGCGGTGCCGGTGCCGAACCAGCCCGGCACGGTCATGCGCGGCTGTGTCCAGGAGAAGACCCACGGGATCGCGCGGAGCGTGTCGAGCGCCGGCGGGCCGCCGCGCGAGACCGGCCGGGACGCGATCGACAGGCCGGCGATGGCCTCGAACGGCGTCGCCTCGCGGAACCACGCCCAGAAGCCGTCTGCCTCGACGAGCGCGCGGTACGCCGCCATGGACGCGTCCGCGATCGACTGCCAGCGCTCGCTCGTCGCCGGGTCATCACCCGGCGCCGCCTCAGCGTCGGCCAGCGCCACGGTCTGCGCGTGGACGATCTGCTCGAGGTGGCGGTGCGCGATGCCGGGGAGCGCGTAGCGGAACGAGACCACCTCGCCCTGCTCGGTAAAGCGGATGCGGCCAGACTGCGCCTCGGCAGGCATCCCGAGGATCGCCTGCCCGGCGCGTCCGCCGCCGCGCCCGACCGTCCCGCCGCGGCCGTGAAACAGCCGCAGCTCGACGCCCGCGTCGCGGCAGGCGACGGCCACGGCGCGCTGCGCGGCGTGCAAGGCATGGTTCGCCGCCCAGTATCCACCGTCCTTGTTGGAGTCCGAGTAGCCAAGCATGACCTCCTGAAACCCACCGCGCGCCGCGAGGTGCGTGCGGTAGGCCGGGCTCGCGAAGAGGGCACGGAGCAAGTGCGGCGCGGCCTCAAGGTCCGCGATCGTCTCGAACAGCGGAACGGCATCGACGGGCGACGACACACTGCCATCCTGGTTCAGCGCCCACAGGCCGGCTTCACGGGCGAGGAGGAGAACCTCGAGCAGGTCGCTCACCGAGTCCGTCATCGACACGATGAACGCGCCGAGCGCCTCGGGCTCGCGGGCGTGCGCGTCGCGCGCCGCGCGGAAGGCACCCAGCGCCGCCGCTGCCTCGGGGCCGATCTCAGCGTTCACGCGGACGAGCGGCCGTGGATTCGCCAGCTCTGCCTCAAGCAGGGCGAGGCGCGCCGGCTCGTCGAGCGCCGCGTAGTTGTCTGTGACGCCGGCCCGAGCGAGCAGGTCGGCGACGGCGGTTTCATGGACGCGGCTGTGCTGGCGGACGTCGAGCGCGGCGAGGTGGAAGCCGAACGTGCGCGCCTGGACGCGGACGTCCGCCAGCAGGCCGGTCTCGACGAGCGACCCGAGGCCCGCTGCCGACAGACTGTCCGCGATGAGGTCGAGGTCGGCCCGGTAGTCCGACGCGGTGTACTCCGGCGCCGAGTCGGTCGCCTCGATGAGCGCGTCGAGGCGCTCGGCTATCTGCATGAGCTTCAGTCGGACCGGCTCGTGGGCGTTCTGGCGCCACCGGCGCTCGTCGAGCGGCGCGTTCGCGCGGTCGGCCTCGACGCTCGCCCGCAGCGCCTCGGGCAGGTCGGCCTGCTGGTCGCTGACGGAGAGTTCGAGGCGCAGCCGGTCCACGGCGCGGCGGTGGAGACGGAGGGCGTCGTCGCGGTGCGCGGCGAAGGCCCACGCGGTGACCTCAGGCGTGACGGCCGGGTTGCCGTCGCGGTCGCCGCCGATCCACGATCGCAGCTTGAGCACGTCCGGCACCTCCACCTCGACGCCGTACGTCTCGCGGAAGGCGCGCCGGAGGTCGCCGTGGATGAGCGGAACCGTGTCCCAGATCGTCGTCGCGACGAAGTACAGCCCGTGGCGGACCTCGTCGCGGACGGTCACCTCGGCGGGCCGGACCTCGTCCGTGGCGAGGAGCAACCGGAGGCGGTTCTCGACCTCGTGCTGCGTCGCGGCGGCCTCGTCGGGCGTGAGCGCGCCGGGCGTCGTGAGCGCGTCGAGCCCCGCTGCCGCAGCCTGCTGGTGGAGCAAAATCGTGCGGCGCCGCGCTTCGGTCGGGTGCGCGGTGAGCGTCGGCTGGATGTCGAGGCGCGCGACGAGCGCGAGCGCCTGTCCGGCGTCGAGGCCGGCGTCGCGGAGGTGGCGGATGGCGCCGGCGACTGACTCGCGGCGTGGCGCCTCGGCCGTGGCCGTCATCGCACGCTCGCGGTTGATGCGCACGATCTCGATCTGCTCCGCCTTGTTGACGAGGTGGAAGCCCGCCGTGAGCGTTCGCACGGCTGCGAGCAGCGCCTCGGTCGGAGCGCCGTCGAGGCGCTCCGCGGCCGGTCGAAGCCGTCGGGTCCCTCGGCGCGGACCGTCGCGAGGACGTCCGCGAGGAGCGCCCCGGCGTCCGGCCCGTAGCGCTCGACGGCGACGCGCCCCACGAGGCGCTCGACGAGGGCGACGCGCTGGGCGAGCGGCTCGGAGAGTCCGGCGGCGCGGGCCGCGGCGAGCGCGGGGGAATCGGGCGTCTCGGTCATGGGACGGAACGGTGTGGCGGCGCGAGGGCCCGAGACGCGCCGCCGGCTCGTCTTACGGGAGGATGGGCGATGGCGCCTTCTGCTTCAGGCCCCGTTCCAGTGGGCCGGCGCTAGATCTCCACCTGCGCGCCCATTTCGACGACGCGGTTGGCCGGGATCTCGAAGAAGGCCGTCGCGGAGCGGGCGTTGTTGGACATGAGGCCGAAAAGGCGCTCGCGCCAGCGCGCCATGCCCGAGTTGGACCGCGTCGAGATGATGCGCTCGCGGCCGACGAAGTACGTCGTGTGCATCGGGCGGAAGTCGAGGCTCGGGTCGTCGATCATCGCGAGTGCGGCTGGCACGTCGGGATCGTCCGTGAAGCCGTACGCCACCGTCACGCGCGAGAAGCCGTTGTCGAAGCGCTCGACGCGGACCCGGTCCTCGGCCTCCACGCGCGGAATCTCTTCCGTCCGGACCGTCAGCATCACGACCTGCTCGTGGAGGCACTTGATGTGCTTGACGGTGTGGAGGAGTGCGGCGGGCGTCGTGTCCGGGTTGCCGCCCATGAAGACGGCCGTGCCCGGCACGCGGGTAAGCTTCGCGACGGCCGGATCGGCGAGGAACGTGTCGAGCGGGAGCGAGCCGAGCTGGATGCGCTCCGAGAGAATCTCGCGGCCCTTCTTCCAGGTCACCATGAGCGTGAACATGACCGCGGCGACGACGAGCGGGAACCAGCCGCCGTCCGGCACCTTGACGATGTTGCCGGCCCAGAAGCCGAGGTCCACGACCATGAACAGCGTGCCGAGCGCGAGGACTGCCCACAGCGACCAGCGCCAGATCGTCGCCGCGACGACCGAGAACAGGATCGTCGTGAACACCATGTCGGTCGTCACGCCGACGCCGTAGGCCGCGGCGAGGTTGGTCGACGATCCGAAGCCGAACACGAGGCCGATGCACGCCACAAGGAGCGCCCAGTTGACGGCCGGGATGTAGATCTGCCCGATCTCTTTGGACGACGTCTGCCGGATGGTGAGGCGGGGGAGGTAGCCGAGCTGGACCGCCTGCCGCGTGAGCGAGAATGTCCCCGAGATGATCGCCTGCGAGGCGATGCATGTCGCGAGCGTCGCGATGACAACGACGGGCAGCACGGCCCATTCGGGGCCCGGCACCATGTTGAAGAACGGGTTGCCTCGGGCCTCGGGGTCGCCGATGAGAAGGGCGCCCTGGCCGAAGTAGTTCAGCAGCAGGCTCGGCAGGACGACCGTGAACCACGCGAGGCGGATCGGCTGGATGCCAAAGTGGCCCATGTCGGCGTAGAGCGCCTCGCCTCCCGTCACCACGAGGAAGACCGAGCCCAGCACGAGGACGGCGGTCCCGCCATTGGCCGCGAAAAACTCGATGCCGTAGAGCGGGTTGATGGCCAGCGAGCACGCTCGGCATCAGCACGACGTGGTACAGCCCGAGCCCCGCGATGAGCAGGAACCACGTCAGCGTGAGCGGGCCGAAGACCTTGCCGAGCCCGGCCGTGCCGCGGCTCTGCACGGCGAACAGCCCGATAAGGATGACGACCGTGATGAGCGGGATGAGAAACTGCCGCTCACCTGCGAAAAAGTCGGTCGCGACTTCGAGGCCCTCGATGGCCGAGAGCACCGAGATGGCGGGCGTGATCATGCCGTCGCCGTAGAGCAGCGATGCCCCGAAGAGGCCGAGCATGATCAGGACCGTTCGGTGGCGGCCCACGCGGCGGACGGCGTGCTCGTGCGACTCGCCGGGCTTCTCGTCGACGGTGTCATCGGGGGCGACGGTGCGCGCGCCGCCCGGCGCGGCGTTGCGGTTCGGGCGTCACGAGGGCCGTCAGGACCATGATGCCGCCCTCGCCGCTTGAGGTCAGCGCGCATCACGAACGTGATGTACTTGACGGTGATGACGAGGATCAGCGCCCAGAAGATGAGCGACAGGATGCCCATCACGTTCGCGGGCGACGTGGTGAGCCCGTAGTGCTCCGAGAAGACCTCCTTGAAGGCGTAGAGCGGGCTCGTGCCGATGTCGCCGTAGACGACGCCAAGAGCGCGGCGAGCGACAGGGTGACGAGGTAGGCGCCGGTCGGCTTCGAGTCTGTCGCGTGGCTCATGCAGGGCAGATGTGTGCGAGTGACAGGGTAACGCCGAGGCGCCCTGCGGTTCCACCCGGTCACGCCACGGCAGAGCTCGGCCGGCTGTCCGGCTCGGGGGGCACCGGCCTGTGATGCGCCGCGGGTGCGTCTCCAGGTGAGGATGATTTCGGAAGCACGGCGGCCATCTACCCCCTCGGCGGCGCCAGCCGTCGCCTAGATCTCCACCTGCGCGCCCATCTCGACGACGCGGTTCGGCGGGATCTTGAAGAAGGCCGTCGCGGCGCGGGCGTTGTTGGACATGAGGCCGAAGAGGCGCTCGCGCCAGCGCATCATGCCCGAGTTGGCGCGCGTCGAGATGACGCGTTCGCGGCCGAGGATGTAGGTCGTCTGCATGGGCGGGAACGTCAGGCCGGGCTCCGTCACGAGCGCGAGCGCGGCCGGGATGTCCGGGTCGTCCGTGAAGCCGTACGTGACGAGGGCGCGGTAGAAGCCGTGGTCCAGCTTCTCGACCCGGATGCGGTCCGCCTCGGCCACGCGCGGGATCTCTTCGGTCCGGACCGTCAGCGTGACGACGGTCTCGTGGAGGCTCTTCATGTGCTTCACCGAGTGCAGCAGGCTCGTCGGAACGAAGTCCGGGTTGCCGCCCATGAAGACGGCCGTGCCCGGCACGCGCGCGATCTTGCGCCACGCCGGGGTCTGCGAGGAACGTGCTCAGCGGGAGCAACCCGACCTCGAGGCGCTCCGAGAGGACCTCGCGTCCGCGCTTCCACGTCACCATGAGCGTGAACACGAGGAGGGCCACCGCGAGCGGGAACCAGCCACCGTCGGGGATCTTGATAAGGTTGGCGCCGAGGAAGGCGAGGTCCACGACGAGGAAGACGGCGCAGAGCGCGAGCGTCGCCCAGCGGTTCCAGCCCCACGTGCGGCGGGCCACGACGTAGAACAGCAGCGTCGTGACGGCCATCGTCGTCGTGACGGCCACGCCGTAGGCCGCGGCGAGGTTGGTCGACGTCCGGAAGCCGAGCACGAGGCCGATGCACGCCGCGAGCAGCGCCCAGTTGACGGCCGGGATATAGATCTGCCCGATCTCGCGCGACGACGTCTGCCGGATGTCGAGGCGCGGCAGGTAGCCGAGCTGAACCGCCTGCCGCGTGAGCGAGAACGCGCCCGAGATGACGGCCTGGCTCGCGATGACGGTCGCGATCGTGGCGAGGACCACGACCGGGTAAACCATCCACTCGGGCCCCGGCACCATCCGGAAGAACGGGTTCTCGGCGGCGCCGGGGTCCGAGATGATGATCGCGCCCTGCCCGAAGTAGTTCAGCACGAGGGCGGGCAGCACGACGACGAACCACGCGAGGCGGATCGGGCGGACGCCGAAGTGGCCCATGTCGGCGTAGAGCGCCTCGCCGCCGGTCACGACGAGGAAGACCGAGCCGAGGACCCAGAAGCCGTGCCAGCCGGTCGCGATGAAGAAGCGGACGCCGTAGAGCGGGTTCAGCGCCCACGAGCACGCCCGGGTTCGAGCGCGATGTGGTAGATGCCCATCCCGGCGAGGAGGGCGAACCACGTCAGCGTGATCGGCCCGAAGACCTTGCCGAGCCCGGCCGTGCCGCGGCTCTGCACGGCGAACAGCCCGATGAGGATGGCGATCGTGATGAGCGGGATGAGCGGCGCGCGCTCGGGCGTCGTGAAGAAGTCCGTCGCGACCTCGAGGCCCTCGATGGCCGAGAGGACCGAGATGGCGGGCGTGATCATGCCGTCGCCGTAGAGGAGGGCGGCACCGAAGAGGCCGAGCGACGATGAGGACGGTCCGCCGGCGGCTCGACGCGCTCCTTCGCCTGCGTCGCGCGTCTCGCCGGGCTCGGCCTGCGCGTCGCCGGGCGAGGGCTCGCGGGGCTGCCCGAGCGCGTGCGTGCGGCTCGGCGTCACGAGGGCCGTCAGGACCATGATGCCGCCCTCGCCGCGCAGGTCGGCGCGCATCACGAACGTGAGGTACTTCACCGAGATCACGAGCACGATGAGCGACCACACGATGAGCGACAGGATGCCGAGCACGTGCTCGGGCGTCACGGCGAGGCCGTAGTGCCGCGAGAAGACCTCCTTGAGCGCGTAGAGCGGGCTCGTGCCGATGTCGCCGTAGACGACGCCGAGCGCGGCGAGCGAGAGGCCGGCGAGGTACGCACCGGTCGGCGTCTGGTGGGTGTCGTGGCTCAACGTCGGGGCGGCAGGAAGGGGGCCATGCTACGGACGCCGCGGCGCCGGCGTGTGTGCGTCGATTAGGAAGCCGGCGCCCGTCTCGAGCCAGACGATCGCGGCGGCCTCGTCGAGGAAGGCGCGCACGGAGTAGCCCTTCTCAGTGGCGGAGGCTTCGAAAAACTGGACCTTCTCGAAGCCATCGCGGAACCGTGTCCAGAAGCGCGATTCGTCCCTGAAAAGGTGCCCGGCTCCTCGGCGAGCAGCCCGACGAGGCGGTACACGTCGGCGTAGGAGAGGCCGGTCGAGGTCGCGTCCCGCAGGTCGATGAGCAGGTGCTTGTCCTGGGAGTCGGCATCGGTCGCGATCTGCCGGAGCATCGCGGCCGACCCGTCGAGGTCGAGGACGCCCTCGACCGTCGTCTGCGTGAACCCGTCGATGGGGACGGTCTCGTAGCTCGCCATGGGCATGGGGCGCGGCCTAGAGGGGAGGCGCGTGCGGTCTCTTCAACGTACGACGTGCTGCGGCGGATTCTACCTTCGGCCTCACCTCCTCTGCACGCCGTGGACTACGATCCGGTCAAGGACCGCCTGGGCTCGTTCTTCTGGGCCTCGCCGCTCCGCACGAAGGCCTTCTACCGCACGCTCGACGCCGTCTTCCTGCGGTCGTGGTACGTCCGCCGCACGCTGCGGCAGATTATCGCGGCGGCGCCCAAGGGCCAGCCGTTCCGCGTGCTGGACGCCGGCACAGGCTTCGGGCAGTACACGTACTGGCTGCTCCGCTCCTTCCCCAACGTCGAGGTCGTGGCGGTCGACGTGAAGCAGGACTACCTCGACCGCGCCAAGGCGTTCGTGGACACGACGCCCTACGCCGGGCGCGTCCGCTGGGCCGAGGCGGACCTCACGCAGCCGCTCCCGGCCGGCGTCGACGGCGAGGGCGTCTACGACCTCTGCCTCTCGGTCGACGTGATGGAGCACATCGAGGACGACCGCGCCGTCTTCCGCAACTTCGCCCGCGTGCTGACGCCCGGCGGCCGCGTGATCGTCAACACGCCGAGTGACCTCGGCGGCTCGGGCATCACCGAGGCCGGGCAGGAGAGCTTTATCGGCGAGCACGTCCGCGACGGCTACAACGCCGCCGAGCTGGCCGAGAAGCTCGAGACGGCGGGCCTGCGCGTCGAGTCCACGACGTACACGTACGGCCGGTTCGGGACGGTCGGCTGGCGGATCCTCGTGCAGGGCCCGATCCGGGCGCTCAACGCGAGCAAGGCCGCCATCCTCGGGCTGCCGTTCTACTACGCCATCGCCGGTCCGGTCGGGCTGGCGCTGAACGCGCTGGACCTCCGCGACGACAACGCGCGCGGCACGGGCCTGCTCGTCGTTTCGCGGAAGCCGGAGTAGGGCGCCGCGGCGAAAGGCGCCCGGCGTGTGAAAGACGCGGCCGCGCCTCGGGCGGGCGGGGCGCCGCGTAGTTTGCTCCGCGAGCCCTCCCTCGCGCCGCGATGCCCACCTCTTCGACTGCCGACGGCCCGCCCGTCTCGTTCATCTTCGTCACCGGCGGCGTGACGTCCTCGCTCGGCAAGGGCATCGTCTCGGCGAGCCTCGGCCGCCTGCTCGAGGCGCGCGGCCTGCGCGTGACGATCCAGAAGTTCGACCCGTACCTCAACGTCGACGCGGGCACGATGAACCCGTACGAGCACGGCGAGGTCTTCGTCACCGACGACGGCGCCGAGACGGACCTCGACCTCGGGCCACTACGAGCGCTACCTCGGCGTGCCGATGTCGCAGGCCAACAACGTCACGACGGGCCGCGTCTACTCGGGCGTCATCGCCAAGGAGCGGGCCGGCGCGTACCTCGGCAAGACCGTCCAGATCGTCCCGCACGTCATCGACGAGATCAAGGGCTGGATGCGCCGCCTCGCCGAGACCGGCGACTACGACGTCATCATCACGGAGATCGGCGGGACCGCGGGCGACATCGAGTCGCTGCCGTACCTCGAGGCGATCCGCCAGATCTCGCTCGAGGAGGGCCGCGCGCACACGGCCCTCGTCCACCTCACGCTCGTGCCGTACCTCGCCGCGGCCGGCGAGCTCAAGACCAAGCCGACGCAGCACTCGGTCAAGACGCTCCAGAGCTACGGCTTGCAGCCGGACGTCCTCGTGTGCCGCTCGGAGTATCCGCTCGACGACGACATCCGCCGCAAGATCGCCCTCTTCTGCAACGTCGAGCCGCGGGCGGTCGTGGCGAGCCTCGACGCCGAGTCGATCTACGAGGTGCCGCTCCTTCTGCGCGAGCAGAAGCTGGACGAGGTCGTCCTTGAGCGCCTGGGGCTGGCCGACGCCCTCGCCGTGGACCCGGACGCAGACATGGCGGGCTGGGTCGAGACGCTGCGGCGCCTCAAGAACCCGGGCGGCAAGGTCACCGTCGCGCTCGTCGGCAAGTACGTCGAGCACCAGGACGCGTACAAGTCGATCAACGAGAGCCTGCTGCTCGCCGCCGCCCACGCGGGCGTGCAGGTCGAGCTCCGCTCGGTCCTCTCGGACGACCTCACCGAGGCCACCATCGACGCGGCGCTCGCAGGGCGTCTCGGGCGTGCTCGTCGCGCCAGGCTTCGGCGACCGCGGCATCGCGGGCAAGATCGAGGCCGTCCGCTGGGCGCGGACGCGCGGCGTCCCGTTCTTCGGCATCTGCCTCGGGATGCAGGTTGCCGTCATCGAGTTCGCCCGGAACGTCCTCGGCCTCGCCGGCGCCAACTCGACCGAGTTCGACCCGGACGCGCCGTTCCCGGTCGTCTCGATGATGGCCGAGCAGAAGACGGTGACGGACAAGGGCGGCACGATGCGCCTGGGCGCTTACCCATGCCGACTCACAGCGGGCTCGCTCGCCGCGGCTCTCTACGGCTTCCCGGACGGCGGGTCTGTCCTGGAGCGCCACCGCCACCGCTACGAGGTCAACAACGACCTCCGCTACGCGCTCCGCGAGGGCGGTATGAAGCTCACGGGCGTCTACGCGGACAAGGACCTCGTCGAGATCATCGAGCTTCCCCAGCCCGCCGCTGGCGACGGCGCCTCGGACGCGCCCGCGCACCCGTTCTTCGTCGGCGTCCAGTTCCACCCGGAGTACCGCTCGACGGTGAGCACGCCGCACCCGCTGTTTGTCGGCTTTGTCGAGGCGGCCGTGAGCCATGCCCGCAACGCCGGGCGTCTCGAGGCGCCGCAGGCACCGAGCCGCACGCGGAAGGTCCGCCGCGCCTCGGCACGCGTGCTCGACGAGGGGTGAACGAACCATCTGGGACATGGCGACAGGCTTGATCCCGTCGCCGTCTCCTAGTCTCCGGTTTCCTCCGTCCACCGGTACAGCAGCACGCGGCTGTCGGCCTGCTGGACGAGGCCCGATGGCCGCTGCATCAGCACTGCGAACTCGACCCTCCCGCCCGCCTGCCGCACGTCCATGTCGACCGGGATGTACTGGAGTGAGGTCCACGGCTTCCGCTGCACGAGGACGCGCTGGAGGCGTCCCGAGGCGTCGTAGACGTCGATCCGCACGTGGTCGTCGCGCATGTTGACCACGAACAGGCGGTCGCCCAGCGCGGCGGCCGTCGACGTCAGCAGCGGCGGCTGGTCGACGTCGCCGCGCATGAACTGGGCCGAGCGCATAAGCTCCGGCGACGAGAAGCCGCCAAGGACGAGCGTGTCGAGCGGCGCAGCCGGCGCCATGCCCGGCGCGAGCACGTCGACAACGGGGCGGTAGCCGCTGAGGGCGAGGACGCGGCCGTTCCACGCGCGCAGGAAGCCGGCCGCGCGCCACGGCTGGCCGCGGAACGCGTGCGTCTCGACCACGCGCCCGCGCGCGTCGAGGCGCAGCAGGAAGGCGGGGTGGCCCTCCGCGCTGCCGCCGGTGCGGACGTACGCGGCCGAGTCGGTGACAAGGGCGGCCACGGCGCTGTCGGGGACGGCGACGCGGCGGACGACGCCGGAGCTGTCCAGCGGGACGAACGCGAGGCGGTGCGTCCCGCGCTCGAGCACGACGGCCGAGTCGCCTCGGACGCCGGCGAGGTACGGGTAAGACTCCGCTCCGCCGCCCGTCGAGATGTGCCTCGAGACACGGCCCGAGGCTGTAAACAGTCGGATACTTCCCTCCTGGGTCTCAACCACGACGATTCTGGCCGCGTCGCCCTCGCCGATCCATGCGAGCGTCGTCGGCAGTGGCATCGGGTCGTCCGGACGCGCTGCGGCCTCCCAGCCGAGGTCGAGCGAGTCGACTGGGACAGTCTCCGCGAACCGGACCGACGCCGAGTCCGCAGCCGACATTGAGCGGTCGTTCTGCCGGCCGCTCGACGGCAGGCAGCCCACGAGGGCGGCAGAGGGCAGAACGCAGACGAGTGCGAGCAGAAGGGCCTGCTGCCGCGGAGATCTCGCCGCCCTCCGATGCCTGCCTCCCGTTTTCGAGTTCATCATCCTGCTGTGGTGCCAAGCGTGACGCGTGCCGTCGCCGGCTGCCCGTCTCGGACGATGCCGAGTTCAACGGTGTCGCCAGGCCTGTTGTCCACGAGGCGCTGCCGGACATCCTCGTTGGTGCGAACCGGCGAGCCGGAGATGGACACGATGAGGTCGTACGGGCGGAGGCCGGCGCGGGCCGCGGGGCTGTCCTCGTCTACGCTCGCCACGACGAGGCCTGCCGTGGACTCGAGGCCGAGCTGCCGCGCCATCCGGTCCGTGACGGGGCGCACGTTGAGGCCGGTGTAGAAGGCGCGGTCCACGCGGCCCGTCGCCCGGAGCTCCTCGACCACGCGCTGGATGCGCCACGCCGGCACGGCGAAGCCGAGCCCGACCGAGCCGCCGGACTGCGAGTAGATGAACGTGTTCATGCCCATCACGCGGCCAGCCGCATTGACGAGCGGCCCGCCGGAGTTGCCGCTGTTGATGGCCGCGTCGGTCTGGATGAGGTCGCGGAACGTGCGGCCCTGCTGCGCCGGGAAATCGCGGCCGATGGCCGACACGACGCCGACGGTAACGGTCGGCTCAGCGGCCTCGAACAGGCCGAACGGGTTGCCGAGCGCGATCGCCCACTCGCCGACGAAGGGGTCGTGCTCGGGGTCGAAGGCGAGGAACGGCAGCGCCGTAGCCGGCTCGACCTTGAGGAGCGCGATGTCCGTCTCTGGATCGCTCCCCACGAGGCGCGCGTCGAGCGTCGTCCCGTCCGGGAAGGCGACGGTGATCTTGGTCGCGTTGCCGGCGACGTGGTCGTTGGTGACGATGTAGCCGTCCGCTGACACGATGAACCCCGATCCGAGCGCCTGCACCTGCTGCTCGTACACCCGGCTCGGGACGCCACCGAAGAAGTCGGCGAAGGGGTCACGGACGCGTACCTGCCGCACCTCGATGACATTGACCGAGACGACGGCCGGGGCTCGCCGCCTCGACGGCGGCCGTGATGGCCGTGCGTCGGCTCTGGGCGATCTCGTCAGCCGCAGGCGGGCTCGCGACGCCGAGCGGCGTCTGGGCGCACGCAGAGATGGTGGCGAAGAGAGCAGCCGCGACGAGCGCGGCGCGAGACGGTCGGAGGCGGGTCATGGGCGCGGAGCGGGTCGAGGAAAGAGTACGCGACGCGGGGATGACAGGCGCGCGAAAGAGGTGCGAGAACGGCGCCGGCTACTCGCGCAGTACCACGTTGCGCGCCGTCTCGGCCGAGGCGCCGGCGGCGCGGTCGGTGATCCGAAGCACGAGGCGGTACGGTCCCGGCGCGAGCGCGCGGGCGTCGAGCGTGAGCGCCACGGCATCCGTTTCGGTCGACCCAGAGATCTCGATGGCTGTCGACACCCCGCGGGGGCGGCCGCGCCCGAAAAGCCGGCCGACAGTTCGGCCGACGCCGGAACGTGTGTCGATCGGAACGAGGCGCACCTCAGCTTCGGCGTCGCTCCGGCCGCCGGGCAGCGTGAGGCCGTAGACCTCGGCATAGACCGAGACCGACGCGCCGCGCGCGAGCGTGTCTGCCGCGAGCGGCACGAGCGCGTCGCCGCGGCGCACGACGCTCGGCCCGCTGCTGCCGGTCAGCAGCAGATCGCTGATGCCGAAGCCGGACCGGCTGAGAGGCTCTACGTTTGCCTCGGCGCGGGCGAAGCCACCCGGACCGAGCGTCTCGGCCCGCAACGCCGAATCCTGCGAGATCCGAACCACCGTGGCGCCCGTCTGCCCGACGCGCGTCGAGCCGAGAAACAGCGCCGCTGAGGCGCCTGCGTCTACCGGGAAAGCAGCGATGGCGTCGGTCGAGCCGTCTTCGTCTCGGAAGCGAGCGACCATAAACGGCAGCGCCGTCGCAGTCGTGTCGGCGAACAGTTCGGGCGCGTCACGCTGGAGACGGCGGTCCTCTGTCACGTAATCGTCCGACGACGCGCGTCCTGTCGGCGTGGCGTAGGCGGAGGCGGGCGGGCTGTACGTCCGGTAGCGCCCGTTGCGCGTCGCGTCGTCGAAGACGAAGCGCGTGCCGCCATCTAGGCCGTCGTACTCCCAGACGACGAATGCAGCAAGGTCGTCGCGGTCGTAGGCCGGGACGTTGCCGGACGGCGTGAAGCCGGCTTCGCGCGTCGGGCGGCCGTAGCGGAGCCAGATGCGACCGCGGTCGGTCTCGATTCCGCGTCGCGGCCGGTCCGAGAACAGCGCTCCGAGAGGACGGCCGAACAACGCGTCCGCTTCGACGGCGCGCGCGAGGTGCTCGAGGCGCCGCTCGCGCTGGGGCGTGATCCGCCGCGGGTCCTCGCGCGCCCAGAAGCGTCGCGCGACGCCGGCGGGGTCGGCCTGGAGCGCCGCGAGGCTGTCGGGCGGGAGCAACGCGGCGACGGATTCGAGGCGCGCCCGCTCGGTCTCTGAGAGCGCAGCGAGCCCGGCGTCGAACGCGCGCTCGGCATCGGCCGTGCGGCCGAGGCGCCACGCGGCAAGGCCCTGGGCGAGGCTTGATGCAGGTAAACGGTCGGAGACCGAGTCAAGGCGTGCCCAGTTCTCGTCTGCGGATGCGAGGGCGATGAGGAACGGCGCCGCCCGGGCGGGATCGACGGCGAGGAGCGTATCGAGCAACGCGTATGCGCTGCGGGCGGCGTCGCGGCCCGGGCCCGTCCGGTCCAGCATCGGCTCGGCCCGGGCGCGCTCGGCAATGTCAAAGCGCGAGCCGCGCAGGCGGACGTTGGCGCGGTCGGGGTCGAAGTCAGGTTGAGGCCGAGGCGGGCGCCGCGGTCGCGCGCAGAAGAGCACCGTCGCGACGGCGTCGTCGGCGAGCGTCTCGAGGGCGAGCGGGCTCTGCGGGTCGAGGCTCAGCAGGCGCCGGGCCGTCCGGGCGATGAGGCGGCGCCGCGCGGGCGGCGGGTAGCGGCGCAGGCCCGTGCCGGTTCGCTCGGCGACGAGGCGGATGCGCTCGAGACCCGCCGTGTTCGGCCCGCGCTCCTGGACGGCGCGGACGATCCGGAGCGCTTCGAGCGTGTCGCCCTGCACGAGGCGCGCCTCAGCCGTGACGACCGCCTGTTCCGGCGTCTGCGCCGCGGCGCCGGTTGCGATGAGCGTCAGGACGAGGAGCGCGCGCGTCACGGGGCGTCGGGGTCTGGCGGCGGGACCGGCGGCGGGTTCGTTCCGTCGCCGCTCGTGCGCGCCTGCCGCCTCGCGACGGCGTCCGGCGTCCAGTGTTTGTCGGCGGACTCCTCGCGCGTTAGGAAGCGGTAGATCGGGAAGAGCAGGAAGAACGCGAGCGCGATGAACCCGACGAAGGTCCCGGCGATGACGAGGTAGATCTGGTCGTCCATGGGAGGCTGCGCGGAAAGGGCACGAACCCGGCGCGGCGCGCGCGGTTCGGGAAGACAGAACCGGTTTGCAGCCTGGGGTTTGACGGCCTCATCTCCGGGCGCCACCCCTCAACCCGCGGTGTGCCATGACTGTCCTCGTCCTCAACGCCGGCTCGTCGTCGCTCAAGATGGACCTGCTCGATGCCGAGACGCGCGTCCAACTGGCGTCCGGGCAGGTCGAGCGCATCGGGGCCGTGTCCAGCCTCATCTCGTTCCGCGTCGGTGACCAGAAGGCGGCACGGGATACGCTCGCGGCGCCGGATCACACGGCGGCGCTCGATGCGCTCCTCGCGCGTCTCGCGGCGGCGCGGACGCCCGAGGGCGCGGCGCTGCCGGCTGTCGAGGCCGTCGGGCACCGCGTCGTGCACGGCGGCGAGCAGTTCGCCGAGTCCGCCCTCATCGACGCCGAGGTGGTCGAGGCCATCCGCGACGCGTTCGACCTCGCGCCGCTCCACAACCCGGCCAACCTCCAGGGCATCGTCGCCGCGCAGGCGCTCTTCCCGGACGTCCCACAGGTGGCCGTCTTCGACACGGCGTTTCACCAGACGATCCCGCCGGAGGCGTACCTCTACGCGCTTCCGAACCGCCTCTACCGGCGGCACCGGATTCGGCGCTACGGCTTCCACGGCACGAGCCACCAGTACGTCTCGCGGCGCCTCGCGGAGCTTCAGGGGCTGGACCCGGCGACAGCGCGCGTCGTCACGCTGCACCTCGGCAACGGCTGCTCGGCGTGCGCCGTCCGCGGCGGCAAGAGCGTGGACACGTCGCATGGGCATGACGCCGCTCGAGGGGCTCGTGATGGGCACGCGCTCGGGCGACCTCGACCCGTCGATCGTGTTCGACATCGTGGCCAAGGAGGAGATGACGCTCGCCGAGGTGCAGACGATGCTGAACCGCTACTCGGGCCTGCTCGGGCTGTCCGGCTACGCGGCCGACATGCGCGACCTGCTCGCCGAGGCGGCCAAGGGCGACGTGCGCTGCCAGACGGCCGTCGACGTCTTCTGCTACCGCGTAAAATCCTACCTCGGCCGCTACATCGCCGTCCTCGGCGGCGTCGACGCGGTCGCGTTCACGGCGGGCATCGGGACCTTCGCGGACCCGGTTCGCGCCCAGGTGCTCGCGGGCCTCGAAGGGCTCGGGATGACGCTGGACCCCGATGCCAACGCTGCAGCAAACGGCCACGAGATGCGCATCACGACCGAAGACAGCGCCGTCCCGGTCTGGGTCGTGCCGACGAACGAGGAGCTCGTGATCGCGCTCGACACGCAGAAGCTGGCGACGGCCGCGAAAGCCTCGCCGTTTGCGTAGCGTCTGAGCGAACCCGCACCCCGCGCTGCCCATGCTTCTTATCGCCCTCACCGGACCCGTTGGCGGTGGCAAGACACACGTCCTCTCGGGCCTCGCCGCGTGGGCAAACGGCCGCGGGACGCGCGCCGACGGCTTCGTCGCACGTGCCGAGGGCCGAGTCGAAGGCCGCGGCGGGGCGGAGCGCTACGTTCTGGAGTGGCTCGCGACGGGCGAGAAGACGCCCTTCGCCGAGTGGACCGGCGTGCGCGGCGCGAACGGGATCCCGTACCGCTTCGACGCAGGCGCCTCGGCGCGCGTGCTCGCGTGGGCTGAAGCGCTGGTCGAGAACCCGCCGGGCCTCGTCGTGCTGGACGAGTTCGGCTCCGCTCGAGGCGCAGGGCGGCGGGCACCTGGCGGCATGGCCCGCCATCGCCGCGGCCGACCCGCCCGTCGTCGTCATATCCATCCGCGATGGCCTCCTTGCCGACATCGAGGCGCGCCTCGGCCATGCCTTTGACGCGACCGTGAGCGCCGCGGCGCCGGACGCCGCGGAGACCCTTGAAGCGCTGTGCGTCGCCCGGGACGACTGGGCGCGGATCGGGCTGTTCGGCGCGGGCGCCGGCGGTATCGAGGCGACGGTCGGCTCGGCGCTTCACGCCGGGCACGTCCCGCTGGCCGGCCTCGCCCTCTCGACGACGCAGGCCGTCGTGATGGCGTTTGCCGGCGACGGGCTCGCGCACCGCCCGCGCGTCGTCTGGGTGCCGTTCGTCTCGGCCGGCCTCAAGGCGCTCTCGCCCGCTGGCAGCCGCCTCCGCCCGATGCTCGCCATCACCGTCCAGGGCCTGCTGTTCAGCGCCGCCGTCCGGCTCCTCGGCTGGACCCGCCCCGCGCTCTTCGTCGCCGGCGCGCTCGTCGGCATGTGGGCGGCGTCGCAGGGGCTCGTGCTTCAGTACCTGCTCGTCGGCGAGAACCTGCTCAAGGCCGTCGCGGCGCTCGCGGACTGGGTGCGGGCGCACGGCATCGGCCTTCCCGGCCTCGCCGCCATCCTCGCCGGTTGGATCGCAGCGTGGGGGCTCGTCGCGGGCAGCATCACCGCGTGGGCGTTCCGGCGGACGAGCGTCTCGGCGCGCGTGGAGCGGGCGCTGGACCGCGGCACAGGCGCTCTGCCCGTCCAGCCGCGCGCGGCGTCGCGGCGCGAGGCGTTCCGCGGCGCGCTCCGAGACCTCGCCCGGCCCGCGTTCTGGCTACCGATTGCGCTGGTCGTCGCTGTCGTCGTCGCGGTCGGCTCGACGTGGGAGTCGGCGTTCTGGACGGCCGTCCGCGCCGCGACGGTCGGCTTCCTCATCTTCGCTGCGGCCCGCGCCGTGGACCCGATCCGCGCGGCGCTGTGGCTGCGCCGTCGTGGCCACTGGGGCCCGGCTGAGGCGCTCTCCCGCGCCCTCGGCGCGCGGCGCTAACGGACGACCGTGATCCGCTGCGTCTGCACGCGCGCGCCGACCGAAAGGCGCGCGACGTAAACGCCTGACGAGAGGCCCGACACGTCTGCCCGGACCGTCTGCTCGCCTGCCTGCGCCTCGCCGTCGAGGAGGACGGAGACGGTGCGGCCGAGGGCGTCGAGGAGCGTCAGGCGAACGTGGCCGGGCGCCTCGAGGCGGAATCGGAGCGCCGCCGACGTGCGTGCCGGGTTCGGGAAGGCGACGGGCGTCCCAAGCGCCGTCTCAGCCGCTGGCTCGGTGGCGACCGGGCGTCCGGTTTCATAAAGCGCGAGGCTGGGCGACAGGTACGGCCCCGCCGCTACGAAGCCGCCCGCGACGTAGAGGCGCCCCGCCGCCGGGTCGACTGCGAGCGCGAACGCGCGGCCGCCGTTTCGCGTGCCACCGGCGCCAAACGTCTGCCAGGCCGCCCCATCCCAGCGGGCGGCACCGCCCTCAAACGCACCCGCGCCATAGAGGTCATCTCCGATGACGGCCAGGTCGCCGACACCCTCCGTCCCGACAAACGTCGCCGGAAGCGGGTGCCACGCCGTGCCGTCCCACGCGGCCACGTTGACCGCCTCCGTCACGGTCCCATCGGGTGCCACGATGCGCTCGAACCGTCCACCCGCCACGAGCAGGCCGCGCCAGCGGACGAGGGCCGAGACGTACTGGCTGGACGCTTCGGGCGACTCGGCGCCGCCGAGTGTCTCCCACGCCGCCCCCGTCCACCGGGCAATCCCGCGCGCCGGTCTTGCGGTACCGTCGGCCTCTACGACGTGGTCGAACGCCCCGGCGACGGTGACGCTTCCATCCGCCTCCGGAAGGAGTGCGTAGCCGAAGCCTGGGCCGCTGCCGAGGGTGAGGCCACGCCCGAGCGACGTCCACCCGCCTTCTGCCCAGCGCCCTACGCCGTTCAGCACGACCGATGGCCCGCCGGCCTGAGTGCCTCGTGTAAACTCGCCGGCGGTATAGACGGACCCATCGAGAGCGTGCGCGACGGCATAGACCTGACGATTTACGCCTTCGCCGAGCGCTTGCCACGCCTGCCCATCCCAGCGGACGACGTTGCTCGACGCCACCGTGCCACCTGCGCCAGTCGTGCCGCCGAACGATCCCCCGAGGACAAAGCCGTTGCACGAGCCGGGCGTCGGAGAGATCGCCGCTGTCGTCGTTCCGACCGGCGCGGCAGGCGGCGTCAGCGGCTGGCCGCGCAGGCCATCCGGCAGGGGCACCCAGGCCGAGCCGTCCCATGCAGCGGCAGTCGCCTCGCCCAGCGGCCCGTACGCGGTGTTGCCACTGCCGACGATGCTTGGGAAGCCAGTGACCCAGATTCTCCCGCAGTCGCCCTCGGCCACATCGGAGACGAGGCCTATGATGCCGTCGCGACCCGTCCACGTCGAGAGCGGACGGATGGCGTCCGTCGGCGTCAGCGTCAGCAGGTTGGCCGCACGCACGGTCGAGTCGCCGCGCTGCTGCCTCAGGAAATCCGTGGACGGGCTAAGGGCTCCTGCCACCGCCACGTCTGTCCCGAGCCGGTCGAGGCCGTAGACGAAGCCTTCTACCGGTAGGGTGGTCCATGCAGCGCCATCCCAGCGCATCGGCCCGCGGCCGGCCACCACCGACCCGTCCGGGTTGACCCCCTGGGCGAAATCGCCCCCGATGAGCAGCCGGCCTGCGGCGTCGCGTGCCAGCGCCCGGACCGTGCCCCGTGCTCCGCGCCCAACGGCCTGCCAAGTCTGCCCGTCCCACTCGATGACGTTAGCTGACTCGACGAAGGCCCCGTCGGGACGGACGCCGCCGGCAAAGTTGCCCCCGACCGTGAGGCGGCCGTCTGAGACGAGGAGCGCGAACACGTCGTAAATCTGGTTCGGCGCGAGCGGCGATGTGACCGCCTCGGTCGTCTGCCCGTCGGTTCGGACGATGGCGGGCCCATACGACCCGTTCGGCTGGTACGTGAACGAGGCGAACAGGACGCCGCCGCCAGGCGCGGGCGCCAGGGCATACACCGCCGTGGCGCGCGGGACATCGTAAAACTGCCCGCCGGCCCACCGGACGAGGCCGCCACCCGCTCCCAGTCCGCCCCCGGGTGTGGTGACGGACGTGAACTCACCGCCAATGTAGACGGACCCGCCAGCTTCGAGCAGCGCATTCCCGGCGCCGGCGAAGTCGACGTTGCCGAGAAAGCCGGGCACCGTCCACTGTCCGTCCATCCATCGCGCGAGCCCGGCGGCTGGCAGTGACGAGCCGTCGGTCTGGACGGCGTGGGCAAACGCGCCGGTCACCCAGACCGCACCCGAGGTGTCGCGGAGGACGGCGCGGACGATTCCGGGCGTCCCGTCATCCTGTCGGACACCGCCGCCAAAGGCCTCCCACGCCGCGCCCGTCCACCGCGCGACACTGTTGGCCTCAATGCCGTCGATTGTCTGGAAGTCACCGCCGATCAGCGCGCCCGCCCCGTCCTGCCGGACGGTGTAGACCGTTCCGTACCGCGTCGGGCCGCCAGCGGCGCCAGGGATGGCGAACGTGTCGGTCCACGTCCCCTGCGCCGCAGCGGGGCAGGCGAGCACGCTCAGGATGGGCAACGGTCGCAAGGCGCATCCGAATCTGGATTGGAGTCGAGCGCTGAAGGTCGCGCCTCCCAGCGATCGGATCAAGGCAGGACCAGGGCACCCGGTCTAGGCGCCGCGCGCCGGCCGTAGCTTCCCGGAAGCGCTTCTCCCCTCCCCCATGCCCGACTCCGCACCGTTCCGCATCGCCTCCGGCCAGGGCTTCTGGGGCGACCTCGCCCGCGCCCCCATCGACCAGGCGCGAAACGGCCCGATCGACGTGCTCGTGATGGACTACCTCGCCGAGGTCACGATGTCCATCATGCAGAAGCAGAAGCTCCGCGACCCGAACATGGGCTACGCCCGCGACTTCGTGGACGTCGTGGTCGAACTCGCGCCGGACATCGTCGAGAAGCGCTTCAAGATCATCTCGAACGCCGGTGGCGTGAACCCTGAGGCGTGCGCGCAGGCCATCGCCGAGGGCGCCCGCAGGAAGGGCGTCACGGGCCTCAAAATCGCCGTCGTGACGGGCGACGACCTCCTCCCCCGCCTCGACGACCTGATCGACGGCGGCGCCGAGATGAAGCACATGGAGACCGGCGAGCCGCTTGCCGGCTTCCGCTCCCACGTCGTGTCGGCGAACGCTTACCTCGGCGCGCAGCCGATTGCGCAGGCGCTTGAGATGGGCGCGGACGTCGTCGTGACGGGCCGCACGACGGACACCGGGCTCACGCTCGCCCCGCTCGTCCACAAGTTCGGCTGGGCGTGGGACGACTGGGACAAGATGGCGGCCGGCACCGTCGCCGGGCACATTCTCGAGTGCGGCGCGCAGTCCTCGGGCGGCAACTTCACCGACTGGCAGACGGTCCCGGACCTTGCCGGGGTCGGCTTCCCGATCGTCGAGGCGAACGCCGACGGCTCGTTCGTCGTCACCAAGCACGCCGGCACGGGCGGGCTCGTCTCGCGCGGCACCGTCGGCGAGCAGCTGCTCTACGAGATCGGCGACCCGAAGGACTACATCACGCCCGACTGCATCGCGGACTTTACGTCCATCCAGCTCGACGACGAGGGCGGCGACCGGGTCCGCGTGAGCGGCATCACCGGCCTCCCGGCGACGCCGTTCCTGAAGGTCTCCGGCGCCTACTCGGACGGTTGGAAGGCGACGTCAACGCTCGTCTACGCGTGGCCCGACGCGGCGGCGAAGGCGCGCAAGGCGGCCGAGATCCTCAAGGACCGCCTCGACGCCCTCGGCCTGGAGTTCGACGAGTACCGTGCCGAGATCATCGGCCTCTCGGCCCTCTCCGAGCGGACGGACACCGACACGGCCCGCGAAGCAGACCTCGACGAGGTCCAGCTCCGCGTCTCGGTCCGCGGCCAGGACCGCGCCGCCGTGGACGCGTTCGGCCGCGAGATCGCGCCGCTCATCCTGACCGGCCCGTCCGCTGTGACGGGCTTCGCCGGCGGCCGTCCGCGCGCGAGCGAGGTCATCGCGTACTGGCCAGCGCTCATCGAGAAGCGCCTCGTCGAGGCGCACGTTGCCATCGTCGAGGTATAGCAGTGGGTTCCGGCCTTCGGTTCGCTGTCAGGGCCGGAGTCGCCAGCGTCATTTGAACAGGAAACCGCGCAGCACGAACAGGACGAGGGCCACGTCGACGAGCACCCCGACGCCCAGACCGCGCTCGAAGCTCGGGTGTCGCCACGGCCGCTCGGCGCGCGCAACGTCGGCCAGCGCGACTGTTCCCGCATCCAATCGCAGCGAGTCCGGCGAGACGGATGCGACGGTGCCTTGGAGCGTGTCGCCGCGGACGAGGATGAGCATCAGCGTGTCACCCGGGGCGGGTGGACGCTCGGCCAGATCTGCGCTCGTCAACGTCGCGTCGGCACGGCGCTGGCGCTCGACCTCGGCCGTGACACCCAGACTCCCAATCGCAGCGCAACTCTGAAGCGCGCACGCGACGGCGAGGAGCAGGAATATGCGCAATGGACCGTCTGGCTGTGAACGCTGAAGATAAGTGCGCTACACGGCCCGTAGGCCGACGACGCACTCGGTGTGCGTCGTGTGCGGGAACAGGTCGACCGGCTGCACGGCTTCGATGCGGTAGCCATTGCCCGTCGCCTCCATGAGCCGCGCAAGGTCGTCGGCCTGCGTCTTCGGATTGCACGAGACGTAGACGATCCGCTCGGGCCGCAGCGCGGCGATCTGGTCCACGACTTTGGGGTGCATCCCGGCGCGCGGCGGGTCCACGATGAGCACGTCTGGCCGGCCATTGGCCTCGACGAACTCGGGCGTGAACAGCCTCAGCATGTCGCCCGCGACGAACGTCGCGTTGGTGACGCCGTTCGCCTCGGCCGCGGCGCGGGCGTTCACGACCGCCTCCTCGACCAGTTCGACGCCGACGACGCGTGCGACGCGGTCCGCGACGAACAGCGAGATCGTGCCCGTGCCGCAGTAGAGGTCGTAAACAAGGTCCGTCGGTGTGAAGGACGCCATCTCGGCCGCGACGGCGTAGAGCTTCTCGGCCTGCCGCGTGTTGGTCTGGAAGAAGGCGTTGGACGCGTACTCGAACGTGTGCTGCCCGATCTTGTCGCGGACCGTCCCCGGCCCGAAAAGCACACCCGTGTCGCCGTAAGACGTGTTCGCCAGGCCCTCGTTGACCGTGTTGACGAGCGTCGTCGTTTCAGGAAACTCGGCCTTGAGAAAGTCTGCGAGGATCGCCATGCGGGCGTCATCGCGGGCCCACGTGACGATGTTGACCATCCGGTCCTCGGTGTACGCCGACGTGCGGACCACGAGGTGCCGCAGGAAGCCCCGGTTTTCGCGGGCGTGCCACGGCTCCCAGCCTTCGCGCCGCGCGAGGTCGCGGATGCCGTTGACGAGGCGCGCGGACCACTCGGACTGCAGGAAGCACGTTTTGAGGTCGAGGACCTTGTCGAAGCGGCCGGGGACGTGGAGGCCGAGGGCAAAATTCCGGTCGAAGTTCTCCTCCGTCGCGATCTCGGCGTCGGTGAGCCAGCGCTGCGCCGCGAACGAGAACTCCATCTTGTTGCGGTAATAGTAAACGCCGCCCGAGCCCTCGGGCCGGTCCGCCCCGATCGTCGGCCGGACCGGCACGCCGCCGAGGTCGAGGGCGTGCGTGAGGCCCCGCTCGACGCCTTCGCGCTTCATCTCGAGCTGCGCGTCGTAGCTCAGGTGCTGCCACGTGCAGCCGCCGCAGACATACGCGTACGGGCAGCGCGGGTCCACGCGCAGCGGGCTCGCCTCGACGAGCTCCAGCACGCGCGCCTCGGCGTAGCCCTTCTTGCGCTTCGCGATGCGGACGCGGACGCGGTCGCCCGGGACGGCGCCCGGGACGAACACGATGTAGCCGCCGCGGTCCGACTCGTCGCCCGGCAGGTCGAGTCGTGCGATGCTTTTGCCGCGGTCGCCGAACGCGACGACATCGACGACCATCTCGGCGCCACGGGCGGGTCGGCCGGCGGGCGGCGGGGCGGCATTCGGGTCGGAGGCGGGCGTCATGGGGTCACGGAAGGAGGGCGATGAAGATAGCCGGGCGCGCGGGCAGCCTCATGGCGCGGCGTTTGCACATGTCCGCAGATACCCGATGCCCGCACGTCCTGCACGCGCAGGTGGCGGGCCGCGTTACGGATCGCCCCTGCCCGCGTCGAAACTGCCAGTCCATGGCCCCGCGCCCTCCCGCTGCTCCGCTCCGCCTCACCCGGACACTGCTCACCGCGGGTGCGGCTGTGCTCGTCGGCCTCGGGCTGCTATTCCAGACCGACGCGCCCGCGGACGTCGATCCGGCGGCAGGCCGCCTCGCGGTCGCGCTGGCCGCGGTGGCTCTTGTCGGCCTGACGTTCGTGAGCAAGTGGGTGCAGCGGCACGCCCTCGCGATCGTCTACACGTTCTTTGCCGCCGTCTCGGGGTGGCAGCTGGGGCTGGCGCAGGCCAATGGCCTCTCCCCCACCTCGGCCTTCGGGCTGATCCTCGTCTTCATCGGCTGCTCGGCCGGCTTCCAGACGACGCGCGCGCTCGCGCTGTACTCGGGCGCCTTCGTCGCCGCGACGGCCGTCGTCGCGTTTTCCGTGCCCGAGCCGCTCGTCCCGCGCGACGCCTTCCTCGCGACGCTCGGCGCCCTCGCCGTTCTGGGCACGTTCCTCTTCCGGACGCGCCACGAGGCCATGCAGCGCCTCGACGCCGCCCGTGAGGACGCCCTCGCCGCCGCCCGCACCAAGAGCGACTTCCTGGCCACGATGAGCCACGAGATCCGGACGCCGCTCAACGGCGTCATCGGCATGACGGACGTCCTCGCGACGACGCCGCTCTCGGCCGACCAGCGCGAGGCGCTCGCGACGATCCGCGCCTCGGGCGACGCCCTCCTCGGCGTCATCACGGACATTCTGGACTTTTCGAAGATCGAGGCCGGCCGCATCGAACTCGAGGCGCAGCCGCTCAGCCTGCGCGCACTCGTCGAGGACACGCTCGACGTCGCTGCGGCCGCCGGGCGCCGCCAGGTCGGCATCGTCGGGCACGTCCGCCCGAGCGTCCCGGCCGCCGTCGTCGGCGACGCGACGCGGCTGCGCCAGATCCTGCTCAACCTCATCTCGAACGCCGTCAAGTTCACGGCCTCGGGCGAGATCGTCGTGGATGTCCGCGCAGCCGTGGCCCACGGCACGGCCGAGGTCCACATTGCGGTGACGGACTCCGGCATCGGCATCGCGGCGGACCGCCTCGCCGGCCTCTTCGAGCCGTTCGTCCAGGTCGACGCGTCGACGACGCGGCGCTACGGCGGCACGGGCCTCGGGCTGGCCATCTCGCGGCGCCTCGCCGAGCAGATGGGCGGCCGTCTGTGGGCCGAGTCCGAGCCCGGTCGCGGCTCGACGTTCCACCTCACGCTCGCCCTTCCCGTCGGCGAGGCGCCTGCACCCGATGTCCCCTTCGGCGACGGCGCCCCGCTGCTCGTCGTCGACGACTCGGCGGCGGCGACCGATGCGCTCGCGGACCTCGCCCGCGAGGCCGGCTTCGTGCCGCACGTCGCCTATTCCGCCGAGGACGCGCTCGCCTTCCTCGCCGCCGGAGGCCGCTATGCCGCAGCCATCGTGGACCACGACCTCGCCGGCCTGTCAGGCCTCGACGCCGTCGAGCGCCTGCGGGCGCACACGGGCGCCGGGGCCGGGCCGATTCTGCTCGCCGCACCCGTCGGCGCCGCCGGCCGCGCGTCACGCCTCGTCGACGGCGTCGTGGCGCGTCCTGTCCGCGCCGCAGCTTTCCGCTCTGCCCTGCGCGCCGCGCTCGAGCCTGAAGCGGTGCCCGAGCCCGTCGCGCGTTCGATGTCTGTCCCCGATGCGGCGCCGCTGCGCGTGCTCCTCGCCGAGGACCACGCCGTGAACCAGCGCGTCGCGCTCGGCCTGCTGCGCCACCTCGGCGTTGATGCCGATGTCGTCGAGACGGGCCGGGCGGCCGTTGCAGCCGTTGCACGCGGCGGCTACGCCGTCGTGCTGATGGACGTGCAGATGCCCGAAATGGACGGACTGGACGCGACGCGCGCCATCCGGGCCTCTGGCGGCCCGCAGCCGGTCATCGTCGCCCTCACGGCCAACGCCGTCTCGGGCGACGCCGAGCGTTGCCTCGCGGCAGGCATGGACGCGTACCTCGCCAAGCCGCTGCGCCTCGACGCGCTCGAGTCGGCGCTCGCCGCGGCGACGGGCCGCACGTTCGGCCGTCCCATGCCGGCGCCACTCGCGATGACGAGCCCCGATGGCCTCCCGACGCCCGAACACCTGCTCGCGCACCTCCGCACGCTCACCGAAGGCGACGATGCCCTCGCCGACGAGATTCTCGCGGCGTACCTCGACACGGACCGCGCGCTCGTCGACGGGCTGACCCATGAGGCCACCGTCGCCGCGTCGGCGCACAAGCTCAAGGCGTCCAGTGGGACACTCGGCGCCGTCGCCCTCGCGGCGCGGGCCGACGCGGTCGAGCGCGCGGCGCGCGCCGGCCGGCCGACGCGCGCCTCCGCTCGCGATCTCGCGGACGACCTCGCGACGTTCCGTGATGTCGTGTCGGATGCGCGGTCCCGCCTCGGGATCGCCGGCGATGCCGTCGCACTCTGAGACGGGCGCCGGTTCAGCCGCGCGCGCTGTCACGCCAGCACGTCGAAACGCACCGAATCGCACCGGCGGGGCCGTGCGGCGGACGGATCGCAACAGGACGGGCACACCCAGCCGATAGCTCACGTGCCCGCCGTTACCCCCGCCCCGCCCGTGCCCACGCGCCAGACGTTTCACCACCGAGGATTCGCCCTCGAGATCCGGCGCGCCGGCGCGGGATTCGCCTTCGCGGTCCTGCAGGACGGCTTCCCGCTCCACGCCTCCCGCTCAGACTTCCGCACGGCGGGCTCCGCAGACCGCGCCGCTCGGCAGTTCGTAGACGACGCCCTGTTCTCGTTCGACTTCGCGACCCAGGCCCTCGAGGTATGAGGCCCGAAACGCAGCGAGCCTCCGGGCCGCATGGGTCCGGAGGCTCGTCAGGTCGCGCGGAGCGCGCTCAGTCGTCCTCGAAGTAGAAGTCCTCGTTCTGGGTCGGGTAGTCCGGCCAGACCTCCTCGATGGACTCATACGGCTCACCGTCGTCCTCCATCTCCTCGAGGTTCTGGATCACTTCGGCCGGCGCGCCCGTGCGGTCGGCGTAGTCGATGAGCTCGTCCTTGGTCGCGGGCCAGGGCGCGTCTTCGAGCGTCGCCGCGAGTTCGAGCGTCCAGTACATGATAGGCGGGAGGGAAAGGGAAGGGGCGAGGTGGGGGTCGGGCGCACGATAGGGCTGCGGCCGGGGAAACGCAACCCCCCGCACGGAGCCGGCGCCGCGATGTTCCGCCTAGCTGCCGGTGGTGCGCCGGACGATGCGGCCGTCCGCCTCGACCGTCGCCTCGGAATCCGGGAAGTCGTCCGTCGAGAGCTCGCGCATGAGCTGGATGACCTCGCCCGACGGATCCGCCTCGGGGATGCCCTCGCCGACCTGCCGCGCGGCGAGGATGCGGCCCGCCTCGAAGGCGCCGTCCGGCCCGACGGTTACCTCGAGGACGGGCGCGAGCGCTGTCGCGCCGCGGATCGTGAAGCGGCCGTACGTCGCGAAGTTGCCCAGCGAATACGCGATAAGACGGCCCTTGTACAGCTCGACGCCGCGCGGCACGTGTGGCCCGCTGCCGAGCACGAGATCCGCCCCAGCGTCGACGACGGTGTGCGCGAAGAGGCGGAGGTCGCCGCGGTCTTCGCCGAGGAACGTCTCGCGGCCCTGCGGGACATGGATGCGGCCGCCCTCGGCGCCGCCGTGGAACGACACGATCACGACGTCGTGGGTGCGCGCGACCTCTGCGATAAAGCGGCCCGCTGCGGGCTCGTCGTTGAGCCAGTTCGAGTGGTCCGCGGCGTGGTACGCGACGAGCGCCACGCGCCGGCCATCCTTGACGAAGCTCGCGACCGTCCCGGCGCGGCCCGAGTGCTGGATGCCGAGGCGGTCCAGCATCTCCATCGTGGACGTTCTTCCCTCCTCGCCGAAGTCCTGCGCGTGGTTGTTGGCCAGCGACGCCATGTCGATGCCCGCGTCGAGGATGTACTGCCCGTAGCGCGTCGGCGTGCGGAAGGCGTAGCACTGCGTCGACGACGGCGCACACTTCTCGGACGAGCCGCCGTCGAGGAACGGGCCCTCGAGGTTTGCGAACGTCAGGTCGGCGTCGCTGAGGAGGCCGTGGACGCCGGTAAGGACTGAACGGTCGTTGGGCGGGAGGTAGCCCCGCGGAAAGTCGGTCCCGATCATCACGTCGCCGACGGCGCGGATGCGGAGCGAGGCGCCGGTGGTGTCGCGCGCCGCGCGACCGTCCGCCCCAGCGCTGCCGGGCAGATCAGCGGGTGCGGCACCGCACTGAGCGCCACCCACGAGGAAGGCGAGGGCGAGGGACGCGGAGATCAGACGCATGGCGCGGGTCGGCAGTGGAGGGTGAAAGATAGGCCGCCCGCAAAACGGCGTTGAGCCGGTGATTCCAAAGAGCAGACTGGAAGAATCCTAAATAAGCGAAGTGCGCTTGTCGCATATCCAAGAGGTCTATTCCACGTCCTGCTCGAACCACTCGACGGCGCGCTGCGCCGTGCGGCCGCTTCCCGTGGCACGCTTGCGCGCGATCTGCGCGTTCAGGCGCTTCGCGAACACATCGGCCGGGTCGTAGCCGTAGTGCCGCAGGAGGTGGTTCATCGCGATGACCTCGCACAGGACCGTCACATTCTTCCCTGGCGTCACCGGCAGCTTCACGAGGGGGAGCGGCACGTCGAGGATCGTCTGGTTCTCGTCGACCATTCCGATGCGCGTGTATTCCTCGTCGGGGTCCCACGGGTGAACCCTGACGACGACCTCGATGCGCTTCTGGTAGCGGATCGCGCGGACGCCGAACATGGCCTTGATGTCCAGAATCCCGAGCCCGCGTACCTCCATAAAGTGCTGCGCGAGGTCCGTGCCGGTCCCCATCACGATGTCGGAGCCCTTGCGCGTCGCGATCACGACATCGTCGGCGACGAGGCGGTGGCCGCGCTCGACGAGGTCGAGCGCGATCTCGGACTTGCCGATGCCGGCGGGGCCGGTGAGCAGCAGGCCGATGCCGTAGACGTCCACGAGCGAGCCGTGGAGCGTGAGCTGCAGCGCGAACTGGTCCTCGAGCAGATCACGCAGGGTGAGCATAAACGGGACCGTCGGCTTGGACGTCCGGTAGACCGGCACGCCGTGCGCGTCGGCGCGCGCGAGCAGCGCCTCGGGCAGCGTGTTACCGGCTGTGAGCACGATACACGGCACCCCGAAGGCGGCGAGGCGCTCGAACGCTTCGCCGCCCGCCGCCTCGCCGAGCCATGCGAGGTAGCGAACCTCCGTGTTGCCGAGAACTTGGATGCGCTCGGACGTGAAGAGCTCGGTGTACCCTGCGAGGGCGAGGCCGGGCCGGTGGATGTGGCTCTCCGTCAGCGGCCGCCGCTCGGCCGGTGCGCCGTTGACGAGCTCGAGGTCGATGCCAGCCAGCGTCCGCACGTGCTCGGCGATCTCGGCGACGGTGATGTCGTCCTTGCGAAATGGCTGCGGGGTGCGCATGAGGTCGGAGGCAGAAGGGGGGTGCAGTGATCGCTCTGCCGGATGATATCCCCGCGCCGGGCGACAGCAGGCCGCGGCGTGTACCGGGACAAACGCGCACGAGGCGACCCCGCCGTGCGGGGCCGCCTCGCTGGAGCGGAGTCGTCCGAGACGCGCTAGGCGGCGCGGGCGGCCTTGAGCTCGTCCTGGACCTGGTTCACCTCGACCATCTTCGAGCGGAACTCGAACTGGCCGTTCTGCTTCTTCGACGCGACGATGACCTTGGCCATCTGCTTCGCCTCGGCGCCGGCGCCACGGTTCGTGCGCTGGTTCTTGGAGACCTTCTTTGCCATGGGAGTGCGGGATGCGTGCGCCAGGCGCACTGAGAAACGGAGGGGGAGATCTGGCGCGCGCCGAGCGCGCGCCACTCTGCCGCCTACTTGATCTCGCGGTGGACGGTGTGCTTGCGGAGCTTGGCGTTGTACTTCTTGAGCTCCATGCGCGCCGTCGTGTTGCGGCGGTTCTTCATCGTCGAGTAGCGCGACGTGCCCGGTGCCTCGGTGCACTCGAGAATCACCTGGATGCGTGCGTCCTTGCCTTTTGCCATCGTCGTGGAGGAATGCGCCGGAGCGACTGCGTGCTTAGATGGAGACGCCGGCGGCGCGGGCCTCGCGGAGAACGGCGCTCACGCCCTTCTTGTTGATCGTCTTGATGGTCTGCGCCGAGATGCGCAGCGTCACCCAGCGGTCCTCGTCCGGGACGTAGAAGCGCTTCTTCTGGAGGTTCACCTCGAAGCGCCGGCGGACCTTGTTGTTCGCGTGCGAGACGTGGTTGCCCGACATCGGGCCTTTGCCGGTGATCTGGTCTTTGCGTGGCATCGGAGCAGTGGGCCTTCTGAGAGTCGGAGCGCCTCGCTGGCGCGTAGGTCCCGGCGCGAGTCGCCGAGGGAGCCCGACAACCTACGGCGCCGCGCATGGCCCGTCCAACACGGAAAGCGCCTGAACGTGTGAGACGCAGGCGAAGAAGGGCAGCGAAACAGGCTACACCGCCGCTTTCTCGGAGCGCCACCGCGACGCGACAGCCGTCTCAGCTACGAGCGCGACGAACGCGATCCCCAGAAACCACGTCCACAGCGGGACGCCCGAGCCGCGGCCCGTCGCCGCGGCCGCCTCGCGGGCATCGACGACACGGACGGGCCGACCGGTTGCGGCTTCGAGGCGCCGCGCCGCCTCGGCCGCGTCGAGGCGCGCCGGGTCGGACTCGCGGGCGTCCTCGTTCACGGCGACTGTTCGCAGCACGCGTTCGCCCTGCATCGCGCGGTACAACCCGGGCGCCGTGACGGCCCCGAGCGACAGCACGACGCCGCCCGGCACCGCCCGCTGCTCGGCCGCGACGGCTTCTCCGCCCGGACCGACGAGGCGGATGCCCTCGGGGCTCGCCGTCTCGACGCGAACGGACCGCTCGCCGCCTGCATCGTCGCCGATTGAGGAACCCGACGCGAGGTAGGCCACGGAGCGGACGACGAGCGGCAGAAAGAGGCTGCGCTCCGTGAGGTCGGACCACGCCGGGTCCGCGGCGACGCCGAAGAGGAGCGTCCGGCCCGCGCCCCTGCGGATCTCGTGGAGCAGCGGCGGCCCCGCAGCGAGCTGAAGGACTGTGTGCTCGTCGCCCCGTCCCGGCGCGTAGCGTGCGGCCCGGCGCACGTCCGGGCTTTCGACGGTCGGTGTGGGTGTGTCGAAGAGGCCGGCGAAGATCGGGTGCCGCAGGTCCGATGTCGACAGGCCGCCGAGCGAGGGCCCACCGAGGGCGCCGACGGTCCCCGTGATGCGGCCGCCGCCGAGGGCGGCGAGTGCCGGGTTGAGCGCCTCGGGCGCCTCGCCCGGAAAGGCGAGGACGCCGCCGCCGCGGCTGGAGAAGCGGGCAAGGGTCTGCGCCGCCTGCGGCGAGACGCGCGTCGGCCCGACGAGCGCGACGACGTCCGCACGCGACAGGTCGGCCGAGGCGAGCGCGCCCTCGGCGATCTCGGTCACCGTCAGGCTGCCCCCTTCGGCTGCGACGCCGAGCGCGAGCAGCAGGCGGTCTGCCCGGGCGCCGTCGCCGCGGACGACGAGGACGCGCGGCGGCGGCGGCACGTGGAGGGAGAAGACGCGCACATCGTCCCAGGCCGCCGTCTCGCCCCGAGGCGCCACGATCCGGACCTCGCCGCCGGTCCAGCCGCGCGCGCGCGGCGTGGCCGTGAACACGAGCGTCGCCGGTCGGCCCGGCGTGACCTCGGCCGACGCCTCGGCGACCCCTTCCCCACCGAGCGTCAGCGTCGCCGCGACCGTCCCGGGCGCCCCGCCGAAGCGCGTCAGCGTCGCCTCGATGCGGACCGGCTTGCCGGGCTCGACGATGACGCTCGCGACGCGGACGGCTGTCACGGCCGTGTTAGGCGCGGCTGCAGACTCGAGCGGGATGAGCGCGAGCGAGACGTCCGGCGGCAGGTCTGCCCGCGCCGAGTCCGAAAACGTCGACTCCTGGAGGTCGCTCACGACGGCGATCTCACGGCGCGGGTGGACGGCCGCATCGAGGACGCTACCTGCGCGGGCGATCGCAGCCGTCAGCGCCGCGGCGCGCGGCGCCGTCCTGAGCGCCGAGACGGCGTCGAGGGCGGGACCGGGAGCGGTGAACGGGACCGGCCGCGCGTCGCCGGCCGTCGGGACGATCGTCCGCTCGTCACCCGGTCCCGTCGCATCGATGGCTGCCGCGGCGAGGCGACGGGCCTGGTCCAGCAAGGCGCCGTCTTCGTTGCGCAGTTCCATCGAGCGGCTGTTGTCCACGACGACCGCGAGGCTGCGGGCGCCGCGGTCGGCGAAGAGGCCGGCGGCGTCGGCGGTCCGCGTCGGGCGGGCGAAGGCGAGCGCGAGGCACACGACGGCGAGCGCGCGCAGCGCGAGCAGCAGCCACTGCCGCAGGCGCATCCGCCGCACGGCCGTCGCCTCGACGGCCCGCAGGAAGCGCAGCGTCGGCAGGTCGAGGCGCTGCGGGCGGCGGAAGTGGAACAGGTGGACGGCGATGGGGATCGCGACGGCCGCCAGCCCGGCGAGCAGGAACGGGTTGAGAAACGTCATGCTGGAAGACTACGGCCTGCCGCCCTCCTGGCAGAGCGCGTGCCGGGCGTCCGCTCAGGAAAGCAAGGGGCATGGTGACGACGGCGCCTCGTGCGGGGCCCTGCCGCGCTTCGTGACGCCGGTTTGTGCTCAGTCGCGGCACCACACTCTCATGTTTGAAAGCGCTTACACGAGACAGATTGGGAGCGGCCCGTTGCACACGCCGGCTTTTTGAACGTATGATGAGGCGAATGCCGCTCCCGCGGCCCCGGGCGGAAGCCCATCTCTCTCATTCCCAACTCCATGAGATTCTCTACTCTCGCGACTGCCGTGCTGGCGTTCGCAACTCTCGCCCCGGTTGCCGGCGCGCAGAGCTTTACCCGCGCCGGCGGATCGTCCGACGCCCTGACGTACTCCGACGTCAAGGTGACCGAGCTCCCGGCGTCGTCCAGCCTCGTCACGACGACGATCACCCAGAACACGTCTCAGACAATCGGCACTGGTGCTGCCGGTGCCGGCGTCGCCTGCCCGACGCCGCCGAACAGCATCCTGCGCCGCTTTGACCTGAGCACCTTCGCGCTCCCGACCGGCATCGCCGTCACGTCTGTCGGCTTCGGCATCGAGAGCATTGGAACGCCGGGCACATCGACGCTCAACATCTACCGCCTCAACGGCGCGTTCACGACTGCCAACCTGACGCTCGTCGGCACGGCCTCCGTCCCCGTCAGCGCGGCGGATGACGGCACCATCCGCAACGTCCCGATCACGGGCACGTTTGCCGCCACGGATGTCCTCGTCGTCGAGTGGGCGACAACGGGCGCCAACAACTTCTTCGGTGGCAACAGCGCCGGCCAGACGGGCCCGACGTACATCAAGGCCACTGCCTGCGGTGCTGCGGAGCCCGCCGATCTGGCCACGCTCGGCTTCGCGTCCTCCCACTGGGTTGTCAACGTGACGGGCGAGACCACCCCGCCTGCTGGCGCGTCGCTTACCGTCACGCCGACCTCGGTCGCGTTTGGTACGGTCACGAACGGTCAGACGGCGACCCGGACGGTGGTGATCACCAACAACGGGACGGCTGCGGCCAACATCTCGGCGATCACGCTCACGGGTAGCCCGGCGATCACGGCGACCGGCACGGCTGCCGGCACGCTTGCTCCGGGCGCGTCCCGGACGGTCACGCTGACCTTCTCCCCGACGGCGGCAAACTCGGGTCCTGTCACCGCCTCGCTCAGCATCACGAGCAACGCGCCCGGCTCGCCGATCACGGTCGCCATCACAGGCACCGGCGACGCTGCGACGCGCTACGCGTCGACGGACACGCCGCTGGCGATCCCAGACGGCGCCACGGGCGCGCCCGGTAGCGTCGTGAGCACCATCATCGTCCCGGCGACGGTTACGGGCACGCTGACCGACCTCAACATCGACCTCAACATCACCCACACGTACGACGGCGACCTCGGCGCGACGCTCGCAAAGGGCGCAACGTCGGTCGTCATGGTCGACCGCCCGGGCGTCCCGACGTCGACGTTCGGCTGCTCGGGTGACAACATGGTCATCATCCTCGACGACCAGAACACGCTCGGTCCCGTCGAGACGTCCTGCGTCACGGGCGCTTCAGGCTACACGGCCGGTGGCCGCTACTCGCCGAACAACCCGCTGAGCGCCTTCAACGCGATGCCGCTCGCCGGCACGTGGACGCTCACGATAACGGACGCCGCCGCCGGCGACACGGGCACGCTCAACTCGTGGGCGCTGCTCGCGACGGTCGGTGGCACGGCTGGCGAGGGCTCGGCGTCGTCGCTCGCCTCGCGCCTCTCGGTGGCTCCGAACCCGATGCGCGGCGCTTCGCAGATCGACCTGACGGTCGGGACGGCGCAGGACGTCCGCGTGGCGCTTTACGACGCCCTCGGCCGCGAGGTCGCCGTGCTCCTGGACCGCTCGATGACGGCCGGCCAGCAGGCGTTCGTCGGCGTCAACACGTCGTCGCTCCCGACGGGCGTCTACGTCGTTCGCGCGACGGGCACGGACCTCAACCTGTCGCAGCGTGTGACGGTCGTCCGCTAACCCGGAGCAGGTACTACCGAGGCGCCTTGCCTCGGTACGGAGCCTCGGTGCCTTCCCGGCGCCGAGGCTCCGCTGCGTTCTGGATCTGGAGTCCCGGTGACACATCCGCCCCAAAAACAAGCCTCGCCCTGTCCCGTGCCCGATTTTGAACGTATGATGAGGGCGCCTCACTCCGGGGGCACCGCGTCCTCCTCCCTCTCATTCCCCAACGTCATGCGCTTTTCTACCTCCATCTGTCTCGCGGCAGCGGTTCTGGCTCTCTCGCCTGCAGCGATGGCTCAGAGCGGCAAAACGGCCAGCGGTGGCCCGCAGGCCGTGCCGGCCAACCGTGTCCCGCCGGCCAACGACAACTTCGCCAACGCGACCAACGTGACCGCGACGGGCGTCTACCTCTCGTCCGTCGTCGAGGCGACGTCCCAGGCCGGCGAGCCCGTCGTCCCGTCGTCCTGCGCGACGGGCGACTCGAACCAGTCCGTCTGGTTCAAGATCGTGGCGACGAACACGACGCCGCTCTCGATCGACACAGACGGCTCCGAGGGCGATCCGTCGAACGCGCAGACTGGTCCCACGGACACGATCATGAGCCTGTACAGCGGCACGACGCTCGCCGGGCTGACGCTGGTCGCCTGCAACGACGACGACGCGACGAACGACCCGGGCGACTTCACGTCCCGGATCGCGAACATCCCGGTCACAGTCGGCACGACGTACTACGTTCGCGTGTCGAGCTACGCCCCCGGGCGTGTCAACGGCACCGTCCAGCTCACCGTCACCGGCGCCGTGGTGGCGACGGCGGGCGAGGGCACGGCGGACAACGCCCGCTCGGCCCTGTCATCCTCCCCGAACCCGGTCCGTTCCGCCGCACGCGTCCGGTTTACGACGGCGCAGGCGCAGGACGTGTCCGTCACGGTGCTCGACGTGACGGGCCGCGAGGTCCTCTCGCTGTACCGCGGCCTCGTCGCGGCAGACCAGGAGCAGACCTTCAGCCTCTCGGCGACATCGCTCCCGGCCGGCATCTACGTCGTCCGCGCCCTCGGCTCGACGGTCAACCTCTCGCAGCGCGTGACGGTCGTCCGCTAGTCCTGCTGAGACACGGTGGGGTGCCCGCGCCCTACGGAGAGCCCTGGTGCCGCCTGGTGCCGGGGCTCTCGCATGCCCGGCGGGCACGGCACTTTCACACCGGGGCGGCACCTTCGCCCCTGCCGGGGCGTTGTTTCCGAAACGATCCTGCACCGTGTTGGCGACCCGCACCAAGAAGGCCAAGACTCCCCCGCCCGCTGCCCCGGCCGACCGCTTCGCCGGCCAGAACCTCGTCGTCCGAGGCGCGCGGCAGCACAACCTCAAGGACGTCTCGCTGACGATCCCCAAGAAGAAGCTCATCGTCGTCACAGGCCCGTCCGGCTCGGGCAAGTCCAGCCTCGTGTTCGACACGATCTACGCCGAGGGCCAGCGGCGCTACGTCGAGAGCCTCTCGGCGTATGCGCGGCAGTTCCTTCAGCGGATGGACAAGCCGGACGTCGACCTTATCACGGGCCTCGCGCCGGCGATCGCCATCGAGCAGATGACGGCTACGCGCAACCCGCGAAGCACGGTCGCGACGCAGACCGAGGTCTACGACTACCTCCGCCTCCTCTTCGCCCGCGTCGGGACGACCGTCTCGCCGGTTTCGGGCGAGGTCGTCACGCGCGACAGCCCGCGTTCGACGGCCGAGAAGATCCAGGCGCGCTTCCCGGAGCCGACGCGCTTCTACCTCGGCTTCCCGTTCCCTGCGCACAAGGGCGCCAAGAAGGCCGAGGAGATAGCCGCGCTCGTCGCCCGCGGCTTCACGCGCCTCGTCGTCCTCCCCACCGACGGCAAGGCGGCGAAGGGGGACCTGCCCGAGGTCGTGGACCTCGGCGAGACGGACCCCGACACGATCAAGACGCCGCCCGCGCGCCTTCTCGTCCTCGTCGACCGCCTCGCGACGCGCGTGGACGACGAGGCGGTGACGAGCCGCATCGCGGACTCGGTCGAGCTCGCCTTCCGCGAGGGCGACGAGCGCGCCGTGATCGTCACGGTCCCGAAGCGAGGGCCGCTACGAGCGCATCGACGTCTCGGCGCACTTCGAGCGCGACGGGATGCAGTTTCCCGAGCCGACGCCGCAGCTCTTCTCGTTCAACTCGCCGCTCGGCGCCTGCCCGACGTGCCAGGGCTTCGGCCGCGTGCCGGGCCTCGACCCGGACCTCATCTTCCCCAACCCGGACCTCTCGCTCCGGCAGGGCGCCGTCGCGCCGTTCCGCACCGAGCAGTGGTCCATGCACCAGCGGACGCTCTTGCGTGCTGCCGCCCGCAGCGGCATCGACCCGGACACTCCGCTCTCGCGCCTCTCTCCCGACGCCCGCAACCTGATCTGGGCCGGCGACGGCGACTACGTCGGCGTCCAGGGCTTCTTCGACTTTCTCGCCTCGAAGCCGTTCAAGATGCACTACCGCATCTACCAGGCGCGCTTCCGCGGCTACACAACCTGCCCGGAGTGTGATGGCTACCGCCTTCGTCCCGAGGCGCTGAACGTCAAACTGCGCGTGCCGGGCGTAGACGGTGGGCTTGCGTGGATGCACATCGGCGAGCTCTGCGAGCTCACCACTGCCGACGCCGCGGACGTGACGGACGGCATCGACCTCTCCGAGCACGACCGCGAGGTTGCCGGGCGCATCCTCACCGAAGTCCGCCGGCGCTTGGGGTACCTCGTCGAGGTTGGGCTGGATTACCTCACGCTGGACCGTCTCGCGCAGACGCTCTCGGGCGGCGAGATCACAGCGAATCAACCTCGCGACGTCGCCTCGGTTCGAGCCTCGTCGGCTCGCTCTACGTATTGGACGAGCCCACCGTCGGGCTGCATCCGCGCGACAACGACCGCCTCATCACGATCCTCGAGGGCCTCCGCGATCTCGGCAACTCGGTTCTGGTCGTCGAGCACGATGAGCAAATGATGCGTCGCGCGGATCAGCTCATCGACGTCGGCCCGGGCTCGGGCGCGCTCGGCGGCGAGATCATGTTCCAGGGCACCTACGCCGAGGCCCTTGTGGACGAGCACTCGCTTACGGGCGCTTACCTCTCGGGCCGGAAGTCCATTCCCGTCCCCGAGACTCGTCGTCCGGTCGATCCCGAGCGCGTGCTGCGCGTCACTGGCGCCCGCGCCCACAACCTCAAGCGCCTCGACGTGTCGCTTCCCGCTCGACGCGGTTACGGTCGTCACCGGCGTCTCAGGTTCTGGCAAGTCAACACTCGTCTACTCGACGCTTTTCGCAGCGCTCAAGCGGGCTGAAAGGTGGGGAGTACGATGGCAAAATCGGTGCGCACGACGCCATTTTCGGTGCCGACCTCATTGAGTCGGTCGAGATGGTGGACCAGACGCCGATCGGCAAGAGCCCGCGCTCCAACCCGGTGACCTACGTCAAGGCGTTCGACCCGATTCGCGAGTTGCTCGCGAGCACGCATCAGGCGCAGGTCCGCGGCTATCAAGGCCGGGACGTTCTCGTTCAACGTCCCCGGTGGGCGTTGCGAGGTGTGCCAGGGTGAAGGCGTCGTACAGGTCGAGATGCAGTTTCTCGCAGACCTGTACCTCGAGTGTGAGGCGTGCCATGGCAAGCGCTTCAAGCAGGACGTGCTCGAGATCCGGTGGAACGGCAAGAACGTCGCGGAAATCCTTCAACTGACGGTCGACGAGGCGGTCGACTTTTTCGGGAAGCAGCCACGCCTCGGCAGCCGCCTTCGTGTGTTGCAGGAGGTCGGGCTGGGCTATCTCACGCTCGGTCAACCGTCGAATACGCTCTCGGGGGGCGAGGCGCAGCGCGTCAAACTTGCGGCGCACCTCTCGGCCCCGCATCGCGGTCACACGGTCTACCTCTTCGACGAGCCGACGACCGGCCTCCACACAGACGACATCCGCAAGCTGCTCGCCGCCTTCAACGCGCTCGTTGAGGCTGGTCACACGGTCGTCCTCATCGAGCACAACCTGGACGTCATCAAGGCAGCCGACTGGGTCATCGACGTCGGTCCGGAGGGTGGGCGCCGAGGCGGGTTCATCGTCGCCGAGGGCACGCCGGAGCACGTGGCCGCGCACCCGACGAGCCACACCGGGGTCTTTCTGAAGCCGCTTCTCGAGACGCGCTGACGGGCAGCGGCACGGCGGCGTGCCCTGCCGTTACTTACCGCCCCTCTCCCCTGCCCTCGTGCCGCGTTCGCTCCGCATCGCCCTCTTCACGGGCAACTACGTTCACATCGAGGACGGTGTCTCGCGGACGCTCGGGCGTCTCGTCGGGTATCTCATCGCCCAAGGTCATGAGGTGCTTGTTCTTGGCCCGACGGTCGACGACCCACAGGTGGAGCAGCCAGGGCGCTTTCTCGCTGCTCCCGTCGGTCCCGATCCCAGGACGCGCTGAGTACCGTTTCACGACGGGTTTCCCGTCTGACCTGCGTGCTCAGGTGGCGGCATTCGAGCCAGACATCGTGCACCTCGCGACGCCAGACGTGCTCGGTCACCGCGCGTTGACGTGGGCGCGTCGCAAGCGGTATCCCGGCGGTTGCGACATACCACACGCACTTCGTCGTCTACTCGGACTACTACGGGTTGGGCATCGGCTCGTCCACTCTTCCACGCCATCGCGCGGCACTTCTACAACCGCTGCCGCGAGGTCTACGTCCCGACTCGCGAGATGGAGCGAAGCCTGCGCGATCAGGGGGTCACGGCGACGATCCGGCTGTGGCCGCGCGGCATCGAGCTGGACCGCTTCTCGCCGGCTCACCGTTCAGAGGCGTGGCGCGCTGGGCAAGGGTTTGCCAGCCGGATGAGGTCGTCGTTGTCGTTCGTGAGCCGTCTGGTCAAGGAGAAAGGGCCGGACGTGTTTGCAGAGGTCGTGCAGTCGGTTACAGGCTGAGCGGTTGCCCGTTCGCGCGCTCGTCGTTGGGGAGGGGCCTGAGCACGAGGCGATGGCGCGTGCTCTGCCGCGTGCCTGCTTCACTGGTCACATCACGGGCGAGACGCTCGCGACGGCCTACGCTTCGTCCGATGTGTTCCTCTTCCCGAGTGAGACTGAGACGTTCGGCAACGTCACGCTTGAGGCGATGGCCTCTGGTCTCGCGCCCGTGTGCGCCGACGCCGCTGGCAGCCGCAGCCTCATCGACGACGGGCGGACGGGCCTCCTCTGTCCTCCCCGCGACACCGACGCCTTCACCGACGCGACTCGGCGTCTTGCACTCGATGCTGATCTCAGGGCGCGCCTCGGCCTCGCCGGACGCGACGAGGCGCACCAGTACAACTGGCCTGCTGTGCTCGCCCGAATGGTGACGTACTACGACAACGTCCTTCTGGACAGGGCCTGATCGTCCTCAGAAGGCACAGCTGCCTCTGAAAGCGTCCATTTGAAATCAGTCTATTGGTCTGATAACATTGATTTTGGCTTCTGATCGTTCTCCAGAGTCGCTCTCTCTCGCTTCCCCATCATGAGCGGACGGCTAGCATGAGTCGGTAGTACTAGAGACCGTTAGGATTCATCTCTCTTCCGCCGCGGCGCGCGAAGGCGGAACGTCGGGCGGAGCAGGGCCTTCGGGTCGCCGATGTCGTAGAGGCGGCGGCGGCGGCGGTTCTTCGAGAGCCACCCCTGGTCCTCGGCGACTTGGATGAGCGCCGGGAAGAAGACGAGCGTGCTGGCGAGCGTCGCCCCGATGCCGAGCACGGCGAGGACGCCAATCGACCTCAGGCCAGGATGCGAGGATGTCAGCAGGCCACCAAAGCCGATCATGTTCGTCACCGCTCCCATCGTCACGTGCTCTCCCGTCGACCGCAGAATCTTGCGAATCGACCCCTTGCCCTCCTCGAGGTATCGGTGCGAGAGGTGGACGCCGCCGTCGTTGCCGGTGCCGAGCACCGTCGGGAGAACGACGAGGTTGTAGAACGTCAGCGAGACGCCGCCAATTACCATGCCGCCCAGCATCCACAGCAGGCCGACGGCAAGCGGTGCTAGCGCGACGAGGGTCCACCGGAGGTTCCGGAACGAGAGGACGACGAGGATGACGACGAGCAGGAGCGTCAGCCCGATCATGGTCCAGCTCTCATCCTGCATCAGCGAGAGCATGTCGGCCGCGATGAGTTGAGTCGAGGCGGCGTAGAACTGCTCGCCGCTCGGCGTCGTCACGCGGCCAATGATCTCGGAGAAGCGCATCGAGCGCAGCCCGTTGGCCATGTTGCCACGCGGGAACACGATCACGAAGTTGCCGACTGTCCCCTGCCGCGTCATAAACGGCCGGGTGATAAAGGCCGGGACCGAGTCTAGCGGAATCGGGACCGTTGCCGACGCTGCCTGCCTTAGCCGGTCGACCTGACCGGTCGTGTCGGCTGAGAGGAACGGATCAGTGAGGACGGCCCTGATCTCAGCGAGCCGGGCAAGCTTGCGCGCTGAGGTCGCCGAGTCTGTCGGGAAGCGCTCCTGCAAGCTCTCGACGGTCAGGATGAGGGAGTCGCGCGAGGCGAGCTCCTTTAGAGCGTCCGAGACTGGACGCACATCCGAGGCATTGTCCAGGAGGATGTAGGCCGGATTGTGGCGCTCACTCTGCCCGAAGACAGGCTGAAAGGCTTCGGAGCGCCGGAAGTACTCGTCGTACTCGGGCTCGAGCTTCGAAAAGTTGTACTCGAATGAGACCCGCGGGACGAGGTAGATGCTGAGGATGGTCAGGGCGAACGAGATGGACAGGATCGTCCGTGAGAACGGGAAGCGCCGCTCGGGCTCGAACGTCGCTCGCCACGCCCTGCGTCTTCAGGTTGAGCAGGCCGGATCTCTCGGCGAGCACAATCAGGGCCGGAAGGATTGACAGCATCGCTGTGAGCGCGAACACGATGCCGAGGCCACCGATGAAGCCGAACTCGCTGAAGCCGCGGAACTGCGCGATCTGAAGGACAAACAGAGAGGCTGCCGTCGTGCCAGCCGAGACGGCGATGCCGACGCCCGTGCTCGTGTACGTTTCCTCGATGGCGTCATCGACGGACCGACCTCGGCCGCGCTCTTCGGCGTACCGGGCGAAAAAGTGGATCCCGTAGTCGATTCCAAGCCCGAACAGCACGAGGCCGAGCGTCGACGTGAGCAGGTTGAGCTTGCCGAACATCAGCGCCGCGATGCCGCCGGTCCACCCCAAGCTCATCAGCAGCGGGACGGTCAGCAGGAGCGCTGTGACGGGCGTCCGGAGGATCTCGCTGATGAGGACGCGAAGCACGAAGCGGCCACCCGTCTTGGCCTGAACCGACTTGTACAGGAAGTACAGCACGACCGATAGAATGACGGCGAGCACGCCGCTTCCGAACGAGTTCTGGACATCGTTCGTGATCGCGCGGACCTCAATCGTCTGGCGAAGGAGGCGCCCGGCCGGCGTGATGGTCATGTCCGGCGCGTACGTCGTCGGTCTCATCCCAGCGACGAGCGAGTCCACGTTCGCGTACAACGTCTCGACGTATCCGATGTTGGTCTGCGAGCCGAGCGGGTAGAACCGGACAACGAGCGTCGTCGAATCTGGGCTGAGCAGATATTCCCCGAGGGCGAGTTGAGCGAGGTCCTGTTTGAGCTTGTCCCCTTCTGCGCTCCGCGCCGCTTGGGAACTGTCGGCGGCGCCCTGGAAGAGGTTGACCCGGAGCGGATCCGACTGATCTCTCGCCTGCTGTGCCTGACCTCGGAGAAAGGCCTCAAGCCGGTCTAGCTCGTCGAAGGTTGCAAAGTAGAGCGCGTTCTCGGTGATGAACCGGACGTCGCGCTTGAAGTCGACGCGGGTGAAATAGGCCCCGCCGGTCGGCGCCTGCATCGCCATCATCTTGCGGGACAAAGTCCTCAGCGAAGCGTCGGTTTGAATCGAACGAGGCGCTGTGAATGGCGACATCCACGGTCGTCTCGGCTCCGACAGTGTCTTGCAACTTCTGGAGTGCTTGGACGCTCTTGAACGACGGCGGCAGCAGCGTCGCGATGTCGGTGTCGATCTTGAGCGTCAGCGCCTGCCGGATACCGATCGCACTGAACACGAGCCCCACCGCGACCACGATGAGGGGAAAACGGACGATGAACCGGGAAATGGATCGGACGCGCTCGTCGAGCACCGCGGCGTTGGTCTGGTGAGTAGGTCGGCGCTTCGATGGTAGCGATCCGGGACTTCGTAACGACGTTTCACGTGAAACAATGCGCTCTCGTGAGGGCTGCTGGCGCGCTATTCTCCCCGTCTCTACGCCTTCCTTCGAGATGCCCAAGCCTGATCGTCCTCAGTTTGCATCCCCCGTCATTCTCTACGACGGACTGTGCTCTCTGTGCGACGCATCGGTCCTGTTCGTGATCGACCGAGACCCCTCGGCGGTGTTCCGGTTCGCGTCGTTGCAATCTGAGGCCGGTCGCCAGATAGCTGGCGTACATGGCATAGACGCAGGGGATCTGGACACCGTCATACTCGTCGCAGATGGGCGAGCTTACTTCCGCTCCGACGCTGTCCTCGGCATCGCAGCGCCGCCTTGGCCGTCCGTGGACGTGGGTGAAGCCCGCTGGGCGTCATCCCCCGCCCCATCCGAGATGCCATGTACCGCATCGTCGCCCGCAACCGTCTCCGCTGGTTCGGTACACGCGACGCCTGCCGCACTTCCCACGCCCGAACTCAGGGCCCGCTTCCTCGACTCCTGATGCCTCATACCTACGACTCACTCTCCGTCGGCGACTCGTTCAAATGGTCGCGTACCCTCACGATGGACGACGTCCGGACGTTTGCCGATGTGACGGGGGACGACAATCCGATTCACATCGACGAGGAGGCCGGGCGGCAGAGCCGGTTCGGCCGTCCGGTCGTCCACGGCGTCTACATCCTTGGTCTTGCGTCTAAAGTGCTCGGCCGTGACTTTCCGGGTCCCGGCTCCATCGCGGTTGCACTGAGCGCCAAGTTTTTGCGCCCCGTTCCAGTCGGCGAGGAGGTCACGATCGAGGTGCGCGTTGCTGAAAAGGTCGAGGCGCACCGGCATGTTCGAATCAAGCTTTATGCTTACTGCAACGGCAAAATGTCCGTCGGGGGTGAGGCAACCGTCATCCCACCGCCCGACGATGCTGCGTAAACGAGCTGGTTAACGGGGGAGCTTGATCGTCGTCCCGCTCGGGATCTGCTCGGTCAGGCTCACCTCGTTCATGATGGCGATATCCTCGAGTGTGACCCCTTCGGGAAGTGTCCGCCCTGAGACCAACGACTGGATTGAAGCGCCTCGCGACAGCCGTGGTTACGTCTACACGGCTCGGCTCACGGTTGAGGTAGCGCGCCTCGGTGAGCCGGCGGAAGCTCTGCTCGCTCTGCTGCATGGACGCGGCCATACTGAGCGAATGTGGCCTGAGGCGCGATCCCGAGCAGCTGGTAGACAGCCCCACCGTATTCGATAAAGGTGGCGACGAACTGGAGGGTGCCCTGCTGCCCTGCCGCGAGCCCTTCAACTGTCACCGCACGGTTGCCGTTGACTGTCGTTGCGCGGCCACCGTTCGACTGAACACCCTGCTGCGAGGCGAGCGCCTGCGCCGCGGCCTGCGCTGAGGTCTGCTGGACGAGCGTCATCTGGATCGCCGCACCGCCGTTCGGCTCAGCGATCTGAACCGCCTGCGCCGAGTTCTGGACGCGCCAGCCCTGCGGAAAATCGAAAGCGAAGCGGAGCTCAGGATGGTAGAAGGTCGATCCCTCAGAGAAGCCCTGGCGCGGGTCCTCACCGAGAACGACGCCATCGATGCGCTGGAGGTAGGCCTGTCCCTCGATGGCTGTCCCGTTACGCCCGGCAGCCGCGAGTTGGCGGATCGTCTGCTCGCGCTCACCCGGATCCGGGTGGGTTGAGAGGAAATCCGGGAGCTGCTGTCCGCTCTCGGTACTGAGGCGCTTCAACGCACGGAAGAAGCTAGCGGCCTGCGCTGCGTCGTACCCCGCGAACCCAGCATAGGCAACGCCCGCCTGGTCCGCTTCGCGTTCGGCGTCGCGGCCGTAGCGGAGCAGGAGCAGCTGAGCCCCTTGACTTCCGTACTGAGCAATCCCCTGCCCGACCCGGCCGCCGCCGATAACCGTGCCGAGAACAGCTGCCCCGAGCACCCCGATCTGCCCGAGCTGGGCGCGCTGTGCTTGCTCGGAGCCGTGGCGGGCGAGCACGTGCCCGATCTCATGGCCAAGGACGACGGAGAGCTGTGCTTCGTTGTTGAGGTACGCGAGCAGCCCACGGGTGACGTAGACGTAGCCGCCCGGAAGTGCGAACGCGTTCACGACAGGCGAATCGAGCACGCGGAATGTGAACGGGGAATTGCGGATCTCGGCCGGCGTCGTCTCGGCACTGTAAGCGCTCGTCTGCAAGGTGCGCTGCGCCACGTCCGAGACGTAGGCGCTTAGCGCCGGGTTGTCGTAGATCCCGTACTGGGCGACGATCTGCTGATCGGACTGCGCCCCGATCTGCCGCTCCTGCGCCCACGTGTAGGCGCCGCGCTGCGACTCGCCGGTGACGTAGTTGACATTCGATGTGCCGCAGGCCGAGAGGCCCGTGCCAAGGAGAATGAGCGCCGCCACGCGGTTGAGTGAGTAGAGAGGTCGAGTCATGATGCGAGAGAAGCAGTGAGAGGGGATTCGGTGACGGCTCCGTGTTCCACGTGAAACACTGCGTGAGCGCTCAGGCTCAAACGGCGCGAGCTCCTGGAATGGTTCGGGGCGTGCCGCCGTGACGATGGATTGACCGATCTGGCGGGAGAGAAGCAGTTCGAGAAGCACCCGCGAGCGGGCCGCGTCGAGCGGACCGAAGACATCGTCGAGGAGAATGACGGGAGACTCGTCGAGGTGGTCCCGCAGGAAGAGTGCCTGAGCGATCCGAAGGACGAGTGCAAACGTCCGGTGCTGGCCCTGGGACGCATACGGTCGGAGATCCACGCCGTCGAGCAGAAACGTGATCTCATCGAGGTGCGGGCCCACGAACGTCCGGCCGGCGTCGCGGCCGCGGCGCTCGGTTCGGGAAAGCGCGAGGCGAAAAGCCTCAACGGTGTCCTCTCCCTCCTTCACCTCTACGGAGGGCGCATAGCGGAGGGTCGGAGCCGCGCCAGGTTCTTGGAGCAACCCGTGCGCCTGCTCGACAAAGGCGCCGAACCGGGAGAGAAACTCGGCCCTGCGTGTAATCAGGCGTGAGCCGTGACGGGAGAGCTCCGCATCCCACGCGTCCATCGTTCCCGGCGCGAGCGACCCGCCACGGCGCACACTGAACAGGAGCGCGTTCCGCTGGCGCAGCGCCCGACGATATGCGAGCAGGTCGGTGAGGTAAACCGGGTACGCTTGGCTGAGGGTCGCGTCCACCATCTGACGCCGCTCAGCTGGCCCGCCAGCCGTGAGCTCATAGTCGGCGGGAGACAGGATGACGAGTGGGACGCGCCCGATAAGGTCCGCAAGGCGGTCGAGGACGACACCGTTGGCGAACGCACGCTTCCCTTCACCCGGGACGATCGCGACACGGAGACGTGACGCTGCACCACGGTCCGACTCGGTCTCCCCTTCTACCTCAAGGTGCGCCGCACCTCGCTTCAGGAGTGGAGCGTCGCTGGAGGCGAGAAAGCTCTTGCCGAGGCACAGCAGACTGATGGCCTCAAGGACATTCGTCTTGCCAGCTCCGTTTGACCCGAGCAGAAGCGTCATGCCTGGTGCGAACGAGAGCGCCGTATCGGTGTGGGCACGGAAGTGACGGAGGCGGAGCGATTGGAGGCGCATAGAGCGACGAGCGGGTCAGCGTCATCGGACGCGCGCGGAGGGGAACGCGATCCGATACACAGGGCACCGTCGGTAGAGAGAATCCGACGCGGGCGAGGCGAGAAGGCGATATTGTGAAGGCGCTTCCATATCTGCGATGCTTCGGACTACCATCCTGCTCGTCGGCCTCCTGCTCCTTTCTGGGGGGCGGCAGGCTTCGCCCAACCCGTCAGGCTGCACGGCTGAGTTGGCCCAGATTGCAGCAGACATGGACGATCAGGTCATGCAAGGGGAGGATGCGCTTGCACCGCTCGTCGCGCGACTCGACCGCCTCGTGGCCAGGTACGACGATCCTGACTCAGCGTGCGCACACGAGGCGCTCTACCGGATTGTCCGGCTCGAAGTGCTTCGTGGCAATATGAACCGCGTCATCCAACGAACGGAGCACCTGGCCACTGGGCCCGTTGTGAGCGCTTTCCCGAACGACGATGCACGGGTGTACTACGCCCGCACTATTGCTCTACTGAATGTCGGCCGGAATGCCGATGCGCAGCGGACAATCTCGTCTGCTGCGACACTCGTGCCACGGCTGGGCGTCCGGCAGGCCGTTCTCATCCTGTCCCAGCTCGCAGAGATGGCAAAGGCCCAGGGCGAGTGGGCCGTCGCGGAGGCCACGTTCGGGCGCGCGGCGCAGATCGTCCGCGACAGCGCCGCGACGCGAACGGATGAGCAGCGCGCAATCGTCGGGAGATTAATGAGCAAGCAGGCCTATTTCTTCCTCGAGCGTCTCGACGCAGAGCCCGATCCACGTGACCGCGCACGGTTCGCCTACCGTCTTCTAGCTGCTGCCGACTCGGGCCTTGCCCTGATCCATGCCTCAACGCCTGACGACGCGGACATGCGGACGACGAACGACGGGTTCACGGCGACGCTCCAGATTGACGCCGCGTTCGGCGAGGCTGTCCTTGGCCGGCATGACCGCGCAGCGCGTCGGCTCCAGGCTGCTTACCGGCTCATCTCACCCGAGGTCATCGCCATGCTGGACTTCGTCGAGCCGGATTACTGGCTCCGACTATCAGAAACGGCGCTCATGGCCGGTAACCTCGACGCAGCAGAGGATGCTGCACGCGTCGCACGCGCGAGCAGCCGGAAAGCATTTGGCGTCGGACGCGTCAGCCAGGCCGAGGAGCAGACGGCCATCGTCCTCGAAGCGGCCGGCCGTTGGCACGAGGCCGAGGTGCATTACCGTGAAGCGGCACGCATCGCCGACATCGATTGGGAAAGTGAGCGCTTGCAGGACTGGGGAGCGAGTCAGTTTGCTGCCCAGCAACGGTCCTACCATGGGCTAACACGCATGCTGCTCCGGCAGGGTGACACAGCGGGGGCGTTCGCCGTTCTGGACGGTGCGCGTGCCCGCGCCCTCCGGGACCTCCGCACGTGGCAAACCGTTCGCGTCTCACTCTCGCCCGAACGACGGGCTCGCGTCGACTCGCTGCTTGCCGTCGTCCAGGAGCAACGCGTAACCCTGTTGGCAGACACGCTGCGGCCCGACCAGATAGGCGTCATCCGAGGCGAAATCGTGAGCACTCAACAGCAGATCGAGCGCGAAACCGACATTCGGGCGAGGCCGCAGGCTCAGCTGGACATGGCGGCTGTCCGCGGGACTCTCCGAGCACAGCAGCGGACGTTGTTGAGCTACCTCGTCGGATCGGACTCGACGATCGTGTTCGTGATCACCGCGGACACGCTTACGGCACGCACGCTTGCGATCGGACGGCAGGAACTCGTTCTGCTCATGGCGGAAGCCGGCGGCGCATGGACGCCCGGCGGACCGGACCCGTCTATGCGTCTTCAGCCGCTCGAAGTGCTCTACGACCGCCTCGTGCGTCCGATCGAGTCGCTGCTGGCGCCCGACGACGGGCTCGTCATTATTCCGGACGGACCACTCGCCGACCTCCCATTCGGCGCGCTCCTTACCGGTCCGATCGCCGCCAGTGGGCCGCAGCCGTTCCTCATCCGCACGCGCGCAGTCTCGACCGACCTCGCGGCGGCCCTCATCCCTGAGGCCAATCTGCCAGAGCCCCACTTCGACGTGGACCTGCTCGCCTTTGGCCGCAGCCGATTCGATGGGGGTGGGGGACAGTTCCGAAGCCGGAGCGGGGCGCGCCTCGCGAATCTCCCCAACGTCACGGCCGAGATCCACGACGTCGAGGCGCACGCCGGCAACCCGGCCGCGGCGCTGAACGAACGGGCGACCGAAGCACGCTTTGTAGAGCAGGCCGGTAGCGCCCGTATCGTCCACATCGCGTCACACGCCGAGGTCGATCCGTCCTTCCCGCTCAACTCCAAGATCTTCCTCTGGGACGATCCTGACGACGACGACGACGGTGTGGTGCACCTCTTTGAGCTGCAGGCGCTCTCGCTTCCGGCCGACCTCGTCGTGCTCAGCGGCTGCTCGACGGCCGCGGGCGAAGCGAAATCAGGCGAGGGCACGATCGGCCTCCAGTACGGCGTCCGTGCTGCCGGGGCGCGCGCCGCTGTTGCGACGCTATGGCCCGTCGATGACGCAGCGACGGGCGAACTCGTCGAGTCGTTCTACACCGCGCTCGGCGCTGGCCTGCCGGCAGACCGCGCGCTCCAGTACGCGCAGGTCGCGTACCTCGACACGCACACGGGTGCCGAGGCCAGCCCGTACTTCTGGGCCGCGACTGTCCTCTCCGGCAGCCCTTCGCCCGTCCCGCTCCATGGGCCTCGCTCGCTCTGGCCGTGGATGGTCGGCACGTTGGCGCTTGGCACCGGCGGGCTAGCTTGGCGTGCCCGCCGCCGTACGACCAATGCCTGATGCCCCTCCCCTCTTCGGACAAATCGCCGCACTCACGACAGAGGCCGTAAACGAACGATCACTCGGTCTCGACGCCGCGTCTACCCTCGACGCGCTGCGCCTCATCCATGATGAGGACGCCCGCGCTGTCGCCGCAGTCACGCCTGAGCTTCCGTACGTCGCTGAGGCGGTCGACATCGTCGTGGACGCGCTGAAGAACGGAGGGCGCCTCGTGTACGTCGGCGCCGGGACGAGCGGGCGACTCGGCGTTCTCGACGCGGCCGAGTGCCCGCCGACATTCGGGACCGATCCGGACACCATCGTCGGGCTCATTGCCGGTGGCCGGGAGGCGATGTTTCGCGCGCAGGAAGGCGCCGAGGACCAGGAGGCTTCCGGTGCCTCGGACATAGACGCGCTCGGGGTCGGGCCGCTCGATGTCGTCTGTGGCATCGCAGCAAGCCGGCGGACGCCGTACGCCGTCGGGGCCGTTGAGCGCGCCCGCGAACGCGGCGCGCGGACGCTCTTCGTCACCTGCAACCCACGAAGCGCCTTCACCCTCAACGTTGATGTCGCTATCTGCGCCGATGTCGGCCCGGAAGTGCTCATGGGCTCGACGCGAATGAAGAGCGGGACGGCGACCAAGATCATCCTCAACATGATCACGACGGCCGCAATGGTGCGTCTTGGGAAGGTCTACCAGAACATGATGGTGGACCTCAAGCCGACCAACGCCAAACTCGTCGAGCGGTCCCGCCGGATCGTGATGCTCGCGACGGAGTGCACGTACGACGATGCGGTCGCAGCGCTTGAGGAGGTGGACGGGCACGTCAAGACGGCAATCGTCATGCTCGCGGCCGGCATTCCTGCCGAGGCGGCACGCGAGCGGATCGTGGCAGCCAAGGGATTCGTCCGTGGCGCGATCTCAGACGCGAATCCGTGACAGAACGTCACACAAGCGTTCCCGCTACCTGACGGTGCGGCGTGTAACACGAGACGGGCACAGCGCGTGTAGATCTCTGCCCGCACGCCAGCTCGTCAGACTCCGATGTTCGCTTCCCTTCTCGCTCTCGTCCTTCTCTTCGTCCCCACGGACAGCACAACGACTGTTGAGCCTTCGCAGGCAGCGCGTCTCTTCACTGCCGTCCAGAGCTATATCGCGCCGTTCGGCGCGCCGAACGAGGACGTGCAGGTTCGGACCGAGTGGGCCGACCTCAACAGCGACGGCGCACAGGACGCCCTCGTCTACCTCGAGTCGGACACGTGGTGCGGCTCAGGCGGCTGCACCGTCCTCGTGTTCGAGGCGATCACGGACAGCGTCGAGGTGGCTGAGTTTGGCGCGTTCCGCCCGGCGGCCGAGATCAGCCTCATGAACGGCCCCGTCGTCGTGGCGGACACGGCAGTCGGAGGGTTGGGCGGACCTGGTCGTCCAGGACGCCGACGGGACTACGACGCGGCTCTCCTTCGACGGTGAGACCTACCCGATGAGCCCTGGCGGCGGCGTCGCGATGACGACGCCTGCTGAAGGCACCGTCCTGTTCGCCTCGTCCGACCAGTAGGCCGGACCCTGCGTCTCGCAGCAGACGTACAGATCGCAACTCCTCTCTCCATAAAACCCCGTACGCCAGCGTCCGGGGCTTTTCTACTGTCTGCCCGTGACGCTCGACTCGATCCGCCAGCCGCCTCGCGGCGCTCCCGTTCTTCGCCCGGACCCGCGACGAGGCGGCTGCCCTCTCAGCCGGCAAACGCCTCCGTCTCAAAGGGGCCATCGGGTCGCTTCCTGCATTCGTCCTCGCCGATCTTCTCGAGGGGCCGTTCGGGACAAAGAAGGGCGACGGTGTACTCGTCGCCATCCTCGCCGAGAATGAGAGTGCCGAGTACCTGCGTTCTGACCTCGAGCAGGTTCTCGGGTCGGACGAGCGCGTCCTCTTCTTTCCCCCGACGGGCCACGACCCGTACGACGCGGATCAACTCGCCGACAGCCTGCCGCTCGTGCAGCGCGCCGATGCGCTTGGGCGTCTCCGTGAAGGCTTTCGCGGCATCGTCGTCACGAGCGTCGAGGCGCTCGCGGACCTTGTGCCGCCGCCCGAGACGGTCGCCGTAGAGACGATGACGGTGCGCGTCGGCGAGGCCGATCGAGCCGGAGGCGCTCGTCGAGCGGCTCGTCGGGCAGGGCTTCGCTATCGTCGAGTTCGTGACCGCGCCCGGTGAGATCGCCCTCCGCGGCGGCATCCTCGACGTCTACCCGTTCGCCGGCGGCTACCCGGTCCGCCTCGAGTTCTTCGGCGACGAGGTCGACTCGGTGCGCGAGTTCGACCCGGCGACGCAGCGCTCGGTGAGCCGCCTCGACGCGGCGCGCCTCGTCCCGAACCTCGGCGAGGCCGGCAGCCGGGGGACTGCGCAGGCGGTGACGCTGCTCGCGTTCCTGCCCAGACGGCGTGCCCGTCGCCCTGTTCGACGCCGACCGCGTCGGCGAGGCCGTCAAAGAGCGGTATCGAGCTGCGCAGGCGGCCTTCGATGCGCTCCCGGATGAGCACCTTCCGCCGCCGCCCGCCGCGCGGCATCTCTCCCCCGACGCCTTCGACGCGCTCTTAGCTGGCGCACCCGCAGCATCCTGTTCGGCTCCTTCTCCGGCGAGAGCGCCGACGCTGACGCTCGCCCTCGATGCCCAGCCGCAGCCGAGCTACGGCGGCGACGTGCGCCGCCTCCGCGACGACCTCACGCGCTCGAAAGGACGGGACGACGGAGACGATCATTCTGTGCGACAGCCGCGCACAGCGCGACCGCCTCTTCGACCTCCTCGGCGGCGACGAGGATGCGGGCATTGATCCCCCGGCGGCGACTCATCGTCGAGTCGCTGCACGAGGGCTTCGAGCTGCCCGAGGCACGTCTTGCCGTTTACACGGATCACCAGCTGTTCAACCGATACCACCGCCCGACAGCGCGCAAGCGGGCCCGCGCGAAAGGCGGCCTGAGCCTACGCGAGGTTCAGGCACTCCGTCCCGGCGACTTCGTCGTCCACGTCGACTACGGGATCGGCAAGTTCGCGGGTCTACAGACGATTACCGTCCGGGAGCGCAAGCAGGAGGCGGTCCGGCTCATCTTCGCCGGGCAGGACGAGCTGTTCGTCAACCTCTCGGCGCTCCACAAGCTGCACAAGTACACCGGAAAGGAGGGCCACCAGCCTGCTCTGACCAAGCTCGGAACGGGCGCTTGGGACCGCCTCAAGTCGCGGACCAAGAAGCGGGTCAAGGACATCGCCCGCGACCTTATCAAGATCTACGCTGCCCGCAAGGCAGCAGCCGGTTACGCCTTCAAGGGCGACACGATCTGGCAGCGCGAGCTCGAGGCGAGCTTCGAGTACGAGGAGACGGTCGACCAGGCGGCGGCCATCGAGGCGGTCAAAGCAGGACATGCAGCAGCCGACGCCGATGGACCGCCTCGTCTGCGGCGACGTCGGCTTCGGCAAGACCGAGGTTGCCATCCGCGCTGCATTCAAGGCCGTGCAGGAGGGAAAGCAGGTCGCCGTCGTCGTCCCGACGACCGTCCTCGCGCGGCAGCACACCGAGACGTTCCTTAAGCGGATGGGCCGCTACCCGGTCCGCGTCGCCCAGCTCAGCCGCTTCGTCCCGGCCGCGACTCAGAAGGAGACGGCGAAGGAGATCGGCGCCGGGCAGGTGGACATCGTCATCGGGACGCAGCGCGTGCTCTCCAAGGATGTCACGTTCAAAGATCTCGGCCTGCTCATCGTAGACGAGGAGCAGCGCTTCGGCGTCGGCGCCAAGGAGAAGCTCCGCGCCAGCTGCGCCCCGACGTGGACACGCTCACGCTTACGGCGACGCCGATCCCGCGGACGCTCCAGTTCTCGCTCCTCGGCGCCCGCGACCTCTCCCTCATCCAGACGCCGCCCGCCAACCGTCAGCCGGTCGTGACCGAGATCCACACGTTCTCGAAAGACCTCATCCGCGACGCGATCCTCTACGAGGTCAACCGCGGTGGACAGGTCTTCTTCATCCACAACCGCGTCCAGTCCATCGACGCGATGAGCGCGTCGATCCAGGCGCTCGTGCCGGACGTGCGCATCCGGACGGCGCACGGGCAGATGCCGCCAGCCGAACTCGAGGCGGCGATGCTGGACTTCATGGACAAGCAGTTCGACGTGCTCGTCTGCACCAACATCGTCGAGAGCGGGCTCGACGTGTCGAACGCCAACACGATCATCATCAACCACGCCGAGCGACACGGCCTCGCCGACCTGCACCAGCTCCGCGGGCGCGTCGGGCGAAACGACCAGAAGGCGTTCTGCTTCCTCCTCGTGCCGAGTATCCAGACGCTGACCCGCGAGGCGCGGCAGCGACTCCAGGCCGTCGAGGAGTTCTCGGACCTCGGCGCGGGCTTCAACCTCTCGATGCGCGACCTCGACATCCGCGGCGCGGGCGATATGCTCGGCGCCGAGCAGTCGGGCTTCATCGAGGACGTCGGCTTCGAGACGTACCACAAGATCCTCGACGAGGCCGTGCAGGAACTGCGCCGCGACGAGTTCGCCGACGTCTTCGCGGACCAGGATACGGCGCCTCCCGCCGCCGAGCCGACCGTCGAGACGGATGAGGACGTGTTCATCCCGCCGGCCTACGTCGCCAACCCGGTCGAGCGCCTCAACCTCTACCGCCGCCTCGCGGACGTGTCGACGGACGAGGGCGCCGACGGCTTCCGGACCGAGATCGTGGACCGCTTCGGGCCCGCGCCGCCCGAGGTCGAGACGCTGCTGACGCTCGCTGCGATGCGCCCGCTCGCGCTCCGGATCCGTCTGCCGCGCGTGTCGTGGAAAAACGAGCGCCTCTTCCTGACGGTCCCCGGCCAGGCCGACGACCCGTACTTCCACGAGCACCGCTTCCACGCCTTCCTTGCCGCGCTCGACGCCTCGGGACGCCGCTATGCGCTGAAGGACACCAAGTCCGGCAAGCTCCAGGCCGTCATCCAGAACGTGCCCAGCCTTGAAGCGGCCCGCGCGGCCCTTTCCGATCTGGCCGATCTCGCTGTCCCCGAAGTGGTCGAGGCGTGACGGAGGCGCGACGGGAGGCCGTAGCCTCTGGCATGTCTTCCCCCCTCTCCGACCGCCGCCGCACGCTCCTCAGCGCCCTGCCCGAGGCGTTCCGTCTCGCAGACGTCCGTGCCGCGGCGCCGGGCGCCGGGCTCACGCCGCGATCGGCTGAGTCGGCCGTGCGCATTCTCGCGCGCCGTGGCATGCTGACGCGCGTCGGGCGCGGGCGCTACGTGCAGGCGCGGCGCCCGCCCGAGATGCTTTCCCGCGCCGTGGTGCCACGAGCCGTGTCAGCAGACGTTGACTCAGCAAGTCCGCTTCTGCTTCTGAACCGAGAGCTGAGCTGGATCGATTTCAACTGGCGCGTCCTCGCCCAAGCCTTCGACGCTTCGACGCCCATCGCCGAGCGCGTCCGCTTCGTGGCCATCGCGGCGCGCAACCTGGACGAGTTTGTTCGGACGCGCGTCGGAGGGCTGCGGCAGCAGATCGCGGCCGGCGTGACGCGCCTCAGTCCGGACGGACGGACGCCAGCCGAGCAGGACCGCCTTGTCCGCGACGCTTTGGGCGTGTTTTGGACGGCGCTCCATGGGACGTGGACCGAGACGCTCCGCCCGCTCCTCTCCGCCGCCGGTGTGCGTGTGGTAGCTGTCGATCACCTCGGGCCAGGTGAGCGCGCAGCGGCAGATGCCCACTTCGACGCAGCGCTCTTTCCGCTTCTCACGCCTCTTGCCGTAGACAAGGGACACCGCTTTCCCTTCATCTCCAACGAGTCGCTTTCGCTGGCTATCGTGCTGAAGCGACCGGGGCGCGAAGAAGCGGCATTTTGCTCGCTTGAAGGTGCCGCTCGAGCGCGGGCGGTTCGTCCCGGTTGAAGGGCGCCCCGGCGCCAGTCGTGGCCGTAGAGGACCTGATTCAGACCAATCTCGGCCGGCTGTTTCCGGGCATGAAGGTCGAAGGCGCGTGGGCCTTCCGCGTGACGCGCAGCGCAGCGGTCGAGCACACGGGTGGCGAGACAGAGGACCTCGTCGCGATGATCGCCGAGGAAGTCCGGGAGCGTCAGTTCGCCGACGTGGTGCGCCTCGAGGCAGACGCGACGATGCCTGAGCAGGTGCGGGAGTTGCTGATGCGCGAGCTCGATCTCGACCCGTCCGACGTGTGGCCCGTCGACGGCCTACTGGACCTCAGTGGCCTCTTCGAACTGGCCTCGGTCGCCGCGTCGACGCTAGGCAACGCTTCGTTCAGCCGGTGGACTGCTCCGCCGCCGCCCGCACTCGCCGGCACCGCGTCCGTATTCGAGGCCCTTCAGTCGGGGGATGTGCTCGTGCACCATCCGTACGAGTCGTTCGACGCATCTGTCGAGCGGTTTATCGCGTCGGCAGCCGATGACCCTGCCGTGCAGGTCGATCGAGATGACGCTATACCGCACGAGCGACGACTCGCCGATCATCGACGCGCTCGTGCGAGCCGCGGCAGCAGGCGTGCGCGTCGCGGTGATGGTCGAGGTGCAGGCGCGCTTCGACGAGGCCAACAACATCGCAGTGGGCTGGCGTGCTTGAGCAGGCGGGCGCGACGGTCGCGTTCGGCGTGCCGGGCCTGAAGACGCACACCAAGACCTGCCTCGTCGTGCGCGAGGAGGCTGGCGCACGTGTCCCGTACGTCCACGTCGGGACGGGCAACTACAACCCGTCCACGGCGCGGCTCTACACGGATCTCGGCCTGCTCACGGCGGATCCCGCGATCGGGCGGGACGTGGCCCGCCTGTTTGTCCACATCAGCGGTCCCTCCGAGCGGATGACGTACGACCGCCTGCTCGTCGCGCCCGAAGCACTGCGCGGCGCCTTTCTGGCCCGTATTGCCCGCGAGGCGCAGATCGCGACCGGCGGCGGCGAGGGCCGCATCGTCGCCAAGATGAACGCGCTCGAAGACCCGACCATCATCGCGGCGCTCTACGATGCGAGCCGCGCGGGCGTCCAGATCGACCTCGTCGTTCGCGGACACTGCCGGCTGCGGCCTGGCCTGCCAGGCGTCTCGGAGCGGATTCGCGTCCGGAGCATCGTCGGCCGCTTCCTCGAGCACGACCGCATCTTCTGGTTCGGCACCTGCGGCGACCCCGAGGTGCTCATCGGGTCTGCAGACTGGCAGCGGCGCAACCTCGACGACCGCGTCGAGGCCGTCGTACCCGTTTCGGCCCCGGCCCTCCGCGACCGTCTCCGCGCGATCCTCTGGAGTTGCCTCCGCGACGATGTCCGCGCGTGGACGCTCGGGCACGGATGGCCGGTACGTGCGGGCTAGGCCGGGACGGCACCCACACGACCACCAGGCGGCGATGATGGCATGGGCGACGCGCGGCGGACCGCCGGCTGCGGCACTCAGGGCGCGCCTCTGAACCGGCGTCTACCCAGTGAGGAGCGGCGCGGCAAGCGGGCGTCCGCGAACTCGGGCGGAAAACGCGTACGCCGGCACACGAACAACCATGCCTCAGGCTACTCTCCCACACGCGGCGTGCTGCCGTGAGGCGCGCACGCGCCGAGACTGCCGGTCGGGCCGCAAGAGACCCCGGGCGGCCCCACCTGCCTGCAGGCGATCCCTGCCGACCCGATATGGCGTACAAAGCCGTTTTCGACTTTACACAGAAGGCCCAGAACGAGAAGAAGGCGGCGACGCCGCTCAAGACCCCGTTCGCGGAACTCGACCCCGACGTCCCCGAGGCGACCGTCGAGAACATCCCGTTTCGCCTTCAGGAGGGCCTCAGCGCACTCGGCTGGCCCGGCCTGATGCCTGTCCAGGCCCAGGCGATCCCGTACGTTCTCGACGCCCGCGACCTTATCGTGCAGTCGCGTACGGGCTCCGGCAAGACGGGCGCGTTCCTGCTGCCGATGCTTGAGCGCCTTGACCCCGACATGCCGGCTTGCCAGGCGCTCGTCCTCTGCCCGACGCGCGAGCTCGCGCTCCAGATCTTTAACGAGTTCGAGCGCATGAACGCCGGCCTCCCGAAGAACGAGCAGCTCTCGGGCGTCGCCGTCTACGGCGGGACCGCCTACGGGCCGCAGCTCGACGCCTTCGAGAAGGGCGCGCACCTCGTCGTCGGCACGCCGGGGCGCGTGCTGGACCACCTCTCGCGCGGCACGCTGGACCTCAAGGAGCTTCAGATGCTCGTCCTCGACGAGGCCGACGAGATGCTCTCGATGGGCTTCTACCCGGACATGATGAAGCTCAAGCGCTACCTCCCGAAGGTCCGCGACGGCTACATGTTCTCAGCCACGATGCCCTTCGCCGTGCAGCGCATCGGCCAGGAATTCCTGAACGACCCGATCTTCATCGAGACGTCGGGCGGCACGATCCACGTGGACCTGATGGCGCACCGCGCTTTCCCGGTAGACCCGCGCGCCAAGGACCGCGCCCTCGCGACGCTCATCGAGTGGGAGAACCCGTCGTCGGGCATCATCTTCGCCAACACGCGCCGCGAGGTCGACTACCTCGCCCGCTTCCTGACGAACTACGGTCTGGACGCAGCCGGCATCTCGTCCGACCTTACGCAGAAGGCGCGCGAGGAGGTCATGGGCCGCCTGCGCGCAGGGGAGCTCCGCTTCCTCGTCGCGACGGACGTCGCGGCGCGCGGGATCGACGTCGAGGACCTCTCGCACGTCTTCCACTACGATGTCCCGCAGGACCCCGAGTACTACGTGCACCGCTCCGGGCGGACGGCGCGGGCCGGCAAGGCTGGCGTCTCGATCTCGCTCATGACGGCGACCGACGCGCCGGCTCTGCGCGGGATCGCGCGCCGCTACTCGATCCCCCTCGAGGAACTGCCGGTCCCGACTGAGGAGCAGCTCGCGGCGCGCGTCGCCGAGCGCCTCACGACGCTCCTCGAAGAAGATCTCCGGAGCCGGAGCCGGATGGAGCGCGAGCGGCAGGCCCGCTTCGTGCCCGTCGTCGAGCGCCTCGTCGCCGAGGGCGAGCCCGAGATCCTCGCGATGCTGCTCGACGGCGTCTACCAGCAGTCGCTCCGCGACCGCCGCTACGTCGACCCGGCGATGCGGGAGACGGAGACGCGCACCAAGCCCGAGCCCGACGCACCGGCCAAGAAATCGTCGCGCTCGTCCCGCAAGAACAAGGAGTCGCAGGCCGAGACGGCACCGGTCGAGGCCGCGCCGGTTGAGAGGGCGGTTGAGCCTGCCCCGGCCGAGGCCGTTGAGCCGACGCCCACGCCGGCCGAGAAGCCGCGCGTGACGCGCAAGAAGGCGACGGCGAACCGAGGCGCCCGCGTCGACGGACGAGGCACCGGCCAAGAAGCCGCGTGCCACGCGCAAGAAGGCGGACGCGCCCGCCTCGACGGAGACGACGTCCGCCGCCGAGGCGCCCGCCAAGCCGGCCCCGCGCCGCACCACGAAGGCCGCCCAGGCATCAACGGTAGAGACCTCCGAGGCGCCCGCCAAGCCGAAGGCGCGGCGGACGAAGAAGGCGGCCGACGACGCGTAACCCTCTGTTGACTGACTCGGGACACGAGCAGGCGCGCCCGCTGCGGCGTCGTCTGCTCGTGCCCTTTCCCCCTCCCGCATGCTCCTCCGATTCGCGTTCCTTGCGACGTTGCTCACCGGCGCTGCCACGGCGCAGCCCGCGGACACCCTCATGGCCCGCTATCAGGCCTTCGACGCTACTGGCGCGCCCTTGCCGCTCGGTGCACTCCTCGACCGCGCCGCCCAGGCCGACGTCGTCTTCCTCGGCGAGATCCACGACGACCCCACAGGCCACGCCGTCGAGCGCGCTGTGCTGGAAGGCCTCGCGGAGCGCGCTGGCGGTCGCCCCGTCGTGCTCGCCCTCGAGATGTTTGAGGCCGATGTGCAGACCGTCCTCGACGAGTACCTCGCGGGCACCGTCTCGGAGCGCGACTTTCTCGAGGCGGCGCGCCCATGGAGCAATTACCAGGCGGATTACCGCCCGCTCGTCGAACTTGCGAAGGCCCACGGGATGCACGTCGTCGCATCGAACGCACCCATCCGGTACGTTCGCTCCCTGGGCCGCGGCGTAGACCTCGCGGCGCTCTCGCCCGCAGCCCTCGCGACGCTGCCGCCACTGCCCATCGTTCCGGCCTCGGATGCGATGGCCGCGGCCTTTGCCGAGGCGATGGGCGGGATGGGCGGTCACGGCGGCCCCTCGCTCGTCGCGATGACAGCAGCGCAGAACCTCCGCGACGCCTCGATGGCGTTCCGCACGGCGCAGGCGCTCGCTGCGCCTGGCCGGCCGCTCGTGGTCCACGTCAACGGCGGTTTCCACACGGCCGGCGGGCGCGGCATCCCCGAGCACCTCGCCCGCTTCGCACCCACCGCACGGACGTTCCTCATTCAGACCGAGCCTGTCGCCGACATCGACGCCCGTCCGATTACTGAGACGGGGACAGATGCGACCATCCAGACGCCCGACGTGCTCGTCCCGAGTCGAGGAAGCTGACGTGGGGCCCGAGGGCGAGCGGTTGCAGTCTTCTGCTACGACCCTCAATCCGGATTGATGGCCGTCCCCGCGATGTGCGGTGCGACGAGGCCGAGCGGCATCCGGAAGCGCTCGACCGTGACCTCGGCGAAACCTGCAGCGCGAATGAGCGCCTCCGTGTCGCGGTCCGGCCTGCATCCGTCGGCGACGACGCCCCACGGCACGCGCAGGGCGCGCTGAAAGCGGCGAAGGAGCGTTTCGGGCGGCGCGGCGACGTGCTCGATGAACACGAAGCGGCCGCCCGGGCGAAGCACGCGCCGCGCCTCGGCGAGCGCCGCGACCGGGTCATCGACGGAGCACAGCACGAGCGTCGCGATGACGGCGTCGGCCGACGCGTCGGAGACAGGGAGCGTCTCGGCCGTCGCCGTGTGGAGCTCGAGGGCTAGGCCAGTGCGGTCGGCTGCTCGGCGCAGGTCGGCATGCAGAAAGCCGTTCGGCTCGACCGCAACCCAGCGCGTCCCCGGCGCGAGATAGTCCGCGTTGACGCCTGCGCCCGCCCCGATCTCGACGACGGTCGGGCCGAGGCCGGCGAGCAGCGCACGTTTTCGGGCACCGTAAGCGCGGCGGTCCGCACCCTGCCCCCGCTGGAGGACGAAGGCGAGCCAGCGTGCGCCAAGACCGCGCCGCGGTGCGATCAGTGTCATCAGATCGGAGAAAGGCGAGCGTCCTGAACGCACGGCGCGGCGCGGCGTTGCGCGGACCCGCAGTGCCGCAAGCGACGTAGGCAGGCGGTCCGGATGCTTCCAGACTCTCTCTCATCAACCGCCCGTCCCCATGGCCATCGCCAAGATTATCGAGGTTTCCGCCGTCTCCGACAAGAGCTTCGACGACGCCGTCCGCGTCGCATACAAGGAGGTCTCCGCCTCCGTCCGCAACGTCCAGTCCGTGTACGTGGACGACTTCATCTACGAGCCTGGCGAGGAGGATGCGGGCAGCTTCCGCGTCCACTGCAAGGTGACGTTCATCGTCGAGAGCGCCAGCGACATGTAGCCCTGGAGCGGTTCGGCGCGCGTGCATCTTTCGCCGCGCGCGCCGTATCGTGCTCGTCCCTCACGCTTCTGCGGGCACGGCCCGCCCTCCTATGCGCAGCACCGGTGCCATCGTCCTTCTCGTCGTGCTCCTCGTGGTCGGCTTCGCCGGCTGCTCGGGGTGCGGGACCTACAACAGCCTCGTGTCCCAGGACACGGCCGTGACGACGGCGTGGTCCAACGTCCAGGCGCAGTACCAGCGCCGGGCGGACTTCGTGCAGCAGGCCGTCGCCATCGTCCAGGGGCAGGCGGATTTCGAGAGCGAGACGCTCCAGAACGTTATCGAGGCACGCAGCCGTGCGACGTCGATCACCATCCAGGCCGCTGACCTCGACGACCCGGCGAAGGTGGCCCAGTACCAGGAGGCGCAGGCCGCGCTCGGGCAGTCCTTCGGCCGCCTCCTCGCGACCGCCGAGGCGTACCCGACGCTCCAGACGAACCAGGGCTTCCTGAACCTCCAGAGCCAGGTCGAGGGTACGGAGAACCGCATCGCAACAGCGCGGCGCGACTACAACGAGGCCGTCGGCGGGCTGAACGCGCGCATCCGGACGTTCCCTGCGAACATCGTTGCGGGCTTTGCCGGCGTGAGCGCCCGCGCCCCGTTCGCGGCCGACGCGGGTGCCGAGCGCGCGCCGGAGATCAACTTCGGCAACTAAGTCCTGTGCGCCTCGCGCTGCTCCTGCTTCTCGCGTTCGTCGGCGCGGCTGCCCCTGTGGCGGTCGCGCCGGCGCGTGCACAGTCGTCCGTCGCCGCGGCGCTGCCGCCGCGGCCGAGTCCGCCGCGCCTCGTCAACGACTTTACCGGCCTGCTCTCGCCGGCCGAGCGCGACGCGCTCGAGCGCAAGGTCGTCGCCCTTGACGACTCGACGGGCACGCAGGTCGCCGTCGTCATCGTATCCACGACGAATGGCATCGCGCCGAACGAGTACGCGACGGAGCTCGGCCGCGCGTGGGGCGTCGGGCAGCGCGGGACCAACAACGGCGTCGTCCTGCTCGCGGCGATGGACGACCGCGAGGTCTACATCGCGACCGGCTACGGCGCCGAGGGCGGCCTCACCGATGCGACGTCGGCGACGATCATCCGCACCATCATCGTCCCACGCTTCCGCGACGGCCGCTTCTACGACGGCCTCGACGGGGCCGTGGACGCGATCTCGTCCGCGCTCGCCGGTGAGTTCCAGGCGCCCGAGAGCGGAGCCGGCGAGGACGACTTCTCGGGTCTGCTCTGCCTCATCCTGATCGTCTTCGTGGTGCTGCTCGTGCTCTCGTCCAGGAGCAACGGCGGCATGACCGGTGGCCCGGGCCGGCGTGGCGGCCGTCGCCGCGGCGGGCCGAGCGTGATCTTCCTGCCCGGTTTTGGCGGCGGCGGCTTCGGCGGTGGAGGTGGCGGCGGCTTCGGTGGTGGCGGCGGCTTCGGCGGCTTTGGAGGCGGCAGCTTCGGCGGCGGCGGCGCGGGCGGAAGCTGGTAAACGTGTGGAGACCGGGTCTTTCCTACTTCAAAACCGGACCTCGAACCCCACGTCTCCCCTCCCGTTCTATCTTTGCGGGCTATGGACCGCCTCCCCGCCCTGCTCGACTTTCTCCGCGAGGACCCCACCGACCCGTTCACGCGGTTCGCCATCGCGCAGGAGTACGCCAAGCGCGACCGCGACGCCGATGCGGCCGAGGCATACGAAGGGCTTGTCCGCGACCGTCCCGACTATGTCGGCACGTACTACCACCTCGGCTTGCTTTACCGCCGCCTCGGCCGTCCCGCCGACGCCGAGACGACGCTCCGCGCCGGCATCGCCGCGGCGACGGCCGCCGGCGACGCGCACGCCCGCTCCGAACTCCAGCGCGCCCTCCTCGACGACGACCTATGACCCAGCGCTTTCTCTCCGTCGCACTCGCCGCGCTCTGCCTCGCTGCGGCGCCCCACGCGCAGGCCATCGGCGGCGACCTCTACCGCGTTCAGGCCGGCGACACGCTGTACCGCATCGCGCGCGCCAGCAACATGACGGTGGACCTGCTGCGGCGCCTCAACCCGGGCATCGTCAACGACGTGATCTCGGTCGGACAGACGGTGCGCCTCTCGAACCGCGCCGCCGTGGCGTCGCCGAGCGCTCAGACGCCCGGCCCGGCCGCGGCCGGTGCGCCGGTCGTCTCGAGCGGGCAGATCCCGACGGCGTCCGGCCGCGGGCGGCTCGTTCCCGACGACCGGCGCCCCGTCAGCACCGGCCGGTGCCGTGACGCACGTCGTCGGTGCCAACGACACGCTGTTCCGCGTCGCACAGCGCTACGGGATGTCCGTCGCCGACCTGCGCCGCCTCAACGGCCTCGCCGGCGACGCGATCCAGATCGGGCAGCGTCTGGTCGTCGTGCCGGCCGCCGGCGTGACGCCGCCGATCCAGGGCGGCGTCGCCGTGAACCCGGCGTCCGCAGCGGCCCTGCCCAATGCTCCCAGCAGCGCTCAGCCGACGGGTCGTCCGCAGACGGCCGCCGCGACGCCGCCGCGCCCGACGCCCGCCCGCCGCGACCCGCCGCGGCAGTGGAGCACGACCGACACGACGGTCCCGGCGGACCTTATCCACTTTGTCGAGCCTGGCGAGACGCTCTTCTCGATCGCCGCCGCCTACGGCTTCTCCGTGGACGCGCTCATCGGAGGCAACACGCTCTCGACGGCCCCGCTCGTGCCGGGCGCGCTGCTCTACCTGCCCGCGCCCGTCGACCCGTCGTGGGCCGCGGCGCGGACGCTGCCGGATGCCTCCGAGGTAGGCCTCGCGCTCGTTTATCCCGATGTCCTCTCCGGCCGGCCGACGGCCTCGGGCGAGCCCTACGACCCGCTCGCGCTGACGGCGAGCCACCGCGACCTGCCCCTCGGCACCGTCGTCCTCGTGACGAACCCCGCCTCGGGGCGCAGCACATTCGTCCGCATCGCGGACCGCGGGCCCGTCAGCCGGTCCTACCTCCTCGAACTCTCCGCCGCCGCCGCGACGGCGATTGAGCTCGATCCCAACGCAGCGCGGCAGGTCGAGCTCCGCCTCATTCCCTGACCCGATGCGTCTTCTGATCCTCGCCCTTGCCCTCGTGGCGGTTCCGGCGCGCGCCGTCCCATTCGTGCAGCTCCTGCTCAGCGGGACGACCACGACGGGCGTCTCCGTCGCTGACGAGGCCGCCTACGTGCGCCTGCTGCCAGACGCGCAGACGGGCTTCGACCCCAACGACGCCTCGAAGCTGTATCCGCTCGCCTCGACGTACGCGCTCATCGCGCCGGTCGGCGAGCGCAACGGTGAGCCGTACCGCCTCAGCGTGAACTCGCTGCCGGACGGCTCGCCGGGCGTCCTCATGGCGCCCGTCTCGGTGCCGATCGACTTCTACACGACGGCGGCGGGCTCCTTCACGCTGCGCTGGAACGGCCCGAGCGCGCTCCCCGCCGGCTGGACGGCGTATGTCCGCGATTACACCACGGGTGCAGTCGTGAACCTGCGGCAGAAGACGTCCTATGCGTTCACGTCGGCTGCGCTTCCGGACTGGGTGTCGCGCTTCCAACTCGTCATCGTTCCGGCCAACGTCGTCGCGCAGCTCGACGTGTCGGACGCGCCTGGCTGGCGCCTCCTCTCGACGCCCGTCGGCGGCGTCACCGTCGGGGCTCTCGCGGGCATCAACCTCGTGCAGGGCGTCCCGGCCGGCGCGGGCGACGCGCAGCCGCAGTACCCGCTCACCGCGCCCAACCTCTACACGGCCTACGTCGGCCCGACGGCGCAGAACGCGCCGGTCTACGCCGCCCCGCCCTTCACCGGGACGGTCGTGGAGCCGGGCCGCGGCTTCTTCTGGTACTTCTACGACGCCGACATCACGCCGCCGCCGGGCAGCGCAGGCGGCGGCACGAGCCGCAGCCGCGACCTCCGCGGCTTCTCGCTCTACGCCTTCGGCACCGCCCCGACGGCCGACGTCACGCGCGACGTTCGCGCGCACGTCGGACGAGCTTCGTGATGGCGGGCAACCCGTTCCCCGCCGCTCTCGCCGTCGCGGGCATCAGCGGCCGCGAGCGGCACGCTCGCGACGTCCGTGCAGGCCTACGACCCGGGCGACGCCACGACCGCGGCGACCTACCGCACGCTGTTCAAGAGCAACCCGACCACCGGCACGTCCGACGTCATCGCGGCGTGGCAGGGAGTCTTCGCGAGCGTCTCGGGCATCGCCGCCGGCGCCCAGCCAACGCTGACGTACGCCGTCGCCGCGACCGTCCCGACGGACGCCACGTTCTACGGACGCTCGGCGCCGGACGCCGCCGCGGTCCTGTTTACCCTCGCCGGCACGACCGAGACGGGCGCGCGCGTGCTGGACGCCGCGGCGGCCGTCCGCCTTCGCAGCGGCGCGCTAGCGGGTCCGGACGCCGATGACGCGCCGAAGCTCGACCCGCCGCCTGGCGGGCCGGTGGTGCTCCTCGCGCCCGTCGACGCCGGCCGCCGCCTCAGCGTCGCGGCGCTCCCGACCGACGCCGTGACCGTCCCGCTCGCGTTCATGGCGTCTGAGGCGGGCACGTTCACGCTCCGCTGGGACGACCGCCGCCTCGCCGATGGCTGGACCGCTTCCCTGCGCGACCTCACGACGGGCGTCGTGGTCGACCTCACCACGGCGGAGTCGGTCACGTTCACGTCCGGCGCCGCGGCGTGGGCCGAGCGCTTCGAACTCGTCCTCGCCTGTGGGGCGGTCGGCCAGCGAGCCGACCGCGACGCTCGCCTTCGCCCTGAGCGCCCCAACGCCGAACCCGGCGACGGGCACGGCCCGCCTACGCCTCGACGCCGCCCAAGCCGGCCGCGTGACCGCGACCGTCGTCGACGCCCTCGGCCGGACCGTGGCGACGGTGTACGACGCAGAGGTCGCGGCGGGAGTGACGGTCGAGATCGCCGTCGACGCGGCGCGCCTCGCGCCGGGGACCTACGCCGTGCGCGTCGTCGGCGCCGGCGGGCAGGCCTCGCAGCGCCTCGTCGTCGTCCGGTAGACGGTGAACCCGGCGGGGCGCCGCGCCGTACGGCGTGGCGTCCTTCCGCTGCGCCGATGACCAGTCCGTCCGACGAGATCGCCCGCCTCGCCGCTGAGGTCGACCGGGGCGCCCTGCTGCCGTCGGCTGAGCCGCCGCCAGCGCGCCCGACCGGCTATTTCGCCGCGACGCACACGCCAACGGTCGCCTTTTTAGCGTCGCTTCCGCTGTTCGTCCTGTACGAAGCTGGCGTCGTGCTCGCCAATGGCAGCACTGGGCCGACGCAGGTCCGTGTCGGGGCGGACGTGTGGCTGAAGAACCTGCTCGCTAGCATCGGCGTCGCGGGCTGGCTCGCCGTGACAGGCGTCGTGGCGCTCGTCGGCATCGGCATTTTCGTCGCGGACCGGGCGCGGCGGCCGGTCCTGAAGCCGTGGTTCTTTGCCGGCATCGTCGGGGAGGCGTTTGTCTACGCCCTCGTCCTCGCAGCTGTCGTGGGCGGCCTTACCGGGGCGATTTTCGGGGCCTGGCTGTGGCCGGCCGCGATGATGCAGGGCATCCCCGGCGGGCTCGGGATGCAGCTCGCGCTCTCGATCGGCGCCGGGCTCTACGAGGAGCTCGTGTTCCGCGTCCTCCTCGTCGGCGGGCTGGCGTGGGGCCTGAAGCGCGCGCTGAAGCTGGAGCCAGGACGCGCGCTTCTCATCGCGGCCGTCGTCGGGGCTCTGATCTTTAGCGGCGGTACACCACATGGGGCCATTCGGCGAGCCGTTCACGCTGTCGGCGTTCACATTCCGCTTCCTGTTCGGGCTGGCGCTGAACGGCGTCTTTCTCGTCCGTGGCTTCGCCGTCGCGGCGTGGGCGCACGCGATCTACGACGTGCTCGTGGTGACCGGCTGGTTCTCGTAAGCCGAGGTCAGGCCTCGACCGCTGCACCTTCCGTGGACGACGCCTCGGCGTCCTCGGCCGCGTCCGTCTTTTTGCCGAAGTCCGCGGGGAAGGTGACGAGGGCGGCGACGAGGAAGCTCGGGACGGTCGCGATGACGACCCACAGGAAGAAGCGCTCGTAGCCGAGGATCTCCTGGAGCCAGCCCGAGAACATGCCTGGGATCATCATGCCGAGCGCCATGAAGCCCGTGCAGATGGCGTAGTGCGCCGTTTTGTAAGGCCCGTCCGAGAAGTGGATGAGCACGAGCAGGAAGGCCGTGAAGCCGAAGCCGTAGCCGAACTGCTCGACCCCGACGGCCGCGTTGATCGCGACGAGGCTCTCGGGGCGCGCCATCGAGAGGTAGATGTAGACCGCGTTCGGCAGGTTGATCGCGAGGACCATCGGCCAGAACCACCGCCGCAGACCGTCCCGCGAGGCAACGACCCCGCCGAGGATGCCGCCGAGCGTGAGGCACAGCAGCCCGACGGTCCCGTAGACGACCCCGACCTCGCCCGTCGTCAGAGCTAGGCCACCCGCTTCGCGGCCATCCAGCAGGAACGGGCTCGCCATCTTGCCGAGCTGCGCCTCGGCGAAGCGGTACAGCAGGATGAACGCGATCGCGACGCTGATGCCGGGCTTGGCGAAAAAGGTCACGATCGGGTCCGAGAACTCGGACGTCGAGAACGGCAGCGCCGCCACGATCCGCCCCCACGGCGCCTCGCGGCGCCCGACGAGCGGCCCGACGATCCCCCACAGCAGCATCGGCACGACGAGCACGGCCAGCAGCGGCACGAACACGACGAGGAAGCCGAGGTACTGCACGAGGCCGGACCCGCGCGCCTGCCGCGGCGCATCGGCCGCCGGCTTCGGGAGCATCGCCCGGTGGTACAGCGCGAACGCGACGAACAGCGCCGCGACGGCCCAGAACGTCGTTGCCCACGCGAAGCGCAGGTCGCCGGACGTGGCGCGGAACGTCGCGTTCCTGGGCGCATCGAGGCGCGGGTCTACGGCGAAGACGACGCGGGCGGGCTGGTTCCAGTTGGCGGCCGTGAAGCTCAGGCGCTCGCCCGAGGCGATCGTGACTTCCTTGGCGCCGTCGGCGAGCGCGATGTTGACGACCTGCTCTTGCCCCTCGGGCGGCGGGCCGGAGAGCCGCACCGAGACGGCCCCGACGGCGCCCGCGCGCGTCGCGGACGGCGCCTCGACGTCGGGCTCTCCGACGGTCCGCTCGAGAAACGCGCCGAGCGGCCCGGAGACGTAGACGCTCCACCACGACGGCCCGCCGTCGGCCTCGGCGGCGGGCGTCTCGGGCGGCGGGATGTGCCCGCCGGCGACGTTAACGGCGTGCGCCTGCGCGGTGACCGTGTCCGCCTCGGCGGGCGAGAGGCCGGCGAGCGGGAGCGCGAGCGAGTCGGCCGAGACGACGATGCGGAGCGGGCCGGCCTCGGCGACGGCGGGCGCCTCGGCGGCCGGCAGGAGCGGGCGGATGCGGAGGGTGTCGGCCGAGCGCGCAGCCGCCGCGGCCGGCGCGCTCGCGACGGCTGCGACGCGGACGTCGGCCGGCGGGAGGCCGCTGGACACCTCGAGGTAGCCCGCGAGGATCACGAGCAGGCCCTGGCCCGTGAGCATCGCCGCGCGGTAGAACGTGCTCCGGATGCCGACGAACAGCGACTGGTCGCCCTCGTCGAGCGCCAGCAGGTAGAAGCCGTCCGCCGCGATGTCGTGCGTCGCCGACGAGAAGGCGAGCAGCCACAGAAACGCCAGCGTGTACTGGAAGAACGGCTCGGCGGGGATCGTCAGCGCCACGCCGGCGAGCCCCGCCCCCACGACGAGCTGCATCGCGACGATCCACAGCCGCTTCGTGCGGACGACCTCGACGAGCGGCGCCCAGAACGGCTTGATGACCCACGGCAGGTACAGCCACGACGTGTACAGCGCGAGGTCCGTGTTGGACACGCCGAGGCGCTTGTACAGGATGACCGACAGGATCATCACGACGACGTACGGCAGCCCCTCGGCGTAGTACAGGCTGGGCACCCACGCCCACGGGCTGCGGCGGCGTGTGGAGACGGTCGGGTCGGCCATCAGGTCCGGGGTTGGCGGTAGCCCGGATGGTAACGCCGAGGCGCCGTTACATCCCCGGCGCGATCTCGATGATCGTCGCGGCGGACTCGTTGCCCGACCGGTCTACCGCCGAGATCGCCACGGCATCCACACCTGCGGGGATGCTGCGCGTGCGGGCGTCGCCCGGGACGAGGGACCACGACCACGCCGCGCCGCGGCGCATCCGTAGGACGAACTGCCGGACGGTCTCGCCCGCGCGCGGCCCGAACGCGACCTCGAGGCCGCTCGTTCGCCGCTCGACATCCACGCGCGGCGTCGGCGGCGGGGCCGCGTCCAGCCACGGCGACGGCGGGACGAGCGCGGGCTCGGCGTAGACCGACCGCTGCAGCTCTCCGCCGAGCGCGCGGCTCGCGGCGAGCGCCTTGAAGCTGTAGTGCACCGTCCCCGTCGAAACGCCCGAGGCGCGCGCCTCGCGGACCTGCCCGACGATCTCGTCCGGCCGCCACGTCCCCACGTCGGGCATCGTGCGGCTGTCGAACAGCCCCGGCCAGAGGTGGCGGCCCTGCGTGTTCTCGCCGCCCCACCAGCCCAGCAGGCGCCCGAAGTTCTGGCCGCGGCTGTCGCGGGCCCAGTAGAGCTGCGGCGCGAGGTAGTCCAGCCAGCCGTTGGCGAGCCACAGGCGCGCGTCGGCGTAGAGGCCCTCGTAGGCGTCGAAGCCGGTGATGCCCGAGGGCGAGCCGGGGCGCCAGATGCCGAACGGGCTCAGCCCGACGAGCACGTCGGGCTTGGCCGCGCGGACCTCCGTGTAGAGCCGCTCGACGAAGTGGTTGACGTTCTGCCGGCGCCAGTCCGACCGCGAGAGCGTCTCACCCCTGGCCTGCGCGGCGCGCCAGCTCGCGTCGTCGGGGAACGGGACGGTCCGGCCGCCGGACTCGACCGGGTACGGGTAGAAGTAGTCGTCGAGGTGCAGGCCGTCGATGTCGTAGCGCGTCACGAGGTCCTGAAGGACGGCGAGCGAGTGGTCCACGGCGGCGGGCACGCCGGGGTCCAGCCAGACGAGGTCGCCGTAGCGGACCGTCCAGTCGGGGTGCGTCCGCGTGACGTGCGTCGCGGCGTGCGGGCCGCGGGCGGAGGCGTGGCCCGCCCGGAACGGGTTGGCCCACGCGTGGAGCTGCAGCCCGCGGCGGTGCGCCTCGGTGACGGCGAAGGCGAGCGGGTCGTAGCCCGGGTTCTGTCCCTCCTGGCCCGTCAGGAAGCTGGACCACGGCTCGAGGTCCGACGCGTAGAGCGCGTCGGCCGCCGGCCGCACCTGGAGCACGACGGCGTTGAGGCCGAGGCTGGCGGCGCGGTCCAGCAGCCCGATAAGCTCGGCCTGCTGCTGCGCCGCGGGCAGGCCCGCCCGCGACGGCCAGTCGATGTTGGCGACGGTCGCGATCCAGGCGCCCCGGAACTCGCGCATCGGCCCGGGCAGGCCGGCGACGGGGATCGACGGCTGCGCGTCATCGTCCAGCACCGGCGGCGCCACCACGACCGGCGGCGGCGCCTCGGCGGGCGGGCTCGGGCGGTTCGTGTAGATGATCGTCGCGCGGTGCGACGACGAGCAGCCGGCCGCAGCGAGCGCGAGCGCGGCGGCGAGGAACAGGGAGCGGGTCACGGGCGATCTCGGGCGGGGGGACGCCCAAGGTACCGGCCCCAACCGCCTGCGCCGACCCGAAATCCGCGCGGCCCGCTTAACGACTCCGCCCGCCCGCCGATCTTCCATCGAACTGACGACCGCCCGATGCACCACACGCTCGCCCGACCCGCCGACGCGCTCCGCGCCCACGTCGCCGACCTGCTCGGCGAAGACGACCCGGAGTTCCTCGCCGAGATCACGGCCACCTTCCGCGACTCGGCGACGACGCTCTCCGCGCAGGCCCGGACGGCGCAGGCCGCATCGGACGCCCCGGCGCTCCGCGCGGCCGCCCACCAGATGCGCGGCTCATCGGCCAACGTCGGCCTCTCGGGCCTCGCCGACGCGTGGACGCGCGTCGAGTGCGACGGCGCCGCGCCGGACGAGGCCCTCGCGCTCACCGACGCCGTCCTCGAAGCCCTCGACTAGCGGAGCGCCGCGGCACGCCATCCAACAGCCCCCCCGCGGGGCAGGGCCGCTAAGTTTCAGCTCATCCCTCTCTAATGTCATCCTGAACTCGTTTCAGGATCTGCATGTCACGAAGAGGGTCGGAGAAAGACAGGTCCTGAAACGAGTTCAGGATGACAAGAATGTGACGAGCGAGCAGAACCCTCAGCCCTGCCCCGCGGGGGGTGCCAGCCGGGCGGAGGGCGGTTCCTCGACACCTGCCCTGAGCGTAGCCGGATGGGCCGATAAGGCGCTCGGCTAGCGCGCCACGATGAGCCGCGCCGACACCTGCCCCGCCCCGGACGACGCGCGGACGGCGTACACGCCTGCCGGCCACGCCCCCGTCTCGACCGACGCCACCGTCTCGCCCGCCGGCAGCGGACCGTCGAGCACGACCGCCACCTCGCGCCCGAGCGCGTCCACGACCGACACGCGCGCCGCGCCCGCCTCGGCCAGCGACAGCCGCACCGCGACGCGCCCCGACGCCGGGTTCGGACGCACCGAGACACCCACGCGCCCCTCCGTTTCGGGCCCCGCCTCGCCTGCGACCACCGGCAGCACTGTCCGGAACGACCACCCCGGATTAGATCCGCCCAGCCGGTCGCCGCCGACGTACAACCGCCCGTCCGGACCCCGAAACGCCCAGATCACCCGGCCGTTCGTCGGCGAGCCCGCCGGGTCCAGAATCGCACCCGGCGCGATTCCGACGACCGCCCACGACTCCCCCGCGTCCGACGACGCCCACACCTCGCCGCCGTCCATCGCGATCATTGCCCGGCCGCCCCCGAAGTCCACGACCTCGCGAGCCGCGTCGTTCGGGTCGCCCGTCAGCGTGACCGTCTCCCGCCACGTGTCCCCGCCGTCGTCCGACACCAGCACGAGGCAGATACGACCCGGCCGCGTCGGGTCGATGATCGTCGCGACGAGCCGGTCGCCGCCGCCCGGCGCCGCGCCTTCGAGCACCCCGACAGCCGTCGCGTCGAAGCGGAAGTACTGCCAGAGGCCCGCGACGGCCACGTAGGACGCGCCGCCGTCGTCGGAGACCGCGAGGCCCCAGAGGCCGCCGCCCACGCCGCCGCCCACGCCCCCGGCTCGGACGATTGGTCCCCTCATGGAGGAGGGTCGCTAAGTTCTGCGGCAACCGTTCCAATCGTGTCATCCTGAACTCGTTTCAGGATCTGTATGTCACGCGGAGGGCGGAGAAAACGCAGATCCTGAAACGAGTTCAGGATGACATCACTAGAGGGATGGCCAGGACTTAGCAGCCCTGCCCTCATTGAGGGGGACCGTCTGGCCGCGCAGCTCAGAGCCCAGACGGGGTAGCACTTCCTGCGCGCGGCCGGACGGAGGTTCTGGCGCCGGCCCGTGGGACCTTCGCCCCGCGCGCCGCGTCCATCCGCGGCACCCCGACTGTCTGCATGGCATCCCCGCTCGTCCGTCTCAACGCCGACCTCTGGCGCTACCGCTGGCTCATCGGCCCCGGCCTCGTCTGCGCCCTCATCTCGAGCCTGCTCGCGCTCGTCGTGCCCGTCACCGTCCGCGAGGCCGTCGATGCCATCCCGCGCATGGTCGCCGTGCACGGGCTCGTCCGCGGCACGCCCGCCGAGGCGCTCGTCTTCGCCCAGAACCGCAACGCGCTCGTGCTCCTCGGCGCCCTCGCCGTCGCCCTGAGCGCCCTCTCGGGCCTGTTCACGTTCCTCATGCGGCGCCTCGTCGTCGTGGCGAGCCGCCACATCGAGTTCGACCTCCGCAACCGCCTCTACGCGCACCTCCAGACGCTCTCCGCGAGCTTCTACCACCGCTACGCGACCGGCGACGTGATGACGCGCGCCACGTCCGACATCGAGCGCGTCCGCCAGTACGTCGGCCCCGCCCTGATGTACCTCGCGCGGTCCGTCGCCGCCATCGTCACCGCCCTCGCCGTGATGATCGCCATCTCGCCGACGCTCACGTTCTGGTCGCTCCTCCCGATGCCGATCCTCGCGGTCGCCGTCTTCTTCGTGAGCCGCCTCATCCACGCCCGCACGGACGCCCAGCAGCGGGCCTACTCCAGCCTCACGAGCCGCGTCCAGGAGGCCCTCTCGGGCATCCGCGTCGTGAAGGCCTACGCGCAGGAGGAGACGTGGGCCGCGCGCATCGACGAGACGAGCCAGACCTACCAGGACCGCTCCCTCGGCCTCGCCCGCGTCGACGCCGTCTTCCGGCCCGTCCTGATGGTCCTCATCGGCGCGAGCACCGTCCTCGTCGTCGCCGTCGGCGGGCGCCTCGCCATCGCCGGCGAGCTCTCGCTCGGCAACATCGCCGAGTTCCTCATCTACGTCACCATCCTCACGTGGCCCGTCGCCTCGTTCGGCTACGTGACCTCGATGATCCAGCAGGCCAGCGCCTCGATGTCGCGCCTGCTCGACGTGCTCGACGCCGAGCCCGACGTGGCGGACTCCGAGGCGACGGACGCGCAGATCACGACCGTCGCCGGCCGCATCACCTTCGACGACGTAGTCTTCCGCTACCTCGACGGCGGCCCCGCCGTCCTCGACGGCGTCTCCCTCGACGTCCCCGCCGGCACCAGCCTCGGCGTCGTCGGCCGCACCGGCTCGGGCAAGTCGACCCTCGTCCAGCTCATCCCGCGCCTCATGGACCCCACGAGCGGCGCGGTGAAGCTCGACGGCCACGACGTGCGGACGGTCCCGCTCCAGACGCTCCGCGGCGCCATCGGCATCGTCCCTCAGGAGGTCTTCCTCTTCTCGGACTCGGTCGGCCACAACGTCGCCTTCGGCGCACCGGACGCGACCGACGCCGACATCCGCCGCGCCGCGGACGAGGCGGACCTCACGGCCAACGTCGAGGACTTCCCCGAGGGCTTCGACACGGTCGTCGGCGAGCGCGGCGTGACGCTCTCGGGCGGCCAGAAGCAGCGCACGGCCATCGCGCGCGCCCTCATCCGCCGCCCGCCCGTCCTCCTCTTCGACGACGCCCTCTCGGCCGTCGACACGCGCACCGAGGCGACGATCCTCGCCAACCTCCGCCAGCAGTTCGGCCAGCGGACCGTCGTGATCGTCTCGCACCGCGTCTCCGCCGTCCACGACGCCGACCAGATCGTCGTCCTCGACGACGGCCGCATCGCGGAGCGCGGCACGCACGACGAACTCGTGGCACAAGGCGGCGCCTACGCGCAGATGGTCCGCAAGCAACTCCTCGAGGACGAGCTCGCCGAGGCTTAGTCCGGCGCGAGCGCGGCACGGATAAGCGCCGCCGAGAAGCCCTGCCCGGTGTACGTCCGCGACAGGTCTGCGGCGTCCGTGTTGGCGAGCACGATCAGGACCGTGTCGTCGTCCGGCGCGAGCAGGTTGAGCGCGCGGTAGCCGCCGATCCAGCCCTGCCGCTCGACAAGGCGGACGGGGCGGCCGGCGTCGAGGCGGTACGTCCACACGCTCAGGGCGACGAAGCCGAGCGCGGGTGCGGCCGTAAACATCGAGTCGCGGAGGGCCGGCGTGAGCAGGCGTCCATCGAGCAGCGCGCGGTCAAAGCGGAAGAGGTCTTCGGCCGTCCCGGCGAGCGCCCCGGCCGCGCCGAACGTCGCCAGCCGGACCGGCGGCGCAGGCGCCATCCGGCCACCGTCGATCGCGACGGACGCCGTGGCGAGGCGCAGCTCGATGCGGGAATCGTCCAGCAGGACAGTCTCGGCCATGCCCGCCGGCTCGAATACGCGTGCGCGAAACACGTCCGCGAGCGTCTGCCCGGTGATCGCCTCGACTGCCCGACCGAGCAGGATGAAGTCGAGGTTGTTGTAGCGGAACGTCGTTCCGGGCTCAAAGGCGAGATCTTCCAGCAACGCCGCGTCCACGAGCGCGGCGCCCGTCGAGTCGTCGGCGACGTAGAAGCCGCCGATCGTGTCCGGGTCGGGCAGGCCGGAGGCGTTCGTGAGCAGGTCGCGGACGCGGACGCGCCCCGCCGCGTCGGGGCGCAGGCCGGGCACGACCGCGCCGATGGGCGTGTCCAGCGTCATCCGCCCCTCGCCGACGAGTTGGAGCACGACGGCCGCCGTGACTTGCTTCGTCACCGACGCCCACGGGAAGCGCGTCTCGGGCGTCATCGGGACGGTCCACGACCGGTCCGCGAGGCCTGCCGCGCGCGCGTACACGATCCGGTCGCCCCGACCGACGAGCACGACACCGTCGAAGGTGCCATCGGCGTGTGCTGCGGTCACGAGGCGGTCCAGGCGCGCTGCGAGCGAGTCCGGCGTTTGCGCTGCAGCAGGCAGGGCCACAGCCAGCGCGAGGGCGGTCAGTGGAAGAAGGCGGAGCATCAGGGTTAGGGTCAGCGGGCGAGCCTGCCGACGTTGAAGCTCACCGTCGGCGTCCAGAAGGTGCGGCGCGAGGCGTTCGTGACGTCCGGCCGCGGCTCGAGAAGGTCCACGCGGTTCGGGAAGACGTGCGCGGTGAGGCCGAAGCGGAGGCTCTGCACGCCCCGTCCCGCCCCGCCGCCGAAGGCCACGCCGACCGCGAGCGTCCCGCCGGCGCCCAGGCGCAGCTTCGCGTCCGAGAGGCCGTCGAACGGGCCGAGGCGGTCCTCGCCCGCGTCGCGGATGCCGTCGCCGTTGGCGTCAGCGAAGTAGGGCCACTGCACGGCGAACGTCGGCCCGGCCGTGGCCGCGACGAACGGCCGCACGTTGTCCTCGACGCGTGCGCGAAAGAGCCGCCGCTCGAGGCCGACGTGCAGCGGGAGCAGGACGGCGTAGCTCCGCTTCAGCGGCGTGACCGTCTCGCCGAAGAGGCCGACGAAGAACTGCTGCTCGCGGGCGTCGCGGGCCGCGCCGAGCGCCGTCTCGAAGACGAACGAGAGGTCGTCCGTGAGGCGCGTCCGCGCCTCGGCGCCCGCCCCGAGGCCGTCCTCGGTGAGCCGCAGCGCGAGCGCGACGCTCGTGCCGAGGCGCGCCGCTGTCGTGTCCGGCGCCAGCGCCGCCGTCGGCTGCGCGCGGGCCGTCCCGCCGAACAGCGCCGCGAGCGCCATAAGGCGCAGGGCCCGGGTCGCACGGGTGCGCGCTCGCCGTCCAGAACCCCCCGCCGCCCAGCGGGCCGCGTCGCTCCCGAGCGCGGGCTGCCGTCCCCGCTCGATGAGGGGGACAGGTTGAGCGCGCAGCGCCACCCGGGCAGGCTGGCAGGGGTCGAGCGCGGGCGAACGGGGGGTTCTGAGGCCGGGCCGTGCTGCACGTGAAGGGGTGGGCGGTACTTTGCGAACGTACGCCGGGACGCCGGCCCTTCGCACCGCATCCCGCCGTGGACTACCGCCTGCTCATCGCGCGCCGCTACCTCGTCGGCCGCCGCCGGCTGACGCTGATCTCGGTCATCACGGGCGTCTCGGTCGCGGGCGTCGCCGTCGGCGTCGCGGCGCTCGTGGTCGTGCTGAGCGTGATGAACGGCTTCTTCGACGTCGTCCGAGACCTGCTCGTGAGCTACGACCCGCACGTCCGCATCGAGGCGGCGGGCGGGCAGGGGATGGTCCGGCCGGACTCCGTCGCGCTCATCGCCCGGGACCAGCGCGGCGTCGTCTCGGCGACGCCGTTCGTCGAGGGCCAGGCGCTGCTGACGGCCGAGGGCGCCGGCACGCTGAACCAGATCGTGACCGTCCGCGGCGTCGCCCCCGGCTCGCTCGACGCGGCCGTCGGCGCGGCGATCCGCGACGGCGCCTTCGACCTCGCGCCGCGCGGCACGCAGGCCGGCATCGTCGTCGGGCAGGCCCTCGCGACGCGCACCAACATCATCGCCGCCGCCCCGCCGGGCTCGCCCATCCGCATGGACGGCAGCCGCGTGGCGCTCCTCTCGGGCGTCGCCCTCGAGCAGTCGCTCGCGATGTTTCCGTTCGGCCTCCCGGACCAGCGCACGTTCACGGTCCGCGGCACCTTCGAGCTCGAGCCGACCTACGACCAGACGCACGTCTTCGTGTCGCTGCCAGACGCGCAGCAGCTGTTCCGGACGGCCGGCCGCGTCACCGGCGTCGACGTCCGCCTCGACGACCTCGACCGCGCCGAGCGCGTGGCGGCCGCCATCCGCGCGCGCCTCGACGCGTCCGCGCCGGGCCACTACCGCGTCCGGACGTGGGCGGACCTCCAGGGGTCGCTCTACGGCGTGATGAAGGCCGAGAAGTGGGCCGCCTCGGCGATCCTGTTCCTCATCGTCGTCGTGGCCGCGTTTACCATCGTCGGGGCGCTGACGATGATCGTGATCGAGAAGCAGCGCGACCTCGGCGCGCTGCAGGCGATGGGCGCCTCGCGCGCGGACGTCCGCCGCATCTTCCTGCTCGAGGGCCTCCTCGTCGGCGGCATCGGGACCGGCATCGGGCTCGCGCTCGGCCTCGGCCTCGCGCTCGCGCAGAAGGCCTTCGGCTTCGCCAAGCTCGCCGACCCCGGCCAGTTCGTCATCGACGCCTACCCCGTCTCGATCCGCCCGTTCGACGTGACGCTCATCGCCGTCGTCGCCGTCGCGCTGTGCGCCATCGCGGCGCTCTATCCGGCCTCGCGGGCGGCATCCGTAGACCCGGCGCGGGCGGTGCAGGGAAGCTGAGCAGCAGGACCGGCGCCTGGCTACCGCTCCATCGTGACCAGGAGCGGCGCCCACAGCAGGCGTGCCCAGCGGTCGACCGCGTCTGGGAAGGCGTCCGTGGGCGACTGGTGGCGGTAGCAGAGCGCGACGTACGGGTCTGAGGCGTCGCAGCGCGGCGCGTACGGGTCCGAGAAGGCCTTGGCGGCGACGGCCAGCGCGCCGGGATGCGCGGCCTTGTCGGGCTGCGACGGCGCGAAGCACTGTCCGATGCGGACCGGCCGCCAGCCGGCGGACTCCGCCGCGGCGAGGTTCTCGGCCGAGCGCCGCACGTCGGGCTGCCGCTGCGTCCAGAGCGCCTCGGCGTAGGCGTGCGAGGCGTGTTCGAAGAGCGGGACCGGCACGTGCTCGAAGGCCAGCGCGCCGCGGACGAGCGCCTGCAGGTACGCCGCCGCGAGCGGCGCCTCGAGCGGCGAGAACGCGACCGCCTTGTCCTGCCCGACGATGACCGTCCGCCCCGGCGCCAGCCCGGCCGCGCACAGCGCGAGGTGGTCCACCCAGCCGCGGACGAGGTCCTTGGGGCCGACGCGCGAGGCGCGCACGCGCAGCGCGCCGCCCTCGGCGATCGCGAGGCGCCCGCCGAGGCGCCACGCCTCTGCCTCCACCGTCACCGGCACGGCGAGCGTGACACCGACCGCGCCCGCGCGCTCGGCGACGGCTGCGACGAGCCCGTGCGCGTGGTCGAACCATGCCTGCCCGAGCCCGCCCGCCGGGAGCACGCCCGTCCCGCGCAGCGCCTCATACGCCTCGGCCGGCGTCGCGCCGGACGTCAAAAGGGCCAGCAGGCCGTCCTTGACGGCGTAGAGATCGAGCGCGTCGAGCTCGGCCGGCGCGTCGTCTCGGACCTCCGCATCGGCCAGATCGGGCCGCAGGCCGCGCGCGGAGCAGAAGGCGCGCGACGGGTGCGCCCAGGCGCTCGCCAGCGCGTCCGTCGTCGTCTCGACCATCGCGCCGGGGAGGCCGACGACGAGGTCGCGGTGAGGCGGCTCGAAAAACGGCGCGCCCGCGCTCGGACGCCCTGTCGGGCGGCGGTGCTGCGCGGCGTAGCTGAACAGCCCGTCGCCGTCACCGCCGGCGGGGAAATACGCCGAGCTGAACGGCTGCAAGCGGTGCCGCACGACGAGGCGCTCTGCGTGCTCGAACGTCGCGGCGCACGTGTCGAGAAAGGCGTCGAGGACGGACGAGGCGGCGCGCTCGGAGTTGTCGCGCTGCGAGCGGCCCGTGTACGTCAGAATGAGGCGGTCTCTGGCCGAGAGGACGGTGTCGAGGAACGTCTGCCGGTCCGTGCCCGCCGGGTCCGGGTCGCCGGGCTCCGAGCGCACCGCGAGCAGGTCGAAGGCGGGGCGCGTGTCGGCCCGCGGGAACGCGTTGTCCAGCCCGACGACGGCGAGGACGCGGAAGGGGACGAGGCGCGCCGCGGTCGGGTCGACGACGGTGATGCGGCCGGTGAGGTACGGCTCGTTGCGGTCCAGCGCCGAGAGCGCGTGGGCGAGGTGCGCCTGCACCTCGCCGAGCCCGACGGCCGGCTCGGCCTCGCCGTGCGTCGTCGGGCGGAGCGTCGCGAGGCGGTCGGCGGCGGAGCGGAGGGCGACGACGGCCGTCAGTTCGTCCGTCCCCTCGGGCGCCAGCACGGCGTCGACGAACAGCAGGAGCGCGTCGGCCCACTGCGCGAGCGGGCGCGGGGCGCGGAGCGTGTCGAGCCCGGCGAAGAGCGCCTCGAGCCACTCCGAGAGGCGCCCGAGCAGGTCCGCGGCGTCCAGCGTCCCCTCCCCCATCGGCCGCCGGCCGAGGACGACGGCGTCCGTCGGGCCGGTCATCACGCCGAGGAGCAGCCGGTCCAGCCCGAAGCGCCACGTGTGCAGGTCGCCATCACCGGCCTGGTCCTCGGCCCAGCCCTGCCGGTGCGCCGCGTCGCGGCCCCAGTGGACGCGCGCGTCTCGAACCCAGCCGTGGACGGTCGCGATCTCGGACGCGTCGATGCCGGCGGCGCGGCGGACGGCCGGGACGTCGAGAAGGCCCAGCACGTCGGACGCCGCGGCGCGGCCGTCGAGCAAGCCGAGGAGGCGGTCGAAGGCGTCGAGCGTGTGGCGCTCCACGCCGCGCGGCGGGTCGGCGACGTGGACCGGCAGGCGCGCCGCGGGCGCTCTCCGCCCCTGGACGGCCGGCGGCGACGTCCCGAAGACGGCCTCGACGAGCGGCGCGTACCGGGCGAGGTCCGGCACGAGGATCGCCACGTCGGACGGCCGCAGGTCCGGGATCGCGTCGAAGGCGTCGTAGATCTCGTCGCGCAGCGCCTCGACCTCGCGCAGCGGCGAGTGCGCGTCGAGGACGCGGACCGAGTGGTCGGCGGGGTCGAGCGGGAGGAGGCGCTCGGGCGGCGTATCCGTCAGCAGGGCCGACTGAAGCGCGTGCAGGGCGCTCTGAGACGACGGCCCGGCCGGGACGTGCGTCGCCTCGGGGATCTCGAGGGCGTCGAAGAGGTCCGCCGTGTCGCGGGTGTGGCCGCCGAGCGCGCGCAGGAGCGGGTGCCGCATCTCGGCGCCGAAGGCGGCCCCGCCGTCGCGGCCAGGCAGCGCGGCGTAGACCGTGACGGGCACGTGGCGCGCGAGCGCGACGAGGACGCGGAGGTAGGCCGGCGGCAGGAGCGGCGTCCCGAACAGCGAGACGCGCTTGGGGAGCGTCCTGAGGATGGCCTCCGAGACGGTCCCGTCGAGGCGCGCCGTGAGCGTCCGGACGAGCGTCGCGCGGTCAAGCTCGGGCGTCTCAGGCGTGTCCGTGGGGAGCGGCTCGGCGAGGAGCGTGCGCCAGAGCTCGGCCTGCCACGCCTCGTGCGGCCAGCCCGGCACGACGGCCGTGCCGTCCGCCCACGCTTTGAGGACGTGCGGGCGGTAGACCTGGTAGTCGTCGAAGGCGCCGGCGAGGCGCGTGGCGAGGGCAAACGTTCCGCCTGGGCGCTCGGCCTCGACCTGCCGGTCGAGGTACGCCGTCAGCGGCGCGTAGAGCGGGCCGCCGAGCGCCGGCAGCAGGCGCGCGATGCGCCATGCCAGCGCCGACGCCTCGTAGGCGCGGCCCGCCGGCGCCGGCGGGACGAGGCCGAAGCGCCGCGCGAGCTCCGCCACGAACAGGCGCGGCGACTGGAGGTCGATCGACGCCGCACAGCCGATCTGGTGCGCGAGCCGGTCCTCGACGTGCGCCCGCAGAGCCGTCGAGCGCGCCACGACGACGGCCTCGCGCGCGAGTGCGACGCCGAGCGGCTCGGTGCGGACGAGGGAGGCGAACGCATCGAGAAGCGCCTCGGTGCGGGCGGCCGTGCGGAACGAAAGCGGCACGAAAACGGGTCGGATGAGGCCTCGAAGGTAGCCGCGGCCGTGCGGGGCCGAACCCGACGTCGCCGTCGGGCGTTGGCGCACGATGCAAAGACTCGTCGCCCTGTTCGCCCCCGCGTTCCTCTTCGGTGCTTCGTGCAGCGAGCCCGCTCCACGCCCGGCGCCAGCAGCGGTTGCGGACTCGGCAGCGGCGGGGCGCACTGTGCCCTACCGGTTTGCCACGCCGTCGGCTGCGTTCAACCTGGCCCCCGGCCTCCGCGAGGCGTCGGCCCTGACGGTCCTCGCCAACGGCAACCTCATGGCCGTCCAGGACGAGGCGGGCATCCTCTACGAGCTCGACCCGCGGACGGGCGCCGTCGTCGGCGAGCAGGAGTTCAAGCGCCGTGGCGACTTCGAGGGCGTCGAGCGTGTCGGGGACGACATCTGGGCGCTCGTGAGCGACGGGGACCTCTACCGCATTCGGCGGCAGGGCGCGGCGGTCGACGCCGAGCGCTTCGAGACGGACCTCGCGAGCCGAAACGACGCCGAGGGCCTCGCTTACGATGCCGCGAACGAGCGCCTGCTCGTCGCATGCAAGGAGGACCCGGGCAAGGGCCTCGGCCACGTCCGCGCCATCTATGCCTTCGACCTGCGGACGCACACGCTCTCGTCCGCGCCCGTCTTTACGCTCGACCGGCGGCTCGTCGACGGCCGCCAGCCGTTCAAGCCGTCTGCGATTGCCATCCGCCCCACCACGGGCGAGGTCTACGTCCTGTCGTCTGTCCGCACCGCCATCGCCGTGCTGACGCCGGCGGGCGCGCTCGTCACCGTCGTCGACCTTCCCGCGGCCCTGTTCCCGCAGCCTGAGGGGCTCGCGTTCGCGCCGGACGGGACGCTGTTCATCTCCAACGAGGGGCCCCGCGGCCCCGCCACGCTCCTGCGCTTTGATCCGACCGACCGCTAGGCGCCTCGCCGCCCCGATCCTCGCCGTGCTCGCCATCGTCGGCGCAGCCGGCCTCGCCGGCTGCGCGACCTCCCGCGACTTTGTCGCCCCACGCTACCGCGGTGCCGAGATGGAGCCGCTGCCCGAGGGCGTCGTCGCCTTCCGCGTCTTCCTCACCGGCAACACCGGCGACGTGGCGACAGGCTCCGACGCCGTCCTGACGGCGATCGGGGCCGATGCGCGGGCGGCCGGACAGGCCTCGGCCGTCGTCTTCCTGGGCGATGAGACGGCAGCGGGCATTCCCGAAGGCGCCGGCGCAGAGGCGGCGGCGCGCCCCGTGCAGGCGCTCGGCCGCGCGCTCGCCGGCTACCCCGGCCGCATCGTCGCCATCCCCGGCGACCGCGATTGGGCGGAAGGGAAGGCCGGTGTGGAGCGCCTCGAGGACGCCCTCATTGCTGCCCTCGGAGACAGTGTGCTGACGCCCGGCGATCAGGCCGGCGGGCCGCGCGACATTGAGCTCGCGCCCGGCCTGCGCCTGCTCGCCATCGACACCGCGTGGTGGCTCCGCGACCCGGACCAGCAGCCGGACGGGCACTACAACGGCGAAAACGTCCGCTCTCCCGCCGACGTCGCGACCTTCCTCGAGCAGACGATCCAGAGCCGCGACGACGACCGCCTGATCGTCATCGGGCACCACCCGGTCGTCTCGAACGGGCCCTACGCCGGCCAGCGGACGGTGGGCCAGACGGTCGCGACGCTCGGCCTCGGGCCGCTCGTCGGGCAGACCGTCGGCACGAGCGGCGAGAGCCTCGCCTCGGAGCGCTACCGCGTCATGCGCGACGTGCTCGACGGCCTCTTCCGCCAGCAGGACCGCCTCGTCTACGCGTCGTCCCACGACCGCAGCCTCCAGACGTTCGACGTCGTTCGCTCGGAGATCAACCGCCAGGCGTACCTCGTCTCGGGAACGGGCGGCGGGCGCGCGACGCCGGCCGTCGCCGGGCGCGGCGCGGCGTCCATCGTCCCGAAGCCGGGCTACCAGCGCCTGACCTACTACGCCGACGGAAGCCTCTGGGCCGAGACCGTCGAGGTCGACGTGCGGACGGGCACCTCGCGCGTCGCCTTCCGCCATGAGATCGCGGGCTCCAACAGCGAGCTCGTCGATCCGGACATCCCCGAGACGACGGCCGGCGACCTGCCGGCGAACCTCGGCGGCACGGTCGTCGCGCCGACGGACGTCAACTTCACGACGGGCCCGTTCCGCAACTCGAGCTTCCAGCAGACCGTCTGGGGCGCCGGCTACCGCGACGTCTGGGCGACGCCCGTCACGATGCCCGTCCTGGACCTCGGGACGGAGGCCGGCGGGCTCGTGCCGCTTTACCAGGGCGGCGGCAACCAGACGACCGGCCTGCGCCTCCAGGGCGCCGACGGGCGCGAGTACGGCCTGCGCCTCGTCGAGAAGGGCGGCACGGGGCAGATCCCCGAGGAGCTCCGCGACGGCGTCGCCGGCTCCGTCGTGCTGGACCTGCGCTCGGCGCAGACGCCCTTCGGCGCGCTCGTCGCCTACCCGCTCTCGCGCGCGGCCGGCGTCCTCATCGCGCGCCCGCGCCTCGTCTACGTCCCCGACGACCCGCGCCTCGGGCGCTACCGCGAGCGCTTCGCCGGCCGCGCCGCCCTCCTCGAGGTCCGCGCCGACGACGACATGCGCGGCGTCGAGGGCTTCGATGGCGTCGAGAGCGTCGTCTCGGCGGGCAAGCTCTTCGAGAAGCTCCGCGAGGACCAGGACCACCACGTGGACCAGCGCGCCTTCCTCCGCGCCCGCATGGTCGACATGATGATCGCCGACTGGGACCGACACGAGGACCAGTGGCGCTGGGCGGCCTACGAGCCCGGCGACCTCGACGCGGCGCTGACGGGCGACGCGGCGACGCGCGGCAAGGTCTACGTGCCCGTCGCCAAGGACCACGACTTCGCCTTCTACGCCATCGGCGGCGTCGCCCCGTTCTTCCTCCGGCGGTTCGCCGACGAGCGCCTCCAGCCGTTCGGCGAGGACTACGGCTCCATCCGCGGCCTCACCGCCAACGGCTTCGAGCAGGACCGCCGCTTCCTCAACGCGCTCACCCGCGATGACATGGAGGCCGTCGCCCGGCAGCTCCAGACGGAGATCACGGACGACGTCATCGACCGGTCCGTGCGCCAACTGCCGCCCGAGATCTACACCCGCGTCGGCGCAGAATGGACGCGCGGCCTGCGCGCGCGCCGCGACCGGCTCGTCGAGCTTGCCGGCGATCTCTACAGCCTCCACCGCCGCATCGTCGATGTCGTCGGGTCCGACGAGCGCGAGCGCTTCACGGCGACGCGCGAGGCCGACGGCCGCCTGTCCGTCGTTGTCCGCTCGGCGAAGGACGGCCGCGAGGACGACGTCCTCTACGCCCGCACGTTCAGCCCGAACGAGACGGACGAGGTGCGCTTCTACGGTTTCGGCGGCCGCGACCTCTTCGAGGTCGTCGGGACCGGCCCGAAGACGGTCGCCGTCCGCGTCATCGGCGGCGGCGGCGGCGACCGGCTCGAGGCGCCGGCCGGCGACGTGGCGGTTTACGACACCGAGGATGGCCTCGAGATCGACGGGCGCGGTTCCCGCGTCGAGGACCGGCGCACCAACGACGCCGGCGTCAACCGCTACGACAGCTACGAGATGGTGCTGCGCCGCCGGTCGGTGTTTCCGCTCGTGAGCTACGACCCGACCGACGGCGTCGTCGTGGGCGCGCAGGTGACGGAGACGATCCCCGGCTTCCGCCTCCGCCCCGTCGCGGCGACGCACACGCTCGGCGCGACCGTCTCGCCCACGACCGGCGGACTCGCGGGCGTTTTACAGCGGCCGCATGCAGGAGGCCATCGGGACGGTCGACCTCGACGTGGACGCCGTCGCGGCGACGCCGCGCTTCGTCCGCAACTTCTACGGCTTCGGCAACGGCACGGCGGAGCTAAACGACGACCGCGAGCGCGTCGACATCGCGCGCATCCAGCTCGACGCCGGCTTCGGCAACGACCTCGGGCAGGGCCTCCGCCTCGTCGTCGGCCCGAGCATCCGCTATGCCGACGTCTCGCACGCCGACTCGCTGCTCACGACGCCCATCGATGTTCTCGCACAGTTCCAGCCGAACATCTACGACCCGCAGGTCCACGCCGGCGCGTCCGCGCGCCTCTCGCTCACGACGGCCTATGGTGGCGCCGTGCCGGTCCAGGGCGTGCGCCTCGCCGCGACGGGCGCCTACCGCGCCGGCGTCACCGGCGCCGCGAAGGGGTACGGGTCGGTCGGCGGCGAGGCGCAGGCCTACGTCCCGCTGCTCTATGCGCGCCACGTCACGCTGGCACTGCGCGCAGGGGCGGACCACCGCTTCGGCGACTTCCCGTTCTTCGACGCCGCGACGGTAGGCGGGCCGCGGTCGATCCGTGGCTACCGCCGCGACCGCTTCTCGGGCCGCACGGCCGCCTTTGCCGGCGCCGAGCTCCGCACGAACCTTTTCCGGCTCAACACCTACGCGCTGCCACTCACCATCGGCGCGCTCGCGTTCACGGACGCCGGCCGCGTCTGGACCGGCGATATCGCCGCGACGTGCCCGCCAGGCCAGTTCTGTCCGCAGCCAGCCGTCCAAGACTCTGACACGATCCACGTCGGCTACGGCGGCGGCCTCTTCTTCAACGCCCTCGACCGTGCCGTGCTCACGCTCAGCGTCGGGCGTTCGAGCGACAGCACGCTGTTCACCTTCGGCACCGGATTCGCCTTCTAGGCGTTTACCCGGGTCTCCCTTTCCAATACGCCCATGGCGGATTCTCCCTTGACAATCTCTACGACGCCCGATATCGCGGACGGCGACGGGGCGTCGACCACGACGACGGACACGCTTGCAGACATGCGAGACCTTGCGACGCCGGACGACCTCGCGGCGCCCAAGGAGAAGAAAAAGAAAAAGCAGAAGGTCGAGATCGACCCGAGCAACCCGGACACGCTCTTCCAGTCGCTCGGCTCAACACGCGGCGTCGAGACGCTCTTCCGGACGAGCTATCGCGTCAACATGGACCTGACGTCGCTCGCGGACTCGAAGGCGAACATCATGATCTCGATCAATGGCCTCATGGTTTCGATCCTGATCGCGTCCATCGCGCCGAAGGTGGACGCCAACCCGTGGCTGCTCATCCCGACCTCGATCTTCCTCGTCGGTTGCCTGGTCTCGCTCGTCTTTGCCGTCCTCTCAGCGCGGCCGCGCGTGCAGAGCCGAAACATCTCGCTTGAGGAAAGCCGCCGGCACCACACGAACATCCTGTTTTTCGGAAACTTCGCACACCTCACGCAGGAGGATTTCAAGATCGCGATGAAGGAGCGGATGATGGATCCGGTCGCCCTCTACGAGATGATGATGGCGGACATCTACGGTGTGGGCTCCGTTCTGCAGCGCAAGTACCAGCTGCTTCGGGCGTCCTACGGCGCGTTCATCGTGGCGCTCGTGGTCGGCGTTGCCGGCTTCATCACGGTGTTCACGTACGCTGCTGTCTTCCAGTCCGGCCCGACCATCGTGACCCCGATCGGGGTCGACGCGTCGACGGGCGTGCCCATCCTCGGCGCACAGCCGCTCGCGACGCCGTAGGTTCGCCCGCGCTCCCCCCATCCTGCGACCCGATGAAGACGATCCTGCTAATGCGCCACGCCAAGTCCGACTGGACGGCCGAGACGCCAGACACTGAGCGCCCGCTCGCCGAGCGCGGCGTCAAGGCGGCGGCGAAGATGGGACGCCTCGTCTCGGCCTCGGGCTGCGTGCCGGACCGCGCCCTCGTCTCGTCGGCCGTGCGAACGCGCGAGACGATGCGCCTCGCTGCCGAGGCTGGCGCCTGGACCGGCCCGGCGCGCATCACGGACGCGCTCTACGAGGCGACAGCGCCCGCCGTCCTCGCCGAGATCCAGGGCGAGCCGGATGGCGCCGCGACGCTCGTCGTCGTCGGTCACGAGCCGACAACCTCGCAACTGGCAGCCCTCCTCGTCGGTGGTGGCACGTTCGAGGTCAAGACGGGGTCCGTGCTCCGGATCGACGTCCCAGTCGTCCGCTGGGCGGATGTGACGGCAGGCCGCGGCGCCCTCGTCTGGGCCCTCGCGCCGGACACGCTGGACGTCGCGGCCTACAAGAAGCTCAAGAAGAAGGCAAAGGCGACGCCGCCCGAGCCGGCCAACCTCGTTCCCGGTGCCGCCGAGGCGGCTGCGCCGAACGCGGCGTAGCTCAGGCGCGGACGAGCACGACCGGGGCGTCTCGGACAGACGGCACTACGCGAGCGCGGGCTCCAAGGCGCTCACGCTGACCTGTTGGCCGGGATGACGAGCGCCTGATCGCGCCGTCTCAGGCACGAGCGTGGGTCCGATGGATTCGTCTCGTGCGCGAGGCCCGCGTACTGCGCGTTGCGGGTGTCGAGCATCTTGGGCGGTGCGGGCATGGGAAGGAGGGGCGAGTCGGCGGCGCGTGGTAGAGGCCGGTGGAACCGCGCGCGCCGCGGGCTGCGTCTTTCCCGTTTCCAACCCGCTGCCGCCATGCCGACCCGCTCCACGCTCTCCCGCTTCCTGTGCCTCGGGCTGCTGCTCGCCCTCGCCGCGGCGCCACGGGCGCAGACCGTGACGCTCAACGTCGGCGACCGTGCGCCGGTCTTCCAGGGCGCGTCCGACGCGGGGAGCACGTGGCGCAGCCGCGACCACGTCGGCCGGCGCTTCGTCGTCGTCTACTTCTACCCGGCCGCGATGACGGGTGGCTGCACGGCGCAGGCCTGCGCCTTCCGGGACAACCGCAGCCGCCTCCAGGAACTCGGCGCTGAAGTCGTCGGCGTGAGCGGCGACCGGGTGGCGAACCTGCGCGCGTTCAAGCGCTCGAACCGCCTCAACTTCCCGCTCGTCTCGGACACCCAGGGCGCCATCGCGCGTGCCTTCGGCGTCCCCGTCGGCGCCGGCGGCGAGATCTCCCGGGACGTCGATGGCCACACCACGACGCTGACGCGCGACGTTACCGCGGCGCGGTGGACGTTCATCATCGACCGTGCCGGGCGGGTCGTCTACAAGGACACCGAGGTGGACCCGGCCGGCGACGGCACCGCAGTCGTGGACGCCCTCCGGCGCCTCAACCGCGGTTAGGCCGCCACCCGCACCGCGGCACGGTCGCGGCGGCGCACCGTCGGTTTCGGCGAGCGCCACGAGGGAAGCCGGCGTGCACGCTGCGGCGTGTCCGGCGTCGCAGCGGCGCGGCGGGGCATGGGCACCTCGGCCGTCGGCATTGCGGGCGCTGCGGCGGGCACGAGCGGATCGGCGCGGGGCGTCGTGAGCGCGCGGACGAGGGTCCACGGCACGGCGTCGAGGGGGATCTGAACGAGCGGCCCGAGCACGAGGACCGCGACGGCGTCCTCGGGTGCCTCGTCCATTCCAACGACGAGCAGGCCGCCGCCGACGGACGCCTCGGCGCCGAGGCGCTCGGCCGCCGCATGGAGCGCCGCGCACGGCGGGACTGGCAGCAGGCGGTACGCGCCAGACGCTGTGTGCCGGACGGTCGGGTGCTGCGGATCTGCACAGAGGCCGAGGTCGGCGACGGTAAGGTCGCGGAATCCGCGCGCCGCGTCAGCAGGACCGCCGAGCGGGGCAGGTGTGAGGAACCACGTCTGCGCGCGCGCGGCGAGCCACCCGGCCTCCGTCGCCCGCGCCTGAGCGCGCCGCCGCGCCCGCGACGGGCGACAGAGGCGAACGACGAGCGCCGCGGCGACCTCCGAGAGGAAGACGGACGCGGCCGTGGCGGCAAGGGCAAGGAGTGCGGCGACGAGCAGCGGACCGAGGGCAGGGAGTCCACCGGTTTCGCAAGTGCCGTGCCACTCGGGAACTGGAGCATCAGACACCTCCACCCTGCCGTGTGCGGGCATAAACGGAACGCTCCGGTTCCGAATCGCCCGCCTGACGGCTCGGGTCAGCGGCCGAGGGTACGCGCGTAGGCCACCGGGTCGAGGACGAGCGTGCGCGCGGCGGCGAGGACGGCGTCGTCAGCGAGGGCGGCCTCGGCGAGGCCGCGCTGCGAGACGCTCCGCGCGAGGATCTCCTGGCGCAGGCGCGCGCGCAGGCGCGGCGCGTTGCGCTCGGCGTCACGCGCCTTGTCGCGCTCAGCTGCGCGGCGCAGAGCCGCCACCTCGGCCGCCGCGTCCGTCCCCGCCGTGGCGAAGCTGCGTTCAAGCGCGTCGACGGCCTCCTCGGCCGGCGTCTCGTAGGCCACGTCGGCGATGGTGCGCCGGAAGTCCGCCCACAGCGCATCGTCGACGCGGAAACCGGGGTCGAGCGTGGGGTGCTGCGCGGCATAGCGGTTGGCGAAGCGCAGAAAGGCCGCCTCGCGGACGAGTGCCTGCTCCAGTGCGCTCGGCTCGCCGAGGCTCACGGCCACGTCCGGCTCGATGCCGCCGCCCGAGCGGACGGCCCGGCCGGCGTCGGTCCGAAACGCGCGGCGGTCCGCGTCGGCGACGGCCGTCGCCTCGGTGCCCTGCGCGTACGTCAGGCGCTGGATCTCGCGCCCGGCCGGCGTGGTGTAGCGCGAGACGGTGAGCTTGACGGCCGTCCCGTACGGCAGCGGCCGCACGATCTGCACGAGGCCCTTGCCGAACGTCGTCTCGCCGACGATCGCGCCGCGGTCGTGGTCCTGAAGCGCACCCGCGACGATCTCGCTCGCCGAGGCGCTGTGGCGGTCCACGAGGACGGCGACGGGCACGTCGGGCAGGAGCGGTGCGGCCGTCGTGCGGTAGGTCGCGGCGGTGCCCTCGGCTCGGCCGCGAGTCGCCGTGACGAGGGTCCCCTGCGGCAGGAACAGGCCGGACACGTCGACGGCCTCGTTGAGGAGGCCCCCGGGGTTGCCGCGCAGGTCGAGGATCAGGGCGCGGACCTCGCCCTGCGCGCGCAGCGCCTCGACGGCGCCGCGGATCTGAGCCGACGCCGGGCCGAGAAAGTCGGCGAGGCGAACGACGGCGACGCCCTGCGCCGGGTCGCCGGCGAAGCCGGAGAACGTGACCTTGTCCGTGGAGTCCTCAGCGCGGGCGAGCTGGAAGCGGAGGCGCGCCGGCGGCCCGTCGGGCGCCTCGCGCTCGACCTCGACCTCGACGAGCGAGCCCGGCTCGCCGCGGAGCAGGCCCGATGCGGTCGTCGCCGAGAGATCCTGCGCCGGACGCCCGGCGATCGTCACGACCGCGTCGCCCGGCCGCACCCCCTGCGCCTCGGCGGCCGACGCGTCGAGGACAGCCGCCACGACGAGGCGCCCGCCGGCCTGCGCCGCCACGATGCCCACCCCGCCGACGTCGGCTCCCTGCTGGAGACGGCCCGCCGCCGTCGTCGCCTCGTCGAAGAAGACGGTGTACGGGTCGAGCTCGCCCGTCATCGCCGTGATGCCGGTCCGCATGAGCCGCTCGGCGTCGACGGCGTCCACGTACTCCGAGGCGAGCAGCTCGTAGATCCGCCCGAAGAGGGCGAAGTTTTTCCGGACGGCGAAGAGGTCGTCCCCGGTCTGCGCCTGGACGAGGCCAGGCGCGAGGACGAGGACGAGCGAGAGCGAGGCGGCGCATCGGGAGGCGACAGGTGGGGCGGGAAAGAAACGACGCCCCGCCGCCTGCCGTGCCCGACGCACCGGCTTCCCTTCGCGTCAGGCCATCCCGTCGCCCGACGGCTCGGTCGGGACGACGGCCGTGCCGGCGCGCGCGGCCTCCTCGGCTGCCACCTTCTCGGCGTCACGGCGCAGGCCGCGCTCGACACCGCGCACGAGCCAGATCGAGAGCTCGTAGAGCAGCAGCAGCGGAATCGCCATGATGATCATGCTCAGCGGGTCCGGCGGCGTGAGCACGGCCGCGAGGATGAGGATGATCACGAGCGCGAAGCGCCAGCTTCCCCGGAGCATCGCCGAATTGACGATGCCGAGGCGGGCCAGCACGACCATCACGACCGGCGCCTCGAAGAGCAGACCTGCGCTGAACGTCCAGCCGATCAGCATCGAGAAGTAGCGGTTGATGTCGAACTCGTTGAGGATCGAGGTCGAGATGCTGAACGTCGCGAAGTACTGGAGCGCGTACGGCGAGAGGATGAGGTAGCCGAAGGCGATCCCGCACGCGAAGAAGAACGTCGCGAAGGCCGCTGCAAACCGGACCCCCTTTTTCTCGCCGGGGTACAGCCCGGGCTCGATAAACTTCCAGATCTGGTAGACGATCACCGGCGAGCCGAGGACGAGGGCGGCGGCGAGGATCGTGCCGTAGTAGGCGAAAAACTGCCCCGTGACCGTCCGGTTCTGGAGCGTCACGTCCACGGCGTCGACGCCGAGGATGGGGTACATGAAATAGCTCGCCTTGGTCTGCGCGAGGAGGATGTGGGTGATGATCCAGTCCGCGAAGACGAAGCACACCACGCAGGCCACGGCGACGCCGCCGATCGCCTTGATAAGGTGCCAGCGGAGCTCCTCGAGGTGGTCCAGGAACGGCATCTCGCCGGCTGCCGAGGCGATGGGCGCGCCGTGGCCGTCGAGGATCACGGGCGGCGCGGCGGCGGCGTGGAGCGGGACCCCGGCGGCGTCGAGGATCGAGACGGCGGCGCCGGGCGAGGCGTCGGCGCCCGCCTGCGCGGGCGCAGGCTCGGGAAGCGCCGGCGCGGCCGGCGGCTTCGATCTCCAGAGGTTCACAGAGGGGTCAGGCCGTATCGCCCGAGGCCGTCGGGCGCGCGGGTGCGCTTTCGCGCAGGTTGAGCTCGAGCAGCGACTCGACCCACAGGCCGTCGCCTTCGAGGCGGGCGCGGCCGCCGGACCACGTAAAGTTGAAGAGCGTCACGATGCCAGCGACCTCGAAGCCGTCGCTGCGGAGCAGGGCGACGGCGCGGGCGGCCGAGCGGCCCGAGTTCAGGATGTCGTCGGCGAGGGCGACGGGCTTGGAGCGGTCGAGGGGGCCTTCGACGAGGCGCCGGCGGCCGTAGGGCTTGCGGCGCTCGCGGATGAAGCCGCCGGCGAGCGGGCGCTCCGCCGTGCCGTGCGGCAGGACGGCGCAGACGAGCGGGAACGCGCCGTAGCCGTAGCCCGCGACCTGCACCACGCCGCGCGAGCGCAGGCGCTCGGCGAGGACGCCGCCGGCCTCGGAGAAGACGGCCCCGTCGAGCATCGGCGTCCGCGTGTCGAGAAGCCAGCCGATGGGCTGCCCGCGCGGGTCCGTGATGGCCTCGTCCTCGCGGCGGACGAGCGCGCGCTGGTACAGCGTGTGCCCGAGCCGCGCGAGCGCGGATTCCTGGACGGGGGTCGAGTCGTGGGCCATCGAGGGGACGTGCGGGGCGCCGCTGCGGGCGGGAGAACATACGGAGCGGCCGGAGCAAGGCGGGTGCCGCGCTCGGCGCGGACGGGCCACCGAGGTGCTCGGGAACGCGGGCGCGACGTGCAGGCCAACGGTCGGCCGGCGCGCGGTCGTACGCGGCCTGAACGTCGCGGCTCCACGGCGCGCAGGAAATTGCAGAGCATGGAGGACAGGCTGAGAGAAACGCCCGCCTTCCCCCTCAGGCCGCCTCGAGGGCGTAGAGCGGGAACGCGTCGCACAGCGCGCGGACCTCGGCCCGCACGGCGCCCGCCTCGGCCCCGCCCGACGAGATCACGCGGTCGATGAGCGCGACGACCGTCCGGAACTCGTCCGGCCCGAAGCCGCGCGTCGCCATCGCGGGCGCGCCGACGCGGATGCCCGACGTCACGAACGGGCTCTCCGGGTCGCCTGGGACCATGTTCTTGTTGACCGTGATGGCGGCCTCGCCGAGCATCGCCTCGGCGGCCTTGCCCGTGACGCCCTTGCTCCGCAGGTCCACGAGCGCGAGGTGGTTGTCGGTCCCGCCCGAGACGACGGCGTAGCCGCGTTCGACGAACGCCTCGGCCATGGCCTGCGCGCACGCGATGGTCCGCTTCTGGTAGTCCGCGAAGTCCGGGCGGAGCGCCTCGCCGAAGGCGACGGCCTTCGCGGCGATGCCGTGCATCAGCGGCCCGCCGATCGCGCCGGGGAACATGGCCGAGTCCAGGACCTGCCCGGTCGTCTTGGGCGTGCCGTTCTTGAGCGTCTCGCCCGTCGGCGAGGGGCCGTTGGTGCCGACGAGCAGCATCCCGCCGCGCGGCCCGCGCAGCGTCTTGTGCGTCGTCGTGGACACGACGTGGGCGTGGGGAAGCGGGTCGTTCAGCAGGCCCGCCGCGATGAGGCCGGCCGTGTGCGCCATGTCCACCCACAGGATCGCGCCGACCTCGTCGGCGATGCTGCGGAAGGCGGCGTAGTCGAAGTCGCGGCGAGTAGGCGCTCGCGCCGACGGAGAGCATCCGCGGGCGGACCTCGAGCGCGCGCTGGCGCACCTTGTCCACGTCGATGCGCCCCGCAGTCGGGCCGTCCACGTCGACGCCGTAGAAGTGGGCGTCGTAGAGCTTGCCCGAGAAGTTGACGGGGCTGCCGTGCGTGAGGTGGCCGCCGTGGGCGAGGTCCAGGCCGAGCAGGCGGTCGCCGGGCGACATGAAGGCGAGGTAGACGGCGTGGTTGGCCGTCGCGCCGGAGTGGGGCTGCACGTTCACCCAGTCGCACCCGAAGAGCTGCCTCGCGCGGTCGCGGGCAAGATCCTCGACCTCGTCCACGACCTCGCAGCCGCCGTAGTACCGCTTGCCAGGCAGGCCCTCTGCGTACTTGTTGGTGAGGACCGAGCCTACCGCTTCCAGCACGGCGGGGCTGACGAAGTTCTCGGACGCGATAAGCTCGAGGCCGTCGTTCTGGCGCTCGGTCTCGCGGCGGATGAGGTCCGCGACGGCGGGGTCTTGCTCGGCGAGCGACTGGGTCATCATGGCGGGGCGGGGCAGGTGTGCAGAAAGCTAGTGCCCGCAACGCCCGAGGACCGCCGAGGCTCCGGGGAGGTCACCTGCCTCGTCCCGGCGTCAGCCCGGGATGCCCGGCGGGCGCGGCATCGCAGGCGCCGTCGTCGGCAGGCCGGGTACTGTGGACGTGTCGCCGGGCTCGGGCTGCTCGATCGGCACGAACCAGTTGGCGATGCCGAGGTAGGTCCACGCGCTGCCGAGGCTCTGCGCGCTGCGGTCCGTGCGGTAGAGGCTCCAGAGGTGAAAATTGTCGCGCTCGAACGGCAGGTCCGTCGCTCCGCCGACGTCGCGGCCCGTCCGGTCCGCGAGGAACGTCTGCGAGGGGCCATCGCGCGTCGGGTCCGCCGTGCGGGCGGCCTCCTCGAGGCGCTCGGCCGTGTCGAGACGCAGGAACGCTTCGAACTTCTCGGGGACAGGGTTGAGCACGTACAGCATCACGCCGACCGTGAAGAGCCCGGAGAAGAGGATGCGGAGCGGGGTCATGGCGGGATCGGGCGGGAGGTCGTCGCGGGTATCGGCCGCGCCGCCCGAACCTTGACCGCCGCTACGAGCCCGCGCCCTGCGTCATCGCGTAGACGAGCAGGTTGACGCCCATCTTCAGCGCCGCCTCACGGACCTCCGGCGGGTCCGGGTGGGTGCCGGCCGGCTCCCAGCCGTCGGCGAGGTCGGACTGGTAGGCGTAGAACACGACGAGACGGCCGCCTGCAAACAGGCCCATGCCCTGCGCCGGCAGGCCGTCGTGCTCGTGGATCTTGGGGAGGCCGCCGGGGAAGTCGAAGTGCGCGTGGTAGACCGGGTGCGTGGCCGGCAGGACAGCCAACTCCTGGTCCGGGTAGACCTGGCGCAGCGCGGCACGGATCGTCTCGTCGAGCCCGTAGTCGTCGTTGACGTAGAGGAAGCCGCCGCCGTCGAGGTAGCGCCGCAGGCGCGCCGCCTCGTCCGCGCTGAGCGCCACGGAGCCGTGGCCGTTGAGGTAGAGGAACGGGTAGCCGAACAGGCGGTCCGTGTCCAGGTCGACGGTGTGCGGCTCGGGGTCGAGGTCCAGCAGCGAGTGCGCGCGGGCGTAGGCGATGAGCGTCGGCAGCGGGTCGCCGGAGTACCAGTCGCCGCCGCCGCCGTAGTGGACGCGCGCGATCGCGACCTCGCCGCCGGTGCTCTGCGCCGCGGCGGGCCGCGCCGAGGGAAGCGCCGCGAGGGCGAGAAAAGCGAGCAGGGCGAGGCGGCGGGTCATGGCAGAGGCTGGATCGGCGAGTAGAATACGAGGCTCACCCCAGCCCCGACCGAATGACATCCTCAACGCTCCGCCGTGCCGCCTTCGTCTTGGCCGCCGTCCTGATGGCGGTCGCCGTCGGCATCGCGCTGTCGTGGCCCGCGCCGCGCGCCGAGGCGCCGGCCGTCAACGCGGATGGCGACCCGCTCGTCTCGACGTTCTCGATCGTCGCCGTGGACACGACGACGGGCGAGATGGGCATCGCCGTCCAGTCCAAGTTTCCCAACGTGCGCTCGGTCGTCCCGTGGGCAGACGCGGCGACGGGCGCCGTGGCGACGCAGAGCTTCGCGCGCCTCGCCTACGGCAGCCAGGGCCTCGTCCTGATGCGGAACGGCGCCTCGGCCGAGGAGGCGCTCCGGATCCTCATCCGCGAGGACCCGCACCCCGAGGAGCGGCAGGTCGGCATCATCGACCGCCACGGGCGGGCCGCGACGTGGACAGGAGCGAACGCGTCCGAGTGGCGCGGAGGCCGCATCGGGCAGGCGGACGGGTCGGTCCGCACCGCGATGGCCGGCGAGGTCGTCACCGGCCAGGGCTTCACGGTCCAGGGCAACATCCTGGTGAGCGCGGAGACGGTCGACGCGATGGCGGCCGCGTTCCAGGCCGCCGAGGGGCCGCTCGCGCGGCGCCTGCTCGCGGCCCTCGTCGCGGGCGGAGCCGCCGGCGGCGACCGCCGCGGCGAGCAGTCGGCCGCGCTCCTCGTCGTCAAGGCTGGCGCGGGCTACGACGGCTCGGACACCATCGTCGACATCTCGGTCTACGACCACCCGACGCCCATCGCCGAACTCGCCCGCCTCTACGCGCCTCAACGACCTCTACTTCACCGACACCCAGGCGCAGAACCTCGTCGCGGTCACGCCGGCCATCGCGCGCGAGATCCAGGCCATCTGGCGCGCCCGCGGCTTCTCGCACCACGCCGCCGACGGCGTCGTCGACGCCGACTTCCAGCGCACGCTCGTCAGCTACATGGGCTGGGAGAACTACGACCTCCGCGTGGACGAGGTCCAGAGCGTGAACCTCGCAGCCGGCGAGCCGCTCCGGATCGACCGCGAGGTGCTCGCCGACATCCGCGACGTGTTCGCCGGCGGCCGCTTCCGCCCGGGCCCACTCTCCCCCATCACGCCATGACCGACCACGCGTCCAGCTTCTACCGCGCGGGCACCGCGCCGCCGTTCGGCTCCGAGTCGCCCTCTGTCCGGCAGGCGCGGCTCGCCCGCCTCTCCCCGGACGGCGCCATCCGCGCGTACCTCGCCGGCGATTTCGGCATCGGCGAGGACGCGATCCTGTGCGACGCGATCCGAAACGACCCGGGCGTGACCCTCACCGACGAGGAGATCGAATCGGTGTTCGGGGACCTTTTCGAGCGCGGCGCGCAGCCGCACGAGGCGCCCGTGGTGCTGACGCTGCTCCGCGAGGCGGCGCAGTTCCGGATGTGAGCCCGCTCGCGCCCGTCACGCTCGTCGGCCGGCACGTGCGCCTCGAGCCGCTCATGAGGAATCACGCCGCCGCCCTGTGGGCCGTCGCGCAGGACCACGCCCTCTGGCAGTGGACGCTCTCGGACATCGCCTCGCGCGCGGACCTCGACGCGTACATCGAGACGGCGCTCGATGCGCAGGCTGCGGGCACGGCACTCCCGTTTGTGATCGTCGCAGCTGGAACGATCGCGGGCAGCACGCGCTTCGGCAACGCGGCGCCGGAGCACGGCCGCATCGAGGTCGGTTGGACGTTCGTCGGGGCGCCGTGGCAGCGGACGGCCGTCAACACCGAGGCGAAGCGGCTGTTGCTCGGGCACGCGTTCGAGGCGCTCGGGGCGCGGCGCGTCGAGTTCAAGACGGACGCTCGCAACGCCGCCTCGCGGGCCGCCATCGCGCGCCTCGGCGCGGTCGAGGAGGGGACGCTGCGGCAGCACGCCGTCCGCGCCGCCGGCGACGCGCGCGATACGGTCTACTTCAGCATCCTCGCGGACGAGTGGCCTGCGGTTCGCGCGCGCCTTGATGCCCGCCTCGCCTGAGCGGTCTCAGGCCACGACTGCGAACGTGCGGATGTCCGGCTCGGCCGCGAGCAACCCGCCGGCCTTCGCGAACGCCTCAGCGACGTGCGCCGACGCCATGTGAGCCGCAATGGCGTCGGCGTCGTCCCACTGCTCGACCGTCCGGAAGACGGCGGGGTCGTCCGTGGACTGCGTGAGCGCGTAGCCCTGGCAGCCCGCCTCGGCGCGCGTCGGTTCGACGAGCGCTGCGAGCGCGTCGCGCGTGGCGTCGGTGGTGTCCGGGCGGGCCGTGAGCGTGGCGATGACGTAGAGCATGGGTTACTGGACGGCTTTGAGAGTGACGACGAACGTGAGCGTCGCATTCGGCGGGATGTCCGGCGGCGACCCGAACGGCCCGTAACCGTCTTCCGGCGGCACGACGAGCGTCTTCGTCTCGCCGACGCGCATCCCGGCGATGCCCGTCTTGAAGCCCTGGATGACCTCGCCGAGGTTGAACGTGGCGCCCGTCGCCTCGTCGAAGACGCTTCCGTCCTGGAGCGTGCCGCGGTAGTCCACCGTGACGGTGCTCTGGGGCGTCGCGACGGCGTTGGGATCCGGGGCGGGGCCACACGCGGCGAGGGTGAGCAGCAGGACGAGGGCGAGGCGGGGCACCGAGCGCGAGGCGTGTGAGGCACAAACGTACGACGCGGCGCGCGGGCGCTTGTGTTCCGGCGGCGCCGGGCGATACCCGCGGCTGTTCCCTCTGAACGCTCTATCCGCACCCGATGGGCGACCCCCGGCCCTCCTTGCTCACCCGCCTCGTGCCCCCCGGCCTCGGCACGGCGGAGGGCCGCCGCGCACGGGTCGTCGCCGTGACGAGCGCGGTCGCATTCGTCCTGACGGTGATGCTCGTGATCGCGCTGAGCATCTCGGGGACGTGGATGCAGGTCGGGATGGCCGTCGCCGCGATGGCGATGGCCGGGCTGGCCGTGGCCGCCGTGCGCGCGGGGAAGATCGAGGCGGCCGCGTGGACCACGACGGTCATGGCGACGATGATCATCCTTATCCAGGCCGCGCTCGATGCGGGGATTCGGGACCCGGCGCTGGCACTGATCGTGCTCACGCCGCTGGCCGGCGCGATGGCGTCGGGCCTGCGGCTGGCCGTGGTCAACACCGTGCTGGGCGTCGTCGGGGCCGGCGCGCTGTTCACGCTCCACAAGACTGGCCTAGCGCTGCCTCCCACCTCGTCGCCCGAGAGCCTCGTCTGGTATGCGCTCGTGATGTCGTGCTTCGGGGCCATGCTCTCGGCCGGCGCCGGCGTGCTCTACGTGCGTCACACCAAGTCCGTGATCGACGAGGCCGAGATGGCGGCCGCCGCGCTCGGGACCGCCCTCGCCGCCTCCGAGGCGCGCTACCGCTCGGTCGTCGACGGCCTCCCGATCGGGATGTACCGGACGAGACCGGACGGCCACGTGCTGCTGGCCAACCCGGCGATGGCCGAGATGATGGGCGCGCCCAGCGTCGAGGCCGCCCTCAAGCTCAACGCAGCCGTGCTCTACGAGGACCCCGCCGAGCGCGTCGCCTTCCAGCAGGCGATCCTCCTGGCCGGCTTCGTGCGGCGCTACGAGACCGACTGGCGGACGCCCGGCGGGCACGTCCGCCGGGTCCGCATCGACGCCCATGTGACGCTGGGGCCGGACGGCGAGCCGCTCTACTACGAGGGCGCCGCGCAGGACGTCACCGCCGAGCGCCGCGCCCGCGGCGCGCTCGCGCAGAGCGAGGCCCGCTTCCGCGCGCTCGTGCAACACTCGTCGGACCTCGTGGTCGTCCTTGACGCCGACGCGCGCCTGAGCTACGTCAGCCCGGCTGCGCAGCACCTGCTCGGGACGGCCCCCGAGCGCCTCGTCGGCCGCGACCTCTTTGCGATCGTCCACCCGGACGACCGCGACGAGGCGCGCGCGCGCATCGCCGCCGTCCTCCGCGCCGCCCGCGGCGAGGAGGCCCGCCTCGAGGTCCGCCTGCGCCACGCCGACGGCCACTTTATCTACGTCGAGGGCGTCGGCTCGGACCTTACCGCCGACCCCGCCGTCGGCGGCACCGTCGTCAACCTCCGCGACGTGACGGAGCGCAAGCGCGCGCAGGCCGTGCTCGTGCAGGCGAAGCGGCAGGCCGAGGAGGTCGCGCACCTCAAGAGCACCTTCCTGGCCAACATGAGCCACGAGATCCGGACGCCGCTCACAGCCATCCTCGGCTTCTCGGACATACTCGCCGACGAGATCTCGGACCCGCAGCAGCAGGAGTTCGTGGACCTCATCTCGCGCTCGGGCCGGCGCCTCATGGAGACGCTCAACTCCGTCCTGGACCTCGCACGCCTCGAGGCCGGCCGCGGCGAGATCGTCTGCCTCCCGATGTCGGTCGCCGCCGCCGTGCGCGAGGCGGCGCAGCTCATGGGGCCCGCCGCGGCCGACCGCGGCCTCTCCATCACCGCCGCCGTCGAGGCCGAGGGCGCCGTCGCGGCGCTGGACGACGCCGCCTTCGCGCGCATCCTCCACAACCTCGCCGGCAACGCGCTCAAGTTCACCGAGACCGGCGGCGTCACGATCCGCGTCTCGCACGGGACTGGTGCGCAGGCCGGCCACGTCGTCGTCCGCGTCGAGGACACCGGCATCGGCATCGACAAAGCCTTCCTGCCGCGCCTCTTCGGCGAGTTCGAGCAGGAGTCGGCCGGCATCGAGCGGACGCACGAGGGCGCGGGCCTCGGGCTGGCCATCTCGCGGCAGCTCACCGAGCGCATGGGCGGGACCATCCGCGTCGAGAGCGCCAAGGGCATCGGGACCGTCTTCACGCTCGCCTTCCCCGCCGTCGGCGCCGCGCCCGTCGCGCCGACGTCCCGGCCCTGCGTGCTCGTCGTGGACGACAACGAGCAGGCGCGCTTCGTCGCCGAGCGCGTCCTCGGGACGGTCTACGACGTCGAGACGGCCACCTCTGGCCCCGAGGCCCTCGCGCTCGCCCGCGAAAACCGCTTCGAAGCGGTCCTGCTGGACATCCACCTCGGCGACACGATGTCTGGAGAGGACATCCTTGTCGACCTCCGCGCCGACCCGAGGCTCGCGGGCCTGCCGGTCCTTGCCGTGACGGCCTACAGCCTCCCCGGTGACCGGGCCCGCTTTCTGGCCCTCGGCTTCGACGACTACGTGACAAAGCCGTACACGCGCGAGCGCCTCATCGGCGCCGTCGCCGGGTGCCTCTCGCGGAAGCGGGCCGCCGCGCCTGCGGCTTGAGGGGTAGGGGCGAGGCGTCGCAGCCTCGCCCTGCATTTTCCTCCGGCACCCGGTGCTGCGTCGCACCGTACCGGGCGCTCACCCGACCGCCCCGCCCGATGCCGACCTCCTCTTCCCCGTCCGTCTGCATCATCGGTGCGGGGCTCGCCGGGCTCGCCGCGGCGCATGCCCTCGCTGCGGCAGGCATCGCGGCGGTCGTCGTGGACAAGAGCCGCGGCGTCGGCGGGCGTGCGGCGACGCGCTGGCGCGACGTGGCTGGCGCCGCGCCGTTCCGCTGGCGCGTGGACCACGGCGCGCAGGTCTTCTCGCCCGATCCCGGCTCGCCCGCCGACGTGCTCGCCCGTCAGGTTCTCTCGGCCGCGGACATCGTCGAGATCGCCGCGCCCGTCGTCCCGTTCTCCGACGACGGCACGCTCCGCCCTGACGAGACGCGCACGGACGGCGCGCCGCGCCTCGCCTTCCGCGGCGGCTACACGGACCTCGCGCGCGGCCTCGCCGCCGCCCTCCCGCGCCTCAACCTGCGCCTTGAGACGGCCGTGACGCGCCTCGAACGGGAGGGCGGCGTGTGGACCGTCGTCGCCGAGACACCTGGCGGGAGCGTGCGCCTCGGCCCGTTCCGCGCCGCCCTCCTTACGCCTCCCGCGCCGCAGGCAGCGGCGATCGTCGGCGCGAGCACAGTCGATCCCGATACGCGCAACGCCCTCGCCGAGGCGCTCGCCGCTGCGACCTACCGCGCGCAGTACACCGTCGTCCTCGCCTTTGACTCACCCGTCCACCTTCCCGGCGGCGCCTACGCGCTCGTCAACGCGGACGGTGCGGCAGAACGCCACCCGCACGCCATCGCGTGGCTCGCCGACGAGGCGCAGAAGCCGAACCGCGCGCCGCAGGGGGCGGGCCTGCTTATCGCCCAGATGTCGGACGCGTGGACGCGCGCCCACTACGACGACGACCGCGCCGACATTGTCGCGCTGGCCAGGCAGCAGGCCGAGGCACTCGTCGGGCCGCTCCCCGAGCCGCTCTGGACGGACACGCAGCGCTGGCGCTACTCGCTTCCGAACAGCGCTGTGGACGCTGGCGCGCGAGACGCCGCGGCCGCGCTCGGCCTGATCGTTGCGGGCGACGGCGTCGCCGGGGCGGGCCGCGCGCACCTTGCCCTCGAGAGCGGCCTCGACGCGGCCGAACGCCTCGGTGCGGGACGCGCGGCGTAGACTGCGGCACCGCTCCGCTTCCTGTGACCCCGCGCCCCGACCCGGCTCCTCCGACCGGCCTCGTCCTAACCGCGCTCAACGCGTGGGACGGCATCGTCGCGGCCGTCGCGACGGTCGCCGCGCTGCTCGTGCCGCTGTCGCTGCTGCCCTCGAGCATCGAGGCGGAGCACTTGCGGGCCTTCGAGATCGGCTTCACCGTCGTCTTCGGGCTGGACGCCGCGCTCCGGCTGCGCCGCGCCGCGCGCGCGTCCCGGCACTCCCGCCCGCGCCTCGCCGTCGCCCTCGATGTGCTCGCCGCGCTTCCGCTCGTGCTGCTCGGCGCGCCGCGGGCCTGGATCCTGCTGCGCGCGCTGAAGCTTGTCCGCGTGTCCGAGATCGTCCGCCGCATCGCGCGGGCGCACGCCGGCTGGGCCGCGCGCCTGCGCCTGGCGACGTTCCTCTACGGCCTCGCGCTCGTCGTTCACGCCGTCGCCTGCGGCTTCGTCGCCATCGGCGGGGCGGGCGCGATACCTCGACGCGCTCTACTGGTCCGTCACCACTGTCACGACCGTCGGCTACGGCGACGTCACCCCGACGACGCCGCTGCAGAAGCTCTACGCGATCGGCGTGATGCTGCTCGGGGCGGGCGTCTACGCGTTCCTCATCGGCAACATCGCGTCGCGTGCTCAACAACCTGCACCCGCTGCGGTCTGCGCACGTGCAGCAGCAGGAGCGGATGGCCGCGTTTATGCACTACCGCGCCCTTCCGAGCGCCCTCCGCGAGCGCGTGCAGGCGTATTTCGACTACGCGTGGGAGCAGAACCTCGTCACGGACGAGGATGCGACGCTCTCGGAGCTGCCGCCGGCTCTCCGCGATGAGGTCGCGCTCTACCTGCGCCGCGACCTCGTCCGCAACGTGCCGCTCTTCCGCGACGCCTCAGACGCGTTCGCGCGCGAGGTGGCCCTCCACATGCGCTCGTTCGTGTGCCTCCCCGGCGACGTCGTCGTGCGCGCGGGCGACCACGGGCACGAGATGTTCTTCATCGCGCGCGGCGAGGTCGAGGCGCTCGCACCGGACGGCCGCGTCCTCAGCACCCTCCGGTCCGGCGACTTCTTCGGCGAGATCGCCCTCGTCACCGCGGACGTCCGCACGGCGACCGTCCGCGCGACGACGCCGAGCGACCTCTACGTGCTCACGGCGGGCATGTTCGACCGGATCACCGTGGACTACCCCGAGGTCGCCGCGACGCTCCGCGCCGAGGCCGAGCGCCGGCGGTCGACGCGTTAACGCCGCCTGCATCCGCGTGTCTTCGGGTCGTCTTCCTGTCCCGGCCGGCATTTTTCGATGCTGGTTCGGGCTTGCCCCCGGCGCGCCGTGGTCGCGGCCTTCGCAGGGGTCCTTACCGGCTGGGAGTGTCTCGGCTCTCCTGCGCGTCCTGAACCGGCCGCGCCATGACCACGTCGCGCTGCACGTCCGTCCCGACTGTGAACGTCGTCTCGCCGATCTCCCGGAAGCCCCAGCGTTCGTAGAAGCGAATCGCGCGGGGATTGCGCTCCCACACGCTGAGCCAGATCGCGTCGTGGCCGGTCCGCGCCGCTTCGTCCAGGCAGGCCGTCATCAGCGCGTCCCCGACACCCGTCCCGAGCGCGTCCTGCTCGACGTAGATCCGCGCGAGCCCGGCAGCGCGGGCACCGGGCAGCGCCGGATGCGGACGGCCCGCCACGACGCGTGCATACCCGACGGGTGCGTCGGTCTCAGCCACCAGAAAGGTTGACGCGGGATCGGCGAGCTCAGCGTCGACCGTCTCGGGCGCGAACGCCTCGGCGAGGTAGAGCGCGAGGTCCGCGGGGTCGTTGTCCGGCGCGAACGCGTCGCGGAACGTGCGCGCGCCCAGATCAGCGATCAGAGCGGCGTCGGCAGGCGTGGCGCGTCGGATCGTCATAGGTCGGGCGTCCGGAGGTAGGCGACGGCGAAGGTCGCTGGGGGTTAAGGCGCTCAAGGTAGGCTGGCGAACCCGCGCGCGCCGCCGCGCCGTATGCCTCATCCGCCCGCCGTTTGCCGATGCTCACCCAGGTTTCCGCTCCCCCGCTCGGCCCGCCGCCGATCGTCGTCCGACCCGAGGAGCGGCGGGAGGCGCCGCCTGCCATCCCGACGGCGCGGCCTGCGCAGCGCCGCTTCCGCCTGGCGCGGGCCTACGCGCGCCGCGCTGCGGATCGCGCTCAGCTACCTCGGCTTCAACGCGCTCGCGCGCCGTCCTCGGGGCGGGCGTGGGCCGCGCGCCGCCGCCCGCGCTCCACGCGCGCAACGGGCGCCGCGTGCGCCGCGCGATCCTGCGCCTGCGCGGCCTGTTCGTCAAGGCCGGGCAGCTCGCGAGCGTGCTCACGACGTTCCTGCCCGAGCCCTTCCGCGCCGAGCTCGAAGGGCTTCAGGACCAGGTGCCGGCCGGCCCGTTCGAGGCCGTCCGCGCCCGCATCGTCGCCGAACTCGGGGCCGAGCCCGACGCGCTCTTCGCGACGTTCGAGCGCGCGCCCGTCGCGAGCGCCTCGCTCGCCCAGGTCCACCGCGCGACGCTCCCCGACGGCCGGCGCCGTCGCCGTCAAGGTGCAGCACTCGGACATCGAGGCCATCGCGGCGCTCGACCTGCGCGCCATCCAGACCATCCTGCGCGTCGTCGGGCGCGTCTTCGGCATCCGCGGCCTGCGCGAGCAGATGCGCCAGATCGAGCTCGTCATCGCCGAGGAGCTGGACTTCACGCAGGAGGCGCGCAACCTCGCCGAGGTCGCCGCCCGGTTCGACGGGTCGGCCGCGGCGTCGCCTTCCCCGAGTCCATCGCCGGACCGCTCCGCCCGGCGCGTGCTCACGACGACGTGGCAGGACGGCATCAAGGCCGGCGACCTCGCCGCGCTCGACGCGGCGGGCATCGACCGGACGGCACTCGCCGAGCGCCTCCTCGGCGGCCTACGGCCAGATGATCTTCCGCGACGGCGTCTACCACGCGGACCCGCACCCCGGCAACCTGCTCGTGCGCCCACCCCGGCGACGCGGCACGCTCGTCTTCCTCGACTTCGGGGCCGTCGCGCACCTCACGCCGGACATGCGCCGCGGGCTCGCCGAGATGATCGCGGCCGTCCTCGCCCGCGACGCCCGCCGCGTCACGGCGGCACTGACGACGATGGGCTTCGAGCCGACCGGCGACGGGGCAGGCGGCCGAGGCCGTCGCCGCGTTCGTCGAGAGCGTCCACGCCCGCGTCCTCGACGGCATCAACCCGCTCGCGCTGCGCTTCGACGACCTTACGCTCGGCTTCGCGATGCAGGCGCAGGCCGACGCGTTCGGGCAGATGAAGGACGCCGGCGTCTCGGTCCGCGACCTCGCCGGCGCGTACCGCGTGCCCAAGGACTGGATCCTGATGGAGCGGACGGCCCTCCTGCTGCTCGGCCTCGGGGCGGCGCTCGCGCCGGGCCTGAACCCGCTGCGCGTCCTCGCGCCCTACGTCGAGCCGCTCGCGCGGAGCCTCGGCGCCGGACGTCTTCGCGGCCTTCGGCGGACCGCTTCGCGGCGGGCGTCCAGCGCCTCTTCGCGCTCCCCGAGACGGCCGCGCGCGCCGTCGAGCGCGTGGACCGCGGCGAGGTGCCGGTGCGTGCCGGAGATCGAGGCGCGGATCGGCGTTCGAGGCGGACCGCGTCGTGGCCGCGGCGCGGGGCGTCGTGTGGGCCGTGCTGTCGGTCGGCGCCGCGGCCATCGCTTCGCCGCGCACGTCCACGGAGATGTGGCGCTGTCGATCGGCCTCGGCATCGGCGCCGCGCTCGGCGCGATTGCGGCGCTCCGGCGGTAGGTCAGGCGTCCCGCGTGTCGCCGTAGAGCGTGTGCGTCCGCAGCTTGTGGGCGAGGTCGAGGGCGCGCGTCCGCCGCGTCTCGGGGCGTTTGGCGCCGGTGACATGGGACGCCATTGAGCGCTGCCGGCCGAGCGTGAAGCTGAAGAAGCGGGCTGCCGCATCGGCGTCGTCTGCGAAGACGGCCTCGAGTTCGTCGCCGAGGTCGATCCGGTCCGGCTCGGGGTCCGGCGCCGCGTCCACGAGGACGGTGTCGCCGGGCGTCGCGCCGATCGTCCGCAGCAGAGCCAGCCCGACGATGAGCGCGGGACCGCCGGCGACCGTCACGATCCCGCGGCGGACCGCGTGGCCGTTCAGAACCGCCACCACGCGGCGCGTGCCGGAGGCGGCGAGGCGCGCGGCGGCATCGGCCGGGACGGGCAGGAAGTGGTAGCCCATCCCGCCGTCCTCGCGGAGCACGGGCGCGGCAAACGCCTCGGTCATCGGACCCGCAGGCGTTGCCCGACCTCGATGCCGGCCGTCGACGAGAGGCCGTTGAGCCGCCGCAGCGCCTCGACGGTCGTGTCGTAGCGGCGGGCGAGCGAGAACAGCGTCTCGCCCCGCCCGACGACGTGCGTCTCGGCCGCCGGCGCCTCGGCCCGCGGCGCCGCACCCCACGCCCCGCGCGGCGCCGCGGCAGGCGCAGAAACCGGCGCCTCGGCGCGCGGTGCGGGCACCTCCACTCGCGGCGCGGAAACGGGCGCCGCGGCGCGTGCAGGCTCGGCCCGCGTCGCCTCCGCCGGCGCGTCGCCCTGCCCGTTGACGGACCGCACGCCCGAGACGCCTCTAGCGATACGCGCCGCAGCCGCCAGGCCATCGCCGGTGAGGCGAACGGCCCCGTTCTCGGCGGCCACGTCCACGTCGAGCGCGCGCGTCTCGGCGTCCTGCACGAGCGCGAGGCGGACGGCCGTCGCGAGGCGCAGGTCCGCGAGGCGCGCCTCGACCGACTGCGCCCGTGACACGGCCGGGGCGAGAAGCAGGAGCAGAAGCGAGCAGAGCGCGCATCGGCAGGGCGGGCGGATGAGGCCGGAAAGATCGGACACCCGCCTGCCCTTACGCCGCGCCTTCCTCGACCTTGTCGATGATCGCGACGCCGTCGGCCGGGTCCTCGGCAGGCGCGGCGTGGTACTCCGTCTCGGTCCGCGTGCCCTCGATCTCGCCGTGCTCGGCGAGGAAGCGCTCGGCGTCGATGGCGGCCATGCAGCCCGTGCCGGCGGCCGTGATCGCCTGGCGGTAGACGTGGTCCTGCGCGTCGCCGCAGGCGAAGACGCCGTCGATGTTGGTGCACGTCGTGCCGGGCGTGCGTGACGAGGTAGCCCGCGTCGTCCATGTCCAGCCAGCCGTTGAACAGCTTGGTGTTGGGCTCGTGGCCGATGGCGACGAAGAAGCCCGAGACCGGCAGGTCGCGCGTCTCCTCCGTGCGCGTGTCGCGCAGCCGGAGCGCCGTCACGGCCGTGTCGCCGAGGACGTCCGTCACGGCCGTGTGCGTGTGGATCCGGATCTTCGGGTTGGCCCGGACGCGGTCCATCATGATCGTGGACGCGCGGAACGTCTCGCTGCGGTGCAGGAGGTGGACCGTCGAGGCGAAGCGCGTGAGGAAGAGGGCCTCCTCCATCGCCGTGTCGCCGCCGCCGACGATCGCGACCTCCTCGTTGCGGAAGAAGGCGCCGTCGCAGGTCGCGCAGGCCGAGACGCCGTAGCCGAGCAGGCGCTTCTCGTTCTCGAGGCCGAGGTAGCGTGGCGCTCGCGCCGGTCGAGACGAGGACCGTCTCCGCGAGGACCGGCGTCGTCTCGTCGATGACCAGCTTGAACGGACGGTCCGTAAGGTCCACGTGCGTGACCATGCCCCAGCGGAGGTCGGCGCCGAAGCGCTCGGCCTGCGCCTGCATCTTCTCCATGAGCTCCGGGCCCATGATGCCGTCCGGGAAGCCCGGGAAGTTTTCGACGTCGGTCGTCGTCGTGAGCTGGCCGCCGGGCGCGGGGCCCTGGACGACGAGCGGCTGGAGGCCGGCGCGCGCGGCGTAGACGGCCGCCGTGAGGCCCGCCGGGCCGGTGCCGACGATGACGACGGCGCGGCGCTCGGCCGCGGCCCAGGCGTCGGGCGTGAGGGAATCCGGGAGCGGGGCTGGGGTAGACATCGGGCAGAGCGTGGGATCCTGTGAATCGAACGCGGGGACGCCGCCGGCGTGGCAGCGCCCCCGCGGAGACGGGCGGGCGGGGCGCCTCAGGCGGCCTGCCCGGCGAGCGTGTCCAGCTTGGCCGCGAGCGACGCGCTCGGGCACGACGCCGACCATCTGGTCGACCGGCTTGCCGTCCTTGAAGAACAGCAGGCTCGGGATCGAGCGGATGCCGTACTTCATCGCCGTCTGCGGGTTGTTGTCGACGTCGAGCTTGACGACTTTGGCGCGGCCGTCGAAGTCTGCGGCGAGCTTCTCGATGGTGGGCGCGATGGTGCGGCAGGGGCCGCACCACGTGGCCCAGAAGTCGACGAGGACGGGCTGGTCGCTGTTGAGGACTTCGTCCTCGAAGTTGGCGTCGGTGCCGGTGACGTAGGAGGCCATGACGAGATGGGGAATGGGGTGTGGTCTGGCGGATGGTACGGGCAGCCGCGGCGCGGGTTCTCCGCCCGCGGCGCGTTCCATTCAGGGTGTTGAGTCCACGAGGAGTGCGGCCGATACACCGGGCTCACCGCCGTTCCCCCGTGACCCGCCCAGCCTTCGTCCTCCTGGTCCTCGTCGCCGCCGTCGGGGTGCGGCCCGCGGGCGGCACAGCGCCCCGCGTCGGCGGTGGGCGCGCCGGGCGCCGCGGCGCGCGCCGGCGCGGTACGTGCCGACCGCGGCCGCGCGGCCGCACCGCCGCGGCCCGAGCGCCTCGAAGAGCGCAGCGCCACGGCCGACTGGTCCGGCCCGCTGAGTGCCATCAGCGACCTCCGCGCGGACGCCGACCGCGACTTCGTGCCGGACCGCGTGGGCACTGAGGTCCTCGTGGCCGGGCGCGTCACGGCCGGCACGGGCCTCATCCGCGCCGACATCGCCGAGGTCTACATCCAGGACGGGACGGGAGGGCTGCGGCTGCTTCTGCCGCCGGGCGCGCCGCCAGTCCTCACCGGCGACAGCGTGCTCGTCCACGGGACGGTCGGCTTCCGCTTCGGGATGGTCGAGATCGTCAGCCCGAGCCTGCGCGTGCCGCAGGCGCCGACGCGGCGCCTCGAGTTCCGCCGCCTCCTGGACGCCACGCTCCCCGGCGGCCGCTCCGGGCCGGACCTCGAGGCGCACGAAGGCGAGTTCGTCGAGATCACCGGCCACGTGCTCCAGTCCGACAGCGTCGAGGCGGGGCGCTCCCTGTTCCTGCTCTCCGGCTCGCAGGTGGTGCAGGTCTTCGCCTACCGGATGCGCGCCTCGCAGGTGTACTTCAACGGCATCGGGCCCGGCGACTACGTGCGCGTGCGCGGCATCGCGGCGCAGTACGACCGCGCGGCACCGTTCAACTCGGACTACGTCATGTACCCGCTCGCCGATGGGGACGTCGCCCGCGCGGGCCTCTCGCCGGCGGACGGTCCGGCTCATCGCGGGCGTCGTCGCGGCGTTCCTGATGGTGGCGCTGCTGTGGGCGTTCCTGCTGCGCCGCGAGGTGCGCCGCCGGACGACCGCGCTGCGCGTCTCGGAGGCCCGCTACGTCCACCTCTTCAACGCTGCTGCGGACCTCGTCTTCGTGCTCGACATCCCGCGCGGCGGCGCGTTCACGGCGGCCAACCACGCCACGCAGCGCGCCTTCGGCGTCGACGAGGCCGGGCTCCGCGCCGGCAGCCCGCTCCTGCTCGCCGCCGTCGCCGACGCGCCGGCAGCGGTCGAGGCGCACCTCGTCGAAGCCGCGCGCACGGGCGGCGCCACGACCGTCCTCGACCTCCGCTGCGCCGACGGCCGCGTCGTGCCGTACGAGGTCGCGACGCGGCGCCTCGACACGTCCGCCGGGACGGCCCACGTCGCCGTCGCCCGCGATGTCCACGACCGGCGGCTCTACGAGAATGGCCTCGTCGAGGCGATGGAGACGGCCGAGGCGGCGCGCGCCGAGGCCGAGCGCGCGCGGTCGGCGGCCGAGGCCGCCGACCGCTTCAAGGGCACCATCTTCACCAACCTCAGCCACGAGCTCCGGACGCCGCTGACGGCCATCCTCGGCTATGCGGACATCCTCTGCGAGGAGGCCGAGGACGACATGCTGGAGCACGCCGAGATCATCCGCGACAGCGGCAACCGCCTCCTGCGGACGCTCACGGACGTGCTGGACCTCGCCCGGCTGGACCGCCTCGCGCTGCCCGGCGCCGACGCCGCGCATGAGCGTGCCCGAGCCGCTCGACGCCGTCGCGATCGTCCGCAGGCCGATCGCCGCAGCACGCCGCCTGCCGCTGCCGCGAAGGGCCTCGCGCTCCGCTTCGGATCGGACGCGCAGGCCCTCGCGATCGTCGCACGAGCCGGACGCGCTCGCGGCGCGTCGCGGCGATCCTCGTCGACAACGCTGTCAAGTTCACCGAGCGCGGCGAGATCCGGGTGTCGCTGCACAGCGCGCCCGACTATTTCGCGCTCCGCGTGCAGGACACGGGCGTCGGCATGTCCGAGGCGTTTCTCGCCGAGGCCTTCGAGCCGTTCCGGCAGGAGTCCGACGGCCACGACCGGACTTTCGAGGGCACGGGCCTCGGGCTGACGCTCGCGCGGCGCCTCGCCGGGCGCATGGGCGGCGAGATCCGCGTGTGGAGCCGCCGCGGCGAGGGCTCGCTCTTCGAGGCCGCCCTGCCGCGCACCGCCCCGTCGGTCGCGCCCCGTCCGACGCCCCGCCCGCACCACGACACGGTCTTCTCGTGATGCTGCTGCTTCTCCTCGCGCTCGCGCTGGCCAGATCGCCTGCCAGCCCGCCCGCGCCCACGCGCCGACGCCGACCACGACGCCGTTCCGGACGGCATCGGGCAGGTCGTGACGGTCGCCGGGCGCGCCTCGGTCGCCTCGGGGCGCCTCGCCGGGCCCGGCGCGTTCTTCGTGCAGGACGCGTGGGGCGGTGTCCGCATCGACCACCCCGACGGGCCGGCCGTCGCCCGCGGCGACAGCGTCGTCGCGACGGGGCGCCTCGCCTTCCGCGAGGGCGTCGTCGTGCTGGAGCGCCCGCGCGTGCGCGTCATCGCCGCGCCGCCGCGCATGCCCGCGCCGCTCCCCTACGATGCGGCCGATCCGGAGTCTGTCGAAGGGCGCCTCGTGACGGTCGAGGGCATCGTCGACCGGCTTCAACCCGGTCTCGGCCGGCGACGCGCTCGCTGCTGTCCCTGCCCGGCGGGCAAGGCATCGTCGCGTTCGTCTACTCGGGCCGCGACGAGGACGATTCCGCTGGACAGCCTACGCGCCCGGCGACCGCGTCCGCGTGACGGGCGTCGCCGGGCAGTACGACCGCGACGCGCCCTACCGCGACTCGTACCAGGTGTATCCGCGCACGCCGGACGACGTGGTCCGGCTGGGCCTGCCGCCAGGCGCCTACCGGACGGGCGCTGGCATCGCGCTGGGCCTGCTCGCGCTGACGCATCCTGTGGGGGTGGACGCTGCGGCGGCAGGTCGCGCGGCGCGTCACCGAGCTCGCGCGCTCCGAGGAGCGCTACCGCCGCCTCGTCGAGCGCGCGTCCGACGCCGTCGTCGTCCACGACCTCGCGGGCGAGAAGGGCGAGCTCAACGCGGCCGCGCGGCGCGCCTTCGGGCTGGCCGTCGGCGCCGACGTGCCGCCGCTGCACCTCATCGTCCATCCGGAGGACCGCGAGGCGCTGCGCGCGCACCTCGCCTTCGTCGCCGGGGCCGGCCACGCGCGGACGGACCTCCGCGTGGCGCGCGCCGACGGCACGGCCGGCGTCTACGAGGTCGAGTCGCAGACGCTCGCCCTCGACGGGCGCACGCGCGTGCTCTCGCTCGCCCGCGACGTCGGCGCGCGGCGCGCGCACGAGAACGCGGCTGGTCGCACGCGCGCGCGCGCCGCCGAGGAGGCGCTGCGCGTCAAGAGCGCCTTCCTCGCCAGCATGAGCCACGAGATCCGGACGCCGCTGACGGCCGTGATCGGCTACGCCGAGCTGCTTCGCGACGAGGTCGCCGCCGAGCAGCAGGACCTCGTCGCTGCCATCGAGTCTGGCGGGCACCGCCTTCTCGCGACGCTCAACTCGGTCCTGGACCTCGCGCGCCTCGACGCCGGCCGCGAGACGCTGCGCCCGGCCGACGTCGACCTCGTGGCGCACGTCCGCGATGGCCTGCGCCTCTTCGACGCGCTCGCGGCCAAGAAGGGCCTCTCGCTCGTCTTCGTACCCGCCGTCGCCGACCTGCCGGGCGTTCTCGACGCGGGCGCGCTGGACCGCGATCCTGATCAACCTCGTCGGCAACGCGCTCAAGTTCACGGACGTCGGCTGCGTCACCGTCACGCTCGACGGCGTGCGGCGCGGACGCCACGCTGTCCGTCGCGGATACGGGCGTCGGGATGTCGGCCGAGTTTCTGCCGCTCGTGTTCGACGAGTTCCGGCAGGCGTCCGAGGGCGAGGCGCGGAGCCACGAGGGCTCCGGTCTGGGCCTCTCGATCACGCGGCAGCTCGTCGAGCTCATGGGAGGGACGGTCTCCGTCGAGTCGCGCGCCGGGCGTCGGGACGACGTTCACGGTCCGCCTGCCGCTCGGCGTGGCCGAGACGAAAGCGCAGCCCGCCGCGGGCGCCATGGCCGCCTGAATCAGGCGGCGACGGGGCCGTCCATCGCCTCCGGGAGCGTGCGGAAAAACGGATCGGCGAGCGCCTCGACTGGCACGGTGGCGACGAGCGCCTCGCCGACCGCGATGCGCAGCGCCTCGCCGCCGACGGTCCCGATGCGCATCGCTGCCGCGCCGCGCAGCGAGGCCAGCGCCTCAACGGCCTCGACGGCCGAGGCCGGGACCGAGAGCACGACGCGGCTCTGCGCCTCGCCGAAGAGGACCGCGTCGAGGCGCGCGCGCGCCTCGGGCAGCGCCACGTCCGCACCGACGCCGCCGTGGATGCACGACTCGGCGAGGCAGACCGCGAGGCCGCCGTCCGAGACGTCGTGGGCGGAGCGGACGAGCCCGGCGCGGATCGCGGCGAGGACCGTCTGCTGAACCGCGACCTCCTCGTCGAGGTCGAGGTGCGGCGCGTCGCCGGCGGTGAGGCCGTGCGCCGAGGCGAGAAACTCCGACGCCTCGATGCCGCCCGCGTGCCACCACGCATCCGGCGAGACGAGCACGAGCGCGTCGCCCGCCTCGCGGAAGGCGACCGTCGTCGTGTGCGCGGCGACGTCCTCGACGAGCCCGACCATGCCGATCGTGGGCGTCGGGAAGACGGCGCGCGTGCCGCCGTGCCCGTCCGGCGACTCGTTGTAGAACGACACGTTGCCGCCCGTGACGGGCAGGCCGAGCGCGCGGCAGGCGTCGCCCATCCCGCCGACGGCCTCCTCGAACGTCCAGTAGACCTCGGGCTTGTAGGGGTTGCCGAAGTTGAGGCAGTTGGTCACGCCGAGCGGGTCGCCGCCGGCGCAGACGACGTTGCGCGCCGCCTCGCAGACGGCGATCTGCGCGCCGCGGCGCGGGTTGAGGTACACGTAGCGCCCGTTGCAGTCCGTCGCGACGGCCAGCCCGCGCGTCGGCCCGCCGGGCACGGCCGGTCTCCTTCACGCGGACGACCGCGGCGTCCGTCGGCCCCGGCCCGGCGACCGTGTTGGTGCGGACGTGCGTGTCGTACTGCCCGAAGACCCACGCCTTGGACGCGATGTTGGGCTGCCCGAGGAGCGCGACGAGAGCGGCGCCGGCGGTCTCCGGCGTGAGGTCTGGCGAGCGCGTCCAGGTCCGCGGCACGCGTCGCGTCGAGGTAGGCCGGGCGGGTCGTCTCGCGGGTGTAGACCGGCGCGCCGCCGCCGAGGACGAGCGAGGCGGCGGGCACGTCCACGACGAGGTCGCCGTGCCAGCGCACGCGCACGCGCTCTGACTCCGTCACGACGCCGATGGGGACGGCGTGGAGGTCCCACCGGTCGAAGACCGCCTCGATCTCGGCCTCGCGGCCGGTCTCGACCACGACGAGCATCCGCTCCTGGCTCTCGCTCAGCAGGATCTCGTACGGCGTCATGCCCGCCTCGCGCTGCGGGACGCGCTCGAGGTCGAGGTCCATCCCGACGCCGCCCTTCTCGGACATCTCGCACGACGAGCAGGTGATCCCGGCCGCGCCCATGTCCTGCATCCCGACGACCGCGCCCGTCGCGATGGCCTCGAGGCTCGCCTCGAGGAGCAGCTTCTCGGTGAACGGGTCGCCGACCTGCACGTTCGGGCGCTGCGCCTCGCTCTCCTCGGACAGCTCGACCGAGGCGAACGTCGCGCCGTGGATGCCGTCGCGGCCCGTGCTCGCGCCGACGATGTAGACCGGGTTGCCCGGCCCCGAGGCCGTCGCCGTCGCCGTCTCGCCGACCTTCACGATGCCGACCGACATCGCGTTGACGAGCGGGTTGCCGGCGTACGACGCGTCGAACACGACCTCGCCGCCGACCGTCGGCACGCCGAACGAGTTGCCGTAGCCGCCGATGCCGCGCACGACGCCGTCGACGAGGAAGCGCACGTGCGGGTCGCTCAGATCGCCGAAGCGGAGCGAGTTGAGCGAGCAGATCGGCCGCGCGCCCATCGTGAAGATGTCCCGCTGGATGCCGCCGACGCCCGTCGCGGCGCCCTGCACGGGCTCGACGGCGGACGGGTGGTTGTGGCTCTCGATCTTGAACGCGACGGCCAGCCCGCCGCCGATGTCCACGAGCCCAGCGTTCTCCTCGCCCGCGCCGGCGAGGACGTTCGCGCCCTCGCGCGGCAGCGTCTTCAAGCAGGCGGATCGAGTTCTTGTACGAGCAGTGCTCGGACCACATCACCGAGTAGATGCCCAGCTCGGGCCACGTCGGCGCGCGGCCGAGCAACCCGTAGACGCGGGCGACCTCGTCGTCGGTGAGGCCGTGCTGGCGGGCGAGGGCCGGCGTGATCTCGGGGTCCGTCGGGAGCGGCTGGGGCGTCATCGGAGGGCGGGGCGGGCGGTGCCGGAAGCTACCCGCCGGACGCTGCCTTCTCGGTGGGCGAAGCGGTGTGCAGCGCACGCGGCGCGCGTAGTCTGCCGCGGCGCCTCGTCGGCGCGTAAACCCGAGCTCTTCCACCCCGTTCATGCGAGCCTTCGTCCTGACCGCCCTCGCCGTCATCGCCACGGCGCCCTCCGCCCAGACGCTCCCGCAGTTCGCCGACTACCCCGCCGGCCCCGTCTACCGTGGCCGCGTCGCCGCGCTGGACGTCACGAGCAGTCCCAACGCCCGCCTCTACCGAACGCGGACACGCGAGGCGATGGCCGACGGCGTCAACTTCGCCGGGCACTACGTCGTCGCGAGGTGGGGTTGCGGGACCGAGTGCATGGGCGGCCAGATCGTCGACGCGCGGACCGGCCGGGCGGTCGCGGACCTGCCGACCGACACGCCGTACGTCAGCTTCCGTCCGGACAGCCGCCTCATCGCCGTGATGACGCCCGCCGACGTTGCCGACCGCTTCGGCGACGACCCGGACGTGGCGATCTCGCCCTATTTCGGGTCCTCGTACTGGGTCCTCGAGGGCGACTCGCTCCGCCACCTTGGGTCGCTCATCGCCTCGGACCTCGAGCAGATCCGCCGCGGTGGCCCGACGCCCACGCTCTGCCACGCGACGCCGGGCGACGTCCTCGTCCCGCTCGCCGTCGGGAACACGTGGACATACGCCACGCCCGCCGGAACGGTGACCTACCGCGTGACCGGCCCGAGTGAGGGCGGCTACCAGATGCAGGTCGAGCGGGCGCAGCGCGGACCCGGCGGCGAGCAGCGGACGACCGAGCAGTGGCGCACGAGCGACCTGATCGGCGACGGGAGCCTCTCCATCTCTACCGACGACGCGTATCGGGGCTTCGAGTATCACTTCGGCGTCCCGGAGGTTGACCGGGCGGACCGGATCGAGCGCACGACCGTCCGCGTCGGGACAGAGTCTCACGAGGCGATCTGCTACATCGACGCCGTCGGCGAGTACGAGACGGAGCGGACGCGCCCGAGCCGGACGTGCTTCGTCCCGCGCCTCGGCATGGTCTCGGACGACCGCGATGGCGCGATGACGCTCACGAGCTACACGCTGCGCTGACGCGGCGCCGCACGCCGCGTATTCTCCCCGGCCACGCTCCCGCACAGGAATGCCTGAGTACGCCGGCCCCGCCGCCCTCGTCACCGACCCCGTCCACACCGCCGCCCTCCTCGCGGGCGTCCTCGCGGCCGTATTCGGACTCTCTCGCGTGCCCGCGCTCAAGCGCGTCTTCGACATCGTCCCGCCCGTGCTGTGGGCGTACTTCGTTCCGATGCTGCTCACGACGGCCGGCGTCACGCAGCCCTACGCGCCCGCGACCGACACGACGCCCGAGTACGTCAACGCGGCCTACTCGCTGTTCACGTACCTGCTGCTGCCGCTCGCGCTGTTCCTGCTGATGCTCACGCTGGACCTCCGCGCGGTCCTCAGCATGGGCCGCCTCGCCATCGTGATGATGCTCGTCGGGACGCTCGGCATCGTCCTCGGCGCGCCGATCGCGTTTCTCGCCGTCGGGCAGTTCATCCCAGACCCCGACGCGTGGAAGGGCCTCGCAGCGCTCTCGGGCAGCTGGATCGGCGGGACCGCCAACATGGTCGCCATCCAGGAGTCCGTCGGCCTCCGCGACCTCGGCCCGATCATCGTCGTGGACACCGTGGTCGGCTACGGCTGGATGGCCATCCTCCTCTTCCTCTCCAAGTACCAGACGCGCTTCGACGCCTGGGTCGGGGCGGACACGACGGCGATGGACCGCGTCAACGCGACGCTGCTTGAGATCGACACGACGCGCCGGCCGATCACGACCGAGACGGGCGCACTCATCCTCGGCATGGGCATCGCCGCCGCCGTCGCGAGCCGCGTCCTCGGCGGGATGCTCCCGACGCTCGGCACGCCGACGGTCATCTCGGGCGGCACATGGGCCGTGCTCATCGCCGTCACGGCGGGCCTCGCGCTCTCGTTCACGCCGCTGCGGCGCCTCGAGGCGGACGGCGCGAGCCGCCTCGGGTACGTCGCCTTGTACCTGCTGCTCACGTCCATCGGCGCGCAGGGAAACCTCCTCGCCATCTTCGACGCACCGCTCTACCTCGCGACGGGCGTCGTGTGGCTGGGCATTCACATCGCGCTGATGTTTGGCGCGGCGAAGCTGCTCCGCGCGCCGCTGTTCTTCGTCGCGACGGGCTCGATGGCCAACGTCGGCGGCGCCGCGTCGGCGCCGATCGTGGCGAGCGTCTACCACCCCGCGATGGCGCCGGTGGGCCTGCTGATGGCGATCGCGGGCTACGTGCTCGGCATCTACGGCGGCATCGCCGTCGCGTGGATGCTCGCGGCGCTGGCCGTGTGAGAGGCGCCTGGGCGGTCCGCCCCGAGGTGCTCGCTACACTTGCCGCATGAGCGCGCGGACCTGGCCGACGACGTAGCAGCGGTCGTCGCCCGGGTCGAACTGCTCGTCGCGGTACGTCTTGTCCGACGCGCGAAAGTGCAGCCGGCCGTTGGCGACTTCGAGGCGCCGCACGACCTGCCGGTCGTCGAACAGGACGGCCACCGCGGCGCCCTTCGGGACGTCCTCCCACGGCGCCTCCTCGACGATCACCAGGTCGTTCTTGCGGACGCCGTCGCCGTTCATCCCGTCGTCGCCGACGACGAGCGCGAGGCAGCTGTCGAGGTCCACGCCCCGCGGCAGGATCCGCGGCTCGACGAGCACCTGCGTCCGCCCGCGCGCGAGCGGCCGCTGCGCCACGGCCGACGTGACCGTCCGCGGCATGAAGACGCTCGGCGGGCCCTCGTCGAAGCGGAACGCGGGGTCGTCGTCGTCGAGGATCGTGATGCCGCGCGCCTCGTGGCGCACACGTGAGATGTAGCCCTTCGCCTCAAGCGCCACGAGTAGCTTGTGGACGCCGTTGGACGAGCGCAGCCCGAGGTGGCGCCCGACCTCGGCGATCGTTGGCGGCCGGCCGGCGTCGCGGGCATGCGCCCGAAGAAACTCGAAGACCTGGTTCTGGCGCTCGGTAAGGCGCTCGCGGACAGCCATGGGCGGTGGGGCTACAGGGCGAAAGGGGGCGGCGGGCGGAGACCTGTCACAGGGTGAACACGGTTTCACCCGGGCGGTTTCAGGGGTGAAAACATTTTCCACAACAGGTGCCGAGCACGTGGGGCCGGCCCGTAATGCGGGGGGTTATCCACAGAAACCCCGTATTTTGCCCCATTCCTTGCGGTTTTGAGGCGGCGGGGTACTTTCGGTGAGGCGTGGGGAAAAGTGGGGAAGCCCACCACGCCGCTCACCAATCGCCGCGAGGCACCTGGAGTGGCCGGATTCAAAGGACAGGCCGAGTATTCCGTCGACGGCAAGGGGCGTGTCCCCGTGCCGGCGAAGATGCGTCGGTCCGTGAATCCCGACACGCGCGACGCCTTCGTCGCGACGCGCGGCCTCGAGCCCTGCGTCTTCCTCTACCCCGCCGACGGCTGGGAGAAGATCGAGGCCCAGATGACGACCCTCAACATGTTCGATGCCGAGGCGCGCCACTTTGTCCGCACGATCAACATGTGGGCGGACGAGATCACGCTCGACGGCCAGGGCCGCGCCGCGCTCCCGAAGTCGCTGCTCGAGTTCGCCGGCATCCAGCCCGGCTCCAAGGCGCTCATCATCGGCTCCTTCGACCACATCGAGATCTGGGACCCCGCCCAGTTCGAGACCTACCTCAACGGCCAGACGACGTCCTACGACGTGCTCGCCCAGGCCGTCATGGCCAGCCGCTAGCCGCCCTCCCCCACCGATGCCCGCCGTCATGTCCAGACCCGCTCGCCCGTCCCGCGCCTCGCGGAAGACGCGCGCCGCCGCCCCCGAGGCAGCGGTCGGGAGTGGCGCGGACTACGCGACGGTCTACCACGCGCCGGTCCTCGCGCCCGAGACGCTCGCCGGCCTCGTCACGGACCCCGACGGGCTCTACATCGACGGCACGCTCGGCGGCGGCGGCCACGCCGCAGCGCTCCTCGACGTGCTCGGTGATCAGGCCCTCGTCGTCGGGATCGACCAGGACGACGAGGCGCTCCAGACGGCCCGCACGCGCCTCGCGGCCGCCGAGGCGGCCGGCCGGTTTGTCGCCCTCAAGGGCAACTTCGCCGACATGACCGCGCTGCTCGACGCCGCGCGCCTCGGCCCCGCGCACGGCCGCGCCGCGGCGGGCGTGCTGCTGGACCTCGGCGTCTCGAGCCGCCAGCTCGACGCGCCTGCCCGCGGCTTCGCCTTCATGCACGACGGCCCGCTCGACATGCGGATGGACGGCCAGGCCGGCGAGACGGCCGCCGACCTTATCGACCGCCTCACCGAGACCGGACTCGCCGACACGATCTACGCCTACGGCGAGGAGGGCCGCTCGCGTCGCATCGCGCAGATGATCAAGGGCGCCGAGCGCATGGAGACGACGGCCGACCTCGCCGCGGCCGTCCGCCGAGGCGTCCCGACGCGCGACGAGGGCAAGGCGCTCGCGCGCGTCTTCCAGGCGCTCCGCATCGCCGTCAACGACGAGATGGGCGTGCTCGAGCGCGTGCTGCCCGCGGCACAGTCGGTTCTCCAGCCGGGCGGGCGCCTCGCCGTGATCTCGTACCACAGCCTCGAGGACCGCCGCGCGAAGCACTTCCTCCGGACCGGCCGCTTCTCGGCCGAGGTCGAGAAGGACGCGTTCGGGCGGCCGATCACGCCGTTCGCCGCCGTCACGCGCCGCGCCGTCGTCGCGACCGAGGCAGAGATCGCGCGCAACCCGCGCGCCCGCTCCGCCCGCCTCCGCATCGCCCAGGTCGTTGACCCGGCCACGTCCCACGCCCCCGCCCGATGAGCACTGCTACGCAAGCCGCGCCGAAGAAGAAGCGCCGCACCGCGCCGCGGACGGCGCCCGCCCCGAGCCTCACGGCGCGCAAGACGCGCCGCGGCATCATCCTGCCCGGCTGGGCGGAGCTTGCCGGCTCCTCGTCAGGTGTCGCCGGCCACGCCGGCCGCGCGGCCGCGGGCCAGCGCAAGGCCGAGACGCTGGCCGACCGCAAGGCCGGCCGCGCGGCCGCGCGCGTCCGCCCGTTCGACCTTGTCCCGAGCCTCCGCTTCGGCCTGCTCGTCCTGATCGCCTGCGCCATCGCCACCGTCTTCGTGGCCCACGTCTACGCGACGCGCGACGTGCTCGCCGAGCTCCAGACGGCGCGCGCCGAGAACGTCCGCCTGCGCCTCGCCGGGCAGCGCCTGCGCGGCGACTTCGACCGCATGACCGGACCGGACGCTGTAATGCCCCGCGCCGTCGCCCACGGCCTGGAGGAAGGCGTTGCGTACGGCGTCCCGATCCGACTCGAGAACCCGGACTGAATGCGGGTGGGGGCGTGACGAGTGGAGCCGCCTCCCTCCTGCCGCCCCCGACCCTCAACCCCCACCCCTCTTCCCACCCCCGGAGCCGGAGCGGGCGCACGCGTCCCCCCACTCGGTCAGAAGCCGACGCTGAGCCTTGCTCGCCGGCGTGCGCCCGCCCCGCTCCACCCAACCCGCCCCGCGACCAGTCCCATCGACGCCCGCCACGCCGTCCTCTCCCGCCTCTACACCGTCTTCGGGCTCTTGCTCGTGGTGCCGGTACTCGTGGTCGTGCAGATGCTGCGCGTGACCGTGGGCGACGGGGCCGAGCTGCGCGCACGCGGCGTCCGGCAGGCCGAGTCCGTCGAGACGCTGCCGGCCCAGCGCGGGGCGATCCTGGACCGCGCCGGACGCGCGCTGGCCGTCAACAACGCGCGCTTCGAGATCGCGGTCGACCCGACCGTCGCCGGCTTCGGCGAGCACGCAGACGCGCTGTACACCATTCTCGGAACGGCGACGGGCAAGGGCGCGGATCACTACCGGCAGCGCGTCGCCGACCGCGCGAGCCGGCAGTACGCCGTGCTCGTCCGCGACCTCGACGAGGCGGCGAAGGAGCGCCTCGATGCGGCCCACGTGCCCGGTATGATCGTGCGCGGGTCGTACCGCCGGCACTACAACTACGGCGAGACGGCGGCCCACGTCCTCGGCCACGTCACGCGCGACGGCGACGGCGTCGCGGGCATCGAGCTCCAGCTGGACGCCGACCTCAAGGGCGTCGCCGGCCGGCAGGCCGTGCAGCGCGACCGCCGCGACGTCGTGCGCGCCGTCGTCGGCGGGACGCGCGTCGAGCCGGTCGACGGCGAGAACGTGGTCCTGACGATCGACCTCGTGCGGCAGGCGATCCTCGAGGAGGAGCTCGCGCGCGGCGTGCAGGAGGCCGGCGCGCGCTGGGGCACGGCCATCGCCCTCGATCCGCACACGGGCGCGATCCTCGCCATGGCCAACGCCCCGACCTACGACCCGAACCGCGCCGGCAGCTTCGCCGAGGCCGCGCAGCGCAACCACGCCGTCGTGGACCGCATCGAGCCGGGCTCCACGTTCAAGCTCGTCACGGCCGTCGCGGCGCTCGAGAGCGGGACCTCGACCATGCAGTCCGTCCTCCAGACGGGCAACGGCTCGCACACGTTCTCGCGGCGCACGATGCGCGACAGCCACGGCTACGGCACGATCACGCTGGAGGACGCCATCGTGAAGTCGTCCAACATCGGCATGGCGCTGACGGCCGAGCGCATGGGCCGCGGCCCGCTCTACCGCACCGCCCGCGCCCTCGGCTTCGGCCAGCCGACGACCGTCGACCTGCCGGGCGAGGTTGCAGGCATCCTTCGCCGGCCGGAGCAGTGGGACGCGACGACGCTGCCGTGGATGAGCACCGGCTACGCCCTCGAGGCGACCCCGCTCCAGATCGTGACGGCCTACGCCGCGCTCGCGAACGGCGGCCTGCTCGTCCGCCCGCACATCGTCGCCGAGCGCCGCGACCCACGGACGGGGCTGGCCGTGTGGACCGCCCCGCAGGACTCGGTCCGCCGCGCGTTCTCGCCCGAGACGGCCCGCGCGCTCATGCCCGCCTTCGAGCGCGTCGTCTCGGACGATGGCACGGCGCAGGCCGCCCAGGTCGAGGGCCTTCGCATCGCGGGCAAGACGGGCACGGCGCAGACGGCCGTCAACGGCCGCTACCTCAACCAGTACCGCGCCTCGTTCGTCGGCATGTTCCCCGTCGAGGCGCCGGAGGTCGTGCTCTACATCCTCCTCGACTCGCCGCGCAACGGCTACTACGGCGGGACCGTCTCGGCCCCGATCTTCGGCCGCGTCGCACGCCGCTGGATCGGGACGTTCCCGCGCGTCGCGCAGCGCGTCGCCCCGGCCGAGCGCGTCCCGCGCCGCGACGCCGCCCGCGTGCCCGCCGTCTCGGGGATGCCGACGATCCTCGCGGCCAACCGCCTGCGCGCGGCCGGCTTCTCGGTCGACATGGACGACGACGCGGCGCTGTGGCAGCCCGCCCGCCTCGCCGAGGCCGCCACGGCGCGCCTGCCGCTTGCCGAGGCGCTCCGCCTCGAGGCGTCCGAGGCGCCGGCGGCGCGGCGGATGCCCGACCTCCGCGGTCAGTCCGTCCGGACAGCCGTCGCGTGGCTCCGCGCCCTCGGCGTCGAGCCTGTCGTGACCGGCGCGGGCGCGGTTCGCGAGCAGTCCGTCGCTGCGGGGCAGCCGCTGCCGCGGCGCGTCGCGCTCACAGGGCAGCCGCGATGAGCACGCTCCACGCCACCCTTCCGGCCGTGGCGGCGCAGCCGCAGCCGCTCGCCGACCTTCTCGCCTCGGCCGAGGCCGCGGGCCTGCTCGCCGTGCCGCACGCGCTCGCCGAGCGCCTGGTGACGGACGTCGTCGCCGACTCCCGGCACGTCACGCGCGGCGCCCTCTTCGCCGCCGTCACGTCGGACGGCGACGGGGCGGAGGGCCACGGCTTCGTCGATGCGGCCCTCGCTGCCGGCGCGACGGCCGCACTCGTCTCGCCCGACTATGCCGAGGCGAACGTCCGCGACCGTCTCGTGCCGACGGCCGATCCGCGCGCGGCCGTCGCCGAGGCGGCGGCGAGCCTCTGGGGGCGCCCCGGCGACGCGATGTCACTCGTCGGCATCACGGGCACGAACGGCAAGACGACCACCGCCTTCCTCGTCCACGGCCTGCTGACGACGCTCGGCAAGACGGCCGGCCTCGTCGGGACGGTGGAAAACCGGATCGGACAGGACCGGTATGCAACCGCTTACACGACGCCCGAGGCGCCCGCGATGCAGCGCCTGCTCCGCGCGATGGCCGACGGCGGCGTGACGCACGTCGCGATGGAAGTGTCGAGCCACGGCCTCGCCCTGAGCCGCGTCCGCACGCTCGACTTCGGCGTCGCCGTGTTCACGAACCTGACCCACGACCACCTCGACTTCCACCACACGTCCGAGGCCTACGCCGCGGCCAAGAAGCTGCTGTTCGACGGGCTGAGTACGGACGCGACGGCGATCGTCAACGCCGACGACCCGGCGGTCGCCATGATGACGCGCGACACGCGGGCCCGCGTGGTGACGTTCGGCACGAGCGCTTCGGCGGATGTGCGCGTCGAGGTGCTGGACAACGCCGTCTCGGGCCTCCGCCTGCGCCTCGACGGCCACGACGCGACGTTCCGGATGGCTGGCCGCTTCAACGCCCTCAATCTTGCCGCGGCCTACGCCGTCGGGCGCGTGCTCGGCTTCTCGGCCGACGACACCATCGGCGCGCTGGCCGAGGCGCCCGGCGTGCCCGGCCGCTTCGAGACCGTCTCCGTCGGCGGCGTCCTCGGCGTGGTCGACTACGCGCACACGCCGGACGCGCTCGACAACATCCTCGCGACGGCCCGCGAGATCGTCCCGCCCGGCAACGCGCTCACGGTCGTCTTCGGCTGCGGCGGCGACCGCGACCGCACGAAGCGCCCCGAGATGGCCGCCGTCGCCGAGGCGCGCGCTGACCGCGTGATCCTCACGAGCGACAACCCACGGACGGAGCGCCCGGACGCCATCCTCGCCGATGTCGCGGCCGGCCTCGCGCGCCCCGATGCCGCCCTCGTCATCGAAGACCGCGCCGCGGCGATCCTGACGGCCGCCGAGATGGCCCGTCCGGGCGACGTCGTCGTGGTCGCCGGCAAGGGCCACGAGACGTACCAGATCGTCGGGATGGAGCGCCGCGACTTCGACGACCGCGCCGCGCTGCGCGACGCCCTCACCGCCGCCTCCTCGGAGCGCGAGACCGCCTAGGCCCGTGCTCTACCACCTCTTCACCTGGATCAACGACGCGTACGACCCGCCCGGGTTCGACGTCTTCCAGTTTATCACCGTCCGCGCGACGCTCGCCGCCGGGACCGCCCTGCTTATCGCCATCTTCGGCGGCAAGTCGATCATCCGCGGCCTGCGCCGGCGGCTCATCGGCGAGACGATCCGCACGGGCGAGGACGCGGGCGCCGTGAGCCACGCCCACAAGGCCGGCACCCCGACGATGGGCGGCCTCATCCTGCTGCTCTCGCTCGCCGGCGGCGTCCTCCTCTGGGGCGACCTCACCAACGTCTACGTCTGGGTCGCCCTCGTCGCGACGCTCTGGATGGGCGCCTTCGGCTTCGCCGACGACTACATCAAGGTCGTCAAGAAGAACAAGAAGGGCCTCGCGGAGCGGACGAAGCTGCTTGGCCAGATCTCGCTCGGCCTCATCGTCTCGGTCGGCCTGCTCAAGCTGCACATGCTCGACGGCGTCCACACGCTGACGAGCCTGCCGTTCGTGCCGGACGGCGCCATCGACTACGGCGTGCTGCTGCCGTTCGGGCCGCTCGCGGCCAAGGCCGTCTACGTCGTCGCGATCACGTTCATCCTGACCGGCGTCTCGAACGCCGTCAACCTCACCGACGGCCTCGACGGGCTCACGGCCGGCACGACGGCCTTCGTGATGATGGGGCTCGTCGCGATGACGTACGTGACCGGCAACGTCAACCTCGCCGAGTTTGTCAACGACATCTACCTGCCGGGGACGGGCGAGCTGACGGTCTTCGCGGCCGCCGTGGCTGCGGCGTGCTTCGGCTTCCTGTGGTACAACGGCCACCCGGCGCAGGTCTTCATGGGCGACACGGGCTCGCTCGCGCTCGGCGCGGCCGTGGGCACGCTCGCCATCCTGATCAAGAAGGAGCTCTACCTGCCGGTGCTGTGCGCGGTGTTCTTCGCCGAGACGGTCTCGGTCATCGTCCAGACGGGCTACTTCAAGTGGAGCCGCGCGCGGACGGGCACCGGCGTGCGCGTCTTCCGCATGGCGCCGCTGCACCACCACTACGAGGCGCTGGGCATCCACGAGTCCAAGATCGTGATCCGGTTCTGGATCGTCTCGGCGCTCCTCGTGATCCTGACGCTGTTCCTCCTCCGCATCCGATGACCACGGCTCCGACCGCAGCTGAGGCAGACCGCCACGACCGAGACGCCCTCCGCGCGGGCGTCCCGGGTGCGCGCGTGACGGTCGTCGGCGCAGCGCGCTCTGGGCTCGCCGCGGCACAGCTGCTCGCGCGCCACGGCGCGACCGTTTTCCTGACGGACGCCGGCGCCATCGCGCAGGGCGCGCAGGAGACGCTGGCCGCGGCAGGCATCCCGTTCGAGGCCGGCGGCCACACGCGCCGCGCGCTCGACGCCGACTGGCTCGTGGTCTCGCCAGGCGTTCCGACGTCCGCGCCGATCATCCAGTCCGCCCTGCGGCAGCGCCTGCCGGTGTACTCCGAGATCGAGGTCGCGTCGTGGTTCTGCGCGGGCCCGATCGTCGCCATCACGGGCTCCAACGGCAAGACGACGACGACGAGCCTCGTCGCCCACCTCTTCGCCACGGCCGGGCGGAAGCACGTCGTCGCGGGCAACATCGGCTTCGCCTTCGCGGACTACGCGGACACGATCGACGCCGACACGGCGGCGGTCCTCGAGGTCTCCAGCTTCCAGCTGGACCACATCGCGACGTTCCGCCCGCGCGTCGCCGTGCTGCTCAACATCACGCCGGACCACCTCGACCGCTACGAGCACTCGCTCGAGAAGTACGCGGACTCGAAGCACCGCATCTACGAGAACCTCGGGCCTGGCGACTGGCTCGTCGCCTCGGCGGACGACCCGCTCGTGACCGACCGCGTCGCCGGGCGCGCCCACGACGGCGCCACGACGGCGCTGTTCTCCCTCGAGACCGAGGCGCACCCCGGCGCCTTCGTCCAGACCGACGCCGCCGGCGCCGAGCAGATCGTGCTCGCGATGCCCGCCTCGCCCGCCGACTCCCCCACGTCCCCCCCCAACGTGATCCTCATGCCGACCGCCGACCTCGCCCTGCCGGGGCGCCACAACCTCTACGACTCGCTCGCGGCCGCCATCGTGGCCCGCGCGATGGAGATCCGGAGCGACATCGTGCGTGAGAGCCTCACGAGCTTCGAGGGCGTCCCGCACCGCCTCGAGAAGGTCCGCACGCTGGGCGGCGTCGCCTACGTCAACGACTCCAAGGCGACGAACGTGAACGCGGTCTGGTACGCGCTCGAGTCGTTCGCCGGGCCGCCGCGCGGCGGGCGCGTCGTGCTCATCGCCGGCGGCAAAGACAAGGGCAACGACTACGACCCGCTGAAGCCGCTCGTCGCGGCCAAGGTCGGCGGCGTCGTCGCCATCGGCGAGAGCGCCGAGACGGTCGAGCGCGAGCTCGGCCCGCACGCGCCGACCGTTGCGCGGGCGTCGTCGATGGAGGAGGCGATCCAGTTCGCGCGCCTCATGGCCGAGCCCGGCGACACGGTTCTCCTGAGCCCCGCCTGCGCCTCGTTCGACATGTTCGACAACTACGAGGACCGCGGCGACACCTTCAAGCGCCTCGTCAACGCGCTGGCCTGACGGCCAGAGGTCGAGGGGGCCGGAGCGCCTCGCTCAACCATCGGCGACTCCACACGCTCACACCCCGTCCTCTCATGGCAACCGCTGCCCTTCCCCGTCCCCAGACCGACCGCGCCGTCGTGTGGGCCGTGCTGGCCCTGTCGGCCGTGGGCGTCGTGGCCGTGTACAGCGCCGTGTCGTTCCTCGCCGAGACGAAGTCCGGCGGCGACGCAGCGAGCTTTCTCGTCCGGCACCTGTTCCGCATCGGGGCCGGGCTGGGCATCGCGGGCCTGCTCTCCGTCGTGGACTACCGGCGCCTCGCGAAGTGGTCGAAGCCTGCCCTCATCGTCGGGCTCGGCCTGCTCGTGGCGGTCCAGCTTCTCGGCGCGGTGACGAACGGCGCGCAGCGGTGGCTCGAGGTCGGCGGCATCAGCTTCCAGCCGTCGGATTTCGCCCGCGTGGCGCTCATCCTGCACATCGCCGTCCTGCTCGCGCGCAAGCAGGCGTACATCGAGGACTGGTCGCGCGGCTTCGTGCCGCTCCTCGTCTGGATCGCCCCGACGGTCCTGCTCATCGGCATGGAGAACCTCTCGACGGCGGCCGTGCTGTCCCTCACGATGGGCGCGATGCTGTTCGTCGGGCGCGTGCGGATCGCGCACATCGCGATCGTCGGGCTGGCCGGCCTCGTCCTCGCCGTCGGCTTTCTCATGACGAGCCCGGCCCGCGCGAGCCGCGTCGAGGCGTTCCTCGGCACCGAGCTGTTCTCGAACAACGCGGGCGACGGCGTCTTCGACGCGACGGCCGAGGGCTACCAGGCGGACCAGGCCAAGATCGCGTTCGCCATGGGCGGCGTGACGGGCGTCGGCCCGGGCAAGTCGCTCCAGCGGGACTTCCTGCCGGCGCCCTACAACGACTTCATCTTCGCCATCATCGCCGAGGAGTACGGCCTCGTCGGCGCGAGCCTGCTGCTGCTCGTGTTCGTGTGGCTTCTCGGGCGCGGCTTCCTGCGCGTCGCCAAGGGTGCGCCGGACCCGCTGGGGCTGTTCCTCGCGACCGGGTTGACGGCGTCCGTGGCGCTCTACGGGTTCATCAACGCGGGCGTCGCGGTCGGCCTGTTCCCGGTGACGGGCCTGCCGATGCCGTTCGTCTCCTACGGCGGGACGTCGCTCATCGCGACCGGCGCGATGGTCGGGATCCTGCTCAACGTGTCGCGCCACGCGTCGTCGGCGGCATCGCCATCGTGAGAGACCGGCGCAGCACGCTGCGCCCGACACGACACATCAACCACCCGTTCCCTCAAGCCGCATCTCCGTGATCGCCTCCGCCCATCCTGCTCCCCTCGACGGGACGCCGCGCGTGCTCTTCGCGTGCGGCGGGACGGGCGGGCACGTCTACCCGGCGATCGCGATCGCGGACGCCGTGCGGGCGGCCCGGCCGGGCGCGGCGGTGGCGTTCGCGGGCACGCGGGACCGGATGGAATGGGCCGCCGTCCCGAAGGCCGGCTACCCGATCCACGCCATCACCGTCTCCGGCTTCCAGCGCGGCACCTCGATGGAGGCGCTCCGCCGCAACGCGACGTTCCCGTTCAAGCTCGCGGCCGGCCTGCGCGACGCGTGGCGCCTCGTCGGCTCGTTCGACGCCGACGTCGTCGTCGGGACGGGCGGCTACGTCTCGGGGCCTGTCGGCGCCGCCGCCGTGCTGCGCGGGCGGCCGCTCGTGATCCAGGAGCAGAACGCCATCGCCGGGGCGACCAACACCCTTCTCGCGCGCCGCGCGGCGGCCGTCTTCGTCGGCTTCGAGGCGACGCTCCGGGACCTGCCGCTCGGCGTCGTGGCCGGCAACCCGGTCCGTGCGGACCTCGTCGCGGCGAGCGCCTCGGCCGAGACGCGGGCCGCGGCACGCGCCGAGATGGGCATCGGCGCCGACGCCCACGTCCTGCTTGTGACCGGCGGCTCGCTCGGTGCCGCCCCCCTCAACGCGGCCGTTGAAGCGCACGTCGGCACACTTCTCGCACACCCGGACGCCGTCGTGGTGTGGGCGGCCGGAACGCGTTACTACGACGCCATTCGGGCCGCCGTCCCTGTCCACGCCCGCCTCCACCTCGTCCCGTATCTCGACCGGATGGACCTCGCCTACGCCGCGGCCGACCTCGCCCTGACGCGCTCCGGCGCGCTGACGTGCTCCGAGCTTGCCGCGACGGGGACGCCGAGCGTGCTCGTCCCGTCGCCGAATGTCACGGCGGACCACCAGACGCAGAATGCGGCCGCCCTCTCCGGCGCTGGCGCCGCTCTCCTGCTGCCCGAGCCGCGCCTCGCCGCCTCGTTCGCCGAGACCGTTCCCGCGCTCCTCCACGACGCCGGCCGCCTCGCGGCGATGCGCGCCGCCTGCGCGACCGTCGCCCGGCCCGACGCGGCCCGCGACATCGCCGACACTGTCCTCGCCCTCGCTTCCGTCCGCTGACTTCCAGATGACCACGCCCACGCGCCTGCCCGACTCCTCCCCCGCCGCTCCCTCCCGGGGCGACCAGATGGGGCGCGTGCGGACCATCCACATGGTCGGCATCGGCGGCATCGGCATGTCGTCCATCGCCGAGGTGCTGCTGCGCCGCGGCTTCACCGTGAGCGGCTCGGACCTGCGCAAGAGCGACGTCACGGCGCACCTCGAAGAGTTGGGCGCGACAGTCTGCGAGGGCCACGCCGCCGAGAACGTCCAGGACGCCGACGTCGTCGTGTACTCGTCGGCCGTCAAGACGCCCACCGACAACCCGGAGACGGCTGAGGCGCTGCGCCGACGCATCCCGATCATCAAGCGCGCCGAGATGCTCGGCGAGCTCATGCGCGCCAAGCGCGGCGTCGGCGTCGCCGGCACGCACGGCAAGACGACGACCACGACGCTCGTCGGGCTCGTGCTCCAGGCGGCCGACCTCGACCCGACGATCATCGTCGGCGGCAAGGTGGCGGTCTTTGGCTCCAATGCCGTCGCAGGGCTCGGCGAGGTCATCGTGGTCGAGGCCGACGAGTACGACCGGACCTTCCTGCGCCTCACGCCGATCCACGCCGTCGTGACCAACATCGAGGCGGACCACCTCGACATCTACCGCGACCTCGACGACATCAAGGACGCGTTCGTGCAGTTCGCCAACTCGGTCCCCTTCTTCGGCGCCGCGATCCTGTGCCTCGACGACGAGCAGGTCCGTGAGATCCTGCCGCGCGTCGAGCGCCGCGTCGTGACGTATGGCACGAGCCGGCAGGCGACGCTGCGCGCCGAGAACGTCGAGCAGATCGCGGCCACGACGCGCTTTGACGTCTACCAGGGCATCGAGCGCCTCGGCGGGATCACGCTGCACGCGCCCGGCCTGCACAACGTCCGCAACGCGCTCGCCGCCGTCGCCGTGGGCCTTGAGCTCGAGGTGCCGTTCCCGACGATCGCGCGCGGGCTGGCGCAGTACTCGGGCGTCGACCGGCGTTTCCAGATCAAGGGCGAGGCCAGCCTCCCCGGGGCGCCGGCCGGCAGCGCGACCCTTCTCGTCGTGGACGACTACGCGCATCACCCGACCGAGGTCGAGGCGACGCTCCAGGCGGCCTCGAAGGGGTGGCCCGAGCGCCGCATCGTCGCCGTCTTCCAGCCGCACCTCTACTCCCGCACCCGCGACCTCGCCGACGACTTCTCCCGCGCCTTCTACGACGCCGATGTGCTCGTCCTCACGGACGTCTACCCGGCCCGCGAGAAGCCGATCGAGGGCGTGACGGGCGAGACCATCGCGGACCTCGCGCGCGCCGCGGGCCACCGCGACGTCCACTACGTGGCGGACAAGACGGAGCTGCCGGCTGAACTGATGACGCTGGCGCAGCCCGGCGACATCGTCGTGACGATGGGCGCGGGCGACATCCACCGCTTCGGCCAGGCCTTCCTGAACGGGCTCTCCGGTCGCGCGTCATGAGCAAGACCCAGACATCCCGGACGGCGCCCCGGACGGGTCCGCGCCCCGGCCGCGCCGGCCGCCTCCTCCGCTACGCCGCGCTCCTCGCCCTCGCCGCCGGCCTCGGCGCCGCGTGGTGGTGGCAGCACACGCTCCTCGTCGCCCGCGTCGAGGTGACAGGCACGGTCCACGCGGACCCGGCCGACGTCGCCAGTCGGACCGGCATCCAGCCCGACTCCGACGCCGTGTTCGCGCTCTCGCCGGCCCTCGTCGCGGACCGCGCGCAACGCAGCCCGTGGGTCGAGACGGCCGCCGTGCGCCGCCTGCCGTCCGGCACCGTCGCGATCCGCGTGACCGAGCGGACGCCCGTCGTCCTCGTGATGCGCAGCGGCCGGCCGGCTGGCTACTTCGACGCGACCGGCGTCGCGCTCCCGCTCTCGGCGGATTCCGTTGCCTACGACCTGCCCCTCCTGACCGGCGCCGTGCCCGACGTCGCGCCCGGCGCACGGACGACGAGCGCGGCGCTCCGCGAGACGCTCGCCGCCCTGTCAACGGCCGACGACGCGACGGAGGCCCTGATTTCCGAGATCGAGTGGCGCCGCGGCCTCGGCGTCGTCTGGACGACGCCCGCCGGCGGGCAGCCGTCTATTCCGGTCCGCCTGGGCGCGACCGACGTTGCGGACCAGCTCCGGCGCCTGCGCGCCTTCTGGGACCAGTCCGTTCTGCCGCGCCCACAGACGCGCTTCCGCACCGTCGACCTGCGCTTTACGGGGCAGGTCGTCACAGAGGAGGGCGCGCCGCAGCCCGATTCCACACGTGCCGCGGCGCCGCGTACCGCTTCTTCTTCTTCCGTTACTTCTCACCCGGACGCCGGGTAGAGCCGCGCCTCATCACGTGCGCCTCTCCTCGGCGTCCCCCAACCCTCACCCTCATGAACGACTCCAACCTCAGCCCTGCGCCCGGGGCCTCTAACCTCGTCGTCGGTGTCGACATCGGGACGACCAAGATCTGCGCCGTCGTCGCGAGCATGGAGCCCGGCGAGCGCGTCCACATCCGCGGCGTCGGCGTGGCCGAGTCCGACGGCCTCAACCGCGGCGTCGTGGTAAACATCGACAAGACCGTCGAGGCCATCAAGAAGGCCATCGGTGAGGCCGAGCGCGCCGCGGGCGCTACGACGCGCTCGGTCGTCGTCGGCATCGCCGGCGACCACATCCAGAGCTTCCAGAGCCGCGGCGTGATCACCGTCTCGGGCGGTGAGATCGACCGCGACGACGTCCGGCGCCTCCTCGAGGACACGCGCCACGTCGCGATGCCCGCCGACCGCGAGATCCTGCACGTGCTGCCGCAGGAGTTCATCGTGGACGGCCAGGACGGCGTCGCGGACCCGATCGGCATGTCCGGCGTGCGCCTTGAGGCCAACGTCCACATCATTACCGGGCTCGTCTCAGCGGCGAAGAACGTCTACCGCTGCATCGAGAAGGCCGGCTACCGCGTGGACGACATCGTGCTCGAGCCGCTCGCAAGCTCCCACGCCGTCCTCCACGACGACGAGAAGGAGGTCGGCGTCGTGCTCGTGGACATCGGCGGCGGGACGACCGACATCGCCATCTTCGAGGACAAGACGATCCGCCACACGGCCGTCGTCGCTGTCGCCGGTAACAAGGTCACGGACGACCTCCGCAAAGGCCTCGGCATCCTCCACGACCAGGCCGAGCGCCTGAAGCAGCAGTTCGGCGTCGCCCTCGTGGACATGATCACCGAGGACCAGGAGATCACGATCCCCGGCATCGGCGGGCGCCCCGAGAAGTCCATCTGGCAGTCCACGCTCGCGCAGATTATCCAGCCGCGCCTCGAGGAGATCCTCGAGATCGTGGCCATCGAGGTCAAGCGGAGCGGCTACGGCCGGCACCTCTCGGCGGGCGTCGTGCTCACGGGCGGCGGCGCGCTCATCCCGGGCACAGCCGAGCTCGCGGCCGACATCCTCGGCCTCGAGGCGCGCATCGGGCGCCCGCTCGGCCTCGCCGGCGGCATGGTCGAGGAGGTCTCGAACCCCAAGTTCGCGACCGGCGTCGGCCTCGTCCTGCACGGCTTCAAGGTGGGTGCGACGCAGGGCGCGAGCCTCGTCGCCGTCGAGACCAAGCAGGCGGCGCAGACGGTCGCCCACGCACCGGACCACGCCGGCGACGGCGACGGTGCCTCGGGCGGCGCGCCCGTCCTCGAAGGCGACGCCTACGAGGCCGAGCAGGAGGACACGCTCGTCGCCAAGATCACGGACCGCATGCGTCGCTGGTTCGACGAGTTGTAGAAGGAGCCCTGTGCGCTGAAGAGGCGAAACCGCCGACAGTCAGTCCACAGTCCCCAATCGCCTAATCTGTTCATCATCTGTTTTTGTCGTGATAGGAGGACAGCGGAGCCGGTAGATTACCGGTTGTCCCCTATCGCGGCTCTGCCCGACGCCACACACGCGGTTGCCACCGAGGCGCGGGCACCTTCACCCTGGCATTCACCTTCCGGAGGGACACCACTATGAGCCCCGACTTCGCCACCCGATTTTCGTTCGACGACGACGCCCAGACCTCTGCCCAGATCCGCGTCATCGGCGTCGGCGGCGGCGGCGGTAACGCCGTCAACAACATGCTCACGAAGGGCATCCACGGCGTCGAGTTCGTCGCCGTGAACACGGACGCGCAGGCGCTGCAGAACAACGCCGCGCCGACCAAAATCCAGATGGGCCGCACGCTCACCAACGGCCTCGGCGCGGGCGCCCGGCCCGAGGTCGGCGCCAGCGCGGCGCAGGAGAGCCAGCGCGAGATCGAGGCGGCCCTCGAAGGCTGCGACATGGTCTTCATCACCGCCGGCATGGGCGGCGGCACGGGCACCGGCGCCGCGCCGGTCGTCGCGCAGATCGCCAAGAACCTCGGCATCCTGACGGTCGCCGTCATCACGAAGCCGTTCGGCTTCGAGGGCCCGAAGCGCGCCAAGTCAGCCGCGGTCGGCCTCCAGGAGCTCCGCGACGTCGTGGACACGCTCATCGTGATCCCCAACGAGAGCCTGCTCGACATCGCCGGAGACGACACGACGGTCCCGCAGGCCTTCGAGATGGCCGACGACGTTCTCTACAACGCCACGCGCGGCATCTCGGACCTCATCACGGTCCACGGCCTCGTGAACCTCGACTTTGCCGACGTCCGCACGACGATGGCCGACGGCGGGACGGCCATCATGGGCGCCGCAACGGACACCGGCGACGGCCGCGCCGAGCGCGCCGCCCGCGAGGCGATCTCGTCGCCGCTGCTCGACGGCATCTCGATCTCGGGTGCGCGCAACGTGCTCGTCAACATCACGGCCGGGCCGAGCCTCTCGATCCGCGAGGCCGGCGCCGCCGTGGGCGTCATTCAGCAGGAGGCCGGCGACGAGGCCGAGGTCATCTTCGGCCTCGTCATCGACGAGGAGATGGGCGACGCCCTCCGGGTGACGGTCATCGCGACGGGCTTCGACCGCGGCATGCCCTCCTCGGCCGGCGACGGGCAGGCAGGCTCCCAGGCCGCCATCCGCCGCACGGCGACGCTCGACGGCGCTTCCGCCGCGCCGAACTACAAGGGCGAGGACGCCGTCCGCAACCTCGACGAGCCGGCCTTCGAGCGCCGCACGCCCGCCCTCGACGGCCCGCAGCGCCCGACGGCCGTTCTCGACGACGACACGCCGATCGCGACGCCCACGCGCCGCTTCCCGGCCGGCGACCTCGAGCGCCGCGAGCGCATCCGCAAAGACGACCACGACACGCCGGCCTTCCTCCGCCGGATGATGGACTGAGCGTGTCAGGACGGGGAGTAGGAACGGGGGGCTGACGAGGATCGCCCCGGATGCGGTCCAGCCGAATCGGGCAGGCGTCAATCCCTCCGTTCTCCAGTCGCCCTGACAGGGCGTGTGTCACCCGGGCGGCGCGAGGTTCGCGCCGTCGCCGGGCCACGCCTGACCGATTCCCCCCGGACCCCTTTTCGCCAGGGTGGTCCATGCAGGTTGGCGGGCCTCCGCCGCCTGCCGAGGCCCTGCCGGTTTCCGCCCGGTGGGGCCTCGTCCTGTCGAGGCGCGAGATTCTGGCGCCGCGGCGGTGCGAGATTCCGGCCTGCCCGTCCCGAGCCCGTGCGCCGACTCGTCCTCCTCGCTCTCGTCCTGACCGTCTGCGCCGCTGCGTGGGCGCAGACGGCGCCGCGCCGCGCCGCGCCTCGGCCAGCGTCGCCTCAGGCCGTGGCGCCCCGGCCGGCAGCGCCGCATGCGGTGACCGCCGTGACTCCGGACTCCGCCGCGGCCGACACCCTCCAGCCCCGCTCGCCCGCTCGCCCGCCGACGCCCGTCGAGGCAGCGCAGGCGAGGGTGGCCGCAGCGATAGCAGCCGGATTGGCTCCAGGTGGCCCCTTTCCGGCTCTCGACGCCCGCTTCGCCGGCGTCGCGTGGACGCCTCCCGAGGCGCCCGCGCAGGCGCTGGACGACCTCGTCGCGATGCGCCGCGCCGGCGTCCGCGCCGTCCGCACCGGCCTCGTCGCGGACACGCTCCTGCTCGCCGCCGCGAGCCGCCTCGGCCTCGCCTTCTACCAGGACCTGCCCGTCGAGGGCCTGCCAGCTTCAGACCTCGTCGCGCGGACGGACTCGTCCGCGGCGCTGCTCGAGGCGGCGCTGGCCCTCGGACGGCGCTATCCGGCTGCTCGCCACTTCGGGCTCGCGACGGCGTGCGACACGTCGGACCCGCGCGCGCGGCCGTACTTCGAGCGCCTCACGGCGCTGGCACATGCGGCCGACGCGCAGACCTATTTCGAGACGCGTTTCCCGAATTCAGACCAGGTATCCGGATTGGTCGACCTCGTGCTCGTCGAAGGCAGCCGCGGGCCGGCCGAGGCACTCGCGGCGTGGCGCGCCCACAGCCCGACGCCCGCCGGGCTGGCCGGCGTCGGCGCGGACGTGGTGCCGGGGCGCGACGGCGGCTGGCGGGCGGCAGGCAGCGCGGCCGCCCAGGCGCGCACGCTCGAAAACGCCCTCGACGGCGCTTCTCTCGGCCCGCCGTTCCGCCGGCCGTAACCTTCGTCGGTGCGTGGCGCGACGCCGACGCCCCGCGCGACGCCCGCGCCCGCGTCTCGGGCAACCGCGACGGCCTGCACGGCGCCGACGGCGCGGCGCGGCCCGCGCTCGCCGTCGCGGCCGGCTTTTTCACCGGCACGCAGCGCGTGTTCGCGTTCGACGCCGGCTCCGCCCGCGACGCGTCCGCCCCGCGCGGCGCCTCGGGCCTGCTGCTGCTCGGGTGGGTGCTCGCCGTCGGGCTCGGCGTGTTCATGGTCGGCGTGCCGCGCCTCGCGACGCTCATCCCGCGCTACTTCACGCGCCACGACCTCTACCGCGAGGCCGTTCAGCGCGGCTACGACCTCTCGGCAGGACAGACGGCGGCTGTCGGGCTCGGCCTGGCCGTCGCGTTCGGCATCGCGATGTCGTCCGCGCTGCGCGCGCTCGGGCGGACCGACGCGCTCGTCGCGGCGACGGCGGCCTGGCCGAGCGTCGCGCAGGAGCGCCTCGTGGTGCTGCTCGGCCACCCGTTCGTGCTCGTCGGCGTGCTCGCGCTTCTCGCCGTCGGGTGGGGGCTCCTGAACGTCATCTGGCTGAACGTGCTCGCCGGGCGGCGGCGGCTGCGCGCGGCGCAGGCGATGTCGCTCGTGGTGTGGAGCCGCTGGGCATGGGCGCTGCTGATGGTCGCCGCGCTCCTGCTCGCCGGTCTCGGCCCGCAGACGGCGACGGCACTCGCGCCCTTCCTGCTCGGGCTCGGCGCGCTCGTCGAGACCGTCGCCGGCTACCGGATGCTGCTGGACTTCGCCAGCGTCGCGCGCGTGCCCGCCCCGCGCGCGCTCGGTCTCGGCTTCGGCGTCCCGTTCCTCGTCGTCGCCGCGGCGCTCTTCTGGCTGAGCCTCGCCGCCGCCCCCGAGGCCGCGTTCGTCTGGCACCTCGCGACGCGCAGCTGAGACGACGGTCGGAACACCTTTCCGCCATCGCAGAGGACCGGTTTCCCCACGTTCTCCCCGGTGACGCGCCGCTCGCAGTGGGTTCTTAGACAGCTACACCCAGACCGCCGCCGAATGCAGCTCCGCAACGTCGCCATCGTCGCCCACGTCGACCACGGCAAAACCACCCTCGTCGACAGCCTCCTCTGGCAGTCCGGCACCTTCCGCGACAACGAGAACATCGCCGAGCGCGTGATGGACTCGATGGACCTCGAGCGCGAGAAGGGCATCACGATCATGGCCAAGAACACCGCCGTCCGCTACATGCAGGACAGCGGCGAGGAGATGAAGATCAACATCGTCGACACGCCCGGGCACGCCGACTTCGGCGGCGAGGTCGAGCGCACGCTCCGCATGGTCGACGGCGTGATGCTCCTCGTCGACGCCGCCGAGGGGCCGCTCCCGCAGACGCGCTTCGTGCTCTCGAAGGCGCTCGCGCTCGGCCTGCCGGCCATGGTCGTCATCAACAAGATCGACCGTGCCGACGCGCGCCCCGAGGAGGTCCTGAACGAGGTCTACGACCTCTTCATCGACCTCGGCGCGAACGAGCAGCAGATCGAGTTCCCCGTGATCTACGCCGTCGCCCGCGACGGCAAGTGCACGACCGACCTCGCCGCGGAGCTCACGGACCTCAAGCCCATCTTCGAGGCCATCATCGAGAACATCCCGGCGCCCGAGGGCGACCCGGACGGCCCGCTCCAGGTCCTCATCACGGACGTCAAGCCGGACGCGTACCTCGGCCCGATCGCCATCGGCCGCATCGTCAACGGGACGCTGAAGGAGAAGCAGCGCGTGACGATGTGCCACCGCGACGGTACGATGAAAGGGGTGAACACCACGGCGCTCTTCGTCTCGGAAGGCCTCCAGCGCGTGCCCGCGACGAGCGCCTCGGCCGGCGAGATCATCAACGTCGGCGGCCTCGCCGGCATCGGCCTCGGCGAGTCCATCGCCGCCGCCGACGACCCGCAGCCGCTCGAGCCCGTCGCCGTCGACGAGCCGACGCTCTCGATGGAGTTCCGCATCAACGACTCGCCGTTCGTCGGCCGCGAGGGCAAGTACGTCACGAGCCGCAACCTCCGCGACCGCCTCATGAAGGAGGGCGAGAACAACCTCTCGCTCCGCATCGAGGAGACCGACGCCGCGGACTCGTTCCTCGTCTTCGGCCGCGGCGAGCTCCAGATGGCGATCCTCATCGAGCAGATGCGCCGCGAGAGCTTCGAGTTCGCCGTCGGCATGCCGCAGGTCATCACCAAGATCGTCGACGGCAAGCTGCACGAGCCCTACGAGCAGTGCCTCATCGACGTCGCCGAGGAGTTCATGGGCGTCGTCATCGAGACGCTCGGCACGCGCCGCGGCATGATGACCGAGATGAAGAACAACGGCGGCGGGCGCGTCCGGATGACGTTCGAGATCCCGGCGCGCGGCCTCATCGGCTACCGCACCGAGTTCCTCACGGACACCAAGGGCACGGGCATCCTCACGCACCTCTTCGACGGCTACCGCCCGTGGGCGGGCAAGATCACGCACCGCGCCTCGGGCGGCATCGTCGCGGACCGGCCGGGCAAGGTGACGTCCTACACGATCGTCAACCTCCAGGAGCGCGGCCAGCTCTTCGTCGGCCCCGGCGACGAGGTCTACAACGGCATGGTCGTCGGCGAGAACAGCCGCGACGAGGACATGGAGGCCAACATCACCAAGGAGAAGCAGCTCTCGAACATGCGCTCGTCGGGCGCGGACAACTTCCAGAAGCTCAACCCGCCGCGGCGCATGTCGCTCGAGGAGGCCATCGAGTTCATCCGCGAGGACGAGCTCATCGAGATCACGCCGACCTCGGCGCGCATCCGCAAGCGCCACCTCGACCCGCACGACCGCAAGCGCGCCGTCGCGTCGCGCAAGGCGGAGATCGCCGGGTAGGCTCCTGCACCGCGGCCGCCCCGCGGCCCGCACGCGCGCCGCCGCCGGGCGGAGACCGCGGGGAGGGGAGAGGCCGCGCCTCTCCCGACCAGGCTCCGGCACGCCGCGCGCGTCTCCCGAGGCGCCGCGGCGCCGGCTCGAGAGGCAGAGAGACTCGCGACCCGTCGGGCACGCCCCACGGTTCGCAGAGTCCGCGCCGAGGCGCCTCCCGCGGCGCCCTAGTTTGCGCGGCTACCCGCCCTGCGCCCCGATGGACGCCGTCCGCTTCCTGATCGACTTCATCCTGCACATCGACGTCCACCTCGCCGAGATCGTGCAGGCGGCCGGGCCGTGGACGTACGCGGTGCTCGGCGCCATCGTCTTCTGCGAGACCGGCCTCGTCGTGATGCCGCTGCTCCCCGGCGACTCGCTGCTGTTCGCGGCGGGCGCGCTGGCCGCCAAGCCGGAGCACCTGCTCAACGTGCACCTCATGGCGGCCGTCCTGCTCACGGCCGCCATCGCCGGCGACGCGCTGAACTACACCATCGGCAGGCGCTTCGGGCGCGCCATCGCGGCGCGCGGCTGGGTCAAGGCGTCGCACCTCCAGAAGACTGAGGGCTTCTTCGAGAAGCACGGCGGCAAGGCCATCGTCCTCGCCCGCTTCGTGCCCATCGTCCGCACCATCGCGCCCTTCGTCGCCGGGATGGGCACGATGCACTACGGCCAGTTTTTCCGCTTCAACGTCATCGGCGCCGTCGCGTGGGTGACGCTGTTCCTCTACGGCGGCTTCCTCTTCGGCACGATCCCGTTCGTCGAGGACAACTTCTCGGTGGTCGTGCTGGCCGTGATCGCGCTGTCCGTGCTGCCGGTCGTGATCGAGGTCATCCGCGGGATGCGCGCCCCGGCGCTCCCCGAGGCGGTCGAGGAGGCGCAGGCCGTCGCTGCGGCGCAGGATGCCGCCCGGACCGTCGACGAGAAGGCCTTTCGGAACAGGTAGCGGGGCGTCGGCGGTTCGACGGGCTCACCGCCGCCGCCGCCATGCACGCCCCCCTCGCCCTCGCCGCCCTGCTCGCTGTCAGCGCGTGCACGCCCCCGACGCCGGACGTTGCCGCCCCGCCCGATTCGACGGCCGCGGCCGCCGCGTGCGAGCCGCTCGAGACGCGCCCGCCCAACGCGACGGACCAGCAGCCGGCCTTCGCAGGGCAAACGCGCGCCTGCGCCGACCCGACGAACGTCGCCTTCGACGTCACCGTCCTCGCGACCGGCCTCGTCCACCCGTGGGCCGTCGAGCCGCTGCCGGACGGGCGCCTGCTCGTGACCGAGCGCCCCGGCCGCCTGCGCCTCGTCTCGGCGTCGGGCGCCGTCGGCGAGCCGATCACCGGTCTGCCGCCCGTCGACGCGCGAGGGCAGGGCGGCCTGCTCGACGTCGCGCTCAGCCCGACCTTCGCCTCAGACCGGACGATCTTCTGGTCCTACGCCGAGCCCCGCGAGGGCGGCAACGGCACGGCCGTCGCCCGCGGCGCGCTCGCCCCGGACGGCCGCAGCGTGACGGACGTCCGCGTCCTCTTCCGCGCCCTCCCGACCTACGACAACGACAAGCACTTCGGCTCGCGCGTCGCGGTCGGGCCGGACGGGATGGTTTACATCACGCTCGGCGAGCGCTCAGACGCGCCGATGCGCCCCCAGGCGCAGGACCTCGCCAGCCACCTCGGCAAGACGATCCGCATCGCGCCCGACGGCTCCGTCCCGCCGGACAACCCGTTCGTCGGCCAGAACGGCGCGCTGCCCGAGATCTGGACGACCGGCCACCGCAACGTCCAGTCCGCCGCCTTCGACGCGCAGGGCCGCCTGTGGGAGGTCGAGATGGGCACGCGCGGCGGCGACGAGCTGAACCTCATCGAGCGCGCCAAGAACTACGGCTGGCCCATTGCGGCCTACGGCGAGGAGTACTCGGGCGCGGACCTGCCGCTCGCCGAGACCGTACGCCCGAACACCGAGCAGCCGGTCTACTACTGGGACCCCGTCATCGCGCCGTCCGGCGCCGAGTTCTACGACGGGGCCGCCTTCCCGGCGTGGCGCGGCAGCCTCTTCGTCGGCGCGCTGGCCGGCAAGCGCCTCGTCCGGCTGAGCATCGAGAACGGCCGCGTCACGGGCGAGGAGAACCTGCTCGCGGACCGGGGCAAGCGCATCCGCGACGTCCGCGAGGGGCCGGACGGCGCGCTGTACGTCGTCACGGACGAGGACGCGGGCGAGCTGTGGCGCATCGCGCCCCGCCGCTAGGGGCGCGGCCGGCCCCCGTCCATCCACGCGCGGGCCGAGGCATCCGGACGGTCCGGCGTCGCGCGGCCAGACGGCCCCCCTAGATCGAGGGGGACCCGCTCGATCTAGGGCTCGGCTGCTACGTCCAGGCTGAGCCCTTAATCCTTGTCATCCTGAACTCGTTTCAGGATCTGCATTTGAGGGAGAGGGCCAGAGAAAGACAGATCCTGAAACGAGTTCAGGACGACAGTGGAAGGATGCTGAGCTAAGACGTAGCGGCCCTGCTCGATCGAGGGAGACACTCGTCCGAGTCAGGAGCGGAAATGGCTGCCAGTCGACGAGGGGACAGTCACATTTCGCCTGCTATGCGGCGAGGCCAAAAAGGGGTAGGTCTCGCATTGCCGAGGTCTGCCCCTGCCGTATCGTGGCGTCTCCCGCCCGTTATGTGGCAGTCCCGCCGCTCAACTAGTAGTTCCACTGCCTCAAACCCATGAGACTGGTCGCACCTTTCGCCGCCCTACTCCTGTTTTCTGGCTGTAACAACAGCGCGGCCGATCAGGTCGCGTTAGCAGAAGCCCAAGCTCGGACAGCGGAGGCCGAAGCGCGCGCCGCCGAAGCCAGAGCGGACGAAGCCGCTGCTCGAAACGTCACGGCTTCACTGCCTGCTGCCTCTGCCTCTACTCCCGCCCCCGCACCCGCGCCACAGCGAGAGGGGGAGCCAACGGTTGACTACGAACCGTTCGGTCGGACACGATCAGCCTACGTTCAGACGCAGTCCGCCGGGCAGATTACGTTACGGTCGGAACCGCGAGCCAACGGTCGTCGGGTCGTCCGCATCGTGGACGGCACTCAGGTCGCCGTCTTGGGCTGTCAGGCCGAGGCCATAATCCGAACGGACGCGGTGGCATCCGGCACTCCAGGCCGTTGGTGTTATGTCCGAACGGGCAACCACGACGGTTGGGCATTCGATGCGTACCTCGTCTATCTCTAATCGGCGGTCCATGTGCCAGGCAGTAGAACCCGCCGCAGCACAGCCGACCGCACGGTCGTTCGGCGCGCCGCGGGCTGCTCGGAGTATCCTGCGCTCCGTCCCCGCCGCGGTGCTCGCTGTGCGGCGGGTGAGTGGCCAAGAGATCACAGTCCCGTTCGCAAGCGTCCGCTCGGAGCGTCCCGCTGACTGCACTGAGCGGCCTCGCAGGCCACCGACGCCCGCTCATACCGCCCGGACGCCGCCTTACAGGTCACCCGCCACCCCCGGCGAGCCCGCCACGCCCACGGCCCGGCTCACCATCGTCCGCCGAGCGCATCGCGCGGCCCCCTCGGTGACCAGCACCGTCCCCTCGGTGACCAACACCGTCCCCTCGGTGGTTAGCACCATCTCCTCGGTGGTTAGCACCGTCCCCTCGGCGAGCAACACCGCATCCTCGGCAGTCAGCACGGCCCCCTCGATGGTCAGCACGGCCTCCTCGGCGGTCAGCACGGCCCCCTCGGCACCCCGCACCCCACAGCCCACCCCGCCCCGATGACCGAGTACATCCGCCACCGCCTCGACATGCTCCACGGGGTCCTCGCCCACTTCGACGAGTTCCCCGACCGCTGGGCCGGCATCGAAGACATCGAAGACGCCGTCCAGGCCGTCCGCGAGGGCACCGCCGCCATCGAGGGCCACGCCCGCACGCAGGCCGCCGCCACCCCCGAGGGCCTCACCATCAACCGCGACGCCGCCCGCGACGTCGCCGAAGCGCTCCTCGCCCGCCTCGGCAAGCGCGTCGGCGCCCACGCCGCCCGCATCAAAGACGCCGACCTCCGCGAGGCCGTCCGCCACAGCCGCACCGAGTGGGACCGGATGTCCGACGCCGACTTCCACGCCAACGCCGCCGACGCCCTTGCTCGGACCGAGGCCATCCTCCCGGATCTCGCCCGCGTCCGCGTGGGCAAAGACGACCTCGCCGAGATCCGCACCGCCCTCGAAGCGGCCCGCCCCCAGACCGCCACCCGCGACACCGTCCGCGCCCGCCGCGTCGCCGCCACCGCCGCCCTCGGCGGCGGCTACTCGCCCCTCATCGGCCCGCTCGACATTCTCGACGACCTCGTCGACGAACTCATCGACGACCCCGAGTTCGTCGCCCGCTACCACGTCCTCCGCCGCATCACGGACAGTTGAGCCCGTCCCGGGCCGCCCATTCCCGCCCCACCGTCGAGGCGCGTAGCTTGACGCCCCGTTCACGCTGCACGCCCCGATGACGCCGACCGCCCCCGACCTCGCCCCGGTGCCGAAGCGCGGCCTCCGCCGCCTTTCGTTCACGCACTGGATCTTTATCGGCATGGCCGCCGGCGTCCTCATCGGCGTCCTCTTCCCCGGCCAGGGCGCGGACACGCCCGGCTTCGACGGCGCAGACCTCAAGATCCTCTCGGACCTGTTCGTCCGCGGGATCAAGATGATCATCGGCCCGATCCTCTTCGCGACGCTCGTCATCGGCATCGCCGGCCACGGCGACGACCTCAAAAAGGTCGGGCGCCTCGCCTTCCGCTCGATCCTCTACTTCGAGGTCGTCACCACGGTCGCGCTGTTCGTCGGGCTGGCAGCGGTCAACATCGTCCGCCCCGGCGACAGCCCGGCGCTGCGGGCGCTCCTCGACGCCGAGCGGGCCAAGTCGGGCGTGCCGGACAGCGTCCTCGTGGCCCAGCGCGGCGTCGTCGGCGCCGAGGCGGTGCGCCTCGACAGCCTGCTCGCCGCCGCGGGCGCCGGCGCCGCCATCGACTCGGCCTCGGCGGCCAGCGCCGGCAGCGGCGTCGCCGCGCCGGCCGTCGCGCTCCAGCGCGCCCGCGTCTTCCGCGAGCAGACGCGCCTCGACAGCCTCAGCCGCATCTCGTCCGGCCCGGTCCTCTCCAAGCCCAAGGGCTGGCAGGACCACGTCCGCGAGATCGTCCCGACCTCCGTCTTCGACGCGCTCGCGACCAACAACGTCCTGCAGATCGTGCTCTTCTCGATCCTGTTCGGCGTCGCGCTGAGCCAGGTGCCGGGCAAGCCGCGCGAGGCGTTCTTGGGCTTCACCGAAGGCCTCGCCGAGACGATGTTCAAGCTTGTCGGCCTCGTGATGCTCTACGTCCCGATCGGCGTCGGCGCGGCGCTCGCCGTGACGGTCGCGCACAGCGGGCTCGGCGTGCTGAAGCCGCTCCTGCTGCTCGTCGCGACGCTCTACGGGGCGCTCGTCGTGTTCGGGCTCGTCGCGCTGCTGCCGGTCGCGCTCGTCGCGAAGATCCCTGTCGTGCGCTTCCTGAAGCAGGTCCGCGAGCCCGCCCTCATCGCCTTCACCACGACAAGCTCGGACGCCGCGCTGCCGCTCGCGATGCAGCGCATGGAGGCCTTCGGCGTGCCGCGCCGCATCGTCTCGTTCGTCATGCCGACAGGGTACTCGTTCAACCTCGACGGGTCCACGCTGTATCTCGCGCTGGCGTCCGTGTTCGTCGCGCAGGCCGCGGGTGTCGAGCTCTCGTGGGGCACGCAGATCGGGATGATGCTCACGCTGATGCTGACCTCGAAGGGTGTCGCGGCCGTCCCGCGCGCCTCGCTCGTCATCCTCTCGGGCACGCTCGCCGCGTTCAACCTGCCGCTCGCCGGCATCACGATCATCCTCGCCGTGGACGAGCTCATGGACATGGCGCGCACGACGGTCAACCTCGTCGGCAACTGCCTCGCCACGGCCGTCATGGCGCGCTGGGAGGGCGAGCTCGTCATCCCCGAGCACACGATGCCCGCCGAGGCGCTGCTCGCAACGGGCCCGTCGTCCCCCGCCGACGTCGAGGCGCGCGACGACATCGCCGTGATGTGACGGACGCCGGCGGGGATATGCCCCGCCGTCAGCGCGCCGCGAGCCGCAGCGCCGTCGTATCCGGCAGCGCCTCGACGGCCATCACCTCGATCCGCGGCTCGACCTGCAGCGTCAGCCGCACCTTCGCGCCTGGCGAGAGCCCCGCAACGACGGACGCGTCCGCGAGCGGGAAGTCCATCCGCATCGCGTCCATCTCGCCCGGGATCGCCTCGTGGTCGAACGTCGCCGCGGCGCCGTCGAAGACCGTCTTCTCGTAGACGGCGCGGACCGCGACGGTCTCGGCCGGCGGTGTCTTGGTGGTGCAGCCTGCGGCGAGCAGGACGAGAAGCAGAAGGCGCATGGGAAGGGTGGAAATGGAGGCGCCCGCCCCGAGACGACTCGAGGCGGGCGCGCACGCTCAGAGCGCGGTGCTTACAGCGCCGCGGTGAACGAGGTCCCCGACGGGTTCAGGACGTAGCCGAACGAGTAGTAGCGGCCGACCGAGCCGGGCACGATCGCCGACCCCTCGAGTCCGCCCTGGTAGTAGCTGCGCATCTGAATCTTGGCGTAGCCCATGCCGTCCGCGGTGCGAACGACGATCGTGCGGCCGGCCGTCGGCGTGATGTAGCCGCCGCCGCTCGCGAACGGGGTGTACGTGTAGAAGCCCAGCGTGTTGGTCGGCGCGGAGCCCTCGCAAATGGCGCGCGACGGGCGCGTGCCGCACGAGTCCGTCCCGTCGACGCGGAAAGCCACGTCGGTCGGCACGGCCGTGACCTCGGCGAAGGTGGCGGAGAGCACGGCGGCGGCGCCCGTACCGGGTCCGCTCGTGCCGCCGTTGACGATCAGGTCGGTGCCGCGCAGGCCGATGTCCCAGCGCGTCGAGGCGGAGTCTGCCCGGTTGGTGTTGTCGTAGTTGAGCACGACGCGGTTCTCGCGCAGCGAGTAGAGCGTGTAGCGCCCCGTCGACGCGCCGGGCGAGCCGTCGGCGTTGCGCTGCGCGGGGTCGGCCGGGACGTCGGTGGCCGTCCGGACGGAGAGGTCTACCTGGGTGCCCGGGTCGACGGTGGAGTCGCAGGCGGAGAGCGTGAGGCCGAGGCCGGCCACGAGGACGAGAAAGCGGTTCATCGGGAGATGGAAGTGAAAACGAGGAATGCGGTAACGCCCGCGGGCGACCGCGCTAGAACGAGAGGTCGAGGCCGGCGTAGACGCGCCGGCCGGCGAGCGTCGGCTGGAGCGTCGGCTGCGTCGTGTCGAAGGCGTTGTCGATGCCGAGCTGGAGGCGCGCCGCGCGCGCGACGCGGCCGAGGCGCACGTCGCGGCTGAGGGTCGCGTCCCAGATGGAGAGCGCCGGCACGAACTCGTCGTCGCGCGTCGCGACGCCGTTGCCGTCGAGGTCGCGGAGGACGGTCCGGGAGCGGAGGCGGCTGCGGACGCTCGCCGTCCAGCCGCCGGCCGCGTACGCGGCGCGGAGCGTGCCCGTCGCCGCGGCGCGGCCGACGAGGTTGGTGTACTGGCCGACGGTCACGCGCGCCTCGCGTCCCTGCTCGTCGCGGGAGAAGACCGTCCCGGCGCGGACCGCGTCGACGATGTCGAGGTCGCGCGTGCGGAGCAGCTGGAGGCCGGCGCCGAGGCTCAGGCCGGCGACCGGGTTGGCGCTGGCGTCGAACGTCAGGCCCTCGGTGCGGACCCGGTTGATGTTGAGGTAGCTGTAGACGGGCCCGCCGCTGGCGAGCTGCGCGACCGGCTGCACGTCGATCAAATCGGTCACCGCGTTGCGGAAGCCGCCGAGCGTGAGCCGCAGGCCGCGGAGCGGCTCGGCCTCGACCTCGGCATTGAGCGCGACCGACGACTCGGGGCGGATCGCGCCGAGGCGGCTCGGGTCCACGTAGATCTGGCCGAGCCGCCCCTCGGCCTCGAGGCGCTCGAGCGCGTCCGCGACGCGCGTCGCGCCGTAGACGACGTAGCCGCCGGCCGGGTTGGTGAACGAGAGGTAGAGCTGGCGCGGGTCCGGCGCGCGGAAGCCCGAGCCGATGGACAGCCGCACGCGCAGGCGGTCGGACGGCCGCACGAGGACGGCTGCCTTCGGCGTGATCCGGGCGCCGACGTTGGTCTGGTCGTCGAGCCGTGCCGAGACGTTGAGCGCGATAAGGCGGCTCGGCTCCCAGTCGTGCTGCACGTAGCCGTAGACGGTCCGCTGCGTCGGGTCGTCGCCGCCGTAGCGGTTGCCGCCGAGGCCGTCGCGCAGCGCGCCCGCGCCGACGAGCGTTCGGTTCGACTCGTTCCAGAGCAGGTTCAGACGGCCCTCAGCCTTGAGGAGCGTCTGGTCGAACCGGTCGTCGAAGGTGTTCTGGCCCGACGTGCGGTCCACGATGTCGGTGTCGAAGCGGTAGCCCGAGGCCAGCGTCGAGAGGGCGGCCGAGAGGCCGACGCCGCGGACGCGCCCGAACGTGTGGCGGAGTTCAGGGTGGACGCTCCAGTCGGTCCGCCGCTCCGTCTGGTCGATGGGCCGCGTCACGCCGACGGCGTCCGTGAAGCCGTAGCTCTGGTCGACCGAGCCGCGCGTGGCGCGGGCGCCGAGGTCGAGCGTCGTCCGGTCACCGAGGGCGGCGTTGGCCCGCAGGTCGGCCGTGGACTCGCCGACGCGGGGCGTCGTCGGGCCGAAGACCGCCGGGTCGAGGTCGTAGCCGTCGGTCGCGAAGCGGTCCAGCGTGAGGCGCACCCCGAGCGGGCCGCCGCGCCAGTTCCCGGCCGTCTCGCCCTCCGCCGTGAAGTCGCGCGTCCCGAACGTCCCCGTCCGCGCGCGGAGCCGTCCGGCCGTTCGTGTCGGGGCGCTCGTGACGAGGTTGATGACGCCCGCCAGCGCGTCCGACCCATAGAGCGACGACGACGGGCCGCGGACGATCTCGACGCGGTCCAGCCCGGCGATGCTCAGGCGGCGGAGGTCCAGCACGCCGGCATCGCGGCCGATGACGGGCTCGCCGTCGATGAGGATGAGCGTGTAGGCCGGGTCGAGGCCCTGCACCTGGATGCCCGCGCCAAAGTCCGACGTGATCGTGAGGCCCGGCACGTCCGCGAGGAGGTCTGAGAGGCGCAGGCGGCCGTCGGCGCGCGCGTCGCGGATGTCGACGACGGTCGTCGGGACCGCGACGTCCTCGAGCGCCTCGGCCGTGCGCGTGGCGGTGACCACGACGCGGCCGATGGCGCGGTCCTGCCCGAGCCCGGCGCCCGGCGGCGCGGGCGCCGTGACGGTGTCTGCGGGTGCAGCCGGCTGCGTGGCCTGTGCCCGCGCCGCCGGGGCGGCGAGCGCCCCGAGGGCGAGCAGCAGCAGAAAGGGCCGAGAGGCAGGCATCGTGGCGGCGTTATCTGGAATGAGTCTACGTTACGCCCTTACCCTGCCCGACGAGCCCTGCAAGAGGGTATTGGCAACCTCTTCGCGGAGCATCGGGCAGGTGGAGTCTGCTGGAGGGCAGCTGAACACGCGGCGGGCGGCAGGCGTCTCGCCCGATCCCCGCGCGCATGCCTTTCCACACAACCTTCGCTCCTGCCCGACCAGCCGTTCACGGCCCTTGAAGGGTGCCTCGGTAGCTTCTGGCCATTCACTCCCGACCCCACGTTCCGCGATGGAAACCGCTCACACGTCTGGCACCACCGGCAGCGTCCTCCAGGTCATCGGCCCGGTCGTCGACTGCGAGTTCTCGGCCGGCGCCGTCCCCGAGATCTTCGACGCGCTCGAGATCGCCCGCGAGGGCCAGACGCCGCTCGTGCTCGAGGTCCAGCAGCACCTCGGCGAGAACCGCGTCCGCACGATCTCGATGGACTCGACGGACGGCCTTCAGCGCGGCACCGAGGTCGTCGCGACGGGCCGGACGATCCAGATGCCCGTCGGCGAGAACGTCCGCGGCCGCCTCTTCAACGTCGTCGGCCAGGCCATCGACGGCCTCAAGGCGCCCGATGTGACCGAGTACCGCTCGATCCACGCCGAGCCGCCGCCCTACGACCAGCTCGCGACGTCGCGTCGAGGTCCTCGAGACGGGGATCAAGGTCATCGACCTTATCCAGCCCTACGCCCGCGGCGGCAAGATCGGCCTCTTCGGCGGGGCGGGCGTCGGCAAGACGGTGCTCATCCAGGAGCTCATCAACAACATCGCCAAGGGCCACGACGGCATGTCGGTCTTCGCCGGTGTCGGCGAGCGCACGCGCGAGGGCAACGACCTCATGCGCGAGATGCTCGAGTCGGGCATCATCAAGTACGGCGACGCCTTCATGCACAGCATGGAGGAGGGCGGCTGGGACCTCGACGCGGTCGACTACGACGCGCTCCGCGAGTCCCAGGCGACCTTCGTCTTCGGCCAGATGAACGAGCCGCCCGGCGCCCGCGCCCGCGTGGCCCTGAGCGGCCTGACGCTCGCCGAGTACTTCCGCGACCAGGGCGGCAAGGACGTGCTCTTCTTCGTCGACAACATCTTCCGCTTCACGCAGGCCGGCTCGGAGGTCTCCGCCCTCCTCGGCCGCATGCCCAGCGCCGTCGGCTACCAGCCGACGCTCGCGACGGAGATGGGCACGATGCAGGAGCGCATCACGTCCACGAAGAACGGCGCCATCACCTCGGTGCAGGCCGTTTACGTGCCGGCGGACGACCTCACGGACCCGGCCCCGGCCACGACGTTCGCCCACCTCGACGCCACGACGACGCTCTCGCGCCAGATCGCCTCGCTGGGCATCTACCCGGCCGTGGACCCGCTGGACTCGTCGTCCCGCATCCTCTCGGCCGACGTCGTCGGCGAGGAGCACTACAAGGTCGCGCAGGACACGAAGGAGCTGCTCCAGCGCAACAAGGAGCTTCAGGACATCATCGCGATCCTCGGCATGGACGAGCTCTCGGACGAGGACAAGCTCGTCGTGCAGCGCGCGCGCCGCGTGCAGCGCTTCATGTCGCAGCCGTTCTTCGTCGCCGCCCAGTTCACGGGCGCCGAGGGCAAGTACGTCAAGGTCGAGGACACCGTCCGCGGCTTCAAGATGATCCTCGACGGCGAGGTCGACCAGTACCCCGAGAACGCGTTCCTGTACAAGGGCACGATCGAGGAGGTCATCGAGGCCGGCGAGAAGATGCTCGCCGCAGCCGCGGTGTAGCCACCGGGAGGGCTGGCGAACAGGGACCGGCCGCGCGCCGGTCCCGACGCCTTGCCGGTCCTCGCATCTCGTCCTTCTCCAGTCTCCAGCCCTCAGTCCCGTGGCCTCCCAGTCTCTCCTCGTCGAAATCGTCTCGCCGGACCGCGCCGCCTTCCGCGGCGAGGCGCTCCGCTTCCGCGCGCCGGGCACGGAGGGCGCCTTCGAGGTGCTCCGCGGCCACGCGCCGATGCTCGCCGCGACGGGCGTCGGCACCGTCACCGTCACGACCGTCGGCGGCGAGCGCGTCTCGTTCGCGACGTCCGGTGGCTTCGTCGAGGTCCTCGACGACCATGTGACGATGCTCGCCGAGACGGCCGAGCCCATCTCGGGCATCGACGTCGAGCGCGCCAAAGCGGCTGAGGCCGGCGCCCGCGAGCGCCTCGCCGCGGCGCAGACGCCCGAGGAGCGCGCCGCCGGGCAGGCCGAACTCGACCGCGCCCGCAACCGCCTCCGCGCCTCGATGGGCACGGTCTAGCACCGCGGCGCTCCGGCTCGAAACGGGCGGGCTTCCACGCGGAGGCCCGCCCGTTTTCTGCGTCTGGCGGCTACCGCCCGCCCATCGCGGCGAGCGTCTCGGCGAGCCCGCGCAGGCGCTCGGCCGTGCGGCCATCGGCGCGGCTGGCACCCGCTGCGATGGCCGCCGCCGCGGCGCGGCGCGCGGCGGGCGCTTCACTGTCGATGGCCTGCCGCGTCATCGTCGCCTCGGCCGGGGTGAACATGCCGTCGCGCTCGAGGCCGTCCGTGTAAGCGCGGGCGACGGTGGCAGTCGCCGGCCACGTGATGCGCGTCTGCGTCTGCGGGTTGAAGCTGTCCACATGGACCGACTCGGCTGCCGCCACCTCTGCCTCCGTCAGGCCGGCGCCCGACGAGAGGCGGAAGACGTCCAGACCGCGGCCGATCTCCGAGGCGTAGATGTAGCCGTTGTACCAGTAGACGGACCAGTAGCCGCCGAGGGTGAGCTCGGTCGCCGAGATCGGGCCGCGGTCGAAGTACGCGACCTCACGCGGGGCCGTCGGGTCGGTAAAGTCGAAGATCGAGAGGCCGCCCTGGTACCACGCCTGCACCATGAGGTCGCGGCCCGGGACGGGCACGAGCGAGCCGTTGTGCGCGACGCAGTTCTCCATCTCGGTCTGCTCGGCGGGCAGCTTGTAGTAGCCGCGGAAGGTCAGCTCGCGCGCCTCGGAGATGTCGAAGAGCGCGTCGGCGCCCCACTCGGGCCGGTCCGTGGCGCGGCAGCGCGGGGCCGAGCCGCCGCCCCACTCGTCCGTGAAGACGACCCGGCGGGCGTCGTTCGAGAACGTCGCCGAGTGCCAGTAGGCGAAGTTGGAGTCGGCCGCGGCCGTGATGCGCGTGGGCGCCGCCGGGTTCGAGATGTCCAGGAGCAACCCGTAGCCGGCGCAGGCGCCGCCGGCGATGCCCATCTCGGGGTAGGCCGTGATGTCGTGGCACTGGTTGGGACCCGTCCGCGGGCCTGCTCGCGCCGAACTGCTGGGCGACGATGGCGGGGAGCGCGACGCGGAGGGCGGTCGAGTCGGCCGCCGTCGGGGCGCCGGTCCCGCCGCGCTGCGCGACCATCTGGCCGAGCATCTGCGTGACGTACTGCTCCGGCACGACGACGTCCTCGCCCTCGACCGTCGCGATGAAGCCGCCGGCGGCGCGGACGCGCGCGACCTCGGCGCGGTCGGCATCGGACGGCCCGTGCTCGGGCGCGCGCGTCGAGGCCCATCAGGACGCGCGGCGACGCGATGACGGCCGCCTGCTCAGGGTGCGCGATCGGGACGCGGATGACCTCGATGCGGAAGAGCGCCGAGTTGGGGTCGTCGCGACTCGCGCGAGCAGCCGGCGAGCTCCTCGCCCGAGCGGACGCGGCTCGTGCCCGAGACGTAGACGTAGAGGTTGGCCGGGTCGCGTAGGGTCCGGCACGAGCGTGTGCGTGTGCGAGCCGCGGCACGTCTGGACGGCCGCGACCTGCCGCGGGTGCTCGACGTCCGACACGTCGAAGACGCGGACGCCGCGGAAGCGCTCGGCTGAGACCGGCGCCTCGACGCCCTGCAGGCCGCAGTCGACGCGCCCGCGCGTCTCCTCGACCGACATGAACAGGAGGTCGCCGTGGATCGAGACGTCGCCCTGGCCGCCCGGGCACGTCAGCGTCGCGCGGAGGCGCGGGGCGGCCGGGTTCGAGATGTCGTACATCTGGACGCCGTGGTAATTGCCCATCAGCATCAGGTCGCCGCGGAAGGCGAGGTCCGTGTTGGCGAACCCGAAGTCGCCCGGGTCGGCCGGGTTGACGAAGCCCTCGGGGCGCGCGACGTGGGCGACGAGCGTGAGGTTGTGGATGGCCTGCCCGGCGTCGTCGAGGCCAGCGCGGAGGCCGACGCGCGGGTCGGTCTGGGCGCTCGCGGTCGAGGCGAGGACGAGGAGGGCGGCGAGCGCGGAGCGGAGTGGCATCGGCATCAGGGCTGAGGAAGGAGGGACTGCATGCGGGCGATCTCGGTCGTCTGGTCGGCCTCGATGTCCGAGACGAGCTGGTAGACGTCCGACGCCTGCGCGCCGCCGGGCGCGTCGAGGATCTGGTCGACCATCGACCAGCGCGCCGCGGTGGTGCTGGATCATGCCCGTCAGAAAGAGACGGTCGAAGTCGGCGCCGGTTGCGGCGGCGAGCGCCGCCATCTGCTCGGGCGTGAGCATCCCGGCCATGAGGTGGCCAGAGTGGGACGCCGGGACGGGTTTGCCGCGGGCGCGTCAGCCAGCGCGACATGCGGCGAATCTCGTCGGTCTGCGAGACGCGGATGCGCTCGGCGATGAGCGTGACGGCACGGCTCGCGCCGCGGCCGTCGACGAGCGCGGCCATGTCGAGCGCCTGCGCGTGGTGCGGGATCATGTCCTGCATGAAGCGGACGTCCGGACTCGGGTCGGCCGACATGCCGGCCATCGCGCCGTGGTCCATGCCCGCCGATGGTCCATCGCGGAGCGGTCCACCGCGCTGTGGTCCGTAGCGGGTGGCTCGGCCGGGCGCGGCGCGGCGCACCCGGCGACGAGCAGGAGCAGGACGAGGCGCGCGTTCCAGGTGAGCGTTCTCTGCGACATGAGCGAGCAGGGGAGAGGCTGCGAAAGTAGCTCGGCCGCCGTATCTTGGGGGCTCGGGTCGAGCGCTTCTCCGGACCGCCCTCCGGTTAGTGCTCCCCGAACCAGAGCGTCCGAGGGCCCGCCCCCTCGGGCGCTCGCTTGTTGAGGGCGGTGCGGCGGGCCGCAGCGGCGGTTTAGTTTCAGGGCACACCCGCCCCGCCGTCCGTGACCGATGCGACCCCAGGATCTGCCGCGACCCGCGCCGCGCTCATCAGCGCCGCGCGCGCGCTGTTTTCAGAGGCGAGCTACGGCGGCGTCGGCGTGCGCGAGATCGGAGAGCGCGCCGGGCGTCAACGCCGCCCTCGTGAACCGCTACTTCGGGTCCAAGCTGGGCCTGTTCGAGGCGGCGGTCGCGGACAGCTTCACGGTCGGCAACCTGCTCGTCGGCGAGCGGGCGACGCTCGGCGAGCGCCTCGCGCGCTACCTCGTCGGAAAAAGGCGCGCGGGTTATGACCCGACGCTCGTCGTGCTGCGGTCGTCTGCGAGCTCTGAGGCGGGACCCGTGCTGCGCGCCGCGCTGGACGCCCAGGTCGTGCGGCCGCTCGCGGCGTGGCTGCTCGGTCCGGACGCCGACGCGCGCGCGGGCCTCATCGTCTCGACGCTCTTCGGCATCGCCGTCGCGCGCGACGTGCTTGGCGTGGTCGCGCTCGCGCCGGACCACTCAGAGGCGCTCGCGGCGCCGCTCGGGCCGTTCCTCCAGCGCCTCGTCGACGGCGTCTGAGGGGCGCGCCTCCGGCGCTCCCGCCGGTGCGGCGAGGGCGTTGACGGCTGCCTCAGCGAGGCGCACGTCCGGCACGTTGAAGAAGCCGACGGGCAACGTGCCGCTCGTTCCCAGCGTCCCAGCCGCCGTGAAGCCGATGGGTAGCGTGCCGCCCGTTCCCAGCGTGCCAGCCGCCGTAAAGTGGAGGTCGCCCGAGCCGTCGGGCCGCTCTGTCCGGCGGATGTCGCGGAGCGTCTCGGGCGCGAACGAGCGGACGCCGATCTCGCGGAAGCCGGCGCCCTCGAACAGGATCGCGCGGCGGTCTGTGACCACGCACAGCGAGCGTCGCGCCTTTCGCCACGCCCAGAACGGTGCGGAGAGCATCGCCAGCCCGATGGCCACGAACGGCAGGCCGAACAGCGGGAAGACCCAGCCGACCCCGCTCGGCCACTCGCCTGAGAGTCCGCCGGCGGCGGCGACGGTCCAGAACACCGAGAAGGCGGTCCACGGGATGGCGAAGAGCCACGTCCCGAAGCTTCGGAGGACGGTGCGGCCGGGGCTCGGCTGCGCGGCATACTCCACGGTCTCATCCGGCGCGATCTCGTCGCGCGCGATCCACTCGAGGTCTGGGGGCAGCGTCATGGCGGGGGCGGGATGGAACGGGCAAGATGCTGGTTCGGCGGTTGCGGCGCCTCCCCGGCATCGGGGATCGCTAAACTCGCCGATCGCCCGTCCCCCCGCTCGTGATCCGGATCGCTCTCGCCGCTGCCCTCGCCGTCGCCCTCAGCGGCTGCTTCACCTTTCGCTCGACGATCGCCGTTCGGCCCGACGGCAGCGGAACGATCACGGAGACGCTCCAACTCTCCGGCCCTGCCGCCCGGAGGATGCAGGGCGACGCCGCGCCTCTGAGCTCGGCCGCGACGCTGCTCGCCCGCGCGCGGCGCCTCGGCGCTGGCGTGACGCTCGTGCGGACTGACACGCTCGGGGGCATCCGCACGACGGTCTACGCGTTTCAGAGCGTCGCGCGCCTGCACTACACGCTGCCAGACAACGCCACCGAAGCCGCCGACCTCGCGCAGGTCGCAGGCGCGCCGGCGCTCTACACGTTTGGCTTCGCGCCGGCGTCGGGCGGCACGCCGGCCGAACTCCGCGTCGTCGTGCCGCCCGCCGGTCCGCCCGCTCCGGCGGGGGACAGCGCCGCGGTGGCGCAGGCCGCGCAGGGGCTCGAGATGGCACGCCTCGTGATGGGCGACGCCCGCCTCACGGTTGAGGTCGTCGCTGCCGGCGCGGCGCCGCAGACGGCGACGCTCCTGGACCTGCCCTTCGGGCCCCTCCTGGACCTCGTCGAGAAGCACCCAGCGCTGGCGGCTCGCTCGGCGCTCCCACTCGACGACGTCCGCGCGCTGGCTCGCCCCGGCGATGGCCTCACGGTCGCGCCGGCCGGCACCGTGACGCTCCGCTTCGAGTAGCGCGCCGCTCCACCTTCACGACGTGTGGTCGTGGACGATGCGCCAGCCCTGGTTCGTCCGGACGAACACAAGCGTGAAGAGGCCGCCCGGCGCCGCGACGTCCGCCGGCCCGTCGACGAGAAGGTGCCAGCGGCCCCAGACGAGCGCGTGGACGCCCGAGAGCGGCTCGACCGCGACCTCGTCGAACGAGAGGATGCCCATCGCGCCGGCGTTCGGGTACGAGCGGAGGTACGCGTAGAGCGCCTCCTCCCAGCCGCGGCGCACCGTCGTGCCCGAGAGGAACACGACCGAGTCCGCCTCAGCGTAGCCCTCCATGAAGCCGCGGATGGAGCCCGCATTCCACTCCGCGACCTGCGCGTCGAGGACCGCGCGGACGCCCGCCTCGACCTCGGCGCGGTCGAACGCCGGGACGGACAGCGGCCGCGCCGCGATGCGCAGGGCCGCGATGGGCGGGTCCGACGGGCTCGGCGGCGGCGGAACTGGGACGGGCGTCATCGGGGCGACCTGAGCCGCGGCCGGGGCGGCGAGGGCGGCGAGGAGCGCGAGGCAGAGGCCCGCGCGCAGGATCATGGGCATGGAAGTGCGGGAAACGACGGCCGCAGACTACGCACGCGGCGCGGCAACGCGCCCTGGCGGCAGTCCGCGCTCCGTCTCGGTGGAGACTGCACGCCGGGCACGCGCGCGTCCCTTGCCGACCGCCGGGGGCCACGGTAGCTTGGCCCCCGATCTCGGCGACGGCCGCGAGCCGCGAGGACGGCCGCACGGCCTCTCCCTAACCCGGCTCTGCATCTATCGACGCGTTCGCTACGTCCCTGCCGTCTCCCGCCGCCGGCCCGCCGCCTCCGCCGGCGGGTTCGGCCGAGCCCTCCTCCGTGCGCGCGTCGTCCCCGCTCCGTCAGCTTGCCCTTCTGGGCATGGTTGCCCTCGCCGGCTTCTCGGCGCTCGCGCTGCACGCGGGCGACGCCGAGGCCGGCCCTGGTGCGCCCGCCCGCCTCGTCGCCCGCGCCGACACCGACACCGTCGCGACGGCCCGCCCCGAGGCCGCACGCCGCGACACCGTGCCCGTCGTGCCGCTGGAGCCCATCGCGCCGGCGGATACGGTCCGGCCCGGCGCTGCATCGCCCGACTCGGGGCAGGTTGGCGCTCTCCTGTTCGACTCGCTCCGCGCCGACACCGTCGCCGCGCCGGTCGACATGGAGCCGATGCCGCTGCGCACGGCCGCCGCCCCCCGCGACACCGCGCTCTTCGCCCGGCTACCCGGCACCGCCGCCGACACTGTTCGCACGGACACGACGCGGCGCGCGCTCGACTACTTCCCCGGCGTCCCCGAGACCGGCACCGCTGCCTCGGTCACGCCGCGGCGCGTGCCCGGCCTCCGCGGCGCACTCGGGAGCTACTACCAGCGCAACGTCACGCTGGACAGCACGACGTACCAGTACACCGTCCGCGAGTCCGTCGGCGGCGTCGATGTCCGCGCGCCGGCCGTGCTCACGCTCGAGCAGTTTGTCGCGGCGCAGCGCCGCGCGCAGGTCACGGGCGGCTTCCAGACGCTCGCCGCGCAGCGCGCCGACCGCGGCCGCCGCCGCGCCGGCGTCGGCTTCACCGTCGACATCCCCGGCGGGCAGCAGTCCGCGTTCCGGACGCTCTTCGGCAAGAACGAGGTGGACCTCACCGTCAACGGGCGCTCCAACGTGGACCTCGGCGTGGCCTACAACCAGTCCGACCTCCGCCAGGCGACCAACACCACGGGCTCGTCGCTCGCGCCGGACTTCGCGCAGCAGCTCAACCTCAACGTCGCGGGAACGATCGGCGACAAGCTTCGCATCAACGTCAACTACGACACCGAGTCGCAGTTTCAGTTCGAGAACCAGGTCTCGCTCGTCTATACCGGCTACGCCGACGACATCGTCCAGCGAATCGAGGCCGGCAACGTGTTTCTCCAGACGCCTTCGGAGCTCATTCAGGGCGGCCAGCGCCTCTTCGGCGTCCGCACAGACCTCCGCTTCGGGCCGCTCGCGCTCACGGCCGTCGCGAGCCAGCAGGACGCCGAGACGAACGAGGTCGTCATCGAGGGTGGCGCTCAGGAGACCCCCTTCTCCATCCCGCCGACGGAGTACGAGAACAACACGCACTACTTCATCGGCTTCGCCTTCCACAACACGTGGGACGGCGCGCACGTCATCCCGGGCCTCAACACGCGCCCGCCCAACTTCCGCGAGCTTATCGGGATCGAGGTCTTCAAGCACGAGCAGAGCCTCGAGATCGTCACCACGGCGGGCGACGACATCATCACCGCGACGGGCCTCGCGGACCTCGCCGAGCCCGGCGGCACGGACTTCACGCCCGCGGGCCGCCTCGGGGTGCCGAACGTCCTCCCCGGCGGCGAGGCCTACCTCGCGTTCTACGCCCAGGGCCCCACCCCGGACTCCACGCAGAACGCCTTCCAGAACACGCCGCTCCCGAACCCGTCCCTCGACGTCTACTCCGAGGCGGACCTCGAGCGCATCCGCGCCAACAACCAGGTCGACCTGTCGCGCGACTACGGCCTGCCGTCCGGCGGCTTCGGCTCTGGGCGCTTCCGGCGCCTCACGCAGGGCGTCGACTACACCGTCGACGGCCAGCTCGGCTGGATCTCGCTCACGACGGCGCTCCAGGAGACCGACTACATCGCCGTCGCCTACCAGTACCGGACGGACGACAACCAGATCGTCACCGTCGGCGACTACGGGCTGGCACGCTTCGACAACCAGCGCCGGACCGTTCTGAAGCTGCTCCGCAGCGACCTGCCGTCCCCCGAGAAGCCGCTGTGGGACCTCACGATGCGCAACATCTACCGCATCGGCGGGCGCTCGCTCAACCCGAACTCGTTCACGCTCAACCTGACGTACGAGGCCGCAGGCAGCGCGCCAGACCAGTCCCTCCCCGGCATCACGTTCGGCAACAACCTCACGCTGCTTCAGATTCTCGGCCTGGACCGGCAGAACGTCCAGGGCCAGCCGACGCCGGACAACCTGTTCGACTTCTCGCCCGGCCTCACCATCGACGTCCAGAACGGGCGCGTGATCTTCCCCGTCCGCCAGCCCTTCGGCGACTACCTCGCGTCCCTCATCACGACCGGCCGGACCGTCTCCGGCACGCGGATCGACGTCTCCGCCGGCTCGACGGCCGACGCTGTGGCGCGCTTCGCCTTCCCGCAGCTCTACGACCTCAAGGCCGTCAACGCGCGCCAGAACTTTCCGCAGCTCAGCCGCTACCGCCTTGCCGGCGCCTTCCGCAGCGCCTCGCAGTCCGTGTTCAACGTCGGCTTCGGGCTCGTCGAGGGGACCGTCCGTGTAACGTCCGGCGGGCAGCAGCTCCAGGAGAACCGCGACTTCCGCGTCAACTACCCCGCCGGGACGGTCGAGATCATCGACCCGGCGCTGCTCCAGAGCGGGCAGCAGGTGCGCGTGCAGGTCGAGCAGAACCGCCTCTTCGCCATCGGCGCGAAGACGCTGCTGGGCCTCCGCGCAGACTACCGCCTCGCCGAGAACACGACCTTCGGCGCGACGTGGATGCGCCTCTCCGAGCGCGCGCTCGTCGACAAGTTCAACGTCGGCGAGGAGGGCATCGACAACACCATCTTCGGTCTCGACGGGCACTACCTCGCCGAGCCGCGCTGGATCACGCGCGTCCTCGACGCGCTGCCGCTCATCCAGACGCGCGCGCCGAGCCGCGTGGACCTCCGCGCCGAAGTCGCGCAGCTCAACCCGGGCCACCCGCAGACGCTCGCCTTCGACCAGACCGTGCGGCGCCTCGGCGGCGCCTACGCGCTCCCCGAGGACGAGCTCCGCGGCCTGTCGTCTATCGACGACTTCGAGGGCTCGGAAAACGCGTACACGCAGCTCGCCGACGCCGGCGGCTGGCGCCTCGCCGCCCTCCCGACCGGGGCAGGTCCGCAGGGATCGACGGCGCCCGGCACCGAGGTCACCGACGTGTCGCAGATCGGCGACCCGCAGTACGCGACAAACTGGCGCGGCCTCTTCGGCTGGTACACGCTCACGCAGGACGCCTACACCTACTTCAGCCGCAAGAACCTGCTCACGGAGGCCACGCAGCCGATCACGCTCCGCGACCTCTTCCCGGACCGCTTCGCGAACGGGCAGGCCGCGGGCAACACCGAGGCGCGCACGCCGATCTCGCTGCTCGACCTCTACTTCGACCCCCGCGAGCGCGGGCCGTACAACTACAACGACGACCTCGCCGGGGTCTTCGCCAACAACCCGCGCGATGCGTGGGGCGGCATGATCCGCTCGATCGACGGCAACTACTCGGACTTCGGCGGCCAGAACAACGTCGAGTTCGTCGAGATGATCGTCTCGGTCGCCGGAGGGCCGAACGGTGAGGGCACCGTCACGCCGGGCGCACGGATGCTGCTGGACCTCGGGCAGATGAACGAGGACCTTATCCCGGACCGCAACCTCTCGACCGAGGACGGCCTCCGCGACGGCGGCACCGTCATCCCCGAAGAGCTCACGCCGTACGGCCGCCGCACCGGCGGATCGCCCAACAGCTCCGTCGACATCTTCGAGTCCGGCCGGACCGAGGACGTCGGTCTGGACGGCCTGCCGTCGTCCGTCAACGACGTCCGCGCGGGTGGTCAGCCCTACGCCGACGGGCTCTCCGAGCAGACTTTCTTCACCGCCTTCCTCGGCTCCAACCTTCCCGAGGCGCAGCGCGCGCGCATCCTCAGCGATCCCTCGGGCGACGACTACCACAACTTCCGCGAGACGGCGAGCTACTTCGAGAACCCGGATTTCTTCCCGGACGGCGCGACCGTGCAGGAGCGCTACGCGCACTTTTTCCCGGCCTACGAGCTCAACTCGTTCCAGGCGCAGCAGCAGATCGCCAACTCTGGCGAGCAGGGCATCTCGACGCTCCCCAACACCGAGGCCATCGACGGCAACTCGGACGCGAGCACGACCGAGGCCTACCACCGCTACGAGGTCCCGCTCGACGACGCCGGCCTCCGCGGCAGCCCGTTCTTCCAGAACACGATCGACATCGGGACCGGCCCCTCGGCCGGCCAGACGTACTACCTGCTCCGCATCCCGGTCCGGACCGAGAACCAGACGGTCGTCGGGCTGCCGGTAGACGCCTTCGGCGAGATCTCCATGGCCCGCGTCTGGGTCACCGGCGCCGACGCGCCGCTGACGATCCGCATCGCGTCGTTCCAGCTCGTCGGCAGCAAGTGGCTCCAGTCCGACCGCGTCGGGACCATCCTGGAGACCGGGGACGGCCCGGCGCCGCCCGCCCCGGACCCGCGCCTCTTCGTCTCGACGGTCAACAACGAGGAGTCGCCGCGGACGTACGCGCGCCCCCGGCAGGCGATCTACCGCGAGACGGCCGTCAACACGGGCACGGGCAGCACGGGCGGGCTCGCCCGCGAGCAGGCGCTCGTGCTCCGCGCCGAGACGCTCGCCGACGGCCGCACGGCCGCCCTCCAGCGCTCCTACACCACGCGGCCTCTCGACCTCACGCGCTACGACCGCCTGCGGATGTACGTCCACGGCCACGGCTTCGAGCGGTCGGACTCGCTGCGCGTCGTGGTCCGCATCGGCGACGACGAGACGGAGAACTACTACGAGTACGAGCAGCCGATCTACCCGTTCGAGCTCGACGAGGCGGCGCGCATCTCGGACACGGCCGTGCGCGCGGACAGCCTCTGGCAGACGGTCACGCCGCAGCGGCCGGACCGGAACTCAGTTGATGTAGCGCTCTCGGCGTTCAACGTGCTCAAGGTGCAGCGCGACGAGGCCGGCGCGCCGCTCGACGTCGTCTTCCCGCGCCCCGACGACGCGCCGGTCCGCCCGGAGGGCTCGCCCATGGGCGCGCGGATCTCGATCCGCGGGCAGCCCTCGATCCAGGACGTCCGCACGGTCGTGCTCGGCATCCGCAACGGCGTCGGCGGGCGGGTGACCCCGATCGACACGGCCGAGGTGTGGTTCAACGAGCTCCGCGTGACGGGCTACGACGAGGCGTCGGGCGCGTCAGGATTCCTGAACGCCACGTTCACGTTCGCCGACGTCGGCGCGCTGACGGCGCGCTTCAGCCAGACGCAAGACGGCTTCGGCGGCCTTGACGGCGGCCTCGGCGCACGCGAGTTCGCCAACCGGACGGCGCTCTCGGTGCAGTCCAACTTCAACGCGCACCGCCTGCTGCCGGCGCGGTTCGGCTGGTCCATCCCGGTGAGCTACTCGCTGACGGCCAACGAGGCGACGCCGCGCTACGACCCGCGCCGCGGCGACATCCGCGTGAGCGAGCTCGTGGACGCCGCCAACGCCGAGGAGCCGTCCGGCACGCCGCCGGCCGGCGCCGCGCCGCGCCTCACCGCCGAGCAGATCGTCGAGCGCGCGCAGACCGTCACCGGCACGCGCAACTTCCGCGTGCAGGTCGGCAAGACGGGCAGCCGCTCGCCGTGGCTCCGCTACACGGTCGACGGCCTCACGGCGGCGTACACGCAGACGGCGCAGATCGCCCGCGACCCCTCGAACCAGTTCAACGACGCGGACTCGTGGACGGCCAACGTGGGCTACCGCGTCGCCGTGCCGCGCCCCAAGACGGTTCGCCCGTTCTGGTTCACGGGCGGCATCCCCGTCGCCGGCGTGCTCTCGGGCCTGCGCCTGAACGTCCTCCCGCAGACGTTCAGCTTCTCGACCGACGCCCGCCGCAACACGTCGCGGATCCGCTCGCGGCTGCTCACGTCGTCCTTCGCCGACCCCGAGCCGGACTCGGTGATGGACTTCCGCACGCGCACGCGCCGCACGCAGCTTTTCGACCACAGCCGCCAGACGGACCTCCAGTACAACCCCTTCCCGTTCCTGCAGCTGAGCTACGGCTCCAACACGGACCAGGACCTCGGCGCGGCCGGCCAGAACGAGACCTTCCGCATCCTCGTCCGCAACCGCAACACGGGCGACTTCCAGACCTTCGCCCTCGATCCGGACTCGGCGCGGGTGCCCGGCAGCGCGGTCTACCAGGCGTTCGGGCTCACGACGCCACAGCAGTACACAGACTCGCTCGAGGTGCTCGGAGGGCGCGAGCTCGAGGTTATCCCGGTTGGCGAGGCGCTCGGCAACATCTTCTCGGGCGGCCGAAACGCCTTCGGGATCCGCAACGTCCAGACGCGCGCCTACTCGCAGTCGCTCACGGCGGCGCTGCGCATCAGCACGCAGCGCGTGCGGTGGCTCTCGTGGATCCGCCCGCAGCCGCTGTCCTACCAGACGACGTACCAGTGGAACGCTGTCCCGATCGCGACGCGGCCAGACCTCGACGTCGCCGGGGCGGGCACGCGCGTGCAGGTCCAGACGGGCTTCCAACTCGTGCCGACGGAGTTCTGGCGGCTGTTCCCGTTCTACCGCCGCCTCGAGGCGGCGGCCGGGCGCGGGCCGGGCTCTGGCGGACGGGCGGGCGGCGCGCCGCCACCGCGGCAGGGCCAGACCGCCGCGCCAGACTCGGCGGCCGGCCGGCGCGGCTTCAACCCGCTCGTGATCCCGCGGAGCCTGTTCCTCGCCGCGACAGGCATCTCGGACGTCACGGTGACGTACCGCGGCGCGTTCTCGTCATCCGCCGGCGGCCTCATCGGCGACAGCTACAGCCTGCTCTCGGGCCTGACGGGCGCCGCGCCGGGCATCGGCTACCGCCTCGGCCTCGTGCGGACGCTGCCCATCGAGCGGCGTCTCGCCGACGGGACCGTCAACCTGCAGTACGCGGACCTGCTCGACAACCGCCACGCCTTCGACGCCCGCACGACGCTCGAGCCGTTCCGCTCGCTCCGCGTCGGCCTCTCGTGGCAGACGTCGTTCTCGAATGCCACGCGTCAGCCGTACCAGTACGCCGACGACGGGCTTGGCGGCTTCCGCGTCGAGGCGCAGCCGGCGAACACCCAGGGCACCGGCGAGTCCACGATCGTCGCGCTCGGCGGGTCGTACCAGTCGCTGCTCCAGCGCCACCTCCAGCGCTTCCGCGACGACACGGCTGGCAGCGCGTCCGATGGCGGCACCTTCGACTCCGAGTTCCTGCTGCGGACCGGCCTCGCTGCGGACTTCCAGTCCGAGTTCTCTCGTGGCGTCGGCTCGTTCGGTCCGCGCGGCCTCTTCCAACTGCCGCTGCCCGGCTGGGACATCACGTACTCCGGGCTCGGCAGCCTGCCCATCATCCGGGCCATCACGCAGCAGGTCACGCTGCGCCACAACTACTCCGCGACGAGCCGCTCGGACTACGCCTCGTTCTTTGCCACGACGGAGCAGCCGCGGCGCTTCGACGTCGGCGGCGGCGCGTTCGTGAACCTCGTCGCACCGGGCGGCATCGCGGACGAGGGCTCGTCCGAGGCCAACGTCGTCACGGTCAACGAGCGCTTCCAGCCGCTCATCGGCGCGTCCATCGGCCTGCGCGGCGGCATCCAGGCGGACGTGACGTGGAACCGCTCAAACCTCTACACGCTCCAGACGACTTCGAACCAGCTCACGGAGAAGAACATCGAGGACGTGCAGGTGCAGTTCAGCTATGCCAAGACGGGCCTGCGCCTGCTCGGCCTGCGGCGCCTCAACAACAACCTGCGGTTGTCGCTCTCAGCGTCCTACGGCACGGACCAGACGTACCTCCGCAACCTCCGTGCGGACCTCGAGACGCTGCTCCGCGGCGGCACGCCTGAGGACCTGCCGCCGATCGCGCAGCGGCGCCTCCAGGTTTTCCCGCGCATCAGCTACACGATCTCGAACCAGGTCACGGCGGACCTCTTCGTCCGCTACGAGACGTCCAAGCCGACCGGCGGCCCCAATGCCTTCGCGACGCGCAAGTTCGACGGCGGCGTGAGCATCCGCATCCTGTTCTCGAACTAGGAAGGCGGCTGGGAGGTAGGGGCCGCCGAGAGGTCCTGGAAATCAGCCGTCCCCCGCTTCCCGTCCCTCATGCCCCAGGGCCTCGACGTCTTCCGCCTCGGCCGGGTGCCGTACGACGCGGCGCTCGAGATGCAGCGGGCGCTGCAAACGGAGCTGGTCGCGGCGCGTCACGAGGCCGTTGGGCCGGCCCACGCGCTGCTCATCGTCGAGCACGACCCGGTGTTCACGCTCGGCGCCTCGGGCGACGCGGCCAACGTGCTGCTCTCCGAGTCTGCCCTCGCCGCGCGCGGCGCGACGTTCGTCCGGACCGACCGCGGCGGCGACGTGACGTTCCACGGGCCGGGCCAGATCGTGGCGTACCCCATCGTGGACCTCAACCGGCTGCAGACGCCGGCCGGCGAGCCGCTGCGCGACCTGCACCGCTACCTTCGCGCGCTCGAAGAGGCCGTCATCGCGACGTGCGCCGGCGTCGGCGTGGCGGCCGGGCGCGTGCCCGGCCGGACGGGCGTGTGGGTCGGGCCGGACGTGCGCGGGCCGGAGCGGAAGGTCTGCGCGATGGGCATCCGCTGCTCGCGGTGGGTCACGATGCACGGCCTCGCGCTCAACGCCACGACGGACCTCGGCTGGTTCGACCTTGTCGTGCCATGCGGCATCGCAGACCGCGGCGTGACGTCGCTCGCGCGCGAGACGGACGCCGACCTCGGCGGCGTCGAGGACGCGCTCGTCGGGCATCTCGCGCACGAGCTGGGCACTGAGCCACACGTCTTCGCGGACGGTCCGGCGGCGCTCGCCGCGCGCCTCGCGGTAGAGCCGGGCTTCGGCCATCGGTGATCGTCCATCGGGAAACGGCAGAGGACGAAACCGGGCTGAAGCCTGCGCCCTCGTGTCAATCCTCTGTGCGGGCACAACCGGGGGACCCCGTTCTGCGTCCCCTCCTCATCTTCCACGGTCGCGCGCCCGTGCTGCGCGGCGTACGTTGCCTGACAACCCTCTTCCGCCTAGTCCTATGGCCTCCGACATCACCAACGACTCCTCGACCGCCGGCGTCTCGCCGTTCAACTCGGACCAGTTTGCCCTGCACCTGCTCGCCGAGGCACTCTTCTACGACGAGGAGTACGGCGCGCTCGGCAACGTCAGCCTCATCGATCAGACGAGCGTCCGCGAGCGTTTCCTCGCGTCCTACGACCCCGAGCGCGACCTCTTCCTCATCGAGGAGGCCGTCGAGTGGGAGGACCTCGACGCCGACGAGGACGGCGAGGTGGACTACGCCCTCGCCGTCGATGGCAAGGAGTACAAGACGTTCGACACGCCCGAGGAGGCTGCCCAGACGCTGCTCGACCTTGCCCGCGAGCACAACCTCGCGCCGAGCTTCATGATCCTCTTCGAGGAGGACGCGGCATAACGGCCGGAGCAGAACGACGAGCGTGGCGCCGGTAGGGACGCCTCGCCGAGACGCCCGTCGGCTCACTGCCGACGGGCGTCTTCAGGTCCGGAGGTCGCGTGCCGAGATGGCGAGGGCAATCCAGCCGGCGATGAACGCGATGCCGCCGAGCGGCGTCACGGCGCCGAGCCACGCCACGTCCAGAAGGACGAGCGCGTAGAGGCTGCCCGCAAACAGGACCGTCCCGACGAGAAAGAGGACGGCGGCGCGGCGCGCCCACACGCTCTCCCGGCCCCACAGCGCGGCCACGATGCCCAGCGCGGCGTGCAGCTGGTGGTAGCTCGCGCCCGTCCGCCACGTCTCGAGGCGCTCGGGCGTGACCATCTCGCGCAGCGCGTGCGCACCGAAGGCGCCGGCCGCGACGCCGACGGCGCCGCTGACGGCGGCCGCGACGAGCAGGGTGCGGGCGGTCATGGGCGCGGCTCGAGGATCTGGAACGGCGTCGTGCTGCCGTTGAGCGTCAGCGTGTACGACCCCGGCGCGAAGAGGCTGTCCAGGCGCACGTAGAAGCGGAACGGGCGGACGACCTGCGCGCAGACGGCGCCGCGCGGCTGTCGCATCGAGAGGCCCATCGTCACGAAGTGGCCTGTGCGGGACTGCGTGACGGCGTTGAGCTCCGAGCACGCGTCCGGCAGCGCGCCCTTGACGAGCACCTCGACCGGAACCGCCTCGCCCGCCGTGGACGGCGTCGCGGCGCGAACGGCGACGGAGTCCACGATGGCGGTGTAGACGAAGAAGCCGGTCGAGTCGACAGGCTGCCCGAGGAGGAGCGTCTCGCGTCCGTCCGGCCCCCAGCCGTCCGTGCGGTGGCCGTAGCGCTGGTCGCCCGTCGTGCGGGTGCCGGCGGAGCAGGCAGCGAGCGCGGCGGCAGCGACGGCGAGCAGGAGAGCGGCGCGCGTCATGCGTCGAGGATCGGCGAGGCCGGGTGCTCGTCCGAGACGGTGTTCTGCGGGGCGTCGCCCCAGAGGCGTTCGAGGTCGTAGCGCGCGCGCAGTTCGGGCGTGAACACGTGCACGACGAGGTCGAAGTAGTCGAGGACGATCCAGCCGGACGAGCCGGGCTGGCCCTCGCGGTGGATCGGCCGCTCGTGCGCCTCCGTCCGGAGCGTGTCCACGACCGAGTCCACGATGGCGCGGATCTGGAGGTCGGACTCGCCGGTGGCGAGCACGAAGTAGTCGACCTCGCCTGAGATGCCGCGCAGGTCCATTACGACCACGTCGAGCGCCTTCTTGTCGAGGGAGGCGTCGATGGCGATGCGGGCCAGGTCGCGGCCAGGGGTACCGCCAGAGCGCGGCTTGCGGTCGACCGGCCCGGCGGCGTCGGTCGTATCGAGAGCGGTCGTGCCGAGGTCGTTCGTCGTGTCGTCGGTCATCATAGAGTCGGAAACGTGGGAATCGGGGAAGCGATAGCTATCTGGCGTCGCGGATGCGGGCAAAGTCGCGGTAGTCGTGGCCGAGCGTGAGCGAGACGGTCGCGGCGTTCTCATTGCGCGCGCTGTCGCCGACGACGCGGCGGGCCGGCAGGCCGAGCGCCTCGGCGACGGTCGCGGCGTCGGTGCGGGTCCCGTTGCGAACGGTGACGACGGTCGTGTCGGCGCGCGCGGTGGAGGAGACCTCGAGAACGTCGAAGCCGTCTTCGCGGAGCAGCGTCCGCGTCCGCGCGGCGAGGCCGTCGGCGCCCGCGCCGTTGCGGATCTCGACCGAGATGCGGGCGTGTGCCGCGGCGAGGGCGCGCGCCGGTGCGGACCGAATCCGGCGCCGCGGCCACCTCGCGCGGCGGCGGCGGGGCGAGCGCGCGCGTCGCGAGGCCGTAGACGAGCGCGGCCACGAGGAGGCCGCACGCGACGAGCGCAGCCGTGAGCAGTCCGTTCGTCAGCGCCGGTCGGTTCACGTGTCGCCTCAGCGGTTCAGGCCGTCGCGGAAGAAGAGGCGGTCCGCGCCGCTCGTGCCGACGCTGGCGTTGAAGCCGGTGCGGCTGCCGCGCCCGAACGCGTCGTAGCTGCTGCCGTAGCCGTAGGGGCTGGCGAACGTGCCGTACGGGCTCTGCTGGAAGCTCAGCTGGACGATGCTGTTGGCCGTCGGGCGGTATGCGATCTCGGCGTTGCGGAGGTAGAGCCGTGCCGAGTCGTCGGCGCCGTAGGCCCCGCCGAGGGCACCGGAGGAGAACAGGTTCTTGGACACGGCGAGGTCCACGCGGCCGGCGAGGCGCGCGGAGGGCTGCCACTGGACGCTCGTGGTGTACGTCCCGAGGCCGAGCGTTCCGTAGCCGCCCGAGGTCGTCGAAAACTCGGCCTGCTGGCTGAACTGGAGCGTCTGCGCGTTGAAGAGACGGCCTAGGTTCAGGCCGCCGGGGGCCGCAGCATCGGCAACCACGGCGACGGGCGCGGGGCGCGTGCCTTCGGCGCGGAACTGCGCGTGCGCAGGCGCGGCGGCGAGCGCTAGGAGGAGAGCGAGAGCGGCCAGACGGCCCGCAGACGGCATCGGGGACATAGAGAACTCCGCGAAAGGGGCGGGAAGGATAGGCCGCCGGAGCGCAGCCGTCAATGGAACGCCGCGCACCGGGGAAAAGGTCTTGGGCGGGCAGGCGAAATGCCCGCCGCCTGCGGCTCAGCGCGCGATCGCCTTGCGCAGAACCTGGAGGTCCAGCCCGGCCGACTGGTAGCGGGCGTAGAACCAGTACGCGCGGTGCGCCTCGGCGATCGTCGCAGGCGGCGCGGCGAGCGTGTCGAGGATGGACACGACGCCGGGCGCGAGGCCCCACGCGTCGGGCGGATGCGGCTGGCCGGGGTCGTAGCCGACGAGGGCCGTCGCGCCCTGCGAGGACGGCCGGCATCTGTGCCGCGAGGCCGGCGGCGCGCGCGACGCGCGGCGAGAGCCGCGCCGCGAGGCGCAGGACGGGCAGCAGCACGAGCAGCACGAGCGCGACGGGCATCTCGACCGCCCGGCGGCCGCGGCGCAGCGGCGCCACGGCGCGCTCGGCGTCCAGCAGCGGCGCCGAGACGTCCTCGACGGACGCCTTGCCGATGATGCGGTCGCGGCCGGAGGCCAGGATCTTGAGGTGGACCGGCACGTCGCGCAGCGCACGCATCCCGTCGAGGATGGCCGTGTTGGTGAGGCTGTCCGACGCGAAGACGACCTCGTGGGCGCCGTGGAGGCGTGCGAGGTCGCGGATCTGGCGCGGCAGCCCGGCGTGCGGCGGCGCGTCCGCGACGCCCGTCTCGGCGCGCTTGGCGACGTAGCCGACGACGTGGACGGCGACCGGCCGGGCACGTCGACGAGGCGCTTGAGGCGCGCCGCCTCGGCGGCAGAGCCGACGACGAGCACGCGCCGCGTGCCGCCCTCGCGCGCCGCGCAGCAGCCGCACGCCGGCGAGCAGCACGGCGGCGGCGGCGTAGCCGAAGAGGACGTCGGCCCGGCTGAACGCGATCGACGGCACGAAGAACGACGCCGCGGCGACGACGAGCACGGCCCCGAGCCGTCCCCATCGCGACGGCACGCGAGCGGCTCGCGCTCGGCGTCGCCGGCGAGGCGCACGGCGAGCGCCAGGGCGGCGGCGTAGACCGGCAGCACGAGCCCGTAGTAGCTCGCGTCCAGGACGGAAGCCGTCGGAGTAGACCACAGAGCGTGCGGCGGTCGCGAGCGCGGCCCACGCGAGCACAAGGTCCAGCGCCGGGCTCCGCCAGGCCCGCCCGAGGCGCCCGAGCGCGGCCAGCGACGCCCGCGCGACGATGCCGGCCCGCAGGCCCGACGGCGAGCAGGCTGCGACGCGAGCCGCTCGCCGCGCCCGGCGTCCGGCCGCCGCACGTGCTTCTCGACGAAGCGCAGCATCGCGCCGTAGAACAGGAGCACGTAGCGCAGGTCGCCCTTCTTGGTGCTCTCGCCCTTGTAGTGGATGATCTGCGTCGCCGGCGTGTAGTGGATGCGCCACCCGGCCTGCTGGATGCGGTAGCACCAGTCGAGGTCCTCGCCGTACATGAAGAAGTCCTCGTCGAGCAGGCCTGCGGGCTGGCGGCTGATCTGCAGGCGAGCCTTGCTCCGCTAGTCCCGTCCCCGTCTCCCAGCACGGCGTCTCGCCGGACCATCATGCACGGCGCCGCGACAGCGCGTCGACCTCGCCGGCGTCGTCGGGCGAGACGTGCGAGAGGTTGTAGCGGCCGAAGCGCGGGCTGTGCGGGAAGAGCCGCCCGAGGCCCGAGATGCGGTAGAACGCGACAGCCGGGGTGGGGAAGGAGCGCCGCGACTCGGGCGCGAAGGTGCCGTCCGGGTTGAGGATGCGCGGGCCGACGGCGCCCGGCGCCCGGGGTGCGCGTCCATGAAGGCGACGAGCGCGCGGAGCGTGTCCTCCTGGACGAGCGTGTCCGGGTTGAGCACGAGCACGTAGCGCCCGCGCGCCTCGCGGATGGCCTGGTTGTTGGCCGTCGCGAAGCCGACGTTGGCCTCGTTGGCGATGAGCCGGACGTCGGGGAAGCGCTCGCGGATGGCGGCCGCCGTGCCGTCGGCCGAGTCGTTGTCGACGACGAACGTCTCGACGGACAGCCCGCCCGAGGCGCGGGCGACGGACTCAATGGCCTGCTCGAGGAACTCGCGGACGTTGTACGTCACGATCACGACCGAGACGTCGACCGTGGCGACGGCTGCCCCGGCGGTGCGGGGCGCGGGGGGACGCGAGCGGGCGGACGTGCGGGCCATGCGTCGAAGATACAGAGGGCACGCGCCGGGGCGGGAAGGGCACGCCGGGATGCCCTGCCGTCACGCGGCCGTCATGCACGACGCCACGAGTGGGCTGGCGGCGGGCAGTGCGACCGTGAACGTCGAGCCTTCGCCCTCGGCCGTCTCGACCGAGATCTCGCCGCCCATCCGCGCCACGAGGCGCTGCGTGATCGCGAGGCCGAGGCCCGAGCCCTCGTGCGTCCGCCCGTGCCCGTTGGACGCCTGCCGGAACTCGCTGAACAGGATCCCGCGGAACGCCTCAGGGATGCCCACGCCGGTGTCGCGGACGGCGACGCGGACGTGCGCCTCGTCGCGCACGACGGTGACGGTGACGGTGCCCGCTTCGGTAAACTTGATCGCGTTGCCAATGAGGTTGTCCAGCACGCGGGCGAGCGCGCCGGCCTCGGCGAGCGCGACCGCCGGGCCGTCCGTCTCGGCGACAATCGTCAGCCCGCGCGCCTCGGCGAGCGGCATGAGCAGGGCGACGGCCGTCCGCGCCTCGTCCGCCACGTCGACCGGCGCGACGCCGAGCGGGCTCTGGTCCGCGTCGAGGCGTGCGAGGTCGAGGACCGAGTTGAGGGTCCGGTGGAGGCGCGTCGCGCCGCGCGAGATGACGGTGACCATGTCGCCGGCGTCGCCCGACACCTCATCGCGTGAGCAGGTCCGCGTAGCCGAGGATCGCCGTGAGCGGCGTCCGGATCTCGTGGCTCATGTTGGCCAGCAGCGATGCCTTGAGGCGGAGCAGCTCCTCCGCGCGGTCGCGGGCGGCGTCGGCCTCGTGGGCGGCCGCCTCGAGGGCGCGATCGGCGGCCCGCTGCCGTGTCGCGTCGCGGACCACGACCGACAGCGTGTCTGCGCCGTCGCCCGTGTCGATGACCGTCGCCGAGACATCGACGTCGACGCGGGCGCCGCCGGCGCACCGCAGGCGCCGGGGCCCGACGATGACGCGGCCGTCGGTGCACGCCGCGGCCACATTGGCCGCGATGGTGTCCGGATTCGCGTCGATGAGATCGTCGACGCGGCACGCGCGGATCTCGGCGAGCGTATAGCCCACGAGGGCGAGCATCGCCGGGTTGGCGTCGAGCACGCGCCGCGAGGCCGCATCGGCGAGGTAGAGGCCGTCCGTGGCGTTCTCGAAGACGCTGCGGTAGCGCGCCTGCTCGCCGTGCGCGCGCGTCGCGGCGCGCGTCCGCTCGCGGGCGGCGGCGGCGGCGACGCCGGCTGTCACGAGCAGGCTCAGGCTGAACGTGACGCGCGAGATGCCCGGCGCGGGCGTCGCCGCGAGGCCGGCGAGCGGGACGAGCACGGACGCAGCCATCAGGCCCATGACGGCGCCGGCGTGCCGCGACGTGACGGCTCCGCCGAGCCCGAGCGCGGCCACGAGCGCGACGTAGGCCAGCGCGTACGCCGACGCGAACCCGTTCCACAGGCACAGCAGGGCGTAGACGCCGACGAGGACGTAGGCGACGGCGTAAACAGCGACGCGGGCGTGGCGCCGGAGCCCGCGCCCGAGCGCCGCCGCGACGCCGAGTGCGAGCGCACTCACGGCGATGCGCAGCCACAGCGGGTCCACGGCCGGGATGCCGTCTACGAGGTGCACCCCGGCGAAGGCCGCGTTTCCAGCGGCCACGAACAGCATCAGCGCGCGGTAGGAGCGGAGCGTCTCGGAAGTGGGCGCGCGGGGCGGCATCGGGCGGGGGCCGGCGGGGGCGTCCGGTATCGGCCCGTCAGGCCTCTGCTTTACCGCGCCGGCCGGTGCGATCCCAGAGGGGCAAGACTGAGGCGCCCGGTCTGGCCTCGGCGCGGTCGTACCGTGTGGCCCACCCGCCCGCCCGCCGTCCGTGCCATCGCGCGCGGCGCCACCGGTGCTGAGATGCAGGCGCGCACCGTCACGGTCGTCCGGTAGCGGTCAACTCCTCCCACCGGGAGGCCGGGCTATCCTGTGGGTGCTCGATCCAGTTTCCGTTATGCGCTACCTCTCGCTTCTGGCCGTGCTGTGCCTCGCCGCAGCCGTGCAGGCTCAGACACTCCCGCTTCCTTCTGGATCGGGGTACAGTTGGGAGCGGCTTGGAGACGTTTCCCTGAGATACAACTTCGCAGACATAGAATTCGATAAGGATGGGACCCTCTGGCTCGCCCCGATAAACCTGGTGCCGGGATGGCTTGATCGGTCTGGCGGCGGAGCAGGCGTGTGGCGCTTCGCGCCGCGCGTCAACGGCCCACAGCCCTATGGGAATGGTATCCTCACTCTCGGAGGCCATCCGGCGAACGGTCTCGCCCGTGCCGACACGGTTCTGTATACGCTGGGGTTGACCGGACGCTCGACGGATGGAGGCGTCACGTGGAGCCCGGCATATCCAGGCTATCCCATCGGCAACCACGTCCTCATCGAGATCCTGCCTGGCTACCCGCACGCCGGTCGCATCCTCGTCGGGGCCAGCGGCGACGGGATGGGTTACTCAGATGACCGTGGCGCGAGCTGGATCTACTCTTCCAACGTGCCGCCCGCGGACGACTTCGGCGTCACCGAACTGCTCGTGCTCCCGCCGCCGGCCCTGCTCCCCGGCGCTGCCTCGGGCCGCGCCACCGGCGCGCCGCCGGGCTGGCCCTCCGGCCGCGTCATCGCCGGTGGCGTCGGCGGCCTCGGCTACTCCGATGACGGCGCGATGAGCTACCGCTCGAGCAACTGGTTCGGACAGGGACGCGACGGGCAGCACCTCGCGCTCGTCCGCCGGCCGGCCGCGCACCCGCTCGGCCCCGGCCCGCGCCTGCTCATGGTCGGCGTCGCCAGCGGCGACCCAGCAGTCTCGGCGTGGACATCGGACGACGGTGGGACGACGTGGACCAAGCGCGCGCTGCTCTACGAGCCGATCACGGCGCCGGGCTATGGCAAGACGCTCGGCGTCTTCCCGCTCTCGGCGCCCGGTGAGGACGACCGCGGCGCGACGGGCGAGGCGGTGACGGTGCTGGGCCTCGGGCACATCTACCGGACGACGGACGCCGGCGAGACGTGGCGCGTCGTCGGGCGGGCGCCCGGGATGACCGATCCGGGCGTGCAGTTTTTCTCGAACGTGGGGACGGCGGAGATGGGACCGGACGGTCGGCTCTACGTCGGCATCAACCAGACAGGCCCGGACGGCGGATGGGTGTACCGGACAACGGAGCCGTTCGTGGTCGCGGGCGAGGCGAGTGCGCCGCCCGAGGCGTCTGAGCGCGTGGGCGTCTCGGTGCGTCCGAACCCCGCAGGCGGCCGCGTCGAGGTCGTGGTGCGCGCGGCCGAGGCGGGCACGGGGCGCGTGGTCGTCGTGGACGCGCTCGGCCGCGAGGTCGTCGTCGTCCACGATGGCGCCGTCGCCGCGGGGGAGCAGGCGTTCGGCATCGAGACGGGCGCGTGGCCCCCCGGCGTCTACGTCGTGCGCGCCTCGGTCGGCGCGCAGACGGCGACGGCGCGCCTCGTCGTCGCGCGGTAGCAGCGCCGCGGGGCGGCCTCCCGGCCGACGGGCAACCGGCCCCAGGTCCGGGTTCACCCGGCCGGCGGTCGCCTTGCGCTCGTCCCAGACATGACGCGTGCCGCCGGAGCGGGGAGGACCGAGCAGCGCGGCGGCTCGCTGCGGACGCCCGGCCGCACCCGCACCGCCAACCGCCAGACCTCCGCTGCAGTCGCTCCGCAGGCCGCGACGCCCGCTCGGAGTGCCACGCGGTCCCCTCGGTGCGCCCCGACGCTCCCTCGGTGCCTCCCGACGCTCCCTCGGTGCGCCCCGACGCTCCCTCGGTGCCTCCCGATGCCCCCTCGGTCTGCCATGCTGTCCCCTCGGTGCTCCCCGCCGTCCCCTGTGTCTGCCACGCTGTCCTCTCGGTGCTCACCGGAGCCCTCTCGGCGCGCCCGGCAGCCCCTGCGTTCGCTTTTGCGCCCTGTCCCGCGTACGTTTACATCCTCACCACCCGCTTCATCGCCATGACCGAATACCTCCGCCACCGCGTCGCCATGCTCCACGCCACCCTCGCCCACTTCGACGAGTTTCCGGACCGGTGGGCCGGCATCGAGGACATCGAGGACGCCGTCCAGGCCGTCCGCGAGGGGACGGCCGCCATCGAGGGCCACGCCCGCACGCAGGCCGCGGCCACGCCCGAGGGCATCACCAAAAACCACGAGGCCGCCCGCGACCGCGCCGAGGTCCTGCTCGCGAGCCTCGGCCGCCGCGTCGGCCCCTATGCGACGCGCATCGGCGACGCCGACCTCCGCGAAGCCGTCGCCATCAGCCGCGCCCGGTGGGACGCGATGGCCGAGGAGGACTTCTTCAACCGCGCCGACGACACGCTCGCGCGCACCGACGCCGTCCTCGCCGACCTCAAACGCGTCCGCGTCACCCGGCAGGACCTCGACGCGGTCCGCGAGGCCCTCGCCACCGCACGCCCCCTCGCCGCGACCCGCGACACCGAGCGCGCCCGGCGCGTCAAGGCCACGGCCGCCCTCGGCGGAGGCTACTCCACCGTCGTCGGCCCGCTCGACATCCTCGACAACCTCGTGCCCGAACTGGTCGACGACGCCGACTTCGTCGCGCGCTACCGCATCGTCCGCCGCATCACCGACGCCTGACGCGCCGCGCCGGCTGACGCCACGGCCGCTCGCAGGCCCCGCCGCGGTGCCTACCGAGGCGCGATGTAGGCGCGAGGGCGCCGCAGAGATCGAAGATCGGATGCGCAGGCCCGGCTTTCGTCTCGAAGCGCCCGGGTGCGCCCCCGGCCGTCGTTACCGTTCGGCCCATCCGCCCGCCGTCCGTGCCCCGCTCCGCCGTCCGCCGCGAACTCCTCGCGACCGCCGCGCTCGCCGCGCCGCTCGTGCTGACGCAGCTCACGCAGATGTCGATGAGCTTCATCGACGTCGTGATGGTGGGCCGCCTCGGCACGGCCGCGATGGCCGCCGCCGTCATCGGCTCGACGGTCTACATGACGGCGATGATGGTGTGCCTCGGCGTCGTGGTCGCCGTGCAGCCGGTCGTGGCGCAGGCGACCGGCGCGGGCGACCGCGCCGCCGCGTCGCGGGCCGTCCGGCAGGGGCTGTGGCTGAGCGTGCTTCTCGGCGCGCCGTTCGTCGTCCTGCTCGGCCACACCGAGCCGCTCCTGCGGGCGCTGGGGCAGGCGCCCGAGACGGCCGAGACGGCCGCGCGCTACCTCGCCGCGATCCGCTGGGGCTTCGTCCCGAACCTCTGGTTCACGGCCCTCCGCGGGCTCAGCGAGGGCATCGGGCGCCCGCGGCCCGTCCTCGCCGTGACCCTGCTGGGCGTCGCGATGAACGCGGGCCTCAACGCCGTCCTCATCTTCGGCCTCTTCGGCGCGCCGGCGATGGGGCTCGTCGGGGCCGGCTGGGGCGTCTGCCATCGCCATCCTCGGGATGACGGCCGTGCTGGCGGCGTACACCTTCTGGGGGCCGCTGCGCGTGCTACCGCGTCTTCCGCGGGCTCGGCCGGCCGGACCCCGCGGCGCTGCTCGAGCTGTTCCGCCTCGGCTGGCCCATCGGCGTGACCTTCGGCCTCGAGGGCGGCCTGTTTACGGCCGCGACGCTGCTCATCGGGCGGATGGGCGAGCTGCCGCTCGCGGCGCACCAGGTCGCGCTCAACGCGGCGAGCGTCGCGTTCATGGTGCCGCTCGGCATCGGCATGGCCGGGGCGGTGCGCGTCGGGCAGGCGGCCGGCGCGGGCGACGCCGCCGGCGCCGCAGCGCGCGGGCTGGGCCGCGATCGGCCTCGGCGGCGCCTCGATGCTCGCTCTCGGCGATGCTCTTCTGGGTCACGCCCGGCACCATCGTCTGGATCTACGCCGGCTCGGACGCCGATCCCGCGCTCGTGCAGAGCGCCGTGGCGCTGCTCGGCATCGCCGCCGTCTTCCAGCTTTTCGACGGCACGCAGGCCGCCGCCGCCGGCGCGCTGCGCGGGCTCAAGGACACGCGCGTGCCGATGCTCATCGGCGCGGTCTCGTACTGGGGCCTGGGGCTGGGCCTCGGCGCGTTCCTGCTGTTCCGCCTGAACCTCGGCGCTCCCGGCATGTGGTGGGGCCTGACGCTCGGCCTCGCCGCGGCGTCTGTGCTGCTCACCGCCCGCTTCCGGCGCCTCGGCACACGCGTCGCGGCGGCATCCGGGGATTTCCCAAGTTTCAGTCGGGAGTGAAAGATCCAGTTCTGGCGTGTTTACCCTGTGGTGAGGCGTGAGGAGCCTCGCCCAACGCGTCGGGGCGGGGGGATCGTGCCGCCCATTCGATCTATCTTCGCTCCGTCCGGGAAGGCCCCGATCTACCTTCCGGGTGCCCCTCAGCCGACGATCAGCCGGCCTCTCTCTACCCCGCGGCTATGCCTCAGCTGTTTCCGCGCGTCGCCAACTCGCTCCCGACGCTCACGCTCGTCGGCGTGCTCGGCGGCGGCCTCCTGGTGACGCTCCTCGCCTGGTACTACCTCTCGCCTCGGTTCTACGAGGTCGGGTACCAGCCCACGCAGCCCGTCCCGTACAGCCACGCGCTGCACGCCGGGCAGCTCGGCATGGACTGCCGCTACTGCCACAACCACGTCGAGCAGAGCCCGCACGCCAACGTGCCGTCCACGCAGACGTGCATGAACTGCCACAGCGTGGTCCAGACGCAGAGCCCGAAGCTGCTGCCCGGTGCGCGAGAGCTGGGCGACCGGCGTCCCGATCCAGTGGGTCAAGATCCACCACCTGCCGGACTACGCGCAGTTCAGCCACGCCGCGCACGTCAACGTCGGCGTCGGGCTGCGAGAGCTGCCACGGGCGCATCGACCAGATGCCGGTGGTCTACCAGGACCAGCCGCTCTCGATGGGCTGGTGCCTCGAGTGCCACCGCAACCCCGCCGAGAACCTCCGCGACCCCAAGACTGGTGACGGTGATGGGCTACAACGCGCAGGTCCGGGCGGACGACGACACCTGGCAGGCGTACGTCGCCGCCAACCGCGACCGCATCGCGCGGGAGGGCATCAAGCCCCCCCAGAACTGCTCGGCCTGCCACTACTAGGACACGGTTGAAAGGAGGACAGGTGACGGGTTGAAGGGACATGCCGGCTCGCGCGGTCTCTCTTCCCCTTTCATCTTCCCATCCCCTTAAACCCTTCCAACCCGCCTTTTCCAATGATTGAGCTCGACGTTCTGAGTGCGGCCGACCTCGCGGCCGACGACGATGCCCGCGCCGCGCACGGCAAGCCCCTCCCGTGGCGCAGCGCGGCCGACCGCGCGGGCGCCCCGGGCATGGCGGCCCTGCGGCACCACGAGTTCCAGTCCGGCGCTGCCCCCGAGGCAGAAGACGCCGAGACGAGCCGCCGCACCTTCCTCAAGGTCATGGGCGCCTCGGCGGCGCTCGCGGGCCTGACAGGCTGCCGCCGGCCGGTCGAGACGATCGTGCCGTACGCGCGGAAGCCCCAGGAGGTCATCCCGGGCGTGCCGAACTACTTCGCCACGGCGATGCCCTTCGGCGGCGTCGGCAAGGCGCTGCTCGTGCAGAGCCACGAGGGCCGGCCGGTGAAGGTCGAGGGCAACCCCGAGCACCCCGTCTCGCAGGGCGCCTCGGACGCGTTCGCGCAGGCCTCGGTCCTCCAGATGTACGACCCGGACCGCAGCCGCCACGCGTACTACCGCGACGGCGCCGGCGAGCCCGGCCGCGCCGACTGGGCGCGCTTCGTCGCCGCGACGCCCGCCCTCCGCGGCGCGGGCCGCATGGTCGTCCTCGCCGAGCCGACCTCGTCCCCGACGCTGCTCGACGCTCCGCGCGCGCCTCCTCGCGGCCGCCCCCGGCACGCAGTGGATCACGCTCGGCGCGCACGGCGACGACCACGAGGCGCTCGGCCTCCAGGCCGCGATCGGCCAGCCCGCCCGCCCGATCACGCGCTTCTCCGAGGCCGACGTCGTCGTCTCGTTCGACGGCGACTTCCTCTCGGACCCGCACGCCGAGGTCTGGAACGGCCGCGAGTATGCGCAGAGCCGCAGCGCGGACACGCGCCGCGGCGCGGGACGCGCGCCGATGTCGCGCCTCTACGTCGCCGAGTCCACGATGACGATGACGGGCGGCATGGCGGACCACCGCCTGCGGATGAAGGCGGGCGCCGTCCCGCTCTTCGCCGCGACCGTCGCCCGCGGGCTCGGCGTCGACGCGGGCCTCACGGGCACGCTGACGGCGCAGGAGCAGGCCGTCGCGACCGCCATCGTGCAGGACGTGCAGCGCCGCCGGCGGCCGCGCCGCGTTCGTCGCCGGCCCGACGCAGCCGCCGGCCGTCCACGCGCTCGTCGCCGCGCTCAACGGCCGCTTCGGCGCCCAGACGACGACCTACGTCGCGACGGAGATGACCCCGGTCCAGCCGGTCGGTCCGCTCCTCGAGGCGCTCGTGCGCGACATGAACGCCGGGGCCGTCCAGACGCTCGTGATGCTCGGGACGAACCCGGTCTACACGCTCCCCGCCGACCTCGGCTTCGAGGCGGCGCTCGCCAAGGTGCCGGTCTCGGTCCACCACGGCCTCTACCGCGACGAGACGGGCCAGCGCACGACGTGGCACCTGCCCGCCGCGCATTACCTCGAGTCAGTGGGGCGACGTCCGCGCTCTCGATGGCACGCTCTCCGTCATCCAGCCGCTCATCGAGCCGCTCTACGCCGACGCCCACTCGGACGTCGAGGTGCTGAACGCGCTCGCGACGGGCCGCTACAACGCCGGCTACGACCTCGTGCGGCGCACCATGGAGGGCCGCCTCGGCGGGATCTCCAGCAACTTCGAGGACGCCTGGCGGACTGCCCTCCACGACGGCTTCGTCGCCAACACGGGCTACACGGCCGTCGGCGCCGCTGGCGCCGTGCCAAGCCTCGCCGGCTTGGCCGTGCCGACGCTCACGGGCAGCCAGGTCGAGCTCGTCTTCCGCGCCCACCCGACGCTCTACGACGGCGCTTTCTCTAACGTGACGTGGATGCAGGAGGCCCCGCACCCGGTCACGAAGACCACGTGGGACCCCATCGCGCTCGTCTCGCGCGCCACCGCCGAGCGCCTCGGGATCGGTCAGACCGAGGACGGCGGCAAGGCCTACTGCTCTGTCGCAGAGTTCTCGACGGGCCAGGGCAAGTCCGCGCGGATGCCCGTCTGGGTCCAGCCCGGCCAGCCCGACGACTCCGTCACGGTGTACCTCGGCTACGGCCGCGACATCGCGACCGAGCGCACGATCAGCATGGGCGGCCCTATCGAGCGCCTCAACACGTGGCTCACGCCCGGCAGCACCGACTCGGACGTGTACCGTCCCGGCCCCGTCGCCGAGCTCCCCGGCCGGACGCTCGACGGCGGTCCGACGGCTGCCCGCGCGGAGCGCATCCGTGCGCTCGCCAACATGACGGTCTTCCCGGGCGCCGCGGTGTCCAAGGTCGGCGACGGCTACATGGTCGCCTCCACCCAGGACCACGGCTCGATGGAGGGCCGCGCCATCATCCGCTCCGCGACGGTCGAGGAGTACCGTGCGGACCCCAAGTTCGCGCAGGACGAGGAGGCGTTCATCGAGAACACGCCCTGGGAGGCGTACCCGCCGCTCTGGGGCGACGAGAACTCCGCCGCCGGAGGACCCGCGCATCGGGCAGTGGATCTACTCGGACAACCAGTGGGGCATGACGATCGACCTCAACGCGTGCTCCGGCTGCAACGCGTGCGTCGTCGCCTGCCAGTCCGAGAACAACGTCCCGACCGTCGGCAAGGAGCAGATCTCGCGCGGCCGCGAGATGCACTGGCTCCGCGTGGACCGTTACTACGTCGGCGACGGCGACGACCCGGGCATGGTGACGCAGCCCATGATGTGCGTCCACTGCGAGAACGCGCCCTGCGAGCAGGTCTGCCCGGTCAACGCGACCGCGCACTCGCCGGACGGCCTCAACGAGATGACCTACAACCGGTGCATCGGGACGCGCTACTGCGCCAACAACTGCCCGTACAAGGTCCGCCGGTACAACTTCTACAACTGGACCAAGACGCTCCCGATCGAGGTCCAGATGGCGAACAACCCCTACGTGACGATGCGCTACCGCGGCGTCATGGAGAAGTGCACGTTCTGCGTGCAGCGCATCCGCCAGACGGTCAGCAGTACGCGCACATCGAGAACCGGCCGCTCCAGGACGGCGAGGTCGTGACGGCCTGCCAGCAGGCCTGCGCCGCCAACGCCATCGTCTTCGGCGACCTCCGCAACCCGGCCTCGGCCGTGACGCGCTCCAAGACGAGCCCGCGCAACTACGCCGTCCTCGGCGAGCTCGCGGTGAAGCCGCGCCTGACGTACCTCGCGCGCCTGCGCAACCCGCACCCCGGCCTCGCCACGCCCTTCGACTCCGCCGAGGCGTAACGCCCCGGCGGCCCGACGGGCCGCAGCAGACGACACCCCGATCCCGACACATCGATGGCAACGGTCACTTCTAAGAACGCCTACGGCCGCGCCAGCACGTCGCGCATGGCGACGGCGGGCATGCCGGCGACATGAAGACGCTCGAAGACGCCCCGCTCGTCGCCGGCAACCTCTCGTTCCACGACATCACCGAGATGGTGGCCGTGCACACCGAGAAGAAGACGCCGGCCGCATGGTTCTTCGCCTTCTCGATCGCGCTGTCGCTGCTCGGCGTGCTCGGCATCGCCATCGCCTTCCTCGTGTTGAACGGGCCGGGCGTGTGGGGCCTCAACAACCCCGTCTTCTGGGGCTGGGCCATCGTCAACTTCGTCTGGTGGGTCGGCATCGGCCACGCCGGGACGCTCATCTCGGCCGTCCTCTTCCTGTTCCGGCAGAAGTGGCGAACCTCGCATCAACCGGGCGGCCGAGGCGATGACGCTCTTCGCCGTCGCGTGTGCGCTCCTCTTCCCGACGTTCCACGTCGGGCGCGTGTGGGTGATCTACTACACGCTGCCGATCCCGAACCAGATGGCGATGTGGCCGAACTTCAAGAGCCCGCTCCTCTGGGACGTGTTCGCGGTCTCGATCTACGGCTCGGTCTCGCTGCTCTTCTGGTACGTCGGCCTCATCCCGGACCTCGGCACGCTCCGCGACCGCGCCGTGCGGCAGGGCCGCATGCTGCGGGCCAAGATCCTCGGCTTCCTGTCGCTCGGCTGGACCGGCTCCAACCGCCACTGGCGGCACTACGAGCGCGCCTACCTCATCCTCGCCGGGCTGGCCACGCCGCTCGTGCTCTCGGTCCACTCCGTCGTGTCGCTTCGACTTCGCGGTGTCGCTCGTCCCGGGCTGGCACACGACCATCTTCCCGCCCTACTTCGTCGCCGGCGCCATCTTCTCGGGCTTCGCGATGGTGGTGACGCTGCTCGTGATCTCGCGCAAGGTCTTCGACCTGAAGAACCTGATCACGATCGACCACCTCGAGAAGATGAACATCATCATCCTCGTCACGGGCTCGATCGTCGGCTTCGCCTACATCACGGAGTTCTTTATCGCGTGGTACTCGGGCGTCGAGTACGAGCGGTTCGCGTTCCTCAACCGCGCGACGGGGCCGTACTGGTGGGCCTACTGGACGATGATGTCCTGCAACCTCATCTTCCCGCAGCTTTTCTGGGTCAAGAAGTTCCGCCGCTCCATCCCGATCATGTTCGCGATCTCGATCACGACCAACATCGGCATGTGGTTCGAGCGCTTCGTGATCACGGTGACGTCGCTCCACCGCGACTTCCTGCCGTCGTCGTGGGACTACTACACGCCGACGCTGTGGGACGCGCTGATGTACATCGGCTCGTTCGGCCTCTTCTCGACGCTCTTCCTGCTCTTCCTGCGCTTTGTGCCGATGGTCGCCATCGCCGAGGTCAAGGGCGTCCTGCCGCAGGCGGACCCGCACTTCTACGGGCACGGCCGCGGCGACGGCCACTCCGCCGGCGACGGCCACGGGACCGAGAGCCCGGCCATCGCGGAGCCCGGAGGGGTCAACCCGATGCAGGCCTCCAGCGCCGACTGACGAACCCAACGGCGGTTCGATGACGAGAGCTGAACGCGCTCAGCCTCGAACCCGTAAACCGCATCTCGAGATATGGCACTCCCTCTTCCCCGGCCGATCCGCGACCGCGCTCGAGACGCGCGCCAACGAGCACGTCGGCCTGCTGGCCGAGTTCTCGGACCCCGGCGCGCTGCACGACGCCGTCGTGGACCTGCGCAAGCGCGGCTACACGCGCCTCGACACGTTCAGCCCCTTCCCGATCCACGGCATGGACCGCGCGATGGGCCTGCCGTTCTCGAAGCTCGCCTTCCTCGTCTTCGGCGGCGGCCTCGGACACGGCCTCGCTCGTCTCAGGGCGGACAGCGCGGCTCGCAGTGAGGTGGACGAGCGCTCGCTCCGACTACCCGATCAACATCTCGAACAAGCCGCTGTTCGCCATCGAGAGCAGCGTCCCGATCATGTTCGAGCTCACGATCCTGTTCTCGGCGCTCACGGCCGTCGGCGCGATGCTCGCGCTCAACGGCCTCCCGAAGCCCTACGACCCGCTGTTCTACTCGCAGCGCTTCGACCGCGCGACCGACGACGCCTTCTTCCTGCACGTCGGCGAGGCCGACCCGACGTTCGGCCGCACCTCGACGGTGGGCGACCTCTTCGGCCTCGGCGCGCTCGCGGTCGAGTACATCGACCACCAAGGCGCCACCGACCTCTCGGCATCCGGCGAGCCCGTCCTGTCGGAGGCCGACCTTTCCGCCACGCCCGCTGCGCCGGTGACCCCGCCCCACACGGGCGGCCAGATCTAGACCGACCATGACCCAGATCGCCCCGCGGATCGTCCTCGTGCTCCTCCTCGCTGCCGGCACCCTCACGGGCTGCCGCGGCATGAAGAGCGGCAAGCCGCCGATCCACCCGAACCTCAACATGGACTTCGGGCAGCGCATGGAGGCCCAGGAGCCCAACGCGTTCTTCGCCGACAACGCCTGCGCAGCGCCCGCCCGTGCCCGGGACGGTCCGCCGCGGGCAGCTCCAGACGACCGCCAACGCGCCGTTCTACTACGGCCGCGAGGCGTCCGGCGCGCTCCTCGCCGAGATCCCGGTCGAGGTCACGCCCGCGCTGCTCGAACGCGGCCAGGAGCGCTTCGGCATCTACTGCACGCCATGCCACGGCATGGCCGGCGACGGCCGCGGCATCGTCGCCGTCGGCAACGGCGGGCTGGGGTACGGCTTCCAGGTGCCGTCGTACCACACCGAAGGCCTGCGCGCCCGCCCGGACGGCTACATCTACGACGTGATCACGAACGGCGTCAATTCGATGCCGAGCTACGGCCACGAGATGCTGCCGGCGGACCGCTGGGCCGTCGTCGCATACGTCCGCGCCCTCCAGGAGTCGCAGGATGCGGCCCCGGAGGACATCCCGGCCGATCGAGCGGGAGCGCCTCGCGACGTACAACCCGAACGTCTCCATCCAGAACTAGAGCCGGTCTGAGGTTTGATGCTTGAGGCCCTCGCCTCGACCCTCAAACGTCAAACATCAAACCACGCCTTTCCATGTCGAACGCCCTCACCCGTCTCGTCTTCGACCCCGTCGACCCGAGCCGCGACCGCGTCGCCGCGGCGCTACCAGTTCGCGGCGGACTCGCGCGCCGGGCTGATCTCGGCCGGCATCGGCGTCGTCGCGCTCGCCGGCGGCAGCGGCCATCGGTATCCCGTCCGGCCTCACGGGCTTTCTCTTCGCGTACCTCATCGCGTGGGTCTTCTGCGTCTCGATCGCGCTCGGGGCGCTCTTCTTCGTGATGATCCAGCACCTCACCAAGGCGCGCTGGAGCACGACGGTCCGCCGCATCCCCGAGGCCATCGCGGCCAACTTCCCGCTGCTCGCGCTCGCCGGCATCCCGATCCTGCTCGGCATGCACGATCTCTTCCACTGGACGCACGCGGACCTCTACGTCGTCGGCAGCGAGACGTACGACCCGATTCTCGCGGGCAAGCAGGCGTACCTGAACATCCCGTTCTACATCGCCCGCTACGTCCTCTACTTCGTCATCTGGAGCGTCGTCGGTGGCAAGCTGTACAGCCTGCTCGGTCCGCAACGACACCGAGCCCGAGCCCGCAGAACACGATCGAGCATGCGCTGGTGGAGCGCGCTCGGGATGCCGCTCTTCGCCATCTCCGTCTCGTTCGCCGGCTACGACTTCCTGATGGGCACGGACCCGCACTGGTTCTCGACCATGTTCGGCGTCTACTTCTTCGCCGGTGCCTTCCTGGGCGCGCTCTGCCTTATCACGTTCATCGCGCTCTTCCTCAAGAAGCAGGGCATGGTGGACTCGGAGATCACGGTCGAGCACATCCAGGACCTGGGCAAGTTCATGCTCGGCTTCACGGTTTTCTGGGCGTACGTCTCGTTCAGCCAGTACATGCTCTACTGGTATGCGAACCTGCCCGAGGAGATTCTCTGGTTCCAGAAGCGCTTTGAGGGCGGCTGGGGTGCGGTCGCGCTGTCTCTGCTGTTTCTGCACTTCGCGCTCCCGTTCTTCGTGCTCCTGCTGCGGCAGGCCAAGCGCATCTACCCGATCCTCGCCGTCGTGGCCGTCTGGCTGCTCGTGATGCACTGGGTGGATCTCTGGTGGATCACGATGCCGGCGATGCTTCCGCACGGCGCCGAGCACGCGATGACGCCCGAGCACGCCTCGGCAGCGATCGAGGGCGGGCAGCAGCTGCTCGCTTCGCTTCAGACCACCGTCGCGCCTGAGACACCGGCCCGGACCATGGTCCTGGAGGTCGATCCAGCCAGGCTTCCCGATCGTCGGGCTGCTGACGTGGGTTGGCCTGTTCGGGCTGATGCTCTGCGGCGACGTTCGTCGCGCCTCGGGCGCCATGCGCTGACGCCGTATAACGACCCGTACTTCAACGACTCGCTCCGCTTCGAAAACGTCTAGCGTCTGCGCGGTCGGCCGCGCGCAGTTGGAACCCTGCGCGCAACTTTCAATCAAAGCTGAAAACCAAGTCGCGGCTCCGGCCGTTGAGAGGTCACCATGGACGACCAGACGCCCACGACTCCCGACCCGGACCGCACGCCGCCCGTCGCCGTGCCGAATCCGCACAGCGGGAAGCCGGTGCCCACGCCCCAGGAAGGAATGCGCCCCGAAGCTGCCCAGAACCCTGCCGTCCGTCCCGAGCAGGACGAGCCCGGCGGGCCGCTCGGTGGCCTCGTCGGCGCCTCCGCGACCCAGGCGGCCGCCGAGGCGGTTCCAGGTGCTAGCACGCCGACCGAGGCGCTCCCGGGAGATCCCGGCGCGGCGCTCCTCGAGCAGATGGGCGTCGAGGAGGAGGGCATCGAGTCCGGTCAGCTACTCGGCCTCGTTGCCGGCGTCGTCGCTGGCATCATTGCGCTCGGGGTCGGTCTCATCTTCCTGTTCTACCTCCCGTACCGCGCGCAGGTCGGCGAGCGGCAGGACAACGTCGAGCAGTACCCGGAGCTCGAGCAGGTCGCGCACGGAGGCGGCGGCCAAGCTGGGCGCAGTACGCCCGCGCCGACTCGACGTACCAGATGCCGATCGACCAGGCGATGAGTGTCGTCACCGGGCGCTACCGCGCTATGGAAGGCGCGACGCCGGCGGGCCTGCCGTCCACGCGCCAGCAGTGGAACACGCTCTCGGTGAACCGCGGCGAGGGCACGGCTGTCCAGAACCCGCTCGGCACACAGCGGCAGGCGTCGGTCGAGAACCAGCGCCTCGCGCTCGAGTCCGAGGGGCAGGCCGGCTCGCGCGCTGGCGTCGCTCAGCCCGTCGAGCCGGTCCAGGGCCGCACCAACGAGCAGGTCGGCGTCGACGGCAACCCGAACCAGCCCGCACCCGTCGTCCTAGGCGACGTTCAGCACGACGAATAGATGACCGCGCTCCGCTCCCTGCTCGTCGGGCTGCGTCGCCGCCTTGCGGCGACTGGGGGAGTGGTGCACGCGCAGGTCACGCCGGTCGGCGGTATCCCGCCGCTCGATGGTGAAGAAGGGCAGGGACCGCTGCCGAACCGCCTCGCGGCGGATGTCGGCCTGACGGAGCACATCGGCTCGCAGGTCTCGCTGGACCTCACGTTCAACGACGAGAACGGCCAGCCCGTCCGCCTCGGGAGCCTGTTCACGGGCGAGCGCCCCGTGCTGCTCGCCTTCGTGTACCACAGCTGCCCGATGCTGTGCTCGCTCGTCCTCGACGGCGTCGCGGACGCCGTCAAGGGCGTCGACCTGCCCGTCGGGGAGCAGTACAGCGTCCTCGCCGTCTCGATCGACCCGCGCGACACGCCTGCCCGCGCCGACTCGGCGAAGGCTCGCTACATCCAGCGGATCTGGCCAGCCCGAATGCGGCGGCACGGCGTTGCACTTCTGGACCGTCACGCCCGAGACCGAGCGCCCAACGTCAAGCAGTCTCGCCGACGAGGTCGGCTTCCGCTACGCCTTCGACGTCCGCACGGGCGACTTCGGCCACGAGGCTGTCGTGATGGTCCTCAGCCCGACGGGCATGATCTCGCGCTACCTCTACGGCATCGACTACGCGCCGCGCGACGTGCGCCTCGCGCTCGTGGATGCCGGCGAGGGCAAGACCGGCACGACCTTCGACCGCTTCCTGCTGACGTGCTACCACTACGACGCCAACGCGCAGGGGTACTCGCTGCAGATCCTCTCCATCTTGAAGTACCTCGGAGGCGGAATGCTGCTGCTGCTCGCGTTCGTCGTAGGGCCGCTCTGGCTCCGTGAGACGAGGCGCCAGCGCGCCGACCTCGCCCTCGACGACGACCTCGGCCCGACGCCCGCTCCCACCCGCTGACGAACCTCTGGCACCTCTGGTGCCTAACCTGCCCCGATGCAGATCGACACGACCGCAGCCCAGGCGACACGCCAGGCCTTCTGGACTGGCCGCAACGGCCTCTGGCTGCCCCCACAGGACTCGACGACGGCCCCCGAGATCGACTCGCTGTTCCACTTCATTCTCTACGCGAGCATCGTCCTGACGATCATCGTGACGGTCGCGATGGTGTACTTCATCTGGAAGTACCGCCGCCGCAGCCACACGGACCGCCCGCGCAACGTCCACGAGAGCAAGTGGCTCGAGGTGTCGTGGATCGTCATCCCGACGGTCCTCGTCGCTTGTCGTCTTCTTCCTGCGGCTTCCGCGCCTACGTCGGGACCTCGATTCCGCCGAGCGATGCCATCGAGATCAAGGTCCACGCGCAGAAGTGGGCGTGGTCAGTTCGAGTATGACAACGGAATGCAGGGCTTCGGCGAGTTCTGGGTGCCAGCCGGCCGGCCCATCAAGCTCACGATGACGAGCCAGGACGTCCTCCACAGCTTCTACGTCCCGGAGTTCCGGATCAAGCACGACGTGCTGCCCAACCGCTTCTCGTTCGTCTGGTTCGACGCGCCCGACGAGGGCGTGTACCAGGTTCTGTGCACCGAGTACTGCGGCACCGGCCACTCCAACATGGGCGCCAAGATCCACGTCGTGAGCACGCAGGAGTACTACCGCATCCTGCGCGAGGGCCCGCCCGGAGACGCAGGCGCCGTCGCCCCGGCGGCGCTCGGCGCGCGCCTGTGGTCGCAGCGCAACTGCAAGACCTGCCACTCGGTCGACGGCTCGGCCGGCGTCGGCCCGTCGTGGAAGGGCATCTGGATGCAGCCGTCCCAGCACGTGGACGGCGGATCGATGATGACCGACGCCGACGTACATCAAGCAGTCGATCCTGTACCCGCAGGCGCACATCGTCGCCGGCTTCGCCAACGGCAACATGCCGTCCTACGACGGCCAGCTAGACGACACGCAGATCGCGGGCATCACGGCGTACATCCGCCAGCTCAGCGGCGCCGCGACGGCCGCCGACACCACCGTCGCCGAAGCCGGCGCCGCGCCGACTCGACGGCCGCCAACTAATCCACCGCACCCATGGCAACGCTCACCGCCCCCGCGCCGGCCGTCCGCAAGGACACGCCCGCGCGCCCGTACCCGGCCGGCCACGAGCCGGTCCACAACTACCTCCGCGAGCCGCGCCCCGCCGACGATGTGCGCGGTCTCGGCCCGCGCGCTGGGCCTGGATCAAGTCGTGGGCGCTCACGGTGGACCACAAGCGCATCGGGATCATGTATCTCGTCGCGGTCTCGTTCTTCTTCTCCGTCGGCGGCATCCTCGCGCTGCTCGTCCGCCTCGAGCTGTTCTACGTGAACGGCCCCGACGGCGCGGGCTCGATCATGACGGCGGACACGTACAACCACGTGTTCACGATGCACGGCATCGTGATGGTGTTCCTGTTCATCATCCCGTCGATCCCGGCGACGCTGGGCAACTTCCTGCTCCCGATCATGATCGGGGCCAAGGACGTGGCGTTCCCGAAGCTGAACCTGCTCAGCCTCTACATCTACGCCATCGGCGCGTGCTTCGCGCTGTACTCGATCACGACGGGCGGCATCGACACCGGCTGGACGTTCTACACGCCGTACTCGAAGGAGACCGGCTCGGCCGTCATCGCGGTCGCGCTGGGCGCCTTCATCATGGGCTTCTCGTCCATCCTGACCGGCCTCAACTTCATCGTGACGATCCACAAGATGCGCGCGCCGGGCATGACCTGGAACCGGATGCCGCTCTTCCTGTGGTCGATCTACGCGACGTCGATCGTGCAGATCCTCGCGACGCCCGTCATCGGCATCACGCTCGTCCTGCTGACGATGGAGCGCGTGCTCGGCATCGGCATCTTCGACCCCGCGCTCGGCGGCGACCCGGTGCTGTTCCAGCACTTCTTCTGGTTCTACAGCCACCCGGCCGTCTACATCATGATCCTGCCGGCCTTCGGCGTGATCTCGGAGCTGATGGGCACGTTCAGCCGGCAGCGCGTCTTCGGCTACCGCGCCGTCGCGCTGTCAGTCGGTCGCCATCGCGCTGCTCGGCTTCCTCGTGTGGGGCCACCACATGTTCACGTCGGGCCAGAGCCCCGTCTCGACCGTCGTGTTCTCGCTGATCACGTTCCTGATCGGCATCCCGTCCGGCATCAAGGTCTTCAACTGGATCTGGACGATGTACCGCGGCTCGGTCTGGCTCACGACGCCGATGCTCTACGCGCTCTCGTTCCTGTTCCTGTTCACGATCGGCGGCGTGACGGGCATCATGGTCGGCGCGCTCGCCGTGGACATCCACCTGCACGACACGTACTTCGTCGTCGCCCACTTCCACTACGTGATGATGGGCGGGACGGTGATCGCGTTCCTCGGCGGGCTCCACTACTGGTGGCCGAAGATGACGGGCCGGCTCTACAACGAGACGCTCGGCAAGATCTCGGCGCTGCTCGTGTTCGTCGGCTTCAACATGACGTTCTTCATCCAGTTCATCATCGGCAGCCAGGGCATGCCGCGGCGCTACTACGACTACCCGAACATGCCGTGGCTGCAGCCGCTGCACCAGGTCTCGACCATCGGGTCGTGGGTGCTCGCGGCCGGCCTCCTGTGCGTGCTCGTCAACGGCCTGCGGTCGCTGCGGCAAGAACGGCAAGCTCGCCCCGGGCAACCCATGGGGCGCTGTCACGCTGGACTGGTCCATGTGCACGTCCCCGCCGGACCCGCACAACTTCCACCGGACGCCGCTCGTGACGCACGGCCCCTACGACTTCGAGGTCCTCTTCGGCACGCACTCGGGCGACGGTGCCTCGGGCGACGGCCACTCGCAGGCCCACGGCATCGCCCCGATCCCGAACATCGAGATCGGCGCGCCCCAGGAGGACTCGTCCGTCGACGACGGCACGTCCGGCCCTGAGCCGCTCGTCTGAGTCTGCTCCGAACCGCCTAGCTTCGAGGCCGGCGGCCCATCCGGGCCGCCGGCTTCAGACACTCCCGACCTCCACATGGCGAACCCGACCCTCACCGTCGACGATCCGCACGCCGTCGAGCACGACGCGCACGGCGGCGACGGCCACCACGGCGACCTGATGCTCGTCGGGCACGACGGCGAGCTGCACCCGGCGCACCTGCAGCACCACTTCGTCTCGGCCGAGCAGCAGTTCGACGCGTCGAAGCTCGGGATGTGGCTCTTCCTCTCGACCGAGATCCTGCTCTTCGGCGGGATGTTCGTCGCCTACGCGATCTTCCGCGTCCAGTACCCCGAGCTGTACAAGGAGGCCAGCCTCCAGCTGGACACCGTCCTTGGCGCGCTCAACACGCTCGTCCTCCTGCTGTCGTCGCTCACGATGGCGTGGGCGATCCGCGGAGCGCAGATGGACAACCAGAAGGTGCTCGTTCCGCAACCTCATCGCGACGATCGCGCTCGCGACTGGCTTCCTCGTGGTCAAGTATTTCGAGTACGAGCACAAATTCCACCTGGGCATCTTCCCGGGCTACAACTTCGAGCTCAACGAAGGAGTCCAGACCGTGAGCCAGCTCTCGGGCGCCGCAGCCGCAGAGCCCAAGCGTGCTCCTCAATCGACGAGCCCGTCTCGAACGAGGACGCCCCGACGGACGCAGCTGGTGAGACGGCGCCGACGGCGGGTGAAACGGTCGGCAACACGGACATGAGCGCGGTCGACGGTCGTCGCGCACGCGTCAGCCTGCCGGCGCCGCCTGGGGTGAGTGCCGAGGGCAACGGGCCTGCGACGGCAGAGAACGAAGGCGGCACGGCCGTTGCGCGGCCGAGGCACGGCCGCGAGGGCGAGCATCTTCGACAACCGCCGCGCCGGCCTCTTCTTCTCGATCTACTACATGATGACGGGCATCCATGCGATCCACATCATCATCGGCATCATCGCCATCGGCATGCTCGCCTGGAAGTCGCGCAAAGGCGACAAGTACACGAGCGTCTGGTACACGCCAGTCGAAAACGTCGGCCTGTACTGGCACGTCGTCGACATCATCTGGATTTTCGTCTTCCCCCTGATGTACCTGATTTAGGCGAATGGAGAATGCACGGAGCGCCTGGGCCGACGTCTATCGCCGTCACCCGCTTCCGAAGCCTCGAATCCGCATTTCCCCGTCCCTGATTTCAATGGCACAGATCTCCGCCGAGACGGCCGACGGCCACACCGAGCACACCGGCCACGGCGCGCACCACGTCTTTTCGGACACGACGCTCAAGACGACGTTCGCGATCCTCGTTGGCCTGACGTTGCTGACCGTCATCCTCGCGCTCGATGGAGCGCGGCTACGGCGTGTTGTTCGGCACGCGCTTCCCGATGCCGCACATCGAGTTCGGCTGGCTCAGCGTGCCGCTCGCGCTTGGGATCGCGTCGCGTCAAGGCGTACTTCGTCGTGGCCAACTTCATGGGCCTCAAGCACGACAACCCGACGTACCGCCTCATCTTCCTCGGGACGCTCGTCTTCCTGCTGATCTTCTTCTCGTTCACGTTCCTCGACTTCCGCTTCCGGAACACGTTCGAGGAGCTCTCGGCCGTGCCGGTCGACATCGAGCAGCAGGAGGTCCTTGTCGCGCAAGGCGCAGCAGGACTCCATCCAGGCGGCCTACGACGCCGCGCCGTTCGTCGAGCAGGCCGGACTCGCTCCTCTTCGGCCGGCCAACGACGCTGCGACCACGATGGGCGCGCCGCGCCCACCCGATCGCGCATCAGATCGACGGGACGGAGGCGCGCTCCGGCGCACCGTCGACCGGGCCGAACAACTAGGCCAATCACCCAGACCGCGGGACTCCGATGGTGCTGTCTGCTGCTGCGCTTCCGCTGCCGCCGCTCGCGGCGATCGAGACGGGGCTCTTCCTTCTCGCTGTCCCGCTGCTGCTGCTGATGGGCGTCTGGGCTGTCGTCACGGCGTTTCGGATCCTGATGCCCGAGGCCCCGCTGCCAGCCGACCGTACCGCGCGAGCGCGCCGCCGCGGTGAGGCCGCGCCGGTCCGCGCTCCGCGAGATCGTCGACGAGCAGCGCCGCCGGCCGGCGCCCGTCTTCCCGCCGGCGACCGTCGGCGACGGTGGTCCCGAGCACCGCGCCGAAACCATCGCCGAGGCGCTCTGGGCGCGTCGCAACTAGAGCCCGCGTCCAACACGCCCGCCCATGAAAGTCACCGAGCACTACGACCGCGCCGACGGCCCGCTCGTCTCGTTCGAGATTATCCCGCCGCGTCGCGGTGGGTCCGTCGAGGGCATCCTGAGCCTCGTCCACGACCTCGTCCCGTACAACCCGCCGTTTATCGACGTCACGAGCCACTCGGCCGAGGCGACGTACGAGGAGCAGCGCGACGGGACCGTCCGCAAGCTCACCAAGCGCAAGCGGCCGGGCACCATCGGGCTGTGCGCCGCCATCCAGCACCGCTTCGGCATCGACGCCGTGCCGCACGTGCTGTGCCGCGGCTTCTCGCGCGAGGAGACCGAGGACGCGCTCATCGAGCTCCACTACCTCGGCATCCACAACGTCCTCGCCGTCCGCGGCGACGACAAGGCGCTCGACAAGAGCGGCCGCGCGGACCGGACCGTCAACGAGTACGCCTGCGACCTCGTCTCGCAGATCGGGGCGATGAACGACGGCCACTACCTCGAAGACCTTCTCGACGCTGCCCCGACGGACTTCTGCATCGGCGTCGGCGGCTACCCCGAGAAGCATGGCGACGCGCCGAACAAGGCGTGGGACGTGCTCAACCTCAAGCGCAAGGTGGACGCAGGCGCGGACTACGTCGTGACGCAGATGTTTTTCGACAACGCGCACTACTTCGAGTACGTCGAGCGGTGCCGCGCGGCTGGCATCGACGGTCCCGATCGTGCCAGGCTTGAAGGTGCTCACCTCCAAGGCGCAGCTGCACGCGCTGCCGCGGTCGTTCCAGACCGAGATCCCGCACGACCTCGTCGAGGAGGTCGAGGCGGCGACGGATGCGCACGTCGCCGACATCGGCGTCGAGTGGGCGCGGCGGCAGTCTGAGGAACTGCTCGCGCGCGGCGTGCCGGGCATCCACTACTACCTCATGCAGACGGCAAAGCACGTCTCGCGCGTCATCGAGCCGGCGCTGAAGAGCGCCTGACAGCTTCGGCGGAAGCTGCCCGGTCTGGAAACTGATGGCCCGGCGCTGCCGCTCGCCACATACGCGCGTCCCCTGTGCCGGACCGCAACTGCGCGGTCCGGCAGGTCAGCGTCTGCCTCAGTTCGCTGCCACGAGGTCGCCCTGGACCTTCGGCGCCGCGGCCGGCGCGAGGTCGTTGCCGCGCGGCGTGAACGACTGGATGCCCGTGATCTCGCGGCCCAGGATCAGCCCGTGGATGTCGTACGTCCCCTCGTAGGTGTTAACCGACTCGAGGTTGACCATGTGGTGGATCACGCGGTACTCGCCCGTGATGCCGTTGCCGCCCATCATGTCGCGCGCCACGCGCGCGATCGCGAGCGCCTTGCCGACGTTGTTGCGCTTCGCGAGCGACACCATCGCCGGAGCGGCGCGGCCCTCGTCCATGAGCTGCCCGAGGCGCCACGCGACAAGCTGCATCTGCGTGATCTCCGTCAGCATGTCCGCGAGCTTCGTCTGGACGAGCTGCATCGCGCCGAGCGGGTAGCCGAACTGCTTGCGCTCCATCACGTACGTCCGCGCGCGGTGGTAGCAGTCCTCGGCCGCGCCGATGGCGCCCCACGCGATGCCGTAGCGCGCGTTGTTGAGGCACGAGAACGGCCCCTTCAGGCCGCGGACATCGGGGAAGGCGTTGGCGTCGGGGACGAACACGTCGTCGAAGACCATCTCGCCCGTGATGCTCGCCCGGAGCGACATCTTGTTGTGCGTCTTCGGGGCCGAGTAGCCGTCCATGCCCTTCTCGACGAGGAAGCCCTGGATGACGCCCTCCTCGCTGCGGGTGTGCTTCGCCTTCGCCCAGACCACGCCGACGTCCGCCATGGGCGAGTTGGTGATCCACATCTTGGCGCCGTTGAGGAGCCAGCCGCCGTCGACCTTGAGGGCCGTCGTCTCCATCGAGCCCGGGTCAGACCCGTGGTTCGGCTCGGTGAGCCCGAAGCAGCCGATAAGCTCGGCCGACGCGAGGCGCGGCAGGAAGCGCTCGCGCTGCTCGTCCGTCCCGAAGTCGTGGATCGGGTACATCACGAGCGACGACTGGACGGACGCGAACGAGCGGTAGCCGCGAGTCCACGCGCTCGAGCTCGCGCGCGATGAGGCCGTAGGCGGTGTAGCTCGCGCCGAGGCCGCCGTACTCCTCGGGGATCGTCGAGCCGAGGAGGCCCATCTCGGCCATCTCGCCGGGGATCTCGGGGTGGAACACCTCGTCCTGGTTGCCCTCGAGCGCGCGCGGCTCGAGGCTCGGCTCTGCGCGTAGTCGCTGGCGGACTGCATGATGAGGCGGTCCTCCTCGGAGAGCATCTGCTCGAAGAGGAGCGCGTCGTCGGTGTTGAACGGGGCCGTGGCCATGGGGTCGGGAGGAAGGATGTCGAAAAGATAGAGCGCCTCGGGGATTCAGCGCAGGGTCAGGCCGGCTCAGGCACGACCTCCAATCCTGTCATCCTGAACTCGTTTCAGGATCTGCATTTTTACTTTAATCCGCCGCCGGCTGAAATTCAGATCCTGAAACGAGTGGGCTGCGCCGGCCTTCGAGGCAGGATGCCTTACTCTCAGGTGGAGTGCCTGGCACGAGCGAGGTGCTCAGCCGAGGTTCCAGTTGACGCCGCGGCCGACCTCGGGGTCGGGGTAGCTCCACGCGACGGCTCCCTGGTCGCAGACGTACATGCACGTCCCGCACTCGATGCAGTCCTCGAACTGGAAGTGGACCTGCTGCAGGTCGTCGATCGTGTAGCAGTTCGCCGGGCACGTGTACGTCGTGCCCTTGTGCGGGCAGCGCGTGTTGCAGATGTCCGTGTCGACGACGATGTGCGGGGCCGCCTCGGCGCGGCCCTGGTTGCGGTAGGCGACCGTGCCGAGGCGCTCGGCCAGCGAAAGAGTCGGGACGTCGCTCATGGAAAGGGGGTTAGAGGGCGCGGCCAGCGCGCGTGCCGAGCTTCACGAGGTCCCAGAAGCCCATGTGGCGCTTACGCACGTCGCGGAGGATCTGGTATGCCTTGCGCGTGGGGCGGTTGTCGACGGTAAAGAACTCGCGGCCGAAGTCGCAGGCGATGCGCGGGACGCCGTCGAACATGGCCGGGCTGTGGAGGACCTTGACCGCCTGCTGGAAGCCGCGCAGGTCCTGCATGACGTAGCTCGCGTCGAGCGCCGTCCGGTAGTTCGCGAGGAACGTCTTCGTGTGGTCATTCGCCTTCTTCGCCTCGACGGCCGTCTCGGCGGCGAGGATGCCGCTGCGCATCGCGTAGTCCATGCCCTGGATGGCACGACCGGCGTTGAGGACGAGGTTCGCCGCCTCGCCGGCGAGCATCACGCCGTCGCCGTAGACCTCGCGCGGCATGACGCGCATGTCGCCCGTCGAGACGGCCTTGGCGCTGTACTCGAGCGTCTCGCCGCCGCGGATCTGGTCCGCCACGGCCGGGTGCTGCTTGAAGGCCGTGAGCAGGCTGTACGGCGTGATGCCGGCGTCCGGACCGCCCTTCTTGCGCAGGTCGGCCATGCTGATCACGAGGCCGATCGAGACCGACTCGCGGTTCGTGTAGAGGAAGCCGCCGCCCTCGACGCCGCCCGTCGCGAAGCCGACGTACTCGTTCGTGAGCCCGCTGCCCTCGGAGAGCTGGAAGCGGTCCTCGAGCACCTTCCGGTCGAACCGGATGACCTCTTTGACGCCGACCGCCAGCCCGTCGGCCGGGACGTAGGCGGTCTGCAGGCCGGCCTGCCGCGCCAGCAGGTTGTTGACGCCCTCGGCGAGGATCACGCAGTGCGCGCGGAACTCGTCCTCGCCCGCCCGGATGCCGACGACGCGGCCGTCCTCGATGATGAGCTCGCGGACGAGCACGTCGGTCGCGAGGAACGAGTCCTCGGGGTAGGCGCTCGCGGCGATGGCCTCCTCGACCTTGCCCGCGAGCCACGCGTCGAAGCGCGAGCGGAGGACGGTGACGCCCGAGTACGGCGTGGCGTTGAAGTGGTCGGACTTGAAGTCGATCGTCAGCGCCGCGCCTTCGTCCATGAACGTGAGGCGGCGGTGGTTCACGAACCGCTCGAAGCCCGCCTCGGGGTCCTCCCAGTAGTTCGGGACGAGCCGGTCGAGGTCGCGCCCCCACAGGACGCCGCCGGAGACGTTCTTGGACCCGCTCCACGGCCCGCGCTCGACGAGCAGGAACTTGGCGTCCGCCCGCGCCAGCGTCATCGCCGCCGAGAGGCCGGCGACGCCGCCGCCGACGACGATGCAGTCGAACGTCTCGTCCATGGGTCAGGCCGCCTTGTGCGCGGCGGATCTCGGCGATGAGCGGCGGCAGGATGGCGTAGAGGTCGCCGACGATGCCGTAGGTCGCGACGTCGAAGATGGGCGCGTCGGCGTTCTGGTTGATCGCGACGATGGTGCGGCTGCCGACCATGCCGGCGACGTGCTGGACTGCGCCCGAGATCCCGACGCCGATGTAGAGCTCGGGCGACACGACCTTGCCCGTCTGCCCGATCTGGGCCGTCGCCGGGAAGACGCCCGTCTCGACGACGGCGCGCGAGGCGCCGATGGCAGCGCCGAGGACCTCGGCGAGCTCCTCGACGAGCGCCTTGGCGGCGGCGTCCTTCACGCCGCGCCCCGCCGCGACGACGATCCGCGCGTCGGCGAGGTCGACCATCCCGGCGGCGGCCCCGGAGATGGCGCGCAGCGTGGCCGCAGACGCGTCGAGCGACAGCGACACGGCTTCGACGCGGGCCTCGACCGGCGCCTCGGACGCCTCGACGGACCCGGCGCGCATCGACACGAGGACGGGCGAGCCCTCGGCGCGGACGCGGGCCATGAACTTGGACGCCATGACGGGCCGCAGCGCCTCGACCCCGCCGTCCACCCAGTCCACCTCGACGACGTCCGGCAGGACGGCCGCGTTCGTGCGGACCGCGAGCGCCCCGAGCACGTCCTTGACGCCCTCGGTCGACGGGAACAGGACGAGCGCGGCGTCGGCGCGTGTGATGACCTCGGCGAGCGCCTGGACGGCGGGCGCGTTGAGCGGCTCGGCGAAGGCGGCGTCGCTCACGGCGTAGACCGTCGCGGCGCCGTAGCGGCCGAGCACATCGGCCGAGGCGGCGGCGTCGGCCGAGAGGACGACGGCGGCGACGTCGTGGCCGCCGGCCTCGGCGAGCTGGCGCGCGCGCGTGAGCACCTCGAGCGAGGCGCGCGTGGGGACACCGCCCGGGGCGGCGACGTAGCTGAGGACCGTAGACATCGGGAAGGGAAAGCGGCGGGAGCGCCGGATTACAGCACGCTGGCTTCGCCGGCGAGGAGGCGGACGACCTCGGCCGCCTGCGCGGCGGGCTCGCCGTCGAGGCGGCGGCCGGCGGCGCGCGTCGGGAGCGGCTCGTAGCCGAGCGTCGTGACGCGCGCGGCGGGAGCGTCCGCGGCGGGGCGCGTGTCGATGGCCTTGCGCTTGGCCGCCATGATGCCCTTGAGGTTCGGGATGCGCGGGTCGTTCATGTCGTTCGAGCACGTGACGAGGCACGGCGTCGGCAGCGCGATCGTCTCCTGCCCGGCGTCGCCGAGGCGCGTCACGACGAGCGTGTCGCCCTCCTGCGCCAGCCCGACGGCGTTCGTGACGTATGGCAGGCCGAGGCGCTCGGCGAGCATCCCGCCGGCGAGGCCGGCGTCAGAGTCCTGCGCCTGCTTGCCGGTCAGGATCACGTCGTAGCCCGCCGCCACGGCGGCGAGGAGGCTCGAGACGGCGGCCGAGTCCAGCTCGCCGTCGGCGACGAGGTGCAGTGCCGCGGTCGGCGCCCATCGCGAGCGCCTTGCGGACCGTCTCGGCCGCGCGCTCTGGCCCGACGAGGACGACGTCGACCTCACCGCCGTGCTCAGCCGTCAGCACGAGGGCCGCCTCGACGGCCGAGGCGTCGTAGGCGTTGAGCACGACGCGGCCGGCGTCGTAGCTCAACTGTCCGCCTGAAATCTGGATCGGGGCGGTAACGTCGGGGACCTGCTTGACGCAGACGCAGAATCGCATGGGCGCGGTCGGGGGAGTCCGGAAAGGTACGCGTGAGAGGACCCCGTCCCCCCGCACGGGGTTTGCGCAGAACCTCAGGATTCGGTCGTGAACCTGCGTGTCAGAGCCCGACGCCGATCGCCTCGCCCATCCGGACGACCGAGCCGGCGGCGAGGGCCGGATCGAGGGTTACGCGGCCTTTCTCGAACGCCAGCACGACGCTGCTGCCAAGCAGGAACCGCCCGACCTCGGCGCCCTTCTCGAACGCGATGTCGTGCACGTCGACCTGCTTCCGCCGGTACGGCGACGGCGGGCCGCCCCAGACGGTCTCGATGCTCGCCACGATGAGCGCGCCCACCATCACGACGAGCATCCGGCCCATCGCCGTCTCGAACTCCATCACGAGGCGCTCGTTCACCGCGAATAGCCCCTCGACGCCGGCTTCCGTCTTCGCGTTCACCGAGAACAGCTTGCCCGGGATCGCGACGGTCCGCACGAGGCGCCCGGCGAGGGGCAGGTGGACGCGGTGGTAGTCGCTCGGCGAGAGGTAGACCGTCGCAAAGGCGCCGCCCTCGAAGCCCGGCCCGGCGCAGACGTCAGCCAGCGCCCCGAACGGATAGCGGATGCCCTTGGCCTGAATAAGCTCGCCGCGCTCGATGAGCCCGGTCTGGCTCACGGCGCCGTCCGCCGGGCTCACGACCGAGGCCGCGCCGGCGTCGATAGGGCGCGCAGTCGGCAGGAGCGACCGGGTAAAGAAGTCGTTGAAGGAGGCGTAGCTCGCGAGGTCCGGCCGCTCCGCCTCGGCCATGTCCACGCCGTAGGCGCGGGCGAAGGCGCGGATGAGCGGCCCGCGGATGCGCCCCTCGGACGACGCGAGCCGCCCGGCGGCGCGCGAGATCCCGTGCAGCGGGAGGCGGTGCTGGAGACGGACGAACAGGCTCATCGAAACGGGGAAACGGGGAGGGGAGGCTACGGACGGCCGCGCGGGCGGTTCTCCGCAGTCCATGAGGCGAGGCGCTCGTCGATGCCGCGAAGCGCCGTCGCGGCCGGCCCGGGGACGCACGCCTCGGCCGGAATGGGACGGATGGGCGGGAGGGGTTCGGCACCTGTCAGGACGCGGCGCAGGCGGCGCGCGCGACCGCGCACGCCGTCCAGAAGCGGGACGGCGTCGGCAGGCACGGGGCCGGCGATCCCGTCCGGACGGACGACGGCGGTGACGAGCATCCGGACGCGGTAGCGCAGCGACGCCGAGAGGAACAGGTCGCGGCGGGCATCGCTGGACGCACGGCCCCCGAGGCGCCCGAGCAGGCCCGACGCGAGCGGCTGTCCCGCCGCGCGGAAGGCGACGGCCGCGCGGTCGAACGCCCGAAGCCGGCCGTACACGACGCCCGCAGCCGGCGCGGCGTCCGGGTCCAGCGTGGCGAGGAGCGCGTCGAGCGCGCCGAGGACGCTGGCGAGGCCCTGCGCGGTCGCGTCGCGCGTGCGCCGCGGGAGGACGACGAACGCGACGGCGGCGCCCAGCCCGGCGCCGGCGGCCGTCTCCCATAGCCGCGCGCTCAGCAGGGCGGCCGTGTCGGCGCCCTGGAGATCGTAGATGAGGGCGAGCACAAACGTGAAAACGCCGATCATGGCGGCATACGACGCGGCGAGTGCCCAGAACGCGAGCAGCAGAAGCGGCAACAGGAGCGCGATCTCGGCCGGCTTCGCGGCGTCGGTGAGAGCGGCGGCAGCCGCCATGCCGCCCGCGACGCCGAGCGCCGTCCCGAGCACGCGGTCGGCGGCGCGGCGCAGGCTCGCGCCGCGGTCCGGCATCGTGAGCAGCGTCACGAACGCGGCGAGGACGGCGTATGGCCAGTACGTCTCGGAAAGCCATAGCCCGACGCCGAGGCTCAGCGCTCCGGCGACCGTCACCTGCACGACGCGCCGCACGGTCGGGTCGACGTCCGGCCGGGGCGCGCCGTCGTCTCCGACCAGGTCGAGAGCGGGTGCCGGCGCCTCGATCACCGGCCCGGCTGGCCGCGCCGCGGCCGTCTCGACGGACGCCACGGCGCGCGCGAGGCGCTCGACGAGCCCCGCCGTGCGGTCCGCGGCCCCGGCAGCCGGCGGGAGGAGGTCGGTGGTCGCCGGCGCCTCGGTGCCGATGGAGACGGGCCGCGCGAGTTCCGCGAGGAGCGCGTCGCGTCCCTGCCCACGCTCCGCCGCTGCGATGGCAGCGGCCGCGAGGTGGTCCGCGAGCAACTCGGCGACGAAGACGTGGTCTTGGAGGCGCGCCGGGTCCGCGACGCCGGCGCGCGGCGCCTCGAGGGCGTCCTCGATCTGGAGCGCGACCTCCTGCACGGCCGCCGTCGCCGCGACGAGCGCGTGGCGGGTGCGGCGCGACGGGCGTTCCGGCGGCGGCCGCATCGCGTCGCGGCGTGCCACATCGACGACGTGCAGCACGCGGGCGCGGAAGCCGGGGACGAGGCGCCGCGCGCGCCCACGCTCCGGCCAGGCCGTCAGCACGAGCGCCAGCCCGGCGTAGCCGACGACGGCCGCGACAGCAACAGCCGGCGCCTGATCAGGCGTGAGGTGCAGGAACAGAGCGAAAAAGTAGGCGAGGAAGCCTGCCATGCCCATCGCGACGCCCGCCGGCCCCCAGTGCGTGAGCACGGCGGCGGCGGCCATCAGCACGAGCACGCCGGCGCGGCTCGCGAGGGGCCACGGCGTCAGCGCGGCGCCGAGCGCCGCGGCAGGCACAGCGACGAGAGCCATCCGCATGACGACCATGAGGCGCGCCCGGAGCGGTCCGCTCTGGACCGTCAGCAGGCCGATCATGGCGAGGAGGCCGCCGGCGGCGCCAGTCCGCGGCGCCCCTCCGAGCGCCGCAAGCAGCGCTGCCGCGCCGCCACCGCCGAGGACGAGCGCGAGGACAGCTTTCGCCGCGAACTGCGCGCGCGTAAGCCCCGGGTCGGTCCGCTGCACCCACTCGCGGACGCGCGGGACGGCCGGTGGCGGCCCGGTCCACCGGTCCGGACCGGGCGCACGCGAGGGAAGAGACGTCATGCCGGGCGGCCGAAGCGGACGGGGCAGCGGCGAACGCTCGGCGCTGCGCAGAGGTTTGGCGGGCCGCGCCTCAGGCGATGCCGGCGGCGGCGAGGGCGCGGTCTTCGAGGGCCCGCATCGCGGCCCGCTGGTCGTCCGTCGCGTCGTCGTGGCCGGCGATGTGGAGGACGCCGTGGGCGACGTAGCGCAGCGCCTCGGCCTCGAACGAGGCGCCGAACTCGGGCGCCCGCTCGGCCGCCGTGTCGAGGTCCACGTAGACCTCGCCGTCGAGCGCGCCCTGCGCGCGGGCGTCGTCGTCCAGCCCGAACGAGACGACGTCGGTCTCGTAGTCGTGCCCGAGCCAGTCGCGGTTGACGCCGTGGACGAGCGCGTGGTCGCCCAGGACGACGCTCAGCGACGCGATGCGGACGCCCTCCATGGCGCAGACGGCCTCGACGACGGCCGCGACGCGTGCGGCGTCCAGGCTCAGGGTCTCGTGGTCGGTCGTGATCTCGAGGCCGGCCTCGGGTGGGCCTGTCACGGCTCGTTCTCGAGCGCCTCATCGTCGAACGCCGACTCGGCCATCGAGAGGACGACGGCGGCGTGGGCGACGTCCGGCGCGACGGTGAAGTAGTCGGCCGTGAGCAGGCGCTCCTCGACGCTGGCGAAGAGCGAGCAGGCCGCGGCGCGCTCGACGACGAGGCCCGAGACGCGGCCGCCGGCGCGGGAGAAGAAGAGCGCCTCGCCGAGGTCGTCGTCCGAGACGACGCCCGTGACGCCGTGCAGCTCGAGGTGCGCGGCCGGGCCGTAGACCTTCACGAGCGTCGTGCCGTCGTCCGTGCGGACAATGTCGACGGCGAGGCGGCGGCCCGAGGCGGCGTCCGAGAGGGCGAGCGAGACTGTTCGGCCGGCGCGCTCCGCGGGGACGCCCAGCGCCTGCGCGGCGCGGTCGAGGTCGGCGTCGGAGAGCAAGGGCATAACGAGCGGGGTGTAAGGTGTACGGCTCGAGGGGGATCTGCGACGTCCCGTCCTCGCGCCTCGGGCGAATCTAGTTGCCGGCGGCGACGCTGTCGCGCTGGCGGCGGACGTTCGCGGCGGCGGCGCGGAGTTCCTCGACCGAGCGCTGCTCGCGCGGGTCGCCGATGGCCGTGGCGAAGCGCGCCGAGAAGTCGGCGGCGGCCTGCGGCTCGTCGGCGAGCAGGTACGTCGTCTGGAGGTACTGCACGAACTGGTAGGCCCGCTGGAGCGCGGCCTGGTCGCGCGCGCCGGCGGCGGCGCTCACCTGCGCGATGGCCATGTCCTCGGCGCGGCGCAGCGTCGCCTTCATCTGCTCGGTCTGGCCGGCGGCGCGGTACGCCTCGCCGAGCGTGAGCAGGCTGCCGAAGCCCATCGGGATCGTCTCGGGCGAGACCTCGCGGCCGAGCTGGGCGAGGAGCTGCGCGCGCGGCGGGGACGCGGCCCTGCTCGGCGAGCGCCGTCGCGATCGAGCCCAGCCGCGAGCGGTAGCCGTCGGCCATGTTGCGCGAGTTCTCGTCGAGGTAGACCGAGGGATCGTTGAGGCCGCGGAAGCGGAAGTTCTGGAGGCGCTCCAGCACGATGTCCGGAACGACGGTCCCGTCGGGGTCCTGCGAGTCCGCTGCGGACCGGCACGACGCGGCGCGCGAGGCCCTCGTTCTGGAAGAACGGCTGGAGGTCCAGCTCGGAGTCGCGGGCGACGGTCGAGGCGAAGTAGACGGGCCGGCGCCAGCCGTCCTCGGCGACCGACTGGAGGATGTCCAGCACGACGATGTCGGCGACGTAGAGGTACGCCTGGCCCTCGCCGAGCGGCTGCCCGTTGAGCGTCCACGCCATCTCGGCCGGCGCGCTGCCCGCCGCGATGCGCCCCGCGAAGCCGACGTCGCCGAAGCGCTGCCGGTCCACGGGCAGCGACATCGTCGCCCGGCGTGAAGGGCGTCGGCTGGAGCGCGTCGATCTGCGCGTCCGTGAGCGACATCGGGACCGGCGCGCTGTCGCGGTTCGTGCTGGTCGCGGAGCTGCTTGATGTACCACGGCGTGTTCAGCAGCGACAGGTTGACCACGCGCACGTCGCGGCGGACGCCCATCACCTCCTGCAGGTACCACAGCGGGAAGGTGTCGTTGTCGCCGTTGGTGAACAGGATCGCGTTCGGCGCCGTCGACTCGAGCAGGTTGCGCGCGAAGTCCGACGGGATGAACTGGCCCCGTGCGGTCGTGGTCGTGGTAGTTCTCGGCGAGCAGCATGCCCGGCACGAGCGCGAGCAGGACCGCCCCGACGGCGACGGCCGCGCCGCGGCGCAGGCCCTCGCGCCTTGCCGCGCAGCGCATCCGACGGTGAGCTCGACGAGGCCCGTCGCGCCGAGCCCGATCCAGAGCGCGAAGGCGAAGAACGAGGCGACGTACGAGTAGTCGCGCTCGCGCGGCTGGAACGGCGTCTGGTTGAGGTACAGGATGATGCCGACGCCCGTCACGAGGAACAGGATGAAGACGGCGAAGGCGCGGCGCCAGTCGCGCTGGACGTGGAACGCGATGCCGATGAGCCCGAGCAGGAGGGGCAGCCCGAAGTAGACGTTGCGGCTGGCCGCCTCGGACGGGCGTCAGGCCGTCCTGCGGCGGCTGCGGCCCGAGGCCGGCCGTCCAGCCGGCGTCCTGCTGTCGCTCTGCTTGCCGACGAACTGCCACATGAAGTAGCGCCAGTACATGTGGCCCATCTGGTAGCTCCAGAAAAAGTCCGAGTCCGACGCGTAGCGGGCGTACTCGGCAACGTGGCTCGGCTGCTGCGAGTAGCGGCGCGGGAACGAGGCGGCGCGGTAGCGCGGCTGGCCCGTTGCCCGGTCGACGTCGGTGAACGTCTCGCCCGAGAGCAGCGGCGTCTGAGCCGTACTGCTCGCGCTTGAGGTAGCTCACCATGCCCTCGGCCGTCTGCGGGTCGTTCTCGTTGATCGGCGGGTTGGCCTGCGCGCGGACGAAGATGAGGCCGTAGGACGAGTAGCCGAGGATGATCAGCGAGGACCGTCAGCGAGAGCAGGTTGCGCGACCGGCATGCGCTTCTTCTGCGTCCACCAGACGGCCGCGACGAGCGCGGCGAGCACGGCGAGCAGGAACAGGCCCGGCGCGCCCGAGTCGCCGGCGAGCGTCGGCAGCGTCTGCACGACGCCGGGGTAGATCACGAAGAAGAGGCCGGCCGAGCCGAGGCCGGTCAGGACGACGGCCCACAGCCGCGCGCCCGGTCGTCCACTCGGGCCGGTCGATCTTCTCGTAGAAGACGATGAGCGCGAGGAAGAACAGCGTGAGGACGTTGAGCAGGTGGACGCCGATCGCGAGCCCGAAGAGGTACGCGATGGCGACGAGGTAGCGGTCTGCCTGCGAGCCCGAAGGGGTGCTCGCCGCGGGCGCGGAAGCCGGCCTCCTCGTGGCGCGTCGCGTCGCGCCAGACGAGCGCGAGCCACACCACGAGGGCCGTGAAGAGCATCGACATCGCGTAGACCTCGGCCTCGACGGCGTTGAACCAGAACGAGTCCGTGAAGGCGAACGCCAGCGCCCCCACGACGCCGCCGGCCGTCACCGCCGCGCGGTCCGTCCACGACCACTCGGTCGGGTGGCCCGTCCAGACGCGCGCCAGCCGCACGATGATGAGGTGCAGTCAGCAGGATCGTCAGCGCGCTCACGACGGGCGAGACGAAGTTGACGGCCATCGCGACGGGCTCGTCCGTGAACGGCGCGAACAGCGGCGAGAACATCGCGAACAGGCGCCCGACGAGCATGTAGAACGGCGCGCCCGGCGGGTGGCTCACCTGGAGGCCGTTCGAGATGGCGATAAACTCGCCGGAGTCCCAGAAGGGCGACGTCCGCGCCATCGTCAGCGTGTAGACGACGAGGGAGGCGACGAAGACGCCGGCGGCGGCGAGGCGGTCGAACAGCTTTCCGGACATGCGCAGGGAGGGAGGGCGGGGCGCTCGGCCGGACGAACGGGCGCGGGCGCCGAAAAGATACCCCTCGCCCCGCCGGCCTCACCGAGGCGGCGTCTGGTACGGCTGCGGCGGCGCCGGATCCTCCGCGATGCGGAACGTGGCGGGGAGCGTCTGTCGGACTGGCGCCCGGATTCTATCCTGCGTTCCCGCCTCGAAGCGGGCCGGCTGAACCGCCTGCCCCGCCGACTGAGGCGCAGCCTTTAGCCCTTTCTCCGGCGGCGCAGCAGGCGGCCTGTCCACGCCTCGCCCTCCGTGAAGCCGAGCAGGGCGCCCGCCCCGAGGTACGTCGCCCCGAACAGGCCGAGGACGACGGCGGCGCGGATCAGGACCGGGACAGCGTCCGGCAGGAGCGTCTGGGCGAGGGCGGCGGGGAGAGATGCCAGCCCGGCGAGGCCGAGCATCTGGACGGCGCGGCCGACCGGCATCTCGAAGCCCGGCGCCTGCGTCTTCAGCGTGCGGACGAGCGCCCACAGCTCGGTCCACGCGCCGAGACTCGCGCCGAGCGCGAGGCCGACGGCGCCGAGGCGCAGCGGCTCGTCCGGCGGCGCGGCGACGTCCACGAACTGGGTCACCGAGAACCCTTCGAGCCAGAACATCAGCGCGGCCCCGACGGCCGTCGCGACGGCGAGGCGCCAGACGGCGAGGCGCGCCGGCGTTTTCGTGTCGCCGAGCGCGTAGAACGCGTTCTGGAGCAGGCGCGAGGCGGTCGTCGCGGGCAGGCCGAGGGCGAACGCGGCGAGCGTGAGGTAGACGAGCCACGAGTCGGCCTCGCCGAACTGGCCCGTCTGGAAGAACGCGCCGACGACGAGCAGGCCGAAGCCGAGGTAGCCGACCGTCGCCGCGACGATGGGGTACAGGATCTGGGCGAGCGAGCCTCTGACGCGCGCGAAGAAGGCGTCCTGCCCGGCCTCGCGGATGCGGCTGAGCTCGGGCAGCTCGGACGCGGCGACGCTCATCCCGAAGAGCGAGACCGGCAGCACGTAGAGCGTGAGGGCCTGCGTGAGCGCGGAGATGGCGCCGGCGGCGAGGAAGCCCGCGAGGAAGAGGTCCAGGTAGCCCGAGATCTGGTAGGCCCCGCGCCCGAGCACGACCGGCACGAAGGCCTTGAACGACTCGCGCACGCCCTCGACGTGCGTCGACAGGCTGAGCCGGAAGCCGCGGATCTCGCGGACGACGCCGGGCAGCAGGACCGCGAACTGCAGCACGCCGCCGACGAGCGCGCCCGTAAGCGCGGCGAACAGGATGCGGTCGGCCGCTGCGATCGGAACGACGGAGAGCTGCCCGATGGCCGTCGGCGTCCCGAAGAGGCTCATCGCGGCCCACGCCATGCCGGCGATGATCGAGACGTTCCAGACCGTCGGCGCGACGTACGGCAGGAAGAAGCGGCGGTGGCTGTTCATCACGCCCAGGCCCCACGCGAACAGGACGAGCACGCCGGCCATGGGGAACGTGTACCGGACCGTCTGCACGACGAGCGCGAAGCGGTCTACCTGCATCGTGCCCGCGGCGACGGCCGCGGCGTCGCCGAGCCAGCCCGGCTGCAGGACCGTCAGGAGCGGCCGCGCCAGCAGCATCCCGACGGCGACGCAGACCGAGACGAGCGCGATGAGCAGCCCGAGGACGGCGCCGGCAAACCGCCCAGCCGCCTCGGGGCGGCCCTGCTCCAGCATCCGCGAGTAGATCGGGATGAAGGCGGCCGAGACGGTCCCCTCGCCGAGCAGGTTCTGGAGGAAGTTGGGCGTCTTGAACGCGACGCGCAGCACGTCGGCGTGCGGCCCGAGCCCGAAGAAGTAGCTGATCGCGCGCTCGCGGACGAGCCCGATGATGCGGCTGAGGAAGATGCCGGCCGCGACGAGCAGGGCCGCGCTCTTGCCGCTCTGGGCGCGAACGCCCTCGATCTGGTCGACCTCGGCCTCGACCTGCCCCTCGGCGTCCTCGGTGGAGGCCGGCGCGGGGTCCGGCGGCGTCGCCGGCGGCTCGAAGTCGCGCTCGGGGGCGCCGTCTACCGGGTCGTCGCTCACGTCTTGTCCGAGAAGTACGCCACGGCGAGGCGGTAGCCGGCCGGGCCGAGGCCCGTGATCGTCCCGGCGCAGACGGCCGAGATGAGCGAGTGGTGCCGGAAGGCCTCGCGTGCGGCGACGTTCGAGAGGTGGACCTCGATGACGGGCGTCTGGATCGCGGCGATGGCGTCGCGGAGGACGACGGACGTGTGCGTGTAGCCCGCCGCGTTGAGCACGATGCCCGCCGTCTCGACGGTGTCGGCGCCGTGGAGCGCGTCGATGAGGCCGCCCTCGTCGTTGTGCTGCGCGAAGCGGAGCGCGAGGTCCGGGAAGTGGCGCCGGAGCGTCGCCTCGAGGTCGGCGAGCGTCGCGGAACCGTAGATCTCGGGCTCGCGCGAGCCGAGCAGGTTCAGGTTGGGTCCGTTGAGGACGAGGACGCCGGGGGAGGCCATGCGATGTGCGGACGTGCGCCGGAAGGTAGCCGCCGCGTGTTGCGCGCCCGTGAGCACGTCGCGAAGCGTGCCTCGTCCGCGTCAGTCCGGAATGTCGTAGTCCTGCGCCTCAACGCGGCGCCTCAGGCCCTGCCCGATCTCGATGCGCAGCGTCTCGACGAGGTCCGGCCGGCCGGTGGCGTCGGTGACGAGCGCGCTCAGTGCCGAGACGTCGGCCGCGGCGACCGCCGCTCGGGTCGCCTCGGGCAACGAGAAGGAGACGTCCGTGTTCGTGAAAAACCACTTTTTGGTCGTGGTCTCGGTCCGCTCGACGAGGCCTCGCTCGACGAGGCCGTGACAGACGCGCCCCAGGAGCATCGCGTCCGGGTTGGGCGTGTCGTCGCCCAGCCAGCGGTAGACGACCTCGTCGATCTCGACAGGCGCCTCAGGCACGGCGGCGAGCAGCGTGGCTTCGGTCGGTCCCGGCAGCGCCGTGCTGCTCCCCGACGTGCGCGCAGCGTGGACGGTGTGCGTCTTCCGAAGCCCGAGCAGTTCTTTCTTGGGCGCGCGCGTGAGCGAGATGTGGCCATCGCGTTCGAGCGTCAGAAGCGCGGCGAGCAGGACGGACTGGGCCAGTTCGGACTCGGCGACCGTGCCGGCGCCGTCAAGCCGGGTGTGTGCGTCGGACTTGCGCGGGGACGTGCTGGCGAACCGGTCCGGGGCGAGCAGGACGAGATCGGCGGGCGAGAGGGCAGGCATCGGCGTGCGGGAGGGTGGTCCTTGTACAGCGGCATCCGCCCGCGAATCGGACAGTGCGGCGGCACCGTTCCGCCACGCCCTCCGCCTGCCCGACGCCGGAACGGGCCTACTCGATGGCGCCGACGGGGCCGGGGAAGACGACCGCGCTCTCGCTCCCGTCCGCCGCGACGCTCGAGACGCCGAAGAAGAAGTCGTCCACGACCACGTTCTCGAGCGTGTAGTGGCTCGACTGGTGCCGGGGACGGTGACGCTGTGCGTCCACGTCGGCTCGGTCGTGAGGCGCCACCAGACGCGCGAGGCGGCCGCGCCGGGCGGCGGCGTCCACCGCAGCGTCGTGCTCGGCTGGACGGCGCCGGAGAGGCGGACGTCGTGCGGCGGGCCGGGCGCGCCGGCGAGGCCGGCCAGCACGACCGCGTTGAGGGCGGTCAGCTTGGCCGCGTAGTCCCAGTCCACGAACTCGACCGTGTCGCCAAAGTGGCGGCCGTCTTCGGTCCGCACGTCCTGGTGCTGGCGGTCGTAGTGCTCGTTCGTCTCCATGATGCGGACGGCCGGGAAGCCGGCGTCGGAGAACGGCGCGTGGTGCCCGCCGCGCCCGAAGCGGTCGAGGCGGTAGACCATGCGCACGTCGAGGTTGCGGATGTAGAGGTCCGCCATGCGGTCGATGGTGCGGGCGAGGTTGCGGGCCGGGCTGTCGTCCTCGCCGCCCGTGAAGCGCCGCGCGCGGGCCGTCTCGGGCGTCTCGTCGGCGCGCGTGCCTTCGGAGAAGACGCGCGCGGTCGTGTTGTCGCAGATGCCCGTGATGCCGCACGTGTTGCCGATCATGTCGTTGTTGAGCACGCGCCTCGACGCGCCAGCCCTCGTCGCGGCGCGCGCTCGGCGAGCGCCTGCCCGCCGTAGAGGCCCTGCTCCTCGCCGCTCAGGCCGGCGTAGACGATGCTTCCGGCGTAGCGCTGCCGGCTCAGCACGCGCGCGGCTTCGAGGACGCCCGCGAGCCCGCTCGCGTTGTCGTTGGCGCCGGGCGCGTCGCTCGTGGCGTCCATCACGTCCGAGGCGCGGCTGTCGATGTCGCCGCTCATCATCACGTAGCGGTTGGGGTCGGCCGTGCCGCGCTGGACGGCGTAGACGTTCACGACGACCGTCGGCGTGGGGATGCGGCGCTCGCCCGAGACGACCGTCCGCTGCTCGACGACCTCGAGGCACCCGCCGCAGTCGCGGGAGATCTGCTCCAGCTGAGCCCGAAACCAGCGCCGGGCGGCCCCGATGCCGCGCGTCGCGCTCGTCGTGTCGCTCATCGTGTGGCGCGTGCCGAAGGCGGCGAGCGCGCGGACGTCCGCCTCGATGCGGCGCGCGTCCACGGCCGCTGCGACGGCCCGGAGCGCGGGCACCTCGGCCGGCGGGACCGGGCCGCCGGCGAGCGAGTCCGGCCACGCGACCGACTGTGCGGCGGCGGGCACCGCCACCGTGAGAACGAGCAAGGCGGCAAGCGCGCGGGGCAACGGCATCGCAGGAGAGGGCGGATGGTCCAAAAGAGTACGCCCGCCGGCCGGCGCGAGGCCAGCCGCTGACGCGCCGCTGGCCGATGCCGCGGCGGTACGTTTCGGCCATGACCTCTGCCCGCCCGACGCCGGCCCCGACGCCCGAGCGCCTCGCCGACTTCGCCGCCGCGCTGCGCCCGCGCCTCGCCGGCAGCCTGCGCCTCGACGCGCTCCACCGCGCCCTCTACGCGACGGACGCCTCGCTCTACCGCGAGATGCCGCTCGGCGTGCTCGTCCCCGGCCACACGGACGACGTGCAGGCGGCGATGGAGGAGGCCGCGCGCTTCGGGATTCCGCTCCTGCCGCGCGGCTCGGGCTCCAGCCTCGCCGGCTCCGCCGTCGGCGGTGGGCTCGTGATCGACACGACGCAGCACCTCGCGCAGATCATCGAGGTGAACGCTGAGGCGCGGACGGCGACGGTCGGTCCGGGCGTCGTCTTGGACAGTCTCAACCGCGCCGCGGCGCGCCACGGCCTGCGCTTCGGGCCCGACCCCGCGTCGTCCAACCGCGCGACGTTCGGCGGCATGCTCGGCACGAATGCGACGGGCACGCACTCGATCCAGTACGGCTCGGTCGTGGACCACGTGCTGTCGGCGGACGTCCTGCTGCGCGGCGGCGTCCCGGCGCACCTCGCGGCGCTCACCCCCGAGGCGTGGGCGGCGAAGATGGCTGTGGCCGGACTCGAAGGCGAGATCTACCGCGGCATGGACGCCCTGCTGAGCGTCCACGGCGTCGCCATCGACCGCGACACGCCGGTCCACTGGCGGCGCGCCGGCGGCTACCGGCTGGAGCGGCTGATCGAGGCGCCGTCCGTGGACCGCGGGCCAGGGCGGGCGTGGGACGGCACGCGCAACCTCGCCTGCCTCATGGCCGGCGCCGAGGGCACGCTCGGCTTCACGACGCAGATGACGGTCGGGCTCGTCGACGTGCCCGCGCACTCCGGCCTCGGCGTCGTCCACTACCCGAGCCGGCGGGCGGCGCTCGAAGACGTCGAGGGCATCCTGGAGACGGGTCCGGCGAGCGTCGAGCTGTTCGACCGCGTCGCGCTCGCCCGCGCGCTCGACGTGACCGAGTACGCCCCGAAGCTCCACTTCGTCCAGCGCAACGCCGACGGCAGCCTGCCCGGCGCGCTCCTGTTCGTGGAGTACGACGGCGAGAGCCCCGCCGCCGTGCGCGCAGGGCTGGACCGCCTGCGCCGCCACACCGGGCCCTCAGCCGTCATCACGGACGCGGTCGAGGACGCGACGATCGAGGACGTCTGGGCGGTGCGGAAGGTCGGGCTCGGGCTCGCGATGTCGGCCCGCCTGCCGATTCAGGCCGCGGCGATCATCGAGGACGCGGCCGTGCCCGGTGAAGCACCTCTCGGCGTACGTCGCCGACCTCGAGGCGGCGATGGAGCGCGACGGCGTCGAGGCGGTGATGTACGCGCACGCCTCGGCCGGCTGCCTCCACGTCCGCCCCTTCCTCGACCTCCGCAAGCAGCCGCAGGTCGAGGCGATGGAGCGCATCGCGATCGCCTCGGCGGACCTCGTCAAGAAGTACGACGGCATCATCGCAGTCGAGCACGGCGACGGGCGCGCGCGCGGCGCCCTCGCCGAGCACTTCTACTCGGCCCCGCTCTACGCCGCCTATCGCGCGACGAAGGCGCTCTTCGACCCGGCGGGCCTGCTCAACCCGGGCAAGATCACGGACGCCCCGCCGCTGACGGAGGCGCTCCGGATGGGGCCGGACTACCACCCGCGCGACGTCCAGACGGGCATCGCGTTCTTCGACGCCGCCGGCCGCGACGTCGGCTTCGCCGAGGCCGTCGAGGCGTGCAACGGGCAGGCCGTCTGCCGCAAGGTCGGCGTGGGCGTGATGTGCCCGCCGTTCATGGTCACGGGCGAGGAGAAGGACTCGACGCGCGGCCGCGCCAACGCGCTCCGCGAGGCGCTCTCGGGCGGGCTCGACTCGCTGACGGGCCCCGAGGTCGCCGAGGCGATGGACCTGTGCGTCGCCTGCAAGGCGTGCCGCTCCGAGTGCCCGGCGTCGGTGGACATGGCGGCGCTCAAGACGGCGTGGCAGGAGCAGAAGTGGAAGACGGAGCGCCCGAGCCTGCGCACGCGCCTCTTCGCGCACCTGCCCGTCGTGGCGCGGCGCACGGCCGGCCCGCTCGCGCACGTCGCCAACCGCGTCCGCGCGAGCCCGCTCGTCCGCGAAGCGCCTGCGCGCGCTCGGCATCGCCCCAGAGCGCGCGCTGCCGACGTTCGCGACGAAGCCCTTTCGAGGGAAGCGGGGAGTGGGACGTGGGCAGGACGTCTCCAGGCCCGTCGCCCGTCGCCGCTCGCCCGCGCGCCCCGCGTCGCCCTCTTTGCCGACACGTTCGGGCGCTTCCAGGAGCCCGAGATCCCGCGCGCGGCGCTGCGCGTCTTCGCCGCCGCGGGCGTCGAGGTCGTCGTGCCGGAGTACCGCTGCTGCGGGCGGACGTACCTCTCGAAGGGCTACGTCTCGCACGCGACCGGCGCTGGCGCGGCGCCTCGTCGAGACGTACGCGCCGATCGCTGAGGCAGGCGTTCCGATCGTCGGCCTCGAGCCGTCGTGCATCCTGACGCTGCGCGACGAGATCCCGCGCCTGCTGCCCGGCGACGCCCGCGCCGCGGCGATCGCGGCCGTCGCCGTGACGTTCGAGGAGTGGGCCGAGGCGAACGGCGAGGCGCTCGGGCAGCATCGCGTGGAAGCCGGCGGCGGGCGAGGCGCTCGTGCACGGCCACTGCCACCAGAAGGCGCTCTCGGCGATGTCGGCGTCGCGCGCGTGCCTCGGAGCCGGCAGGCTTCGCCGTGTGCGAGACGAAGGCGGGCTGCTGCGGCGTCGCGGGGGCGTTCGGCTACGAGGCCGAGCACTACGCCGTCTCGGTCGCGATGGGCGAGGAGCGGCTGGCCCCGGCCGTCCGCGCCATGCCACACGCGACGGTCGTCGCAGCGGGGACGAGTTGTCGGGCGCAGATCGCGCACACGACGGGCCGGGCCGCCCTGCACCCCGCCGAGGCGCTTGCAGCCCGCCTGCCGTCGGACCCATCAGACAGGTGAGGACTGATTCCTCTGAATCGGGACTCGGCGTGCTGCCTGATAGGGGAGGGTGGCAACTCATGGTCCGCTGTGACAGAGCGGAGAGGGCGAGCCGGTCAGCGTCAGCTACCGATCGTGCGAGGGCTTCGACAAGGCGTGGGCGATTGCCATCGCAGTGCACAGACAGCCTGCAGACCGGACGTTCCGTAGCCGGATAAACTCCGGGACTGTCAGCGACCCGTTTCCTATGAGTTGTGCCTAACCAAGAAACCCCTCGCCGCGACGAATCGCAGCAAGGGGTGGTGGGCTCTACTGGATTCGAACCAGTGACCTCGTCGATGTCAACGACGCGCTCTAACCAACTGAGCTAAGAGCCCGAGCGGAGCGGCCTGCTCCGAAGGGCCCGGAACATAGCCCCCCGGCCAGCAGCGGAGCAAGCCGCACCGCCGCCGGGCGTGTGAAGCCGGACCGAAGGTTTCGAGGGCGCTCCCTGCCGGTTCCGAAAGGAACCCGGCCGCGCGCCCCGCAGGGCGGCGCGCGGATGTTCACAATCTCCCGCACACTGGAACGGGTGACATCGGCCCAGCCCATTGCCACAGCCGTGCCATTGCATGTGCGACCTGCTCACGCGCGGCACACGCTTTGATCGGCCCGCCGCACGCCGACCACGCCGATGCCCGTCCTCCGCCTTCCGCCCCCGATCGATTCCACCGCCGCCCTCCACCGGGCTGTCGGCGACGCGCAGGGCGTCTCGGGTGCCTACGCGGACTCGCCGGTCGGCTTCTGGCCCCTTCTCGGCCGGGCACACGCCCTCGTCGCGCCGCAGCGTGGGGAGGGGACCTACATCCTCGTCACGTGCCGCGGCGCGACTGAGCCTGCGCATGCCGCACACCTCCGCGAGCGGTCGCTCACAGCCGCGCAGCGCTTCGTGCTCTCGTTCTGGAGCGACGGCCTCGACGCCATCTGGCTGGCAGAGGGGCTACCCGACGGCAACGCGTTCCGGGCAGCAGGCCTGCCCATCGGAGACGCCGAGCCCGTCGGCGTCGTGTGGGTTCCGGACGGTGAGCGCGCCGCGATGTAGCCGCTGCCGTTAGGTTCGGGGAGCACCGCCCCGACGCCCGTGACACTCGCCCACGCCCACCCGTTCGACGTCACGCCGACTGAGGCCGTCGCCGAGCAGCGGCGCCTCGAGCCGCTCGTTCGTGAGACGCCGCTCGACGTGTCGGCGGTGCGGACCATCGGCGGGCTCGACGTGAGCGTCCGCGGCGACCGCGTGGCGGCCGCCATCGTCGTGGTCGACGCCGCGACGCTGGCTGTCGTGGACGAGGCCGTGTGGGAGGGGCCGGTCGCGTTTCCGTACGTTCCTGGCCTGCTGAGCTTCCGCGAGATCCCGGCGCTGTTGCCCGCGCTCGAACGCCTCGCCGCGTTGCCAGATGTGCTGATGCTGGACGCGCACGGCCGCGCGCACCCGCGGCACTTTGGCCTCGCGTGCCACCTCGGCGTCCTTCTGGACCGGCCCGCGCTGGGCGTCGCCAAGAGCATCTATGTCGGGAAATACGCGGATCTGGGCAGGAGAAGGGCGACACGGCGCCGCTCGTCTACAAAGGCGAGACGGTCGGGATGGCCGTGCGGACGCGGGCGCGCGTGCTGCCGGTCTTCGTCTCGGCCGGCCACCGCTGCACGCTCCCGGACGCCGTCGCGCTAACGCTCGCCATGACGGGGCGCTTCAAGATTCCCGAGCCGACGCGCCTCGCGCACCGCCTGAGCTACGACACGGGCGCGCGCTGATCTTCGATACGCGAGAGGCGCATCACGACGGGCAGCCGCCGGCCGACGCCGAAGGCCTTGCCCGAGACGCGCAGGCCCGGCGCCGCCTGCCGCCGCTTGTACTCGTTGCGGTCCACCATGCCCGCGACGCGCGCGACGAGCGCCTCGTCCAGCCCCGTCTCGCGGACGATCGAGGCGACGCTCGCGTGGCGCTCGACGTAGCGCCGCAGCACCGCGTCGAGGACGTCGTACGGCGGCAGCGAGTCCTCGTCTTTCTGGCCCGGCCGTAGCTCCGCCGACGGCGGCTTCGTGAGCGTCCCGTCCGGGATGACCTCGCGGCCGGCGCGGGCGTTGACGTACCGCGCGAGGCGGTAGACGTCCGTCTTGAACACGTCTGCGAGCACGGCGAGGCCGCCGGCCATGTCGCCGTAGAGCGTCGAGTAGCCGACGGCGACCTCGGACTTGTTGCCCGTCGTGAGGAGCAGGCAGCCCTGAGCGTTCGAGACGGCCATGAGGGTCACGCCGCGCGCGCGGGCCTGGAGGTTCTCCTCGGTGACGCCCTGAGGTTCGCCATTCAGGACGGGCGCGAGCATCGCGTCGAACGCCTCGACGGCCGGGCGGATCGAGACCTCGTGGCAGACGATCCCGAGCGCGTCCGCGAGCAGTTGCGAGTCGCTCACCGATCCGGCCGACGAGTACTTCGACGGCATCGTAATGCCGACGACCTGGTCGGCACCGAGCGCGGCGACGGCGAGCGCGCACGTCAGCGCCGAGTCAATGCCGCCCGAGAGGCCGACGAGGGCCGTCTCGAAGACGCCCGCGCCCGTCTTCGCCACGTAGTCCCGGATGCCGAGCACGAGCGCGTCGTGGACGGATTCCATGTCCTCCTGCAACGGCGCCTCGGCCGGCGCCGCGTCGTCCGTGTCCCACACGTGGAAGTCCGGCTCGAAGTCGCATGCACGCCAGACGACTTCGCCTCGGGCGTTCTGGACCTGGCTGTCGCCGTCGAAGATCAGCTCCGTGTTCGCGCCGACCTGGTTCACGTAGACGAACGGGACGCCCCACTCGCGCGCCGCGGCGCCGATGAGCGCGCGCCGCACGGCCGGCTTCCCGGCCGCAAAAGGGCTCGCCGAGACGTTGACGAACAGGTCGATGCCGGCCGCGCCGAGCGCGTCGATGGGGTTGTCTCGGTAGGCGCGTGCGTCGGCGCCGTCGTCCGTCGCGGCAGCAAACGCGTCTTGGAGCGCGTCGTCGTCGAGGCCAGCGTCGTCCTCGGTCGTGTTGTTCCAGAGGTCCTCGCAGACGTGGAGCCCGAGGCGCAGGCCGCGAAACGCGACCGGCCGCGGCGCCTCGGTGTTGGGAGCGAAGTAGCGCGCCTCGTCAAAGACGTCGTACGTCGGCAGGAGCGTCTTGGCGACGGTGTCCACGATGCGCCCGCCGTCGAGGAGGCAGGCGGCGTTGACGAGGCGCTTGCCGGCCCGTGCCGGGTTGCGCCGCGGCGCGCCGATGACGATCCCGAGCCCGGCGGGCGCCTCGCGCGCCACGTGCTCAAGCGCTGCGTCGGCGTCGTCGAGAAACGCGGGCCGGTCGAGCAGGTCCTGCGGCGGGTAGCCCGTCAGCGCCAGCTCCGAGAAGACGGCGAGCTCGGCCCCGGCGCCGTGGGCGCGCCGCGCCGCCTCGAGCACGAGGTCGGCGTTGCCGGCAAGGTCGCCGACGGTCGGGTTGATCTGGCAGAGGGCGATTCTCACGGCGACGGGCGGCTGGAACGTGGGGCGGGCAGATGAACGCGGCGCAGGACGTTCAGTCCCCGTCCCTAGACGACGGCCGGCCCGATGGCCTCGAGCGTGCCCGCGTCGGCGTCGGTTCGGACGGGCAGGCCGATGGGCAGCGTGTACACCGGTGAGACGTGCCCGACGGGCGCGCCGATCCACGCCGGGCAGCGGTAGCCGCCAAGGTGGTCGCGGAGGACCTCGACGGCGGACCACGACGAGCCGCCGTCGGTGCACTGCGAGCACTGCCCGAACACGACGGCCGCCGTCTTCCCGAGCACGCCCGCCATCTCGAGCTGCGTGAACAGCCGGTCCAGCCGGTACGACTCCTCCGTCGTCTCCTCGAAGAAGGCGACGCCGCCGTCGAAGCTCGGCAGGTAGCCCGTGCCGGCGAGGCTGGCCACGACCGACAGGTTGCCGCCGAGCAGCGGCCCCTCGGCGCTGCCGCGGCGGATGGTCTCGAACGGGATGCGGTCGCCGGTCGGGTCGCCGGCGATGGCGAGCGTCCCGCCGTACTGGAGCACGTCGCGGAAGGCGGCGGCCGTCGTGCCGCGCCACGACGAGATGCCGACGGGCCCGTGGAACGAGACGAGGCCCGCCTTGGCGTAGATCGCGAGCAGCAGCGCCGTCACGTCCGAGTAGCCGACGATAGGCTTGGCCGCGGCGCGGATCGCGTCGTAGTCGAGCAGCGGCAGGATGCGGGCGCAGCCGTAGCCGCCGCGCAGGCACACGATGGCGTCGACCGTCGGGTCCGTGACCATCGCCATGAAGTCGTCGGCGCGGTTCTGGTCCGAGCCCGCGAGGAAGCCGTAGCGGTCCAGCGCGTGGCGCCCGACGCGCGCCTCGAAGCCCATCGCGCGGATGTCGGCGACGGCGTCCGTGACCTGGCTCGCGGAGCGGAGCACGCCCGCCGGGGCGACGAGCCCGATGGTGCCGCCCGGGCGCACACGCCGCGGCCGCAGCGTCTCGCGGACGGTCGGCACCGCGGCGACGGCGGTGTCGACGGCGGCGGTGTCGACCGCGGCGACGTCCTCGACGGGTGGCGTCGGGATGATCGGCGGTGGGATCGTGCGCGGCGAGATGGTCCGCACGACGGGCGTCTCGGTTGGGGCGGCCGTCGTGGCGCAGGCGGCGAGGGGCAGCGCGGCGAGGCCCACGCCGAGGGCGCGGAGCATGTCGCGGCGAGAGGCGGGCTGTCCGGGATCTGAGGGCATGGGGTCGCGGGGGGCGGGCCGGAGTCTAGCGCCTCGCGCCACGTCAGGGGGGGACGCGTGGAGAGGGTGGAGGGCCCGTGCGGGCGGGGCCCCTCACCTTCCGAACTCTTCGGCCGCCGCCGTTCGTTCGTGCGCCGGCCCGCCCCGCCTCTCGGTAGCTTGTGCGGACGCTCCCTTCCGACCCGATGAAACTCCCCTTTGCGCTCGCCCGCCGCTTCGTCGCTGGCGAGACGCTGGACACGGCCCTCGCCGCCGTCGACGGCCTCCTCGACGAGGGCCTCATGGTGACGCTGGACCTGCTCGGCGAGCACGTCCACGACGCCGACCGCGCGAGCGGCCTGGCCACCGCCTACGGCGACCTCGTCAGCCGCCTCGCGGACGTCCGCGACGCGAAAGGCGTCCCGGCGGACGCGCTCAACATCTCGATCAAGCTGTCCATGATCGGGCAGGTCATCGACCGCGGCCTCGCCGAGGCGAACCTCCGCGCGCTCCTCGACCGCGCCCGCGAGGCCGACATGTTCATCCGCCTCGACATGGAGGGCTCGGACATCACGGACTCGACGCTCGGCCTCTTCGAAGCCGTCTACCCGGACTACCCGGGCCTCGTCGGGCCCGTCCTCCAGGCCTATCTCCACCGCACCGCCGCCGACGTGGCCCGGATGGTCGAGCTCCAGGCGCGCGTCCGCCTGTGCAAGGGCGCCTACAAGGAGCCCGCGAGCATCGCCTACCAGGACATGCCGACGATCCGCTGGCACTACCGCCGCCTCGCCCGGACGCTGCTCACCGAGGGCCACTACCCCGGCATCGCCACGCACGACGACGAGCTCATCGCGGCCGTGAAGCAGCTGGTGACGGCCGAGAACGTGCCGCGCGACGCGTTCGAGTTCCAGATGCTCTACGGCATCCGCGCCGAGACGCAGCGCGCGATCCTCGCCGACGGCTACCGGATGCGGATCTACGTGCCCTACGGCACCGAGTGGGTGCCGTACTTCTCGCGGCGCCTCCGCGAGCGCAAGGAGAACGTCTGGTTCGTCCTCGAGAACCTCGTCCGCCGCTGAACCGGCGACGGGCAGCCCCTCTGCTCCGTCTCTAGCGGGCGAGGCGCCTCGGGAGCGCGCTGACCCGGTGCGCCGTGCTCGGCAGAGATCTCCCGGCAGGCTCGAGGTGACGCTGGCCGTGTCATGGTGGCTGTACGATGTCTCGTTTCTAATCCAACAAACTCTATGTCCGATTCTGACCTGACCTCGAAGCAGCGCGCGTACGTCCGCGGGCTGGCCCATGCCGAGAAGGCGCTCGTCCACGTCGGAAAGGAGGGCGTGACGCCTGCCGGCCTCCACGCGCTGCGGCAGACGCTCGCGACGCGCGAGATCGTCAAGGTGAAGGTGCTTGAGGCAGCGCCCGAGACGCCGCGCGACACCGCGACCGCCCTCGCCGAGGGCGTCGACGGCTGCCACGTCGTGCAGACGGTCGGGCGAACGGTGACGCTCTACCGGCCGGACCCGAAGGGTCCGGTCATCCGTCTGCCGAAGGCGGAGTAGACGGGCGCGGCGCCTCGGGATCCGTGCCGCGGCGGGGCCGGTTCGCCGCGCCCGCCCTCCCCGCCGCCGTGACCGCCGACCCGCTCTCGCTCCCGTTCGATGCTGTCGTCGTCGGCGCCGGCCCCGCCGGCCTCTCGGCCGCGCTCTCCATCGCCCGCGCCTGCCGCCGCGTCCTGCTCGTGGACGACGGCCACGCGCGCAACGCGCCGGCCGCGCAGGCGTGGGGCTTCATCACGCGCGACGGCACGCCGCCCGAAGACATCCGCTCCATCGGCCGCGACCAGCTCGCCCGCTACGACGTGACCGTCGTCGACGCGACCGTCGAGGCGGCGGAGCGGACGCCGGGCGGCATCTTCTGCCTCACCCTCGACAGCGGCCGCGACGCGCAGGCGCGCACGCTCGTCCTCGCGACGGGCATCGAGGACATCCTGCCGCCCGTGCCCGGCCTCCGCGAGGCGTGGGGCTGCGGCGTCGCCCACTGCCCGTACTGCCACGGCTGGGACCTCCGCGGCCAGCCGACGGCCTTCTACGGCTGCGGCGACGATGCCTTCGAGATGGGCCGCTTCCTCACGCTCTGGTCCGACACCGTGGTCGTCGTTTCGGACGGGCCCGCCGAGCTCGACCCGGCCCAGCGCCGCGAACTCGCGGCCCGCGGCGTGGGCGTGGACGAGCGGCCCGTCGGGCGCATCGAGCAGACCGACGGCCGCGTCTCGGCCGTCGTGTTCGAGGACGGCGAGCGGCTCTGCGTCGGCGCGGTCTACGTCAAGCCGAACGTGCGGCCGCGGAGCAGCCTCCCCGAGACGCTCGGCGCGCGCCTGATGCCCAACCGGATCGTGCTCACGGACGATGTCGGCCGGGTCGAGGGCGTCGAGGGCCTCTACCTCGCGGGCGACGTGACGGAGAAGCAGCACCAGGTCGTGCTCGCCGCGGCGTCCGGCACGCGCGCCGCGTTCGCGCTCAACCACGACCTGCTCGTGCGGGACACGCCGGAGATACTGGAGGACGAGGAGCCGCCGGAAGAACCTGCCGGCGGCTCGCCTGCTATGGCGTAAGAAAGCGGCGCAGCCAGCCGTAGACCTCGCGGTGCCAGAGGATCGAGTTCTGCGGGCGGTTGATCCAGTGGCCCTCGGCCGGGAACGAGAGGAAGCGCGCCTCGACGCCGCGGCGGCGGAGCGTCGTGAACGCCTGGAGGCTCTGCTCGACCGGGACGCGGAAGTCCTGCTCGCCGGCCGTGATCAGCATCGGCGTGTCCCACTGGCTCACGAAGGCGCTCGGCGAGAAGCGGTCGTAGGTCGCCGGCCGGGGCGAGTCCCACGGGCGGCCGCCGAAGTCGTGCTCGACGAAGAAGAGCTCCTCGGTCGCGCCGTACATGCTCTGGAGGTCGAAGACGCCGGCGTGCGAGACGATCGTCTTGAAGCGGCCCGCGTGGTGCCCTTCGAGCCAGTACGCCGAGTAGCCGCCGTAGCTCGCGCCGATGGCCGCGAGGCGCGCGGCGTCCACGTACGGCTCAGCCGCGACGGCGTCGATGGCGCTCAGGAGGTCCGTCTGCGCCTGCCCGCCCCAGTCGCCCGAGATCTGCTCGTTCCACGCCGTGCCGTGGCCCGGCATGCCGCGGCGGTTTGGCGCGACGACGACGTAGCCCTGCGCCGCGAGCGCGTGGAAATTCCAGCGGTACGAGAACGACTGCGTGAGTGCGGACTGCGGGCCGCCCTGCATGTACAGGATCGCCGGGTAGCGCCGCGCCGCGTCGAAGCCGGGCGGGCGGACCTCCCACACGAGCATCGTCTGGCCGTCGGTCGTCGGCGTGCGCCGCGCGACGACGGTCGGCAGGCTGAGCCCGGCGAGGCGCTCGGCGTTGGCCGTGGTGAGCTGCGTGAACGCGCCCGAGGCGACGTCGACGCGGTACAGGTCGGTCGGGACGATCATCGACTGCCGCTCGGCGACGACGACCGGCCGGCGGGCCGTCCCGCCGACCGAGAAGCCGCCGACGTTGTGGACGCCCTCCGTCACGCGCCGCGGCGCGCCGGCGCGGGCGGCGTCGAAGGCGAGCATCTGGACCGTCCCGTCGGTCTCGGTCGTCACCAGCAGCGTCCGGCCGTCGGGCGTCCACGTCGGACCGTTGGCGTTGTCGTCGAAGCCGGCCGTGAGTTCGGTCTTCGCGCCCGAGGCGAGGTCGAGGACGAAGACGCGGTTGCGGTCGGCCTCATAGCCGTCGGTCTCCATCGAATTCCAGGCCATGCGGCGGCCGTCGGGCGAGAAGGCGGGCTGGACGTCGTAGCCCATCATGCCGTCCGTGAGGTTCGTCGTCCGGTTCGTGCGGAGGTCGACGAGGAAGACGTCCGAGTTGGTGCTGATCGCGTAATCGACGCCGGCGGTGAGCTTGGCCGTGTAGGCGATGCGCTCGCCGTCGGGGTGCCACGCGACCTGCTCCATCCCGCCGAACGGCGCGAGCGGCGTGTCGACGCGCTGCCCGGCGAGGAGGTCGCGCGCGGCGCCGGCCGTGCCGTCGGCCATGACGTCGGCGACGAAGAGGTGGCTGTAGGTGCCGTCGGCCCATGCGTTCCAGTGGCGCGCCATGAGGTCGTCGTAGCGGCGCGCCTCGGCGAGCGGGAGGTCCGGGTAGACCTGCGCCAGCGTCGAGTCCACCTGCACGCGGGCGACGGTGGCGATCCGTCGGCCGGTGGGCGACACCTTGAAGCCGTCGACGCCGCCCTCGACGGCCGTCATCGCGCGGCGGTCCGAGCCGTCGGCGTTCATCGTCCACACCTGCGACGCGCCGCTCGCGGTCGAGAGGTAGGCGAGGCGCGTGTCGGAGAGCCACTGCGGGTCCGAGTTGCGGCCCTCGGTCGTGATCTGCGTCGCGGCGCCGCCGGCCGCGGGCACGCGCCAGAGCTGCGTCGCAGACCGGTTGGCGGCCACGTCAGGCACGGTGACCGAGTACACGACGGTCCGGCCGTCGGGCGACACGGCGGGGCCGGCGACACGGTGGAGGCTCCACAGGAGGTCGGGCGTCATCGTCCGCGGCGCCTGTGCGGCAGCGGGGAGGACGGCGAGCAGGAGGGCGAGCGCGCACGAGGCGCGGAGCAGTCGGGTCATGGAGAACGCGGGGTTAGTCGGCACGAAGGTGCAGGTCGGCGAGCGCGTCGACATCGGGGTCGAGCGCGACGGCCGTGGCGGGGAAGGGAAAGCGGACGACCGTCTCGTTGCCAGCAACGTCGGCGGTGACGCGCGCCGTGCGGCTCCCGGCGCCGGTCGCCTCGACGACGAGCGAGACGACATAGGGCACGCCCGTCTGCCGGAGCGTCACGACAGTTTCCGACCCCGAGGCGCGCCACGTGGCGTCGATGCGCGGGAGGCCGGGGCGGCGTGTCCACTGCTGGAAGAAGGCGCTCAGGTTCTGGCCGGACGCTTCCTCGAGCGCCGCCTCGAGGTCGGCCGTGGTCGCGTTGCCGTCGGCGTGGCGGTCGAGGTAGAGGCGGAGGCCGGCCCAGAAGGCGTCGTCGCCGACGCGCCGGCGCAGCAGGTGCAGCGTCCACGACCCGCGCTGGTACGAGTAGGCGTTGAGCAGCTCGAGCGGGTCCGCGAACGTCGTGTCGACGAGCATCCGCTGCGGGTTCACGGCAGCGAACGCGGCGATGCGGGCGCGGTCGCGCGCGAGGCCGTCGCGGAGCGCCGCGGCGCCGCGCGTGCGCTCGGCGTAGACGTGCGTGAGGTAGGTCGCGAAGCCTTCTGAGAGCCACAGGTGCGGCCAGTCCGTCTCCGAGACGAGGTCCCCGAACCACTGGTGCGCGACCTCGTGGACGACCGTCGACGCGTTCGTGCCGCGCCCGGTCACGCCCGCCTCGTCGTAGAAGATGGCGCCGGCGTTCTCCATCCCGCCGAAGCGCGTCGTGGACTCGACGTTGGCGAGCTTCTCGTACGGGAACGGCCCGAGCAGGTCCGCGAGGACGACCAGCGCCGAGTCGGCCGCGGCGAAGTCGTGGAAACCCGCCACGCGGTCGTCCGGGTACGCCCACGTCTCGACGGCGACCGGAATGCCCGCCGCGACGACCGGCAGACGATGATCGACGGCGAAGCGGGCGACGCCGATCACCATGATCTTGGGCGCGATCGGCCGGCCCTCGGCGTAGCGCGTGAGGCGCAGCCCGCCGGCGAGGTCTGTTTCCTCGACGAGGCGCCCGTTCGCGACGACCTGGTAGCCGGCCGGCGCCGTCACGCTCCACTCGACGAGCGCCTTGTCGGATGGGTGGTCGACGACGGGCAGCCAGTTGCGGGCGCGGTTTGGCCAGTGGTCCGCGAAGAACGTCCGCTCGCCGTGGCGGTTGGTGCCGATGATGAGGCCGTCGGCTGGCGCACCGGCGTACGTGATGTCGGCTGTGTGCGCGGCGCCGCGCATCGTCCTGCCGAGGTGAATCACGAGGCGGTTGGCCGCGTGCGAAAAGCGTACGGCGGCGCCGTCGAGCGTGACGGACGAGACCGTCATCCCGGTGCCGTCCGATCCGGCCGAGACGAGGTCGAGCGGCAAAACCGTCGTCGTATCGGCCGCGACCTCGAACGCGACGGTGGCGCGGCCCGAGACGCGGTCGGTCGAGTCGCTCAGGGCGACGGCGAACGTGTACTGGACGACGTCGACGCCGGGCGCGTAGCGCTGGCCAGCAGGCAGCGGCTGCGCCGCGGCGGCGGCAGAGAGGAACAGGGTGAGGGCGGCGAGACGGATCATCAGAATCGGTGGACGGCCAGGGCGAGAATACTGCGGGCGCGCCTCAGGCGATATTGTCCGAGACGGGACGCCACACGCGCCCGGCCTTCCGCCCGATGCTGCTCCGCCTTCGCCACGCCTGCGCCTGGACGCTGCTGGCCGTCTTCGCCATCGGCGGGACGGTCGCGCCGGACGTGCACCGCGTCGCGCACGGCCTCGAGCGGGCGGCGATTCTGGCCGCGCACGCCCACGACGGACACCACGGCGGCGCCCAGAGCCCGCAGGTCCGGGAGGCGTGCACGCTGCACCTCGTAGACGACACGGCGTGCGCGCTCTGCCAGGGCACGTCGGCGTCGGTCGTCGCATCGACCGAGACGGTCGGGCCGGAGGCTAGGCGTGCACCGCGCGCGGCGCCGAGCGAGGCGATCGGGCGGAGCCGCGGCGTCGCGGCGAACGAGGGGAGAGGGCCACCGGAGGGCGTCGTGTAGACGCTCCGTGCCGGCTCTGCCGGCGATCCGGCGGGCTGTGGAGCCCGGCCGGCCTCCTGTGACCGTGCGGCCCGCGCCGCACCCGCATCCCCCCGTTATGACTGTCCAGACCTGTGTCCGCGCGGCCTTCGCCGCCGGATGGATTTTCCTGCGCCTCCGCCGCCTCGGCGCAGACGCTTACCGGCCGCGTGGTCGACGCCGCCACCGGCGAGGCGCTCATCGGCGCGACCGTCGCCGTGCCCGCCCTCAACACGGGCACCCAGACCGACGCCGACGGGCGCTTCTCGCTCGCCGTCGGGCAGAGCGGGCCGCTGCGCGTCGTCGTGCGCTACGTCGGCTACAGCCCCGACACGCGGACGGCGACGCCCGGCACGCCCGTCGCCGTCGCCCTCGCCGAGTCGGTCGTCGAGGCGCCCGAGGCCGTCGTCACCGGCCGCACCTCCGCGACGGATATCCTCTCGACGCCGCAGTCCGTCGCCGTCGTCGACGCGCGCGAGCTCGCCCGGTCGGGCGGCGGGACGCCGTTCGAGGCGCTCGCGAGCGTCGCCGGCGTGCGCCTGCTGCGGACGGGCCCGGCCATCGCCAAGCCCGTCATCCGCGGGCTCACGTCGCAGCGCGTGCTCGTCGTCCGCGACGGCGTCCGGCAGGAGGGCCAGAGCTGGGGCGACGAGCACGGCCCCGAGATCGGCGAGGCCGACGTGGACCGCATCGAGGTCGTCCGCGGCCCGTCGAGCCTCCTCTACGGCTCGGACGCGCTCGGCGGCGTCGTGCAGACGCTTCAGCGCGACCTTCTCGCGGGCACCGGGCCGCTGAGCGGTGAGGCGCGGCTCAGCGGGACGAGCGTTACGCAGCAGACCGACGCGAGCCTGCGCCTGGGCGGTACGTCGGGCCGCTTTGGCTATGAGGGCCGCATCGGCGGGCTCCGCGCCGGCCTCTTCCGCACGCCCGACGGGCTCGTCCCGAACACGGCGCAGGACGGCATCACGGCAAGCGGACGCGCCGGGTACCGCCTCGGCGACCTGGGCCGCGTCGAGGTAGAGGGCGGGACCTTCCGCCAGCGTCTCGGCCTGTTCGAGCCCGAGACGGAGGCAGCCGGGTCCAGCCGCTTCGGCATCGCCGGTCCGTTCCAGCGGGTCGCCCACGACCGCGGCGTCGTACGCCTCGACCTGCCGCTCGCGCCCGCCGGCCTCGGCCGTTTCGCGCAGCGCGTCGAAGCTGTCGCGGCGCTCCAGCAGAACCGCCGCCGCGAGTTCGAGGACGACGGCTCAGACCCCACCCTCTACCTCCGCCTCACGACGGCCACGGCCGATGTGCGCGTGCACCACCGGCCCGTCGGGCGCGTCTTCGGCACGCTCGGGGCGTCGGGCCTGCGGCAGCGCAACGAGACGCTCGCCGAGGAGACGCTCATCCCCGGCGGCACCACGCTCGGCGCCGCCGTCTACGCCGCCGAGCAGATCATCCTGCCTACGGTCACGCTCGACGCGGGCATCCGCTACGACGCGCGCCACCTCGACGTCGACGCGTCGCCGGACCTCGAGGTGGCCGCTCAGACGCGGACGTACTCTGCGCTCACGGGCGCGCTCGGCGTCGCGTGGCAGCCGCGCCCGAGCCTCTCGCTCGCGGCCAATCTCGGCCGCGCCTTCCGCGCGCCGGTCCTCCAGGAGCTGTTCGGCAACGGCGTCCACGAGGGCACGCTGCGCTACGAGCGCGGCGACGAGGCGCTCCAGCCCGAGAAGAGCCTCGCGCTCGACGTCGTCGGCCGCGTGCTCACGCCGCACGTCTACGCCGAACTCTCCGGCTTCGCGACGCGCGTCGGCGGCTACATCACGCCGCGCGCGACGGGCGAAACGGATGCGGAGTCGGGCTTCGCGATCTACGACTTCACGCAGGCCGACGCGCTCCTCATCGGCGCTGAGGCGCGCCTCGACATCCACCCGCACGCGCTCCACGGCCTCGGCCTGCACCTCCAGGGCGATGCCACGCGCGGCCGCGACACAGACGCTGGCGTGCCGCTGCCGTTTGTCCCACCGGCCCGCGCGCAGCTCGCCGTCGAGTACCGCGCCGACCGCCTCGGCCCGGCCCGCGACCTCGAGGCGCGCTTTGGCCCGACGCTCATCGCCGCCCAGCGCCGCCCCGACGTGGCGGGCGAGGTCCCAACGGACGGCTACGCGACGTGGGACGGCTCGGTCGCCGCAGCCTTCACCGTCGGCGCGACGACGCTCGCACCCGTCCTCGCCGTGGACAACCTGTTTGACGCGCGCTTCGTGGACCCGCTGAGCCGATACCGGCCGTTCGGCGTACTGGCGCCGGGCCGCTCGGTGCGCCTTGCGCTGCGCGCGACGTTCTGAGCATTTCACGCGGCCTTGAGAGACGGAGGCGGGGGCGAGGCGCTATGTTTCGTCCCGCCCCGAGTGAGATTCGTCTCGTGGGGCCACCGCCTCTGTAGCTCAGTTGGCAGAGCAGCTGACTCTTAATCAGCGGGTCGTTGGTTCGAGCCCAACCGGAGGCACCCCGGAGCGCCGCCTCTCGCACAGCGCGAGAGGCGGCGGTTTCGGTTGACGGGTCAGGCCGGGGTCTTACCCTCGTACCGGTCGAAGGCCGCCCACGCGGCGCCGAGCGAGAGGCCGGCGATGCCGCTCCCGATCATCGGCCGGTACGCGAGGAGCGCCTCGGGCGCGAGCCAGAGCGTCGAGAGGCCAATCGTAGCGAGGGCGAGGATGAGATTTGCGAGGCCGACGCGCCAGTAGCCGAGGTACGCCAGCCCCGCGCCCGGCAGCAGGAGGTTGAGCCCGAGCGCGAGCCACTTCGACTTCGGCGGACGGATGGGCAGCGGGCGAGTCGGCATCGGAGGGGGAAGAACGCGGGGGGCACCAACGCCGGACACACGCTGTGGTGCCGCGTGAAACGAGACGCGCCCGCCGACCCGAAGGCCGGCGGGCGCAGCACGGACGGGCCGCCCAACTCAGCGGCGGCCGAACGCGTAGCGTGCCATGACCGAGAAAACACCGTTGCGGGCGTTCACGCCGTCGTTGCCGCCATTCGTCTCGTCGATCGTCGTGATGCCCTGCGTGTAGCGCAGGCCCACGCCGAACGGGCCGGCGCCGAGCGTCACCCCGCCGGCTACGCCCGCGTCGAAGCTGCGGACGTTGTCCCCGAAGTCGTCATTGTTTTCGAGATCGTTGCAGTCGGCGTCGGAGATGGCGCCGCTGCACGAGATGCCGGTGCTGAGCTTGTAGGACAGCGTCGGGCCCGCCTCGAGACCGACCATCAGACCGTTCTGGCCAACCGGGATGTGGTATGCGAGCAGCAGCGGCACCTCGAGGTAATCGACCTGCGCCGTGACTGAGCCACTGTCGGCGCCGTCGTCCGCAGAGAGCTTGTAGCCCTTCTGACTGTAGAGCACCTCGGGGTGGAACGTGAGCTGCGGCGTGATCGCGACATCGGCGAAGACGCCACCGACGAAGCCGAGGCGCGGCTGCTTGTCGACAAAGCCATCGAGGGCGTCATCGCCGTCGAAGGAGACGTTGGCGACGTTGAGGCCGGCCGTGAGGCCGAACGTGGTCTGGGCCTGCGCGAGCGGCGCGGCCGCGAGCAAGAGGGCGGGGATTAGGAATCGACGCATGGGTCCCGGGGGGAATAGAGGAAGCGCCTCGCGGAGGAGGACCGCGGCCGGCGCGTCTGAGTGTCGCACCGGCAGGCGGATGAAGTCACGCCCGACCGGACAAAAAGATGCCCGCCGACCCGAAGATCGGCGGGCGAACCGCATCGGCGCCGAGGCACCTGGAGCGGCCTAGTACCGGCGGCCACTCCCGCCGAAGCGGTACGTCGCGCCGATCGTGAACGCGCCGTTGCGGAGCGAGATGCCGTCGGGCTTGAAGGCGTCCGTGAGCCCGAGCGTGTACCTCCCGTCAACGCCGAATGCACCCGCGCCGACGGTCACGCCGAACGCGGCGCCAACGTCCGTGCTCTCGAACAGGTCGACGCCCGCATCGGGGCGCTCGCGCACCTTGAATGCGATGGCCGGACCGGCGTAGCCCCCGACCATCAGGCCAGAGTCTGTCACAGGGGTCGCAAAGCCGAGCAGAAGCGGCACCTCGACGTAGTCGAGCTGGATTTCGTCGTCGCTGCCGGATGCGCCATCGGTGACGCCCTTCATGCTGTACAGGACCTCGGGCTGAACGTACAGGCCGGACCTGCCGACCGGCACGTTGGCGAAGACGCCACCCGAGAAGCCGAGGCGCGGGTCCGTGTCGCCGAGGAGGGCATCGTCACCGGTGAGGTCCGAGACGTTGAGGCCGGCGCGGAGGCCGAACGTGGTCTGGGCCTGGGCGGCCGGGGCGAGTGCCGGAAGGGCGAGCACGGCCGCGGCGAAAAGAGTGCGGGGGGACATGGAAGCTGGAATAACGTGGAGAGTGGACGCCACGCGGGGCGTGACATCCAGCCTGCTGGCAAGGTGCAGGCCACCGGCTCGTCAGGGTGCGCCGATTCCCCGAAACCTCGCACGAATCGCCGATTTTAGCCTTGTTTGAGCGAACGTCGGCCTGCCTCGCGGCGTTGACAGATCTGTGTCACCCGTCCGCCAAAGCGGACGCCCGCGCTCAGCCCGCCGTTCACTCGCCCGCTCGCCCTTATGGCCCGCTCGGACCGCTCGCTCAACAAGACCGAACGCCTCTTCGCGCTCGTGCTGCTCCTTCAGAACCGGCCCAACATGACGAGCCGCGACCTCGCCGAGCACTTCGGCGTCTCGCGGCGGACCATCTTCCGCGACCTCCGCACGCTCGGCGAGTCCGGCGTGCCGCTGACCTACGCCGAGGACGGCGGCTACGAGATCCTCGACGGCTACCAGCTGCCGCCGCTGATGCTCTCCGCGCGCGAGGCCGCGACGCTGCTCGTCGGCGCCGAGTTCACCAAGCTCCAGCCCGACGCCTCGCTCCGCACGGACGCCGACGCCGTGTCGATGAAGATCCGCTCGGTCCTGCCCGAGTCCGTCCGCGGCTACATCGACAGCCTCCAGGAGCGGACCGTCCTCAGCCCGTTCCACGAGACGCAGAGCACGCCGCGCCGCGACCGGCGACGAGCAGGGCCTGTGGTTCGAGCTGAGCGAGGCGACGGCCCGCCAGCGCGTCGTCAAGATGACGTACTACGTGGCGAGCCGCGACGAGGAGACCGTCCGCGAGGTGGACCCGCTCGGGCTCGTCTACTACGCGGACCACTGGAACCTCATCGCGTACGACCACCTCCGCGAGACGGTCCGCAACTTCCGGCTGGACCAGATCCGCAAGCTCCGCACGCGCTTCGACACCTTCGAGCGGCCCGCCGGCTTCGACCTTCGCGAGTTTCTCCGCGAGCGCGGCGAGAGCCCGACCAACGTCCGCATGACGGTCCGCTTCCAGGACCGCGCGTGGCGCTGGGCGCGCCCGCAGATGCCCGCCGACGTCGAGCAGGAGCTGCCCGAGCCGGGCGGCTGGACGCTGGTCACGTTCGAGTTCGAGAACGTCGACTACGTCGCGCGGTGGCTGCTGCGCTACGGGACGGACGCCGAGGTCGTCGAGCCAGAGGCGCTCCGCGAGGCAGTCGTGAAGCAGGCACGGGCCGTCGCCGATCAGTACGCGACCGCGGCGGCGTAGCGCGGCGGCGGTAAATCCCGGGCGCCGGGAGCCCGGGCCGCCGCGCCGCGTTGTGCCGGACCTTTCCGCCCATCACTGTGCCCGATTCGCTCGCCCCGCTGCCCGGCGCGCCCATCGACGAAGACCTCGACCACGAGCGCGCCGCGCTTCCCGTCGGGCGCGCCGCCCGCGTCGGGCTCGGCGTCGTCGTGCTGCTCGCGCTGTCGGGCGTGTTCGGCGGGCGCGGGCCGCTCGTGCAGGCCGCGGCCACGGCCCGCCCGCCGGCCGGGGCGCCGGCGGAGGGCCCCGGCGATACGTTTACCGTCCGCTACGACCGCTTCGCCCGCCTCGACGCGCCGACCGTCGTCACCGTTCAGCTTTCGCCGGGCGACTCGGCCGTGACGCTCTCGCGTGCCCTCGCCGAGACGCTCCGCCTCGACGCCGTCCAGCCGTCCCCCGCTTCGGAGACGACCGCGCCGGGCGGCGGGCTGCGCGTCGTCGGCGCGCCCGGCGAGACGTTCCGCCTGCACACGCGGCCCGTCTCAGCCGGCCGCCTCGCCGGCACGCTCACCCTCGACGACGGTCGCGCTGTCGCGCTCCGGATGCTCGTCTACCCCTGATCCCGATGGACGCAGTCCTGCGCGGCACCGCCGTCTACCTTTTCCTCGTGTTCGTGTTCAGCGTGCTCGGCCGCCGCACGCTCGTCCAGACGACCAACTTCGACCTGCTGCTGCTCATCATCATCGGGCAGTGCACGCAACTCGCGCTCCTCGGCGACGACTTCTCGGTCACCAACGCTGTCATCCTCGTCTCGACGCTGCTCGGGCTGCACCTTACCCTCGCGGCAGTCTCGGGGCGCTTCCCGCGCATCGGGACGTGGATCGGCGGCGGAGCGCCGCTCGTCGTCGTCGCGAACGGCCAGATGCTCGACGGCCGCGCCCGGCGCGTCGGCGTCTCGGAGGCGGATGTGCTGCTCGCGGCGAGAAAGATGCAGGGCCTCGACCGGATCGCGCAGATCCAGTATGCCGTCGTCGAGCGGACAGGCGATATCACCGTTGTGCCGATGCCCGACGACGCGGGCTGAGTCAGGATTTTCCGGAACCGGCCGTCGGGGTGGAGCGGGTCACGCGGCCACGCGTACCGAAGCGCCCTTCACCCCCGCTTCTCCAATGTCTCCAACAACGTGGTACTGGCTCGGCATGGCCGGCATGACCGTCGGCACCGTCGTCTTCGGCCTCGGCGCGGCCCGCGCGACTGAGCGCCACTGGCAGATCCTCTACCAGCTCAACTTCTTTATCTGCCTTATCGCCGCAGGCCTCTACCTGCTCATGGCGACTGGCTACGGTGCCTTTACGGACATGGAGGGCCCAGGCACGAAGACGACCTGGATCCGCTACGTCACCTGGGGCCTCTCGACGCCGCTGCTCGTGCTGGACCTGACGTTCCTCGGCCGCTCGAAGCTGCCGCTGATCACTGCCCTCGTCGGGGCGGACGTCGTGATGATCCTGACAGGCTTCGTCGCGACGATCATGCCGGACCCGCTGAACCTGCTGTGGTACGTCATCTCGTGCGGCGCCTTCCTCGCCTTTGCCGCCGCGCTCCTCACGACCTACAAGAAGCAGGCGAAGGCGCAGCACCCGCGCTCGGCCGCCGTCTTCGACCGCATCGTGACGGTCCACCTCTTCCTCTGGACGCTCTACCCGGTCGTCTGGATTCTGTCCGTCGAGGGCCTCGGCGTGTTCGGGACGCCGACCGAGGCGATGCTCTTCACCATCCTGGACGTCGTGGCGAAGGTCGGCTTCGGCTTCCTCGCGCTGAACTCGCTCAAGACCATCGTCGACAACGGTGAGGTCGCGACGCCGGCCATCGCGTAACCCGGCTCGCCTGATCCTGCGGAGGGCGTGCGGCTAGCTTGCCGCGCGCCCTCCTTTCGCGTCATGCACCCGGTCCTCAGCCTCATCGCCGCCGCAGCGCTCCTCAGCCTCGCCGCCTTCGGCGGATGCGCCGGCTCAGAGCCGCCCGCCGATCCCGTCGGCATCGAGGCCGCCGCTGACACGTCGCGCCCCGGCCTCCAGGCCGACGCCGGTCCGCCCACCGAAGCACCGCCGAACACGCCGCCGAGCGACCGCCGCCGCTGCCCGACGGCTTCGTCCACCTCGCCGAGGTCGCGCCGGAGATCGCGCAGGAGATGCGCTACTTCGGGACGTACAACTTCGTCGGCGCCCGCATCGACGGCTACCGCGCCCCGACGTGCATCCTCACCACGGAGGCCGCCGAGGCGCTCGCGCGCGTGGACCAGGACCTCGCGCAGCAGGGCTCGGCCTCAAGGTCTACGACTGCTACCGCCCGCAGGCCGCCGTAGACCACTTCGTCCGGTGGGCGCGCTCCGGCCAGACCACGATGCAGCAGGGCTTCTACCCGACCGAGCCGACGGCGACGCTCTTCCAGCGGGGCTACATCGCCACGCGCAGCGGCCACACGCGCGGCTCGACCGTAGACCTGACGCTCGTCCGCCGCCCTCCCGCCGCGCACGTCCGGACGGCCGTTCCCGGACCCCGCGCGGGCCCGCTCCCGCGCTGCGACCGCGACCGCCCCGAGCGCTTCGACGACGGCGACCTCGACATGGGCACCGCCTTCGACTGCCTCTCGCCGCGCGCCGCGACGGACGTCCGCGGCATCCCCGCCGAGGCGCGCCGCAACCGCGACACGCTCCGCGCCGCGATGTCTCGCCGCGGCTTCGAGAACTACTCCAAGGAGTGGTGGCACTTCACGCTCCGCCCGGAGCCCTTCCCGCGGACCTACCACACGTTCCCGGTGGAGTAGGGGCACACCCTGCACCGCGACGGCCCGTGCCGGGTCAATAATCGGGGGAAGGCGAGCAGGGCGGCAACACGCGCCGCGGGTGGCGGGTTGGGCGTGTGTACCCGACCCACCGCCGATGTCTCTGACGCCGATGTCTTTGAAACCGCTCGCCGCGCTCGCCTTTGCCCTGACCCTCGGCGGCTGCGCTACTTCGCAGCCGCAGACCGCCTCGGCGCCCGTCGCCTCGGTGGCCGCCATGAGCGCCGCGGAGCAGGCCGCGTCCGACTCGTTGCTCTATCCCGGCGAGCGGCACCTCCGCAACATCCGGCAGCTGACCTTCGGCGGCAACAATGCCGAGGCGTACTGGAGCACGGACGGCCGCCAGCTGATCTTCCAGTCCGACTGGGCCGCGCTGAACCCGCAGGGCTGCGACCAGCAGTATGTGATGAACGCCGACGGCTCGCCTGTCCCCGGCGGCCTCTCCGGCGGACCCGCGGTCGGGCGCTACCGCCTCGCCTCGACCGGCCAGGGCCGGACAACCTGCGGCTACTTCATGCCGCAGGACGGTCCCTATGCCGGCCGCGTCCTCTACGCCTCGACGCACGCCGGCGACCGCGCCTGCCCGGCCTCGAAAGCCGGGGCCTCGGGGCGCTACGTCTGGGACATCTTCCCGACGTTCGACATCTACACGGCCGCGCCCGACGGCCAGGACGTCCGCCCGCTCGTCCAGAGCCCGGGCTACGACGCGGAGGGCACCATCAGCCCCGACGGCCGCTACATGGTCTTTACCTCGACGCGCTCCGGCGACCTCGAGCTGTGGCGCCTCGAGCTCGCGACGGGCGCGCTGCTCCAGCTCACGGATACGCCCGGCTACGACGGCGGCGCCTTCTTCTCGCCCGACTCGCGGCAGATCGTCTGGCGCGCCTCGCGCCCGACGGGCGACGCCCTCGCCGAGTACCAGCGCCTCCTCCGCGACGACACCATCGAGCCCGGCGCGCTCAACCTCTTCGTCGCCAACGCGGACGGCTCGGAGGCGCGGCAGATCACGGACCTCCCCGGTGCCAACTGGGCCCCGTCGTGGTTCCCCGACGGCCGGCGCATCCTCTTCGCCACCAACCAGCGCTCGACGCAGGACGGGACGGGCGGCCGCACGTTCGACCTCTACACCGTCAACACGGACGGCTCGGGCCTCGAGCGGGTCTCGTTCTCGGATACGTTCGACGCCTTTCCGCTCTTCTCGCCCGACGGCACGAAGGTCGTCTTCGCGAGCAACCGCCGCGCCGACCGCACGCGCTCCCGCGACACCAACATCTTCGTCGCGGACTGGGTGGAGTGAGGGCGCGCGGGCACCCGCCCACCGCTCACCCTCAGTAGTGCTTGTAGCCCGCGGCCTGGAGCGGCACCGTCCGGCCGTCCGGCAGCGCCAGCACGACGCCTTCTTCAGGCTCGACGAGGCGCCCGACGACGGCCGCGGTGCCCTCGGGCAGCTTCTCGATGTCCGCCTCGGAGAAGGCTGCGAGCAGCTCGTAGTCCTCGCCGCCATAGAGCGCGTAGGCGTCCGCCCGCGTCTCGAAGCGCTCGGCCGCCTTGAACGTCTGCACGTGGACCGGCAGCAGGCCCGCCTCGATCACGGCGCCCACGGCCGACGCCTCGCAGATGTGGTGGACCTCGCTCGCGAGGCCGTCCGACACGTCGATGAGGGCCGTCGGGCGGATGCCGGCGGCGCGCCATGCGCGGATCCGGTCCAGCCGCGCCTGGGGCATAAGCTGGCGCTCGACGGCGTAGGCGAAGTCCTGAAGGCGCACCTGTGCGTCGCCCTCGGAGTCCGGCGCGTCCTTGCCTGCGATCAGGACCTGGAGACCGGCCGCCGCCGCGCCCAGGTCGCCGGTGACGACGAGCACGTCGCCGGGCTGCGCGCCGCGGCGGTACACGATGTCCTCCTCGGCCGCCTCGCCGATGACCGTGACCGTGAGCGTGAGCCGCGCCGAGGCCGTCGTGTCGCCGCCGACGACCGTCACGCCGTAGGCGGCGCACGCGGCGTTGATGCCGTCGTAGAGCGTCTCGGCGCCCTCGACCGAGACGTTGTTCGGCAGGCCGAGCGCGACGGTGGCATACAGCGGGTCCGCGTTCATCGCGACGACGTCTGAGACGGCCGTCGCCATGGCCTTCCAGCCGATCATGCCGAGCGGCGCGAACGCCCGGTCGAAGTGGACGCCCTCGACGAGCGCGTCCGTCGTCACGACCTGCATGCGCCCGGGCGCGACGGCGTAGACGGCGCAGTCGTCGCCGATGCTCTCGACGAGCGCCGCCGGGCGGGGCGTCGTGAGGCGGGCGCCGAGGCGCTCGATGAGCCCGAACTCGCCGACCTGCTGGACGGGCGTAAAGGGAGCGTCGGAAGGCGCCGGGGCGTCGGAATCGGTCACGAGGTCGTCGGAAAGGGGAGCGTTACGGAAGCGTGAGCGAGCCCTGGAAGGCTGCGCGCACGGCTCCGGTGACGCCGGGCAGGCCGGTCCGGATTCCCCCGGCCCACTCGTGCGCGAGAAGCGCGAACAGCACGGCCTCCTTCGCGTCCGGGTCGAGGCCGTAGGCGGCCGTCGTCTCGAGCGGGATGGCGAGCGCCTCGGCCAGCGCCCGCATCAGGGCTGGATTCCGGACGCCGCCGCCGGACGCGATCACGCGTGCCGCGCCGGGCGCGACGAGGTGCACGGCGTCGGCGACGCTCCGCGCTGTCAGCGCGACGGCCGTCGCGAGCAGGTCTTCGGGACGCTCGACGCCGGCTGAGAGCATCCGCGCGGCATAGGCCGCCCCGAAGTGCTCGCGGCCGGTCGACTTGGGCGGCGGCGCGGCGAAGAACGGGTCGGCGAGCAACGCAGCGAGGAGGGTGGCGTCGGGCGTGCCGGCCGAGGCGAGGGCGCCGTCGCGGTCGACGGGGCTGCCGGTGAGGGCGAGTGCGAGGGCGTCCGAGACGAGGTTGGCGGGGCCGGTGTCGAAGGCGAGGCTCGGCGGCGCGCCGGCCGGCAGGACGGTGACATTGGCGATGCCGCCGAGGTTGAGCAGCACGCGCGTCTCGTCGTCCGACGAGAACAGGGCCGCATCAAGGACCGGCGCAAGAGGCGCGCCCTGACCGCCGAGCGCCACGTCGGCCGCGCGGAAGTCCGCCACGACGGGCGCCCCGAGCCGCGCTGCGAGGACGGCCGGGCAGCCGATCTGGAGCGTCGAGCGGGTCGGGACGCCGGCGCAGGCCTCGGCGACGGGCACGTGCTGGACCGTCTGCCCGTGCGACCCGATGAGGTCCGGAGTGGCGATTCCTGCCTCGCGCAGCGCCGCCTCGGCCGCGTCGGCGAAGCGGTGCCCGAGGCGCACGCTCAGCTGCGACACGAGGCGCACGTCGGACGTCTCGACCTCGGTGCAGGCGCGGATCGCGTCGCGCAGCGCCGCGTCGTACGGCTCCGAGACGAACGCCAGCGTCTCGGCGCGGACGCCGCGGCCGTGCCCGTCCAGGCGCACCACGGCCGCGTCGATGCCGTCCAGCGACGTGCCCGACATCAGCCCGACGACGACGCGGGGGCCGGGGCGGATGAGGCGGGCGAGCGGGTGCTCGGCGGTCGTCTCGGTCATCCGCGGCGGCGCATCTCAGCGGCCTGCGCCAGCATCTCGTCCGCCCGCGCCGGCTCGCGCGCGGCGAGCGTCTCGTAGACGAGCGCTGCGCGGACGTACTGGTGCTGCGCGGCGTAGATGCGCGCGAGCGTCTCGGACGCCATCGCGTCGACGTCGGCCTCGGTCGTGCGGACGGCGGGACCCGCGAAGGCGGCGTCGGGGCGGATGCGCGGCGCCGTCTCGAGGCTCGCGATAAGCGAGTCGAGCTCGTCGGCGACAGACGCCGGGCTGGTCGGCGGGTCGGGCGCCCACGTCGCCTCGGCGGGCGGCATATCGGTGGCGAGCGTGTCCGAGATGGGGATGTCGAGCGGGCTCGCCGGCGCCTCGGGCACATCCTGGAAGACGGCCTCGTCGGGCGCCTCGGCCTCGGGCGCGGCCGTCTCGAGAGCCGGCTCGTCAGCCTCGGGCGACATCAGGCGGATCGATGCGTCGGAGGTCTCGGCCCAGTCGGCGAGATCGGCGGGTGGGTCGAACGTGGCGCTCGCCTCGTCCTCAAGTCCGAATTCGGCCCGCTCGGCGGTCGGCGGTCCGGCGCCAGCCGGCTCGGTGAGCCAGTCCGAGTCGCCGTCGTCATCGTCGTCGAGGTCGAAGGCAGAGAAGTCGAAGCCGTCGGGGTCGAAGCCGTCGTCTTCGTCTGGCGCGGTAGGCGTGTCGGCGAAGATGAAGTCGTCCAGCGGAGCCGTCTGGATCGTTTCCGGGTCGTCGCCCGGCGCCGCCCCGGATGCCTCGGCTGGCGGCCCGTCTGGGCCGGCGGCTGCCGTCTCGATGGGCGCAGGCGGCTCGGGGCCTGTCTCCGTCATCTCCATCTCCACGTCGTTGGGCACGGCGCTCTCTGCATCGACGAGGTCCGCATCGACGAGGTCCGCATCGAAGGCGGGCATCTCGGCGCCCTCCTCGCGCGCATGCGCCAACGCGCTGAGGTGCGCCTCATCAGCCGGTCCATCGGGGGACAGCGGCTTGGCGGTTGCCTCGGCGACCGGCTCGTCGAGCCGCTCTGGCTCGGCGGCGTCCATCTCGGGCGCCGCGGTGGCTGCGAGGAGGCGGCGGCGCTCGCGCAGCACGAGCGGGCTGTTCGGGACGAGGAAGGCCGCGCGGTGCCACGCCGAGAGGGCCTCGGCCGGCCGGCCGGCCGCGTCGAGCGCCACGCCGAGCAGCACGAACGCCGCGGCATACGTCGGCGCACCGGCGACGACGGCCTGGAGCGCGGCGGCCGCGTCCTCCGGGCGGCCGCCCGCGAGCAGCTCGGCCGGTCGCTGGAGCGCGGGCCGTGCGGGCGTATCCGAGGCGGTGGGGTCTGCGCCGAGCATGGGAGGCAGTCGCGGGTCGGCAAAGTACGGCCCCGTCCGGCCAATTTGCGCGCGCTACCAGTCCGACGTCGCCGCGGTGAACGCGTCGCGGGCGACCTGCGCGACGGCGCGCTCGGCGGCCTCCGCCTCGCCCTGCAGGCCCTCGCCTGGCGCGAAGTCCTCATTGGCCGAGAACGTCCGGTCCAGCAGGTCCCGCGCCTCGACGCGGTCTGCGACGACGACGCGCACGCTCAGCGTGATGCGGTTGAGCTGCGCGAGGTTGGTGCCCGTCACGGCCGCCGGTACGACGGCGTACTGCACGATCGTGGCGCGGACGACCGCGTCGGCGGTCTCTTCGTCGGAGACGAGGCTCAGGCGTGAGCGGTCGGCGAAGCGCTGCACGAGGGCGTCGGTGAGGCGCTGGTCGAGCGCGCTCGGGCCGCCCGCGGCGCCATTCGCGGCCAGCGGCACGGCGACCGTCCGGAGGTGCTCCGGGATCGAGGCGCCGGAGAAGCTGTACGCGCACCCGGCGAGCAGGAGGGCGAGCAGGACAGGCAGAAGGCGCATGGGAGGGGATTCTGGGCTCAGGGCGTGGGGGGCGGCAGGAGGCGACGGCGCTCCCCCTCGATCCCGCGTCTTACCCCTCGTCCATGTCGCGGATCTTGCGGTAGAGCGTGCGCTCCGAGATGCCGAGCGCCTCGGCCGTCTCGCGGCGGTTGCCGTCGAAGCGGCGGAGGGCCTCGCGGATGAGCGCCGTCTCGGCGTGCTCCATCGTCGGCAGCGGGAGGCCGGCCTCGAGGACGGCGTCGAGCGTCTGCGGCGCGGCCGGCGGCTCGATCTCGAATGTCGTCTCGGCGGCGGTGTAGTAGCCTGGCGCCTCGTCGTCGGGCGGCTCGTAGGCGACCTCCTGCTGCGGCTCGAACGGTTCGGGCGTGAAGGGCGCGAAGGCGGACGGTTCGGGCGTGAACGCGGCGCTGGGGTCCGGCAGGCGCATGAGCGCCCCGGCCGGCGCGGGCGCGGGAGGCGCCGCGCCACCGGTGAGCTGGCGGACGAGGTCGCGGACCTCACGGAGGTCCGCCCGCAGCTCGAGCAGCGCACCGTAGACGAGCTCGCGCTCGCGGACGTCGTCGCCCGCGGGCGGGCGCGAGACGGCCGTCCCGGCGCCGGCCGTCACGCCGCGCAGGAACGGCCGGATCGCCTCGGCCGGGACGGGGCTCTGCCGCACGAGCACCACCGTCTGCTCGGCGACGTTGCGGAGCTCGCGGACGTTGCCGGGCCACGGGTACCGCAAGACGAGCGCTGCGGCGTCGGGCGCGAGGCGCAGGTGCGGCGCGTCGTACTGCCGCGAGAAGCGCTGCATGAACGCGTCGAAGAGCAGCGGCACGTCGGCGCCGCGCTCGCGCAGCGGCGGGATGCGCAGCTGGACGGCCGAGAGGCGGTAGTAGAGGTCCTCGCGGAAGCGCCCCGTCGCCACCTCGGCGCCCAGGTCCTTGTTCGTCGCCGCGACGACGCGCGCGTCCGTCTTGAGCGTTGCCGCGCCGCCGACGCGGCTGAACTCGCCCGTCTCGAGCACACGCAGCAGCTTGACCTGGGCCAGCAGCGGCATCTCGCCGATCTCGTCGAGGAAGATGGTCCCGCCGTCGGCCTCCTCGAAGTAGCCCGTCCGGCGCTCGACCGAGCCGGTGTACGCGCCCTTCTCAGCGCCGAACAGCTCGCTCTCGATGAGCCCCTCGGGGATCGCGCCGCAGTTCACGACGACGAGGCGCTTGTGCCGCCTGGACGAGAGGCCGTGGATCGCGGCTGCGATGAGCTCCTTGCCCGTTCCCGACTCGCCCTCGAGCAGCACGGCGATGTCCGCCGGTGCAACCTGCCGCACGCGGTCCAGAACGCCGCGCAGCGCGGGGCTATCGCCGAGGATGCCGAACCGTTCCTGAAGCGCCTGCCGGTCCATCGTGTGCCGAAGTGTGGATCCGAAAGGTAGACAGAGCCCGCTGCGCCGTTCCCCACCTCGGCGCCCCGGCATGCATCGGTCAGACGCGTCGCCACCGCCGGGAGGTGCCTTTTGCGTCAGGTCGCCGCGTCAGACCAGCGCGCCTGCCTCGGGGGCTGTCACCTCGTCGAGCGTCGTCCGCGCGAGGAAGCGGCCGCGGAGCGTGGCGCTCGTCGCGGCCGTGACCTCGACGGTCGCGTAGTCGCCCGCGGCGAGCGGCGTCTCGAAGGCGCCCGTCTCGGGGCGGTCGAAGACGACCATCCGGTTGCCGTCGGTGCGGCCGCAGAGCTGCGCCTCGGAGCGCTTCGAGCGGCCCTCGACGAGGACCGTCTCGCGGCGGCCGACCTGCGCCGCGTTGGCCGCGAGCGAGTGCGTCTGCTGGAGCGCGATGATCTCCGCGAGGCGCGCCTTCTTGACGGCGTCGGGCACGTCGTCCGCGAGCTTGCGCGCGGCGTAGGTGTCGGGCCGCTCGGAGTAGGCGAACATGAAGGCCGAGTCGTAGCGGACGGCGTCCATGAGCGAGAGCGTGTCCGCGTGCTCGGCGTCCGTCTCGGCGCAGAAGCCGGCGATGATGTCGGTCGAGAGCGCGAGGTCCGGGACGATGCTGCGGGCGCGGTCGATAAGGTCGAGGTAGGCGTCGCGGCTGTACGTGCGGCGCATCCGCTGGAGGACGTCCGTGTTGCCGTGCTGGACCGGCAGGTGGATAAAGTTGGTCACCGTCGGGCGCTCGCGGTGGACGTGCAGGAGCGCGTCCGAGCAGTCTTTGGGGTGCGACGTCGAGTAGCGGATGCGGAGCTCGGGCGAGAGCAGGCTGATCCGGTAGAGGAGCTCGGCGAAGTCCACGTCCGCCCCGTCGTGGCCAGCGCGGTAGGAGTTCACGTTCTGCCCGAGGACGGTCACCTCCTTGTAGCCCGCGTCGACGAGCACGCGCACCTCGTCGAGCACGGACGCAGCGGGGCGGGAGCGCTCGCGGCCGCGCGTGAACGGCACGACGCAGAAGGCGCACATGTTGTCGCAGCCGCGCATGATGGACACGAACGCCGAGACGCCGTTGGCGGCGAACCGGACGGGCGCGAGGTCGGCGTACGTCTCCTCGCGCGAGAGCTGCACGTTGACGGCCGCCTGCCCCGTCTCGTGCGTCGCCGCGAGCAGGCGCGGCAGGTCGCGGTACGCGTCCGGCCCGGCGACGACGTCGACGAGCTTTTCCTGGTCGAGTAGCTTCGTGCGGAGGCGCTCGGCCATGCAGCCGAGGACGCCGATCGTGAGGTCCGGCTCGCGTGCGGCGAGGCGCGCCGTCTTGCGCGCGCGGAGCGTCCCGAGGCGCGCCCGCACGCGGTCCTCGGCCTTCTCACGGATCGCGCAGGTGTTGATAAGCACCACGTCAGCGTCGTCGTCGCTCGCCGCGAGCGCGTAGCCCTCGGCCTGGAGGATGGCGGCGACGACCTCAGAATCGGCGACGTTCATCTGGCAGCCGTACGTCTCGATGTAGACGCGCCGCGCGCCCGGCGCGCCGTCCCTCGGGTTCGCCGCGTGCGGGCGGTCCTCGGTCCGGGCGTCGGGCGCGGACGAGACGGGGGCGACGGCGTCGTCGAGGATCAGGAGGTCGGTGATGGGCTGCATCGGGGCGCGGGGCGGGACGCGGGCAAGCTAGCAGTCTCGCACGGCGCTCAACGTGAGAGAGCCTGGAGTTCGAAAAGGGCGTCGCGCCGCGCTCGAGTCGTGCGATCTCACTGAGGCACATGTGCTCCAACGCGCCGCCGCCCCGGCTGAACCCATAAGTGGGCCAGCCGGGGCGGCAGGGTCGGGCAGGGAAGAGGGGACCCGAGAGAGACGTGCTACGATCAGAAACGCAATTGAGACGGGAAAAGTCGGGCGCGCGGGGAGATGGGAGGGGGTGCGCGCCGAAGGGTGCCAGCACGGGGCTGGCAGGCAGTCACTGTCTAGAACAGCATGAGGCTCAGAGCGGCCGCCGACAGGACACCGAGGCGCAGGAGAAGCGACGTCGGGTTGAGGCGGGCAGCAGAGAGGGCAGACATGGCAGTCGGGGGAGAGTGACGTGCTAGAAGACCTGCACGCTCCGTGCCATGGTGCCATTCCTGCCGTTTTGCGCGGCCTCCATCCGGCATTCCCCGAGGCTTCGAGAAACTGATCGGGAATTCCCTGATCGCCTCTGCCGTTCCGTCTTCGAACCGACCTGCAGGCCTGACAGGGGCATCAGGCCTGTTCCTGCCGTTCCGTCTGTCCCTGCTCCGCGCGGAGAACGTACTTGCCAACCATGTCGAACTCGAGGTTGACGCGCCTGCCGACTGCCCACATCCCGGCCGTCGTTTTATCCCATGTGTGTGGGATGATGGCCAGCGTGAGCGTCGGGCGTCCAGGATCGGAGTCGTCCAGCCGGGCCACCGTCAGCGAGATGCCGTCGACGCAGAGGCTGCCGCGGGGGATGACGAGCGCGGCGTGCTCTGCCGGGTAGGCGACCGTGACGAGGTGGGAGTCGGCGAGCGTCTCGACGTGCGCGATCTCGCCCGTCGTGTCCACATGACCCTGCACGAGGTGGCCGTCGAGGCGCCCGCCGAGGCGCACGGCGCGCTCGACGTTGACGCCGTCCCCGGCATTGAGACGCCCGAGCGTCGTCTTGGACAGCGTCTCCTCGACGGCGACGGCCTCGAACGCCTCGGCGTCGCGCTGCACGACGGTGAGGCAGACGCCTGCGACGGCGACGCTCTCGTCGACCTCCAACTCTGGGGCGAACGAGCAGGCGAGGCGCAGGCGGCGGCCGCCCTCGAGCGGGACGACGGCCGCGACGCGGGCGACCTCTTCGACGATTCCGGTGAACATCGGGGAAACGGGACTGGAGAGTTATGGGGAGGGCCGCCACGCGCTCAGCAACGCGTCGGGCCCGACGACGTCCCAGACGGGACGAGCGAACGAGAGCGCCTCGGCCATCGTGTCGACGCCGAGTGCGCGGACGGCGGGCGTGCCGGCGCCGACAAGCTTCGGGGCGACGAACCACCGCAGGCGGTCCACGAGGCGTGCACGCAGCAGCGCCGTCGCGAGGCCTGGCCCGGCTTCGACGAGGACAGACTGAACGAGGCGTCGGCCGCCGGGTGTCTCGTGGCTTCCCAGGCGGTCGAGGAGCGCGCCGATGTCGAGATGGCCGCCGAGTTCTGGGACCCTCCAGACGGCGCCGCCGGCAGCCTCGAGCGCCGAGGCGTAGGCTGGGACAGCGTCGGGTCCGGTGACGGCAAGTGTCGGGAGCGCGTCCGTGAACAGGCGGAGACCGGCGGGAAGCGTGCCCGTCCGGTCGAGCACGATCCGGAGCGGGCCCTTTGCGCCCGGCGCGAGCGGTGCCTCGCGGACCGTCAGCGCCGGGTCGTCGGCGAGTGCGGTGCCGGCGCCGACGAGGACGGCGTCCGACGCGGCGCGCCACGCGTGGACCCGCGCGCGCGCCTCAGGCCCCGTGACCCACCGGCTGTCCCCGGTGTGCGTCGCGACCTGCCCGTCCAGCGTCGCCGCCGTTTTGAGCGTCACGAGCGGGCGGCCCGTCGCGACGTGCGTCAGGAAGGCGGCGTTGAGGTCGCGCGCCTCGGCCGCTCGCAGGCCGACCTCGACCGGGATGCCGGCGTCGCGGATGCGCGCGATCCCGCGCCCGGCAACGGCCGGGAACGGGTCCTCGTGGGCCACGACGACGCGCGCGAATCCGCGGTCCACGACGAGGTCGACGCAGGGCGGCGTCCGGCCCCAGTGGCTGCACGGCTCGAGCGTCACGACGAGGGTCGCCTCGGCGAGGCGCCCGCTGGCGCCGCGGCGCTCGGCGTCGCGGACGGCCCAGACCTCGGCGTGCGGGCCGCCGGCCGCGCCGTGCCAGCCTTCGCCCCAGGCGTCGCCGTCCGGACCAAGAATGACGGCGCCGACGAGCGGGTTTGGCGAGGCGGCGCCCGCGGCGCGTGCGGCCAGCGCGAGGGCGCGGTCCATGGCCTGCTCGGTCGTCATAGCTCCTCGGTGCCGGTGGGCGGCGCCTCAAGGCCCCACTGCTCGAAGTAGAACTTGGCCTCGCCGCGGATGTGCGGCACGATGAAGCGCCGCACGTCGGGTGGCGCGACGCACGCGCGGAAGGCGGTGACGAGGCTTTCCCGGAGCGGGCTTCGCGCGTCGATCGACCAGTCGTTGCCGTCGTGCGCCGGCACCGGGCGCAGGACCGCGGCGCCCGGGTCGGCCATGAGAAACGTTCGGAGCGCGTGTGCTGAGAGTGTGGCGTCACCGAGCGCGATCGTCGCGAGGATGTCGTCGGGGACCGGGCCTGGGGCGAGCGCGAGAAGGAGTGTCCCAGACGGATCGTCGAGTGCCTGTCGGGCCTCACCGTCGCGGATGGCAGCGGCGCGGCCGCCGACCGAGAGGCGCGTCCACGTGCGGCCAGCAGCCCAGGTGAGGAGCGGCCCGGTGAACGCGTCCAGGGCGCCGAGAGCCGTCAGGCCGACGCGCGGCCGGCCGGCGCCCAGGTGTGTGCCGGCGAGGTAGGCGCGCGCGAGCGGAGCGGCAGGCGCGCGCAGCCTCGCGAGGAACGCCTCGGCCGAGGCGTCGGCTGGCGCGGGGCGCTCGCCATTGCCCGCGCCGGGCGGCGAGCCGCCAGCGGGCGCTGCGGGGTCTTCGACGAACACTTTGACGACATCCATGCGGCGTCTATCGCGCGGGGCGCCGCGGCGTTCCACGTCGGAGGCCGCTCGCGGGAGCCCGGTGCGGCTGCGTGTCGTAGGTCGACGCTCCTGCCGACCGATATTCTCGTCCATGAAGGCTCTGACGTCTGCCCTGTCGTGGATCGCTATCGCGGCGATCGTGCTCGTGACGCTGCCCGTGCTGGCCATCGTGCGGCTGTTCGACCGCGATCCGGCGCGCTACACGACGGGTCGCGTCTTTCGGTGGTTCGGCGGCCAGCTGTCGCGCGTCAACCCGGCATGGACCGTCCGCATCTCGGGCGAGATGCCGGCCGACCCGCGGCGCCCGTTCGTCGTCGTGAGCAACCACCAGTCCAACGCGGACATCCCGCTGATCTCGCGGCTGCCGTGGGAGATGAAGTGGGTCGCGAAGAAGGCGCTCTTCGACGTGCCCTTCCTCGGCTGGGAGATGACGCTCGCGGGCGACATTCCGGTCGACCGCAAGGACCCCGAGAGCCGCGCGCGCGTGCTCGTCCGCGCCCGCTCCGCCCTCGCCCGGCGCTGCTCGGTGATGTTCTTCGCCGAGGGCACGCGCAGCCGCGACGGCCGCCTCAAGGCGTTCCAGGACGGCGCCTTCCGCCTCGCCGTCGAGACGCAGACGGCCATCCTCCCCATCGCCGTCGATGGCACGATGAACGCTCTGCCGGCGCAGGGCTGGATCTTCAGCCCAGCGACCTGCCGCGTCCACGTCTTCCCGCCCATCCCGACCCTCGGCTTGACGGCCGACGATGTGACCGACCTCCGCGAGCGCGTCCGGGCCCTCATCGCTGAGCAGATCGCGCTCTGGCGCGGCGTGCCGGTCGGCGAGGTGGACGCGCTCGCCAGGGTGCCAGCCGAGGTACCGGAGCGCTGACGCTCGAAGACGATTCGAAGAGCGATCTCTCGCGGAAGGGCGGGTTGAAGCGCCGCCGGAGAGCCGTATCTTGTGCCTCCCGCTGCGGCGGGAATACTGCCCGATAGCTCAATTGGCAGAGCGCCAGTTTCTGGATCTGGAGGTTCAAGGTTCGATTCCTTGTCGGGCAACAAAGGCCCTCTACAGTAGTGTAGAGGGCCTTTTTGTTTTCTGATTGCCCCTTGGGCGTGGTCCTCCCAACTCGTCATGCCGTCTCAAGCGCCTCGAACACAGCATGCACGTCGTCGCCGATGTGACGCCGCAGGATCGGGCTCAGGTATTTCCGCGACACCAAGTCGACGTCTCGGCCCAAGACGCTTTCCAGCAACGACTGAAGGTCCACCAGCGCGCTGAGCGTAGCGGCGTCGGGAGCAAACTCGTACAGCAGGTCGACGTCGCTATCAGGGCGGGCGGTGCCTTGGGCAGACGAGCCGAAAAGCGCAAGCGAGCGCAAGCCGAGCCCGCGCAGCGTGGCGTTGTGCGGTCGGAGCGCCGCGGCGATGTCTGTCGTCGTCATGGAGTCGTGGCGAGGAGAGTCCCGAGCTGCTCGTGGAGTGGCGGCACCTCGGCTGTGACGACGTTCCACACGATGTCGTAGTCGACGGCCCAGTAGACGTGGGCGACAACGTTGCGAAGGCCGCGGATCGCGCGCCACGGCACATCTGGGTGCGCCTCCTTGAACGCATCGTCGAGGCGCGCGACGGCCTCGCCGATGATCTCCAGGCTACGCTCGAAGGCCAGGATGAGCGTCTGATCCTGCCAAGAACGACTCCTTGGTCTGTCCGGCAGACGCCTCCATGAGGTAGCGCGTCTGCTCGTGAATGTGCTCCAGGTAGAACCGGGGTGTCTTCATGGTGCCATCGGGTCTGGCTCCGAAGGTATCCCACCGACTGCTCTCGCGTCAGGCGCGCCACCGTGTCCGTCGACGGCTGACGAGGGTCATTTCTCGTACTCTCACCTCAGACTGATACCGACAAGATGTGTGAGCCCGTGCAGGTGCGCCAGGCGAGCCGCTGTGGTTCGATCCGAGACCCGTTCGGGCAACAAAGGCCCTCTGCGAAATCGCAGAGGGCCTTTTTGTGCTCTGCCTGTTCGTCTCGACGCCCCTGCTCTACCACTGGCGGCCTGACAACCGCCGACGAGACCTCGAGGGCGCCGCCGGCTTCCTTCTCAGCAGGACAAACCACCATCTCCACGAGGTCCGTCTCGGCGAGCGGCTCTGGACCATCACGCGCAACTGCCCCGGGCGCTCACTGGAGGAACCAGGATTCAGATTGTGACTCCAAGCGTGTCTGTCCAAGTCATCCCCTATGCCCCCGACGACTCCCACCTCCCCCTCCGAGGAGGATGCCGCGGCCACGCCGCTCGGGCTCGACGCCACGCAGGTGCTCGCCTCCATCAGCGACGCGTTCATCGCGATCGACACGGAGTGGCGGTTCGCCTACATCAACGAGCAGGCCGAACCGCTCCTTGGCCGGACGCGCGACGAACTGCTCGGGAAGCGGGTCTGGGACGAGTTCCCGGAGGCCGTCGGGAGCCCGTTCTGGGACGCCTACCACCGGGCCGTCGAGACGCAACAGGCCGTAAGCTTCGAGGCGTTTTACGAGCCGCTCGGCCTGCACGTCGCCGTCCGAGCCTACCCGTTCGCGGGCGGCTTGTCGGTCTACTTCACCGACGTCACCGAGGCCCGGCGGACCAGCGAGAACCTCCGGCAGAGCGAGCGGCAGTTCCGGCAGATCGCCGAGTCGCTCCCCCAGCTCGTCTGGACGACGACGCCCGAGGGGTACCACGACTACTTCAACGACCACTGGTACGCGTACACCGGGATGCCCCGGCCCGACGAGCCGGGAGGCGAGAACGACGGCGTCGCCCAGGGTTTCCGGTGGGCCGACTACCTCCACCCCGACGACCTCGACCGGACCGGCGTCGCCTGGGGTCACTCGCTCGCGACGGGCGACCCGTACGAGGTCGAGTACCGCTTCCGGGGGGCCTCCGACGGGGCGTACCGCTGGTTCATCGCCCGGGCGAACGCCCTCCGCGGTCCCGACGGCGAGGTCGTCCGGTGGTTCGGGACGTGCACGGACATCCACGATCAGAAGAAGGCCGAGATCGGGCTCCGCGAGAGCGAGGAGCGGTTCCGGGGGGTCTCTGAACTCACGGCCGACTTCGCCTACGGTGTCCGAATCGGCCCGGACGGGGCGCTCACGACCGAGTGGACGCTCGGGGCCTACGAGGACATCCTCGGCGTCGTCCCCGAGCCCGGGGCCTCCGCGACGGACTGGACCGACACCATCCACCCCGACGACCTCCCGGCCGCGCTCCAGCGGTTCGAGCAGCTCCTCCGAGGCGAGGCGATCGAGGGCGAGTACCAGATCTGCCGGCCCAACGGGACGTGCCGCTGGCTCCGCGACCGCGTCCGGCCCACCGTAGACGCCGACGGCCGCATCGTCGGGTTCGTCGGCGCGGCGTCCGACGTGACGGCGGAGAAGGACGCCGAGCGGGCCGTCCGGGAGAGCCGGGCCCGGCTGGAGATCGCGCTCGAAGGCGGCCGGATTGGGTCCTGGGAGTGGGACATCGCCACAGACGCGCTGACCTATGACGACCGCGCGGCCGCCCTCTGGGGGGCTGATGATGTGGAGACGGCCGAAGACTTTCTCGCGCTCGTCCACCCGGACGACCTCCCCGAGGTCCGCGCCGCGCTGACCCGGACGGTCGAGGGCGGAGACCCGTACGTGTCCGAGTTCCGCATCCTCCGGCCGGGCGGCCGGGTCCGGTGGCTGGTCGGCCACGGGACGGTCGTGTCGGACGGGAGCCGGCGCAAGGTCTACGGGCTGAACTACGACGTGACCGAGCGGCGCGAGCAGGAGGAGGCGCTCCGCCAGAAGAACGCCGAGATGGAGCGGTTCGCCTACACCGTCTCGCACGACCTCAAGAGCCCGCTCGTGACCGTAACCGGCTTTCTCGGCCTCCTCAAGACGCACGTCGAGGCGGGGCGGACCGACAAGGCCCTCGGTGCCGCAGACCGTGCGCTCGGGGCGGCCGAGCGGATGGGCCGGCTCATCGAGGACCTCCTCCTCCTCAGCCGGGCCGGCCGGACGACCGGCGACCCGACCGTCGTCGACCTCGACCGGCTGGCCGACCGGCTGGCCGGCGACCTCCGGGTCCGCGTGAAGGCCGCTGGGGGCGTCGTCGAGGTGGACCACCCGCTCGGGCGCGTCTTCGCCGACGAGCAGCGGATCGACGAGGCGCTCGAGAACCTGCTGGCCAACGCGGTCCACTACGGGCTCGGCGGCGGCGGGGCCCGCGTCCGCCTCCGTTCTGAGCGGGCCCGGGACGGGGGGCTCTGCGTGATCGTCGAGGACGACGGCCCCGGCATCCCGGAGGCCTACCGTGAGCGCGTGTTTGACCTGTTCCAGCGGCTGGAAACGGGCGGTACTGGGACCGGCGTCGGTCTGGCCGTCGTCGCACGCGTGATGGAGGTGCACGGCGGGACGGCGTGGGTGGAGAGCGCCGGAGGGCCGCCCGGACACGAGGGGGCCCGGTTCGTGCTCCAGTTTCCCTCTCACGCCGTGGCTGCCGAGCCCGAGGTTTCCTAACGACGGCACACCTATTGCAGACAACCATATCTATGTCCTCCGACACTCCGATCCGTCCCCTCTCGATCCTCCTTGTGGAGGACGACGACGACCACGCCGAGCTGACCGTCGTCGCGCTCGAGTCGCACGACGACCGGCACACCGTCCACCGCGCGCGGGACGGCGCCGAGGCGCTCGATATCCTCTTTCGCCGGGGCGACCAGGCCGATGCGCCGCGCCCCGACCTTATCCTGCTCGACCTCAACCTGCCCCGCGTGGGCGGGTTGGACGTGCTCTCCGTCGTGAAGCAGGACGAGGTCCTCCGGGAGGTCCCCATCGTCGTGCTCACGACGAGCGACGCGGAGAGCGACCGGGCCCGCGCGTACCGCTACCACGCCAACAGCTACCTCGTCAAACCAGTCGACTACCCCAAGTTTGAGGCGATGATTCACGAGATGGGCGACTACTGGTCGCGCTGGAACCTGCTTCCCTGATCTGATGCCCCCACCCTCGCCTGAGCCCGGCGGGCCAGAGGACTCCCTCGTCGAGTTCGAGATCCTCGAGCACGACACGCCCGATCCCCTCCGGGTGCTCCTCATCGAGGACGACCCCGACCACGCCGCCCTCGTCGAGGCGTACCTCGAGGCTGTCTACGACCCGACGGTGGCCCTCGAGCACGCCTCGACGGTCGGTGCGGCAGTGGTCGCGCTCGCGGACGCTCGCGCCTCCGGCGAGCCGTTCCACGCCATTCTCTCCGACCAGCAACTCCCGGACTCGGCGTACTGGGAGACGATGGGCCGCGTCGTCGGCGCGGCCGGCGGCGTGCCGGTCGTCGCGCTGACGTCGCTGGGCGACCTCGATGTGGCTCTCAGCGCCGTTCGCGCCGGCGCGCAGGACTACCTCGTCAAGTCAGAGCTCACGCCGGAGCTGCTCCGCCGGACCCTCCGCTACGCGGTCGAGCGGGCGCGCCGGAGCGAGGCGCTCCAGGCCACGAACGCCGCGCTCCGGCAGACGCTCCGGCACATCCGCCAGATGCAGGCCCAACTCATCGAGCAGGAGAAGCTGGCGGGACTCGGGCGGCTGCTCTCGGGAATCGCTCACGAACTCCGCAACCCGCTCGGGCTGTCCGTCGGATTCTCGGAGGTCGTCGAGCGCGAGGCTGAGGCGCTGGCCGAGCTCCTCGGCGACGCCGGCGGCGAGGCCGCCGAGCACGTCGAGGCGATCCGCGAGAGTGCTGCCCGGGCGGCCGCGCAGGGCCGGCGGGCCGACCAGGTCGTCCACGCGATGTACCTCCACGCCCGCGGCGTCGACGGGGTCCTCCGCCCGGTCGACGTGGGGGCCGTCGTGCGGACGGCTGTCGCGAACGTGGAGACGAGCGGCATCCCGGTCGAGGTCGAAGTCGCGCCGTGGCTCGGGGTGCTCGGCGTCGGCACCGCCCTCGTCCGGATGGTGACCAGCATGCTCGACAACGCCGTCCTCGCCGCAGGCCTCGGCGGCGGCCACGTCGTGGTGTCGGCGGGGCGGACCGGCGGGGAGGTCGAGATCACAGTCGAGGACGACGGGCCCGGGTTCGGCGGAGTTGAGTTGGACCTCGCCACTGAGCCGTTCGTGTCTGGCTGGCCGTCCGGCCGGCGGATCGGGCTCGGGCTGTCGCTTGCCCGAGCGATCGCCGTCGGGCACGGCGGACGGATTGAGCTGGGGGCCTCCGAGCGGCTCGGCGGCGCACGCGTCCGCACGGTGCTCCCGGCGTCGGACGCCCCGCGCGAGGGCGGAGACCTCGTCTGACCGGGGTGCCCTCCCCGGGCGCCCCGCCCGGCCGACCGGTTCGGTAAGGTTCGATTCCTCGTCGTGCCACCCTGGCGCCAGTCTTCCACCCGGAGAACTGGCGTCTCTGCTTCCAGCCTGAGGCGTCAGCCCAGCGCCGCCGCGAGCGCCGGCAGCGCCTCGGGCGTCGAGAGGACGACGCGCGCTCCGGCCGTCATCAGCGTCCTGCGGTGCGCGGCGAGGTCGTGGCCTGGCGGGACGACGCCGACCGGTACGACGCCCGCGCCGATCGCCGCGGCGATGTCGTCCACGGTGTCGCCGGCGAAGAGGGCTGTCTCGGCGGGCATCCCGAGGCGCTCCAGCGCGCGGACGACGCCCCACGGGTTCGGCTTCTCGCGGCCCGCCTGCTCGTCCATGCCGACGACGACCGGGATGAGCGCGTCCCAGCCGAAGCGCCGCAGCGTCCACTCGGCGTCCGCCTCGGGGCGGCCGGTGACGAGCGCGAGGCGCACGTGGCCGGCGAGTCTCTCGAGCGTCTCCGTCCGGATCAGCGGCGGCTCCGTCGCGATCAAGCCGTCAAAGGCGTCGCCGCGGTAGATGCGCTGGAAAGCAGCGACGACGGTCTCGTACGGGATGTCGTGGCCGGCCTCACGGAGGAGCGCGTGCGAGAGCACCCAGTCGTTGTTGAAGCCGCCGGCATCCTTCAGCGCCTGTACGCGCCCGGGGGGTGGCGGCGCGCCGCCGAGCGCGCCGACGGTCTCGTCGATGGCCCGGCGGAACGAGCCGCGGACGTCGACGAGCACGCCGTCCATGTCGAGCAGGACCGTTTCGATCATGGAGGCTGGGGAAGGGCGGCTGGAAAGCGGAAAACGGTGCGTCGAGGCGGGGGCGGAAAAACTGGCTGCCCTCTTCTATCGGCCCTCAGTCCTCAGCTCCCCCGAGCAGCGCGTCGTTGGAGGGCGTCGCGCGGATGCGCTCCGTGAGGGCGGCGAGCGCCTCGGCGGGCGTCATCCCGGCGAGCCCGGCGCGCAGCGCGCGGACGGCCGCGAGGCGCTCTGGCGCGAGCAGCATCTCGACGCGGCGCGTGCCCGAGCCAAGCACGTCGATGGCCGGGAAGTGGCCCGCATCGGCGAGGGCGCGGCTGAGGCTAATCTCGAGGTTGCCCGTCCCGGCAAACTCCTCGAAGATGGCGGCGTCGAGTGCGCTGCCCGTCTCGGTGAGGAGCGTCGCGAGGACGGTCAGGCTGCCGCCTTCCTCGACGGCGCGGGCAGCGCCGAAGAGGCGCTTCGGGCCGCGGACGGCCGTGGGGTCCAGCCCGCCGCGGACGTCGCCGCGGGCGTCGCCGGCGCGCGCAACGCCGTTGTGGGCGCGCGCGAGGCGCGAGAGCGAGTCCACGAGCACGACGACGTCCTGCCCGGCCTCGACGAGGCGCTTGGCCTTCTCGAGCACGAGGTCCGCGACGTGGACCTGCCGCTCGGGCGCGTCGTCGAACGTCGTCGAGACGACCTCCGCGCCGGGGATGGCGCGCTCGACGGCCGTCGCGTCCTCGGGGCGCTCGTCGACGAGCAGCACGATGAGCGTCGCCTCGGGGTGGCCGGCGCGGATGGCCTGCGCGAGGTGCTCGATGAGCGTCGTCCGGCCCGCCCGTGGCGGGGCGACGATGACGCCGCGCTGGCCCTTGCCGATCGGCGCGACGAGGTCCACGAGCCGCGCCGTGAGTGCGGCATCGGGTGGCAGCGCCGGCGCGCCGGGGAGCGGCTCGAGGCGCAGCGCGGTGTCCGGGTAGCCCGGCGTGAGAAAGTCGTAGCCCGTGCGCTCGGTGAAGCGCTCCGGCGGGCGCCCGTTGATCGTGTTGACGCGCAGGAGCGCGAAGAAGCGCTCGCCCTCTTTCGGCGGCCGGATCTGCCCGTCGACGGTGTCGCCGAGGCGCAGGCTGAAGCGCTTGATCTGGCTCGGCGAGACGTAAATGTCGTCTGCAGAGGGCAGGTAGCTGTATTCGGCCGAGCGCAGGAAGCCGTAGCCGTCGGGCAGCAGCTCGAGCACGCCGACCTTGCGGATGAGGCCCTCGAGGACGGCGCGCGCCGGGTCGTAGCCCTGCATGTACGCCGGCCACGACGCCGCGATGGGGCGGCGCGTGCGGGCCGCACGTCGGCGCTCCGGGCGGGCAGGCTCGGGCGCGTCGGCGGCCTCGGCCTGTGCCTCGAGGAGGGCGTAGATGAGGTCGCGGCGCGGCCGCTCGGTGTCGAGGCCGAGCCGCCGGGCGATGCCGCTCAGGTCGGCGTCGGACATCTGCTCCAGCGCAGCAATGGTCATGTCGAGGGGCTCCGGGCAGGGCCGGACGGGGGGGACGTCGGCCGGTTGGCAGGCGTCGGAGAGGGGAGCGGGCGCGCAGAAGGGCAATCGCGCGACCTCCCTCAAGCTAGGCACCGCGGCCGTCCCGCGCACCGGGGCCGACGGGCTATGCCGCCTGCCGTTAGCCCGAGGGGGCTAGCGCGCCACGGCGACGGCGCGAACCTCGCGGATGACCGTCACCTTGATCTGCCCCGGGTACTCCATCTCGCGCTCGATGCGCCGCGACACGTCCACGGCGAGCGTTTCCGCCAGCGCGTCCGACACGACGGCCGTGTCCACGACCACGCGGACCTCGCGGCCAGCCTGGATCGCGTATGCCTGCACGACGCCCTCGAAGCCTTCGGCGATGTCCTCAAGCGCCTTCAGGCGCTGCACGTAGCGCTCGAGCGACTCGCGCCGTGCGCCCGGCCGCGCGCCCGACGAGGCGTCGGCCGCCTGCACGAGCGGCGAGATCATGGCCGCCATCGGCACCTCGTCGTGGTGCGCGCCGACGGCGTTGCAGACGTCCGGGTGCTCCTTGTAGCGCCGGCAGAGCTCCATCCCGACGATCGCGTGCGGCTGCTCGAGGTTCTCCTCGGCGACCTTGCCGATGTCGTGGAGGAGGCCGGCGCGCTTGGCCTTGCGCGCGTCGAGCTCGAGCTCGGCCGCCATGAGGCTCGCGAGCTTGGCCACCTCGATCGAGTGCGCGAGCAGGTTCTGGCCGAAGCTCGTGCGGTACTTCATCCGCCCGACCATGCGGACGAGCTCGGGGTGGAGGCCGTGGATCTGGAGCTCGAGCGCGGCCTGCTCGCCCGCCATCACGACCTCCTCCTCGATCTCGGCGCGCACGGCCTCGACGACCTCCTCGATGCGGGCCGGGTGGATCCGGCCGTCGGCGAGCAGGCGCGTGAGCGCGACGCGCGCGATCTCACGGCGGACCGGGTCGAAGCCGGACACGAGGACGGCGTCCGGCGTGTCGTCCACGATGACCTCGATGCCCGTCGCGGCCTCGAACGAGCGGATGTTGCGGCCCTCACGGCCGATGACGCGGCCCTTCATGTCCTCAGACATCAGCGGGACGGCCGTCACGGTATGCTCGATGGTCGTCGTGGCGGCGATGCGCTGGATGGCCTTCAGGATGACCTTCTGCGCCTCGCGCTGGGCCGTCCGGTGCGCCTCGTCGCGGGCGTCCTTCACCTGTCCGGCGGCCTCAAGGCGCGCCTCGCGCGTCATCTCGGCGACGAGTTGCTGGCGGGCCTCGTCGCGGCTGAAGCCTGCCGCCCGCTCGAGCGTCGCGAGCGTCTCGGCGACCATCCGGTCGAGGCGCGCGGTCTCGGCCGCGAGGTGCGCCTCGGCGGCCTCGGCGTCGCGCTCGCGCGCGGCGACCTCCTGCTGGCGCCGGCCGGCGGCGCGGGCGAGTGACTGCACCTGCTCCTGCAGCGCGTCCGCCTCAGCGCGGCGGGCTGCCGCCTCGGCCGTGAGGGCATCTACGGCGTCCGTGGCCTGCTCGAGGGCGGCTTCGCGGTCCGCTGCCCCTTTCGCCCGGGCGTCGAGGCGCGCGCGCTGGGCGTTCGCCTTCTCGAGGGCGCGGGCGCGCTGCTCGGCCGCCTCGGTGGCCTGCGCCTCGAGGCGCAGGCGCTGCTGGCGCACGTCGTCGCGCTCGTGAGCGGCCTCAGCGCGGTCGCGGGCGACCTGCTCGCGACCGCGGGCCACCTCGGCGCGCGCGGCCTCGACGTGGTCCCGGCGGAACGCCTCCGCCTCGGCCTCGGCGGCCCGGGCGACGCGCTCTGCCTCATCGGCCGCCGCGGCGAAGCGCTTCTCGACGGACGACGCGCGGCCCACGCGCGCCCCGACAAACCCGATCGCGACGGCGAGGCAGGCGAGGAGGGCGGCAAAGAGCGGGTCCATCGGGCGGGCAGGGTTGAAAAGGGGGCGTCCGCCCCGGAGGCCAGGCCTCCGGGGCGGGCGCGGCGCAGAGCGCCTCAAAGGGCACCAGCCTGCAGCGTTGAGACGAGAACCTGCTCGTCAAAACGGTGGGTACCTCCCGGACCCTCGCTCCTTCCGCGGTCCGCGTACGGCGGCGAGCCGTCGCACGTGGAGCCCGCCGAAGCGGGGAGCGGCCTGGTGGTCAGGTCCTAAGCGGGGCACCCGCGATAAACGCTGTACAGGTTCCCATGCAGTGGCTGCAAGCCGGTGTGCGGCGCCCCGGGCGAGCCCGGCGAACCGCTCCTCATGTTCGCGCGCGCCGCCGCAGCGGTTCCGAAGGGCCGGTTGAATTGCCCGTTGATGGTGCACGCCGGCGGGGCTTCGGTCGCGGCGCGCGTCTGAGAAAGGCCAGAGCGTGGAGGCTGGAAAGGGAAGCACCTCGCGCGCGCCGAGCGCGCGATCCTGCCGGGACCGGCCGTCCCCGTCAGCCCTCTCGCCGCTACACTGTCGTAATCCGCACCGCCTCGATGCGGTTCGAGGTCGCCGTGGCGACCGTGATCGTGAGGCCGTCCATCGCGAACTGCTCGCCCTCGGCGGGGACGTGGCCGGCGTGCGCGAGCAGGCAGCCCGCGACGGTGTCGTAGTCGCCCTCGGGCAGGCGGATGCCCGTCGCCTCGGCAAGGTCGTCGAGCTCGACGCGGCCGTGGACGAGGTGCGTCGCGTCGTCGATGCGCCGGATCGGGGCGGCCGCCTCGTCGTGCTCGTCGCGGATGTCGCCGAAGAGCTCCTCGAGGAGGTCCTCGATGGTCACGACGCCGGCCGTGCCGCCGTACTCGTCCACGGCGACGGCCATCGAGGTGCCGCCGCGGAGAAAGTCGAAGAGCAGGTCGCGGGCAGGCTTCGACTCGGGCACGAGGTGCGCCGGCCGCAGGATGGCCGCGAGCGAGGCGGGCGCGTGGAAGAGGTCGTGGGCCAGCACGATGCCGACGACGCGGTCGATGGTGCCGCGGTACACGGGCAGGCGGCTGTGGCCCGTCTCGATAAACGTCTGCCGGACGGCCTCGATCGTCGCCGACTCGTCGACGGCGTGGATGTCCGTCCGGGGCACCATCGAGTCCTTGACCCGCAGCGTGCGCAGCTCGAAGACGTTGGAGAGGATCTCGGACTCCTCCTCGTCGAGGTCCAGCGTGCCCGTCTCGCGGGACTCGCGGATGACGAGCTCGAAGTCGCGGCGCAGGAACTGCTGCATCGAGTCCGCCGGCGTGCCGACGGCGCGGACGAGGAGCCCGCTCGTCCAGCCGGCGAGCTTGATCAGCGGCCAGAACAGGTAGTACGTCGCCTTGAGGGGCCCGGCGAGCGATGAACAGCGCCCGCGCCGACGGCTGCCGCATGCAGCGACTTCGGGAGGACCTCGCCGAGGACGAGCACGACGACCGACGCGAGGACCGTCTGCGTCGCGCAGGACGGCGCCGGTCGGGTTGGCCATGCCGAGCCCGGCGAACAGCGCCGTCAGCGGCCCGTCCAGCCAGATCCCGACGGCGGTCGAGTAGACGACGATGGCGACGTTGTTGCCGACGAGGGTCGTCGTGAGGAACGAGCCGGGGTCGGCGAGGAACGTCCTGCACGATGCGCCCGAGCCCGCCGCCCTGCCGCGCGCGGACCTCCGTCTTGAGGCGGTTCGCGGTCACGAACGCCGTCTCGGAGCCCGAGAAAAACGCGCTGGCGACGAGCGTGAGCAGGATCAGGGCAACGATCATGAGGCGGCCGGGACGTGGGAGATAAGGGATGAAGAGGCGAGGAGCAGCCGGATCGGTCAGTCCCCAGTCGACATGCCCCGGTCCCTACCGCCCCTGGAACTCAGGGCGTCTGGCGGCCGAGGAACGCGCCGACGCCCTCGACGAAGTCCTCGGTCGCGACGCACTGCGCGAACAGGGCGGCCTCCTGCTGGAGGCCCTGCGGCAGCGGCAGGTCGCTCGCGCGGACCGCCTGCAGCGTCATCGCGACGGCGACGGGCGCCTTGGACGCGATCTTGAGCACCAGCTCGCGCGCCGTCTGGAGGAGGTCCTCGGACGGGACGACGCGGTTGACGAGGCCCGTCTCGTAGGCGCGCTGCGCCGAGATGCGGTCGCCCGTGAGCAGCATCTCCGTCGCGATGCCCCGCCCGACGAGGCGCGGCAGGCGCTGCGTGCCGCCGTAGCCGGCGATGAGGCCGAGCTGGACCTCGGGCTGCCCAAACTGGGCGTTCTCCGAGGCGACGCGCAGGTGGCAGGCCATCGCGAGCTCGCACCCGCCGCCGAGCGCGAACCCGTTGACGGCCGCGACGACGGGCTTGGCCATGGATCTCGATCTGCGTCATCACGCCCTGCCCGCGCACGGCGAAGCGGTGCGCCGTGAGCGGGTCCATGTCCGCGAACTCGGCGATGTCGGCGCCGGCGGCGAACGCCTTCTCGCCCGCGCCCGTCACCACGACGCCCTTCACGGCGGCGTCCGTCCGGGCCTGCCGGAAGGCGGCCGACGAGCTCGGCGACGAGGCGCTGGCTGAGCGCGTTGAGCGCCTCGGGCCGGTCGAGGGTGACGAGCGCGACGCCGTCGTCGTCGACGGCGTACTGGATGGTCTGGAAGTCGGCCACGGATATACGGTTTGGGTGTGGGAGAGGCGCGCGTGCGCCTCGGGACGGCTAGAATCTCTGAGCGGAAGCCTCCAGCCTCCTCCTCGGCCTGGTCAGCTCCGCGTGCGGCGGCGCGTGCGTGGCGTCGTCGCCGAGGTCGAGGTCTCGCCGAGCTCGTCGAGGGCGGACGTGTCGAGCTTGCCGGCGACGCGACGCCTCGAAGGCCTCGACGTCGGCGTCGGTGAGGCGTCGCCGGGTCGCCGAAGGCGTCGTCGAGCGCGTCCATGGACGCCTGCGTCTCCTCGACCTCGTTCATCAGCGTGTCCAGCTGGAACGAGACCTCGTCGGGGTTCTGCATCGTCAGCGACTGCTCGTAGACGTAGCGCGCGACGTCCTCGATGGTCGCGATCTGGGCGTCGACGATGGAGAGGTTCTCGCCGGCCTGCTTGAAGCGGTCGAGGCGCTTCTCGAGGATCGTCAGGCGGCGCTGCTTGATGGCGCGCACGCGCGGCGGGTCGGACTCCATCTCCTTGCGGAGCGCGGTGATGGCGTCGAGGATGTCGGCCTCGCCCGTCCGCTCGGCGAAGCGCGCGTAGCGCTCGCGCAGCTGGAGCAGGTTGAGGTGCGCGTCGAGGAGGCCGTCGAGCTTGGTGAGGTGCGCGTCGAGGAGGCCCTGCGAGGCGTAGGGCAGCTTGGCGTAGTTGTCCTTGATCGCCTTCTCCATGTTCCGGAAGCGGACGTAGCGCTTCTGGCCGTCCTTCTCGAGCGTCCGGAAGACCTCGCGGTCGGTCGGCGCCTTGGCGCGCACGGCGGCCGCGCGCGAGCGGACGACCTTGCGGAAGCGCTCGTTGCGCGGCACGTCGCCGAGGTAGAGCAGCTCGGCCGCGGCGGCGAAGATCAGGGCGACGCTCGTCGCGGCCCCGCTGAGAACGATCGTCGCGACGAGCAGCGCGACGAGCAGGAACGCGAGGTTGGCCGGGGCCATGAAGGCCTCACGGGTGTAGTTGAGCGGGTCGTCGGGCATGGGGGGGCGCCGGAGCGACAGTGCGGCTGGAGGCTGAGGTCGTGGCGGTGTGGCAGACCTCACCGCTCGTCACCGTCAACCCGGCTTACTGGCTTCTCGGGCGGCCGAGCGTTTTGGCGCCGCGCGGGCGCCGCGGCGGTGCGTCGGGCGTCGTCGGCGGGCGGGCGGCGTGCGGCCGATGGTGCGCGGCGGCGTCGGTGGCGGGGCGGGCGGCCGTCTCGCCGTCCGTCGGCGCCGGCCGTCGGCCTTCATCTGGCGGACGAGCTCGGCGGCCTCGGCCTGGCGCATCGCGTCGCGGTCGGCCTCGGTCTGCGGCGCGCTCGGCCTCGCCTTCGAGGGCGAGGTCGAGGCGCGCCTCCTGCGTGATCGGCGCCGCGCATCAGCGCGTCCGTGTTGGCCTCCGTCTCGGCCGTGAGGCCGGCGGGATCCATGCCGCGCAGCGCGCCGAGGATCGACGCCTTGCGCTGCACGTCGCGGTGCTGCTGCTTGAGGTCGCGGAGCTGGCGCAGGTGCGCCTTCTCCTCCTCCTTCAGCCGGTTGAACTCCTCGGGGGACATGGGGGAGCGGGAAATGGAAAGGGGGAGGCTGGGGAGAGCAAACGGGCGCAGGCGGATGAGGGACCCGTTCCCGGTTACCGCTCCCCAATCCCTCGCGCGTTACTGCGTCCGCGTGCGCGTGCGGTCGGTGCCGGCGTTGTCGCCGAGGTCGAGGTCCTCGAGCGCGTCGAGGGCGGGCGTCTGGATCGGCGGGCTCGGCCGTGGCCGGCGCGGGCGCGTCCATGCCCATCTCGAGCTTGAACTGGCGGACGAGCTCGGCGCCCTCCATCTCCTTCGCGTCCTCCTCGATGTCCATCGCCTCGGTGTCGATCGAGTCCAGCGCCATCTCCATGCGCGCCTCGTTCTTGGCCGTCTGCTCGTTGACGCGGCGCACCATCTCGTCGTGCGTCGAGTCCACGCCGGCGACCTCGAACTGCTCGAGCGTGTCGGCGATCTTGGACTGCCACTTGGCGCGCTCGTGGGCGCGGAGGGCCTCCTTGGCCTCGCCGATCTTCTTCTCGCGCTCGCGCATGAAGGCCTTCTTGACCTGGAGCGACTTCTCGTAGGCCTGCTCGGCGAACTGGAGCTGCTCGCCGGTGCGCTCCTGCGCCTCCTTGATGCCCTGGAGCTGGACGGCGTAGCGCTGCGCGATGTCGTCGCGGCCGGCCGTGATCGCGGCGCGGACCTTGGACGTCAGGCTGGACTGCTCGGCGGTGTAGCGGCGGTCCTCCTTCTGGAGCAGCATCACGTTGGCTTTCACCGTCGCGATGTTCTCGTTCATCTTCGGGACCTGGTCGTTCAGCTCCCGGATGTTCTGCTCAAGGATGAGCTTGGGGTCCTCCATCGCGGAGATGGCGCCGCCGAAGATGGACTGGATGAGGCGGGAGAATCGCTTCCACATGGGTCGTGCAGGCAGAGAAGGCTGGAAAGGTACGGGGCGGACGGCTCAGGCGGAACGCCACCCGCCGGCGTCGAGGCGGTCGAGGACGAGCGGGCGCGGGCCGGGCGCCGAATCGCGAGGGTGAACGCCGCGAGGACGGCGCCGGGGTCGCCCTTGAGGCGTCGCGAGGCGTAGAGCGTCGCGAGCGTGTCGCCGGCCTCTACGGGCTCGCCGGGCCGTTTGTTGAGCACGACGCCCGCTTTCGGGTCGACGGCGTCCTCTTTTCGGGCGCGGCCCGCGCCGAGGTCGAACGCGGCGAGCGCGATCCGCCGCGCGTCGATGTCGGACACGAACCCGCTGCGCTCCGCTGTGACAGTCCCGACGGAGCGTGCCCGAGAGCGTCTCGGGGGCGTCGACGACGGCCGGGTCGCCGCCGTGGGCCGCGACGAGGCGGCGGAAGACGGCGAGGGCCGAGCCGTCGGCGAGGGCTTTCTGGGCGATGGCGCGGCCTTCCTCGGGCGTGCTGGCCTTGCCGCCGAGGCAGACCATCTCGCCGGCGAGCGCGAGCGTGACCTCGACCACGTCGGCGCAGGCGCCGCCGTCGGGCGTCTCGTTGCGGAGGATCTGGATGGCCTCGGCCGTCTCGGGGCCGTTGCCCGCGGCGCGGCCGAGCGGCACGTCCATGTCGGTCAGCAGCGCGACGGTCGGCGTGCCGGCGTCCGTCGCCATCTGGACGAGCGTCTCGGCGAGCAGGCGCGCCTGCGCCTCGTCCGTCATGAAGGCGCCGCGGCCGGCCTTGACGTCGAGCACGAGCGCGTCGATGCCCTCGGCGAGCTTCTTGGACAGGATCGAGGCCGCGATGAGCGGGATCGACTCGACCGTCCCCGTCACGTCGCGGAGGGCGTAGATCTTCTTGTCGGCCGGCGCGATCTCGGCCGTCTGCCCGATCATGACCGTCCCGACGTCGGCGAGGACGCGGCGGTAGGCGGCGAGGTCGAGGTTGACGTCGAAGCCGGGGATGGCCTCGAGCTTGTCCAGCGTGCCGCCGGTGTGGCCGAGGCCGCGGCCCGAGATCATCGGCACGGGCACGCCGCACGCCGCGACGAGCGGCGCGAGCACGATCGACACCTTGTCGCCGACGCCGCCGGTCGAGTGCTTGTCGACCTTGAGGCCCGGGATGTCGCGAGAGGTCGAGGACCTCGCCCGAGTGGAGCATCGCCTGCATCAGCGCCACGCCCTCGGCCGGCCCGAGCCCGCGCGTGAACGCGGCCATGAGGAAGGCCGCCATCTGGTAGTCCGGCACGTCGCCCGCGGTGTAGGCGTCGACGAGCGTCGCGGATGTCGCGGGCGCGAGCGTCTGGCCGTCGCGCTTGGCGACGAGGAGGGGGACGGCGTTGAACGACATGAGGCAGGGAGCGTGGGACCGGTCGGTACACGCGGCCGCGCCAAAGGTGCCCGGGGGCCGGGTGAACCCTGAGTCAGGCCATCGTCAGGCCGCCGTCGACGGCGAGGCACTGGCCGGTGACGGCGGCGGAGAGCGGCGACGCGAAAAACAGGACGGCGTCGGCGAACTGCTCGGGCGTGACCGTCCGCCGCAGCGGCGTGGCTGCGGCGATGTACTGGAAGACCTCGGGCGTGGTGACGGCCGAGGCGTCGGTCGTCTCGAGGAGCCCGCCGGCGACGAGGTTCACGCGCACGCCGTGCGGCCCCAGTTCCTGCCGCGAGCGTCCGTGTGAGGCCGACGAGTGCGGCCTTGGCGGCCGTGTAGTCGTGGTACGTCACGACCGGGTTGTAGACGAGGTTGGTGCCGACGGTCACGATCGACCCGCCGCCCTGCGCGGTGAACACGGGCAGGAGCGCCTGCGCGAGGTGCAGCGCCCCGCCGACCGCGCCGTCCACCTGCGCCCGCACGTGGTCCATCGTCACCGTCGCGACGCTGACGTACGGCGCGGCGGGGTCGAAGGCGTAGCTCGGGAGCGCGTTCGACACCGCGACGTCAACGCGCCCGTAGCGCGCCACGACGGCATCGACCATCGCCGCGACGGCGGCGGGGTCCGTGACGTCGGCGGGGTGCGCGAAGGCGCGGCCGCCGGCCTCCTCGATCTCGCGGACGACGGCCTCGGCCTTGTCCGCGCTGGCGAGGTAGTTCACGCAGACAGCGGCGCCGTCTCGGGCGAGGCGGCGGGCGATGGCGGCGCCGGCGCCGCGGCTGGCGCCGGTGACGATCGCGACCTGGTTTTCGAGGAGCATCGGGGCAGAGAGGATGAGCACCGAACCTACGCCGCGGCGCCCGGCCGCTAGACGACCGAGACCAGCGCCTTGTCGGCCCACGTGGCGCCGAGGACCTCGTCGAGCCCCGTCGCCTCGACGTGCACCTCGGGGAAGGCCGCCGTGAGCGCGGACGTCTCGTCCGTGAGGTCGCCGCCTTTGAGGCAGGCGAGGCCCGGCGCCCAGCAGCCGTCCGGCAGCGGCTCCTCGAAGGGCACGCGGCAGGCCTCGAACCAGCGTCCAGAGGTCGCGCAGCGGGGCCGTCGCGCGCGAGACGGCGTGCGTCGGCGAGGGGCCATCGTAGGCCTCGGCGCGGCCGTTCCACGCGATCGAGGTTGGTCAGCCCGAGGCGTCGCGCGAAGAGGCGCACGGCCTCGGTCTTCTTGCCCACGGCGTCCACGGCCACAAAGCGGACGTTGGGGAAGCGGACGGCGAGCGGGACGGCCGGCAGCCCGCCGCCGGAGCCCCAGTCCACGACCGTCGCGCCGTCGGGGAACGCGCGGACGCTACAGCGCGAGGCAGTGGCGCACGTGCCGCTCGGGGATGTCGCGGACGGTATTCGGCGCGACGAGGTTGTACGCCTTGTTGACGCGCGCGAGCTCGGCCGCGTACGCGTGCAGCGTCCCGAGCTGCTCGTCGGTGAAAGCGGAGAGCGGGTCGAACATGGCGCTGGCAATGGGGGGAAGGGCACGACTGCGGATTTGGGGAAGGCACCGGCGCTCACGCGGCCTGTTCCGCGGGCCGCCGCAAGAGCACCATCAGCGCCTGCACGTCGGCGGGCGAGACGCCGGCGAGGCGGCTGGCCTGCCCGAGCGTCGCGGGGCGGACATGGGCGAGGCGCTCGCGCGCCTCGTGCGTGATCTGGCGGACGCCCGCAAAGTCGAAGCCTGCCGGCACGGCCACGCGGTCGAGGCGCGTCATCTGCGCCACGAGCGCCGCCTCGCGCTCGACGTAGCCCGCATACCGCAGCTCGACGCCCGCTGCCTCGACGGATCGGCTCCAGCCCGGGCGCCGCGGCGGCGAGAGCCGACAGGCCGGCGTGCGCGAGCAAATCGGCCAGGACGACCTCGGGGCGCAGCGCGAGCGCCGCGAGCCGCACCGGAGCGCGCGATGCCGGGCGTCCCGACGGATTCGAGGTAGCCGTTGACGGCGTCCGGGCGCGACAGCCGTCTCGCGGAGGTTGGCGAGCGTCGCGGCGAGGGCGGCTTCCTTCTGGTCGAGCCGCGCGACGCGCCCGGTCGAGGCGAGGCCGAGGTCGGCGCCGAGGCGCGTGAGGCGGCGGTCCGCCGTGTCGTGGCGCAGCAGCAGCCGGTGCTCGGCGCGGCTCGTAAACATGCGGTACGGCTCGTCCGTGCCCTTGCCCACGAGGTCGTCCACGAGGACGCCGATGTAGGCCTGGTCGCGGCCGAGCGTCACGCCCGGTTGCCCGCCGACGTGGCGCGCGGCGTTGAGCCCGGCCATGAGGCCCTGCGCCGCGGCCTCCTCGTAGCCCGTCGTGCCGTTGATCTGGCCGGCGAGGTAGAGCCCGGCGACGGCGTGCGTCTCGAGCGTCGTCCGCACCTGGTGCGGCGGCACGTAGTCGTACTCGATCGCGTAGCCGGGGCGCAGGACGTGTGCGCGCTCCAGTCCGGGAATAAGGCGCAGCGCGGCCGTCTGCACCGCCTCGGGCAGGCTCGTCGAGAAGCCGTTGACGTAAACCTCGGTCGTCGTCCAACCCTCGGGCTCGAGGAAGATCGGGTGCGACGTCTTGTCCGCGAAGCGGTCGATCTTGTCCTCGACGGACGGGCAGTAGCGCGGGCCCTTGCCTTCGATGCGGCCTGCGAACATGGGCGACTCGGCGAAGCCGGCGCGCAGCGCGTCGTGGACGGCCGGCGTCGTGGCCGTGAGCCAGCACGAGCGCTGCTCCTGTGGCAGCGCGTCCGTGAGGAACGAGAAGGGCAGTGGGCGCGCGTCGCCCGGCTGCTCGGTGCAGGCGGCGTAGTCGATCGTCCGGCCGTCGAGGCGTGGCGGCGTGCCGGTCTTGAGGCGGCCCGTCTCGAACCCGAGGCGGTGCAGCGCCGCCGTGATGCCGACCGCCGCCGCCTCGCCCGCCCGCCCGCCCGTGGCGCTCGTCTGGCCGATGTGCATCTGGCCGTTGAGGAACGTCCCGTTCGTGAGCACGACGGCGCGCGCGCGGATCTCCATCCCGGTCTGCGTCACGACGCCCGCGACGCGCGTGGCGCCGTTCTCCGTCTCGGTGAGCAGGTCGACGGCCGAGTCCTGGCGGAAGAAGAGGCCCGGCGTCTGCTCGAGCGCCTCGCGGACGAACGCGGCGTACTGGAGGCGGTCCGACTGGCAGCGCGGGCTGTGGACGGCCGCCCCGCGGCTCGTGTTGAGCATCCGGAACTGGATGCCCGTCGCATCCGCCGCGCGGCCCATGAGCCCGCCGAGCGCGTCGACCTCGCGCACGAGCTGGCCCTTGCCGACGCCGCCGATGGCCGGGTTGCACGACATCGCGCCGAGCGTGTCGAGGCGCGTCGTGACGAGCAGCGTCTGCGCGCCGACACGGGCCGCGGCGTGCGCGGCCTCCGCCCCGGCGTGCCCGCCGCCGACGACGACGACGTCGTAGGTGTTGCTCATCTCGCGGTCTGGATGGTCTCGTCCCAAAGAACGCGCCGCGCCGCCGCACGCGCCGGGAAGAATGGGTGGGCCGACCGGCAGCCGTCAGTACGGGGCGGATGGAATGAAGCCGTTCCATCTTGGGAGGCGGGTACGGTCGTCCGCCGGTCGGGCTGATTACCCTTTCCCCACCGACATGCGCCGTGATTTCCACACAGTCTCTCCGACATCACCTGCTCCGGCGTATCGAATTCTACGTGCTCGGCATGGCGGTCGCGCTCGTGTGCGTCGCTGGCTGGCTGATGTGGCTGGACGTCTCGGCGGCTGTTGCGATGCTCGCCTCGGTCGTCGGGATGGGCGCGATCCAGGCGGCCGTCCAGTGGGCGGACCGTGCCCGCGAGAAGTCGCTCCGCGCGCGGGCCATCTTCGAGATCCGCGAGATGCTGCGCGACCAGGTCCTGAACCAGCTCGCAGCGGTGAAGATGTGCCTCTCCAACCCGGACCCCGGCATGGTCGAGATCCTGTTCTCGGAGGTCGACGATGCGATCGACGAGATCGCCGGGCTCGTCGACCGGCTGACCGAGGAGCAGCTCAACACGTGGAAGCTGACGTACGCCAACGCGGCCGACCACGTCGCGTACGTCCGCACCGCGGTAGCCTGAGGCGCTACTTGCCGATGCAGAAGCGCGAGAAGACGGCCGCCAGCACGTCGTCCGCAGTGACGGCGCCGCTGACGAGGCCGAGCGCGTGGAGGGCGTCGCGGAGGTCGAGCGCGAGCAGGTCGGCGTCGCCGTGGAGCGCCGCCTGCGCGCGGCGGACGGCCGCCTGCGCCTCGGCAAGGTGCCCGCGGTGGCGCTCGTTGACGGCCGCGGCGTCCGCCTCGGGGCTCGCCGCGTCGCCGCCGAGTGCCGCGAGGAGCGCGTCGCGGAGCGGGTCGAGCAGAGCCGGCGTCCCGGCCGCGTCGCGGGCCGAGACCTGGAGCGCCGCGGAGAGGGTGCCGTGCGGCGCTGCGCCGCCGAGCAGGTCGGCCTTGCTGGCGATGCGCAGGACGGGCAGGTCGGGACGCTCACGGCCGAGGCGCTCGAGATCCGCGGTCTCCTCCGCATCCAGCCCACGCGCGGCGTCGGCGACGTAGAGCAGCGGCGTCGGCGGTGCCCACGGCCGCGCGTGCGCGGCGCGTGCCTTCTGCCTCGACCGTGTCGTCGGTCTCGCGCAGCCCCGCCGTGTCGACGAGGCGCACGCGCAGGCCGCCGATCTCAACGTCCGTCTCGACGGCGTCGCGCGTCGTGCCGGGCACGTCCGAGACGATGGACCGCTCGCGCCCGGCGAGGGCATTGGCGAGCGTGGACTTGCCCGCATTCGGCCGCCCGGCGAGCACGACCACCGCGCCGCCGCGGACGAGCGCCCCGAGGCGCGCGCTGCGACAGCAGCTCGTCCAGCAGCGCGTCCGTTTCGCGCGAGGCGCCGCGCGAGGTCCGCGCGGTCCGCGAACTCGACGTCCTCGTCGGCGAAGTCGAGCTCGAGCGCGACGAGCGCGGCCGTCTCCACGAGGCGCTCGCGGACGTCCGCGACGGCCTGCCCGATGCGCCCCTGTAGCTGCGCGACGGCCGCCCGCGCGCCGCGCGCGACGTGGCGTGGATGAGGTCGGCGACGGCCTCGGCCTGCGCGAGGTCCAGCTTGCCGTTGAGGAAGGCGCGCTGCGTGTACTCGCCGGCCTCGGCCGGCCGCGCGCCCGCCGCGACGAGCACGCGCAGCACGGCCTGCGGGCGCCGCGTCGCCGCCGTGCGTCGTGATCTCGACCGTCTCCTCGCCAGTGGCAGACCTCGGCGCGCGGAAGACCGTCGCCACAACCTGATCGACGCGCGCCCCCGCGTCGTCCACGATCCAGCCTGTGTGAGCCGTGTGGCCCGGCGCCTCGGCCAGATCCGGCGTCGAAAACCGCGTCGCGACGAGCGCGACGTGAGCCGGCGCCTGAGACGCGGATCGACGGCGAGGGCGGCCGGTCCGCGTGCCGTCGCGAGGGCGACGATCGGAGGGGCAGAAGGGGAGGGGGCGGAGGGCCGTCCCTCTTGCCCACCGCCCTCCGGTCTGCTCACTTCTTCTTCCGCCGCGCCTCGGCGTCTGCGACGGCGCGGGACGTGAGGCTCGCGCGCCCGTTCGTCTTCGCCTTGCGGCCCTTGACCGGCGCCGCGGCGCCGATGCCCGGGATCTCGCCCTTGCCAGCCTGCTCGTGCACCTGCCGGTTCACGATCCGCTGCTGGACGACCGAGAAGATGTTGAACGCGAGGTAGTAGAGGCTCAGGCCCGCCGGGAAGCCGTTGAAGAACAGCAGGAAGATCAGCGGCATCATGTAGAGCAGCGCCTTCTGCTGGCCCGAGACGGCGTTGCCCGACGGCTGCGAGAGCTTCATCGTGGCGAGCATCGAGCCCGCCATGAGAAGCGTGAAGCCCGAGACGTGGCTGCCGTAGGCCGGCAGCGCGAACGGCAGCGTCGCGATGACGTCCGGCGCCGAGAGGTCGTGCGCCCAGAGGAACGACTCGCCGCGGAGGACGAGCGTGCTCTGGAAGAAGCGCCACAGCGCGATAAGGATCGGGTACTGCAGCAGCATCGGCAGGCAGCCGCCGAGCGGGTTCACGCCGCGCTCCTTGTAGAGCCGCATCATGCCCTCCTGCTGCTTCTGCGGGTCGTCCGGGTACGACTCCTTCAGCGCCGCGAGCTCGGGCTGGAGCTCGCGCATCTTGGCCGCCGAGCGGTAGCTCGCGCCCGTCAGCGGCCACAGCACCAGCTTCACGATGAGCGCGAAGAGGATGATGACGAGGCCGTACGACGCGATGAACGACGACAGCAGCGCGAACAGCGGCGCGATGACGTAGCGCGCGATCGGCCGCGTGATGAAGCCGCCGAAGCCGAAGTCGACCGTGTCGTAGAGGCCGTAGGTCGCGAGGCGCCGCAGCTCGAGCGGGCCGAGGTACAGCGTCACGTTCTGGGACTGGCCTGCGGCGAGGGCCGGCATCTCGAGGCTCGCCGAGAAGTCCTGCGCGAAGGCGGACTCACCGGCCGCGCCGACCTGCTGGCCTGTGAGGCGGGCGCCGCTCGCCACCGTCGGCGACGTCGGGACGATGGCGGCGATGAAGAACTTGGTCTTGACGGCCACCCAGTCCACCGTGCCGGTCCGCTCGATCGGGTCCGCCTCGGAGGGCTTGCGGAGGTGGATCGACTCGGTCTCGCCGCCGGAGCGGAGGTAGGCGCCGGCCTGCGTCGTCTCGCCCTTGGGGTCCTCCTCGGCGAGCGGCAGCGCGCCGCTCCAAGCGAGGTCGTAGGTGCCGCGCGCGAGCACGTCCGTCCCGACCGCCTCGACGCGCAGCTTCACGTCGTACGAGTCCGGCGCGAAGGCGTAGACGAGGCGCAGCGCGCCGGGCTTACCGGCCTGCCCCGGGACGCGCGTCTCGAAACGTGAGCTCGGCGTCGCCGCTCGTCGCGCGGATGGTGTCGCCTGCGAACGGCTGGCCGCCGACGACCGGCGTGAAGGCGAGCGTGCGCGTGTCGAGGTAGGCGCCCTGCGGCGGGACGAAGCCCAGCGAGACGGCCCCGGCGCGGTTCGAGACGAGCTCGACGGCCTCCTTCGTCGTGGCGTGGTCGAAGCCCAGCAGGCTTGAAGCCGTCGAGCGTGCCGCCGCGCGTCGAGAACGCCGCCTCGTACCTGTCCGTGCGGACGATCACCGTCCGGTCCGGCGTGCCGGCGGTGTCGGCGGCGAAGGCGGAGTCGGTCGGCGCGGCGAGCGCGTCCGGCGTGCGGGCGTCGCTGTCGGGCCCGATCTCGGCGTCGGCGACGGCGGGCGCGGCCCGCTCGGCGGTCGCCGTCGAGTCGGCGGTCGCCTGCGCGCGGGCGGCCTCCTCCTTGGACGGCGCGGTGGTGATCATCCAGATGCCCAGGATCAGGGACATCAGGAGGATCCCGATCAGTGCGTTGCGGTCGAGGCCCTGCGGTTCCACGGACGAGGGGCGCGCCGGGGCGCGCGTGCTAGGGAAGAAAGCCGGCGACGGCCGGTAGGCCGCTACGGGGCGTCGGCCGTCTGCGTTGCGACGGGCGGCGGGGCGGCGGCGAGGCGGCGGAGCGCCTCGGGGAGGCAGCGCCGGAGGTCCGCCTCGGCGGTTTCCGCCTTGCCACGGTAGAGGACGACGAGCGTCAGGCAGTCCGGCCGGCCGGCCATCGCCGCGAGGAGCGGCTGCTGGTGCAGGCGGAACGCCTCGCGCATCACGCGCCGCAGGCGAACGCGGCCGGCGCCGCGCGCGACGCGCCCCGGCGCGAAGCAGACCTGCACGGGCGCGTCTTCGCCGGTCTCGGCGCGCTCGACGGCCCGGTGAAGGACCACGACTGGCCCGACACGGACGCGCCCGACGTCGGGCCGGGCGCGGTCGAAGAGGGGCCGGAGCAGGCGGCGGCGCTTGAGGCGGCGGCTCCGCGGGAAGGCGTTGAGCCGCACAGTCTCAGGCGGCGAGCCTACTTGCTCGCCTTCGTGTCGTGGACCGTCAGGGCGTGGCGGCCCTTCGCGCGGCGACGCGCGAGGACGTTGCGGCCGTTCTTGGTGGCCATCCGGGAGCGGAAGCCGTGCTTGTTGGCCCGCTTGCGGCGGCTGGGCTGGTAGGTGCGCTTCATCGGGAGCAGGCCGGGCGGAGCCGGGCCGGAAAGGTCGGAGACAAAATCGCCGCCCGCGCTGCACACCTCAGTGCGCCACTCGGACGGCCGTGCGCCGATGATACGGCCGCAGCCGGGGCGTCTCGGTGAAGGGACGTTGACTTCCGGCCCGCCCGCGCGCGCCGAGACGCCTGGCGGGTTGCCGGCAGGCGGGCGCCGTCGCGTAGCTTCGTCTCCCGCCCGGGCGTCCGGGCGGCCTGCGGGAATAGCTCAGTTGGTAGAGCATCAGCTTCCCAAGCTGAGGGTCGCGGGTTCGAATCCCGTTTCCCGCTCCGAGGCCCGGTGAAAGCCGGGCCTCGCGCGTGTCGGGCGGTTAGCTCAGTTGGTTAGAGCGGCTCGTTTACACCGAGTAGGCCGGGGGTTCGAGTCCCTCACCGCCCACGCGCCCATCGGCCACAACCGTTACCAGATGCGGATGCGGTCGGCGGGGGCGAGGTAGAGCGCGTCGCCGGGCTGCACCGGGAAGGCGCCGTACCACGCGTCGAGGTTGCGGACCGTCAGGGCGCGGTACGGGCCGGGCGCGTGGCCGTCGGTCGCGATGCGCTGGCGGAGCGCGGCGTCGCGGAAGGCCGTCCGCCAGACCTGCGCGAAGCTCAGGAAGAACTGCTGGTCTCCGGTGAGCCCGCCGACGACCGGCGCCTCCTGCCCGCCGAGCGAGGCGCGCCACGCGTCGTAGGCCGCCGTGATGCCGGCGAGGTCCGCGATGTTCTCCGTCAGCGTCAGCGTGCCGTTGACGGCGAGGTCCGGGAACGGGCGGTAAGCGTCGTACTGCCGCGCGAGCTGCGTCGTCGAGGCGGTGAAGTGCGCGAAGTCGTCGGGCGTCCACCAGTTGCGGAGGCGGCCGTCGGCGTCGAAGCCCGCGCCGAGGTTGTCGAAGCTGTGGCTGATCTCGTGGCCGATGACGGCGCCGATGGCGGCGTAGTTCATCGCGTCGGACCGGTCCGGGTCGAAGAACGGCGGCTGCAGGATGGCGGCGGGGAAGTTGAGCGCGTTCATCGCCGGCATGTTCACGGCGTTGACCTGCTGCGGGACCATAGACCACTCGGCGCGGTCGGTCGGGCGGCGCAGCTTGGCGAGCGCATCGGCGTATTGCCAGCGCTCGAGCCGCTCGGCGTTGCCGTAGGCGTCGTCCGGGCGGATCTCGAGGCCGTCGTAGGTCGGCCAGACGTCCGGGTAGCCGACGCTCACGCGGAGCGTCTGCAGCTTGTGCCGCGCCTCGGCCTTCGTCTCGGGCGCCATCCAGTCGAGGGCCGCGATGCGGGCGTCGAAGGCGGCGACGATGCCCGTGACCATCGCCTCGGCGCGGGCCTTGGCGGCCGGCGAGAAGTCGCGGTCCACGTACTCGTGGCCGACGGCGAAGCCGAGGGCGTCGCTCGCGGCGGTGACGGCGCGCGACTCGCGCATGCCCTGCTGCGGGACGCCCGAGAGGGTGTGCCCGAAGAAGGCGAACGCCTCGCGGTCGAAGGCGCCGGGCAGCACGGCCGCGCGGTGCTCGACGGCGTGGTAGGCGAGCAGCGCCTTCCACGAGGCGAGCGGCGCCGTCGCGGCGAGGCGCGAGATGCCGGTGATCGCGCCCGGCTGCCACGCGACGAGCGTGTCGACGTCGGCGAGGCCGGCGGCGGCGAAGAAGGCGGTCCAGTCGAGGCCCGGCGCCTGCGCCTCGAAGTCCGCCTGCGACCAGTGCGTGTTGCCCTTGGTCGGGTCCCACGTGTCCTCCTGGATCGCGTGCGTCGCCGCGATGCGCGTCTCGAGGGCGACGACCGAGTCGGCCATCGCCTCGGCGTTCGGGAGGCCGGCGAGCGTCAGCATCCGGGCGACGTGCGCGCGGTAGGCGGTGCGGATCTCGGCCATCGCGGGCGACGGGTCGAGGTAGTAGGCGCGGTCCGGGCAGTGCGAGGCCGCCCTGCATGAGCGCGGCCGAGTTGCGCGTCGGGTCGTTGAAGTCCTGGTCGACCCAGAGGCCGAAGAGGTTGTCCGTGTGCAGGTCGCCGTCGTTGATGACGTCCACGTCGGCGCGGAGCGTGGCGCCGACGTACTGCGCGAGCGCCTGTCGGCTGCCGATGGCATCAATGCGACCGAGGTCTCGGCGCAGCGGCGCAAGGCCCGACGCGGCGATGGCCGTCGTGTCGAGATACGCGGTGTAGAAGTCGCCGGCGCGGCGCAGGTCGGTCCCGGCCGGCGCCGCCGTCGCGTCGTGGACGACCGCGGTGACGGCGGCCGAGGCGAGCTCGGCGGCGATGTTGAACGAGCCGTACGAGCTGCGGTCCGCCGGGATGGCCGTGTTCCGGACCCACGCGCCGTTGGCGTAGCGGAAAAAGTCGTCGCCGGGGCGGACCGTGGGGTCCATGCCGGCGGCGTCGAGGCCGGGGATCGTCTGCGCGGCGAGCGGCGCAGAGAGAACGAGGGCGAGCGCGCCGAGGCGCAGCGTCGTGACGAGTCGTGTCATGCGGGGTGGCGGGAGTCCTTGGCGCGAAACGTACGGCACCGGGCGCGCCGCGCCGGGCAGACTACAGGCCGAAGTTGCGCAGCTTGTAGGACAGGTTGAGCATCACGTAGCGCCCGAGCGCCTCGGTCTGCGTGTCCTCGAGGTAGAGGTCCGTCACCGTCCGCTCGACGTCGGACTGCTGGCCGAGCAGGTCGGAGACGCTCAGGCTGACCTCGGCGAGGTCGCCGGCGAGCAGCTTGTAGCCGAGCCGCGCGCCCCAGAGCACCTGCGTCGGGTCGACCGCCGCGTCGAGGCCGGAGTAGTGGAGGGCGCGGAGGTCGGTCGAGAGCACGAGGCCGCCGGCGGGCAACCACGTCAGCTTCGCCCCGCCGAGTTGCCGCAGGTAGGAGTCGGCGGTGAGGCCGGTGACGGCGGTGTAGCGCGCGCCGTACTCCAGCGAGAAGTCCAGCCGCTCGCTGATGGAGCTGCCGAGGAACAGGCGTCCGTCCACGCCGATCTGGTCCGACACAGTTTGCTCGCCGTTGAGGAGGCCGAGGCCGCGCGTGTACGTCGTCCCGAGCGACACGTTGGCGTTGCTGCGCAGCAGCCCGACGGGCCGACCGTAGCTCACGAGCGCGCGGGCGTCCCAGCGTCCGTCGAGGTTCTCGGGCCGCGTGAGCTGCACGCCCGCAGGCAGGATGACGCCCGGCGCGATCTCGGTGTCGGTGGCTGCCAGCGTCGCCGACGAGACGATGGCATTCTGCCCGTACGACCCGCTAAGCAGGCCGGCGAGGACGGAGCCGCCTGCGGCGTCGGTCGAGGTGTAGCGCGCGCGGACGGTGTGCGTCGTGCTGGGCCGGAGGGCCGGGTTGCCGGCCGTGAGGAGCAGCGGGTTCGCTGTGTCCACGACGTCCTGGAGCTGAGCCGCGGTCGGCGTCTGGGTCCGAACCCGGTAGTCGATGTTGGCGCGCGCGCCGTCGCCCGCATTGAAGCGGAGGCTCGCCGAGGGCAGGACGGACCAGAACGACCGGTCGACTGCGGACGCCGTCTGCTGCGCCTCGAGGCGCTCGTGCTGCGCGTCCACGCCGAGCTGGATGTTGAGACCGTCGCCGCGGTAGCGGTACGACAGGCCGGCGCGCTGGACGACCGACGTCTGGTCGAACAGGCTCGTGTAGGCCGCGTCCGGGAGCGTGAACGCACCGGCGTCGTCGGCGAGGAACGAGAGGCGGTTCGACGTGCTCCACGTCACCTGCGGCCGGTAGGCGAGCTGGAGCTGGCTGCGCGAGCCGAGCGGCTCGGTGTACTCGGCGCGCGCCGAGACCGAGCGCGACGAGGCGTCGGCGTCGAAGCGCTGGTCGAGGGCGTCGTCGCCGGCCGCGCCCGTGACGAGCGACGCGAGGTCGCTTTGCGTGGACTGATCGCCGAGGCTTCCGCCGAGGCCGAGCGTGAGCGTGCGGCCCGGCGTGGCGAAGCGCTGCCGCAGGAGCACGTCGATGCCGGCCGACGTGGCGAGCCCGTCCGCGGCGGTCGAGGTCGTGGTGCGGGCCAGCGGGTCGCCCGCCGCGAGCATCGTCGTGCCGACGAGCGTGCCGTCGTAGACGTTGTCCTGCACCGAGAGGCGCGGCTCGACGACGAGCTGCGTCCGGTCCGAGAGGTCGGTCTGGGCGCGCAGCGTGAGGCGGTGCGTCGTGTTGGTGCTCGTCGCGTCGTCCGTCTGGCTGTAGACCTGCGCCGCGGCGCTGCCGGCGGTGTAGGTCCGCGTGAGCGCCTCGGCGAGGCGGTTGTCAGTCGCGTTGTAGACGTACGAGCCCGTGAGCTGGAGGCGCCCGCCGAGAAGGCGGTCCGCATAGCTCACGCCGAGCGCGTTCGTGGTGTTGATGCCGCCCTGGTCGCCGACGAGCAGGTTGCTGACGTCGCCGCTCCCGCCGCCGCCCTCTCCGCCGCGTCCGCCCGCGGCGGCGCCGCGCGGGCCGCCGCCCGCCGCGCCTCGGCCGCCGCGCCCGCCGCCGCCGCTGGCGACGCCGAGCAGGTCCTCGGTCGAGAAGTTCTGCTGGTCGACGTTGTTGGCGAGCCCGACGACCGTGATGCGGCGGTCGCCGTCGAGGAGCGTCGCGTTGCCGCCGGCGAGGTACTCGCCGCCCGGACCCGCGCCGACGTAGGCGCGCCCGAACTGGCCGTTCTGCATGCCCGGCCGCGTCACGATGTTGATCGTCCGCTCGGACTGGCCGTCGTCGAAGCCCGAGAAGCGGGCGGCGTCGCTGGGGCGGTCGTAGACCTGCACCTCCTGAACGATCTCGGCCGGCAGCGAGCGCAGCGCGGCCTGGACGTCGCCGCCGAAAAACTCGCGGCCGTCGACGAGCACGCGCTGGACGGTCTCGCCCTGCGCCGTCACGGTCCCGTTCTCGATCACGACGCCCGGCATCTTCGCGATGAGGTCCTGAGCGTCCGCGTCGGGGTTGACGGCGAAGGCGTCGGCATTGAAGGCTGTCGTGTCGCCACGGACATCGACGCGCGTCCGGGCTCCCGTCACCTCGGCCTCGCCGAGCGTGGCCGCATCGAACGACAGGCTGAGCGGGCCGACGTCGGTCGGGCCGGACACGCTGAGGGCCCGGTCGAGCGTCTCGTAGCCGACGAACGAGACGCGCAGCCGGTAGCTGCCCGGCGCGACGGCGAGGCGAAACGCCCCGTCGAGGTCTGCCGCCGTGCCGACGACGGCGCTGTCGGGCGCCGCGCGGATGAGGCGGACCGTCGCGCCGGGGAGCGGCTGCCCGTCGGTCGCATCGGTGACGGTGCCTGAAACGGTCGGGAGCGCCTGGGCTGCAGCCGTCTGGACGGCGAGCAGGGCGGCGAGGACGAGGCCGGCGCGGAGCGCGAGGCTGCGGAGGGAGGTGAGGCGTGTCGACATGGGATCGGAGAGAGGCGTCGGCCCCGCGCGTCTGGGGCCGAGGTCGAGAGAGGTCGGCAGGATCAGGCGTCGCCACCGCGGCGGCTGCGGCGCTGGCTCTGCTGGGCCGCGCGCCATGCGCGGTAGCGCTCGACCTGCGCCGGCGTCAGGACGGCCTCGATCTGGCGCTCCGACTCGGCACGACGGGCGTCCATCGCGGCGCGGTCGCCGGCGGGCCGGCCACCGCCCTGCGCACGACCGCCCTGCGCACGACCGCCCTGCGCTCGACCGCTGGCGGGGCGATTCGCTGCAAGAACGGCGCGGATGCGCGTTACCTGCGCATCGGACAGGTCGACGGCGGCGCGCATCTCGGTGAGTTGGCGCTCCATCCGGTCACCGCCGTCGCGGCGCGGCGCGGACGTCTGAGCGCAAGCAGAGGTCGAGATGGCGAGGAACCCGACGAGGGCGAGAAGCCCGAGGTGCCGACGGGTCTGGGAGTGAATCGACATGAAGTCTGGGGGAAGAGGTGGAGCGGACGACCCGTCCGCGGGGGACGTCTGAAGAATCCGATTTCCCCGCGCCTCAGGCATGGCGAGGCCGTCACGGACGCGCGCCTCGGTGCCGACGTGCAGCCCGGCGTCGCGAGGTGCAGATCGGCGGCACGAACGGCAGATCCGTGGCACCGGCCGGCGTCGGCGATCTCCGGAGATCGTCCGACCTGTCACGACTCTGTGTCGAGAAGCGCCCGTGCGCTCAGCCCGCGCGCCCTTCGAGGCGCTCCGCGAGCGCGTCGCGGCGGCCGCGCGCGACCGCGAGGCGCGTCCCGTCGAGCAGGCGGACGGCGTAGTCGCCGTGTCGACCGACGAGCAGCGCCTCGACGCGGTCCAGCCGCACGACCGTCGAGCGGTGGATGCGGGCGAACACGGCGGGGTCGAGGCGGTCTTCGAGGTCCTGCATCCGGTCGCGGACGACAAACGTCTCGCCGGCCGCGTGGATCTCGACGTACGGCCCGTCCGACGCGAGGTAATCGACGGTCTCGACGGGGACGTAGCGGACCTGCCCGCGCGCCTCGACGGCGAGGCGCGCCGCGTACTCGGGTGCAGCGGCCGGCGTCCCGATAAGGGCCGCGAGCTGGTCGCGCAGGGCCGTCGTCTCGCGGCCTGCAGCGCGCTCCCGACCGCGCGCGAGGGCCTGCCGGAAGCGCTCGGCCGTGTACGGCTTGAGCAGGTAATCCAGCGCGGCGAGCTCGAACGCCTCGACGGCGTGGCGGTCGTAGGCCGTCACGAAGACGACGGCCGGCATCGAGGCGAGGCCGACCTCGCGGACCACGTCGAGGCCGGTGAGGCCCGGCATCTGGACGTCCAAAAACACGAGGTCCGGCGCGAGCGCGCGGATCTGCGCGACGGCCTCGGCGCCGGTCGCGGCCTCGCCGACGACGGCGACGCCCGGCTCGCGGGCGAGCAGGTCCACGAGGCGCTGGCGCGCTGGCGGCTCGTCGTCGGCGATGAGGACGCGGAGGTCAGGCACGGGGCGCGGGGCGGTACGGGAGCCAGACTGTCGCGATGGTGCCGCCGTCGGGCCCGTCGGTGAGCGTCAGGTCCGCAGCGTCGCCGTAGAGGGTGTGGAGGCGGGCGCGCGTGTTGGCGAGGCCGACGCCCGCGCCGCCCGTCGCTGCGGCGTTGAGGCCCGGCCCGTTGTCCGCGACGGTCAGCACGAGGCGCTCCGCATCGCCGGCGCGGTCGCGCCGCGCGCCGACGCGGATTCGCCCGCCGACGCCGACGAGGCGGCTCACGCCGTGCTCGACGGCGTTCTCGGCGAGTGGCTGCAGCACGAGTGCTGGCACGAGCGCGTCGAGCGCGTCGGCGTCGACGTCCCACGCGACGGTGAGGCCCGTGCCGAAGCGGGCCTCCTGGATCGCGACGTAGTCGCGGAGCAGCGCCTGCTCCTCAGCGAGCGACACCTCGGGCCGCGCGTCGCCGTCGAGCACGCGGCGGAGCAGGCCGCCGAGCTGCGCGATCATCGTCTGCGCCCGCTCGGGGTCGCGCTCGACGTACGCCGAGACGGCGTTGAGGGCGTTGAACAGGAAGTGCGGGTTGAGCTGCATCCGGAGCGCCGCGAGGCGCGCGTCCGTGAGCTGCCCTTCGAGACTGGCCGCACGCGCCGTGAGGCGCGCCGCCTCGGTCTCGCGCTCGACCGCGCGGAGCGCGTAGCCGCGCGCGAACCCGGCGGCGAGGACGCCGGCGTAGATCACAAACTCGTCGACGAACTGGAGGCGCAGCACGGACTCGATGGGCGACAGGCGGAAGCCCTGCCGGCCGCGGCCCGACGGCAAATCCGGGATCGCGCCCGAGTCGATGAGCGCGCGGAAGACGGCGGCGCGGCACAGCTCGACCGCGGCCGCGAGCACCACGCCGACCACGAGCAGGATGAGGAGGTGCCGCACCGCGCGGCCGCGCTCGAGCGGGTAGCGCCGCGCGAGCGCGAACACGAGCGGCGTCAGCGCGATCCAGAACGCGTACTCCGCGGCCGTCCGCGCGACGCCGCCGGGCGAGAGCGCCACCGGCCCGCGCGGGCTGAGCACGCTCCGGACGAGCAGCAGGGCGGTGAGCAGGCCCCAGAACACCGTCGTCGCAGCGAACTCGGCGCGGGCAGACCACGGGGGAGACGGAGCGTCGGGGCGGGTCATCGCTGGTGTGCCTACCGCGCCAGAACGGGCCACGTCGCCACGACCTCGTCGCCCTCGACGGCGAACACCTCGCGGCGCGTCGCGACGGCGACGCAGGCATGGTTCGGGACGACGAAAACCGGGTCGCCGACGTCGTAGATGAGGGCGCCGGGCGTGGCGAGCGTGCCGTGCTCCTCGGTGAGGTGCGGCAGGACGGCGTGCATGTTCGGCACCATCGTGCGCGGGCTGTACAGGACGACGCCGAAGCCAGCCAGTCCCGCCGCGCCGTCCGAGGTGAGGATCTTCTTCCCTGCATCCACGACCGCCTGCTCGGTCCCGTCGTCGAGGCGGCGCTTCGAGAGGACGGTCGCGATGCACATCAGGGCGCACTGCTGGAGCGTCGCGGAGCCGAGGGCGACCTGCTGGCCGTCGTTGAAGACGTAGGTGCCGGGGCGCCACTCGGTGACGCGGAAGCCGTCGCGGGTAGCGGGCTCGGAGACGGAGAGTGTAGGCGTCGAGCCGAGCGAGACCTCGGCCGTGGCAGCGTGCAAGAGGCCCGCGGCGCCGAGGCGCGCGGCCGCCTCGAGGACGCCGTCGCGCTCGTCCCGCATGGCGCGGCGAAGCGCCTCGGCCGCCGCCTCGCCGTCGAGTGGGCCGTCGTAGCCGTGGCCGCCGTGCGTCAGCACGCCGATGAGGGCGATGCCCGGCAGCGCGGCGATGGCGCGTCCCAACGCGACCGCCTCGTCCGGTGGGACGCCGCAGCGGTGCTGCCCCGAGTCGACCTCGATCAGCACGCCGACGGGCTCTGCCCTGGACGCGAACGCGTCGGACGCGAGGCGCGCGCCGGCCTCGGTGTCGACCGTGAACGTGACGCGTGTGCCCGCGTCGAGCAGCCGGCCGATGCGGAGCGAGCTTCTGCGGGCCGACGACGGGCGTCGCGAGGCGCAGGTCCGAGAACCCCGCCGCGGCGAAGGCCTCGGCCTCGTCGAGCGTCGCGACGGTAAGGCCGCGCGCGCCGCGCTCGGCCTGCATCGCCGCGATCTCGGCCGTCTTGTGCGTCTTGGCGTGCGGTCTCAGCGCGACGCCCGCCGCGTCGGCCGCGGCCTGCATCCGGTCGAGGTTGGCCGCGAGGCGCGGCAGGTCCACGAGCAGAGCGGGCGTGGGGAGGTCGGAGACGAGCACGGGCGGCGGCGGTGGCGGGACACGCCCAAGATCGCCCCACCACTGTCGGCCACGGCACCGCGTCAGCGGACGACCGTGACGCTCTGCGTGGCGCTCTGGCTGCCGGCCGTGGCGCGGACGAGATAGCGGCCGGCGGGCACGCCCGCGGCGTCCCACACGAGCCGCGTCTCGCCGGCGCCGCGGCGCCCCTCGGCGAGGACGGCGACGCGGCGGCCGCGGATGTCGAACACGGCGACGGTCACGTCGGCTGCCTCGGGGAGCGCGAGACGGAGGGCCGTCTGGCCGCGCGTCGGGTTCGGGCCGGCGAGCGTCGAGCACGAAGGCCGTCGCACCGGGGATCTCGGCGCCGGCCGTCGCGCCGGCGAACGGGTCCGAGAAGCGCGGGTCGGTCGTGAAGGCGTCGTCCGTGAGCGTCCGCAGGAAGGCGACGAGCGCAGCCTTATCGGCCTGCGAGAGCCCCATTCGCAGCGCCTGGCCGTTGGGGAGCCGCAGGATCGGGTCGAGGTTCGCGCTCGCGCGGATGTCGGCGTCGTAGAAGTTGACGACCTGCTCGAGCGTCTGGAAGCGGCCGTCGTGCATGTAGGGCGCCGTGAGGCCGACGTTGCGCAGCGAGCCGACCTTGAAGCGCCCGCCGCCCGCGCCGGCATCCGCCGGGGTCACGTCGAGGCCGTTGTTGCGCGCCTGCGTCGCCACGAACGAGTCGCCGCCGTGGCAGCGGTTGCACTGGCCGCGTCCGAAGAAGATCTGGAGCCCCTGGTTCTCCTGCTGCGTGAGGCCCGTGAGCGGCTGGCCGGGAGGCCCGGCCGGGCTCGCGACGCGCGCGGCGTCGTAGCGCGAGCCCGTCGTGACCATCGAGCGGATAAACTGCGCGAGCGCGCGGCTGATGCGCTCGGGCGTGACGGCGGGTGAGCCGAACGCGCGCTGGAAAAGCGGCGCGTAGAACTCCGCGGCCGTGACGCGGGCGGCGAGTTCGTCGAGCGTCATGCCCATCTCGGTCCCGTCCTGGATCGGCATAAGCACCTGGTCCTCGAGCGTCGCCGCGCGCTCGTCCCAGAAGAAGCGGCCGTTCGGGTAGTACCGCGCGAACGACAGCGGCATGGAATGGCGCGCCGTCTGCCCGCCGAGGAAGCCCGTCGAGTGGAGGGCCGAGTCCGAGAAGCCGTCCGCCTGGTGGTGGCAGGAGCCGCAGGAGATGGCCAGGTTCGCCGAGAGGCGCGTGTCGTAGAAGAGGACGCGGCCGAGCGTCGCGCCGGCGTCGGTCGTCGGGTTGGCCGCGGGCGTGTTGTCTTCGGCGAGCACGCCCGGCGCGCGGAGGTGTGCCGGCAGCGTCGGCGTGTAGTCGGCGAGCGTCGCGGGGAGAACGGGCGTGTCGCCCGGCAGGCGGGACGTGAACGCGGCGCCGACGACGAGAACGGCGGCAGCGGCGAGAGCGAGGGTGCGCAACGGGCTGGAATCGGGTGAGATCTGCATGATCGTCTCGCGCGTGCCGAAATCAATACCCGGACGTGTCCCGATTGTGTCGCGACGGCCCGCGCGCGCCGCGTTGCCCGCCCGGCGGGGGCGGCCGTAGCTTGCCGCGCTCCACCCACCGGCCGACCCGCCCATGCCGACCGACCTCCGCTACCGCCGCGTCCTGCTGAAGCTCTCCGGCGAGGCGCTGCTCGGCGACAAGGAGTTCGGCATCGACCACGCCGTGCTCTCGCAGTACGCCCGCGACGTCCGCGAGGCGGTCGCGGCGGGCGTCGAGGTGGCGCTCGTCATCGGCGGCGGCAACATCTTCCGCGGCGTCTCGCCGGAGGGCACGCAGATGTCCTCCCGCGCCCACGCGGACTACATGGGCATGCTCGCGACGATGATCAACGGTATGGCGCTGCAGGACGCGCTCGAGGCCGAGGGCGTCCACACGCGCCTCGTCTCGGCCATCGACATGGCCGAGATCGCGGAGCCGTTCATCCGCCGCCGCGCCATCCGGCACCTCGAGAAGGGCCGCGTCGTGGTGTTCGGGGCGGGCACGGGCCACCCGTACTTCACGACCGACACCGCGGCCTCGCTCCGCGCGGCCGAGGTCGACGCCGACGTCATCCTCAAGGGCACGCGCGTGCCGGGCGTCTTCACCGCAGACCCCGAGCGCGACCCGACGGCCGAGCGCTTCGAGTCCATCCACGGCGACGAGGTCTTCGCGCGCGGCCTCGGCGTGATGGACCTCACGGCGATCACGCTCGCCAAGCAGTCCAGCCTGCCCATCGTCGTGTTCGACATGAACACGCCCGGCACCTTCCTGCGCGTGCTCCAAGGCGAGCCGCTCGGCACGACCGTCCACTGGGACGCCGACGCCCCGCCGGCCGTCATTGCCCCGCACCCCGACGCCGCCGTCGACGCCGCGGCGCTTTCCTGAAGGCGGACTGGCACGTCCGGCTCCCAGTCCCCAGTACTACCCCCGACCATGATCGACCCCGCCCTCCAAGAGCACCTCGACGACGCCGAGATGCACATGGACAAGACGCTGGACCACCTCTCGAACGACCTCTCGACGATCCGCGCCGGCCGCGCCAACGCGTCGATGCTCGACGGCGTCCGAGTCGACGCGTACGGCTCGTCGATGCCGCTGAACCAGGTCGCCAGCGTCTCGGCGCCGCAGTCGGACCTTATCTCGATCCAGCCCTACGACAAGGGCACGATCGGGGCGATCGAGCGCGGCATCACGCTCGCCGGGCTCGGCCTGAACCCGACCAACAACGGGAACTCGATCCTGCTCTCGATCCCGCCGCTCACCGAGGAGCGCCGCCGCGACCTCATGAAGGCCGCCCGCGGGAAGGGCGAGGACGCCAAAATCGCCATCCGCAACTCGCGCCGCTCGTCGAAGGACGCCATCAAGAAGACGGCAGCGGCGGCGAGCCTCTCCGAGGACACCGAGCGCGAGGCCGAGGGCGAGCTCCAGACGCTCACGGACCGCTACATCGCCCGCGTCGACGCGGCGCTGGAGGTCAAGGAAAAGGACATCATGACGGTGTGAGCCTGTCCGATTTGGCCGGCGCTTCCCATAGCGCTGGCCGGCGCGCGGCCTAATTTGCGCGCTCCCGGCCACGGCCGGTTCCGGAGAGGTGTCCGAGTGGTTGAAGGAGCACGCCTGGAAAGCGTGTGTGCGGGCAACCGTACCGAGGGTTCGAATCCCTCTCTCTCCGCAGTCCGCGCCCCGATGCCCGATAGGCGTCGGGGCGCGCGCGGTTCGGACCGGCGTCTCGAGGTGGAACCCGTGGCCGTGCGGGACGGGTACGGAGGACGCGGCAGCCGCCGCGTCCCCTCTCTCCAGACCCCTCTCCAGATGCAGGTTCTCGGCTACGGCGCCAAGAAGGCCAAGGCGACCCTCGAACCCGTCCGCTTCGAGCGGCCCGACGTCCGCCCCGGCGAACTCGCGCTCGACGTGCTCCACTGCGGCGTCTGCCACTCGGACATCCACCAGTGCCACGACGACTGGGGCAACTCGGTCTTCCCGTGCGTCCCCGGCCACGAGATCGTCGGCCGCGTGACGGCCGTCGGGCCGGGCGTGACGCGCTTCGCCGTCGGCGACACCGTCGGCGTGGGCTGCATGGTCAACTCGTGCCAGACGTGCGACGCCTGCCGCGCCGGCGAGGAGCAGTACTGCACCGGTCCCCGCGGCGCAACGCTGACCTACAACGGCCCGACGAAGCCGGACGGCACCAACAGCTACGGCGGGTACTCGACGGCCCTCGTCGTCCGCGAGGAGTTCGTGCTCCGCGTCCCCGAGGCGATCTCGCCCGCCGAGGCGGCGCCGATCCTCTGCGCCGGCGTCACGACCTACGCCCCGCTGATGCAGCACGGCGTCGGGCCGGGCACGCGCGTCGCCGTGGCGGGCATCGGCGGGCTCGGCCACATGGCCGTCCAGATCGCCAAAGCGCTCGGCGCGACCGTCACGGCGCTCACGACGACGCCCGAGAAGGCAGACGCCGCCCGCACGCTCGGCGCCGACGCCGTGATCGTGATGTCGGACGAGGACGCGCTGGCCGGCGCCGAGGCGTCGTTCGACCTCATCCTCTCGACGATCCCGTACAGCCACGACATCGAGCCGTACCTGAATCTGACCGCTCACGATGGCGTGCTGCACTTCGTCGGCCTGTTCATGCCGACCGAGGTTGCGTTCATGCCACTCCTCTTCAAGCGCCGGACGGTCGCGGGCTCGCTCATCGGCGGCGTCCAGCAGACGCAGGACGTCCTGGACTTCTGCGCCGAGCACGGCATCCGCCCCGAGATCCAGCCGATCGCGATGGAGGAGATCAACGACGCGTTCGAGAAGGTCGTGGACGAGGAGGTCCGCTTCCGCTACGTTATCGACATGTCGACGCTCTCGGACCGCCGGGCGAAGGTCGAGCCGGACGCGCGCGAGATCGACCCGCCGGTCCGCGGCGAGCCCGTCAACTAGCCATGGCCGACCCCTTCCAGACCGAGGTGCTGGACACCAGCCACCGCAAGCCCGTCCTCGTGGACTTCTGGGCGCCGTGGTGCGGCCCCTGCCGCGCCCTCAGCCCGACGCTCGACGCGCTCGCGAAGGAGAGCGGCGGGCGCTGGCGCCTCGTCAAGATCAACACGGACGCGCACCCCACTCTGGCCCGGCGCTTCGACGTGCGCGGCATCCCGGCCGTGAAGCTGTTCGTGGACGGCGCCGTCGCGGCCGAGTTCACCGGCGCGATGCCCGAGGGCGAGGTTCGGCGGTGGCTCACCGAGCACCTGCCGGCCTGATGCTTCAGGCGCGCTCGGCGGTGATGGCGCCGGCGAGCGCGTCGTCCGAGAGCGCCTCGGCCCAGTCCGGCGGGAGGTCGAGGCGGACCGTCTGCGCGGCGCCCGTCGGCGTGCAGACGACCGTCACCGTGTCGCCGTCCGAGTGGTCGGCCGCTTCGGCTGCAGCCGCGCCTTCGCCGAGGCCGGCATAGGCCTGGACGCAGGCCCACGAGAGGCCATCGGAATCCGTCACGTCGCGCTGGGTCATCGGGTGGTCGCGCCGGTGCGCGTGGTCTGTAGGGCGGCACGAACGAGGTCGCCGCCGGTCGCGGTTCCATCGAGGCGCTCGCCGGCCGGCGTCACGAACAGAACGAGGTCGTCGCTCTCCGTGTCGAGCGCGAGGCGCACCGTCCACTGGTCGCGGCTGCCCGTCACGGTGTACATCACGCGGACGTCGCCGCGGCTGAGCATCGCCGTCCCGACGACGCGCCCGGTGTCGTCCTCCGCGAGCCGCATCTCGAACGGCAGGGTGGCGTCGGTCGCCGCGATGGTGCCGTCGTAGACGCCCGCGATGCGCTCGACGCGCCCGAAGGAGCAGGCGGGCAGGACGGCGGCGAGCAGGATGAGCAGGGGGAGGCGCATGGGGTCAGGGTGTGTTCTGGACGTCGAGGACGAGGCGGAGCGGGGCGCGCAGAATCTGCGTCCGGAATGGACGTGCCGCAGAGAGGCCGAGCGTCCAGGAGACGTCCGCCTCGAAGTCGCACGTCTGGGCCAGCTCGCGGAGCGTGGGGAGCCGGGGGCTCTGGCGCCGGTCCGCCACCGTCGGCGCCCCCTCGTCCGTGTGAGCCTGCGCGGGCTGGAAGCGGACGGTAAGCCATGTGGCGCCCTCGACTGCGACCGGGTCGCCGGACCCGCACGCCGCCTCGGGCTGCTCCACAGCAGAGACCTGGACGCTGGGCAGCGCATCGCCGTCGAACTCGAACACGGTGCGGTCGAACCCGTCGTGACGCCCCGTCCGGACGAACCGGAGCGTCGCGACGCCGTCCGTCTCGGCCGGGATGGATGCGGTGCCAGACCTCCACGCGCCCGTCTGCACCGGCACCTCGGCGGGCGGGTCGGGCAACGCCTCGACCGGCCGCGCCCGGGCGCCAGGTGGCGCCATGTTTGTTGGGAATGGTGCAGGCTCGGCTGGCCTCTGGAGCCCGCGCCCGACGACGACTCCGAGCAGGGCCGTCGCGAGGAGCCCGAGCCCGATGGCGATGCGGCGAAGCGTGGTCGTCTCGGCCATCGGGTCAGGCGACGCGGCCGGGTCGGGTGAGCTCGAAGCCGGCGCCGAATGTCGACAGTGGCGCCGGGTCGATCTCGGCGAGGGAGGCGGGCGCGGCCTGACCCGTAAAGCACGGCGCGAGCTCGCGGAACTGGTCCGTGCCCATCGGCTGCGGCACGAGCCCGTGGTGCCCGTCGACGGAGACGGCCCAGAAGGGGACGGCGCTGTTGCCGCGGCGCTCGGCCGTGAGCACGATCGGCCGTGCCGGCGAGTCGGCATCGCGGTAGACCGTCCGCACCTCGGCCGCGGGGAACGCGCGGCGCAGCGACGTGGCAAACAGCTCGGGGTTCGAGTTCAGGCCGCCTGCCTCGCGGCAGAAGGTCCGGTAGAGCGCTTCGAGAGTGACGGTCTCCTCGGCGGGTGGAGGCGAAGGCTCTGGACGCCGTGTTTGCCGGGGCGCCTCGGCAGGGACAGGCGGCGGATCGGGCCGCGGGACCGGCCGAACCGGCGCAGGCTTCGCCTCTGGACGTGACGGCTCGGTTCGTGCAGCAGTCCCCTTGGCGCCGTTCAGGGCGTCGTGGAGCCGCCTGACCTCGGCCGTTGCCAGCGCCTGCTGTGCTCCCAGAAACCGGATTTCCTCGGCCTTGGCCCGCACGTCTGCGCTGAGCTCTGCCTCCCGGTCTGCCGCGGCGCGCTCACTCTCCTTCTGCTCGGACAGCGCGTGCTCTGCCGCGTCTCGGGCATCGGCCACCTGCTCCCGAAGCGCCTCGATCTCCGCCTGCTGAGCACTGACCTCGTCCCAGACCTGCCGCATCAATTCCTGGACCGTGCCGAGGCGGTTCTCTGGCTTGCGGGGCGCGCCGGCGTCCGACGCGTCGAGGAGTGCGCGGGTGTCGCGCGCCGCGGCCGACTCGCCCGGGGGGACGGAGCGGGATGACCGAAGGTCGGTGGCGTGGGAGTCGGACACGGTCAGTCGGGGCGGACGTGGCCCGTCGAGGCGAGGGTGAGCGTACCGCCGGCCGCGACGGCGTGGGCACGGTCGTCGGCGAGCGCGAGGTCGAGCGCGCCGAGGCGGTCCGGCGTGAGCGCCCCGCTGTAGACCGGCGCGAGCTCGGTGAACTCGTACGGACTCGACGGCTGCGGCAGCACCGCGGCGACGGGGCCGACGGTGGCGAGCCAGTACTCGACGCCCGCGGCGTTGTCCGAGAACGCGATGCCGGCGGCCGCGCGGTCGCGGAAGACGGGCCGGACGGCGACGGGCAGGCCGGGCGCAGCCTCGCGCAGGAACGCGGCGAAAAGGTAGGCGCGGCTGATGAGCGGGCTCCCGCGGCGGCACCACGCGACGTAGGCGCGCTGGAGCGCCTCGCGGGGCTCCACGCCGGCCGCGTCGGTCGCGGCGAGGGGCCGCGGCGGGAGCGGGTGGGTCCGCTCGAGCGCCCGGCGCTCGGCGTCGGCGTCGTTGAAGGCGTCGCGCGCGGCGTCGCGCTCGCGCTCGGCCGACGTGCGGCCCGCCTCGGCGGTGCGGCGGGCCTGTTCGGCGGCGGCCGAGGCGGCCGACGCCTGGCGTGCGGCCGTGGCCTCGGCGAGCTCCTTCATCTCGCCTGCGGCGTCCTTGTAGGCCGTGACCTGCGAGCGGAGCGCGTCGCGCTCGGCGCGGAGGCCGTCGCGCTCGGTCCGCAACGCCTCGGCCTCAGCCTGGCGCTCGGCGGCAGCCTCGCGCAACTCCTCGACCTCCGCCATCACGCGCCGCAGCAGCTCTTTGGGAATCTCGACGGTCTCGCTCATGGCACCTCGGGGGCGACGTGGCCATTGGCCGCGCGCGCAGCGCGGTCGAACTGGTCGGCGACGGCGGCGAGGTGGCGCTGCATGTCGCCTGTCTGGCGGTCCAGCGCGGCAAGCGTGGCGCGGTGCGACGAGAGACCTTCCCCGAAGCCTGTCTCGGCGGCCCGCGCGAGGCCCTCCACGAGGCGGTCCGTGTGCTCGCGCACGCCCGCCATCTCGTTCGACAGGGTCGCGAAGCCCGTCCGCGAGACGTCGACCCAGTCGACGACCGTCTCGACGTGCGTCAGCAGCGTCTTGTTGAACGTCGTCAGCGGGTCCACGATGCGGTGGGCGGCGCCCTCGAGCGCGCCCGTCGTCTTGCCGAGGTCGATGCCCGCCTTGCGGAGGTGCACGAGCAGGTCGTCGAGCTTGGCGTACTGGTCCTGGAACGAGCGGAAGTCGTCCATCATCGAGCCGATGCGGTCGCCGAGCTTGTCGAGGCTCACGTCGAGCTCGCCGGTGAGGCCGGAGACGGCGCCGCGGAGCGTGTCGAGGTTGCGGCTCGTCTCGGCGAGGAGGTCCGCCGTGGTGAGGTTCGGCATGAGGCGCCGGTGGAGCGTGCTCAGGATGGGCAGGACCGTCTGCACGACCGCCTTCTCGAGGCGCTGCACGCGGCGCTGCGCGACCCAGTCCACGAGGCCGACGGCGACGAGGGCTACGACGAGCAGGCCGAGGCCCCAGATAGAGCTGTTGAACGCGCCGCCGATGCCGTCCATCAGGCCACCCATCGCGGCGAGGAAGTCCGCGGGTGCGAGCGCGCCGCCGCCGGCCGCGGCCGCGATCCCGCCGACGACGCCGTTGAGGCGCACCATCGTGAACAGCAGCCCGAGCAGCACGAAGACGCCCGCCATCGTCCGCGCAGAGCCGACGCGCTCGGAGAACGCGGCGACGGTCGGCAGCCGCTCGATCTCGAAGTGCTGGTACGCGCCGTCGGGGTACTGCACCCGCACCTGGTCCACGGCCTCCTGCACGGCGCCGCTGTACTGGTCCTGGAAGGCGTCGAGGCGCCCGAGGCGCTCGGCGGCCCACCGCTTTGCCGAAGGTGCCGCCTCGCCCTCGGCGACGGGCGCGGGCACGTCGTCGGGGTGCGGCGTCGTCTGGGCGACGACCTCGGCGAGGTCGCGGCGCAGCGACGCCTCGAGGCCGTCGAGGCCCGTCCCGCGCAGCGCCTTGCTCTCCGCGAGCAGCGGGCCGAGGTAGAAGAGGGCGTAGAGCCCGCCCGAGGCGAGGAAGATGAGCCAGTAGTTGTCGACGAGGATCTCCACGGGGTCAGGCGATGCGGCCGGGCTGGGTGAGAACGTAGCCCGCGCCCGACGCCGAGACGCGGGCGGGCTCGACGGACGAGACCGTCTGCGGAGCAGCGTTGCCGGCGAAGGCGGGCGCGAGGTCGCGGAACTGCTGCGGGCTCTGAGGCTGCGGGAACAGCAGCAACTCGCCGCCGGCGCGGACGAGCCAGTACGCCGCGGCCGAGTTGCCGCCGGTCGCGTCGAAGGCGATGGGCCGCGCCGGCGAGTCGAGGTCGCGCTTGACGACCTCCACGACGGCGCTGGGCAGGGTGTTGCTGAGGTGGCTCTGGAAAAGCTCGTAGCGGTCCACGAGGCCACCGCCGAGGCGGCACCACGAGGCGAAGGACGCCGCGGCGGTGGCGGCATCGCTCTGCGGGGCGCTCGGTGGGGACGCACTCTGCTGCACCGGCGGAGCCTGCTGCATCCGGGCCGACTGGGTGGCCGCACGCGATTGCTCATTCAGGTGCTGCTCGATGCGGGCGATGCGGTCGTGGAGAGCCGCGACCTCCGCCTTCGTCGCGACGGGCTCAACGGGCGCTTTCGGGGTGGCTGCTGACTCGCCAGCCGCTCCCCTGGGAAGCTTTGGCGCCGGCTGGTTCAGGCGGTTCACGGAGCCGCCATAGCCCGACTGTTCTGCGCGCTTGCGGCTCGTCACGAACGCCGCGACGCCGATGAGCGCCGCGAGCAGCAGCGCCCCGACGGCGATCCACGTGCCCCACCTGTCGAGAAATCCTCCCGACGCCCCGGTGCGTCCGTTAGGGGAAGGCGTGCCGGCACGGGGCGGCTCCGGCGTGACGGCGGAGTCGGACGGCGCGAGCGATCCCTGCTCGGCGCGGACGCTTCCTGCCTCGGGAGCATCTTCCGCCGCGGCGCTCGCCTGCTCAGCGCCGATCGCTCGTTCGGCATCTCCACCTGCCTGCCGTGCGGCGCGACGCTGAGCGGGCGTCGGGGCCTCGGTGGCCGACGACAGAGGAGTGGTCGCGGGCTCCTGCGCGGACGCCGGGGCAAGCGTGAGGGCGGCAAGCAGAAAGAGAAGGCGGGTCACGCGGCAGGGGGCTCCGGAGTGGACGAGGAATCCGGCGTCGCAGCCGGTGAGGAAGGCGTCGCGACGGCGGCAGCAAACGCGTCGCGAAACAGGCCGAGGCGCTCGGCGCGCTCCATGAGGTTGGACGTCTGCGTCATCTGCGCCTCGACCGCCGCGCGCGTCCGCTCGACGTCGGCGAGGCGCGCGGTGACGCTGGCCGACAGTGCGGCGACGGCGGCGTCGGCGCGGGCTGCCGCCTGCGTGGCCGTCCGCGCCGCCGGACCACCGTCAGAGGGCAGACCGGCGATGTCGCTCGCTGCGCGCCCGGCGCGGACGAAGGCGGCGATTGCGAGGCCGAGGCCGGTCAGCGCGATGATCCCGAACGCGAGCGGAAGCGTCCACCACCGGCGCCACCACGGCCGCGCTGCCTCGAACGAGGCGAGGTGGGCGGCGAGAACATCCGGGTGTGCCGCGAGCAGCGAGTCCAGCGCGGCGCCCTCGGCTGCTCGTCGCGCGGCCACGGCAGCCGCGAGCGAGTCGGCCCGGCTGAAGGCCACGGCCGTGTCGGCCGCGATGCCCGCCGTGTCGGCGATCATCGGACGTTCGGCGGGCACCTGCGCTGCGGCGGCCGGCCCGAGCAGCGTGGCGATGAGAAAGACGGCACGTGTGCTCATGCGTACTCCTTGCGGATCTGCTCGATGAGCGCCACGATCTCGACGATAAACGCCGGCTCGAGGGCTGTCACCGAGCCCGCGCCGTCTGCGCTGTCGTCGGCGGCGGCCTCGGCGGCGTTCTGGGCGAGGCGGTTGCGGACCGTCTCGCGCGAGGCGTGGTAGAGCCGCCCGCGGAGCTCGTCCGTCCAGCCGGCCGAGAGGCCGGGCACGACGGGCACGTCGCCGACGAAGCCGCGCGGCAGCGCCGTGCCGAGCGCGTCGAGGAAGGCCGAGAGCTCGGCCGGCGCCTCGTCCGGCATCAGGAACGTGCGCCCGTCGCGGGCGATGCGCGTGTAGAATGCGCCGAGGTCGTCCAGTGGCGCGCCCCCTTCGAAGGCCTCGCCGACGATGTTGGCGACCGGAATCTCGGCGCTGGCCGTGCCCTTTTTCGTGAGCAGCATCCCCAGCGCGACGGTCGTCTTGGGCGCGATGCGCGCGTCGCCCTTCGGCCTGTAGATGCCGTCGAACTGCACGTCGGCCTGCACGTTTCCCAGGCCAGACTTGAACAGCGCCGTCATGATGCGGTCGAAGGCGCCCGTCTCGGGCTCGAGCAGGCGGAAGAGCTTGCTGCCGTTGCCGGTGAGCGTGAAGCGGACGCGCGTGAGCGCGAACGGGGCAGCGCCGAGGGCGCCCTCGGCCGCGGCGCACTGCAGGCGGCCCGCGTAGAAGGCGCCGCCGGCAAAGAGCAGCACGACCGTCAGCAGAAGGCCCTGCACGGCCCGGACGTCCGCTGCCTCGGCACCGTCCGGGATAAGGTGGCTGAGAAGGTCCTCGAAGCGCGCCCCCGTCTGCTCGACCGACTGCAGCAGGCCTGTCCACGCGTTGAGGATCTGGAGGTCCGTGCCCTTGCGGAAGAGGTCGGCGGTGCCGCTCATGCCGCCGCCACCCATGACGCCGCCCGTCTCGACGGCGTGCAGCAGCAGCTCGCGGATGCGAGGCGAGGCGAGGATATAGGACCCGACAGCGCCCGCAGCGAGCTTGAACGACGTCTGGAACGTCGGCTCCATGCCGACGAAGCCGATGACATCCGTCGTGCCGCCGCCGACGTCGTAGACGATACTCTGCGAGGCGGCCGAGCCGAGCAGCGCGCGGACGGCCTCGCTCTCCGAGACGAGCTCCGAGACCATATCATTCCCCCAGACGTTTTTCAGGACGTTCTTAAACCGACTCTTCTGCTTGAATGTGAAGGCTTTGGGATACGAGAACGTGATGCTGTGGATGGTCGCGTTCTCGCGGACGGCCGCGAGGACGACCTGGCGTCGCAGGTGCGCCATGAAGGCGCGCAGCCACTGCTGGCGCGTCCACTTGATGTCCTGCTCGAGGCGGAAGCGCTTCTCGAGCGGCCGCACCTGCTCCTTCTCGTCGAAGCGCTCGGTCGCGAAGCCCTGGATGAGGCGCAGGAACTCGATGCCCGAGAGGTTGCCGTTGCGGAACAGGATGAGGCCGTCCGACAGCTGGAACGGGACAGCGACGCCCTCCTTTAGGTCCTCCTGCGTCGTGACGAACTGGGTCGGGAAGTAGGTCGGCTGCGCCTCGCGGCTGCCCGTCCCGAGCAGCCACTGGTCGTCCTCGGTGTACTTGTAGAAAAAGTCGAGCGCGGCCGAGGCGCCCTCGTTCTCGGACACGAGGGCCCCGTAGACAGGTTTGTTGAGGAGCGTCGTCGTGAGGACGGGCAGCGGCAGCGTCTCGGGTGTGCCGCGCGTGTCGCTCGAGGCGTCGTAGGGGCTGTAGGCGACGCACGTGTTGGACGTGCCGAAGTCGATGGCGAGGTCCCATTTGACGGGCACGCCGCCCGCCTTTTCGGGGCGGTAGAGGCGGATAAAGCACAGGCCGCGGTCCTCAACCCAGAGGCCGGCCGGCTTGCGGTCTAGGGTGAACGTGTGCGCGGTGCCGGGCGCGTAGACCTCCTTGGTGCCGGCCTGCCCGATGGCCCGCGCGTCTGAGCGCCGACGCGGGTCCGGCGTGTCGGGCGCGAACAGGACGACGCGGCGCCCGCCGGGCGTCGCCTCGCCGCCGATGGCCGGCGGCGCGCCCGCGGCGCCGTCGCCCGCTGCGGCGCCGTGGGCGCCCGTCTCGAGGCTGAACGGCTGGACGGCGAAGTCCCACTGCGGCCCGCGGCGGACGCGCGCGAAGTACGTCCGGTCCGCGGCCGTGCTCTCCGAGAAGAGGCGGTCCACGAGCGGGTCGTCGAGGTCGAGGTTCGGGAAGAGGCGCACGTCGAGCGCGTCGCGCGTGCCGCGGTCGTCGATCTTGTAGCCGTCCTCGCCGCTCGCGGTGTACTGCTGCGTGATCGTCTGCTCGCCAAGGCGCAGCTCGACGAGGTAGCGGAAGCCCTCCTGCGAGAAGCGCGCCGAGACGGCGGCCTTGAGCTCGTCGGCCGTGAGGACCTCGAGGACCTCCTTGCGGAACGGGTACAGCGCGTACTCCGTCTGGCCCGCGTTGGCGACGGCGAGGGCTTCCCACTCGGGTGAGAGCGGCTGGCCGGGCGAGGCGATCGGGGTGAAGACTGGCGTGAAGAGGCGGTCCACGAAGACGAACGGGACCGGGATGCGGCGGTCGCCGAGGCCGAGCGCGCGGCCGAGGTTGTCGCCGTCCTTCTCCATCCCGGCCACCTTTCCGGCGAGGTCGCGGTGGCCGTACTCGCGGCCCCAGAGGCGGTGCCGCGGGTCCAGCAGCGCGCTCCGGTTGACGTAGAGGCGTCCGCCGTTCGACGGGAAGTCCGAGCGGACGACGTCCCGGACGCCTTTGCAGACGAGCGACAGGAACGGCGGCAGCGGCGTCTGCCCGGCCGAGACGTCGGCGAGGGCGTCGATGCGGACCTCGACGGCGGGGGCGGTGTCGCGGCCCAGTTCGCGCGCCCACTCGGTGAACTCGCCCACGAGCAGCGTCACGCCGGGGTCGTGGATGCCGGCGGCGGCGAAGGCGCCGCGGTTGGCGGGGTCCAGCACGGCGTCGAGCCACTTCGCGATGGCGCCGCGGACGGCGGTGCGGGTCTGCGGCGAGACGCTCGCGGCGGGGCCGGTGAGGGCGGTCGGGTCGTGCCACGTCGCGGCCGGCGGGCGCTCCTGTCCCTGCGTGTCCACCCAGACGCCCGCCTCGTTCTTCTCGGGCGGCGCCTCGTACCAGAAGACGCCGGCGAGCGAGCGCCGCGGCGCGTTGGCGGCGGGGAAGAGGCCCGTCAGCGGCGAGAGGCCGCCGAGGATCTCGCGCGGCGCGTGCGTGCCGGCGAGGCGCAGCGTGAAGAGGCGCATCGGCTGCCAGAAGGACGGCCCGCCGGGCGCGCTGTGGAGGGTGTCCAGCAGCAGCTTCGAGAAGCGGTCGTCCTGGCGCGAGAGCGTCACCTGGCGCACGCCGAGCTCGAGGCCGAGCGCGTCGCGGAGGGCGAACACGGCGCAGAGGCCGCGGAAGGTCGCGCGGGCCTTCATTCGGAGCGCCTCGCGGCCCTGCCCGCCGCCCGTGCCGTCGTCCGGGCGCTCGTTGCCGGCCTTCTGCAGCGCGCGCCCGGCGAGCGCCGTGTAGAACATGTAGGCGCGCGAGAGCGGCGTCGGGACGCGGCCCTCGGTCTGCGCCTCGGCGACGTCCATGTTGGCGCCGATCTCGGAGAGCAGCGGCCAGTCGGCGTCGTGGAAGTTGCCGGCCGAGGCGTCGACGGCATACGTCGAGGCGGGGTTGGCGGGGCGCGGGAGGAACGTGCGGGTCATGGTCGAGGCGTGGAGTCGGTCGAGCAGGCGGTCGGGAGCGGGCGGGTCAGGCGGCGGTGCCGACATACTCGGCGGCGATGGCGCCGAGGCCCTCGTTGCGGAGCGCGTCGCGGACCTGCTGCGTCGTGATGCGGAGGCCGATGCGGCCGTCCTGCGGCTCGAGCAGGGCGAAGTCGCGGCCGATGACGATGCCCTTGTCGCGCGACCGCTCATGGGCATTGACCTCGGCGGCCAGCGCCGTCCGGAGAAGGCGCGCGAGGGCGTTGTCCTGCTCGGGCTGGAAGACCTGCTCGCCCGGGGCGGGCGCGTTGACGTCGGCGGCGTCCATCTTGGACATCTCGCCCTGGAGGATGGCGTAGTCGCTGTCCGGGAGGTGCGTCACGAGGTGGAGCGCGCCGCCCTCGCCGTCGAGGAGGGCCGAGGCGGCCCAGAGGTTGAGGCGCCCGAAGTACTCGACGGCGGCCGAGCGGAGCGCGTCCATCGCCTGGTTGCCGAGCACGTTGCGGCTGCGCATGGCCTCGGCGCGGCGCCCCGGTGGCGTGCCCTTGTAGGTCGCCGAGACCCCTTCGGCCCACGGGTGGAGCACGTTCTTGAACCACGCGTAGGTCTCGAGGTCTGCGTCGGACTCGCCGCCGTTGACGAGCCCGGCGAGGCCCTTCGAGAGCGTCGGGTGGACGGGGTCCGCGGGGCGGAGGAAGAAGGCGCCGAGATGCAGCAGGTACGCCATGCTTTCGGCGAGGCGCTCCCGCCCGCCGAGCGGCAGGTGCGCCCACTCGATGCGGTCGCGGTTGACGTCCGGCGCGTAGACGCGGACGGTCTTGCCGCCGGCGCCGAGCGTCTCGGCAAAGTGGAGCGCGCCAGCGCCGAGACGGCCTCCTCGACGTACGCCGGGTTGGCCTGCTCGCGGTCGCCGAGGCTCGGGCGGACCTGGTTGCGGCTCGGCCGGTCGGACCCGACGACGTAGTACGCGTCGTAGAGCGCCGCGTCCGTGCTCGCGGCGAGGCCGTAGAACTGGAGCGCGTTGGACGTGTCGAGCAGGTAGCGGTCCGGGTCGACAGACTCGAGGCGCTTTGTCGGCTGGTAGTGCGGCAGGCTCATCGAGGCGCCCCACCGGATCATGCCGGCGCGCGGGTGCGGCTGCGTCCCGCCGGACATCCGCATCAGCGCCGCCTCGACGGCGCCCCTCGCGACCGGCAGCAGGCTCGCGCCCGTCCCGCCGAAGATGGACGCCGCGACGACGACGGGCACCTGAATGCCGGTCGAGAGGGCGCGGTCCAGGGCCGTGATGAAGCCGCGCGCCTCGGCGTCGAAGTGCGTCTCGAAGTGGTCCGCGAGGAGGAGGCAGCCGAGGTTGGGGCGCGCGCGGAATCCGTCGTCGGCGCGGGCCTGCTGCTCGTCGGCGTCGTAGAGGAGGTCCAGGACGGCCTCGGAGCCGCCGAGTTCGCCGTCCGGCGCCGCCGCCGTTGACGAGGCTCTCGATGCCGCCCGCGGCAGCCGTGTCGAGCGGCCGCGTGAGCGCGTTGAGCGTGAGCCGCGAGCGGAAGAGCGTGCGCTTGTGGGGCGTCTGCTTGCCCATCAGCCCGGCGAAGCGGCCGCCGGTCTTCGTCTCGACGCTCCACGGCCACTGCTGCATCGCGGCGTAGGCCGCGGCCGTCGCGTCGGCGCGCTTGAGGTTGCCGTTCTGCGAGTCCGCGTCGACGAAGAGGATGTGGACCTCGGCCGGGCCGAGGCCGGCGGCGCAGAGGTGGACGAGCGCCTCGGCGACTTTGGCGCCGGTGCCGCCGCCGGTGATGAGGAAGAGCGGGGTCGTGTCGGGCATCGGACGAGGAGAGCAGCGAGGAGCAGAGCGGAAGGGTGGCGAGGTGCCAGCCGAAGGCTAGATGATCGAGCCGAGCGTGAGGCCGCGCAGGATCGGGAAGCGGCGGATGGCCATGAGCGTCCCGGCGATGAGGCCGCCGAGCGTTCCGAGGAAAATCGCGAGGTAGAGGCCCCACGAGAGGCTCCCGTTGCTCGTGCTGTAGAAGAGGGAGAGGTCCGAGCCGGTCGCATCGGCGACGCCATACTGGAGGTTCTGGATCGCCTCGCTCGCGGCGGGCAGCAGCGCCTCCATGAGGGCCATCAGCGCCAGGATGACGAGCGTCACGCCGAGGATCAGGCGGTTGCGGCTCTGGAGGCTGCGCCCGACGGCAGCCGGCCCGGCCTGCCCGAGGCGCCCCGTCATCGCGCTCGACGTGAGCACGTACGCGAGGCCCATCCACACGAGCAGGAACAGGACGAGGAAGAGAAACGGGATCATGGGCGGAGGAGGGCCGGAAGAGGAAGGACGGAGCGCACGACCGGAGCCACCCCGGCCGAGGCGCAGCGGGTCGCGGGGACCTGCCGGCTAGCGCCACTCGGTGAGCAGCACGGCACGCGCCGGCACGTAGTCGTCGCGGAGGATCGCGCCGAGCAGCGGCGCGAGGTTGAGCGTCTGCGCGCACGCCTCGGCCGAGCAGTCGGCCGGCGTCGAGAGGTCGGCCGGGACGAGGCGCGGCGCCGTCTGGTACGGCGTCAGCGAGAGGAGCCACGCGAAGTGGCGGCCCTCGGCGCGCGGGCTTCCGCACGGGGACCGTCACGAGGAGCGTCCCGGCCGAGTCGGCCTCGACGCGGGGCTCGAACACGGCGGGCTCGAACTCCGTGAGGACGGTCGAGTCGCGGCCGCTCACGGCCCAGCCGCGCAGGCGCGGCCGCAGCGAGGCGAGGAACGCGGCGCGGCCCTGCGTCGAGAGCGCGCGCCACGGCTCGGCGCCCGCGTCGACCGTCAGGCGGAACGTCAGCGGGACGTGGCCCGAGCGGCAGCGCGTGCTGCTCCGAGACGAGGGCGACGGTGACGGGCTCGTAGGCGTCCGCCACGACGGTGTGCGGCTTGCGCAGGACCGTGTCGGGCCGTTTGGGGTTGTCGCCCGGCACGTCGGCGACGGCCTCGATGCGGCCGTCGCGCGCGCCGACGCGGATCGTGTGCGCGGGCTGGTCGGCCTCGGCGAACGCGGCCGTGAGCGCGCCGCAGCTGGCCGGCCGTCGGGGCGAAGACGAAGGCCACGAGCGGGCGGTCCGGGCAGGCCATCTCGAAGGCGCCGCGCGGGCAGGCCGCGCCCTCGGAGTAGTAGCGCCCGGCGTACGGCGCGCGCCAGATCAGGACCGCGAACGTGCCTCCGGCACGCACGTAGCGGTCCGCCGCGCCGACGATGCGCCCGAACATGGCACCGCCCTCGGGGTCCGACTCGACGCCGTCCGTGAACACGACGCGGACCGGCCCGAGGCCTGTCGAGTCGGGCGCGAAGCGCTCGAAGAGGGCGCCGTAGTCGTTGTTGACGCGCGTGTACGGCGCGGGCGTGAGCAGCGCCCCGACGGGCATCGCGCTCACCGTCTGCGCCGCGCTGTCGGGCTCGAAGCCGAAGCCGCGGAAGGCGACGTCGCCGCCCAAGTCGTTGCTCATCCCGACGAGCACGCGCCGCAGGACGGACGCCTGCGCGTCGGCGAGGTACGGCTGCATCGAGAGCGAGAGGTCGACGAAGACCTCGACGGCGCCCGTCCCGGCGTCGTCTGCCGTCCGGGCAAGAAAGCTGCGCGCCTCGGGCGCGGCAGCCGTCACGGCGTCGAGGACGAGCCCGACCTTCTCAGGCGAGCCGAACGGGCCGGGGTCGCAGCCCGAGGCGATGAGCGTGAGCAGCGCAGCGAGCGCGAGGCGAGACGGAAGCGCGGAAGCGAAACGGGTCATGGAGCGGGCGTGGCGTCGGTGTCGGGCTGCCCGTAGAAGAGGCGCATCTCGATACGGCGGTTGCGGGCGCGGTTGGCGTCCGAGTCGTTGGTGGCCATGGGCGTGAACTCGCCGTAGCCCGTCGCCGAGAGGCGGACGGCCACGGGGTCGATGCCGGCGGCCTCGAGCGAGCGGACGACGTTGGTCGCGCGGTCCGCGGAGAGCTCCCAGTTGGAATAGCCCGTCTGGCCGGTCGGCACGTTGTCTGTGTGGCCAGCGACCTGGACCTCCTCAAGCGTCTGGACGCCCTGCCCGGCGATGGCCGCGGCGAGGCGCCCGATGAGGACCTGCCCGGACGGCTTGAGGTCCGGGCTGCCGCTCTCGAAGAGGACCTCGGAGCCGAAGGTGATCTTCTGCCGCCCGAGCTCCTCCGTCACCGCGACGTCCTGGATGCCAAGGCTGTCGATGAGCGCCTCGACGCGCTGCTGGTCGACGAGCACGGCCTGCTGGTTCGGCCCAGCAATCTCGATCGACCGCCCGACCTGGTACGCGAGCAGCAGCACGAGCACGAGCACGAAGGCGAGCATCGCGTCCGTGAAGGCCGGCCAGACCTCGACGGCCGATGTGCGGGAAAGCGAACGCGCCACGGATCAGGACGAGGGGAGGGAGACGCGCACGCCCGCACGGTCGGTGCAAGCTATCGGCGCACGGGTTGAGCGGCAAGCCATGGGGCGGGTCTAGTCGAGGGCCTTCCGGAACGCGTCCGGAACGTAGCGCCGCACCACGTCCAGCAGGCGCAGCGCCTCGTCGCGGCTGTACGGCCCGGCGACGATGACGGTGAGCCCCGGCGACATGCCGTAGGAGTCGGACGTAGCCGTCTGGAGCGGCAGACCCGTCTGGCGGGCCTGCGCAAGGCGCTGCTCGAGGCCAGCCTGATCGTACGGCTGGTAGGAGCCGAGGATGATGATGTTGGGTGCGCTGTAGTCCTCGCCCGAGCGCCGCGCCGTGCGAGCCGGCGGCGCTTGGCGCGGCGCCTGCGGGCGCGAGCCCTGGAGGTAGCGGTCATAGACCCAGCCCTCGCCGCCGGCGTAGCCCGTCCGGCACCACCGCGCGCCGTCCTCGGGACGCGACGGCAGACAGCCGTCGGTCTGGACGGCGTCGCCCGGCGAGATGGTCGCGAGGGTACGGCCGTGGCGCCCACTCGGCGCGTCTCGGACTGGGATCGGCGTCCGGTTCGGTGCCGCGGCATAGCGCGTCTGCGACCCCTGCGAGAACAGGCTCCAGTTGACACCTTGGCTGGGGCTGTAGCCCAGCGCGTAGTCCGCACCGTCGCTGCGGATGGGCTCGGGTTCCTGCGCCATCGGCTCCGTCTCCATCATGGCCATGGTGTCGGCCATCATCGTGTCGTCATCGCCACTCGAGATGGACGTGCTGCCGTAGCTCGGGGGCGTATCGGTGGTCGGGACGATGATCGTTTCGTCGGGCGTGTCCTTGTTTTGCAGCAGCAGGATCGCGGTGAGCGCGATCACGGCGACGCCCAGCACGGCCGCGACGGCGATGATGGCCGTGTTTGAGGACGCCTTCGGCGCGGGCGTCGGCGCGTACGGGCCCGCGGCCAAGGGGGCGTACGCGCCGGACGGCGAGTAGACGGGCGGAGCGGCCGGATACGCCGGTGGCGGCGCGTATACGGGCGGTGCCGGATACGCAGGTGCCTGGTATGCCGCTCCGGGCTCACCGGCGCCGGCGCGCGCCGCGAAGCCCGCCTGCTGGAGCGCCGCGAGCAGGCTGCGCTGCGCCTCGGCCGAGGCCATCGGCCCGATGGCGCACGGCATCACGAGCGCCGTCAGCGACGCCTCCTCCGGCTCCATGCCGGCCGTCTGGATGAGCAGGTCGGCAAGCGCGGCCTGGCGTTCGCGCGAGAGCGCTTGCTCGGTGATTTCGACGGTCAGCGACATAGCAAAAGGGTCGACTCGCGCGCGGGGAATCCGCTGGCAGGCTGTGTGCGGCGTGTGAAGGTACGCGCTGCTAACTGGCCGGCGGCCATCGCGCGTCCTCTGGGAGGGGGCCGCTCGCACGGGATGGTCAGGTTGACGGCTCGGTCCGGACACGCAGCAGCGGCATGAGATGGGCGCGGTAGGCCCACATCAAGAACGCCGTCAGCGCGCAGAGGACGTAGCCCGGCACGCCCGAGGCCGGGTCGAACGAGACGTGGAAGAGCACGATGCCGACGAGGATCGGGACGAGCATCACGAGCGCGAGCGGCACGAGGCGGCCGGCGAGCAGCAGCACGCCGATGAGCGCCTCGAAGCCGGCGACGACCGGCAGGATGTTGCCGCTGATGAGCGCCTCGGTAAAGGCCCCGGCCGGGCCGGGCGGGATCGCGTCGGAGCCGGGGATAAAGTGGAGGAAGCCGTTGAGCCCGAACACGAGCAGGAGCAGGCCCATGAGGACACGGACGACGAGGACGGCGATGCGCATGGCGAGTGAGAGAGTGAGCGTTCGAACCTACACCGCGGCGGCTGCGCAGCGACCGTCCCGATCTTGCGCATCCTGCCCGGCGGTCCGCCGTAGGCCCCCGCCCGCTTCCCGACGCCTGTGCCCGCCGTCTCGCCTCCGCCCGTCTCGCCCAAGCGCTCGCTCAGAAGGCGCCTCGCCCGCCGGATGGTCCGTGGCGCGGCGCGCGGTGTGCGGGGAGCCGGACGCGGGGTGGTGCGGCTGTTCCGCCCGGCGGCGCAGCGCTTCGCCTCGGTGAAGACGGCTGCGACGCCTCGGGCCCGCGCCATCGCGCTGGGACTGGGCGTTGCGTGGGCCGCGCTCGGCGCGGCCGTGCTGGGCGCAGTCTCGCTCGTGCTGCTCGGGATCGCGGTGTGGCCGGTCACGCCGTCCCGCACGAGCATCCGCCACGCCCGCGACCTCGCGCCGAGCGTCGTCCTGGCCGCGGACGGCCGGCCGATTGCCGAGTTCGCCCGCGCCGGCCGCGCGTGGACGCCGCTCGCCGACGTCTCGCCGGTCGTCGTGACGGCGCTGCTTGCGACCGAGGACCGGCGCTTCTACGACCACGGCGGGCTGGACCTCCGCCGCACCGTCGGCGCCGTTCTGAGCACGATCGGCGGGACGCCGCAGGGCGGCTCGACGCTCACACAGCAGCTCGCCCGCAACCTCTACCCGGAGCAGATCGGGCGCAGCCGCTCGCTCGTCCGCAAGGTGAAGGAGGCCATCACGGCGTGGACCATCGAGTCCGTCTACTCCAAGGACGAGATCCTCGAGGCGTACCTCAACTCGGTCCCGTACCTCTACAACGCAGTCGGCGTGGACCGCGCGGCGCGGACGTACTTCGGCGTCCCGGCGGCGCGCCTCGACACGCTCCAGGCCGCGCTCCTCGTCGGGATGCTCAAAGGGACGTCGTCGTACAACCCGGTCCGCCACCCCGAGGCGGCGCGGCGCCGGCGCGACGCCGTCCTGTCGAGCCTCGTCACGACGGGCGTGATGACGCGGGCGCGGGCGCTCGACCTCGGCGAGCGGCCGCTCGGGGTCACGTTCGAGCGCCTGACGCAGCCGCGCAACCGCGCGCCGCACTTTGTCGAGGCGGTCCGGCAGCAGGCCGAGGCGTGGGCCGAGGCCGAGGGCCTCAACCTCTACGGCGACGGCCTGACGCTGCACACGACGCTGGACCTGCGGATGCAGGAGGCCGGCATCGCCGCCGTCGTCGAGGCGGGCGACGCGCTGCAGGCCGTCGCGGACGTCGAGTGGGGGCGCGCGGGCACGACGCGGCTTGGCACGACGCCCGCGCCGTACGCCGCCGCACGGCGGCGGACGGCACCGTTCAGCCACTTCTGGAGCAGCAAGCGCGCCCTCGTGACCTCGTTCATCCGCGAGAGCCCGGAGTTCAGAACGGCCACGGAGCGCGGGATGACCGAGCAGCGCGCGCTCGACAGCCTGCGCGCGGACGGCCCGTTCGTCGAGCGCCTCCGCGCCGCCAAGACGCGCCTCGAGGCAGGCTTCGTCGCCGTCGATCCAGCCACGGGCGGGGTGCTGGCGTACGTCGGCAGCCGCGACTCGCGGCGCGTGCCGTTCGACCACGTCGCGTCCGCGCGCCGGCAGCCGGGCTCCACCTTCAAGCCGTTCGTCTACGCCCGCGCCCTCGAAGAAGGCTTCCGGCCCGAGGACACGCTGCCCAACGAGCCCGTCGAGATGGTCGGCGAGGACGGCGTCGTGTGGCGCCCGCGCAACGCCGACGGCGCGGCCGTGGCAGGCGAGGAGGTGACCCTCCGGACCGGCCTCGCGCAGTCGGTCAATACGGCCGCGGCGCAGCTTATCGAGGCTGTCGGCCCAGGCGACGCGGCGCGGACGGCGCGGCGCATGGGCGTCCGGAGCCCGCTCGAGGCGGTCCCGAGTCTCGCGCTCGGCACGTCCGACGTGACGCTGCTCGAGATGGCGACGGCCTACGCCACGATGGCCAACGGCGGCCTCTACCGCCCGCCCGTCTTCATCACCACCATCACGGACGCCGACGGTACGGAACTCGCCCGCTTCGCGCCCGAGGCGCGCCGCGCCCTCGAGCCGTCCGTCGCGCTCACGCTCGTCGATATGCTCCGCGAGGCCGTGAACCGCGGGACAGGCCGCGGCCTGCGCAGCACCTTCGGCGTCCGCGGCGACGTCGCAGGCAAGACGGGAACGACGCAGAACGGCGCCGACGGCTGGTTCCTCGCGATGCGGCCGGACGTCGTCGCCGGCGCGTGGGTCGGCTTCGACGACCCGCGCGTGACCTTCCGCTCGGCGTACTGGGAGCAGGGCGGACACACGGCCCTGCGCGTCGTCGGGCGCTTTCTCAAGACGGCCGAGACGCGCCGCTTCGTGGACGTCTCCGCCCGCTTCCCCGAGGCGCCGCCGCTCGCATCGTCCGCTGGCAGCCGCGCGCTGCGCTGGATCTCGGACGCCATCGCAAGCCTGTTCGAGGAGGACCAGTCGCAGGCGCCGCCGGTCATCGACCGCTCGCCGCCGCCGGGCCAGACTAGCCCGCGCCCCGAGGCGCCGCCCGAGGCGGCCCCGCCGATTCCCGACGACGAACCGCTCGACGTGCCTGACGACGACGTCCTCGAGGAGGCGCCCGATGAGCCAATCGACGACGTCTTCGAGGAGACGGCGCCGCCGAGCGCGCCGCCGCCGGCGATCGAGCCGGACGCCGCGGCACGGATTCGCGACGCCGCGCGCCGGCAGGCCGAAGCCGCCGCCCGCGCCGCTGGCGCCGATGCCCGGCAGGCCGTCGAGGCGCAGGCCGCACGCTTCTTGCGCGACGCCGAGCGTCTCGCCCAGCGCGCCGCGCAGACCGCAGACCCGGCGCTGCGCGCCGACCTCGAGCAGGCCGCGGCCGAGGCACGCCGCCAGGCCGAGCGCCTCGTCCGCCCGTAGTGCACCGGCGCCGGCCGCGCCGCTACTTTTCGGGACACCCGCTCTGTCCCGATGCTCCGTTTCTCGCTCGCGCTGGTCCTCATCGCCACCGCCGCCCACGCCCAGCCCGACACCGCGCCGGCGTGGGCGCAGACAGCCGTCTGGTACCAGATTTTCCCCGAGCGTTTCGCCAACGGCGACGCCTCCAACGACCCGACGCCCGCGAGCCTCACGGGCGCGTGGCCGCAGGTCGGCGTGGAGGCGCTCCAGGCCGCGGGCTGGCACCCGACGCCGTGGACCCACGACTGGACGGCGCAGGAGCCGTGGGAGGCGCGCCTCGGCACGTTCTACCAGTCCGTCTACCTCCGCCGCTACGGCGGCGACGTCCAGGGCATCCTCGACCGGCTCGGCTACCTCGACTCGCTCGGAATCACCGCGCTCTACCTCAACCCGCTCAACGTCTCCCCGAGTCTCCACAAGTACGACGCGCAGGACTACCGCCACGTCGATCCGGACATGGGCCCGGACCCCGCCGGCGACCGCGCCGCCATCGCGCGCGAAGACCTCCTGCGGCCCGAGACGTGGGCCTTCACGTCCGCCGACCGCCTCTTTCTCGAGCTGATCCGGGCCGCCCACGCCCGTGGCATGCGCGTCGTGCTGGACTACTCGTGGAACCACTCCGGCCTGATGCATCCCGCCTTCCAGAGCGTGCTGAGCGACGGAGAATCGAGCCCCTTTGCCGACTGGTACCGCATCGACCGCTGGGACGACCCGGCGACGCCGGACACGTCCGAGTTCGCGTACACCGGCTGGGCCGGCGTCCCAGACCTCCCCGAGTGGCGCAAGACGAACGTCACCGGCGACCCGGCCGCAGGCATCCCGTTCGACGGCGACCTCGCCGAGCCCGTCGCCGAGCACGTCCTCGCCGTCACGCGGCGCTGGCTGGACCCGAACGGCGACGGCGACCCCGCCGACGGCCTCGACGGCGTCCGGCTCGACGTCGCCGAGATGGTGCCGCTCGGCTTCTGGCGGCGTTACCGCGCGGCCGTCAAGGCCGTCAACCCCGAGGCGCTGATCGTCGGCGAGATCTGGTGGCAGCGCTGGCCCAACAGCCTCATGGACCCGGCGCCCTACCTCGGCGCCTTCGACGGCGTGATGCACTACCGGCCCTTCGAGCCGCTGCGCCGCTTCGTGCTGCCCGGCGGCCCGCAGATCGCGCCGACGCGCCTCGCCGCCCACCTCGACTCGGTCTGGGCGTCGCTCCCGCCGGACCGCCTCGCGGCGTCGTGGGCGATGGCCGGCTCGCACGACAGCCCGCGCCTGCTCACGACGCTTGCCAACCCGCAGGCGCGCTACAAGCAGGGCGAGAACCCGCGCGAGTCGCCGGGCTACCTCGCCGGCAAGCCGGGGCCGGACGCCGAGCAGGCGCTGCGCCTCTTTCGCGTGCTGCAGTTCACGTTGCCCGGCGCACCCATCGTCTACTACGGCGACGAGGCCGGCATGTGGGGCGCCGACGACCCGGACAACCGCCGCCCGATGCTCTGGTCGGACCTGGCCTACGCCGATGAAGCGGGCGACCCGCTCGGCCGGTCCGTCCGCCCGGCGCCCGTTGCGCCGGACACGGCCCTCATCGCCTTCACCGCGCGCCTCGCCCACCTCCGCACGGCCCACGCCGAGGTGCTCTCGAACGCGCCCGTCGAGTGGCTCGTCCGCGACGATGCGCGCGGCCTGCTCGTCTACCGCCGCGGCACGGGCGCGGCCGCCGTGACGGTCGCCGTGAACGTCTCGGACGCGTCGCAGGGCGTGGTGCTGCCAGAGGGGACACGCCTCGTCGTCGGCGGCGCGGTCGAGATCCGCGAGAACGTGACGCTGAGGCCGCACAGCGCAGTCATCGTCACGCCCTAGCGGATTGTGGCGCGGTCCTGCACGCAGGGCGTTCGTTCGCCGCATCTTAGGGAAGCCACTCGACCCGCCCGCCGATGCTCCGTCCGCTCGCCCTCGCCGCGCTCCTGCTCCCGCTCGCTGCCCACGCGCAGCACGCCGGGCACGACATGACGGCCCCGGCCGCGATGGACGCCGGCCCGTCCACCGACCTCATCCTCGGCCGCATCGACGCCCGGACGAGCGCGACAGGCGCGGCGGCGCGCGAGATCGAGACGGGAATGCTCGCGCTGCACAGCTTCTGGTACGAGGAGGCGCGCGACCACTTCCAGGCCGCCGAGCGGATCGACCCGGGCGCTGCGCTCGCGCTCTGGGGCGAGGCCGCGACCCACGACCACCCGCTCTGGAACCAGCACGACTCGACGGCCGCCCGCGCCGTCTTCGCACGCGTCGACAGCCTCCGCGCCGCGGGCGCGCTCCACGCCGACGCCCGAGAAACCGCCTTCCTCGAGGCCCTTGGGGTGCTCGTCCATCCCGGCGGCTCGCTCTCTGGCCGCCGCGACCGCTACGCCGCCGCGATGGAGCGCCTCGCCGGGCAGGACCCGACGGACGACGAGGCCGCCGTCTTCGCCGCCCTCGCCGCAATGTCGCAGCGCGCGTACGATCCGGACGATCCGGCGCGCGTCGTGCCGATCGCGGCGCGCCTCGAGGAGGTCGCGCTGCGGAACCCGCAGCACCCCGGCGCCCAGCACTACCTCATCCACGCCTACGACTCGGCCGCGTTCGCGCCGCTCGGCCTGCGCGCGGCGCGCGTCTACGCCGGCCTCGCGCCCGCGGCGTCGCACGCGCTCCACATGCCGAGCCACATCTTCCGCGAACTGGGCTTGTGGGCGCAGATGGAGGCCTCCAACCGTGCGGCGTGGGCCGCCTCGGTCGCCTGGCAGGAGCGGACCCACCGGCCTGTCGCGGCGCGCGACTACCACGCGCTGACGTGGCTCCACACGTCACTGCTGCGGCAGGGCCGCTTTGCCGACGCTCTGGCCGTCGTCGCGGTGGCCGAGGCCGACGCCGCGCTCGCGGCGGCGCGCGGCGAGGCCGAGGGAACGCCGGCCCAGAGCGCCCATGCGCTCCGCTCTGGCGCGGCCTACGACCTCGAGGCGGCCGGCCTGCCGGTCCACGCCGCCGCGGTGACGGTCTCCGCGGATAGCCTGCCCGCCTACGAACTCTCCAGATACGTCGACGATGCGGTCTACGCCGGGCAGGATGCCTGGCTCGACGTCGCGATGGCCCGCATGCGAGCGTTCGCGGACTCGCCCGAGGCCGCAGACGTCGCCGCGGACGTCCGCGCGGGCGTGGCCGAGATCGAGGGCTGGCGCCGGCAGCGTGCTGGCGACCTCGCCGGTGCCGAGGCGCTTGCTCGCGAGGCCATCCGGATCGCGCACGACGCCCACCCGCTGAGCCCGCCGACGGGCAGCGCCCACACGCTCCTCGCCGACATCCTGCTCGCACGCGGCGATGCGCCGGGCGCGCTCGCGGTCTACGCCGCCGCCGAAGCCGCCTCGCCGAACCGAGCCGGGACGATCCTCGGCGTCGCCCGTGCGTCGGCAGCCACCGGCGACGCCACCGCCGCGCGCGACGCCTACGCGCGCCTGCTCACCGTCTGGGACGCCGCCGACGCCGGCCTTCCCGCTGCCGCCGAGGCGCGGGCATATCTCGCCGCCCACCCGGCGCGCTGACGGCCGCTGGATCTGTGCACTGCTGCCAAGGGGAAACACCCCGCTGGAGCGTCTCTGCGGCGCGAGTGGGCAGCGGCCGTTGGACGGTGCCTGCACCGCCCATTTCCTGTCTTGGTACCCGTCTTCCGTGAATCTTACGGGCGTTGGGTCAGCGCGCGCGCGATGTTGGCGGACCTGACTGGCGGCACGACGCCCCGGCACACTCGCACGTTCTGACCTCCCGATGCTGTACGGATTCGTTCTCGCTTGCGGCCTGCTGGCCGTCCTCTACGGCTTCATCGCCAGTCGCCGCGTGCTCGCGGCCCCCGCCGGAAACGCCCGGATGCAGGAGATCGCGCAGGCGATCCAGGAGGGCGCCGCGGCGTACCTCAACCGGCAGTACCGGACCATCGCCATCGTCGGCGTGCCGGTGGCGCTGCTGCTGATCTTCCTCGGCTGGCCCGTCGCCGTCGGCTTCGTGATCGGCGCCGTGCTGAGCGGCGTGGCCGGGTACGCCGGCATGAACGTGTCCGTGCGCGCCAACGTCCGCACCGCCGAGGCGGCGCGCGGTGGCCTTGCCAAGGCGCTCGACCTCGCCTTCACGTCCGGCGCCATCACCGGGATGCTCGTCGTGGGCCTCGGCCTGCTCGGCGTGGCCGGCTACTACGCCTTCCTGCGCGAGTTCGTCTACGACGTCGGCACGACCGAGGGCATGCGCCACGTCATCGAGGCCCTCGTCGGGCTCTCGTTCGGCGCCTCGCTGATCTCGATCTTCGCGCGCCTCGGCGGTGGCATCTTTACCAAGGGCGCCGACGTCGGCGCGGACCTCGTCGGCAAGGTCGAGGCGGGCATCCCTGAGGACGATCCGCGCAACCCGGCCGTCATCGCGGACAACGTCGGCGACAACGTCGGCGACTGCGCGGGCATGGCCGCGGACCTCTTCGAGACCTACGCCGTCACCATCGTCGCGACGATGCTGCTCGCGGCGATCACGTTTGTCGGCGAGGCGCGCGACGCGGCGATGATCCTGCCGCTGCTCATCGGCGCCGTCTCGATCATCGGCTCCATCGTCGGGACGTTCTTCGTGCGCCTCGGCGCCAAGCAGTCCATCATGGGCGCGCTCTACAAGGGCCTCGCCGCGACGGGCCTCGTCTCGGGCATCGGCGCCGTCGTCGTGATCAACCAGCTCTTCGGCTTCGACCGCGCGATCGGCGTCGGCGACGGGGCCGTGACCGGCATGGACCTCGTGCTGTGCGTCGTCGTCGGCCTCGTCGTGACGGGCCTGCTCGTCGTCATCACCGAGTACTACACGTCGACCGAGTACCGGCCGGTGAAGAGCATCGCGAAGGCGTCCGAGACGGGCCACGGCACGAACGTCATCCAGGGCCTCGCCGTCTCGATGGAGGCGACCGCGCTGCCCGTCGTCGTGATCTCGGCCGCCATCCTCGTCGCCTTCGCCGTCGCCGGCATGTACGGCATCGCGATCGCCGCGACGACGATGCTCGCGCTCGCCGGCATGGTCGTCGCGCTCGACGCCTACGGGCCCGTGACGGACAACGCCGGCGGCATCGCCGAGATGGCCGGCCTCGACCCCGAGGTGCGCGTCACGACGGACGCCCTCGACGCCGTCGGCAACACGACGAAGGCGATCACGAAGGGCTACGCCATCGGCTCGGCCGGGCTCGCCGCGCTCGTCCTGTTCGCGTCCTACACGCAGGACCTGACCAACTACTTCCCGGACCTCATCCAGGACATCGACTTCCGGCTCCAGAACCCGTACGTCGTGGTCGGCCTGTTTATCGGCGGCCTGCTGCCGTACCTGTTCTCAGCGATGGGCATGACGGCCGTCGGCCGCGCCGCGGGCGCCGTCGTCGAGGAGGTCCGCCGCCAGTTCCGCGAGATGCCGGGCATCATGAAGGGCACGCAGAAGCCGGACTACGGCCGCGCCGTGGACCTGCTCACGAAGGCGGCCATCCGCGAGATGATCATCCCGAGCCTGCTCCCGGTCGTCGCCCCGATCCTGCTCTTTGGCGTCGTCGCGGTTGCGGCAGGCCAGGCGGCTGCCTTCTCGGCGCTCGGCGCGATGCTGCTCGGCACGATCGTGACGGGCCTCTTCGTCGCCCTCTCGATGACCTCGGGCGGTGGCGCGTGGGACAACGCCAAGAAGTACATCGAGGAGGGCAACCACGGCGGCAAGGGCTCCGAGGCGCACAAGGCGTCCGTCACCGGCGACACCGTCGGCGACCCGTACAAGGACACCGCCGGCCCGGCCGTCAACCCGATGATCAAGATCATCAACATCGTGGCGCTGCTCCTGCTCGCGACCGTCGCGGCCTTCGGCGGCTGAGCCGAGACGCTTATCGGAACGACGTGCGGGGCGCGGACCAACCGGTCCGCGCCCCGCTCTCGTTCAGGCACGCGCGGTAGAGCGCACGCGAGGCGCCGCGCTCGTGGTACCCGGTGCCTCAGCCGACCTTGGCTATGGATGCCGACCGGACTGGGCGCGCTCGCCGCGCGCGTCGTGACCGAGCATCACGACTCATCCTGAGCGGATCAGCCGGGGGCTGCGGCAGCGAGGCGGGCGCATGGCCCGAACGCACGGAGAGGCGGCCCGCCAGAGCGGACCGCCTCGCAGTGGGAGTGTCGAGCGCCGGGGCGCGCGTCTAGTCCTCGGTCGCCGGCAGCGGCGCCTCGGTCTTCTCGGTGTCGCGGGCCGGGTTGTCCGGCGACGACGCCGGCGGCTTGCCCGTACCGGGGACCGGCTCGCTCTCCGCGGGCTCGGACGCCGGGGCGTCGGCGGCGACGGCCTGCGCGGCGGATGCCTGCTCAACGGCGGCCTGGGCCTCAGCCTGAGCCTCGGCGGAGTCGACATCGACCTGCGCGTTGGCCTCCTCTTCCTTGGCCGTCTCGGCCTCTAGCGCCGTCATCTGCGTCGCGTGCTGGTTGCCGTAGCGGCGGCGGAAGCGCTCGACGCGGCCGGCCGTGTCGACCATCGTCTTCTTGCCCGTGTAGAACGGGTGGTTGGACGAGTCGATTTCGGCGGCGTACGTGTCCGTCGTCATCGTCGAGCGCGTGGCGTACTCGGTGCCGTCGGCGAGGCGGACGGTGACGAACGTGTAGTCGGGGTGGAGGTCGGTCTTCATCGGTCCGGAGGCGGAAAGGGACCGCGCGGCGGCGCGGGCGCGGAAATGGCGGTCCCGAAGGTAGGCCGGCGCTGCGGCGCGGCCAAGGCATCGGCGTGGTGTTCCCCTCGTCTTCGCGGTCCAGAGCGGCGGATTACGATCCGATCGGCACGAGAAGCCGGACGCCAGGGCCGCCCCGGACGAGGCCGATCGCTGCACTGGCCGGGCGCCCCGACTGCCGGGCGCGGGACTGCTCGCGCAGGCGGTCGCGCAGCCGTGCCTGGTCGATGGCCTGCGACGCGGTCACAATGATGGCGCCGGGAAGAGCCGCCAGCAGGACGACCGCAGGGGCGCCGAGGCCGGCGTTCGTGAGGTCCACGTTGAGCAGCAGCACGGCCGTCCCGCCGACGGCCGCGGCGCGGACGAGCGTCCCGGTGAGCCCGGCGCGCGGAATGCCGGCGGCGACGAATCCCGCCTCGGGGCCGATGGCCGCGCCCAGCAGGGCGACGGGAAGGGCGACCTCAATCGGCACGCCGGCCTCGGCGCTCGCGAGCGCGAGCGCCGGCACGGCGAGCGTCGTCCCGAGCGCGACGGCCATCGGCACGCGCGCCGTCGCGTCGAGGCCCTCGAACTGGTGCGCGATCCACAGAACGCTGCCGGCACGGTCGAGGATGTCGCCGACCTGCGCCGAGGCGCTGTGGGAAATGGCGAGCAGGAACAGGAGGGGAGCAAGGCGCATCGGTGGCGGAGCAGGTGGGCAGGCAAGGTGCCCCAGTCGGGCCAGTCCACCCTGATGCAATCGGACTATGCGCGAACCTCCCGCTGCCGTCCCCGGTACGGGAACCGAACCCGCTGCTGAGTCCATGAAGATCGCCTGTCCGAAATGTGCGTGGGAGCCCGACGCCTCCGCGACGTGGGCCTGCTCGTGCAGCCACGTCTGGAACACGTTCGACACGGGCGGGCAGTGCCCGAAATGCCGCCGCGTGTGGCGCGAGACGGTCTGCCTCGCGTGCCAGAAGTGGAGCAAGCACCACGACTGGTACCACGACCTCCCGCCGGTCGACGCACTGCTCGAGGACGTCGGGGCGGCGGCATGACGCTCACGCACGTCACGCTCGCACTCCTCGTCGCCGGCGGGGCGGCTGCGGGAGGCCTCGGGGCCGTGCTCGGCATCGGCGGCGGCGTGGTCCTCGTGCCGCTGCTGGTGCTCGGCTTCGGCGTCCCGATGCACGTCGCCGTCGCGACGAGCCTGCTCTCGGTCATCGCCACGTCGAGCGCCGTCGCGACGACGAACGTCGAGCTCGGGACGGCCAACATGCGCCTCGGCATGACGCTCGAACTGGCGACGGCGCTCGGCGCGATCGCGGGCGGGCTCGTCGCAGGCGCGCTCTCGGCGAACGTCCTAGAGGCGCTCTTCGCTGTCCTCCTTGCTCCGACGGCCGTGCTGATGTGGCGTGGCCGTTCGGCGGCGGCAACGGTCGAGGCCGGTGCTGACGTGCCGGACGTGGGCAGTCTCGGCGCCCGCTACGTCGACCCGGCGGACGGCAGGACGGTCGCATACCGGGTCCGGAATCTTGGTGGCGGGATGGGCATCTCGTTCGCAGCGGGCGGCGTCTCGGGCCTGCTCGGCATCGGAGGCGGCGTGTTCAAAGTGCCCGCGCTCCACCTGCTCTGCGGTGTCCCGATGAAGGCTGCTGCGGCGACGTCCAACTTCATGATCGGCGTGACGGCGGCGGCGAGCGCGTTCCTGTACTACGGCCGCGGCGAGGTCGAGCCCGCACTGACGGCGGCGATCGTGCTCGGCGTGCTCGTCGGGTCGCGCGGCGGACTTGCGCTGACGGCGCGCGTCAGCGGGCCGTTCATCCGGCGGCTGTTTGCCGTGTTGCTCGTCGCCGTTGCCGTCCAGATGCTCATCCGCGCCCTGTAGCCATGCCACGCCCCGTCGCTCTGCGCCACCGCGTCCACCTCGTCCTCCAGGCGGGCGTCGTCCTGAGCGGGCTGCTGCTCGCTGTCGGGCTGGCCGTCGTGCTGGTCGGGCCCGACGACGTGTCCGGCACCCTCCCGGCATCCATCTCGGCAGCCGCCCGCGGTGCGCTCCGCGGCGACGGGCTGAGCCTTGTCGCCGTCGGCCTGCTCGTGCTCATGGCGACGCCGGTCGCGCGCGTCGCGATCCTCGCCATGAGCTGGTTTCAGGAGGGCGACCGGCGGTATGCCGCCATCGCCCTCGCCGTGCTGGCGATCCTCGCCGTCAGCGTGGCGCTCGGCGTCGGGTGATCACGCCGCGAGGGACGCCTCGATCTGCGCGACCGAGTCGCGGAGCTCGGCGGCCTTCTCGAACTCGAGGTTCTCGGACGCCGCCTCCATCTCGCGCGTGAGCTGCGCGATAAGGTCCCGCTTCTGGTCCGGCGTGAGGTACTTCACGACGGGGTCCGCGACGCGCTTGAGCTGGTCCGGGCCGGCGTAGTACTGGACGTCCTGCTTGGCCTTGCGCTCGTCCTGCGACTCCTTGTGGTCCGCGATCGCCGTTCCCAGGCGCACCTGCTCGGTGCTCTTGATGACCGTCGTCGGCGTGATGCCGTGCTCGATGTTGTAGGCGCGCTGGACCTCGCGGCGGCGGTCCGTCTCGTCCATCATGCGCTGCATCGAGTCCGTGATCTTGTCGGCATAGAGCACGACGAGGCTGTCGGCGTTGCGGGCCGCGCGGCCCGCCGTCTGGATGAGCGAGCGCTCGGAGCGCAGAAAGCCCTCCTTGTCGGCGTCGAGGATGGCGACAAGGTTGACCTCGGGCAGGTCGAGGCCCTCGCGCAGCAGGTTGATCCCGACGAGCACGTCGAACGCGCCGAGGCGCAGGTCGCGGAGGATATCGACCCGCTCGAGCGCGTCGATGTCGGAGTGGAGATAGCGCACGCGGACGCCGAACGAGTCGAGGTAGTCCGTGAGGTCCTCGGACATCCGCTTGGTGAGCGTCGTCACGAGGACGCGCCCGCCCGCCTTCACCCGCGTCCGGATCTCGTCGAGAAGGTCGTCGATCTGGTTCTCGACCGGGCGCACCTCGACCTCGGGGTCGAGGATGCCCGTCGGGCGGATAATCTGCTCCACGACGACGCCGTCGGACTGCTCGAGCTCGTAGTCGGCGGGCGTCGCGGAGACGTAGACCGTCGTGTGCTGGAAGTTTTCGAACTCCTCGAACGTCAGCGGCCGGTTGTCCATCGCGGACGGCAGGCGGAAGCCGTGCTCGACGAGGTTGAGCTTGCGCGCGCGGTCGCCGTTGTACATCCCGCGCACCTGCGGCACGGTGACGTGGCTCTCGTCGATGGCCATCATCCAGTCGTCGCCGTACGCGAGGTTGAAGTAGTCGAGGAGGCAGTGCGGGCGCGTGCCGGGCTCGCGGCCGTCCATGTGGCGCGAGTAGTTCTCGATGCCCGAGCAGTAGCCGACCTCCTTGATCATCTCGATGTCGAAGAGCGTCCGCTGCTCGAGGCGCTGCGCCGCGACGAGGTTGCCCTCGTTGCGGAGGATCGCGAGGCGCCAGCGCAGCTCCTCCTCGATGCCCGCGATGGCGCGGTCGAGCTGGTCCTTGGGCGTCACGAAGTGCTTCGCCGGGTAGATCGTGATCGCCTGCTCGGCGTTGAGCTCCTTGCCCGAGACAGGGTCGAAACGCACCATCTTCTCGATCTCGTCGCCCCAGAACGCGATGCGGTAGGCCTGGTCCTCGAAGTACGCCGGGAAGATCTCGACGGTGTCGCCGCGGACCCGGAACGTGCCGGGCGCGAAGTCGATGTCGTTGCGCGTGTAGAACACGTCGACGAGGCGCCGCAGCAGGTCGTCGCGGTCGACGCGCTCGGCGGGGTTGATCTGGACGATGCGGTTCTTGTACTCCTCCGGGTTGCCGAGGCCGTAGATGCACGAGACGCGAGGCGACGATGATGACGTCGCGGCGGCCGGACACGAGGGCGGACGTTGCGCGGAGGCGCAGGCGGTCGATCTCCTCGTTGATCGCCATGTCCTTCTCGATGTACGTGTCGCTGGAGACGATGTACGCCTCGGGCTGGTAGTAGTCGTAGTACGAGATAAAGAACTCGACGGCGTTGTTCGGGAAGAACTGCCGGAGCTCGGCGTAGAGCTGCGCCGCGAGCGTCTTGTTGTGCGAAAAGACGAGCGTCGGTTTTCCCGTGTTGCGGACGACGTTGGCGATGGAAAACGTTTTGCCTGTGCCCGTCGCTCCCAGGAGCGTCTGCGATTTATCGCCTCTGAAGATGCCCTCGGTAAGCTCCTCGATAGCGCGCGGCTGGTCGCCCATCGGCCGGAACGGCGTGTCGAGCGAGAACGGCGAGTTGATCCGGGTGATGTTTGCCATCGGAGCGGGGCGGGGGAAGCCGGTAAATATCGACGGGCGCTGTGCCAGCGGTGTGGCACAGCGCCCGTCGGGAACGCAGCGGGAAAGCGTCGGGGTCCTAGCGCGCGGCGAGGACGCCCGAGAGCGGCGCCGGGCGCGTCGGCGCCGGGTCCACGTTCGAGACGCTGCCGTTGACGAGCGCGCCGACGTATGTGTTCAGCGCGACGCCCGCCGAGGTGCCGGTGTAGCGCTCGCCGAGGGCGATGAACGTGTGGTCCGCACCCGTCGCGAAGTAGGTGCCCCAGTTGGAGGGCAGCTGCGCGCGGATGTCGCGGAGGCCGGCTGCGTACTCGTCGCCTGTGATCGGATCGTTCGGCGCCTGCCCGAAGCTGAAGAAGCCTCGGATCGTGGCGTCCTCGAGGTGCGACACGAGCGCGAAGCGCGTGTCCGGGTACGTCCGGCCGAGGTACGTGTAGATGTTCTGCAGCCCGTCTGTCCCGTAGAGCTCGGGCGCGCGGAGCGTCCCGGGCAGGTTGAAGACCAGCGTGAGCCCCTGCGCGAGCTGCGGGCTGAGGACGTTGTCGGCGAAGAAGATCGGGCCGGAGTCGTCGAGGAGGTACGTCTGCGACGAGCTGAAGTGCTCATCGACGGTCGGGAAGTTGAGGAGCGTACCGAACCCGCCAGCGCTTGCGCCGGTGAGGAGCACCTTGCCCTGCGCGCCGAGGTACGGCCGGAGCAGGTCGAGGGACGCCACGATGTTCTGGTGGCCGACAAACTGCTGCGTGCCCGCGACGCCCGAGATCGTCGCGTCGGCGGCGCTGCCGCTGTGGACGTCGCCGGTGCAGTACGGCACGTAGACCTGGTTCCAGCGGCCGACGGCGTTCGAGGCGTCGGTGCTGAAGATGCCCTCGTTGAGGCCGGCGCTCGTGGCTGAGCCGGCAACGCGCGCGGCGAACTCAGCCGAGCCGAAGCGGGACGGGTTTCCCGAGCACGTCGCGGCGTTGAAGCACGCACCGCCGCCCTCGAGATAGATCATCGTGTTCGTCGCGCCTTCCTGCAGGCGCACGCCGATGCCCGTCGGCGAGCCGTCGCGGCACTTGTTTCCGGGGATGGCGACGTAGTTCCAGGTGCCCTTGTTGGCCGCGGCCTGCGTGAAGAGGCCGCCGGGGTCGGAGCCGCCGTCGCCGCCGTCGGTCGAGTCGCAGGCGGGGAGCGCGAGGACGAGCGCGGCGAGCACGCTCGCCCGGGCGAGGAGAGAGAATCGGATCATCAGGAGGGAGTGGGGAGGGGAACCAGGCGATGATACCGCCGGACGCACGCGCTGCGTCCGGGCCATTCCGCACGACCTCCGTACGTTCAGACCGGCTCGTCTCCGGTGTCTGGACGGCTCCCCTCGACCGTTTCCTGCGTGCGCTGCGCGCCCATCCGATCTCATGAGGTACTGGCTCTGGTCCGTCTCGCGCGAGGCCTTTCCCGCGTTTGTCCGTGCTGGTACGTTTGCGCTGCGGCGGCAGGGCCGCGCGCGCCTCGCCGAGGTCCGCGCGGGCGACCGGATCGTGGCGTACATCTCGGGCCGCCGCGTCCTTGCCGGCCTCTTTGAGGCGACCGGCCCGATGTTCGACGACGCGACGGCGCTCGCGCCGGACGTTCACGCGCCGCACCGGGTCCGCGTGCGGCCGCTCGCCGTGCTGCCCGAGGAAGCGCGCGTCCCGTACGACGGCTTCGCCCCGCACCTGCGCGTGCTGGACCTCTACGCCGACCTCCCGACGCCCGAAGCGCGCTTCCGTGCCGTCGTGCAGCGTGTCCTCCACGAGGTGCCGCTCATCGACGGCAAGGTCCTCGAGTTCGTCATCCGCGCCCGCGCCGGGGCCGACCCCGAGGCGCTGATGGCGGCCGTCGAGGCGGTCCGCGACGCTGCCCGGACCGAACGCCGCCTGCCGACGGCGCCCGCAGCCGTGGCTGAGGCGCCGGCGGCCTACAGGCCTGGCGCATTCGACCGCGCCGCGGCGACCGAGCGGCTCGTCGCCGCCATCGAGGCACACGGGTTCGTCTACGAGCCGTTCGAGATCGCGGCTTACCTCACGGCCCTCCGCACCAAGCCGTTCGTCCTGCTCGCCGGGCCGACTGGGGTCGGCAAGAGCCGCCTGCCGGCCCTCATCGCCGAGGCGACGGGCGGGGCCGCGCACCTCGTGCCCGTCCGGCCCGACTGGACGGACCCGGCCGAGACGCTCGGTTACACGGACCTCGCCGGCCACTTCCGCCCGGGCGCGCTCCTCCGCGCCGCCCGCGACGCCGGGCAGGACCCTGACCGCTTCCACGCGCTCGTTCTGGACGAGATGAACCTCGGCCGGCCCGAGCATTTTCTCGCCGAGGTCCTCAGTCGCATGGAGGCCCGCACCGAGACGGCGGCGGGCTGGGCGAGCCCACCGCTCCTCACCGAACGCCTCGGGCAGACCGACGCCGTGTGGCAGAGCGTCGCGTTGCCACCCAACCTTGGCCTCGTCGGGACGGTGAATGTGGACGAGAGCGCACACGCATTCAGCGCCAAGGTCTTGGACCGCGCCTTTGTCCTGACCCTCGCCGCGACCGACCTCGGCGTGTGGGAGCGGGGCCCATCTGTTGCGAAGCTGATGGCCGATGACTGGCCTGTCGAGGCATGGCGTCCGCGCGCGATTCGCCTCGCCGGCCTCGCCAATCTGTCCGATTCCGACCGGTCAGAGGTTCAGCGATCCGTCGATGCCGTTACGGAGGCGGCGCGGCTGCTCCGAGAAGACGCGCCGGGCTACCGCGCCCGCGACGAGATCGCCCTGTTTGTGCTCCACGCCCACGAAACGCCCGACTCCTTTCGGACACGCCGTGGCCAGCGCGTCGACCCGCTCGACGTCGCTCTCGCCGCAAAGCTGTTGCCGCGCCTGGGTGCCGAAGGGTCAGGGATCGACGCGCTCCTGGCGTGGGCTGCGGGACAGAACGCGCGCGATGCGGTCGAGACCTGGGACGCGTCGGGAAGGCCGGCTGTGCTGCCGGGCGCCCGGTTCGGCCTGACAGCGGCGCTCCTCGCTGCCCGTGCCGCCTCGGACCTGTTCTGACCCCTGATGTCCACCCTCTTTTCCGTCGAGACAAACCGGTTGCGCCTTATCTGGTCGGGTCCCGAGGTGCCGGTCCGCGATGTTCAGGAGCGCGTCTCGGTGGTACTCACGTCTGGTGCCGACGGCCGCCTCGAGCGGACGGGCTCGGACGGGCTGAGCGCGCCGCTGCGTCTCGAAGAGGAGACGACGTTCGACGTGTGGCTCGAGAGCCGAGACGGCCAGCCGGTCGAGTTGCGCCACGCCGATCCGGTTCTCGTCGCCGGGCTGGCATCGGCGCGTGGCGGGCGCGTCGTGTACGGATCTGTCCGGTTCGGCGCGCAGGCTGGGCGGAGCCGGTTCGTGCTCACCTCGGCCGGCGTCCCCGACGTGCTCGTGGACGTCGTGGTTTCGCCGAGGAAGGCGACATGGGGCGAGGTGGCAGCGATGCGTGCCTGCGTCGAGGCGGCGGCGGCGGGCGCCGCCCTCGCGTCTGTGCGTCCGGTGGAGGCAGACCTTGGAAGGGGAGGAGCGGCGCGCTCGCCGGCCGCGTGGATCGCCGCGCTCCGAGCCGCCACGCCGCGCCTCGTCGCCGCGCTCGGCGCCATCGCGCGCGACCCGATGACCGAGACGGCACGGTCGGTCGCGGCGGTTCGGCCACACGCCGTGCGCCGCGCGTCGTCCGAGACGCTCCGCGCCCTTCGTGGCGCAGACGCCTGGCCCGAGCGCGTGGCTGCGCGCCCCGCCCGCCCGAGCTTGGACACGCCCGCCCATCGCTGGCTCGTGGCCAGCCTCGACGCCGTCCTCGCCCGCGCCCAAAGGCTCCGTGATGCTGAAGCCTCACGGCCCGAGACGCCGCGTCGCATGTCGCTCCTCGCCGATCTCGACCGGCAGATCTCAGACCTCGCGCGCGCGCGCCGGATCGGGCCGCTCGCCGCCGCGTTGGGACCATCGCCCGACGCGCCGCCGCTTGCGCTCCGCGCCCGCCCCGCGTACGCCGATGCTGCCGATGCACTCAGCCTGCTCCGGTCTGCGCTGCGCCTCGTGCACGACGGCATCGGCGCCCCGGCGCAGGACCTCGCGTCTCTCTACGAGGCGTGGGCCGCCCTCGAAACCGTTCGCGCGTTTGCTGACGCGCTCGGCGCCGAGGCGCCGGACCGCCCGTTCGGCGCCCGTCCCATCGGTGCCGACGTGCGCCTCGGACGTGGCCCGGCACACGCGGTCCTGTTAAGAGGAGAGCCGGGAGTTATCCGGATCGTCCGGGCGCCACGTTTTTCCGGTCCGCCGGCGCTCCTCGTCCAGATCCCGGACCTGCTCGTGACGCTGCACCTGCCGGGGCAGCCCGAACGGCACGTCGTCCTCGACGCCAAGTACCGCGTTGGCACGTCGGGTGCGGCGCCTCCCGGCGACGCGCTCGGCGCGCTGCACCGCTACCGCGACGCCATCGTGGACGCGGATGGCCGGCCGCTCGTCCGCACCGCCGCGGTCCTGTTCCCGGCCCACGCTCCGCTCGGCTACGCCGAGTCGCGGCTATGGACGAGCCTCGGGACGCTCGGCGTCGGTGCGGTCCCGCTGCTGCCGGGCGACGGGGGCTGGCTGGAGCGTTTCGCCCGCGCGCTCGTCACGAGTCACGGCGGGCCGTACTGAACGTGCGAGCAGCCTCAGAGGCGGAGCGGACGTTGTCCGTCGCGAGCACGTCGATGCCGGCCTCGAGGAACGGGAGGTAGACGCTCGGCGCCGTCGCGGCGTCAGCCGCGGCGTCGAGCGGGAATGTGCCCACCTGGACGCGGATGCCCGCGCCGTGCATCTGCCGAACGACCTCGGGGTCGGCGCGCCCGACGCCGACGAACGCGATTGTCCGCGAGAGGTCCACGCGGCCTTCGGCGCCTGCCGCGAGGAGCGCCTCAGCGTCCGCAGGCGTCTCGAGGCTGGCCGACACGTTGAGGTCCGGCGCGAGGCGGACCATCGTCTCGTGGTCCTCGAGCGAGTAGACGATGACGACGGTGCGGTTCTCGGCGCCCGCTGCGCGTACCGCGGCGACGATCTCCGGGTACGGCACGTCGCTCTTGACGTCGAGCATGAGGACGGCGCGGCCCTCTGCCCACGCGAAGGCCTCGGCGAGCGTCGGGACGCGGAAGGACGTCATGATGCCCGTCACGTCGAGCAGGCGGAGGGCGCGGACCTGCTGGAACGTGAGGGCGTCGACGCGCCCCGTCCCGGTCGTCGTCCTGTCGACGGAGGTGTCATGCATCAGCACGAGGTGCCCGTCGATCGTCCGCCGCACGTCGAGTTCGATAAAGGCGGGCGCGTAGTTCAGGGCGTGTTCGAACGTCGGAACGGCGTTCTCGGCAAGGCCCTCGACTGGCCCGCCGCGGTGCGCGCTGATAAGGCGCTCCGCACCGTCGGTGTAGCGGAGGGCGCGGGCGAGCGCGTCGGCATCGGCGTAGCCGCGGTAGTGCAGCGACGACGTCGGGACGGCCACGCGGTCGGCGGGGCGCTGCTCGAGGCCGAGCGGCCGCGGGCGCGTCCCGGCGCAGCCCGCCGAGACGAACAGCGTGGCCGAGAGAGCGGCGAGGAGGAGCCGGCGCAAGGTCATGTGGCAGCCTCGGCGACGCCGTGCTTAAGGCGGTAGAGGACGCCCGCGAAGCCCTGCTGGCGCTGCACACCCAGCAGGCTGGCGACGCCCATCCTCTGGAGCAGGTCGTCTGGGATGGCCGCGACGTCGTCAGGCGTGGCTCCCTCGTACGCGTCCATGAGGATGCCGACGAGCGCGCGCTGCGTCGGCGCCTCACCGGGAATGTCCGCGTGGATGTGGACGGTGCCGTCCGCGACCTCGGGGAAGAAGTAGACCTCGGCCTGGCACTCCGTGACGCGCCCGGCACCCGCAGCACGGGCGGCGCGGAAGCGTTCGGGCAGCGGCGGGAACTGCCGCGCGTGGTCGAGCAGCAACTCGACCTGCATCTCGCGCGGGACGCTGGCGATCTCGTCGGCGATGGCCTGAAGGCGGGGATTCAATGTGCCAGTGGAGAGTGGCCGGTGACAGACATGCAGAAGGGTCGGGGGCTGCCCGTGGCCCGGATCCAGGTTCACCCGGCGCCCCGCTGGCCACTGGCACGCGCCGCACTACTCCGGCTCCCCTTTCTCGACGGGCACGCCGACCATGTTGCCCCACTCCGTCCAGGAGCCGTCGTAGTTCTTGACGTTCTTGAAGCCGAGGAGGTATTTCAGGACAAACCACGTGTGGCTCGAACGCTCGCCGATGCGGCAGTACGCGATCGTCTCATCGTCCGGGTCGAGGCCCTGCTCGCCGAGGTAGATCTCGTCGAGCTCGTCGCGGCTGCGGAACGAGCCGTCGTCGTTGGCGGCGCGCGCCCACGGGACGTTTCGGGCGCCGGGGATGTGGCCCGCGCGGAGGGCACCCTCGTTCGGGTAGCCCGGCATGTGCGTGACCTCACCGATGTACTCCTGCGGGCTGCGGACATCCACCATGGCGCCGCCTGCCTTCATGTGCGCGAGCACGTCCGGCTGGAAGGCTCGGATCGAGGGGTCTGCCTTGCGGGCGTCGTACTCGGTGCTGTCGTAGCGCGGCGTGTCCGTTGTGAGCAGGCGGCCCTCGGCGATCCACTTTGCGCGGCCCCCATCCATGACGCGGCAGTCGCGGTGGCCGAACATTTTGAAGGTCCAGAAGGCGTACGTCGCCCACCAGTTGGCCTTGTCGCCGTAAAACACGACCGTGGTGTCCGGCGTGATGCCGAGGCGCGAGCAGAGCGCCTCGAAAGCCTTGGGCTGGATGTAGTCCCGGACGTCCGGGTCCTGCAGGTCCGTCTGCCAGTCCACGTGGACGGCGTTGTGGAGGTGGCCACTCGCGTAGAGCAGCACGTCCTCGTTGGACTCGACGAGCCGGATGGAGGCCGAATCGGCGAGGTGCCGGGAGACCCAGTCGGTCGAGACGAGAACGTCGGGATGGGCGAAGTCGGCCATTGAGGCGGAAGCGGAGGTGCACGCCAAAGGTACGCGGCCCGGCCGGGGCACTGCGCCGCGGCCGTCCATCTGCGCGAACCGTCCGATCGGGCATGTGAACGGTAGGCAGAGGGCGGCTCGGTGTGGTACACTCCCTGAGCGCGCGCTGCGCCATATCCGGCCCCGCCCGACGGGGTACGTTTCAGGGAAGGCACTTCGCGTTGCCTTGACACCCTTTTGAAGCGCCGGCTATATTGCCCCCGTCGCGTCGTCCTCGCTTCACACAAGAGCCCCCCCCTCCCGAGCTTGTTACTGCCGTTCACACACTCGTCTCAGCCCGATGCCCTCGGGCCTTTTCCGGTTGAGACACTCGGCGACGACACGCCGTGCACGCAGGCCCCGCGGCCGCGGTGCGGTAGCGCGGGAAGGCGGTCGGCCTTCACGTTTCGATCCAGAGGCTCAGCCCTGCGGGTTTCCGCAGATGCAGGTCTCGACGCACCTTTTCATCCGTGCCGCGCGGCTTTCCGCGCCCGCTCGGCCACACACACCACCATCACGGAGGTCGCAATGTTTCGTTCACTGAGCACAGCCGTGCTCCTCCTCCTGCTCGCGCTGCCCGGTGTGGCGCTGGCACAGGGGACCGGGACCATCGCCGGTCAGGTCCTCGAATCCGACGGCGTCACAGCCGTCATCGGTGCCAACGTGCGCGTCGACGGGACCACCCTCGGCGCCGCCACGGACCTCGACGGCAACTACCGAATCATCGGCGTTCCCGTCGGCAGCTTCACCGTCACCGCCTCGTACGCCGGGCTGCAGTCGCAGTCCATCGAAGGCGCCGAGATCAACGCGGGCTCGACCCGCCAGCTCAACTTCACGCTCTCGGCAACGTCGATCGGCGGTGAGGAAGGCGCCGTGGTCACCTACCAGGCGCCGCTCATTACAAACGACGCCGTCGGGCAGTCGCGCGTGGTGACCGGCCAGGACCTCGAGAACCTCCCGATCCGCGGCGTCGCGGCGACGGTCGCGCTCCAGGGCGGCATCGTCAACACGGAGGGCTCGAGCGACCTCAACATCCGCGGTGGCCGCGCTGAAGAGGTCCAGTACTACGTCGACGGCGTGCGCGTCTCGGGCTCGCTGCTCGGTGTGAACCAGCAGTCGATCGAGCAGCAGGAGGTCCTTATCGGGACGATCCCAGCGCGCTACGGCGACGTCCAGTCTGGCGTCATCTCGATCACGACCAAGTCCGGCCGCAACGACTTTTTCGGCTCCGTCGAAGGCGTCACGAGCTCCGGCCTGGACTCGTTCGGCTACAACCTCGGCTCGATCTCCCTCGGTGGCCCGATCGTCCCGAACCGCCTCGGCTTCTTCATCTCGGCTGAGGGCCAGCGCACGCAGGACGCGAGCCCGTACGGCGCGGACACGTACCGCCTCCCGGACGACACCTACGCGGCGATCCAGCAGAACCCGCAGGTTATCCAGATCCGGACGGGCGGCACGCTTACGCCGGGTACGACGAACACGTACACGGGTGGCACGCTCTCGTACATCCCGTTCCCGTACACGGTCATCGGCACCCAGACGGGTATCTCGCAGGACTCGCTCCAGACGCTCCTCCAGCAGAACGGAACGCTTGCAGAGGGGCAGACGATCGCCAACGGCAACCTCCGCTCGGCCGCTGAGGTCCTCACGGCCGACGACTTCGAGCTCGTCCGTGGCAAGCGCGACCCGCTCCGCGACCTCACGCTCAACGGCAACCTGAACTTCACGTTCGGCGACATCGGGCTCCGCGTTGGCGGCAACTACGTCACGCGCCGCACGGAGGGTTACTCGTTTTCGAACTCGCTCTACAACCGCGACTCGTACAACGTCACGACCAACGACAGCTACCGCGCCTTCGCGACGGTCCGTCAGCGTCTCTCGAACACGGCGTTCTACCAGCTTCAGGGTGAGTACCAGAACCGGTCGTTCCTCGCGCGCCCCAACGGCGCCTCGGACGATCTCTCCGACGTGCTGAACTATGGCGACATCAGCGACGACGCCTCGGCCGTCGCGCGCCGCTACTACTCGTTCTCCGGAACGAGCTACGGCCGCCTGTACAACAACGACGGCACCACGCGGCCGGGCCGCGTCGTGAACTCGTTCGGTCTCCCGGGCCGCCTGAGCCAGAACCGCTACGACAAGGGCAACAACCAGCAGTACCGCTTCTCGGGCAGCGCCACGGCTCAGGTCGGCGTGAACCAGATCGAGTTCGGCGGTGAGTTCCAGCAGGAGACGCTCCGCCGCTTCGTCATCGACGCCGCCACGCTCGCGGGCTACACCAACGACGGCAACGGCCTGCCCGTCGCCGCGCACACCGCTCCGGACGGCACGGCGATCCCGGCTCTCCCGAACGGTGTCGACAACTACGGCCAGCTCGACTTCGAGGCGGTCCGCGTTCCGACGGTCGTGCGCTACGGCTACGACTTCCTCGGCCTCAACGAGACCGACGACCAGGACATCAACGGCTACTTCGACCGGACGAACACGAACATCGCGCCGTACCGCCCGATCTACTACGCCGGCTATATCCAGGACAAGATCGAGTTCCAGGACCTCGTGGTTCAGCTCGGCCTGCGCGTCGACGTGTTCGACAACAACACGAACGTCCTGAAGGACATCTACGCGACCGTGCCGATCCAGCGCGCGAGCGACCTGGATTCGGTGCCGAACGGTATCGGTGCTGACTTCGCGCCCTACTTCGCTAACAACGGTGCGACGCTGGTCGGCTTCCGCGACCTCGACGGCAACTTCTACAACGCCGCCGGTACCCGCGTCACGTCGGACGTCGTGCTGAGCGACCTGCGCGGCGCCGTCCGTCAGTTCACGGCCGAGGAGCAGGAGGCGATGGGCTTCACGCAGGCCGACCTGTTCAAGCCGTACGAGGCGCAGGTCACGGTCATGCCGCGCGTCGGTGTGAGCTTCCCCGTCACGGACCGCGCGCTGTTCTTCGCGAGCTACAACGTGACGAGCCAGCGCCCGACCGAGGCTGCCTTCGCGCCGATCTCGGCCTTCGACCAGCTCAGCCAGCAGAGCCGCATCTCCAACCCGAGCCTCCGGCCCGAGCAGACGACGCAGTACGAGCTCGGCTTCCGTCAGCGCCTCGGCGACCGCGCCGCGGTAAGCCTCTCCGGCTTCTACCGCACGCAGGAGAACAAGGTCACGACGCGTAACCTCACGGGCGGCCTCCCGGCCTACGGGACCTTCCTGAACCAGGACTTTACGACGACGCAGGGCGCCGAGGTCAACTTCGACCTCCGCCGCACCAACAACCTCCAGGTCAACGCCAACTACACGCTCTCGTTCGCGCAGGGCACCGGTTCGGACGCGTCCTCGACGGGTACGGTGGCATGGCGCGGGAACTACTTCCCGCAGTTTATCAGCCCCTCGGACTTCGACCAGCGCCACACGGCCAACGTCACGCTGGACTACCGCCTCGGCGCCGGTGACGGCCCGATGATCGGCGGCATCCGCCCGTTCGAGAACTTCGGCATCAACCTTATCGGTCAGTTCGGCAGCGGCCAGCGCTACACGCGTCTCCTGCCCAACACGCAGTTCAACGTGATCGACTCGTTCACGCCGAACGTCAGCGGCACCGTCAACGGGGCACAGCTTCCCGCGACCACGCGCCTCGACCTCCGCGTTGACCGTCAGTTCAACCTCGGCTTCTCGGACTCCCACCTGCGAGCCTACGTCCAGGTGCAGAACCTGCTGGACACGCAGAACCGCCTCGCGGTCTACCGCGCGACGGGTCAGGCAAACGAGGACGGGTTCGCCACCACGGCGAACGGCGTCGCTCTGCTGGACACGCCGGGCAACCTGTTCAACTACCAGGCCTACACCGGCGGCCCGGTGAACGTGGGCGGCTCGCAGTCGTCGGGCGCCGGGTTCTTCTACAGCGCCCCGCGCCAGATCCGGCTCGGCTTCCTGTTCGACTTCTAAAGCAGGCACGTCGCGGGGGCCGCCAGCCGGCCCCCGCGTCCCTTCCCTCTCCTCTCTCCGAGATGGCTCGAATGCGATACACTTACATCCCGCTCCTGATGGCGATGGCACTGCTCGGCTTGGCGCCGACTGCCAACGCACAGGGGCCAGCGGCCGGGAACTGCTCCCTCGGCACCGCCCAGGCGGACCTTGGCGCCAACAACGCCCTGGGCCGCGTCTTCAACAACGGCAGCCTCTTCTACGGAAACGGCTCCTCCGCCTTCTACTTCGTGCCGCAGGCGGCACAGAAGTCCCCCGTCTACGCCTCGGGCCTCTGGGTCGGTGGTAAGGTTGGTGGCAACCTCCGCGTCGCCGGCGGCACCTATGGTGCCCCAGCGGTCGACTTCACGTTCTGGCCCGGCCCGCTCGACAACGCGACCGGCCGGCCAGTCAACCCGGCCTCCTGCCAGGCCTTCGACCGCATCTACTCGGCCACGCAGGACGAGGTCGTTTCGGCCGGTGGTGGCGGCAGCGTAACGTCAGACGTCGCCGCGTGGCCCGTCGAGCTCGGCGCGCCGTACTTCGTCGACGCGGACCGCAACGGCGTCCGCAACCGCGATGGCAGCGAGCCGACCATCATCCGCAGCCCCACCGACCCCGGCTACGGCGTCAATGGGACCAAGATCGACATCGCTGGCGGCCAGCTTCCGGACATCATCGGAACGCAGGGCATCTGGTGGGTCATGAACGACGTCGGCAACGTCCACCCGGCCCAGAACACGCCGCCGCTCGGCATCGAGGTTCAGGTGCTCGCGTTCTCGTTCTCGCGCGCAGACGCCCTCGGCAACACGACGTTCTACAAGTACCGCATCATCAACAAGAGCGGCACGGACATCACGGACGCCTACGTGTCCATCTTCTCCGACCCCGACCTCGGCGACGCCGCGGACGACCAGGTTGGCTCAGATGTCGCCTCGGGTCTCGGGTTTGTCTACAACAACGACAACGTCGACGGCACCGGTGGCGGTGCCTCGTACGGCACGCCGCCGCCGGCCATCGGGTACGACTTCTTCCAGGGCCCGATCGTTGCTGACGGTCCGGATGCAGGCAGCGACCCCGATACGCTCGGGACGTCAGCATTCTCGTACTTCTCCAACACGCCTGGTGGAGCCTCCGACCCGGACAACGGGATCGAGATCTACAACTACATGCAGGGGCTGTGGGGAGATGGTTCCACGATGCGCGCCTTCGGCGACGGTTACCAGGAGACGCAGGGGAATGTCACCAAGTTCGCCTTCCCTGGCGACCCGGTGACCAACCAGCCCTGGAGCGCTGTCAACCCGGGTGCCGGCCAGACGCCGATTTCGGGCGCCGACCGCCGCTTCGCGATCAGCACAGGGCCGTTCACGCTCGCCAACGGCGACGAGCAGGACATCGTCTTCGGCATCGTCTTCGCTGTGGGCCAGGACAACCTGGACTCGATCACGGCGCTCCGCAACGCTGACAAGATCGCGCAGGCCGCCTTCAACATCGGCTTCGACATTCCGCCGCCGCCGCCGCCGCCGCCGCTCTGCGTCGATGGCGACCCGGTGCTCGCGCCGGGCTCTGGCCGCTGCTTCGAGGCCGTCACGCAGAACGGGCAGGCCACACTCGTCTGGGGTTACCCCACCACGAGCTCAAACTACCTCGGCCAGTTCGAGGTGTTCAACGGCTTCCTCCGCGACATCGACGTCCCGGACAAGACGTACAACTTCGAAGGGTTCAACATCTACCGGTACCCGACGTCGTCGTTCGACGGCGCGACGCGCCAGCTCGTCGCCACGTTCGACGTCATCAACGGCGTCACGGAGGTCCGTGACCTCGCGCCGGACCCGGCTGTCAACGGTGAGGTTCGCGAGTACATCTCGGCCCGCGGTACGGACTCGGGCGTCCAGTACTCGTTCGACCTGCCGAACCTGACGAACTACACGGATTACTACTACGGCATCACGGCTTACGCGTACAACGCGTTCTCGACGCCGAAGGCAAACGAGAGCAGCCCGACGCTGATCACGGTCCGCCCGTCGCGTCTCGCCAACGATGCGACGACGAACTCGGCGAACGGCACCGTCCTGCCCGTGTCCGTCGTGTCGCAGCGTGGCGAAGGCGTCCTCCGGGCGCGCGTCGTCGATCCGACGGTCCTCACCGGCAACACGTACGAGGTCCGCTTCTACAACCCGACGATGGGTGACGGAACGGTGGACACGAGCGTGCTGACGTACAACATCGTCAACACGACGACGAACACCGTCGTGCTGGATGGCCAGGCGTACTACAACTCGACTGGAAACGCGCTCCCGACCGGGAGCAACGTCACGGTCGTGGACGGCTTCACGTTCGACATCGAGGCTCCGCAGCCCGGTTACAAGGACTTCCAGACGGTTGCGAACGCGGCCGGCCCGATTGTCCCGCCGGTTGATGGCGCGATGGACCCGAACGCCACCGGCTTCCCGGACAACGGCCGTGAAACGGACCACGTCCAGACGCCGCCGGTCGGTCAGCAGTCGACGAACGCATCGCGCTGGGGCCTGCACACGGCGTGCAACTCGGTGGTCACAGTCCTCGCGGACTGTGGATACGATGTCGGGTCGACCAACTTCGTGGCTCGCACGACGCGCAACGGGGACAACTTCGTCTCCATCGGCGCGAGCGACTACGAGATGCGCTTCACGGCTGGCCCGAACTTCGCGTGGGTCCAGTACTCCTCGCCGCAGGGGCTGATCTCGGTTCCCTTCGAGCTCTGGGACGTCGGCACGGACCCATCCGCGGCCGACGACGTGCGCCTCTTCCCGCTCATCAACGAGTGGCCGGCCACGAACACGACCACGGGGCCTGGCAACCTGATCTACGACCTCGGCGCAGATCACCCGACCTCGGGTGGTGTGAACGACCCGCAGACGGACTGGGTGTACTGGTTCCGTCCGGAGAACACGACACCGGGACGCGCTGGCTACGACGCAGCACTCGCGGCCGCTCAGGCACAGGCCCCGACCTACGACCTCACCGGTCTGCAGGAGGAGGTGTTCGCCCGGACGGTGCTCGTCAACTTCAACGGCGGCAACGCCTACGGCACGACCTTCAACGCGCGGCTCCCGGAGACGGGGACGATCTTCAAGATCATCACCTTCAAGCCGAACCAGCCGGGGGACACGTTCTCCATCAACACGGCGGACCTTCAGCTCACGGCGCCGACGGAGGAGGACATTCAGCGCTCGCTCGACCGCATCACGGCCGTTCCGAACCCGTACTTCGGGACCTCGGCCTACGAGTCGGGCAACCTGAGCAACATCATCCGCTTCACGAACCTGCCGGAGCAGCCGTCGACGATCCGCATCTTTACGGTGTCGGGCTCGCTCGTGACGACGCTCAACAAGACGAGCACGTCGCGGTCGCTGGACTGGAACCTGCAGACGTCGAACAACCTCCCCGTGGCCTCGGGCATGTACCTAGTACACGTGGACATCGAGGGGGTGGGTGAGCGCACGCTCAAGCTCGCCGTCATCAACCGTCGGACCCAGGTGACCATCTTCTAAAGCCGGTCCACCGCGACCCCAAACACCCCCTGATGATGAAGACCAAAATCCTAGCACTCTGCGCATCCGCCGTGGCCCTTCTGGGGCCCGGCGCGACGAGCGCCGCGGCGCAGGACGATCGCGTCGGGACGGCGGCCATGGAAGAGCTGCTCGTTCCCGTCACGCCTCGTACTGTCGCTCTCGGTTCGGCCATGACCGCCGGCCTCGCCGGCGTGAGCGGCGTCGAAGCCATCCAGAGCAACCCCGCTGCCCTCCTGGTCAGCGAAGGCACCAACGCCATGTTCAGCCGCAGCGAGTACGTCGCTGACATCGGCATCAACTACCTCGGCATCTCCCAGAGCTTCGGCGCCAACAGCGTCGCGTTCACGCTCACCAACTGGGACTACGGTGACATCCCGCGCACGAGCACGGTGAACCCCGAGGTCAACCTGGATGACCCGCTGACGTTCTCCGCGTCGACGTTCGTCGCCGGTGCGACGTTCAGCCGCAAGTTCACGGACCGGATCGGGGCGGGCTTCACGCTCAAGGCCCTCGGCCGGACCATCGACGACTCGAACGCGAACAGCCTCGCCTTCGATGCCGGTATCACGTACGTCGTCGCCGAGTCTGGCCTGCGCTTCGGCGTGGCGCTCCAGAACCTCGGTGGTGAGATGACCTTCTCGGGTGGCGGCCTGCAGAACAACATCGGCCAGGACGGCCCGAACGGGAGCAACACCATCGGTGGTGAGATCGACGACCTCCCGGGTCAGCTGCCGTCGGTGCTGAACTTCGGCGCGTCCTACACGCGTCAGTTCGCCGGCGACCTCTCGGTGTCGGGCCTGGCCAACTTCCGGTCCGTCTCGTACGACCTGGAGCGCTACTCGGCCGGCCTCGAGCTTGGCTACGCCAACATGCTGTACGCCCGCGGCGGAATCGACCTGACGACCCAGACCGACCAGGACTTCTGGCGTGGCTGGAACATCGGGGCGGGTCTGGACCTCAACTTCCAGAACACCAACCTGAAGGTCGATTACGCTTACCGTCCGACCAACGTGTTCGGTGGCGTCAACGTGTTCTCGGTCGGCATCGGCCTCTAGCACGTGACGAAAGGATCGCCCGGGGGCGGCTCTGAGCAATCGGAGCCGCCCCCGGCGTGTTCAGGACTTCCACGACCAGCGCTTCCAGATCCGCGCGTGACCCTCCGCCTCGACTCTCTCGCCGTGCGCCTCGCCCTTGCCGTGGCGACGCTCGCGCTCTGCTTTACTGCCGCCGCGTGCTTTTCGTCGCAGACGGTCGAAGCCGACTCCCGCTTTCTCAACACGGCGCCCGACGTGGCGTACGTCGGCGACGCGTCCTGCGCGTCCTGCCACGCCGAGATCGCGGCGACGTACGCGACGCACGGCATGGCACAGTCGTTCTACCGGCTGACCGACTCGACGGCCGTCGAGGACTGGTCGGGCGTGCCAGTAACGCACGCCGCGACGGGCTTTACGTACACCGCGCGCCGCGACGGCGACCGCTTCGTGCAGGAGGAGACGCGGACGGAGGCGGACGGGACTGTCTCGCACCGTCTCGTGAGAACGATGAGCTACGTCGTCGGCTCAGGCTCCGCGGCGCGAACGTATCTCTCGGAGGAGAACGGGCGCCTTTACGAGCTCCCGCTGACGTGGTACACCGGCTCAGCCGGCCCGGAGCGTGACTCGACAGCCGGACCGGAGGGGCGGGCGGCGCCGGAGACCGCCGGACACTGGGCGCTGAGCCCGGGCTACGACGGCTTCAACCAGCGCTTCAACCGGACCATCCCGGAGCGGTGCATGGCGTGCCACAACGGCACGTCCGAGGCCGTCCCGTTCACGGACGGGAAGTATGCGTCGCTCGCCTCGGGCATCGGCTGCGAGCAGTGCCACGGGCCGGGCGCGCTCCACGCTGAGGCACGCCTCGAGAACCCCGAGGCGCCCGACTCGGTCGATGTCACGATCGTCAACCCGAAGCACCTCTCTCTGGACCTCCGCCTCGACGTGTGCCAGCAGTGCCACCTCGCGGGCGAGGTGACGGTCCTGCGGGCCGGCGAGACGGCGACGAGCTACCGCCCGAGCCGCCCGCTTTCGGCGCACCGGGCGGTCTACGCGCTCGCCGAGCAGGACCCCAACCACGTCAACGTGATCTCGCACGCGGACCGGATGAAGGCCAGCGAGTGCTTTCTCCAGTCCGGCGAGGACTCGCCGGGCGGCGCGATGGACTGCGTGACGTGCCACAACCCGCACGAGGGCTTCCGCGACAAGGGCCCGGACTACTTCAACGCGACGTGCCGGACGTGCCACGAGCCAGCCGCCCTCCAGGCGGCGATGCCGACGCCCGAGGCCAAGGCGCAGCACACAGTCGCGTCCAACTGCTTCTCGTGCCACATGCCCAAGGTGCGCGCGGCAGATGCGCCCCACGCCTCGTTCACGGACCATAAGATCCGGGTCGTCCGCGACGACGCCATCACGGGTGTCACCACGGCCGGCAAGACGCTTACGCCGTACTTCGACGGCGACGGCGAGGGGACGACCATGGAGGCGATGGCATACGTCGTCTACGGCCGGCAGGCCGGCGGGCCAGAGGCGCTGCGCCGCGGCGTGGACCTGCTCGGGGCGGAATTGGGCGACGAGCCGGCCGAGGCTGGCGAGGCGCAGTTCCTGCTCGGCTTCGCGCGCCTTCAGATGGGGCAGGCGCAGCAGGCCATCGCGCCGCTGCGCGTGGCCATCGCGGCGGGAGAGAACCCGGAGCGCCTCAACGCGCTCGGGCAGGCGCTCGAGGCGGCCGGCCAGCCCGGCGCCGAGGAGGCCTACCGCCGGGCGCTCGCGATCCAGCCCGCCGAGGCCAGCATCCGCACCAACCTCGGGCGCCTCCTCGAGGCGCAGAGCCGCGTGCCGGACGCCATAGCGGAGTACCGCACCGCCATCGCCGAGGAGCCGTGGCTCGAGCAGCCGCACGTGCTGCTCGGCGGCGCCCTCGCCAAGACCGGTGCCGTGCCCGACGCCATCGCCGCGCTCCGCGCCGCGGTGACGCTCAACCCGGACCAGGGCGACGCGCTGACGAACCTCGGCGCGCTGCTCGCACAGTCCGGCGACATCCCGCAGGCGGGGCGCCTCTTTGCGCGCGCGGCCACCTCGGACCCGCGCAACGCGAACGCGCGCGCCAACTACGCCCTCTTCCTCGCCAACTCGAACCGCCCTCAGGAGGCGTATGCCGAGGCGCAGGCTGCGCTCGCGCTCAACCCGCAGCAGGCGACGGCGCAGCAGATCCTGCAAGCGCTCCAGAACGCGGCGCAGTAGTTACCGCCCGAATCCGTACTCGCGGAGGTAGCCCTCGCGGTCGCGCCAGTCCGCGCGCGTCTTGACGAAGAGCTGCAGGAAGACGCCGCGCCCGAGGAAGGCCTCCATCTCGTGGCGCGCCGCCGTCCCGAGGCGCTTCATCGCGGACCCGCCCTTGCCGACGAGGATCGCCTTCTGCGAGTCGCGCTCCACGACGACGTCCACGGCGACGAGCGTCTTCTGGCTGGGGCGCTCCTCGACCTTCACGACCACGGCCTGCGTCGAGTACGGGATCTCGTCGCGGTAGAGGTGGAAGATGGCCTCGCGGACGATCTCGCCGAGGAAGAAGCGCTCCGGGTGCTCCGAGAGCTGGTCCGGCGGGTAGTACGGCGGGCCCTGCGGGACGCGCTCCAGCACGAGCGCGAGCAGCGTGTCCACGCCCTTGCCGGTGAGCGCCGAGATGGGGACGACGTCGTCGAAGTCACGGCCGAAGGCCTCCGTGTACGTCCCGACGAGCGGGAGCGCCTCGGCCGACGATGGCAGAACGTCCGTCTTGTTGATCGCGAGGATGACGGGCGAGTGCTGGCGCGCGGCGCGCTCCAGCGCCGTATGCGCGTCGTGGGTGAGGCGCGGCGCCTCGGCGTCGCCGAGCAGCACGACGACGTCGGCGTCGCCGAGCGAGCGGTCGACGTCGCGCATCATCGCCTCGTGGAGGCGGTACTTGGGGCGGACGGTGCCCGGCGTGTCCAGCAGGACGAGCTGGTGCGGCGGCAGGCCGGCGTGCGCGCGGCCATCGGCGTCCTCGTAGGCCGGCTGGCCCTCGGACGACAGGATGCCGAGGACGCGGTTGCGCGTCGTCGACGGCCGCGGCGAGACGATGCTGAGCTTCGTCCCGAGCAGGCGGTTCAGCAGCGTGCTCTTGCCCACGTTCGGCGCGCCGACGAGCGCGACGTAGCCGGAGCGGTGGCCCTCGGGCACGTCGCCCGTCATCACGAGGCCTGGACGGAGCGCGTCGTCGTCGCCGTCGCTGAAGAACTCGGCAGGGTCCAGGGGCCCCTCGCCGTCGTCGTGGGTCAAGTTATCGGGTCGGTCGTCGTCGGTCATCGGGTCTCGGAGCGGGAACGGCCAAGCTACGCCGTCCCCGCTCTGGGCCCTCAGCCACCAGTGGGCAAACGGTTGGCAGCGCACGTGCCGAGGCGACAGCCGTGGCCGAGGTGGTTGGCGACTGAGGTGCACGAAACCATCCGGTCGCTCCAGTTGCCGTCACCTCCGGGCTTGTTGCAGATCGCGACCTGGATGTTGACCGGGCACGATGGCGGCGTCTGTGCGGGCAGGGTCGGCAGAGCCGCGGCGGCCAGAGCGCGCGCCTCGCCAGCCGAGACGTGCGAGCTCTGCGTCGAGACGAGCGTGATCTCGTTGCCGTCGAAGCCGAGCGTCTCGGCGAGGCGCACGACGTCCTTCGGGCTGTACGTCACGCTGGCCTTGGGGCCCATCGTGAGGCGCGTGCCGAAGCCCGAGCCGCTGGCGAGCGTCGCGGCCCACGCGTCCTCCCGGGCGCGGTGCGCCGCGACCTCGTCCGAGCGCATGTGCCAGTAGAGGGCGGCGTCGTAGAGCGTCGCGTTGTCGCGGGCGCGGACGACGCGCACCGAGAGGGCGCTGGCGCGGTTCCAGTCGCGGCCGATGCAAAACGGCCACTGGCCACCGCTGCACGAGCCCTCGCCGTCGAAGCGCTGCTGCATCGCGCGGAGGGTCTGGATGTCCACGACGAGCGTCTGCAGATCGCTCGCCGGGAAGGCCTGCGTCTTGAACGGCGCGCCCGGCTCGGCGAAGGCCGCGAAGCCCGAGCGGACGGAGCCCTGGAGCGGCTGCGCCATGGTGCGCAGGCCGAGCGTGAAGCGCGCGAAGCCGTGGTTCTCAGGGTGGCGGAACTCGAGGCGGACGGGCTCGGCGCCGAGCGTCTGCACGAGGTCCCAGAACGTCGTCTCGGCCTCGTGCGCGCCGCGCCCGTTCTCGGCGAACACGACCCGGTCGCCGCGCGGCGCGGCGAGAGGCTTCTCGTCGAACTGGTGCGTGTGCTCCCACCACGCGTAGTCCACGGGGGTCTGGACGGGCCAGTTGAGGTTGCCGCGGCGCCCGACGGCGCTGGCCATGCCGCTCGGGTCGCGCATCACCGTCAGGTCCAGGTGGCCGCCCGGCGGGTACGCCTGCTGCACCACGACGAGGCCGCCGGCGATGTCGGCGTCGCCGTCCAGGAGGACGGGCAGCAGCTGCTGCGTGCTGCGCACGATCACGATGCCGTTCCACTGCATCCGGGCCGAGGCCAGCACGTTGAGCGTGCCCTCGACGATGAGCGCGCCCGAGCCGGTAAGCCGCCCCTGCACCGTGAGGTCGCCCTGGACGCGCGTGATGGCGTCCTGCGCGCCCCACGTCTCGGAGCCGGTCACGGTCTTGGCCGTGCCAAAGACGCGGTCGCGCGGCGTCTGGATCGCGGCGACAGCGGACTGATAGAACGCCTCGCCCGAGCCGATGTCGTTCTGGCGGCTGAGGTCCTCGAGCAGCGCACCGTTGGGTGCCCACTGCGCGGCCGTGGGGTAGTTGATGGGCGCCGGCGTCGGGAAGCCGCTCGCGGTGCGGTTCACCTGCGCCTGGAGCGCGGAGCGCATGGCGCCCTCGTTGAGCGAGCGGCTAAGCTGGAGCTCCGCGAACGGGCGCGCGTCGTACTGGACCGAGCGCGTGCCGGACGTGCCGGCGATTCGCGCGCCGCTCTGGACGGCTGCCGTCGAATACGGCACGTCGAGCCAGATCGGCCCGGGGTACTCCATCGCGTCGAAGGCGTACGTGCTCTGGATGGTGTGCTCGGCGCCGCCGTAGCGCCCGACGACCGTCACCGTCACCTGCGAGCTGTCCGCCGCGAGGGCGTCCACGGTGACCGTGAAGGCGCCGCCGTCGTACTCGCGCTGGGTGATGCCGGGCTGCTGGAAGCCGGTCTCGCCGATCATCGCGGCGAGCGCGACGCTCTGGCCGGACTCGGCGATCTGGGCCGCGAGCAGGTCGGCCTGGCTCTCGCTGCGGTCGCGGGACGTGTCGCCCGCGATAAGGTTCGAGCCGACCTTGAGGACGGCTCCGCCGAGGATGGCGGCGCCGACGATGAGGAGTGTGAGCTTACCCATGGGGAGTCTGAGGCAGAGGTGCGGTCGGTCGGATTAGATGTCGCGGCCGGGCGGCGGCGGCGGCGGGCCGGGCGGCGGCGGGGGCGGCGGCGGCGTCGGAGTCGGCGTCGTGGGCGTCTTCGGCGGCTTCGGCGGCTTCGGCGGCGCCGGCGCCGCCGGCGGCGGGGTCGGCGTCGGGACCGTGCCCGACCCGCTGCCGCCCGACGGCCCGTCCGACCCTGTTCCGGTGGTCGGCGGCGGCGTCGGCGGCGGCGGTGGCGGCGGAGGCGGGATCGGCGGCGGGTCGTAGGGCAGCGCGGGGATGCCCGGCGCACCGGACTCGACCGGCGGCAGCCCGCCCGTCGCCATCGCGTTGATGACGCGGACGGAGCCTGTGCGCCGTGTCGCGTTCTGCATCGTCACCGCGGCCTGGTCGCTCGTGCGGCGCGACTGGACCGGCGCGGCCGTCATCACGGCCAGGCGAACCTGCGCCGGCGCGTCCGGGATGTTCTCGGGCGAGCGCGGCTGGTCCAGCGGGCCGACATGGTCCGCTGCCGTCGGTGTCGACGAGGAACACGTCGAAGTCCAGAACGCTCTCGGCGCCGCCGGTCGTGACGGTCCCGCCGGCGCGCGTGTACAGGCTCCGCGTGATGCGGTACGTCGGCCGCTGCGACTGGCCGACGCGGACCGTCTGGCCCGTCGGCTCCATCGCGTAGCTCACGATGCCCACGGGCGACGCGTCGCCGGCTTGCGGGTCGGCGAGCGTCGGGAAGGAGATCCGCGAGGTGTACGTCTCGCCGTCCGTCCCCGTCGCGCGGTTGATCTCGAAGCGGTAGTCGCCGAGCGCGTGCTCGGTCTGCCGCCGCGTCCGGATGTTCTCGGCGTCGCGCGAGACCACCAGCAGGAACTCGTCGGCGTGGAACGAGACGCGGTTCTGGACGGTCGTCGCGATGGCCTGCTCCTGCTGGCGCATCTGCACCGCGAGCAGCGCCCCCACGAGGACGGCGCCGACGACGATCGCGGTGAGGTTGTCGAGGATGGAGGACACGGCGGCAGGGCGGGGCCCCGGTTATCGGCGGTTGAGAGTCGGGCGTTAGCCGTGGGCGTTCTAACCGCGGGTGCGGAAGGTTGTCATCCCGGCCGGCGTGAACACCTTCCGGAGCGTGACCGTGATCGGCGGGCGGCCCGTCTGGCCGGTCTTGACCTCCTCGGCGAGGATGGCGAGTTCCTTGGCGAGCGTCGGCACGAGCGACGTCGCGGTCGGGTTGAGCGGGTCGATGTAGCGGACGGTGTAGGTCAGCCGGAAGCGCAGCACGCCGTCCGACGCGCCGAGCCCCGCTCCGGCCTGCACGTCGCGCTCCTCGATGAGCCCGGTGAAGTCGTCGACGTCGTCGAACTGGTCTGGCTCGACCTCGTCCGCGTCCCTCCCGATCGCCGACGTCGTCGGGATGAGGCGGACGGCCTGGTTGCCGCGGCCGACGTCCTGCTCGTCGAACGCGAGGCGGTCGATGGCGGCGAGGCGCTGGCGCGCGGCCGAGGCCACGGCGTCTTCGGCGCCGGCCGTCACCGAGCGCAGCTCGGCCGCCGCCTCGCCACGGGTCGTGTTGAGGGCGTAGATCGAGAAGACGGCGACGGCGCAGAGCGCGAGCAGGGTCTGCTGCATGACGACGGAAGGAGAGCAATCCGTCTTCCCCGCCACCACTGTGCCGGCTATGTCGTTCGCCGCATCCACGAGCCGCCGGGCTGCGGAATGGAACGCCAGCGCGACGCCAGGCCCGTGCAGGCGACCGTCCGCGCAGGTGCCGTGAGCGCCGCGTGCGGCGCCGGGCGTCGTTTCTACCGCGCCGAGGCGCAGATTGCGGCATATGCCGCGACGGTCTCAGCCATCCCGCGCTCGAGCGCGTCGGCGACGAGCGCCTGCCCGATGGACACCTCGGCGATGCCGGGAACGGCCGCGAGGAGGGGGCCGAGGTTGGCGAGGTCGAGGTCGTGGCCGGCGTTGAGGCCCAGCCCGAGCGCCCGCGCCTCGGCGCCCGCCTCGGCGCACACGGCGAGCTCGGCACCCGCATCGCCGCGCGCCGCAGCGTCGGCGTAGGGCCCGGTGTACAGCTCCACACGGTCCGCCCCGACGGCCGCGGCCGCCCGCACCGCCCGCACGTCGGCGTCGACGAACAGGCTCACGCGGCAGCCCGCGCCTCGCAGCCGCGCGATGGCCGGCGCGAGACGCGCGGCGTCGCAAAACGCGCCGTCGGCGCCGACGGCGAAGCCGTGGTCCGACGTGAGCTGCCCGGCGGCGTCGGGCACGAGCGTCGCCTGTGCCGGGCGCACGGCGACGACGAGCGCCTCGAAGCCGGGGAAGTCGTAGCCGCCGGTCCGGCCCGGCCCCTCGAACGGGTTGCCCTCGACGTTCATCTCCGCGCCGCGGTCGGCCGCGAGGCGTGCGAGGGCGTGGACGTCGCCGGCGCGGGCATGGCGGCCGTCGGGGCGCGGATGCAGCGTGAGGCCGGCCGCGCCGGCGCCGAGACAGAGCGCGCCGAACGTCGCGAGGTCCGGCCGGCCGCCGCCGCGGGCGTTGCGCAGCAGGGCCACTTTGTTGAGGTTGACGCTGAGGCGGGTCATGGCAGGCGCCGGTCGGCGGGAGGAAAGGCGGGGAAGCCTGCACGCCCGCGACGCCCCGGCGGTTCGGCGGTGGTAGGATGAGGATGAATGCGGTTTGGGTGGAAGGTGTCTCAGCCTCACGTCATCCCAGCCCCAAACCCTGAACCATCCACCGGTCGTCAGTCGTGAGCGTTTTCCCCTACTCAGACCCCGTCGTCGTCGACGGCGCTGCCTACTCCGCGGCGGACGTGCGGCGCATCCTCGGGCCGTACGTCAGCGCGGCGCGGCAGGCGCGCCTCGAGGCGGTCGCCGCGGCGCGGACGTTCGGCGTCGTGCCGGTGCTGGACGGGCTGACGGATGCCGGCAACGTCCACGCGGTGCTGCGGAGCGCCGAGGGGCTGGGCTACGGCGCGGCGCACCTCGTCGGCCTCGGCGGTGAGGCGGCCAGTCTCGCTGAGGCGGCGCCTGTGGGCGGGCCGGACACCGGGTCGGTCCGCGCGGGCAAGCGCGCCAGCCGCGGCGCCGCGTCGTGGCTCGCCGTCGAGGCGTGGCCGACGCCCGAGGCGTACCTCCAGGACGCCCGCGCCCGCGGCTTCGCCATCGCGACGCTCGACGTCGCGCCCGGCGCCGTCCCGGTCGAGGCCTACGACTTCTCGGTCCCGACGGCGCTCGTGCTCGGCAACGAGCGCTCCGGCCCCGCGCCCGCCTTCCGCGCGCAGGCCGACGTGGCGCTGATGCTGCCGATGGACGGCTTCGTCGAGAGCTACAACGTCTCGGTCGCGGCCGCCCTCGTCCTGTTCCACGCCCGCCAGGACCGCGCGAGGCGGACGGGCCGCGCGGGCGACCTCTCGGACGACCAGCGCGATCTGCTCGTCGCGCACCTTACCGTGCGCGCGGTGCAGCACGCCGGCCCGATCTTGCGCCGAGAGACCAGCGGGTGACGCGCCGGCCACACGGCGCGGCATTCGGGTACGCCCTTCCACCGAAGCCTCCACGCCGATGCGCCTCGCTACCGCCCTCACGCTCCTCGTCCTGCTCGCCGGCTGCCGCACCGCCAAGGGCGTCTACACAGACGCGATGGCGCTCGAGACGGCCGGCCAGCCCGAGCCCGCCGCGCTGCGCCTACGCCGACGCCCTCCGCCGCGACCCGACCATCCCGAACGCCGCGGGCCGCCTGCGCGTCTCGGGACCGACGCCGTCGCGCTGCGCCTCTCTTCGGCCGCCAGCCAGTCGTCCCGCGCGTCGGCCGCCGACGACTACCTCGCTGCCGAGGCACTCGTCGAGCAGGCCGCGGCCGTCGGCGTGCGTCTGGACCGGCCGGCGACGTTCTCGCAGGACGTCGCCGCGGCGTGCGCGGCCGCCGTCGACGCGCTTCTCGAGACGGGCCGCGACCGGGCTCTGAGCGGCGACCCGGCGAACGGGCTCGCCTTCCTGGACCGCGCCCGGACCTACCGGCCGTCCGGCCAGCAGCGCGCCGACCTCGACGCCGCCGCCCGCGACGCTTACACGGCGTGGGCCGAGGCGGACCTCGCCGCCGGCCGCTTCCGCGCGGCGCTCGGCCACGCCGACCAGGGCCTCGCGCTCACCGCTCCGGGCTCAGAGGTCGCCGCCACCCTCGCCACCCTCCGCGCCGACATCCTCGACCGCGGCACGCTCGTCGCCGCCGTCTTCCCGGCTGCCCCGCCGCGGACGCCCCGCGGCGACGCCTTCCCGCGCGACTTCCTCCGCGACGTGTCGGACGTGCTCCTCGACGACCGCCTCGCTCAGCCCGTTCCGTTCCTCTTTCTCGCCGACCCTGCCGAGGCGCGCCGCGCGCTCCGGCAGTCGCGCGGGGACCTCTCGGGCAACCCGCGCCTGCTCGCCGACCTCACGCGCTCGCTCGACGCCGACATCGGCGTGGTGCCCGAACTCGACGGGTTCGCGTTCGCCGAGGCGGAGACGGGGCGCCGCGACGTGACCTTCCGCCTGCGGGACGCCGAGGGCAGCGCTGCGGCCGTCCGCATCACGACCGAAATGACGCTCCGCGCCAGCGCCACGGTCGTCGCCACGCGCGCCGACGGGACGCGCCTCGCGTGCCCCTCGCCCGACGCGTCGGCGTCGGTCTCGGAGCGCTACGACACGGCCACGACGGCGGCCACGGTCGAGACGCTCCGTCTGTCGTCCTCGGAGCGCGATCTGTTCGGCGCCGCGACGCGCGACCGCGCCTACGCGCGCCTCGTCACGCAACTCCGCGACCGCCTCGCGGACCGCCTCGCCGAGCGCATCTCGGCCTGCCTCGCCACCCAGGTGCCATGACGGTGCGCCACGCGCACCCTAAAATCAACGTCATCCCGAACGGAGCGAGCGCCAGCGAGCGCAGTTGAGGGATCTCGACGCCCATCTAAGAGCGCTGCGCGCCGTCCTACCGCGTCGAGATCCCTCGACACGCTCGGGATGACGTTGGGTGGAGGGCACGCACGGCGATGGGGCACGCGCTCCGGCCTTTCCGACGAAGGAGCGCCCGCCGTTCCTTCTCGGACACCCGCCGCTGCTCCGATGCGCCTGTCACTTCTCGCGTTCGCCCTCCTCGCCGTCACGAGCGCCTCGGCGCAGGGGACAGGCACCGTCGCCGGTCAGGTCATCGAGAACGACGGCGTCACGGCCGTCATCGGCGCCAACGTCCGCGTTGAGGGCACGGCGCTCGGCGCCGCGACGGACATCGACGGCAACTACCGCATCATCGGCGTGCCGGTCGGCAGCTACACCGTCACCGCTTCGTACGCTGGCTACACGTCGCAGACCATTGTCGGTGCGGAGATCAACGCAGGATCGACCCGGATGCTAAACTTTGCGCTGGGCGTCAGCAGCTATGCGGATGACGGCTGCTGTTGCTATGAGACGCCGATCATCACGAACGACGCGATCGGGCAGTCTCGAGTCCTGACCGGGCAGGACCTGGAGAACATGCCGCTCATCCGCTGACGCGATCTTGGGCGGATGGACTGGTTCACCCTCCGCGCCCTCGCCGCCGACTGGAACGACGCCCTCCGCGGCGCCCGCGTCACGGACGCGTGGACGCAGAGCCGCGGCGAGATCAGCCTCGCGCTCGTCCTCACGGACGGCACCGTCCAGACGCTCCGCGCGCTCTGCGACCCGGCCCTCCCGCTCCTCTTCCGCACGGACGGCGCCGGCCGCCAGAAGCGCAACACGGCCGCCGTCTTCGAGGGCCTCGCCGGCCACACGCTCGCGGGCGTCCGCGTGGCGGACCGCGACCGCTACCTCTTCCTCGACCTCGACTCGGGCGACGCCGTCGCGATCCTGCTGTTCGGGTCGCGCCCGAACGCGCTCTGGCTCGCCCGCCCGACGCGCCGCAAGCCCGCCGGCTACGTCCGCGAGGCGTTCCTGCGCCCGGCCGACTGGGAGGGCGCGCCGCATCCAGAGCCGCGCGCGGCGTCGGACCCGCGCACGTCGGACGAGATCCGAGCGCGCTGGCCTGTCCTGTCGAAGTCCGTCGGGCAGGCGCTTCGCGGCGCGATGCCGCTGCTGCCCGTCCGCCTCGCCGAGGCGGCCGTCCGCAGCGCCGGCCTCGATCCCGCCGCGCCCGACCTCGCCGAAACAGACCTCGAGCGCCTCGTCGGCGCGGCCGCCGACCTGCGTGCGCGCCTCGACACGCCCGAGCCGACCGTCGTCTGGCGCGAGGACATTCCCGAGGCGCTGCTGCCTGTCCCACCCGACCTGCTCGGCGGCGGCCTCCGCTCCGAGACGTTCGCCACGGCCGACGCCGCGTCGCGCGTCTATGCCCGCCGCGCGCTGCAGCTGCGCGGCTACCTCGCCGCGTTCCGTCCGGCCGACGCCGCGCTGGCCGCCGCCGCCGGGCGGCGCGAGCGGAGCGCCGCGGCGATGCTCGACGAACTCGCGCAGCCCAGCCGCGCGGACCGCTACGAGGCATTCGGGCACCTTCTGATGGCGCTCGCCGCGGGGCAGGGCACGGGCCACGACACGGTCACGCTGCCTGACGTGCTCACGGGGACCGAGGCGCCGGTCGAGATCCCGCTGGACCCGTCGCGGTCGGCCATCGCCAACGCGGAGGCGTACTACGGGCGCGCCCGCCGCACGCGCCGCGCCCGGCAGGAGGCCGAGTCGCGGTGGGCGGGCGTCCAGGAGGAGGCAGACGCCGCAGCCGACCTGCTCGCGCGCCTCCGCGCCTGCACGACGCGGACCGAGGTCCTCGACCTGCTCGCCTCCGAGAAGGCGGCCGTCACGCGCCTCGTGGGCCGCGAGGCGGCGGGCGACGCCGCCGAGCCGTTCCGGCGCATCGCGCTTCCGGGCGGCTTCGAGGCGCTCGTCGGCAAGAACGCGCGCGGCAACGCCGAGCTCACGACGCGCCTCGCGCGCCCGCACGACCTCTGGCTGCACGCCCGCGGCGTGCCCGGCGCGCACGTCGTCGTCCGCCGCCCGTCGCGCACGTCCGTCGTCCCGCCCGAGGCGGTCGAGGTCGCGGCGCGGGCCGCGGCCCACTACTCCGAGGCGCGGACGCAGGCGCTCGCGCCGGTGATCGTCGCCGAGCGCAAGCACGTCCGCCCGCTCAAGGGCGGCCCGCCCGGCGCGGTGCGCGTGGACCGCGAGACGGTCCTGCTCGTCACCCCCGGCCTGCCGTGAGCTACGACGCGGCCCGCGTGTAGACCCAGCCGAGGATGGCGAGGCCGACCGCGATGCGGTACCACGCGAAGACGCTGAACGTGTGCTGCGCGACGAAGCGGATCAGGAACCGGATCACGACGAGGGCGGACACGAACGCGACGATGCAGCCAACGGCGAAGAACGACGCGTCGCCCGCGGAGAGCGCGCCGGCGCCCTTGACGAGCTTCAGGCCGGACGCGCCGATCATGATCGGGATCGCGAGGAAGAACGAGAACTCGGTCGCGGCCACGCGCGACAGCCCGAAGGCGACGCCGCCGAGGATCGTGGACGCGCTGCGCGAGACGCCCGGGAACAGCGCGAGGCACTGTGCGAGACCGACCTTGAGCGCGTCCGGCGCCTCGATGTCGTCCACGCGGAGCACGCGGATGCGCCGCCGCTCGGCCATGCGCTCGATAAGAAGGATCGCGACGCCGCCGACGACGAGGGCCGCCGCGACGGTCTCGATGCGGAAGAGGTGCGCGTCAATCCAGTCGTCGAAGAGCAGCCCGAGCACGGCGGCCGGGATCGAGGCGAGAATGATCGAGCCGGCGAGGCGCCGCGCGGCGCGTTCCCTCGGCAGCCGCCGGATGACGTCCAGGATCTTCTCGCGGTAGACCCAGACCACGGCGAGAATCGCCGCGAGCTGGATCACGACGTTGAAGATGACCATCCGCGGGGCCTCGGGGTTCAGCCCGAGCGCGTCCGTCGCCAGAATCAGATGGCCGGTCGACGAGACGGGGATGAACTCGGTCACGCCCTCGACGAGGCCCAGGATGGCGGCGTGGGCGAGGTCGGCGAGGGAGCCGGGGGCGGCGGACTGGAGCATCGAGACGCGGATTGAGGGGCGCTCAAAATGCGGACAATGCGGTTTGGAGGGTGAGGTTTGGGGTTACCCGGTCTCAAACTTCAAACTTCGGCCCCCGCGCCCGCCTCAGGCCACGGCGGGGCGGTCGCGGAAGAGCGGCGCGGCGCCGTGCTCGATGGTGGCCGCGGTGACGTGGCAGACGGTCCCGCCGCGCGTGTCCGGGCTCTCGAACATGAGGTCCTGCATGGTCGTCTCGAGGACCGAGCGGAGGCCGCGCGCGCCCGTCTTGAGCTGGACGGCCCGCGCCACGATCGCGTCGAGCGCGCCGTCGTCGACGACGAGGTCGACGCCGTCCATCGCGAACAGCTTCTGGTACTGGCGCACGAGCGCGTTCTTGGGCTCGGTGAGGATGCGCCGCAGCTCGCCCGGCGACAGCCCGTCGAGGGCGGTCACGATGGGCAGGCGGCCGACGAGCTCCGGGATGAGGCCGTAGCGCAGCAGGTCGTCCGGCTCGGCGTGGCGGAAGATCGTCGGGTCCTTGGGGTCGGCGACGGCGCGCGCCGCCTGGCCGAAGCCGATCTGGCCGCGCGAGAGGCGCCGCGCGATCTCGCCGGCGAGGCCGTCGAAGGCGCCGCCGCAGATGAAGAGCACGTTGCGCGTGTCGAACTGGACGAGCGTCTGCTCGGGGTGCTTGCGGCCGCCTTTCGGAGGAACGCCCGCGACGGTGCCCTCGAGCATCTTCAGCAGCGCCTGCTGCACGCCCTCGCCCGAGACGTCGCGCGTGATCGACGCGTTGTCGCCGCGGCGCGCGAGCTTGTCGATCTCGTCGACGTAGATGATGCCGCGCTCGGCGCGCTCGACGTCGAAGTCCGCCGCCTGGAGGAGGTGCGACAGGATCGACTCGACGTCCTCGCCGACGTAGCCCGCCTCGGTGAGGGCCGTCGCGTCGGCGATGGACAGCGGGACGTCGAGGATCTTGGCGAGCGTGCGCGCCAGGAGCGTCTTGCCCGTGCCCGAGGGCCCGAGGAGCAGGATGTTGGACTTCTCGATCTCGACGTCGTCGTACGCGTGCAGGACCGACTCGGCGTCGATGCGCTTGTAGTGGTTGTAGACGGCGACGGAGAGCGCGCGCTTGGCGGCGTCCTGCCCGATGACGTGCTCGTCCAGCGAGCCCTTGATCTCGCGCGGCGTCATGCGCCGGCGGCGGTTCGGCGACGCGCGGCGCGGGCCGGCCGGCGGGACGTACGGCTGGACGTCGCCGCGGATGATGCCCGAGGCGTCGTGGATGCAGCGGTCGCAGATGTACACGTCCGGCCCGGCCACCATCGAGGCGACCTCGTGGGCGGTCCGGCTGCAGAACGAACACCGGATAACGTCGTCGCCGAGGGGCATGGGCAGGCGGGCCATCGCGGCCCGGTGGACTCCTGCCAATCTATACCACGCTCCGACGGCGCTCCGGCGCGGCGCGCATCGGCGGGGTGCGGTCGGTTCCAGCGCAGCCGTCCCGCACGCGTGCTCCTCCGCGCGGCGTGGGCGCGCCGTCTGGTGGGCGCGCCGCCGGGTGCATCTTGCCTGTCGCCCTCCGCCCCCGCCCGTGCCGCTCCCCGACGCCTTTCTCGACCGCCTCGCGCGCATCGTCGCACCCGACGACCTGCCGGCCGTGCTCGCCACGTTCGAGGCGCCACTCGAGACCAGCTTCCGCGTGTGCACGCTGCGCGCGCCCGAGGACGCGCGTGCTCGGGCGCCTCGCGGACGAGGGCGTCGCGTTCGAGGCCGTTGCCGGGCGTGCCGGGCGCCTTTGCGGCGGCGGACCGGGCAGCGCTGCTCGGGTCGGCCGTCGCTGCCGAAGGGCTCGTGTACGCGCAGAACGCGTCCAGCCAGGTGCCCGTCCACGTGCTCGCGCCGCAGCCCGGCGAGCGCGTGCTGGACCTCTGCGCCGCGCCGGGCTCCAAGACGGGCCAGATCGCGGCCGTGATGGAGGACCGCGGCGAGATTGTCGCCGTCGAGAAGGTGCGGGACCGGTTTTTCCGTCTCCGCGCCAACGTCGCCGGGCAGGGCGCGACGTGCGTCCGCCCGCGCCTCGGCTCCGGGACGGCCCTCGCGCACACGGACCCCGAGGCGTTCGACCGCGTCCTCCTGGACGCGCCGTGCTCGACCGAGGGCCGCTTCCAGACCAGCGTCCCCGCAACGACGGCGTACTGGTCGCCGCGCAAGATCAAGGAGATGCGCTCCAAGCAGAGCCGGCTGCTCTACGCGGCCGTCCAGGCGCTGCGCCCGGGTGGGACGCTCGTCTACTCGACGTGCACGTTCGCGCCCGAGGAGAACGAGGGCGCGCTGGCCAAGATGCTCAAGACGTTCGGCGACCGCGTCGAGGTTGTCCCGGCAGATGGCCTCGACGGCGTCCCAAACGTCCGCGAGGGCATGGACGAGTGGGACGGGCGCGCCTTTCCCGAGCAGGTCCGCCACGCGCGACGCGTGCTCCCGGACGGACGCTTCGAGGGCTTCTTCGTCGCCCGCATCGCCAAGCACGCCTCGACGCTGCGGTAAAGCAGGCAGGCAAAAAAGGGGAGGGGCTGACCGGGAAGACGCCAGCCTGGGCTCGCATCTCTCCGGTCAACCCCTCCCTAGACCCGTCGCTCTGTGGTTAGCGGACGACCGTCACGCGCTCGACGAGCGAGAACGTCTCGCCCGCGGCGCGGACGACGTAGACGCCGGCCGGCAGGCCGGCTGCCGAGACGCGCAGCGCGACCGGCGCGCCCGACGCGACCGTGCCGTCGAGCAGCAGCGCCACGCGGCGGCCAAGCAGGTCCACCATCTCGACGCGCACGTCCTGCGTCCGGTCGACCGACAGGTTCAGCGTCGTCGTGGCGGTGAACGGGTTGGCCCCGGCGACCTCAAGGCGCGCGATGCCGTCGGCGGTGGCCTCCGTCGCGACCGTCGGCGGGAGCGTGAAGTCCGCCGTGCCGTCGGTCGTGGAGTTCGCCGAGCCCTGGCTGGCGTTGAAGCCGAGGCCGCGCTTGGCGAAGGCCGTCCAGATCGGGAGGTAGTGCCGCCCACGGCCCGGGTTGGCGGGGTCCGGGTAGAGCTGGAAGTCCGCGGCGAGGATCGCGTCGCGGCCCTGGACGAAGCCCGGGTTGCACGGCGTGAGCTTGAGCCCCGTGATGAAGAGGTTCATCGCGATCTGGTTGCCCGCCGTGCCCGCCGCATCGTAGATGTTGGGCGAGAAGCCGTGCGCGTCGACGAGGTTCCACGTCATCTCCCACATCATCTCGGTCCAGATCTCGCCGACGTTGTGGACCTCGCCGGCCGTGCCGGGCAGGTCCGCGTAGGTCCACGGGTAGACCGAGATGCTGGTCGAGTAGGGGAAGTTGCGGATGCCGTCGCCGTTCGTGGCCTCGTAGGTGAGGTACGTCCCGACGCCGCGGCGCATCGCGCCGGTATCGCCGGCCTTCATCGTGAGCATCAGCGCGAGGTAGTCGGACCAGCCCTCGCCCATCTGCTCGGCGCTGCCGAGGCACGCACCGTCGCCCGGGCCGCCGACGAGGCGCGTCGAGACGCCGTGGCCGTACTCGTGCGTGATCACGCCTGCGTCGAGGTCCGAGTCGCGGTTCACGCCGGCGGAGGCGTTGACGGTGACGCCCGCCGTGCTCGCGAGGCGCTCGCCGGTGCTGTTGGCGACGAGGACGACCGGGATCGTGATGTCGCCGCCAAGGCCGTTGCCAGCCATGCCGATGACGGCCTCGCCGGGGTTGGCGCCGGTGCAGCCCGTCGGGTCCAGCTCGGGATCGCAGTTCTGGATGATGACGGCGATGGCGCCCTTCGACTGCGCCGAGCGGACCTTCTCGACGAAGGTGCAGGCGCCGCGCGTGATGAGCGCCACCTTGCCCGTGACGTTCGCCGTGACGGCGGCGGGCGTGCAGGCCTGGTTGCCGGGGCCTGTCATCGGGCTCACGAGCGCGACGGTGCCGTTGAACTGGGCCGTCGGCCCGAAGTCCGCCGTGCCGACGGGGAACGTGCCGGCGATGGAGGCCGGCGCCGTGATGCTGAAGGTCGGGACGGCCGTGAACTCGAACATCTGCATCCGCGGCGCGAGGCCGTCGGAGGGCGTCGAGAAGTTGGCGTTGTTGGTGCCGCTGCCGTCCTGCGCCTCGAGGTTCACGGCGTCGTTGCCCGCGCCGCCGCGGCCGAAGTTGTTGGTCTGGAAGTTGCCGGCGGGCTCGTCGAAGCCGTAGCGCCACGTCACGTCGTGCGTGATGTTGCCCCAGTAGAAGATGCTGGTGACGGCCGCGTCGCGGTTGACGAGCGGGCTCGCCGCCGGGTCGAAGACGGCGTTGAAGACGAGGCTCGCGCCGCCGTCCGGCGAGGTGCCGGCGTCGGGCGCGTTGTTGCCGTCACGGTCGGCGTAGCCGAAGCCGTTGTTGCCGCGCGTGATCGTGTACTGCGTCGTGCCGGTGTCGTGCCAGCCGTTGGGCGAGGCCACGGCGTCGGCGGGGTTGGCGACGAGCGAGAACGGGCCGTGGCTCGGGCTCTCGAACGGAACCGGGACGACGCGGTACGACGACGGCGCGACAGAGGCGACGCTGGCCGGGGCCGTCCGCGCGACGGGCGCGAAGGAGGCCGGCGCGGCCGGGGCCGTGTGCCACGTGTCGTACGCGACGAGGTCGTCGGCGACGAGGACCGTGCCCGTCGCGGCGTCGACGCGGACCGACCAGAGTTCACTCCCGCCCTCGATGGTCGTCGCCCACGCGAGGCGCAGCGCGCCGCCCTCGGCGGGCTGGTAGACGAGCTGCGGCTCGGCCGCGGTATAGCGGATCGGCTGGGACGCGGCAGCCTGCGCCGCGGCGTCGCGTACGGGGTCGTCCGAGAGGCGGCGGACGGTCGGCGTCGGGCGGGGCAGGCCCGCGATGTACGCCTCGGCCGCGCGCGCGGCGCTGGACGCCTCGACGGCCGGCTGCGCGCCGGTGGCGCGGGCGGCGATGCCGCGCTCGAACGCCGTCTGCTCGACAAACGACGGCACGCCCGCGGCGCTGACCGCAACCGGCGTCTGGGTCGCCCACACCGGGATGCCGTTGACGCGCTGCACGAGGTACACGAACGTGGCCCCCGTGCGGCGGTCGAACACCACGTCCGTCGGCGCGAGGTCGGCGAGGTCCGTCGAGGCGACGCCGCGGGCGCCGAGGGTGGCCTGGAGCGCGGAGCGCGCCGTCAGGACGGCAGAGGACTCCTGGGCGGCCGCAAGGCCGGGCAGGAGGGCGATGAGGGCGAGCAGCCCGGAGCGAAGACGCATGAGGTAGGGGAGAGAAATCAGAGACTTGAAGAAACGACGGGCACCGCTCATCTGCAAGGGGACACATGCCTTAAACATAAAGGCGCGGCCTGACATTTGTCAGGCCGCGCCTCACGCGGTGCCGCGTCTTGCAGGGGCGTCGGCTAGCGGACGACCGTGATCCGGCGGGCGTCCTGGAACGTCTCGCCGACGACGCGGAGGACGTACGTCCCGGCCGCGAGGCCGTCCTGCCCGACGGTGATCGTGGCGGGCGTGCGCGCCGCGAGCGGCCCGTCGAAGGCGACGCCGACGCGGCGGCCGAGCGCATCGTAGAGCTCGACGCGGACCGTCTGGGCCGTCGCTACAGCAAGGTCCACGTGGGCCGTGCCGCGGCTCGGGTTCGGGCTGGCCGCCCCGAGCAGGTGCGTGCCCTCGAACGCGAGCGCGCCGGCCTCATCCGCGACGGCGCCCACCGTGAGCGTCACCGGGATGACGGTCGTCGGGGCCGACGGGCTGTTCGTCGTGACGGTGAGGTTGGCGCGGTAGGTGCCGGCAGCGAGGCCGCCCGCGTCAAACGTCAGGACCACGTTCTGGCTCTGGCCGGCCGGGATGAGCCCTGCCGTCACGTCCGCCTCGACGAAGAGGCTCCCGAAGCGGATCGCGAGGTTGTTCTGGACATACGCCGCGTTGAAGACCACCGGCAGGCCGACGGTGCCGGCCGGGTTCTCGATCCCGATCGAGGCCGAGTTGAGCGTGCCCGTCATCGTCTTGTACTGGTACGTGACGGCGCCACCGCGCTGCAGGATGACCTGGAAGGTCAGCGCAGAGGCCGCCTCGTTGTAGCGCTGCACGCCGATCCACGAGACGACGAAGCGGCCGTCGCCCATGTCCTGGTACTTCACCTGGCCGCCGGCGCTCGGGTTGAGGTCGTCCCAGAAGGCGAAGAGCGCGTTGTTCGGGTCGGCCGCGGCCGGGATGGCCACGTTCGCGTACGCCGTGGACGCGCCGCCGAAGCCAAGCCAGCCGTTGGACACGATGCGAACGGACGTCTGGTCGACGCCGTAGTACGGGAAGGGAAACGGCAGCGGGACGGTCACCGCAGCGTCGTCGGCGAGCGAGACGGCCGTGCCGGTCGTCGAGATGTCGATCCAGTTGTAGACGGGGCCGCCGGGCTCGTTGGAGTCCGCCCAGCGGTAGCCGAAGGCGTCCGGCCCGCCGGAGCGGCTGGCCGTCGCCGTCCCGGGCGTGTCGGGCGCGTCCTTCGGCGGCTCGGGTGTGGAGCGCGCTGCGGGCGTGGTCGGCGTCGCGGCGGGCCGCGGCGCGGCCTCGGCGAGCGAGAGCGCGAAGCGGAGGTCCGACGGGCCTGCGTTGGCGAGCGTCAGCGGTGGCCGTCGTCGTCGTGGACGTCGCGACGGAGATCGGGTTGGCGGGGACCGTCGCGACGGGCGCCGCAAGCGTCGTCGCCTGCACGGCGTTAGACATCGGCGAGGCGTTGCCGCTCTCGTCGGTCGCCTTCATGGCGAAGTAGTACGCCGTCGTGAAGGCGAGGCCGGTGGCCCGGATGGCCTGCGGCGTGCCCGCGATGGCCGGCGTGTCGGTGATGGGCACGTTCGTCGCCGCGGCGAAGTCCGCCTCGGTGACGATCGGCGTGGCCGAGCGGCGGACGGTGTAGGTCCGGGCGGTCCCGACGGCGCCGTCGTCGCCGGTGGCCGTGAACGTGAGCGTCACGTAGTCGCCGTTGGGGATGGCGGCGAGGTCCGTGATGGCGGCCGGCGCGATCGCCTCGGGCTCGATAAACGACTCGGTGTTGTCCGTGTTGGACGCGGACGAGCCCTGGCTGGCGCCGGAGCCCAGCCCGCGGCGCGCGAAGCCGGCCCACAGCGTCGGCACGTGGACGCCGTTGTAGAGCGCGACGTCGGCGGCGAGGATGGCGTCGCGGGCGTCGACGAAGCCAGGGGAGCAGGGCTGCAGCTTGAGGCCCTCGGTGACGAGGTTGAGCATCATCTGGTTGCCCGCCGTCCCGCTGGCGTCGGAGAGGTCCGGCGAGAAGCCGTAGGCGTCGATCATGTCCCACGTCACCTCCCAGAGGATGGTGGTCCACGCGAAGCCGATGCCGTGCGGGACGGCGAGGCCCGAGCGCGTCCGCTGGTAGGTGTAGTTGTTGACGGCGAAGTCGGTGGAGTAGCGGGCGGGGCGGATGCCGAGGCCCGTCGTCGGCTGGTTGAGGGCGTACGTGCCGATGCCGCGGCCGAGCGTGCGCGTGTCGCCGGGCTTCATCGTCATCATGAGGCCGTACCAGTCGGACCAGCCCTCGCCGGCCTGCTCCGAGTTGCGGAGGCAACCGGTGTTGCTCGGGCCGCCGGTGAGGCGCGTCGAGACGCCGTGCGTGTACTCGTGGACGATGATGCCGGCGTCGAGGTCGCCGTCGAGGCGCGGCGTGCGCGTCGTCCACTCGTACATCTGCATCCGGCCGGGCTGGCCGTCGGCGGGCGTCGAGAAGTTGGCGTTGTTGGTGCAGGTCGGGTTGTTGGGGTCGTTGCAGGTTACCGCGCCGTCCTGCGCCTCGGCCTGGACCGCATCGTTGCCGATGCCGGTCGTGGCGCCGTAGAGGTTCTGCTGGAAGTTGCCCGAGGCGGCGTCGAAGCCGAAGCCTGCGAGGAGGTCGTGGAAGACGTTGTTCCAGTAGAAGAGGTTGGTCACGGCGGCGTTCTGGTAGGTCGCCGGCGCCTGCCCGAGGTCGATCGGGAAGTCGAAGGTGAGCGTTGCGCCGCCGTCGACCTCCTCGGTCGCCTGCGCGTCGTCGCTGTCGTTGCGGTCCGCGTAGGCGTGGACGTTGTTGCCCTGCGCGCGCGTGAACTCGGCCCCGGCGACGCCGTTGGTGTCGTGCCAGCCGAAGGGCGACGCCGTCGCGCTCTCGACGTTCGAGACGAGCACGCGGCCGTCGGCCGGCGGGAGGACGGTGTTGTGGATGGGGCTCTCGTTGGGCATCGCGAAGACGCGGTAGCTCGCGCCACCGATGGCGGCCGTAAGGTCGGCGAGCGGCGTCGCGGCGGGCAGCATCGGCCGGAGGGCGGGCGCGGGCGCGTCAGCCGTCGGCACGAGCGAGGCGGGGCCGAACGAGTCACGCGCGAGAATGTCGGTCCGCTCGAGGATGGCGCCCGTCGCAGCGTCGACGAGGCCGTACCAGTCCGCGCCGCCGCTGCGGAGGTAGAGCGTCGTCTCGTAGGCGAGGCGCAGCGCGCCCGAGGCGTCGGCGGCGTAGACGAGGCCGGCGTAGACGGGGACGCGGGTGAGGCCGCCGCCCGTCGTGAGCACGGCGCGGTCGCCGGCGGCAAAGGCCGGGGCGGTCGTCCGGAACGCCTCGGCGGGCTGGAGGCCGGCGTCGGCGGCGAGCGCCTCGACGGCCTGCTCGGGCGACAGCGCCGCCGACGAGCGCCGCGCGCGGACGCTCAGGCCCTGAACGAGTTCGCCCGAGGCGAGCAGCACGCGCCCGTCGCGCGCCACGTTGACCGTCATCGCGCCGGCCTCGACGGGCACGCCGCCGATGGCCTGCCGGACGTAGACGTGCGTCACGCCGCTGGTCGCGCTCACGGTCTCGTCCGTCACGACGAGTTCTGCAACGTCGGCAGCCGAGAGGCTGTGGCGGGCAGCGTTGCTCTGCAGGTAGGCCAGCGCACGCTGCCGCGCGATGCTCTGGGCGGACGCTGGAGCTGCGAGCCCGAGGGCGAGCAGAACGAAAAACGTGGATCGAAGCGACATGCGGACGGCGGTTGGGAAACAGAGAGTTCCAACATTACGCCCGCTTCACGCCGTCTCCAATCACATAGAGGGGTTCACGCGGACTCCACCGCAGACGCTTCCAACCCCTCGGCCTCGTCTGCCGCGAGTAGCGTGCCCCAGTCGAGGCGCCCCGTCGCCTGCATCGTCACGAACAGCGTCACGACAGAAAGAAGCGTCACGGCGAGCCCGGTCGCGCCGTTGAGGAAGAACGTCGCCGCGAAGCCGACGAGGTACACGGCCTGCGCCCCGCCAACCTCGACGAGCGCGAACCGCGGCCCGGCGACAAGGCGCACGTAGGACACGACGAGCCCGACCGACGCGGCCGCCGCAAGAGCCATCGCGCCCGGGATCGGCATCACGTCGACGAGGTACGCGAGCAGCAGGTGGAACGCGAAGCACGCCGCGCCGAGGAAGAAGTAGTGCATCGGGTGCAGGCGCACGCCGCGGAGCATCGCCAGCACGAACACGGCGAAGAAGAACAGGAACAGGCTCACGGGCGCGAAGAAGGTCACGCGGCGGACGAACGGGCCGGGGTTGAGGCGCTCGGGCATTGCCACGCCGAGGTCGGCCGAGGCGATGAGCGTGCCGTACGCCCACGTCATCACGCGCCCGCCGCCGGGTGCTTTTTGGATGCGCGTCGGCGAGAGCGTCCCGGCGGGGATGTCCACGCCCGCGTCGTCGGTTGTGACGACGAGCGAGACGTCGCGGGCCGTCCGCACGACGTCCGAGTCGGTCTGGCCGAAGGCGTAGCGCCATGTCCCGACGCCCTGCGACGCGTAGCGCACGCCAACGGCGGCGCTCTTGCCGGGCGCGAGCGCGATCTCGCGCGTGATGCGCCCGTCCGTCGCCTCGGCCGGGACGGCACGGCCGTTGACCGTCAGGGCGACGTTGCTGAACACGGCGGCGTTCTCGGGGAGCGGAAGCGAGAAGGTGAAGCGCCCCGCCGAAGCGCTCTCGTTGGCGACGCGGTACGTCCCGGCGAAGCCGACGCGGTAGGTCGGGTGCCAGATCAGGCCTTTGCGGCGGTAGTCGAGGGCGAGGCGCGCGGCGAGGTGGCTCGCGGCGAGCGGCACGGCGAGCATCCGTCGGCGCGCCGGCACGCCCGGTGCGGATGGGTCGGCCACGACGCCGCCGGTCTCGCCCGGCAACAGGTCGTCTGGCGGATCGAGGCGCATGACGGTCGGCGCGCGCTGCACCTGAGGGCCGCCCCACGTCTCGCCGACGACGGCGCCGAGGGCAGTGACGGAGGTCTCGGTACGGGTACTGACCGCGTTGCCGAGGAGGATCCACGCGACGCAGCAGCAGGCATAGATGAAGGCGACGGCGAAGAGGCGGTTGAGCATGGGAGGAGGAAGAGGAAGCCGGAAGGCAGAGGGATGGAGAACAGTGGGCGGGATTTCTGGGCGTTCGGCCGCCTTCCGCCCTCCGCAGGTCAGGCGGCGATCCGGCCAAAGCGGCGGTCGCGGTGAGCGAAGACGTCGAGCGCCTCAGAGAGCGTCTCGGCTGTGAGGTCCGGCCAGAGCGTGTCGAGGAAGAGGAGTTCGGCGTAGGCGCTCTCCCAGAGCAGGAAGTCGCTGAGGCGCGCCTCGCCGCCGGTCCGCAGGAAGAGGTCCACGGGCGGGGCCGGCGGGGCGCTCGGGTGGAGCGCCCGGGCGAGGGCCGCCTCGAAGGCGGCAGGCTCGGCGAGGTCGCCGGCGGGGAGGAGGGCGGCGGCACGGCGGAGGGCGTCGCGGGCGGAGTAATCCACGGCGACGCGCAGGTCGAGGCGCTCGCCTGCTCGCGTCTCCCACTCGGCGCGGCAGACGGCCGCGCGGAGCACGCCCGGCAGCCGGTCGCGGCGGCCGATAACAGTGAGGCGGACGCCGGCGCGCTTGAGGCGCGGCACCTCGGCACGGAGCACGACGCCGAAGAGCGCCATCAGCGCCGTCACCTCGGGCTCGGGGCGCGCCCAGTTGTCCTGCGAGAAGGCGTAGAGCGTCAGCGTCGAGACGCCGAGGCCGGGCGCAGCCGCGACGGCCCTGCGGACCGCCTCGGCGCCGGCGCGGTGGCCCATCGCGCGGGGGAGGCCGCGGCGCTCGGCCCAACGGCCGTTGCCGTCCATGACACACGCGAGGTGCAGGCCGCTCGTGTTGTTGAGAGTTCTTTGCATTTCAAAGTATAGGGGTGTGAGGCGTCGCCTCGGAGATCAACCTGGAAACGCGTGGACTAGCCGCGCGCGGCGCGGATGACGGCCTCCATCTGGTCCAGGTACGCGTCAAACGCGGTCCGGCCGGAGGCTGTGATCTCGAACTCGGTCAGCGGCACGCGGTCCGCAAACCGCTTTTTGACGGCGATGAAGCCGGCGTCCTCGAGCTTCCGGGCGTGGACTGAGAGGTTGCCGTCGGTGAGGTCCAGGACAGTCTTGAGATCGGTAAAGCTGGTCGCACCGCCGGCGGCGAGCGCGCTCAGGATGCCGAGGCGCACGCGCTGGTGCACGACGCCGTCGAACTCGGGGACGACAGGCGCGGGACGCGTGGCGGAGCGTGAGGAGCGTGTTTTCATGGTTATCCGCCGTGGCGGCGCGCGATAAGTACGCCGAACACGATGTGGAGCCCGCCGAAGCCCAGCGCGAGGAACGCGTCGGCCCACGCCGCCGGCGCGAGCAGCGCGAGGGCGCCGACGAGCAGGAACAGCGCGCCCATCGTGGGCACGAGGCGGACCGAGAACATGCCGGCCGAGGCCACGCCCGCCCCGTAGAGCATCAGCCACATCCCGGGCAGGACGTTCAGCGAGAGCGACGAGACGACGCTCCGCCTCGCATAGACACCGCCTGTCAGGCCGACCTCGGCGCTGTAGACGGCGAGCGTGATTGCGACGCCGGCGAGAAGCGCCGGCAGCAGCCCGAGCAAAAACTTGCGGCCCTGCCCGCTGAGCAGCGGCACGCCGTGGCCGTGCGCCTTATGCGCCATCGCCAGGCTCGCCACGGTGACGCCGACGAGCGCCTCGGCCGACCAGACGGTCAGCCACGCGCTGACGGTCGGCTGCCGCGCCGCGATGACCGCGGCGACGATGGCCGTCGCGCCCATCGCGACGCCACCCCAGCCGGGGACGGCCGTAAAGGCGGCCGTCCGCGCCATCGTGTCGCGGATAAAGCGGAGGCTCGCGTGCGCGGCCACGTCGGGCGAGACGGCGGGCTCGGAGCGGCGCAGGGCGGGACGGTCGGTGGGCATGGCGGCGGCAGTGACATCCGAAGGATAACGCGAAGCACTTTGCGTTGTCAAGCAAAGCTGGCATCTTTCGTGTCTCCCGTCGAAACCGGTCACACGGCTACAGTCCGACCGAGGCGCTGAGCGTCACGGCGGGCCGCGTCGTCCACCCGTTTTTGCCCGACAGCGTGAACCCGACCGGCGTGTTTTCCATCAGCGCGAAGCCGGACACCGCGCCCTCGGCTCGAACGACAAGACGACCGCCCGGCGCGCGGTACGACACCGACGGGATAATCCCGAGCGCTTCCTCGTACGGCGTCTGGATGGGTTGAGTCGCGGGAAAGCCGGTAGGGAAGCCGTCTGGAATGGCTGCAGCAAGCGAGTACGTCCCGTCGGTCCGTCCGGCGTAGAACGCGGCCAGCCCGACCTCGAGCGGCCCGACGGACGCCGAGGCGCCGACCTGAACGCCGAACAGGTCGCCGTTGTCGATGTCGACCGGGATGTCCGTCTCGCGCCCATCCATGGCGGTCAACGTGAACGCAGACCTGCTGGTGAACGTCAGCGCACCGTCGGCCTCGGCGAAGAGGCACGCCGGGCCGGCGTCGATCTCGCCTCGAAGCTGCGCGAAGACGGCGTTCTGGCCATCGCTGTTGGGGTGGAACGAGTCAGACTGTTCGTAGAGCCCTTTGCCGAGGTCGAGCGATGCGCCGAGAAGCACGGAGGCATCGCGCGTCCCGACACGCCCGTACGCCTCGACGCTCTGAAGGCGCAGTCCTCCGCCGCCGAGGTTCTCGAGGCGTAGGCTGGCGGCCGAGAGGCGGCCGCCGCCCGACACCGTCACGCGGTCGCGGCGATACACGGGCGCCTCGGCGCCGAGGCGCAGCGAGAACGCCGTCAGTGTCGAGTTGCCGCCCTCAGCGTTACCCTCGTCGTCGTAGAAGTCGGGTCCGCGGAGGTAGCCGGCAGAGGCGGTGACGACCGGCCGGGTAACGGCCTGGGCGAGAGCGCCGGGCGCGACGAGGAGCAGAGCGGCGGTGAGTGCGAAGCGGGACATCGGGGCGGGAGAGTGGACGGCCCGAAGTTTAGCCGCGCGCACATGTGCCGGCGTGGTGCAAACGGACCACGCCGGCCCCTTTTCTGCGCAGCCTCACACTGCCTTGCGGCGCCGCGGGACGATCATCTCGGGCTCCGCCGAGTCGCCACCGGCTGAGTCGCCCGACGCGGCGCCGTAGCGCGCCTCGAGGCGCTCGATAAGGCCGAGCGTCTGCGCTACCGTGAGGTCGTCCAGGCTCGCGACGCCGCAGTAGTGGCGCGCGGCGAGCAGGACGCGCGGGCGGTCGAGGCCAGCGCTCGCGGCGTGCGCGAGCAGGTCTGCCAGCGCCGCGTCACGAGTCGGCGCAGGCGCGGCGATCGCGGCCTCGGGGAAGACGTCCGCGACGGCGGCCGGCTGCGGGGCCGCGCCGAGGCGCGCGAGCACGTCGGCGAAGGTCGGGTCCTCAAACTCCATCCCGACGGGCAGGTCCTGCGCGTTGGACTTCACGACCGTCGCGACGCGGCGCGTCTCGAAGCCGTCGTGGCGCAGCGCGAGCTCGATCATCACGTCGACGAAGTACTCGAGGCCCGAGGTCGTCATCGGGAGGACGCGGCCCATCTCGTTCTCCTCGCGGTCCTCGCGGCCCTTCGCCGCGATCTGGTCCGTGATGACGACGCATGCGCCCGAGTCGACGCACAGGCGGCGGAGAACCTCCTGGAAGACGATCTGGTCCGCCTGGAGCGCCTCGGCTGAGGGCACGGCGGACGGGTCGCCGGTCGCCTGGCGGGCCGCCTCGACGCTCGCGCGGTGCTTGCGGCCGAAGTACATCGCCCACGAGTCGAGCGCGTAGCAGCCGTAGCCCTGCTCGTCGCGGCCCTCGCCGAGCGCCCAGTCGATGAACGGCAGCAGCTCGTCCGGGTGCTCGATCTCGAGCGCGTCGTAGACGGAGCCGTCGGAGCCGGGCAGCAGGCGGGCCTTGCGCTCGGTGTCGAACGTGCAGAGGCGGCCGAGGCCGGCGTCCGCTAACGAGGCGGCGAACCAGCTCTTGCCGGTCCCGGCCGCGCCGCGGACGGCGACGACGAGGCGGCGCTGCTTCGGGCGGCGGCTGAGGGGATTGATCATCGGAGGTGGGGGCGGGGGGAAAGAACGAGAGGATCAGCCGACGCGGCGCAGCGGAGCGGGCTCGACGCGTCGCATCGGCGTCGGGACGGTGCCGTCGGCGGCGTAGGGTGCCCAGACGGCCGGGAGGCGGCGGTCCAGGCGGCGGACGAGGATGTGCGGGGTCTGCCCGTTGGCGACGTGCCAGAGGTGCCGCTCGGGCGCGTCGCTCGCGGCGTCGGGATCGAGGGCGTACGGGACGAGGACGGAGGGCTGCTCGGGGCGGACGGCCACGGCGCGCACCTCGGGGCTCGCGAGCGTGCGAAGGTTGATGCGGCCGCGCTCGGAGAACAGCTCGGGGTCCCACTGCGCGACGAGGAACAGCACGTCTTCCATGTGGTGCAGCAGGTCGGACCCGCGGAGGCGCACGACGGCATCCGCGGCGCCGACAGCGAGAACGGTCGCATCGCGGCGCAGGAGGCGGTCGTGGTCGCGGAGGGGGTTGCGGCCCGGGCTGCCCGCCTCGAAGGCCACGCGCCGCGTCGCGCCGGGAAGGCCGTCGACGGGCACGTCCACGGCGAGATCGAGGGTGAAGTAGGCCGGCCCGTGGCTCGGCCCGGCGCCGATCTCGACGGCGACCTCGGCCTCGACGCGGGCGTCCTCGCGGAGGTACTTCACGAGGTGCCACGCGAGCTCGTCCTGAACGGCGCCGGGGTAGGGCGGCTCGACGTGGACTTCGGGGCCGGCGAGGAGCGCCGGGATCGGCGCGGGGCGGCTCGAGGCGGTGACGCGGTGCATGGTCGGGGCGGCAGGGGAGAAGGGGCGGCGGACTCTCGCCCGCGCGTACGCGAATCAACCAAACGCGCGTGCCATCTGAGTGTCACACGTCATAAAGCCCCCCTCGCGGCGTCTCTACTTTCAGCCTCCGCGGCGTCCCGCCCTCCCTTTGCCCGTCCGAATGAATCGCCTCGCCGCCGTCCTCCTGCTCCTCGCCGCCGCGCTGCCTGCCCGCGCCCAGATCGGCTTCTCGGCGACCAACGGCCGCAACCACCCCGAGCTGAACTGGGTCGTCGCGCGGACCGAGCACTTCGAGATCGTCTACCCGGACCGCCTCGCGGGCATCGAGGCGCGCGTCGCGCCTATCGCCGAGGAGACCTTCGCGGCCGTCACCGCCAACCTCGGCGGGGCGGACGGGCCGGTTGCGTTCGACCGCCCGATCCGGATGTACCTCTCGGACGAGGACGAGATCGCCAACGGCTCGGCGTACGGCGTCGGCCCGTCCGGCTTCACGACGATCTGGGTCCACGTCAACGACGCCGCCGAGGTCTTCTCGGGCAACGCCGGCTGGCTCCGGAAGGTCGTCGCGCACGAGCTCACGCACCTTATCCACTTCCGCGCCGTCCGCTCCAACGTCGGCCTGCTCTCGACCTTCCTCGCCGACCCGCTGCCGCGCTTCTGGACCGAGGGCCTCGCGCAGTACGAGTCCGAGCGGTGGGACGCGCAGCGCGGCGACCGCTGGCTCCGCACGGCCGTCTTCGAGGACCGGACGAGCTACTCGGACGGCCAGTCGATCCAGAACGGGCGCCTGCTCTACGCCGTCGGCAACTCGCAGCTGCGTGTGCTCGCCGAGCAGCAGGGCGACTCGACGATTGCCCGGATCCTCGCCTACCGCGAGCCCGCCGTCTTCGGCCTCGCCCGCGTCAACGACTTCACGCGCGCCTTCCGCGCCGTGACGGGCGGGCCGTACAGCGACTTCAACGAGGCGTGGCGCAAGCACGTCAACGTCTACTACAACACGATCGCGGGGCAGATGGAGCGCCTCGACTCGCTCGGGACGGACCCGCTCGCGCTGCCCGGGCAGGTTGTCTACGACGTCGCCTTCAGCCCGGACACGAGCCAGGTCGCCGTCGTGGCGCTGCCGAGCCTGGCGCGTCCCGTCCGACGGCTGTACATCACCGCCAACCCCGGCCTGCGGGCCGCGCGCGCTGCCCGCGACTCGGTCCAGGCAGATTCGGCGTCTCAGGCCGACGAGCCGCCGGTCCCGCGCGGCCTCCGCATCCTCGCCGAGGGCGCCATCGACGGCAACATCTCGTGGCGGCCCGACGGGGCCGAGATCGCCTACGCGCGCCTGCGCCGCGGCGCCCACGGCTCCCTCATCCACGACCTTTACACCGTCGACGTGGCGTCCGGTCACCGCCGGCGGCTCACGACGGACCGCCGCGCGACCTCGCCGACGTTCGCGCCCGACGGCCGGCGCCTCGCCTTCGTCGGCGCCGCAGATCCCGCTGGCGGCGGCTCCGAGACGTCCAACCTCTTTGTCCTCGACACCGAGACAGGCCAGGAAACGCAGCTGACAAACTTCGACGGCGTCGTCCAGATCACGTCCGCGCGCTGGAGCCCCGACGGGTCGCAGATTCTCGTTGCCCTCTTCGACGGCCGCCGCGACCTCGCCGTCGTCGACGCCGCGACGGGCGCCGTGACGCGTCTCGGGACCGACCCTGAGAACGCCGACGACGCGCTCCGCGACGACCGGATGCCGGTCTGGAGCCCCGACGGCCAGACGGTGGCGTTCACCAGCCTGCGCGACGGCGCGCCCAACGTGTTTGAGGTCGGTCGGCTGTCTTCCTCAGACACCCCGGAAGGGCAAGACGCACTCATTAGTTCTGTTCTGGGCTCTCCCGAGATCAGGGCGCGCCGCGCCGAGACGCGCGTCACCTACCTCTTCGACGGCGCCGAGGTGCGCGGGTGGCTGCCGCCGAACGCCGAGCACCCCGAGGGCCGCCTCGTGCTGCTGGCCAGCGAGACGAAGCGTCGCGACCGCCTGTTCGTCGTGGACGCCCGCCGCCGGCCGACCGTCGCCGTGGACACGCTCGTCGTGCCGCCCGCTTACGCCGCGTGGACGACGCACCGCCCGCCGACCGAAATCCCGATCAACATCCCGCCCGACGCCAGCCTCGTCACGGCCCGCTACCCGTACCGCTCCATTCGGCACCTCGCACACGCGATCACGCTGCCGCTGCCCTACGCGGACCCCGCGAACAACGACTACGGCATCCTCGCGAACTCGCTCTGGCTCGAGCCGCTCGGCAAACACGCGCTCGTCGTCCTCGCCGGCATCTCGGTGACGCAGCCGGTCGACAAGTCCTTCCTGCTGCTCGAGTACATCAACCGCACGCTCGCGCCGACGATCACGCTGGACCTTTACCGCTTTCCCTCGCCGTCGAGCTTCTACGGCAACTCCGTCCTCGTCGAAGACCTCACCGGCGGCGACGTCTCGGCAACGTGGCCGCTCGACCTTATCGACCGGCCATACACGGACTTTCTCGCCGGCCTGCGTCTCCGCTATGCCTACGCGAGTCCGCTTAACCTCGACGACTTCACGGACCTCGACTCGGCCGGAGACTCGCTGCTCACGCCCGAGGCGGGCACCCGGGCAGACGTCCAGGTCGGCGTTGCCTACAAGTTCCAGCGGCCCTACCGCTACAACATCATCGCGCCCTACGACGGGACCGGCGCGCGCCTCCGGAGCACCTTCGGCGCCCCGATTCTCGGCGCCGACACCTGGTTCGCCCGCCCGGACCTGCTCGCCTACGCGACCTCGCCCGCCATCCCGTACGCCCTCGGCACGCGCGTCTTCGTGCAGGGCCGCGCGACGGCCGTCTTCGGCCAGCAGCTCGCCCAGGACTACGTCGGTCTCTCGCGGACGGACGACGTGGACGTCCAACTGCCGTTCGTCGGCGCCGTGACGCTTGACGATGTCGAGCGGGTGCGCGGTTACCGGCGCTTTGCCGTCGGCACGCGTGCGCTGTTCGGGTCGGCCGAGCTGCGCGCGCCGGTCATCGGCGACCTCCAGACGTCGATCCTCGGCCTCGTGCGCCTCGGAGCCGTCGCCCCGGCCGCGTTCGTGGACGCCGGGGTCGTGTGGTCCGGCTCGGACATTTCGGGCGGCGTGACGCGCGTGGGCGTCGGCGTCGAGCTGAAGAACGTCGTCTCGGTCGGCGGCTTCGAGATCCTTCACGCCATTGGCGTCGCAACGCCCGCGTCGCGCCTCGGCGATGTGTTCGACGGCACGATCCGCCGCGACGACCTCGACATCTACTACCGCATCCAGGGCGTGGTGCCATTCTGAACGCGGCCACCCCAGACGAAAACGGGGGACGCGCAGCCTCGCTGCACGTCCCCCGTCCCGGCAGAGCCGTCCGGCTAGAAGGCGCTCAGGCCGCCCCAGCCGCTCTTGCGGACGGGCTCGAGGTGGACCACCTGGCCCACGTTCTCGATGCCCTCCTTGCGCGCGGCGGCGTCGAGGACAGGCTCGAGCTCGCGGCGCGCGGCGCCGAGCGGCAGGTAGCCGTGGCGCGAGAGGAAAAGAGCATGCTCACCGGCGTGCTTGCCGCGTGCCGCCTCCTCGAAGAGGCCGCAGAAGGCATGCCCGCGGCCGTGCTCGCGCTTGGCCAGCTTGTAGATGCGGCGGATGAGACGCTTCGGCCCGCGAAGCTCGATCGTAGAGGAAACCATGGATGCTTGGGGGGACGGTGACTCGGTAACGTTCTGGTAACATACGAACGAAACAGCCCGTTTCGCATCCGGGCGTGCACTTTTGTCCGAGACGCACACGCTACGAGACGCTCTGCGCCTCAGTATCGGCACCGTGCAGCCGGTCTGAACCCGGTGCCTCGACTGGACCAGAACACGACGCGCTGCCGAACACGCACCCCGTGGGCTGTCATTAGCTATCCCTTACCCAGTGTCCCCTCAGTTCAACTCTGGGACGGTCGTCGAGCCCTCAAAGCCGGGGTATTCGATAATGCCGACGAGGTTGCCGAACGGGTCCAGGACCGTCGCCGCACGGAGGTCGCCGCCGACGCTGTGCGGCGCCTCGTCCGGCGTGGCGCCGTGGCTAACGAGGCGCTCGAAGGCATCGTCTGCGCTGTCGACGCGCCAGTAGGCGAGGGTCCCGCCACGGCCCTGAGCCTGCTCGGCTGGCACCAGCCCCAGCTCATACGGCCCGACATGGAAGCCGACGTAGTACGCCTCGACAAAGTACGGAGGCCCGACGATGCCGGTGTACCACGCCCGCGCGAGGTCAAGGTCTGGAACGGCGTAAACGACGGTCGGGAGGGCGTTGAACATGGCGGGTGCAGTCTGTGCGTTACGCCGCGAGGCGCTGAACGGCGTGGAGGCCGAAGATGCGCGGGTGGACGACGCGCCCCACCATCACCGCGCCGTCGGCGGCCGTCGTGAAGTCCGCCTCGAGGAGCCCGTGGCCGGCCATCTCGATGACGACGGCGTGTCCGAGGCGCGACGTGTCACCGTCGGCGGGGCGGAGCCAGCGCGCGGCGAGGCGGTTGATCTCGACCCACGTAAGCTGCCCGTGCGGGGCGGCCGACGATGCGGCAAGCACCTCAATGACGAAGTCCGTGGCGTAGGGGAGCGTCTCGGCGAGCGGGATCGAGCGGGTCGTAGACATCGGGACAGGGCGGGCGCGTGGGGGGGATGCGCGAACGTCGCCCCACCGGGCTGTCACCCCCGTGTCATATCCTGCGCCCCACAGTCACCGCACATCTACCGCGTCTCGGCCACCATCACGATGGGGCCCTTCGGGCGGAGCGTGACAGATCCGTGCGGGTCAGGCGCGGGCGCCGCGAGACGCAGGCGCCAGCGCTGCGCGAGGGTTGCGAGGATGAGCACGCCCTCGGTCCACGCGAACTGCTCGCCGATGCAGCCGCGCCGGCCGGCGCTGAACGGGACGTAGGCGAACGGGTGGCGCTCGGCCTTCGCCTCGGGCGTGAAGCGGTCCGGGTCGAACAGGCGCGGGCGGTCCCAGAAGCGCGGGTCGCTATGGACGAAGAGCGGCGCGAAAAGGATCGTCGTGCCCTTGCGGACCGGCATCCCGCCGAGATCTGTGTCGCGCGCTGCCTCTCGCCCGACGGTCCACGCTGGTGGTCGCAGGCGCATCGACTCGGCGAAGACCTGCCGCGTGAGAGGCAGGCGGGCGAGGCTGTCGAACGTCGGGACGCCGCCGAGGGCGTCGACCTCAGCGTGGAGGCGCGCCTCGGCATCCGGGTTCTCGGCGAGGAGCGCGAACGTCCACGCGAGCGCGACGGCCGTCGTCTCGTGGCCAGCGAGGAGCAGCGTGATCGCCTCGTTGCGGACCTCGCGGTCGGTCATGGCCTCGCCCGTGTCCGCGTCTCGGGCGTCGAGGAGCATCGACAGCAGGTCGTCGAGTCCGGCCGTCCCCGACGCTCGGCGCTCGGCGATGAGGCCGTAGATGAGGCGGTCGAGGACGGCGCGCGCGCGAACGGTCCGGACTGTCGTCGGGCGCGGGATCCAGGCGACTTTGTCGGCGAGGGGAAACTGCGAGCGGTCGAAGCCGGCGAGGGCGTGCGAGAGAGCCCGCGAGACGCTGCTCGTGTGCTCCAGCACGTCTGCCCCGAACAGCGTGCGGCCGGCGACGGCGAGCGCGAGGCGGTTCGTCGCTGCGGCCACGTCGAACGGGACGCCGGGCAACCAGCGGTCCGCCTCGGCCGCGCTCTGCGCGACCATCGTCTCGGCGTAGCGGCGCAGCTTCCGGTTGTGGAAGGCCGGCAGAACGAGGCGGCGCTGCCGCGTGTGCTTCGGCACCTCGCTCGTGAGCAATCCGCTGCCGAGCACGTGCCGGGCAAGGCGGAGGCCGCGCGCCTTCGTCACGTCCGCGTTGCGCTCGATAAGGACGGCCCGGATAAGGTCCGGGTGGCGCAGCAGGACGGCGCCCGGCCCAGCGGGCGGCTCGGCCCAGACGGCGTCGCCGCCCTCAGCGTCCAGCAGGCGGACGCCCGCGAGCAGATCGCGGGCCATCGTCACGAGGAGCGCGCCGGGGTAGCGCGGCCGGTAACGGCGGACGTCTAGCATCAAGGGGAGGGACAGAAGAGATGAGGCGCGAACACGGCGAGGGGCGATCCCCGTGCATTGCCGCGCCTCATGCCAGGCGCCTAACGGCGGCCCTCGATCTGCTTCGTGTCGTCCTTGCGGCCGAAGATCATGTCCAGCACGTCCGGCCGCAGCAGCAGCGACGAGGCGCCGGCGACGACGAGGTCGCCGATGAGGCGGCGCGTCGTGCGGAAGCGGAAGAGGCCGCCGACGAGCGCGGTGACGCTCTTGAACGTCGCCTTGAGAAGGCCGAAGGCGAGCGGGACGATAAGGATCGCGCCGAGGAACCCGAGGGCGACTTCGAGGAGCGAGCGGGTGGCGGCGTTGTTGGAGGCCATGGAGCGAGAGGCGGGAGAGATGAGTGGCGGATCATACCCGGCCGCGGGCTCCGCGTTTCCTCGCGCCGCGGCGTGGCGATACTGTCCGGCCCGCTTTCGTCCGCCGATGCCTGCCCCCGACCGCGTCTACCTCACCGGCCCGATGGCCTCGGGCAAGAGCACCGTCGGGCCGCTGCTCGCGGACGCGCTCGGGACGCGCTTCGTCGACCTCGACTGGCTCGTCGAGGCGCGGACGGGCCGGACGGTCGCGGAGGTGTTCGCTGCGGGCGGCGAGCGCTGCCTTCCGCGTCGCCGAGGCGGGCGCGCTCGACGAGACGACGCGCGGCGAGCCGGCCGTCATCGCCACGGGCGGCGGGACGCTCGTCGTGCCCGCGAACCTGCGCGCGGCGCGCGCGGCCGGCGCGGTCGTGTGGCTGCGCTGTGCGCCCGACGTCCTCGCCCGGCGCCTCGAGACGTCGGACCTGAGCCTGCGCCCGCTCCTCGCAGGACCCGACGGACAGCCGCTCCGAGGCGCCGCGCTCCTCGCCCGCATCCGGACGCTTCTCGATTCCCGCGAGCCGTTCTACGCCCAGGCAGACGTGGTCGTCGACGCCAGCGCGGCGCCTCATGCCGTCGCTCGGGAGGCCGCCGAGACGCTCCGCGGCTGGACCCGCGGGCCGGGCTGACGGCAGCACGCCCTCTGCCTGTCTTCGCCCAGCGTCACCCCTCGAGCACGATGTCGCGGCTGCCGTGCCAGACTTCCTGCGCATCGCGCGTCAGCCGGACGATCCCCGAGCCGCCCCGGAACTCCTGCGCCGCGCGGTAGGCCGGCGTGACGTTCGGGTCGCCCTCAAACACGACATCGTCGATGTAGTACGGACGGCGCCCTGGCTCCTTCACGTAGAGGTGGACGTGCGCGGGTAAACTGGCATTCGGGTATGGGGCTGGCCGGACCGTTTCGATCTCGTACCGTCCTGCTGGATCGGTAGCGAGCCAGCCTTCGATTATGCCGTCCCCGCGCCCGCCGCCGGCCGTGCTGCGGACCGAGCGGTACAGCCCGGCAGCGTTCGTGTGGTGAACGTAGAGCACGACGCCGGGCGCGGGCGTCCTGCCGTCGGGCATCAGGACGCGTCCCGAGAGGACGAGGCGCTCACCCGGCTCGCCGGCGGGCGGGAGCGTGACGCGCCACCCGAGGCTCTCCGCTGGGCGCTCCTCGGCGGCCTCGCAGCCGTCGCACGCATAGAGGTCGGGCCGCGACGGCTGTCGGGTAGCGCTCGCGTCCTGCTGCGGCGCCTGCACGCAGGCGGACCCGCCGAGGAGGAGCGTGGCGAGGGCAAGGGTCGACCGTCGCATAGGCGTTAGGGTCGGGCACACGCGGGAGTATAAACTGGCTTGCGGACGTGCCTCCTTGGTTTACTGGAGCCGGAACGTGAGGCGGTGGTGCGGGCTCGGGCCGTGCGCGGCGAGCGCCGCGTAGTGCTGCGCCGTCGGGTAGCCCTTGTGCTGCGCCCAGCCGTACACAGGGAAGTCGGCGTCGAGGGCCGTCATGATGCGGTCGCGCGTGACCTTGGCGACGACCGACGCCGCGGCGATAGACAGGCTGATGCCGTCGCCTCGGACGACCGTCTCCTGCGGGCACGGCGCGTCCGGGATGGCGCGGTTGCCGTCGATGAGCAGCACGTCCGGCGTGACCGACAGCGCGGCCGCGGCGCGTCGCATCGCCTCCATCGCGGCCCAGAGGACGTTCAGCGTGTCCACCTCGTCCGGCGAGCACTGCCCGACGCCGACCGAGACGGCAACGCGCGCGATGACCGGAAGGAGCGCCTCGCGCTGCGCGGGCGAGAGCTTCTTGGAGTCGTCGAGGCCCGGAACGCGGGCGCCCGGCGGCAGCACGACGGCCGCGGCGACGACCGGCCCGGCAAGGCACCCGCGCCCCGCCTCGTCGCACCCGGCGACGACCGTCCGGCCTGCGGCGCGGTGGCGCGCCTCGATGGAGAGATCAGGCATGGGCCGGAGCGTCGGCACGCGGGACGATCACGTGGAGCGCCTCGGCGACGCCCTCGATCACCAGCGGCGGCGGCAGGCGCACGACCTCGCCGTCGATGAGCACGCGGAGGTGGTGGCGCCGCGACGCCAGCGTAACGTGGCGTTCGACGGACGTGTCGAGGTGCCGGTCGAGGTGCCCGCGCAGGACGCGGAACGCCATCCGGACGGCATCGAGCGGGCTGTCGGGCGTCGCGAGGAAAACGTTGAGGCGGCCGTCGTCGCGGCGGCCGGTGACGGCGAAGCGGAAGAGGCTCGGCGCGTAGTCGTTCGGCGTCACGAACACGAACGGCGTCTCGACGGCGAGCGTCCGGCTCGGGAACGACGCCGTGAGGCGCATCCGGCGCAGCCGCAGCAGCGCTCCGAGCGCGACCGGGAGGGTGGCGAGGGCGCGGCCGAGGATGCTGCCGTGGCTCTCGTGGCGCATCACCACGACGTCCGGCGCCAGCCCGAGCGCGGCGTTGTTGAGGAAGAGGCGCCCGCCGATGCGGCCCGCCGAGATCGGCCGCGCCACACCCGTCGCGATCGTGTGGATGGCGGCGTCGAGGTCGGTCGGGATGCCGAGGCCGCGGGCGAAGTGGTTGAACGTGCCCATCGGAAGCACGCCGAGCGGCGTCGCGGTGCCTTCGAGCGCCTCGGCCGCGGTGCGGATCGTCCCGTCGCCCCCGCCGATGACGACGGCGTCCACGCCGGCCGCCGCCTGCCGGATCTGCTCGACGAAGTCCCCCGCACCGAACGGCAGGACGGTCGCCTCGACGCCCTGGGCGGCGAACGACGCCTTGAGGGCGTCCATGCCCGGCCCCGCCGCGCCGCTCGAGTCGTTGATGAGGACGGCCGCACGCATCGGGCACTGGGTAGGACGCGGCCAAGGTAGACCGCCGCGCACGCGGGGCGGCTAGCTTCGCGCTCGCTCACGCCGCCCGCTGATGGTCCGACGCCTCGCCCTGCTTCTCGCGCTCGCCGCCACGGCCGCGCACGCGCAGGACGTCCCGCTGAGCGTCTCCGTCGATTGCCCCGGCTACGTGCCCGGCTGCGACGTGGACTTTTTCCAGACCGAGGTGCCGTTCGCGCGCTTCGTCCGCGACCAGGGCGGGGCCGACGTGGCCGTCCTCGTCACGCAGCAGGAGACCGGCGGCGGCGGGCGCCGCTACGACCTCTTCTTCCGCGGCCGCCGCGCCGCAGCGGGCCGGGTCGACACGCTGACGGCGCAGACGGCGCCCGGCGCGACCGACGACATGCAGCGGCGGGCGCTGCTCGGGCGCCTCGCGCTCGGCATCGCCGGCTACGCCGCCCGGACGGGCCTCGCGGACCGCCTGACGGTCGCGTACGCCGCGCCGACGGCCGAGACGCCAACTGCGGCGCCGGCCCGCGATCCGTGGAACAACTGGGTCTTCCGGATCCAGGGCAACGGCTACTTCAACGGGCAGCAGCAGACGTCGTCCGTGAGCACGTTCGGGTCGGTCTCAGCCTCCCGCGTGACGGACCGCTGGAAGGTCAGCATCCAGCCCAACGGCTCGCTCAACCGCGACCGCTACGACCTCACCGACAGCACGACGTTCGTCAGCCGCCGCACGAGCGTCGGCGTGTTCGGGCAGGTCGTCCGCGCGCTCTCGCCGCACTGGTCGGCCGCGGTGCAGGCCAGCGTGCGCCGCTCGACGTTCCAGAACTACGACGCCCGCGTGACGGGCGGCCCGGCCGTCGAGTACAACGTCTACCCGTACACCGAGTCGACGCGCCGGCAACTCCGCATCGCCGCGGCGCTCGAGGGCGAGTCGGTCGCGTACGTCGACGAGACGATTTTCGGGCGGACGCGCGAGTTCAACGTCCGGCCGCGCCTCTCGGCCGAGGCCGTCTTCGCGCAGCCGTGGGGCTCGGCCAACGTCTCCGCCTACGCCTCGGCCATCGCCACGCGGGCCGGGAAGTACCAGACGGGCCTCAACGGCAACCTCGACATCCGCATCCTGCAGGGGCTCAACGCCAACATCTTCGGCAACGCGTCGTTCATCCGCGACCAGATCAACCTGCCGGCGGCGGGCGCGACGCCCGAGGAGATCCTCACCCAGCAGCGCGAGCTCGCGACGGGCTACCAGTACTTCATGGGCGTCGGCCTGTCGTACACGTTCGGCTCGATCTTCAACCCGGTCGTCAACGCCCGCTTCGGCACCTGAGCGCTGCCCGGGCGTCTACCCCGTGCCACCTGCCCCGGCTTCCGTGACCGACCCGTACGACCTCGACCGGTTCGTCCGGGCGCAACACGGCGCGTACGCGCGCGCGCTGGCCGAAGTGCGCGCGGGCCGCAAGCGGACGCACTGGATGTGGTTCGTCTTCCCGCAGATCGCCGGGTTGGGGACGAGCGAGACGGCCCGGCACTACGCCCTCCGCAGCGTCGACGAGGCCGCGGCCTACCTCCGGCACCCGACTCTCGGGCCTCGCCTCGCCGAGATCGCCGAGGCCGCCCTCGCCGCCAACGTGCGGTCGGCGCGGGACCTGCTCGGCAGCCCGGACGACCTCAAGCTGCGCTCGTCGGCGACGCTGTTCGCGGCCGTCGCGCCGGCGGGCTCGGTCTTCGAGCGCCTCTTGGCGCGGTACTACGGCGGCGAGCCCGACGCGCGAACGCTCCGCCTCATCGGCGCGGACGGTGGCCTGTGAGGCGGCAGCCTCGACCCGCTCAGAGCGCGCGGAGGACGCGGCACGGATTCCCGACGGCGACGACGCCGGCCGGGATCGACTGTGTCACCACGCTTCCCGCGCCGACCACGCTGTCGTCGCCAACCGTGACGCCGGCGAGGAGGATCGCGCCGCCGCCGATCCACACATTCTCGCCGACCGTGATCGGCGCGCCCAGTTCGAGGCCCTGCCGCCGGACGGCCGGGTCGGTCGGGTGTGTGGCGGCGTAAAACTGCACGTTCGGCCCGACGAGCGTCCCGGCGCCGATCGTGACCGGGCACGTGTCCAGGATCGTGCAGCCGAAGTTCAGGAAGACGCCGTCGCCGAGCGAGACGTGCGTCCCGTAGTCGACCTGGAACGGCGGGACGACCTCGACGCGGGCGCCGACGTGCCCGAGCAGGCGCCGCAGCACGGCGAGGCGCTCGGCGAGATCGGCCTCGGGCAGCGCGTTGAAGGCGCGGACGCCGTCGCGCGCCGCGGCACGCTCGGCGACGAGCGCCGGGTCGAGGGCGTCGTACAGATCGCCTGCCAGCATCTTGTCGCGTTCCGTCATGCACCCTCGGAGTACGTGTCTGGCAGGTCATTCTCGTAGAGCACCACGTCGCCGTCCTGCAACACGCCGGCGAGGCTGTCGCGCGCCTCGAAGAAGGAGCCCGCGACGCGGACCCGGTCGTCCGGGAAGCCGGCGGCGGCGAGGCCCTCGCGGATCGGCGCCGTCTGCTTCCGCCCGACGAGCACGGCGAGGTCGTTCGGGGCGGTGAGCGCGCGCGCGATGTCCTCGCCGAAGGCGCGGTTGAGTTCGGCCTGCCGCTCGCCCATCTCGACCATGCCCGGCGTCACCACGACGCGGCGGCCGCCGGCCGGGACGACCATCTGGCCGAGGATCTCGACCGCGTTGCGCGCCCCGACGGGGTTCGAGTTGAAGGCGTCGTCGATGACGACCACGCCGTTTTCGCGGCGCAGCGCGAGGCGGTGGGCGACGGGCTCGATGCGCGAGACCGCGTGCGCGATCTGGCGCAGCCGCAGGCCCACAGCGCGCCCGACGCCGACCGCGAGCAGGACGTTGAGGACGTTGTGCTGGCCGAGCAGTTGCGTCTGCACGTCGGCCGTCTCGCCGGTGTCGTCGCGGACGGTGAAGCGCGCGCCGTCGGGCCCGTACGTGATCTCCGAGGCCACGATGTCGGCGTCCGCACGGCCTTCGACAGAGACGGTCCAGACGCGCCCGGCATCGGCTGGGACACGGTCTTTCATCGCGAGCACGCGCGGATCGTCCGCGTTGAGGACGGCCTGCCCGCCGGGCTTCAGCGCCGCAACGAGGTCGCCCTTGACGCGCGCGATGTTTTCGACCGGCCCCATCGTCTCAAGGTGGGCGGGCCCAACGGCCGTGACCACGGCGATGTCCGGCCGGGCCAGCGCCGTGAGCTCTCGGATGTCGTGGGCGTAGCGGGCGCCCATCTCGAGGATGAGCATCCGGTGGTCCGGCCGCAGCTGGTTGTTGACGACGATGCAGACGCCGCCGGGCGTGTTGAAGCTTCCCGGCGTGGCGAGCGTGTTGTAGCGCTGCCGGAGGACTTCGGCGATGGCAAATTTGACGCTCGTCTTGCCATAGGAGCCCGTGATCGCGATCGTCGTGAGGTCCGGACGGGCGGCGAGCGCGGCGCGCGCCTGCGTCTCGAAGCCGCGCTGGACGCCCGCCTCGACCGGCCGCATCAGCAGGCCGGCGAGGAAAACCCAGACGGGCGCGCCAGCGTCCGCCACGAGCCAGCCGGCGAGAAGCGGCGCGACGCTGTCAAACGCCCACGCGCCCCACGTGCCGACGAGAACGGGGAGGGCGGCGAGGCCGAGCGCGAGGCGCGCCTGCCGCCTCAGGCGGTCCGTGAACACGAGGCCCTTCTTCTCCCGCGCCCGCTCAACGTGGACCGCCGACGCGAACGCGACCATCCAGACGAGGCAGACGGCGACCGGCCACGCGCCGCCGAGCGTCGCCACGGGCAGCAGCAGCAGGCCGACGCCGTGGCTCGGCGCGAGCAGGCGGCTCCGCCCGCGCGTCGTCAGCCAGTGCCACGCCTCGTTGGGCTTGTAGCCCTCGAGCTGGTAGACGTGCAGAAAGTGGCGCACCCGCCGCCACGCGCGCCACGCGGCGACGCCCGAGGCGAGAACGGCGAAGAGGGAGACGAGGGCGGTCAAGTGGGACGGGGAAGCAGGGAAAGCAGACATCGGGGCGCCCGAGGGATCACACCGCTGGTATGACCCTGCCCGAGCACAGCGTCACGGCACATTCAGGAAGGACTGCACCGCCGCCGCGTACGTGTCGTACGCATCGAGGTAGCCGTAGTGGCCCGCGCCGGGCAGGACGAGCAGCCCGGCATCGGGGATTTCGCGCTCGAGCGTCTCCATCTGCTGCCGGACGACGGCCGTGTCGGCGTCGCCCCAGACGAGCAGCGTCGGCACGCGGACGCGCGTGAGGCGGTCGTCGAGAAGGTGGTTGACGGTCTTGACGAACGTCTCCCGCATCGCGTCGCTGGCCGCGGCGTAGTCGCCCTTGGACACGAGGCGCCAGTAGAGGGTCGTGCGGAGCCACGCCAGCGCGCGCTCGCGGGTCGGCCCGGCTGGGATGAGGCGGAACGGCGCCTTGAGCGTCGAGACGTAGGCACGCCTGAGGTGGTACGACGCCGGCCGCGGCGGCGTCACACCGGACGGGCTCACAAGGACGAGGCGCGAGATGAGGCCGGCCGTCGCATCGTCCGCGGCCAGCGTCAGCGCGATGCGGCCGCCGTTGGAGTGGCCGACGACCGGGACCGGCGCCAGCCCGTTCTCGCGGATGTACCGCGCCACGAGCGCCGCGTACTCGGGAACGCCCCACGCTTGCCCGTCCGGCAGGCGCGGCGGCGCGGGCGTCCGGCCGTGCCCCGGCAGGTCCAGCGTGTGCACGCGGTGCGTCTCGAGGAGCGGCCGGCCTGCGGCCTCCATCAGCGCGGCGGACGAGCCCCAGCCGTGGAGCAGCAGCACCGGGGGCGCGCCCTCCAGGCCGCGCACGTCGGCGTGCATCCGGGGCGCGAAGGCCGCGATCGGATCGGGCGGGGCCACAGGGGGAGCGGAGCGAGGGGCAGGCAGGGTTGGAGCGGACACAGAAACCGTTTATCTTGGTCGTCGTCTGAACACCGACCCCCCCGAGCCGACAGACGCGGGGCGCGGATCAGACCAGGCCCGGACACTCGCCAGTGCTGCATAGAGGCGCAGCACCTGCCGCCGGCCCGGTTGTTGCAACGTACGGACGGGCCGACCAGCGGCCTGCGTCGCCCGGATGGCCAAGATCGGCCGCCGCGCCCGACGCAGGCAACCGCCGCCCGCCTCCCGCCGTCGCCTTTCCCTCCTTTTCGTCGGGACACGACCGTCCGGCCCCGAGGCCGACCCTCGTCTTCACGCGCACCGATCTCATGCCGGTGCGTCTCCCGACCGACCCGCCATCCACTTCATGGCCAAGACTACGAGTCGCGCGGCAGACGCCGACGACACGACGGAGACCGCCGTCCAGGGCGCGTCCACAGCGGACGCCAGCGGCGACACCGCTCCCACCCCGACCCCGCGCACGCGCCGAAAGAAGGCCGACGCACCCGCCGCCGCGGCGCCCGCCGCTGCCGGAGACGCCTCGGACGCCGCGCCTCCGCCGCGCCCGCGCCGCGCCCCCGCGCGCAAAAAGGCCGCCGACGCCGAGTCGCCGCAGGCCGAGGATGCGTCCGTTGAAGCGCCCAAAACGCCGCGCCGCACCCGCGCCAAGAAGGCCGACGCCGAGGCGCCCGCGGAAACCGCCGCGCCCGAGCCGGCCGACGACGCGGCACCGAAGCCGCCGCGCCGCACGCGCGCCAAGAAGGCGGACGCCGAGGCGCCCGCCGCACCGCCGGCGCCGGAGGCCGAGGCCCCGGACGAAGCGCCGAAGCGTCGGCGCACGCGCACCACGCGCGTCGAGGCCGAGCCCGTCGCCTCGAGCGACAACCTGCCGGCCGAGCCGCGCGACGACCGCCGCGACGAGCCGCGCCGCGACGAGCCGCGCCGCGACGAGCCGCGCCGGGACGAGCCGCGCCGGGATGAGACGCGCGACCAGCGCCGCGACGAACCACGCGACCAGCGCCGCGACGACCGCTCTGCCAACCAGAACGGAGGCAACCCCACTGGCGGCAACCCGAACGGGGGCTACCAGAACCAGGGCGGCGGTCAGCAGAACCCGGGGGGCTACGACGAGGAGGGCGGCGGCCGGCGCCGCAACAAGCGCAAGCGCAACAAGAACCGCGGCCAGAACGAGGGCGGCCCGAACCAGGGCGGTCCGAACCACGGCCAGTACCAGCAGCAGGGCAACGGTCAGCAGAACCAGGGGCAGTATCAGGGCGGTGGCCAGCAGAACCAGGGCAGCCAGGGCGGCGGCGGCCAGCAGAACAGCCTCCCGGCCGAGCCCTTCGAGGGCATCCTCGAGCTTATCGGCGATAAGAAGTTTGGCTTCGTGCGGCAGTTCACGACGTCGCTCACGAAGGGCGACAACGACCCGTTCATGCCGCCGCCGCTCATCCAGAAGTACAGGCTCCGAGACGGCGTCACCGTCAAGGGCATGGTCAAGCCGGGGCGCAAGGGCGCGTGGCAGGTCGTCGAGCTCACCGAGGTCATGGGCGGCGACCCCGAGGCATGGGCCGAGACGCCGGACTTCGACGACGGCCTCGTCGTCTACCCGGACGAGAAGCTCCGCCTCGTGGTCGACAAGGACGACATCTCGATGCGCGTCGTAGACCTCGTGGCGCCCATCGGCAAGGGGCAGCGCGGGCTCATCGTCGCGCCGCCGCGCGCGGGCAAGACGATCCTCATCAAGCAGATCGCGGCCGGCCTCTCGCAGAACCACCCCGACGTGAAGCTCGTGGCGCTGCTCATCGACGAGCGCCCCGAGGAGGTCACGGACTTCCGCCGCAACACCAACGCCACCGTCTTCGCGTCGTCCAACGACTACGGCGAGGACAACCACATCCGCGTCGCGACGATCGCGTTCGAGTTTGCCCGGCGCCTCGTCGAGCAGGGCGCGGACGTCGTGATCCTGCTCGACTCGCTGACGCGCCTCGGCCGGACGTTCAACATGTTCGGCTCGAACCTCTCGGGCCGCACCATGTCCGGCGGCATCGACGCGCGCGCGCTCCTCATCCCGCGCAAGATCTTCGGCTCGGCGCGCAACATCGAGAACGGCGGCTCGCTGACGATCGTCGCGACGGCCCTCATCGAGACAGGCTCGCGCATGGACGAGGTCATCTTCGAGGAGTTCAAGGGGACGGGCAACTCGGAGATCGTGCTGGACCGCGAGATGGCGGAGCAGCGCATCTACCCCGCGATCAACGTCCGCAAGAGCGGCACGCGCAACGAGGACCGGCTCGTGGACCCGAACCTGCTCCGGCAGCGGCACATGCTGCTGCGCGCGCTCAACAGCCGCCACCCGGTGGAGGCGATGCAGGCGCTCGCGAAGCAGCTCCAGCTCTCGGGCTCGAACGAGGAACTGCTCCAGGCACTCGTGCCGGAGTAAGAACGTGCGTCTTCGGGGTTACGCAGAGTGCGGCGGTGAGTCTTGACGGGCTCACCGCCGCATTCGTTATGCCCGCCGTCGCCCTGCGCCCCGTCTTCCTGCCCGGCATCACGCTCCACGAGCCCGAGCCCCCGCCGGCGTCGGACGCCTACGTCTCGATCAGGAACAGGCCGGAGGACGAGCGGCCGCGCGAGAAGCTGCTCACGCAGGGCCCCGCCACGCTGACCGACGCCGAGCTTCTCGGGCTCGTCTTCGGCAGCGGCGCCCGCTTCGGCGGGCGGAGCGTCTCGGCGGTCGAGCAGGGCCAGATTTTGCTGCGCCAGTACGGCTCGCTCGCCAAGCTCGCGCGGTGCTCCGCGGCGCAGGTCATCCACGCGATGGAGGGAAAGGGCGTCGGGCCGGCGAAGGCGGCGCAGCTCGCGGCCGTGTTCGAGGTCGGAAGACGCGTCGAGGCCGCGCCGCCCGAGGCGCGCGTCCAGGTAAAGTCGCCGGCGGATGTCGCGGCGGCGTACGGCCCGCGCCTGCGCGACCTCCCGCGCGAGGTGTTCGTCGTCCTCCACCTCAACACGGCCAACGTCATCACGGCCGAGTTCACGCTGACGACGGGCGGCCTCTCGGCGAGCATCGTCGAGCCGCGGCAGGTCTTCCAGCAGGCCATCGTGGCCAACGCCGCGGCCGTGCTGTGCCTGCACAACCACCCGTCCGGCAACCCCGAGCCGTCTCGCGAGGACGTCGCCGTGACGAAGCAACTCGTCGAGGCGGGGCGCCTGCTGGGGATTCCGCTCCACGACCACCTCATCATCGCCGGGCGGACGTACACGAGCCTCGCCGAGCGCGGGCTGATGTAGGACCGCCGCCAGCGGAAGAAAAGGAGGGGGCGTCCACCCCGCTTTCCCCCATTTCTTTGCCGCGGCGGCGCGGCGTCGGGCGTAGCCTAGTCGGTTCCACTCCGCTCCCGACCCGATGGCGATCAAGACCCTCGACACGACCAAACTCGCCGCCGAGACCGGCAACATCTACGAGACCGTCGCCGTGCTCTCGCGCCGCGCGCAGCAGCTCTCGGCCAAGACCAAGCAGGAGCTCGACGCCAAGCTCGTCTACTTCGAGGACCTCTCGATGGACCCCGCCGACGAGATCCGCTCGAACGAGGACCAGCTCCGGATCTCGCTCGAGTACGAACGCCGGCCGAAGGCGCCGGCCGCTGCCATCGAGGAGATGGAGACCGGCCAGCTCTACTTCCGCAACCCGGCCCCGGCGGACCCCTCCGCCGAGACCGAGGCCTAGGTGGCCCTCGCCGGCACGCGCCTCGTCCTCGGCGTCTCGGGTAGCATCGCGGCGTACAAGGCGGCCGAGCTCGCCCGCGCGCTCGGCCGTGCCGGCGCCGTCGTGCAGCCGGTGATGACGCCCGCTGCGACGCGCTTCATCCCGGCGCTGACGCTCTCCGTCCTCGCAGGCCGCGAGACGCTCGTCGAGCTATTCCCCGACGCCGAACGGTCCGGCTCCGGCGCGGCGTCCGCGTGGACGAAGCACGTCGAGCTCGGCCTGTGGGCGGACGCCATCGTGATCGCCCCGGCGACGGCGCAGACCCTCGCGGCTCTCGCCCACGGCTTCTGCGACTCGATGCTGGCCGCGGTCGTCCTCTCGGCGCGGTGCCCCGTGCTCGTCGCGCCGGCGATGGACCACGACATGTGGCTGCACCCGGCCACGCAGCGCAACGTCGCGACGCTGCGTGCTGACGGCGTCCACGTCGTCGTCCCCGTCGTCGGGGCCGCTCGCGTCCGGGCTGGTCGGGCTGGGGCGGCTGCCGGAGCCGGAGGACCTGGTGGCGGAGATCGACCGCTGGCTGAGCGAGAAACGCTCGGCTGGCCCGATGGCGGGCACCTCCGTCCTCGTGACGGCCGGCCCGACCCGCGAGGCGATCGACCCGGTCCGCTTCCTCTCGAACGGCTCGACGGGCACGATGGGCTTCGAGATCGCGGATGCTGCGGCGCGCCGCGGTGCGTCCGTGACGCTCCTCGCCGGTCCTGTCTCCCTAGAGACACCGCCCCGCGTGACGCGCGTCGACATCGTCACGGCCGATGACCTGCTGAGCGCCGCGCTCGCGAATGCCGACGCCGATCTCGTGATCGCCGCAGCGGCCGTCTCGGACTACGCGCCGGCCGACGTCTCGGACCAGAAGATGGCCAAGGCGGACGGCGACCTGTCGGTCCGCCTGCGCCGCACGCCGGACGTTCTCGCGGCGCTCGGCGAGCGGAAGCGGCCGGGCCAGACGCTCGTCGGCTTCGCGCTCGAGACGCACGACGGCGAGGCGCACGCCCGCGCCAAGCTCGCGCGCAAGCACCTCGACTGGATCGCGCTCAACAGCGCCGCGGCACCGGGCGAGGGCTTCGGAACGGGCACGAACCGCCTCACACTCCTCGCCGCCGACGGCCGCCGCGTGGACATTCCGACCGCTTCCAAGCGGGCCGTCGCCGAGGCGCTCCTCGACGCGGTCGCGCCGTGACGCGGCGTCACGCTGTGGTGCAGGCTGCTGTCGAGGCGACTCTGCTGGGCGCGCTTCTCTTTGCTGCTGGCTGTATGTCCGACCCGACGCCTGCGCCCGGCGCGCTCCGCTACCTCGCCCTCGGCGACTCGTACACGATCGGCGAGGGCGTCGATCCGGCCGAGCGGTGGCCGGCCGTCCTCGCCGCGGCGCTCCGAGCGGACGGCCTCGACGTGGCGGATCCCGAGATCATCGCCGTCACCGGCTGGACCGTCGCCGAACTGGACGCGGCCATCGACGCGGCCGACCCGCAGGGGCCGTTCGCGCTCGTGACGCTGCTCATCGGCGTCAACGACCAGTACCGCGGCGGGACGGCCGAGGCCTACCGGCCCGCCTTCCGCGCGATGCTCCGGCGGGCCGTCGGGTTTGCCGGCGGCGAGGCGCGCCGCGTCGTCGTGCTGGCGATCCCGGACTGGGGCGTGACGCCCTTCGCCGAGGGCCGCGACCGGCCCGCCATCGGCGCCGCGCTGGACGCGTTCAACGCGGCCGCCCGAGACGAGACCGCGGCGGCCGGTGCGCACTGGGTAGACATCGCGCCCGTTTCGCGGATGTTCGGCGCCACCGAGACGGCGCCGGACGGGCTGCACCCGTCGGGCGAGCTCTACGCGCGCTGGGCGCGACTCGCGCTGCCCGAGGCACGCGCGGCGCTCGGCGACTAGCGCGCTGCGGGCAGCGGTTTTCATCCGTGCCTTCGTTGGCGTGACCCGGGCCGCCGGCTACATTGGCCGGTCCCCCGGACCGCTGCCCACGTGACCGACGAGACGCCCTCTGCTGCCGAGATGCTCCGCGCGGCGCGCGCCGTCGTCGCGATGCAGGCGCGCGTCGTGGGCCGCGTCCGCCACCTCGCCGGCGCGGACGCGGCGGCGGTCTCGCAGGACCCACCGGACGACTCGTTCGGCGTCCCGCTCGCCGCGGCGCCACCCGACGAGACGGGCACGGCGCGCCGTGCGACGACGGCGCCCGACCCAGCCTCCGACCCGACACCGCCCGATCCGCCGGCCGCCAATCCGTCGCCCTCCGACCCTCCACCTTCCGACTCCGTGCCCGACCTCTTCGGCGCCCTGCCCGACCCGAGCCTCGACCCGAGCCTCTCGCCGTACGAGCGCATCGAGGCGCTCATCCCCGACGGCTCGCCGCTGCACGCGATGACGTCGCTGGACGAGATCCGCGACTACCTCGCCGCCACCGTCCTCGTCCCGATCGACGAGGGACGCATCAACCCGGTCCTCGGCAGCGGCGACCCGCACGCGGACCTCATGATCATCGGCGAGGCGCCGGGTGCCGACGAGGACCGCCTCGGCGTCCCGTTCGTCGGCCGCTCGGGGCAGCTGCTCGACAAGATCCTCGAGGCCATCCTGTTCACGCGCGACGACGTCTACGTCAGCAACATCCTGAAGTCGCGGCCGCCGAACAACCGCGACCCCTTGCCCGAGGAGGTCGCGGCGCACATCCCGATCCTCTACAAGCAGATCGCGCTCGTGCGGCCCAAGATCCTGCTCGCCGTCGGCAAGAGCGCGGGCAACGGGCTGCTCGGCAAGTCGTCGTCGCTCGCCAACCTCCGCGGCTCCTTCCAGGACTTCTACGGCCTCCCGATGCTCGTGACGTACCATCCGGCCGCGCTGCTCCGCAACCCGCAGTGGAAGCGCCCGGTGTGGGAGGACGTGAAGCTTCTCCGCACGCGCTACGACCAGCTTGTCGGTGAGGAATCCGGAGGAAAGGCGTAACCGCAGCTCCTTTCCCTCTTCTTCCTCGCTTCCGCCTTTCCCTCCCCGATGGACGACGACTTCCAGCAGCGGCCGCTCCGCATCGACGAATCCGGGCCCGAGATCCCGTTCGCCCGCATGACGGGCGGGCGCCGGCCGGCCAACGTCGTGTCGCTCAGAGAGGGCGCCGGGCGGATGCCGCCGCAGGCCGTCGACGTCGAGCAGGCCGTGCTCGGGGCCGTCCTCATCGAGCGCGACGCGATCCCGAAGGCCATCGAGATTCTGCCCGCGGACGCGTTCTACGACGGGCGGCACCAGAAAATCTACGAGGCCGTCGAGGCGCTCTTCGAGCGCGGCCACCCCGTCGACCTCATCACGCTCTCGGAGGAGCTCAAGCGCCGCGGCGAGTACGAGGCCATCGGCGGCTACTACCTCGCCGAGCTCACGACGCGCGTCGCCTCGGCGGCCAACGTCGAGTACCACGCGCGCATCATCGCCGAGAAGAGCCTGCTCCGCAAGCTCATCACGACCATGACGGGCGTCGTCGGGCAGGCCTTCGACCCCACGACCGACGCCTTCGACCTCCTCGACGAGGCCGAGCGCCAGATCTTCCAGATCACCGAGTCCCAGCTCCGCAAGGGTGTCGTCAAACTCGACTCGGTGATGATGGCGACTGTCGCGCACCTCGAGTCGATCCACGGCCGCGAGGGCGGCATCACGGGCGTCCCGTCTGGCTTCACGGCGCTCGACAACATGACGGGCGGCTGGCAGCCGTCGGACATGGTGATCGTGGCGGCGAGGCCCTCCATGGGAAAAACGGCATTCAGCCTCGCACTGACGCGCAACGCGGCGCTGCACCCGGAGAAGCCATGCGGCGTCGCGTACTTCTCGCTCGAGATGTCCGCCCAGCAGCTCGCGCAGCGCCTGCTCACGAGTGAGGCGCGCGTCGACGCGCAGCGGGCGCGCACGGGCCGCCTCCACGACGACGACTGGCCGAAGCTCGCCCGCGCCGCCGGCAAGCTCTCGGCCGCGCCCATCTTCATCGACGACACGCCGGCCCTCGGCATCCTCGAGCTCCGCGCCAAGTGCCGCCGCCTCAAGGCCGAGCACGACATCGGCATCGTCATCGTGGACTACCTCCAGCTCATGCACGGCACGCAGCAGACGCAGGGCAACCGCGAGCAGGAGATCGCGCAGATCAGCCGCTCGCTGAAGGGCCTCGCCAAGGAGCTCAACGTGCCCGTGATCGCGCTCGCGCAGCTCTCGCGCGCCGTCGAGACGCGCGGCGGCGACAAGCGCCCGCAGCTCAGCGACCTCCGCGAGTCGGGCTCGATCGAGCAGGACGCCGACGTCGTCATGTTCATCTACCGCGCCGAGCGCTACGGCATCACCGTGGACGAGGCGGGCAACTCGACCGAGGGGCTCGGCGAGCTGCTCATCGGGAAGCAGCGAAACGGGCCGATCGGCGACGTCAAGGTGGCCTTCGTCAACCAGTTCGCGCGCTTCGAGAACCTCACGAGCTACGCCCAGCCCGACACGGACGGCGGCTACGGCGACCCCGTACGGCCAGGACCCGTACGGCGGCGACGGCGCCGGCCTGCCGCCGTTCGACCCGCCGCCGGACTTCGGCCCGCCCGGCCTCCCGCCGCCGTCCTCGCAGGACCCGTTCTGATGCCGGCTACGCCCAAAGGGTAAGACGCTGAACCTCGCCGAGAAGCTCGCCGCGTTCTCCGAGCACTGGCAGCCGCGCGTCGTCGCGGAGCTGAACGACGTCCAGTTCAAGGTGGCGAAGCTCCAGGGCGAGTTCGTCTGGCACCGCCACGACGACACCGACGAGGCGTTCCTGGTGATCGCGGGCGAACTGGAGGTCGCGTTCCGCGAGCCGGCGGCGAGCGCGTCGAGACGGTCCGGCCGGGCGAGATGATCGTCGTGCCGCGCGGGGCGGAGCACGTCACGCGCGCCTCGGCCGAGTGCCACGTCCTGATCGTCGAGCCGCGCGGCGTCGTCAACACGGGCGAGGCCGGCGGCGACCTCACGGCCCCGAACGACGTCTGGGTCTAGCCGTCGAGTCGGCGAAGGCGGGGATCGCGTCCACGAACGCCCAGCCAGCGTCGCCGCGGACGCAGCAGTAGCGCACGCGGCCGTTGTCCACGACGAGGACGGGCGCGCCCAGGACGGCGTTGTAGCGCGCGAGCTGGTCGAACGTCGCCTGCCCCACCGCCACCTCGGGCGCCTTGCACTCGGCGAGCAGGAGCGCGCGGCCGTCACGGGCATACGCGACGGCGTCCGCCCGCCACGTCTTGCCGCCGAAGACGAGGCCCTTCTCGACGGCGAGCAGGCCCGGCGGGTAGCCCAGCGCGAGCAGGTCCGCGAGCAGCGTCTGCCGGACGCCCTCCTCGGGCGTCAGCGCGACGTAGCGGCGGCGGACCGGGTCCAGCACGAGCGTCCGCCCGCCGTCCTCGCGCGTCACGAGGCGGCTCACGCGCGACGCCTTCGCGGCGCGGCGGACGAGCGCGCGGTGCGCGCCGACCCACAGGTCCGCGTCGCGCGTCACCGTCGCGATGGTGACGTCGGCGAAGTGCGGGATGAGCGCGATGAGCGCGGGCACGACGTCCGCCCACTGCTCGGCGACGGCGAGGCGCTCGAGGTCGTCCGCCGCGCGCGGCGCCCAGCGGTAGGCGTCCCGCAGCGCCTCGGACTTTTTCCAGTAGTTGCGGTCGTCCCACGCCTGCGCCGACGCCTCGATGGTGGCGCCGATGCCGCGCAGGTGGACCGCGAGGAAGGCGACGAGGTCCTTCGCCTCGGGGTCGAAGTAGCCGTCGGCGAGGGCGGGGCGGCCGGCGAGCAGGCGCAGCGCCTCGGCGGCCGAGCGGCGGTGGGCGTTGCGGCGCGAGGCGGGCGTGTCGCCCGCGCGGATGACGCGGCTCACGGGCGGGTCGGGGTGGTGAGGGCGAAAGGTACGGGCACGCTCACCGCGCCACGATGAGCCGCGCCGACACGTGCCGCGCCCCGGACGACGCGCGGACCACGTACAGCGCCCACCGGCCACGCCCCCGTCTCGACCGACGCCACCGTCTCGCCCGCCGGCAGCGGGCCGTCGAGCAGAAGCGCCACCTCGCGCCCGAGCGCGTCCACGACCGACACGCGCGCCATGCCCGCCTCGGCCAGCGACAGCCGCACCGCGACGCGCCCCGACGCCGGGTTCGGGCGCACGGCCACGCCCAGCCCCGACGCCTCGGCCGGGCCGGACTCCGCGCCGACCACCGACGCCGTCGTCCGCCACACGCCCCGCACCGTCGCCGCGTACAGCACACCCGTCCGGCTCACCGCCAACTGCGTTCACCTTCCACCCCCGACCGTCCGCCGCCGCGAACCCCGCGTCCGCACGCGTCCACGTCGCCCCACCGTCCACGCTCCGCATGATCCCCCCGCGCGGCGCGCCCCCGACCGATCAGCCCCACCCCCGCCCACAGCGCTGCCGTCCGCCGTCGCGAGCACCTGCGACCTCGGCCACGCTCGCTCCCGGCCGACCGGCGGCTGACCGTCTCTGCGGCCGTGAACAGGTGCGCGAGCGACCACGTCGCCCCGCCGTCGTCGGAGCGGTAGCACCGAGGCGCCGTCGGCCTCCCGCACGCGCCGTGTCCTGCACGCCGGCGTAGCGCGACCCCGCCGAAGGGGTGCGCCGGCGTCGGGGCGAACGTGAACGACCAGACAATGTAGCCGGCCATGCCGAGGTCCGACGTCGCCAGGGTATAGCTGAGCCCGCCGTCGTCGGAGTAGCGGATGCCGCCCCAGACGCCGATGAGCAGACGCGCCCGCCGCGGCAGCCCGCCGAGGCCGGCACCTCGCCGAACGACTCGGGGAAGCCGCGCCCGCGTCCCGACCGCGCACCCACGTCCCCGGGGCGCCGTCGGCGGTCGAGCGCGCACGTCTCGCCGCCGTCGCCGACGCCGACGAACAGGGCCGGCTGCCGGCAGGCCCGGCGAGCGGCGGGGACGGTGGTCTCGAAGAACGGGTCGGCGCCGAGATGTCGTCGTAGTTGAGCAGCCACGTGCCGGCCACGGTCGGTGCCGCGGCTGAGCTGCGTCGCGCCGGCGCCGGAGCCGACGAGGATCGTGCCGGCGGCGTGACGAGGCCGTCGGCGGCGCTGCAGACCCCGCAGAGAGCCTGTGCCACGCGCCCCAGTCCCCATTGCTGCCGGCCGCGCCGGCGGCGCCGGAGGGGTTGTAGAGGAAGGCGCCGTACTCGCCGAACACGACGAGGGAGTCGGCGGCGGGGTCGGCGGCCAGCCGCCCCTCACCGCGGAGGAAGTCGAGGGCGGTCATGGGGTCGGGGTCGGTCGGAATTCGGCCGACGACCGGGAGTCGTTCCCACGTCACGGCCTGGGCAGAGACCGGCTCACGGAGCCGAGCCAACTGAGAGAGCGACGAGCGCGCCCGCGCGGGCGAGGGGCGAAGTGCCCCCCGCCCGCGCGGTGTCCGTCATGTGACGGCGTCGAGTCGTCATCGGGCTACGGTCAGGCGAGCCGCTCGTACGACCGCCCCGGACCCTGTGTTCGCCGACCGCGCGGACGACGTACACACCCGGCGCCAGCCCGTTCACGTCGAGCGCCGCCCGGTGCGTCCCGGCCGCCATCGACCCGTCTGTGCCGACAGCGACCTCGCGGCCGACACGCGTGAGGAGGGGCGAGACACCCTCACCGCACTCCCCCTTTCAATCTCCCTCACAACCGAATACCTTGGCAAACCGGGAGGCGGATCGGACCCGCGCGAGCCTCGGTCCGGCCCCGACCACCGGCCGTTCGCCTCCGACCACCACCCGTTTGGCATCGACCACCGATCGCTTGGCACCGACCACCGATCGTCTGGCATCGACCACCGGTCGTCCGGCCCTGACCACCGATCGTTCGGCCCTGACCACCGGCCGTTTGGCACCGACCACCGCCCGGTCGGCATCCACCACCGCCCGTCCTCCACCAACCACCGCCCCGCCATGGCCGACTTCCTCACCTGCGACGCCGCCGACCTCGCCGACCGCACCACGACCCTCTTCACCACCCTCGCCGCCGACCCTGACGCCCTCAAGGACCTCGCCCCCTACGAGATCGAGAGGGACGACGAGATCGCCCGCGGCCTCGCCCTCGCCGAGGCCTTCCGCGCCGCGCTCGGCACGCAGGCGGCCGAAAAGGCCGAGGCCGTCACCGCGACGGGCACCGCCGCGCTCGCCCTCGCCGAGCTCGAGGCCTTCCACGTGCGCCACCGCAAGCTCGGCCGCGCCGTCCACCCCCGCGACTCGCCCGCGTACCGCGCCCTCGGTCTCGCCGGCCGCATCCCCGACGCCGACGCCGAGATGGTAGACGGCGCCGAGACGTTCTACCGCGCCCTCGACACCAACCCGGCCCTCGCCACGGGCGTCCGCGGGCTGAACAAGACGGCCGTCGCGGCCGGCCTCGCCCGCGTCGAGGCGGCCCGCGCCGCCCGCGCCGCGCAGGCCCGCGAGAGCGGCGAGGCGCAGACGGCGACGACGGTCCGGCAGGGCATCGAGGTCCGCCTGCGCGCGCTCGCCGCCGACGTGGCCGCGGCCGTCGAGGACGCCTACCACGACCAGCCGCAGCGCCGCGAGGCCTTCGGCCTCTTCGAGCGCGGCAACCGCTAGCCCGTCCAGACAGCCCCCCCGCGGTGGCAGGGCTGCTATGTTTTGCGCGCGGTGTCTTACTTCAACACAGAAATCAACGTCATCCCGAGCGTGTCGAGGACCGCGAAGCGACGGCGCAGCCCATCTCGATGCGCCGGATCGAAACGCTTGTCTGCAAGGCGTCGAGATCCCTCAACTGCGCTCGCCGTGGGCTCGCTCCGTTCGGGATGACGTTGGTGTTGGGTTTGAGGAATCCGAAGAGCTGAGCAGCCTGCCCCGCGGGGAGCCCGTCGCGAACGAGCACTCCCGCCTCGGCGCCTCCGCCGCGGCAGCCTCAGTCCCGCCCGCGCGAGCGCAGCGCGCGCACGCCGGCCACCATCGCCGGCCGCGTCGTCCGCCCGCGGAAGTACTGCTCGATCATCAGGCTCGCGATCGGCCCCGCCGTCGTCGCCCCGAAGCCCGCGTTCTCGACGATCACCCCCACCGCCACCTCGGGGTTCTCGCGCGGCGCGAACGCGATGAACACCGCGTGGTCCGCCCCGCGCGGGTTCTCGGCCGTGCCCGTCTTGCCCGCGAGCGTGATCTCGGGGAAGCCCTCCGCCGCCGGCATCTGCATCCGCCGCGCCGTGCCCGCGTCCACGACCGCGAACATGCCCTCGCGGACCGTCTGGAAGTGGCGCGCGTCGATCGGGATCTGCGTCGAGCGGCGCAGGCTCGGCGTCACCGAGACGCCCGTCTCGGGGTTCGTCTGCCGCTGCACGAGGTGCGGCGTCACCAGCGTCCCGCCGTTCGCGATGGCCGCCGTGTACCGCGCGAGCTGCAGCGGGCTCACGCCCATGTTGCCCTGCCCGATGCCCATGTTGACGGTGTAGCCCGGCCCCCAGCCCTGCGGGTACACGCGGTCGTAGTACGACGAGTCCGGGATGAGGCCCGAGCCCTGGTTCGGGATGTCGATCGGCGCGAGCTGCCCGAAGCCGAAGCGGTGCGCCCACTCGCCGAACATGTCGAGGTTCATCCGGATGCCCTCCGGGTGCTTCTCGTTCACGAACGTGTCGTTCATGAGGCGGAAGAAGAACGTGTTGCAGGACACCCGGATCGCGTCGCGGACGTCGATGTTGCCGTGCGCGCCGCCGTGGCAGCGGTACAGCCGCCCGAGGACGTAGCCGCCGCCGCAGAACAGCTTCGTGTCCTCGGTGATCATGCCCTCCTGCAGCGCCACGGCCGCCATGAACGGCTTCCACGTGCTGCCCGGCGGCAGGCTCGCCATCGTCGCGCGGTTAAAGTCCGGCTTGCGCGGGTCCCGGTAGAGGTAGTCCACCTCGGGCTGCGTGAGGCCGTCGCGGAAGATGTTGAGGTCGTAGTCCGGCGCGGACACCATCGAGATGATGCCGCCGTCGCGGACGTCCATCATCACGGCCCCGCCCTCCTTGTTCACGAACAGGCTCTCCGCGAGCGCCTGCACCTTCTCGTCCACGGCCAGCGTGAGGGCCACGCCGCTCTGCGGCTCGACGTCCTCGGCCCCGCCCTCGTACGCCTGCACCTCCATCCCGTGCACGTTGACGAGGCGCAGGTGGCGGCCCGGCCGGCCGCGCAGCACGGGCTCGTACTGCGCCTCGATGCCCGTCTTGCCGATGCGGTCGCCGAGGTCGTAGCCCTGCTCGCGCAGGTCCGCCAGCTCGCGCTCGCCGATCTCGTTGACGTAGCCCAGCGCGTGCGTGAGGCGCGCCTGCCCGTGGTAGCGCCGCTGCTGGTCCTCGGAGAAGCCGACGCCGCGCAGGCGGTACTGGCTCTCCTGGAGCCGGGCGAAGGCCGAGAACGGGACGTTCTCGAGCAGCGTCGCCTCCTGGTACGTCGAGCGGTCGCGGATGGCGGCGTACGCCGCCGTCACCTCGGGCAGCGGCCGCCCGGCGAGCTCGGCCACGAGCGGCAGGTCCGCCTCGTTGAAGTACCGCGGCGTGACCGTCACCGAGAGCGTCGTCTCGTTGTCGACGAGCAGCACGCCGTTGCGGTCGAAGATGTAGCCGCGCGCCGGGCGGATGATCTTCGTCGCGATAGCGTTGCCGTCGGCCTCGGTCGCGTACTGCTCCTGGTCCACAAGCTGCATCTGGACGAGGCGCGCCGAGAGGAAGCCGAGCAGCAGCACGACGACGGCCGAGAAGATGCGGAAGCGGACGCGGGCGTCCTCGCGGGCGGTGACGGCAAGCACGGGGGCTGTGGGGAGAGGGGGGACGGTCGGGCGCCTCGGCCCGCCTGCGGCGTCACGCCGCCAGGCAGAGGGCGGGCAGGGCGGGCGCCGCGGAGACCGGCAGCCGGGGCAAAAGCGGTGCCCCGAGGCACATGGAGAGTACGAACGCACATACCCTGTCCGTCGTGTCTACCGCCCAGAATCCGTCTTCCGGGACGCCGGCGGCGCCTCATCGCGGCGCCGGGACGTCCCCGAGGCGCCTCGGGCGGTGAACCCGTTCCGTTTTCGCGGGTTCGCCTCGTCCGGCCCCGCCCGTCGCCCGACGCGACCGTCTCCTACCGCCCACTCGATGCCCACCCCGACCGTCCGGCGCTCGCCTGTTTCCCGCCTCGGCGCCGCGCTCCGCGCGGGCCTGCTGCTCGCCGCCGCGTGCGCCGCACTCGCCCCCGCTGCGCAGGCGCAGTACTTCGGCCGCAACCAGGTCCGCTACGACAACTTCGACTACCGGATCCTCGAGACCGAGCACTTCGACCTCTACTACTACGCCGGCATGGAGGAGTCCGTGAACGACGTGGCGCGGATGGCCGAGCGCTGGTACACGCGCCTCTCGACCATTCTGGGGCACGAGTACGACGAGCGCAAGTCGATCGTGCTCTACGCCGACGACGCGGACTTCCGGCAGACCAACATCGCGCAGATCGGCGAGGGGACGCAGGGCGTCACCGAGGGCCTGCGGCAGCGCGTCGTGCTGGCCGTCGCGAGCACGAACGCCGAGACGGACCACGTGCTCGGCCACGAGCTCGTCCACCAGTTCCAGTACGACATCGCGCAGAAGTCCGAGCGGTTCCAGAACTTTGTCCGCCTGCCGCTCTTCGTCATCGAGGGCATGGCCGAGTACTTCTCCGTCGGCCGCGAGGACGCGCTGACGTCGATGTGGATGCGCGACGCCGCCCTCCGCGACGACGTCCCGTCGCTCGAGGAGCTCCAGTCGTCGGGCCGCTACAACGAGTACCAGTACGGGCAGCCGTTCTGGGCGTACGTCGCCGGCGAGTACAGCGACGAGGCCGCCGTGCGCCTCTTCCGGACGAGCCTCGACATGCCGCTGGACTCGGCCCTCGTCGTCGTGACGGGGCTCACGCCGGACAGCCTCTCGGCGCAGTGGGCGCGCTCGCTCCGGGCGGGCCTGCTGCCGTCCGTCGCCGGCCGCGAGGTCCCGACGGCGCCGCGCACGGCCGCCGAGCTCCAGCGCATCGCCGACGAGCGGGCCGACCGCGACGCCGCGCGCGCCGAGGGCCGCCGCCCGCGCGCGCCGCGCTTTCTCGCCTATCCGGATTCGCTCCAGCGCCTCTCGGCTACGCGCCTGCTCGCGACCGAGCGCAACACGGGCAACATCAACCTCGCGCCCCAGCTCTCGCCCGACGGCCGGACCGTCGCGTACCTCTCCGAGCGCGACCTCTTCGGCATCGACCTCTACCTCGCCGACGCCGCGACGGGCGAGGTCCTCGAGAAGCTCGCCTCGGTCGGCTCCGACGCCCACACCGACGCGCTCCGCTTTATCGAGTCTGCCGGGACGTGGCGCCCCGACGGCGCGCAGTTCGCCTTCGTCGTCTTCGCCGGCGGCAACAACGAGATCTCCGTCCTCGACGTGGCGCGCCGCCGCGTCGTCCAGCGGCTCGCCGTCGAGGGCATCGGCGCCATCCGCGACCTCTCGTTCTCGCCCGACGGCGGCCAGATCGCCTTCTCCGGCGTCAAGGGCGGCATCGCGGACCTCTTCGTGATCGACGTCGCCTCGGGGACGGTCCGCCAGCTCACCAACGACCGCTTCGCGGACCTCCAGCCCGCGTGGAGCCCCGACGGCACGACCATCGCCTTCGTCACGGACCGCGGGCCGGGCACGAGCTTCGACCGCCTCACCTACGCGCAGCCGCGCCTCGCCCTGCTGACGGTCGCGACGGGCGCGATCGAGCCGCTGAGCCTCTTCGCCGGCGCCAAGCACATCAACCCGGCGTGGAGCCCCGACGGCCGGAGCCTCTACTTTATCGCCGACCGCGGCGGCTACAACGACGTCTTCCGCCTCGAGGTCGCCCGGCGCCAGGAGGGCGACGCGGCGCTCTCGCAGGTGACGCACCTCGCGACGGGCGTCGCGGGCATCGCGGACCTCTCGCCCGCGATGTCGGTCGCGCGCCAGACCGGCGACCTCGCGTACTCGGTCTTCGAGGGCCAGCGCTACACCGTCTACCGGACCGACGCCGCGCAGGCGCTCGGCGTGCCGCTCCAGCCGGTCCAGTTCGCCGGCACGGCCACGCTGCCGCCGGCCCCGGCCGCCGCGCGCAGCCGCGTCGAGGCGTACCTCGCCGACGCGCGGACGGGCCTCCCGGACTCGTCCGCGGCCTTCGCCTCGCGCAACTACCGCAGCAAGCTCTCGCTGGACTACATCTCGCAGCCGCAGATCGGCGTCGGCTACGACCCGTCGTACAGCGGCGTCGGCGTCGGCGGCGGCGTCGCGTTCCTCTTCTCGGACCAGCTCTCGGACAAGTCGCTCGGCGTCGTCGTCCAGGCCAACGGCTCCATCCAGGACATCGGCGGGCAGGCCGTCTACCTCGACCGCGGCCGGCGCTTCATCTACGGCGCCCAGGTCGGCCACATCCCGGTCCTGCAGGTCTTTACGGGCGTCGAGCCCGGCGGGCAGTACCTCACGCGCTACTACGACCGCACGTTCATCGACCGCGCCGAGGGCGTCCTCGCGTACCCGTTCAACCAGACGCAGCGCCTCGAAGCGACGGGCGGCTACACGCGCTACAGCTTCAGCACCGAGTACGACACGTTTATCGAGGACCCGGACGTGCCGGGCGCCATCTACTACGACGGCCGCCGGAAGATCGACACCGGCCGCTCCGCGCTGAGCCTCGGCACAGCGGGCATCGCCTTCGTCGGCGACAACTCCAACTTCGGCTTCACGTCGCCCATCCGCGGCTCCCGCTACCGCTTCGGCGTCGACGGCACGGCGGGCTCGATCTCGTTCGCCGCGCTCACCGCGGATTACCGCCGCTACCAGTTTATCCGCCCGCCGGGCTTCCCGAGGCGCGTGCCCGTCACGCTCGCCGGCCGCGTGACGCACTTCGGCCGCTACGGCGCCGGCGCGGACGACAACCGCCTCAACCCGCTGTTCGTCGGCTACGGGCAGTACATCCGCGGCTACTCGTTCGGCTCCTTCCCGGACGACAACGTCGAGTACGCCAACTTCCAGAACCGCCTTTTCGGCACCAGCCTCGGCGTCGCGACGGCGGAGCTGCGTGTGCCGCTGCTCGGCGTGCCGCAGCTCGGCCTCGTCACGTTCCCGTTCCTCCCGACCGAGCTCGTCCTCTTCGCCGACGCCGGCATGGCGTGGGGCACGTACACCTACACGAACCTCGCCGGCGGGCCGGGCCGGACCATCGGCGCGCGCTTCGCGGACCAGCGGCCGCTGTTCTCGGCGGGCGTCTCGGGGCGCATCAACGTCCTCGGCGCGCTCGTCGTTGAGCCGTACTACGCGTTCCCGCTCTCGCGGTACGGCCAGACATACACCGTCGGCGGCCAGCAGATCGATGGCCTCGCCTCGGGCAAGGGCGTCTTCGGGGTCAACCTGACGGCGGGCTGGTAATCAGATGCAGGGCGGGGTCTCTACCTTCGAGCCCTGGCCCTCACTCCGCGTGGCGTTCTACTCCACCCTGCGTCCGCTCCTCTTCCGCCTCGATGCCGAGGCGGCGCACGGCGCTGGCAGCCGGGCCGCGGCGATGGGGCAGCGCGCGCCGCGCGCTGTCCGCGCGCTCGTCGGCGTCGAGGCGGACGCGCGGCTCGGGCAGACGCTCTGGGGGCGTCGCTTCCGGTCGCCCGTCGGGCTGGCGGCCGGGTTCGACAAGAACGCGCGCCTCGTGCGCTTCTGGGACGCGCTCGGCTTCGGCTGGGCCGACGTCGGGTCGGTGACGAACGAGGCGTCGGCCGGCAACCCGCGCCCGCGCGCCTTCCGCCTGCCCGGCGACGCCGCCCTCGTCAACCGGATGGGGCTCAACAACGACGGCGCCGCATCCGTCGCGCGGCGCCTCGCGGCGCCGCGCCCGTCCGGCTTCGTCGTCTCGGTCAACGTCGCCAAGACGCACCGCGCCGCGGGCACGCAGCTCGTCGGCGCGGCCGGCATCGAGGACGTGCGGCTGGCCGTCCGCGCCGTGCTGCCGGTTGCGGACCTCGTCACGGTCAACGTGTCGTGTCCCAACACGGCCGATGGCAAGACGTTCGAGACGCCGCGCGCGCTGGACGACCTCCTCGCCGCCGTCGTGGCGGAGCGCGACGCCCATTCCGCGCGCCGTGTGCCACTCCTCGTCAAGCTCTCGCCCGACGCGCAGGACGTTCCCGCGCTCGTCGCCGTGGCGCTCGCGCGGGGCGTAGACGGGTTCGTCGCCACCAACACGGCGGCCGGCCGCGACGGGCTCACGACCGGTGCGGCGCGCCTCGACCAGATCGGGCGCGGCGGCCTCTCGGGGCGCCCGCTCGCCGTGCGCGCGCGCGCCATGACGCGCGACCTGTTCCGCGAGACGGACGGCTGCGTGCCCGTCGTGAGCGTCGGCGGCATCGCCTCAGCGGACGAGGCGTACGCGCGCATCCGGCTGGGCGCGTCGCTCGTCGGCCTGTACACCGCCCTCGTTTACGAGGGACCGGGCGTCGTCCGTGCTATCACGCGCGGCCTCGCCGAGCACCTCGACCGCGACGGGTTCGCGAGCATCGCCGAGGCGGTCGGCGCCGACGCCTGATCGGAACACGCTGAAACGGAGAGACGTGAACGGCGCCCATCCTCGGTGTCGCTCATGCGTCCGTCGTTCCGGCTCGCCGCCCTCGCCCTGTCCGTCGTCTTCGCGCCGGCCGTCCACGCTCAGACCTCGACGAACCAGATCGCCGGCTCGACGTGGGTCCAGGACACAGGATCGCGCGTGCGCCAGTCGTACGCGTTCGGCTCCGACGGGAGCTACACCTTCCGCTCGGGCCTGAGCACGGGCTACATCTCGCACTCGGGCGGGTGGGACCTCGTCGATGGCGGCCGGCGCATCCAGCTCCGGGCGACGCAGCGAACCGAGGCGCGCAACGGGCGCGAGCGGCTCATGAGCTCCCGCCGCACGTTCGTCCTGCCCGTCTCGGACCGCGGCTACAGCGCGATCCTCATCGACGGCGTTCGCTTCCGCCGGCAGTAGGCGCGCCGGCGCGGCTTGGACGAGAACGGGTTTGGAGATCGCCCGCGCTGTCTCCAAACTCGGCCCACCCATCCGCCCCGTCCGATGCGCCGCCCCGAGGACTTCCCCGACGCCCACCTGCGCGTCTTCGCCCGGCCCGAACTGCCGCCGCCCGACGCCATCCGCGACGTCTACCTCATCGGCGTCTGCGGCAAGGGCATGGGCGCGCTCGCCGAGCTCTTCGCCGCGTCCGGGCGCACCGTCCGCGGCTCCGACGCCGCGGCCTACCCGCCGATGTCGACGCGCCTCGCGGCGGCCGGCATCGCCATCCTCGACGGCTACGACGCCGGCCACCTCGTGCCGCCGCCGGACCTCACGGTCGTCGGCAACGCGGCGATTCCGACGCACGTCGAGGCGGCAGCGGCCCGCGAGCGCGGTCTCGTGCAGGCGTCGTTTCCCGAGGCGCTCGCCCACGTCTTCCTCGCTGCGCGCCGCCCGGTCGTCGTCGCGGGCACGCACGGCAAGACGACCACGACCGGCCTGATGACGCACGTCCTGCAGGAGGCGGGCCTGGACCCCGGCTTCCTCGTCGGCGGCGTGATGGTGGGCGACGAGGCGACATCGGGCCTCGGATCCGGCCCGCACTTCGTCGTCGAGGGCGACGAGTACGACGCGGCCTACTTCGACAAGCGGCCCAAGATGCTGCTCTACCGCCCGCAGGCGGCCGTCGTGACGAGCCTCGAGTTCGACCACGCCGACATCTACGACGGGTGGACCGACTACCGACAGGCCTTCGAGACATTCGCCGGGCTCGTTCCTGAGGACGGCGGACACCTCGTGCTCTGGGGCGACGACCCGAACGTCCGAGCCCTCGCCGCCCACACGTCAGCCCGCGTCACGCTCTACGGCGACGGTGCGGACAACGCCGTCCGCGCGGCGAACGCTGTGGCCGAGGCGGGCGGGCAGCGGTTTCGGATCGTCACGGATGGGGGAGAGGCGGACGCGTTCCTGCCGCTCGGCGGCGCCTTCAACCGCCACAACGCCCTCGCCGTCGTCGCGCTCGCGCTCGGCGAGGGCGTCCCGCTCGATGTCGCCGCCGCCGCGCTCGGCACGTTCCGCGGCATGGCGCGCCGGCAGGAGCCGAAGGGCGCGCCCGGCGGCGTCCTCGTCGTCGACGACTTCGCGCACCACCCGACGGCCGTCGCCGCGACGCTCGGCGCCGTCCGCGAGCGCTGGGCGGACCGCTTCGCCGCGGGCGGGCGCCTTGTCGCCGTCTTCGAGCCGCGCTCCAACTCGTCGCGCCGAAAAACCTTCGAGGGCGCGTACGGACAGGCCTTCGACGCCGCGGACCGCGTCTTCCTCTCGGCCCCGCCGCTCCGCCACAACGACGACGTCGCAAACTTCCTCGACCCCGAGGCGGTCGCCCGAACGGTCGAGGCGCGCGGCACGCCCGCCGCGGCCTACCCCAGCGCCGAGGCGCTCCTGCCCGACCTCGTCGCCGCGCTCCGCCCTGGCGACGTGGCGCTCGTAATGTCCAACGGCTCCTTCGACGGCCTCGTCGGGCGCCTCGTCGCCGCGCTCGGCGAGCGTCCGGTCTGAGGGCCATCTGGTCCGGCGTCGTTCGCTCCGTCTCTGGCGTCATTTGCTCCATCTCGGCGTCGTCCTCGACCGCTCCGACTGTCGTCCGTCGCTCCGCCCCCGATGCCCGATCCCGTCCTGCTCGGCCCGCCGCCGCCCGCGCGCCCCGTCCGCATCGTCTCGCTCGTGCCGAGCCTCACCGAGGCGCTCGCAGGTCTCGGCCTGGACCGCGAGACCGTCGGAATCACGCGCTTCTGCGTCCACCCCGCCGGCTGGAAGGCGCGCAAGACCATCGTTGGCGGGACGAAGGGGACGGACCCGGCCCGTGTCCTCGCGCTCGCGCCCGACCTCGTCATCGCCAACCGCGAGGAGAACGACCGCGATCCCGTCGAGGCCATCGCCGCGGCGGGCGTCCCGGTGTGGCTGTCGGACATCGCGACCGTCGCCGACACGGCGGACGCGCTCCGCGACCTCGGCCACGTCACGGGCCGAGCCGAGGACGGCGAGCGCCTCGCCCGCGAGGTTGCCGCTGCATTCGACGCGCTCGAGCAGTCCGCGCCCATTCGCGCGGCGTACCTCATCTGGCGCGACCCGTGGATGACGGTCGGCGCGGACACGATCATCCACGACGTGATGGCGCGCGGCGGGCTCGTCAACGTCTTCGGAGACCGACCCCGCTACCCGGCCGTCACGGCGGAGGACCTCGCCGAGGCCTGCCCCGAGGCGGTCCTGCTCTCGTCCGAGCCGTTCCCGTTCGCCGAGAAGCACCTCGACGAAGTCCGGCAGATCGTCCCCGGCGCCGCCGTCGCGCTCGTCGACGGCGAGGCGTTCTCGTGGTACGGCCCGCGCCTCGCGCTCGCGCCTGCGGAGATCGCGCGCGTCCGCCGCCAACTCCGCTTTAAACCTGACGCGAGAGCGGGAAGGGTGAGCGCGGACGCGCGTACGCCGGCTCCATTCTCCCGCTCCCCTCATGACAGACCACGACCACCGCCGCCGCCTCCGGCACCTTCCAGATCGGCGGCGACCTGCCCGTCCACCGCCTCGGCTTCGGCGCGATGCGCATCACCGGCAAGGGAATCTGGGGCCCGCCGGCCGACCACGCCGCCGCCCTCGCCGTCCTGAAGCGCGCCGTCGAGCTCGACGTGACGCTCATCGACACGGCCGACAGCTACGGCCCGTTCGTGAGCGAGGACCTCATCGCCGAGGCGCTCGCCCCGTACGCGGACGATCTCGTCGTCGCGACGAAGGCGGGCCTGCTCCGCACCGGCCCGGACCAGTGGCTGCCCTGCGGCCGGCCGGACTACCTCCGCCAGAGCGTCGAGATGTCGCTCCGGCGCCTGAAGCTGGACCAGATCCCGCTCTACCAGCTCCACCGCATCGACCCCGCCGTGCCCGCCGACGAGCAGTTCAGCGTCCTCAAGGAGATGCAGGACGCGGGGAAGGTCCGCCACGTCGGCCTCAGCGAGGTGGGGGTCGAAGAGATCGAGGCGGCGCGCAAGATCCTGCCCATCGCGACCGTCCAGAACGAGTACAACCTCGGCACGCGCAAGTCCGAGGACGTCCTCGACTACTGCACGCGCGAGGGCATCGGCTTCATCCCCTGGTTCCCCCTCGACGCGGGCAAGCTCGCGGACTCCGAGACGCTGAAGGAGGCCACCGAGGCGCTCGGCGCGACGGCCTCGCAGGTCGCGCTCGCGTGGCTGCTCAAGCGCTCGCCCGTCATGCTCCCGATACCGGGCACGTCGAGCGTGAAGCACCTGGAGGAGAACGTCGCCGCGGCGGGCGTCGCCATGCCGGACGACTGGTTCGAGCGCCTCGACCGCGAGGCCCGCGAGACGGCCGCCGACGAGGCGTAGCGGATCAGGGCTTTCCTCAGGATCCGTGGCCGGAGGGGGCCGGTTTCGTGCCCTGGCCGGCACGCGGCCGGCCCCTCTCTCTTCCCGTCTCGATGACCCCTCTCGTCGTCTTCTCCCACCTGCGGTGGGACTTTGTCACCCAGCGCCCGCAGCACCTCCTCTCGCGCCTCGCGGCGAACCGCCCCGTTCTGTTTGTCGAGGAGCCCGTGTTCGACGCCGATGTCGAGGCCGGCACGGCGGCCTTCGCCGAGCGCATCGACGCGGCGCCCGGTGTGACCGTCGTTCGCGTTCACACCGGCCTGCATGAGGGCGGATTCACGCCCGGCCAGGTTGCCGCGATGGCGCCCGTCGTCCGGTCGCTCGGCGCCGAGGCCGGCGAGGTCGACGTGTGGTTCTACACGCCGCTCGCGCTGCCCCTGCTCGACGCACTCCCCGAGAGCGGCGTCGTCGTGTTCGACGTCATGGACGAGCTCTCGGCGTTCGACTTCGCCCCGCCCGAGTTGCTCGCGCAGGAACAGGCGCTGCTCGACCGCGCCGACGTGGTCTTTACAGGCGGCCCGAGCCTCTACCGCGCCAAGAAGGACCGCCACGAGAACGCCCACCAGTTCACGTCGTCCGTGGACGCCGCACACTTCGCGCAGGCGAAGACGGCCGACGACCCGGCCGACCAGGCCGAGATCCCGCACCCGCGCCTCGGCTTCTTCGGCGTCATCGACGAGCGCCTCGACACGGCCCTCATCGGCGCTGTCGCACGGGCGCGGCCGGACTGGCACATCGTGATGATCGGGCCGGTCGTCAAGATCGACCCGGCGAGCCTTCCTCAGGCGCCCAACCTGCACTGGCTCGGCGGGCGCGACTACGCGGACCTGCCCGCCTACCTCGGCGGCTGGGACGTCGCCATCCTCCCATTCGCCCGCAACCGGTCGACGGAGTTTATCTCGCCGACGAAGACGCTCGAGTACATGGCCGCCGAGACGCCCATCGTCTCGACGCCGATCACGGACGTCGCCGAGCCCTACGGCGACATCGTCGGCCTTGCGAGCACACCCGAGGCGTTCGTCGCCGCCTGCGCCGCGGCGCTCGGCGAGACGGACGACCGAGCGTGATGCCCGCGTCGAGGCCATGCGCGGCGTCCTTGCGGCAACATCGTGGGACCGCACGGCGGCGGCCATGGAAACGCTCATCGACGACGCCCGAACGGCCGGCGCAACTCGGTGAAGCGTCAGCACATCGGGACGCTCCCGATTGCGTTTGTGGAAAGACAGCGGTGTGTCACACACTGCGCACATCTTCGGACCCTCTCTTCCCTTCTCCTCTCGTGTTCGACACCCTCATCGTCGGCGCCGGCTTCGCCGGCTCCGTCCTCGCCGAGCGCCTCGCGACCGAGCTCGGCCAGCGCGTGCTCATCATCGACAAGCGCTCGCACATCGCCGGCAACGCGTACGACCACTACAACGACGACGGCCTGCTCGTCCACCGCTACGGCCCGCACATCTTCCACACCAACGCCAAGCGCGTCTTCGACTACCTCTCGCGCTTTACCGAGTGGCGGCCGTACGAGCACCGCGTCCTGGCGTCCGTGGACGGCCAGCTCGTGCCGATCCCGATCAACCTCGACACGATCAACACGCTGTATGGGCTGAAGCTCACCTCGTTCGAGGTCGAGACGTTCTTCGCCTCCGTTGCGGAGCCGCGCACGCCGATCCGGACGAGCGAGGACGTCGTCGTGAGTACGGTCGGGACAGAGCTGTACAAGAAGTTTTTCCGCAACTACACGCGGAAGCAGTGGGACCTCGATCCGAGCGAACTCGATGCGAGCGTCACGTCCCGCGTGCCGACGCGGACCAACCGCGACGATCGCTACTTCACGGACACGTTCCAGGCGATGCCGCTGCACGGCTATACCCGGATGTTCGAGCGGATGCTGGACCACCCCAACATCCAGGTGATGCTCAACGCGGACTTCGAGCAGATCAAGAACATCATCCCGTACAAGACGCTGATCTACACGGGCCCGGTAGACGAGTATTTCGACTTCCGCTTCGGCAAGCTGCCCTACCGCTCGCTCGAGTTCAAGCACGAGACGCACGCGGTCGAGACGTTCCAGCGGGCGCCGGTCGTCAACTTCCCGAACGAGCACGCCTACACGCGCTGCACCGAGTTCAAGTACCTCACCGGGCAGACGCACCCGAGCACGGCCGTCGTCTACGAGTACCCGCAAGCCGAGGGCGACCCGTACTACCCGATCCCGCGCCCCGAAAACGCGGCGCTCTACCGCAAGTACCAGATGCTCGCGGACGCGGAGCCGGACGTCCACTTCGTGGGCCGCCTCGCGACGTACCGGTACTACAACATGGACCAGGTGACGGCTCAGGCGTTGTCTCTGTTCGACGAGATCGCCGCCGCCCACGCGTCGTCCGGCGATGGCGCCACGGCTCCTGCGCCGCGTCCGACGGCCACACGCAAGGCTACGCTGCCCCAGCACGCGCCCGATAAGGCCGTCCTCCACACCGCCGAGAACGGTGTGGCGAAGGGCGCCGTCGCGGAGGTCGAGGCACCTGTCTCCGGCGACGGCGGGAAAGCCCCCGCGCCCGAGGCGTGACACCTGTTCTGCCCAAGACACCTACGGCACCGTCATCCTGAGTGGAATGAGGCGCGAGCCGAATGCAGCCGAAGAATCTCTGCCGCGCGAGGCGCCTCGACAGCGCGGTGACTCGAGGCGTCGTACTCGGTAGAGATCTCTCGGCACGCTCGGGATGGCGCTGGTTGTGGACGGGAGGAGGTGTGAGAGCGGAGCGAGACTGAGGACTGACCTATGACCATACCTGAGACCTTTCAGTCGTTCCTCATGGGCGGCTTCGAGTGCTCCGCCCACCGTCACCGCGACGGCCGGCGCCTCGACGTTATCGCCGCGACGGGCCACGACCGCTTCGCGGCACAAGACTACCGCGCGCTCGCGACGCACAGCATCCTGAGCGTTCGCGACGGCCTCCGCTGGCCGCTCGTCGAGCCGCGTGCCGGGCGGTATGACTGGGCGTCGTGGCTCCCGCAACTCCGTGCGGCCCGCGAGACCGGCACGCAGGTCGTCTGGGACCTCTGCCACTACGGCGTCCCAGACGGCCTCGACGTGTGGACACCCGACTTTCCGCGCCGATTCGCAGCGTTCGCCCGCGCCGCGGCCGAGGTCCACCGCAGCGAGACCGACGCCGTCCCGTTCTGGTGCCCGGTCAACGAGATCTCGTTCTGGGCGTGGGCCGGCGGCGACACGGCCCTCTTCCCACCGTTCGCGCACGGCCGCAGCTTCGAGCTCAAGGTCCAGCTCGCGCGCGCCGCGATCGAGGCGTCCCGCGCCGTCCGCGACGTCGACCCGCGGGCGCGCCTCGTGTGGGCCGAGCCGCTCGTCAACGTCGTCCCGAAGACCGTCCGCGAAGCGGCGGACGCCGAGGGCTACCGCCTCGCCCAGTTCCAGGCGTTCGACCTGCTCGCGGGCACGCTCTGGCCGCAGATCGGCGGATCGCCAGACCTTCTCGACCTCGTCGGCCTGAACTACTACCCGCAGAACCAGTGGGAGCACCGTGGCGGCCCGATCTCAGCCCGGCGATCGCCGCTACCGGTCGCTGCGGTCGATGCTCGCCGAGGTGCACGGCCGCTACGGCCGCCCGCTGTTGCTCGCCGAGACCGGAATCGAGGCGCACGAGCGCGCCGCGTGGATGGCGCGCGTCGGGCGCGAGGTCCGCGCCGCGATGGCCGCCGGCGTACCCGTCCAGGGCGTCTGCTGGTACCCGATCGCGAACCACCCCGGATGGGACGACGACCGCCACTGCCCCAACGGCCTGCTCGGCTACCCCGACGCGGTGGGCGACCGACCCGTCTTTGAGCCGCTCGCCGCCGAGCTTGCCCGTCAGCAGCGCCTCTTCGCGCGCTGCCGAGTGCTGGAGCCCGCGTGTCGGTAGAGCAGGAAATGGGGACGGTCGGCTCAGCCCCAGTTTCCACCGAACCGTGAGAGTCCGGCGAACGCCAGCCGGCCGGCACCGAGGCACGCCCGTCGTGCGTTAGTGGCCCATCCAACACCGCACCTCATGCTCGCTCCTGTCTTCCGGCACCTCGCCGTCGCCGCGGCGCTGCTGCTCGTCGCGCTCCCCGCCGCCGCCCAGACGACCCTCGTCGGGACCGTCACCGACACGGACGGCGAGACGCTCCCCGGCGCCACCGTCTACCTCTCCGGCACCACGCGCGGTGTCCAGACGGACGACGACGGCCGCTTTCGGCTCACGGGCGTTCAGCCCGGCGCGTACCGCCTCGTCGCGTCGCTCATCGGGTTTACGGCCCAGACGCAGGACATCCGCGTCGCGGCGGGGCAGGCCGAAGCAGGGCCGTTCGCCTTCCGCCTGCCGCCGATCATCCTGGGCGAGGCCGTCGTGGAAGGCCGCGCGGACGCGCGCTGGCTGCGGCGCCTCGAGACGTTCACGCGCGAGCTTATCGGGCAGTCCGAGAACGCCGCGCTGACGACGATCAAGAACCCGCAGGTCCTCGACTTCCACACGCGCGCCGGCGCGCTCGTCGCCACGACGACGGCCCCGCTCGTCGTCGAGAACCGCGCGCTGGGCTACCGCCTCGTCTACGACCTGCACACCTTCTCGTCGACCTCGACGCGCGTCTCGTACGACGGCGACGAGCGCTTCGAGGAGCTCGTGCCGGCCGACGAGGCCGAGGCGGAGCGCTGGCAGACGGCCCGCGCGCAGGCCTACCGCGGCTCGCTGCGGCACCTGCTCCGCGCGCTCCGCACAGGCAGCGCGACGGCCGAGGGTTTCACGTTCCGCATGCGCCGCCTCACGCCGGACGGCCAGCAGCTCGCCGAGTATGCGGGCCGCGAGGTCGCCGAGGCGTCGCTCGTGACGGCGCCCGACTCGTCCGGCTTCTACAGCGTCCTTTTCAACGGCAGCGCCATCAACGTCCAGTTCAGGGGCGAGCCCGAGGTGCCGGCGTACCTCCGCTCAGAGTGGTTCCGCGGTGGCCGCTCGGCCGTCAACCCGTTCCAGGAGTCGGACCTCATCTCGACCAAGCCCCAGCAGACCATCGACGCCTCCGGAAACCCGGAGGACCCGGACGGCATCTCGGCAAGCGGTTACCTCGCCTTCGAGCGCCTCTCGGACCTCGTCCCGGCCGAGTACCAGCTGCCGACATCGAGCACGCGCACAACGGTCCAGACGCGGCGCCCGCCGAGCCGCGGCGGGCGCGAGCAGTAACCTCCGTCCTTACCCGGACCCCGCCCCGATGACGCTCGACATGCCGCTTCCCGGCGGAACCACCGCCTCGTTCACGCTCCCCGACGACGCGCCGGACCGCTTCGACCCGATCGGCATGGCCGAGGAGGCGGCCGACCTGCCGCCCGCCGAAGCGCTCGACCTGCTCGACGGTGCCGTCTTCGCCGCCGCCTCGGACGTCGGCGCGCTCGGCGACGAGGCGCTCGAGGACGACGGACAGACCGTGCTCGAGGCACGCCCGCCGGACGATCCCGCCGACTACGACCCGCTCGCGCTCTACGACCTTGCCACCGTCCTCGCGACGCGTGCCGGGACCCGCACGGACAGTCTGCCGGCTGCGCTCGCGGACTTCGACGCCGCGATCGCCGTCCTCCAGTCGCTCCATCACGTCGCCGACGACGGGCCGCTCGCCGCGTTCGGGTATGACGCCGCGCACCTTGATGCGGAGCGTGCCGACGTCCACATCGAGCGCGCCCTCGCCCGCAGCCGTGCCGGGCAGGACGCCTCGGACGATCTCGACCGCGCCCGGGCCCTCGCGCCTCGGAACGCCGGCGTGCTCAACAACCTCGCCGACGCCCTCCGAAAGGCCGGTCGCCTCGACGAGGCACACGCCACCGTCGATGCCGCCGAGGCGGCGCTGACGGACGACGACGATGACGAGCTGCGCGCCATCATCGCCGAGACGCGCGACGAGATCCGCGCCGACCGCCCGGGAGCGGAGTAGCCCGGGCAAGCGGTCTCAGCCCGGCGTCCACGCCGCGACGCGGTCCGCGACGGCGCGGCGGACGTTCTCGGCCGGCACGCGCACCTGCTCGGTCGTGTCGCGGTCGCGCAGCGTCACCGTCCCGTCCTCGGCCGTCTGCCCGTCGACGGTGATGCAGACCGGCGTGCCGATCTCGTCCTGCCGGCGGTAGCGCCGCCCGACGGCGCCCTTCTCGTCGTACGTGACCGAGAACTCCTTCCGGAGGTCCGCCTCGATCGCGTGCGCCGTCTCCGGCATGCCCTCCTTCTTGACGAGCGGGAAGACGGCCGCCGTGAACGGCGCCAGCGCCGGGTGGAAAGCCAGCAGGTTGCGCGTCTCGCCGCCGACGGTGTCCTCGCGGTAGGCGTCGCAGAGGACCATCAGGATCGTCCGGTCCAGCCCGACGCTCGTCTCGACGACGTACGGGATGTAGCGCTCGTTCGCCTGCACGTCCACGTACTCGAGCTTCTTGCCCGAGAACTCCTGGTGCCGCGTGAGGTCGAAATCGGTGCGGCTGTGGACGCCCTCGATCTCGTTCCAGCCGAAGGGAAACTCGTACTGGACGTCCTTCGCCGCGTCGGCGTAGTGGGCGAGCTTCTCGTGGTCGTGCCAGCGGAGCTTCTCGGCGCGGATGCCGTTGTCGAGGTGCCACTGCATGCGCTTGCTCGGCCCACTCGGCGTAGGCGTCCATCTGCGTGCCCGGCTCGACGAAGTACTGCATCTCCATCTGCTCGAACTCGCGCATCCGGAAGATGAACTGCCGGGCGACGATCTCGTTGCGGAAGGCCTTGCCCGTCTGCGCGATGCCGAACGGCACGGCGAGGCGCGACGTCTCGGCGACGTCCTTGAAGTGGACGAAGATGCCCTGCGCCGTCTCGGGGCGGAGGTAGATCTTAGACGCCTCCTCGGCGACGGCGCCCGTCGCCGTCTCGAACATGAGGTTGAACTGGCGCACGTCGGTCCAGTCGAACGCGCCGGAGTCGGGCGAGCGGATCTCCTCGGCCTGGATGATCGCGCCGAGTGCGGCCGCGGGCTCGTCGGCGTTGAGCGCGGCGACGAACCGCTCGTAGACGGCCGTCGCCTGCTCGGACTTCTTCTTCTTGTGCAGCTTCTCGATGTGGCCCTCGATAAGCTGGTCCGCGCGGTAGCGCCGGCCCGAGGCGCGGTCGTCGACGAGCGGGTCCGAGAACGCGTCGACGTGGCCGGACGCCTTCCAGACGGTCGGGTGCATCAGGATCGCCGCGTCGAGGCCGACGACGTTGTCGTGGCCGTAGACCATCGCGCGCCACCACCGCTCGCGCACGTTGCGCTTGAGCTCGACGCCGAGCGGGCCGTAGTCGTAGACGGCCCCGAGGCCGCCGTAGATCTCGGACGAGGGGAAGACGAAGCCGCGGCGCTTGGCGAGCGAAACGATGGTGTCGAGGTCCATGCCGGTCGGGTCGGGTGTTGTAGAATCAACCGCTCCCAGCGTGCGTGGGGCGTGAGAAGCGTGGGGAGAGTGCGGGCGCCTCGGTCACGCTGCCAGAAAGGCCTCGACGTGCGCGATCGTCTCGGCGACGGCCGTCTCGAGGTCCGCGTTGACCACGACGACGTCGAACGTCGGCGCGGCGCGCATCTCCATGCCGGCGCGGGCGAGGCGCGTCTGGATCTGCGCCTCGGTCTCCGTCCCGCGCGCGCGCAGGCGCGCCTCGAGGTCCTGGAGCGTCGGCGGCTGCACAAACAGCGTCAGCGCGGCGTCGCCGTAGAGGCGCTTGACGGACGCCGCGCCCTTCACGTCCACGTCCAGCACGACGGCGCGCGTCGTCGGGAGCATCGCGAGCGCCTCGAGCTCGGGCGCGAGCGTGCCGTAGAAGCGCCCCGGATAGACCTCCTCGTGCTCGGCGAAGTCGCCGGCGGCGAGGCGCGCGGCGAAGGCCTCGGGCGTCAGAAAGTGGTAGTCGACGTCCGGCGTCTCGCCCGGCCGCGGCGCGCGCGTCGTCGCCGAGACAGAGAAGACGAGGCCGGGCACGGCTGCCATGAGCCGCCGCGCGATCGTCGTCTTGCCGGCGCCCGACGGCGCGGTGAGCACGATGAGCTTCATTCGGGGACTGGGAAAGAGGGACTGGGAACTGGAAGAGGGTGGGAGACGCGCGAGTCCCCATGTTCCAGTCTCCTTTACACGACGTTGGCGGCCTGCTCGCGGATCTGCTCGACCGTCTCCTTCATCGACACGGCGAGGTGCGCCACGGCCGCGTCGTTGGCCTTCGAGCCGGTCGTGTTGACCTCGCGGAGGATCTCCTGGACGAGGAAGCCGAGGCGCCGGCCGGCAGGCTCGGCGGCGTCGAGCGCGGCGCGGCGCCTGCGCGAGGTGGCTCCTGAGCCGGACGATCTCCTCGGACACGTCAAGGCGGTCGGCCAGGATCGCGATCTCGGTCTCGAGGCGCGCCGGGTCGAGGCGGGCGTCGGCGAGAAGCTCGGCGAGGCGCTCCCGGAGGCGCGCGCGCGCCTCAGAGACGCGCAGCGGCGCGCGCGTCTCGACGTCGTCTGCCAGCCGGTCCAGCGTGTCGAGGCGCGCGCGGAGATCCGTGTCGAGCGCCGCGCCCTCAGCGGTGCGCATCGCGTCGAGCGCGTCGAGCGCGAGGGCGAGGGCGGCCTGGACGGCGGGCCATGCGTCGGCGTCGTCCGCCGTGGCGGCGGTGAGCGGGCGGGGGAGGCCCTCGGGCGGGCGGAGGAGCGCGTCGAGCGTGATCGGCGCCTCGTCGGGCGCGAGGCCTGCGGCCGAGCGCAGCGCGCGGAGCGTCTCGGCGACAGCGCGTGCCGCCTCGGCGTCGACGCGCAGCGCGCCCGTCGCGGCCGCCTGCTCGACCGTCACGGTGACGGTGGCCGTCCCGCGCCCGAGGCGCTCGCGGACGGCGGCAGCGACGTCGGCCTCGTGGGCGGCGAGCGTACGCGGAAGGCGGACCGTCACGTCGGCGCCGCGGCCGTTGACGGACCGCACCTCGACGGCCGCCTCGACGGCGCCGCCGTCGGGACTGGCGTCGCGGTGGGCGCCGCGGCCGAAGCCGGTCATGCTCAGGGTCATTGTGCGGTGGAAGGCGTCCGGAGGAGCGAGCGGCGGGGCCGGGAGCGGGGCCCGCTCATGCTCCGGGTTACCGCGTCGCGGAGGGGGCCGCAAGCTAGACGCGCGCCTCGCCCGCGTTGGCGCAGCGTGCACGCCTCACGCGGAATCAACCCGGCGGACACAACCTGGGCAGTGGGTGGTCTCGCAGGTGAGCACTCGGGCACGGTACCGTTGGGACGAGCGCGCGAAAGACGTCTTGCCTGCCGCGCGTGGCAGTGATGCAATCGCCGTCGCGGACCTGCGAATTCGAGGTCTGCGACGGCGCACGCAGAGAGGGCACTGCCCCCCGACGCCCCCGGCTTCGCGCCGGGGGCGTCGCTGCGTTCCGGCAGCAGGCTCGCCTACGCCTCGACGCCAAGGCGGGGGAGGCCGGCGACGAGGTCGCGCCACGCCTGGAGCTCGGGGGTGCCCGGCTTGCGCTTGCCGAAGAGCTGCACGATCTGGTTGCCCGCGGCGTCGTACGCCTCGATCGCCGTCACGTCGCCGTCCTCGCTCGGCTTGACGACCACGAACGCGTCCGTGAGCGCCGTCTCGTCAAGGTGCAGGTTGAAGCGCGGGTCGAGGACGTTGAACCACGGGCCGCGCTCCACGAGGCGCTCCACGGGCCCGGTGTGGATCTGGATCGCGCCGCGGTTGCCGACGAACACCATGATCGCCGTGCCGTCCGCGGCCGCCGCCTCGAGTGCGCGGCGTACGGTGGCCGGCTCGACGCGCTCGGTGAAGCGGCCCTCGGCAAGGCGCAGCGCCTGCACGCGCCCGACGCCAAACCGGGTGAGCAGCGGGAAGAAGTCGTGCGTGTCCTGCAGCGCGGCCCAGCCGGCGAGCAGTCCCGCGGCGTCAATCTCCGCGTCGGGCCGGTCGGCGGTCGGCTCGGGAACGGGCGTGGTCTCGAGCGGCGCGCGCTGGTCGTCGGCGCGATGCGCGGCGACGAAGGCGTCGTAGGCGGCGGCGTCGCTGGCGTCCGTCAGGAACACCTTGTGGACGGCGGCGCCGTGGCGGTCGAAGAACTGGAGGCTCTTGCGGCCGCCCGTCTCGACGGCGAAGGCCGAGCCCCAGCGCGCGCAGAAGAGGCGCAGGTCGATCTCCGCGTTGGCAAAGAGGGCCATGCCGTGCGGCAGCGCCACGTCGGCGCCCGCGTAGACGCCGTGGCGCTCGTGGACGCACGCGTCGTTGCGCGTCAGCGCCATCACGTCGCCGAGCGTCTCGAGCTCGGGCAGGAGCGCGCGCCAGCCGCCGGCGGGCGCCGCGAGGCGCACGGCCGGACCGTCGACGGCCGTCTGGACGAGCTGCGCCTCGGTCGTGCCGAGCGCGCGCGCGGCGGTCCGGATGCGCGCGTTGGGTTGGTCGGCGCGGAACGCCGCAAAGGTGTCTCGAAGGTCAGACATCAGAGGGAGGGGGAGGGTCAGGACAGAACGGGCAGCCCGTCGGAGGCGAGGTCGTCCGGGACGGGCACGACGAGCGGGCACGCCGCGCACGGGTGGGCTGTCACCATCACGGTGATGCCGAAGGCGCAGCGGACGACCGTCGGCGTCAGCACGGAGCCCGGGGTGCCGACAGCGAGGAGGCGCCCCGCGGCGAGGACCGCGATGCGGTCCGCGTACTGCGCCGCGAGGTTGAGGTCGTGGAGGACCGCGAGCACGCCGACGCCCTCAGACGCGACGCGGCGGGCCGTCCGGAGCACGCCGTGCTGGTGGCCGAGGTCGAGGGCCGACGTCGGCTCGTCGAGCAACAGGTAGCGGCCTGCCGGCGCACCACCGTCTGAGGCGGCGGGCCCGTCGATCTGGGCGAGGGCGCGGGCGAGGTGGACGCGCTGGCGCTCGCCGCCGCTCAGCGTCGGGTAGCGCCGCCCGGCGAGGTGCTCGACGCTGGCCTGCGCCATCGCGCGCGCCGCAGCCGCGAGATCGTCGCGGCGCGAGGCGCGCCAGGGCGTCCGCCCGAGAAGGACCACGTCGAGGGCCGTGAAGCCAAAGGCGAGGCCAGATTCCTGCGGCAGCACGGCCCGGCGCCGCGCGAGATCGGCCACGTCCGCCAGCAGGCGTCCGCCGAGGCGCGCCTCGCCGGCTGCGGGCGTCGTCTCGCCGGCGAGCACGCGCAGCGCGGTCGTCTTGCCCGCCCCGTTTGGCCCGACGACGGCCAGGACCTCGCCCGGCGCGACACTCAGCGAGAGCGCATCGAGGAGCGTCGCCTGGCCGGCGCGGACGGTGACGGAGTCGAGAGCGAGCATCGGAAAGACGGGTCGGAGTTTGAGGGTCGGGAGCGAACACTCCACCCCTCAAACCGCACTACTCGGGGCGGTCGCGGAGGAGCAGGGCGAGAAAGAACGGCGCGCCGGCGACGGCCGTGACGATGCCGATGGGCACCTCGGCCGGCGCGAGGACTGTCCGCGCCGCGAGGTCTGCGAAGACCAGCAGCGCGGCGCCGGCGAGCGCCGACCCGGGCAGGAGCGCGCGGTGGCCCGGCCCGAGCAGGAGGCGCACGAGGTGCGGCGCGACGAGCCCGACGAAGCCGATGAGGCCCGCAACGGCCGTCGCCGCGGCGACGGCGAGGGCCGCGAGCGTGACCGCGACGGCCGTGACGCGGTCGGTGCGGATGCCGAGGTGCCGCGCCTCGGCCTCGCCAAGGAGCAGCGCGTCCAGCGCGCGGGCGAGCCACGGCGACGCCAGGACCGCGGCGCCGACGAGCGGCGCCGCGACCGCGAGCGCGGCCCACGTCGCTCCGCCGAGGCTGCCGAGCGTCCAGAAGGTGAGGTCGCGGAGCTGCCCGTCGTCGGCGAACAGGACGAGCACGCCGACGCCGGCCCCGCACAGCGCGTTGATCGCGATGCCCGCGAGCAGCATCGTCGTGACGGACGTCCGCCCGCGCGCCGTCGCGATGCGGTACACGACGAACGTCGTCATCAGGCCGCCGGCGAACGCGGCGAGCGCGACGAGGACCGGACCGAGGGCGTCGGTTGCGGACGCGCCGAGTGTCGCGCCGAGCACGATCGCGCCCGCCGCGCCGAATGCGGCGCCGCTCGAGACACCGATGAGGCCGGGGTCTGCGAGCGGGTTCCGGAACAGGCCCTGCATCACGGCCCCGCTCACGGCGAGCCCGGCGCCCACGACGACGCTCAGCAGCACGCGCGGCAGCCGGATCGCGATCAGGATCGCCGCCTGCTGGTCTGTGAAGGCCGCGCCGGCGTCGATGCCGAGGCGTGCCGCGAAGACGCCGACGACCTGCGCCGGGCTCAGCCCGACGGCGCCGGCGGCGACGGACGCGACCATCCCGACGGCGAGCGCCATGCCGAACGCGCCCAGCACGACCCGCGTCCGGCGCGCCTGACGCGCCGCCTCGGCGGCGAACGCTCGCCTCCGTGGCGGCGTCGGTCAGCACGGGCAGCGCGAGCGTCTCGGTCATGCGTCTGCCTGCGCAGCAGTCAGTCCTCGGGCGAGGTCCCGGACACCCTCGCCGACACGCGGGCCGAAGCCGAGCAGGAGCGCGTCGTCCACGACGACGATGCGGCGCGCCTTACCGGCCGGCGTCTCGGCGAGGCCGGGCTGGCGAAGGAGGCCGTCGATGCCGCCGAGGCTCCCGAGGCTCGCCTTCGGCACCACGATAACGTCCGGCTGCGCCGCGGCGACGGCCTCGGCCGTGAGCGGGCGGTAGCCCTCGAAGGCGGTGACGGCGTTCTCGGCACCGGCGAGGCGCAGGACCGCAGCTGGCGCGCCGCCGGTCCCGGCCGCGAGCACGACGCCCGCGCCGCGGGCGTAGACGAACAGCGCGCGTGGCGGCGTCGCCGGGCGCTCCGTTTCGGCCGCAGCGATCTCTCGCGTCATCACGTCCACGAGCGAGTCCGCCTGCGCCGTGCGCCCGAGGATCTCGCCGATGCGGCGCACGCGCGCGGCCGCCGTCGCGGGGTCCACGACCTCGGGCATGACCTCGACGCGCACGCCGGCGGCGCGGATCTGCTCGATGACGCCCGGCGGGCCCGTCCCCTCGACGGCCAGCACGAGGCTGGGCGAGAGCGACAGCACGCCCTCGGCGGACGTCTGGCGGAAGTAGTCCAGGCGCGGCAGCGCGAGGACGGCCGCGGGGTTGAGGCTCGACCTGTCCGCCCCGACGATGCGGTCGCCGAGGCCGAGCGCGTAGACGATCTCGGTCACCGGGCCGCCGATCGTCACGATGCGGCTCGGGTCCGAAGGGTCTGCCGACGCCGCGGTCGCAGACGAATCGGGTGCGGCGGGCGCGGCGTTGCGCGGTGCCTCGGTGCAGGCCGAGGCGGCAGCGACGAGGCTGACGAGGAGGAAAAGGCGACGGGCGACGGGCATCGGATTGTCTATTTAGACCGAGTCCAAGCTAGAGGGCGCTGCGTGGCACCTCAACGCTTAGGGCAAACTTCGCCAGACCGCCCGCACAGGTGGATGGCCGGTACCGGTATGGCGTCTAGCTTCGCCGTCCCTCCACCCGCCCGCGCTGCCATGGCAAAGCTGCTCACCGAGTTCATCGGGACGTTCTTCCTCGTCCTGACGATTGGCCTCACCGTCATCAGCCCGCACCCGGAGCTCGCCCCGCTCGGCATCGGCGCCGTGCTGATGGTGATGGTCTACATGGGCGGCCACGTCTCGGGCGCGCACTACAACCCCGCCGTGACGCTCGCCGTGTGGATGCGTGGCAAGCTGCCCGCGCGCGACGTCGCGCCGTACATGCTCGCGCAGGTGCTGGGCTCGTTGGCCGCGGCGCTCCTCGTCGCCATCGTCATCAACCGGCCGCTGCGCATCACGCCGAATCCTGAGGCGACGCTCGCCGAGTTCTTCCTGCTCGAGCTGCTGTTCACGTTCGCGCTCGCGCTCGTGGTTCTCAACGTGACGACGAGCCGTGACACAGCCGGCAACGACACGTACGGGCTGGCGATCGGCTTCACCGTCCTCGCCGGCGCCTTCGGGGCGGGCCCGATCTCGGGCGGCGCATTCAACCCGGCCGTCGCCCTCGGCCCGGTCCTGACGGACGTGCTGCTCGGTGACGGCAGGACGCTCGGCAGCCTCTGGGTCTACCTCGCCGCGACGTTTATCGGAGGCGCACTTGCGGCCGTCGTGTTTCGCGTCCAGAACCCGCACGACCAGGGCGTAGCCGCCCGCGGCGCGCGGGAGCCACGGCGCCCCGCCTGCGTTCAGACGCTCCACTCTCCCCGCCCATCGATGGCCCTCACCGACCGCTTCAGCCCCTTCGGCATCGCCCTCTTCGGCGTCCTCATTGCCGGCCTCCTCTTCTTCGCGTACCTCATGCTATCGCGCGGCGACAACCCCAACGGGGACGCGCCGGACGGCGGTTACACGGACGATGCGGCGCCGATGACGGTCCCGGCGCCGGCGCAGCAGTAGTGCCCGGCCTGCTCGCGACGGTCCGGACCGAGGTCGCGGCGCTCGACGTATCGCGGCGCTCGCTCCAGAACTTCGGCGTCCTCGTCGGCGGCGTCTTTCTGGCGCTGGCCGGCGTCGCGGCGTGGCGCGCGAGCGGTGTGCCGGGGCCCGTCGGGCAGGGGTTCGGCGTGGTGGGCGCGCTGCTCGTGCTGGGCGGGCTGACCGTGCCACGCGCGCTCGGCGGCGTCTACCGCGTCTGGATGACGGCCGGCATCGTGATGGGCTTCGTGATGACACGCGTCATCTTGGGTGTCGTCTTCGTGGGCGTGTTCACGCCCGTCGGTCTGCTGTTCCGGCTGCTTCGCCGCGACCTCCTCGCGCAGCGTCCGGACGCGAGTGTCGCGTCGTACTGGATCCGCCGCACGGAGGGCCCGGCGACCCGCGAGCGCCTCGAGCGCATGTACTGACATGACTGTCCTCGGCCTCTCCTGCTGGTACCACGACTCCGCCGCGGCCATCGTCCGCGACGGCGTCATCGTGGCGGCGGCGCAGGAGGAGCGCTTCTCGCGGCGCAAGCACGACCCCGAGTTCCCCGCGCAGGCCGTCGCGTTCTGCCTCGAGCGCGCCGGCATCGCTGCGGCCGACCTCGACGCGGTCGCGTTCTACGACAAGCCGCTGCTCAAATTCGAGCGCCTGCTCGAGACGTGCGCTCACGCTCGCGCCGCGCGGCCTGCGCGACGTTCCTCGAGGCGATGCCGCCGTGGCTGCAAGCAGAAGCTCTGGATCGGCGACCGCATCGCCGACGCGCTCGGCGACGCCGGGCGTGCCGACTCGTCTTCCCCGAGCACCACGAGAGCCACGCGGCCTCCGCCTTCTTCCCGTCGCCCTTCGAGCGCGCCGCCTTTCTCACGACCGACGGCGTCGGCGAGTGGGCGACGACCTCGTGGGGCGTCGGGCACGGCCGACACGCTGGACATCCGGGCCGAGCTGCACTTTCCGCACTCGCTCGGCCTGCTCTACTCGGCGTTCACGTATTTCTGCGGGTTCCGGGTCAACTCGGGCGAGTACAAGCTGATGGGGCTCGCGCCCGTACGGCCGGCCGGTCTACCGCGACCTGATCCTCGAGCGCCTCGTCGACCTCAGGCCCGACGGCTCGTTCCGCCTCGACCAGCGCTACTTCACCTACGCCGGCGGGCGGCGGATGACGGGCCGCGCCTTCGCCGACCTCTTCGGCGGGCCGGCGCGCGCGCCCGAGTCGCCGCTCACGGCGCGCGAGATGGACCTCGCGGCGTCCGTGCAGGCCGTCACCGAGGAGATCGTGCTGCGCGATGGCGCGGACACGTCCACGCCGAGACGGGCGAGGCCAACCTGTGCCTCGCCGGCGGCGTCGCGCTGAACTGCGTCGCCAACGGGCGGCTGCTGCGCGAGGGGCCGTTCAGAGAGATCTGGATCCAGCCCGCGGCCGGCGACGCCGGCGGCGCGCTCGGCGCGGCGCTCGATGGCGACGCACGTCTGGGCCGGACGCCCCGCGGACGGTCGAACCCATCGGACGCGATGCAGGGCGCGCGCCTCGGCCCGGAGTTCTCGCGAGGCCGAGATCGCGACCGCGTTCGCCGCCGAGGGCTTTCCCGACGCCGCCGTCGAGACGTTCGAGACGGACGCCGCCCTCGTCGCCCGCGTCGCCGGCCTGCTCGCCGAAGGCCAGACGGTCGGCTGGTTCCAGGGCCGCGCCGAGTTCGGCCCTCGCGCCCTCGGCGGCCGCTCGATCCTCGCCGACCCGCGCGGCCGCGACGTGCAGCACCGCGTCAACGTGCAGGTGAAGTTCCGCGAGAGCTTCCGGCCCTTCGCCCCGGCCGTGCTGTCCGAACGGGCAGACGGCGTTTTTCGATTTGGGCGGCCACGACGGGGCATGAGGTGCCTTCTTCTGCCGGTCCCCCGCCACCCGCCCGCCCCTCGCCCGTACATGCTGCTCGTCGGGCGCGTGCGCGGCGCCGCGGCGCTCGGCCGGGCGCGGCGAGGCGGCCGTCGCCGGGCGCTACGACGTGGCGGGCCCGCTGCCAGCCGTGACGCACGTCGACGGCTCGGCGCGCGTGCAGACGGTGACGCCGGAGCGCGGCGGCCTCTTCTACGATCTCCTGCGCGCCTTCGAGCGTGCGACGGCCACGCCCGACGCGCCGGGCTGCCCAGTCCTCGTCAACACGAGCTTCAACGTGCGCGGCGAGCCCATCGTCCACAGTCCCGCCGATGCGCTGCGCGTCTTCCGGCAGACCGGTATCGACGCGCTCGCGGTCGGCCGAACCCTCGTGACGAAGGCTGCGCTGCCCGCCGCGGACCGCGTGCCGCTCTCGCCCGCCGAGATCGCCGCGGCCTACGGGCTCGACTGAGGGCGGCTCCAGGCGCTCATGCCCGTCACAATCTTCTCCCTGAAGGGGATTCCGGGCGCGGCCTCGGCGCTACCTTCTAAGTGGCATTCCCGCCGACGGGCCTGAAACCTCAGGCGTGCATGCGGGTTTGCCGTCTTCCAGCGAGCGCGCGGGGCCGACGGTTTCAAGTCGAGCCTTGTAGAACACCGGATCAGAACGACGTCGGCGCTCCCAACATCCCGTTTTAATGAACATCTACGTCGCAAACCTCCCGTACTCCACGTCGGACGACGACCTCCGGGAGCAGTTCGAGGCCTTCGGCTCGGTCGAAAGTGCCACGGTAATCAAGGATCGAGACACCGGCCGCTCGCGCGGTTTCGGCTTCGTCGAGATGACGGACCAGGCTGAGGGCCAGGCCGCCATCGACCAGCTCAACGGCACGGACATGGCCGGCCGTCCCCTCACGGTCAACGAGGCGCGCCCGCGCACCGAGCGTCCCGCCGGCGGCGGTGGCGGCTACGGTGGTGGCGGCGGCTACGGTGGCGGCGGTGGCAACCGCGGCGGCGGTGGTGGCGGCTACGGTGGTGGCGGCGGCTACAGCGGCGGCGGTGGCGGTGGCAACCGCGGCGGCAGCGGCGGTGGCTACGGCGGCGGCGGTGGCAACCGCGGCGGCGGCGGTGGCTACGGCGGCGGCGACCGCGGCGGCAGCGGCGGCTACGGCGGCGGCGGCTACTGAGCCTCGCGCTGACGCACGCGAAGGGCGGCGATCCATCTCGGATCGCCGCCCTTTTTTTGTCCCTGAAGCCGTGTGCCCGGCGAGGCGCGCGCGCCTCGTGATGCGTGTAGACTAACAGCCCCGCTGCAGCAGAAGGCTGCCTGATTCTTCGACGGCTTCAACGCCACCGCCGTCGGAATCCCCGCGAATGCGGGCATCGAAGACGGGCACAGAGCCGATCCGTTGGCCTGACGAGCGCCTCAATGCACGCGAGGGCGATCACCGCCTCGGATGCCGAGCGTCGGCTTGCGAAGAACAGGGACTCGAAGCCGCCCGGCGCTCGAACGGTCCTGCCCATGCGAGATGCAGGCGCCCTGGCAGTTCCAGCGCCCACACGACCGGGGCGCCGCGACGGAGCGGAGACGCACCGTCGGCGCGTCTCCACTTGGGCTCGTGCGTCAGTGCCGAGGCGCTGCAGGCGGCATCAGCGGGCGCGGACGACCGTCTGGACGCGCGTCTCGCCGCCGGCGCGCAGTCGGACCTGGTAGAGGCCGGCCGCGAGGTCCGAGCCGTCCAGCGCGATGCGGTGCTCGCCCGCGCCGTAGAACCCGCCGACGTGCGCGACCGTCCGCCCGAGTACGTCTACGACCTCGATCTGAACGTCCGAGGACGCGGCGAGCGAGAAGCGGAGCGTCGTCGAGGCGCGGAAGGGGCTCGGAGCGGCGGGCAGGAGCGCGAGCGCGCCCGCGTCCGGCCCGTCCTCGCCCGCGACGGGCGGGACCGTGAACTGCGCGAGGACGGGCAGGTGGTCCGAGGTCGTCGCGGTGTACTGCGCGATGCCCGCGATAAGCTCGGCGTAGCGGTCGCCCGAGTTCGCGACGTAGGTCGCCCGCGCCGTCCCACCGATGAGGATGTGGTCCAGCGTCGATCCGCTGCTGCACGATGCGTTGCTGCAGTACGTCGCGACGTTCTGGTCGTTGAGGCGCTGCGTGGCGAAGGCGTAGGTCGGGTCCGAGACGAAGGCGGCGTACGGGGAGGGCCGCCCGCCGGCGATCGACGTCGCGAGTTCGTCGTTGAAGTCACCCATGACGACGAACGCGATGCCTTGCGCGGCGAGGCCGTCGGTGTACGTCTTGAGCTGCGCGGCGCCGGCGACGCGCTTGTCGTACGAGGCGACGTCGCTCGACGCCTTGGCGTGGACCGCGATAAAGCGCATCCGCTGCGTGATGCCGCCGAGGGTGACGTCGGCGGTGAGCTCGAGCGGCGCGCGGCCACCGAAGTTGGTGCTCGGCACGACCGTCCGCGGCACCCCGACGGGCGTCACGACGGACGTGTTGTAGACGAACGCGAGGCGCTGGTTGAAGACCGGGTCCGACGAGACGTTGGGCCCGATGACGCCGGCATAGCCGCTCGCGGCGAGGCTATCGAGGAGCGCGTTGAAACCCGTCGTGCTCACGACCTCCTCGAGCGACCACAGATCCACCTGCGCGCCCCGGAGCACGGCCTTCACGCGCTCGGCCTGGAGCGCATCGTTCGGGCCCTGCGTCGGCTCGCCGAAGAACTCGATGTTCCACGCGGCGATGTCGAGCACGGCGGCGCTGCCGCGCGGCGTGACCGTGATCTGGGCCTGGGCGGCCGCGGCGACGAGGCAGAGCGCAACAGCGGTAAGGATGCGGGACATGTGCGGGGCGCAGTAGAGAATCGGCCCAAGGTAGGAGAAGGCCGGGGCGGCAGGGTGAACGGACCGGGTAGATTGGCGCGTCTCCCACCGCTAATGAGCCGGCGCCCATGTCCGACGTTCTGCCCGGCGCTCTGCCGCCCATCGCCGCGTCGGGCACGGGCGTGGCCGCGGCGCTCGCGGCGGCTGGCCTGGCCGTGGATCCCGCTGCGGCGGCCGTCGCCGTGGGCGGGCCGCAGCCCGAGCGCCTCGCCGGCCTTCGGGCGGCCGTCGCCGCAGGGCGCCACGCGTTCGCGGCGTGGCCGCCGGGGACTCTCCAGGAGGCCGAGGCGCTCGTCCGCGACGCGCACGAGGCCGGCGTCGAGGTCGGCGTCGAGCGCCCGGTCCCGGCCGACGGGGTCGCGGCGTCGCGCCTCGTCACCGTGACGCTCGTCACCGATGGGGCCGCGTGGTCGCGCGCCATCGCCGGCGCGCTCGACGTGTGCGCGGCCGCGCTGGCAGCCGCGAGGCGGCGCACGTCTCGGCGCATGCCGAGCGAGATGGCGCCGCGCTCGTCGCCGTCGCGATGACGGTCCGCTTCCGGAACGGCGCCTTCGCGCAGGCGCTGGTTCGGACGGACGCCACGCCTGGCCTCACCGTGTACGCGGCAGGGGAGGAGACGACGTGCGTCCCGGCCGACGCTTTTGCCGACGAGGCGCGCGCCTTCCTTCGGGCGCTCGCCGCCGGCGTTGCGCCGCCGTTCCCGCTCGACGACGCCCTCGCGACGCTGCGCCTCGCCGAGCGCGTCATGGACGCCCTGCGCTGATGCCCGACCTCACCCCCGCCGACGTCCTGACGGGCCGCCGCCGCGCCGTCGCCCGCGCGCTGACGGCCGTCGAGAACGCCCTGCCCGGCGCGGACACGCTCGTGGACGCGCTCTACCCGCACACGGGGCGTGCGTGGCGCGTCGGCATTACCGGCCCGCCGGGCGCCGGCAAGAGCACGCTCACCGACCGCCTCGTGGGCCTCTTGCGGGCGCGCGGCGACCGCGTCGCCGTCGTCGCCGTGGATCCGTCGAGCCCGTTCACCGGCGGCGCGCTGCTCGGCGACCGGGTCCGGATGGACGCCCGGATGACCGGACCTGACGGCGCGCCCGACGACGGCGTGTTCGTGCGCTCGCTCGCCGCACGAGGCGCGCTCGGGGGCCTGTCCGAAACCGCCGAGGCGGCATGCGACGTCCTCGACGCCGCCGGCTTCGACGTCGTCCTCGTCGAGACGGTCGGCGTGGGGCAGGGCGAGATCGACGTCGCCGAGACGGCCGACACCGTCCTCGTCGTGCTCGTGCCCGAGAGCGGCGACGGCGTGCAGGCGATGAAGGCCGGCCTGATGGAGGTCGCCGACGTGTTCGCGGTCAACAAGGCGGACAAGCCCGAGGCGGGCGCGCTCGTCCGCGCGCTGCGGCAGGCGCTGCACCTGCGGGCGTCGGCTGAGATCCCGTCCGTCGTGCAAGGTCTCGGCGCTCCAGGACGACAACATAGACGGCCTCCTCGCGGCGCTCGACGCACACCGCGCGATCCTGGCGCCGCAGTGGGATGCCCTCCGCGCCCGCCGCCTGCGCCGCCGCGTGCGGCGCCTCGTCGAGGCCGCGTGGCGGGCGCGCTTCTGGTCCGGCGGCCGCGCCGAGGCGCTCGCCGCGTCCGTGGATCGCCTCGACCCGGCCGACCGCGCGCCGCACCGCCTCGCGGCGGCCGTACTCGGCGAGGCGCCGCACGTGTGACGCGCAGGCAGCGGCCGGCGGCCAGAGAGCAGGTGCAGGCCGTGTGAATGGCCGGTGCCTATCTTCGCGATGGCTCTGGCCGCACCTCTCTCCTCTAGACCGCCTCCACATGACAGGACCCGACGCCGAAGCTGCGAGCGACCTCGCAGCTCACGACCTCGCCCCCGGCCACGCCTCCGGCGGGGCGGGCGCACTCGACACCCGCTTCTTCGGCCACCCGATCGGGCTCGGCAACCTCTTCTTTACGGAGATGTTCGAGCGCTTCTCGTACTACGGGATGCGGGCGCTGCTCGTCCTGTTCATGACCGCCTCGACCGCGACCGGCGGGCTGGGCTACGACGTCGCGAAGTCGGCGCTGATCTACGGGCTCTACACGTCCCTCGTGTACCTCGTGAACCTGCCCGGCGGCTGGATCGCGGACCGGCTGCTCGGGCAGCGCAAGGCCGTCCTCGTCGGCGGCATCATCATCTCGCTCGGCCACTTCACGATGGCCGTGCCCGGGATCGGCGTTCTTCTACGCCGGGCTGGGGCTGATCGTGATCGGCACGGGCCTGCTCAAGCCGAACATCTCGGTGATGGTCGGGCAGCTCTACACCGAGAACGACAGCCGCCGCGACGCCGGCTTCACGATCTTCTACATGGGCATCAACATCGGCGCGTTCTTCTCGCCGCTCGTCTGCGGCTACCTCGGGCAGAACGTGGACTGGCACCTCGGCTTCGCCGCGGCCGGCATCGGCATGGTCGTCGGCATGATCGTGTACGTCGTGATGGGCCGCAACATCAGCGCCCTCGGGCCAGCTCACGCGCGAGGCGGAGGCGGAGAAGCCGTCGAGCGTGCGCATGTTCGGGCTCGGCATCGTGGCCGTGCTGGCCCTGTTTGGCGTGCTCTACGCGCTCTCGGCGGCCGGGCTCTACGCGCTCAACGAGACGACGATCACGAACATCTACTAGCGTCATCCTGATCGCGGTCGTCGTCGGCCTGTTCGGGTGGCTCTTCACGCGGAGCTACTGGACGGACCTCGAGCGCAAGCGCCTCTACCTCATCGGGCTGCTGTTCTTCGGGGCCGTGATGTTCTTCCTCGCCTTCGAGCAGGCGGGCTCCAGCCTCAACCTGTTCGCCGACAACAACACCGAGCGCGGCTTCCTCGGCCTGACGATCCCGGCGTCGTTCTTCCAGTCCATCAACGCGCTGTTCATCTTCACGATCGCGCCGCTCGTGGCCGCGATCTGGCTCGCGCTCGGGCGCCGCGGCAAGGACCCGGCAAGCCCCGTCAAGTTCGGGATCGGCCTCGTGCTCGTCGGGCTCGGCTTCGTGGTGATGATCGGCGCGTCGGCGGCGTCGGCAAACGGCGTGCTCGTGAGCCCGATGTGGCTCGTGGTGACGTACTTGCTGCACACGCTCGGCGAACTCACGCTGTCGCCGGTCGGGCTGTCCGCGATGACGAAGCTGGCCCCGGCGCGCGTGTCTAGCCTCATGATGGGCGTGTGGTTCTTGGGCGCGTCGGTCGGCAACTTCCTTGCCGGCTACGTCGCGAGCTTCTCGGAGCGCCTCGAGGGCCCGAGCTTCTTCGGCTTCATCGCGGCGATCGCGATCGTCTCGGGCCTCATCTTCTTCTTCGCCGCCGGCCCGTTCCGGCGGATGATGGCCAATGCCGAGATCGGCTCGCGCGCCGTGCCGAGCCCGCTCGGCGACGCGTCGAATCAGATGAAGCAGAACCACTAGGCCGCGCGCCGCTCCGCAGTCCCGCCGCCCCGGCCCGTCTGGACCGGGGCGGCTCCATGTCTACCCGATCCGATGCTCACCGACGTTCCCGTCCGCATTCTCCCTCACGGCGAGGGCCTGGACCTGCCCGCCCACGCCGAGCCCGGCTCGGCCGGTCTCGACCTGCGCGCCGCGGTGCCGGCCGGCGAGCCGGTCGTGATCGCGCCCGGCGCACGCGCGCTCGTCCCGACAGGCCTGCAACTCGAACTGCCCGTCGGCACCGAGGGCCAGATCCGCCCGCGCTCCGGGCTCGCGTACAAGCACGGCGTGACGGTTCTCAACAGTCCTGGCACGATCGACTGCTCGTACCGCGGCGAGGTGCGGGTGCTGCTCGTCAACCACAGCCGCGCACCGTTTACGGTCGCGCGGGGCGAGCGCATCGCGCAGCTTGTCGTCGCGGCGTACGTGCCCGTCCGCCTCGTCCCGGCCGAGATGCTCTCGGAAACCGACCGCGGCGCCGGCGGCTTCGGCTCGACCGGCACGGCGTAGACGGGGCACCTGCGCGCCGCGGCCGATTGGACGCGCCCCGGGCAACCATTTCCGGTTGATCCGGGCTGTCCCGGTTACCGGTCGGCACTTCGGACGACCTCCTGATCATGTCTTGGAGGCTCAGTAAGAGGTGAGGATGGCTTTGAAACGAGCGGAAGTGGGTCAGCACCCTCCCTGTGTGACCACGTGCCGGATCCCGATGGCGACGTGCATCCACGGATCCACTTCCGCCCGTGTCGATGCCTGCCCTTCTCTCCGAGCCTCGTCGCCCCGAGCCCTCGGGCCGCCGCCGCGCGGAGCCGCCCGCCGTTCGAGACGACCATCGCGACGTGGCTCTACGCCGAGCCTCCGGGCGACGAGAGCCTCTATCCGCGCGTCGTCGGGCGAGGGCGCCTCGTCGTCGGGCCAGTTCCAGGCCGTCTACTGGCGCTGCGCCGTTGCCTCGCTCGCGACGAGCCGCCGCATGAACCCGGCCGCGCGCCACGTCTTCTACACCAACCTCGAGGCGCTCCCGGCGGTCGATGGCCACGACATCGAGGCGCTCTTTGCCGAGTGGAATGTCGAGATCGTCCGGCTGGACTACACGTTCCAGCCGCCGGACGGCTACTTCGGGCAGTGGCGTAGCCAGTTTTACGTCTTCGACATGATCCGGCACCTCGCCGGCACCCTCGGAGACGGCGACGTGGCCGTCCTGCTGGACTCGGATGTCGTGTGGACGCGCCCGGCCGCGCGCCTCGCCGCCGCCACGCGCCGCGCAGGCGCGCTGACGTACGATGTCGGGATCGAGCCGGACGAGCGGATGCACGGCCTGACGCTGCATGAGATGGGCCTCCTCTACGCCGAGGTGCTCGAGACGCTCGGCATCGACCGCCCCGCGCCCGAGGCGCCGCCGCCGTACACCGGCGGCGAGATCGTCGCCGCGACGGGCGCCACGCTGCGCGCCATCGACGCCCTCGCGGACCCGCTCTGGGACGAGATGCTGCGCCGCCACGCGCGGGGCCTGCCGCGCTTCTACGAGGAGTCCCACGCGCTGAGCTTCCTCTACTACGCGCTCGACATCCTCGACGGGACGGCCAACCCGTTCATCCGCCGCATCTGGACGGACCTGCCGGACGGCAACGACGCACGCCCGACCGACCTCTCGCTCACGATGTGGCACGTGCCAGATCAGAAGCGGACAGGCTTCCGCCACCTCTTCGACGAGGTCGTAAGGCCGCAGAGCGCCTTCTGGGCCGCTCTCTCCGGGCGACGCCTTCCGGCGCCACGTCGGCCGCTTCCTCCAGGTCCCGAGCCGCTGCCTCGAGGGCCTCGCCCGCGAACTGGCGTCGGGCGACGGGTCCAGTCTGCCTGTGGCGCGGCTGGACTGAGCGGGTGCCGCGGTAGTTTGCGCGCATGGCCATCGTTTTTATCCACCGCGGCTACAGCCCGTACCTCGAGTTCTCGCTGCGGCAGGCCCGCGCAGCGAGTCCCGAGAGCGACATCGTCCTGCTCGGCGACGCGTCCAACGACCGCTTTTCGGGCGTACGCCACGTGGACACTGGCGCTGCGCCGTATGCTGGCGTCGGCGTCGGTCAGGCATACCGGCACCTCTCGACAAACTCGGAGCCGTTTGAGCGGGCCTGCTTGGACCGCTGGTTCCTGCTCCGCGCCTTCCTCGAGGCCGAAGGACTCTCCGACGCACTCGTGCTGGACTCGGACGTGATGCTCTACGCGACCGAGGCGGAGCTCCGTGCCCACGTTGGCCACGTGCCGTGCGCGTTCAGCCGGCCGGCGTTCGTCGAGCCGTACGCATGGGCCGTCTCGCCGCACGTCTCGTTCTGGACGGCCGAGGCGCTCGCCGACTTCTGCGCGTTCGTAGGTGCGGCCTACACCGAGCCTTCCCGCTTCGCGCGGTACGAGGCAAAGTGGCAGTACTACCTCGACCACGGCGTCGGGGGCGGCATCAGCGACATGACCGCGCTCTACCTCTTCGCCGAGGAGCGCCCGGACGCCGGCAACGTCGGCGAAGCTCAGGGCGGCGTGGCCGTGGAGCACAACCTGAACGTGGCGGACAATGCGGTGCCGGGCGAGTACCGGACAGACGGACGCTTCAAGGCGCTCGCGTGGTCCGGCGAGCGGCCATCCGGCGAGAACCTCCTGCTCGGCGCGCCGGTCCGCTTTCTCGCGCTGCACTGCCAGGGCCACGCCAAGGGCGAGATTCCCGGGCTGTACCGCGGGCCCGCATTCCCCGGTCAGCGCGCTGCGGCGCGGGCCGTCCGCGCGAGCAACGGCGCGCGGCGCCTCGCGTCGTGGCTTGTCCGGCCGGTCCGCCAGCTCCGCAGCCGCCTCGCCTCCTAGCGCGCCATCGCCGGCAGCACGGCGAGCCACGCGTCCCGGACCGCGGCGGGCGCGAAGGCTGCATCGAAGCGCGCCCGCGCCTGCCGCGACGCCTCGGGCCACCGCGCGACGAGCGCCTCAGCGGCGTCGGCGATCTCGGCCGGCGCGTCTTTCCGGACGAACACGGCCTCGCGGCCGCCCGTCACCATCTCGGGAAGGCCCGCGTGGCGCGTCACCACGACCGGCGTGCCGGCGGCGAGCGCCTCGATGACCGTCAGCGGCTGCGCCTCGAACGGGTAGGCCGTCGGCAGGGCGAACACGTCGTGCGCGAGCATGAGGCGCCGGACGGCCGGCCGGTCCACAGCGCCGGGCAGGTGGACCGACGGCGCCACGCCGAGCACCTCGACCCGGGCCCGAAAGGTCTGCTCGGCCTCGCGCGACGCCCAGCGGCCGGCGAACGTCGCCTCGGCGTCCACGCCGCGCGCGCGGAGCACGGCGAGCGCCTCAAGCACGTCCGGGTAGCCCTTGGACGGGACGAGGCCCGAGAGGTAGAGCATCCGCACGCGCCCTGAGGCGAGGCGCTCGGTTCGCTCGAGCCGCGCCGCCTCAGCCTCCGCCGGGTCGGGAATGGCCGCGTCGTCGATCGTGTTGGGGATGACGAGGCGTTTCTCGGCCGGAATCCACGCGGCGCACGCGGCAGCGAGCGTCTCGGTGAGAAATGCGACGCCAGCGAGGCGCCGGACGAGAGCGGCGCCGCTCGCACGCGTCACGCGGCGCTCGAAGAGGCGCGCAAAGTCGCCGCGGTGGACGACGGCGACGACGGGCCGCCGCGGCCCGAAGGCCGGCACCACGACAAGGCGGTCGCGGACGTGGCCGAGCAGCGACGGAGAGACGGACGGCCACAGGACAGGCGCGCCGGGCTCGGCAGCGACGGCATCGTGCAGACGCCGCCGCTGACGCAGAAAGTGCCCCACACGCCCCGCCTGCGCCGTCGTCACGACGTGGTCGCCTTCGGGCGCGCCGACGTCGATGCGCACGATGCGGCGCTCGCCGTCGAGAAGGCTCGCGAGGCGCTCCGTCGCCAGCGCCTGTCCGTCGAGCGGCGGCGGGAAGCGGCCGGCGACGATGAGCGGTGCGGGCATCAGTCCGGGATGGTCTGGAAGGAGCGGGCGCGGCGCGAGGCGAGGCGCAGCGCCGTCACGACTGCGCGTCCGCCGACGCTCATGCCGCGGTCCGCGCGCGTGGCGCCGGCCGCGATGGCGTCCAAGAGGCCCCGGGCAAAGTCCTCGGGACGGAAGCGCTCGACGATGGCGCGCGAGGCAGCGCCCATCTGCGCGCGCTCTGCCTCGGGCATCGCCTCGATCTGCGCGAGCAGGTCCGCGAGGCGCGCCTCGTCCTGCGGGCCGAAGGTGAAGCCATTCTGGCCCTCCGCGACGAGGTCCGGCGCGCAGCCGGCGCCGGTCGAGACGAGGACGGGCAGGCCTGCCGCCATCGCCTCGTTCACGACGAGCCCCCATGTGTCCTTGATGCTCGGCAGGACGAACGCTGCGGCGCGGCCGTAGAAGCCCGGTAGGTCCGCGATCTGCTGGAAGCCGGCGAACGTGACGCCCGGTCCGGCGAGGCGCGCGAGTGCCGCGCGCAGCGGTCCGTCGCCGACGACGACGAGCGGCCACGTGCCGCCGCGCGCCCGGTAGGTGGCGTGCGCCCGCAGCAGGGTGTCGACGTTCTTGACGCCGAGCAGGCGCGTCACGGTGAGGAACGCCGGCTGCGGCGTCTCGGCGGCCGCGCCGCGCGCGAAGAAGCCGTTGTCGACGGTGTCGAGCGGCGTAAAGACCATCGGCGCGGGGATGCCGAGCGTCTGCGCGTAGGCCGCCTGCGGCGCGCCGGCGACGAGCGCCGCATCGAACTGCCGCACGATGAGGCGCTTGAGCGCCTCGCGCCAGCGGGCGCGCTCTGTGTCCGCGGCGCGGCTGTCGAACAGCATCACGGCCGTCCGGCGGCGGCGGCGGCACCACGCGAGCGCGGCGCGCGCGTCGGGCGTCGAGTAGCTCGTGATGGCGACGGCCGCCGGGTCGAGGTGGTCGAGCGCCGCGGTCACGCCGCGGTCCATGGCACGGGCCGGGACGTCCTCGAAGGTCTGGCCGGGGAAGACGGTGACGCGGCGGTAGGGCGTCGCCGCGGCGTCGGCGTCCCACGCGTAGAGGTCGGCGCTGGCCGTCTCGAGCGCGACGAGCTCGCCGCCGCGCTCGGCGAGGGCCTCGTGCAGCGCGGCGAGGCGCGCGAGGTGGTACGGCCCGAGGCGCGGCCACGACACGACGATGCGCTGGGCCGTCATCGGGCGTCGAGGAGCGGGCCGAGAAGCGCGTCGCCGAACGCCTCGGCCGTGTTCGGTGCGACGAACGCCCGCGCGGCGTCTGCATCAAAGCCAGCGGTGCCGGCGAGGAGGCGCTCGAGCGCGCGCGCGACGGCGGCCGGGTCGCCGGAGTCCGCCGTCGCGCCGAGGCGGTGCGTGCGCGTGAGGTGGCCCATCAGGCCCCACTCCTGCGCGAGGATCGGGACGCCCGCGGCAGCGGCCCGCAGCAGGAAGCCGCTGGAGCCGACATGCCCCTCGTACGGCAGCGCGACGATGTCCGCCGCGGCGATGACGCCAGGCAACTCGTCCGTCGGGACGAACGCGTCGCGGAGGATCATCTGCACCGGCGTCTCGGCCGAGACGCGCGCGCAGAGGCGCCGCACGTCCGCCTCAACCTCTGGCGCGAGCGCGCCGGCCATCAGCACGGCCAGCCCGCGGCCGACGCTGGCGTCGAGGTGGAGGAGGGCGCGGGGCAGCGCGAGCGCGCCCTTGCGCGCGTCGAGCGCGCCGGGGAGGACGACGAGGCGCCGGCCGTCCTCGACGCCGTACGCCGCCCGGACAGCCGCGGCCGTCTGCTGGACCGGCTCCGCTGGCACGGGGTCCGGCGCCGCCTCGACGCGCACGTTCGGCGTGAGCGCGCGAAGCGCCGGCACGGCGGTCGGGTCCAGGCTGAGGACGGCGGCCATCGCGGGGTGGCGCATCGCGGCGCGCATGATCCGGGCCTTGGCCCAGCGCGCGGCGCGCTCCTTCGCCGACGTCGGCGGCGACCCGATCGTGGCGTAGTGCAGCTCGGGGCGAAGGGTCAGGCCGGCCACCCGGAGGCCGTCAGGGAGCGCCATGCGTGCCGCCAGCGGCCCGACGAAGTGGTCCAGCGACATCAGCAGCGCGTGGCTCGGCACGTGCGTGCGGACGGCGTCGCGGAGTGCGTCGCCGCGGCGCAGGTTGAGGGCGTGGCCGCCGGGCTCGCCGGGGAGCGGAACGAACCGGGCGCCGGGCTCTGCCTCGAGAGCCTCCGCGAGGGCGGGCTGGATGCCGAGGACGATGGCGGGGGCCGTGACGACAAGGTGGCCTGGTGCGCCGCGCCGCTGCCACGCGCGGACGACCGCGAGCAGGAACTCGGCCGGGTGTCCCGCACCGTTCGGTTCGAACACGAGCAGGGTCGGGGCATCGGCCATGGGCACGTCGGAGGCGCCGCGGCGGCGGGCCGGTCGGGCGGTCAGCGCGGGACGGCGAGCAGGTCGCTGTAGTCGCGCGCGCCCGGCCGGCTGCCCGGGTGGAGCGGGTCCGAGAGGCGGTAGTCCAGCCCGTCGAAGAGCGCGAGGACGGCCTCGGGCGTGGCGCCCTGCGCGGCGAGCAGCGGCCGCGTGAGCTCGGCGAGGACGACCGGCCGGTGGCGGCGCAGCGTCTCGCGGGCGCCCGTGAGCACGGACAGCTCGGCGCCCTCGACGTCGATCTTGATGAAGCCGGGCGTGAGGCCGTGGGCCTCGACGAGCGCGTCGACGGTGGAGGCGGCGACGGCGACGGCCGATCCGGCCTGACCGGCGACGGCCTGGTGGACGAGCGAGCCAAGCGAGGCGTACTCCTCCATCCCGTCGATGACCTGCATCGTCCGCTCTGCCGTGTCTTCCGCCGCGACTCCGTTGAACACGACGACGCGCTCGGCGACGCCGTTGCGGGCGACGTTGGCGACGAGGCGCGCGTGCGCGCCGGGCGTCGGCTCGATCGCGAGCACGCGCCGGCCGGGCAGCGCCTCCGCCATCAGCACGCTGAAAAAGCCGACGTTGCCGCCGACGTCGATCGCGTCGCGGGCCGGGTCCAGGTGGGCGCGGCAGAGTGCGGCGAGCTCCGGCTCGTAGTCGCCTTCGGCGACGATGCGCTCGAAAAGGTGCGAGCGCGCGTCGACGGCGAAGTCGCCGGAGAAGGTGGGCAGATGGACGACCGGGTCGACCGCGAGCACGTCGCGGAGCCGCACGAAGAAGCGGTGCTGCGCTGCGGCGCGGCGCTTCTGGAGCGCCCGCCGCGCCGCCAGCGCCGGCGCGGCCACGAGGCGCACGGCCGGGACCTCGAGAAGGCGGTGGAGCGGAGAGTCGGGCATCGGCAGAGAGAGCGGTCGGGCAAAATACGCCGCTCGGCGGCATCTACGAGGTCAGGCGACCTCGGCGAGGCGCGCCGCGACGAGGCCCGTCGCGGCGTGCCAGTTCAGGCGCGTGTCGAACGCGCGGCGGGCGCTCCGCGCGAGCGCGCGGTAGGCGACGCGGTCCCGCACGAGGGCCTCGACGCGCGCAGCGATCTCGGACGCTGCAGGGCGCGGGCCGAAGAGGAGCCCGTTCTCGCCGTCGGTGACGGCCGACCCTGCGCCGCCACTCGTCGTCGTAACGCTCGGTAGGCCGTAGGCGCTCGCCTCGCAGAAGACGCATCCGAACGCCTCGGCGCGGACCGGCATCATCAGCACGTGCGAGGTGGCGAGCAGCCGGTCCATCTCGGCGGCGCCCGCGGGCGTCGCCTTCGAGACGAAGCCGCGGGTGTGGACGTAGGGCCGCGGCCGGTCCAGGAGAGGCGTGCAGCCGACGACGGTGAGCGTCGTCGGGAGGCCGGCTGCATTGAGCGCGTCCGCGACCTGCACGGCCACGTCGCCGCCCTTGCGGAACCAGTCCACGCCGAGGAAGAGGAGGCGGCAGGCCGTCGGCTCGCGCGCGTCGATGGCGGCGTGGACGTCGGCCTCGGCCGGAACGGCGTCGAGGTTGGCGCCGAACGGGACGACGCGAACGCGCGCCGGGTCGGCTCCGGAGTATCCGACTGCCGAGCGGGCGGCGTAGTCGCTCGCGTAGAACGCGTGGCTGCGCCGGATGGCTGCGGCGTCGAGGCGCAGGCCCTCGGCGACGTCGGCGTCGGGCAGCGCGGCGTAGCCGTCGTAAAGGAACATCGCGGACTCGAACGTGAGGTCGGTCCAGAACGCGAGCGGGACGCTCGCCTCGACGCGCGCGAGCGGCAGCGACGACGGGCACAGCACGGCGTCCGGGTTGAGGCGCGCGATGGCACGCGTCACCTGCTCGGCGAGCGCCGCGGCCGCGGCCTCGGTGTGGCGGCGGTCGTGCGGGACGGCGCGGAGGCGCGCGCTCACGGCGCGGGCCGTCGCGCGCGAGAGGCGCGGGCCGAACGACAGCGGCGACACGACGCTCACGCGGTCCACGTGGGCGGCCAGCGCGCGGTGCATCCGCAGCGGGATGCCGCTCCACGTGCGCGCATCGTGGGCGTCGAGGGGCGAGACGAAGGCGACGTGCATTAGCGGGCGGGCGGGTGGTGATCGGTCGCCTCGGGCTTCGCACCGGCAGGCGCGGCGTCGGGCGCCTCGTCCGGCGCGGAGCGCAGGGCGGACACGTCGACCAGCCCGAGGCGCCACGCGAGGGCCGCGGCGACGCCCAGCACGAGCGGGCCGGACACCAGGATCGGCAGGCCGAAATGTGCTCCGAGCGCTGCCACGGCCGCTGCTGCCGCGGCGACGACGAACGCGGCCGGCACCGATGCCACCGGGAGTTCGCCGGTCGTCCGGTAGTAGAGCCGGCAGATCAGCACGAGGACCGTTGCCTGCGCCGCGACGGTCGCCGCGCCGGCGCCGGTCATCCCGAACGGCGGGATCAGGACCACGTTGAGGACGATGTTGACGACGGCGCCGGCGAGGACGGCCCACATGTACGGTTTCTGGAGGTCCCATGCCATCAGCGGGATGCCGATCGTCATGTTGGCATAGATCACGCCCGCGTTGACGAGCAGCAGCCCGAGGGCGGGCCCGGCCGAGGCGTACGCCGCCCCGTAGACGAACACGAGCGCATCGCGGCCGAGGAACGGCCCGGCGGCGGCGACGACGAGGCCGAGCGGCAGCAGCACGCGCGCCAGCATCCGCCCGCGCTCGCGCATCGTCTCCATCGAGCCCAGCGCCGCGGCGACGGCCGGGAAGAAGGCCCCGAAGGCGACGTTCGCCGGCAGCTGCGCCAGCGACGCCACGCGCGCAGCCGAGCTGTACAGCCCGACGGTCTCGGTCGAGTACAGAAACTCCAGCATCACCTGGTCCAGCCGGACGTAGACCTCGATCAGCAGGGCCGAGGCGGCGAGCGGAAGCGCGGGGCGCAGCAGCGCCATCCACGCGGCGCGGTCGAAGGAGAGGCGCAGCGCGCCGAAGCGCCGCCGGTACGCCGCCCACAGCCAGCCGTTGCCGATCAGCGGCACGCCGGCCGTCAGCGCCGCGGCGATGACGACCTGCTCCGGCCGCCGCACGAGCACCACGACGGCGACCGCGTTCAGCAGCGCCACGACGGTGTCGCGCACGGCGACGGGCCGCATCTCCTCGACGGCCTGGAAGGCCCAGTTCAGGCGCGTCGCGTGGACGATGAGCTGGAGCCCGAGCGCGAGCAGGGCGGCGCGGAAGACGGGCGGCCGCGGCAGCGCAAGCACCACGGCGACGTACGCCGACGAGCGCGACGGCGCAGAGGACGAGGCGCAGCGCCGTGAGCGCCCCGGCGAGCGCGGGCAGGCGCTCGGGCTCGCGCGCGCCCTCGCGCATCACGACGGCGTCGAAGCCGAGCTGCACCACGACGCCGAAGTACGCCAGCAGGGCCGTCCCGAAGCCGATGATGCCGAAGCCCGACGGCTCGAGCGTCCGCGCGAGGTACGCCCACGTGACGAAGTTGAGCCCGAGCGCGGCGCCCTGCGAGACGGCGAGCGCGCCGGCGTTGCGGGCGATCCGGCGGGCGACGCTCATCCGGCCGGGGTGGCCAGCACGCCGGTGGCCGGCGCTGCGAGGCGTGCCCGCTGCGCCGTCCCCTGCGCGAGCGCCCACAGCGCCGTCAGCACGACCATCTGGTCGGCGAGCTCGAACGGGCTCGACGCGTTGGCGACGAGCGCGATGCCGGCGAGCGCCGCGCCGGCGCCGCCGGCCAGCGCGCGGTGCCGTGGCGTGAGGCGGCGGTCGCGCAACGCCAGCAGGCCGCCGCCGATCGCCCCGAGCCAGACCCACGCCACGAGGCACCAGGCCCCACAGGCCGAGCTTCAGCCACAGCCCGAGGTACGCGTTGTGGACGAAGCCCCAGACCTGCGTCCCGTCCGAGATGATGCTGAAGTAGCGGTACGTCGCGCCCCAGCCGTGGCCGAGGATCGGGCTGAGGCGGATCGTCTGCCACGCGCCCACGTTCTCCGCGAAGCGGTTCATGAGCGACACGTCGGCCGTCGACGCCGTCGAGATGGTGAGGAAGCGCTTGGCGATGCCCGTCCCGATAAGCATCACGTAGTCCGCCGCGACGGCGAACGCTGCGACGAGAAGCACGCCCGCGCCGACGGCGCCCGTCACGACCAGGCGCCGCCGCTCGGCGCCGGGACTCGCCACGAGCAGCACGAACAGCCCGAGGATCGTCGCGACCCAGAAGCCGCGCGACTTGGACAGGATGAGGCCCGCCACGACGACGCCGAACAGCGCCAGCAGGACGGCGTGCTCGCGCCACGACCGCGCCGACACGAGCAGGCCCCGTCACGATCATCGTCGACGCCATCAGCATGATCTCGCCGTAGGACACGCGAACGTCGATGATCTGCCAGAGCTCCGTCGCGGACGAGAGCGCCTGCCGCGTGAGCAGCGCGTTCTCCATCGCGGCGACGACGCCGAGCACGACGAGCGCCCCGGCGACGAACTCGGGGCCGAAGCGCACGCGCGCGCACGTGTCCTTGAGCGGGAAGTACAGCAGGACCGGGACGAACGCCTGGAGCTGCGGTATGATGTCTGCCGGCCGGTTGCCCAGCGCGAGGCCCAGCGCGAGCCCGCCGAAGACGCCGAAGACGAGCAGGAGCGCCGCCCCGACATCGGTCCGCGAGACGACGATGGGCACGCCACGCGCCCAGCGCGTGCCGTACCACACGGTGACGTACGCGGCGACGTAGCCGCCGAAGACCACCTTGCCCGCCGGCACCGCGTCCGCCATGCCGGAGAGCAGCAGGCTCAGCACGACGGCCAGCGCGGCGCCCATTCCGGGCCGGGCCGACAGCAGGAGCACACCCACGAGCCCGACCACAGCGGCCGGCACGGCGAGGATCGCGCCGGGCGTCGCCGCGGCGAGCCCGAGCGTGGCCGCGCCGCAGGCCAGCGCCGCGGCCACGAGCGCCGCGGTGCCCCAGGCCTGCACGCGCCGCGCGACGGACGCCTCGCGGGCGGACAGGGCCGGGGCCATCGCTTCCATGCCTACGGGCGGCCGTGCTGCGCCTCGGCCAGCGTCTCCTCGGCGCGCACCATCCGGCGCGCGAGACGCGGCGCGGCCACGCGCAGCAGCGCCCGCCCGGCCACGAACGCGATCGCGAGCACGAGCGCCGAGAGCGTGATGCCGAGCACGATCACCGAGCGCCGCGGGTCCGACTTCTTCACCGGCTCGACGGCCGCGTCGATGACCTGCACGGCCGAGGTCTGCTGGCGCTCCGTGAACGACGGCCTGCTCGTAGACCGGCCGCACGAACTCGATGATCTGCGCCTGCACGAGCTGCTCCTGCTTCAGCTGCGCGTACTGCCGCCCGACCTGCGGCAGCCGCGCGAGCGGGACCGGCATCAGCGAGTTCTGGCCGGACGTGAGGCGGTCCAGCTGCTGCCGCGCCGCGGCCAGCGCCGCCTTCGCCGAGTTGACCTCCGAGTTTTCGCCCGTGTCGCCGTAGGCCGACACGAGCGATGCGAGGTAGATCTCGGCCTGCGCGACGGCTGCGGACGCCGACGCGATCGAGCCCATCAGGGCCTGGCCCTGGACCTCGGGCTCGGTGATGCCATAGCGCTCCTGGAAGTCCTGCATCTGCACCTGGACCGAGTCCAGCGCAGCCTCGGCCTCGTTCAGGCGCGCCCTCGATAAACTGACGCCGCTCGCTCGCCGACTCGCTCGACAGGCGCGTGTTCTCCGTGTTGAGCTCGCCGACGAGGTAGTTCGCCATCTGCGCGGCGCGGCGCGGGCTCTTGTCGCGCACGGCGATGCCGAGGTAGTTGTACTCGAGGCTCACGGTGAACGCCGCGTTCCGCTGGAACTCGGAGACCGCCGCCGCCTCGGGCGATGCCTTCTCCTGCGTCTGGTAGACTTCGACGAGGCCGAAGCGCTGCACGGCGCGCTCGGCGACGGACCGGCTCGTGAGGATGGCGAGGTAGCGCGTGTAGTCGCCGCCGCCGCCGCCGAGCAGCCCCGACGCGCCCGGCGCGACGCTCTCGATGAGCGACGACATGGACGAGCCGCCTTTCTCGGGCAGCATCACGCGTGCCTCGGACGTGAAGTAGTTGGGCAGCCACAGCGCGAACGCCACAGCACAGCCGGCCGCGACGACCGTGAACGCGGCGATCCACCAGCGCCGCCGCCACACGGCTGCCGCGATCGTCCACAACGCGTCCGTGCCCGGCGCGTCCGCTGGGTCGGGCATGGACGGACCGTCGGACGTGCCGGCCGGCGCGACGCTCGAATCGAGGACGGGCTCTAGGCCGGGATCGGCGGAGAACGCCGGGCCATCGCCGCCGGAGGTCCGTTCAGTCTGGATGAGCATGATCGAGACCGGTCGGGGTCAGGGCCGGGTGAGCGAAGAGTAGGCGATGATCAGCGACGCAACGGTCCCGACCAGCGTCAGCACGGTCGTGACGAACTGCGTGCGCGCCTGGCGGCGGTCGCGGGCGTCTTCGCGGGCGTCCTGGCGCTCCTGCAGCGCGAGCTGCGCGAAGGCCACCGTCTCGGGCGCGGGCAGGCTGTTGACGAACACGGCGTCGCCGGGCCGCACCTGCGTCTCGGCGCCCTCGACAAGCTGCTCCGTCGCTGCATCGACGACGTAGATCTTGGCCGCGTTGGGCGAGACGCCGCCCGCCTGCTCAATGTAGCGGGCGGCCGTCGCACCGGGGATGAAAGGCACGAAGCCGCCGCGCAGCACGCGCCCGTAGACGCGCACGAGGCCCGTATCGAAGGGGATCGTGAGCACGTCGCCGCCGCGCAGCCGGACCGGCGCGGCGCCCGAGACGGCCGGCCTCGGGGTCGAGGGCGACGCGCGCCTCGCGCTGCGTCTGGCGGGCGTAGAACTGCCGGCCGAAGAGGCCGCCGAGCAGGTCCGAGTCCATCGAGACGTCCGGAATCGTCTCGTCCACGACCGGCTGGCCGTCCGGACCGACCGAGGCTGGCATGGGCGCGGCGTCGGTCGCGCCCACCGCGGGCTGGCGCGCCTCGCGCGGCTGCCGCTCGAGGCGCGTCCCGCGCAGGAGCGCGTCGTCGCGCAGGCCGCCGGCCATCGCGACGAGCTCCTGGACGGTCGTCGCGCCGGACGTGATGGGGTAGAGGCCCGGGAAGCGGACGGACCCGGCGATTTCCACGCGGTCGGCCTCGGGCTCCGCCGAGACGGCGTAGATCTGGTCCCGCGGGCGCACGTCGAGACTGCGCGCGTCGCCGTACGCGACCTCGCGGACATCGGCCGCGCCGGACGATGCGGGCCGCACCCGGCGCACGCGCGAGACGCGCGCCGAGGCATCCGCGCCGCTCGTCACGAGCAGCAGGTCGGCAGCCGTGTCGCCGGGACGAACGTCGTAGGTCCCCGGCCGGTCCACGGCCCCGCCGACGACGACGCCCTCGACGAGCGGGTCGAACGACGGGACGGTCACCGCGTCGCCGTCCTGGAGGTACGGGTTCGCGGCGAGGTCGCCGGTCACGAGGTAGCGCATCGAGGTCCACGGTCTCGCCCGCGCCGGAGCGGTGCGCGACGGCGACGCTGCGGAGGGCGGGCCACCGCGTGCCAGTCTGTGCGATGGGATCGGCGTAGCGCGCAAGCCCGACGACTTCGGCGTTCGACGCCGCCACGACGGCGTCCTCGACGCGCGCGATCGCGGGCATGAGGTGGCGACCGGGTTGCGGCACGCGCCCCGACACGAACACGTAGAACTCGCGCGGCGCGCTCAGCGCCACGTCCGCCGTGACGTTCTGGTAGCGCTGCCGCAGCGCGCCCTGGACGTCGCCGCGGACGCGCGCGAGCGTCCGTCCGGCGGCGGCGAACGTGCCGGCTTCGGGCACGACGAGGCGGCCGTCCGCCGAGACCGTCGCCGTGACCTGCCGCGGCACGGCGCCGCCGATGGAGACCGTGAACACGTCGCCCGGCCCGACGAGATACGCCTCGGGGTCGAGCGCGCCTTCGAGCGCGAGGCGGCCGCTCGTCACCTCGGGCGAGCGCCGCGCCGTGGAGGCAGCGGCCGCAGCGGGCGCCGCGCTCTGGGGCAGCCGCGGCGGGACGCCGGCAGGCACCTGGGCCGACGCGGGGCCGGAGACCACGCCGAGCGCCACGACGAGGGCGCAGGCGGCGGACGCGGCGGTCCCGCGGACAGAAACACCCATGGTGCGGGGGAGGGATGAGCAGCGTGCGACTGTCAAAGGTACGTTGCCGCCTTTCGGGCCGCCAAGCCGCGCGCCCGTGCCCTACCGCCCATTCGCCGACTCTTCCCGCGCGTGACGCCTCTCGCCGCCGCCGCCCCGGCCAAGCTCAACCTCGGCCTCCGCGTTCTCCGGAAACGTCCCGACGGCTTCCACGACCTCGAGACGGCCTTTCTGCCGCTCGCCTGGGCGGACCTCCTCACGGCGGACCACGGCGCGACGCTCTCGCTCGCGTGCTCGGACCCGTGCTCTGCCGACGGACGCCGACAACCTCGTTCTGAAAGCTGCCCACGCGCTCGCCGGCTGGGCCGGCATCGCGCCGCGGGCGGCGCTCACCCTCGAGAAGCGCCTGCCCTACGGTGCCGGGCTAGGCGGCGGCTCCTCGGACGCTGCCGCGACGCTTCGGCTGCTCGCCGACCTCTGGACGCTCGACGTGCCCGACGTCGACCTCCACGCGCTCGCCGCCGGCCTCGGCTCCGACGTTCCGTTCTTCCTCGTCGGCGCGCCGGCCCTGGCGACGGGCCGCGGCGAGCGCCTCGAGCCGCTCCTCGACGCCGGGGGCACGCCGTGGCGCTGCCCGTTCGCGCTCGTCGTCGCCGTGCCGCCCGTCCACGTGGCGACGGCCGAGGCGTACGGCCTCGTCGTGCCGGACGGTCGTCCTCGGCCGGACCTCCGCGCTGCCATCCTCTCGGACGATCTCGCGCGCTGGCGCCGCGAGATCTCGAACGACTTCGAGGCGCCGATCGCCGCGCGGCACGCGCCAGTCGCCCGCGCCCTCGACCTGCTCCGCGACGCCGGCGCGGGCTATGCCGCGATGTCGGGCTCCGGCAGCGCCGTCTTCGGCGTGTTCGAGGATGCCGGCGCCGCGGCAGAGGCCGCCGAGCGCCTCGCCGCGGCGGGCTGCCGGACGTGGACCGAGGCGCCGGCCTGAGCCTCAGCCCGCGTCTTTCTGCTCGAGGGCGTCGTCGAGGTCGAGCGCGGCGGCGACGAGGGCGTCCTTCATCGTCTCGAGCGCCTCGTGCTGCGTCGACGTAGCGCTCGACCGCGTCCTTCAGCGACGTGTCCGTGCGGACCGTCGTGCGCTGCCGCCGCACGACCGGCGCCACGTCGCGCTCGATCGCCGCGACGGTGTCGGCCGCGGCGAGCGCCTCGCGGACCGCGCCGACGTCGACGTGCTGGGTCTCGTCGGCCGTGTAGCGGACGCGGACGACGGCGTCGGTCACGTCGTACCTTTGCGAGGGCGGCGAGGACGACGGCCGTCGGGTCCGGTCGTGCCCGTCGCGTCGACCTCGATCGGGATGAAGCGCCGCGCCGGCGTGTCGACGAACGTGTAGCGCGTGGTCTTGTGCGCGCCCGTCGGCGTCGATGTCGATGAGCACGAAGCCTTTGCGGTCGTCGTGCTCCTTGAACGAGATGCGCTCGATGGACGACGAGTAGACGACCGGCGGGCCGTCGCCGCGCGCGAACGCCTCGGCGTTGCGGTCCTGGTAGCGGTGGATGTGGCCGAGCGCGACGTAGTCGAAGGCGGGGCGGCCGTCGGGCCCGAGCGGCGTGAGCTGGGCCGCCGTGAACGTCGGCTCGTGGGCGATGAGCGAGGCGCGCTCGCGATCCGCCGAGGTCCGAGCCCTGGACCGTGAGGTGCGCCGCGACGATGGCCGGCATGGCCGGGTCGATCTCGGCGGCGCAGTCGCGGACGAAGCCGGCGTAGAAGTCCTCGATGAACGCCCGGACCTCGTGCGGCGTCTTGGCGCGGTGCTCGTCGCGGGTGAGGATCTTGGAGCGGATCGGCCACGGCAGCGCGACAAGCTGGAGCGGCCCGGCGAGCGTCTCGATCGGCCCGTGCGCCTGCCCCGGTGCGCAGAACGTCGGCTGGGCGAAGACCTCGACCGTCCGGCCGCCGAGGACGCCGAAGATGTCCACGGACGACGCCTTGCCGAAGGTCACGGGGTGGTCGTGGTTGCCGACGATCATCACGACCGGGATGCCGGCCTCGGCGATGGGCCGCATCGCCTCGGCGAACTGCTTCTGCTGCGTCGGCGTCGGGTCCGCGGTGCGGTAGGCGTCGCCGGCAGAACAGGAACAGGTCGATCCGCTCGTCGATGGCGCGCTCGACCATGGAGTCGAAGCAGCGGCGGAAGTCCAGCAGGCGCGTGTTGAGGCCCGTCTCCGCGTCGAGGCGCCCGTGCGTCTCGTAGCCGAGGTGGATGTCGGCGCAGTGGAGAATTTTCACCGGGAGCCGTGTGAGCGGGTGGACTGGAGGCGTCTCAGAACAGGGACTGGGGCCGAACAGGAAGGGACTGGCAGAGCCGGCTCTGCCAGTCCCCACGTCCCACTCCGCGGTCTCCCGGTTCTACCAGCGATGCGGCCGCCGGAGCCGCAGCCCTCGGCCTGCGGGCGCGGCTGGGCCTGCGGCCGCGGCGCGGCCGGCGCTGCTCGGCGCGCGGTCGCGGTTTCGGAACTGGTCGATCATCTCGCGGGCGCCGCTGTTGCCGCCGCCCGCCGCTTCGCGGCCGCGTCGTGCCCGTGCCGCGCGCCCGCGACGTGCCGTAGGGCAGCGTCCCGCCCGAGCCGCCGATGCGGCCGGCGCGCGTCGGCGCCTGGTAGCCGGCCGGCTTCTCGAACGTCACCGCCGGGTCGAGGCGCAGCCGTCGAGTCCGCCTGGAGCAGCCGCAGGAAGTCGCCGACGACGCGCAGGCCGGTCCGGCCGCCCTGGCCGATGTCCGTGCTGGGGTACGTGATGCGGCGGTCGTCGAAGCCGGTCCACGAGCCGACGACGAGGCTGCGGCGTCATGGCCATGAACCAGCCGTCGGCGTTCTCCTGCGTCGTGCCGGTCTTGCCGGCGAGGTCGAGGGCCAGCACGCCGGCGAAGCCGCCGAGGCCGCGGCCCGTGCCGCGCTGATGACGCCGCGCATGGCGTCGAACATGGTGTAGGCGGTAGACGCGTTGAGCACCTCGCGCGCGACCGGCGTGAAGTCCGCGACGACGTTGCCGTAGCGGTCCTCGATGCGGGCGACGGCGAGCACGATGTGCGGCGGGATCGACGGGTCCTGCGGGCGCTCCTCCTCGAGCGTCGGGCCGTGGTAGACGCCGTAGTCGGCGACGGTCGCGTAGCCGACGGCCATCTCGAGCAGGTTCACGTCGGCCGTGCCGAGGGCGATCGAGCGGGCGTAGCAGTCGTTCTCGAGGCCCCGAAGGGCGGGCACTCGCGCGCCCAGCGCTCCTGCGGGACCGTCACGAACGTCTGGCCCGGCGCGCACGTTAGCCCGTACTGCTGCAGGTTCTTGGTGTGCGTACAGTTCACGACCGGCGGCGGCAGCTCGAGCTGGCTCCGGATGCCGAGCTGGTAGGCCGTCCGTGCGATCTCGGCCTGCCCGAAGTGCTTCGTGATGCGTGCCGCGACGACGTTGCGGCTCGCGGCGAGCGCCGCGCGCGAGCGTGACGTGCCGGCGTAGCCGCCGCCCGAGTTCTGCGGCCGCCAGTCGCCCCACGAGAACGGCGCGTCGAGGGCCGTGCTCTGCATCGAGTAGCCGTTGTTGAAGGCCGTCGTGTAGGCGAAGAGCTTGAACGTGGAGCCCGGCCTGGCGGCGGGCCTGCCCGACGTGGTCGAACTTGTTGGCGAGCGAAGTCGCGGCCGCCGACCCACGCCCGGACCTGCCCCGAGGCGGGGTCGATGGCGACGAGGCCCGCCTCGACGCGTGTCCGCGCGACGCGCAGCGAGTCCATGAAGGCGGCGTCGCGGCGGATCGTCGCGAGGACGCCCGTGTCGAGCGCGGCGCGGCTTGCCGCTCCACGGCTTGCCCGCCTCGCTCGCCGTACCGGTCCGAGAGCGCGATGTACTCGTTGACGATGGCCGTATTGCGGCTCCACCAGCCCTGGTACCCGCCGACGGCGCGCTGGATGCAGTCGCCCTGCTCGCGGACGGCCTGCGTCGCGAGGGCCTGCATCTGGCTGTCGATGGTCGTCCGGATCACGAGGCCGTCCTTGTACGGGTCGTAGCCGTTCTCCTCGCACCACTCCTTGAACCACAGCCGGAGGACCTCGGAGAAGTGCGGCGCGAGGTTGTTGGCGTGGTCGTAGACGAGGAACGCGCGGACGTCGATGGGCGGCGTCGCGGGCGACGCGTGAACTGCTGCCTGCGTGAGGTCGCCCGAGCGGAGCATGTTGGCCAGCACGATGTTGCGGCGCTCGCGCGAGGCCTCGGGGTTCCGAACCGGGTCGTAGGCCGTGTTGGCCGCGAGCATGCCGACGAGCGTGGCCGCCTCCGGCGCGTTGAGGTCCGCGGCGTGCTTGCCGAAGTAGGTCTGCGAGGCCGCCTCGATGCCGTAGGCGTTGTAGAGGAAGGGGACCGTGTTGAGGTACGCCTCGAGGATCTCGTCCTTGGTGTAGGTCCGCTCGATGCGGATGGCCGTCAGGATCTCCTTGGCCTTGCGGACGATCGAGCGCTCGCGGCCGACCTCGCGGTAGAGGTTGCGCGCGAGCTGCATCGTGATCGTCGAGGCGCCGCGCATGCTCGCCGCCGTGGAGCGTGCCTGCAGCGCGACGGCGGCAAAGCCGCGCAGGTCCATGCCCCAGTGCTCGTAGAAGCGCCGGTCCTCGGTTGCGATGAGCGCCTCGGGGACGGCCGGCGCCATGTCCGTCGAGGCTCACCCACGTCCGGTTCTCGCCGTCGTAGTAGCGCGCCATCTCGACGTCGTCGGCCGTAAAGACGCGCGTGGCGAGCAGGTTGCGGGGGTTTTCGATCTGCTCGAGGCTCGGGAGGTCGCGGGAGAGCCACGACGACCGTCCGCGGCGGTCGTGACGAGGCCGAGGGCGACGAGGCCGAGGAAGGACGCGAGGATGCGGCCCGTCCGGCGGCGGCGCTCGGCGAGCGGGCCCGTCGGGCGCGGCGGCGCGGCGGGTGCGCTCGGCGGCGGCGGTGCCGGCGTCCGCGGCGCGGCCGGCCGGAGGCTCGGCCGGCGGCCCGTGGCGCCATCGCCGCGGGCACCGTCCCCGCCGGCGGCATCGCCGCGGCGCGGCGCGCTGTCGGGCGAGTCGAAGAACGACGCGAGGTCGTCGGCCGGGCGCGCGGACGCGGCGCGACGGGCGGCGCGGCGCGGCCGTGTCGGGCGCGTCGAAGAACGCCGCAAGGTCATCGGCCGGCGCGCGTGGCGCGCGGCGGCATGGCACCCCGTCCCAGATCCGGCGAGTCGAAGAAGGCGCCGAGGTCGTCGCCGTCGCGGGACGGGCCGGGGCGGGTGGGGTCGGTCGGGTCGTCCATAGCACACCGGCGGCGGAGGCCGCGCAGGGCGGGAAGGTCAGGAGAGAGCGCGCGGCGCGCGAGCGGGACGGCGCGCTGTCGGCCCAGCGGAAGCAGCGCCGGGCGGCCTGCGCGTCGAGGCGGGCGAACGTGCGCTCGCCGAACCAGTAGCCGGGGTTGAGGTACGTCCCGCCGGGCAGCGCTCGAGGGCGGCGCGGTGGACGTGCCCGAACGCGACGACGTCTACGTCGGGCCGCTCGAGGAGTGCCGCGGCGGCCGCGTCGAGCGTCGCCGCCTCGGCGTCCGTCGGCGTGCCGTCCGAGCCGAAGCGCCGCGCGACCCACCGGGCGAGCGCGAAGCCGGCGTCGCCGGGGAGGGCCATCCGGTAGAGGCGTGCCATCAGGGGCGCTCGCAGAAGCGGCTGGAGAAGAGGCGGGCCGAGCGGCCGTGCAGCGTCAGGTGTGTGGGCCGTTCGGTCCCGGACGTGCCCGTCGCCGTGGGCAAGATACACGCCGCAGTCCGTCGGTCTCAACGAGGGTCGGGTGGCGCAGCAGCGTCGCCCCGAGGTCGTCCTCGACGAACGTCTCGTGCCACGGGTCGCGGTTGCCGACGGCGTAGAGCACGCGCACGCCGGCATCGGTAAGGTCCGCGACCGCTCCGACGAGGCGCGGCGCCGCCCTTGGGCACGAGGTGGCGGTACTCGATAAACTGGTCGAAGACGTCACCGAGCAGCACGAGCGTGTCTGCCGGCGTGAGGGCGTGCGCGCGGATCATCGCCGCGGCGTCGCGGTCGGCGGCGCGCGTCTGCGCGGGCGTGCCGCGGCCGAGGTGGAGGTCCGAGACGAACAGGGTCATGCCGCAAGAAACGCGGCGCGGCCGCGGTGCGCGCCCGGCCACGGATTCTTCGATGGGGCGGCCGCCTGCGTCTGAACCCGGCGCCTCGGCGTGCTGCCCGCGGCGCGGTGCGATCTTGTCCGCCCAGACACCCCTCGAGACCCCGTATGGGACGCATGTTCGAGAAGCGCAAGCACACCATGTTCGCGCGCTTCGACCGGATGGCGAAGCAGTTCGCCCGCATCGGCAAGGACGTCACGATCGCCGTCCGCGCCGGCGGGCCGGACCCTGATGGCAACCCGATGCTCCGCCGCGCCATCCAGAACGGCCGCGCGGTCAACATGCCGCGCGAGAAGATCGACGCGGCGATCAAGCGCGCCGTCGGGCGCGACGCGACGGACTACGAGGAGATCCGCTACGAGGGCTACGGCCCGCACGGCATCGCGCTCGTCATCGAGACGGCGACGGACAACCCGGTCCGGACCGTCGCCAACCTGCGGACGCACTTCAACCGCGGCAACGGCGCGCTCGGCACCGACGGCTCGGTGACGTACCTCTTCCAGCACGTCGGCGTGTTCACGCTGCCCGCCGCGGCCGTGCCGGATCCCGGACGAGCTCGAGCTCGACCTCATCGACGCCGGCCTCGAGGAGATGGGCACGTCCGAGACCGACGACGGCGACCCGACGGTCGTGCTCCGGTGCGCCTTCACGGACTTCGGCAACCTCCAGAGCGCTCTCGAAGCGCGCGGCCTCGAGCCGCTGTCGTCGGGCGCCGAGTGGGTGCCGCTCGCCGAGACGGACCTCGACGACGAGGCCGCGGCCGACGTGCTGAAGCTTATCGAGCGTCTCGAGGGCGACGACGACGTGCAGGCCGTCTTCCACACGCTCGCGTAGCGGTGCCTACTCGGCCGCCGGCGCGGCCCGCGGCTGAGCAGCAACAGGCGGCGCGTAGCCGGCGGGCATCGGCCGGACGATCATCCAGATCGGCTCGGTCGGCCGGTCCGGGTACGTTGTCGGGACGGCCTCGATGGCGTCGAGCACCTCCAGGCCCTCGACGACCTCGCCGAAGACGGTGTACTGGCCGTCGAGAAACGGCGCGCCGCCCTCGGCGGCATAGCGCTGCGACACCTCGGGCGAGTACGCAAATGCGGTGTCGCCCGTCGCGGCGCGGACGCGCTGCTGCATCTGCGGCAGTTCGCGCGGCCCGAACGGCCGGCCCTGGACGATGTAGAACTGGCTCGGCGAGGACGCCCGCAGCGGGTTGGCGTCATCGCCCTGGCGGGCGGCGGCGAGCGCGCCGTGGAGGTGCAGGTGCTTGATCTCGGCCGGGATCGTGGCCTCGTTGGCCTCGCCCATGCCGTCGTTCGCCGGGTTATCGTCGAGCGAGTTCGGATCGCCGCCCTGCGCCATGAAGCCAGGGATGACGCGGTGGAACAGCGTCGAGTCGAAGAGGCCGGCGGCGGCGCGGGCGCGGAAGTTGTCGCGGTGCAGCGGCGTGTCGTCGTAGAGCCGGACGACGAGGCGGCCTTTCGGCGTCTCGATCGCGTAGTAGGACGTCTCGGCCGGCGCGGCCACCGGCGCCTGGACCGGGGCGGCCGGGCGGGCTCGGCGCGGGCGGCGCTGCGCGTCGGCGGGCGCCGCGGCGAGGACGGTCGCGAGGAGGGCGAGCGCGGCGAGGCGCGGGAGGCGGGAAGTCATCGGCAGCGGGAGGACGGGCGGCGGAAGCTAGGCCGGCCAGAACGCCGCGGCCCACCGTTCCGTGCGCCCACCGGCGACTTGGCCGGGAACACCCGCGGCGCGCGGCGCGTGACCCGGGCAGCACTGCGAGCCGTTCGCGGCTCCGGTGACTCCCTGCAGGAACTCCCTGCTTGCCAGCCCGCCCGGTGAGAAATCGCCGGGCGGGTTGGGGTTTTACAGCCCGCGCGCATCCGTGGAGGCGTCTTGGACGCGGCGCCTCGGCCCCATCTCTACTGCCGGCTGTCCTCAGATATCCCGCCCGGCGGGACGGTCCAGCAGGCGCGCCGCAGCGATAAAGCGGACGACGTAGTCGCGCGTCTCGGCCGGCAGGTCGGACCGGATGTCCCAGTACGTCGCCGTCTCGCCCGTCTGGCGGCGGTGCGCGGCGACGAGGCGCGCGACGCGGCCGGGGCCGCAGTTGTACGCCGCGAGCGCGAGCTGGTAGTCGCCGTCGAAGGCGCGCCCGAGGTCCGAGAGGTAGCGCACGGCGGCGTCCGTCGAGCGGTAGGGGTCGCGGACGCTCCACTGGTCGAGGCCGTAGTCGGCGGCGGTGCCGGGCATGAACTGCCAGAGGCCGGCCGCCCCGACGCGGCTCGTCGCCGACGGGTCCAGCGCGCTCTCGATGAGCGCGACGTACTTGAGCTCGGGGGGCAGGCCCGCCGAGGCCAGCGCGCGCTCGATCATGGGGAAGAGGTAGCCGCGGCTCGCCGCCGCCGAGGCGAGGCCGCCCGCGACGACGGCCGTCTGGCGCTCGACGAGGCCCTCGGATGCCGCAGGCACGGCAAGGTGCGCCGGCACGGCGAGCGACGCGCGGAGCGCGGCGATGCGCGTCCGCATCGGCGACGCCTCGCGCGGTGGCGCGCCGCGCGCCGTGAGCGGCTGCGGACGTAGCGGCTGCGGCCGGAGCGCCTGCGCCGTGAGCGTGCCCTGCCGCGCCGCGTCGGCGCGCTGCCGCGCGGCCGCCTCCTGCGCCAGCCACGCCATCACCTCGTCGACACGCGCTGAGTCGGCGAGGGCGTCGTCCGGCGCGCCGCTGGCGCGCGCGCCAGCCGAGCCCGTGCGGGACGTGTCGGAGAGGACGGCCCGCGGGCCGGCGGGCGCCGCGGCGCGTGCAGACGGCGCCGCAGCCGGCGCGACAGCGGCAACGAGCAGTACGAACGGGAACAGACGCGTCACGAAATCACCGGTCGGGGAGCAGGGGCGCGGGCGCACGGCAGCCCGAAACGGGTCGGGGAGAACCCCGGAGGCCCGTCGGGGCGTACCGCAGTGCGAGCCCGCCGTGCGGGCCCGTTGTCTGGCAACGACCGTGCCCACCTTCCGACGCCCGATGCCGCAGGCCCTGACCATCCTCTTCGTCGACGACGAGCCGGACCTCGTGCCGCTCATCCGCCAGACGTTCCGCCAGCAGGTCCGCGACGGCTCGCTCGTGCTCGCCTTCGCCGCCGACGGCGTCGAGGCGCTCGAGTACCTCGAGGCGCACCCGGACGTCGAGGTCGTCGTGACGGACATCAACATGCCGCGCATGGACGGCCTGACGCTGCTCGGCCGCCTGGCCGACATCGGCCGCCTCATGAAGGCCGTCGTGGTGACGGCCTACGGCGACATGGAGAACATCCGGACCGCGATGAACCGCGGCGCCTTCGACTTCCTCACGAAGCCGATCAACATGGAGGACCTGCGGATCACGCTCGGCCAGGCCCGCGAGGCGGTCGACCGCGACCGCGAGGCGCAGCGCGTCCGGGCCACGATCACGCGCTACCTCTCGGACACCATCGCGCAGGCCGTCCTCTCGGACCCGTCGGCGTTCGAGGGCGGGCAGAAGCGCGAGGTCTCGGTCCTGATGTCGGACATCTCAGGCTTCTCGCAGCTCGCCGAGCGCCTGGACCCGCAGCGCGTCGTGGAGCTGCTGAACGTCTACCTCACCGTCATGACGGACGTCGTCGACGCCCACGACGGCGCCATCGACGAGTTTATCGGCGACGCGATCCTGGTCATCTTCGGCGCACCGATCCAGGACGCGGACCATGCGCGCAAGGCGGTCACCTGCGCCGTGGCCATGCAGCAGCAGATGACGGAGGTCAACCGGCGCCTCGCCGAGCGCGACCTGCCAGCGCTCGAGATGACCGTCGCCGTCAACACGGGCGAGGTCGTCGTAGGGACCATCGGCTCCGAGAAGCGCGCGAAGTACGGCGTCGTCGGCAGCCCGGTAAACCTCACGAGCCGCATCCAGACGCTCGCCGCGCCGGGCGAGGCGCTCATCTCGGAGCCGACCTACGCTGCGACGGGCGGCGCCGGCGGGCCGGTCCAGATCTGCGAGACGCGCCACGTCGCGCTCAAGGGCTTCGCCGACGAGGTCGCGGTCCACTCCGTCTCGGGCATCGGCGAGAGCGCCATGCCGGACGACGCCGAGACGCTAGACGAACTGCCCACCGCCGCGCCCTTCACCTTCGCCGTCCTCGACGGCAAGCGCCTTGTCGATACGGGCGCCACGGGAGCGGTCGTCCGCGCCTCGGCGACGGGTGCGCTCGTAAGGCTCGACGCGCCCGTCCAGCCGCGCGTCGACATCCGGCTGACGCTCGCCGCGGCCGACGGCGACGCGGTCTACGCCAAGGTTCTCGAGGCGTGGGAAGACGGGGACGGCCGCTGGGCGCGCCTGCGCTTTGCCGGTCTGCCGCCGATCGCTGCCGCCGCCCTCGGCACGGCGCCCCTCGGCGCCACATCCATACCGGGTGCCGTCGCATGAGCGCTGAGCCGCACGCCACCACCGGGCGCGGCCCTCGCCGGGCGCTGCACGCGCTCACAGCCGTCGCCCTCGGCGTGGCGCTCGTCGGCGCGCACAGCCTCTGGGCCGCTGCCCAGCCGGGCCCTGGCGTCTCGCCGCTCGCGAGCGCCGCCGACGATGCGCCGGTCTCGTTCCGGCACCTCACGCCGGACCAGGGTTTGCCGAGCACCAGCGTCTACGCCGCGACGCAGGACGCGCTCGGCTTCGTCTGGGTCGGCACGTCGGACGGCCTCGCGCGCACCGACGGCTTCGACGTCCAGACGTACCGCTACCGCGCCAGCGACTCGTCGAGCGTTGCGGGCAACGAGATCCAGGCGCTCGCCGCCGGGCCCGGCGGCAGCCTCTGGGTCGGGACGTCGGCCGGCCTCAGCCGCTACGACCCGGCCCGCAACGCCTTCGAGACGGTCCGTGGGTTGCCGTCGGGCAACGTGCTCTCGCTCGCCGCCGACACCCTCGGCGGCGTCTGGGCCGGGACGGCGGACGGCGTCGCGCGCGTCGAGCCGGGCACGCTCGAGGCCGTCGACGTCCGCGCCGATGGCGCCGAAACGGTCAACGCGCTCCTGCTCGACGGCGCCACGCTCTGGCTCGGCACCGACGACGGCCTCACGCGCGTCGACACGGCCACGAAGCGCGCCCGGACGTTCCGGCCGGACTCCGCCGGGACGGTCGTCGCGGCGCTCGCGCGGAGCGAGCGGGGCCAGATCCTCGTCGGCACGGCCGGCAGCGGCCTCTTCGCCTTCGCCCCGCAGTCGGGCCGCTTCGCGCCGATCGACATCGGCGACGGCCTCCTCGCGACGGGCGTCTCGGCCGTCTTCGAGGACTCGGGCGGGACCGTCTGGGTCGGGACCGTCGGCGGCGGCCTGCGGCGGCTCACGCCGGGGGCGGGCATCACCGTCTTTCGCGCCGACCCGAGCACGCCGACGTCGCTCGCCGACGACCGCGTCTCGACCGTCTTCGAGGACCGCCAGGGCATCCTCTGGGCCGGGACCTACGGTGGGCTGGACCGCTTCGACCGCGCCGCCGCCACGGCCGTCCGTCTGCGCCACACGCCCGACGACGACGCCTCGATCGCCTCGAACGACGTCCGCGCCGCTCTCGTGACCCGCGACGGCACCCTCTACGTCGGCACGGACCGCTCCCTGGACCGCTCCGTCGACGGCCGGACGTTCGCCCACACCGACATCTCGGTCACGGGCGGGCTCGGCCAGCACCCCGTCTCGGCGCTCTACGAGGACCGCTCCGGCACGGTCTGGGCCGGGACCGAGGGCGCGGGCTTCTTCCGCCTCACCGCGCCCGACGCGCTCGAGAAGGCGCCCGTCCAGGGGGCCATCGGCAACCTTCGCGTGGCGACGCTCTTCGAGGACCGGGCCGGGCACTTTTGGGTCGGGACCGTCGGCGACGGGCTCGTGCTCTACGACCGGGCGGCCCGAACGGGGACGCTCACGCGGTCGCAGCCGGGGAGGCCGACCGCGCTCGCGAGCGACAACGTCCGGGCGGTCGCGCAGACGACCGACGGCGCGTTGTGGGTCGGGACGGACGCAGGGCTGTGCCGGATGGACGGCGTGGGCGGCCCGTTCACGTGCGCCGACGACGCCGAAGGCAGCGCGGCGCCGGTCGTCCGCGACGACGTGCTCGCGCTCCACGCGACGCGCGACGGCAGCCTCTGGATCGGCACGCGCGGCGGCCTCGTCCACCTCGCCGCCGACGGCGAGACGACGCGCTACACCGAGTCCGAATCGGACCTCCCCGGCGACGCCGTCTCGGCGATCACCGAGGACGAGACCGGCAACCTCTGGCTCAGCACGAGCGGCGGCCTGAGCCAGTTCGAGCCGTCGACGAACGTCTTCGCGGACCGCCTAGGGACGGGCGGCACGGACCGGACGCTCGGCACGGCGGCCGCGCGCGCGCCCGACGGGCGCATCTTCGTCGGCGGCGCCAGCGGCCTGCTCGCCTTCTACCCGCGCAAGCTCGACGCCCGCAACGTCAACCCGCCGCAGGTCGTGATGACGGGCATCGACGTGCTCGGCCGGCCCGTCGATATCGGCCCCGGCGCGCCGCTCGATGCCGCGGCGCCCGTCGCGACGACCCTCACGCTGCGCTACGACTCGGTGCAGGTCATCACGCTCCACTACACCGGCCTCCACTTCTCGGACCCCGAGCGCATCCACTACCAGGTCCGCCTGGAGGGCCTCAACGACGAGTGGCAGGACGCCGGCCGTGCCCGCGACCGGCAGTACACCAACCTCAGCCCTGGCAAGTACACGTTCCAGGTGCAGGCCGCGACGGCCGACGGCGGCGTCTGGAGCGTGCCTGGCGCCACGCTCCGGATCACGGTGACGCCGCCGTGGTGGCGCACGATCTGGGCGACGCTCTCCTTTATCGGCATCGCCGCCGTGGCGCTCGTCCGCGGCGAGCGGTGGCAGAAGGGGCGGCTGCTGAAGCAGGAGCGCGAGCGCGCCGAGCGCCGCGAGGCCGAGCTGCGCGCCGAGACGGCCGAGGCCGAGCTCGAGGGCGCGCGGTCGGTCCGCGAGGCCAACGCCAAGCTTGAGGCCGCCAACGAGCGCCTCGAGACGTCGCTGCAGGACCTCCAGGCGACGCAGGCGCAGCTCGTGCAGTCCGAGAAGCTGGCCTCGCTCGGGCAGCTCACGGCGGGCATCGCGCACGAGATCAAGAACCCGCTCAACTTCGTCAACAACTTCGCCGAGCTCTCGGTGGACCTCGCGGCGGACCTCCGGACGGACCTCGAGGCAGCGCAGGACCGGCCCGTCTCGGACATCCTGCCGGACCTCGAGCTGCTGCTCGACGACCTGCGCGACAACGCCCGCCGCATCCACGAGCACGGGCAGCGGGCGGACCGCATCGTGCGGGCGATGCTGCTCCACAGCCGCGGCGGGGCCGTCGAGCGGGCCCGCGTGGACGTGAACCGCTTCGCAGAGGAGTACGCCAACCTCGCCTACCACGGCGCCCGCGCCAACGACTCGGACCTCGCGGTGACCCTCGTCCGTGACCTCGAGCTGGCCGCGGGCGAGGCGGAGGTGGTGCCGCAGGAGCTGGGGCGCGTGCTCATCAACCTGCTCTCGAACGCGTTCCACGCCGTCAACATGCGGCGCCATGCGGGCGAGGCGGGCTACGAGCCGACCGTGACGCTGCACACGCGTCGCTTCCTGGACCCGGACGGCGACACGGTCGAGATCGCGCTCGAGGACAACGGGCCGGGCATCCCGGCCGAGGCGCTGGAGAAGATCTTCGAGCCGTTCTTCACGACGAAGCCCTCGGGCGAGGGGACGGGGTTGGGGCTGTCCCTCGCGCACGATATCGTGTCTCAGGTTCACGGCGGCACGCTGACGGTGGAGAGCGCGGTCGGGGTGGGGACGACGTTCACGGTCCGGATCCCCGCCGGCGTCCCCGCCCCGCTGGCGGTGTGACGCCGGTGGTCGGGCCTCGCGATGGGGCGGGGCTGGGTAGAATCTCCCGGTTTATGCCAAGCTGTCCTGGGCAAAGCCGGCGGATCGGGGGTGGACGTCAAACGACTGCCGGTTCTTGACAAACCGTCCTGGGCAGGGCCAACGGACTGTTGGTCGAGGCCAAACGATTGCTGGTCGGTGCCAACGGATCGTGGGCAGAGGCAGCCGGGAGCCGGTGGACGCCAAACCGTCGTGGGCAGGGCCGGAGGGGCGTGGGCAAGTGCGGGCAGCGAGGTCGTCCGAGCAGCGAGCGGGTCGGCGCCGCGTCGTGGGATTCCGGCTCCGGCGCTCTACCTTGTGGCGGAGGCCCACGTTTTTCTGGCGCGTCACCGCGGTTTTCTGGCTCAGGCGCGCGTTTTTTTGGCAGGTCATCAGCGCCTGAGCCAGAATCCCGAGCGCCTGGGCGAGAACAGCGCAAGCCTCTGCCTCCGCACCGCGGGCCTCTGCGTCCACCCCATGCACCGATGCCGTCCCGTCCGCCCGCAGGGCCGCGCCGCCGTGTGGCTCGTCCGCCCCGTCGTCGCGCGGTGACGATTCCTGGCCGAGGCGCGCGCCGGACGGCACCGGCGCGCGCCTCGCTGTGTTGTGTACGCCTGCCTGTTGATCCGATGCGCGCTCTTCTGACCTGTGTTCTGCTCCTGCTCACTGCTGGCTCGCATGCGCAGACGCTGGCGTGGGAGCACGTCGGAAGCACGGCCGTCAGATGCACTCTTGCCATCGATTGGCCCCGACGGGACGATGTGGACGAACGGGTACGGGGAACTCCGCAGGCTCTCCCCGCCATACGGTCCGGATCAGGCATGGACGACGCTTCCGGGCATACTCAGAAGTCCACCTGTTTTCGCACTCGGACAGGACACCCTCATCGCGTCAACGCGCTTCGGACTTTCCCGCTCGGTCGACAATGGTGTGACGTTCACGCTGGCGTCGTTCCCGAACGCGACGACCATCAGCGCGTTTTACGAGATCCCGGCGGGCCTGCCCCACGCCGGCACGCTCGTCGGCGAGGCCTCCGGGCCCTTCGCCGTCCTCTCGCGCGACCGTGGCGCGACGTGGGCACGCGCCACCATCCCCAACAGCGCGCCGGAGGACCCTGTTGCGGCCTCGCTCGCCGTCGTGCTCCGTGGAGCCCGCGCCGGACGCATCATCGGCGCCGGATTCTGGGGCCTCGCGACAAGCGACGACGGCGGCGCGTCCTACACGCCCGTTGCAGGTCTCTGGGAGTACTTCCGCTTCCTCGGCCGTGCCGTCGGCGTGCTCGAAGGCGCAGCCCCGGATGGCGGCGACCGGATCGTCGCGACGATCATCGACCCGACGCGGACGGGTGGGGGCGTGCTCGTGCTGGTGTCGGACGACGGCGGGGACACGTGGCGGGAGACGGTCACGCTGACGGGCGACCCGAACGACGCGGCTCGCGAGGTCGTGGACTTCGGGGGCGGCCGGGCAATGATCGCGATGGACGGCGGCGAGGTGTGGCAGACCGACGACGCGGGCGAGACGTGGCAGATCGTCGGGATCGTGCCGGGTGCGATTCTGGACCCGGCGGGCTCGCCGACGAGCGGCCGTGTGATGTGGGCGATGGGAGGGCCGGACGGCCGGCTGTACGTCGGCGGTGACCGGCTGGGCGGGGTGAACCCGGGGTGGACGTTCCGGACAGTGCTGCCGGTGGTCGCGGGCGAGGCGGGGCCCGAAACGGAGGGGCGCGTGGGTGTCTCGGTGCGTCCGAACCCGGCGTCGGGGCGCGTCGAGGTCGTGGTGCGCGCGGCGGAGGCAGGCACGGCACGCGTGGTCGTCGTGGACGCGCTGGGCCGCGAGGTGGCCGTCGTGCTCGATGGCGCGGTGCCGGCAGGGGAGACCGTCGCGGCGCTCGAGACGGGCGGGTGGCCGGCGGGCGTGTACGTCGTCCGCGCCTCGGTGGGCGTGCAGACGGCGACGGCGCGCCTCGTCGTGGCGCGGTAGCGCTACTCGGTGCTGAGCGTGCGGACGGTGAAGCCGTCCATCCCGCGCGCGAGGATGGCGGTCCGGGTGGCGGCGGGCTGGGTGCCCGTCAGCGGCGTGATCTCGACCCAGTCCGTGCACACCGGGACGTCGACGGGGTTCTGGCCGGGCACGCTGGGCGGGCGCAGCAGGAAGCCCGCGCAGCCCTGCTTCGGCGACGTCTCAGAGTCCGAGATGGCGACCCACCGGCCACCGTCGCGGACGAAGTGGACCGAGCCGCCCGAGCCGCTGCCCTCTCCGGCGTTCTGCGGCAGCAGCAGCGTCGCCGCGAACGGCGCGTCGCCTCTGACGGGAAGCTCCGGGATCGTCAGCACGGCCTGCCCGCCGAGGCGGTAGACCACGCGCACCCGGTCCACGCTGGACGTCTGGCCGAACGAGAACACGATCCGCACGCGGTCGTCCGGGAGGCCCACGGCGAAGACCGACGCGATCTCGCCGCCCGCGGCGTCCTCGACGCGCCCGCCGAAGCGGCCGCCGGCCGGGATCGCGACCGGGTCGATGACCACGTCGACGCGCGACGTGGGGCCGGGGACGGCGAAGCCGGCGTCCGTGCCCGCCGGGATGCCCGACACGACCAGCGCGCCACCCTGGGCGCGCAGCGTCGCCCCGCCGACCGGCGTGACGGGGACGCCCGAGAACGACGTCGGCGTCTCGTCCGTGGTGCCGTCGCACGAGGCGAGGGCGAGGGAGGCGGCGAGGAGCGCGATCGGCAAGAGGAGCGAACGCATCGGGATAGCGGCTGACGAGGGCCGGAAGGTTACGGCGCCGGCCGGCGCTCCGCCACCGCTCCGCCGCCGGTCCGCGTCGAAGCGCCCTGCAGCCGGCCCGGCGCCCGGCGGATCAGCACGGCGCCGCGGGGCGTACCCCGGGGCCACGGCACGCCCCGCACCCGCATGAAGAGCCTCTGGTCGAGCCTGCTCAACCGCGACGCCCCGGACCCGGAGGACACGCTCCTCGGCGCGATCCCGCTCTTCGAGGACCTCACGCCGCGCGAGATCGACGCCGTCCAGCGGCTGCTGCACCGCCGCGACTATGTCGCCGGCGAGTCCGTCTTCGTCCAGGGCGAGCCCGGCCTCGGGATGTACGTCATCGCGCGCGGCGCCGTCTCGATCCAGAGCGAGCCCTCGGGCCGCGAGCTCGTCGAGCTCACCGACGGCGACTTCTTCGGCGAGATCGCGCTCCTCAACGAGGTCATCCGCACGGCGACGGCGCGTGCCAAGACGGACTGCACGCTGCTGAGCCTCTTCCAGCCGGACCTGCTCGGGCTGCTCGAGCGCAACCCGCGCCTCGGCGTGAAGGTGCTGCTGTCGCTCGCGCGGCTTATCGGAATGCGCCTCGTCCACGTCAGCGCCGAGTCTGAGGCGCACGCGCGCGACTGCGCCGACCTGCGCGAGCAGCTCGGCCGGCTCCACCCCGAAGGCTCCGACACGGCCGAATGATCCAGCCCTTCGACCGGCCCGCCGTGCTCCGTCCGCCCGGCCGCCTGAGCCTCTGGGTCGGCCTCGGCGCCGCCGCCCTCGCCGTCGTGGTGGTGCGCGCCGCGCCGGACCTTGTCGGGCTGACGGTCCTCGGGGCCGTGCTCGCGTACCTGCTGGTGCCGCTCGTGGACCGCCTCGAGCGCCACGGCGTCGGGCGGACGCTCGGCGCGGCGCTCGTGCTCGTCGGGCTGACGCTCGTGCTCGCGCTGACGGCCTTCCTCGCGGCGCCGGTCGTCGCGGAGCAGGCGGCGCAGCTCCAGGCGCGCTGGCAGAGCGGCGAGCTGCTGCGCCTGCTCCAGCGCGCCGAGGCGGCCGTCGCCCTGCGCCTCGGCGTCGACCCCTCCGACGTCGGCTTCGCGGCGCAGGCGCAGGCGTGGGTCGGCGAAAGCACCGGCCGCATCATCGACTACCTGCCGTCGCTGCTCAATGCGGCGTCCAACGCCATCGTCGTGCCGTTCGTGCTGTTCACGCTGCTCCGCGACGGGCCGATCCTGCGCAAGCGGATCCTGTCGGTCGTCCCGAACCGCTACTTCGAGTTCGGCATGAACGTGCTCTACAAGGCGGACGAGCACCTCGGCGGCTACCTCCGCGGGCAGGCCGTCATCGCCGTCCTCGTCGGCGCGAGCACAGCCATCGCGCTGGGCTTTATCGGCGTGGACTACTACCTCGTCCTCGGCCTCGTCACGGGCGTGGCGAACCTCGTGCCGTACGTCGGCTTCGCCGTCTCGGCCGTGCTCGCGCTGACGGTCTCCGTCGTGACGACGGGCGAGTTCAACCAGGCGGCCGGGGTCGTGGTCGTGTTCGTCGTCTTGCAGACGATCGAGAACGTCGTCTTCCAGCCGCTGATCACCGGGCGGACGGTCTCGATGGACCCGGCGCTCGTGCTTCTCGCGATTCTCGTCGGCGGGCGCGTCGGGGGGATGATGGGGATGGCGCTCGGCGTGCCGGCGGCCGCGATCCTGAAAGTCGTCGCCGTGGAAACGGCGACGGGCCTGCGGCGATATCACCTCTGAGTTCGGCCTGCCCGTCTATGCCTCCCTCCTCCGCTTCCTCCCGCCTGACGGCCCGCTTCTGGGGCGTCCGCGGCTCGATCCCGACGCCCCAAGCGGGCTTCCTCGGCGTCGGTGGCAACACGTCGTGCGTGGAGGTCCGCGCGGCCGACGGGACGACGCTCGTGCTGGACGGCGGGACGGGCATCCGCGCGCTGGGCTACGCGCTCGCGGCCGAGGCGGCGGGCGAGGCGCGCACGATCCACGTCCTGCTGTCGCACTTCCACTGGGACCACCTCCAGGGCCTGCCGTTCTTCGCGCCGCTGTTCGTCGCCGGCAACGAGGTCGTGTTCTACGCCGCGACGGCGGACGACCGGCTGGACCGGCTGTTGCACGGCCAGATGTGCTTCCCCTACTTCCCGGTCCCCTTCGACGACCTCGCGGCGTCCACGCGGACCGTCGCCGTTCGCGAGGGCGAGGACTTCCAGATCGGCCCGATGACGGTCCGTGCCTTCCCGGTGAACCATCCGCAGGGCGCGCACGGCTACCGCATCGAGTGCGGCGGCGCGACGCTCGTCTACGCGACGGACCACGAGCACGGCGTCGCGTCCTGCGACGCGGGCCTGCTCGAGGCGGCCCGCGGCGCGGACGTGCTGATCTCGGACGCGCAGTACACGCCGGACGAGTACCGCCTGCGCGCCGGCTGGGGGCACACGACGTGGGAGAAGGCCGCCGAGCTCGCGCGCGACGCGGGCGTCGGGCAGCTCTACCTCTTCCACCACGACCCGGCGCACGACGACGCGGCGCTGGCGCGCATCTGTGAGCTCGCCCGTGCCGTTCATCCAGATGCGCACCTCGCCTGCGAGGGCGACGAGGTGCGGATCTGAGCCTGCGGCGGTTGACGGTAACTGCTGAGATGCGCTCGCTGCCGACCTCGCCCCTATACCCGACGTCCGCCCCGGACAGGTTTCCCGGGCGGGTGTCTCGCGTTCAGGGATCGGGGAGCGCGCCGGCTCGAACCCGCTTCATGGTTTGTTCGAATTAATGGGCGGGGTAGGTGGAATTCCGCAGCGGATGCCCTACTCTTGAGGCGGTAACCCCCCGCGCTGCTTCCTCTCATCCTCAGGTAGCTGTCATGCGTCTGTCTTCAGTTCCATACCTCTCTCTTTGGCCGTGTTGAGCTTAGCTGTCCCTGAGGCCGCGGCTCAGTCGGCGATCAGCCCGAATTGCCGGGGCGGAGCCGATAGCGGACAGTTCGAGGTCGGCGTCGTCCTCGTGCGGTTGACGGTGCGGACGGACGACGGCCGAGCGCTCGGCTTTACGAATCGCCTGACGGTGGTCCGATGACAGTCCGGGCCTGCTGGCTCGCTCTCGCCGTTATGGCGGGAGCGGGCATTCTCGCGTGCTCAGCCTACGCGCAAAGTCCTCTGGCATGGGAGCTTTCGGGAGATCCGGCTTCACCGGCAGAACTGTACGATCTAGCGCTAAGCCCCGGACCCGGAGTTTATCTCGACACACTTTATGTCTCGTCCTACGCAGGAACTTGGAGGCAACCGCCTGGCGGACCATTCGATCCGGAACTTGATTACTTGGGAGGAGACCACCTTATCCGAACTCGGGAGGGATACTACCTCGCAGGTACTCGTGCCGGACCGGCATCCGCTGGATTACGATCAACAGACGGTCTGACATGGGATCGCAACGTCATCACGATCCCGATCCGGGTCAACGGCGTCCCAACTGAGCGCGGCTGCGGCGTCGTCGCGCTGCTCCAGTCTACACTTCCGGCGCTCGGCGGGGCGCTCTACGCCGGCTGCGGACCCGAGATCTAGCGATCGTACGGGGCCGGCGCGCACGGCTCGTGGGCGCTCATCGGCGAGCCCGGCGGCGAGCTCAAGGCACTCACAGAGGTCCCGCCGTCGCCTGCGCTCCCAGACGGACGCGTGCTCGGCGGTACCCAGGGCCAGATCTCTTTCTCCGACGATGGCGGTGTGACGTGGACGGCCGCTCTCGTCGGGCAGTACTTCGTCGACAGCTTCGCCCGCACGACCGACATCGCGCACCCCTACGGCGGGACGATCTACGCCGGTGCGCTCGAGTTCGGCCGCGACGAGGACCCGCGCGCGACGGTGCTCGGCAGTGAAGACGGCGGGGCATCGTGGACGGTGCGGCACCGCTTCGTCGCGGGCGAACTCGGGCTGAGCGCGCCGTACGGCGTCGCCGTCGTGGTCGGGCCGGACGGGCTGCTCTACGGCGGGTTGCGTCAGGTCGTCGGCGGGCCGCAACCGGACGTGGGGACGGTGGTGCGGTCGGCGGACGGTGGACTGACGTGGGAAGAAGTGGCCACAGGCTACAGTGGGTGGGCCGTCAACAATTTAGCCGTAGGCCGCGACGGTCGCCTGTATATGGTGACGGACGGTGGAGCGTGGCGGACGGTCGATCCCATTGCCGTCGCGGTGGAGGTGTCGCCCGAGGCGTCGGAGCGTGTGGGCGTCTCGGTGCGCCCTAACCCGGCGAGCGGTCGCGTCGCGGTCGTGCTGAACGTGGTCGAGGCGGGCACGGCGCGCGTGGTCGTCGTGGACGCGCTTGGCCGCGAGGTGGCGGTCGTGCTCGCCGGCGCCGTCGCCGCGGGCGAGACGGCGCTGAGCGTCGAGACGGGCGCGTGGCCGGCGGGTGTGTACGTCGTCCGCGCCTCGGTGGGCAATCAGAGCGCGAGTGCACGCCTCGTCGTGGCGCGGTGAGGGGCGCTGGCTGAAACGGCCCCCCGGTTGCCCTGCAACCGGTCCCCCGCGGGGGTTAGTCAGGGTAGGTGTCGCCTCCCAACCCAATCCGCCGTCGTTCCCGCGAACGCGGGAATCCAGGGTGGCGAGCGTGAGTGTGGGACGCGCGCAGAGCCTCTCCCAGAGACTGCTCGGCACTCTGGGTCCCCGCGTTCGCGGGGATGACGGTGTAGAGGGGACGGCGCGCGTCGAAGGCATCGGCAAAAAACTACCCCTATCAACCCCGATGGGGGGCGGTAGGATGGCGCCGCGGCGGGCGGTGCCTGCCGGTAAGGTCGGCTGGGGACGTATGTGTCGCCGGCGCCTTGATGGGACGCCAAACGGCGAGCCTCTTCGTCGCACAGTGGCCGGAACGCGAAAGCGGCCAGCAGGGAGAGTCCCCGCTGGCCGCTTCCCGTTTCCTGCTGGCCCGATAGCCGCGCGTCGCGCCCTGAAGGCGCAGCGTCTGGCCGGCGCGGACGTTGCCGTCGCGGAGGCTGTTCCAGCGCTGGAGGTCCTGCACCGAGACGCCGTGCTGCCGCGCGATGCGCGTCAGGTTGTCGCCCGAGCGGACCGTGTAGCTCCGCGGCGTCGCCGGCGCTGCGGCGGCACGGCGGCTCCGCGCGACGCCGCCGGCGCAGCGTCGGCGGAGACCACGAGGCGGCGGCCGGCGAAGAGGGTGTTGCCCTCGACGTTGTTCCAGTCGCGGAGCTGCTGGACGCTCACGCCGTACTGGCGCGCGATCACCGTCAGCGACTCGCCACGGGCGACCGTGTGCGACGTCGGGCGGCGCTCGGCGCGGTCCGACACGACGCGGACGGGCACGCGGGCCGGGCGGGCCTGCGCCACGCGCGGCGCGGGCGCCTCCTCGGCCTCACGCTCCGGCGCGGGGCGCGCCGCGGCGAGCGCGGCGACATCCGGCCCGAGCAGACCCGCCGTGGCGACGGGCGTCGCCGGGCGGGCGGGCGCCTCGGGGCGCGGGGCCGGAGCACGCGAGGCCTCGACACGCGGCGCTGCCTGCGCAACCTGGACGAGCTCCTCGGCCGGCACGTCAGCCTCGCCGGTCGCCTCGGCGACCATCGCGGCGCGGGCCGCGACGAGTGCCTCGCGGCCCGTCAGAGCCGGAGCAGCCTGCTCGCGGGCCGCGGCGCGCTCCTGCTGGCGCTCGAACGCAGCGACCTCCGGCGGCGCCACAGCGGCGTACTGGTCGACCGGATCGTCGCGGCGGACCGGCGGCGTCGTCGGGCGGCGGGCCGGGCGGTCGCGGTCGCGGGCGGCCGCCATCTGGAGCGCCTCGCCGCGCTCCTGCGGCGCGATCGGGCGGACGTTGCGGCTGCCGAACGAGACCGTCTCGGCTGAGGCGCGCAGGCCCGAGACGCTTGCCGGCGCGAAGCGCGCGAGCGCGTCCGCGTTGGCGGCGTAGAGGCCGGGCGGGATGCGGACCGTCTGGACGCCGCGACCCGACGGCACGCGGCCGTTGCGGAGGCTCGGGTTGAGCGCGCGGAGGGCCGCCTCGCTCACGCCGACGGCCTGGGCGATCGAGCCGAGCGACGTGCCCGCCTCGGCCGGCATCCGGTCGAAGGCGTACTCCGGGCCGGGGTCGTCGGTCGGCGAGAGGCCGTACGCCGAGGGGTTGGACACGACGAGGGTCGTCGCGATGAACATCGGGACGTAGGCGCGCGTCTCGCGCGGGATCGCGTCCTCGATGTCCCAGAACGTCGCCCGGCGGCCGGTGCGCTCCTGGAAGCGCGCCGCGGCGCGCGCGATGACGGCCGGGTTGCAGTTGTAGCCGGCGAGCGCGAGCTGCCAGTCGCCGAAGCGGTCGTGGAGGTCGCGGAGGTGGCGCGCCGCGGCGCGCGTGGCCTTCTCGGGGTCGAGGCGGTCGTCGACCTCGCGCGTGGCCTGGAGGCCGTACGCGGCGCCCGTCGCGCGGATAAACTGCCACATGCCGGCGGCGGCCATGTTGCTCTGCGCGGCCGGGTTGAGCGCGCTCTCGATCATCGCGAGGTACTTCAGCTCGTCCGGCACGCCCTCCTCGGCGAGGATCCGCTCGATCATCGGGAGGTACGTCTCCGAGCGCGAGAGCAGGCGCTCGACGTGGCTCGGGCGGCGCACGAGAAACTGCACGTAGCGCTCAACCTGCGTGTTGACGTCCATCGGGATCGTCGTGGCGTACGTCTGGCGGTCCGGCAGCGTCACGTGCTCCAGGAGCGGCACGCCGAGGTCGTAGCCACGCTCGACGGCGTCGATGCCTGCCTCGCGGACGGCGTAGATGTCGCCGCGGTCCAGGGCGGACACGTCGTAGAAGCGCTCGTACTCCGTGAGGACGGCGCCGTAGGCGTCTCGGAAGCGGCCGTCGAACATCACGCCGGGGCGCTGGCCGAGCAGCTGCAGGTCCGACATGAGGTCGTCGAGCAGGCTGGCGTAGCGGCCCTGGTCGCCGTCGGCGGACGCGTCGAGAAGGGTCGCCTGGCGTTCGTAGAGGCGTGCGAGTCGGCGGGCGAGCTGGTCGGCGGAGAGCGAGTCGGCAGGCACGAACCCGGCGGTCGCCGCGTCGGCCGCGAAGCGCGCGGCGGGACGGAGGGCGATGGGGTCCGTGGCGGCCGACTGGGCCATCGCGGGGAGCGTGACGAACAGCAGGGGTGCCGCGAGTGCGAGACGGGCCATGTAGGCGAGTCGGGCTGGTGGTGGGCTGGCTCCGGCCGGGCCGGAGCGCGGACGGGGAACATACGCCCACAACCGCCCCGGGAGGCAAGAGCTGTGCGGCGAGATGCTGCATTGGTGGCCTAGATCGCGCCGGGCGGCCGCCCTGGCGCGATTTGAAACGCATTCGTCACACAACCCGGACACGGCTGTGCGCCGCGCCTGCGGTGTCCGATCTTGCCACTCCGTCCTTGTCCCGCCATGCGCCCTGCTCGCCTCGCCGGCCTCGTCGCCGCGCTCCTCGCCGGCCTGCCCGCGCTGGCGCAGGCCCCGCCACCGCCGCCACCGCCCGCGCCGCTGGCCGACGCGCGCCCGCGCCGCCCGCTGCTGTGGCGCCTCGACGACGCCGACAGCAGCGTCTACCTCTACGGGTCGGTCCACGCCCTGCGGCCCGGCACGGACGTGCTGCCGGGCGCTGCCCGCGCCGCCTACGACGCCGCCGAGGCGCTCGCCTTTGAGGTCGACATGTCCACGATCGGCACGGATGCCTCCGCCGCGGCACAGCTGGGCCTCGCCACGGACGGCGTCCGCCTCTCGAAGCGCCTCGGGCCTGCGGACACGCGGCGCCTCCAGCGGCGCATCGAGACGGGCGGCCTCTCGCTCGCCGCCGTCGAGTCCATGGAGCCGTGGCTCGTCGCGCTCGTCCTCGCCAACATCCCGGACGGCCCGGCCCGCTTCGCCTCGACCGCGGGCGCCGACAACGTCCTCTTCGCACGTGCCGTCACGGATGGCAAGGCGCACCTCGGGCTCGAAACCGTCATGGACCAGGCCGCGGCGCTCGACGGCCTCTCGATGAAGGACCAGGTCGCCTTCCTCCGCGACGCGCTCGGCGGCTCGGACGACGACCCGGAGTCGGGCCTGCCGGCTCTCGTCGCCGCGTGGGAGGCCGGCGATGACGTCGCCCTCGCCGCGCTCGTCGACGACGGCACGGGCTCGTCGTCCAACCTCCACCAGCGCCTGCTCACGACGCGCAACGCCCGCTGGACACCGCAGATCGAGGCATTCCTCGCCCGCGAAGACCCGTACGGGCACCCGGAGGACGTGATGGTCGTCGTCGGCGCTGGCCACCTTATCGGGCCGGACAGCGTCGTCGCGATGCTCCGCGCGAAGGGCTACACCGTGACCCGGGTGGAAGAGGCCCGCGGTGAGTAGCAGCGGCCAACGGCCGCTGCTGTCATCTTCCCCACAGGCCACGTCCGCTGGCTCTACAGCGGCAGGTTGCCGTGCTTGCGGCGGGGCATCGTCTGGACCTTGTTCTTGAGCATCCGCAGCGCCGCGATGAGGCGGGCGCGCGTCTCCGAGGGCCGGATGACGTCGTCGACGTAGCCGCGCTCGGCGGCGACGTACGGGTTCGCGAAGCGCTCGCGGTACTCGTCCGTGAACGCCGCCTCGGTGGCCGCCGGGTCGTCCGACGCCGCGATCTCGCGCTTGCGCAGGATCTCGACGGCGCCCTTGGCGCCCATCACGGCGATCTCGGCCGTCGGCCACGCGAGGTTGAGGTCGGCGCGGATGTGCTTCGAGTTCATCACGTCGTAGGCGCCGCCGTAGGCCTTGCGCGTGATGACGGTGAGCTTCGGGACGGTCGCCTCGCAGAAGGCGTAGAGCAGCTTGGCGCCGTGGCGGATGATGCCGCGCCACTCCTGGTCCGTGCCCGGCAGGAAGCCCGGCACGTCCTCGAACACGACGAGCGCGATGCCGAACGCGTCGCAGAAGCGGACGAAGCGCGCCGCCTTCGACCGAGGCGTCGATGTCGAGGACGCCGGCGAGGATCGCCGGCTGGTTCGCGACGATGCCCACACTCTGGCCGCCGAGGCGCGCGAAGCCGACGACGATGTTGGCCGCGAAGTCGGGGTGGATCTCGAAAAAGCGCCCGTCGTCCACGACGCGTTTGATGACGTCGTGGATGTCGTACGGCGTCGCCGGGTTGTCCGGGCACGAGCGTGTCGAGGGCGGCGTCGGCGCGCGTCTCGGGGTCGGACGTGGCGACGTGGGGCGGGGCGTCCTCGCAGTTCTGCGGGAGGTACGAGAGCAGCTCGCGGATGCCGAGCAGGAGCGCGGCCTCGTTCGGGAAGGCGCGGTGGCAGACGCCCGACTTGCGACGCGTGCGTGTCGGCCCCGCCCAGCTCCTCCTGCGTCACCTCCTCGTTCGTCACCGTTTTGACGACGTTCGGGCCGGTGACGAACATGTAGCTCGTGCCGCGCGCCATGAACACGAAGTCCGTGATGGCGGGCGAGTAGACCGCCCCGCCGGCGCACGGCCCGAGGATGGCCGAGATCTGGGGCACGACGCCCGAGGCCATCGTGTTCTGGAGGAACAGGTCCGCGTAGCCGCCGAGGGCCGCGACGCCCTCCTGGATGCGCGCGCCGCCCGAGTCGTTGAGGCCGATCACGGGCGCGCCGTTCTCCAAGCGCCAGCTGCATCAGGCGGACGATCTTGGACGCGTGGGCGAGCCCGAGCGACCCGCCGAAGACCGTGAAGTCCTGGGAGTAGACGTAGACGAGGCGCCCGGCGACGGTCCCCCAGCCGGTGACGACGCCGTCGCCGTAGGGCCGCTCCTTGTCCAGCCCGAAGGCGGTCTCCTGGTGGCGCACGAACGCGCCGGTTTCCTGGAACGAGCCGGCGTCGAGGAGCACGTCGAGGCGCTCGCGGGCGGTGAGCTTGCCGCGCGCGTGCTGCGCGTCGATGCGGGCTTGCCCGCCGCCGAGGCGTCGCCTCGGCGCGGCGGCGGTCGAGGTCGGCGAGGCGGTCGGTCGGCTGGTCGGCGGCGGTCTGGTCGGCGGTCATCGGGCGGGGCGGAAGCGGGACTCGGCGGCGGCGGCGAAGGCCGTCGCTGCCTCGGAGTAGACGTTGACGCGGTGGCGTTTGAGGACGTCGGTCTGGAAGACGTCGGTGACGGCGGCGAGGCTCGGCGCGTCGGCGAGGCGGGCGAGCGTCGCGGCGTACTCGGCCTCGGAGCCGTCGAAGAGCTCGGCGACGAAGCCGGCGCGGCGGGCGGCGTCGGGCGCGCCGCCGAGCGCGCGCGTCTCGAGGCGCGCGAGCTCGGGCTGGGCGGGCTCGGGCTGGGCCGCCGGACCGGGCAGACGCGGCCGCGGCGGCGCGACGGGCGGGCGTGGAAGGTCGGCGTCGGGCGGTGGCGCGGCATGCGGGACGAACCGTTTCCAGAGCGGCTCGGGCGCTGCGACTGGCTCGGCGGCTCCGGGCGACATCATGCGCTTCCAGAGCGGCTCGCCGTCGTCTGGCGCCTCGCCGCTCGACGGGACGTTCGCCTGGGCGGCCGGCGCCTCGGCCGGTGGCACGTCGGCCGTCGGTGATTCGACCGGGGCGACGCTCGGCGCCTCGAACGAATCCAGGTCGTCTGGCTCGTCGACCGGTACCTCGTCGTCCGCCTCGTCGGCGTAGGCGGCGGGCGCGTTGCTGAACCACGGCGGGCGCAGCACGGGCGGCTCAACAGCCTGCGGCGTCTCGGGGACGTCGGGCGGCGCCGCGGGTGGTGGCACCCCTGGCGGAGCGGACGAGGCGGAGCGGAGCCAGTCCGAGAGGTCGGGGTCGCGCGCGCGCCAGTTGGTTTCCGAGGCCGCGTGCTCGTCGAGCGGTTCGGGAGTTGGCTCGGCTTCTGTCCCGAGTGGCGCGTGCGGCACGCCGTCTTCTGTCTCGCCGAGCGCCGTCTGGTCGACTCCGTCATCCTCGTGCGGGACGGGATCCATCTCCTGGAGCGTGGGATGCTCGTCGGGCAGCGCCGCCTCGTCCAGAGGGTGCGGGTCGAGCGGCGTGACGTGCAGCGCTTCTGTCGGCGTCCCGGCTTCGGAAGGCACCCCGAGCGGTGAGGCCTCGGCGTCCAGCGCGTCGGTTTCTTCTTCAACCGGTAGCGCCTCGCTCAGCGCCTCGGCCTGCGCCTCGGCGCTGTGCCTCGGCCTGTGCCTCGGCCTGTGCCTCGGTGACGGCGGGCGGCGGGAGGGCGCGGAGCAGGCTCGTGTAAAGCGCGCCGGGCGTGACGGGGCCCGAGAAGAGGTGCCCGAGGTCGTCGCGGCCGCGCGCCTCGAACAGCACCTGGAGCAGCTCGGCCGGGATGCCCACCGGCGCGTCGAGGATCGTGAACAGCGGCTCGAGCAGGCCCGCCCACTCGTCGGCCGAGAACGCGGCGACCATGCGGCGGTCGATGCGGCGGAGCAGGCTCTCGAGCGCGGCGCGGTCGATCCGCGCGATGCCCTTGCGGTCGACGTACTGCCCGGCGATCTCGGGGAGGTACGGGTACGGCGTGAAGGCGCCGAGGCGACGCATCACGAGGGCCGTCGGGCGCTCGGCGTCGCCGTCGTCTTCAAACGCGACGGCCGCCAGCGTCTCGGCGGGGCGGACGAGGTGGGACACGACGAGGCGGCACGCGTCGCCGAGGAACGTCGCCCACTCGGGCGCCGGGACGCGCGCGGCCAGCCGGGCGGCGTCGCGCCACTGCCGGGCGCCGGCGCGCGGCCGCGTCGGCGTCCACCCACGGCGAGGCCGGGGCGGGCGCCTCACGGTCGACGCGCGCGTCGAGGCGGGCGAGCAGGGGCCCGGCGACGGCCGTCGGGAGCGTGGCGATCTCGCGACGCGTGACGGCGCGGCCGGCGGGCAGGCGCTCCATCAGGCGCCGCGCGAGCGCGTCGGCTGCCGCGGCAAGGGCGCGGTCGCCGGGGGACGGCAGTGCGTCGGGGGTCGGCATGGGTGCGCGGCGGGGGGAGCGGGAAGCTACGCGCCCGTCACGTTTGCCGGCTCAGCGCGGCAGGTTGCGGAGGCACGCCTCGCGGACGAGCGCCTCGGCCGCCTCGCGGTGCTTCCGTCCGATGGGCAGCGCGATCGCCCCGGCCGTCTCGCCGGGGAATCCGGCGACATGCTCGAACGAGAACGGCCGCACGACGAGGCGCGCCTTGCGCAGCGTCGCCGCCTCGACGGCGATGTACTCGATGTCGTCCGCCGGGATCCGGTACGTCCGCTTCCCGAACGGCACGAGCTGCAGCAGCGCCTGCGCCGTCTCGACCACGAGGTCGTCGCCGTCGAGGAAGACGGTGCCGCGGACGCTCACGAAGCCGTCCTTCTGGTCGAAGGAGAACGGGACGCGGTTCATAGCTGGACGGCCTCCTCCGAGGCGCCGCTCACCTCATCGAGCTGCACGCCGACGAGGCGCGACACGCCCGGCGTCGGCATCGTGACGCCGTACATCCGGTCCGCCGCCTCCATCGTGAGCTTGTTGTGGGTGACGAGGATGAACTGCGTGCGGTCCGAGAACGAGCGGATGAGGCGCATGAAGCGGTCCACGTTGGCGTCGTCGAGCGGCGCGTCGACCTCGTCGAGGATGCAGAACGGGGAGGGCTTGACGAGGTAGATCGCGAAGAGCAGGGCGGTCGCCGTGAGCGTCTTCTCGCCGCCCGAGAGCTGGGCGAGGCCGACGGGCCGCTTGCCGCGCGGGCGCGCCGTGATCGTGACGGGCGCCTCGAGCGGGTCGTCGCCGTCGAGCGCGACGTCGGCCTCGGCGTCTCCGCCGAAGAGGTCCGCGAAGAGGGTTCGGAAGGCGTCGCGGATCTGGACGAACGTCGCGTCGAAGCGCTCGCGGGCCGTCGTGTTGATCTCGTCGATCGTGTCGAGCAGCGTCTGCTCGGCGCTCTGGACGTCGGCCCGCTGCGTCTGCGAGGAAGCTCAGGCGCTCGCGCTCCTCGTCGTAGCTCTCGAGCGCGAGCGCGTTGACGGCGCCGAGCCCGCGGATCTTCTCGCGCAGGCGCGGCACCTCGGCGCGCGCCGTGTCGGGCTGGAACAGCTCCTCGGCCTCGAGGCGCTCGAGCTCGCCTTCGGCGTCGTCGAGCGTCGCGCCGAGGTCGTCGGCGAGGCGCTCTGGCCGTCGTGTCGTGGCGCGTCGCGATCTCAGCGAGGCGCAGGTCCGCCGCGGCGCGCGTCGCGAGCGCCGTCTCGCGGGTGGAGCGCACGGCACGGAGCGCGTTCTCCGCATCCGAGATGCGCGCGCGGGCGTCGAGAACGTCGGTCTCGGCCGCCGACGCGGCCTCGCTGAGGGCGTCGGTCTCGGCGCGCTCGCCGTCGAGGCGCTCGGCGAGGTCGGCGAGGCGCGCCTGCGCCGTGGCGAGGGCGTCGGCGAGGCGCGATTGCTCGGCGACTCGGGCGGCGTCGCGGCGGTCGAGCGTCGCGGCCTCGGCCGCGAGGCGGTCGCGGTCGGCCGTGCGCGACGCGACCTCGCTCGCGGCGCGCGTCTGGGCGAGGCGCGCCTCGTTCCACGCGGCGTCGGCCGCGCGGCGGGCGGTCTCGGCGGTTTCGAGCGTCGCTGCGGGCCGCAGTCGCGGTCGCGCTCCGCCTGCTCGGCCGCCGCCGTCGCGTCGGCGAGGGCCGCGTCGAGCGCGTCGTCCGGAGGAAGGGCGGCGATCTGGGCCGAGACTTCGGCGAGGCGCGCCGCGGTCCGGGACTGCTCGCCGGCGAGCGCGGCCGCTTCGGCGTCGAGACGCGTCAGCGCTGTTTTCGAGGCGTCGAGCGCCGTCCGGGCGGCATCGCGTGCCGCCTCGGCCTGGGCGCGCTCGGCCTCGGCCGTCGCCACGTCCGCCTGCGCCGCGGCGACGCCCGCCTCGGCGTCTGCGAGGCGCGCCTCGGCCTGCTCGAGTCCGCGTGCCACGTCCGCCTGCCGCTCGCGGAGCCCGAAGCGCCCGTCTCCACCGTCGGCTCTGGCGCCGCCGTGGACCGCTCCCGAGGCGTCGGTCCACGACCCGTCGCGGGCGACGAACCGGGCGCCGGGCGTCTGCGCTGCGAGGCTCCGCGCCTCGTCGAGCGTCTCGACGACGAAGGCGGTGGCGAGGAGGGCGCGGACGAGCGGCTCGGCGCGGGCGTCTGAGATGCGGGCGAGCGCGATGGCCGGCGTCGCGCCGGACGGCGTCGGCACGGGCTGCGGCGCCGCAGTGATCCGGTCGAGCACGAAGAACGTCGCCCGGCCGGCGTCGGCGGCGCGGAGCGCAGCGAGCGCTGCATCCGCATCGGAATCGCTCTGCACGACGACGGCGTCGGCATACGCGCCGAGCGCCGCGGCAAGCGCTGGGCGGTCGGCGTCGTCGACCGAGACCGTCTCGGCGACGGTCACGACGGGCATCGTCTTCCGCAGGGCGCCGAGCGCCTCGCCGTCGCCGTCGCCGGCCACGAGGAGCGCGTCGAGGAGCGAGGCCTCGGCGCGCGCGGCGTCCCGTGCGGAGCGCGCCGTCCCGGCGTCCGCGCGGCGCGCGTCGAGGGCAGAGCGCGCGGCGTCGCGAGCAGTCGTCCGGTCGAGAAGTGCCGCGGCTGCGGTTTCCAGGGCGGGTTCGTCGCGGGCGAGCGCGGCGCGGGCCGATGTCGCCTCGGGCGCGGATCGGGCCTCGAGGTCGGTTTGCGTCTGCGCGCAGGCGCGCGATCTCAGCCTCCGAGAAGGCGCGGCGGTCGCGCGTGCGGTCGCGTACGGCGCGGGCGTCGCCGGCCGTTTTCGTCGCTACGCCGGCCGCGTTGCGGGCCACGTCGAGCGTCCGGCGCGCGGCCGTCTCTGCCTGGATCGCCGCGCCGCGCGCCGCGTCGGCCTCGGAGAGCGTTGCGGTCGTCTCGGCCAGCGTCTGCCTCGGCCCGCGCGAGGCGCTCGGCCGTCTGCGCCGATTCCGTCGCGAGCGTCGCCCGCCGCGTCCCGGCCTCGTCGGCCTCAGCCGCGAGCCGCTCGGTCGCCCGCGTCGCGGACTGCACGCGCTCGGCCTCGACGCGGCGCTCGGCGTCCATCTGGCGCACGCGGTCGGTGTGGGCGGCCAGGGTGGCGGCGCGCGCCGTCCGCGTCCGCTTCAGCCGCGACGAGCGCCGTCCGGTCGGATTCGAGCGCCGCCTCGCCCGTCGCGAGGCGCGCCCCGGCGGACTCTGCGGCATCGCCGGCCTCGCGCGCCTCGGCCTCGCGCTCGGTCCGCTCGGCGCTGGAGGCGGGCGGCGTCGTAGGCGGCGAGGGCGAGCTCGAGGCGGCGGAGGCGCTCGGCGAGGCGCGCGTGCGTGCGCGCCTTGCCGGCCTGCCGCTCGAGGGTGCGGACCTGCTTCTCGACCTCCTCCACGATGTCGTCGAGGCGCGTGAGGTCGGTCTGCGTCGCGGCGAGGCGCTTGAGCGTCTGCTCGCGGCGGCGCTTGTACTTGGTCACGCCGGCGGCCTCCTCGAAGAGGCGGCGGCGGTCGGCGGCGTTCTCGGACAGGATGTCCTCGACCATCGAGAGCTCGATGACCGAGTACGCGCCGGCGCCCATGCCGGTGTCCATGAACAGGTCGAGGACGTCGCGGAGGCGGCAGACCGTCCCGTTGAGGAGGTAGTCCGAGTCGCCGTTGCGGTAGAGGCGCCGCGTCACCGTCACCTCGCCGTACTCCGTCGGCAGCACGCCGCGCGTGTTCTCGACCGTCAGCGAGACCTCGGCCATGCCGAGCGGGCGCTTGCCGGCGGCCCCGTTGAAGATGACGCCGCTCATCGCGTCGCTCGCGCAGCAGCCGCGCGCGCTGCTCGCCGAGCACCCACCGGACGGCGTCGATGATGTTGCGACTTGCCGCACCCGTTCGGGCCTACGATGGCCGTCACGCCCGGAGAGAACGCGACGGTCGTCTTCTGGGCGAAGCTTTTGAAGCCGTGGAGGTCGAGCCGGCTGAGGTACATCGGGGCGCGCTGGGACGGCCGCAAGATACCGGCGCGCCGCGGGCGGTCCGCAGCGAGGCACCTCGGGCGCCGGGGCGCTCGGCGCTGCGCCCCGGGCGCGCACGCGTCGGAAGGACGGCCGCTCTCATTTGTGCCCTCTACCCACGCTGCGGGAGGCGTAGGTTTCGAAGGCCCCCGCCTCTTCCGTCCATGTCCCGCTTCACCGCTCGCGCTGCTCGCTTTGGCCTGTGTCACGCTCGGGCACCGGCCGCGCACGCGCAGAGCGCGGGCTCCGGGTGTGCGTGCGAGCTGGGCGATCGCGCAGGCGCAGCGCATCGTGAACGCCACGTTCGAGCGCACCGGCGACGGGTCGGTATCCGACGTCCTCGGCGCCGAGCATGGCACGCACGTCCGGCAGGGAGCGGCGGCGCAGCCCGTCACCGACGCGGAGTGCCAGGCACTCGTCTCGGCGCTGACGTCGAAGGAGCGGAGCACGCTTCGCCGACGCGCGCGTCACGTTCTACCGGATCGAGACGTCCGGACGCCAGCCGCACGTGTTTGCGGCGTACGTCTGGCCCATTTTATCTGACGATCCAGACAGTCATCGCTGTCGGGGAGGTTCTGGTGTACGTGCTCGATGCGAACTACGAGGTGCTGTTTTACACGCTCGCGGTGCCCTCAGACGCGTTCTGATTCGCCTCAGCGCAGCAGGGCGCGGGCGGCGGCCGGGTCGCCGTCGTTCGGCGCGGGCGTGATGCCGAGCGCGGCGCAGAGCATGCCGTACACGTCGACCGTCCGGAAGTCCGGGACCGTGACGCCGCCGGACTTGAACGCCGGGCCCGTCGCGAAGAGGATTGCCTGCATCTCGGGCGCCGTGTTGTCGAAGCCGTGCGTGCCGCCGCGCGGGGTGCGGGCGTTGGCGCGCGTCGTGAGCGTCCAGCCGACGTCGGCGATGAGGACGAGCGGCGCGATGCGGACGCCCTCGTCGAAGTGGAAGCGCTCCGGGACGTTCTCGCGGCGGTAGACCTGCATGTGGTCCAGCGTCGAGAGCGCCGTCTCGAGCGAGTCCAGCGTCCCGGGTTTCGGCCAGACCAGCGTCGTGGCGCCGTAGAGCGTGCGCTCGGTCTGCTCGGCGTAGCGCGGCGAGGCGTCGTCGAGGTAGACGACGCGGTCGGGCGCGAGCGCGGCCATGCCGTGGTCCGACACGACGACAACGTTGGCGGTCCGGCCCATCCGGCGGAGGCCGTCCTGGAGGCGAACAAGCGCAGAGTCCGCCTGCATCACGGCCCCTACGATCTCGGACGCGTCCGGCCCGTCCGCGTGGCCGACATGGTCGACGCCCTCGAAGTAGAGCGTCACGAGGCGCGGGCGCGTCGCCTCGGGCCGCGCGAGCCACGCCAGCGCCGTGTCGACGCGGGCGGCGTAGGGCATGTCGCCGTCGTAGACCTTCCAGTCGCTCGGGCGGACGCCGCCGATCGCGGCTTCGGAGCCGGGCCAGAACATCGTCGCCGCGCGCGCGCCCTGGCGCTGCGCCGTCGCCCAGAGCGGCTCGCCGCCCCACCAGCGCGGATCCGTGACGGCGTCGCGGTTGCCGAGCGAGAAGTTGCCCAGCACGGGGTCGTACATGCTGTTGCCGACGATGCCGTGGTGCTCGGGGTAGAGGCCCGTCACGAGCGCGTAGTGGTTCGGGAACGTCAGCGACGGGAAGACCGGCGTCATGTGCGCGGCATGGACGCCCTCGGCCGCCATGCGGTCAAGGCCGGGCGTCGCGGCGCGGCCGCGGTAGTCCGGGCGGAAGCCGTCGAACGAGACGAGGACCAGCGGGACGGGCTCGGCGGCGGGCGCCACGGCCGGCGGGGCGACGGTCCGGCAGCCGGCGAGGACGAGGACGGCGACGAGCAGCAGACGGGGCGTTCGGAGCATCGGGGCAGTGCGCGGGTGTGACGGAGCAACGCTGGCGAGGCGCGGGCGTTGCGTGATCCTTCTGCGAGCGGCTAGAAGCCGACGGCGGCGTCCTCGCCGCGCGGGTCGGCCCCGCCCAAGAGCACGCAGCCCGATCCGAGCGCCGCGGTGCGGGCCAGGCCCGACGGGTCCGTGAGCGTCTCGGCGGCGTCGCACGAGACGAGGACCGCGTCGGCGCGGCTCCAGCGGTCGGTCTGCTCGACAACGGCCCAGCCGCGGGCGCGCAGGTTGTCCGCGACGTCTCGCGCGAGCGCGCCGCGCTCGGCGAAGAGGACGTCCGGCGCCCACTGGTGGTGCACGCGCGGCGCGGCGACGGCCTCGGAGATCGTCATACCATGGTCCACGACGTTCAGGATTGCCTCGAAGACGGTTGTGATGATGCGCCCGCCGCCCGGCGAGCCCACGACGAGGCGCAGGCGCCCGTCCGGCCCCTCGACGACCGTCGGCGTCATCGACGAGAGCATCCGCTTGCCCGGCGCGACCGCGTTGGCATCGCTCCCGACGAGGCCGTACTGGTTGGGGACGCCCGGCGCGGCGGCGAAGTCGTCCATCTCGTTGTTGAGCAGGAAGCCCGCGCCGCCGGCGACGAGCAGCGACCCGTACGCCCCGTTGAGCGTCGTCGTGGTCGAGACGGCCATCCCGTCGGCGTCGACGACCGAGTAGTGCGTCGTCTGGTCGGACTCGTGCCGCGCCGGCGCGCCGGCCCCGACGCCCGGCGTCGTGTGGACAGGGTCGAACGTCGCCATCCGGTCTGCAACGTAGGTCGAATCCAGCAGGCCCGTCTGGGGCACGTCCACGAAGGCGGGGTCGCCGAGCCACTCGGCGCGGTCGGCGTAGGCGCGACGCATCGCCTCCCCCATGAGGTGCACCGTCGCCGACGAGTTGAAGCCCATCGCGCCGACGTCGAACGGCTCGACCGAGGCGAGCATCTGCAAGAGCGCGATGCCGCCGGACGACGGCGGGCCCATCGCGATCACGCGGTTGCCGCGGTACCGGCCCACGACCGGCGCCCGCTCGACGGGCTCGTAGCCCGCGAGGTCCGCCAGGGTGATGAGCCCGCCCGAGCGCTGCATTTCCGCCACGACGAGGCGCGCCGTCTCGCCGGTGTAGAAGCCGTCGCGCCCGCTTTGCTGGATGCGGCGGAGCGTCGCGGCGAGGTCCGGCTGCCGGAGCGTGTCGCCCTCGGCGTACGGCGTCGCGGGGACGAAGGCGGCCGCGGTGCTCGGGAAGGTCGAGAACGGGGCGCGGAAGGCGTTGAGGCGCGCCGCCTCGTCGCGCGAGAGGGGGAAGCCGCGCGTGGCGAGGCCGACGGCCGGCGCGAGGACGTCGGCGAGGGGGAGGCGCCCCCACCTCCGCTGCGCCTCGACGAGCCCGGCGACGGCGCCGGGCACGCCGACGGCGAGCGCGCCGACCTGGCTCCGCGCGGGCACGAACACGCCCGCCGAGTCGAGAAACATGTCGCGTGTGGCCGCGGCCGGGGCCGTCTCGCGGTAGTCCAGCGTCGTCGCCCGGCCGTCGGGGAAGCGGACGACCAGGAAGCCTCCGCCGCCGAGGTTGCCGGCGACGGGGAACGTGACCGCGAGGGCGAAGCCCGTCGCGGCGGCGGCGTCGATGGCGTTGCCGCCCGCGCGCATCACCGCGACGCCAGCCTCGGAGGCGTAACGCTCGGCGGAGACGACCATCCCGTGCTGCGCCCGAACGGACGCCGGCGCGGGCGACCACTGCGCCCGAGCGGGCGCGGCAGCGATTAGGACGAGAGCAGCGAGGGCGAGGCGCATCGTGGGACGGTGGACGGACGGTGGACGGTGGACAAATCAGCCTCCACTCTCTCATCTTGTCGTCCCGGACTCGATCCGGGATCTGTCTTTCTCTCCTACATTCGCGAGGAAAAGCGAAAGGCAGATTCCGGGTCGGGGCCCGGGATGACGAGATTTCGGTGCTGGGACAATCAGAACGGGACCATTTCAGCCGAGACCTTTTGACCCGGTCACCGCCTTGGGCCGACGCTGGTCTCGATAAGGTCCAGCACGCGGCGGTACTCGTCCGTCCACGACGTCGGCTCGCGGAAGCCGTGCGCCTCGACGGGGTAGATCGCCAGTTCCCAGCCCGTTTTGCCGAGCTCGATGAGGCGCTGCGAGAGGCGGAAGATGTCCTGCACCTCGACGTTGTCGTCCACCAAGCCGTGGGCCATCAGGAGCGGGTCCTGGAGGCCCGCGGCAAACTCGATCGGGCTCGACCGCGCGTAGGCGAGCGAGTCGTCGGCGGGGGCGTTGAGGAGGTTGCGCGTGTAGCCGTCGTTGTAGTGCGCCCAGTCCGTGACGGCGCGGAGCGCGGCGCCGCCGCCGAAGTGGTCGGCCTCGGTGAAGAGTGCCATGAGCGTGATAAAGCCGCCGTACGAGCCGCCGTAGACCGCGACGCGCTCCGGGTCGATGCCGAAGGTGGTGCCGACGTAGCGGCTTGCGTCGACGACGTCCTGGAGGTCGCGGCCGCCGGCGTAGCGGTAGACGGCCGTGCGCCAGTCGCGCCCGTAACCCTCGCTCGCCCGGTAGTCCGGGTCGATGACGACGTAGCCCTGCTGCGCGAGGAGGTGGTGGAAGAGGTACTCGCGGTTGTAGCTGCTCCACCACTTGTGGGCGTTCTGGAGGTAGCCCGCGCCGTGGACGAAGACGACCGCAGCCCCGTTCGGCGTCGCGCCGACGTCTTCGGGACGGTAGATGCGCGCCGGGACGCGCACACCATCCGAGGCAGGAATCTGGACGACCTCGGGCGCGAGCCACGTCCGCGCGCGGAACGTCGGCGATGGGCTCTCGGTGAGGCGTGCGGGCGTGGAGCCCAGGCGACCGACGAGGACCTCGGGCGGCGTGTTGGCCGTCGAGAAGAGGAAGGCGGCACGGCTGTCGTCCGGCGCCACGACGGCGTCCCAGCGGCCGACGCCGGTCGTGAGCTTCTCGCGCCGCGCGAAGGCACCGACGGGCATGCGCCAGACGTGGCGCTGCGCGAGGTCGCCCTCGGACGACTGGTAGACGACGGTCCGGGCGTCGCGGCTGAACTGCGGATCCGCGACTTCGAACGGGCCCGACGTGAGCGCCTCGGTCCGGCCCGTCGCGGGGTCGGCGGCGTAGAGGTGGCTCCAGCCGGTGCGCTCGGACTGGAACCACAGGCGCCACTCGCGTCCGTCCGGAATCCAGCCGAGCGCGCTCTCGCCGCCCCACCACGAGATGCCCGGCCCGCCGATCCAGGCGTCGTCGTGCTGGCGGTCGAGCGTCTCGAGCGTGCCGGCCGCGGCGTCGAGGCGGGCGATCCAGCGGTCCTTGTTGTCCTGCGAGCGGACGTCGAGGACGGCCCAGCGGCCGTCGGGCGACCAGACGGGGCCCCAGGCCGTAAAAAGGCGCGTCGAGTCGGCGGCGGTCGAGTCGAGGGCGACGCGGTAGGCCGGCGCCTCGTCTGCCCCGGGCAACTGGCGCAGGCGGACGACGTAGCTCGTGTCGCGCACCAGGTCGACGACCGTGAACGCGGCGACGCCCTGCGCGGCGCCGACCTTCGGGCGCGACTCGACGGTCTCGGCGTAGCCGCTGTCGGTGACGTAGCTGATAATCTGCGTCGGTGTCGCGCCGTCGTCCTTTCTCAGGCGAAACGTGGCAAAGCGGCCCGTCGGGTCGATGCGCAGGCCCTCGACGGTGTCGTCGCCGGTGTAGACGGGGCCGGGGCGGCGGGCGTCACGGGCGGCCGTCCGGAGCGAGTCGCGGCGCGTGCGCTCGCGGACGACGTCGAAGAGGCGACGCTGCTGCGCGCGGAGGTAGGCGTCCTGCCGCGACGGGTCGTCGGCGGGCTTCTTGCCCGGGCGGATGTCGGTGAGCTGCTCGACCGCGCCCGTCGCGACGTCGAGGGCGAAGACGTTGGGCCGGCCACCGGCGTCGCGGACGAACGCGACGCGTCCATCCGCGAGAAACGTCGGGTCCTGCTCCGCCTCGCGCGTCCGCGTGAGCCGCGTCGTGCGGCCCGAGGCGTCCGTCAGGAAGAGGTCGCCGTCGCGCGTGCCGACGACGAGGCGCTGCGCGGCGTTCGTGCCGGGCGTGTGCCAGCCGGGGAAGGGCGGCGCCATCTCGCGCTCGGCTGTCAGGCCCATGCGTGCGGGCGGCCCGGCCGCGCCGCGCGCCGAAACGGCGGCTCGGAACGTCGAGTCGGCGTCGTACACGCCCTGCGGGTTCCAGTCGAACGTCACGGCGTCGCCGGCGGGCGTCCACGCGATCCCGCTCGGCCAGCCGCCGACGTAGGTCTCGGGGCGCTGCATGACCTCGGCGACGGTCAGCGGCTGCGCCTGCGCGGCGGCGGCGAGAAAGACGGTGAGGCAGACGAGAGCGCAGCGCATCCGGGACACGTCAGGTGAGCCCGGAGTCTACCGACGCGCGGGCGCCCATCGGGGCGACAGTCACCCGGTCTCTCACACTCGTCCTGTGTCCCGGCGTCAATGGTCGGGGACGACCTTCCCGGCGTGCGGGCGCGTGTCGTCGCCGAAGTTGAGGCGGTGCGGGACGTCGTTGCGCTGCAGGCCCGGGTTGACGAGGCCGCCGGTGATAGGCGTCTCGAGGGCAGCGACGAACGGCGCCACGGACGAGAAGAGGAAGTCCTGCTGGAGCTCGTACATCTCGGGCGTGAAGCCCGCCGCGTCGCCGTCGTGGCCGACGACGTCGAGGTAGAGCGTGCGCGGCCAGTCCGGGAAGCGGTCCTGCGCGTCGCGGAGGACCGCCATGATGCCGCGGGCGGCCGCCTCGAAGCCGTCGGCCGGCCCGACGATGTGGTAGACGGCAACGGTGTTGTCGAACCCGGCGTAGACGCCGGGCACATCCGGCTTGGCGTACTCGGGGACGAAGGCGGCGGCGGGCGGGTCGGGGGCGTCAGACATGGCGTGGAATCGGCGGCGGGCCGAAACCTACGCACCGGCGCTGGCGGCGTGCCCGTCGAGAAGCACCGAGCCGAAGGGTGAGCCGGCGTCGAGCGGCCCGTCGAGCGGCCCGAAGGCTTCCACCTCGGTCGGCAGGGCACCGGGCTGCGAGAAGACGAGTGCCTCGGGCGAGATGGCCTCCGGCGGCAGCTCCACGACGACGGCGGCGTGGCGCGGCAGGCGCACCGTCCGGCGCCACGGCTCGACGAGCGCCGCATCCACGACGCCGCCGAGGCGCTCGACGAGGCGCCCGACAAAGTGGTCGAGGAAGGCGGGCCGCGGCGCGGCCGGGCCTGCGGCGGCGGCCGTCTCGGCGCGCACCCCGACGTCGAAGACGAGGTGTGAGCCGTCGTCCGTGAGGCGCGCATCGACGTGGCGCGCGCCTGGAACGGCAGCGGCCTCCGCGACGAGCGCCTGCACGACACGCCCGACGAGCGCCGGGTCCATCAGGAGGGGCGTCCGGGAGACGGCGGCGACGAACTGAACCTCGATGCCGGCGTTGCGCGCGGGGCGCGCGGCCTCGGCGACGGCCTCGCGGACGACCGCCGCGGCGTCGACGGGAACGAGGGCGATCGAGAGGCGGGCGGCTTCGGCGAGGGCGACGGTCGCGTCGAGCGTCGCGAGAAGCTGCTGCGCCGAGCGCTCGATGACCTCTCGGACCTGCTCCGCCTCGCCGGCCGGCATGTCGGGCCCGAGCAGGTCGGCGTAGCCGAGGATGGTCGTGAGCGGCGTGCGGACGTCGCGGTGGAGGCGCTCGAACAGCGCCGCCTGCTCGGCAGCGGCGGCCTCGGCGAGGCGCCGGCGCTCGGCGGCGACGCGCAGGCCGGCCTCGCGGTCCGTCACGTCCTCGCCGACGAACGAGACGCAGGGCGTCGCCTCGCCGCCGTCGCCGTGGACGTCGAGGCGCGTGAGGGTAGCGGCGAGCGTGCGCGGGCCGTCGGACGTGCTGAGGGAGATCGTGATCGGGGGCAGGCTCGCCCCGGCAGGGCGGTCTAGCGCGCGGCGTGTGCCCGCGGCCCAGACACGGGCCGTGCGCTCGTCGACGCCGGCGTCCTCGGGCGACAGCCCGGCGAGCGCCTCGGCGTCGTGGCCGAGCAGGCGCGCTGCGGCGGCGTTAACGCTCATGAAGCGGACGGCGCCGTCGGGCGCGAGCGTCGTGAGGGCCATCGCGACGGGCGCGCGGTCCACGAAGGCGGCGAGCGCGGCCTCGCGGTCTGCGATGCGCCGTGCCGCGTCGCGGCCGCCGACGGCGGAGCCGATCCAGCGGGCGAGGGCCTCGGCGAGGTCGCGGTCGGCTGGCGAGAACAGAGCCGCGCGCGGGGCGCGGGACATCGCCATGAGCGTCCCGATGGTGCGGCCGCCGGCGAAGACGGGCGCGCCGAGATACGCGCCGGCGTCGGCGTCCTCGACGGCGACCGGCCCGTCGGCGTAGGCCGTCATGGCGCACGGCAGGGCCGTGACGGGCGTCGGGTCCGTCGGGAGCAGGCCGTGTGGGTCGTGGCTCGCCTCGGGCGCCCAGAGGCCGTCGTCGACGCGGGCGAAGGCGGCGGCGTCGAGGCCGAGCGCCTCGGCGAAGCCGGCGAGCGCGAGCGCGAGGCGCTCGTCGAGCGAGCCCGGGTGCGTCGCGACGCGGTGGAGCAGGCGGCCGTGCACGCCGTCCTCAAGCACGACGGGGAGGAGAGCCGGCGCGAGGGCGAGCGCCTCGGCGAAGGCGTCCTGCCACGGCCCGTCGAGGGCGTCGGGGTCGATGCCGAGCACGAGCAGAGCTGCCTGCCCGGAGCGCTGCCCGGCGGCGTAGCGCGGCCCGTCGGCGACAGCCGAGATGTCGAAGAGCGTCAGCGCGTCGCTGAGCGTCGCAGCGACAGCGCTGAGCGGAGGCGTCTCGAGGCCCGCGCTCGCGACGAGCGCGGCGCCGTCGTAGAGGTGGACGGCGGCGGCGTTCAGGCGGTGGGCGACGAGGCGCAGGCCTGCCTCGGCGGGCGCGGTGCCGGCCGGCGGGCCGGCGGGCGCGTGGGCGTCGGTGTGGGGCACGAGAGGCAGTGGGTGCGGGCCATCTGTATCGGCCGCCGCCCGTGCCTCCTGAAATCCCCACTCCTGTTTTACCGCGCGACCGAGAGCGGCTGCACCGCGCGGCGCCCGCCCGCATCGACGGTGACGAAGTAGAGGCCCGGCGCGAGGCCGTCCGTCCGAACGACGAGGTCGCTTTCGCCGGCCCCCCGCGGCGCCGTCTCGATGGTCCGCACCGTCCGGCCCTGCCCGTCGAGGATGCGGACGCGGACGGCGCCGGCGGCGGGCAGCGTCAGACGCAGCGCCGCGGCGCCGGTCCGGACCGGGTTCGGGTGGGGCGCCGAGAGCGCGAGGCGGAGTTCGCGCGTCGGAGCCTCGCCCGCAGCCACGCTCCCGACGGTCACCGTCTGGCGCGTCGTGTAGATGTAGTCGCCCGACGAGTTGTTGCCGCTGCCGTTGAGGTCGCCGCCGTTGCCGGCATTGCCGGCCGCGGTGAAAGTGACCGTCGCGGGGGCGTTGGGCGCGGTCCAGTTGAAGGTCCACGAGAGCTCGTGCGAGCCGCCGGTGTTGTGCGTCACCGACGGGGACCCACCGCCCGTGAGGCGCGTGTGGGCGGCGTCGGTGATCGTCGAGACGCCAGCGGTCTCGCCATCCGCCGTCTTGGCCGCGACCTCGAAGCCCTGCCGGCGGCCCGTCACCGAGCCCGGCGCCTCGGTCGTCGTGTTGGTGACGGTGACCGTCACCGGGACCGTCTGGCCCGGCTGGACCGCGCTCGGGACGGTGACCGTGACGCCGCCCGTGCCACTGTTGAGCGCGTACGAGTCATGGCAGCCCGACGTGGCGCAGGTCCGCACGACGCCGTCGTCAACGTTAGAACCGTCGAAGCCGCCGGGCGAGCCCGAGGGGTACGTCGCGGCGGGACGCGGCGCCGCGAGGACGGTGGCGAGGGCGAGCCCGGCGACCGTCGCCGGGAGCGCGAGGGCGCGAAGAAAACGGGGCATCGTCGTACGTGCTAGCGGGTGCGGGCGAGGCGGAGGGTGGCGCGGCTGCCGTCGGCAGCCGTGAAGCGAACAAGGTAGACGCCTGGCGCGAGGCCGGCGCCGTCGATCACGACCGGGCGGCGCTCGCCCGCCGAGAGGCCGGCGTCGAGGAGCACCGCGACCTCGCGGCCGAGCGCGTCCGTGAGCGTCACGCGCGTGCGGCCCGCCGATTGGGGCGCGACCTCGACGACGGCGCGGTCGCGGAACGGATTCGCCGTCTGGAGGCGCAGCGGCGCCGCTGCCGCGGCGGGTGCGGCCTCGCCAGCGACGGCCGTCGCGACGAAGCGCTTGAGGCTGCCGTCAGCGTACATGGCATACAACTCGCCCGCGGCGTCCTCGCCGAACGAGAACAGGCCGAAGCCCGTCGCGGCGAGCGTCTGGCGCGTGGCCGTCGTGCCGGTGGTGCTCAGCGCCCAGACGTTGCCCGTGCAGTAGTCGCCGAAGATGTACTTGCCCGTGAGGTCCGGGTTGCGCGCGCCGCGGTAGACGAAGCCGCCCGTGATGGAGCAGTTGCCGCCAGAATGGTCGTACTCGTAGATCGGGTCCGTGAAGCCCGTCCTGTCGCAGCCCGTCGACGGGATGTTGCAGTGCAGGCCCTCGGCGACGCGCCAGCCGTAGTTGCCGCCGTTCGTGATGAGGTCGATCTCCTCGTACGTGTTCTGCCCGACGTCCGCGGCCCAGAGCGTGCCCGTGGACCGGTCGAAGGAGAAGCGGAAGGTGTTGCGCAGTCCGTAGGCGTAGATCTCCTCGCGGTAGCCGGCCGTGTTGCCGGCGAACGGGTTGGTCGGCGGGATGCCGTAGTTGAGGCCTCCCGCGGGGTGGTCCACGTCGAAGCGGAGAATCTTGCCGAAGAGCACCGACCGGTTCTGCGCGCGGTTGCCCGGGTCGTTGCCCGAGCCGCCGTCGCCGAGCGCGAGGTAGAGGTAGCCGTCCGGCCCGAAGGCGAGCTTGCCGCCGTTGTGGTTGGAGAACGGCTGCACGACCTCGAGCAGGATCTGCGCCGAGGCGGGGTCGAAGACGGCCGGGTTGGTCGCGGAGCGCGTGTAGCGCGCGACGACCGTGCGCCCGTTCGTCCGGCCCGAGTAGTGGACGTAGAGGTAGCCGTTCGTGGCGAAGCTCGGGTGGAAGGCCATCCCGAGGAAGCCCTGCTCGCCGCTGTTGAGGACGAGCCCCACGATGTCGAGCACGGTCGTCGCCGTGCCCGCCGCGGCGTTGACCGCGCGCACGCGGCCCGCCTTCTCGCCCACGTAGACGAGGCCAGAGCTGTCGCCGGCGTGCGTGAGCTCGATCGGCTCGGCGAACGTCAGGGTCGGAAACGCGGTCTCGAGCGCGCCCGTCGTCTGGGCGAACGAGACGCCGGAGGCGATCTGGACGGCTGCGATGGCGGCGAGGACGAGTGTGCGGAGCATGTGGGGAAGCAGTCGGGGACAGCGCAAGTATAGGCCCGTAGCTTGCCGATTCACAGACTCGGCACTCCGTTGTGGTCCGCTTCCGGCTGATTTTCCTCGCGCTGCTTCCGCTCGCCGCCGCGATCGGCTGCGCCCCGCCCTCCGCGCCGCCGCCGCTGGACCGCCCCGCCCTCCGCGCTGCGTGGGACGTGTGGACAGCCTCGCGCGACAGCCTCTTTACCTCGCCCGAGGGGCCGCTGCCTGCTGCACAGCGCGCCGCGTTCGCGGGCCTGCCCTACTTCCCGTACGACAGCACCTTCGCCGTCGCGGCCGCGCTCGTCCCGGCCGTCTCGACCGACACCGTCTCATTCCCGACGTCGACCGGCGAACTCCGCCCGATGGTCCGCGCCGGGCAACTCGTGCTGGTGGCCGGCGGCGTCGAGCGGCGCCTCGTCGCCTACATGCAGGTCGGGCCGGGGGCGCCGGCCGGCGAGCTCTTCGTCCCCTTCCGCGACGAGACGTCGGGACGCGAGACGTACGGGGGCGGCCGCTACCTGGACCTGCCGCTGGACCCGCTCGGGCGCTACGCGCTGGACTTCAACCGCGCCTATCACCCGTACTGCGTCTACTCGGACGCATACTCGTGCCCGCTGCCGCCGCCCGAAAACACGCTGGCGCTGGCGGTCACGGCCGGCGAGCGCCTCGTGGCGGCCGGCGCGCCGGGCTGAACGGCGAGCGCCCGCCTCGCACGGGGCGAAGCGGGCGCTCTGTGGGCACCGCGGCGTCAGTCGTCGCGGCGGGCGGCCTGCCGGCGGTACCAGTCCTCGAGCGACTCGCCGGGGCGTCGCGCGTCGTCGCGGCTGGTCTGCGTGCCCCGGTCCCGGCGGTCGTCGCGGCGGTCGTCGCCGCGGCGGGTGCGCTCGCCGTCGTCGCGGCCGCGGCCCGAGTTGCCGCGTCCGTTGTTTCCACGATCGTTACGCTCCTCGTACCGGCGGTCATCCGAGCGGCGGTCGTAGCGTCCGCCGCCTCGGACGTAGGAGCGGTAGGCGGCGGCGTCGTTGCGGTCGAGGATGCGCTCGATGTCGCGGTCGGCGGAGGACCAGAAGGAGCGCGCGGCGCGGCTGTCGCCCGAGAAGCGCCGCGGGAACGGGTAGACGGCCCGGTGGTCGCGCGGGTTGGTCTGCTGGAGCAGGCGCGCCGTGCGGGCCGTGAGCAGGTCACGGATGCGGCGCTCCTGGCCGCTGCCGATGCGGAGCTGGTCGTTGACGCGGCGCGCGTAGGCGTCGGCGTCGGACGTGATGCGGCGGTACTCGGACGTGCGCGAGTAGTCGTCGTAGCGGCCGCGGTCCGAGGTACGGTCCGGGTAGCGGCCCGAGAGTCGGGAGGCCGACGCCGCCGAGGCCGATGTCGGCACAGCCACTGACGGCGACGAGTGCGGCGAGAAGGATCAGACGGGACATGGCGGCGGGGGAGAGGTGGAACGGGTGCGCCGGGTGCTGCGCCAGTGACAGAGCCGCCGCCGGGGCGGCTCGCGTCACGTTTCCATTCCAATCGCCGTGCCACGTGTCCCGAGGTGACCGTTTCGCGGCGTCCGCGCCGTGGCGTGTCCAGCGCCGGCAGACACGCGCGGCGCCCCGGTGCGACGCTTTCACGCCTCGGCATCCTCGGGCTCGTCCTCCTCAACCTCGTCCGACGCCATCTCCTCGCCGCCGGCCCCGAGGAGCGCGTCGAGGTCGATCTCGCGGACGCGGAGGCTGCGGTCGCCGGCGGCGGCGGCGCGGTCGAGCTCCTCGCGGAGGAACGGCGCCGTCGGCGAGTCGGTGATGCCCTCGGGCGGGCCGGCGTAGAGGAGGTGGCCACCGCCGGCGCCGCCGTCCGGCCCCATCTCGAGGATCCAGTCGGCCTGCTTCGCGACGTCCATGTTGTGCTCGATCACGAGGACCGTGTTGCCCTTGTCCACGAGCGCCTGAAGGACGATGAGCAGGTGGCGGACGTCCTCGAAGTGGAGGCCCGTCGTGGGCTCGTCGAGAACGTAGAGCGTCTGGCCGGTGCCCGGCCGCGAAAGCTCACGGGCAAGCTTCACGCGCTGCGCCTCGCCGCCCGAGAGCGTCGTCGCCTGCTGGCCGAGGCGCAGGTAGCCCAGCCCGACGGCGTCGAGCGTCCGCAGGATGCGGTTCATGCGCGGGACGGCCTCGAAGAACGGGACCGCCTCGGCGATGGGCATGTCCAGCACCTCGGCGATGCTCTTGCCCTTGTAGCGCACCGCCAGCGTCTCGGCGTTGTAGCGCCGCCCGCGGCACGTCTCGCACTGGACGTAGACGTCCGGCAGGAACGTCATCTCGAGCTTCATGATGCCCGCGCCCTTGCACGTCTCGCAGCGCCCGCCCTTGACGTTGAACGAGAAGCGCCCCGGCTTGTAGCCGCGGATGACCGACTCGGGCAGGCGCGCGAAGAGGTCGCGGACGAGCCCGAACAGGCCGGTGTACGTCGCGGCGTTGGACCGCGGCGTCCGCCCGATCGGCGACTGGTCGATCGTGATGATCTTGTCGACGAGGTCCAGGCCCTCCGCCTTCTTGTACGGCAGCGGGACGCCCGTCGCGTTGTGGTGGTGCGCCGCGAGGACCGGCGCGAGCGTCTGGTTGATGAGGCTGGACTTGCCCGAGCCCGAGACGCCGGTGACAACGGTCAGCGTACCGAGCGGGACCTCGGCCGTGACATCTTTGAGGTTGTGGCCGCGCGCGCCCTCAATGCGCAGCACGCCGCCGTTGCCCGGTCGCCGCTCGCCCGGCGCGGGCGTCGGGACGGCCCGCGCGCCCGTCAGGTAGGCCGTCGTGAGACTCATCGACGCGCCGTCGCCCTGGCCGTCCAGGAGCGTCTCGGGGCGACCCGCGGCGAGAACCTCACCGCCGTACTCGCCCGCGCCCGGACCGATGTCCACCACAAAGTCCGCCGCCTCGATCATTTCGCGGTCGTGCTCCACGACGAGGACCGAGTTGCCGAGGTCGCGCAGGGCCGTCAGCGAGCCGATAAGCTTGGCATTGTCGCGCGGGTGCAGGCCGATCGAGGGCTCGTCGAGGACGTAGAGGACGCCCGTGAGCTGCGTCCCGATCTGCGTCGCGAGGCGGATCCGCTGGGACTCGCCGCCCGAGAGCGTCCGCGCCTGGCGGTCCAGCGTGAGGTACTCCAATCCCACGTTGACGAGGAAGCCGAGGCGCTCGCGGATCTCCTTCACGATGGGCTCGCCGATGGTCGCCTGCCGGCCAGTAAGGTCGAGCGCGTCGAACCACGTGGACAGGCTCGCGAGGTCCATCTGGACAAGGTCCGCGATGGACTGATCCTGCTCATACGTGTGCGTGTTGCCGACGCGGAAGCTCAGCGACTCGGGCTTGAGGCGCGCGCCGCCGCAGACGGCGCACGGCCGCATCCGCGTGAAGGCGTCGGCCCACGCGCGCTGCGTGGCGCTCTGCGTCGAGGACGCCGTATGCTCGATGTGCCCGATGATGCCGCCGAATCGGTGCTGGTAGTCGACCGTCCGCCCTTTGTATTTGTAGCTGATGTCGAACAGTTCGTCGCCCGCGCCCGTCAGGACGACGGCCTGCTGCTCGGGCGTGAGGTCGCCGAACGGCGTCTCGAAACTGATGCCGTAGCGCGCCGCGACGGCGCGGAGCTGGGCGAAGACCCACACGTCGCGCGGGGCGCCGACCGGCGCGAGCGCGCCCTGCTGGATCGACTGCTCGGGGTTTGGCACGACGAGCTCGGGGTCGATCTCCTTGCGCACGCCGAGGCCGTTGCACGCCGGGCAGGCGCCGTACGGGCTGTTGAACGAGAACGTGTTCGGGCTGGGATCGTCGTAGCTCACGCCGTCCTCGGGGGCGGTGAGGTGCCGCGAGAAGAGGCGGTCGCCCATCTCGACCTCGGGCCCCGTCGCCTCGCCGCTGCCCACGGCGGCGACGTGCGCGATGAGCGTCCCGCCGCCCATCCCGAGCGCGATCTCGACGGCGTCCGACACGCGCGACCGGATGCCGTCGCGGACGACGAGGCGGTCCACGACGACCTCGACGTCGTGCGTCTTGTAGCGGTCGAGCTGCATGCCCGGCGAGATCTCGCGCATCTCGCCGTCCGTGCGGACGCGCTCGAAGCCCTGCCGCGCGATCTGCTCGAAGAGGTCGCGGTAGTGGCCCTTGCGGCCGCGGACGACCGGCGCGAGCACGACGACGCGCGTGCCCTCGGGGAAGGCGGTGATCGCGTCGATGATCTCGTCGTCGGACTGCCGGCGCATCGGGCGGCCCGAGACGTACGAGTACGCGTCCGAGGCGCGCGCGTAGAGGAGGCGCAGAAAGTCGTAGATCTCCGTCACCGTCCCGACGGTGCTTCGCGGGTTGCGGCCGACCGTCTTCTGCTCGATCGCGATGACCGGCGAGAGGCCGTCGATAAGGTCCACGTCCGGCCGCTCCATCGCGCCCAGGAACTGCCGCGCGTAGGCGGACAGGCACTCCATGTAGCGCCGCTGCCCCTCGGCGTAGATCGTGTCGAACGCCAGACTGGACTTGCCCGAGCCCGACAGCCCGGTGATCACGACGAGCTCGCCGCGCGGGATGTCGAGGTCGATGCCTTTGAGGTTGTGCTCGCGCGCGCCGCGGATCGTGATGCGGTCGTCCATTCGGGTCCGGTTCGGGGTTCGGGTGAGTACCGGCAGCGCGTGCCGCCGTTCCTCCCGAGAAACGCCCCGGCCCGTGCCACCGGTGCGTCACCGCGGGGCCTTCACCGAGGCACAGGAGCGCCGCATGGGGTTCGGTAACCCTTCGCATGCCCCGGCGCAGCGTCTAGCGGCAGTGCAGGTATCCTTGCCCCACTCCGCACCCGCACCCGATGCTTCGCCTCTCGCGCCTCGCGCTGCTCGCCCTCGCCCTGTGTGCCTCCGCGGCGCACGCGCAGCGCCCGTCCGACGTCGTCTACGACCGCGCGTCCGTCTCACGGATCGACATCACCATCGACCCGGACAGCCTGCAGTGGGTCTTCGACCACCCGCTCTCGGACCGCGAGGTGCCCGCCGACTTCCGCTTCACGCGCGGCGCCCTCGTCGAGGACGTTGCTAACATCGGCTTCCGGCTGCGTGGCAACACGTCGCGGGCGGCGGAGAAGGTGTCGTTCAAGATCTCGTTCAACACGTTCGTCTCGGGGCGCGCGTGGCGCGGCCTCGAAAAGCTCAACGTCAACGGCGAGCACAACGACCCGACGGTGAGCCGGACCGTCCTCGGGTGGGGCGTCTTCGCGGCCGGCGGCGCCATCGGGCCGCGCGCGTCGCACACGGCGCTGGTCATCAACGGCGCCACCTACGGCCTCTACGCCGACGTCGAGCACCTCGACGAGACGTTCATGGAGCGGCGCTTCGGGACCGAGGACGGGGCGCTCTTCAAGTGCCTCTACCCGGCCGACCTCGCCTACCGCGGCCCGACGGGCGCGAGCTACCAGCACACCGACGGCACCGGCCGGCCGGTCTACGAGCTCTCGCAGGGCACGCCGGCGGCCTACGACGCACTCGCCGACTTTATCCGGATCCTCAACCAGACGCCGAGTGCCTCTTTCCCGGCCGCCATCGAGCGCGCCTTCGACGTCAACGGCTTCCTGCGCGCGCTCGCGGCCGAGGTCGTGACGGGCTCGTGGGACGACTACTGGTTCAACAAGAACAACTTCTACCTGCGCATCGACCCGGTCACGAGCAGAGTAACCTACATCCCGTACGACATCGACAACTCGTTCGGGATCGACTTCGTCGGGCCGGACTGGGGCACGCGGAATCCGTACACGTGGGGCAGCAACTCTGAGGCGCGGCCGCTCGTGGCGAAGCTGCTCGCGGTGCCGGAGTTTCGCGCGCGCTACACGTTCTACCTGCGCCGCCTCGCGACGGGCGCCGCCTCGCCGTCCGCTCTGAACCCGCAGATCGCGGCTATCGAGACGCTCATCGCGCCCTTCGCCGAGGCCGACCCGTTCCGCCCGCTGGACTACGGCTGGACCCCGGCCGACTTCCACCGCGCCTTCCGAGAAGCGCTCGGCGGCCACGTCGAGTACGGCCTCGTGCCGTTCGTCGCGACGCGCACGCAGACGCTGCTCGCGGCGCTCGACGCCGGCAACGTGCCGCCGATTGTCGAGGCGCCGAGCCTGACGCCGGCCCGCCCGCGGCCGTCCGACGCGCTCGTGGTCTCGTCTCGGGTCGAGGACGAGTCGGCCCCGGCGAGCGTCACGCTGCTCTCGCTGTTCAACGCTGGAACGCAGGTGCAGACGCCGATGCGGGACGACGGGACCGGCGGCGACGCCGTCGCGGGCGACGGCCTTTTCACGGCGACCCTCGCCGCGACAGGTGCGCCCGGAACGCTCGAGGTGGCCGTCCGCGCGGCCGACGTGACCGGGCAGACGCGCACGACGCCGTTCCAGAGCATCCTCGTCGCTACCCCCGTCGCAGGCCTCGTCGTCAACGAGTTCGTCGCCTCCAACGACGGCTCCTTCCGCGACGAGGCCGGCGACGCCGACGACTGGATCGAGATCCACAACCCGACCGGCGCCGCGGTCCCGCTCGCCGGCTACACGCTCACCGACGACCTCGCGAACCCGGCAAAGTGGGCCTTCCCGAGCACCACGCTCGCGGCCGGCGGCTACCTCATCGTGTGGGCGGACGACGAGGCGGCCGAGGGGCCGCTCCACGCGGCGTTCAAGCTCGGCGCCTCGGGCGAGGCCGTCGGCCTGTTTCTCAACGGGACGGAGGTCGACGCCATCACCTTCGGCGCGCAGACGACCGGCGTCTCGACGGGCCGCCTGCCCGACGCGACGGGCCCGTTCACGACGTTCGCGGCGCCGACGCCCGGCGCCTCCAACGGCGGAACGACCGCCGCCGAGCCGCTTCCTGAGGCGCTCGCCCTGCGCGCCGTCCCGAACCCGTTCGGGGACCGGCTCACCATCGAGACGGGCGCGCCGCTGCCCCCGGGTGCCGAGGCGACCGTCTTCGACGCACTCGGGCGCCTCGTCGCGCGTCTCGCCGCGCCTGCCGGCGCAACGCGCGTCGTGTGGGACGCCGGCGCTGCGCCGCCCGGCGTTTACGCCGTCCGCCTACGCGTGGGCGGCACTGTCCAGACGCTCCGCGCCGTCCGCCGCTGAATCCTCGCGCCAGGCGGCCCGTAGCTCACCCTCCACCTTCCCCACCCCGATGCGCCTCGCGTCTCTCTTCACGCTGCTCGCCCTCGTCGTCACCGCGCCCGCCGCCATCGCTCAGGCGCCGACCGGCTCGTGGCTCGGCAACCTCGACATTCCCGGCGCGCCCGAGCCGCTCCGCATGACGATCCGCGTCGTCCAGGCCGGCGACAGCCTGGCCTCGACCATCGACATCCCGCAGCAGGGCGCCGTCGGCATTCCCGCCACGACGACCGACTTCCGCAGCGACAGCCTCGTCGTGACCTACGCGCTCTTCGGCGGGCGCCTCGACCTCGGCGTCGCGGCGGACTCGCTGCGGGGGACGTTCTCGCAAGGGCCGAACACGCTCCCGATCACCTTCGGCCGGACGACGGAGCTTGCGCGCCCGCAGACGCCGACCGCGCCGTTCCCGTACGCGACCGAGGACGTGACGGTCGAGGCCGCACCCGGCGTGACGCTCGCCGGCACGTTCGTGCGGCCCGCCGGCGCCGGCCCGTTCCCGGCCGTTCTGCTGCTCTCCGGCTCGGGCGCGCAGGACCGCGACGAGTCGCTCTTCGGCCACCGCCCGTTCGCCGTCCTCGCCGACCACCTCGCCCGCAACGGGATCGCCTCGCTGCGCCTCGACGACCGCGGCGAAGGCGAGTCCACGGGCGACTACGAGACGACCTCAATTTCTGACCTCGTCTCGGACGCCGACGCGGCGCTGGCTGCGCTCCGCGCGATGCCGGGCGTTGCGCGGGCGGGCGTCGTCGGGCACAGCCTCGGAGGGCTCGTCGCACCGCGCGTCGCCGGGGCGGACTTTCTGGTCCTGCTCGCGGCGCCTGCCGTGAAGGGATCGGACCTGTACCCGCTCCAGATCGAGCGCCTCACGCGGACCGCGACGGCCCAGGCAGACTCGGCGACCTCGGTGACGGCGTCGCGCGCGTTCGCCGCGGCCGTCCGCGCCGCGATGCAGCCGCTCCTCGACGCCCCGACGGCGCCCGACAGCGCCCTGCAGGTTCCGATGGAGACCGCCTTCAACGCCGCCCTCGTGGACGTGCCGACGGGCGCCCGCCAGGCCGTTGGCCTCGCCGGGCCGCAGTACGTCCAGATCCGCCGGCAGATCATCGCCGGGATGCTCTCGAACGAGCTCCGCGGCATCCTCCTCTCGGACCCGACGGCCGCTCTCGCCGCGCTCCGCGTCCCGACGCTCGCGCTCTACGGCTCGCTCGACGCGCAGGTGCCCGCGGACCAGAACGCGCCGGCCATGCGCGCCGCCGATCCGCGCGCTGAGGTCGTCGTGCTCACGGGCAAGAACCACCTTTTCCAGAGCGCCACGACCGGCGCCGGGACAGAGTACGGGCAGATCGAGGAGACGATGTCGCCCGAGGCGCTCGGCGCGGTGAGCGCGTTCATCCTGCGCACGGCCCGCTAGGCGTTCCGTCCCGCCTCGGCTGCCCCGTTAAACTGATCCGCGCCCGGAGTCCCCCGCAGGACTCCGGGCGTCGCCGTTTAATGCGTGCCGTGGGAAACCGATAGGAAGGGCACGCCCGCCACAGACGCCCGATGGACCTGCCCAACCTGCCGCCCGACTTCGCCGGATTCGGCTTCGCCGACCCGACGCCCGAGTTCGTCCGCATCGTCACGTCCGACGACGGCGACCGCGCCCTCGTCGACGGCGTCGTGGTGATCCCGGGCCTGCCCGTCTGCCGCGTCCGCATGAAGACCGCCTCGGACCGTCTCGAGCGCCACGGGCCGGGCCGCACGGCGCTGATGGCCTACGTCCGCGCCGCGCTCCACGAGGACGTGATGATCGAGCTGCCCTGGAACTGAAGTGCCAGTGCGGGCGGAGGCGGCCGATGTCACCCCGCGACCGCTACGCCGCCCTGTCCCCTAGCATCTCGCGCATCGCGACGCCACCCGACGGGCCGAAATCGAGCGTGCGGATCGGGAACGGGATCGTGATGCCCGCCGCGTCGAACGCCCTCTTGATGGCCTTGATGGCCTCAGACTGCGCGCCGAGGTAGTCGGTCTGCCTGGCGAAGTCGACCCAGAAGCGGACCGTGAGGTTGACCGACGACGCGCCGAACTCGGTGAAGTAGAGCTGGACGGGCTTGCCGGCCGCGCGTCCCGTGAGCGCCTCGATGGCTGCGAGGGCGGTCTGCTCGACGTGCTCGAGGTCGTCGCCGTAGGCGACGCCCACGGCGAGGTCGATGCGGCGCAGGCGCGTGGCTGAGAAGTTGACGATCGCGTCGCCGAAGACCTTGGCGTTCGGCAGGATGACGCGCTGGCCCTGAAAGGTCTCAATGATCGTCGAGCGCAGCGTGATGTCCGTGACGACGCCCGTGTGGCCGTTCGTCTCGATAATCTGGCCGACGACGAACGGGTTGCGGATCGCCATGAGGACGCCCGCGATAAAGTTCGAGGCGATGTCCTGAAAGGCGAAGCCCAGCGCCAGGCCGACGATGCCGGCGCCGGCGAGCAGCGTCGTCACGATGCCGTCCAGGCCGACGACGCGCAGCGCGGCGAAGATGCCCGAGGCGAGGACGACGAGGTACGCCAGCGTCGCGAGCAGGCCGACGACGTTGGCCGCGCTCGGCGCGTGGGCCGTGATCCGGTGCAGCACGCTCGTCACGACGCTGCGCACGAGGCGCGCCGCGAACGCCGCCGCGACGACGATGATCACCGCCACGACGAGGTTCGGCAGCAGCAGCACGAGCGCGTCGAACCAGTTCTCGACCTTGCCCAGCAGCCCCGACGCGGCGCTCGTGACGTTGATGGGCGTGATGGCGAGGGAGTCGGTGGCGGTCGTGTCGGCCAGTTGCATCGAGCGGGGGAGGGGCTAGAGCGGGGTTACGGGCCGCTGCACGGCCCCGTTCCGCTGCCTGCGGCCCCGCGTGTTACCGGTGTGTGTCCCTGAGAACGGGTCCGGCTCCGCGACGTACTACCCGCTTTCAACCCCGACGTCATGTTCCTCCACGACCTCTCCCCCGAGCAGCGCCGCGCGTTCCTCGTTCTCGCACGACAGGTCATCGACGCTGACCGGCGGCTCTCGATCCACGAGGTCGAGCGGCTGGACCGCCTCTACGTCGAGGCCGGCATCCCGGCCGAGATGGCCGACGCGCCCGGCGCCGTCGGCGACCTCAACCTGCTCTTCCCGTCGGACCGCGCCCGCGTCGTCGTCGTGCTGGACCTGCTCCTCGTCGGCTACGCCGACGGCACGCTGGACCCGCGCGAGGCGCAGGCCGTCCGCGACATCGCGGCGCGGCTCGGCATGGACGCGGCGACGTGGGAGGACGCCCTCGACTGGGCCCGCCGCTACCAGGCGCTCCAGGACGAGGCCGGCCGCCTCGGCAGGGGCAAGGCGGTGTTTGAGGACGACTGAAGGGCGAAGGGCGGAGGGCAGCGGCTGGAGGACAGCATCTCCATCCTCCGTCCGCTCCACCGAAGCCTCACCGCCTCGGCGGGCCGCCTCCGGTAGCTTGAAACCAAACCCTCCGACCCTTCCGTGAGCGACCAGCAGAAAATCATCTTCTCGATGACCGGCGTGGGCAAGACCCTGCCGACCGGCAAGAAAATCCTCGACAACATCTACCTGTCGTTCTACTACGGCGCCAAGATCGGCGTGCTCGGGCTGAACGGCGCCGGCAAGTCGACGCTGCTCAAGATCATCGCCGGGATCGACACGAACCACGACGGCACGATCCAGATGCAGCCCGGCCTGACCGTCGGGATGCTGCAGCAGGAGCCGGACCTCGGCGACCCCGACGCGGACGGTCCGCGAGGTCGTCGAGGAGGGGATGCAGGCGACCGTGGATCTGCTGAAGGCCTACGAGGCCGTCAACGAGAAGTACGGCGACCCCGACGCCGACTTCGACGCGATCATGGCCGAGCAGGCCAAGCTCCAGGAGGAGATCGACCGCCTCGACGCGTGGGACCTCGACGCGCGCCTCCAGCAGGCGATGGACGCCCTCCGCTGCCCGCCCGCCGACAGCCCCATCGGGCCGCTCTCGGGCGGTGAGAAGCGCCGCGTCGCGCTCGTCCGCCTCCTGCTCTCAAACCCCGACGTCCTGCTCCTCGACGAGCCGACGAACCACCTTGACGCCGAGTCGGTGGAGTGGCTCGAGAAGTACCTCGCGGCCTTCCCGGGCACGGTCATCGCCGTCACCCACGACCGCTACTTCCTCGACAACGTCGCCGGCTGGATCCTCGAGCTCGACCGCGGCAAGGGCCTCCCGTTCGAGGGCAACTACACGCGCTGGCTCGAGCAGAAGGAGGCCCGCCTCCGGACCGAGGAGAAGCAGGCGTCGAGCCGCCAGAAGACGCTCGCGCAGGAGCTCGAGTGGGTGCGGGCCAACGCCAAGGGCCGCCGCACGAAGTCCAAGGCGCGCCTCGCGGCCTACGACGAGCTCCAGGCCGGCGCGTCCGAGGCGCGCATCGCCGAGCTCGAGATCTACATCCCGCCGGGCCCGCGCCTCGGCAACGTCGTCGTCGAGGCCGAGCACGTCCAGAAGGGCTACGACGGCAAGACGCTCGTCACGGACATGACGTTCTCGCTGCCGCCGGGCGGCATCGTCGGCGTGATCGGACCCAACGGCGCCGGCAAGACGACGCTCTTCCGCATGATCACCGGCGCCGAGACGCCGGATGGCGGCAACGTCCGCGTCGGCGAGACGGTCCAGGTCGGCTACGTGGACCAGAACCGCCCGCTGGATCCGGACAAGACGGTCTGGCAGACGATCTCGGGCGGCGCGGACTTCATCAAGCTCGGGACGAAGGAGATCAACAGCCGTGCCTACGCCGGGCGCTTCAACTTTAACGGCACGGACCAGCAGAAGAAGGTCGGCGACCTCTCGGGCGGCGAGCGCGGCCGGCTGCACCTCGCGAACACGCTTCGCGAGGGCGCCAACCTGCTCCTGCTCGACGAGCCGACCAACGACCTCGACATCAACACGCTGCGCGCGCTCGAGGAGGCGCTGCTGTCGTTCGGCGGCTGCGCCGTCGTGATCTCCCACGACCGCTGGTTCCTGGACCGCGTCGCCACGCACACGCTCGCGTTCGAGGGCGACGGCGAGGTCCGCTTCTTCCCCGGGCTCGTACTCGGAGTACGAGGAGGACCGCCGCGCGCGCCTCGGCGACGCCGCGGACATCCCGAGCGCACCGCACCGCAAGCTCACGCGGGTGTAACGGACGCGAGGACTCCAGGGTGGAGAGGCCACGGGCCGCGCTCGAGCGGCGCGTTCTCTCCACACGGTCGTTCTCCACCTCGCACCCTTTCCGATGACGCCTCCCACGACCTGCCTCCGCTGCGGCTCGGACTCGGTCATCCCGGACGTCCGGCCGGTGGACCGCGGCAAAGCGAACGCCCGCTACGTGACGGAAGTCGGCATGGCGCGAACCCCGACGCGCTATGTTCAAGGGGGAGGTTCGCTCCGACGACGGCGCGCAGGTCTGCGCAGACTGCGGCTTCGTCGAGGTCTACGCGACAGACCCCGAGGCGCTGTGGAAGGCGCACCTCGACCGCGTCGCCAACGGCTGGACGGCCTGAACGCCCCGGTAACTTCGCCAGCCCTACGCCTTACTCTGTGACCGACCCTCTGGCTGAGACGCCCGACCCGCCGCTCGCGGGCGTCCTCGCCGCCTTCGCGGCGCTCTACGTCATCTGGGGCTCGACGTACCTCGCGATCCGCTTCGCCGTCGAGACGATGCCGCCGTTTACGATGGCCGGCGTGCGCTTCCTCGTCGCCGGGGCGCTGCTCGTCGGGTGGAGCCGCGCGCGCGGGGCGGCGCCGCTGACGCTCCCGCAGTGGCGCACGGCGGCGGTCGCGGGCGTGCTGCTGCTCGTCGGCGGGAACGGCCTCGTGTCGTGGGCCGAACTCACCGTGCCTTCGGGCATCGCCGCGCTCCTGCTCGCCTCGACGCCGATGTGGATGGCGCTGCTGGACTGGGCGCGCCCGGGCGGCGTCCGCCCGCGCGTGGGCGTCTGGGCGGGGCTGGCCGTCGGGCTGGGCGGCATCGCCGTGCTCGTCGGGCCGGACCGCGTGAGCGGCGCGCCCGTAGACCCGTGGGGCGCGGTGGCCGTCGGCGCGGCGGCGTTCTTCTGGGCGCTGGGCTCGATCTACCAGCGCGGCGCGCCCAAGAGCGCCTCGACGCTGCTCAACGTCGGCGGGCAGATGCTCATCGGCGGGGCGGTCCTCGTCGGCGTCGGGCTGATGCTCGGCGAGCACCTCGACGTGTCCGCCATCTCGGCGAAGTCCGCGTGGTCGCTGGCGTACCTCATCGGGATCGGGGCCATCGTGGGCTACTCGGCCTACGTGTGGCTGCTCAAGGTGACGACGCCGGCGAAGGCGTCGACGTATGCGTACGTCAACCCGGTCGTGGCCGTGCTCCTCGGGTGGGCGTTCGCCGGCGAGGCGCTCTCGCCGCGCGTCGTCGGCGCGGGCGCGCTCGTGATTGTAGCCGTCGTCCTCATCACGACGGCCGGTCGGACGCGCGCTGCACCGCTACCGCCCGCGCAGGCCACGCGGTAGGGCGATCCAGCCGATCCCGGCGAAGAGCGCCTGGGCGACGAGCGCCATGAGCGCGGCGGGGATCGCGCCCTCGAGGATCAGGCCCGTGTCCGCGAGGCGGACGCCGGCGAGGATCGGCTGCCCGTAGCCGCCCGCGCCGACGAGCGCGCCGAGCGTCGCCGTGCCGACCGTGAGCACGGCGGCCGTCTGGATGCCGGCGAGGATGGCGGCGCCGCGAGCGGCAGGTCCACGCGCGCGAGGCGCGCGAGCGGCGGCAGGCCCAGCGCCTCGGCACTTTCCCGGAGATCGGGCGCGATGCCGACGAGCCCGGCGTGCGTGTTCCGCACGACCGGCAGCAGCGCGTAGAGGAACAGGGCGACGAGGGCGGGCGCCGTCCCGATGCCGAGGACCGGGATGAGCGCCACGAGCAGCGCGAGGGCGGGGATCGTGTAGAGCACGCTCACCGTCCCGAGGACGGCGGCCTCCAGCCAGCGCACACGCGCCGCGGCGATGCCGAGCGGGATCGCGACGCCGATCGCCGCGAGCAGCGCGAGGCCGACGAGCAGCGCGTGCTCTTTCGTCCGCTGCCACACGCGCTGTGACCGCGACGCCACGACGGCCGTCGTCTCCGCTCCGAGCAGGTCGCGCAGGCCGTCGCGGGCAACGGTCGCCTCGGGGACGCCGCCGAGGCGCGCGCGGGCGTTGAGGCGCACCATCGCCGCCTCGTCGATCTGCCCCGAGAGGCGGGCGATAGCGGCGACGGCGCGCGGCGCTCGGGCGCGGAGGTCTGCGCGGATCAGGAAGACGGCGTCGTAGCGGGGGAAGAACGCGCGGTCGTCCGTGAGGACGCGGATGCCGCCCGCCGCGATCTCGGCGTCCGTCGTGTACAGGTCCGTCACGTCGATGGCGCCCGAGGCGAGGCCGCGCAGGGCGAGGTCGTGGTCTAGCCCGCGGACGCCCGTCTGCGGCAGGCTGTAGGCCGCCCTCACCCCCGGCCAGCCGTCGGCACGGCTCAGGAACTCGTTGGAGAGGCCGACGCTCAGGTCAGGGTGCCGACGCAGGTCCGAGACGGTCACGATGCCGAGTTCGGCCGCGCGCGCCTCGGCCATGCCGAGCGCGTAGGTGTCGTTGAAGCCCAGCGGCGCCAGCATCTCGACGCCCTGCCGGGCGAGCGCCGCCCGCAGCGCCGCGTCGTCCGGGACCGACTGCCCGGCGAGCAGCTCCTGCACGATCGTCCCGGTGTACTCCGGGTACGCGTCGACGTCGCCGCGGAGCAGGGCCTCCCAGAGGACGCGCGTGCCGCCGAGCTCGCGCCGGTGCGTCGCGTCTGCCCCGGCGGAGCGGGCGAGCTGCGTCGCCATCTCGCCCAGCACAACGGACTCGGTGAACACCTTGGAGCCGACCGCGACGGGTTGCGCCGCTGCGCGTGCCGCGAGACAGGCGAGCAGAAGAGGGAGGAGGCGCATCACAGGGCGATCCGCTGAGCGTCGACGAAGCGGGCGACGAAGGCGGTCGCCGGGGCGGCGGCAACCTCCTCGAGGCGCCCGCGCTGGACGATGTGCCCGGCGTCCATCACGGCGACACGGTCGGCGAGGACGGCGGCCTCGCGGAGGTCGTGCGTCACGAGGAGGACCGTCTTGCCGAGACGCCGGACGAGGTCGCGGAGGTCCGTCTGGAGGTCGGCGCGCGTGATCGGGTCGAGCGCGCCGAGCGGTTCGTCCAGAAGCAGCACGTCGGGGTCCAGCATGAGGGCCCGGACGAGGGCGACGCGCTGGCGCTGGCCGCCGGAGAGCTCGCCGGGAAAGCGGTCGAGCAGGTCCGGCGTGAGCCGTGTAAGCTCGGCGAGGTCCGCGAGGCGCGCGTCGACGCGGGCGTCGTCCCAGCCGAGGTGGCGGGCGAGGAGGGCCGCGTTGCCGCGCGCGGTGAGGTGCGGGAAGAGGCCGCCGGCCTGAATGACGTAGCCCATGCGCTGGCGCAGCGCCGTGGCCGAGGCGTCCGTGATGGCCTCGCCGGCGACGGCCACGGTCCCGGCGTCGGGCACGACGAGGCGCAGCACGCACCGCAACAGCGTGGACTTGCCCGAGCCGCTCGTGCCGAGCAGCGCCAGCGTCTCGCCCGGTGCGACGTCGAGATCAGTCGGGGCGAGGGCCACAGCAACGCCGTAGCGCTTCGCGACGCCGCGGAGGGCGATGAGGGCAGGCCGGTTCACAGTGTTTTGGCGGGGCACGTCTTGGCGGGACGGCGGCGGGCGTGGTAGGTTCTCACCGTTCGCCGCAGCGCCTCGCGCGGGCGACGGTTGCCAGTGTAGCTCAGGGGTAGAGCAGCTCATTCGTAATGAGCAGGTCGTCAGTTCAAATCTGACCACTGGCTCCAAGGAAAACGCCCTTTCCCATATCGGAAAGGGCGTTTTCGCGTTTCGGAGGCCGATCCTGTTTTCCTCGTCGTGATCCTGTCACGGCACATTCACGGCAAGCGGGCGCGCGAGCTTGCAGCCTGGTGCGCTTCACGGGCTCGACAGGGGAGGGCAGTCAGGTGAAACCGCCCGGCCGAGACGAACCCAGCCGGGCGGCGGAGGTCACGCGGCGCGGCGGGCCTGGTAGAGCGGGATTATGCGGGCCGGGACGGCCGCGGCCCGGCGGTCCGCCGGGTTTAGCTCGCACTCGATGCAGACGGCGCCGAAGATGGTCGTGTCGGTCCCGCAGTGGCGGCACGGCTTCGCGGGCGGGAAGGCCGGCTGCCAGTCGTCGAAGCGGCGTCTCGTCGCCGGTCGGCTCGCCGTTGACGCAGTAGCCAGCGCCGTAGGCCGAGAGGTTCAGGGAGTCACGCATGGTCGTTCCGGGTGGCGCGCGGGGCCCGAGGGCGGCCCCGCGCGGCGGTGGGAGGGTCAGGCGTGGTAGGCGAGCAACTCGGGCGTGTCGGCCGCGAAGAAGAGCGCGTCGTAGCGGCTGCACTGCGCGTCGAACATCGATGCTCGTCTCGATCTCTTCGAGCAGGTCGAGCGTCACGTCGACGGGCGAGCCGTCGGGGCGGGTGACGGGGCCGATGGAGTAGTGGCCGCGCTCGACTTCGGCGGTGACGAGCAGGTCGCCGTAGGCGGTGGAGAGGTTCAGCGTGATCTCAAACATGGCTCTGTGCGGGGTGGCCCGTAGGCCGGTGGAAGGCGAGGAGGCGTTGGAGCGTTGCTGCGCCCGTGAAGGCAATGTAAGCATAACTCTTGTACGAACCGTGTCAAGACTTTATGCTTAACAAAGGCGCAAGTTTCTTCTTGCTACCTTCCCGTCTCCACTTCCCGCCCGCACTATGACCGCCCGCGAGTTCGCCGAGCGCTTCAAGCCCTTCCTCCCCGTCCGTCCGCGATCGCCGAGGCCGCCGGCTTCAAGGAGCCCACCTGGTACAGGGGCCGTCACACGCGACCGTGCACCTGACGCGCCGACGAACTCGCTCGGCTCCGCGCCGCCGTTGAGGCGCACGCCGACGAGCTGCGGACGATGGCCGCCGCGCTCGCGTAGCGCCCCACAGCGGCACGCGACGACACAGGAAGCCCCCGGCGCGCTAGCAACACGCCGGGGCCCGCACAGAGCCTTACGGGGCGCGCCGTAGCCGCCCCTGCGCTCTAGCGTCGTCTATGCCAGTGCCGCCCTGCCGGTTTCGCACGGAGGGCACCGGCACAAGGCCGGGGAATCCGAGACGCCGCGCGCCCTCAGCGTAGAGCATCCACGTCGAACGTATGCGCCGCCGCGTCGAGCCCGTACGCCTCTCTGAGCACGTCGGCCGCAACGCTTGCCGCCGTCTCGCCGTCTGCCCAAGCGGGTACGACGAGGAACGCCTCGACGTCGAGCGCCGCCGCGTTGACGGTCTCCGCTGGCCTCAGCGCACGCCTGCCGTTCGCGTCTCGCACGGCGTCGAGCATGGCCTCTCGCGTCTCCGGCGACGCCGTGCTGAGAGGCGTCGCGGTGCCGCAGAGGGTAAACGGGGGCGCGGGTGTCTTCATGGCTGCAACGTACGGGACGGCCGGGACCTACACCAGACGCGGCGCCAGCTCTCCACCTCGGCTTGGTCACGCGGGGCGGTCCGCCGTTTCCTGAGGCGTCGGGCACCATGGGACCGTAGTCTGTCCGGGTCCCCGCGTCTCAAGCTCCGCCATGCGTCACTGCGTCTTCTTTCTCGTCCTGCTCGCCAGCCAGAGTGCCGCGGCGCAGACCAGCTACAAGTGGACCGGCGGAGCCTCCGGCTCGTGGCAGACGCCCACGAACTGGACCCCGCAGGGCGTCCCCGGAGCCGCCGACAACGCCCTGTTCGAAACGTCGGCGGATGTGACGCTGGCCGCAGACACCCGGGTAGATCGGCTCGAGGCGAGAGGAATCCCATCGAACGGAAGTCCCTTTCCAACCATCCCGCCCACGACTCCGACCGTCACCGTCTCGTCGGCCGTGAACCGGTTCCTGTCGGTGGGGGCGGCCTATGCCTCCAGGGGGACTCTCACGGTCACCGCACGCGTTGACACGTGTGGAAGCACGGGGACTGGTACCTCCAGCACGGACAACCCCGCCGGGCAAATCGCTCTCCAGAACGTGGGCGGAATCGGTCTGGTGGGCGGCGGCGGACGCGGCGTGTCGGTGAGCGGAGCAGCACTCCGGATCGGCGGCATCATCGCGACGGGGGGCCCGATGACGATCAGCGGGACGGTCCTCCGTGTCGGGAACGTGACCGCCGCCCGCCGCTCCACCCGCGAGGGGGCGGCAATTCTCGTCATCACCTCCACCCCGGTCCCGGGCGGGACCACGTTCGGTGACTTCTCCTTCCCCAGCGGTCCCGGGACCATCGACCTCCGGATCGCCGACGTGACCATCGGTCGAATCTCCAACGTAGACGAGGGCTTTGACAATGGCGACGCGACGGTCCGGGTGCAGAACGCGAGTGTGACGGAGATCTCCACCGGGGATGGATACGCCATCTTCAACGTTGGAGGCACGCTCAGGCTTGGCCGGGCTGGCGGACAGGTCGCCGGCTCCCTGTCGTTCAGCGCGACGCAGGCTGGCTCAGCCCTTGTGTTCGGGGCGCAAGCCTCGGTGGTGAGTCCGGCCCGGATCAGCCGCCCGATAGGTCTGGGCAACGGGATGAACCTTCGGATCGACGGACCGACCCTCATCGACACGGGAGGCCGCTTCCAGCTCAGCGGCGGGGCGTTCACCGTGTCCCCGGGTGCCCGGCTCCGCCTTGAGTCCTCTCTCTTCGAGATCACCGGGAGCGGGACGTTCGGCGTCGACGGCGAACTCTCCATCGCGCCGGCCGGCAGCAGCTCAGGTGCCCCCCGGGCCGTCACGGTCTCCGTCCCGACCCGCCTCGCCGGCCTGCTCACGGTCGACCTCTCGACGGTCACGCCAGGTGACGCCTCACGCGTCTCGTTCGCCGGGCTCACGGCCGGGGGCGCGCTCGCGTTCACCTATCCCGGCGGAGTCGCGCCATACCCGCTTGGGACCACGTTCACGCCGTTCACCTACACGAGTGTCACGGGCGCGTTCAATCCGGTCACGTTCCCCGCGCTCCAGGGCAACACCGCATGGGCGTTCACCCTCGAACCGACCCGGGCCCGCCTCGCCGTCGTCCTCGGGCAAGCTCCCAATCCCGTTCCCGACGACGTCGCGACGGACGAGGACATCCCGGTCTCGTTCGACCCGGCTTCGAACGACACCTCCACGAGCGGCGGGCCACTGACGACGGTCGCCATCGGCGCGTCGTCACTCGGGTCGGTCACGCTCGCCAGTGGAACCGTCACGTTCACGCCGAACCTGAACGTCTCTGGTCAGGAGACGCTGGCCTATACCGTCCGGGGGGCCAACGGGCTCGAATCGACCGGCCAGGTGCATCTTGTTGTTCGACCGGTCAACGACGCCCCCGTCGCGGTGGACGATGCGGCTTCGACCCAGGAGGCCGTCTTGGTCCAGATCGATGTGCTCGCCAACGACACCGATGTAGACGGGCCGGCGCTCCAGATCGCGTCGGTCGAGGACCCGGAGGTCGGGAACGCGTTCCGGAGCGAGGGGCGCGTGCTGTACTCCCCGCCGGTCGGGTTTACGGGGACGGTCACGTTCAGGTACGTCGTAACCGACGGGACGCTTTCAGACGAGGGGCTGGTGACGGTTGTCGTTCGCCCGTTTACCTCGTCCGAGCCTGTACCCGCGGTGGTGTCGGTCTCGCCGCCAGCCCCGAACCCGTCGGCGGGCACGGTCGCCGTCCGGGTCTCGCTCCCAGCGTCAGCCCGCGTGACCGTCGACGTGTTCGACGCGCTCGGCCGGCGCGTCCGACAGGACGCGCCGAACGTGCTCGCGGCCGGCGTCCACGCCGTCGCGCTCGGGTCTGGTCTCCCACCGGGGGCGTACGTCTACCGCGTCCGCGTCGAGGGTGAGGCCGAGCCCGTCGAGGCTGGCGGCAGGTTTGTCATCGTGCGGTAGTGGCACGGCGGGGACGACGCAGCAAGACTTACCTCCGGCGTGTACCTGGTGCGGCTGGTGGTCAGGTCGCAGGTCGCCTCGGCGCGGCTTGTCGTGGCGCAGTAATGGGCCGGCGATCACCGAGGATTGTGTGGCCTCGCCCGGCGAGAGTAAGGGGGCTTGGACGCGCTCGGACACAGGGTAGCAGGGTGGCACAGTGTGGACCAGTTGACAGAGCAGGCTGGATCAGAACCGGGAGCGCCGGTTCAGCAGCCGCTTGATCGCGGACGGGTCGCGGCCCATCTCATTGGCAATCGTTCGGAACAGCGCGTCGAACTTGCCGGATTCCTGACAGCTCTGGTACGTGAGGTCGTGGCACGCCCGGCACGCGAACCGCAGCGCGCCGGTGGGCAGGTGAAGCTTCGCGCACCGCCGCTCGCACGCCGGGCAGCGCATCCAGTAGTGCCGCCCGGTGCGGAAGGCCGCCGTCACGTCGAGCGGGACGCGGAGGCTCACGCTGGTGTCGCGGACGCGGTAGTCAAGCACGAGCGTCAGCCCACAAGGACCGGGCTCAGCAGGTGGTCCGACCGCAGGGGGACCGGCGCGCTCGACCTCGACGGTGAAGCCGATACGCGACCGTTCCTCGCCGCCGCGCGACCACGTGCAGACGCCTGTCGTGACGCCGCCGAGCCGTCCTGCCGCCTGCGCCTGCTCGGCGATGCGGAGGTACGGGACGAGGTTCTTGATCGTGTACGTCAGCGCATCGTCCACCGTCTGACGCGCGCCGCGATGCCAGCCGGAGCCGTAGCCGCCCATTGGATTAACCTAAATGGTTAGCAAACCTGAACGCGCGCAGTCGGGAAGTGCCCTGTACGGACTAGAAAGTGGCATCGCGGCCTGTGTCCGGCTTACAGGCTGGACACACGGCGGGGCGTCAGACGCTCTGAATCCGGCCGTGGACGGTCGTTTCGGGGGCTTCCTCGCGCGACAACTCGCACACCTTGAGAAGCATCCCGACGAGCTTGTCGGCCGGGACGTCGCTCATGTCGCGCGTCTCGATCTCTTTGGTCAGCTTCGAGGCGAGCGCCGAGAGCAGGCGGCGGCGGCCGTTGAAGGCGCGCGCGGCGTCGTCTTCGCGGCGCGCGGCGCGGCCCGCCTTGATCCGCTCGCGCTGGTGCGGATCGAGCTTGGCGTCGGCGAGGGCGACGAGGCGGCCAGGGTCCTCGCCGAGCTTGCGGGCGGCCTGGACGACGGTCTTCCCATCGGCCCGGAGGTCTGTGTAGGCTTCCACGCGGTCGGCGACGGCATTCTCGGCGCGCTCCCGTGCGACGCGGAAGTCAAGTTCCGGCTCGGTCGCGAGCCACGCGTCGAGCACGTCGGCGGGAAACTCGGGCAGGGCGTCGTCGGTGAAGTCGGCGAACGTCTCGTGCTCGTACAACTCGGCGGCGGCCGCAGCGCGGGCGCTGGCGTCGGCACCCTCCGCGTTCGCGGCGTCTCGGGCGCGCATCTCGACGTAGATGTCGACGAACAGTTCTGCAAGCTCTGTCTCGGCACCGGGGTGCGCGGCGAGCACGTCGGCGAGAGGTGGGGAGGCGGGGACGAGGGCAGTAGACACGGCAGTAGGGTGAATCACGTGGTGCGGAGGGAAGCGATCTCCTCTTCGAGGTAGTCGGCGTGCTCGGCGGTGAAGGCCAGCTCGAACAGGCCCCGCAGGCGGACGAGCGCCGGGCCGAACCCGGCGGCCGCGAGCGCCTCGGAGTGGTCGCGCGTCCAGCGTTCGAGCCGGTTCAGCTTCAGCCGCGTCTCGCGCGGCGTGGGAGCCGTGTCGGGTGGGAGAGGCATCGCTAGAACGGATCGGTCTTGTCCGCCAGGCCGTCGCCGAGGTCCGCTCCGTCGTCCGGCGTTCCGAGCACGGGCGGGAGCGACGACAGCGGCGCGGCAAAGCGAGCTGGCACAGTGTTGGCGTCCGGTGCGAACCGCGAAAGAAGCGAAGGAAGCCCGACGAACCCGCCCCTTCGTTCGCTTCCTTCGCACGTTCGCACCGTCTCGGCTGTGCGCCCTTTCCCGGCCCGTCGGCCACGCTCGATGGCACCGAGGCGTTCCAGCTTGACGAGCGCCCCGTCGATGGCCTCGGCTGTCGCGTGCCGGTTCAGGGCCTTGTGCAGCTCCGTCCGCGTCGCCTCGCCCCCCGCGTCGTCCACGGCGTCGAGGATGCGGTCGGCGAGCGTTTGCCCGGCGCGCGTGCCGTAGATGCGCCGGACGGTCGCCGTGTGGTAGTCCAGAACGGCCGCCGCTGCCCGCAGGTGGACGGGCTCGATGTGCGCCGCCCGGTCGAGCAGCGCATACACGAGCGCGACCCGGAGCAGGTACGGCTTCACGCGCGCGAGCAGCGCCCCGACGGCTCCCTCGTCGTCGGCGTCGAGGTGCGGGTACAGCCGCTCCCACGCGGCGACACCGGCCGGCGAGAGGGTCACGCGGCCCCGGCCTGTGGCCTCGCGCACGGTGGCCGAGAGTGCGCGTGCGAGGCGCGCAAGCACGGCGTCGGGCGGCGGCTCGGGCATTGGGAGCGACCGCGCCTGTTCGGAATAGACAAACAGGAAGCGGTTGAGAAAGCCGTTTGACACGTCGGTTTTGCCGGAGTCGCGGAGCAGCTCCTCGGCCGTGATGTGACCGACGATGACGACGTGCGCGCCGGTCGCGCGGACGGGCCGCACCTTCGTGTTGAACAGCGTGTCCGAGTCCCACGCCTGCCGCATGACGCCGGAGAGGATCGAGCCCGAGCGGCCCTTCGTGGCGAGCACGTTCCCGAACTCGGTCTCGACGTCGAGCAGCCGCTTGTCGTCCACGCCGGGGTCGTCGCCCTCGCCGTCGCGTACGGCCTCGACGATGGCCTCGCCGGATTGGACGTTCGAGCGGACGCGCACGAGCACGTCGCCGGGGCCGTCCGGGTGCTTGAACGGTGCGAGCGCGGCGTCCAACGCCGTACCCTTGCGCCCGCGCCCGGTCGAGCCGACGACGAGCGCGAAGAGGCGAGCGCGGTGCGCGGACGCGCCGACGGCGTAGTGCGGCCCCGGCCCGACGGCGCAGCCGAAGACGGCGAGCAGGTGCGCGAGCACGGCTGCGTCGGCGGCCTCGGTGTGCGGCCGCATCGTGCGGACGATCTCGCCCGCGAGCCCGTGTAGCGCCGCGTCGTCCAGCGTCGGCGAGAGTACTGCGCGTTCGGCGCGTTCGACGCCTATGGCCGGCTGTTGACGGTGGAGGTGCGGCGCGGCGGCAGCGTCAAGCAGCGGCTCACCTCGTTCGCGGCGAGCCCGGTCGCGGGCCTGCATCGCGAGGTCGTCGGCGCTCGGCATGTACCACGGGGGGACAGTGGTAAGCGGTGCCGACGGGCGCCCGCTGGGTGCGGGCGCGTTCACGTCGCCTGCCGATTGCGGCCCCGCGCCTGTGTTTCTGCGCGGCGCGCGGAGGGGCCGGCTGCCTGCCGTCGGATGAACGCCTCGACGGCGGCCGGCTCGAAGCGGCGGACGCCCCGGCCCTGCCCGATCCGAAGCACGGGCAGATCCCCGGCGGCGACGAACGTTTCCACGAGCCGTTCGGAGATGTTCAGCCACCGGGCGACGGCGGGCAGGTCGAGCAGCGGTGACGGTCCAGCCGAGCCGAGACGGGACACGAGCGCGTCGGCGAGCGCGTCAAGGTCGAGGCCGGCTGCGGGCGGCTTGTCGGCTTCGACGCGGGGGGAGGTGTCTGCGGACACATCGGGTTCGGACGCGGCCGAGCAGAGCGAACGCAGAACGGGCACCCCTTCGGTGCCGCCGAGGTGGGGTGCCCGCTCGCGCTCGCTCCGGCATCGGCCGGGTGCGGGGGGAAGATCGGGTGCCAGGCCCCTCTAGGGCGCAGCGTTCGGCGGCGAGTTCAGATTCCCCCGCGTCCGACGGCTTTCCCACGTCGTCTTCCGTCGTTGTTTCCGCCGTCTTCCGTCGTTGTATCCGCCGGTCCCGTCGTCTTCCGTCAACTCCCGCTGTGCCGGGTTAGGTAGGCACGTCTTCCCCGACGGCAACGAACAGTACGGACACGAACGCCTCGACGTCACGCGCAGGATGCTTCCACCCCGTCGCCTTCTCGATGGCCCGCGACACTGTTCTCACGGCCTCGTCACCCGCAATGCCGGCGGCCTCGGCGAGCGCGGCGAAGGATGCCCGACGCAATGAGGGGTCCTGCCGAACGGCCGCCCGGATCGTCTCGGCGTAGCCCGGCGCAGCGTGCCCGCGGATGGAGAAGGGACGCATTGGGAACGGGGCAGGCTCATCAGCTGCCGGTTTCTCCGTCGCGGAAGGTTCAGGGACTAGCGAGTCCAGCCATATCGGCTCGCCAGGCGAGGCCGAACACACGTCGTTTACGGCGGGGTCGAAGTAGAGCTGAAAGGGTCCGTCCAAGACGCCGAGGGGGATGCACCCATCCCAACCCTCGTCCCCACCTGGTGGAGCGAAATACGGCTCCCCGGCGACGGGCCCTGTTTCGGTGTTGATGTCACTGGCACTCGGGTCAGCCCCGTCTCCGGTGGGGGAGACGGCGGGAGTAGTCAGGGGGGCGGCCAACTCTCCGAAGGGATCGTCGTGGCCAACCTGAGGGCGGAAGAGGTCCAACGGGCGGTTCATGTCCACTCGGCGCGCGTCCACCTTCGCGGTGTCGATGGTCGATAGGAACCGGCCCCACGCCTCTTCCAGGTAGCCATTAAAGTCGCAGCGGTAGTACCGGTGCAGCTCGGCGCTCGGTCCTCTCGGAACGGGCTCCCCCGTGACCGTGCCACCGCCAGCGGGCCAAACCCCAAACTCGAACTGGTTCACGTCGAACCTGTCGGCGAGGCCGTCGCAGAGTGTATACACTTCGGTCATTCCACCGACCTTGTAGGCCTCGTGGACCCGGTTACCGAGGCGCACCCGGAACGCCTCCCACAGCCAGTCCAATATCCGTAGGCAGTCTGCCCCACTGTCCAACCAGAGGCTGTTGCCGTGTTCGTCTACAGTAATTCCCCGCCCCTTTCGGTCAGTCCGCCCGTTTGGGGAGCGGAAGGCGGTGAGGCTGAGCTGTTCGATCAGAGAATCCGTGCAGAAGTTGAAGAGCCACCACTCGTCCGGATTGTTTGCTGCGATCTCGATCCGAGTCCGATGCTCCCAAGACGTGACAGGTGCCAGAACGAACCGTTCGGCGTCGGCTCGGCTTCCGTACGGCCTAGCGTAGGCGTCTGGTTCGTGCTCCTCCCAGTCGTACCGGCCCGGCTCAATCATCTCCATCTCGGCGGCGGTGAGATGCCAGCAACGTACCGCAGACACTTGCACCCGCGCAAGAGGTGCAGTAACGTGCAGCCGAACATTCCGCCCCGTCGATGCCGCCCGCTTCCGTCGCCGACACGTCCCCACGCCTCGTCTCGTCTGTCGAGGTCGCCCGGCGAAAGGGCTGCACCGGGATGGCTGTCCGCAACGCCGTCAAGCGCGGCGAACTGCACGCGGTGAAGGTCGGCCCCGTCTGGGCAATCGCTGACGACGACGCGCTCGGCGCGTGGCAGGTCATCGAGACCGGCGGCCGGCTTCATAGGTCGCGCCGCGACGCCAGCGGGGGAGAGGCCAGCTCGGGCGAAGGCGCCCCGGACGGGGCGCGGACGTGAGTCGCCGCGCAACTCCGCAGGCGAGTGCCTTCCGCGCCGAGCTACCTGACGGGACGCACATTGAGCGCAACTTCCGGAAAGGTGAAGGCGGCGACCCGGAGCCCTACGGGTCCTGGTACTGGACGGCCTATGATCCCGACCGGCGGCCGTCGCGCAAGCGCGTCAACCTGCGCACGAAGGACAAAGGGGCCGCGATGGGGAAGGCGATCACCCACGCCCGCCGGTTCGCGGTCGGCGCATTCGACCCGTGGAAGCAGGCGGCCCCGGTCGGCGTCTCGGTTGCGGACGCCGTGGAGCCCTACCTCGAGGCGAAGCTCCACGCCGGCCGCGCCGTCTCGACGGTGCACGGCGACGGCCGGATGCTCCGCGCGTTCGCGGCGTCGCTCCCGGCCGGCACGCTCGCCGGGCACGTCGAGGCGGAGCAGGTCGCGCGGTTCGTCCGCGCCCCGAAGCCGAGGCCGAAGGGGCAGACGAAGGGGAGCGGGCCGCAGAAGAGCGCCGCGACGCGGCAGCGGTACCGGGCCGTCCTCTCGCACTTCTTCGACTGGTGCGCCGGGCAGGGCTACTCGGCGCAGAACCCGGCGACCGAGGTGGAGGGGCCTTCGGTCCGGCCTAACCGCCGGGATCACGTCTCGAAGCCGGAGGCAGAGGCGATGCTCCGCGCGCTCGATGCCGCTGAGGTCACAGGCGCCTCGGCTGCTTGGCTCCGCACGTGGTTCGTGTTCGGGCTCGGCACGGGCCTGCGGCCCGGCGAGCAGCGCGCGCTCCGGTGGGCAGACGTCCGGCTCGACGAAGGCGCGGGCGACGGCGACGGCGCCGGCCCCACGGTGCGCGTGCAGGGCACCAAGACGGCCGGCTCGGCGCGGTCGGTACCTGTCGCTGGGGCCGCACTCCAGGTGCTACAGCGGCGCGTTGCAGCGCGCGTGACGGAGCGCGCGGACGAACCCGTCTTCACGGGCGGCAACGGCGGGCCGGTCGCGCTCGACTATCTCAGCAAGCGGCTCCAGAGACTCGCCGCCGAGGCGGGCGTCGAGAAGAACGTGACGGCGTACAGCCTGCGCCACAGCTACGGCACGCGCATGGCGGCGGCCGGTGTGCCGCTTCTCGACCTGGCTCGGATGATGGGCACATCGGCCGTGATGATCGAACGTCACTACGGGCACTATGACCCGGCGCGCGGCGCGTCCCACGTCCGGCGCGTGTTCGACGTCGACGCGCTCGACGCAGACGCCCTCGGCACCGAGGCGTCCGAGCCGCCGCGACTCGGGGTCGCTGTGCCATGATCACGGCACAATCACGGCAAGGCGGTGCAGACGGGTGCGGTTCGGTGCGCCTCTGTTCCGCCTGAAGTCGCCTTTTTGATATGGTGTAGCCGGTTCGGGTCCGAGCTCTGAACGACCGGGAGGCATTCGTAATGAGCAGGTCGTCAGTTCAAATCTGACCACTGGCTCCCACGAAACCGGTCCTCCTAATGCTAGGAGGACCGGTTTCTGTTTCAGAGGAACTCAGTTGTGCGAGGATCTTGGAGGCGGGTTTGTCGCCGAGGACTAAACGGCACTCGGCTCAACCCTATCGGACGCTAATCTCAGCGAGGTCGGGTCCTGACTCACGACCTTGCGGCCGCGCTGGGCACGTGGAAGCGGCGCAGGCGGAGCGCGTTGCCCAGCACGAACAGGCTCGAGACGCCCATCGCCGCCGCGCCGAAGATGGGCGAGAGCAGCACGCCGAAAGCCGGGAAGAGCGCCCCGGCGGCGACCGGAATGAGGACGACGTTGTAGGCGAAGGCCCAGAACAGGTTCTGCCGGATCGTCCGCAGCGTGGCCTCGGAGAGCGCGCGCGCCGCGACGATGCCGCGCAGGTCACCCGCCATCAGCACCACGTCCGCCGACTCGATCGCGACGTCCGTCCCGGTCCCGATCGCGACGCCGACGTCGGCCTGCGCGAGGGCGGGCGCGTCGTTGATGCCATCACCGACGAAGGCAACGCGCGCGCCGCCGGCCTGGAGACGCGTCACGGCCGCGGCCTTGTCGGCCGGGAGGACCTCGGCGAGGACGTCGTCGATGCCGAGCGCGCGCCCGACGGCCTCGGCCGTGCGCCGGTTGTCGCCGGTGACCATCGCGACGCGGAGGCCGCGCGCGTGGAGCGCGCGGATCGCCTCCAGCGTCGTCGGCCGGATAGCGTCGGCGACAGCGAGGACGGCAGCGAGGCGCCCGTCCACGGCCGCATAGAGCGGTGTCTTCGCCTCGTCGCCCATGCGCGCCGCATCGTCTGCAAAAGGGGAGACGTCGAGCCCGAGGCTCGCCATGAACCGGTCCGCCCCGACCTCGACGCGGCGCCCCTCGACTGCGGCGCGGACGCCCATGCCGCTGATCGACTCGAAGCCGGCCGCCGCGGGCAGCGCGCCGAGGCGCTCGGCCGCCGCCACGAGCGCGCGGGCGACGGGGTGCTCGCTCGGCGCCTCGGCCGCGGCGACGAGGCGCAGCAGGTCGTCCTCAGAGAGGCCGGCGCCGGGCGCGAGGCGCAGGTCGGTAAGGCTCGGCCGGCCCTCGGTGAGCGTGCCCGTCTTGTCCAGCGCGACCGTCGTGACCTCGCTGAGCGTCTGGAGCGCCTCGCCCTCCGGAAGAGGACGCCCATCTCGGCCGCCTTGCCCGTCCCGACCATCACCGCGACGGGCGTCGCGAGGCCCATCGCGCACGGGCACGCGATGATGAGGACCGAGACGGCGGCGACGAGCGCGTACGTCAGCGCGGGGGCGGGCCCGACTGCGAGCCACACGCCGAACACGGCCGCGGCGACGACGAGCACGGCCGGCACGAAGACGGCGACGACGCGATCGGCGATCGCCTGGATGGCCGGCTTCGAGCCCTGCGCCTGCTCGACGAGGCGCACGATCTGCGCGAGCGCCGTGTCCGCCCCGACGCGCTCGGCGCGGAAGAGGACCGAGCCCGCGCCGTTGACGGTCCCGCCCGTCACCTCCGCCCCGACGGTCTTCTCGACCGGGACGGACTCGCCCGTCACCATGGACTCGTCCACGAACGACGTGCCCTCGGTCACGACGCCGTCGACCGGCACGGCCTCGCCGGGGCGCACGCGCACGACGTCCCCCACCGCCACGGCCTCGACAGGCACCTCGACCTCCTGCCCGTCGCGCACGATGCGGGCGATGGGCGGGCGCAGGCCATCAGGCGCCGGATCGCGTCGGACGTGCGGCCCTTCGCCTTTGCCTCGAGGTATTTGCCGAGCAGGATCAGCGTCACGACGGACGCCGCGGCCTCGTAGTACACGTGGACCGCCTCGGGCGGTAGCACGCCCGGCACGAACGTCGCCACGAGCGAGTAGCCGTACGCGGCCGACGTGCCGAGCGCGACGAGCGTGTTCATGTCGGGTGCGCCGTGGCGCGCCGCGGCCCAGCCCGTCCGGTAGAAGCGCCCGCCCGGCCCGAACTGGACGGCCGTGCCGAGGACGAACATGGCCAGCCAGAGCGTCTGCATCGGGACGACCGACATCACCCACGCCATCCCGCCGGGGATGAGCATCGGGACCATGTCGAGCGCCACGAGCGGGAGCGTCAGCGCGGCGGCCCAGAGCAGGCGCCGGAGCAGGGCGAGGCGCTCGCGCTCGCGCGCAGCCTCCTCGGTGTCGCCTGCCGATGCGCCGTCGGTCTCGATGACGCCGTAGCCCGCCCGCTCGACGGCCGCGCGGAGGTCTGACGCCGAGACGCCCGGCGCGGCCTGCACGCTCGCCCGCTCCGTCGCGAGGTTGACGGTCGCTGCGGCGACGCCCGGCACGGCCCGCAGCGCCTTCTCGACGCGCCCGGCGCAGGCCGCGCACGTCATGCCCGAGATGGCGAGCGTCGTCTCGTCGGTGCGCACGTCGTAGCCCGTCCGCTCGACCGCCGCGGCGAGGTCGGCCGGCGTGACGCGGTCCGGATCGTAGCGGACGCTCGCGCGCTCGGTGACAAGGTTCACCGCCGCCGCCTCGACGCCATCGACGCGGGCGAGCGCCTTCTCGACGCGTCCGACGCACGCCGCGCAGGTCATCCCGCCGACCGAGAGGGTCGCTTCAGCGAGGAGGGGCGCAGTCGGTAGGGGCGTGGAAGGCATTGGATCGGGCATCTGGAATCCAGATCCAACGCTCCTGGGCGATATCGGATTGCTGTGCGGCACAGTCCAGACACCCTCTTCAGGAGTGGCCAGACAGAAAAGGCCCCGGACCGTCGCCCACGGTCCGGGGCCTTTCAGTGCCCGGGGCTGGCAGCGAGCGGGTGGAAGAGAGGGGCGTCAGAGCTGTTCAGAACGGCCCGTAGTTTCTGTTCTAGCGGTCCAGCACGGGCGGCACACCGTCACAGTGAGCTGCCGGTTTGATAGGGTAATTGATGGTAAGCGGATTGTTGGATCGAGCCTAGGTGACCCCTTCCAGGCTTCCGCGCTGCTGCTCCAGACCTCAGCATTGCGGCGAGCCACTCGACTCTCACGCTTTAACTGGAGCAGGTCCCTCGCGCCTGTCTGATGTGGTCCACGATTCCCGCACTCAACGCATCAGGGTCACTCGGCGAATGGCCGAAAACTCACCGGCCGAGAACCGAATCACATAGGCTCCGCTCGCCAGGCCCGACGCGTCCCATCGGACGTCATGGGCACCCGCCGGGCGGTCGTCGTGCACGAGGCGCGTCACGAGACGCCCCAGCACGTCATAGACGGAAACATCTACTGGACCTGCCAGGGGAAGCGAGTAGCGGACCATCGTGACGGCCCGGAACGGGTTCGGGAATGTCTCGTCGAGAGCGTACACAAGCGGCGAGTCGCCCTCGGCCCCGACCGGGCCGACCGTGAAGGTGCCCACGGCGGCTGGCCCGCCATTGAACGCGCTGTCGATGGCCCGGACGCGCCACGTGTACGTTCCCTCTGCAAGACCGTCAAGGGTCCAGGCGCGGGCTGTGCTGATGCCGCCCGGCTCAGGGAGCCTGCGTGGCGTCGCGACGGGAGCCCCGTTGAGGCGAAGGTCAAGGTCGTAGGTGAGCGCCCCGGCAGGCGTCGAGTCGTCGGATGCTGCAGCCCACGCGAGCGCGACGCGGCCCGCGCCGGCCGCCGTCGCCGTGAGCCCGGCCGGCGCAGTCGGGGCCCGGTTCGCGCCCTCGGCGTCGTTGAGATAGGCGTGCATCTGCGCCTCGATGAGGCCGTTGCCGCCGGGGACGAAGTACTCGCCGGCGACGAAGTAGTCGAGGTCGAGGTCGCCGTCGAGATCGAGCCACGAGAACGCGCCGCCGCGCGTGCCACCGGCCCGCGGGGCGGGGAGCGTCACGCCAGCGTCGGTGAACGCGCTGCCCTCGTTGAGGAAGATCTGGGCGCGGCCGTCGATCTGCGAGCCCGAGTTGTAGCTGCCCGTGACGAGGATGTCCATGTCGCCGTCCGAGTCGTAGTCGGCCCACGTCGCGGCTGTGAGGTCGAACCACCCCTCGCAGGCAGGGCACGCGAGAACCTCGGTCTGCGCGTACGTGCCACCGTCGTTGCGGTAGACGCGGAGCGCGGCAGGCGTGAACGTGCCGTCCGTCTCGCCGAGGTTGCCGACGACGAGCAGGTCGAGGTCGCCGTCGGCGTCGACGTCGCCCCACTGCACCTCGCCGTGCTCGACCGTCAGCCCGTCGAGGAGCGTCTCGGCGGTGAAGGTGCCATCGCCGTCGTTGCGGTAGTGGCGGATGAAGCCCTCGCCGTTCAGCGGGGCCACGTTGACGAGGAGCAGGTCGAGGTCGCCGTCGCCGTCGCTGTCGGCCCACGCGCTCTGGGCGTGGCGCGTCGGGTCGAGGCCGGCGTCGATCTCCGTGAAGGTCCAGCCGCCGTCGCCGTCGAGGCCGTCGTTGCGCATGAGGGCGGTGCGGAACTCGAACGCGCTCTCGTCAAACACGGACGGGATGAGCAGGTCGAGGTCGCCGTCGTTGTCGATGTCGGCCCACGCCACCGAGCGGAGGTCGAAGTCGCCTTGGTCGTTGTCCTCGTAGTAGCCCGGTAGGACGGTTGCCGTGCGGACGAGCGTGCCGGAATCGTTCCGGTACAGGGCGGTCTCGCCATCGGTCGCGACCACGAGGTCGGCGTCGCCGTCGCCGTCGGCGTCGCCCCACGCCATGTCCGACGCGCCCGACGAGAGGTCGCCGAGGTCCACGTCGACGGTCGTAAAGGTCCACTCGTCGGCCGGCCCCGCGCCGTCGTTGCGCAGCAACATCAGGCGCTCGTCCACGCTCTGGTTGTAGACGACGTAGTAGCCGAGGACCGCCACGTCGATGTCTCCGTCGCCGTCGTAGTCGGCGGGAGCCGTCGTGGCGACCCAGAAGTCCTCGTCCTGCGGTGTCACGAAGGGCAGCGCGAAGGGCGTGACCTCGGTGAAGCCGCCGAAGGTGCCGCCGGGCCCGGGCGAGACCACGATCGCACGGCCCGTGACGCCGGTGGCGCCGTCGTCGTCGGTGACGGTCAGGCGCGGGAGGTAGGTGCCGGCCGCGGCGTAGGTGTGCGTCGGGTTCGGATCGGCCGACGTGTCGCCGTCGCCGAAGTCCCACGCCCACGCGACGACCGCGCCGTCGGGGTCCGTGCTCGTATCTGTGAACGCGACTGTGAGTCGGTTCGTGACCGATGTGAAGGCGGCAACGGGCGGGCGGTTCTCGGGGGCCGGCGGCGGGCCGGCAAAGTGGCGGATGATGCCGCCGATGGCCACGACGAACGCCTCGCCCTCGGCCGTCGCCGCGATCCCGGCGAAGCCGCCGAACACGTCGGTGCCGACGGGGATCTCGGCCCAGCTCTGGCCACCCGTCGCCGAGTAGTAGACGACGTCGGTGTTCGTTGTCGCCCACAGTTCGCCAGGCCCGACGAGCGTGAGCGACGTGAAGGTCGGCGCGGCGTTCGGGGCCGGCAGCCGGGTCCACGTGGCCCCGCCGTCGGACGTTCGCGCGGTGTAGCCGTTGGCCCCGACGGCGTAGCCGACGGCGTCGTCGAAGAAGGCCAGATCGGCGACGCCTGTCGCCGACGACGCGCCCGGGAGCAGGGCCGCGGTCCACGTTGCGCCGCCGTCGTCGGTTCTCGCGAGGAAGCCATCGTAGCGGAGGGCGCGGACGCGGTCGCCGCGGGCGTCGACGGCGACCCACTGGCCGCGGTAGTCGGACGGGCCTGCGGCCCACGTCGCGCCGCCGTCGGTCGTGTGGTAGAGCGCCGAGGCGTCGAAGCCGGCGCCGACGAGCCACCCGTCGAGAGCGGTCGTGAAGGAGAGGTCGCGGGCGCTGAGGTCCGACGGGGCACCGGGAGCAGCCGTCCATGTCGCGCCGCCGTCGGCCGTCCGGTAGACGCGGGCGTCCGAGGCGACGGTGACGGCCGCGGCCCCGCCGGTCGCCTGGACGGCCTGGAGGCCGGCCGCGCCGAAGGGGGTGGCTCCGAGGGCTGGCCGAAGGGTCCACCGCCCGTCCGCCCCACGCGTCAGGACTGACCCGTCGTCGCCGACAGCGACGAGCGCGCCGTTGCCCAGCCGGGCGACTCCGTGGAGGCTCGCCCCGGACCCACTGCTGACCTGAGTCCACGTGGCCCCGCCGTCGGTCGTTTTGAGAACGTAGCCGGCCCCGTACCCGACGTAGCCGGTCTGGGCGTCGGCGAAGGCCGGTCGGATCTCGGAAAAGGCGCTCGGGCGCGGGCCCGGCGAGCGCGCCGCGAGCGCCCACGTCGCTCCGGCGTTGCCCGAGTGGTACACGTCGCCGCGAACATCGAGGGCAACGACGGACGAGGCGCTGGCGGCTGTCAGTGCGAGCGTGCCCTGGCCGACGACGGCCCCGAGCGAGGTCCACGTCTGCCCGCCGTCGGCTGAGCGGAGGAGCGTCGCGTCGTCGTTGGGGAAGAAGGGTGCTACTCCCCACGCGAGCACGATGTCGCTGGAGACCGCTTCGAGCCGGGACCGGCCCTGCGCCGGCCCGGCCGGCGTCCACGTCAGCCCGGCATCGGCCGAGCGGACGAACGCGTCGCCGACGACAGCGACGGCGACGGTCGGGGAGAGGAAGGTGGCGGCCGTAGCGCTCCCGGAGCGGACGAGCGTGAACGTGAGGCCGCCGTCGGCCGTCCGGTAGAGGCCTCCGGGCGAGACGCCGAGGCCGGTCTGGGCGTCGGCGAAGTCGAAGTCGTAGAGCCCGTTCGGAGCGTCGCCCCACGCCGAGCCGCCGTCACGGCTGACCGAGAGGCCGCCATTCGTCGAGGCGACCCCGAACGACGGCGTGAAGAACTCCATGTGGTACGTCGATCCGAGGAACGGGAGCGCCTGCCACGTCACGCCGCCGTCGGTGGTCCGGACGTTCTCGTTCCCGTAAGCCCACCCGCGCTCAGCGTCAAGGAAGAAAAGCCCGTTGAAGGGGCTGAACCCGTCTGCGGGCACGCTGCGCTGAGTCCACGACACGCCTCCATCTGCGGACTCGAACAGGGCACCGCTGCTGTCGAATGAGTCGTCCTCGGTGGCGACGAAGACGTGCGAGGTCGTCGGGGCGGCGATGCCTCGGATGTCGAGACGGGTCGGCGACGGGCTCTCCGGCGTCCACTGCGCTCGGGGCGCAGAGGCCGTGAGGAGGACCAGGGCGACCGCAAGAGAGACGTAGACGTGGCGCATCTGGACAAACGGGGCGGGAGAGATGAGGCTCTTTCAAACAGGATGCCGCTCTCGCCGGACGTGACTCGGAAGCGTCAAACGAGCGATTCGCGCCGCGTCCCATGTCTGGCTCGGCGTGGCAGGCCGCTGAAATGTGCAGCGGATGCACCTGCTGCGCAAGGGATGCACAGGGCATACTGTGCGCTATATGAGCTTGCGCGACATCCGCGAGGCCAGCAGGCTGTGTGCACTAGCTGCGCACGGCTGTGCAGGCCCTGCCCGCTCGAGGCACCGCGTGGGCTCAAATCACCTGTTCTGGCTCAAATGGGATGGTTCGGGTTCCTTGGCACTCTCCTTGGAAGAGGCTGCCGCATCGGTCTGATTTCCGGACCCCACGCCCCCTTCTCCGATGCACACGGTTATACCCCGCGCCGCCGCTCGTCGCGCCGGCCTGTTCCTTCCCGCCCTCGCCGCGGCGCTCATCCTGCTCGCCGGGCTTGCGCCCGCTCGCGCCGCTTCTGCTCTGCCAGACGACGTCGAGGCCGCAGGTCCCATCGAATCGCTCGGCACGTCGAGCCTGACCGTCGCCGGACAGACGTTCGCGGTCACCGCACAGACCCGCATCCGTGGCGAGCACGGAGCCGCACTCACGTTCTCGGACCTCGCCGTCGGGATGCTGGCCGAGGTCGAGGGCCACGAGGCGGCGGGCGCGCTCGTCGCCGACGACATCAAGATCGAAGACGACGAGGACGGCGGCCAGATCGAGGCCGAGGGCCTCGTGACCGCCCGCACAGACAGCTCGCTGACGGCTGGCGGTCTGACGTTCGGGGTCACCGCCGCGACCCGGATCGACGGCGTCGCGACGTTCGGCAACGTCGCCGTCGGGATGCGCGTCGAGGTTCGGGGTCGGCTTCTGCCGGACGGGCACCTCGTCGCCGAGCGGATCAAGGTCCGCACCGGCGACGAGGACGACCACGGGCTGGAGGTCCACGGGCTGGTCGAGCACGTCTCGGCCGACTCGCTCGTCGTCTCGGGCCATCTGTTCGCGCTCACGGCCGAGACACGCGTCGTCGGGCACCACCAGACGCCCCTGCCGACGAGCGCGCTCGCCGTCGGCCAGCGCGTCGAGGTTCACGGCCGGTTCCTGGCGGACGGTACGGTCGTCGCGACGCGCGTCGAGATCGAGTCCTTTGACGAGGGCGAACTCGAGGTAACCGGGCTCATCGAGGCGCTTGCGGACAGCGCCCTGACCGTCGCCGGAAACGACTTCGCCGTCACGTCCCGGACGGTCGTCCTCGACCACGACCGCCTCCCGATCTCGTTCGGCACGCTCGCCCTCGGGCAGACCGTCGAGGTCCGCGGTGTCACCGACGGGACGGGCCGCCGCGTCGCGACGCGGATCCAGCTCGAAGACGCCGGTGCGGAGGGCGAGGTCGAGGCGCGCGCCTCGCTTGACGCGATCGGCGACAGCCTCGTCGTGCTGCTGGGCCGGCCATTTGTCGTCACCCCGGCGACGCGAATCGTCGGCCTGAACGGCCAGCCCGTTGCCCTCGCCAGCCTCGCGGCGGGCCAGAGCCTCGAGGTGCACGCGCGCCTGGCTCCCGATGGGACGCTCACGGCGCTCCAGATCAAGCGCGAGGACGGTCCGACCGCAGCCATCCGCCTGCGGGCTGCCGTCACGGCTACGGCTGCCGACTCGGTGTCTGTCCTGGGCGTCCCGTTCGCCGCCACGAGTGCCGTCGTCGTCCGCCAGAACGGCACCCCCGCCACACTCGCGGACCTCGCGGTCGGCCAGGCGGTCGAGGTGACGGGCACTCGGACGGCAGCCGGTGGCTTCGTCGCCACCCGCATCGAAATCCTCCGCGGTGCGCGGGCCGCGGGCCGCGTCAGCACGACGGGCGCCGGCACCTTCGCACTCGCCGGCCTCGACGTGACCTACACATCGGCGACGCTGTTCGTGACTGAGGCCGGAGCGCCAGTTTCCGCGGCCAGCCTCGGCGCCGGGACCACCGTCCGTGCCTCGGGCACGTCGGCGATGGCGGGACGGCTCGACGCGCGCGTCGTCGTCGTTCTCGACGCGGCGACGGTCGTCGCTTCGGAGGAAGCCCCGGCGGCCAGCTTCGCCATCGAGCGGGTCTTCCCGAACCCGACGACGCAGGCGGTGTCGGTGCGCTACGCGCTCACTGCCCCCGCGTCTGTCACGCTCACGGTCATTGACGCTCTTGGACGCTCCGTCGTTGAGACGGCTTCGGACGCTCAGGTGGCGGGCATGCACGAGGCGCGCCTCGACCTCGGCCGTCTGCCGGCCGGCCTCTACCTCGTCCGCCTGAGTGCAGATGGACGCGGCGTCGGGACGCGTTCGGTCACGGTCGTGCGTTAGCCATCTCGTGGCTCGGCTCGCCCGGCGGCGGAGTCCTTCGTGGGCTCCGCCGCCGCGGTGCGTCCGGGCCCGCCGTATCCTCTCCGCCCCTCGCCGAACCGCCACGTTGATTCGCCGGACCCTCCTCCTGTTCGCCACGCTCGCCCTCGCCGGATGTCTCGGCAGCGCAGCGCACGACAATCCGCTCGATCCGGACTCGGAGTCGTACCGGGCTGAAGGCACAGTCGCCGGGACGGTAACGGGCATCTACCCGCCGTTCGAGGGCCGGTCGGGCGTACGCGTGCACCTCGTCCCGCTTGGTGCCGGCGGGGCCGAGCGGGTCGCCCGGACCGGTGCCGACGGCGCGTTCCTCGTCGACGGTCTGCCAGCCGGGTCGTACGGCGTCCACGCCGAGGCCGACGGCTACCGGCCCGTCGACGACACCGTCACGGTTGTGGTCGGGGCCGTCGCCCGGACCGAGCTCCGCGTCGACGCGCTGCCCGTCGTGACGGCACAGTCGGCGCAGACGGTGCACATGGACCGGTGGCCGCCGGCGTCGCCCGTGTTCCAACTCGTCGTCAGCGTCAGCGCGAGCGACCCCGACCGTCAGGGCGATGTCGCAGGGGCGACGCTCGTCGCCGAGGAACTCGCCTTCCGGGCCCCGCTCATCGAGCGCGCGCCGGGCCAGTTCGACGTCACGCTCGACGCAGCGGCGCTTCCCGGTGGGCGCGCCCAGTCCCTTCTCGGCCGGCCGCTGCGGATCGAGGTCACGGACCGGGCCGGCAACGTGTCCTTCGGCCCACCGCTCGCGCTCGTCCGCGTCGTCGAGCAGACGCCGCTGACGGCCAGCCCGCAGGGATCGGTGACCATCGCCCAGAACCCACCCGTGCTGGAGTGGCGGCCCTCCGACCTCCCCTTCCCGTTCACCTACCGCGTCGAGGTGTCGCTGCTCGACGGGGCCGGCGTGCCCAACCTCGTCTTCGACCGCGACGGGCTCCCGCCGACCGCGACGACGTTCGCGCTCCCGGCCGCCCTCATACCGGGCGATTACACGTGGAGCGTCTGGACGGTCGACGAGGCCGGCAACCGGAGCCGGTCCAAGCCGGCCGGCTTTATCGTTCCCTGACATGATTCCGCCCCCGCCCGACGACGTCCGCGGCTCGCTCGCGGCCCTCTCCGAAATCGCCGCCGCGCTCAACTCGGCCCAGGCCCCCGAGGCCGTCCTCGACGCCGTTCTCACGTCGACGATGGCGGCGCTCGACGCCGAGCGCGGGTTTGTGCTTCTGGAGTCGGCAGGGGCCGACGTGCCCTTCGAGATCCGCGCGAGCCGCAACTTCTCCGATGCCGAACTGGAGGGCGTCCAGCCGCTCTCGACGAGCGTCGTCCAGGAGGTCCTGCGGACCGGCGAGCCGGTGCTCGTCTACGAAGCCCCCGCCGACGCGCGCTACGGCGGCGTCGAGAGCGTTGTGCTCCAGCACATCCAGTCCATCGCGTGCGTCCCGCTGCGGCTCCGCGCGCGCCAGATCGGGGCCATCTACCTCGACGCCCGCCGCCACCGCGGGCGGTTCACGCGCGAACACCTGCCGTTCCTGCGGGCCGTCGCCGACCAGGCCGCCATCGCCGTCGAGCACGCCCGGAGCGTCGCGGCGCTGCGCGAGGAAAATGCCCGGCTCCGCCGTGAGGCGCAGGCCCGCCACGGGTTCACGGAGATGATCGGGAGCAGCGCGGCCATGGAGGACCTCTTCGAGACGCTCTCGCGCGTGCTCGACACCGATGTAACGGTTCTCATCGAGGGCGAGTCCGGGACGGGCAAGGAACTCGTCGCCCGGGCGCTGCACTACAACGGGCCGCGGGCCGAGAAGCCGTTCGTCGCCCTCTTCTGCGGCTCGCTCCCGGACGACCTGCTGGAGTCCGAGCTGTTCGGGCACGTCAAGGGCGCATTCACGGGCGCGGCGGCCGACAAGAAAGGCCTCTTCGAGGCCGCCGACGGTGGAACCATCTTTCTCGACGAGGTCGGCGACCTCAGCCCGAAGCTCCAGACGGCGCTGCTGCGCGTGCTTCAGACGGGCGAGGTCAAGCGCGTCGGCGAGGCCGCGACGCGGCGCGTGGACGTCCGCGTCGTCTCGGCAACGAACCGGCCGCTCGCGGACCTGGTCGAGGACGGCCGCTTCCGCGAGGACGTGCTCTACCGGCTCAACACGATCCGGATCGAGATGCCGCCGCTGCGCCGCCGCCGGGCGGACATCCCGCTGCTGGCCCACCACTTTCTCGACCGCTACGCCGTCGGGTCGCGGGCGCGCGTCGAGGGGTTCACGGCCGACGCGATGGAAGCACTCGTGGCGCACCACTGGCGGGGAAACGTCCGCGAGCTGGAGAACACGGTCGAGCGGGCCGTCGTGCTGACGCGCGGCGCGCTCGTGACCCCGGACGACCTGCGCCTGCCGCCGGCCACGCCGGCGGCAACCCTCGCGTTCGAGCCCGGCCTGTCGATGAAGGAGGTCGAGCGGATCGCCGTCGAGCGGACGCTGGAAGGCTGCGGCGGGAACGTCTCGGAGACGGCCCGCATCCTTGACGTGTCGCGGCGGTGGCTCCAGTACCGCATGAAGGACTGGCGCGAGGATGGCATGGGCACCGGCGTCCCGGCCTAGGGCAACGTGTCTACGGCGCCCGCCCCCAGATATCCGACCGTTCGCCGAACTGGCGCGTGGGCCCATCACGTCCGTGTTCAAGGCGGTCGACCGGGCGACGGGCGAGGTCGTCCTGCTGAAGGCGCTCCGACCGGCTGCCGCGGCCGACCCCGAGCGACGCGCCCGGTTCGCCGATGAAGCGCGCCTCGCCTCCGGCGTGGATCACCCGAACGTCGTCCGCGTCCGCCACGTCGATCCCGACGGAGGAGCGCTCGTGGCTGACTGGGTCGAAGGGCGAGACCTCCAGGCCGTTCTGGACGACTGTGGTGCGCTCCCGGCGGCCCTCGTCGCGTATGTCGCCCGAGAAGCCGCGCTCGGGCTCGGGGCCGTCCACGCGGCCGGGATTCTGCACCGCGACGTGAAGCCGGCCAACGTGCTGCTCGGCCTCGACGGGAGTGTCCGGCTGACCGATTTCGGGCTCGCCTCGCTGGCTCCAGAGCCGGGCTCAGAGCAGCCGGCAGACGCCGAAGTCCGCGGGACGCTCACCACCCTGGCGCCCGAGATCGTTCGCGGGGAGGCGGCGGGACCCGCCGCCGATCTGTTCTCGCTCGGGGCCGTCCTCGCGCACGGGCTCACGGGCCGTGCGCCGTTCGGCGGCACGACGGTCTCGGAGACGCTAGACGCCATTCTCCATGCCGACCCTGCCTCGGCGCTCGTGGCCGACCCGCGCGTCCCGCCGCCACTCGCGGCCGTCGTCGTCGCCCTGCTTGCCAAGGATCCGTCGGCCCGTCCCGACGCCGCCGCTCTTGCAGAGCGCCTGGGGGCCATGCAGGACGCCGTGGGACGTGCGGATGCGGCCGAGCTCGTCACGTTTCTGTCGGATCCCGCCGGATACGTCCCGCCGCCACCTTGGAGCCGATGGAGAGCGTTTCTCGCCACTGCCCGATGCGGAGGCAGACGCAGCGGTAAACGCGCGCCCTCCTGCGCGTCGCCGTCTGCGAGGCGCGGTCTGTGCTCGGGGCCGTCTCGGCGCTGGTCGGTGCCGGCATCGTCCTGTCGACTCAGAAGACGGGTCCGCCGGAGCCGGTTCGCCCGTTGCCTGCCGCAGAGCCACTCGCACGAGCCCCGCTCGTCGTGTCCGCGTTCGATCCTGCCGACAGCCTGGCCGTGCCGTCGTCGGATCCCAGTGTGCCTTCGGCGTCCCCGACGGCCGAGGCCCCTGTCATCCTCCCACCCGCGAGCAACACGGCACCTGACCGACCACCGGTGGCCGTACCGGCACCCCGCGAGACACCTGTGCCGGCGACTCCGCCTGCCATGCCAGAGCCCGCGCCGACGGTCGGCACCGGCACGCTTACCATCGTGGCCGATCCATGGGCGGCCGTCCGTGTCGACGGGCAGCCCGTCGGGACGACGCCGGTTGCTGCGCTCGCGCTCGCGGCAGGCGCTCACGACGTGACCTTCGAGAACCCCGCCTTCCCGGTGCACACGCTCAGCGTCCGCGTCGAAGCCGGCGAGGCCGCCCGAGCCTCCGTCTCGCTGTGGTCGCTCGCCTGCCGCGTCACGCTCGACGTCTCGCCGTGGGCCCGCGTCGTCGTGGACGGCCGGCCGTGGGACACGGTGCCGCCCCAGACGCGCCCGCTCGTGCTGGCCCCCGGCGAGCACACGCTCCGCTTCGAACACCCGACGCTCGGCGTGCGCGAGCAACGCCTCCGCGTCGCCGCCGGCGAGCAGCGGACGGTCCGGGTTCGCATGGCTTCTCCGGCCGATTAGCTGGCCGGTACGCCTTTTGCGCGCCGTCTCCCGTCTCCGCCCCCGACTCCATGACGATCCGGTTCTCCTGCCTGCTTGCGCTCCTGCTGTCTGCCCCGCTCGCGGCCCAGTCGTGGCAGAGTGCTGCGCCTCTCGCCACGCCGCGCGCCGGGGCTGCGGCCGCCGTCCTCGATGGACGGCTCTACGTGATCGGCGGCCGAGGCGCGGGCGGCGTCCTGCTCCGCACGGCCGAGGTCTTCGACCCGGCGACCGGCTGGTCGCCCGTCGCCGCGCTCGAGCACCCCCGCGCCGACGCCCGCGCCGTGGTGCTGGACGGCCGGATCTATCTCATCGGCGGGCAGGACGACGAGGGGACGTCCAACGACACGGATGTGTACAACCCAGCCACAAATGAGTGGAGAACGGACGACAATCTCCGCGATGACCGCGATGGGACCGCTGCCGGAGTGGTCGGGGGGCGACTGTACGTGATCGGGGGTGCCAGCGCGAGTGGGTCGTTTCTCAGTTCCTGCGAGGAGTATGCCGATGGAGACTGGGAGCGCTACCCGACATGGACGCTCACGCCAGCCCGGGCCCTGGCCGGCTCGGCTAGCCTCGGCGGAGCCATCGTCGTGGCCGGCGGGTTCAGCCAAGCTGGTCCACTCGCAACCGTCCAGCGGTTCGTGCCGGGCACCGCGCCAGCCTCGCTCCCGGCCCTGCCGACCGCCCGAGGCGGCCTCACCCTCGTCGCAACGGGTGGGGACCTGATCGCCATCGGCGGGCGCGATGCTGGAGATGCCCGCCTCACCTCCGTCGACCGCCTCGCCGCCGGCGCGCTGGCATGGACGGCCGTCACACCGCTCCCGGAGGCCCGCGAAGCCGCCGTCGCCGCCGTCCTCGGGGCAGATCTCTACGTGGTAGGTGGCACGGGCTTGTTCGGGAGCGTGCTCGCCAGCATGGTTCGGCTGCCAGGGGCAGGCGTTGCCGGCGAAAACGGCCCAGATGCCGTCCGCGCGCCTGCACTCACCCTGGATGGCCCGAATCCCGCCCGAGGCAATGTCCGGCTCCGGCTCGAGACGACTGAGCTAGGCCTGATTCGCCTCGCCGTCGTGGATGTCCAGGGCCGTGAGGTCGCCGTCCTTGCCGACGGCGCCGTCCCAGCGGGTCAGCACCGCCTCGTGTGGGCCGCTGGCAGCGCGCCGGCGGGCGTCTACGCGGCCCGGCTCACGACGGCTGGGGGCTCGTCCTCACTCCGCTTTACGGTCGTCCGATGACACGCCTCCGCCTCGTCCTGCTCGCCCTCACACTGGCCGTCCCGAGCGTCGTTCGGGCGCAGACGGCCAGCCCGGCGGACCTGCTCCAGGCCGTCCGCCAGGCGACGGCGCAGGGCGATTATGCTGCGGCTGAGGCGCGCGCGCGGGAAGCACTTCTCCACTACGCCGACTTTGCGCCGGACCAGCTCGTGGAGATTCACACCACGCTCGGTATCGTCCTGCACGCCCGCAACGAGGCTGTCGAAGCACGGCGTCAGTTCGAGGCAGCGCTCTCGCTGGATCCGACGTTCGTCTTAGACCCGGTCCTCGTGTCGCCGAGGACCGTCGAGTTGTTCGAGACGCTCCGCGCCGACCGGGCGCGGACCGAACCCCTGGGGGCGCCCTCGCCAGCCGTCCGCTACGTCGTGCTGACTGACCCGCGTCCGGGCGCGGCCCTCCGCTCGGCTCTCCTGCCCGGCTGGGGGCAGTTCGCCAAAGGCGACCGGGCGCGCGGGATCATCTTCGCCGTCGGTGTCGGTACGTCGGCTGCGGCGAGCGTCGCCGCGCACGTCGCCTACACGCAGGCCGACGGCCGCTACGATGCCGCCACGATGCCCGACGAGATCGACCGGACGTACCGGACTGCCAACCGCCTGTACCGGACCCGCAACGTGCTCGCCCTCGTCACCGCCCTCGGCTGGGGCGCGGCCGTCTTCGACGCCCTCATCGCGGGCGGCCCCCGTGTCCCCGGCGATCCGTCATCGCCCGGGGCATCTGTCCGGATCACGGCCGCTGAGGCGGGGGCTGGCGTGGCGCTCCGCCTCGGATTCTAGCGACGTCAGTCGCGCACGCTCTGCTCGCCCTGTGCACGCCGTGCGCAGGGCGAGTCCATATACGGCACGCGTCCCACCCTCCGGCTCTGCCTGGAACGTTGGCACTGCTTTTGGAAGACGGGAGGGTACTGATTCCTGCTCATCCTCCACGACCGCCATGCGCCTCGCATCCATCGGCCTTGCCGCCCTCACCCTCGTCTTCTCCGCGTGCGACTCGGGCTCGTCGGCACCCGCGTCCGTCCGGTACACGGTCGACGGGCCCGCCGCCGTCACCTTCACCGGTAGCGACGGCTCGTCGCACGCCTCAACCCTGTCGGCCGCGTGGCAGACCGATGTCTCCATCGCAGCGGGCACGCCCGTCGTTCTCAGCGCCACGTCCACGACGGGCGCGCCGGTGACCGCCTCGATCTACGTCGACGACGTGCTAGCAAGTTCGCGACGCGGCTCGTCTGTCCGCGTCGAGTCGACGTCCGACGACCGAGGCAGCCACGAGGCGGAGGTCCGTGGCACCATCGAGGCCGTCGCCGCCGACCGGGTGACCGTCACCGGGCGCGTCTTCGTGATCGACTCCGGGACACGGCTTCTTGACGACAACAACAACCCGGTCTCGCTCGGGACGTTCGTCGTCGGGACGTACGTCGAGGCCGAAGGTCGTCCGCTCGGCGACGGCACCTTCCGCGCGACCAAGATCAAGGTCGAGGACGAGTCCGGCGACGACGATGGAAGCAACGGGACCGAGATTGAGGTTCACGGAACGATCTCGGCCATCGACGCCGAGGCGTTTACCGTCGGCGGCCGGCGGTTCGTCACGAGCGCCTCGACCCGCTACCTCGACGACCGGAACACCGCCGTCGCGCGGTCGAGCTTTGGTGTCGGCGAGCTGGTCGAGGCCGAAGGGCATGCCCGCTCGGACGGATCGGTCCAGGCCGAGAAGATCAAGCGCGACGACCACTGAGTGTAGTCTGACAGGCAAAGTCCCTCCGCGCGCACTGCTCCGGGGCGCGAATGCCGATTCACCATTCGCCAAGAGATCGGCCAGACCGATGCATCCGCGAGAGCGGCTCGGCGGGGATTGACCAATGAACAACAAGCCGTCACGCCGCCTCTTGGAGCGACCCTGTTCATCTGAGCAAGTCGGGCTCACGAGCACAGGATTGTATCACCCGTGTTGTGCGCGCAAACGAAAAAACCCTGCAGGTCAGCGACCTGCAGGGTTTTTATGTGCCCGGGACTGGACTTGAACCAGCACGCGATTGCTCGCACCACCCCCTCAAGATGGCGTGTCTACCAATTTCACCACCCGGGCAGGGTGGGCAGGCGAACCTGCGTCGTCAGAAAGAACAGGCCGGGGCGAGGTGACTCCGGTTGGGCTCGAACCAACGACCCGCTGGTTAAAAGCCAGCTGCTCTGCCAACTGAGCTACGGAGTCGCTGCGCCGAGGCAGGGACTGAAGGTAAAACCGCAGGCCGCCCGGTGCATGTGGAGCGCCCGCTAAGATAGGCCGGCACGACCGGTCATCCGAACCGGCCGACGAGCCACGCGCGGAGCGCCTCGGCGCCGGGCGCCAGGTCCTCGGACAGGACGGGGCGGGCGGCGAGGCGGCCCAGCCGCTCCGGGACGCCGGCAGGCCGCCCGAGCACGCGCGCCACCTCGTCCGGAAACTTGGCCGGGTGGGCCGTCGCCAGCACGACGCCGGATTCGCCGTCGCGGCGCACGCGCGCCCACGCCGCCACGCCGACGGCCGTGTGCGGATCGGCGACGTAGCCGGTCCGCTCGAAGAGGCCGCGCATCGCCGCCTCGGTCTCGCCGTCGGTCACCGAGACCGCCTCGACGAACCGGCCGAGTGCCGCGTGCGAGCCGTAGAGGTCCACGAGGCGCGCGAGGTTCGACGGGTCGCCGACGTCCATCGCCGTCGAGAGCGTCTGCGTGGACGCCCGCGGCGCGTAGGGCAGCCCGCCGAGCACGTCCGGAAGCAGCGCGTTGGCGTTCGTCGCCGCGACGAACCGGCCGAGGGGCAGGCCGGCGCGTTTCGCCAGCAGGCCCGCCGTGAGGTTGCCGACGTTGCCCGAGGGCACCACGACGACCGGCGCGGGCCCGCCGGCCTGCGCCGCGTGGATGGCGAGCGCGCCGTAGTAGAACGTCTGCGGCACGAGGCGCGCGACCGAGATCGAGTTGGCGGACGTCAGCGCGACCGCCTCGCGCAGCGCCTCGTCCGCGAACATGGCCTTGACGAGGCGCTGGCAGTCGTCGAACGACCCGGCGACGCGCAGCGCGTGGACGTTGCCGCCGAGGCTCGCGAACTGCTTCTCCTGCAGCGCGCTCACGCGGCCGGCGGGGTAGAGCACCACGACCGAGACGCCGGGCGTCCCGGCGAGCCCCGCCGCGACGGCGCCGCCGGTGTCGCCCGAGGTGGCGACGAGCACGACCGTCTCGCGCCCGGCGTCCGCGAAGCGGGCGAGCATCTGGGCGAGGAAGCGCGCGCCGACGTCCTTGAAGGCCAGCGTCGGGCCGTGGAACAGCTCGAGCAGCGACAGGCCGGGCTCGACGTCCACGACGGGAAGCGGGAAGCCGAGCGTGGCGCGGACGGCGCCGTCCAACTCCCGCACCTCATCGCCGACGAACGCGCGGGCGAGCGCGAGCGCGACCTCGTCCACCGTCCGGTCGGCGAGCGTCGTCGAGCAGATCGGCGGGCAGCGTCGGGGTCGCGTCGGGGACGTAGAGGCCGCCGCCGGGGGGCGTCCCGCGCAGGACGGCCTCGCGGAAGGAGGCGCGGTGCGACGGGTCGGCGGTCGAGCGGTAGAGCATGACGCGGGTCGGGAGTTGAGAGGCGAGGTTATCAAACCCGGCCCCCGAACCTCAAACCTCAGGCCGCATCTTCTTCGATCCGCGCGCCCGCGCCGATGCCCGACACGATGAGCGTCGAGGTCGCCACGTCGCCCCAGGCCGTCTGCATCGCCGAGGCGGCGCGGTCGGCCGTGCGGCGGTCCGCGCAGAGCGCGAAGACGGACGGGCCGGAGCCCGAGAGGCTGCACCCGAGCGCCCCGGCCTGGACGGCCGCGGCCTGCATCGCATAGAACCGCGGCACCAGGCGCGCCCGCTGCGGCTCGACGACCGCGTCGTGCAGGCTGCGCCCGACGAGCGCCACGTCGTTGGTGAACAGGCCCGCGACGAGCGCCCCGAGGTTGGCCGTCTGCTCGACAAACGCCCGCATCGGCACGGTGTCCGAGAGCGCTGCGCGCGCCTCGGCCGTCAGCACCTCGACGTGCGGGTGGATGACCGCGACGCACAGGCCCTCGGGCACGGGCAGCTGGATCACGTCGTCGGGCGTGCGGACGAGCACGAACCCGCCGAGCAGGCACGGCGCCACGTTGTCGGCATGGCGCCCGCCGCTCGCGACGGCCTCGCCGTCGAGCGCGAACGGCATCAGCGCCGGCGCGGCTCAGCGGCCGCCCGAGCACCTCGTTCACGGCGACCACGGCGGCGACGGCGCTCGCGGCCGACGACCCGAGCCCGCTCCCGAACGGCATCTGCTTGTCTACGGACAGCTCGATGTGCGCGCCCGGCGCCACGGCCGCGACGAGGCGCCGCGCCGCGACGCCGGCCGTGTTGAGCGCGGCGTCCGCGGGCAGCCGCTCGAATCCGGTCCCGGCCGCGCCCGTCACCGAGATGAGGCGCACCCCGCCGCCTGACCGTGGCACGTCGCGGACCGCCTTGACGAGGCGCGCCGTCACGCGGTCGCCGGGGCGCTCGATGGCGAAGCCGAGCACGTCGAACCCGCAGGCGACGTTGGAGACGGTGGCGGGGGCGAAGGCGGTGGCGGTCATATCGGGGCGCGGGGGCGGACGGGATGGTACCGCCTGCGGATCAACTCCGCCGCGGCGCGATCCAAGCCGCTCCGATTCCCCCTGCCTGATGCTCCGCCCTGCCTTTTTCGCCGCCCTCGTCCTGCTCCTCGGCGGCTGCGGCTTCGCCGCCCGCGTCGGCATCGGCTTCTTCTACGACACCGCCGACCTGCCGTCCGATCAGGTCCGCCGCGACATCGCCTACCTGCCGGACGGAAGCCCGAAGCACCGCCTCAACCTGTTTCTGCCCGCGCCGGGGTCGGCGCCGCGTCCGACCGTCGTCTTCGTCCACGGCGGCAACTGGGACTCGGGCGACCGCGATCTGGAGTTTGGCGGGCGCGACATCTACAACAACATCGGCCGCTACCTCGCGGGCCACGGCATCCCAGCCGCCGTCGTCAGCTACCCGTTTCCGTCCGTCCCGGGCGGCGCGCTTGTGGACTGGCGCGCCGAGGCGCGCGACGTCGCCGCGGCGCTGGCGTTCGTCGGCCGCGAGCAGCGCACGTGGGGCAGCCGCGGGGTCGTCGGGATGGGCCACTCGGCCGGAACGCACCTCGTCCTTGAGGCGGTCCTGAACCCGGCCTTCGCCGCACCAACTCGGCGACGCGCCCGTCTGCGGCCTCGTCCCGGCCAGCGGCGCCGCGCTGAACCTCACGGCGCCGGGCGCCTTCGTCGGCGACACCTACGACTTCTTCTCGGCGCGCTTTGCGCCGGACCGCATCACCTTGACCGAGCCGCCGCCCACGCCGGCCGAGTGGCAGCGCGACGTCTCGGTGACGCCGTTCATCACGGCCGAGACGCCGCCGATGCTCATCATCTCGGGGACGGGAGAGAGTGCCGGCCTCCGGCTCCAGTCGCGCCTGCTGGACGAGGCGCGCGTCGCGGCCGGCGCGCCGGGCGCTTTCGTCTCCGTCCCGGCACGCAGCCACGCGCTCGTCGTGCCGGCGCTGAGCCGCGACGACCAGGTCGCGGGCCCGGCCGTCGTGGCGTTCGTCAACGGCCTGACCTGCGCAGGCTGACGGCCCGGCCGAGGCGCGGCGTCAGGATGTCGGCGCGTCCGACGGATCCGAGTGGCGCTGGAAGCGGAGCTTCAGCACGCCCGCGGGCTCCTTCTTGACGCTCGCCGGGACGTCATCGCCCGGCATCCCGTGCACGATCGTCGTCGCGCCGTCGACGAGCCAGAGCGCGCCGGTGACGTAGCTCGCCTCGTCCGACGCGAGGAACGCGTAGACGTTGGCGATCTCCTCGGTCGTGCCGCGGCGCCCGAGCGCCGTCGCGCCCGTGAGCGTCTGGACCGTCTTCTTGTCCATCGGGCCCGTCTCGACGTGCGTCCAGGACGTGTCCACCGGACCGGGGCAGACGCAGTTGGCGCGGATGCCGTACTTGCCCTGCTCGCCCGCGACGCCCTTCATCAGCGCGTGGATGTAGGCCTTTGTCGGGCCGTACGGCGCGAACATCGGCGACCCGTTCCAGCCCGCTTCCGAACCCGCTGAGACGATGTTGCCGGCCGTCTTCTGGAGCGCAGGCAGCGCGGCGCGCGTCATGTGGTACGCCGTGTAGATGTTGTTGTGGACAAGCTTCTCGAAGTCCTCCTCGGGGTAATCCTGCAACTCGGACAGCTTGGGCAGCACGCCCGCATTGTTGATGAGCACGTCGAGTTTTCCGAAGGCGTCCGTTGCCGCCTTCACGGCCGCCTCGGCCGCGGCCCGGCTGCCGACGTCGGCGGCGTGCGTCTCGACCTGAACGCTCGGGTACTGCTCGCGGATGTCGCTCGCGACCTCGTCGAGTGGGTCGCCGGGCAGGCCGACGAGCAGGACGTTCGCGCCCTCGCGGGCAAACTTGTGGGCGATCGCCTCGCCGATGCCTTCGGCGGCGCCGGTGATGAGGGTGGCCTTTCCAGCGAGGCGCCCGGCGGGCGCGGGCGTGTCGGATCCAAACAGGGACATGGCGGTGGGGGAGAGGGGCGTCGTTGACTGTCGCGTGTCGGGCACCGTTCCGCGGCACGTCGCGGTCGGGGGATCCCTGAGGCGCCGCGGCGGGCGGCGGAATCCTTCGCGGCGCGGATTCGTCTCTCTCAGGTCCGCGTCTTGGGCGCAGGTCCCGAACCGGCGTCCTCCTGCACGGTGAGTCGCGGCACGCCGAGCCCCGATGGGCGCCTGGATCGAGGCGCGGTGCCATTCTGAACCACTCCGCCACGGGCTCCTGCCCACTGGCCCCCTCCCCGTATTTCCATGTCTGATCGTTCCCTCGGTGTCGTCGGCCTCGGCGTGATGGGCCGCAACCTCGCCCTGAACGCCCTCGACGCCGGCTTCGACGTCGCCGGCTTCGACCTCGGCGACGAGGCCGCGGCCGGCTTCCAGGAGGAGGCCGGCGGCCGCGCCCTCGCCTCGACGACCGACCGCGACGCCTTCCTCGCCGCGCTGCCGACGCCGCGCGCGATCCTCGTGATGGTCCCCGCCGGCAAGCCCGTCGACTCGGTCATCGCCTCGTTCGCGCCGCACCTCGCGCCGGGCGACCTGCTCATCGACGGCGGCAACTCGTTCTACCGCGACACGCAGCGCCGGCAGGAGGAACTCACAGCGATGGGCCTGCACTTTATGGGCATGGGCGTCTCGGGCGGCGAGGAGGGCGCGCGCCGCGGGCCGTCCATGATGCCCGGCGGGCCGATGGACGCCTACGACCGCGTCGCGCCGATCCTCGAGGGCATGGCGGCGAAGGTCGACGGCGAGCCGTGCGTGGCGCACCTCGGCGAGGGCGCCGCCGGCCACTACGTCAAGATGGTCCACAACGGCATCGAGTACGGGCTGATGCAGCTTATCGCCGAGGCGTACGACCTGCTCAAGCGCGGTACCGGCATGTCCAACCCGGACCTTGCCGCAACGTTTACCCGGTGGAACGCCGGCCAGCTCCAGTCTTTCCTCGTCGAGATCACGGCCGAGATCTTTGCCCACCCCGACGACGCGGCCGTCGACCCGGGCGCGATGCCCGAGGCGACGAGCCCGCACGCCGCGCTCGGCTCCGAGGCGCCGACCGCGGACCAGCACACGCCCGGGATCACGGAAGACGCCCCGACCGCGACCGTCCGCTACCTCCTCGACGCGATCGCGGACACGGCCAAGCAGAAGGGTACGGGCAAGTGGACGAGCCAGGACGCGCTCGACCTCGGCGTGCCCATCCCGACCATCGACGCTGCCGTCTCGGCGCGCTATCTCTCGGCGCTGAAGGACGAGCGCGTCGCCGCAGCCAGCCTGCTCGGCGAGCCGGACCGCCACACGGGCATGACGCAGCAGGAGATGGTCCACGGGCTCGAGGGCGCGCTCCACGCGGCCTTCCTCGTGACGTATGCCCAAGGCTTCGCGCTGCTGCGCGCGGCGAGCGCCGAGTACGGCTTCGGCCTCAAGATGGGCGAGGTCGCCAAGATCTGGCGCGGCGGCTGCATCATCCGCGCCGCGATGCTCGAGACGTTCCGCGCCGCCTTCGCAGACGAGCCCGACGTGGCAAACCTGCTCGTGACGCCGCCCGTGGCCGAGCTCGTCCGCGGCTGCCAGGAGCACCTGCGCGTCGTCTCGGCGGCGTCCGCCGGCGCCGGCATCCCGACGCCCGCCCTGTCGGCCGCGCTGGACTACCTCGACAGCTACCGCTCGGCATGGCTGCCGGCCAACCTCGTTCAGGCGCAGCGCGACTTTTTCGGCGCGCACACCTTCCAGCGGACCGACCGCGAGGGGACGTTTCACGCCCAGTGGATGCCGGCCGGGATGTGACCGGTGCTGCCGGCCTAGCCCCGCTCGGGGAAGGCCGGCGGCTCGACGCCGAGCGCGCGCAGGTAGACCGTGGCCTGCCCGCGGTGGTGTACCTCGTTGTCGATGGCGTACATCACGAGCGCCCAGACCGGCATCGTCCACTGCCCGAAGGCCGTCTCGATGTCCTGGAAGCGCTCGGGTGCGATCTGCGCCCAGAGCGCCTCGATCTGGGGCGTCTGCGCGTCCCACTTCTCGAGCGCCTCGGCTCGCGTCGCCGGCGGTGCCGTCGGCTCGTAGGGCCAGTCGCCCGTGACGATGCCGCGCAGCGTCGGGACGCCGACGTGGAGCATCTCGGCGACAATGTTGGCGAACGGGCGCATCCCGCCGATGGAAAACGTGGCGAAGGCCTCGTCGTCCGGGAAGGCCGCGATGGTGCGGCGCGTGAGGCGGCGGTGGCCGAGCCAGTGCTCGAGAAGCTGATCGGGCGCGAGGACGGGCGGCATGGGCGGAGGCGGTTGGTGAGCCCGCAAGGTCGCGCGGGGGCACGACACGTCGTGCGTCATCCTGTGCAACGTGTGTGCCTGCGCCGCGCGAACGCTGCGGCCCGCAGCGCGTTCAGAGGCCGTCCCACCCGCGCCGCTCGATGAACAGCCTTCCGCCCGCCATCCAACTTGTGCTCTTCGGGGCCGCCGGCGACCTTGCCCACCGGAAGCTTCTCCCGGCGCTCTACGACCTCCACCGCGAGGGCCACCTCCCGGACCGCCTCGACATCGTCGGCGTGGACCGGCAGGAGATGGACGACGACTCGTTCACGACGTTTACGTGCGACGCCGCGACGACGCTCGGCCGCTACTTCCCGGACCAGGTCTCCAAGGAAGACTGGGAGTCGTTCGCCAGCCGCCTCACCTACGTCCACGGCGACGCGACGCTGCCGGCGACGTACACGGCGCTCAAGAAAAAGCTCGACGCGCTCGCCAAGGGCGGGCCGACGCCGGACCGCGTCTTCTACTGCTCCGTCGCGCCGTTCCTCGTCGGGCCGATCGCGCAGGGGCTGGGCGCCGCAGGCCTCCTCGACGACCCCGAGCGCGACCGCCTCATCGTCGAGAAGCCGTTCGGGCGGAGCCTCGAGACGGCGCGCGCGCTCGACGCCGAGCTGCTCAAGGGCGCGCAGGAGCGCCAGATCTACCGCATCGACCACTACCTCGGCAAGGAGACCGTCCAGAACGTGCTCGCGCTGCGCTTCGCGAACACGCTCTTCGAGCCCGTCTGGGACCGCCGCTACGTCGACAACGTCCAGATCACCGTCGCCGAGACGGTCGGCGTGGAGCACCGGGGCGGCTACTACGAGACCTCGGGCGCGATGCGCGACATGGTCCAGAACCACCTCATGCAGCTGCTGTGCCTCGTCGCGATGGAGCCGCCCGTCGCCTTCCGGGCCGACGAGATCCGCTCCAAGAAGGTCGACGTGCTGCACGCGGTCCGCCCGATCACCGAGGACCGCGTGGCGGAGGTCGCGGTCCGCGGGCAGTACGGGCCGGGCTACGTCGCCGGCGAGTCGGTCGTGGGCTACCGCGCCGAGCCCAACGTGAACCCGCACTCGACGACCGACACGTACGCCGCGCTCAAGGTCGAGATCGACAACTGGCGCTGGCAGGGCGTCCCGTTCTACCTCCGCACGGGCAAGCGCCTGCCGCGCCGCGTGAGCGAGGTCTCCGTCGAGTTCAAGCCGGTCCCGCACCGCGCCTTCCCCGCCGGGGCGGACGAGGCGTTCCGCCCGAACCGCCTCGTCCTGCGGATCCAGCCCGACGAGGGCGTCGTGATGCGCTTCCAGGCCAAGCGCCCCGGCCCGTCCATGCTCCTGCACCCGGTCTCGATGCGCTTCGACTACGACGAGACCTACGGCGAGGCGCCGCCGGACGCCTACGAGACGCTCCTGCTCGACGCCGTCCGCGGCGACGCGACGCTGTTTATGCGCTCGGACCAGGTGGAGTCCGCGTGGGCCGTCGTGCAGCCGGTTCTGGACGCGTGGGACGCGACGCCGCCGGCCGAGCTCCCGAACTACGCCGCGGGCACGTGGGGCCCGGCCGCCTCGGACCGCCTCCTCGCCGGCGACGGCCGCGCCTGGGCCGAGCCGCTCCCGCCGGACCCTGTCGCCGCCCCGCGCGAAGCGGCGGACGCCACGCGCGCCGCGACGATGGCCGACGCGCAGTCGGCGCCGAACACGGCGTAGCGCCGCGGTGGGCTGCCGCGCGTCCGCGTAGCTTGCCGGTCGGCCCATCGCCCCGCCCATGACGTCCGCTTTCGCCCGCCGCTCCGCCCTACCGGGCCTCCTCGTCGCGCTCGGGCTCGCCCTGCTCGCCGCGCCGCCCACGGCCGTCGCCTCGGGCGGCGACGCCGACGCACCGACGGCCGCGGCCGTCGAGGAGATCCTCTCGGACGCCGCGCTGCCGACCGCCATCTGGGGCGTCCTCGCCGTGGACGCGCAGACGGGCCGCGTCATCACGAGCCGCAACGCCGGCGCCCTCCTGCTGCCTGCCTCGACGCTCAAGCTGTTCACGACGGCGACGGCGCTTGACGCGCTCGGCCCGGACTTCCGCTTCACGACGGGCCTCTACCACCTCGGCCCGGCCGGCGGGCCAGGCACGCAGGGCAGCACGCTCCGCGGCGACCTCGTGATCCGCGGCGCGGCGGATCCGACCTTTGGCTCGGACGCGATGGAGGGCCTCGGCAACCCGCTCTCGCGCTGGGCCGACGCGCTCTTTGCCGCGGGCGTCCGCCGCATCGAGGGCCGCATCATCGGCGACGACGACCGCACCGATGACGCGCCATATCCCGAGGGCTGGGACGTCACGCACGTCACGACCGAGGACTACGCGCCGGCCATCGGCGGCCTCGTCTACGCCGACAACCTGCTCGGCCTGCGCATCTCGGGCAGCCAGGTCGAGGCGAGCCCGGCCGGCTTCGCGACGATCCGCCGTGCGCCGTCCGAGCCCGCCGGAAGCCGCGGGCGCCTCGTCGTCCGCCGCGCGCTCGGGTCCGACGACTTCACCATCACCGGCAGCGCCGCCTCGGGCCGCTCGACGCTGCGCCTGCCCGTCGCCAACCCGACGCGCTACGCCGTCCACGCCTTCGCCGCGCGCCTCGCCGCCGCCGGCATCGACGTCTCGCAGGCGACGCTCTGGGACGTCGACGACCTCGCCGAGCGGCCGCGCTACGACGGCGCGCAGCCGCTGCTGACGTCCGTCTCGCCGACGCTCGCACGCATCATCGCGCACACCAACCAGGAGTCCGACAACCTCTACGCGGAGCACCTCCTGCGCGCGCTCACGCCCGAGGGCTCGGCCGAGGCCGGCGTCGCCCGCGTCAAGGCCTTCCTCACGCGCGCCGGCGCGCCGGACGTCGACGACCTCTCGATCATGGACGGCTCGGGCCTCTCGCGCAAGGACCTCATCACGCCCGCCGCGATGGTCGCGCTCCTGCGGACGATGCGGTCGCACCCCGCCGCGGGCGCCTTCTATGCCTCGCTGCCCACCGGTGGCGGGGCCGGGAGCACGCTCCGCAACCGCCTCGCCGACGTGCCGGTCCATGCCAAGACGGGCTCGATCTCGTACGCCCGCTGCCTCTCGGGCTACGTCACCGGCCCGTCCGGCCAGACGATCGCCTTCTCGATCATGGCCAACAACTACACCGAGCAGGGCGCGCGCATCACCGGTGCGATGGACGGCATCGTGCGCGCGCTCGCCACGGGCCGGCGCCCCGAGGTCCAGCTGGGGCCGGACGAAGAGGAGAACTAGACCTTCCTGGTGTGAGGGTTGGGGGTCTTCGGCTCGACCCTTGAGCCCCAAACTGCCGTCAGCCTTTTATGCCCGTCATTCTCCGCCGCGTCGTCACTGGCCTCAGCGTCGTCGTCCTGCAGTGGCTCGTCTTCGGCAACCTCGCCCTGTGGGGCGTCGTGCCGGACGCGGTGCTGCTCTTCGTCGCGGTCACGGCCATCAAGCGGGGACGCATGGCCGGCGCCGTCGCCGGCTTCTCGGCGGGCCTGCTGATGGACATCCTGACGAACCCGCAGATGTTCGGCCTGAACGCGCTCGTGAAGACCCTGATGGGCTTCGTCGTGGGCCTCTTCCGGTCGGATCAGGGCGAGAACACGCGCATCGGCCCGCCGCAGGCCTTCCTCGGCGCGCTCGTCGTGGCGACGGTCCAGAACGGGATCATGACGATCCTGCTCGCCCTCGACCAGGGCACGCGGACGCCCTTCCTCATCGCCGGGCTCTGGATCGGCGGCGCGCTGTACACCGCCGTGGTCGCCTTCGTCGCGGCGCTGTTCAGCCGGCCGCGGCGGTAGACCTTCGGCCTGGAGGATGGGGGACCCTCCAGGCCGCGTTCTGCTCACCGCAGCGCGTCCTCGAGCGTCGTGCTGGCGTCCGTGCTCGCGTCGCGGATCTTGACGATGACGGGCGCCGAGACGCTCAGGCCGCTCGCCCGGCCAAAGGCCGAGTCGACGGCGCGGGCGCCGGGGACGACGACGGCGCCGGCCGGGATCTCGAGCGGGCGGTCGCCCTCGGCGCGGAGAATGGTCTCGGTTGTGAGGTCGTAGACGCGGCTGCCGCGCGTGAGCACGACGCCCGCCGCGAGCACGGCGCCGGCGCGCACGACGGTCCCCTCGTAGACGCCGCACCCGCCGCCGACGAACACGCCGTCCTCGATGACGACGGGCGCCGCGCCGATGGGCTCGAGCACGCCGCCGATCTGGGCGGCCGCCGAGAGGTGCACGTCGCGCCCGATCTGCGCGCAGCTCCCGACGAGCGCGTGCGAGTCCACCATCGTCCCGCCGTCCACGAACGCGCCGACGTTGATGTACATCGGCGGCATGCACACGACGCCCGAGGCGACGTAGGCGCCGCGGCGGATGGACGACCCGCCGGGCACGATCCGCACGCCGCGGGCGAGGTCGAAGCTCTGCGGCGGCATCGTGTCCTTGTCGAAGAAGGCGAAGGGGCCGGCCGTCTGGTCCGTCATGCGGCCGAGGCGCAGCGCGAGCAGGATGCCGCGCTTCACCCACGCGTTGGCGCGCCACACGCCGTCGTCGCCGCGCTCGGCCGCGCGGATGTCGCCGGCTTCGAGCGCCGCGAGCAGGTCCAGCGCCGCCGCGCGGGCGTCGTCGACGTCAGAGGAATCGGCGGGCGTCGCGGCGAGGGCGTCGATGCGGGCGTTGAGACTGGTCAAGGGAACGTGGGAAATGGAAAAGTGTCAGGACGAGGCGCCGCAGCGTGTGGCTCCTCGGTGCATGCCCGATCCGCAGAGGACAGCGGGCTGTGCCTGCGTCAGGCCCGCGCCATCGCGGCGTCGACGAACGGCGCGTAGGCGTCCATGACGAGCGCCCGGGCGCCATCCGAGAGCGCCACGAGCGGCAGGCGGACGCGCGCGTCCATCCGGCCCATCGCCGCCAGCACGGCCTTGACGGGCACCGGGTTCGCCTCGGCAAAGCTCGCCCGCATCGCCGCGAGCATCAGGAAGTGCAGGTCGCGCGCCTCGGCGAAATCGCCTGCCATCGCTCGTCGGACCAGCTCGGACGTCGCGCCGGGAATGGCGTTGGCGCAGACCGAGATGAGGCCGTCCGCGCCGAGCGCGAGCGTCGGCAGCGCGAGGTCGTCGTCGCCGGCGTAGACCGCGAAGCCGTCCGGCCGGTGCGCGAGGATGTCCGCGATCTGGTTGAGGTCGCCCGACGCCTCCTTGGTCCCGACGACGCTCGACACGGCGTCCGCAAGCATCAGCTGCGTCTCGGCCGAGACGTTCTGGCCGGTCCGGCCGGGGACGTTGTAGAAGATGATCGGGCAGTCCGTCGCGTCGGCGATGGCCGAGACGTGGGCGACGAGGCCGGCCGGCGTCGGCTTGTTGTAGTACGGGCTGACGACGAGCAGGCCGTCCGCCCCGGCGTCCGCCGCGGCGCGCGAGAAGGCCACGGACTGCGCCGTGTCGTTCGTGCCCGACCCGACGACGACCGGCACGCGCCCGCCGACGTGCGCGACGCAGAGCTCCACGAGGCGCTGCCGCTCGTCCGCGCTCACCGTCGGGTTCTCGCCCGTCGTGCCCAGCACGACGACCGCCTCGACGCCGGCGTGGTGCCCCATGCCCGGCGTCTCGGAGCCGCCGACGACGTCGTCCAGGAGGCGGCGGAAGGCGGGCTCGTCGACGGCGCCGTCTGGCGTGAACGGCGTGACGAGCGCAGGCGCGGTGCCGCGGAAAACAGGCTGGCGCGTAGGTCCCATGGGAAGGGTGGCGGTGGGCGGTGGGGTAAGATCGCGCCGGCCGGGCGCTACCATCCGGTCTCACCCGCCTGCACCCGCCATGTTCGACCGCTGCCCGTTTACCGCGATGCCGCTATGACGTGGGACGCGATCCAGACGTGGTTTCTCGGCCTGGGCGAGGCCTACGGCGTCAACCCCGTGATCTTCGGCGCGATCTACGTCGGCGCGATTCCGTTTTTCACGGCGTCCGTCGCGCTCGTCGTGCGCAACCTGCGCCGCGGCACGTCCATCGCGTTGCCGGCGCTGGCGGCCGGATTCTTCTTCGTCTCGGCGTACCTGTACCTCATCGTCGCCGGGAAGAACATCCCGGCGTGGGTCTACGGGTTCATCGCGGTGCTCGTCGTCGGCGGGGCGTGGTCCGCGGTGCGGAAGGTCCGGGCGCGCGCCGCGGCGCCCGACGATCAGGCGATGTCTTCGAGCACGTCGTCGAGCGTGAAGAGGCCGGACCGGCCCTGAACCCACTCGGCCGCGGTGACGGCGCCGGCCGCGAAGGCGCGGCGGTCGAGGGCGCGGTGCGTGAGGTGAATCTGGTCCACGGCGCTTTCCAGCCCGACCGTGTGCTCGCCGAAGACGTGGCCGGCGCGCGTGCTGCTCACGTGGAGCGCCGCGGGGTCGATGAGGCCGTGGACGGTCTCGGGCTCGACGCGCGTCTTGCGGTCCAGCCCGCCGACGAGGACCTCGGCGAGGCGCAGCGCGGTCCCGCTCGGGCTGTCGAGCTTGCCCGTGTGGTGGACCTCGTGGACGTACGGATCGTAGCCCTCCAGCCTGTTTAGCAGCGGCAGCATCCCGCGCAGCGCGCGGACGACGAGGGCGACGCCGAGCGAGAAGTTGGGCGCCCACACGACCGCCCCGCCGCCGGCCTCGACGCGGCGCGCGATGCGGTCGAGGTCGCCCGTCCAGCCCGTCGTCCCGACGACGGCGCGCAGCCCGCGGTCCGCGATCCGCTCGACGTGCGCGAGCGCCACGGCCGGGTCCGAGAAGTCGACGAACACGTCGGCGGCGGTGTCGGTGTCGCCGAGAAACGGCGTCTCGGCGTCGAAGCGGGCGGTGACGGCGTGGCCGCGCTCGTCAGCGACGGCGGCGACGGCCTGCCCCATCCGGCCGGTTCCGATGAGAGAGATGGAGAGTGGATCGGGCATCGGGGAGCGAGGGCAAACAGTAGTGAGCAGGGTCGCGGTGGTGCCGAACAGGGCCTGAGTCGTCCTCAATGAGGTCTGTGCAAGCCGTGAATCAGCGCATCGCCTCGGCGGCCCGCACGACGTCCGCCAGCACGACGGCTGCGGTGACGTCGGCCGAGGCGCCGGGGCCGCGCACGACGAGCGGCGTCGCGCCCGTGCGCGCGGTGTGGAAGGCGACGGCGATCTCGGGCCCGCGCAGGCCCGCGAGGGCGGAGCCCGGCGCGACGGCCTCGACGGCCGCGCGGATCGACCCGTCTGCGTCGAGGCGCGCGACGAGCTGGAGGTCGCCCTCGGCGCGGCGCGCGGCCCAGCCGGGGTCCGCCTCGGCGAGGCGCTCCCAGAAGGCGGCGAGCGGGACGTCGGCGAGGCCGTCCGGCACGAGCGACTCGACGGGCGCCGCCTCGGCGTCGGCGGCGAGGCCCATCTCGCGGGCGAGCAGCGCCAGCTTGCGCGCGACGTCGCGCCCCGAGAGGTCGTCGCGGACGTCCGGCTCGGCGTAGCCCAGATCGACCGCCTCGCGGACGGCCTGCGAGAACGCGGCGCCGTCGCGGAGGCGGGCCATCACGAAGGCGACGGTTCCCGAGAGGACGCCCTCGACGGCGTGGACCGTGTCGCCGGTCCGGACGAGGTCGCGCAGGCGCGACACGACGCCCAGCCCGGCGCCGACGGCGGCGTCGTAGAGATACGGCGCCTCGCCGTCTCGGGCGGCCGTCGCAGCGTGCGCCCACGCCGCCGCCGGCCGCGCCGCCGCCGCTTTGTTCGGCGTCACGACCGCGACGCCGGCCGCGAGCCAGTCCGCGTGCCGCGCCGCGACGGCGGCGCTCGCCGTCGCGTCCACGACGACGAGGCGCTCGAGGCGGGCCGTCCGGAGGTGCTCCGTGAGGTCGTCCAGCGAGCCTGCCGGCGCGTTGGTGAGGTCCGTGTTCGCGAGGCCGGCGGCGTCCCAGAGCAGGTGCCGCGAGTCCGCGACGCCGACGAGGCGCAGGTTGAGGCCGGCGTCGCAGAGGCGCGGGCTCTCGCTGCGCAGCAGGTCCAGCACGCGCCGGCCGAGGCGGCCCGTGCCGACGACGACGACGTGCGCGCGGAGGCGGCGCATCGCGAACGCCTCGTGCAGCGCCCGGACGGCCGCGGGCGCGTCGGCGTCCGCGACGACGGCTGAGAGCGTGTGGTCGCCGCCGCCTTGCGCCAGCGCGCGCGCGTTGACGCGCGCCCGGCCGAGCGCCCCGAACATGCGCCCCGCGAGCCCCGGCGCGCCGTGGACGAACGAGCCGACGGCGGCCACGACGGCGGCGCCGTCCTCGCGCGTGATCCCGAGCACGTCACCGCGCTCCACCTCTTTCGACAGCGCCCGCTCGAGGCGCCCGACGACGCCGGCCGCGTCCGACTCCCGAACCGCCAGCCCCAGCGAGCCCTCGGCCGACGCCTGCGCGACGAGGTACACGGGCAACCCGGAGAGCGCCGCGAAGACGCGCGCCGCGAGGTCCGGCACCTCGAGCACGCTGGCGCCGACGACGCGGACGAGCGCCACGCCGCGGACGGCCGTGATGGCCTTGATGGACGCCTCGCCCGCCTCAGCCGGCCCGACGCGCGTTCCCGCTGCCGCGGAGTTCATCGTGTTGGCGATCCTGAGCGGGATGCCGCCGGCGACGAGCGGGCGCATCGTGCGCGGGTGCAGCACCTTCGCGCCGAAGTGCGCGAGCTCGGCGGCCTCCTCGTAGCTCAACCGCGGCAGCGAGAACGCGTCGGGCACGACGCGCGGGTCTGCGGAGAGCACGCCGTCGACGTCGGTCCAGATGACGCACTCGGCAGCGTCGAGGGCGCCGGCGAGGATCGTCGCGGTGTAGTCCGAGCCCGAGCGCCCGAGCGTCGTCGTGACGCCCTGCGCCGTCGCGGCGACGAAGCCGGTGACGACAGCGAACGCGTCCGCGGGAACGGCATCCATCGCGGCGCGGACGAGGCGCCGCGTCTCGGGCGTGTCGACCGTCGCCTCGCCGAAGGCGTCGTCGGTGCGGATAAAGGCCGTCGCGTCGAGGGCCACCGCGGCGTGGCCGGCGGCGCGGAACGCGGCGGCGACGACGGGGACCGAGGCGCGCTCGCCGGCTGAGACGACCGCGTCGCGGAAGCGCGGCGTGCACTCGCGCAGGAGCGAGATGCCGTGCAGCAGGTCCGACACCTCCCCGAACAAGGCGTCGTGCAGGGCGGACACGTGCGCGGCCTCGTCCGGCGCCACGAGATCTGCCACCGCCTCGGCGTGGCGGGTGCGGACGGCGTCGAGGATGCCGCGCCACGCCGCGTCGCGCACGATGGCGGCCTCGACAGCCGCGAGCAGGCGGTCTGTGACCCCGCCGAAGGCCGACGACACGACGACGCGGCGGAACGTGCCGGGCGTCTGCGCGCTCAGGCGGACGACCTCGCGCACGCGCTCAGGCGTCCCGACGGACGTGCCGCCGAACTTGGCGACGTGCACCGGAAGGGGGGCGAGGCGGGCGGCGTCGGTCGGGTCGGGCACGGACGGGGCGGCGGTGAGCGGGCAAGCTATCCCGCGCCGCGGCCGCGTCTTCGCCGCGGCTCCATTGACGGTCTCCGCGCGGGCCGTCTATCTTGGCTGCCTGCCCGCACGGGCGTGCGGGGCCTTAGCTCAGTTGGTAGAGCGCCTCAATGGCATTGAGGAGGTCAGCGGTTCGAATCCGCTAGGCTCCACGTCGCGACACGGCCTTCTCCTTTACCGGAGGAGGCCGTTCGTGCATCCGCTCTCCACGCCCGGCGCCGGACCCCTTTGACGTCGTGGGCGTGAGACCCTGCCAGACCCTTCCCCCGTCTCCATGGCATCCCACTCGGAAGCGCTTCCGACCGATTCGGCCACGACCGAAGAGCTCAACCCGTTCGTCATCGCGCAGCAGCAGTTCAGCGCCGCCGTGCGCTACCTCCCGGACCTCGACGCGGGCCTCGTCGAGTTCCTCATCCGCCCCGAGCGCGCGCTCACCGTCGAGTTTCCGATCCAGAAGGACGACGGGACCGTCGAGAACTTCGTCGGCCACCGCGTGCTCCACAACCACGTCCGCGGCCCGGGCAAGGGCGGCATCCGCTTCCACCCGGACGTCACGATCGATGAGGTCCGCGCGCTCTCCGCGTGGATGACCTGGAAGTGCTCCGTCGTCGACGTGCCCTTCGGCGGCGCCAAGGGCGGCGTCGAGTGCGACCCGACGACGCTCACCGAGGGCGACCTGCGGCGCATCACGCGCCGCTTCATCGCCCAGCTCGGCGACGCCATCGGGCCGTTCATCGACATCCCCGCGCCGGACGTCAACACGGGCGCGCACACGATGGCGTGGATCTACGACACCTACGACGCGATGCACCCCGGCGAGAACAACCTCGCCGTGGTGACGGGCAAGCCGCTCGACATGGGCGGCTCGCGCGGGCGCCCCGAGGCGACCGGCCGCGGCGCGCTCTTCGTGACCGAGCAGGCGCTGCGCCGCGGCATCCTGCCGGGCCTCGACTCTGTTGCTGGCGCCCGCGTCGTGGTCCAGGGCTTCGGCAACGTCGGCGCGACGGCCGCGCACCTCTTCGCGGAGGCCGGCGCGGTCGTCATCGCCATTTCGGACGTCTCGGGCGGCGTCCACGACCCGAACGGCATCGACATCCAGGCCGCCTTCCGGCACCGCGACGCCACGGGATTCGTCAAGGACCTTGCCGGCACCACGGCGATCTCCAACGAGGACCTGCTCGAGCTCGACTGCGACATCCTCATCCCGGCCGCGCTCGAGAACCAGATCCGCGCGGACAACGTGGACCGCATCAAGGCGCGTCTCGTCGTCGAGGGTGCCAACGGCCCGACGACGCCGGCCGCGGACCGCGCGCTGTTCAGCCGCGGCGTCCCCGTCCTGCCGGACATCCTCGCCAACGCCGGCGGCGTGACCGTCTCGTACTACGAGTGGGTCCAGAACCACGAGAACGAGCAGTGGGACGAGGAGGTTGTGAACGAGAAGCTTCTGCGCAAGATGAACCGCGCGACCGACGCCGTCATCGACACGCAGGCGCGCCTCTCGGGCAGCCTCGAGGCGCTCGACGCCGTCCGCACCGAGCGCGGCCTCGGCGGCGAGAAGCTCCAGCCGATGGACCTCCGCACGGCGGCCTACGCCCTCGCCGTCCGCCGCGTGGCGGACGTGGCGCTGCAGCGCGGCATCTGGCCCTGATCCGACGGCTCTGATCCGGAACGCGCGCGGCGCGGTGCCTCCCGAGGCGCCGCGCCGCGACCGTTCACGCGCTGTTCTCCCCGGCCCGCGGCGCATCGCCTAGCTTTCAGGCTAAACCGAAACCGCGCCCCGAATGTCTGCCGACCTCCGCGACCACCTCGCCCGCCGCATCCTCGTCCTCGACGGCGCGATGGGCACGATGCTCCAGCGCCACCGCTTCGGGGAGGAGGACTTCCGCGGCGCGGCCTACGCCGACTGGCCGACGCCCGTCCAGGGCAACAACGACCTGCTGTGCCTCACGCAGCCCGAGGCCGTCCTCGACGTCCACCGCGCCTACCTCGCGGCCGGCGCCGATGTCCTCGCGACGAACACGTTCAACGCGCAGGCCGTCTCGATGGCGGACTACGGCATGGAGCCGCTCGTCCGCGACATCAACACGGCCGCGGTGCGCCTCGCGCGGCAGGCCGCCGACGAATTCAGCACGCCCGAGCGCCCGCGCTTCGTCGCGGGCTCCATCGGGCCGATGAACCGGACGCTCTCGCTCTCGCCCGACGTGTCGGACCCCGGCGCGCGCGGCGTGACCTTCGTCGAGGTCCGCGACGCGTACCGCGAGCAGATCGACGCCCTCGCCGAGGCGGGCGCCGACGCGCTCCTCATCGAGACCGTCTTCGACACGCTGAACTGCAAGGCGGCCATCGCCGCCGTGCGCCAGTTCAAGCGCGCCACGGGCTCGGACGTGCCCGTGATGATCTCGGGCACCATCGTCGACCTGTCGGGGCGCACGCTCGTCGGGCAGACGGTCGAGGCGTTCTGGAACTCGGTCGCGCACGCGCCGGACCTCGTCGCGGTCGGCTTCAACTGCTCGCTGGGCGGGGCGCAACTGCGGCCGTACATCGAGGAGCTGTCGCGCATCGCGCCGGTCCCGGTGAGCTTCTACCCCAACGCCGGCCTTCCGAATGCCCTCGGCGGCTACGACGAGGCCCCGGACGAGACGGCCGCCATCATCCGGACGCTCGCCGAAGGGCCCGCCGGGCCGGGCTCGGGCGCGTTCAACCTCGTCGGCGGCTGCTGCGGGACGACGCCGGAGCACATCGCTGCCATCGCGGCGGCGGTCGAGGGCGTGGCGCCGCGCGCGATCCCGACCGTCCCGAGCGCCACGCGCGTCGCAGGCCTCGAGGCGCTCTCGATCACCGACGACTCGCTGTTCGTCAACATCGGCGAGCGGACGAACGTGACGGGATCCAAGGCCTTCGCGCGGCTGATCCTCTCCGGCGACTACGAGGCGGCGCTCGCCGTCGCGAAGCAGCAGGTCGAGAACGGCGCCCAGATGATCGACGTCAACATGGACGAGGGCATGCTGGACTCCGAGGCGGCGATGGAGCGCTTCCTGCTCCTCGCGATGTCCGAGCCCGACATCGCCCGCGTCCCGGTCGTCGTCGACTCCAGCAAGTGGCACGTTATCGAGGCGGGCCTGCGCTGCATCCCCGGCAAGCCGGTCGTCAACTCGGTCTCGCTCAAGGAGGGCGAGGCGGCCTTCCGCGAGCAGGCCACGCTCGCCCGCGACTACGGCGCGGCCGTCATCGTGATGGCCTTCGACGAGGACGGGCAGGCGGACACGCTCGACCGCCGCATCGCGATCTGCGGCCGCGCCTACGCCATCCTCACGGACGAGATCGGCTTCCCGCCCGAGGACATCATCTTCGACCCCAACATCTTCGCCATCGCGACGGGCCTCGAGGAGCACCGCCGCTACGCAATCGACTTCCTGGACGCGGTCCGCTGGATCAAGGCGAACCTTCCCGGCGCCAAGATCTCGGGTGGCGTCTCGAACCTCAGCTTCTCGTTCCGCGGCAACGACGCCGTCCGCGAGGCGATGCACACGGCCTTCCTGAAGCACGCCGTCGCGGCGGGCATGGACATGGGCATCGTCAACGCGGGGCAGCTCGGCGTGTACTCGCAGATCGAGCCGGCCCTGCTCGAGATGATCGAGGACGTGCTGTTCGACCGCCGCGACGACGCGACGGAGCGCCTCGTGACGCACGCCGAGGCGATGCGCGACACCTCAGGCCAGACCAACCAGAAGCAGAACGACGCGTGGCGCAGCGGCACCGTCGAGGAGCGCCTCGCGCACGCGCTCGTGACGGGCACGACGGAGTTTATCGAGGCCGACACCGAGGAGGCGCGCCTCGCCGCCGCGCGCCCGCTCGACGTCATCGAGGGCGCGCTGATGGCCGGCATGAACACCGTCGGCGACCTCTTCGGCGCGGGCCAGATGTTCCTGCCGCAGGTCGTCAAGAGCGCGCGCGTGATGAAGCGCGCCGTGGCCTACCTCAACCCGTTCATCGAGGCCGAGAAGACCGAGGCGACCGTCCGCACGCGCGTCCTCATGGCGACGGTCAAGGGCGACGTGCACGACATCGGCAAGAACATCGTCGGCGTCGTCCTCGGGTGCAACGGCTACGAGATCATCGACCTCGGCGTGATGGTGCCGGCCGGGCGGATCATCGAGGAGGCCATCGCGCAGAAGGTCGACGCCGTCGGGTTGTCAGGCCTCATCACGCCCTCGCTGGACGAGATGGTGGCGGTCGCGAAGGAGATGGAGCGCGCCGGGCTCACGATGCCGCTGCTCATCGGCGGCGCGACGACCTCCAAGATCCACACGGCGGTGAAGGTGGCGCCGCACTACTCCGGCCCGGTCGTCCACATTCTCGACGCCTCCAAGTCGGTCCCGGCCGTGTCGAGCCTCGTCTCGGACGACCTCCGCGCCGCGTTCGCGGCGGACGTGGCCGACGAGTACGCAACAGTCCGTGCCCGCTACGCCGCGCGCCAGCGCGCGACGGTCGTGCTGCCGCTCGCCGCGGCCCGCGCCAACGCGCCCGAGTTGGATCTCACGAAGGTCCAGCCCGCGCCCAGGCGCCTCGGCGTCGAGCGCCTCGACCCGAGCATTGTGGACCTCCGCCCGCTCATCGACTGGGGCCCGTTCTTTATCGCGTGGGAGATGAAGGGCCAGTTCCCGCAGATCCTCGACGACCCCCAGCGCGGCGCGGCCGCGCGCGCCCTCTTCGACGAGGCGCAGACGCTGCTCGACCAGATCGAGACGGACGGCCTGCTCGTGCCGCGCGCCGTCGTCGGCCTCTGGCCCGCCGACTCCGTGGGCGACGACATCCGCCTCCTCTCGGACGACCGGACGGCGACCGTCGCGACGCTCCACACGCTGCGCCAGCAGACGCCCAAGACGCCGGGCAAGCCCAACCGCGCCCTCTCGGACGTCGTGGCGCCGGCCGGAACCGTGCCAGACCACGCCGGCGCCTTCGTCGTGACGGTCCACGGCGCGGACGAGCTCGCCGCGGCCTACCGCGCCGACCACGACGACTACCACGCGATCCTCGTCCAGGCCCTCGCCGACCGCCTCGCCGAGGCGTCCGCCGAGTGGGTCCACCGCTACGTCCGCACGGACATGTGGGGCTACGCGCCCGACGAGGCGCTCTCGGCCGACGACCTCGTCCGCGAGCGCTACGCCGGCATTCGCCCCGCGCCGGGCTACCCCGCCCAGCCGGACCACACCGAGAAGCTCACCCTGTTCGACGTCCTCGATGCCGAGACGGCGACGGGCGTGGGGCTCACGGAGCACCTCGCGATGGCGCCGGCATCGTCCGTCTGCGGCATCTTTCTCGGGCACCCGGACGCCGACTACTTCAACCTCGGCGTGCTCGGCCGCGACCAGGTCGCGGACTATGCGCACCGCAAGGGCATGGCGCCGCGGACGGTCGAGACGTGGCTCACGCCCGCCCTCGGCTACGATCCGGACGACGCGGCCGCCGCCCCCTCGGGCGACTCCGTCATGGCGCCCGTGCCGGCCGTCGCCTGAGCGTTCCCCTCTTCGCGCCTGAACGGCGTGGGGGTGGGTCGCCTCAGGGAATCTCCGATACCGGTGCGAACCGCCAGGCCGACCTGTGTCCGACCGTACGACTGCCCTGCTCCTCGGCTTTGCCGCGCTCGCTCTGCTTGGGCTCGCCGTGCTGTCGCTGCACCTCGCCTCGGCGCCAGCGCCCCGCGTGACCGTCGCCGGCGGGGGGATGGTCGCGGAGCCGTCGCTCCGCACGACCGACCACGAGGCGCCCTACGCCGTCACGGGCGGCGACGAGCAGGCGATCCTCCTCTCGATGGCCCGAAATGCCCCGCCAGCCGAGGGTGGCATCTTCTTCGGCCTGACGACGACCGAGCTGTCGTTCCGCTACGGCCACCGTGCCGTTGCGGGCGGCTGCGCCCTCTCCAACGTTCGCGTGATGCTTCACGTGACGACGGCGCTGCCCGAGTGGACGCCGCCGCCCGACGCGCCCTACGACCTGCGCCGCGACTGGACACGGTTCGCGTCCGCCCTGCAGCGCCACGAGGCGCGCCACCGCACCATCGGCGAGGCCGGCGCCGCCAAGATCCTGCACGACCTCGAGGACCTCGTCGCCCCAACGTGCGCGCAGGCCGACGCCGAGGCGCGGCGCCGCGCAGAGCGCGCAGGCATCGAGTCGGATGCGGCGCACCGCCGCTACGACGACGAGACGGGCCACGGCCGGACACAGGGCGCGAGTTGGCCGCTGCGGCCCTAGTCCGAACGCACCAGGCGCGCGGCACGCGGCGGTGGCAGATTGCGCGCACCGCACCCGCCGCCCCGATGCTCCGTCTGCTCTGCCTCGTCCTCGTCCTCGGTGCTGCCACGCCGGCATCTGCCCAGGCAGCGCCGCGCGGCTTCTCCGGTCTGGTCCTCGTCGGCGGCGGCGTCGCCAGCAACGGGCCGGTCTTCCGCCTCGCGGCCGGCACCGAGCATCCGATCTCGCGCACCGCGTCGCTCGGCGTCGTGCTGCGCGTCTCGACGAGCACCGGCGCCTACGCGCCCGACGCGCGTCCCGGCGCGACGGCGGGGGACACGTTCTTCGAGGTCGGCCCGAGCCTGCGCTCGGCGTGGCGCGCGTCCGAGCGCCTCGAGGTCGCCGCGAGCGCGGGCGTCGCCTACGCGATGCTCGGGTCCGAGCCCGGCGCCGGCGCGTTCGACATCGGTCTGGACGGGTTCGGGATGACGGCCCCGATCGAGGGCGAGGTCACGGCGCGCGTGGGGCGCCTCGTCGGCGTGAGCATCGCGGCGTCGCGGAGTCTGGCGCTGCCAGGCTCGCGCACGGCCGATCCGGACCCGGTCGCCCTCGACCAGTGGACGGCGACCGTCGGGCTGCGCGTCGGCCGCTGAGCGCGCGGCGGCTAGCTTGGCGGACACGCACGCTGCCGGCATGACCCCGATCGCCCTCCGCTCCGCCACCCTCGGCCTGCTCGCCGTCGGCGCGACGGGCACGCTCGGGTTGCTCCTCTACGCCGGCGACGGCCTGTCCAGCTTCCTCAGCGGCGGCTACCTTTTCGCACTGTGGGCGCTCGCGCCGTACGTCCTGCTCGGGTTCGGGACGACGCGGTTCTGGTCGCGGCCCGCGCGCATGGCCGCCGCCGTCGGGGCCGCCGTCGCTGTCGTCGGGGCGCTCGCGCTCTACGTCGATGCCATCGTGGTCCACCCGGACGCGCAGGGGGGCATCGTCTTCGCCACGGTGCCGCTCATTCAGGCCGTGATCGTCCTCGTCACCATCGCGACGGCGTACATGCTCCACCGCCGCGCCGCCGCATGAGGGCGCGTCAGCCCGCCGCGGTGAAGACATCCTCGCCGCCGGGGCCGGGGTGCAGAAGCACGATGCCCGCCCGGACCAGCGCCACGAGCGTCTTCGAGGCGCGCCAGACGGGCATCTCGGCCATCCGCGCGTATTCCCCGACCGTGATCCGCTCGTGGCGGTCGAGGTACTCGAGGAGGCGCCGCTCGGGCTCGCCGAACGTGAACGCGACCGCCTCGCCGCGGCCCTCGGCGCGCATTACGCGGACCGACTCGCGGCTCGCCTCGACCGACTGGTCCGCCACCCGGACGTAGGCGTGCTGCCGCGCCGCCTCGCCCGTCGTGCCGGGCTCGGGGACGAGGATGTGCGGGCGCAGGCCGCTCGGCGGGACCTGCACCACGAGCACGTCGCGGCGGCGGCTCACGCCGACGGACATGATCTCGACCTCGACCTCGGGCTCGATCCGCTCGCGGAGGGCGTGCGAGAGCGCGAACAGCTCCTCCTCGGCGTCGCGGAGGCCCACGATCGTGCCGTCGTCGTCGACGCCGATGAGGACCGTCCCGCCGTCCGTGTTGGCGAAGGCGATGACCTCGCGCGCGATGCGCTCGGGCCGCGGGACGCGGTTCTTGAACTCGAGGCGCACGCCCTCGCCGAGGAGCACGAGCCGCTTGAGGTCCTCGTGGGTCATCGTGAGGCGTTCTCGGTGTCTGCGGCCGTCCCGTCGAAGCCCGCGTCGGCGGGGCCGGGGCCTTCGAGGCGCGCGTCACGCTGCATCAGCATCCGGACGGCCGCGCCGGGCTGGAGGCGCCCCGCGAGGATCGCGCCGACCGCTTCGGTGATCGGCATCTCGACACCGTGGCGCGCGGCCAGCGCCTGGACGGAGGCCGTCGTGCGGACGCCCTCGACGACCATCCGCGACGCGCCGAGCGCCGCGGCGACGCTCTCGCCCGCGCCGATCCGCTCGCCGAAGGCGCGGTTGCGGCTGTGCCGCGAAAAGCACGTCACGACGAGGTCGCCCAGCCCGGCGAGCCCCGCGAACGTGTGCGCCTGCGCGCCCATCGCGAGGCCGAGGCGCGAGATCTCGGCGAGCCCGCGCGTGACGAGCGCCGCCTTGGCGTTGTCGCCCAGCCCGAGCCCGTCGGACATGCCCGCGGCGAGTGCGATGACGTTCTTGACCGACCCCGCGACCTCGACGCCCACGACGTCCGGGTTGGCGTAGACGCGCAGCGCCGGCGTCATGAACGCCGCCTGGACGGCCTCGGCCGCCTCGGCGTCCGGCAGCGCCACGACGACGCTCGTCGGCTGCCCGACGGCGACCTCCTCGGCGTGGCTCGGCCCGTAGAGCACGCCCACGCGCGCCGCGTCAACGCCGGGCAGCGTCGCGCGGACGACCTGCGAGGCCGTCAGCAGCGTCTCGTTCTCGATGCCCTTCGCGACCGAGACGACGACCAGGCCGGGCGTGACGAGGCCGCCCATCTCGGCGAGCACGCCGCGGACCTGCTGGCTCGGCACGGCGACCGTCCACAGCCACGCATCACGCACGGCCGCCTCGAGGTCGGCCGTCGCCTGGAGGCTGTCGGGCAGGCGCGCGCCGGGCAGGTAGGGCGTGTTCTCGCGCGTCCGCTCGATGGCCTCGGCCGCCTCGGGGCGCCGCGCCCACAGGCGGACATCGTGGCCCGCCGCGGCGAGGCTTGCCGCAAGCGCCGTGCCCCAGCTCCCCGCGCCGAGGACGGCGATGGGGCGACCGGTGTGCGGGGACTGAGAGCTGGCGGAGGACATGGGGAAGAGATCAGAGCAGGTGGCCAGAACGAGAGAGAACCCGGTCCCAGTTCCTAATCGCCCATGACCCCCGCCACCACGCGCCCGATGTCGAAGGCGGGCTCGCCGAGGGCGCCGAGGACGGCGAGCGCCCGCGCGCGGTTCTCCTCGGCGACGACGGCGACGAGGCCGACACCGAGGTTGAACGTCCGCCGCATGTCGTCCACGGGCACGTCGCCGACGCTCTGGATAAGCTGGAAGACCGGCGGGACGGTCCACGCGTCCCACGCCACCTCCAGGTCGAGGCCGGCGGGGAGGATGCGGCGCGTGTTCGAGACGAGACCGCCGCCGGTGATGTGCGCGAAGCCGCCCGCGAGGCCTTCGGCGACGAGCGCCTGGACCGCGTCGAGGTACGACTTGTGGACGCGCAGCAGGGCGGCACCGACCGACTCGCCCCCAAGCGCCTCGGGCTCGTCGCCAGCGACGAAGCGCTCGAAGAGGACTTTGCGGGCGAGCGAGTAGCCGTTCGTGTGGAGGCCCGACGAGGGCAGGCCGAGGAGCACGTCGCCCGGCCGGATGGCCGAGCCGTCCACGATCTCGCTCTTCTCGACGACGCCGACGAGCGTGCCGGCGAGGTCGTAGTCGCCAGCGCGGTAGAGGTCCGGCATCTCGGCCGTCTCGCCGCCGACGAGCGCGCAGCCGTTGGCGCGGCACCCGCGTGCGACGCCTTCGACGACCGCGTCCAGGACGGCGGCGTCGAGGACGCCGGTCGAGAAGTAGTCGAGGAAGAACAGCGGCCGCGCGCCCGACACCGCGACGTCGTTGACGCAGTGGTTGACGAGGTCCTCGCCGATGGTGTCGTGCCGGCCGACGCGCTGCGCGACCTTCAGCTTCGTCCCGACGCCGTCCATGGACGACACGAGGACGGGCTCGCGGTAGCCCGCGTCGAGCGCGAACAGGCCGCCGAATGCCCCGACGTCGGTCAGCACAGCCGGCGTGAACGTGCTGCGGACGTGCCGCGCGATCCGGCCGACGGCCGCCTCGCCCGCTTCGACGTCGACGCCGGCCTCCTTGTAGGTCGCCATGGGCTCTCGGTGGGGAGGCGGGAAGATAGGCGGGCGGGTGACGGCGCTACGCCGAGCCGGCGCGTCACGCCTTCCACGGCGCGGGCGTCTTGTTGAGGAAGGCGTCGACGCCGGCGCGGCAGTCGGCGGTGGCGCGGGCGCGGGCGTTGAGCGCGGCGGCGTGCTGGAGCGCGTCGGAGAGCGAGCGCCCTGGCAGGTCCGCGAGGAGCGCCTTGGTGAGGGCGACGGCCGAGGCGCTCGTCTCGGTCGCGAGCTCCTGGCAGAGCGCGTCGAGCTCCGCGTCGAGGCGGTCGTCCGGCACGACGCGCGTGACGAGGCCGATGCGGGCCGCTTCTTCCGCGGGAATGCGGTGGCCCCGCAGGAAAAGGTCCCGCGCCGCCGTCTCGCCGACCTTGCGCGTGACGAACGTCGCGACGAGAGCCGGCACGAAGCCGATGCGGACTTCGGAGAAGCCGAGCGTCGCGGAGTGCGCCGCGAGCTGGAAGTCGCACGCCGCGGCCAGCCCGCAGCCGCCGGCGATGGCGTGCCCGTGGACGCGCGCCACGACGGGTTTCGGGTGCCGCAGGATCGCCGCGAAGAGGCGCCCGAGGCGCTCGGAATCCGCGAGGTTGTCCTCGAACGAGGCGTCGCGCAGCGCCTGGAGGGCTGCGAGGTCGGCGCCGGCGGAGAAGACGGATCCGGCGCCGGCGAGCACGACGACGCGCACCGAGGCGTCGGTCGCGGCGTCGGTGAGGGCGTCGGTGAGGGCCGCGACAAGGTCCGCCGAAAGCGCGTTGCGCGTCTCGGGGCGGGCGAGCGTGAGCGTGAGGACGGGGCCGGAGTGGGAGGCGTCGAGCATCGGGGCAGGGCAGGGGAGAGGCCCGTAAGAACGCGATGGCAGGCTGGCAGTGGCTGCGCCTTCGCCGCGCGGCCTCACGCCGTAACCTGCGGATCTGCAGGCCGTAGCTCTGCGCTTTCCCGCCCCCTGCCCGTCCAACCATGCGCCCTGTCCTTCTCGCGCTGCTGCTGCCCGTCGCAGCGCAGGCCCAGACCGCCCTCACGCCGGGCCACCCGGACCTCACGACGCCCCCGCTCCAGTCGTTTGAGCACGTCACCCGCCGCGTTGCCGACGGCGCGGCGCGGAACGTCGGGTGGCAGCAGTACGCTGAGACGCGGCAGGGCGACCGCGTGGTGATTGTCGAGCGGCGCGGGCGCACGCTCGACAGCATGAGCCCGGGCGACACGACCGTCGTGGCGTGGCCGAGCCTCGCTCCGCTCTCGCGCGTGGCCTTCGGCGACGAGGAGACGACGCGCGTCGCGGTCGTGGACGGGCGCCTGCGCGGCCGGCACGTCCTCGGCAACCTCGACGAGCCGATCGACGCCCCGGCGCCATCGGACGCGTTCGGCGAGGGCTCCCGGGGCCTGCTCGTCCGCGCGCTGCCGCTGCGCGCGGGCTACGCGGCCACGTTCCGCGTCCTCACGGCGCAGGGCGAGCTGCTCACAGACACCGTCCGGGTCGTCCGCCGCGAGGCGTTCGCGCGCGGCGACGGCTCCGAGACGCCTGCATGGATCATCGAGCTCGCCGAGGCCGGCACGCCGACGCTCGTCTTCACCGTCGACGCCTCGACGCGCGACCTGCTTCGCCGCGCGTACGTCCGCGGCGGGGCCACGGTCGAGACGCTGGCGCCGCCGCCGCCGCCCTCGGGGCCGATGCTGCGCCCCGGCGACCCCGCCCTCGACACGGCGTGGATGGGCACCGGCGAGACGGCGACGTTCGTGATGAACCTTGTCGAGCCGATGGCCATGCCCGTCGGTACGAGCACCATCACGCGGACCGTCGCCGGCGGCGTCGTGACGAGCGTGCAGACGATCTCGGTCCCGTCGCAGGGCATGAACGAGACGCAGACGGCGACGGCCGACCTCGCGACGCTGCGCCCGCTCACGCAGCGCAACGCCGGGCAGCAGGCCGTGGACCTCACCTTCGCGGACGGCCGCGTCTCGGGCACGAAGGCCGGCGCGCCGCTCGCGGTCGCCCTCGACGCGCCCGTCTTCGACTCGACGTGGTCCAACGAGATCGCGCAGAGCCTCCCGCTCGCCATGGGCTACACCGCGACGGCCGCCGTCTACGACGCCACGAACGGCCTCTCGACGGTCACGTTCACGGTCACCGGCCAGGAGACCATCGGCGGGGCGCCGGCGTGGACGGTCGAGGCCGCCTCGCCGAACGGCCCGGTGACGTACACCATCGACGCCGCGACGCGGCGGCTGCTCACGATGCGGATCAGCCCGCAGCCGGGCGTCGTCGTCGAGATGGCGCGGCAGCCGTAGCACGACGGCCGGGCCCTGCGCCGTTCTTCCGCCCGCCCCGGACCGCCGCACGGCTGGTCCGGGGCGGTCTCCTGTCTACCTCCTCCTCCCCGATGACCCTGATTCTCCGCGCGCTCGCCCTCGTCGCGCTTCTCCTTCCCGCCGCGGCGGGCGCCCAGACGGCGATCGCGCCGGGCCACCCGGACCTCGACACGGCCTGGATGGCCGCCGACTCATCCGTGTACACGCTTCGCATCACCGAGCCCGTCCAGATGGACGTCGGCGTCGCAACGGTCACGACGACGACGGCCGGCGGCGTGACGACGCTCGTCTCGAGCATCCTCATCCCGCAGCAGGGCATGGACCAGACGACGACCGCGACGGCGACGGCGGGCTCGCTCCAGCCGATGACGCACGCGAGCGTCGGCGGGCCCTCCCAGACGACGCTCACGTTCACGCCGGCCGGCGCCTCGGGCAGCACGACCGAGGCCGGCGCCGCCACGCCCATCGCCGCCGCGTTCGCGGGCGCCTTCGACGAGGCGTGGACGGGCGCCATCGCACAGAGCCTGCCGCTGCGCGCCGGCTACACGGCCACGGCGCCGGTCTACGAGCCCGACGGCGGCGTCCAGACGGTGACCTACACCGTCTCTGGCCCTGCCGACGACGCCGGCAGGGCCGTCTGGAGCGTCCGCGCCGACACGCCGGACGGGCCCTTCACCTTCGCCGTCGACGGCGCGACGCGGCGCCTCGTGCGGATGACGTTCAGCCCGCAGGCCGGCGTCACGATCGAGATGGCCCGCGAGCGGTAGCGGATCAGCGGGCGATGGTGAGGCGGCGCACAGGCCGGCCGGCGGGTGTCGCGAGGCGCAGCGTGCCGCCGGCCGGGAGCAGCTGGTCGGCGGTAGAGCACCTGCGTGCGGGCGTCCTCGGCGACGCGCTGCCGGGCGAGCGTGACGGCGGAGGCCGGGTCGGCTGAGGTCACGGTGTCATTGCTGCCCGCCGGGACACTCGGCTTCGGCTCGCCGGCATGGCTCGCGCCCGCCAACGCCGCCCTCGGCGAGGCCGATGCCGCCCTCGAGCGGGCCCTCGACGTTCGCGCCCCGATGCTGATCCACCCCGGCGCCGGGGTCGGCTTCGACCGCCTGTGCGCCGAGCCGCGGTTCCGGGCCGTTGCGCTCCACGTTGGCACCGACGCCCGCACGACGCGGCGCCTCTGCGCCGTTGGGGCGGGGCACCGCCTATCTTCGACGGCCCCTCCGACTCCGATCCGAATGCCCTGCTGCCGCCTCTCCGTCCCCGTCGCGCTCCTGCTCGCGGCGCTCTTCGCTGCCGGGTGCAGCGGCACCCGCGACGCCGCGGCGCCGGACGTTCCGCCGAGCGCCTCGACCAGCACCCCGATGCCCGACCGCTCCGGCCGCCCCGCGCGCGCCACCGACGTCCACTCGTACGCCCGGCCCGCCGAGGCCATCGTGCACCACGTCTCGCTGAACCTCGTGGCCGACATGGCCGCGCACACGCTCAGCGGCACGGCCACGCTGACCGTCGAGGCGCACAGCGAGGACCAGGTCGTTCTCGATACCCGCGATCTGACCATCTCGCGCGTCACCGACGCGGCGGGCGCGCCGCTCGCGTTCGCGCTCGGCGCGGCAGACCCGATCCTCGGCGCCCCGCTCACGGTCACGCTCCCGCCGGCCGACCCGCTCGTCGGCGACACGCCGGGGCAGCGCCTCGTCGTCGTTCACTACACGACCTCGCCCACGGCGGCGGCCGTGCAGTGGCTCTCGCCGGCCCAGACGGCGTCCGGCCAGCCGTTCATGTTCACGCAGGGCGAGGCCATCCTCACGCGGACGTGGATCCCGACGCAGGACAGCCCCGGCATCCGCCAGTCCTACGACGCCGACATCGTCGCGCCCGCCGGCCTCACCGCCGTCATGAGCGCCGACGCCAACGGCCACCCGGCCCTCATGCCCGACGGCCGCCGCACGTTCTCGTTCCAGATGGAGCACCCTGTCGCACCGTACCTCATCGCGCTCGCCATCGGCGACCTCGAGTTCCGAGAGCTCGGCGAGCGGACGGGTGTCTGGTCCGAGCCGACCGTCGTCGGGCCCGCCGCGTCCGAGTTCCGCGACGTCGAGCAGATGGTGACGGCGGCCGAAGGCCTCTACGGGCCGTACCGCTGGGGCCGCTACGACCTGCTCGTGCTGCCGCCCTCGTTCCCCTTCGGCGGCATGGAGAACCCGACGCTGACCTTCGCCACGCCGACCGTCCTCGCCGGCGACCGCTCGCTCGTGAGCCTCGTCGCCCACGAACTTGCGCACTCGTGGTCCGGCAACCTCGTCACCAACGCCACCTGGAGCGATTTCTGGCTCAACGAGGGCTTTACGGTCTACTTCGAGAACCGCATCATGGAGGCCGTCTACGGAGCGGATTACGCCGAGATGCTGCGGCAGCTCGGCCGCGCCGAGCTGGTGGACGAGCTCGCCGGGCTCCCGGCGGCGGACCAGATCCTGCACGTGGACCTCCAGGGCCGCGACCCCGACGACGGCTTCACGTCTGTCCCGTACGAGAAGGGCGCGGCCTTCCTCTACACTGTCGAGTCGGTCGTCGGGCGCCCGCGCCTCGACGCGTTCCTGCGCGGCTACTTCGACCGCAACGCCTTCGGCTCGATGACGACGGCGGGCCTGCTCGCCGAGATGGACGCGAGCCTCTGGAACGGCGACGCGGCCGCGCGCGCAGCCATCCGCCCCGAGGAGTGGATGTACCAGCCGGGCCTGCCGGACAACGTGCCGCCGGTCTCCTCGTCCCGCCTCGCCCTCGCCGATGCGGCCGCCGCCGCGGTCGCGTCTGGCACCGCGCCCGCGGCGCTCTCGACGAGCGGGTGGGCCACGCCGCAGTGGATCCACTTTCTCAACGCGCTGCCGCAGACGATCCCCCACGCGCACCTCGCCGCGCTGGACGAGGCCTTCGGCCTGTCGGCGTCGGGCAACAGCGAGATCCTGTTCTCGTGGCTCCGCATCGCGATCCGCAACCGCTACGAGCCCGCCTTCCCGGCCCTCGAGTCCTTCCTCACGCGCCAGGGCCGCCGCAAGTACATCAAGCCGCTCTTTACGGACCTCGCCGCGACCGACTGGGGCCGGCCGATGGCCGAGCAGATCTATGCCCGCGCCCGCCCGACGTACCACTCCGTCACGTCCGGCAGCATCGACGCGCTTCTAGGCGTTCCGCCGGGTCGGTAGGAGAGCGGGGCGGCAGGAAGCCGGGCCACTTTCCGGCCGGGCAGTCTTGGAAGGGAGACCTAAACCGTCGTACCCTTTCGCCTGCCTCCTTTTCCTGATGCTGATGCCGCTTTCTTCCGTTCTGCGCCGGACGGGCCTTCTGGCCCTCGCGCTCCTCGCCTCGTCCGTCCACGCGCAGAGCGCCGCCGGAGGCTTCTGGTCCGACCTGCCCGCGGCCGCCGCTGCCCGCCTGAGTGTGCCGGCCGCGTACCGCGCGCTGAGCCTCGACCGGCCGGCGATGGCCGCGCGCCTCGCCGGCGCGCCGCTCGCCCCGGTCGGCGGCAGCACGGACGGCGGCGTCGCGGTGCCGGTGCCGGTGCCCGGCGGCGACGTGCTGTGGTTCCGCGTCGTCGAGTCTCCCGTGATGGCGGCCGCACTGCAGGCGCGCTACCCCGAGATCCGGACGTACGTCGGGCAGGGCATCGACGTGCCCGCGGCGACGGTCCGCATCAGCCTCACGCCGGCCGGCTTCGCCGCGCAGGCCTTCACGCCCGGCGGCGCGCTCTACGTCGACGCGACGGACGCCGCGCCGGCCGCGGGCACGCAGCCGGACTACGTCGCCTACTTCTCGCGCGACCAGGTGCTGACGGCCGAGCAGCAGGCCGCGCGCCGCAACGAGCGCCTCGACGACGCCGCGACGGGCGACGTGCCGCCGGTGCAGGGCGCCGACGCTCTCCTGCCGTCCAACGGCACCACGTACCGGACGTACCGCCTCGCCATCGCCGCGACGGGCGAGTACACGGCGCGCTTCGGCGGAACGGTCGCGCAGGGCCTCGCGGCCCAGGTCGTCGCCGTCAACCGCGTGAACCAGGTCTACGAGCGCGACCTGTCGGTGCACCTCGAGATCGTCGCCACCAACGACCAGATCGTCTTCACGGACGCTGCGACGGACCCGTACTCGAGCACCGACGCGGGCACGCTCTACGGTGAGAACCAGACCGTCATCGACAGCCGGATCGGCGCGGCGAACTACGACATCGGCCACGTCTTCTCGACGAGCGACGGCGGCGTCGCCGGCCTCGGCGTCGTCTGCACCGGCTCCAAGGCGCTCGGCGTGACGGGCCTCCCGAACCCGACCGGCGACGCGTTCTACATCGACTACGTGGCGCACGAGATGGGCCACCAGTTCCGCGGCGACCACACGTTCAACGGCACCGGCGGCTCCTGCGGCGGCGGCAACCGCTCGGGCTCGGCGGCCTACGAGCCGGGCTCGGGATCGACGATCATGGCCTACGCCGGCATCTGCGGGACGGCCAACAACCTCCAGAACAACAGCGACCCGTACTTCCACACGTTCTCGCTGCAGCAGATCGCGGGCTTCATCACGAACGGTGCGGGCAGCACGTGCGGCACGGCCGTCCCGACAGGCAACGACATCCCCGTCGTGACGGCGCCCTCGGGCTCGGTCATCCCGATCTCGACGCCGTTCACGCTCACCGGCGCCGCAACGGACGCGACGCCCGCGGCGCTGACGTACACGTGGGAGGAGTTCGACATCGGCACGGCCGGCAACCCGGCGGCCAACGGCGTCCCGACGACCGCGCCTTTCTTCCGCTCGTTCAACCCGACGCCGTCGCCCTCGCGGACCTTCCCGCAGATGAGCCGCCTGCTCGCGGGGACGCCGCCCGTCCGCGGGGAAGGGCTGCCGAACACGGCGCAGTTTCTGCGCTTCCGCCTTACCGCCCGAGACAACCGCGCCAGCGGCGGCGCCTACTCCGACGTCACGGTCGTCGTCAGCACCGACGCCGGGGCGGGTCCGTTCGTCGTGACGGCGCCCGCCGGGACGGGCCTGACCTTCGGCGGCGGCTCAACGCAGAGCGTCACCTGGAACGTCGCCAACACAGACGTGCTGGACGACGCCGGTGCGCCCGACGCCGACGGCGTCGACGTCGAGAACGTCCAGATCCTGTATTCCACCGACGGCGGCCTGACGTTCACGACCCTTCTCGCCTCGACGCCCAACGACGGGCAGGCCGACGTCACGATCCCGGTCGGCGCGACGACGCAGGGCCGGATCCTGGTTGCGGCCGTCGGCAACGTGTTCTTCAACCTCGCCCCGGCGACGTTCACCGTCACGCCGGGCACGCCGGACGAGGCCGGTGCGGCGTCGGCGGCCGTCGGCCTCTCGGCCGTCGCGCCGAACCCGGCGACGGGCCGCGCGAGCCTCTCGCTCCGCCAGGCCGCGCCCGGCGCGGTGACGGTGGGCGTGTACGACGCGCTCGGCCGCCGCGTCGCCGTCCTCTTCGACGGCGTCGCCGGGACGGACGAGGCGCTCTCGCTGGACGTGGCGGGCCTGCCTGCCGGCGTCTACGTCGTCCGCGCATCAGGCGCTGGCGTGCAGGCAGCACAGCGCTTCACGGTCGTCCGCTAAGAAACGGGGACCAGAGATGCAGCACGGGGCACGGGGGACTCTCCCCGTGCCCCGCGCCGTTTGAGAGAGGTCCGGCCGGCTCGGAGCGCCGCGGGCGTCCGTGGTAGTTTCGGGCTTCCGCCAGCGCCCGACCCATGCCGCCCGCCCCGCCGACCACGACGCCCTCGGCGTCCAGCGAGGAGGACCGCGCGCTCGTCCGCCGCGCGCTCGGCGAGAACGGCCGCCCGCCGGACGAGGCCGCCTTCGCGCGCCTCGTCGGCAAGTACCAGGGGCCGCTCATGCGCCACGTCGGCCAGATGATGCGCACGCCTGCCGACGTCGAGGACCTCGTCCAGGAAGCGCTCGCCAAGGCCTTCGCGGCCCTGCCGAGCTACTCGCCGGACTACGCCTTCTCGACGTGGCTCTACCGTATCGCGACGAACCACGCCATCGACCACATCCGCCGGCGCCGCCTGCGGACGGTCTCGATCGACCAGCCCATCGCGGCCGGCGACGGCGAGGTCCACATCGAGATCCCGGACTCGACGTACCGCCCGGACCGCGCCATCGTCGAGAGCCAGCGCGGCGCCATCCTCGGCGAGGCCATCGCGGGCCTGCCCGAGAAGTACCACCGCGTCATCATGATGCGCCACCGCGATGACCTCTCGTACGAGGAGATCGCCGAGGCGCTGGGCCTGCCGCTCGGCACAGTCAAAGCGCACATCTTCCGCGCGCGCGCGCTGCTCAACAAGGCGCTGAAGGACCGTCGCGGTGACCTCGAGTAGCCGTCCGCCGCGCGTAACCCGGCACGTGCGGCGGCGTAACGGGCCGTCTCACGTGCTGCGCCCGATGTCCCGTTTCGCCGTCCTGCTCGCGCTCGCGCTCGGCCTCACGGCGTGCGCTCCGCCAGACGACGCGTCGTCCGCGGAGACCGCGGCGACTGGACCGGAGGCCGCGTCGGACGCTGCCGGCGCGCGGCGCGTGCTCGTCGAGATCCCAGACCGCGGCGAGGCGTCGGTCCGCGCCGACCTCGACCTCGCGCTCGGGACCGTCACCGTGGGGGACGCCGAGCGCGGCACGCTTTTCCAGGCGGACGTGACGCTGCCCATCGCCGGCCTCCGCCTGCGCGTCGACACGACGACGGCGGCGACGGAGCGCGGGCCGCAAGCGCGCGTCGCCCTCGGCCTCGACGGCGATGCGGCGTCGCCGGGCGACCTCGACCGCACGCGCGGGCTCGCGTGGCGCCTGCTGTTCTCGCACCGGGTGCCGCTCGACCTCGCGGTCACGATGGGCGCCGCCGAGGCGGACCTCGACCTCTCGGGCGTCCCGCTGCGGCGCCTCGCCGTGACCTGCGGCGTCGCGCGGACGACGCTGCGCCTTGCCTCGCCCAACCCCGAGCGCGGCGCCGACGTCGAGATCAAGGCCGGCGTGAGCACCTTCCGCGGCGTCGGGCTGGGCCACCTGCGCTTCCGGCGCCTGCGCTTCGAGGGCGGCGTCGGGCGCTTCGCGCTGGACTTTCGCGGCGCGCCCCCCGAGCCCGGCGCCGAGGCGCGCCTGAGCGTCGCCGTCGGCGAACTCGAGGTGACGCTGCCGGCCGGCGTGCCGCTCGTCGTGGAGGCGCCCGGCGGACGTCTCTCGGCGATCGAACTGCCGCCGGGCTTCGTCACGCTCGGCCAGGGCCGCTATGCGACGCCCGGCGCCGGGCCGGACGCGTTCACGGTCCGCATCGCCTCCGGCCCGGGGCGCGTCGTCGTCCGGGTGGAAAGGTGACGGGCCAGGCTGCCGGGTTGAAGGGTTGACGGGGAATGCGTGAGACGCGCGCACCGCGCCGCTTCCCCGTGTACCCTTCCCCCTTTCCTTCCTGTCACCCTCCTCGATGATCGACCGCTACACGCGCCCTGCGATGGGCGCCGTCTGGACCGAGACCGCGCAGTACCAGGCCTGGCTGGACGTCGAGATCGCGGCCTGCCGCGCCTGGGCCACGGCGACGGGCCACATTCCGCACGCCGACGTCGATCTCATCGAGGCGAACGCGACGTTTGATGTCGGCCGCATCCATGCCATCGAGGCCGAGACGCGCCACGATGTCGTCGCGTTCACGCGCGCCGTGAGCGAGTCGCTCGGCGACGAGCGCAAGTGGGTCCACTACGGCCTCACGTCGTCCGACGTCGTCGACACCGCGCTCTCGCTGCGCCTCGTGCGCGCCAACGCGATCCTGCGGGAGGGCCTCGTTCGCCTCCAGAGCGTCCTCGCCGCGAAGGCGCGGGAGCACAAGGACACGCTGACGGTCGGCCGGACCCACGGCGTCCATGCCGAGCCGACGACGTTCGGCCTCAAGATGGCGCGCTTCTACGACACCGTCGGCCGCGACCTCGTCCGCTTCGACGCCGCCGCCGAGGCGATCCGCGTCGGCAAGCTCTCGGGCGCCGTCGGGACGTTCGCGCACATTCCGCCCGAGGTCGAACGGCTGACGTGCGAGGCCGTCGGCCTGCGCGCGGCGCCGGTCTCGACGCAGGTCCTCCCGCGCGACCTGCACGCGCAGTACCTCGCCACGCTCGCGCTCGTCGGGACGACGATCGAGACGGTCGCGCTCGAGATCCGGCACCTCCAGCGCTCCGAGGTCCTCGAGGCCGAGGAGTCCTTCGGCAAGGGGCAGAAGGGCTCGTCCGCGATGCCACACAAGCGCAACCCGATCGGCTCGGAGAACCTGACCGGCCTCGCGCGCCTGCTCCGCGGCTACATGGTCACCGCGTACGAGAACGTGGCCCTGTGGCACGAGCGCGACATCAGCCACTCGTCCGCCGAGCGCGTCATCCTGCCCGACGCGACGATCGCGCTCGACTACGCCCTCGACCGGCTCGCGCGGATCGTCGAAGGTCTCCTGGTGTACCCGGACCGGATGGCCGAGAACCTCGACCGGACGTACGGCCTCGTCTACTCGCAGCGCCTCCTCCTCGGTCTTGTCGACGCCGGCATGAGCCGCGAGGCGGCCTACGACACCGTCCAGCCGCTCGCGATGCAGGCGTGGCGCGAGCGGACGCCGTTCCGCGCCCTCGTCGACGCGTCGCCCGCGATCACGGAGCGCCTCGGGCCGGCCCGCATCGCGGAGGCGTTCGAGCCGGCCGCGCAGCTCGGGCACGTCGACACGGTCTTCGAGCGCGTCGGGCTGGGATGACGCACGACCTCGCGGACGTCCAGGCGCGCACCGAGGCGCTCTTCGAGACGCTCGGGCGGGCGCACCTCGGCCGGTCGCTCACGGACCTCGGGTGGACGTTCCGCTGGGACCGCGCCCGCCGCCGCCTGGGCCTGTGCGCGTGGAAAAAGGGCGGGCAGTCTGTCAAGACGGTCTCGCTCTCGCGGCCGCTCGCCGAGGCACTCGGATGGGGCGTGATGGAGGATGTCGCGCGCCACGAGATCGCGCACGCCCTCGACTTCGAGGCGCGCGGCCGCTCCGCCCACGACGCCGCGTGGAAGGCGTGGGCGGTCCGCTGCGGGGCCGACCCGACGGCGACCTACGACGGTCCGTTGCCTGATGACGGCCTGTCGCGCCTCGTCGCCCGGTGCCCGGCGTGCGGGGTCGAGCGCCCGTTCCACCGGATGCCGACGCGTGCCTACGCCTGCCCGGCCTGCTCGCCGCGCGTCTTTCTCCGAATCGACGAGCGTGCGACCGGGCGGGTCATCCGGTCCGGCGGCGCCACGCCCGGTCCGTCCCCCGCCGCGCGCTACGTCGCGACGTGCCCGGCGTGCGGTGCGCGGGCCGAGCGGCAGCGGAGGCCGACGCGCCGCCTCGCCTGCGCCGCCTGCTGCCGCCGCCACGCCCGCGGCCGCTTCAGCGAGCTCTACGAACTCACGTTCAGGCGCCTCGGCACCTGAGCGCCCAACCACCAGAACGTCGTCGCCTTCCAGGCCGACGACGCGCGGATCGGCCGCCACGAGCAGCACGCGCGCAGCGTGAATCCTGCGGCAGAAGCGCGGTAGGGGGACGCCTGGGCGCGCCCCGGCGTCCGTGGCGGGTGCCTTCCCGTGGTACCTTCCGAGTCCCTCGCCCGCGCCCGCTGATGGTCACCGAGTTCGCCCCCCTGTTCCTGATGGTCCTGCTCGCGGCAGGCCTCGCGCTGACGCTGCTGAAGCTTGCCGAGTGGCTCGGCCCGATCCAGCCGCGCGACGTCAAGTCCGCGCCCTACGAGTCCGGCATGGACCCCGTGGGCTCGGCCCGCGACCGCTACTCGGTCAAGTTCTACCTCGTCGGGATGATCTTCATCGTGTTCGACGTCGAGCTCGTCTTCCTGTACCCGTGGGCCGTCGCGTTCCGGACGTTCCTCGCCGAGGGCGGCGGCGCGGCGATGGCTTCGATGGGCATCATCGGCACGTTCCTGTTCGTCCTCGTCGTCGGCCTGATCTACGACGTCCGCAAGGGTGGGCTGGACTGGGACTAGCGAGACGCGCGGGAGGTGGGCGCCCCCGGCTCGCCTCTTTCAGTCCGGAGTGAAAATGCCCTGGATCGCGAACCGCGGGGCCGAATTGCAGTAGATGGACCGTTAGCCCCGACACAACAGACAGCGCCCCGGCGCACGGCCATGTTCAACGAAGACGGAGGATTCCTCACGACGACGGTCGACTCGGTCGTCAACTGGGCGCGCTCGAACTCGCTCATGCCGATGCCGATGGGCCTCGCCTGCTGCGCGATCGAGATGATGGGCTTCGCCGGCCCGAAGTACGACGCCGCGCGCTTCGGCTCCGAGGCGATGCGCTTCTCGCCGCGCCAGGCGGACCTGATGATCGTCGCCGGCTGGTGCTCGCACAAGATGGCCCACACCGTGCGCCGCATCTGGGACCAGATGTCCGGCCCGAAGTGGTGCATCGCGCAGGGCGCCTGCGCCTCGACGGGCGGCATGCACCGCTGCTACGGCGTCGTGCAGGGCATCGACAACTTCATGCCCGTCGACGTCTACATCCCCGGCTGCCCGCCGCGCCCCGAGGCCATCCTCCACGCGCTGATGGACATCCAGGAGAAGATCCGCAACGAACAGTCGGTCATGACGGACCCGCGCGAGAAGGCCGGCGAGTACGTCCCACGCCACCAGCAGCAGCTCGTGCTCGACGACGGCCGCCAGTTCCGCGAGGAGCGCGACGGCCTCTCGGGCTCGCCGCTCATCGCCCGCCCGACCGACGCCGACGTCGCCGCCCTCGCCTGACATGCCCGACCCCATCATCGACGAGATCCCCGCGCGCACGCTCCTCGGCGGCCCCGACCTCGGGGCGACCGTGGACGCCGGCCAGGAGAAGCAGACGCTGAAGTTCTACTTCACGCCGCGCGAGGCGCTCGCTGGCGAGATGGAGCGCCTCCGGAGCGAGAACCCGAACGCGCAACCGACGACCTTCCTCCCGGACCTTGCCGACGACCTGAAGGCCCGCTTCGGCGACGCGATCGGCGAGACGACGCTCTATGCTGGCGAGACGACGGTCTACGTGTCCCGCGACGCCATCCCCGCCGTGTGCCAGTACCTCCGCGACGAGGTCGGCTTCGACTACATGGCGGACATGGTCGCGATCGACCGCTTCACGGAGACCGACCGCTTCGAGGTCGCCTACAACCTCTGCGCCCTCGAGGCGCGCCGCCGCCTCCGCCTGAAGGTGCGCGTGGACGAGGAGGACGCCGTCGTGCCCAGCGTCGTGCACATCTGGCCGGGCGCCGGCTGGCACGAGCGCGAGGCGTGGGACATGATGGGCGTCCGCTTCGACGGCAACCCGGACCACCGGCGCATCTACATGCCCGAGGACTTCGAGTACCACCCGCTGCGTAAGGAATTCCCCACGCTCGGCATCCCGGGGAGCCTCCCGCTGCCTCCGAACGAGTCCGACGGCCCGCTCACGATGGACCCGTACGCCCGCGCCCACGGCGACCTGCCGGCCGACTAAATGCGGTTTGAGGTTTAAGGCTCACTGTTTCAGAAGGACCAAGCCTGGCCTTAATCGTTACCCCTTAAACCAGCAGCTCCCATGTCTCTCTCCGCTCCTCCCGGCCCGCTCGCTGCCGCCACGGGCCTGCCCGCCGCAGCGCCAGGGTCCGACGAGAACGTCTTCACGTTCTGGCCGCGCCACAACGCCGCGATCTACCAGGCCCTCGCCGACCGCCACACGCAGGTCGAGGTAGGCCACGACGGGGGCGACGGCGCGTCGGACCGCGACCCGCTCGAGTCGTCGATGATCCTCAACCTCGGGCCGCAGCACCCGGCGACGCACGGCGCGCTCCGCATCGTGTGCCAGCTCGACGGCGAGACGGTCGAGAAGTGCCTCCTCGACGTGGGCTACCTCCACCGCGGCATCGAGAAGCTCGCCGAGGTGAAGACCTACCAGGAGTTCATGCCCTACACGGACCGCATGGACTACATGTCGCCCTACTCGAACAACGTGGCGTGGTGCCTCGCGGTTGAGAAGCTCGCCGGCATCGAGGTCCCCGAGCGCGCGCAGTGGCTCCGCACGATCGGCTGCGAGCTCGCCCGCATCTCGGCGCACCTCCTCTGGGCTGGCACGATGGTCATGGACGCCGGCGCGCTCTCGGTCTTCCTCTGGACGTTCAAGTACCGCGAGGAGATCTACTCCATCTTCGACGAAGTCGCCGGGGCGCGCTTTACGGTCTCGCACAGCCGCATCGGCGGCATCGCCTTCGACTTCTCGGACTCGTCGCTGGCGATGATCCGCAAGTTCTGCGACGACTTCGAGGTCCAGATCCGCGACTGGAAGAAGCTGCTCAACCGCAACCGCATCTGGGTGGACCGCAACGTCGGCGTGGGCCTGCTCTCGAAGGAGGAGGCCATCGCGCGCGGCTACACCGGCCCGACCCTCCGCGGCTCGGGCGTCCCGCACGACATCCGCCTTTTCGAGCCCTACCTCGTCTACGACCGCGTCGACTTCGACATCCCGATGCGCACCGAGGGCGACTCGTTCGCGCGCTACATGGTCCGCGTCGAGGAGATGGAGCAGTCCGTGAGCATCATCCGGCAGTGCCTGGACCGCCTGCCCGGCGGCGCCATCCGCACGGACAACGCCAAGGCGGCGTACCCCTCCAAGGACGAGGTCTATTACTCGATGGAGGGCATGATCCACGACTTCATGATGACCGACACGGGCGTCGCGCCGCCGAAGGGCGCGGAGTGCTACTCGGCCATCGAGAGCCCCAAGGGCGAGCTCGGCTTCTTCCTCGTCTCGGACGGGACGGGCTCGCCGTGGCGCGTCAAGGCCAACACGGGCTCGTTCTCGAACCTCCAGGGCCTCGAGACGATGATGGAGGGCGCGATGATCGCGGACACCGTCGTCCTCATCGGCTCCATCGACCCCGTCATCGGGGACTCCGACAAGTAGGGCGTGAGGGGTGACGCATGGGGCGTGAGCGAACCGCACGCCTCCCATGCCCCACTCCCCATTCTCCATCCCCTTCCAGAATGACTCCCGATACTCCCGGCCCGCACCTCCGCGACGTCTCGCCGAAGCCGGCGTACGTCCCCGGCGAGGCCATCCCTCGCACGTTCTCGGACGCGCAGCTCGCGTGGACCGACGACGAGGCCGCGCAGATCGACGTCTTCCGCGCGCAGTACCCCACGGCCGACGGGGCGGTGATGAAGACGCTCTGGCTCGCGCAGCGCAAGCTCGGCTGGCTCCCGCCCGAGGCCGTGGAGCACGTCGCCGCGACGCTCGGCATCCCGTACGCGAAGGTCTACGGCGTCGCGACGTTTTACACGCAGTACTTCAAGAAAGACGTCGGCAAGGTGGTCCTTGACGTGTGCTGCTGCTTCACGTGCCAGGTCTGCGGCGGCTACGACATGCTGCACCACATCGAGAAGCGCCTCGGCATCACGAAGGGCGAGACGACGGCCGACGGCATGTTCACGGTCCAGGAGGCCGAGTGCCTCGGCGCCTGCGGCTCGGCCCCGATGCTCCAGGTCACGAACGGCCCGTACGTCCACAACCTCACCACGGAGAAGGTCGACGCGCTGCTCGACGCGCTCCGCGCTGGCACCGAGATCCCGTTCGAGTCTGTGACGCTGCCGCAGGACGAGGACGAGCTCGGCGGCAACCGCCGCACCGACGCCGAGGCGGTTACGGGTTCGACGATCCCGCCCGTCTCCGAGACGATCCACTGATCCGCGCCGTCGTGACTGCCCCGCCGCCTTCTGCTCCGTCCCGGGAGAACCTGCTGGCCGATCTCGATCGGCTCTCGCAGGGCCGCGGGCTGACCTACGGCGAGCGCACGCACCTCACCGACGCGGCGTTCGTCGAGGCGCAGATTGAGGCGCTCGGCAGGCGCCGCCGCTGGCAGCCAGTCGCTCTCGCGGGCCTTCTGCTGTTCGCGATCGTGCTCATGTTCTTTGCCGGAGGCGCAACGGTAGACCCGGCGACGTGGTGGCCCGCCCGACCGCGCGGGTTCACGCTCCTCCTGTTTCTTCCGGCACTCGCGACGCCCTACCTCAAGCACCGCCAGCTGAGCCAGAAGCTCGGCATCTACCGCGCGCTCCGCGCGATGGCCGCGCCCACACCGACCGCCTAGTCTCCGAATCCATGGCCGACGCTTCCACGCTTCTCACAGGCCAGTCCCGCGCTGGTGACTGGCGCTCTTACGAGCGCGTCATCCTGCCGCCCGTCAAGGACCTCCACAAGCTCGACGTCTACGAGGCGAACGGCGGCTACGAGGCGCTCAAGGCCGTCGTCCGCGACGGCAAGTTTGACCCGGCGGGCCTCACCAACGAGGTCAAGGCGTCGGGCCTGCGCGGGCGCGGCGGGGCCGGCTTCTCGACGGGCATGAAGTGGTCCTTCATGCCGCCCGTCAACCCGGACATCCCGCGCTACCTCTGCTGCAATGGCGACGAGTCCGAGCCGGGCACGTTCAAGGACCGCCAGATCTTCGAGTACAACCCGCACTTGATGATCGAGGGCATCGTGCTCGCGTGCTACGCGATGACGATCAAGACGTGCTACCTCTACATCCGCGGCGAGTACGAGAGCTACATCCAGCACGTCCAGAAAGCCGTCAACGACGCGTACGCCGCGGGCTACATCGGCACGAACATCCTCGGGACCGGCTTCTCGACGGACCTCGTGGTGCACGCCGGCGCGGGTGCGTACATCTGCGGCGAGGAGACGAGCCTCATGGAATCGCTCGAAGGCAAGCGCGCTTATCCGCGCGTGAAGCCGCCGTTCCCGGCCGCCGTCGGCGTCTTCGGCATGCCGACGACCATCAACAACGTCGAGACGCTCGCCGACGTGCCGCTCATCGTGAACCGCGGCGCGGCCTGGTTTGCGGGCATCGGGCCGGAGAAGCACCCTGGGCCGGTCCTCTACGGCGTCTCGGGGCACGTCAACCGGCCGGGCGTCTACGAGTACCCCGTCGGGATGAGCATCACGGACCTGCTCGAGGTCGCCGGCGGCGCGCGCGGTGGTAAGAAGATCAAGGCCGTCGTGCCCGGCGGCTCGTCCACGCCGCCGCTGACGTGGGACGTTGCGCGGACGGCGACGATGGACGCCGACGCGCTCCGCGAGGCGGGCTCCTCGATGGGCACGGCCGGCCTGTGCTTCCTCGACGAGGACACGGACATGGTGAGCTTCACGCGGCGCATCGCGCACTTCTACCACCACGAGTCCTGCGGCCAGTGCACGCCCTGCCGCGACGGCACAGGCTGGCTCGAGAAGCTGCTCACCCGCATCGACGAAGGCGACGGCTACACCCGCGACCTCGACCTCTTGCTCGAGATCTGCGACCAGATGGAGGGCCGCACCGTCTGCGCGCTCGCCGACGCCGCGGCGTGGCCCGTGCGGTGGGGCATCAAGCGCTTCCGCGACGAGTTCGAGGCAAAGTGCCGGCCGTCCACGTTCGCCGGCGCGGACCTCGCCTCGGGCGACGGCGCCGCGCTTGAGCCCGTCATTGCCCCCGGCGGCACGCCCTGATCCCCCGATGCGGCCCCTTTTCCTCATCTTGACCGCCGCCGGCCTCGCCGGGTGCAGCCTCTTCGGCGCCGACACGACGCGCGCCTCGGGCGTCGTCGTGAATGCCGAGACGGGTGCGCCCGTCTCAGGCATCGATGTCTCGTTCCGGACCGGCGGCGGCTTTGCAGTGTATCCTGCCGTCGATACGGACCGGACGGACGGTGCTGGCCGCTTCGACCTGGCGTCCGATGAGATCGACGGCGGATCTGCCGGGCTGACACTGTCGGTCAACGACTGCGCCTACGAGCAGCCCAACTGCCGCTACGTTGCCAGTTACGGCTCTTTCTTCCCGGCCGGCTTCGTCGAACACGGTGAGTCCGACGCCAACATCCGCCTCGAGCTAATCCCGATCCGACCATGACCCGATCCCTCCTCCTCGCGACGTGCGGCGTCGCACTCTCCGCCTGCGCCACGGCGCCGCCGGCCCGCACCGAGGCGACGGCGAGCGCCACGGCGAGCGCCGCGGCGCCCGTCACCGTCGGCGCGTTCACGGCGGGCACGGCGCTGAGCGTCGATGACGCGCTCGCGCGGTCGGCGAGCCTCGACGGGCAGGAAGTCCGCGTGGCCGGCACGATCCGGCAGGTCTGCCAGGCCAAGGGCTGCTGGCTGACCTTCTCGACCGGCGGGGGACAGACGCTCCGCGTGATGACGCACGGCGAGGGCGAGGAGGACTCGGAGGAACTCCTCTTCCCCAAAGACGCCGCCGGCCGCCACGCCGAGGTCGTCGGGACGCTCCGCGTCGCCGAGGAGTCCGTCGCCCGCCGCCGGCACCTCGCCGAGGACGGGGGCGCGACGCCCGAGCAGATCGCCGCCATCACCGAGCCGACCCGGTCCGTCTCGCTCGTCGCGACCGGCGCCCGCATCGGCCAGTAAGTAGAGGTGGGGTCCTACAGCCTCACAGTCACTCCTTAAACCGCATTTTCCCGTCCCCATGCCGCAGGTCACCATCGACGGACAGGTTCGCGAGTTCGAGCCCGGCGACAAGCTGCTCCAGCACTGCCTGGACCACGGGACCGAGATCCCGCACTTCTGCTACCACCCGGCCCTCAGCGCGCCGGCCAACTGCCGGCAGTGCCTTGTCAAGGCGGGCACACCGATGATGGACCGCGAGACGCGGCAGCCGGTCCTCAACGCCGACGGGACGCCGACGATCAACTACTTCCCGAAGCTCATGCCGAGCTGCGTGCTCGACGTGACCGAGGGCATGGTCGTCCACACGCAGAACAGCGCGGTCGAGGTTGCCGAGGCGCAGGCGGAGAACCTCGAGCTGATGCTGATCAACCATCCGCTCGACTGCCCCATCTGCGACCAGGCCGGCCAGTGCCCGCTCCAGATCCAGGCCTACAAGTACGGCCCCGAGGGCTCGCGCTTCGAGTTCGACAAGGTCCACAAGCCCAAGCGCGTCCAGCTCGGCCCGAACGTCATCCTCGACGCCGAGCGCTGCATCAACTGCACGCGCTGCACGCGCTTCACCGAGGAGGTCACCGAGACGCACCAACTCACGATCGTCAACCGGGGCGACCGCAACCACCCGATGACGGCGCCGGGCCAGACGTTCGACGACCCGTACTCGATGTGCACGACGGACATCTGCCCGGTCGGCGCGCTCACGGAGGACTACTTCCGCTTCAAGGCGCGGACGTGGGAAATGTCCCGCACGCCGACCATTTCAGACTTTGGCGGCAAAGGCATCAACGTCGACGTGTGGGTCCGAAACAACGAGGTCGTCCGGATCACGCCGCGCGAGAACCTCGACGTGAACCAGTACTGGATGCCGGACGCCGCGCGCCTCATCTTCGATTCGTACAACACCGACCGCCTCAGCGGCCCGCGCATCGATGGCCAGGCGGCGACGTGGCCACAGGCGACGGCCGAGGCGGGCCGCCTTCTCCAGGAGGCCGGCTCCGACGTGCTCTTCCTAGGCTCGCCCTACGCGACGGTCGAGGACAACTTCCTGCTGATGAAGCTTGCCGAGGCGGTTGGCGCCGCGGCGCCGCGCTACGTCGCCACGGCCGGCACGCAGGCCGGCGACGACTTCCTCGTCTCCTCGGACCCCGCACCGAACACGGCCGGCGTCGAGCGCCTCGGCATGGAGCCGCTCGACGCGGCGCTGGCTGCGAGCCAGATGGCCGGCGCACAGCTCATCTACGCGCTGCACCCGGCCGGCCTCGACGGCGTCTCGGCGCCCGTCATCCTCCACGCGACGCACACGACGCAGGCCGGCGTCGACACGGCCGCCGTCGTGCTGCCGACGACGATGTCGGTCGAGACGATCGGCACGTTCGTCAACGAGACGGGCCGCGCGCAGCTGCTCCGCCCGGCCAAGACGGTCGCCTCCATCAACCGCTCGCTGATGATGGCGATGGGCGTCGGCCAGAGCCGCACGGACCGCGTCGGGACGCCGTTCGACCGCTGGCACGACGAGGCCAACAAGGTCGACGCGCTGCCCGGTTGGGAGGTCCTGCCGGCCGTCGCCGAGCGCGTCGGCCACGCGCTGCGCTACAAGAGCCCGGCCGCCGTCATGGCCGAGGTCGCCGGGATGCCCGCCTTCGCCGGCGCCACCCACGACGCGATGGGCCTGCTCGGCGTTGCCCTCGAGACCGCCCCCGCCGAAGCCGTCTAAGTACGATCTTGAACGCGGGCGGCGGGCAGAAGACGGACCTTTCCGTCTGCCCGCCGCCTGCCGCCTTCTGCCCTCCGACTGAATGACCACGCTCGCCGCCATCTGGGACGTTCTCGACCTGCCCGTCGTGATCTTCCTGATGCTCAACGTCTTCCTCGTCACCGCGTCGCTGCTCGTCTACGCCGAGCGCAAGGTGTCCGGCTGGATCCAGGAGCGCAACGGGCCGGACCGCGTCGGTCCGCTGGGCCTGTTGCAGTCGTTCGCGGACGTGTTCAAGCTCCTGTTCAAGGAGGACATCGTGCCGGCGCAGGGCAACAGGTTCATCCACTCGCTCGCGCCGACGCTGATGGTCGTGATCGCGATGAGCACCGGCAGCCTCATCCCGTGGGCGCGCACCCCGAGCGGCCACGCGCTCGCCATCGCCGACATCGGCGTCGGGCTCCTCGTGGCCCTCGCCATGACCTCCGTCTCGGTCTACGGCGTGACGCTCGCCGGGTGGTCGTCGAACTCGAAGTATGCGCTCCTCGGCGGGCTGCGGTCGTCGGCGCAGATGATCTCGTACGAGCTCGCGATGGGCGCCGCGGCGCTCTCGGTCGTTCTGCTCACGGGCAGCCTGAGCCTCTTCGACATCGTCGAGGGGCAGAACCACCTCGGCTCCTTCTTCGGGTGGAACCTCTTCCGCAACCCGGTCGGCTTCGTCATCTTCGCCGTGTGCGCGCTCGCCGAGACGAACCGCGCGCCGTTCGACCTGCCCGAGGCTGAGCAGGAGCTCGTCGCGGGCTACCACACCGAGTACTCGGGCATGAAGTTCGGCATGTTCTTCCTCGCCGAGTACGTCAACCTGTGGGTCGCGAGCCTGCTCATCGTGACACTTTTCCTCGGCGGCTACCTCATCCCGGGCGAGATCTGGTTTGGCCCGCACCTCCCCGGCGCGCTGCTGACGGTGCTCCAGGTCGGCGTGTTCGTGGCGAAGGTCTCGTTTATCGCCTTCTGCTTTATCTGGATCCGCTGGACGCTGCCGCGCTTCAAGTACAACCAGCTGATGACGCTCGGCTGGAAGTACATGCTACCCATCGCGATCGCAAACATCGTCGTGATCGCGTTCCTCGTCGCTGGCTACACGCTGCTGACGCAGTAGACGCGGCCACCGGGTGGGCGAGGGCATGACAGACGACGCGTCACGTCACCGCACCGCTCAGGAGAACCGGCTGGCGGCGGGCGGGGTAAGCGGGAGCACCCTCTCCAGACCCGCCCGATGGCCGACCACGCGACGACGACCGACACCGAGACCACGCCCGCCGCAGGCCGCACGCGCGAGGAGCGCGCCCGCCTCGAGACTGCCACCGCGACGACGATCCGCGGCCTCTCCATCGACGCCGTCGAGAAGGCGAACAGCGGGCACCCGGGCCTTCCGATGGGCATGGCCGACGCCGCGACGGTCCTCTGGACGCGCTTCCTGAAGCACGACCCGAGCGATCCCGCGTGGGCGGACCGCGACCGGTTCATCCTCTCGGCCGGCCACGGCTCGATGCTGCTGTACAGCCTCCTGCACCTCTCGGGCTACGAGGTGTCGCTCGAGGACCTCAAGCAGTTCCGGCAGCTCCACTCGAAGACCCCCGGCCACCCCGAGGTGAAGCACACGCCGGGCGTCGAGGCGACGACCGGGCCGCTCGGGCAGGGCATCTCGATGGCTGTCGGCCTCGCACTCGCCGAGCGGCACCTCGCGGCGCGCTTCAACACGGACGGCAACCTCGTCGTGAGCCACCACACGTACGTCATCGCGTCCGACGGCGACCTCATGGAGGGCGTCTCGAACGAGGCGTGCTCGCTCGCCGGCACGCAGGGCCTCGGCGGGCTCGTCGTGCTGTGGGACGACAACCACGTCACCATCGACGGCCGGACGACGCTCGCCTTCCGCGAGGACGTCGCAGGGCGCTACGAGGCGCTCGGCTGGCACGTCATCCGCGAAGTCGACGGGCACGACAACGAGGCCGTCGCGCACGCCATCGAGGCGTCGCGCAACGTCATGGACCGGCCGAGCCTGGTCTGCTGCCGGACGACGATCGGCTTCGGCTCGCCGAACCACGCCGGCACCTCGGGCATCCACTCGGACGCGCTGGGCACCGAGGAACTCGCGGCGACGAAGGACAACCTCGGCATCCCACAGGAGCCGACATTCTACGTCCCGGACGACGCCCTGACGCTCCTCCGCGAGCAGGCCGACCGGGGCAAGCAGGCGCACGCCGACTGGTCCGAGCGCCTCGACGCGTACGACGCCGCCGAGCCCGAGAAGGCGCCCGAGTTTCGCCGCCGCCTCACCGGTCGTGGCGAACTCCCCGAGGGCTGGAAAGACGCGCTCCCGACCTTTCCCGCCGAGGCCAAGGGCATGGCGACGCGGAAGGCCTCGGGCGCGACGCTCGACGCCCTCGCGGCGGTCATTCCGGACCTCGTCGGCGGCTCGGCGGACCTCACGCCGTCCAACAACACGCTGGCAAAGGGCATGACGGCGATGGAGGCGGGCACGCCCGGCGGCGACTATCTCCACTACGGCGTCCGCGAACACGGCATGGCGGCGGCGCTCAACGGGCTCGCGCTGCATGGCGGCATCCGGCCGTACGGCGGCACGTTCCTCATCTTCTCGGACTACGCCAAGCCCGCCGTGCGCCTCGCGGCGCTGATGCACACAACGCCGGTCTTCGTGTTCACCCACGACTCGGTCGGGCTGGGCGAGGACGGCCCGACGCACCAGCCGGTCGAGCAGCTCGCCGGTCTCCGCGCGGTTCCGAACCTTCTCGTCATCCGGCCGGCCGACGCCAACGAGACGGCCGCTGCGTGGGCCGTCGCCCTCGAGCAGGCGGACCGCCCGACGGCCCTCGCGCTCTCGCGCCAGAGCGTCCCGACGCTCGCCGGCTCCGTCGGCGCTGCGGTCGAGGGCGTGAAGCGCGGCGCGTACATCGTGGACGACTGCGACGGAACGCCGGACGTGATCCTCGTCGGCGCGGGCTCCGAGGTGGCGCTCTGCATCGCGGCAAAGGCGCAGCTTGACGGCATGGCCGTGCGCGTCGTCTCGATGCCGTGCATGCGCCTCTTCTTCGAGCAGGACGTCGCCTACCGCGAGTCCATCCTGCCGGACGCGGTTCGGGCGCGCGTGACGGTCGAGGCGGCGAGTCCCATCGACTGGTTCCGCGTCGCCGGGCTCGACGGCCGCACGATCGGGCTGGACCGCTTCGGCGAGTCGGCGCCGGGCGCCGAGGGGTACGCCTCGCTGGGCTTCACGCCCGAGGCCGTCGCCGAGGCGGCGCGGGCCGTGGCAGGCTGACGATCTCGGCCGTTCTGAAACGAGGGCACGGCGGTGCCGTGCCCTTCCGGGTGCTGACCGTCCGGGCAGCGCCACACCCCGCCTCACATGATCCTCGCCCCGTCCATCCTCGCCGCCGACTTCGGCCGCCTCAACGAACACCTCGCCGAGGCGCTCGACGCCGGCGCGGACTGGCTCCACATCGACGTGATGGACGGTCACTTCGTGCCCAACATCTCGTTCGGCGCGCCCGTCATGCGCGGCGTCCGCGCGCTCGCCGAGGCGCACGGCGCTGACCTCGACGTGCACCTCATGATCGAGGACCCGGACCGCTACCTCGAAGACTTCGCTGCAGCCGGCGCGGCGAGCATCACGGTCCACCAGGAAGCGTGCCGGCACCTCCACCGGACCGTCGCCGCCATCCACGATCTGGGCTGCCGCGCGGGCGTCGCCCTCAACCCGGCGACGCCACTGAACACGCTGGACGACATCCTGCCGGACCTCGACCTCGTGCTCGTGATGTCGGTCAACCCGGGTTTCGGCGGGCAGGCGTTCATCCCGGGCTCGGTCGGCAAGGTGCGGCGCCTTCGCGATGCTATCCGCGCCCGCGGCCTTGAGGCCCGCATCGAGGTCGACGGCGGCGCGGCGCCGGACAACGTCCGCGCGCTCGTGGACGCCGGGGCGGACGCCATCGTCGCCGGCTCGGCGGTCTTCAGAGGCGATGTGGCCGCCAACGTCCGCGCCTTCCGCGCCGCGCTGCTCACCGCAGTCTGATTCGGACATCGTGGTGCTCGGGGAGCCTGCCGCGCGTATCGTGCGCGCTCACTTGCCCAACCGGGAATGTTTCGACTGACCTCGGCCGGCCTCGCCGCCGCCCTCACGCTCGCCGCCTGCACGCCCGAGGCGCCGGCCACGCCCGACACGCTCGACGCCGACGCCTCGGCGACGACGGCCGAGCCTGGCTCCTCGGAGACGATGCAGGCGCGCGCCACCGCGGCCGGACTCTCGGCGGAGCACCTCGCGACGCTCGCTACGGCCGGCAGCCCGGTGTTTGTGCCCGTCGCACCCGACGGATGGACGGTCCGGAGCGTCTCGGTCGATCCCGGCATCGACGGCGCCGAGTTCCCGAACTACACCCTCACGTATGCGAACACGGCCGGCGCCTGCGTGGCCGTCAACGCCGCGAGCGAGGGACTCGGCGGCGTCTTCAACGACGACCCGCCGAACCAGCGCACCGTCGCAGTACCGGGCGTCCCGACAGACGCGCCGGCGGTCCTCGGGTGGTCCGAGGCGAGCGACACGAGCGAGCAGTGGGCCGGTGGGCGCGTCCAGACCGAGTGGTTCGGGTCCGGGATGCCGCAGGTCAACGTCGGCTCGAGCGACGCCGACGGCTGCACAAACGCGACGCCGGACGAGGCCGAGGCGATCCTGAAATCGCTCCGCCCGCTCGACCCGGCCGCGGGCCAGTGACGCGAGGGCGCCGCGGGCCGGACTAGCTTCCCCGGATGCCCCGCCCGCCCGCCTTCGTCTCCGTCGTCCCGCTCGCGCCCGTCGCTGGCGTCTTCACGTACCGCGTCTCGCCCGAACTCGCTGCCGAGGCGGGCGTCGGGGCGCGCGTGCTCGTCCCGTTCGGGCGCCGCACGCTGACGGGCGTCGTCGTGGCTGTAGGCGCCGAGCCGAGCGAGAAGGCGCGGGACATCACGGACGTCCTCGACCCGCCCGAAACGGGCCTCACGCCCGAGCTCCTCGCCCTCACGCAGTGGGTCGCAGGTTACACGCTGTGCACGTGGGGTGAGGCGCTCCGCGCGGCGCTGCCCGCGAGCGAGGTCGAGAGCCGCCAGACCGTCCGCGCCCTCCAGTCCGACTGGCCCGATGCGGACGGGCAGGCCGTCCTAGACGTGCTCCAGAACCGCGACGGGATGACGCTTGCGGCCCTCGCCGAGCGTCTCGGTCGTCCGACCGCGCCCGCGAGCCTGCTCCGCCGGATGGCGGCGGCGGGCGCCGTCTCGGTGGTCAGCGAGATCCAGGCGGCGCGGGCGCGCCCACGCATCGTGCGCCACCTGCGCCTCGCGTCGCCCGGCGGCGACGGGCAGGCCGCGGCGACGGACGAGGTGACGGGCGCGAAGCAGCGCGCGCTCCTCGACGTGCTCGCGCGCGGCCCGCAGCGGCAGACGGAGGCGCTCCGCGATGCCAGCGCCTCGGCCTCGACGGCCACCTCGCTCATGCGCCTCGGCCTCGTCGAGGCGTACGACGCCGCCGTCGAGCGCCGCGCGGACGGGCTGGACGGCGAGGTGCCCCAACGCCCGCCGAAACTCGACCTGCACCCGGCGCAGACCGACGCGCTGCGGCACATCGTCGGCGCGATCGAGGCGCACGACGCGAAGACGTTCCTGCTGGACGGCGTGACGGGCTCGGGCAAGACCGAGGTCTACCTCCGTGCGCTCCGCGCGTGCCTCGACGCCGGCCGCTCGGCCATCGTCCTCGTCCCCGAGATCGCCCTCACGCCCCAGACCGTCCGCCGCTTTACGGCTCACTTTCCCGGGTTGGTCGCGGTGATGCACAGCCGGATGAGCCCCGGCGAGCGCCTCGACGCGTGGACGCGCATCCGCAGCGGGCGCTACCCGGTCGTCGTCGGCCCGCGCAGCGCCGTGTTCGCGCCGGTCGAGACCCTGGGCCTCGTCGTGGTCGACGAGGAGCACGAGGCGAGCTACAAGCAGTTCGACCCGGCGCCGCGCTACCACGCCCGCGACGTCGCCGTGATGCGCGCGCACCGGGCGGGCGCCGTCTGCGTGCTCGGCAGCGCCACGCCGAGCCTCGAGACCGTCGCGAACGTGCAGGGCGGCAAGTACGAGCGCCTCGCGATGCCGGTCCGTGTGCCGGTCGGCGGGCGCGCCGCGGCGCCGCTGCCCGACGTGCAGGTTGTGGACCTCACGCGCGAGCGCGAGATCCGGCGCCTCCGCGGGTCGCTCGCGTTCCCGCTGCGCGAGGCGATCTCGGCGCGCCTCGCGCGCGGCGAGCAGACGATCCTCCTCCAGAACCGCCGCGGCTACGCCCCCGTCCTCCAGTGCGAGGACTGCGGCCACACGCCGCAGTGCCGCGACTGCGCCGTCTCGCTCACGGTCCACAAGCCGACGCGCAACCTGCGCTGCCACACGTGCGGCCGCGCCGAGCGCATCCCGCAGATGTGCCCGAGCTGCGGCGGCTCGGACATGCGGCAGCTCGGCGCGGGCACGCAGCGCGTCGAGGAGGAGCTCGCGGAGGTCTTCCCCGAGGCGCGCGTCCTCCGGATGGACCTCGACACGACGACGCGCCGCGGCGCCCACCGCCAGCTTCTCGACCGCTTCGGCAGGGGGGAGGCCGACATTCTGCTCGGCACGCAGATGGTCGCCAAGGGCCTGGACTTCCCCCGCGTGACGCTCGTCGGCGTCGTCGAGGCGGACACGGGGATGCTGCTGCCGGACTTCCGCGCCTCGGAGCGCGCGTTCCAGCTGCTCGCGCAGGTCGCCGGGCGGGCGGGGCGCCACGACCTGCCGGGCGAGGTCCTCATCCAGACGCGCAACCCGGACCACCCGGCCGTCCGCTTCGCGCTCGCCCACGACACGGCCGGCTTCGCGCGCCACGAGATGGCCGAGCGGCACATGCTGGACTACCCGCCCTTCGCGCGCCTCGTCGGCGTCGAGTTCAAAGGGCCGACGGACCGCTCGACGCACGACCTCGCCGACCGCTGGACGGCCGCGCTGCACCGCGAGGCGGGGCAGATCGCCGGGACGACCGTTCTCGGACCCGTTCCGGCCTTCGTCGGCCGCGTAAAGGGCTTCTGGCGCGTCCACACGCTGCTGAAGGCGCCGCGACGCCTGCCGGCGTCCGTCCTCGCTGCTGCCGTTCAGCGCGTCGTGGACGTGCGTCGCGGTCCCGAGCGGCCACCGCGTGAACGTGGACGTGGACCCGGTGGGGCTGTTCTGACCAGGCGCCGGCTCGGCCTACATTGCAGCGACCCCCCGCGCCCCCATGATCGTCCTCGGCATCGACCCCGGCACGCGCCACTGCGGCTTCGGCGTCCTCGAGACGGCCGGGCGCCGCGAGACTGTCCTGGACTACGGCGCGCTGCACATGCCCGAGTCGATGGACCACACGATCCGGCTGACGAAGATCTACGAGCGCGATCGTCGAGCTCATCGACGAGCACCACCCGGACGAGGCGGCGGTCGAGATGCCGTTCTATGGCAAGAACGCGCAGTCGATGCTCGTCCTCGGGCGCGCGCAGGCAGCCGTGATGCTCGCCGCCGTCCACCGGCAGGTGCCGATCGCGCAGTACGCGCCGGCCGAGGTCAAGAAGGCCGTAACGGGCAAGGGGCAGGCGACGAAGGAGCAGGTCTGGTTCATGCTCCGGCAGCAACTCGGGACGCTCGAAGACCGCGGCCTCGATGCGTCCGATGCGCTCGCCGTCGCCCTGTGCCACGTTCACCGCGCGACGACTGGCCCGGCGGCCGGCGCGCCCAAAGACTGGGCCGCCTTCATCGCCGCGAATCCGGGCCGCGTGCGCGGCTGATGCGCGGAGGGGAGGCGCGAATCGCCCCGTGCCCCTCTATCCCGTCGTGATCCCGCGCTCCTCGTCGCGGACCCGCACCACGTCGGCGACCTCGGCCGCGCCGAGCGGCCCCGCCGGAAAGCGCCGCGACGAGGTCCGAGATGAGCGCCTCCTTCTGCGGGGCCTGCGCCCACTCCGGGTGCGCCGTCTCGACGAGCGGCCGTCAGGATGCGGACGTACGGGAAGCGCGCCTCAGGCGTCTTGAGGGCGCCGACGGCCTCGGCGAAGAGCTGCGCGTTGCGCCCGATCTGGCGGTCGAAGATGCGGCGGGTAAACGGCGGCATCGGCGCGAGCGCCACGGGCGCGGTAACGTCGGGCGCGTCTGCCTGGGGCGGGGTCGGGGACATCGGAAAGGACCTGCGGCGGGCGGGGCGGGATTCTATACTACGGCACGGCGCCCGCCGGTTCTGACGGGCCGAGACGATCGCCCGCATGTCCGAGACGCTCCCCAACCCGACCCCGAAGTACCGGCTGGACCTGCTGCCGGTCGTGCCGCCGTTCTACCGGCGCGCGCGGCAGAGCCGCCCCGCAGCGGGCGAGCTCGTCTACTACGGCCCCGCGCCCGCCTTCTACGGCGTCGGCGAGGTCGTGGAGGCCGTCGGCCGCCTCGTCCGCATCGACTTCCGCGGGACGGGCCAGCTCGGCGTCCACGAGGAGACGCTCGAGACGCAGTACGTCCTCCCGATCCCCGAGGACCGCGTGGGCATGCTGTAGAAGGAAGGCGGGGACTAGCGACCCGCTCTGGAGCGAGCGCCAGTCTCCGCCGTCCATCCGGCCCGGTTTAATCGTCCAGCCCGAGGTCGACGCCGAGGCGGCGCAGCGTCTCGGGGCGTCTCGTAGCGGGCCTCGAACGTGCTGGATACCTCGCCGCGAATGCGCGTCCTCGGGTTCTCGACGCGCACGCCGTCGCCGGAGAAGTGGACGGTGCCCGTGAGGAAGCCGTAGTCGTCGACCTGCGTGATCGTGACGACGCCCTCCGTCGCGCGGATCGCCGGGCCCGCCGCCTCGTCCGGGTCGTTGGCGTCCGTCACCTGCGCGTAGCTCGCCGTGAACGCGCGCGCGCCGGCGCCCTCGGCCGTGACCGAGAACGCGCCGACGCCGGGGCGCCCGCCGTCGCGGCGCAGGGCGGCGAAGTCGTAGTCGTCGTAGCGCGAGTCGTAGAGGTCGCCGACGAACAGGCCGAGCACGAAGCGGGGGCCGCGCGCCGTCTCGACGACCGTGTAGACGGCCTCGCCCTCGACCGGCCGGCTCGCGGCGTCCACCTGGACCGTCCCGCGGAAGTCGCCGATGCCGAGCGCGTCCGAGTCGCAGCCGGCGAGGAGCGTCCCGCAGAGCATCGCCACGGCGACGATGAGCGACGCCGGCGACGGATGTCTCGAGGGCCGACGCGAGGCGGCTCGCCGGCGCCGGGCGGTTCCACGAGGCGCTCGCGGCAGTGCGCGGAGCCGCTGCAGGGATGGGGCGGGCGAAGCGAGTTGCCTGGGTGGGACGGGAGGGCGCGGGCATCGGGTAGTTTGAAGGGGAGCGGGCCGCGCCGTGCCGCCCGCGTTCCGCACGCTCCGATCTCGCAAATGGCTCCCGCGCTCTGTCTCGAAAACGTGACCAAGCGGTACGGCGAAACCGCCGCCGTGGACGGCGTCTCATTCCGCGCCGAGCCCGGGCGCCTCGTCGGCCTGCTCGGGCCCGAACGGCGCCGGCAAGACGTCCACGCTGCGCATGGTGACGGCCATCACGACGCCCGACGACGGCCGCGATCACGCTCGGCGGCGTGCCCGTCGGGCCGCGAGACGCAGCGCCGGATGGGCTACCTGCCCGAGGAGCGCGGCCTCTACCGCAAGCTCCGCGTCGGCGAGCAGCTCGTCTACCTCGCCCGCCTCAAGGGCATGACGAAGCCCGACGCGACGGCCGCCGTGACGGCGCTGGCTGGACCGCTTCGACGCGTCGGCGTGGTGGGCCGCAAGCGACCGAGGAGCTCTCGAAGGGCATGCAGCAGAAGGTCCAGTTTATCGCGACGGTCGTCCACGAGCCGGACCTCGTCGTGCTCGACGAGCCGTTCTCGGGGCTGGACCCGATCAACGCGGACGTCCTCGAGGCGGTCATCGGCGAGCTGCGCGCGGCCGGCCGGACGGTCCTCTTCGCGAGCCACCGCATGGAGTCCGTCGAGTCGCTCTGCGACGACGTCGTGCTGATGGCGCGCGGGCGCGTCGTCCTCGCGGGCCCGCTGCGCGAGGTCAAGCGCCGCTTCGGGCGCGACACCGTCTCGGTCGCGTGGACCGGCGCGGACGCGTGGCTGGACGCGCTCGTCGCGCGCCGGCGCACGGGCGTCCGCATCCTGCGCCGCAGCGCGGGCCAGGCCACGCTCCGCCTCGACGCCGGCACGCCGCCGCGGCGCGTCCTCGACGCCGCCCTCGCCGGGGCGGACGAGATCGACCGCTTCGAGGTCCACGAGCCGCCGCTCGACGAGATCTTCCGCCAGGCGGTCGGGGAGGACGAGGCCGAAGGGGTGAGAGGTGCACGGGTGGAAGGAGGAATGCTCTCCTGACCGGCACGCTCTCGGATCACGCCGTCTTTCCCGTCCACCCTGTAACCCTTCTCCCTCTGTGATCGCCCTCATCGCCCGCTCCGAGTACGTCCGCCGCGTGCGCTCGCCGTGGTTTATCGCGACGACGCTGCTGACGCCCGTGCTCGCGCTCGGGCTGTTCACGCTGCCGCTGCTCATGATGTCGCTCGGCAGCGACGCCGGCGCCGCGCGGACGCTCGCGATCGTGGACCCGTCGGGCGCGCTCGCCGACTCGGTCGCGGCCGGCCTGCCCGCGCCCTTCACGGCGACACCGACGGCGCTGCCGCGCCCGACTCGCTGCGCGCGGCCGTGCTCTCGGGCGACCTCGGCGGCTACCTCGTGCTCGCGCCGGGCGTGCTCGACGGGACGGCGCGGGCGCGCTACTACAGCCGCGGCGGCGGCCTCGAGCGAGATCAGCGCCGTCTCGGCGACGCCGTGAGCGACGGCCGTCCGCAACGCGCGCGTGCGCCGCGCCGGCGCCTCGGCCGAGGTCGTCGCCCTCCTCGACGCGCCGCGTCGGGCTGGACCAGGTGTCGGTGTCGAGACGGCGACGCGGCCGACGGCGCGCTCGTGCAGCTCTTCGTCGCCAACACGCTCGCGCTCCTGATCTACATCGCCGTCCTGCTCTACGGCGCGATGGTGATGCGCGGCGTCATCGAGGAGAAGTCGAACCGCATCGTCGAGGTCGTCGCGTCGAGCGTGCGGCCGTTCCAGCTGCTGATGGGCAAGGTGCTCGGCATCGGGGCGGTCGGGCTGACGCAGCTCGTCGGGTGGGGCGCGCTGCTGGCGCTCGGCGCGGCCGCGGCGGGGCCCGTGCTGCTCGCGATGGCGCCCGAGGCGCGCGGCGGGAGCCGGCGCCTCGAGCGCGATGCCTGTCGACCCCGCGGCGCTCTCGGCGGCCTTCGCGCCGGGCCTGCTCGCGGCCTTCGTGGCCTACTTCTGCGGCGGCTACCTCCTCTTCGCCGCCGTCTTCGCCGCCATCGGCAGCGCGGTCGACCAGGAGTCCGACGCGCAGACGTTGCAGGTGCCGGTCATGATTCCGATCGTCGTGCCGATGCTGTTCCTGCCGGCCGTGCTCAACGCGCCCGTCGGGCGGGCTGGCCGTGTTCCTGTCGCTCTTCCCGGTGTCGTCGCCGGTGCTGATGGTCGTGCGGATGTCCGTGAGCGAGGTGCCCGCGTGGCAGGTTGCCGTCTCGCTCGGCGCTGCTCGTCGCCGCGTTCGTGGGCATGATCTGGGTCGCGGCGCGCGTCTACCGCGTCGGCATCCTGATGACGGGCAAGAAGGCGACGTTCGCGGACCTCTGGCGGTGGGTCCGCACGGCGTGACGTGCGGTCGGATCGGGGCGGCCAGGTGAGGGTAGTCCGAACGGATCAGGCGCCGTGCCCCGCGCCGCCGTTACCCTCTGCCCACACCCTCCCTCCGCCGATGCGCCTCTTCGCCACGCCCCGCCTCGCCGCTACCGCCCTCGCGCTCCTCGCCGCGGCCCCACTCGCCCGAGCACAGGACGCCCCGATGCCCACGGACCCGACGCGCACGCGTACGGTCCTCGCCCCGACCGCACGCACGCTCGGCGCCGGCGAGACGCGCCTCGGCACGACGTTCTACATCTTCCCGAGCATCACGCACGGCGTCTCGGAGCGGATCGACCTCTACGGGTCCGGCTTCGGCGTCTTCGGCGGCGGTGGCGGCGGCTTCGTGAGCGTCGGCGCGAAGGGCGCGCTCGTGGACCAGCCCGGCCTGGGTGTCGCCATTGGCACCACGCTCGTCGTCCCGTTCGCGAGCGGCGACGACGTCAACGGCTCGTTCATCGCACTGCCCTACGGCGTCGTGACGGTCGGCGACAACGCGCGCTCGGTCTCGCTCGGTGTCACGGGCGTCGTCGGCGGCGACGTCACGAGCGGCGACTACCAGACCGGCGACGGCGTCGCGCTGTCGCTCGGCGGCGAGACGCAGATCGGCCGCCGCGTGAAGCTGCTCGCGGACTTCATCGTGCCCGTGAGCTCAGGCGACTCGGGCCTGCTGGTGCTGCCCGGCGTCCGCTTCTTCGGCTCCAACATCTCGGTCGACGTCTACGGGGTCGCCGCGTTCGCGGGCGGCGACTTCGGCGGCTTCGCGCCGCTCGCCAACTTCTCGTACCGCTTCTGATGCGGATCGCCCTCCTCTCTGCGCTCGTGCTGACAGGCTGCACCTCCACCCGATTTGTCGACGCGACGAGCCCGGCCGAGATCGCCGGCGCCTCGGCCGCCGTCGTCGGGCGGACGGCCGACGTGACGCTCGTCTCGGGTGACCGCTACCGCGGCGAGGTCCAGTTTCTGCGCCCCGACTCGACGGCGTGGGCCGACGACGGCGTCGCTCTACGCCGTCCCGACGGCCGACGTCCGCTCGCTCGTCGTGGACACGCGGCGGCGGGCGCTGGGGCGCGGCGCGCTCATCGGCGGTGGGTCGGGCTTTGCGGCCTGCTTCGTCGCCGGCACGGCCCTCGGCGATGCCTTTGGCGGCGGAGGTGGCGAGAACCTGGGCGTCGGGCTCGTCTTCGGCGCGGCGTGCGTGCCGGGCGGCATCGTCTACGGCCTCATCGGCGGGGCGCTCACGGGCCGCCGCACCGAGGTCGTCCTGTATGACCCCGAGCCCAAGGGCGAGGCACCGGCAGTGCCTTCCGAATGACCGGGACTCGAGGCGCCGCGCGGGCGTAGCCTCCGGGATGCGCCGCGCCCTCGCCCTGCTCGTCCTGCTCGCTGCCTGCGCCCCGGCGCGGGCGCAGTACTTCGCGTTCGGCCAGAACCGCGTCCGCTACGAGGCGCCGGACTGGCAGCGCGTCCAGACGGCGCACGTGGACGTCTACTTCTACGAGCGCGCGGGCAGTGCGCCCGGCGGCTACGTCCTCGGCGCATTCGCCGCCGAGGCGGCCGAGGAGGCCTACGACGAGACCGCCGCGCTTTTCGGGTCGGACGTCTCGGCGCGCATCCCGCTCGTCGTCTACCCGACGGCCGCCGCCTTCGCCGTGACCAACGTCGCGGACCTGCCCGTCGGCGCGTACGGCATCGGCGGCGTCACGGAGGGCTTCAAGAACCGCATCGCCGTCCCGTTCACCGGCGACCTGCGGCTCTTCCGGCGCACGGTCCACCACGAGATGGTCCACGCCGTGCTGAACGCGCTCGTCTACGGCGGCTCCGTCCAGGCGCTGCTGCGGAGCGGGCTGCGCACGCGGCGTCCCGCTGTGGTTCAACGAGGGGCTGGCCGAGTACGCCGCGCTCGGCTGGGACTCGGCGATCGGACAGCTACGTTCGCGACGCGCTCCTCGACGGTGCCCTTCCGCCTGCGGACCGCCTCCAGGGCTACGACGCCTACCGCGGCGGGCAGGCCTTCTGGGACTTCGTCGCCGAGGAGTACGGCCGCGAGAAGATCACCGAGGTCCTCGAGCGCGTCCGCGCCGGCCGCGACGTGCCGACGGCGCTGCGCCGCGCGACCGGATTGTCCGTCGAGCGACCTGTCGGACCGCTGGCAGGCCGCGCTGCGGCCGGTCCACTTTCCCGAGGCGGCCGCCCGCGACGCCATCGCCGACGTGGCGCGCCCGCTGCTCACGCGTCCGGCGCACGGGGACGCTCTACAACGGGCGCCCGGCTCTGTCGCCGTTCGGCGACCGCGTCGCCGTCGTCGCCGCCCGCGACGGGGCCTTCGACGTGCTCGTCTCGGAGACGACGGGCGAGCGCGCCGCCGCGCGTGCTCGTCGCCGGGCAGCCGGCGTCGGGCTTCGAGTCCTTCCGCCTCGGCTCCGCCGGCCTCGCGTGGAGCCCTGACGCGCGGACGCTCGCCGTCGCCGTCACGGCCGGCGCCTGCAGACGCCATCCGCCTTCGTCGACGTCCAGACGGGCGAGACGCGGACGCTCCGCCCGCCGGGCCTCAGACGCGGTCCTCGCGCTCGCGTGGCGCCCCGACGGCGCCCAGATCGCGGCCGAGGTCACGCGCGGCGCGCAGTCCGACCTCGTCCTCATCGACGCTCAGACCGGCCGCCGTCACGCCGCTCACGGCCGACCTCTACGCCGACCACGCCCCGGCGTGGACGCCCGACGGCACGCGCCCTCGTCTTCCACTCGGACCGCGGCGCCGTCCTCGACGCCCGCACCGACGACACGGCCGCCGCCGCCGCCGGACGCCTCGATGTCCGCGGCGCTCGGCCGCGCCTCGATGGACCTCTACCGCCTCGACGTCGCTTCCGGACACGGTCACGCGCCTTACCGACGACGACGCATCGGCGACGAGACCGACGGCGCCGTGTCTCTCGACGCCGACGGCCGCGAGCACGTCGTCTTCCTGTCGGACCGAACGGCGTCGCCAACCTCTACGCGCTCGGCGCGGACGGCGCGCGAGCCGCTCACCGACCTTCTCACGGGCGCGCTCGGCCTGTCGCTCGCGCGCGACGGCCGCCGCGCCGCCGTCCTCGCCCTGGACCGCGGCATCCCCTCCGTCTTCCTCCTCCGCGATCCCCTCGCCGACTCGACGCGCGGCGCGCTCGCGCCGACCGTCTGGGCGCTGCGCCACACCGGCGCCGACCCGGCCGAGATGCCCACCGAAGCGCCGGCCCTCACCATCGCCTCCAGTCGCCTCCGGTCCGACAACCCGTTCCTCCGCGACGCCGCCGACGCCCGCCCGCCCGCGACGCCGCCGAGCCGCCGCACGACGTCGCCCGAGGAGTCCGCCCGCCTCGACTCGCTCGTCGCCGCCCTCTTCGCGCGCGCCGACTCGGTTCGCGCCGCGGCGCAGGACTCGGCGCGCGCCGAGCGGGAATCCGCTGCCCGAGGTCGCCGCCGTGCCGGCCGCCGGCTGGCCCGACGCCGTTCCGCCCGCGCGGCAACCGCGACGCCCACGGGCCAGCCTCGTCGCCCGGCCGTACCGCCTGCGCTTCACGCCCGACCTCGTGACCGCCGCGGGCTCCTACGACACCGTCTACGGCGTCCAGAGCGATCACGCAGGTCCGCTTCTCGGACATCCTCGGCGACTGGCGCGTCGCCCTCGCGACCAACCTCGTCCTCGACCTCCGCAACGCCGACTACGTGCTCTCGCTGCGCGACGCTCCGCGGCCGCCGCGACGTGTCGCTGGACGGCTTCCACCTCGCGCGCGAGCTGCCGGACTTCCGCAACTCGACCGTCTTCCGCTACCGCAACTACGGCCTCGTCGGGGCGGTCCGCTACCCGCTCTGCGCGCACGCGCCGCGCTCGACGCCGAGGTCGGCCTGCTCGGCGTCTCGCTCGACCGACCTCTCGCAGCTCACGGAGCCGCCGCGGACGCGCCGCTTCGTCGTCCCGCGCCTCACCGCGACCGACGACCGGACCGTCTACGGGCGCTTCGGGCCGCGCCGCGGCACGCGCACGGCGGCGGGTCTGGCCGTGGCCGTCGGGCCGGACGCCTTCTTCGCGACCGTCCTCGCCGACGCGCGGCGCTACGTGCCTGTGCGGATGGTGCCCGGGGCGACGGTCGCGCTGCGCGCCTCGGGCGGCCTCAGCGCGGGCCCGAACCCGCAGCGGTTCTACGCCGCCGGCGTCCAGACGTGGCTCAACCCGAGCCTCGGCAGCCTGCCCGTCGAGGGGCCGGACGACTTCGTCTTCGCGACGCCCGTCCTGCCGCTGCGCGGCTTCGGCTTCAACGAGGCCGCAGGCGACCGCTTCGCGCTCGTCAACGCCGAGGCGCGGCTGCCGCTCCTCGCGGCCCTCGTGCCGGGCACGCTGCCGCTGCCCGCGCTCACGCGCCTCCAGGCCGTCGCCTTCGTCGATGCCGGCATCATCGCCGCCGGCGGCATCACCGTCTTCCGGACGCCCGTCGACTCGCTCGGCGTAGAGGGGCCGCGCATCTTCGACGACGTCCTCATCGGCGCGGGCGGCGGGTCTGCGGACGGTCCTGCTCGGCTACCCGCTGCGCCTCGACTGGGCGGCGCCCTTCGACGGCCGCCGCTTCGGCCGCGCCCGCCTCTACGCCTCCGTCGGCCTCGACTTCTAGGCGGCCCCGCGGGTACGCCTCAGTCCATGACGCTCTCGCGGAGCTCTGAGGCGAGCATCGCCACGACGTCCGGCAGGCGCTTTGTCTCGGCATAGCGCGCGCGCTGCCGGACGTAGCTCGCATTGTCCACGAGCACCTGGACGCTCGCGAGTTCGTCCGTGCAGCCGAGGCGCGCCGCGACAGGCGCGAGGCGCCCGATAAGCTCCGGGACGAGCATCCGCAGCGGGCCGTGGTCGCCCTCGTTGGTGAGGATGATGTCCGCGTCGAGGCCGTGGCGGCAGGCGCGCCACTTGTTCTCGCGCACGATCCACGGCTGGAGGATGCCCATCGGGACGCCTGCCTCGTAGCGCTCGCCGAGGACGACGACGAGGCACTGCACGAGCGCCGTGAGGGCCGCGATCTCCTCGAGCGTGGAGGGCGCGTCGCAGATGCGGATCTCGAGCGTGCCGAAGCCCGGGTGCGGGCGGATGTCCCACCAGATCTCGCGGACCGATTCGATGGCGCCGGCGCGCACGAGCGTGTTCATGAACGTCTGGAACTCGCCGTAGTTGGCGAGCCGGTACGGCAGGCCCGCCGTCGGCATGGCCTCGAAGATCTTGGACCGTGCCGAGGCGAGCCCGGTGTCCTCGAAGTCGATGAACGGGCTGGACGCGGAGAGCGCCAGCAGGTGCGGCAGGTACGTCGTGAGCGCGTTCATGATCGCGATCGCCTTCTCGCCCGAGCCCACGCCGACGTGCACGTGCAGGCCGTAGATGAGCAGGCGCCGCGCGGGCCACTGGATCTTGTCGACGAGTGCCTGGTAGCGGTCGTTGGGGAAGATCTTCTGGTCGCGCCACTGCCCGAACGGGTGCGTGCCGGCCGAGGCGAACGTCAGCCCCATCTCGTCGCCGAGGCCGTAGAGCTCGCGCATCGAGGCGCGGAGGTCCGCCGTCGTCTCGGCGACGTTGGCGCAGATGCCCGTGATGACCTCGACCGTGGACTGCGTGAGCTCCTGCTTGATCTTCGGGTGGTCCCCGACCCGGTCCAGGATCATCGTCGAGCCCTGCTTGAGGTTGCAGGTCTGCGGGTCCAGGATCTGGAGCTCGACCTCGACGCCGAGCGTCGGCGCGGGCGAGCCGTGGAAGGGGATCCGGGCGGGAGCGTCAGTAAGAACGGGGTCCATCGGGCGGGGTGTGTCGGTGCCCGAAGGTAGCGGGAAGGGTTGACAGGAGGAAGGGGCGGAAAGGTGGAAGGGTGAAATGCATCTGGCGCATCGTCACCGCATGCGCCTCTGGCCGTCCTTCCCCGTCGACCCGCCCCCGGGTCACCCGTCACCCTTTCTCGGGGAACAGCTCGCGGTAGCGCGCCACCATCGTCTCGGCCTCCTCGGCCGAGGTGCCCGGGTGCTCCTTTGCGAAGGCGCGGCCGGCTGCTGCGGCGTCCGGGGGCGCCGTTCGGGCGAAGGCCCAGTAGGCGTCGGCGCGGGCGAGAGCGTCCTCGAAGGCGTCCGCATCGGCCGACGGGTCGATGGCGTCGAGGAGCGGCTGGGCGAAGCGGGCGCGCGCCTCGACGTCCGAGAGCGCGTCTGGGCCGAATCCGGCGTGGGTGGCGTCGTCGGCCTCGGTCCCGACGCGGAAGGCGGGGTGGTGGAGGAGCGCGTCGAAGGCGAGCGTGGGATGGCCGGTGGTCTGCGCGGCGTCGATCTCGGCCGGCTCCATCGCGTTCCAGTAGGGCCGCGTCGCGTCGAGGAGGCTGTCCAGGGCGAGCCAGTCGTCCTCGGACGGGTCGTCGCCGACGAGCTGGGCGGCGAGGGCCTGGCGGCGGTGGGCCTGCTCGGGCGCCGGGAGCGTGAGGAAGGCCCAGAGCACGCGCGCCGTCTCGAGCAGCGCGACGGTGTCGTCGGCGACGGCCTCGGGCTCGGTGGCGAGGCGGAAGGCGTCGTCGGGGTCGAGCTCGTAGAGCGAGAACAGCGGCTCGGAGAAGAGGGCGAGGGGCGCGAACTGCACGCCGGTCTCGCCCGAGGCGAGCACGCGCGCGAGCGCCTTCTTGCGGGCGGCGAAGGCGTCGGCCGAGGCGCCGTCGAGCACGGCGAGCGTCTCGGGGTCGAGGTCGGCGAAGCCTGCGGGGCCGGTGCCCGGGAAGGCGTCGGGCCCGTCGAGGTCGGTCTCGTCGAAGGCGTCGTCGTCGAAATCGAAGTCGTCGTCGAAGTCGGTCATCCGTGTCGCGAAAGGGGAGCCGTGCTAGACGCCGACCGGCGGGCGCGGGTCCCGCCGTCTCAAAACGCGGCGCCGCCGGTCAGCGTCGGGGCCGACACGGCGTGCGCGGCGCGTCACCGTCGCGCGGCGAGCGCTGCGGCGATGCGCGCGGCCTCGGCGGCCGGGTCGTCCGAGACGCCGGTCCGGACAGGCCCGGCCTGGAGGACGGACGAGCGCGTGGCGACGAGCCAGTGGAAGCGCTCGGACGGCGGGAGCAGGCCGAGCGGCCCGCCGCGGCCGGCGGCGACCTCGGCCATGCCACGCAGCGCGCAGGCCGTCAGGCGGGCGTCGAGGCCGGGCCAGCGGGCGGCAAGGCGCTCGGCGAGCGCCTCGGGCGCGTCCAGGAAGACGAGCGCGAAGACGCCGGCGCGGCGCGCGTGCAGGGCGACGCCAACGGCCTCGCCGTCGCCGGTCTCGGGGCGCGGCACGACGCGGACGAGCGCGTAGTCGTAGGCGTGGCGCGGCGCGGTCACCGGCGGTACCCGAGCGGCTGGGCGGGTGCGGCAGCGCGGCCGTGTGCGCCTCGGCGGCGGTCTCGGCCCAGGCGCGCGGGCCGTCGAGGCGGGCGGTGAGCAGGTCGAGGTAGGCCTGCCGGTTGGCATCGGGCGTCTCGAAGGGCGGCGTTCGGCCTTCGGGCGCGTCCATCAGGAGGGCGTCCGGCACCGCGTCGAGGACGGCGCGGAGGACGGGCTCGGTGAGGCGCGGGGCGAGGCGCGCGTCGGCGGCGGGGATCTCGGTGGCGAGAGGGAGCAGGACGTGGTCCTTGACGGCGGCGAACGGCGCGCGGGCGCGCTCGGGCGTCGCGGCGTCCCAGTTGTGGTGGACGTAGAGGCTTGCGCCGTGGTCGATGAGCCAGAGCACCGGCTCGCCGTCCTCGGCCGTCATCAGGAGGTTCGGGTTGCGCGGCGTGCGGTCGATGTTGGTCGTGAGGGCGTCGAACCAGACGATGGCCGAGGCGAGGCTGGCGTCCACGAGGTCCGCCATGCCGGCGGGATCGTAGGTGAAGGCGGCCGGCAGGAAGCCGAGGCCGACGTTCGGCCCGCCCGATCCTTTGAGGATGTCCTGGATCTCGGGGTCCGGCTCGGCGCGCCCGAAGCCGTCTGGCAGCGTGACGATGGCGAGGCGCGGGAGCGGCAGGCCGAGCGCCTGCGCGATGCCGCCGGCGACGAGCTCGGCGACGAGCGCGCGCGCGCCCTGGCCCGCCCCGCGGAACTTGACGACGAACAGGCCGGCATCCGTCTCGACGACGGCGGGCAGGGAGCCGCCCTCGCGCAGCGGCGCGACGTAGCGGGCGGCGGTGACGGTCTCGACGGGCATGGGCAGCACGGTGGGGCGCGTAATCTCCGGGTTCAACTTCGCACCGACCGATGACCGATCAGGACCGCGCCAAGCAGGCGGCCGGCGAGGCGGCCGCCGCCCTCGTGACCGACGGGATGCGCCTCGGGCTGGGGACCGGCTCCACGACGGCCTTCGCCATCGCGGCGATCGGGCGGCGCGTGCGAGAGGAGGGTCTGCACGTCGCCGGCGTGCCGACGTCGTTCGCCGCCGAGCGGCTGGCACGGCAGCACGGCGTGCCGCTGCTGACGCTGGACGACCTCGGGCTGGAGACGCTCGACCCGGACGTGCCGGCGCTGGACCTCGCGCTGGACGGGGCGGACGAGGTCGGGCCGGGGCTGGCGCTGGTCAAGGGCCGCGGCGGGGCGCACGTCCGCGAGAAGGTGGTGGCGGCGCTGGCCGGGCGCTTCGTGGTGCTCGCAGACGCCTCGAAGCGGGTGGACCGGCTGGGGACGCTCATGCCGGTGCCGGTCGAGGTGCTGCCGATGGCGATGCCGGCGGTCGCGCGGACGCTCCGCGGGCTCGGGGCTGACGCGGTGCTGCGGATGGCGACGGCGAAGGACGGGCCGCTCGTGACGGACCAGGGCCTGTGGATCCTCGACGCGCGCTTCGCGGACGGCATCGCGGACGCCGCGGCGCTCTCGGACGCCATCGACACGGCGCCGGGCGTGCTCGGGCACGGCCTGTTCCTGGGGCTGGCGACGGACCTCGTGCTCGGGATGCCGGACGGCACCGTCGAGCACGAGGCGCTCTGACGGTGAAGGGTTAGCCCTCGCCGACCGTCGCGTGGTCGCCGATGTTGAGGGTGCCGGTGAAGCCCGAGACGCGGGCGCTGTGCCCGACGAGCGAGTCGTGCAGGTCCGAGCCGACGACGGCGCCGTCGGCGAAGACGACCGAGTCGCGGAGGGTCGAGTTCTCGACGACGGCGTTCTCCTCGAGCGCCACGTTCGGGCCGACGGTGGAGCCGGCCGAGACGCGCGAGCCGCGGGCCATGAAGACCGGCTCGACGAGCGTCGCGCCGTCCTCGACGGTGCCGTGCTTGGCGTTCTGGCCGTCCTGCCCGAGGACGATGGTGTTCGTCTCCATGAGGGCGGGGATCGTGCCGCAGTCCAGCCACTCGGTGACGGAGGCCGTCGTGAACGTCTGGCCGGCCTTGAGCATCCGGTCGAAGGCGTCCGTGATCTGGTACTCGTCGCCCTTGCCCGTGACGTTGTGGTCCAGGAGGTACTGGATGGCCTCGCGCAGCGCAGCGCCGTCGCGGATGTAGTAGATGCCGACGATGGCCTCGTTCGAGATCGGCGTGTCCGGCTTCTCGACGAAGTCCGTGATCCGGTCGCCGTCCTGGACCACGACGCCGAAGCGGGAGGGGTCCTCGACGGTCATGGTCCAGATGACGGCGTCGGTCGTGAACGGCGCGATGTGGTCCATGGTGAACAGCGTGTCCGCGAAGACGACGACGACCTCGCCGGCGAGGTGGCGGCCCGCCGAGGCGACGGCGTGGGCCGTGCCGAGGGCCTCCTCCTGCACCTCGAAGTGGGCCGTGATGCCGTGGCGCGCGCAGATCGCCGAGAGCTCGTTGCGGACCTCGGGCCCGAAGTCGCGGCCGAGGATGAACACGGCGTCGTCGAAGGGCGTCGGGAAGGCGGCGACGAACGTCTCGATGATGCGCTCGACCATCGGCGTCCCGGCGACGGGCAGGAGGGGCTTCGGCGTGACGTGCGTGTGCGGGCGCAGGCGCGTGCCGCGGCCGGCCATCGGGACGATCAGTTTCATCGGTCGGGATCGGGAAGAGAGGGGCGGAAAGATACCGGGGTCGACGGGCCTAGCCGCCGACCCCGCGCACGACCATCTCGACGGCGAGGGCCGTGAGGACCATGCCCATGAGGCGCTCGATGGCGATGAGGCCGCGGCGGCCGAGCACGCGCGCGAGGCGCGGCGCGAGCAGGAGGATCGCGGCGGTGGCGGCCCACGCCATCACGAGCGCCGCGAGCCACTCGGGCCACCGCAGCGGCTCGCGGCTCACGAGCAGCATCACCGACGCCATCGCGGACGGGCCGGCCACGAAGGGGATCGCGAGGGGCACCACGAACGGCTCGGCGTCGACGGGCTCCTCGGCCATCGTGCCGTGCTGCTGGGGGAAGATCATCCGCAGCGCGATGAGGAAGAGGATGATGCCGCCGGCGATCGAGAGCGAGCGCTCGCTGATGCCGAGCGTCTCGAGCACGGACGGCCCCGCGAAGAGGAACAGCACGAGCACGCCGAGCGCGATGAGCAGCTCGCGCGCGACGACGCGCCGCCGCCGCGCCGAGGGCACGGGCGCGAGCGCGGCGAGGAACAGCGGGATGTTGCCGAACGCGTCCATCACGAAGAAGAGGAGCACGAACGCGGAGACGATCGACATGGCCGGTGCGGGAAGGCGACGCGCCCAAGGTCCGCACGCCGGGCTGCCCGCGCCGCGCAGACTGCGCGCGGCGGTCTATTCTCCACCGCACCCGCCCTCGCCGCCCATGCCCCGCCTCTCCGCCCCGTTCTCGACCGCCGACTGGCAGCCCGCCGACGCTACGCCCTGGCCTGACGGCGCGCGCCCGGCCCTCGGCCGCACGACGCTCCGGAAAATCTACACCGGTGCCCTCGACGGCACGGCCGTGGTCGAGATGCTGACATGCCTCGCGGACCCGGCCGACATGGCGCGCGGCGCCACTTACACGGCGCTCGAGCAGGTGGTCGGGACGCTCGACGGCCGCGCGGGCTCGGTCGTGTTCGTCCACGGCGCCACGACGGGCGCCGACGCCGACGCGGCCCCGGCCGGGACGATTGCACCGGGCTCCGGCACGGGCGCCCTCGCCGGCATCCGCGGGACGCTCACGATCGACTCGGCGACGCACGTTCTGACGCTCGACTACACCCTTCCGGACGCTCCGTGACGCGCGTCGCCCTTCTCCTGCTCCTCGCCGGCTGCGCCGCTGCACGTCCGGCTGAGGCGCCGACGGTGCTGCACTTCCCGAGCGAGCTGCCGGCCGAGTCGGCCCTCCAACTGGCGCGCAACGTCCTGATCCGCGCCGGCTGGCCAGCGACAGCGGCGCGCGACACGGTCACGACGGACTGGCGCGCCACCCGCGGCGACTCCCTGCGCCTCATCATCACCGCCGCCGACACCGACGGCGGCGCCTCGACGGTCGTGTCGGTCCGCGGCGAGGCGCTCGTCGGCGGGCGCGCGGTTGGCGTCGCGCGCGGCGCGGCGGCATGGCCGGAGGTGGAGCGGGTCGCGCGGCAGGTCGGCGCCGGCGTTCGCTACGCGCTGTACTGACGCCGGCGAGGCGGCCCTGCCTCGGCCCCATGGAACACAGAAACGGCCCGGGCATCGCTGCCCGGGCCGTTCTGGCGGAGGAGGAGGGATTCGAACCCTCGGTACCCGTATAAGGGGCACGGCACTTTAGCAAAGTGCTGGTTTCAGCCTCTCACCCACCCCTCCAGGTGCGCTGCTTGAGCGGACGGACAAGATAACGGGGCGCCCCGGGGGACCGCAAGGCGAAATCGCGAAGAGCCGCCCAAGACCCTTCAGGGGCCGCTTTTAGAGAGTCGAGACTCTACGAGCGGGCGCCTGGCCGCCTCGGGAATGGCCGTGATCTGGTGCGCGTTGTCTCCTTCATCCCGCCACCGACGCGCGCCGACAGGGTGGAGCAGCGGCCGCTCCAGTGCCACCGTCGCACCCGTTGACGCACCGGTCCCTCGAACGGGCCGCCCTAGCGCCACGCACGAATGCTCCCATCCGTTCCGACAGAGGCTCGCCTCATCGGGCGAGACGCACGGATCTGCAGCGACCCGAGCGTGCGCCCACTCGTGGGCCGGGGACCCGACCAGCGGAGTCCGCGTTCTGGCGCGATGCCCCTTTCTACACGCACGCGCCGCACCGTCCGCATCGCAGCGGTCTCTGTCGCCATCACCGTCCTGCTCACCTTGATCGTGCTCAATGTGACCGGCGGCGAGCAGCGCGTCAAAGAGCAGCTTCAGACCCCGTACAGCGTCGAGGACCCGCGGTTCATCTACGAGATGGGGATGCTGCTCGGGCCGCCCGTGATCGGTGGCAACGCGGTGACGGCGCTCAACAACGGCGACGAGATCTTTCCCGCCATGCTCGCCGCCATCGACTCGGCGCGCGTCTCGATTACGTTCGAGACCTACATCTACTGGTCGGGCGAGGCCGGCGACCGCTTTTCCCAGGCGCTCCAGCGCAAGGCGCGCGAGGGCGTGCGCGTCCACGTTCTGGTCGACTGGGCCGGGGCAATCAAGATGGAGCAGGCCACGATCGGCGCGATGGCCGACGCCGGCGTCGAGGTCGAGCAGTACCGCCCGCTGACGTGGTATCGCCTGGACCGGATGAACTCGCGGACGCACCGCAAGCTGCTCGTCGTCGACGGCCGCGTCGGGTTCACGGGCGGCGTCGGCATCGCGGACGTGTGGGACGGCCACGCGCAGGACCCGGACCACTGGCGCGACATGCACTTCCGCGTGCAGGGGCCGGTCGTGGCGCAGCTCCAGGCGGCCTTCCTGGACAACTGGATCCAGACGACGGGGGCCGTCCTCAACGGCCCGGCCTACTTCCCGCGCCTCGCCGCGCGCGGCACGGTCGACGCCCACGTGTTCACGTCGTCGCCCGACGGCGGCAGCGACTCGATGCGGCTGATGTACCTCATGGCGATCACGTCGGCGGCCCGCACCGTCGACCTCGCCTCGGCCTACTTCGTGCCGGACGAGCTCACGGTCGAGGCAATCATCGCGGCACGCACGCGGGGCGTGGCGGTCCGCGTGCTCGTGCCCGGCCCGCACATCGACTCCGAGCTCGTCGAGATCTCGTCCAAGCGCATCTGGGGCGACCTGCTCGCCGCCGGCGTCGAGATCTCGGTCTACCAGCCGACGATGCTCCACACCAAGATGCTCATCGTGGACGGGTTCATGACCTCGGTCGGATCCACCAACTTCGACGTGCGCTCGTTCGAGCTCAACGACGAGGCCAGCATCAACCTCTACGACGCCGCTTTTGCCGAGGCGATGACGGCCACGTTCGAGCGCGACTGGGCCGACGGCGACCCGTACACGCTGGAGATGTGGCAGGACCGGCCGTGGACGGAGAGGCTCGCCGAGACGGTGCTCATCCCGATCAAGTCCCAGCTGTAGCGCACGGCCGATGCGAGGGGAGCACGGCGCGCATAGGCGAGACGCGGGAGCCGCACGAAACGGCCGGCGTCGGTCGCGCACGGCCCGGCTCCCTTTCCTGCGTCGACCTGTGCACTGCTCCTAGGCGGTGCTACAGGACGTGCGCCCGGATGAGGCTGGCCAAGCGCTCGGGCGCGTCGAGCGGGACGAAGTGGCCGGCGTGCTCGACCGTCTCGAGGCGTGCGCCGGGGATGCGCGCAACCGTCTCTCGCGCCTGCACGTCCGGCCCCAGCGCGCCGTCGTCGGCCCCGGCCACGACGAGCGTCGGCACGGCGATGCGGCTGGCCAACTCCGAGACGTCCTCGCGGCTGCCCGCATCGAGCCACGCCATCCACGCGGCGCGCGACGCGCGCACGGCGTCGGCGACGAATTGCTCGCGGGCGAGGAGTGGCGGGCGGCAGGCCGTGACCTTCTCGAGCGTGACCTCGGCGGCGGCCGCGTCGCCCCACGCGGCGCGGAGGCGCGCGCGCTCGGCGCCGCCCATCGGCTCGGGCGTCGGCGGCGACGGGGCGACGAGGACGAGCGCCTCAAGGCCGGCCGGGCGGCGCGCGGCAAGCGCGAGCGCCGCCTTTCCGCCCATCGAGTGCCCGACGAGCGCCCACCGCCCGATCTCCAGCGCCGCGACGAGCGCCGCGAGGTCGTCGGCGGTGTCCGCGACGGTGTAGCCGGCCTCGGTCTCCTCCGAGGCGCCCCACCCGCGGAGGTCCGGGATGGCGCTCGGCGCCGCCCCGCCGAGCGCCTCGGCCACGCTGTGCCACGTCCGCGACGAGCCGCCGAAGGCGTGCGCGAAGACGAGCGTCGGCGCATCCGCGGCGCCGGCGTGGTGCTCGACGTGGAGACGGACGCCGTTGACGGACGCGGTGGAGAGCAGCATGGCGCGCGTGGTAGGTGCGTGAGACAACGATGCGTTGGGGGGCAAGGTTTTGCCGTGCACCGCAGCCGGTCGCGTCGTAAATCAGGGTTCCGATCCGTCCACTCGGATGCGCCTTGCCGCTCTCGTCCTGCTCGCCGCGCTCACGCTGCGCCCCGCCGCGGCGCAGATGAGCACGGCCGCGCGCACCGCCCTCGCCGAGGTACGCACGGCGGCCGTCGTCACCGGCGAGAGCCGCTCCGGCCGCTCCGGCCTCACCTACGTCTGGCTCCGCCCGGCCGTCGACGGCATCGAGGTCGCGGACGACCCCGCGCTCGTCGTGCTCGACGCCGCCGGCGCGGTCGTCTACCGCCGCGGCGAGATCGCCGGCGGCGTGGTCGAGTCCGCCGTGGACGCGGTCGGTCCGGACGCCGCGGTCGCGCGCGCTGCGGCGTCGACGGGCGTCGCCGCGCGCGGCGCCTCGGGCGCGGTGCCCACGGCGCGGCGCGTGTTCGTACGGACGGTTGCCGGCGGGCTGCGGCTCGCCTACGCTGTCGCTCTGTATCCGGCGGACGCGTCGCGGTGGTCGGTTGTGCAGATCGACGCCGCGACGGGCGCGGTGCTCTCGGAGCGGCGCCTCGCGGTTCTCGAGAACGCGGACGGCGCGGTGCCGGCCCTGCCCGAGGTGCAGCCCCAGACGCTCGGCGCTCCGTTCGTCGCGGCGCTCGTAGCCAACGGCGCGTCGTACCGGGTCGTCGCGCCGCCGGGTCGCTCGCCGCTCGACGGCGGCCGCGCGCTCGTCACGAACCCCGCCGACGCGCTCGCCTCGCCCTTCGGCTGGCACGACACGGACGCCCGCCCCGGGCCCGAGTTCACCACGACGCGCGGCAACAACGCCCACGCGTTCCCCGACCGCGACTTCAATGGCCAGCCCGACGCTGCGGGCGTGCCGGACGGCGGCGCGGCGCTCGCCTTCGACTTCGCGCTCGACGAGGCGGCGGGCCCGGAGGCGTCGCGCGAGGCGGCGGTGACGAACGCGTTCTTCTGGGTGAACCACGCGCACGACGTGTTCTACCCCTACGGCTTCGACGAGGCCGGCGGCAACTTCCAGGCGAACGCCTACGGCCGCGGCGGCGGAAATCCCAGTCCGGACCCTGTTCAGGTCCTCGTCCAGAACGGCAGTGCGGCGAACAACTCGTTCATGACGGTCCCGCCGGACGGCCTGCCGCCGACGATGTACCTGCTCGAGAGCACGCGGACGGCGCCGCGGCGCGACTACGCGCTCGACGCCGAGGTCGTCACGCACGAGGTCGCGCACGGCCTCACCGCGCGTCTCACAGGCGGGCCGGGCACGAGCGAGTGCCTCGGTGTCGGGGACGAGGACATGGCCGAGGGCTGGTCCGACTGGTACGCGCTGATGCTCACGATGCGGCCGGGCGAGACGCGCGTCGGACGCGCGGCGGTACGGCGCCTACACCGGCGGCCCGGACGTGCGGATCGCGCCGTACACGACGGACTTCGCCGTCAACGATCTGACGTACGGCAGCACGGTCGGGATGACGGCGCGTCACGCGGTCGGGACGGTCTGGGCGACGGTCCTGTGGGAGGTCACGTGGGACCTCATCGACGCGCACGGCTTCTCGCCGAACCTGACGGACGCACGCGGCGCGGCGGGCAACCTCGTCGCGCTGAGCCTGGTGACGGAGGCGCTGCGGCTGCAGCCGTGCCGGCCGGGCTTCGTCGACGGCCGCAACGCGATCCTTCAGGCCGACGCGCTGCTGTACGGCAGCGCGCACTACGCGCTGCTCCAGACGGCCTTCGCCCGGCGCGGGCTCGGCGCGGGCGCGGCGCAGGGAACGTCGGAGGCTAACACGGACAACGTCGCATCGTTCGTCGTTCAGGTCGGACAGCAGGACACCGTGCCCCCTGCGGTGGTGACCGGCCTCGCAGCGGTAGCCACCGGGTCATCGACCGTATCGCTCAGCTTCTTCGCCACTGGGGATGATGGCGCCTCGGGGCAGGCCTACCGGTACGACATCCGCTTCAGCCGCGCCCCGATAGCGACGGCGTCAGACTTCGCGCGGGCGACGCCCGTGCCCGATCTGCCGCTCCCGCAGCCCGCAGGTGCGCGCGAGACGATCGCCCTGACCGACCTGCTGCCGGCGACGAACTACTACCTCGCGGTCCGCGCATACGACGAAGTCAACAACGTGTCCCCGATGGGGACGGCGATCGTCACGACACGTCACGCGGTGCTGCCGTCTGAGTCACCCATCCAGATCGACATCGTCCAAGCCGCCATTTCGGTTCTGGAGGGCGCAGAGGGGCAGGCGGACATTCCCATCCGGAACGTGGGAAGCAGCCCGGTCGCCGTCTACGCCTCGGTCGTGGGCGGGACGGAGGGTGGAACTCTGGGCTTCGTACGCAGCGACCGCTCGACGCGGCGGCCCGCCGTGCGGACGCCAAGCATCGCAGCGCCCGAAACGGCCATTACCGCGTGGACGCCAGCCGCGCCCGGCCTCGACCCGCGCGACAACGGGTACGCGGATGTGGCGCTGCCATTCGACTTTGCGTTCGGCGACGACCGCTTCGACCACGCCCGCGTCTCGACCGACGGGTATATCGCCTTCTCGCCTGGGAGCGCGCCCGCGTCTGGCCTGCGCGCGCTCGGCTCCCCGGCGCTGCCGAACGGCATCGTCGCGCCCTACTGGGCCGACCTGCGGCCTGCTCCTGGTGGGAACGTCTATGCCGGATCCCTCCCGGATGGTCGCTTTGCCATCGAGTACGACCAGATGACCGTCGCCTTGTATCCAGATGAGCCGCCCGTCTCGTTCCGTGTCCTACTCTCCGCATCGGGCGCGATCGCATTCGAGTACAGCTCGACCAACGCCCGTGCGTCGAGCGTGCTTCGCGGCGTCGAGGACTCGAACGGGGTGCGCGCCTACACGTTTCAGGCGCTCGCCGCCGACAGCACGCTGGCTCTGCTGATTCCGCCGAGATCGGTGCTGGGGCTGACGGCGGAGTCTCTGCCGATCAATCCCGGACAGACGCGGCCGTTTACAGTCGTCGCGCGGTCGACAACCCTGGAGCCTGGTCTCTACACCGGCTACTTCTCCGCCATCACCACCACGGCGTTGGGCGACTACCGCGTTCTGATCCTCCTGAACGTGGCGGCCCGCCCACCAGGCGGCTCGCCGGAGAGCCCGCCTGGGAATCCACCGGTCGACCCGCCGGATCCGACCGGAGACGTTCCCTCCGCCGTCACCCTGCGCGCGGCGCGACCGAACCCGGCGCGCGGGCAGACGGCCATCACGTTCGGCCTGCCCGCGGCGCTGCCCGCCCGCCTCACCGTGGTCGACGCCCGCGGCCGCGAGGTGGCCGTGCTCGCCGAGGGCACGCTCGACGCCGGCTGGCACGACGCGGCGTGGCTGCCGGGCGCCGCGGCGCCCGGCCTGTACGCCGTGCGCCTCGTCGCCGGCGGCGAGGTTCGGACGGCGACCGTCGTCGTCGTCCGCTGAGCGCGATGCACCAAGGCGCTGCGCCGCAGCTATCCGCTGAAGCCGAAGAGGCCCATGAACTTCATCGCGAACGGCATCGAGCCCTTCATCTTGACCTTGCCCGACATCATGGCCATCATCGGGTTGAGCTCGCCGTTCTCGACCGCGAGCCAGTTGTCGGCGTCGGCCGTGAGCGTCAGCGTCGGCTCCACGGTTGGCGCGCCGTCCTCGACCGTGAGCTTGCCGTGGTGGACGTGGAGGGTCTGCTCGCGGGCGTTGGCGCCCGTGAGGTTCATGTACACGCGGTCGTCCATGTCCGTCGCCTTGTCGGCGTTGAAGCGGTCGGGGTAGGAGGCGAGGACGTCGTCGATCGAGGCGTAGCGGGCCATGGGCGGAGTGGGAAGGTGAACGAGGCCCTACGGCGCGGCACGCCCGGGGGGTCCCGCGCCGCGACGGTGGCAGGCGTGCGGTGCGTTCTTGGCGCTGGCCCGCACTGTCCCACCTTTCGCCCTCCGCCCTCCGTGCCTTTCTCCGACGTCATCGGCCAGGACCGCGCCACGGGCGTGCTCGCCCACGCGCTCGCCTCAGAGCGCGTCGCGCACGCGTACCTGCTCCACGGGCCGCCCGGCAGCGGCACGCGCGCCGCGGCGCTGGCCTTCGCGCAGGCGCTCGTCTGCGAGCGCCGCGCCGAGGGCGAGGGCGACGCCTGCGGCGTGTGTCCGGCGTGCGGCCGCGTCGCGCGCCTCGTGCACCCCGACGTCCACGTCTACCTGCCGTTTCCCAAGACGAGCACGCAGGCGACCCGCGACGAGCGGCCGCCGGACTACGCCGAGCGCCTCGCTCTGCTCGCCGCCGACCCGTACGCCGCGGCCGACTACCGCGCTCGCGCGAAGCTCGGCGATGCCGCGCCCTCGACGAAGGCCGTCGAGCACCGGCGCATCCCGATGGGGCCGGACGAGGGGCTCGAGCGCGACATGCGCTTTATGCCTGTCGAGCGCCGCCGCACCGTCGGCGTGCTCGTCGACGCGGAGCGGATGCGCGTCGAGGCGGCCAACTCGGTGCTGAAGCTTCTTGAGGAGCCCGGCCCGTCGACGGTCCTCATCCTCACCGCCGAGCGCGTCGACGCGCTCCTGCCGACGATCCTGTCGCGCTGCCAGCAGGTCCGCTTCGACCCGCTCGCGCCGGAGGCGATCGAGGCCGAGCTCGGGCGCCGCGGCGTCGATCCGGCGCGCGCCGCGTTCGTCGCGCGGATGGCCGACGGGTCGCTCACGCGCGGGCTCGAGCTCGTCACGTCCGAGGCGCTCGCCGAGCACCGCGCCCTCGCGCTGACGTTCCTGCGGGCGGCCTACTCGGGGCGGCCGGAGCGCCTCTCGCCGGTCGTGGACCGCGCCGCGACGCTCGGCCGCGAGGCCGTCCGGCAGTGGCTCGCGCTCGTGCTCGCGTGGGTCCGCGACCTCGTCCTGGCCCGCGCCGCGGGGGCCGGACACGCCGCGGCAGGCATCGTCAATGTCGATCAGGCGGCCGAGATCGCGGCCTTCGTCGCCAACCTGCCCGACGCCGACCTCGGTGCGATGGCCGCGCTCGTCCAAGAGGCCGGTGAGGCGCTCGCGGCCAACGCCTCGCCCGCGCTCGTGCTCGCTGTCCTCGGCCACGCCCTCGCCGATGCCATGCGCGGCCGCGCTGCCGGCTCCCTCGTGACGCCGCTGGACCGGTAGGGAGACTGCGGAAGTCGGCACAGGCCTTTCGCATCTGTCCGAGCGTGGCGACACATAGACGGTTATCTTGGAAGCTCCTCATCCGGATTCGTATGCGACGATTGGTAGTGCTCCTCACGTGCGCGTTTGCTGTCACCGCACAGGCTCAGACGGCAGGTACCCTGCGCGTTCAGAGCACCCCGACCGGCGCTGGCGTCGTCGTGGACGGCGTGGTGCAGCGGCGCGTGACGACGCCGATCGACGTCGCGGTGCCGGCGGGGCGCCACCTCCTGCGCGTCGGCCTCGGCGGCTACACCGCCTTCGAGGACAGCGTGACGGTCCGCGCGGGCGAGACGACGACCGTCGTGGCGCGCCTCGTGCAGCTCTCGGGGCAGCTCGCTCTGGACCTGCCGCCGGGCGCCACCGCGACCGTCAACGGCGAGCCGTACGTGGCGCCGCTGGTGGTGCCGAGCGGGCTCGCGGACGTCGTCGTCGCGGCGCCGGGGCAGCCGCTCATGCGGCGCCTTGTCCCCGTCGGGCCGGCGGCCGAGACGACGGTGGGCTACGACGCGCGGCGCTTCCGCATCGCGCGCGCCGGGCTGGCCGTCTTCGGCCCGGGCATCCTCCAGGCGACCGACGGGCGGCCCGGCCGTGGCGCGCTCTTCGGGGCGCTCGCCCTCGGCGGCGCGCTCACCGCCGCCGTGATGACGGTCCGCGCGTCGACGGCCGACGGGGACAACCGCGAGGCGCAGATCCGCTACGACCTCGCGACGACCGAGGCCGAGGCCGTCGCCGCGCGCGAGGACATCGAGCGGCAGGTCGGCATCGTCCGCTCGTCGCGGCAGGTCCGCGGCGGCGCGCTCGTCCTCGGCGGCCTCGTCTACGCCGTGTCGCTCATCGACGCCTTCGCGCACCACGTCAGCAGCCCCGCACTGACCATCGCGCAGCGGCCCGCCGCCTCGGTGAGCGTCACCGTGACCGGCCGCAGCGCCGGGCTCGCCCTCCACTTCTGATGCGCCTCGCCCTCTTCGCCCTCGCCTGCGTCACGCTCGCCGTCGCCGGCTGCGACCTCCCGACGGACCCGGTCCCGACGAACCCCTACGACCCGCTCTTCGACGGCCCGCGCATCCCGACGAGCCCCGACAGCGTCCGCCTCACGGCCTCCACGACGACCTCGGTCTCGTTGGCGTGGGCGGACCGGAGCTCGTTCGAGACGGCCGTCATCGTGCAGCGATCGACGAGCGCCACGTCGACCGGCTTCGTCACCATCGCGACGCTGCCGCCCAACGCGACGGCCTACACCGACGCGACCATCACCGACACGCGCGAGCGGCGCTACCGCATCGTCGCGGTCTCGGAGGGCGAGCAGCCCGCCGCGCCGAGCGCGCCGATCCGGCTGCAGTACCGCAACACGACGCTCCGGCTCTCGGGCGTCGGCGATGTCCCCTCGGACGGGGCCTTCTCGCGGACGGGTGAGACGATCTACGCCACCGGCGCGTCGGGCGTGTTCGCCGCCGATGCGCGCACGGGCGCCGTCTTCGGGCGCCTCCCCGGCGCCGCGGCGGTCGTCGGCGACCTCGGCGGCGAGGGCGTCGCGACGGTGTCGAGCACGGTCGGGCCGACGGCGCGCGTCCAGGTCTACGACCGCACGGCGCCCGGTGCGCTCACGGTCCTGGCGCCGGGGGGCGCCTGCCTCGGCGTCGCCCCGACGACGGTCCGCGTGGCGGACGACGGGCAGACGTTCGTCGCGCTCTGCACGGACGCCACGGGCGGCTCGTCCGTCCTCGGGGTGTGGGCCGGGGCAGGCGCACCGGTCCGGACGGTCGCGCTGCCGGGCCTGCGCGCGCTCGCCGTCGAGGTGTCGCGGTCGGGCGCGCGCGCCGCCGTTGCAGCCGCGCCGGCGGCCGGCACGGGCCGCGAGGTCTCCGGCATCGACGTCGCCACGGGCGCCGTGCTGTGGGCCTATCGCGACGGCGCCGCGCCGACGCTCGCGCCGCAGTTCAGCCCCGACGGAGCGCTGCTTCTCGACGCCGAGTTTCAGACGGTCCGACTGCGCGCCCCCGACAGCGGCGCCATCATCGTCTCGAGCCCCCTCGGCGCGTTCGCGGCGGTCGAGGAGCTCTCGTTCTCGCCAGACGGCCGTGCCGTCGGCATCCTCTACGGCCTCTCGGGGACGCTCATCGTGGCGCAGGCCGCAGACCTCTCGCTGACGCTCCGCCTCGACCAGATCCGCGCCTCGGGCGCGCGCCTGCTCGACGCGGCCGGCGGCGTCGTCGCCTTCCGGGCGGCTGGCCCGGATGCGGACCTCATCCGATTCGAGGCGGGCCAGAACTGGGTCGCCGTCCCGTAGCTACAGATCGACCGGCTCGACGGCGAGCGGCCCCTTCGGCGTCTCTGAGACGAAGGCTGCCGGCGCGCCCGTCGAGTGGTAGAACAGCAGCAAGGTGGCCGTGCTCGGCGGCGTCGCGCGCGATGACCTCGCGCCAGCGCTGGCTCGCCGCCCCGTCGGCGTCGTACTTGGCGACGAAGCGCCGGACGACCTGGCCGGGCGTGCCCATCACGTCGCCGCCGTAGACGGCCGTGAGGCCGCCCGACGGCAGCCGGACAAGCTGGTGCGCGCCCGTATGGCCGCCCGTGACCTGCACCTCGGCGCGGCTGCCAGGGATGGGTCCGTCGCCGTCGAGGAGCACGAGCTGGCCGGCGCGGTCCAGCGTCTCGGCGACGAGGGCGCGGGCGCGCTCGGACTCGCCGGCGTAGCCTGGCGCCGTGAGCTCGGCGCGTTGCACGGCATACTCGGCATTCGAGAACGTCGGCCGGAAGTCGCCGTGGACGCTGGCGACGGCGCCGCCGGCGTGGTCGAAGTGCAGGTGCGACAGAACGACGCGGTCGATGGCCTCGGGCGAGACGCCGTGGCTCGCGAGCCCTTCGAGAAGCGTCTCCGTCCCGCGGCCCGTCGCCCACTCGCCCAGCCCCGTGTCGAGGAGCAGCGTCTCCGACGGCGTCTTTACCAGGAAGGGCGTGACCGAGATGAAGAGCGTCCCCGGCCGCGCCGGGTCGCCGGTGGCGTGCGGCACGAAGCGCTTGTCGAGGCCGACGGTAAAACGGCCTTCGGGCAGGGCGTGGATCTCGAGGTCGCCGTAGGTCACGGGCAGGGCGGGGCAGGGGAGAGGACGAAACCCCGCCCGCACCGCGCGGATTCAACCAGCCCATTCTCCATCCGCCCTTCCCCATGGCCGACTCTCCCACCATGCTCGTCACGGGCGACGCGCTCGCGCTCCGCCTCTGGAACGAATCCGCCGGCGTCGCCGGCGACCCGCACACGCAGCCCTACGAGACAGCCGGCTACGTCGTCTCGGGCCGCGTCGAGGTCCACGTCGGCGACGACAGCACGACGTGCGGCGCGGGCGACAGCTACCACGTCCCGGCCGGCGCAACGCGCCACTACGTCGTCGTCGAGGACCTCGTGGCCGTCGAGGCGACGAGCCCGCCGGCGGGCAAGTAGACCACGCCCCTGAACGCGCCGCGGGGCCGGATGCAACGCTGCATCCGGCCCCGCGGGCGTTTACCGATGACCGAGCGCTCAGCGCACGACCGTCAGGCGGCGCGTCTCGGCGAACGTCTCGCCCGCGACGCGGACGACGTACGTCCCCGGCGCGAGGCGGCCGGCCTCGACCGTCAGCGCCGTCTCGGCGCCGGCGGCGACCGTGCCGTCGAAGAGCACCGCGACGGTGCGGCCGAGGGCGTCGACGACCGTGGCGCGGACGCTCTGTGCGGCGTCGGCCGTGAACGTCAGGCGCGACGTGCCCACCGCCGGGTTCGGCGCGAACGTGCCGACGCGGAGCGCCGTCGGCGCCGCCTCGCCCGCGACGGCGCCGCGGCCGAGCGTGAGCGTGAAGCGCTCCGTCCACTCCGTCGCGTCCGACGTGAACGTGTAGTCCACCGCCGTGGCGAGGTCGACGGTCGCGCCGGTGACGGCGTCGTGGAGCGTGGCCTGGCGCCCGGCGAGGTCCGCGTCCCACGAGAGGGTGAACGTGCCGCCATTGGTGGCCAGGAACGCGAGGGCGACGTCGGCGGCGTCGGTCGCCTCGGGGAGGCTATTCACCGAGAGGCGCTCGGCCGCGGCGACCGGTGCGAGCAGGGCGTAGGCGCCGCCGGGCGGGAGCAGCTTCGAGCCGTCATGGCGGTCACGGCCCGCCTCGGCGTCTGCCAGGAAGCGGACCTGCGCGGCGAGGTCATGCGTCTCGCCGGCCGTCGTCGCGCCGTCGAGGCGAAAGCGGACGCCCGTCTCGGCCGTGCGGCCGTAGAAGGGTGTGGCCGTCGCGCTCCGCGAGGCGATGGCATAGGTGAACGTCGGGTTGGTCGCCCCGACGACATCGACGAAGAAGCCCTGCCAGACGGAGACGTAGTTCGTCGGCCCGAGCGTGACGTAGTTGTTGATCGACGGGTCGAAGACCGAGAAGACCGTCCCAAGCGTCCCGCCGCCAGCCGTCTGTGTGAGGCCCGAGAGCTGGAACGAGGCGTTGAACGGGTTGCCGAGCATGTACGCGCCGTCCGAGCTCGTCGCGACCTGCCGGACGACGTTGGCTGCCGGGGTGATGCCCGTCGCGCTCAGCGTGTAGCCCGTGAGCTCGCGGCTCGTGCTCGTGCCGCCGCCGTAGCTGGTCGGGTTCGGCGTGATGGCCTGGTCGTACCAGTACCAGAAGAAGCCGCGACCACTCTGCGGGACAATGCCCGTGTTGGCCGGCACGAGGAAGGCGGCCCCGTTGTAAGCCGTGAGGAGATTCTGGCCGGGTGTCGCGCTTGCCGTCGGGTACTGGGCCGGGAAAGCGTTGGCCGGGTCGCCCGCGCCAAATCCCTGGACGAGGTTCTGCCGCGCGAGGTCGTCAACCGTGATGCCGGCAACGGGCGGGGAGAGCAGCCGCCAGCCGGCGCCGTTGTAGACGGTTGGCGTCGCTGCCGTCACAGCCGTGTTGGTGGGGCTAAACGTCGAGGTGAAGCGCAGGTCGTCGCCCGTCGTGTTGTCGCCCTGAATAAGGGCCCCGGCTGAGGTGCCGGTCGAGGAGAAGTACATCGCGCCGTCAGGATACGTGCCAGGCGAGACAAGCTGGAGTTGCGTCTGAGTTCCCGAGATGTCGATGAACGCCGTGATGATCTGCCCTGTGGCCACCGTGATGGGGTTGGGGAGCGCGATCGGGATGCTGTAGGCAGCATTAGCGGCAGGCAGCGTGAACGCAAACGGAACGGCGCGCAGGAGCGTCCCGGCGGTTCCCGCGCCGCTGTACAGGGTGAGCGTCCCCATCAGCGGCTGGCTCGCGACCGAGCTCTGGGCAATGAACGCGAACGTGCTGAGCGCCCCATCGCAGGGCGCGGTGAAGCTCTGGCCGAGCTCCTGCGGGGTGCCGCCCGTCCCGGCCGTGTTGCCGGTGAGCGCATTGAACGTCGCTCCCGTCACGGCCGCCTGGGTAACAGTCTGGCCAGCCGTACACGCGGCAAGGAGGTTCGATGGCGAGGCAGCGGCCTGCGGTGCCGATGTGCCGTCGAGCGAGAGCGTCTCAGCGGACGTGACGGGCACACGGGCCGTGAGGGACTGCGCCGAGGCAATGCCGGGCACGAGGGTTCCTGCGAGCGCGAGGCTGAGCAGGGTGGAGCGAAGCGTCATGAAGGGGCTTAGGATGTGGGACGACACGGGGGAAAGTACACCCTGTTGAGACAGATGTGTTGAATGCAACGCCCTCAGTTTTCGGGCCGTGAGGCGCAGTTCTCATTGCAGGCACATACAGCGCGTCGGGCGCGCGAACGAGGCGCCACGAGCAAACGCACCGGAGCTCCAGATGCAGCAGCGCCCGCCCGGAGAGATCCGGGCGGGCGCCGTCGTACCCGGAGAGGGACTCGAACCCTCAAGGCCTTGCAGCCAGCGGTGTTTGAGACCGCCGCGTCTACCATTCCGCCATCCGGGCAGTGCGCTTCGTGGGCGCGGGGCCAAGCTACGGGAAACGAAACCGCCCCCGGCCACGCAGTGGGCCGGGGGCGGTCGGAGCAAACCGGGCGGGTCACGCAGGGCGACCCGGGCGGATTACATGGTTGCCGTCGAGTCGGCCATCATCGGGGCGTCGCCCGGGATCGTCTCGCCCTCCATCGAGGTGCCGAGCGAGTCGGTGCCCATCGAGTTGTCCATCATCGTCGACGAGTCCGTCATGACCGGCGGCGTGACCGTCTCGGCGGGGACGACGGGGGCGACGACCGTGTCGGAGTCGGTCTTCTCCGTGCAGCCGGCGAGGGAGACGGACGTGAGGGCGAGGGCGAGGAGCAGGCTCTTCTTCATCGGGGTACGCCAGAGGCGTGGGTGGGGTGGTATCGGGGTCGACCAGAATGGCCGCGCGTGGGTGAGACGCGGCGCGCAACATCCGAAACATGTGCGCGTGCGGCAATGAGCGCCACGTGAAAATGGAACGTGCCTTTGGCCGATCGCCCCTCTGATGGGTTGACACCGTCCTCCGACCTCACGCCTTTATGCCCGACCCGACCGACGCCCTCGACGACCTGCTGGACCTGCTCGACCTCGAGCCCATCGAGCACCACATCTTCCGTGGCCGAAACCGGCCCATCGGGAGCCCGCGCGTCTTCGGCGGGCAGGTCCTCGCGCAGGCGCTCGTCGCGGCCGGCCGGACTGTCGGCGACGGGCGCTTCGCACACTCCCTCCACGCCTATTTCATTCTCCCTGGAGACGTCACCGCACCGATCCTCTACACCGTCGAGCCGCTGCGCGACGGCGGCTCGTTCGCCACGCGTCGCGTGACGGCCATCCAGCACGGGCGGCCCATCTTCAACGCCTCGCTCTCGTTCGCCCGCGACGAGCCCGGCCTGGACCACCAGATGGACGCCGTCCCCGAGGCGCCCGCGCCCGGCGCCGTCACGCCCGAGCGCGACCTCGCCCAGGCCCTCGCCGCGAGCATCCCTGAGCCGCTGCGGACAGCCCTCACGCGCGAGCGCCCCATCGACTTCCGCTCGGTCGACCCGGTGAACCCGTTCGAGCCGGAGGTGCGCGCCCCGCGCTCGCTTACGTGGCTCCGCGCGGCGGGCCCGCTGCCGGATCCTGATGCGCCCGGCGGGCGCCTCGTCCACCAGGCGGTTCTCGCCTACGCCTCGGACTGGGGCCTGCTCGGGACGGCCCTGCTGCCGCATGCGCGCTCGGTGTTCGACCCGACCATCCAGGCGGCGAGCCTGGACCACGCGATCTGGTTCCACCGGCCCTTCCGCGCCGACGACTGGCTGCTCTACGCCCTCGACGCGCCCTCGGCCTTCGGCGCGCGCGGCTTCACGCGCGGCTCCGTCTTCGACGCCCACGGCGTCCTCGTCGCGAGCACGGCGCAGGAAGGGCTTATCCGGCCTGTCGCGCCGCGATGACGCGCGCGCTCCTCGCCGCAGTGATCTTCCTCAGCGGCTGCCGCATCGAGCGCCGCGACGCGACGCGCGAGGCGCCGCAGGAGGAGGCCCGTCGCGCCGAGACGCAGACCCCCGCGTCGCCGCGGACGGCGCCCGTCGAGACGCCCTCTGGCCTCGTCGTCCCCGTCATCGGCGTCCGGGCCGCAGATCTCGTCGACACGTTCGACGACGCCCGCAGCGAGGGCCGCGTCCACGACGCGCTCGACATTCTGGCCCCGCGCGGGACGCCCGTCGTCGCGGCGCACGCCGGGACGCTCGCGCGGCTGTTCACGAGCGAGCGCGGCGGCCTCACCGTGTACGTCCGCGACGGCCGGGCCGTCTACTACTACGCGCACCTCGACGCCTACGCGCCGGGCCTCGCGGCGGGGCAACCGGTCGCGCGGGGGCAGTGGCTCGGGGCCGTCGGAAGCACGGGCAACGCCTCGCCCGAGGCACCGCACCTGCACTTCGCCATCTGGACCGCGCCGGACACCTCGCGCTTCTGGGACGGCGAGCCTATGAACCCGTACCCGCTTCTGGCGGGACCGTGAGGGGAAGAGGGAAGACGCACCCGCACGGTTCGGCAGGCACCTGCCGACCTTACGCGTTCGAGCGCGCCGTCGAGTCGGACGGCGCGGCGTCGCGGCCGGTGATGTCGCGGAAGCGGACCTGCGTGCCGTCGCGGACGATGCCCGCGAGGCGCAGCGCGTCCCAGTTCGTCAGGCGGACGCAGCCGGACGACGTGGCCGTGCCGATCGTGCCGGGGCGGACGTGCCGTGGATGCCGTAGTGGGGCTCCGAGAGCGCCATCCAGACCAGCCCGACGGCGTTGTTCGGGCCGGGCGGCAGGCTCGCGTCCTTGCCGCCGTCGGGCACGCCCGAGAGCAGGTTCGGCTGGTAGTGCCACCACGGGTTGCGCGTGACGCTCGTGATGCGGAAGTCGCCCGAGGGCGACGGGTCGTAGCCGGCGCCGAGCGTCACCGGCGCGTGGAACAGGACCGTCCCGTCGGCGGCGAGGGCGTGGAGGTAGCCGTCGCGGCCGGAGACGACGAGGCGCGTGACGGCGTCGCGCGGCGCCGGCGCGCCAGCGACGTTCGGCACGCGCAGGCGCGTGCCAGCCGCGAGGCTGTCCAGCGCGACGCCCGGGTTGAGGCGCTGCAGCAGCGCGGGCGCCGCGTGGAAGCGCTCGCCGAGCGCTTCGGAGAGCGACTCGTAGCCGAGGCGGTCCAGCTTGGCCTTCTCGTAGACGTCGGCCGGGAGCGGGCGGAAGGGGCCGCGGACGTCGTCGGCCGAGAGCGTGACCGTCGTCACGAGCGAGTCCGGCTCGCCGGCGCGGCCGCGCAGCGCCCGCAGCGTCTGCGCGTCGACGATGCCCGTCGCGGGCAGCGCCGCGGCCTTCTGGAGCCACACGACCGCGAGCTCGGTGTTGTCGCCCCAGCGGCCGTCGATCTCGCCGGCCGTGAAGCCGGCGCGGTCCAGCAGCGTCTGCACCTGCACCACGCTCGGCCCGGCGACGGCGCCGCCGAGCGGCACGAAGACGGCCCGGCCCCAGCTGCCGACGGAGTCGATCTGGCCGAGGGACTCGGGGTTCGCGCGGGCGGCGGCGGCGAGCGCGGCCGTGTCCACCGCGACGCCGCGGCGCTGCCCAGCGTAGCGCGACGCCTCGACCTCGGCGTCGGTCGGAAGCGTGCCGTCGCCGTAGACCGAGACCCCGGTCTGGGGCGAGACCGACGAGTCCGGAGGGGCCGTGGTGCCGGACGAGGTGTCGGTGACCTGGCAGGCGCTGATCAGGAGCAGGAGAAGCGGTGCAACCGGGTAAAAAGAGCGCATGTCGGGACGATGTGAGTCGGAGGGGACGGGTCGCAACGACGCGCCCGTCGCGCGGTTGCCGGACATGTGCAGGCGCGTTCACGCCGCACTGAGGGCACGTTGGGGCCGGGTCTGTGCGGACTGAACGCGCGATGCGCCGCGCCGCCGCGCGCGGCACGCGGGTTGCAGGTCTCGTCTGGCGCACCTCAGCCGAGGCGCGCATCCTTCCCACCTTCTGTGTCGTCGGTACATGCGTCTGGCCCTCCTCGCCACGCTTTTCGTTTGCTTCGCCGCCTCCGCATCCGCGCAGGCCCCGCCCCAGGCTGTCCCGGTGCTGCTTGCCTCGTCTGTCGCCGTGCACGCCCGCGCGCCGCGTGCCGCGGCGCGGCCGTTCGCCCGCATCGAGGTCGGCATCCAGCCCGAGTGGCCGTCCGCCCTGACGGACTTCGCGGACTACGCCGTTCAGGAAATCGAGGCCGGCACGGTCGGCGGCGACCTGTATGTCCGCTGGAGTGCTTTCTCGCCACACGCCGTGCGCTTCACCGTCGACGTATCGCTCGATGGGGCGCCGTACACCGTCGCGGCCGTCGTCCCGGTGGCCGACGTCGCCGAGTTCGGCGTGCACCTCATCGGCGTCGCGCCCGGCCTCTACGAGATCCGGATGCGTGAGGCGAGCGAGGCCGGCACCGAGACCGTCTCGACGCCTGTCCGCGTGCGCGTCTAGCGCTGCCCGCGCGGGGCAGAGCGGCGGAGCGACCTTGTGCGCTCCCTGCCCGTCCCGTCTCTGTTTATGCCCTTCGACACCGAGCGCCGCGTCGCCGAAGACGCCGCGCTGGCCGCCGCCGCCTTTATCCGCGCCAACGCCGGCCGTGTCAGCGAGCGCGACGTGCGCGCCAAGACGGTCCACGACCTCGTGACGTTCGTCGACGAGGGCGCGCAGCGGATCATCCTCGAGCGCCTCGTCGCCGCCTTCCCCGACGACGCAATCCTTGCCGAGGAGTCCGACGACGACGTCGCGCCCGCCTCGGGCCGGGTCTGGATCGTGGACCCGCTCGACGGGACGACCAACTTCACGCGCGGCGTCCCGCCCTACGCCGTCTCGATCGGGCTGCAGATCGACGCCGTCGCGACCGTCGGCGTCGTGCTCGACGTGTCGTCGGGCGAGCTGTTCGCCGCGACGCGCGGCGAAGGCCTGACGGTCGACGGCGTGCCGGCGCAGGTGTCGGAGACCGCGGCGCTCGACGACGCGCTCGTCGCGACGGGCTTCCCGTTCCGCGACTACAGCTACGTCGGGGGCTACCTCGAGACGTTCGAGGCCCTGATCCGCGCGACGCGGGGCGTGCGGCGCCACGGCGCCGCGGCCGTGGACCTCGCGTGGACGGCCGCGGGCCGCTTCGACGGCTACCTCGAGGCGGGCATCGCGCCGTGGGACGTCGCGGCAGGCATCACGCTCGTCGAGGCCGCAGGAGGCCGCGTGACGGGCCTCTGGGACGGCGGCGACCCGACGCGCTCGGGCGCCATCGTCGCCTCGAACGGGCGCGTCCACGACGCGCTCGCGGCCCTCGGCGCGCCGCTCGCCGAGGCGTACCGCGCCGCGCATCCGGAACCGCCGGCCGGCGGTTAAGGCCGGGACCGCGTGGGCGATACCCGCGGCCCCCTCTTCCGAAGCCTGTGGCCGACACCCCACTCCCCACCGTTCTCGTCGCGGACGACTATCCCGAGAACCGCCAGCTGTTCACGCTCTACCTCCGCAAGGCGTACACCGTCCTCGCGGCGGAGTCGGGCGAGGAGGTCCTCAGGATGCTCGCCGCGTGCCCGCCCGAGGCGCCCGCCCAGGCCGCTCTGCTGGACCTCAACTACCAGGGCGGCATGACCGGCTTCGACGTCCTCACGCACCTCCGCGCGGACCCGCGCTGGGCGGACCTCCCGATCGTGGCTCTGACGGCCCACGCCTCGCCCGAGGACCGCCGCCGCTGCCTCGAGGCCGGATTCGACGACTACCTCTCGAAGCCTGTCCTCCGCGGCCCGATGCTGGAGCTCGTCGCCAGCCTGCTCGCCCGGCAGCCTGCCTGACCGCTCGGCCTCGTAGCTTGGCGGCTCCACAACCGCCTGCCCAATGGCCGACACGCCCGCCGGACACCAGCTTCTCGCCGGCAAGACCGGCATTATCTCCGGCGCCCTCGACCCGAACTCGCTCGCGTGGGCGCTCGCCGTCGCGGCGCACCGCGAGGGCGCCCGCTTCGTGCTCACAAACGCGCCCGGTCGCCAGCCGCTTCGGGCAGCTCGACGCGCTCGCCGAGCTCACCGGTGGCAGCCCCATCGTCTACGCCGACGCCACCAACGACGGCGAGCTCGACGGGCTCATGACGACCGCCACCGAGGCGCTCGGCGGGCCGCTGGACTTCGTGGTCCACTCGATCGGGATGGGCCTCAACGTCCGCAAGAACCGGCCGTACGAGAACCTCAAGTACGAGTGGTACCTCAAGACGCTGGACATCTCGGCCGTGTCGCTGCACCGGATGGTCCGCGCCGCGCTCGCGAAGGACGCCCTCGCCGCCGGCGGCTCGGTCCTCGCGATGAGCTACATCGGCGCCATGCGGACGTTCTCGGAGTACTCCGAGATGGGCGACGCCAAGGCGCTGCTCGAGTCCATCGTGCGCTCGTTCGGCTACCGCCTCGGCCGCCAGCGGCATCCGCATCAACGCCGTCTCGCAGAGCCCGACCAAGACGACGGCCGGCGGCGGCATCGACGGCTTCGACGCCCTGTTCGACTTCGCCGACAAGATCGCGCCCCTCGGCAACGCCGACGCCGCGTCCTGCGCCGACTACTGCGTGACGCTGCTCTCGGACTACGCGCGCATGGTGACCATGCAGACGCTCTACCACGACGGCGGCTTCTCGACGATGGGCGTCTCGGACGCGATCGTCGAGCAGATGTCGGGCATGATGGTCAAGCCCGGTGCCGGGGCCGAGGAGTCGCTGCCGTGACGGACTGGCTGACCCTGCCCGAGAGCGGCGTCCAGGCGACGGCGCTCCTCGGGCTGGCTGCTGTTTTTCGTGTTCACGGGCGCGATGCACTTTGCGCGGCCCCGGATGTTCGAGGCGATCGTGCCGCCGGCGCTGCCGGCGCCGGGCGTGCTCGTCGCCGTGAGTGGCGCGGCCGAGGTGCTCGGCGGCGTCGGGCTGCTCGTGCCGGGCGTGCGCGCCGCGGCGGGCGTCGGGCTGATCCTGCTGCTCGCGGCCGTCTTCCCGGCCAACGTGTTCATGGCGCGCCACGCGGACCGCTTCCGGCGGATCGCGCCGCGGTGGGCGCTCTGGGCACGCCTGCCGCTGCAGCCCGTCCTGATGGCGGCCGTCGCCTGGGCCAGCGGCCTCGTCGGGTGAGCGTTACGGCCGCGCAGCGCCTCGCGGCGCTCTGCCTGCTCGTCGCGCTCGCCGGCTGCCGCAGCGCGCCGCGGGCACCATCGAGGCGCCCGGGCCGCAGCCCGGCGTCGACGTCGAAGGGGCGAGCGTGAGCCTGTCGCTCGACCCGGACGCGCTCCGCATCGACGCCACGGCGGCGCTGATCGTCAATCACCCGGCCGACCTTGGCGTGCTGCGCCTCGGCCTCGACCGCGCGCTCACCGTCTCGTCCGTCGAGGTCGACCGGCGCGAGGCCGCCTTCTCGCGCGACGGCGACGCGCTCCTCGTGCACGTGCAGCCGCGCGACACGCGGTCAGTCGTCCGGGTCGCGTATTCCGGGACGCCGACCGAAGGCCTCTACGCCGCGGGCGCTGCGGGGCAGCGGGTCGTGTTCACGGACGGCTGGCCGGACCGCACGGCCGGCTGGCTCCCGGCCGTCCACCACCCGGCGGACCCGTTCACGCTGGACCTGACGGTCGACGTGCCCGCCAGGCTGGATCTCGTGCTGAGCGGCGAGACCGTCTCGGAGACCATCGCGGCGGGGCGGCGGACCGTTACGGTCGCGCCTCGCGCGCGAGCGCGCCGGCCTACACGATGGCCTTCGCGGCAGGCCGTTTCGTAACGGTCCGATGACACGACCGGACGTGTGCCCGTCCGCACCGTCCTGCTCGCGGCCGACGCCGACCGAGCGCCCGCCTTCCGCCGCATCCCGGCCCTGCTCGACACGCTCGCCGCGATGCTCGGGCCGTACCCGTACGCGGCGTTCCAGACGGTCGAGGTGCCGATCGCGTACGCTGGCATGGAGAACGCCGCGTCGCCGTTTCTCCAGGCAGAGCTCTACCGCGAGACCGCTGAGGGCCGCGAGCCGGTCGAGGAGGTCGCGCTGCACGAACTCGTCCACCAGTGGTGGGGCAACGCCGTGCCGCCGGCCGACTGGCGCGACCTGTGGCTCGCCGAGGGCCCAGCGACGTACCTCACCGCCGAGGCGCTCGGCCGCGTCGGCGGGCCCGACCTGCGGATGCGGCACCTCGCCCGCATCGTCCGCGAGACACCCCTCGACGTTGCCCGCCGTCGCCTCGTCCCCGAGACCCTCGCGCGGGCCGAGGACGCGCTCTCGCTCACGGTCTACAACAAGGGCGCCGCGACGCTCCACGTGCTCCGCCTCACCGTCGGCGAGCGCGCCTTCTGGCAGGCGCTGCGCAGCATCCAGGCTGAGCGGCGGCCGCTCTCGACGGCACGCTTCCAGGCGACCCTCGAACGCGCCTCGGGCCGCCCGCTCGCCGCCGTCTTCGCCTACTGGACGCGCGGAACCGAGATCCCGCGCCTCGCGACCCGCTGGGACAGCGCGTCGCGAACGCTCTCGTGGGCGATGACCGGCGACGGCGGCACGCTCGCCGGTCTGCCCGTCGAGATCCTCGTGCGCCAGGGCGCCGCCGAGCGCGTGGTGCGCCTCGCCTCCGGGCGCGTTCAGATGCCCGGCGACGCGCGCCCTGAGGTCTGGCCCGTCGGCATCCTCCTCGACGTGGAGTAGCGGGACCCGCATCCGGCACCCACGCGTACCGAGCAGCCCCGCCGGTGAGCAAGACCGCCGGCCAGTCGGCGTGAGGTCCGCCGTTGGAGTGTGCACGACATCACCTCGAACGAGAGGCCTTAAACCGACCCCAACTTAATTACCGCGCCCATGCCCACGACCACTGCCGCGCCCCAGACCGGGGCCATGTCCATCCCCGAAGCGCAGGCCTCGCTCCCGCCGTCGTCCGAGGGCGAGATCGACCGCCACCTCGCCGACCTCCGCGCGCACGCCGACGAGTGGGCGCTGCTGCCGATCCGCGACAAGGTCAAGCTGCTGTGGAAGCTCCGCCGGGCGACCGACCGCGCCGCGGGCGCGTGGGTCACGGCCGCCTCGCAGGCCAAGGGCCTCGCCGTCGGGGACCCGCTGCGCGGCGAGGAGTGGTCGTCGGGACCGTGGGCGCTGCTGAACTACCTCGGGCCGCTCGAGAAGACGCTCCGCGCCGCCGAGCGCGGCCAGCTCGAGAGCCTCGTGAAAGGGAAGACGCGGACGCGGCCGGACGGGCAGGTCGTCGCGCGTGTGATGCCGGACGGCCTCTACGACCAGCTCCTTTTCTCCGGCTTCGCCGTCGACGTGTGGATGGAGCCGGGCGTCACCGAGGCGAGCCTGCCGGGGACGATGGCCGAGTTCTACTCGGAGAAGGACCCGCAAGGCAAGGTCGCCGTCGTGCTCGGCGCGGGCAACATCGCGTCCATCGCGCCGCTCGACGTGCTGTACAAGCTCTACGCCGAGGGCCAGACGGTGCTGCTGAAGCTGAACCCGGTCAACGAGTACCTCGCGCCGATCTTCGAGGGCGTCTTCGCGGACTTCATCCGCGCCGGCTACATCCGCCTCGCGACCGGCGGCGCGGCCGTCGGCGAGTACCTCACGCGCCACGACGCCGTCGACGAGATCCACGTCACGGGCAGCGCCTCGACGCACGACGCCATCGTGTACGGGCCGGGGCCGGAGGGCAAGGCGCGCAAGGCGGCCGACACGCCGGCCATCGACAAGCGCGTCACGAGCGAACTCGGCGGCGTGAGCCCGATCGTCGTCGTGCCGGGCCCGTGGACGGCCGCCGACCTCGCCTTCCAGGCCGAGCACGTCGCGACGCAGAAGACGCACAACGGCGGCTTCAACTGCATCGCGAGCCAGGTGCTCGTCCTGCCCGAGGCGTGGGACCAGAAGGACGCCTTCCTCGACGCCGTCCGCCACGCCCTCACCGACGCCGCCGGCGCGCCAGCCCTACTACCCCGGCGCCGCGGACCGCACGGACGCACTCCGCGAGGCCTACCCCGGCGCCGAGACGCTCGGCGCGACGGGCTCGATGACGCTCATCCCGAACGTCCCGGCCCACCGCGAGACGTCGGGCGACGGCGCCGAGGCGCCCGAGTACGCCTTCACGACCGAGTTCTTCTCGTCCGCCCTCGCCGTCACCGCGCTCCCCGGCGCCGACGCCGCGGCGTACCTCGACGCGGCCGTGGACTTCTGCAACGACGCGCCTCGCCGGCACGCTCGGCATGTGCATCCTCATCCACCCGAAGACGATCGCCGAACTCGGCAGCCGCTTCGAGGACGCGGTCGCGCGGCTGAAGTACGGGACGGTCGGCGTCAACGCGTGGTCCGGCGTGGGCTTCCTCATCGCGCAGGCGGCGTGGGGTGCGTACCCGGGCCACCCGCAGAACGACATCCAGAGCGGGACGGGCGTCGTCCACAACGCGCTGCTGTTCGACAAGCCGCAGAAGACGGTCGTGTGGGCGCCGTTCGCGCCGTTCCCCCGCTCCATCCTCGCCGGCGAGTTCCACACGTCGCCGCGGCCGCCGTGGTTCGTGACCAACCAGACGTCCGAGACGACGGCGCGGCGCCTCACGCGCTTCGCCGCGAACCCGAGCCCGCTGAAGCTGCCCGGCATCTTCGCCTCGGCCCTGCGGGGCTAGAAGAGGAGGGCAGAGGACGGTCAACTGCAGGGACTGCCGCTTTCTGCCCTCACCCCAGACCCAGCTGCTGAAGGAAGATCCGGCCCGACTCGGGGAAAAGCAGCAGCGTCAGCACGATGCCGCCGAGTGCGCCGCCGAGGTGCGCCTCGTGCGCGACCCGCCCGACCCGCTGGTTCGAGGCGTAGACCGAGAACGCGACGTAGAGGAACGCGAAGATGATGGCCGGAATCGGGATCGCGAAGAACACCCGCAGCTCGGCCCACGGCGCGAACAGCACGAACGAGAACACGACGCCCGAGATCGCGCCCGAGGCGCCGACGGCCGAGTACGCCGGGTCGTCGCGGTGGCGCCAGTACGTCAGCGCGTTGGCGAGAAGCTCGGAGCCGACGTAGATCGCCAGAAACCGCCACCACCCGACGGCGCCCTCGATGAGCGGGCCGAACGAGTACAGCGTCACCATGTTGAAGGCGAGGTGCGCGAAGCCGGTGTGGACGAAGCCGGCCGTCAGCCAGCGCTCCCACTCGCCCTGCTTTACCGCCACCGGCCGGAACGCCCAGCGGCCGATAATCGCGGGGTTCACCATCAGCGAGTACACGCCGACGGCGATGTTCATGATGAGGAAGAACGCCGAGACGGGCGCTGCGAGCAGACTGAGCATCGGGGAGGCGTGCGCGAGCGGCTAAGTTAGGAGGCCCACGCCTGCTGCCACCGTGCCCCGCCTCGTCCGCCTGCTCGCGCTCTGCGCCGCCCTCGCCGCCCCGCTCGCCGGGTGCGACGGGTCCGGCGACCTCGTCGGGACGTGGGCGCCCGTCGGCCCGCTGCCCGAGGGCGCCGCCGCCGCCCGGACGACCTTCTTCGCCGACGGCACGGCGCGCATCGTCGTCTCGGACATGGCCGGCGGCGCCGGCGAGGCGTATGACGCGAGCTACACCGCCTCGGGCGACACCGTGCTGACGCTGTCGAGCGGGCGCACGTCGGAGCGCTTCCGCCTGCGCCTCGCGGGCGACACGCTGGTGCTGACGAGCCCGGCGGCCGGGACGAGCCAGACGTTCGCCCGCGTCCGCGGCTGAGCTACAGCACCGTCCCGATCCAGCGCCAGACGTCCGTCAGCCCCTCCTTCTTCTCGGCCGACGTCAGCACGACGGGCACGTCGAGGCCGTACGGCTTGAGGTGCCGCTTCAGGCCGGCCACGGCCTGCTGCTTGCCGTTCGACGGACAGCTTGTCCGACTTTGTGAGCACGATGAGGTGGAGCGCGTCGGACTCCATCAGAACGGCCATGAGCTCCACGTCGAGCGGCGTCGGCGGGTGGCGGCTGTCGATAAGCTGAACCACGGCGCGGAGCGGCGCCTTGCCCGGCGGGCGCGGCTCGGCGCGCTCGGTGACGTAGCGCCCGACGAGGCGCTGCCACGCCGCCCGCTGCGTCTGCGCGACCTTGGCGTAGCCGTAGCCCGGCAGGTCCACGAGGTACAGCGCCGGGTCGCCCTGCGGGTTCGAGTTGACGGCGTAGAAGTTCAGCGCCTGCGTCTTGCCCGGCGTGCCGGACGTGTGGGCGATCTGCTTGCGCCCGCACAGCGCGTTGAGCAACGAGCTCTTGCCGACGTTGGAGCGCCCCGCGAAGGCGACCTCCGCCCAGACGCCGGGCGGGAGCGCCTCCCAGGTCGGGGCGGCGAGGGCGAAGCGGACGTCGTTGATCTTCACGGGGCCAGAGAGCAGTGGCCAGTGGCCAGAAAAAAAACGGAGCGCCTCGGCGTCGCGAGGCGCTCCGTGGGAGGACGCGTTTGCCACTGGCCAGGCCGGGCGCACCCGGCTGCTGGCCACTGGCGCGCGTTGGCTACGCCGCGCTCGCCATGTGCTGCTTTACCGTCTCGCCGATGGCCGCGGGGCTCTCGACGACCGTAATGCCGGCGTCGTGCATCGCCTCGAGCTTCGCCTCGGCGGTGCCCGAGCCGCCCGAGACGATCGCCCCGGCGTGGCCCATGCGGCGGCCCGGAGGCGCCGTCCGGCCGGCGATGAAGCCGAAGACCGGCTTCGTCATCTCGTTCTTAACGTAGGCCGCGGCCTCCTCCTCCGCCGAGCCACCGATCTCGCCGATCATCACGACCGCCTCGGTCTCGGGGTCCGCCTCGAAAAGGCGCAGCGCGTCGATAAACTGCGTGCCGATGATCGGGTCGCCGCCGATGCCGATGGCCGTCGTCTGGCCGAGGCCGGCGCGCGTAAGCTGGTCGACCGCCTCGTACGTCAGCGTGCCGCTGCGCGAGACGACGCCGATGGCGCCCTCCGCGAAGATCATCGTCGGCATGATGCCGACCTTCGCCTGGTTCGGCGTGAGCAGGCCCGGGCAGTTCGGGCCGACGAGGCGCGCGCCCATCCGGTCCACATACGGCTTCACCGCGAGCATGTCCTGGACGGGGATGCCCTCGGTGATGCAGACGATGACCTTGATCCCGGCAGCCGCGGCCTCGAGGACGGCGTCGGCGGCGTAGGCCGGCGGGACGAAGATGCACGACGTGTTGGCGCCGGCGGCGGCGGCCTCCTCGACCGTGTCGAAGACGGGCCGGTCGAGGTGCTTGCTCCCGCCTTTGCCCGGCGTCACGCCGCCGACGACGTCGGTGCCATAGGCGATCATCTGCTCGGCGTGGAACGAGCCTTCTTTTCCGGTGAAGCCCTGCACGACGACGCGCGTGGACCGGTCTACGAGGATGCTCAAAGCGGGAGGGGTCGGGTGAAACGAGGTGGAGCGCAGAAAGGGACGAGCCGGCCGGCGGGTGCCGGTCGGCTCGGTCAGCGGGCGTGGCCGCGTCAGGACTGCGGGAGGGCGCGTACGGGTCGACGGCCGGCGGGGCGGGCTGCGTCGGCGGAGCCTGCGCCATCGTCACGACGGGCTCCGAGACCGGCGTCGGCGGGACGTAGCTCGGCGGCGGGACGTTCGCCTGCGCGATGGTCTGCTGCGGGAGGCGGCGCCGGCGTCGTCATCTCGCGCTTGATGTCGTTGGTGGCGTCCTTGAACTCGCGGATGCCCTTGCCGAGGCCCTGCGCGATCTCCGGGATGCGCTTGGCGCCGAAGACGAGCAGGATGACGAGGAAGATGATGACGAGCTCCATTCCGCCGGGGAACTCGAGAGCGACGGGCAACTGCATGGCCGGTGTGGAAAGGGGGAGTGAGAATCTACGCCGGCGCGCGCGCGGGGTGCCCGAGCGCCGGTGAGGACGGTGTGGAACGGTGCGCCCGCGCGCGGTCGTCTCTGCAGAGCTCAGGCGGCCGCGGCGAGGGCCGCCTGCGGGTCGAACCCGCCGCGCACGTCGTCCGCCGTCGGGGCCATGCCGCGGCGCAGGAGGTGGTGGAAGGCCGCCGCGTCTTTGTCCCTCCCAACGGCGAACGCCGCCGCGGCGCGGCCGGCTTCGATGGCGTACGCCACAAACGCGCGGTCCGCGAGCGACCCGACGACGATCGTTTCGTCGGGCTTCCCGGCGTGGCCGACGGAGCGGAGCGCCAGCCCGAACTGGCCGGTCCAGAAGAACGGGACGCCGTCGAAGGGCGCGTCGCTGCCGAGCATCGCCGCGGCGGCCGGCCGGCCGTGCTGCTGCGCGAGGCGCCAGTGCTCGATGCGAACGCGCCCGCCGGTTCGGGCTCGACCGCCGCCACGTCGCCCGCGGCCCACAGGCCGTCCGCCACCTTCAACGCGCGGTCCGTCGCGATCCCACCATCCTCCTCCAGGAACGCGTGGCCGGAGAGGAAGTCCGTCGCCGGGCGCACGCCGACGCCGAGGACGACGAGGTCGCCGGGGAGGCGCTCGCCCGACGCCGCAGGACGACCTCGAGGCCGCCGTCGGCCTGCTCGATCCGCTCGATGTCCGCTTCGAGGTGGAAGGCGACGCCCTTCTCCTCGGCCGCGTTCTGGAAGACGCCGCCGACCTCCTCGCCGAGTGCGGCGGAGAGCGGGACGGCCGAGCGGTCCACGACCGACACCGCGACGCCGCGGTCCGTGAGGCTCGACGCCACCTCCATCCCGATAAACGAGCCGCCGACGACGACCGCCGTTTTCGCGCCCTCGGCCGCCTCGGCGATGGCGCGGGCGTCGGCGTGGGAGCGGAGAACGTAGACGCCCGGCGCGTCGGCGCCGGGGATCGGGAGGCGCCGCGGCGTGCCGCCGGTCGCGACGAGGCAGGCGTCGTAGCGGACGGTCTCGCCGTCCGGCGAAGCGGACGGTTTCTGGTTCGACGTCGAGCGCCTCGGCCGTCCGGCCGGTCCACGTTTCGATGCGGTGGCGGGCCTGGAAGGCGTCGTCGCGGAGCGGGAGGCTGGCGTCGTCGGCCTTTCCGGCGGCGTATGCCTTGGAGAGCTTGGTGCGGTCGTAGGGGCGCTCGGCCTCGGGCGTCGCGAGCGCGATGCGGCCCGAGAAGCCGGCGTCGCGGAGCGCCTCGGCGGCGGCCTGCGCCGCGGCGCCCGCCCCGAGAATCAGGAAGAGGCGGTCGTCGCCGTCGCTCTGCGGCGCGCGCGGCGGAACGTGCGCGGGCTCGGCGAGCGTGACGAACACGCCGCCGTCGCGCTCCTCGACGGCGTACGCCTGCAGCGCCATCGAGCGCGGGCGGGTCGCACAGGGCGCCCGTCGTGACGTCGAAGCGGGCGTGGTGCCAGGGACAGACGACGGTCGTGCCGTCGAGGACGCCCGTTGCGAGCGGCGCGCCGTAGTGCGGGCAGCGCGCGGCGCAGGCGTGGAGGCGGCCGCCGACGCGGGCGAGGAGGACGGGCGTGCCGCCGGCGTCGACCTCGGCCATCTGGCCGTCGAGGAGCTGGCCGGCGTCGGAGACGCGGATCGGGTCGGGCACGGGCGGGGCGGGCGTGTGGATCCCTCGTCACCCGGCGCGGGCGCTGTGGTTCCGCCGGCGCCGTTCCGAGGCGCGGCGCGGGCGATACCTTCCGGCCGCCTCCCCAGCCGCCCGCGCCCGATGGCCTCCCCCGCTCCCGCCTCCGACGTCCGCTCCCTTATCGACCGCATCGCCGACGCACTCGGCGCCGATGCCTCTTCGGAGCGCGTCGAGCGCGTGGCCCGCGCCGTCCTCGCCGGCGGCCGCACCGAGGCGCCGCGCCCGCGGGCGCGCCGCGCCCGTCCGTCCCGCGCGCGCCCGCGCCGCCGTCGGGCCGCTCGTCGCGCGCCGTGGTGACGGCCTACGGGCACGACACGCCGGGCGTCCTCGCGGCGCTCACCGCCGAGCTCTCCGCCGAGGGCGCCAACGTCCTCGACGTGTCGCAGAAGATCCTGCAGGGCTACTTCACCCTCGTCCTCGTCGCCGACTTCCCGACCGGCGCCGACCTCGGGGCGGCCCGCGACCGCCTCGCCGCGCGCGGCGACGCGTTCGGCGTGCGCGTCCTGCTGCAGCACGAGGAACTCTTCGAGGCGATGCACCGGCCGTGAGCGAGGTCACCGGAAGACGGCGGCGGTCTGATTCGCGACCGCTCCGCCTGATTCTGTCGTCCCGCTCGATTTCGCCCGCTCCGCCGGCGTAAACGAGGCGCCTCGTTGATTCCGTCCCTGCCCTTCTCCGCTGGCCGGTGGCCTCCGCTTCCATGACCCTCAGCCTCGCCGAAGTCCTCGAAACCGTCCAGATGACCGAGGCGGACGCCTTCGACATCCGGACCGTCACGCTCGGCGTGAGCCTGCGCGGCTGCCAGAGCCGCGACGCCGAGAGCACGCGCCAGAACGTCTACGACCGCGTGACGCGCGCCGCGGAGCACCACCTCGAGGCGGCGCGCGCCGTCGAGGCGCTCTACGGCGTGCGCATCGCCAACAAGCGCGTCTCGATCACGCCGGCCGCGCTCGCCTGCGACGGCTTCACGGTCGACGACTTCGTCAAGCTCGCGCACACGCTGGACCGCGCCGCGGCCGAGATCGGCGTCGACTACCTCGCCGGCTTCTCCGCCCTCGTCGAGAAGGGGACGACGCCGGGCGACGCCGCGCTCATCGCGTCCCTGCCCGAGGCGCTGAGCACGACGGCCCGCGTCTGCGGGTCCGTCGCCTGCGGCTCCACGCGCGCCGGCATCAACGCGGACGCCGTGCTGGAGGTCGCGCACGCCATCCTCGGCATGTCGCGCGCCTCGGCGGACCGCGACTCGATCGCCTGCGCCAAGTTCGTCGCCTTCTGCAACGCCGTCGGCGACAACCCGTTCGTGGCCGGCGCCTTCCACGGGCCGAGCGAGCCCGCGCTCGCGCTCAACGTCGGCATCTCGGGACCCGGGACCGTCCTGCGGGCCATCGAAGCGCTCGGCGACGGCGGCCGACTTCGGGGCGGTCACGGACGCCGTCAAGCGGACGGCCTTCAAGATCACGCGCGCCGGCGAGCTCGTCGGGCGCCGCGTCGCCGAGGAGCTCTCGCGGCGGATGGGCGAGCCCGTCCCGTTCGGCGTCGTCGACATCTCGCTCGCGCCGACGCCGGCCGAGCGCGACTCGGTCGGCGACGTCCTCAAGGCGATGGGCCTGCAGGAGGTCGGCGCGCCCGGCTCGACGGCCGCGCTCGCGATGCTCAACGAGGCCGTGAAGCGCGGCGGGCTCATGGCCGCGCGCCACGTCGGCGGCCTCTCGGGCGCGTTCATGCCGGTGAGCGAGGACACGGCGATGATCGAGGCCGCGGCGGCCGGGCACCTCTCGATCGAGAAGCTCGAGGCGATGACCGCCATCTGCTCCGTCGGCCTCGACATGGTCGCAATCCCGGGCGACACGCCCGCCGAGACGGTCGCGGGCATCCTCTTCGACGAGTTCGCCATCGGCATGATCAACGACAAGACGACGGCCGTGCGGCTGCTGCCGGTCGCGGGCAAGGGCGTCGGCGAGTGGGCCGAGTACGGCGGGCTGCTCGGGCGCGCGCCGGTGATGGCCGTCTCGGGCCTGTCGAGCGCTGTCTTCTCGCGCCGCGGCGGCCGCATCCCCGCCCCGATCCGCTCGCTGACGAACTGACGCCGCCCGCCCGCGGCGTCACCGGCGTTACGCCCGCCCGCGCGTCCGCTTGAAGACCACGTCGGCGGACATGACGGCCATCGCGCGCTGCGTCCCGGCGCCCGTGGCGTCGAACGAGAAGGCGTCTTCGTGCGCGATGCCGATCGCCTCGGCGGCGAGCATGGCGTCCTGGTTGGCGGCGAGGAACGTGAAGTCCCAGCCCTCGGCACGCCGCGCCGCGATGGCGTCCGCGAGCTGGGTCCGCGAGAAGCGCGTGCTCGCGTTCTCGTGCCCGTCCGTGAGGATCGCGACGACGACGCGCTCGGGGCGCTCGTGGACGGGCGTCTCGGCGATGCGCGAGTGGAGGCGGTACAGCGCGTCGCCGACGGCGTCGTAGAGGGCCGTCGAGCCGCGCGGGACGAACGTCTCGGCCGTGAGCGGTGGGACGCCCGCGAGCCGCGTGCGGGCGTGCGGCGTCTCGACCTCGTGGTCGAACAGGACGAGCGTGAGGCGGGCCTCGCCGGGGACGGCCTTCTGCGCCTCGAGGAACGTGTTGAAGCCGCCGATGGCGTCGTCGCGGAGCGGGGCCATCGAGCCGGAGCGGTCGAGGATGCAGACGAGCTCGGCGGGGCCGGCAGGGGAGAGGCGGGCATGGCGGCGGGGGCGTGTGAACGGGCAACATCGCACACGGGCACCGCTTCGCGGTCACCCGGCGTCCGGCATCGCGGCGAGGCCCACACTGGAACAGCCGGCGCCGCGGAGCCGTCCACCGGCTTCCACTCTCCGCCCCCACTCCCATGGACGACGACCGCACCGACATCGACGACCAGGACGGCCACATCTCGGACTCGACCGACCCGCTGGACCACATGGCCGAGAACTTCGGCCTCGACGCCGAGCCCGGCACGAAGGGCGTCAAGGCGTCCGGCGCCGGCCTCGACGGCAGCGTCCACGGCAACGCGCTGTCGGGCAACGACCCGGACACCTACCGCGACGCGCCGGCGACAGGCGCCAAGACCGGCGGCGGCGGCATCTGAGGTCCGCCCGGCGTACCACCTCGGCGCCCCCGCTCCACGCCGGAGCGGGGGCGCGCTGCGTGTCCGCCGCAACCAGTCACCGCGCCGGTCGTAGCCTTCGGCGCACCCCACACGCTCCGATGCCGACCCAGAACTCGCGCCGCCGCTCCTACGACCCGCTCGACCCGGACGCCGACCTCGACCGGCTCTCGAGCGACGAGCTCGAGGAGACCGTCTTCGGCCCGGACCCCGAGCGCCCGCGCCGACGCGAGGCGCGCGCCCCGCGCCCGGCGCCCCGCGCCCGACCAAGTTCTGCCACGCCTGCGCCGAGACGCTCGACGCCCGCGCCGAGCTCTGCCCGTCCTGCGGCGTCCGCCAGCCGACAGGCAGCACGCGCCGCGCGTCGAGCCGCGACCGCACGACGGCGGCCGTGCTCGCGCTCGGCGTCGCTCGCTCCTCGGCGGCGTGATGCTGCACAAGTTCTACCTCGGCCGGACGGGCGCCGGCATCCTGTCGATCCTCTTCTTCTGGACGGGCATCCCGTGGGTCGTCAGCCTCGTCAACCTCGTCCAGTTCCTGACGATGATGACGAGACGTTCGCAGGAGCGCTACGCCTGATCCTCGGGCGTCTCGGCGCGGTAAAGGCCTGCGCCGCGAGCGTCTTCGCCTCGCGCGCCGTGGCGCGGCGCGCGGCCGCCCCGCCCCAGTTTTTCTCGGCGTACATCACGATCCGCTCGGCCACGTCGACGCCCGTCGCGCGCTCGATGCCTTCGAGGCCGGGCGACGAGTTGACCTCGAGCACGAGCGGCCCGCGGCTGGAGGGCAGGAGGTCCACGCCGGCGACGCGCAGGCCGAGCGTCTTCGTCGCGAGGATGGCCGTGCGGCGCTGCTCGGGCGTGATCTTGAGCGCGTGCGCGCTTCCGCCGCGGTGGATGTTGGAGCGGAACTCGCCCTCGGCCGCCTGCCGGCGCATCCCCGCCACGACGCGGTCGCCGACGACGAACAGGCGCATGTCGGCCCCGTTGGCCTCCTTCACGAACTCCTGCACGATAAGGTGCGCCTTCATGCCGCGGAAGGCCTGGATGACGCTCTCGGCCGCCTTGCGCGTCTCGCACAGCACGACGCCGACGCCCTGCGTGCCCTCGAGGAGCTTCACGATGACCGGCGGCCCGCCGACCGACTTCACGAGGTCGTCTGCCGCGTCGGCCTGGTGCGCGAAGGCGGTTCGCGGGAGCGCGATGCCCTTTTTGGCGAGGAACTGGTGCGCGCGCAGCTTGTCGCGGCTGCGCGTCACGCCGACGGACTGGGCGAGCGACCACACGCCCATCGTCTCGAACTGGCGCACGATGGACAGTCCGTAGCTCGTGATCGAGGACCCGATGCGCGGGATGAGCACGTCCGGCGGCTCGATGCGCGAGCCCTCGTAGTGGACTTCGGGGCCGGTCTCGGTGAGGTGGCCCGTGCAGCGGAGCGTGTCGAGCACGACCACCTCGTGGCCGCGCGCCTCGGCGGCCTCGACGAGGCGCCGCGTGGAGTAGAGGGACGGGTTGCGGGAGAGGACGGCGACGCGCATCGGTCAGTCGGGGAGGGCGTAGAGGTCGGCGGCGTGGTCCACCTGGCCGAGGAGGAACGAGGCGCCGGGGTCCACGGCGACGTGCCCGGCCATTGCCTCGCGGCCGAGCAGCATCGGGAAGCGCATCGCGCCGCGGTCGGCGAGCGACACCTCGACGGGCCACTCGGGCTGGCCGGCGCGCACGCCGAGGCGCAGCGTCACCCCGACGACGAGGCGCTCGTCCGCGTGGCCCGACGACGACGTGACGGTGCGCACGTCTACGACGGGCGCCTCGCACGTCACCGTCACGCGGCGCTGGCGGCGGAAGAAGGGCTGCACGTCGAAGCGTGCCCACGGCGCGCCGCCCTTCGTGAAGCGCTCGACGGCGTGCGCGTGGAGCGCGCTCGTCGCGGCGCCCGTGTCCACCTTCGCCCGCACGGCCGGCAGCCCGACCTCCGGGAACGCGAGCCACTCGCGCCAGCCAACGGTGATGAGGGACGGCATTGGATTGAAGGGTGACAGGGGGAGAGGGAGGGCAGAAGCCCCCTTCGAGGACAACTTTCCGCTACGAGCCCGTCGACCTCTCCACCCTCAGCCGTTTCAGAGCTCGATCTCGACGCCCTGCTGCGGGATGACCACGCGGACGTCCGGGTAGGCCTCGTTGATCGTGTCGCGCATCCATTCCTTCGCCGCCGTCTCGCCGTGGACGAGCACGACGGTCTCGGGGTCCAGGCGCCCGACGATGCCGACGAGGTCGTCGCGGTGGGCGTGGCCCGAGAAGCGGAAACGCTCGACGGTCGCGCGGACGGCGATCGGCCCTTCCTGCTCGTCGAAGATCATCTGCTCGCCGGCGGCGGCGGCGAGCTGGAGGCGGTCGCCCGGCGATCCCTCCTTCGAGTAGCCGACGAAGAAGATGCCGTGGCGGGCGTCCGAGACGAGGCGCCGCGGCGACGTCGAAGCTCGGCGTCCGCTCGAAGAGCATGCCCGACGTGACGACGAAGATGCCGGGCTGCCCGATGGCCTCCTGCGTGCGCGCGCTCGAGCGCGGGAGGCGCTCCTGGTCCACGCCGAAGACCTCGAAGTCGGGGTCGAGGCGCGGGCTGGTCTCGCGCGTGCGGTCGTAGACCTCGGCGATGGCGCGCATCGAGCCCGCCGTGTAGACGGGCGTGCCCGCGCGGGATGGCGCCGCGCGTCTTGGCGCGGTCGATCATCGCGAGAACGTCCTGGCTGCGGCCGAGCGCGAAGACCGGCACGAGAACGACGCCGCCGCGCGCGATGACCGTCGCCGATGGCGTCGCCGAAGCGGCGCTCCTCGGCCTTGCGCGTCGTCGCGGCCGCGTCGGGGTCCGCGCCGAGCGTGGACTCGAGCAGGAGCACGTCCACGGACTCGTCCGGGAAGTCGGCGCCGGGGAGGATCGTCTGCGCCTGGATCGACGTGTCGGACGTGTAGAAGAGGCGGCGGCGCTCGAGCTCGCCGTCCGGCCCGACCTCGTCGCCGTCGAGCAGCAGGCCGACCGCGCCGAGGACGTGGCTCGCGTGGTAGAACGTCGCCACGAGGTCGCCCTCGGCCTTGGTCCCGGCGAGGCGGAAGGGCGTGTCGAGCGGGTGCGTCTCGTAGACGTAGCTCAGCGCCTCGGCCGTCTCGACGTCGAAGACCGGCGCCGTGTGCGTGCTGCCCTCGCGGACGCGGCGCTTCTGGAGCCGCGCCGACGACGGCAGGAGCACCTCGGCGAGCATCGCCGTCGGCCGCGACATGTGGACGCGCGCGTGGGGCACCTCGTGCGAGAGGACCGGCAGCGAGCCGAGGTGGTCGTGGTGCGCGTGCGTGATCACGACGTGATCCACGGGCTGGTTCTTGATAAGCTCGAACGGCGGCAGCGCGTCGTAGCCGTCCTTGTCGGGGTCCATCCCGGCGTCGAGGATGACGCCGGTGCCGCCGAGGTCGACGTAGTGGCAGGACGCGGCAATGTCCGTGGTGTCGCCGAGGGAGAGGTATCGCATTCAGAGGGAAAGAGTCGAATCTGGGAGAGTACCGCCGCGCCGCGGCGCCGTTTCTGCGTTTCCGGTTAGAAGGGGCAAGGGCGGGAGCGAGGCGCCTCGCTCCCGCGGCGCGGCGCGGACCTGCCGCCCCGTACCTTTCACGCCTGACCCGCCCGACCGCCGCGTGCCCCTGCCCCGCCCGTTCACGCCCCGGAGCCGCGTCGCCGTGGCGGCGCCCGCCTCGGCGGCCCTCGACGCCGCCGACGCCCACGCCGGCATCGCCGCGCTGCGCGCGCGCGGCCTGCGCGTCGAGCCCGGCCGCGCCTTCGGGCAGCCCGACGGCTACCTCTCCGGCCCCGACGACGAGCGCGCCGACGAGCTCAACGACCTCCTCGGCCGCGACGACCTCGACGCGGTCGTCTGCCTCCGCGGCGGCTACGGCGTCCTCCGCCTGCTGGACCTTATCGACTACGACGCCGCGCGCGAGGCGCGCCCGCTCGTCGTCGGCTACTCGGACATTACGGCGCTCCACCTCGCGCTCCTCGCCCAGTCCGGCCTGCCGGGCCTGAGCGGCCCGATGGTCGCGCCCGACTGGCCGACGCTGGACGCCGAGACCGAGGCGCTCTTCTGGCGCCTCGCCGGCGGCGAGACCGGCGTCGAGATCTCGGGGCCGGGCGACGCCCGCCCGTTCGGCCTCCGCTCCGGCGACGCGACCGGCACGCTCGTCGGCGGCAACCTGTCGCTCGTCTGCGCCCTCATCGGGACGCCCTACCTGCCGGACCTCACCGGCGCCATCCTCGTCGTGGAGGACGTCGGCGAGGCGCCGTACCGCATCGACGGGCTCCTCGCGCGTCTCAAGCTCGCGGGCCACCTCGAGCGCCTCGGCGGCCTCGTCTTCGGCCTGTTCACCGGCGCCGACCCGCTCCCGGACCGCCCGAGCCTCGCGCTCGACGAGGTCCTGGACCACTACGCCGCCTTCGTCAACGGCCCCGTCGCGGCCGGGCTGACCTACGGACACGTCCGACGGAAGGTCACGCTGCCGATCGGCGTCGGGGCGCGCCTCGTCGTCGACGGCCCCGCCGCGCGCCTCGTCACCACGACGCCCGTCACCGACCCCCGGTAGCCTCGATGCGCCTCGCCCTCTTCGCCTCCGGAAGCGGCACCAACGCCGGCGCCGTGCTGGACGCCATCGAGCGGAAGCAACTCCCGGCCGAGGCGGCGCTCCTCATCACGGACCGTCCCAACGTCGGCGCCCTCGACCGGGCCCACGCCCGCGGCGTCCCGACGGCCGTCATCGCCCCGGCGGACTTTCCCGACGACGCCGGCTTCGCGCACGCGCTCCAGGACGCGCTCGTGCGCCACGAGGTCGATACGGTCGCGCTCGCGGGCTACCTCCGGCGCATCCCGGCGGCCGTCGTGTGGGGCTTCCAGAACCGCATCCTGAACGTCCACCCGAGCCTGCTGCCCGCGTTCGGCGGGGCGGGCATGTACGGCCGGCGCGTCCACGAGGCCGTCATCGCGTACGGCAGCCGCATCACCGGCGCGACGGTCCACTTCGTCGATGCCGGGCTGGACACCGGGCCGGTGATCCTCCAGGAGGCCGTCGAGGTGCGGCCCGACGACACGCCCGAGACGCTCGCCGCGGCGGTCCTCGCCGTCGAGCACGACCTCCTGCCGCGCGCGCTGCGTCTGCTCGCCGCGGGCCGCATCCACGTCGAGGACCGCCGCGTGACCATCGACGGCGACCCGACCTCGTTCCGCTAAGCCCCCGCCCCGTGATCTCCGTCCCAGAGCCTTCCGCCGCCGCCCGACCGCGCGCCCGTCCGCCGCGCGCTGCTCTCCGTGAGCGACAAGACGGGCCTCGTGCCGTTCGCCGAGCGCCTCGTCGCGCTCGGCGTCGCGCTGCTCTCGACCGGCGGGACGGCCGCCGCCCTCCGCGCGGCCGGCCTCGCCGTGACCGACGTCGCCGAGGCGACGGGCTTCCCCGAGATCCTCGGCGGGCGCGTGAAGAGCCTGCACCCGGCCGTCCACGGCGGCATCCTCGCGCAGCGCACCTCGCGAGAGCGACGCAGCGGACCTGGAGGCCCACGGCATCGAGCCGATCGACCTCGTCGTCGTCAACCTGTACCCGTTCGCCGAGGCGGTCGCGCAGGACGGCGTCACGACGCGCTCGCGGCCGAGAACGTCGACATCGGCGGGCCGGGGATGCTCCGCGCGGCGGCCAAGAACTTCGCCTTCGTCGCCGCCGTCGCGGACCCGGCCGACTACGCCGCGGTCGCGGACGAGCTGGAATCCAACGACGGGACGCTCGGGATGGCGACGCGCCGGCGCCTCGCGGGCGACGCCTTCGCCCACACGGCGGCCTACGACGCCGCCATCGCCGCCTACTTCGCCGGGACCGCGAGACGACGCCGCGACCGCCGTCGCCCGGCTCGGCGCTCCCCGGCCCGCCTGCGCCTCGACCTGCCGCTCGCGCTCGAGATGCGCTACGGCGAGAACCCGCACCAGCCCGCCGCGCTCTACGGCGATCCCGCGGCGCCGCTTCGAGACGCTCTGGGGCAAGGCGCTCTCGTACAACAACCTCCTCGACGCGACCGCCGCGCTGCGCCTCATCGCCGAGTTTGCCGGCGCGCCGCCGACCGTCGCCATCCTGAAGCACACCAACCCGTGCGGCGTCGGGCAGGGCGCGACGCTCGCCGAGGCCTACGCCCGCGCCTTCGCGACCGACACGCAGTCGCCCTTCGGCGGCATCGTCGTCGTAAACCGGCCGCTCGACCTGGACGCCGCGCGCGTCGCTCGACGCCGTGTTCACCGAGGTCGTGATCGCGCCGGACTTTGCGGACGGCGTGCTGGCGTTTCTCCAGCAGAAGGCCAACCGCCGGATCGTCCGCGCGCGCCTCGACGCGCCGGCCGAGGCGTTCACCGTGCGCTCCGTCGCCGGCGGCGTGCTCGTGCAGGCGCCCGACGCGCCGCTCGCCGGCGCCGAGGCGCTCCGCGCGCGGTGGAGCGTCCCGACACGCCGCCAGCCGACGGACGCCGAGTGGGCCGACCTCGACCTCGCGTGGCGCGTGGCCAAGCACGTCACGTCCAACGCGATCGTCTACGCCGGAGGGGGCGCGACGCTCGGCATCGGGGCCGGCCAGATGTCGCGCCTCGACGCCAGCCGCGTCGCCGTGATGAAAGCGGGCGAGAGCGGACTGAGCCTCGCGGGCTCGGTCGTGGCCTCAGACGCGTTCTTCCCGTTCGCCGACGGCCTGCTCGCCGCGGCGGATGCGGGCGCCGTCGCAGCGGTCCAGCCGGGCGGGTCCGTCCGCGACGCCGAGACCATCGCCGCGGCGGACGCCCGCGGCATGGCGATGGTCTTCACGGGCACGCGCCACTTCCGCCACTGACGCCCGGCGCCGCAGTCGCTACGACGCGTAGTCGCCCGAGACGAAGCGCTGGAGCTCCTCGGCCTCGGCGCGCGCCTCGTCGAGGCGCGCGCGGACGCAGTCGCCGATAGAGACCACGCCGGCGACGGCGTCGCCGCGGAGGACGGGCAGGTGGCGGATCTTGTGGCGCGTCATCAGCGCGAGGCACGCGTCGATGGGCGTGTCCGGCCCGACCGTCACGAGGTCCGTCGTCATCACGTCGCGGAGGGCCGTCTCACGCGAGGTCCGGCCCTCAAGCGCGATCCGCCGGAGATAGTCACGCTCGGTAAAGATGCCCGCGAGCGCATCGCCGTCGATCACGAGGATCGAGCCGACGTTGTGGTCGACCATCGTGCGGATCGCGTCGAAGACCGTCGCATCGGGTCCGATCGTGACGAGGGCGCCGTCTTTTCGGGTGAGGAGCGAGGAGACCGGGTAGCGCATGGAAGCGGTGGCTGGTGGACCGGCAACGTAGGGAATCCGGACGCCGCGGCGCGCATCGGGCGCCGGCTGACGCACGGCGTGGCAAAGAATCCGGGGAGACCCGCGGGACGCCGGCCCCGCCGGGCTAGCTTGCCCCTGCGCGCGCGCCGGTGGGGTGCCTCGCGGCCCGTCGTCTCGACCGCGGCCCCGACCTCGCCTCTGCGGCGCGCGCGTCTCTGCCGCCCTCGCTCTGCCCCCCGCCCCGTGCTCAACCCGTTCTCGGTCGACGTCGCCATCGACCTCGGCACCGCCAACACCCTCATCTTCGTCCAGGACAAGGGCATCGTCCTCAACGAGCCGTCGATCGTCGCCATCGACCGGCGCACCGGCCGGCCGGTCGCCATCGGCCAGGAGGCGCTCATGATGCACGAGCGGACCCACAAGGACATCGAGACGATCCGCCCGCTCAACGACGGCGTCATCGCGGACTTCTCGATCGCCGACGCGCTCATCAAGGGGCTCATCAAGCGCGTCCGCCCGAACTGGTTCTCGTCGATCGGCCGCATGGTCATCTGCGTGCCGTCGGGCATCACCGAGGTCGAGCGCCGCGCCGTGAAGGACGCCGCCGTCTCGGCCGGCGCCCGCGAGGTGCGCCTCATCGACGAGCCGATGGCCGCCGCCATCGGCATCGGGCTCAACGTGATGGAGCCCGTCGGCAACATGATCGTCGACATCGGCGGCGGCACGACCGAGATCGCCGTCATCGCGCTCAACGGCATCGTCGTGGACGAGTCGATCCGCGTCGGCGGGAACGAGCTCGACGAGGCGGTGACGCAGTACTTCAAGAAGCACCACAACCTGCTCATCGGCAACCGGACGGCCGAGCGCATCAAGTGCGAGATCGGCTCGGCGACGAAGCTCGACCCCGAGCTCGAGCTGAGCGTGAAGGGCCGCGACCTCGTGACGGGCGTGCCCAAGACGCGCGTCGTGTCCTCCGAGGACGTCCGCGAGGCGCTCCGCCCGGCCGTCAACCAGATCGCCGGCGCCGTCGTGCGCGCGCTCGAGCGGACGCCGCCGGAGCTCGGCGGCGACGTCCTCGACCGCGGCATCATGCTCACCGGCGGCGGCGCGCTCCTGAAGGGCCTCGACGAGTACCTCCGCGAGCGGACCGAGCTGCCGGTCTTCGTCGCCGAGGACCCGCTGACGGCGGTCGTCCGCGGCACGGGCTCGGTCCTCGAGAACATGGACGCCTACTTCCAGGTGCTCTCCAGCTAGGTGCCGGGTGAGTAGGAGCGGGTAGAAGTGGGCCGCTCCGCGCGCGGCTAGCTTGGCACCTGCAACCCGTAACCCGCCACCCCATGGCCCTCGCACAGTCCGTCTGGGAGCGCAGCCGCGACTACGTCGTCTTCGTCGCCCTGCTGCTGACGGCGCTCGGCATCTTCGTCGGGCGCAACGGGACCGTGCTGCGAGCGGTCCGTGCGGCGAGCCTCGCCGTGACGGCGCCGGTCGAGGGCGTGTTCGCGCGCGTGGCGCGCTTCGAGGGCGCTGTCGCCGAGAACGACCGCCTCCGCGCGACGACGGCGGTCCTCGCGACGGACGTCGCGCGGCTGCGCGAGGCGCGCTCCGAGAACGCGCAACTGCGGCGCCTGCTCGGCTTCCAGGACTCGCTCCAGGTGCCGCGCGTCATCGCGCGCGTCGTCGCGAAGGACCTCACGGAGCAGGCCAACCTGCTCACGATCGACGCCGGCGCGGCCGACGGCGTCGAGGTCGGGATGCCGGTGGTCTCGGAGCGCGGCATCGTGGGCAAGGTCGTCCTCACGAGCCGGAATTACTCCGTCGTGATGCCGCACCAGAACACGCAGTTCGCCGTCCCGGCGACGATCGACGCGCTCGGCCGCGACGGCGTCGTGCGGTGGGACGGCGAGGCCTTCGACCGCCTCACGATGGAGTACGTCGTCAAGACCGAGCCCGTCACGCGCGGCATGCTCGTGACCACGAGCCGCTACTCGGACGTCTTCCCGGCCGGCACGCCCGTCGGGCGCGTGGACACGGCCTACGCCGCGCGCGGCCGCAACGACTACATCATCCACCTCACGCCGGCGTCGCCGATCTCGGAGGTCGGCTACGTGTACGTGCTCAAGATCCGCGTGGACCCCGAGCGGATCCTGCTCGAGGAGGCCGCGCGCGACTCGCTCGGCATCGCGCGCGCCTCGGCCGCGCTGAACGCGCAGATGGCCGCGGACTCCAGCGACGCGGGCGAGTAGCCGGCGGCGGGCGGCGCCTCGGCGGGAACTGCACCGACGCGTCGGGGCTGCGGCACTACCTTTTGCGTGCCTCGCGTTGGCCCGACGTCCGTTTCGCTTTCCTGCTGTCCCGATGACCCGTTCTCTTTTCCTGCTGTTGCTCGCCCTCGTCGTCGCCCACGGTGCCGCGGCGCAACCGCGCGACGAGGTCGCGGCGCGCATCCAGGACATCCTGTACAACCCGGACCTCCGCAGCGCCTCGTGGGGCGCGCTCGTCGTGGACCTCGAGACGGGCGAGCGGCTGTACGAGTCCAACGCCTACGGCCGCTTTATCCCGGCGTCCAACATGAAGCTGTTCACGACCGCGAGCGCGCTCGACGCGCTCGGGCCGCGCTACCGCTACGCGACGCAGCTCTACGCCGACGGCGCCATCCAGAACGGGACGCTGCTGGGCTCGCTCGTCGTCCGCGGCGCCGGCGACCCGACCTTCGGCAGCCGCGCCGACGCCGGTGACATGACGCGCGCCTTCCGGCAGTGGGCCGACAGCCTCCGCGCCGCCGGCGTGCGGCGCGTCGTCGGGCCGGTCGTCGGCGACGACGACGTGTTCGACGACCTCGGGCTGGGCATGGGCTGGTCCTGGGACGACCTCGTCTACGCCTACGCTGCCCCGATCTCGGGCCTCCAGCTCGGCGAGGGCACCGTCGACGTCACCGCGACGGGTACGGCCCTCGGCGAGCCCGCAACCCTCAGCGTCTCGCCCGACGCCGGCCTCGTCCCCGGCCTCGTCCAGCTCGTCAACCACACCACGACCGGCGCGGAGTACACCGAGCGCGTCGCCCGCGACCTCGGCCGCAACGTCTACACGGTCTCGAGCACGGTCCCGCCGGGCGAGACGCACACCGAGGCGCTGGCCGTCGTCAACCCGACCGACTACTTCGTGCGGACGCTCATCGCGGTCCTGCGCCGCGAGGGCATCGAGGTCACGGGCGACGCCGTCGATGTGGACACGTGGGGCATGCGGCCGCAGTACACCCGGATGCAGCGCATCGCGACGCACCTCTCGCCGGACCTCGCGGCGATCGTCGGCGTGACGAACACGGACAGCAACAACCTCTACGCCGAGCAGATCCTGCGCACGATGGGCTCGGTCGCGTACACCGGCACGCAGTTCGCGACGGGCTCGGCCGAGGCCGGCGTTTTCGCCAGCGAGCCGTTCCTGCGCCGCATCGGCGTCCGGGTCGAGGACCTCTCGCTCGTCGACGGCTCGGGCCTCTCGGCCATGAACCGGCTCACGCCCGAGGCCATCATCACGCTGCTCGACGCGATGCACCGCTACCCGGACCCCGCCACGCGCACCGCGTTCTACAACTCGCTGAGCGTCGGCGGCGTCACCGGGACGCTCAGCCGGCGCTACCGCGGCGGGCTCGCGCGCGGCAACGTCCACGCCAAGACAGGCTACATCTCGGGTGCGCGCACGCTCTCGGGCTACGTCACCGCGGCCAACGGCCACGTTATCGCGTTCTCGCTGCTCTGCAACAACTACGCGACGAGCACGAGCCGCGTAAACCGCGCGCAGGACGAGGTCGTCGAGATGCTCGCCGGCTGGCGGTAGCGCCGGCCGTTTGACGATGAAGAGTTGGAAGACGGCCGACCCGTGTCCGGGTCTGGCGTACCTGACGCTCTCGGACCGGACCCGTCACCCCTCCTCTCTTCCCACCTCCTCCCGATGATCCACGCAACGACCGTCCTCGGCGTCATCCACGACGGCCGCGTCGCCCTCGGCTCAGACGGGCAGGCCACGATGGGCGACACCGTCATGAAGCACAACGCCAAGAAGGTGCGGGCGCTCCACGGCGGCAAGATCCTCGCGGGCTTCGCCGGCTCCACGGCCGACGCGTTCACGCTCTTCGAGCGCTTCGAGGCCAAGCTCGAGCAGTTCCGCGGCAACACGCTCCGTGCCGCGGTCGAGCTTGCCAAGGACTGGCGCACGGACCGCTACCTCCGGCGCCTCGAGGCGCTCCTCGCCGTCGCTGCGCCGGACCGCCTGCTGCTCGTCTCGGGCACCGGCGACGTCATCGAGCCGGACGACAACGTCCTCGCCATCGGCTCGGGCGGCTCCTACGCCCTCGCCGCGGCGCGCGCGATGGTGAAGCACGGGACCGGCCTCTCGGCGCGCGACATCGTCGAGGACGGCCTCTCGATCGCGGCCGACATCTGCATCTACACGAACCACAACCGGACGATCCTGGAGCTGGACGCGGAGGTCTGAACGAGCGGGGGCTCGCGACCGAGAACCGGCACGTCGAGACGGGCGGCCGCCGCGTCAGCCCGCGATCAGTCCACGCCGAGGGCTTTGTGGCCCTGGACCGAGACGCGCCACCGCGGATCCGCCAGCGCGATCTCGACCGCGAGGCGCGTCGCCTCGGCGAGGCGCGGGCCGTCCTCGGGCTGCACCCACAGCAACTGCCCGGCATCCGCGTGCGCGCGGACGCGGCCGGTCAGACCGGGATACGCCTCGGGCCGGTAGCCCGGCACGACGAGCTTGACCTCGTCGACCGCCTCGATGACCGTCTCCGAGTCCGGAAGCTTGGGGCTGCACACGACCCAGTCCGGATGGTGCGCCGGGTCGTCGCCGAAGGCGCCGCGAAGCGTCCGCGTCCCGTTCGTCTCGACGGCGACCGAGAAGCCGGCGCCGTGGAAGGCGCCGATGAGTGCGGCGTCCGCCTGCAGCAGCGGCTCGCCACCGGTGAGCACGAGAAATCGGACCGGGCCGGCGACGCGCAGCGCCTCGGCGGTGAGGGCGGCCGCGTCGAGGCGCGCCGCGCCGCGCCTGTGGAAGTCGGTGTCGCAGAAGAGCGCGCACGCGGCACCGGTGCGGGCGAAGTCGCGGTCGCGGTGGGCTGCGTCGCCGTCCCACATGTTGCAGCCGGCGAGGCGGACGAACACGGCCGGCCGTCCGGCCCAGAAGCCCTCGCCCTGGAGCGTCTTCCAGACCGCTTTGACGGTGTAGCGCCGGGCGCCGGGCGGCGAGTCCGGGACGCGCTCCGCCAGCCCCACCTCGCGCTCCGTGTCGGGTGTCGTCATCAGACCCACCCGTTCGCCTCGGCCTCGGCGTAGCCCTTCGCCCGCAGCACGCTGGCCGGGTTGTCGAGCTTTCCGTAGCCCCACACATGACGCTCCGAGCGGTCGCCGTGGTAGTCCGTGTGGCTCATCTCGCGGACTGTCTCGAGCACGTCGAGGCCGCGTACGGTGCCGAGGTCGCGGGCGAGCTTCCACGTCTCGGCCTTCGTTAGCGCCATCAGCGGCGTGTGGATGCGCACGTCCTGCCCGAGCGCGAGCGACGAGGCGCGCGCCTGCGCGTCGACGAAGTCGCGGCGGCAGTCCGGGTAGCCCGAGAAGTCCGCCTCGCACATGCCGCCGACGAGGTCGTGCGTCTCGGTGAGAAAGGCGCGGGCGGCGGCGATGCTCAGGAAGAGCGCGTTGCGGCCCGGCACGAAGCTCGCCGGCAGGTCCGGCGCGAGCGCGTGCGCCGCGTTGACGTCGGCCGAGGCGTCCGTCAGGGCCGAGCCGCCGAGCAGGCCGCGCAGGTCGAGCACGTCGAACGGGACGCCCGCCGCTGCGGCGATGGCGCGTGCCTGCTGAAGCTCGACCGCGTGGCGCTGCCCGTAGTCGAAGCCGAGGGCGCGAACGGTCTCGAACGCCCCGCCCTGCGGCGAGAGCGCCCAGAAGAGGCACGTGGTAGAGTCCTGGCCGCCGGAGAACAGGACGAGTGCGGAGGACATGGCGGAAGGCGGAAGGCGTGGACGGGAAAATGGCACGCGCCAGACCCTAGAACCGTGCAGAGTGCGTCCGTCGCGCACCCGCCCGCCCCGCACCGCGCGCGTCGTCGGGCCAAACGTGACGCCTCACGCGGCGGCGGCGGCTGTGCCCGTAGCTTGCCGCTCCCCGGACCCCCCTTTGCCATGACATCCCGCCTCTCCGTCTTCGCCGTCGCCCTCGTCCTCGCTGCACTCTCCGGCTGCGACTCCAACGGCTCGACCAACGCCCTCCGCGACCTTGACGGCACTTACACCGTCGGCGAGCTCATTTTCGACCCGACCGCGGGCTCACTTGCGGACGCCAATGCTGCCGCGCGGCTCGATGCGAATGCGACGACCTTCGACGTCTTCGCAGGCAGCGGAACCGCGCGGTTCGTCGTCAGCCGCGACGGCATCCGCTCCGAGCTGCCCTTCGACGCGACGGCGACGCGCGGCCGCGTCACGTTCACGTCCCGCGCCGGCACGTCGAGCGACGCCGAGTTTGCAGCGCTGCTGCTGCCGCGCCAGTTCTCGCTGACGTACGACCCTGCGTCGCCGCGGACGCTCACGGGCACGATCGGGCTCCAGAACGTCAACCTCGAGGCCTTCGACCCGTCGCAGTACCAGGGGCTGCGCGCCGTGAGCGGGACGCTCCGGATCCGCCTCGAGCGCGCCGCGCGCTAGCCGGCTACCCGAGGCCGTCTACAGCGCGTTGCCAGGGCCCGCCGCCGTCCGTTCCGGGCGCGGCGGGCCCTGCCGCGTTGTGCTCAGAACTCGAAGCGGACACGGACGTTGAGCGTCCGCGGCGTGAGGCGCGTCGGGACGGCGAGAAAGGTGCGCCGGCCGCGCGAGTTCTGCTCGACGTACGACTGCGCGACCGTGTTGTCCTGGTTGAACACGTTGAGGACCTCGACCGTGGCGAGCATCGCGAGCGGCCCGCCGCCGATGGCCGTCCCGACGCGCAGGCGCTTTGTCGCGCCGAGGTCGAAGCGGAAGTAGGAGGGCAACTCCTGCCGGTTGCGCGGGCCAGGCTCGAAGACCGTCACGTTGTCGATGACCGTGTTCACGCGCGGAGCGGTGACGGGGATGCCCGACCCGTAGAGCGTCCGGATGTGGAGCGTCCACGTGTCGTCGCCGGGGATGTTGTCCTGGACGAAGAAGGTCAGGTTGTGGCGGCGGTCCGTCGGGCGGCGGACGTAGTCGCCGCCGCCGCGCGCGGCGTAGACGCTCTGTGCCTGCTCGAAGGCGCCCTGCCCGGCGGCGTCGGGGCTGTAGTCCGCGCGGTCCGGCTCGTTCGTGAAGCGCTCCCGGGTGACGAGGAACCCGTAGTTGACCCAGCTCTCCAGCCCCGGCACGAGCTCGCCGCGGAGCTGCACGTCGAGGCCTGTCGCGTAGCCGCGCGCGTCGTTGTCGCCGGAGTAGTTCACGCGGATGTTCTCGACGTCGTACGAGATAAGGTTCGAGAGCGCCTTGTAGTACGCCTCGGCGCGGAGGGCGACGCGGCGCGACGGGAAGAAGCGCGCGAGGCCGAGGACGGCTTGGACGGCGCGCTGGCTCGAGATGTCGCCGTCGAGCACGGGCGCCGTCGAGTCGCCCGCGGCCGGGTCGCCGCGGAGCTCGCGGTAGGTCGGCTGCTGGTGGTACACCCCGACGCCGGCCGTCCACGTCGTGTTGGTGTCGGCGCGGAAAATGGCCGAGAGGCGCGGCGAGACGGTGAGTTCGCTGTTGTAGGCGAAGTAGTCCGCGCGGAGGCCGGGGACGACGCGCAGACGCGGGCTGATGCGGAAGGCGTCCTCGACCCACAGCGCGCCCTGCGCCGTGTTGAGGGCGGACGTGTCGTCGATGCGCCGGGCGACGACCTCAGCTGAATTGCCCTCGGCGTCACGGCCGCGGAAGACCGACGCCTCGTCGATGCGGTCCGTGAAGCGGAGGCCGCGGGCCTGCCAGCCGGCCTCGAGGCCGTGGCGGGCGGTGCCGAAGAGGTAGCGGCCCTGTGCCGTCGCGATGGTCTGGTCGATGGTGTTGTCCGCCGTGTCGATCTGCTGAACCGTGCCCTCGAGGAGGCGGTCGAAGTCGGCGGGCGGGCCGTCGGCGTCCTGCTGGCGGCGGAAGAGGCTCGTGCGGCTCGTGACGTCGAGGCTCTCGAACTCGTTGGTCTGGAAGACCGAGAGGCGGTGCTCGGCCGTGAGGCCGCCGAGCGTGGACCGGAGGAGCAGGCCGCCGAAGCCGATGTCGTAGCCGTCCGTCTCGAGGCCCGAGAAGTCGATGGCGACGGTGCGGACGAGGTTCGGGAAGATGCCGAAGGTCGTCTCGCGCTGCTGCGGCGCGAGGCGGAAGCGGTGCCGCGCGTAGAGCGCGTCCACGCGCAGCGTCGTGCTGCGCGAGAGGCGCGCGTCGAGGACGCCCTGGACGTCGCGGAAGTCGGGGTCGTAGGCGCCCTTGAGCTCCTGGCCGGCGAAGAAGCGCTGCGGCCGGGCGGACCGCGCCGCGACGGCGAGGCCGACGCCGCGCCCGAGCTGGCCCTGGACCTGCACGCCGGCGTCGAGCGTCGAGCCGTAGACGGTGCCGCGGAAGAGGCCCTGCGGGCGGGCGTACGTCGCGTCGAGGACCGAGGCGAGCTTCCCGCCGTAGCGGACCGGGAAGCCGCCGGCGAAGAGCGTCAGCCGGTCCGTGAGCTCGCCGTTGATGAGGCCGAGGCCTTCCTGCTCGCCCTGCGAGATGCGCAGCGGGCGGTAGATCTCGAAGCCGTCGATGAAGAACTGGTTCTCGTCGTAGTTGCCGCCGCGGACCGAGAAGGCGTTGGAGAGCTCGTTGCTGGACGTCACGCCGAGCTCGGTCTGGACCGAGCGCGTGATGTCGGCGAGCGGCGTCGGCGCGTTCCGCGAGGTGTTCGGGTCGATGGCCGAGACGCCGACGCCCTGCTCCGCCTGCCCCTCGACGACGGCCCCGCCGGCCTCGACCTCGACCGCCCGCAGCGTCACGTTGACGACCGTCGTCTCGCGGCGGCGGACGGCCGCCTGCGCCGTCTCGGGCGCGTAGCCGAGCGACGTGATGCGGAGCGTGTAGCGGCCCTCGACCACGGAGAACCGGAAGCGGCCCTCGGCGTCGGCCGCCGTCCCGAAGTTGGTGCCCTCGATGAGGACGGTCGCGCCGGGGACGCCCTCGCCGGTGCCGCGCTCGGTGATGCGGCCCGAGATCTCGCCCGAGGTCTGGGCGGCCGCGGCGGGAAGGAACGCCACGAGGGCGAGCAGCGCCACGAGGCGCATCGGGGTCTGGAGCATTGGCAGGGCCATCGAGGCGCGGGCGGGCCGCGCGGAACGGAAGGTCGGGACGGGTGCCAACGGGTCGATGCGGGCGGGCGGCGGGTGCGCAGCCAAGGTACCGCGGCGCAGCCGCAGCGCCGATGCGGAGCGACGTGCCCTCACGCAGCGTCGCGGGCGGCCTCGGCCTGCGCCGCGTCGAAGAGTCCCCGCCGGTAGGCGAGGCAGGAGGCGTCGAGCGGGTGCGCCGGCAGCGTGCGGAGGCGCCCCGGCAGGCCGAGGAGCCGGCCGTCGGCCGTGACGCCGACGCCGTAGAGGTCGAACGCGGCGTGGTGCGTCGGGCACAGGCAGAGGACGTTGGCGAGCACATCCGGCCCGTCGTGCGGGCGGCCGAGCGGGCGGATGTGCGCCGCCTCGGCGTACGGCCCGGCCGGCGTCTCGACGCGGTCGCCGCACATCTGGCAGCGGAAGCCGTGCATCTCCTTCACGCGCCGCGTCACGGCCGTGTCGCGGACGATGCGCGAGACCGTCGCCTCGACGCGCGGCGCCGACGCGTCGTTTCGAGGCGCCTCGCCAAAGAGGTCGGGAGGCTCGGTCGAGGCTGCGAGCGCTGTGGGCATCTCGTAGATCGCCATGTTCTGGATCCGCTCGAGCCGAAACATCCAAACAAGGTGCTTGTGCTCGCCGGTGTGTGGCCAGTAGTCCGCGACGCGGTACAGGCCGTCGTACCGAAACCCTTGCTCGGGCGCGTGCTTCGATTCGAGGCGCGATCCGCGGACGACGCGGACCGGCAGACCGAGGCGCAGGCTCGTCACGAGCGCGAGGTTCGTCCGGCTGAGCGTCTGGTCGCGGACGTGCTGCCCGCCGATGTCCTGTCCGCCGGCGCCGGTGTAGAGGATGACGTCGCCGCCGTCGGCGTCGTCCGGGTAGCCGCCGTTGAGCACGACCGACTCGGCACCCGTCTCGGCGCTGCCGCAGATGCCGGCCTGCGTCGGCCGGTGAACGCCCGCCGCGCGGAGCGCCGCCCGGTCCTCGAACCACGCGCCGACCTCGATGCCGGGGACGGCGCCGATCATGGCCGCGCCTCGGCCCGCCCGTCGTCCCGGCGAATCCAGCGCCACGCGAGGAACGCGCCGAGCGCCCCGAACGGCGCCGCGATGAGCCCCGCAGCGAGCGCATAAGCGACGACGAATAAAAATGCGACGGCGATGCCCGACGGATTCCGAATCATTGACTCGTCGCCTCCCAAAGCTTCCATCGCAAACAAACCAACGCCAGCAACGACCGCGTACAGCAGCACCGAGCCGAACGTGACGGCGATCCCGATAGTCGCGGCCTCGAGGCTCTCCGATGCCCGCGCGAGCCGTAGGCCAGCAAACCATCCGACGACCGCTGCAGGCATCGCCATCACGGGCGGACCGAACAACAAAGCTTTGAGGACGACCATCCGCCCATAGTCGAAGGTCGACGTTGCTCCGATCCCGATGACGCCGAACAGGAAAGCCGCCGCGGCGAACGCGGCGGCTGAGACGAGGCGCGGACTCGCATTCATCAGAGCCGCTCCTTGCGCTCCAGGTAGAGCACACGGCAGAGCGCCACGGCCGCCTGCGCCGTCTGGTCCGTGAACCAGTAGTTCACGCCCGCGCCGATGGCGGCGCCCGCGACCGGGATGAGCTGCCCGAGCTTCGCCGAGGCGAGGTTCTTGGCGATCTCGCGCGGCAGGTGGCCCATCTGCTCGCGAAGCGTGCCCTGCGCCGCCCGCCCGCGGTAGCCCGATCCGTGCGCGAAGGCCGCGCCCGCGACCGAGAGCTCGCGCAGCGCGTCGCTCTTCGCCTCGCGGCTGCCGCTCGCCGCGACGTTGAAGATGGACACCACGAGCGGCGTGAACTCGGGGCCCTGGAGCGGGAAGCCGTACGCCGCCGCCACCTGCTGGATAAGCCGGAAGTTGACCGTGAACAGGATCGGGAGGTCCGCGGCCAGCATCAGGAAGCCGCCCAGCCCGGTCCCGCCGCCCGAGACGGCGGCGAGGACCGCGTTCTCGGACGTGTACGGCTTCGCGAGCGCGTCGAGCTTCTCGAGGTCCACGTCGCGCAGGTCCTCGACGGTCTCCGCGGCGATGCCCGCCGCGTGCGCCTTCTCGAGGACGCCCTGGGCGTCGAAGGTCCACGCCGAGGCGTCGTTGAGGGCGGTTAGGGCCGACGTGAGCGCGTCCGTGAGCGGGTCCAGCACGGTCGCAGGCACGAAGCGGTCGAAGGCCCAGTCGACGGGCTTCATCGCGAAGCTGAGGGCCTGCTGCGCCAGCGACTCGCCGCGCTCCCAGCGCTCGACGTCGCGCTGGGCCGTCCGTTCGTACTCGGTCAGTCTCATCAGGGGAGGGGGTGGGGAGGAGAGGGTACCCGGTACGCGGCGTGAGGTTCAAGTTGCGCCGCGGCGTGCGCCGGGGCGGACCCGATCGCGCCGCGCCTCGTTCTCCCCGAGATGCCCGCGCCGGGACACGTCCAGTCCCCACTTCTCACTCCCCAGCCCCCGCCATGAAGTTCTTCATCGACACCGCCGACCTCGACGAAATCCGCGAAGCCGCCGACCTCGGCGTGCTCGACGGCGTCACGACCAACCCGTCGCTGATGCTCAAGGCCGGCGCCCGCGACTTCGACGCCCACATCAAGGAGATCTGCTCGATCACGCCCGGCGACGTCTCGGCCGAGGTCACGGCGACGACCTACGACGAGATCATGAAGCAGGGCCGCCACATCGCGACCCTCGCCGACAACGTCGTGGTGAAGGTGCCGCTCATCCTCGACGGCATCAAGGCCATCAAGGCATTCGACGACGAGGGCATCCGCACCAACTGCACGCTCTGCTTCTCGCTGCCGCAGGCGCTCATCGCGGCCAAGGCCGGCGCCGACCTACATCAGCCCGTTCGTCGGCCGGCTGGACGACATCGGCAGCGACGGCATGATGCTCGTCCAGCAGATTGTGCAGGCGTACGCCATCTACGGCTACGAGACCGAGGTCCTCGCAGCGTCGATCCGCCACCCGATGCACGTCGTCCAGGCGATCGAGGCCGGCGCGGACGTCGCCACGATCCCACTCGATGTCATCAAGAAGCTGCTCCTGCACCCGCTCACGGACAGCGGCCTGGCCAAGTTCTCGGCCGACGCTGAGGCGCTCGCCAAGCTCATCGCTGCCCCTGCCGGCGACGGCGCCTCGGCCTAGATGGAGCCGCCGCGCCGCGCCGTCGGCCGCGCCGCCGTCGCGACTGTTGTGACGGCGGTTGTGCTCGAGGTCACGATCGCAATCACGTTCCGGTCGCTCGGGGCGGGTCCGGACCACCTTCTCGGGTCGTGGATTGCATTCAGCGTCCTTGCCGTCCCCGCCTCGTTCGTTTTCGGTGCCGTCGCCGCGGCGCTGCTCTCCGGGCGGGCCCGGTAACTCCGGTCTGACGTCCAGGGTGCATCTTTGTAGGCGTTGAACCTGAACCCGCATTTGCGATGCTGCTTTTCCTGCCGACGTTCGTCACCGGTCGCCCGATCGTCCCGGACGACGGGTGGGACGCGCCCGGCGAGCCGTTCCAGCTCCAGACGACCCTCGGCGCGGCCGAGGCGGAGGCCCTTGCGCCGGACGGCCAGATCGGCCGCGTGCTCGTCCTCGAGAAGGCGGCGCTCGCGCTCACGCGCGCCGACCCGCCGGCCGCACCTGCCATCCCGCGCCGCGCCATCCTCAACGTGGACCCCGACGGCGACTTCTGGCCACCGCTGCCTGTCGACGCCGGCGGCGGGTTCGTCGTCCGGCCGTCGCGCGAGCCGGGCGAGACCCTCGACGTGCTGATGATCTTCCGGCGCGGCGTGTGGGACCTGCCCAAGGGCAAGCTCGATCCGGGCGAGACGTTCGAGCACGCGGCCGTCCGCGAGGTCTCGGAAGAGGTCGGCATCCCGGCCGACTCGATCCGCGTCGTGCAGGACCTCGGGCCGACGCTCCACGGCTACATCTGGCCGCGCAAGGACGCCTTCGCCGTCAAGACGACGCACTGGTACGCGATGACGACGACGGCTGAGGCGTTCGAGCCCGAGGACGGCGAGGGCATCGAGGCCGTCGCGTGGGTCGGGTGGCGCGAGGCGGGCCGGCGCCTCGGCTTCGAGAGCCTCCGCGCGCACCACGCCGCCCTCGACCCGGCCACGATCCCGCTGGACGGCCCCGCGCCGGAAGGGTGAAAAGGCGTGCCGGATGGGCCCTGCGCGCCTCCGCCCGGTAGCTTGGCGGCTTCTGAAACCTCCCGTTCCGCTGTGATCCGCCAGACTGCTCGCCTCGCCCTGCTCGCCCTCGTCGTCGCCGCCTCCGGCTGCGACTCGGTCGACCCGCTCACGCCCATCACCTGCGACGATGCGCCGCTCACCTTCGCGGACATCGGTGAAAGCACAGGCCAGGCGGCGGACCAGGCCAGCATCGTGACCATCCGCTACGTCGGCCGCCTCACCAACGGGAGCGTCTTCGACAGCACAGGCGTCGACATCAACGGAAACCCCCAGGCCGCGACGTTCGCGCTCGGCAACACGGTGCCCGGCTTCCGTCTCGGGATCGGCGGGACGGCGGCGTTCCCGGATGCGCAGATCCCCGAGATCCCCGCGATGCGCCTCGGCGGCCGGCGGACGATCACGATCCCGCCGAACCTCGGCTACGGCGGCGTCCCGCTCGCCGACCAGTACGGCAACATCCGGCTCAACGCGGACGGCACGCAGCGCATCCCCGCCTGCTCGACGCTGATCTTCGACGTGACGCTGCTCGACGTCCGCTAGGGCTGCGGCGCGCCGTAGACGCGTGCGAGGTGGCCGATGAGCGCCCGCCGCACGTCCCCGTGGCGGCCGACGGCCACGATGTCCGGGTTCGTCTCGGCGTTGAGGTACTCGAGGCCGGTCTCGCGCCCCGACACCAGGAAGTCGCTCGTGGCGACCGTGTACAGTTGCGCCTCGTCGAGCGGCGCGCCGCCGACGGTCCAGCCCGCGGGCGTCCGCCCGATGCCGGCCGTCTGGAGGTAGCCGCCCGATCCCGTGTTGGCCTCACCCTGCGCGAGCACGCGCGCGAGCAGCGCGCCCGGCATCCGCACCGTGACGACCTCGCCGCCGAAGGGCAGCACGCGGATCGCGTCGTACTCGGTGAACGGGCCCGCCGGGATTACGTCGTCGACGCGGACCGAGCCGCCGTTGAAGAGCGCCGCCACCGGCGCGTCGGCGGCCGACACTGCGCGGAATGCCTCGGCGATGAGCGTGCCGAGGCGCGCCGGCCGCGTGCGGACCGTCGCCTCGCGTCCGTCGAGGTCTTCGCCCGTGAGGGTCACGACGCGCGTCGGCTCGAAGCCGTCGGCGCGGAATCCGGCCGTTCCGGCCTCGACCCACCGCGCGACCTCGGCCGCGACGGAGGGGTCGTCCGGGAGGGCGTCGGTGATCGCCACGAGGTCCGAGGCGACGTCGACCGCGCCCGTCGCGCGGTGGACCGTGACGCGGTGCACGTAGACCGTCCGCGCGTTGGCGTCGGCCTTCAGCACGGGGACGAGGCGCGGCCCGCGGTACGCGCGGACGTTCTCGTGCTCGTGCCCGCCGAGCACGAGGTCCACGCCGGGCACCGTCGCCGCGACCGTCGCGTCGTCGGCAAAGGCGAGGTGCGTCAGCGCGACGACGACATCGGTGCGCGGCGCGAGGCGCGCCGTCTCGGCCGCGAGCGCCTCCACCGGCGGCGCGTAGACGACGTACGGCTTCAGCGTCGACGGGATGACCGCGCTCACGACGCCGACGCGCAGCGTGTCGCCGGGCGCGACGACGACGGGCAGCACGACGCTCGCCGAGACGTTCGGATATGGCTCCGACCCGGCCGGCGGGGCCACGTTGGCCGAGACGTACGGGAAGCGCGACTCGGCGAGGCGCGCCCGGAAGTCGGCCTCGGAGACGTCGAACTCGTGGTTGCCGAGCGCCGCCACATCCACGCCGACGGCGTTGAGGACGGCCACCATCTGCCGCCCGTTCAGCCGCTGCCCGTCGACGCGGGCGGTGCCGAGCGCGGACGGCCCGAAAAAGTCCCCGGCGATGACCGTCAGCGTGTTCGGGTCCGCGGCGAGGAGCCGCTGCCGCAGTGCCGCCACGCGCGCAAGCCCGCCCGAGCGCCCGCCCTCGACGGGCGTGATCTCGTAGACGTCGTTGAACTGGAGGATCGTGAACGTGACATCGCCGGGCGCGGCCGAGATCGGCGCCGGCAGGACGGCGGACGGAGCCGTCGCGGCGCAGCCGGCGAGGACAGCGGCACAGGCGAGGGAGAGCAGGCGGCGCATCACGGAGGGGGGGTTAAGAGGAGGGAGACCGGCGCGGGCCGTTATCTCCAGTCGCGGCAAACGCGGCCGAACCGGTCAGTTGCTGCGGCCTTCGCGGCGGCGCTGAAGGACCAGCACGGCCACGACGAACGCCTGCACGGCCAGAGGCAGCGCCTCCGACAGGTCTGCACGGAGCGCCGGGCGGAGGGCACCGGTCCATCTCGCCGTCCCGGCGTCGAGGCCATCGGCCAGGATCGTCCAGCGGCGGCCAAACCATCCCTCGGGCACGAGTTCGAGCCCAACGCCGGTGCTGAGGCCGATCGCCTCGGCCCAGACCGTGACCTCGGTGCGGCGGAGGAACGGGTTTGGCCGGCGCGCCACGGCGAGCGTCGCGGCGCCCTGGACGAGCGCGGTCGTCGTCCTCATCAGGTCCCGCGGCTCGAGGTCGAAGTCGGCATCGCCGACGGTGAGGCGGCCGCCGCCGAACATCCGCAGCGCGATCTCGCCGAAGGGCTCGCCCGAGCCGTCCGGGTCCGTGAGCTCGAACGTCTGCTGGAAAACGCTGGTCGGCGTGGCGGCGATCATCGGAGGGTCACGACGCGGTAGCCGCCAGCAGGGACGGAGAAGGCGAGGCCGGCGTCGTCGGTCACGGGCGCCGAGGCGTCGAGGGCGTCCGTCGCGTCCCCGCCGAGGCCCGGCAGGCGGACGTCGGCGGGGCGGCGGGCGGTGTTGAGCGCCACGACCACGTCCGAGTCGGGCGATGTGCGGCGGTAGACCCAGAGCGTCTCGCTGGCCTCGAGCGTTTCGAGGGCGCCGTGGCGCAGCGCGGGCAGGCTGCGCCGCAGGTCTGCGAGGCGCGCCGTCGCGTCGCGCAGGGCGGTCTGAGCGGTCGCGAGGCTCGCGCCCTGGTCCGCCCACGGCATCGGGCGGCGGTTGTCGGGGTCGGCCGCGCCCGTCATCCCGATCTCGTCGCCGTAGTACACCACCGGCACGCCCGGCGTCGTCATGAGGTAGGCCATCGCGAGCTCCATCTTCCGGTACGACGCGTCGTCGTCGACGCGCGGCGCGTCCGGCCCCCAGCCGAGCTCCGCCTCGTTGGCCCCGGCCGGAACGTCGCCGTCGGCGTAGGCCATGAAGCGCGTCTTGTCGTGGCTGTCGAGGAGGTTGCCCATGGCGTTGAGCGGGCCGTAGACGGCGAGCGAGCGGTCCATCTCGTCGGCCAGTGCCCGCATCGAGCCGCCCTTCGCAAGGGCGGCGACGGCGGCGTCGTAGAGGAGAAAGTTGAACTGCGCGTCCAGTTGACCGGGGACGACGTAGCTCGAGACGAGGCCGTACGACCCGAACGTCTCGCCGATCTGGTAGATCGGGACCGTTCGGCCCGCGTTCTCGCGGGCGACGCGCTCGGTGAGAGCCCGCCAGAAGGCGTTCGGGACGTGCTTCACGGCGTCGTGGCGGAAGCCGTCGGCGCCGGTCTCGCGGAGCCACCACACCGCGTCGTCCGCGACCTGCGCGACGGCCTCGGGCGAGCGCTCGAAGTCGAAGCTCGGCAGGTACGGCTCGAACCACGTCGTGAGGCGGTACTCGTCGAAGCGGCGCAGGTTGAGCGAGCCGTCGGGCAGCTCGAGGCGCCCGAACCAGTCCGGGTGCTGCTGGACGTACGGGTGCGAGTCGTGGACGTGGTGCGCGACGACGTCCAGCAACACGCGCATCCCGCGCGCGTGGGCAGCGTCCACGACGCGCCGGGCCAGCGTGAGGTCGCCGAGGTGTTCGTCCACGGCGCGCGGGTGGCTCGGCCAGTAGCCGTGGTAGCCGGTGTAGAGGCGGTGCGGCTCGGGGAACTCGCGCTCGGCGCCGGGCGGGTTGTCGTAGAGCGGCGACAGCCACAGCGTGTTCACGCCGAGGCCGGTGAAGTAGCCGGACTCGATGGTGTCGAGCAGCCCCTGGAGGTCGCCGCCGGCGTAGTTGGCAGCGGGCAGGAGGCTGTCCGTGACGACGGGCCGGTCGTTGGTGCGGTCGCCGTTGCGGAAGCGGTCCAGCACGACCTGGTACACGACGGCGTCCTGCCAGACGAACGGCGCCGCGTCGGTCGGGTCGGCCGCGGCCTGGGCGGTGCCGAGCGGATGCCCGTCGAGGAAGAGCGCCTCGGTCCACCGCGAGACGAGCGGGCCGGCGGCGACGGCGACGCGGAGGCGGTGCAGGCCGGGCGGCAGCGCCGCGAGGTCGACCGTTAGCATCCCGCCCGGCTCCATCGACGAGACGAGCTGCGGGTCGACGGGCGTGTTGTCGACGAGGATGACCGCGCGCGGCGCGGCGTCGGCGTCGGTCTCGACCGTGAACGTGACGCTCGTCGCGTCGTCCGAGAGGACAGCGGGGCCCAAGCGCACTCGCCCGGGCGCCGGGTTCTCGACCGTCAGGACGTTGTTGTAGGCGCCGAACGGATTCTGGACCGAGTCGCGGCTCGTCGGGTCCAGAACCTCGGCGCCGTCCACGACGAGCTTGTACTCGTAGCGCCCCGGCGCGATGGCGCGGGTCGCCGTGAGCCCGCCGCGGCCGTCGGGCAGGAGCGGGTCCGCCGTGCGCGACCAGTCGTTGAAGCCGCCGATGACGTGAACGCTCTGCGGGGCGGGCCGCCCCGTCTCGAGGCTGTAGCGGAACGTCACGACGGGCTCGACGGATGCCTCGACAGCGAGCGCGTGGCTGCACGCCGCGGCGTCGCCGGGCCGCGTGAACGAGACGAGCTCGATGCCCGAGAAGCCGTCGCGGACGAGGAGCGAGACGCGTCCGCCGCCGGCGTCTGTCGCTGAGACGACCTCCGAGTCGCACCACGCTGCTCGTGGCGCCCGGCCCGAGCAGGTCCGTCACGAGCAGCGTGTCCGCCCGCCCGGCCACGACGCGGACGACCGGCGCCACGGCCTCGGCGGCCCGCACGGAGGCCGGCGCCGCAGGGATGTCGGCGGAGGTGTCGCGGCGCGCCGAGGCGCAGCCGGCGAGAATCAGGAGGGCAACGAGCAGGATGCGGGGCATCGGGCGGCAGGAAGGGAGCGAAAAGGTAAGGGAGAGGGTTCTGGAGTGGGGCAGAACGGCGGGAGGCCCCGTTCAGCCTCACCCCCTAGACCTCACACCTCCCGTCCGCCGCACTGCGATCGCCGTGAGGTCGTCGCGTGGGCCGAGGGCGGCCGGGCCGGCAAATGCGTCCGACGCCGCGACGAGACGTTCGAGGAGCGCGTCGGCGCTGGCGTCCGGGCACAGGGCGAGGGCCGCGTCGAGGCCGTCCTCGCCCCACTCGGCGCCGTCCGCGCGGAGCGCTTCGGTGAGGCCGTCGGAGAACAGGAGGAGGGCGTCGCCCGGGTCGAGGCGCGCGGTGCCGGCCAAAAAGCGGGCGTCTGGGAGGACGCCGAGGAGCGGGCCGCCCCTGTCGAGCGTCTCGACCTGCCCCGAGGCGCGGCGGATGCGCGGGGCGGGGTGGCCCGCCGCGACCGACCACACGCGTCCCGTCTCGGCGCAAACGACCGCCCAGGCGAGCGTCGCGAACTGGTGCGGCTCGGTCGACTCGGCGATAAGCCGGTCGAGGCGCTCGGTAGCCGAGACGATCTCTGCACCGGCGTCCGGTCCGTCGGGGCGCAGGAGGCGCAGGCCGGCCTGGAGCGTCGAGGTGAGCAGGGCGGCCGGCAGGCCCTTGCCGACGACGTCGGCCACGGCGATGACGAGGCGGCCGTCGGGGAGCGCGTGCGCGTCGTAGGTGTCGCCCGAGACGGCGGCGCTCGGCCGCCACCGCACCGCCACCTCGAGGCCGGTCACGCTGGGGAGCGCGCGCGGCAGCAGGCCGGTCTGGATGCCGCGCGCGAGGCGCATCTCCTCGTCCGCGAGCTCCGTGTGGACCCGCTCCGCGACGCGGTCCGACGTCTCGAGCGCCCCGACGGCGAGGGCCGCGAGGGCGGCGGCAAAGTCGAAGGCACGGGCGTCCGGCGGCCCGCCCGAGGCGCGCTGTCCGACGAGCACGACGCCGCGCGAGACGGCGCCGGCGCGCAGCGGGACGGCCACGGCGAAGCCGGCGTCTACAAGCGGACCGTCGTCCAAAACGGCCGGTGCCTCGAGGTCGGCGAGGGCGGCGGGCACGTCCGGCGCCTCGCCCGAGACGCGCTCGAGGCGCCCGTCCGCGGCGCGCAGGAACGCCGCGACGCGGCCGACGAGCAGCTGGCCCATCAGGGCGTAGCCGAGGCGCGCGAGGATCGCGGCGGGCTCGAGGTCGCGGCCGAAGGCCTGCGACAGCTCGAGGAGCGTGCGCAACTCCTGCTCGCGCGAGGCGAGGGCCTGGCGGGTCTGCGGGGTGTCCATGCCGGAAGCTAGCCGGCGCGGTGCGCGTCGGCGAGGTGGATCACGTCGGCCGCCGTCGCCCGGCCGTCCTCGATCGTCATCCGGACGCACGTGCGCACCTGGTGGAAGCCCTGCGTGCCGGCCGCGCCGGGGTTGACGTAGAGCATCCCGCCGAGGGCCTTCACGCGCTCGATGCGCAGAATGTGGCTGTGGCCGCAGACGAAGAGGTCCGGCGGATCCGCGAGCATCGCCTCCTTCACGCGCGCGTCCCAGCGCTTCGGGTGGCCGCCGATATGCGTCATCCAGACGCGCATCCCGCCGGCCATGATGCGCGCGTGTTCGCCGAAGCGCCGCCGTACGTCCGGCCCATCGACGTTGCCCCAGACGCCGACGACGGGCGCGAGGCGTTCGAGGCGCTCCACGATGTCGCCCGGCCCGACGTCGCCCGCGTGCAGGATGAGGTCCGCGCCGGCAAAGACCTCGTCCAGTTCGGGGTGGTAGACGCCGTGCGTGTCCGAGACGATGCCGAGAATCAAGGCGACGGGGGACTGGTAGACGGGGACGGCAGAGTCTACGCCGCGCCATCTCCCAGCTTCTCCCTTACCGCAGCATGACGCGGACGCCGGCGCGGAGCTTCTCAGGCCGCGGCCCGTAGCGGACGGGCTCGCCGCGGACGTCGGCCCACGTCACGAGCGGGAGGCTGAGGAACGGCGCGAGCTGGAACGACGGCCGCGAGAACTCAAGGCCCGTGCGCAGCCAGCCGATGCCCGAGCGGATGCGCTCCGGCCCGTCCTCGGGCGTGGCGTCCGTCCGGACGAGCGCGTAGTCGCCGGCCTCGGCGACGAGGCCCAGCGAGAGGCGGCTGCCGGCGGGGTCGAAGACGACGTTGTAGCCCCACGAGACGCGCAGCTCCTGGCCGACGACGCGGACGCCGCCGTCGCCGGGGGCACCGCGCAGGAGCGCCCCGGCGCCGGCCGCGCCGCCGCCGATCGTGCCCGCCTCGAGCGCCTCGTCGGCGGCGGGCGTGTAGCCCGTGCGGACGCGCCGGATGCCCAGCGCCACGTCCGTCGTGACCGCGGGCGAGAGGGCCGTCGTCGAGAGGAAGGCGACATCGGTCTGGCGGAAGCCTAGCCCGCCCTCGCTGGCCGGGTCTACGGCGAGGCGCACCGCGTAGTCTGTCGCCTCGTTGTGCCAGTACGGCTTCACGACGACCCAACTCAGGCCCATCGGCCCGCGCCCGACGCCGCCGGTGAGGTCGGCGACGAGCGAGAGGTCCACCTGTGGCAGAAGCGCGTAGTCGAGGCGCCCCGAGAAAGCGAGCGGGCTCGCCGGCGTGCCCGGCTCGGCGATGCCGAGCAGGTCCGCATCGCGGACGGCCGCCTCGGCCGAGAGCGCGAAGCCGCCGTCAAAGCTGCGCTGCGCCGCCTCGCCGCGGTAGAACGGGTCCAGCGTCTGGAAGCCGCCCTGCGCCGTGGCCGCGGGGCCAGCCGCGAGCGCGGCCACGAGCAGGCAGGCGATCGGCCGGGCGCGCAGAGGCATGGCGGGTGGGTGCGGTGGTGCGGACAAGTACGGGGATTCGCGCGCGCTTCGCAAGAGCCACGGCGACAGACGGGAAATTATCTAACCCGGCAGGGTAGCCTGCGGGAGCCCGCACGGACCCTCCGCGTAGGCGGGGCCCACCGCCCCGTTCGCCTGTGCTCCGCTTTGCCTCCCTCACCGCCGCAGCCTTCGCGGGGATGGAAGTGTCGGCCTACGTCCTGCACCGCTTCGTCTTCCACGGCCCGCTGTGGGGCGTCCACCGGACGCACCACGAGCCGGGGCACGGGCATGGGCCGCTCGAGGCCAACGACCTCTTTTCGGTCGGCTTCGCCGCGGCGTCCATGGGCGCGATGTGGGCGGGGCGCGAGGACCCGCTCGGCAGCACGGCCTTCCCGCTCGGGCTCGGCGTGGCGGTCTACGGCGGCCTCTACTTCGTCCTGCACGACGTGTACACGCACGGCCGCTTCGCACGGATGAAGACGAGCAACCCGGCGGCGCAGGCTGTCAAGCGGGCGCACGGGCGCCACCACCAGTCGCTCCAGAAAGATGGACAGGAGCCGTACGGGCTGTTCCTGTTCCCGCCCGCCTATGGCCGCCGCTTCCAGCGCCGCCGCGAGCGGCCGAACGGCGATGCTGGCTGAGCGCCTCCGCCGGGCCGCGCGTCGACTGCGCGCCGAGGCGCTCGCGCTGTGGTTCGCCGCGCGTCATCCGGACACGCCTCGCGTCGCGCGCCTGCTCGCCGCCGGCGTCGCCGCTTACGCTTTCAGCCCGCTGGACCTTATCCCGGACGTTATCCCTGTTCTGGGCCTGCTGGACGACGTGATCCTCGTGCCGCTCGGCATCTGGCTCGTCGTGCGCATCGTCCCGGCCGACGTGTGGGCCGAGTGCCGGGCGCAGGCTGCACAGGCCGCCGAGCGGCCCGTGAGCCGCCCGGCGGCGGTTGCGGTCGTGGTGGTGTGGCTTGTCACCGCGGCGGTGGTCGCCCTGCTTGTCGCCCGCCACGTCTGATCTGGCGGTGCGGACTCAGTTTTCGATTGGCCCGAGGTCATCGGCGTCGTCTTGGAGGAGGCGAAGGAGCGGGTCCTGGATGGCCGCCGTCTCGGGCTCCGCCTCGATGGCGCCCTCGATCTGCTCGAGGATGCTGTCCGCCACGGCGCCGGCCTGCTCGAGCACGACGAGGCTCGCGAAGCCGACGGCCTCCCCGCCGCCGCCCATCGGCGCCGTCGAGACGACGGTCCACCCGGCGCGGAGCAGTGCGTCGAGCGCCGCCTGCGACTGCTCGGAGTCGCTGGCCTGATGGGTGAGGACGACGGCTTTCTGTGCGATCATCGCGGCGCGGGTGGGTGGCGGTTGAAAGCGCCCGAGGCGCGCCGGAGGTTCCTGCTTACCCGATGCGGGCGAAGCCGAGCGAGCGTGGCGCCGTCCGGCCGAAGTGGTCGCGCATCTCGGCGAGGTCCGGCGCAGCGAGCGCCGGGTCCACCTCGGCGATGGCGAAGGCCGCCTCGCGCGCCTCGGCGAGGATGTCCTGGTCCCGCACGACGTCCGCGATCTTGAGGTCCGGGAGGCCGGACTGGCGCGTCCCGAAAAAGTCGCCCGCCCCGCGGAGCTTGAGGTCGAGTTCGGCGATGACGAAGCCGTCCGTAGAGCCGGCCATCGCCTCGAGGCGCTCCGTCGCGTCGGCCGTCCGCTTGAAGCCGGCCATGAGGAAGCAGAAGGACTGGTCCGCGCCGCGGCCGACGCGCCCGCGGAGCTGGTGCAGCTGGGCGAGGCCGAAGCGCTCGGCGTGCTCGATCACCATGACGGTCGCGTTCGGCACGTCCACGCCGACCTCGATGACCGTCGTCGCGACGAGCACGTCGGTCTCGCCGGCCTTGAACGCGTCCATCGCCTCCTCCTTCTCGTAGGCCAGCATCCGGCCGTGGACAAGGTCCACGCGGTACGGCCGCAGGCGCTCCGCGAGCTCCGCCGCGCCCGACTCGGCGTCCTTCACGTCGGCAAGGGTCTCGGACTCGGACTCCTCGACGAGCGGGAAGACGACGTACGCCTGCCGGCCCTCGCGGAGCTGCTCCTGGACGAAGGCGAGCATCTCGTCTCGGCGCGAGTCCGGGTAGACGCGCGTGTCGATGGGCTTGCGGCCGGCCGGGAGCTCGTCCATCGTCGTCACGTCGAGGTCGCCGTAGACCGTCATCGCGAGCGAGCGCGGGATCGGCGTCGCGGTCATCATGAGCGTGTGCGGGCGCTGGCCCTTGCGCTGCATCTTGGCCCGCTGCATCACGCCGAAGCGGTGCTGCTCGTCCACGACGGCCAGCCCGAGCGACTTGAAGGCGACGGTGTCCTCGATGAGCGCGTGCGTCCCCACGGCGACCTGCACCGCGCCTGAGGCGATCTCGTCCAGGATCTCCTCGCGGAGCTTTTTGCGCTGCCCGCCGATGAGCAGGCGCACCTCGACGCCGAGCGGCTCGAGGTAGCGCTTGAGGTTCGCGTAATGCTGCTCGGTGAGGATCTCCGTCGGCGCCAGAAACGCAGCCTGGTGCCCGGCGTCGACGGCCATCAGCATCGCCGCGACGCCGACGACCGTCTTGCCCGAGCCGACGTCGCCCTGGACGAGGCGGTTCATCTGGGCGCCGCTCGCCGTGTCGCGCGCCACGTCCTGGAGCGCCTTCAGCTGGGCGTTGGTGAGCGAAAACGGGAGGACCTCGTTCAGGAAGCGGTCCGTGAGCGGGCCGTGGCCGGCGAGCGTCATGCCGGGGTGGCGCTTCTGGCGGCCGCGCGTGAGCGCGAGCAGCAGCTGGAGAAAGAAGAACTCCTCGAACTTCAGGCGCCGCTCGGCGCGCCCGCGCTCCGCGACGTCCTTGGGAAAGTGGATGGCGCGGAGGGCGACGTTGCCGTCGATAAGCCCGAACTCCCGCCGCGTCGCCTCGGGGAGCACGTCGCGGATGAGGCGGCCGTGCGTCTGGAACGCGCCGTAGATCATCCGCCGGAAAGCGCGGCTCGTGATGCCGACCTTCTCAAGGGCAGCGCCGCCGGGGTAGAGCGGGATGATGCGGCCGGTGTCCAGCGCCGCGGCCATGTCGTCGAGCTTGTCGAACTCGGGGTGCGCGATCGAGAACGCCGAGCCGTACTGCTCGGCCTTGCCGTGGAACGCGACGCGGTCGCCGACGGCGAAGCTCTTGCCGACCCAGTTCGCGCCGCGGAACCAGACGCACTTGAGCGTCCCACCAGACTCGTCTGTCGCGCGGAGCTCGAAGCGGCTGCGCCCGCCCGCCCCGGGCATCAGCGCCTTGGCCGTGACGGTCCCGACGACGGTCACCGGGCCGGCCTGGATCTGGCGGATCGGCGTGACCGTCGAGCGGTCGAGGTAGCGCCGCGGGTAGTAGCGGAAGAGGTCGCCGACCGTCTTCACGCCGGCCTTGCGCAGCGGCTCGGCGCGCCGCTCCGAGACGCCGGGCAGCGTCTCGATGCCGTCGTCGAGCGACGCGGCGGTCTCCAGGGTGTCGGTCGTCGGGTCGCTCATGCGACGGCGGGCGGGTGGCGGGGCAAGCTAACCGGGCCGGGCGACGGCCCCGCGTCAGCGGCCCGCCGCCTCCCAGACGGCCGTGAAGCTCTGGCGGACGGCGACGGTGCGCCCGTCGGCCTGCCCGACCGAGACGAGCGCCCCTGGAACGAGGCGCGCGCGGGAGAACGTGTCGCCCGACAGTGTCCGGACGAGCGAGAGGTCGGACGTGCGGAGGACACGCGAGACGGTCGTTTGGAGCGCCTCGTCGTAGCCCCGCGTCAGAACCTCGGTCGGGCTCACCCCGAGAACGCCATCGAGCCGCCCCACCGTCCCCTCGACGCGGACGGCGCCCGAGGCAGGGTCCACGATGCGGAGGCGGCCGTCGGTGGCGTAAGCCAGCACGCTTCCGTCGGCGCTGAGGGCGTAGGCGGTGCTCGTCGTGGTGCCGTCCGAGGCGTCGTTGAGGTTCTGCGCCGTCCACACGAGCGCGCCCGTCGCGGCGTCGAGCACCTGGAGGCGCACGGAACTGCCGCGCGTCTGGACGAAGATCCGCGAGGCATCGGGCGAGAGCACGAGCCCCGGACTCTGGGTGGCAAACGAGAGGGCGAAGCGCGCGGGCGCGTCCGAGGGCAGCGTCCACATGAGCACGTCGCCGGCGCAGATGTCGGCGACACGCCGGCCGTCTGCCGACACCGTCGTGCTCTCGCCGATGCCGAAGCAGCCGTTCTCGGGGAAGCGCAGCGTCGCGAGGCTCTGCTGGACCGTCCCGTCGAAGAAGCGCACGCCGAGCGTGAACGGCGGCGGCGTGTTTTCGCGGAAGGCGAGACGGCCGTCGGCGAGGAAGCCGATGATGTCGGGTATGCGCGGGATCGTGCCGAGGCTCGCGCCCGTCCGGAGGTTGGTGATGCGCGTGCCGTTGCCGTCGCGCGTGAACAGGCGCTCGCCGTCCGGGCTGATCTGTGGGGCCACCGGGTTGAGCGGGCCGAGGTCGAGCGTGTCGGCGGGGTAGCGGATGCGGAGCGGATCGCTCGGCGCCGAGGCGGTCCCGCCGGCCGCGAGCGCGACGACGCGGTACGTGCGCGGCTCGGTCCCGGTGAGGCCCGTGTCGGTATAGCGCGTCGCGTCGGGCGGCAGCGTCACGAGCGGCTGGTACGTCCCGAACCGGTCGAGGCGCTCGACGCGGATGCCCGTCTCGAAGCTGCTCCGGTCCGTCCACGAGAGCGTGGCAGAGGTCGACGTCGCCTCGGCGAGGGCGAGGTCGGCGGGTGCCGTCGCGATGGCGTTGCCCTCGAAGCCGGGGTCGAACGGGTTCGTCCGAGGCGGCGGCGCCTGCGAGTCGCACGCGGCGAGCGCGAGGAGTGCGGCGGCGAGGCAGAGGGTGCGCGGCATCAGAGCGAGAGCGAGAACTGGAGGGACGGCCCGCCCGGACCGAGCGAGGCGCTGACGACGCGGGGCCGGTCGACGACGAGCCCCGGCCGGCGCGCATGGTGCACGAAGGCGTCGACGACGGAGGCGACGGCGATGGCGACGGCCGTCCCGGTGGCGACCGAGCGCAGGGTCTGAGCCCGCCCCTGGGCGTCCGACTCGCGCTCGACGGCGGCATACGCCGCCACGGCGTCCACCTCGGTGGGTGCAGCGTTGTACAGGGCATAGGCCTCGGCGAGGCGCTGCCCGGCCCGGTCTTCCGCGCCGCGCATCAGGACGGCCCCCGCCACGCCGACCCCGACGCCGAGCGCGAGCGCGGCCCCGACGCCGGCGCGCCCGCCGCGGACCTGGGCGCCGCCGGGGACGAGCACCCCGAGCACCGCGGCGGTGAGGTCGAGCGCACGCGGCGAGAACGAGACGCGCGTCTCAGCCCCCGGCGCGACCCGGACGCGCGACTCGAAGGTCTCGCCCGAGGCCAACGTGACCGTGATCGGGACGACGCCGGCGAGCATCTCGGTCGGCCCGCCGGCGACCCTCCCGCCCACGCGGAGCGTCGCGCCGGCGGGCAGCGCGCCTGGGGCGACCGTGCCCCGCTGCGCGCTGAGCTCGGCGAGCACCCGCACGGTGTCGCCGGCGACGAGGGTCACCATGCGCTCGAAGGGGAGCGAGCCGGGGCGCAGCACGCGCACGCGCATCGTCCCGGCCGAGACGGTGGCCGTGAGCGGCGTGGTCCCGGCCTGGGTGCCGTTGACGGTCACGAGCGCCCGGCTCGGCGTACTCTCGACGCGGAGCACGCCGGTGGGGGCCTGCGCGTGGGCAACCGAGGCCAGGCAGAGCAGAGCGGTAAGCAGCCACTTCATCGGCTTCATCGGCGTCGGAGAGGAGGTGGGGTACGAGCGCAGGGACGCCGGCACGTGAGTGGGTGAATCTAACCGGTCGCTGTGCTAGCCTCGCGCGAGCTCCTAGGGGGCAGAATATGCCTGTAGGCCTTCAGGGAGGTGAGAGAAAGCCGATATGTGCGTCAGGACATGAGCCGCTCCCCCGGCCTTCCCATCACAGCATCTCCACTTCCGTGACGAACGCCTCTCTCGCCAGCCCCGATCGCCTCGCGGCGCTCCACAGGACCCGGCTGCTGGATTCGCCCGCCGAGGTGCCCTTCGACCGTGTCACGGAGCTTGCCTGCCGGCTGCTCGGCGTGCCCGTCTCGGCCGTCTCGCTCGTGACGCCCGAGCGCCAGTTTTTCAAGAGCCAGCAGGGCATCCCCGAGCCATGGGCCTCGCAGCGCGAGACCCCGCTCTCGCACTCATTCTGCCAGTACGTCGTCGCGGCGGACGCGCCGCTCGTCGTCGTCGATGCGCGTGCGCATGCGCTCGTCCAGGACAACCTCGCCATTCCAGACCTCGGCGTCGAGTCCTACCTCGGCGTGCCCGTTCGCAGCCAGAGCGGCCACACGCTCGGTGCGCTCTGCGCCATCGAGGGCAAACCGCGAGTGTGGACCGACGCCGACCGCGAGACGCTCGAGTGTCTCGCGGCCATCGTCGAGACGGAGATCGCGCTGCGCGCCGAGCTGCGCGAGCGGGTCCAGGCCGAGGTGGCGCTCACCGCGAGCGAGGCCCGGTTCCGCCTCATCGCCGAGACCTCATCGTCTGTCATCGTCAGCACGGACGACGCGGGAACGGTTCTCTACGCCAACCCTGCCCTCGATGCGCTGTTCGGGTACCACCCCAGCCACCTTGTTGGGAGGCCGCTCGCGCACCTGATGCCTGAGCGCCTTCGCGCCGCCCACAGGGCGGGCCTGGCGCGCTACGTCGCGACCGGCGAGCGCCGCCTGCGATGGGACCTCCTCGAGTCGGTCGGGCTGCACGCGAGCGGGACCGAGTTTCCGGTCTCTATCTCGTTCGGCGAGTACGAGAGTGAGGGCGTCCGGTGCTTTAGCGGCATCATCCGCGACATATCGGCGCAGAAGGCGGCCGAGGCAGCGCTCATCGAGGCGCGGGAGGCGGCCGAGGCGACATCGCGCCTGAAGTCCGCGCTCCTCTCCAACATGAGCCACGAGATCCGGACGCCGCTCACGGCCGTGCTCGGCTACGCCGAGATCCTCTGCGAGGAGGTCTCGCCGGACCTCAAGAACGTCGTCGCGGCCATCGAGAGAGCCGGTGAGCGCCTGCTCGTCACGCTGAACTCGCTCCTGGACCTCGCCCAGATTGCAGGCGACGCGTTCGAACTCGCCCCCGCCCCTGTGCACCTTGCCGACGTTGCGCGGCGCGTCTGCGAGAGGGCTGCGCCGGGGGCTCGCGCCCGAGGGCTCGGCCTGGCGCTGCGCGGTGAACCCGCGCAGGCGTTCGTCGACCCGGAGGCCGTGGTCCGCGTCGTAGAGCACCTCGTCGACAACGCCGTCAAGTTCACCGAGTCCGGCAGCATCGCCGTGACCGTCGGCATCGACGATGGGCAGGGCATCGTGCGGGTCGCTGACACAGGCGTCGGGATCGAGGCGTCCTTTCTGCCGCGCATCTTCGGCGACTTCGAGCAGGAGAGCGACGGCCACCACCGCAGCTATGAGGGGTCGGGCCTCGGGCTGGCGGTCGCGCATCGCCTCGCGCGGCTGATGGGCGGCGACATCGAGGTCGAAAGCGAGAAGGGAGCCGGCAGCACGTTCACGCTCCGCCTGCCGCTCGCAGCGGCGAGCGACGGACGCCTCGTCGTGCCTGGCGCCGTCGCGCACGCTACCTGAGGCGTTGTACAAGCCGCACGCAGTAGGACTCCGCCCTGTCCGGTTGTTGGGCCGCGCGCCGCGACGCACGACCGGTGACTCGGACAGCGGGGCTGATCCAGCGCGTGGTTGTCACGCCTAATTTCACCGGGTGGATCGCCCAGTCTTTTATCCGACGATCTACCTGTGCATCTCTGCGTGTGGGCTTCTCACTCTGTACGGCAAGGTCGCGCTATGCTCCGCCAGACCCAGACAAACGCGCGGACAGTCCCTGTCCCCGACGTTACCGTGAGATCGTAAAGGGTGCAGCGCGCCGTGGCTGAGGGGTTAGGATCCAACGGACACGTCTAGACGCCCGTGTGCGCCGCTAAACTCGGCGGGGGATCGCGTCATCTTGTCTATTAGTGGATCCACCTAGGACACATGCCGTTGCACGTCCAAACAGGTCAGGAACTGCCACTGTCACCTTTGCCGCTCCGATGACCGACGCCCACCCCTCATCCTCGCCTGTCCGACGCGACCGTCCCCCGCGTGCTTCTCTCCGGGTGCTCCACCTCGTAACCAGTGAAGCGGACGGAGCGGATGTTCGGCGCTACCTCGAGCGGAGCGGGTTCGGCGACCACGTCCTCCAGGTTCACACCCGAACCGACTTTCTAGGACACCTAACGGACGACATCGATGTCGTCCTCGCCGACCATGCGATGCCCGGGTTCGATTCGGGTGAGGCGCTCCGGCTCGTCCAGGAGCGCTGCCCCGGGGTCCCGCTGATCCTCGTGAGCGGGGCGATCACGGAGGACGAGGCGGTAGAGTCGATCACGAGTGGTGCGGCGGACTACGTCTGGAAGGACCGCCTGCAGCGGCTCGGGCCCGCGATCGAGAGTGCACTGCGCGAGCGGCGGTATCAGGCTGAGCGCGAGGACGCGCTCCACGCTCGCCGCGAGAGCGAGGCGCTCAGCGACGCCGTGCTCGCCTCGCTCTCCCAGCTCATCTGCGTGATCGACCCCGACGGCGTCATCGTCAAGACGAACACGTCGTGGAAGCGTGCCGGAGCCGAGCGGGGCACGAACGGTCTGGTCGGGCTCGACGTGGGGACGAACTACCTCGACGTGTGCCGCAGGGCCGCCGCCTCCGGCGACGAGTCGGTTCTCGCAACGATCGCCGGAATCTCGGCCGTGCTGGCCGGTGAGCGCGATTCGTTCGAGCAGGAGTACCCCTGCCACGGGCCCACCGGCCGTGCGTGGTACAACCTGTGCGTAACGCCGCTCAGCAGCGGGCTTGGTGCCGTGCTCTCACACCAGTCGGTCACCGACCTTCGGGAGGTGCAGGAGGTCCTCGCCCAGAAACAGTCTTGGCTGGAGGCGATCTTCGAGGGCTCTCTCGACGCAAAGCTGCTCGCCGACGACGCCGGGCGGTACGTCGACGCGAACCCCGCTGCGGCCGCGCTGCTGGGGTACTCCCGGGAGGAACTCCTCCGGCTGAGTGTGCCGGACGTCCTGCCGCCTGCAAGGCGGCCGGGATTCAGCGAGCGCTGGGCGGCTGCGCAAGCGCACGGCACGGACAGTCGGGAGCTCACGCTCTGCCGCAAGGATGGGACGATGGTCGATGTTGAGCAACGGGCGACGTTCAACGTCCTGCCCGGCTTCCACCTCTCCGTCCTTCGCGACATCACCGAGCGGAGGGCGGCCGAGGCGGCAATCGCCGAGGCAGCCCGGCGGAACGCCGAGATCCTCGAGAGCATCGGCGACGGGTTCTTCGCCCTCAACGCCGACTGGCGGTTCACCCATGTGAACGGGGATGCGGAGCGGTTCCTGCGGAGAAGCCGAGTGGACCTGGTCGGCCAGCACATCTGGGAGGTCCTCCCGGAGGGCCTGGAAACCATCTACCAGTCCGCGTTCGAACAGGCGCGCCTTGACGGCGTGGCGGTTCGATTTACGTCGATCGGGCCAATCTCCGGGAAGTGGATCGACGTGAGGGCCTTCCCCTTCGGCGGTGGCCTCACGGTGTTCTTCCGAGACGTGACGGAGGAGAAGCGGGCTGAGGCAGCGCTGCGCGAGAGCAAGGAGCGGCTCCAACTGGTCAGCCTGGCGACGCACGACGCCGTCTGGGACTGGGACATGAGAACCGACCAGTTTGTCGCGAACCCGGCCTTCGGTGAGGTGTTCGGCTGGCGAGACGAGGCCGCCGCCGGGTTCGACAACACCTGGATGCGGGAGCGGATGCACCCGGACGACCAGGCCCGGGCTTTCGAGACGTTCCTCGCTATCGCGGCGGGCACCGAGACATCATGGATGAGCGAGCACCGCTTCGAGCGGGCCGACGGGACGTGGGCCGACGTGCTTGAGCGGGGCTACATCGTCCGCGAGAATGGGGTGCCCATTCGGACCATCGGGGCGATGATCGACATTTCCGCCCGGAAGGCGACGGAGCGGGCGCTCGTCGAGGCGAAGGAGGCTGCTGAGGAGGTCGCACAGGCCAAGAGCGCCATCCTGATGAACATGAGCCACGAGATTCGGACGCCGCTCACGGCCGTCATCGGCTACGCTGAGATGCTCGCACTGGAGGCCCCACCGGACCTGATGGACCTCGTCGTGCCGATCGAGCGCGGCGGGAAGCGTCTGCTCGATACCCTCAACTCGGTCCTCGACCTCGCCCAGATCGAGGCTGGAGCGGTCCCGCTCGCGACCGTGACGGTCGATCTCCGGGCTGAGGCGGACGCAGCCATCGCTGCCCTCGAACCGCTCGCGCAGGCGAAGGGGCTCACGCTGTCCCTCGCCGGCCCCCCGACGGCCGTCCTCGCTGATCGGGCCGCGCTCGCCCGTGTGCTGACAAACCTCGTCGGGAACGCGATCAAGTTCACCGAGGACGGTACAGTCGCGGTGGACATGTGGACCGGTGACGGGAGCGCGTGGCTCCGTGTGACAGACACAGGCGTCGGGATCGCCCCGGCGTTTCTCCCGAACGTGTTTGAGGATTTCAAACAGGAGAGCTCGGGGACAGGCCGGAGCCACGAGGGGAGCGGACTCGGGCTCACTATCACGCGGGGACTCCTCGCGATGATGGACGGGGAGATCTCGGTTGCGAGCGAGAAGGGCGTCGGAAGCACGTTCACGGTCCGCCTCCCCGCGGCATGACCCTCTTTGGGAGGAGAGGTGAGGGTTAGACCTCGGGCTGTTCTCCGCCGCTCTCAGACGGTGCGGCGCAACGGGTTACGCTCGTTTCTGTGGGACCGGCAGGATTTGAACCTGCAACCGTCGTGTTATGAGCACGCTGCACTAACCCTTGTGCTACGGTCCCGGAGTAGACGCCCCAAACCTACACCGGCCACAGCCGGCCTGAGCTGCGCCTCGGCCGATGCGCCACGCCAGCGGCGGCTTCCTCGCTGAAGACATGCCGCCTCAGTGTGGTAGTGTGACGATTCTGTTGGATCGCCTTATGGATTGAGGCAAACCCTTGTGCGCGCCTGTGAAACGTCGCTAGAATGAGCGGATCGCTTTCACCATGCCCTGTGGACCGCATCGACGCCACCGACGTTCAGATCCTCGACATCCTCCAGGCCGACGGCCGCGCCAAGCGGACCGACATCGCCGAGGCTGTTGGTCTCTCGCTGCCGTCCATCTCGTCCCGGATGCGCGCGCTCGAGGAGCGCGGCGTCGTCACGGGCTACCACGCCGTCGTGGACGCGAAGCGCCTCGGCCGCGACGTGACTGCCTTCGTCACCGTCGCCTCGGCGGGATCCGAGCATTACCCCGCGTTCATCGCAGGCGTGACGGCCATGCCCGAGGTCCTCGAGCTGCACTCCATCACCGGCGACGGGTCGCATATGCTCAAGGTCCGCGTCCGCAACACGGCTGCTCTCGAGGGCCTGCTCGGGCGCATCCAGGTGCTGCCGGGCGTCCGCGGCACGCGCACGAGCCTTGTCCTGTCGACGCTGAAGGAGACCCTCGCGCTCGCCACCGAGCCGATGACGCTCGCCGACTGAGTGCCGACCGACGCCTGAGGTCGGCCCCCGAACCGCATCCCCACCCCCACACCCGCCCCGATGGAACTCACGCTCGCCCCGACGTCCCGCAACGGCCACAAGAAGCAGCGCGCCCGCTTCGGGCAGAACGCGTTCGGCCTCGATGAGATGACTGCGCGCCTGCCGAAGGCCGTCGTGACACGGCTCCTCGCGACCGTCCACCGCGGCGAGCCCTTCGACGCGTCCATCGCCGACGCCGTCGCGCTGGCCATGAAGGAGTGGGCTGTCGAGAAGGGGGCGACCCACTACACGCACTGGTTCCAGCCGCTCACCGGGCGCACGGCCGAGAAGCACGACGCGTTCATGGCGCCCGCGGCCGGCGGCGGCGCCGTCGCCGAGTTCTCGGGCAAGAACCTTATCCAGGGCGAGCCCGACGCCTCGTCCTTCCCCGGCGGCGGCCTCCGGGCGACGTTCGAGGCGCGCGGCTACACCGCCTACGACCCGACCTCGCCCGCGTTCATCGTCGAGCACAACGGCGTCGCGACGCTCTGCATCCCGACGGCCTTCGCCTCGTGGACCGGCGAGGCGCTGGACCACAAGATCCCGCTGCTGCGCTCGATGGAGGCGCTCAGCCAGCAGGCCTGCCGCGCGCTCGTGCTCCTCGGCGAGCCCGCGCAGCGTGTCACCGCGACGTGCGGCGCCGAGCAGGAGTTCTTCCTCGTCGACGCCGGGTATTACGACGCCCGGCCGGACCTCGCCGTCGTCGGGCGGACGCTCCTCGGCGCGCCGCCGCCGCGCGGCCAGGAGATGGACGACCACTACTTCGGCTCCATCCCGGACCGCGTCATGGCGTTCATGAACGCCGTCGAGGACGAGCTGACGTCGCTCGGCGTGCCCATCGCGACGCGCCACAACGAGGTCGCGCCGGGCCAGTACGAGTTCGCGCCCGTCTTCGAGAACGCCAACGTCGCCGCGGACCACCAGCAGGTGCTGATGATGGTCCTCCAGCGGACCGCCCCGCGCTTCGGGCTGGCGTGCCTGCTCCACGAGAAGCCCTTCGCCGGCGTCAACGGCTCGGGCAAGCACGTGAACTGGTCCATGTCCACGGACACGGGCGTGAACCTGCTCGAGCCCGGCGACACGCCGCACTCGAACGGCCGCTTCCTGTTCTTCTGCACCGCCGTGCTGCAGGCCGTCCACACGCACCAGGACCTGCTGCGGGCGTCCATCGCGACGGCCGCCAACGACCACCGCCTCGGGGCCAACGAGGCGCCGCCGGCTATCATCTCGGTCTTCCTCGGCGACCAGCTCGCGGACGTCTACGACCAGATCGACGCCGCCGGCCGCGCCTCGTCGTCGAAGCCGTCGGGCCTGCTCGGGCTGGGATCGCCGGTCCTCCCGGACCTCCCGCGCCACGCGGGCGACCGCAACCGGACCTCGCCCTTCGCCTTCACGGGCAACAAGTTCGAGTTCCGGGCGGTCGGCTCGAGCCAGTCCGTGAGCTTCCCGCTCACCGTCCTCAACACGATCGTCGCCGAGGCCATCGACGCCCTCGCGACGGCGCTGGACGCGAAGCTCGGCAAGAAGCCCTCGCAGAAGGCCATCGACGCGGCCCTCCGCGAGACCATCGCCGCGTCCTACCGCGCCCACAAAGCCATCGTCTTCAACGGCGACGGCTACGCCGAGGCGTGGCAGACGGAGGCCACCACGCGGGGCCTGCTCAACCTCAAGACGACGCCCGACGCGCTCGCCACGATCACGGCCGACAAGAACGTCGCCGTGTTCGACCGCTACGACGTCCTCTCGGAGGCCGAGCTGCACAGCCGCCGCGAGATCCTTGAGGAGCAGTACGTCAAGACGGTCAACATCGAGGCGGCGACGACGGAGCAGATGGCGCGCCAGCTCGTGCGGCCGGCCGCGCTGCGGATGCTCGCCGAGATCGGCGAGGCGACAGGCACGCTCTCGGACCTCGGCCTCGACGATGCCGGCCCCAAGGCGCTCGCGAAGGCGGTCGCGGACCCGACGAACGCGCTCCAGTCGGCCCTCGCCGCGCTCGCCGAGGCGCGCCACGCCGCTCACGACGCCGAGACGGAGACGCTCGCAATGCGCGACAGCGTCATCCCGGCGATGGCGGCCGTCCGCGCCGCATGCGACGCGCTCGAGCGCGAACTCGCCGCCGACCTCTGGCCGCTGCCGACCTACCGCGAGATGCTGTTCGTGAAGTAGCGCTACGAGGCGCTCTGAGCCCGCCCCGGCACGTCTGGGGCGGACGCTCGCCTCTCCTGCGACGGGCTGGTCGGTGCGATGTGAGCCTGCGTGGTGGAGGGAAATCCCTTCTGCATCGTCATCCTGAGCGAAGCGAACCGAAGGTCGGCGCAGCCAGCCCTCGGCGAGCGCAGTCGAAGGATGTCGACGCAGTGCAGACGAGCGCGGCGGCTTCAGACGGGCGTCGAGATCCCTCGACAGGCTCGGGATGACGCTGTCGTGAGAGTGTGCCCTGCGCCTGACAGCTTTTTCGAGTGCGTCACGGCTCGGCGTCGGTCCAGAAGCGGTAGAGCGGCCAAAGCTCGAGCTGCGCGTCGATGGCCGCGGTGACGAGGCGCGGGCCGAGGGTCAGGGTCTCGGCGCGGTCGATGCGGCGCGAGAGCCAGATGCCCTTGGCGCGGGCGAGGCCCTCGGGGAAAACGGCAAGGGGCTCCGTGATCTCCGGGTAGCCCTCGGGCTTCGTCACGTGCGGCGCGAAGGCCATGCGGTAGCCCTGCGTGAGGAGCGTGTTGACGAGGCGCAGGCCCTCGGGGTCGTCCACGGTCCGCTCGCGGGCGGCCGTGAACAGCGCGCCCGAGTACGAGCCGGCGTAGAGCGCCCAGCGGAAGCCGTCCGGGTAGACCGCGTGCGAGAGCTGGACGTCCGTGAGGCGCTTGCGGCCGTAGCGGTAGAACGCCATCCAGAGGTGGTGGTGCGCGCCGCCCTGCCCGAAGTCGTTTTTGAGGATGCGGCTGAAGACGCCCTTCTCCGTCTCGAAGGGCAGGCTGTTTGGGAGGACCCAGTTCAGCACGAGGTCGTCGCGGTAGCGTTTGAACGGCGCCTCGACGTCCGCTTTCAGGACCGGCTTCTCGTCGCGGACCTGCCCGATGTGCGGGGTCGCCTTGATGCGGGCGAGCGCGTCGAGGCCGCTCTCGGGGAAGCCTCCGAAGGTGAGGTCCGGCGGACGGGCGCGGCGGGTCGGGAGGTCGGGGAGCGGCGTCACGGGGGCGGGAAGCGGGGCGCGGGGCTACCCGCGCGTGCGGGCGTTGTTCTTGCGGCCGGGCACAAGCGGGCACGATCGGGGTAGACAGCGGGCCGGTCCACACGCCGGTCCCTCTCACAACCCGGTTCTCTCCATGCGTTTTCTCCTACTTGTGGTCGCCGCGCTCGCCCTCGCGGCGCCGTCGCGCGCCCAGGTCAGCTTCATCCCGATGGCCGGCTACGACATCGACTACGAGGCGCTACAGGTCGGCCTCGGCTTCGAGTTCGCTGTGACACCCGGAATCCTGCCCTTCGCGGCGTCCGTCCGCCCGTCGGCGGAGTACGTCTTCGTCGACAACGGCGACGTCGTCCGGCTCAACGGCGACATCATCGGGCGCTTCTCCCTCGTCGGCGTGCCGTTCCGGCCGTACGGCAAGGCCGGCGTCGCGGTCGAGCTCCAGAACCCGGAGATCGGGGACTCGAACACCGAGGTCGGGCTCAACCTCGGCGCCGGCGCCGAGTTCAGCCGCCTGCTCGCCGAGGTCACGCTCGGCATCGGCAACGTGAGTTCGGCGCGGATCGGCGTCGGCTACCGCTTCTGAGCGCGGCGGGGCGCGGCGGGCGCCCCGGCACCTACATCCCGGCGCGGCCTTCGAGCGCGCGGCTGAGCGTCGCCTCGTCCGCGAACTCGAGGTCGCCGCCGATGGGCAGCCCGCGCGCGATGCGCGTCACCGCGACGCCGAATGGCGCGAGCAGCTGCGAGACGTAGTAGCTCGTCGTGTCGCCCTCGACGTTGGGGTTCATCGCGAGGATGACCTCGCGAACCGGGACCGAGTCGGGCGCCTCGTGTCCGTTCTCCGACGCCGCCTCGGCCGCCGCCGTGCCCTGCATCGAGGTCGCGACGCGGGCGACGAGCTCGCGGATGTGCAGGTCGTCCGGCCCGACGCCGTCGAGCGGCGAGATGGCGCCGCCGAGGACGTGGTAGAGGCCGCGGAAGTCGCCCGTCCGCTCGAGCGCGAGCACGTCCGAGGGCTCCTCGACGACGCAGATCACGGCGCGGTCGCGGCGCGCGCTCTGGCAGACGGGGCAGGGGTCGTTGTCGGTGACATTGAAGCAGATCGAGCACTGCTTCACCTTGTCCTTGGCCGCGACGAGCGCGCGCGCGAGCTCGACCACCTCCTCGCGGGGCATCTTGAGGACGAACGCGGCGAGGCGCTGTGCCGTCTTGCGGCCGACCGTCGGCAGCTTGGAGAGGTGCTCGACGAGCGCCTCGACCGTCTCGGACGTGAGATGCATGAACGCGGGTGTGGAGAAGCGTCAGGCTACGGCAGGCGGGTGACGCCGTCGGGTCAGCTAGAGGCCGAGGGCGCCGAGGTCCATGCCCGGCGGGAGCATCGAGGCCGCGGCCTGCTGCATGCCCGAGGCCTTGAGCGCCTCGGCCTGCTCGAGCGCCTTGTTGACGCCCGCCACGATGAGGTCCTCGAGCATCTCGGTGTCGGCCGGGTCGACCGCCTCAGGGTCGATCTTGACCGAGACGAGGTGGCCGGTGCCGTTGGCGACGACCGTCACCATGCCGCCGCCGGCCTCGGCCGTGACGGTCTGCTCGGCGAGGCGCGCCTGCGTCTCGGCCATCTGCTGCTGCATGTCGGCCATCTTGCCGAAGAGGTCGGCCATGTTGGGCTGGTCCATCGTGATGCGGGGGTAAGGGGTTACTGCCAGACGATCTCGGCGCCGAGGCGCTCGAACAGCGCCCGCACGACGGGGTGCTCGTGGCGCATCGCCTTGAGGCGCTCGAACGGGTCCGACGCCGCGGCGGGTTCCCCGCGCCGGGCCTCGCCGGCGACGAACCGCAGCGGCGGCGCAGCCTCGCCGAGCAGGCCCGAGAGTGTCGCCTGCACCTCGGCGGCATGCTCGGCCGCGACCGCGATCGCGAGCGCGTCGGCCAGCGCCACCTCGACGGCGCCGTTGTAGACGCGGACCACGTCGGCGTCTTTCAGGAACGAGGCGAGGCGGATGCGCTGCTCGGCGCGGAGCGCCGCGGCGAGCGCCGGCCACGCCTCGCGGATGCGGCCGAGCGACGACGCGAACGGGTCCGCGACGCCGGCCGCAGGGGCGCCGAGGCTCGGCACGATGCCGGCATGCCCGTCGCCGGACGTGCTGCCAGGGCGCGGGCGCCGGAGCGCGGGCGCGCCGAAGAGGCCGCCGCCGGGGCGCGGCTCGGCGGGCGGGGCGGGCGGCGTGGGAGCAGGCGGCGCGGCGGCGGGCGGCGCGCTCGGCGGTGGGGCGGGGCGCTCGGGCGGTGCCTCGGGAAGGCCACCGTCGCCGTCACGCGGCTGTTGCGGGCGCGGCGCGTCCGTCTCGGGCCGCGCGGGCTCCGGACGGGACTCCTCGTGGCGCGGCATCGCCGCGCGCCAGTCGTCGGGATCCGGCGCGGCGGCGGGCGCCGCCGCAGGCTGCGCCTCGGGCGGTCTGTCAGCGGCAGGCGCCTCGGGGCGTGGCGCCGCAGCGTACGTGGCGGGCGGCTCGGACGACGCGACCGGGCGCGGCGCGGCAGGCGGGAGCGCCGTGCCGGTCGGCACGGCTGCTGTGTGCAGCGCCTCGGCGCGGGGCTCGGACGCGGCGCGGCGGCCGAGCGCGTCGAGGTGCGCGAGCAGGCGCTGGAGGTCGGCGGCCTTCTCGAGGCTCGCCATCCGGAGCAGCGCGAGCTCGACCGTCAGGCGCGGCTGCGCCGACGTCCGCAGGCCTGAGATGGACTCGTCGAGGATGAGCAGCAGGTGCAGCAGGTCCGCCTCGGCCCACGTCTGCGCCGCGGCGACGGTCCGGGCGCGCATCGCGTCGGTGCCCTCGATGAGCGAGCCGTCGCCGGTGGCGCGGGCGGCGAGAAGGTTGCGGACGTGGTCCGCGAGGGCGAGCAGGAACTCGCGCAGGTCGTGGCCGCGGCGCACGACGCCGTCGACGAGGCGCAGCAGCGCGGCGCGGTCGCCGCGGTGGGCGAGGTCTGCCGTCTCGAACACCAGGTCTTCCTCGACGACGCCGAGGGCCGCGCGCAGGGCTACGCCGACGAGGGTCGTGCCGCACAGCGCGACGGCCTGGTCGAAGACCGAGAGGGCGTCGCGCATGGCGCCGTCGCCGCGGCGCGCGATGAGCACGAGCGCGTCCTCGTCCGCCGTGATGCGCTCCTCGCGGCAGATCGTCTCGAGCTGCTCGACGATCTCGGGGACCGCGATGCGGCGGAAGTCGAAGCGCTGCGTGCGCGAGAGGATCGTCGGGAGCACCTTGTGCGGCTCCGTCGTGGCGAAGATGAACAGCGCGTGCTCGGGCGGCTCCTCGAGCGTCTTCAGGATCGCGTTGAAGGCGCTCGCCGAGAGCATGTGCACCTCGTCGAGGATGTAGACCTTCTTCTTGGCGCCCTGCGGCGGGATGCGGACCGTCTCGCGCAGCTCGCGCATGTCGTCGACGCCGTTGTGCTGACGCGGCGTCGATCTCGATGACGTTCATCGCGCGGCCGTCGTCGAACGAGCGGCAGGCGTCGCACGTGCCGCACGGCTCGACGTCCGGCCGCTGGTCCAGGGGCGTCTGGCAGTTGACGGCGCGGGCGAGGATGCGCGCCGCCGTCGTCTTGCCGACGCCGCGCGGGCCCGAGAAGAGGTACGCCTGCGCGAGGCGCCCCGAGCGGACGGCGTTGCGCAGCGTCTCGGCGACGTGCTCCTGCGCGATGAGCGCGCCGAAGGTCTGCGGGCGGTACTTGCGGGCGGAGACGAGGTAGCGCGGGGCGTCCATGGGGCGTCGGTCTGGGGCGTGGCCGAAGCTCGCGCGGCCGTCCGCCAACATACCGTCACGCCCGCCGCGGCGGCGTGACCGCGGCAGCGAAAGCGCGCGTCATTTCCGGCGGGCTACGGCTGCTCCGAGGCGGCCGGCAGCGCCGGCGGCGGGACGCGCTCGGGCGTGCCGTCGCCGCCCCGATGGCGGCACCGATGCCCGCCGACAGCACCGTCAGCGGGACCGTCGCCACCGCAGCGAGGTGCCAGCCGCACACGTAATCCTCGCCCGGGTTGCAGGACTCCGTCAGCGCCACGACGGCGGTCGTGGCTGCGCCGACGACAAGGCCGGCGAGCGCCCCGATCGCCGCGCCGCCCACCGCGCCTCGGCTGCGAGGAGACGCTGCGCGTGCAGCCCTCGGCACATCGAGGCGCTCGGCGCGCTCACCGAGCCCGGCGTCGAACGTGAGCGACGGGGCAGGACGCACGACGAGGATGCCGCCCGACTGCGCGCGCGTCGTGGGGACGGCGAGTGCGGCAAGCAGGGCGATCAGGACAAGGCGGACTGGCATCGGGACGCTGATCGGCGGGCGTGGAACCTACCCGCACATCGGCAGCCTCGGCCTGATGCGATCTGCACCAGCCGTCTTCCTACGCCCGCGCCTCGGTAACGCGCGTGCCGGCCCAGCGGTCGCCGATGCGCGCGCCCTCGCGGTCCATAGCGACGAGGACCGCCTCGAGGATGGCGAGCCCGAGCGCCGCGTAGAGCAGCACCCGCCCGAACGGGAGCCCGCGGAAGCTGCCGACGGCGTACGTGATCGCCGGGATGCCGAAGGCCGCCGCGAGCGTCGCGTTGCGCTTTGCCGACGTGCGCCAGTCCAGCCCGCCGCCGCCGATGTCGTACGGGCGGACGCCGAGCCAGCGCTTGCCGAGCGACCGCGCGCCCCACTCGGCATACGGGATCGCGTCGCGGAGGAGCAGGTACGCGGTCGCCAGGAGCAGGCCGGCGCCGAACACACGGCCGGTGACGGCTGCGCTGCCGCCGGCTGCATTCGCGAGGGCGACCGGCGTGAACGCGATCGTCAGCGCGAGCAGCGCGTCGAGGAAGGCGGCGGCAAAGCGCCGCACGCGGACGGTGCGGACGGCGGACTGGACGCGGGCGGACGTGTCGCGGGCGAGCTGAAGGGCCATGCGGGAAGGCAGCGTGAGCCCGGACGATAGCGCCCGGGCGGGCATCGGTCCAAGTGAAACGTTCCTCAGTCGGCGCGCGCGGCGGCCGGCGCGGCAGCCGTCGCCTCGGCCGTCTGCGGCGGCGCCGCAGCGTCGGGGTCGAAGCACGTCCGGCAGCGCGGCTCGTAGGCGTCCTTCTCGCCAAGCAGCACGCGCCCGCCGCCGGCGACGATCCGCTGCGAGTGGTTCGCCGGCGCGCCGCAGCGGACGCACACGGCGTGCAGCTTCGTCACGTGCTCCGCGACGGCCATGAGCTGTGGGACCGGCTCGAAGGGCCGCCCCAGGAAGTCCTGGTCCAGTCCCGCCACGACGACGCGGCGCCCGTCGCGGGCGAGCTGCTCGACGACCGCGACGAGCTCGGGCCCAAAAAACTGCGCCTCGTCGATCCCGACGACGTCGGCGTCGCCGACGAGCAGGAGCATCTGCTGCGGCGCCGTGATGACGGTCGACGGCATCGCGGTCGCGTCGTGCGACACGACGTCGTGGGCGTCGTAGCGCGTGTCGATGGCGGGCTTGAACAGGGCGACGCGCTGCCGCGCGATCGTCGCGCGGCGCAGGCGGCGAATGAGTTCTTCCGTTTTGCCGGAGAACATCGAGCCGACGACGACCTCGATCCAGCCGCGGCGGCGGCCCGCTTCGTCGCGTGTGTAGACGTGTGGTTCCATGCCGGGAAGCTAGCGCGGCGCCACGGCGCCTCGCGGCTGCACCCACGCCCGCATCGCCCGCTCAGCCATCCCGGCGAGGACGTCCGGGTCGCGGTCCATGCGCGCCCGGACCGCCATCGCGGCGATGGTGCCGACGAAGAAGGCGGCGAGGACGGCGGGATCCTCGTCCGCCGCGAGTTGTGCGTCGTCCTGCGCGCGGGCGAGACGGGCAGCAAAGGCGGCCTCCAGCGCGCGGCGGTTCTCGGCGAGCGCGGCGGACAGCGCAGACTCGTGGCCGCCGCTCCGCGCCGCGTGCCCGACGACGAAGCATCCGGCCGGCGCGTCCGACTGCGCCAACCCCTCAGCCGCGCCGGCCAGATAGGCCGCGACGGCTGCGCGGGCGTCCGGCTCGGCATCGAGCGCGACGAGCATCGGGGCGTAAGCCTCCGAGTAGCGGTCGAGCGCGGCGAGGAAGAGCGCCTCCTTGTCGCCGAAGGCGTTGTAGAGGCTTGGTCGGGCGATGCCCATCGCGTCCGTGAGGTCCGTCAGCGTCGTCGCCTCGTAGCCGAGCCGCCAGAACGTGTCCCGGGCGGCGTCGAGCGCGGCGTCCGTGTCGAAGGAGCGGGGGCGGGGCATCGGATCGGTTTTGTCTCGGTCGGAATAAAATACAGGAGGCGGGAACGGGGCGCCTTTTCGTTTTATTCTGTCTGGTACACAACAGGATCTCTCCGTGGACCTCACCGCCTACCGCCCGCTCGGCCGCTCCGGCCTCCTCGTGAGCCCGCTCGCGCTCGGCACCATGACCTTCGGCAACGCCTCGTGGGGCTCCTCCGAGGCCGACGCTGCGACCGTCTTCGACGCCTACACGGAGGCCGGCGGCCAGTTCGTCGACACGGCGAACGTCTACTCGGCCGGGCGCTCCGAGGAGATCGTCGGGCGGCTCGTCGCAGCCCGCGGCCTGCGCGACCGGATCGTGCTCGCGACCAAGTACTCGTTCTCGACTGACAAGACGAACCCGAACGCGGGCGGGATGGGCCGCAAGAACCTGATGCAGGCGCTCGACGCGTCGCTGACGCGTCTCGGCACGGACTACGTCGATCTGTACTGGGTGCACGCCTACGACGGGATCACGCCGGCCGAGGAACTCGCCGAGTCGCTCGCGCAGATCGTCCGCTCGGGCAAGGCGCGGTACGTCGGCCTGTCGAACGTGCCGGCGTGGTTTGCCGCGCGCGTCGTGTCGGTCGCCGAGGCGCGCGGGCTCCCCGCGCCGATCGCGCTGCAGGAGGAGTACTCGCTCGTCGCGCGCCGGGTCGAGCACGAGGCGCTCCCGGCGGCGCAGGCGCTCGGGCTGGGGCTCGTCCGTGGAGCCCGCTCGCGGGCGGCTTCCTGACGGGCAAGTACCGCCGCGACGACCGCGATGCGGGGCGCCTCGGCGGCGCGAATCCGTTCGGGGACACCAAGTTCACCGACGCCAACTGGGAGACGCTCGACGTGCTCCGCCGCGTCGCCGACGAGGCCGGGGCGAGCCCGGCGCAGACGGCGCTGGCGTGGACGCTCGCGCGCCCCGGCGTCGCGTCCGTCCTCATCGGCGCGCGGACGCCGGAGCAACTCGCCGGCAACGTCGCCTCGCTGGACGTGCTGCTCACGCCGGAGCAGACCGCGGCGCTCGACGCCGCGAGCGCCGCGTCGGTCTCGGTCCTCGCGTTCACGTGGGCGGGGCTCCGCTCGGCCGTCTTCGGCGGCGCGCCCGTGTAGACGCCTGGCGGCGCGGCGTACGTTCGGACCATGCCACCTGCCCTCTGGTCCATGCGCGTCGCCCTCGTTCTCGTCCTGCTCGGCCTCGCGCCGGCCGCCACGGCCCAGACGCCGCTCGCCGGCGACGGCGCGCCCACGCGCGCCGACACGCTCCGCGGCACCGTCGGCCCGGAGCGGGCCTGGTGGGACGTCACCTTCTACGACCTCGACGTCCACGTCGACCCCGCCGCGCAGGCGATCCGCGGCTCGGTCGGCATCACGTTCCGCACGCTCACGCCCCAGCGGACGATGCAGATCGACCTCCAGGAGCCGCTCCAGGCGGACGCCGTGACGCTCGGCGGGCAGGCGCTGCCCGTCCGCCGCGACGGCAACGCGCTCTTCGTGACGCTCCCCGATGCGCCCGCCGCGGGCTCGCTGAACACCGTCCGCATCCAGTACCACGGCGTGCCGCGCGTCGCCGAGCGCGCGCCGTGGGACGGCGGCTTCGTGTGGACGCAGGACAGCCTCGGCCGGCCGGTCGTCGCGACGGCCGTCCAGGGCCTCGGCGCGAGCGCGTGGTGGCCGACGAAGGACACGCAGGCCGACGAGCCCGACAGCCAGCGCGTCGCGATCACGGTCCCGGCGGGCCTCACGAACGTCTCGAACGGCCGCCTTCGCGAGACGCGCGACAACGGCGACGGCACGACGACCTTCGTCTGGGCCGTCGTCAACCCGATCAACAACTACGACGTCGCGGCCAACATCGCGCACTACGCGCACTTCTCGGACACCGTCGCCGGCGAGCTCGGCCCGCTGACGCTGGACTTCTACCCGCTGGACTACAACGAGGCGCGCGCGCGGCACCAGTTCCAGCAGGCGGCGCCGATGCTGGCCTGCTTCGAGCACTGGTTCGGCCCGTTCCCGTGGTACGAGGACGGCTACAAGCTCGTCGAGACGCCGCACCTCGGCATGGAGCACCAGTCGGCCGTCGCCTACGGCAACCACTACGGCAACGGCTACCTCGGCCGCGACCTCTCGCACACCGGCACGGGCCTGCTGTGGGACTTTATCATCGTCCACGAATCGGGCCACGAGTGGTGGGGCAACAGTATCACCTCGAAGGATATCGCGGACATGTGGGTCCACGAGTCGTTCACGAACTACTCCGAGAACCTCTTCGTCGAGTGCCAGCAGGGGAAGGAGGCGGGCGCGGCCTACGTCATCGGGACGCGCGCCAACATCCGCAACGACGCCCCGATCGTCGGGCCGTTCGGGGTCAACCGCGAGGGCTCGGGCGACATGTACTACAAGGGCGGCAACATGCTGCACACGATCCGCCAGCTCGTCAATGACGACGAGGCGTGGCGGATGACGCTGCGCGGCCTCCAGGCGCGCTTCCGGCACCAGACGGTGACGGGCCAGCAGATCCGCGACGCGATGGCCGAGACGACGGGTCTCGACCTCGCCCCGGTCTTCCACCAGTACCTCGACACGACGCTGGTCCCCTCCCTTGAGGTCACGCTGGACGGGCCAGACGCTCCGCTACCGCTGGTCGGACGTCGTCCCCGGCTTCGCGATGCCCGTCGACGTGACGCTCGGCGGCACGCCGAGTGCGCCTCACGCCGACCGAGGCGTGGCAGCAGATGCCGGTCACGATCGCGTCAGTCGCGGACGTTCAAGTAGACCCGGACTTCTACGTCCAACTCCGCGCCGAGTGAGATCAGAACGGCGCGTCGTGCGTGAGCGCGGCGGCGATGCGCCACGTCGTCGGCGTCCGGGACGAGGACGTAGGTCGTCGTGTACGTCCAGCGGAGGCGGCTCGCGCGGCGGCCGAGGCGCCAGTCCACGCGCGCGATGCGGTGCGCCGGGGCGGCCTCGACGAGCGCGACGCCGGCCACGCGCGCCGTCTCGACGCCCCACGCGCGGTGCAGGTCGAGCAGGCGCTCGACGCTGTCGAGCACGTCGGCGTCGGTGTCCAGCGTCGTCGGGACGCCGTCGCGGACGAGGAGCGCGGGCACGGCGAAGTGCGGCACGACGGCCGCGGCGTCGTACGCCTCGAAGGCGGCCGCGTAGGCCTCGAACGCCGCGCGGATCGCGGCGAGATCGGCGTCGGGGGGCGTCGGGGCGTCGGTCACGCCCGGTCCAGCGCGGTCACCTCGATCTCGACGCGCGCGCCGAGCGGCAGGCCCGCCACGGCGACGGTCGAGCGCGCCGGGCGGTGGTCGCCGAAGGCCTCGGCGTAGACGGCGTTCATGGCCGCGAAGTCGTCCATCGTCGTGAGGAAGACGCCGACCTTGCAGACGTCGTCCAGCGTGAGGCCCTGCGCCGAGAGCACGGCGCGGATGTTGGCGAAGACGCGCCGCGTCTGGTTGCCGAGGTCGCCCTCGACGAGGCGCCCTGTCGCCGGGTCGAGCGGCGTCTGGCCGGAGCAGAAGACGAAGCCGCCGGCGCGGACGGCGGCGCTGTACGGTCCGACGGCGGCCGGCGCGTCGGGAGCGGAGAGGAGATCGATCATCGGAGAGCGGAGGGCGAAGGGGTCCCGCAAGATCGGACACCGCCGTCACGCCGAGATCCGCCCCGTGTCGATCACGCGGACGGCCGCCTCGCCGCACGCGCGGACGACGTGGATGAGGCCGCCGAAGCGCGGGTCGCGCGTCGTCCCGAGCGTCCACCGCTGGTAGATCTGCTGCGCGATCACGGCGAGCTTCGCCAGCCCGTAGACCGTGTAGAACGGCGCGTGCAGCGACCTCGCGGCCCGTCCGCGCGCGCGTACATCTGCGACGAGGCCCTCGCGCGTCGGGTTGCCGGGCCACCACGTCGGGCTGAGCGCGGCGGCGCGGAGCGCGGGCGGGTCCGTCGCCTCGACCCAGTAGCCGAGCGTCGAGCCGAGGTCCATCAGCGGGTCGCCGACCGTCGCGAGCTCCCAGTCGAGGACCGCGCGGACGGCCAGCGTCTCGGGGTCGAGGACGAGGTTGTCGTACTTGAAGTCGTTGTGGATGACGGCCACGCCGGACTCGGGCGGCTGGTTGGCGTCCATCCACGCGAAGGCCCGGTCGAGGTCCGGGATGTCGTCGGTCGCGGCTGCGGCGTAGCGTTTCGTCCAGCCCGCGACCTGCCGGCCGACGTAGCCGTCCGGATTCCCGAGGTCGCTCAGCCCGACCGTCTCGGGCGCGAGCGCGTGCAGCCCGGCGAGCGTCGCGACGAACGCATCGGCGACGCGCGCCATCGCCGCGGCGTCGGGCGGCTCGGCGTCCGACGCGCGGAGGATCGCGCCCGGGACGTGCTCCATGACGTAGAACGGCGCGCCGAGGACGTCGCCCGTGGGCTCGAAGCCGAGCGCCTCGGGGACGGGCACGTGGTCGGCGAGGGCCGTCAGCAGGCGGAACTCGCGGCCCATGTCGTGCCCGCCGCGGACGTGCGCGCCCATCGGCGGGCGCCGCAGCACGAGCTCGCGGCCGCCGACGTCGAGGAGGTACGTGAGGTTCGAGAAGCCCGCCGGGTACTGGTGCACGGCCGGCGTCGGCGTCGATGCCGAGCGTCTCGCGGAGCCACGCTGCGAGCGCGGGCACATCCAGCTCTTCGCCTTTCCGGACGTCGCGGGGGCGGTCGAGGTCAGGCATCGCGGTGCTGGCCGAGCCAGTCGAGGAGGAGGGCGACCACGGCGTCGGGCGCCGCGGCGGGCGGCGTGTGACCAGCGCCGGGCATATCGATGAAACGCGCGCCCGGAATGCGCGCGGTGTCACAGCGCCCCTGATCAGGCGGGTGCGGCAGGTCGTGATCGCCCGTGACGACGAGCGTCGGGACGCGGATGTGCTGAAGCTGGCTTGAGAGATCGTCGCGGTAGAAGATGCCGCGGCCGGCTCTTCGGCCTCGGCGGTCGTCGCGAGGGCCACGAATGAGGCGACGCGGCTCGGCGCGCGGAGCGCCATCCGGTAGCCGGCGGCGGCGACGCCTCGGCCTGCCGGTCCCACACGGCCTCGGTCATGCCGTGCAGCAGCAGGACCATCTCGGCGCCTGATCCCCTGTCGCGGTAGGACAGGTCGGCGGCGTGGACGCGTGCGGAGGGCATGGGCTGTGGGGCAGGAGCCATGGGGAAAGGCTAAGGCGACTGACCTCGCTCACCGGTAGCGGACGCAGCTCCTCGCGGGCGACGACGCCCTTGTGGACCTCGTCCGGCCCGTCGTAGATGCGCGCGCCGCGCTCGTGGCGGTACCAGAACGCGAGCAGCGTGTCGTCCAGGATGCCCAGCCCGCCGTGGACCTGGATCGCGCGGTCCACGACGCGCAGCAGCGTCCCGGCGACGGAGAACTTGATGGCCGAGATGCCGGCACGCGCGGCGCGGGCGCCATCGCGGTCGATCTGCGCGGCGACGTCGAGGACGTGGAGGCGGGCGGCGTCGATCTCGGCGCGGCTCTCGGCGATGGCGAACTGGACGGACTGGGTGTCCGCCAGCGTTTTTCCGGGCGCGATGGTCGCGCGCCACGGCGCGCGCGCACAGCAGGCTCAGGGCGCGCTCGCAGACGCCGATCCAGCGCATGCAGTGGTGGATGCGCCCGGGCCCGAGGCGCGCCTGCGCGAGCGCGAAGCCGCCGCCGCGCGGACCGAGCAGTGCCCCGGCCGGCACCTCGACGCCGTCGAAACGGATCTCGGAGTGCGAGATCCAGCCCGCGCCTGTGTCGCCCATCACGGGCAGCAGGCGCACGTGCTCGACGCCCGGCGCGTCGGTCGGGACGAGCAGCATCGAGGCGCGCTCGTGCGGCTTCCCGTCCGGTTCGGTGACGGCCATCACGATGGTCCAGGCCGACCCGTCGAAGCCCGTCGTGAACCACTTGTGGCCGTCGAGGCGCCAGCCCGTCGGGGTCTCGGTGGCCGTCGTGGAGAGCGTTGTCGGGTTGGAGCCGGCGTGCTCGGGCTCCGTCATCGCGAAGCAGGAGCGGACGGACCCGTCAAGGAGCGGGTCGAGGAAGGTGCGCTTCTGGTCGTCTGTGGCGAAGGCGAGAAGCAGTTCGGCATTGCCGATGTCGGGCGCCTGCCCGTTCGTCGCCCAGTGGCCGAGCGGGCTCCAGCCGAGCGCCTCGGACACGCGCCCGTAGTCTGGCAGCGACAGCCCGGCCGCCGCCGTGCGCCGCGCTCAGCGCCAGATTCCAGAGGCCCTGAGCGCGCGCCTCACCGCGGACGGCCGCCATCTCGCGCTCCAGCGCGGCGTAGTCGTGGCCGAGCAGGAGCCCTTCGAGCGGCACGCAGCGCTCCTGCACGAACGCGCGGACGCGTGGGAGAAGGTCGGCGAGGTCGGGCATCAGAGCGGAAGGCGGAGGGTCTCGGGCGGGCCGCTGCCGGCGATGGCGACGCCGACCGCGCCGAGGTCGACGGTGACAGCAAAGCGGACATCGGTCTCGATCGCCGCCCACGCGGCGCGCATCCCGGCCGACCAGTCGATGTCGTCGAACACCACGACGGCGTCGGGCGCGAGGTGCGGCGCGGCGGCGTCGAGGTAGCGCAGCGTCGCGTCGCGGTCGTGGTGGCCGTCGTTGAAGAAGAAGGAGACGGGCGCGGCGCGTTCCAGAACGCCAGCAAGCGTCGCATCGAACGGACCGACGACGACCGCGGCGCGGTCCAGCCCGAGCCCGGCGAGCGTCTCGCGGGCGACGGCCGCGATCTCGGGCGAGCCCTCGAGCGTCGCGAGGCGCCCGTGCCCGTCGAGCGCGAGCGCCGCGGCCTGGTACGCCGCCGAGATGCCGACGCACGTGCCCAGCTCGACGCTCGACGCGGGGCGAAGGCGCCGCACGAGTCCGAACAGGATGGCGCCCCAGAACGGCGGCTTGCTGCCGCGGGCGACCGTCGCGACGGGGCACGTCTCGACGACGCCCCGCGCCATCTCGTCTGGCGTCCGCGCGTCGTGGCCGTCGCCCGCGCCGAAGTCCAGCGTCTCGATCGTGCGCGTGTCGCGGCGGAGCGCGTCGCGGCGCGCCTCGATGGCCTCGACCGCCGCGCGCTCGTCGGGTGCGAGGCGGCCGGCGAGCGCGGCGCTGAGCGCCTCGGCGAGCGCGCGCACGGCCGGGTGTGGGTGCCGTTCCAGCCGCGCGAGGCGCGACGGTGCGTGCCAGCGGCGCCACGCCTCGACGGCGCGGCGGCGGAGCGAGCGGGCGGCGCGGCCGATCATCGGGCGGACGGGAAACGGTCGGCGGTCATCGCGGCGGGAGCGGGGCGCCTCGGTGGACGCGCCGGCCGCGAATCGGGTCCGATGTCATGGCCGGGCAAGCGTGCCGGGGCGCTCGCCAGCGTGGCGGGGCGGGACGAACCGCTCGGTCTGCGACGCTCCGACGCCGGCCCCGACGGCCGCGCCGCTGGTGCCAAAAATCCCGACGTAAGCTGCTGGGCGTCAAGCAGAGAGCGAAGCCGCCGCGACAGTCGTCGGTCGCGACCGCAAGAAGTCCAGCGGCGAATCCGACCCCGGCTCCGATGAGGGCCGAGCGCCACACACGCCCGCGGCGATGCATCGAGATAGCCGTGACGTCGGCAGTCGGGGCGGACTTCGGCCGGCCCGAGAGGCGGTCCACCCACGTCGTCTCGTCCGGCCCGACGTGGAGGTCGCGGGCCGCGTGGCGCTCGCCGCGCGCGTAGAGCGTCGCGACGCGGCCGGCCGTGCGCGCGTTCAGGTCGGCGCGCCCGGCGTCGGTGTCCAGCGGTGCGGGATGCGTCGTGACGCAGCCGGAGACGAGGACGAGAAGCAGGACGAGGCGCATGGGATCGCAGCGGGGCGAGACAACGAGTCTAGCCGCACCGCCCGGCCGACGCCTGATCCGTTCGGACCAGTCCCCGCCGCCTGCTCGCTCACGTGAACGTGTGCGGCACGCCCGAGCCGACGGCGACGACGCCGCCGTGGCCCTTCGCCTTGCTCTCGGGCTCGACGTGGATCGTCACGCTCGAGCCGGCGACGGCCGCCTGGACGGCCGCCTCGAGGCGGTCGCACAGCGCGTGCGACTCCTCGACGGTCGCCGAGCCGGGCATCACGAGGTGGAACTCGACGAACGTGTGCGAGCCCGCGCGCCGCGCGCGGAGCGCGTGCGCCTCGAGCGCGGCGCCCATCACCGCGAGGATCGCGCCGCGGATCGTCTCCAGTTCGTCCGCCGGTACGCTCTCGTCCATCAGCCCGCCGACCGACTCGCGGATAAGCCGGATGCCCACGATGACGACGTTGACCGCGACCGCGACGGCCAGCAGCGGGTCCAGAATCCACCAGCCCGTCGCCCACGCCAGCCCGATGCCGGCCAGCACGCCGACCGTGGACACGACGTCGCTCCAAAGGTGGCGGCCGTCGGCGATGAGGGCGGGCGAGCGGTGCTGCCGGCCAGTCCGGACGAGCACGCTCGCCCACGCGCCGTTCAGGAGCGTCGCCCCGACGGCGAACGCGATACCGGTCACGCCGAGGTCGAGCGCGAGCGGTGCCTCGAAGCGGCCCCATGCCGCGCGCACGATCTCGACGGCCGCGAACACGATCAGCGCGCCCTCGGCGACGGCCGAGAAGTACTCGACCTTGGTGTGCCCGTACGGGTGCTCCGCGTCCGGCGGCGCCATCGCGACGCGGATCGCGAACAGCGCCACGCCCGCCGCGGCGACGTTGACGACCGACTCGAGCGCGTCCGAGTACAGCGAGACGGAGCCCGTGAGCTGGTACGCGACGACCTTCAGCGCCAGCACGGCGAGGCTGACCACGAGGCCGAGGCGGGCGGCGGAGATCGGGGTCACGGCTCGGGCTGCGGGCGGCGCGGCATGTTACTACGCGCGCTCAGTGGGCGCCGGCGAGGGCATGCGCGCCGAGGCGCTCGACGAGGGCCGCGCTCGGCCCGTCCAGCCCGACGACCTCGACCGCGACGCCGCGCGCCTCGAAGCGGCCGACGGCCTTGGCCAGCGCCGCGACGGCCGAGGCGTCCCAGACGTGCGCGCCCGAGAGGTCCAGCACGAGCCGGTCGATGTCCTCCTGAACGTCGAAGTGGGCGAGGAATCCGGTGACGGTCGCGAAGAAGAGCTGCCCCGAGACGGCGACCGTCCGCGTGCGACCGTCCGCGCTGAGCGCGTCGGTCATGAACGCGACCTCGGCGACGCGCCGTGCGAAGAGCAGCGCCGCGAGCACGATGCCGACGAAGACGCCGAGGGCCAGGTTGTGCGTGAACAGGACGGTCCCGACGGTTGCGCCCATCACGAGCGTCTCGGAGACGGGCATCGTGCGGAGTGTTTTGACCGACGACCAGTCGAACGTGCCGACCGAGACCATCACCATCACGGCGACGAGCGCGCCCATCGGGATAAGCACGAGCCAGTCCGCGAGGACGAGGATGAGCACGAGCAGGAAGACGCCGGCCCAGAGCGTCGAGAGGCGGCCGCGGCCGCCGGACGTGACGTTGATGACCGACTGCCCGATCATCGCGCAGCCCGCCATCCCGCCGAAGAGCCCGGAGACGATGTTGGCGATGCCCTGCCCGCGCGACTCGCGGTTCTTGTCGCTCGTCGTGTCCGTCATCTCGTCCACGATCGACGCCGTCAGGAGCGACTCGATAAGGCCGACGAGCGCGAGCGCGAGCGAGACGGGCCCGATGATGGCGAGCGTCGCGAGGGTAAAGGGCACATGCGGGAGGCCGAAGGCGGGCAGCGCCGTCGGCAGCGCGCCCATGTCGCCGACGCGCATCAGCGCCGGGCCGGCGTCGCCCATCAAAATGACGCCGGCCGTCAGCACGACGATCGCGACGAGCGGGCTCGGGACGGCCGTCGTGAGCCGCGGCAGGCCGTAGATGATGACGAGCCCGGCCGCGACGAGGGCCAGGATCGGCCCGCCGCCGCTCACGAGGAGCGGCACCTGCGCCATAAAGATGAGGATTGCGAGGGCGTTGACGAAGCCCGTCATCACGCCGCGAGGCACGAACTTCATGTACCGCCCGAGGCGGAAGACGCCGAACGCGATCTGGATCGCGCCCGTGAGCAGCGTCGCCGCGAAGAGGTACTGGAGGCCGTGGTCGCGGACGAGCGTCACCATCACGAGCGCCATCGCGCCCGTCGCCGCCGAGATCATGCCCGGCCGGCCGCCGACGAACGCCGTCACGACGGCGATGCTGAACGACGCATACAGCCCGACCTTGGGATCGACGCCGGCGATGATCGAGAACGCGATGGCCTCGGGGATGAGCGCGAGCGCGACGACGGTCCCGGCGAGAAGGTCGCCGCGGACGTTGCCGAGCCACTGGTCGTGGAGGCTCTTGCGGGTCGGCAGCGAGACGCCGTAGCGCATGTCGCCGAGGATCTGTCGGATGTTCAAGCGGATCGGTCGTCGGTGGGGACGCGCGGCGGCGTCAGCGAGGAGCGGCGGAGAGCCCGCGGCTCAACCCGGTCGGTGGGCAGGCAACCCGTCCGACGCGTGCCGCGCCTGCGCGCGGCGCCACCAAACTAGGTGGCGCCGCGGCGCATAACCCGGCACGGCGCCTCGACGGGGCCGCTCTTGGCGGAAACCGGGCGCGTCGTGGATGCTGTCTTCTCCGACCCGGACCGCCGCGTCACATCCCCGGCGTCCCGACAAGCTGCCCGCCGTCGATGCGGAAGCGCGAGCCGGTGACGAACGCCGAGGCGCTGGAGGCGAGGTAGAGCGCAAGCGGGCCGAGCTCCTCGGGGTCCGCCATGCGCCGCTGCGGGACGAGCTGGAGCGTCCGCTTCGCCGCGCCCTCGTCTTCCCACAGCACCTGCGAGAACGCCGTCTTGACGAACCCCGGCACGATGGCGTTGACGCGGATCTTGTCGCGCGCCAGCTCCGCCGCGAGGACCTCCGTCAGCATGAGCACGGCGGCCTTCGAGACGCAGTAGACGCCCATGCCGGGAAGGGGCCGCTCGCCCGCGACGCTCGCCACGTTGATCACCGAGCCGCCGCCGCGCGCTTTCATGGCCGGCGCGACGGCTCGGATCGTCCGCGCGTAGCCCTTCACGTTGACGTCGAAGATCTTGTCCCACTGCGCCGCGTCGGCCGCCAGCGTCGGCCCGAAGTGCGGGTTCGTCGCTGCGTTGTTGACGAGCACGTCGATGCCGCCGAACGTCTCGGTGGCCTGCGCGACGAGCGCCTCGACGGCCTCGTCCGACCCGGTGTGGGCGGCGACGGCGAGGGCGCGTCCACCCGCCTGCTCGATGGACGCGGCGACGGCGTCGAGGTCGGCCTGCGTGCGGCTCGCGAGGACGACGTTGGCGCCGGCCTCAGCAAGCGCCTCGGCGATGGCGCGTCCGATGCCGCGCTGGCGCCGGTGACGAGGGCGGTCTTGCCGGTGAGGTCGAAGGCGGCGGAGAGGGACATCCGGGAGCTGGAAGGGGAGGACTGTCGGGGGCGTGCCGAGAGGGGAGCGAGTCTCACTGAGTCGCCAACGCGAACGACGACCTTGCCGCGGCTCATGCCGCTGTGCAGGTACTCGACGGCGTCCACAGCCCCGCCGACGCCGACGAACTCCGCCGGGTCTACCTCGACGGTCAGCTTGCCCTCGGCCATCAGGGACGTGAGGCGGACGAGGTGCTCGGGGTAGTGGCGGGCGAAGTGCGGCAGGAAGAAGCCGCGGACGCTGCGCCGACTTCTGGAGAAGGTGCGCGTAGATCCGCGGCCCCGTCACGCTCTCGACGCCCTCGACGTACTCGCCGACGTAGCCGATGCTCAGGAGCCGGCCGCTGGACGGCGAGCGCCCGCACGGCCGTGTCGAACATCTCGCCGCCGACGCACTCGTAGACGAGGTTCAGCCCGCGCGGCGCGGCCTCCTTGAGCGACGTCCCGAAGCGACTCCTCGCGGTAGTTCACGGGCCGGTCGCAGCCGATGGCGCGCAGCAGCTCCATCTTCTCCGGCGAGCTGCACGTCCCGATGACCGTGTTGCCGGCGAGGTGCGCGAGCTGGACGGCGTACTGGCCCGTCCCGCCGGCCGCGGCCGTCACGAGGACCGTCTCGCCGGTCGTCATCTCGCCCGTCACCGACTAGGGCGATCGACGCGGTGAGGCCGCTCACGAAGAGCGACACCATCTCGGGCGACGCCTCGGGGACCGGCACGGCGTGTGTCGCCTTCACGATCTGCATCTCGCGGTAGCCGCCGAGAGCCCATCGTCCCGACCGCGTCGCCCACCGACGAAGCCCTGCACGCCGTCGCCGACGGCCTCGACGATGCCGACCGTCTCGGCGCCGAGGTCGAGCGGCAGCGTCGGGTTGGCCGAGTAGCGCCCCGCCGCGATGTTGACATCCGTCGCGTTGACGCCGGCGTAGCGGACGCGCACGAGCAGCTCGCCGGCGGCGGGCTCCGGCACCTCCTCCGTGACGACCTCGGCGACGTCGCGAAAGTGGGGCGAGAGGCGGGTCGCGACGAGCTTCTGGAACGTGGCCATGGGAGCGGGGGGGAAGGCTGCGTGTACCGGCGGCGGGCGCTGAGGTTCAACTCATCCAGAGCGCACGGCGCACGTCATCGACTGCCCGCGCCTCGTCGGCAGGACCGTAAACGCCGAGCGCGAGGCGATCTGGCCGGACGACGGCGATGGACGGCGTGCGACCCGCCCACTGAGCGAGCACGCCGCCATCGGCACGCGCCCCCGGAAGACCGACCGTTAGAGACCGAGCGCTGAGGCGTGTCCAGACGTCGTCTCTCCACGCGTCTGCCTCAGTCCCGACTCCCAACACGCCGAAACCCGAGCCGAGAAGCCTGTCGAGGCGATCGCTCGTGCCGTCGGGCATGGTCAGCAGGGCGTTCGGGACACGGGCAGGACGCGGCGGACACCCGAGGACGGGCCGGACGGCAGGAAGGGACGCCTCGATCGTGTCCAGGCGCTGCCGTAACCCGAGGCGCCGCGCCGCGCCGAGCGCCGCGTCGCGGACGCGCGCCGCTGCTCCGCCGGCCGAGACGAGGCGCCCGAGGCGCACGGCCAGCCGCGTCACGGCCGCGACGTGCGGTCGCCGCTCGGCCTCGAGTGCGTCCAGCAGCCGAGCGTCCGCGATGCCATGCCAGACGAGCGCGAGCATCCACGCGAGCGTCGCGGCATCGTGCACGCCGGCGCCGATTCCCTGCCCGAGAAACGGCGGCATCTGGTGCGCCGCGTCGCCGATGATGAGCAGCCGCCCGCGCCGCCACGGCCGTCGCGACGAGGTCATGGAAGGTGTAGACGGCGGCGCGTTCGATGGTGACGGCATCCAGCGGTGACATGCGGCGCGAGAAGCGCGCCGGATCACGCCAGGGTGCAGGATGTGCGCCTCCGTCTCGCCCGGCAGGAGGCGGAACTCCCAGCGCCGCCGGCGTCCCGGGAATGGCACGAACGTCGCCGGGCGCCGCGCGTCAGCGATCTGGAGCAGGTCGGTCGGAAGATCTACGTCACGCCGTCAGCAGGGTGTCCACGACGAGCCACGGCTGCTCGAAGCGGCCGCCGCCGAGACGCGCGCCCATCGCCTCGCGGACCTTGCTCCGCGCCCCGTCGCACCCGACGACGAACGCTCGCGCGGATGTTGAACGAGACCGTTAGGAGAACGACCTGTGACCGTTATCCCTGCGTCGTCCTGATCGAGACCCGTCACCTCGTGGCCTGCACGCAGGTCGGCACCCGCGCCGAGGCGCGAGCGAATCGCCCTGTTCGACGGTCGGCTGGTGGACGAGCGTTGCGGCAGGCCAGCCCGTCTCGACGCGTCTGCCGTTTGCGCGCGTGGAGGAGCGTCCCGCCGACCGCGTTCACGAGGCGGAAGCCGTCGATGGACCGCCCGTCTGCGACAGATCCGCCTCGGCCGCGCCGAGCGTATCGAGAATGCGGAGAGCGTCGTCGTCGAGGTGTGCGGCGCGGGGGAGCGGGTGCGGTGTCGGCTCCTGCTCGAAAACGACGACCGGGACGCCAGCGCGCTCGAGCGAGGCCGGCGAGGGTCGCCCCGACCGGCCCCAGGCCGACGACCACGACCGGGTCAGCGCAGTCCTCGGCGTCGCGCTCGGCGCGTCGGAACGCGTCCACGACGGCCCGCGGCGCCGCGACGGGCCGCCCGCGCGCGACGTCGACGAAGCACAAGACGGTCGCGGCCCGAGACGAGCACGCGCTCCTCGCCCTCCCGCCGCACCGCATAGTCGATGGTCACGCGGACGCGCGGCACCTCCAGGAACGTCGCGGTGATCTCGACCTCGTCGTCGTAGCGCGCGGAGGCGTGGTACTTCAGCGTCGCCTCGATGACCGGCATAATGACGCCGTCTGCCTCGAGGCTCGCATAGGCGACGCCCTGCGAGCGCAGCGCCTCCGTCCGCGCCGCCTCGAACCAGTCGAGGTAGTGCGTGTGGTAGACGACGCCCATCGGGTCGCACTCGCGGTAGCGCACGCGGTGGCGGTGGACGTAGGTGATCATGGGAGGGGGTGGGCCAGTGGGCAGGTAGCCAGGGACAGAACACGTCCGCCGACTGGCTACCGTCAGCCTCACGCCTCAGCGAACGCGCCCATGGCGTCGAACTTGGCGAGGCGCCCGGCGAGAAGGTCGTCCGTGGGCAGCGTCGGCGAGCGCGTCGAGGGCGGCGGCGATGGCGCGGCCGGTCGCGTCGAACGTCGCCGTCCGGGTTCCGGTGAGCACCGCCGGTCGGCTCGTTCACGACCTCGTCGACGATGCCCTGCTCGATAAGGTCCGAGGCGGAGAGCTTGAGCGCGCGCGCGGCGTCCTCCTTGTGGTCCCAGTTGCGCCACAGGATGGACGAGCACGACTCGGGCGAGATGACCGAGTACCACGCGTTCTCGAGCATCAGGATGCGGTCGCCGACGCCGATGCCGAGCGCGCCGCCCGACGCGCCCTCGCCGATCACCACGACGACGACCGGGACCGGCAGGCGCGCCATCACGAGCAGGTTGCGGGCGATGGCCTCGGCCTGCCCGCGCTCCTCGGCCTCGAGGCCGGGGTACGCGCCGGGCGTGTCGAGGAACGTGATGACGGGCCGGCCGAACTTGGCAGCCATTTCCATGAGGCGGAGCGCCTTGCGGTAGCCCTCCGGGTTCGGCATCCCGAAGCGGCGCTCCTTGCGCTGGTTCGTGTCGCGCCCCTTCTGGTGGCCGAGAACGACGACGGACCGGTCCGTGCCGCCGTAGCGGCTGCCACAGAAGCGCGTGAGGCCGCCGACCAGCGCGCGGTCGTCCGCGAAGAGGCGGTCGCCGTGGAGCTCGACGAAGCCCTCGGTGAGCGCGTCGATGTAGTCCAGCGTGTACGGGCCGCTCGGGGTGGCGCGCGATCTGGACGCGCTGCCAGCGCGTGAGGCCGCGGTAGATGGAGGTCCGGAGCGTCTCGACGCGCTGCTCGAGCGCCTCGATCTGCTGCGAGAGGTCGACGGTGCCGTCCTCGGCCTCGAACCGGCGCAGCTCCTGGAGCTTGGCCTCGAGGTCGGCGAGGGGTTTTTCGAAGTCGAGGAGGTGGGCCATCGCGGGGTCAGAAGGCGGAGCGGGAAGGTACGCGGCACGGCATGGGGGAAATGGGGAAGGGGGCATGGGGATTGGGTCGGGCAAGGCGCTGCGGTTCGTTCCCCCACCGGCGCCCGTCCAGACCGACGGGGCGCCGCGTGCTGAGCCCTCTTCAGCGGATGGCGCCACACGCGGTCGCGACCCGCACCCCGACAGTCCACGTGCAGAAACGGCGGACGTCGGATCCGCGGCAGGGCAACCGGGCGTTCCGGACGATTCCACACCGTCCGCTCCCGTCCCACCTGATGTCGACCAACCTCTGGCGCGATCTCCCGCCGCGCCCGCCCGCTTCGCCCGAACTCATCCACGTCGTCGTCGAGACGCCCAAGCGCTCGCGCAACAAGGTCGAGTACGACTCCGAGCTCGGCTTTTTCCGCCTCGACCGCGTCCTCTACTCGTCCATCCACTACCCCGGCGAGTACGGCTTCGTCCCGCAGACGATGCACGACGACGGCGACCCGCTCGACGCGATCGTGCTCGTCCGCGAGCCGACTTTCACGGGCTGCGTCATCGAGGCGCGCCCTGTCGGCGTGTTCCACCTTATCGACGGCGGCGAGGCGGACGACAAAATCCTGTGCGTCCCCAACCGGGACCCGCTCTACGGCCACATCCACTCGCTCGAGGGCATCTCGCCGCACACGCTGAAGGAGATCGAGCACTTTTTCCAGGTCTACAAGGACCTCGAGGAGAAGCACACCGAGTCCGGCGGCTGGGGCGGCGTGGACGTCGCCGAGCGGGAGATTGCGCGGGCGGTCGAGATGGGCCGCGAGGCACTTCAGGAGAACCGGGTGTGAGCGCTGAGGGCTGAGGGCCAGACCCAATCCCTCAGGCCCGGCGCTTTGCTCGCGCTGTGGGCTCGGCGGTCGTCGGATCGTCGGGCCAGGCGTGCTTCGGATAGCGCCCGCGGAGGTCCTTGCGGACGTCGAAGTAGCCGGTCTTCCAGAACGAGGCGAGGTCCTGCGTGACCTGCGCCGGCCGTCCCGCCGGGCTCAGAAGGTGGACCGTCAGCGGGACGCGGCCGCCGAGCACGCGCGGCGTCTCGGCCAGACCAAACACCTCCTGCAGGCGGACGGCCAGGACCGGCGCGGCCGGCTCCGAGTAGTCCAGCGGGATCGTCGAGCCGCTCGGCACGGTGAGACCGCCCGGCGCGAGGCGCTCGACATCTGCGGCCCGCTGCCAGCCGACGAGGCTCTTGAGCGCCTGCGACAGGTCTGCGCGCGCCACGTCCGACAGGCGCGACATGCCGCCGAGGAACGGGCGGAGCCAGTCCCGGAGCGTCTCGGTGAGCGCGGCGTCCGACACGTCGGGCCAGTCGGCGGGCGCGTGGTGGTGGAGGAAGGCGAGGCGCTCGCGCAGGCGGGTCGCGTCCGTGCTCCACGGGAGAGAGGCCGCGCCCTCCGCCTCGAGGCCCTCGATGAAGGCCGTCGCGACGTCGGCCGGGTCGGCGTCGTGAAGACGCTTTTCGGAGAGGACGACGGCACCGAGGCGGACGGTCCGGCGGGCACGCACGGCCTGCCCGTCCCACGCCACCACGTCCTCGGTCACGATCTGATCTGCGAACGCGGCCTCGATGTCCTCCTGCGCGAGCGGCGCGGCGAGAAAGACGCGCGCGCCGCCGGGGCGGTCGTCCAGCGCCGCGAGGGCGAGGAAGGGAGCGTCGGCAAGCGGCTGCGTCCGGTCCAGGAGCGCCGTCCGGCCGTCGCGCATCCGGTAGCGCACGCCCGCCGCGTTCTCGCCGACGCGCTGCGCGACGCGGTCGGGGTAGGCGAGGGCGACGAGGCGCGCCGCGTCGTCTATGGATCCCGAGCCGCCGCGCGCGTGTCGCCTGCGGCGGTCCAGGCGGTCCGCCAGCGCGTCGCCTCCTGCCGGACCCGCTGCACGGCGCCGCTATCGATCCGTCCGCCGGCGACGTGCGGGCGGCCGCCGTGGAGTGCCTCGAGGCGCAGCCGAAGGTCGGCGTCGACCGGCGCGGGTCCGTCGGGGCGGACGACGTCGCGCTCGGAGAGGAGGGCGACGACGTCCGCGCAGAGTGGCGTCTGGCCGCCGCGAAGGGCGAGGTGGGCGAGGCGCGGGTGCATCGCGAGGCCCGCGAGCGCGCGCGCCGTGCGGCGTGAGGCGGCCGGCCAGATCCAGCGCGTCGAGGTCGGCGAGGAGCGCGCGGGCGGCGGCGAAGGCGGGAGCGGGCGGCGGGTCCAGCCATGCGAGTTCGTCCGGGATCTGCACCCCACGCGGCGAGCGCGAGCGCGAGCGGCGCGAGGTCGGCGTCGAGGATCTCGGGCGCGCGCGAACGGCTGCGAGCGCGGCATCCTCGGCCGGGCTCCACAGGCGAACGGCGACGCCCGGGGCGGTCCGCCCGGCGCGGCCGGCGCGCTGGTCCGCCTCGGCGCGGCTGAGGCGAACCGTCTCGAGCCGGCTCATGCCCGAGGCGGCGTCGTGGCGCGGCCGCCGCGCGAGGCCCGAGTCCACGACGGCACGGACGCCGTCGATGGTGAGGCTCGTCTCGGCGATCGACGTCGCGAGGACGACCTTGCGTCGGCCGGCCGGCGCGGGCTGGATGGCCGCGTCCTGCGCCTCGGCCGAGAGGTCGCCGTAGAGCGGCGCGACGTCGACGCCGGGCGGGACGGCTGCGGCGAGGCGCTCGGCTGCCTGCCGGATCTCGCCCGTCCCGGGCAGGAAGGCGAGGACGGAGCCGTCTCGCCGAGAGCGCATCCAGCACCGCCCCGGCGACGGCTTCGGCCACGTCGCGCGGGCTGCGGCTCTTGGGCGCTCGCCCGTGGCGGACCTCGACCGGGAACGCGCGGCCGAGGCTCTCGACGACCGGCGCGCCCGAGGAGCGCGGCGACGCGCGCGCCGTCGAGCGTGGCGGACATCACGACGATGCGGAGGTCGGGCCGGAGGAGCGCGCGGGCGTGGAGCGCGAGCGCGAGTCCGAGGTCGGCGTCGAGCGAGCGCTCGTGGAACTCGTCGAAGACGACGCGTCCCGACGCCGCGGCGCCTCGGGGTCGGAGAGGAGCAGGCGCGTGAGGACGCCCTCGGTCACGACCTCGACCGCGTCTGCGCGCGAGACGCGCGTCTCGCCGCGCACGCGCAGGCCGACCGTCTCGCCGACGCGCTCGCCGAGCGTCGCGGCAAGGCGCCGGGCAGCGGCGCGCGCCGCGATGCGCCGCGGCTCGAGCATCACGATGCGCCCCGGCGCCTGCCCGAGCAGCGCGAGCGGGACGCGCGTCGTCTTGCCTGCGCCCGGCGGCGCGACGAGCACCGCCACGCCGGCCGCGTCGAGGGCGGCCACGAGGCGCGGCAGGGCGGCATCGACGGGGAGCGGTTGGCCGGGAAGCGGGGCAGGGAGCATCGCGTCAAGATCGCGCCGGGACCTGGGAGCAGGTTCCGCGTATGAGGGCCGCACCGCACCGCATCCGTTGTCCCACGCCCGATCGCTCCGCGCCCTCTGGGGCCGCTACGTCGCCCCGGGGCGCCTCGAGCACGCCCCCGCCTTCCGACTCGTCCTCGACGAGGCGACCGACCGTGGCCTGCAGGTTGCCGGCATCTTCGGCGTCGCCGCGCTCGTCGGCGCCGTCCTGTCCAAGATCGCCGCCGCGGCCCTGACCGGAGACAGCGTCATGGCGGCAGCGACCGACCTCTCGGCGGTCCTCGCGGACAAGCTGTTCGTCTTCTCGTTCGCCGCGCTGTTTCTGATCGTGCGGCGCTTCCGTCCGGGCGTTCGCGCGGGCCGTTGGCTTATCGGCCTGTACGTCGCCGGCGTCGGCATCAACCTCGTGCTCGGGCACCTCATGCAGCCGACGGGGAGCTTTATCGCGGCGTGGGTCGCTCTCCTGCTCCTGCTGACGGTCGGGACCGTCCCGTTCCAGCCGGTCCAGACCGCCATCCTCGGCGCCATCCTGACCATCCTGCCCGCGCTGACGGTCGCCGGCGACGTTCCGTCGCTGAACGCGTCGGATGAGATCCGGCGCATCGTCTTCCTGACGCTGTTCACGTTCGTCTGCACGGTGATGAGCGCGGCGCTCTACGCCGGCCGCTACACGCAGCACCGGACGGCGATCCGGCTGGCGAAGCTCCGCGACCGCCTCGAGCTGCGCGGCGAGCAACTCGAGGCGCAGACCGAGGAGCTCCAGCGGACCGTCGCCGGGCTCTCGAAGGCGCAGTCCCAGCTCGTGCAGCAGGAGAAGATGGTGTCGCTCGGGCAGCTCACGGCGGGCGTCGCCCACGAGCTCAAGAACCCGCTCAACTTCGTCAACAACTTCGCCCAGCTGAGCGAGGAGCTCCTGATAGACCTGACGACGGAGCTCCGGGAGGACCCGTTGCGGCCTGTCGGCGAGGCGCTCGACGACTCGGCCGACCTTATCGACGACCTCCGCGCCAACGCGTCCAAGATCCGTGACCACGGCCGACGCGCCGACGGCATCATCCGCTCGATGCTCGCCCACAGCCGTTCCACGCCGGGCCCGCGCCGCCCGGTCAAGCTCAACACGCTCCTCGACGAGTACGTCGGGCTGGCGTACCACGGGATGCGCGCCGAGCACGCCGGCTTCAACGTGGACCTCGTGCGCGACTACGCCGCCGACGTGGGCGACGTCGAGATGGTGCCCGAAGAGATGGGCCGCGTTTTCCTGAACCTTCTCGACAACGCCTTCGCCGCCGTTCGCGAGCGCGAGATCGCCGGCACGGGGCCAGGCTTCGAGCCGCGCGTCGTCATCCGGACGCGCCGCCTCGCGGCGGGCGTCACGGTCACGATCGAGGACAACGGGACGGGCATGACGCCGGACGTTCGGACCAAGGTATTCGAGCCCTTCTTCACGACGAAGCCGACTGGCGAGGGGACGGGGTTGGGACTGTCGCTGACCTACGAAATCGTCGTCCATGGCCACAGCGGGACGCTGGCACTGGACACCGAGGCGGGGCGTGGCACCGCGTTCACGGTGACGCTGCCCGATGGCGCGGCGGCAGGACATTAGCCTAGGCTGTTTCGGCGCACAGAGTGCCGGCTCTAAGGCACCACGGGACGTAAGCGCACCCCGTCGATTCTGACTGGGCTCGTTTCCGTATCGCCCTGCAGGGCATCTTCCCGATCCGAGACTGACGGCTGTGAGTGACGATGGGAGGGACGCTCTGATCGGGACGCTTATCCTGCGTCCGGCGACACCTGCCGATGTGCCCTTCCTCGCCTCGCAGTTCGCGCTCTAGAGCGCTCACTACGCACAGCGCTATGCCGGCGCGTCATCGAAGGCGGTTGAGTTGGACGGACGGCGTGTCGTCCACCGTGACAACGTGGCCCACCTCATCGACGTGGTGCTCGTGGCGGACGTGCGAGGCCTCGGGACGCGACGTGTGCGGAGCATGATGGACGGGCCAGAGGGCCTACCGGTGACAATCCACGTCGAGCAGATCAACCCGGCCGTGCGGCTCAACGAGCGCCTCGGCTTCTAGACGGCCGGCGTAAACGACGCCCACTGGTTGCTGGAAGCCCGCTGATGCCATCGAGGACACCTCTTCACGAGGCCTGAGCAGATGCTCCGACGCGTCACAGCCGCGCGAGGCCGTCGCCGCGGAAGGCGCCGGGGAGGAGCGCCGCGGCCGTCGTCTCGATGGGCGCCGCGGCGCCGTTCCAGAGAAGGACGTGGGCGTCCGGCGCGAGGTCCGAGATGGCCTGCCGGCAGGCGCCGCACGGCGAGCCGCCCGGTGCCTTCGTGCACGCAACGTAGAGCCGCACGATCGGCCCGAGGCCGGCCGCGGCCGCGGCGACAGGAGCGCGACGCGCTCCCCGCAGAGCCCGCGCGTCCAGTCGTGCACGAACTCGACGTTGGCGCCGCGGACGGCGCGCCCCGACGCGTCTACAGCGACGGCGCCGACGGGGAAGTCCGAGGCCGGCACGACGGCCGCGCGCGCAGCGTCGAGCGCTGCGGCGAGTCCGGCGGCATCGTCCGGCGGTGTCGGGACGACGAAGGAGATGGGCCCGGCGTCGACCTGCATCTCGGCGCCCTCGGCGACGGCCGAGTGGGCGTCCACGAGGCGCCACGGGCGGCCAGTCGTCTCGGCAAGGAACGCGAGGTCGGCGGCGTCGAGCGGGCGCGTGTGTACTGCGGCGACGGGCATCTGTCCGCACACGGCGCCCAGCGCGACGGCGCCGATGAGGGCGGGGATTGTCGTCGGGAAGGCGCTGACCTCGAGGCGCGGCGCGGCCACCCAGCGGCCGTCGCCGAGGCGCACGGCGGCGCCGGCGGCCTGCCCCGAAAACGGCGTGTGCGCGAGGCGCGCCGCGGCGGCGGCGTGGGCGCGGAGCGCGTCAGGGTCGGACATCGTGGAGAGTAGCTTGAGTCAACGCCGGCGTGGCGGAATGGTAGACGCAGCGGTCTTAAACACCGCCGGGGCACGCCCCGTACGGGTTCAAGTCCCGTCGCCGGCACCGCCCAAGCTAGCCGCGGACACCCGCGCGGCGGCGCGCCGGGCGCTCGGCGGGCGCAGCGGTCGGTGCCTCGGTGAGCCCCGTCACGTCCGTGACGACGTGCACCTCGCGGTAGCCCCAGGCCGCCGCCTGCTCCGCGGCGCCGGGGGCGTCCGGGCCGAGCAGCACGAGCGGCGTCCCGACGTCCGGCGGCAGCACGTCTGCTGCGAGGCGCCCGAGCGGGCACACGAGCGCGTTCCGGACGGGTCCATCGGCGGCACGTACGGCGGCGTCGCGGAGATCGATGAGCGCGGCACCGTCGCGGACGAGCCGCTCCACTCCGTCGGCGTCGACCGTCCCGACAGGCCGCGTCGGGGCGTCGATGCCGACCATGTCATCGCCCTCGAGGAGGACCGGCGCGGCGAGCGCGAAGAGGTCGTCGGCCTGGCGCGGCGCGGCGATCCCGCGCAGCGTCCCGGCGCGGTCGATGACGACGGCGAGCGGGACGCCCGTGTAGCCGTATGCGGCGGCGGCCTTGCCCGAGACGTCGCGGGCGACGCGGTACGGGCTCTCCGGCGGCTCACCGTCCGTGGCGATGCCGACGACGAGGGCGCCTTCGGCGGTGAGGTCGGCGGCGGCCGCGGCGAGCGTCGCCCACGCTTCGACCGAGTCGGCCGGCGCGAACTGGAGCACCACCTGCTGCCCGCGGAGGTCGGCGAGCGTCAGTGTCCCCGAGGCCGTCTCGAGCGCCACGTCCGGCGCCGGCCCGCCGACGGGCGGCGCGGACGGCGCGCACCCGGAGGCAGCAAGCAGGAGGGCAGCGAGGAGGGCGGCGCGGGGCAGCATCGGGAGCGCCGGCAGGCGGCGTGGGTTAGGGACGTGGGGTCGTACTACAGCGAGCCGTGGTCGCGGATGGCCGCCTCGAGGGCGGGCGTCCGGATGCGGTTGTGCGAGGCCGTCCAGACAGCCGTGCCGGCATCGACGAGAATGGCCTGTGGCGACTCGTGGCGCACGTCGAGCGTCTGTGCGATGAAGTCCGAGACGGCGCGGTCCGACTGGACGGTGACGACGTAGCGCGGCGGCGCATCCCCTTCCAGCGCCTCGTAGGCGACATAGGCGCCAGCCGAGACGGGGCACGTCGCGGAGTGTTTGAGGACCAGGACGGGCTGTTGCTGCGAGACAGCAAGCATCGCCTCTGCGTCGGCGACCGACGTGAGGCGCGAGACCTCGGTCGGAGAGAAAGGCATAAGACGGGGTGGGGGGACACGGCCGTTACCTTTCGCGACGCCAGCTCCGCCCTCTGCGAAGCGGCGCCGACCGGCCGCTCCGGAAACTAAACCGTGTGCCAGCGATCTGCGTTGGTGACGCCAAAAAAATCGGTTCACATGAGTTCGACACGCCATCCCGCCTCGCCCGACACCGCCGACTCTGTGACGCGCACCGGCGCCGAGGACGTCCGCTGGGACCTTACGGACCTGTACGCCGCTCCAGAGGCGCTCGATGCAGACCTCGCGCAGGCGGAGGCGGACGCGCGCTCGATCGCGGCCGAGCACCGCGGCACGCTTGCCGCTCTCGCCGACGAGCCCGATCCGGCGGCCGGCGCCGCCCGGGCTGCGGCCGTCTTCGACGCCATCGCGGGCGTCGAGGACCGCGCCGGCCGCGCCGCGACGTACGCCTTTCTCGACTGGTCCACGGACACCGAGGACGCCGCCCGCGGCGCGCGCTTCCAGCGCGTCGAGGAGGCGACGACGCGCGTCGGGCAGGCGCTCGTCTTCGCCGGCGTCGAGTGGGCCGGGACTGGACGAGGCGACGGCGGTCGCGCTCACAACGCAGCCCGCGCTCGCCCATCACCGTCACCATCTCGAGGTCGCGACGAAGGTTCGCCGACACGTCCTCACAGAGCCCGAGGAGAAGATCCTCGCCGAGAAAAATGTGACGGGCCGCAGCGCGTGGACGCGCCTCTTCGACGAGACGCTCGGCGCTGCGCGCTTCGACGTCCGCGGCGAGGCGCTGCCCCTCCCGCTCGCCTCGGCCAAGATGCACGAAGCCGACCGGAGCCTCCGCGCAGACGCCGCCGCCGCCATCACGGAGGGTCTGGCCGACCTCGAGCGGCCGCTGACGTTCGTCTTCAACACGGTCCTCGCCGACAAGGCGTCAACAGACCGCCTGCGCGGCTACGACGCGTGGGACGCAGACCGGCACGCCGCGAACGAGACGGATGCCGCGCAGGTCGACGCGCTCGTCGCCGCCGTCACCGGCCGCTATGACCTTGCCCAGCGGTTCTACCGCCTCAAAAAGCGCCTCCTCGGGGTGGACACCATGCACGAGTACGACCGCGCGGCGCCCATCGGCACCTCGGCGCAGCACGTCCCGTGGGATGAGGCGCGCCAGACGGTCGCGGCCGCCTACCGCGGCTTCCTGCCCGAGTTCGGCGACATCGTGGACCGCTTCTTCGACGGCCGCTGGATCGACGCGCCGCCGGTGCCGGGCAAGCGCGGCGGCGCCTTCAGCCACGGCGCCGTCCCGAGCGCGCACCCGTACATCCTGCTCAACTACACCGGCCGGCTGCGCGACGTGCAGACGCTGGCGCACGAGCTCGGCCACGGCATCCATCAGTATCTCGCCCGCGAGCAGGGCGTCTTCCACGCCAGCACGCCGCTGACGACGGCCGAGACGGCGTCCGTCTTCGGCGAGATGCTCACGTTCCAGCACGTGCTGAAGGCGATCGCGGACCCGCGCGAGCGCCTCGCACTCCTCGTCGAGAAGATCGACGATTCGATGGCGACGGTCTTCCGGCAGGTCACGATGAACCGCTTCGAGGCGGCCGTCCACGCGCACCGCCGCGACGTGGGCGAGCTCACGGCAGGCGATTTCGGGGACCACTGGATGGCCACGCAGCGCGCGATGTACGGCGACGCGGTCGACCTCACGGATGGCTACCGTCGCTGGTGGAGCTACATCCCGCACTTTGTCCACACGCCGGGCTACGTGTACGCGTACGCCTTCGGCGAGCTGCTCGTGCTCGCGCTCTACGCGCGCTACCTCGACGAGGGCGAGGCCTTTGCTGCCAGGTACCGCGATCTGCTCGCCGCCGGCGGCTCCGACTGGCCCGACGCGCTCGTGGCGCGCCTCGGCGTGGACCTCCGCGACCCGGCCTTCTGGGACGGCGGCCTGGACGCCATCGCGCGCCTCGTGGACGAGGCCGAGGCGCTCGCGGGCATCCTGGAGCCTGCCGCCTGAACCGTCCGCACGGTGCGCCGTTCGAAGCGCTCACCCACCGACCGACCGATGTCCGACCCCCGCAACGTCGCCCACGACAAGAAGGTGATGGAGGAGAAAAAGCACCACGGCGAGGACCCCGCCGAGGGGGCATGGCGTCACGCCGCAGCCGGGCAAGAAGCCGCCGAAGATCCACGACGCGCATGAGGCTGAGGCCGACGCGTCCGAGGAGAAAGGCGAGGGCTGACCCTCAAGACTGCTCCATCGGCAGGTGCTCCTGCTCACAGGGCTGACCCTCAAGACTGCTCGATCGGCATGTCCTGCTCAGCTGGCACCGTGCACCTCACCCTGCTCGCCCTGCTCATGCTCGCCGGCGGTGCCGCAGCGCAGACGCCAGATGCCCTGCAGGCGTCGCGGCGCGACCCCCGCGCCCCGCTGCCCCAGCCGACGCTCTTCGCGGCCAACGTTGCCGCGCAGTCCGCGCTGACGCTCGGGCGCGGGCTCGCCGAGGGCGGGGCGATCGGTGACGCGCCGGCCTTCCTGCTCGGCGGGGCTGCGGCGGGCGCGGGCTTCTGGGGCGCGAAGCGCCTCGTCGGGGCGCAGCACCCTGTCGCCGGGTTCGCGCTGGCCTACGCCTCGGCGTCGCTCGCCGAGAACGTCGCCGAGGGCGGGCACGCGCTGTCGCACATTCGCCTGGGCCTTGGTCCGCTCGACGTGCGCATCGCGACGCCGTTCGCGCAGGCCGACCGCCCGCGTGCGGCCTTTGAGATCGAGCCGCTAAGCCTCGCCGCGGCCGTCGTGCTGCCGCTGCGCGGCTTCCGGCCGCGGCCGTGCCCGGCCGGCGTGTGCTACCGCGGCGCCGAGCAGGTGCGCATCGAGCGCGGCGGGCGCACGTTCCGGCGCCTCGGGCGGACGGTGGGGCGCGTCGTGCGCCTCTGGCCGCCGCTCTCGGACCGGACGGCGGCGCACGAGGGCGTCCACGTCGTGCAGGGAATGCAGGTCGAGGCGGCGACGCCGGCCGCGTCCATCCGCCGCATCCTCGCCCGCCCTGGCTCCGCGGACGTCACGCTCGACGCCCGCGTGGACTGGCTGCTGCCGGCCGTCGGCGCGGCAACGTTCGCGCTCTCGCGATACGAGCGCGCCTGGGTCGAGCGCGAGGCGGTGACGATGGCCGGGTCCGACCTCGTCGGCGGACGCGTCAGCCCGTGAAGAGGACCTTGCCGAGGCGCCCTCGTGCCGTCGCCGCAGCGACGGCGTCCGCGATCTCCCCCAGGTCGAACGTCGCCTCGACGGGCAGGTCGAAGACGCCCGCCGCGGCGTCGCGGGCGAGGCCGGCGAGGATCGGGCGCGAGACGCTCCGCGGCGCCTCGCGGAACCAGCGCGTGCGCCAGACGCCGCGCACCGTGACGCCGCGGTAGAGCAGCGCGGCCGGCGCGACGGGCAGCGGCGACCGGCTCAGTGCGCCGTACACGACGTGCACCCCGCCGTCGCTTAATGCTGACAGCGCTAGCGCTCCGGCGTCGCCTGCGACGGCGTCGAACGCCGCCGCGGCGCCCGTCCCACCCGTCGCCTCCGTCAAGGCCGCCTGCGCGGCGTCCGAGTCGTCGTCTGCCACGACGACCGTGGCGCCGAGCGCCTCGAGAGCGTCGCGGTGCTCGCCCGAGCGGACGACGGCGACAGGCCGCAGGCCGCGGCGGACGGCCAGCTGGGTCACGATGCGGGAGACGGTCGAGGCGCCGGCGGTCAGAATCAGCGCGTCGCCGGGCGCGAGGGCGGGCGCGGCGTCGAGGAGCAGGTGCGCGGTGAGCGGGTTGACGAAGAGCTGCGCCGCCGCGTCGTCCGCGAGGTCGTCCGGAACCGGCAGTGCGTCCTCGGCCGGCACGACGACCGACTCCTGCCACGTCGCCGCGTCGCCGAGCTTGACGACGCGCTGGCCGATGGCGAGGTCCGTCACGCCGTCGCCGAGCGCCTCGACGGTCCCCGTGCCCTCGTTCCCGCCCGTCGCCGGGAGGTCGCGGAGCGACCCGTAGGACCCGGTGATGGCCGAGAAGTCGGCCGGGTTGATCGGGCGGTGCGTCAGCCGAATCCGAACCTCGCCCGGGCCGGGCTCGGGCGTCTGGACATCGTCGATCTGGAGCACCTCGGCGGGTGTGCCGTGGCGGTGGAAGCGGAGGGCGCGCATCGGAAGGGGCGGAAGGCGGAGAGCGAAGACGCCTCCTGCCGGTCGGCGTTTCCCGGTGCCCTCACCCGTTCAGTTTCGCATCTCTGGCCCGAACGGCTCATACGGCGGGCGCTGCGCTGCCATCGCGCGCCTCGTGCGACGCGCCGTCGCCGCGGCGACCGTTTGCGCGACGGCCGTCCCGAGGAGGAGCATCGCCGGGCCAAGGAGGAAGATGCTGCCCATGATCGATCCGTAGCCCAGCGCCGACGAGTCGCCGAGGCTGTCGGCGATGCTGCGGAGCAGCACGAGCGCAGCGGCGGCCGAGACGCCGCCGAGCAGCGACACCGGTAGCGCCCAGGCTGCCTTCGTGCCGCGGCGCCCGACGGCGATGCCGCCGAGCACACCGAAAATGGCCGCGACGACGAACGCGACGCCGAACGCGAGCGCGTGCAGCGGGCGACGCCACACCGGTGCCGGCGCCCGGGCCGAGACCGCGAGCACGTCGCCCGGCAGCTGCCCGAAGCGGCCGACGAGGCGCACGGCCGCCGTGTCCGACGCCGCCGGCTCGCGGCGCAGCGGGAGCGACGCCGCGACGTCCCATCCAGCCGGTGCGACGACGTCGACGTCCAACTGCCCGAAGCCGGCCCAGAGGCGGGCCGGCGCGAGGCTGTAGGCCACCTGCCACGTCGCGTTCGGATGGTCGCCTTGGTCGTTGGAGCCGGCGCGCACGCGGTAGCGCACGCGTACGCGGTGGGCGCCGGGCCCGATGGTGAGCGTAAAGCGCAGCCCGCTCGGGTCCGACGTCGCGGACTCGTAAGCGATGGGCTCGCCGTCGAAGCCGGGCGACGACGCGATGCCGGTCCACAGGTCTGGCACGGCGAGGCGCGCGACGCGCTGCGCCTCGACCGGCACCTCGTCGACCCACACCTGCCCGGCCCCGACATCCTGCCCGAGCGCGACGAACTCAACCGGCAGCGTGCGCGCCGGGCCGTCATTGACGATTCCGTAGACGGCCTCGACGACGGCGAAGCGAACGTCGCCGGCGCGCGGCGCCGCGAGGCGCCGGAGGTCCAGCGTGAGCGTCTCGCGGGCGATGCGGAGGCCGGCCAGCGCCGCTGTCGGCTCGCCGGCCGGCGTGCCGGGCTGCACAGGGTTCGCCATGTTGGCACGCGCCGGCGCGGCCGCGAGCACAGCCAGCAGCAGCAGGGCGCGCGTCACGTCCCGGTGCGCGGCGGGACGCGCGGGATCGCCTCGCCCGGCTCGCCCTCGCCCGGCGGCAGCGGCCCGCACGCCGCGTCCATCCAGGCCCGCACGTCCGGCAGCTCGACGTCAATGGCCGAGACGCGGACCGGCAGTTCGGGCGTCGCCGACGAGGCGCGCGCCGCGTCCCACGTCTCGCCGACGCCCGGCGGGACATAGCGGAACACGAACTGCCCTTCGAGCGCCGGCCCCTCGAACAGCCCCGCCGGTCGGACGGTGAGCGTGTCGAGCGGCGTGAGGATCGAGTAGCCGTGGCGGACCGTCCGCGCGGCGACGGTCGCGCAGCCGGGGCGCTGGAGGGTGACCGAGTGCGCGTCGAGGACGTTGGCCGGGCCGCCTCCGAAGACGCGCCCGACGGCCGTCGAGACGCTCCGGCAGCCAGGCAGCGTGAGCAGGAGCGAGGCGGCGAGGAGAAACTGCCGCATGGTCGGGCGGTGACGAGGAAATGGGGGCGGTGCCGGCCCGGGCGCCAGCCTAGACGTGGCGCTCGGCGTGGTACGAGGACCGCACGAGCGGGCCCGACTCGACGTGGGCGATGCCGAGCGCCTCGCCGACGCGCTTGTACTCGCGGAACTCGTCCGGGTGCACGAACCGCTCGACGGGCAGGTGGTGGCGCGTCGGCTGGAGGTACTGCCCGATCGTCATCACGTCGATGCCCGTCGCGGCGAAGTCCGCCATGAGCGCGTGGACCTCGGCCTCGGTCTCACCCAGCCCGACCATGATGCCGGACTTGGTGCGGAGGCCGTGCTCGTCCTTCGCCATCTTGAGCACGTCCAGCGAGCGCTGGTAGTCGCCCTGCGGGCGGACGCGGCGGTAGAGGCTCGGGACGGTCTCGACGTTGTGGTTGAGAACCTCGGGGCGCGCCTCGAAGACGGTCTCGAGGGCCGGCCGGAGGCCGCGCATGTCCGGGATGAGGACCTCGATCGTCGCCCCGAGCCCGTGGATGCGGTGGATGACGTCGGCGAAGATCGGGGCGCCGCCGTCCGCGCGGTCGTCGCGGTTGATGCTGGTCACCACGACGTGCTTGAGGCCCATGAGGCGCGCGGCGTCCTCGACGCGGCGCGGCTCGTCCCAGTCGAGGTCCTTCTGCTCGGGGCGGCCCGTGAGGACGGCGCAGAACGAGCACGAGCGCGTGCAGACGTTGCCGAGGATCATGAACGTCGCCGTGCCGGCCGTCCAGCACTCGCCCATGTTGGGGCACCGCGCCGACGAGCAGACGGTGTGCAGCCCGTGGTCCTCGATCGTCTTCTGGACGTCTCGGAACGTGTCGCCGTAGGGCAGCTTGACGCGCAGCCAGTCGGGCCGCCCGCCGGGGCGGTTGCTCTGCGCCGGGCGCTGCACGACAGGCAACTCGAGCGCGAAGCCGTCGCCGGAGGCGTCCCCCGCGCCGTCGCCTGAGGTGCCTGCGGCGTGCTCGAGGGCGGGTGCCGTCAGGGCAGGCGCAGCCGCCGCGAGGCGGACTTCGCCGGGGCGCCGCGGCGCACGCGCCTCGGTGCGGGCGGCGCCCAAGGTGGCGGGCGCTTCGGGACGGATGTCGGGTGCGGTCGGGTCGGCCATTCGGGGCAGTGGGCTGCGCCGCCCTGGCGGGTGCGCGGCGCGGTGTGTTATGGGTGCAAAGGTACGGCCGAGGCCCGCGCAGCCGTGCCCGAGCGGCCGCGGCCCTCCGGGACGCTCTGCCCCGGGTGCGCTCCCGGAACGCGCCGGTATCTTGGCCGCGCGAGACCGACCCGGCCGCGATCCCCGACCCCCGACTCCATGCAGATCGACGCTCCTGCCCTGGCGCTCCCGGCCGCCGCCGACGTCCACGGCATCCTCTCCCGGCACCTCCTCGCCGACGGCTACCCGTTCGTGCTCGACATGAAGGGAAGCCGCCCGGGATACCTCCGCGACGCCACGACGGGCCGCGACTTCGTGGACCTGTTCACGTTCTACGCCTCGTCCGCGCTGGGCATGAACCACGAGGGCCTCGTGGGCGACGCGGACGACGCCGTCGCCTTCCGCGAGCGCCTCATGGACGCGGCCCTCAACAAGGTCGCCAACTCGGACGTGTACACGCCGCACATGGCGCGCTTCGTCGAGACGTTCGGGCGGGTCGGGATCCCCACACAGCTGCCGCACGCCTTCTTCGTCTCGGGCGGCGCCCTCGCGGTCGAGAACGCGCTGAAGGTGGCCTTCGACTGGAAGTCGCGGCGCAACGAGCGCCTGGGGCTCGCCGCGCCGGGCGGGCAGGTGCTGCACCTCACGCAGGCCTTCCACGGGCGCTCGGGCTACACGATGTCGCTCACGAACACGGACCCGAACAAGACCGCGCGCTACCCGCAGTTCGCGTGGCCGCGCGTCGACACGCCGGGCGTGCGCGACGGGCGGCCGGTCGAGGACCTCGAAGCCGAGGCCGTGCGCCAGGCCGAGGCCTTCTTCGCCGAGCGGAAGAACGACATCGCGGCCATCATCGTCGAGCCGATCCAGGCCGAGGGCGGCGACAACCAGCTCCGCCCGCAGTTTCTCCGCGAGCTCCGGCGCCTCGCCGACGAGAACGACGCGCTCCTCGTGTTCGACGAGGTCCAGACGGGCGTCGGCCTCACGGGCACCTTCTGGGCCTACCAGGGCCTCGGCGTCGTGCCGGACATCCTCGCCTTCGGCAAGAAGACGCAGGTCTGCGGCATCCTCGCCGGCCCGCGCGTGGACGAGGAGGCGGACAACGTCTTCCAGGTCTCGTCGCGCATCAACTCGACGTGGGGCGGCAACCTCGTCGACATGGTCCGCTTCGACCGCATCCTCGAGGTCATCGAGTCCGAGGACCTCGTCGGCAACGCGTGGCGCACGGGCGCGCACCTCCAGCGCCGCCTCGAGGCCCTTGCGAGCCGCCACGAGATCGTCCAGGACCCGCGCGGCCGCGGCCTCATGCGCGCCTTCGACCTGCCGGACGCGGCCACGCGCAACGCGGTCATCGCCCGCGCCTACGACATGGGCGCGATCGTCCTCGGCTGCGGCACGCGCACGATCCGCTTCCGCCCGGCCCTCACGGTCACGCCAGAGCAGATCGACGCCGGTCTCGACATCGTGGACAAGGCGCTCGAAGGCTGAACACAGGTCGGGGGTGCGGTGTGAGGGCCGTCCTTCCGCGAGCCCCACTCCTCAAACACCCAATCCCGCATCTCCCGATGTCTGTCACGAAGACGACGCCCGTCCAGGTCCCCGGGCCGGGCGGCAAGACGATCCACGAGCACGTCGGCCACGTCGCCTCCCAGACGGCCGGCGTCTCGGTGGCGCACATGATCGCGCCGCCGGGCTGGCACGAGCCCGCCCAGACGCCGGCCTTCGACGAGGTCACGGTCGTGCTCCGCGGGCGGATGCGCGTCGAGCATGCCGAGACGGCGTCCGGCGAGACCTACACGGACGTCGGTCCGGGAGAGACGATCCTGGTGACGGCCGGCGAGCGGATCCGCTACGTCAACCCGTCGGACACCGAGGAATCCGAGTACTGGGCCGTCTGTACGCCGGCCTTCTCGCCCGGGTCGGTGAACCGCGAGGAGTAGGCGCCGGCCGGTTTTGCCCGGCAGGCGGCCCCTTTGCCGAGTTGGGTCCGGAAGTCCCTATGTTCGCGTCACACTGGACGCCGCGACCATGGTCCGTACTCTACTTGGGCTGGCCCTCTCTGCCAGCCTCGCCCTCCCGGCAGCCGCGCAGGCTCCCGTCGAACCGTCCCGCATTATCTCGTCGCCCGCGCCTTCTGAATACACGGCGTTCGGCTCGTGGGTCGCCGCCATCGGCGACGCCGACGGCGACACCTTCCGCGACCTCGTCGTCGCGGCGCCATTTGGATCCTCAGGGGCCTACCAGTCGGGTAGGGTGTACCTCATATCGTCGACGGGCGGAGAGATCTCGCAGGTCGGGTCGCCGCAGCCCGTCCGCGACGGCCTCTTCGGTGCGGCGGCCTCCTTCCTGGGCGACCTCAACGGCGACAACCGCCGCGAGACGGTCGTCGGGGCGCCGGGTGAGGGGCCGCTCACGGGCGCGTTCGAGACGAGCGACAACTCGGGCCGGGCGTACGTCCTCGCCGGAGGCTCGGGCAGCCTCCTCTTCACGCTCGTCTCCCCGACCCCGGCCGAGTACGGCAACTTCGGCGACACCGTCGCTGGGCCGGGCGACGTGACCGGCGACGGCGTCCCCGACATCGTCGTCGGAGCGCCCCGCGAGGCCGGCGTGGAGCCCCTCAGCGGCAACGCGTACGTGTTCAGCGGGGCCGACGGCACGCTCGTCCGGACGCTCGCCTCGCCGACAGCCCGCGAGGATGGCCAGTTCGGTGACCTCGTCGCGGCCGCCGGCGACCTCACCGGCGACGGCGTGCCGGACATCCTCGTGACGGCGCGCAACGAGGGGCCGCCCGACGCCTCGCCGTTCTCGCGGCCCGGCCGGGTCCACCTCTTCTCCGGCGCGACCGGCGCGTGGGTCCTCGCCTTCGACAGCGGGTCCGAGACATCGGCGGCGCAGTACGGGGTCGCTGCGGTCCCCGTCGGCGACCTCGACCTGGACGGGACGCCCGACGTCGCCGTCGGCGCCTTCAGCGAGAACAACAACGGCCGCGTGACGCTCTTCAGCGGCGCAACCGGCGCGATCCTCCGCACGCTCGACTCGTCGTCGCCGCCACAGGGCGGCGGCGGGCTCGGGGTGGCGATCGCGCCGGCCGGAGACGTCGACGGCGACGGGGTCCCCGACGTGCTCGCCGGGGCCCCGTACGAGCAGGGCCGCAACGGCGTGAACCGGGCCGGGCGGGTGACGCTTTTCAGCGGCGCGACCGGGGCTGAGCTTCTCGTGCTGACCTCGCCGACCCCGGCGCTCAACAGCGGGTACGGGAGAAGCGTCGCGTGGGCGGACATCGACGGCGACGGCGCGCCCGACCCGATCGTCGGGGCGCCGCGTGAGGGGGCGGGGCGCGTGTACCTCTACACGTCGGCGCAACTCCGGGCCGCGCTCGGCGGGGTCGTCGCGGCTGAGGCAGCAGCGGCTGAGGGGGCGTTTGCGCTCGCTGTTGCCCCCAACCCGGTGCTCGGCCTCGGTGCCGTCTCGCTGCGGCTGGACGCCGCGCAGCCCGTCCGCCTCGCCGTCGTCGACGCGCTCGGCCGCGAGGTGGCCGTGCTCCACGATGGCCCGCTCGTGGCCGGCACGCACCGCCTCGGTCTCGACACGGCCGGCCTACCCGCCGGCGTCTACGTCGTGCGCGCCGTCGGCCGCGGCATGGCGGCGAGCCAGACCCTGACGGTCATCCGGTAGTCGTCCGATCAGGCCTCGAGGCGCTCGCGGAGGAGTTCCTGGACGCGCGTCGGGTCCGCGCCCTTGGGCGCGCGGCGCATCGCCTGCCCGACGAGGAAGCCCACGAGGCGCGCCTCGCCGCCGCGGATCGCCGCCACCTTATCCGGGTGCTCCGCCAGCGCCGCCTCGACGGCCGGCACGAGCGCCGCGTCGTCGCGGACGGCCGCCAGCCCGAGGCGCTCGACGGCCGCCTGCGCGTCGCCGCCCTCGGCGACGAGGTGGGCGACGAGCGTCCGCTGCGATGCCTTGGTGAGCGTGCCGTTCTCGCGCAGCGCGAGCGCCTCGGCAAGCGCGCCCGGCGTCGCCCGGCTGACGCCGTCCGAGACGAGCGGCCGCACGTCCTGAACGAGCAGGTTGGCCGCATCGCGGACGTCCGCGCCGACGCCGACGATGCCCTCGAAAAGCTCCGCGAGGCCGGCGTCCGCCGCCAGCACGGCCGCCTCCTCGGGCCCGACGCCTCGGGCGACGAGCGCCTCGAAGCCCGACCGTTCGGCCTCTGAGAGTCCCGCTGCCGGGTCTCGCGGACCCACGACGGGCGGTGGCGCGAGGGGCGCCTTTTCTGCGCCCGTCTTCCTTGTCCCGCTTTCCTTCTTGCCCCACGAGTCGCGCAGCGCGACGATCCGGTTGTAGACCGGCCGCCCAGGCGCGCTGTCGGCAGTGTCCTGGACGAAGAAGCCGAGGCGCTCGAACTGGTAACGGACGCCCGGCTCGAGGCCCGGCTCCGTGAAGCCCTGCGTCTCGACAAGCGACTCGGGGTTGAGCACGTCCACGACGTCCTCGGCCTCCTCGGGCACCGGGACGGTAAAGAGGCGGTCGTACAGCCGGAACGTCGCCGGCGTCGCCGTCGCGGCGTCGGCCCAGTGGACCACGCCGCCGCGGAATCCCTCCGACCCGAGCGTCGCGAGGTCTGCCGAGGCGCGCACGCCGACGATGGCGCCCGCGTCGTCGCGGTCGACGCCGGTGCACCGGATCGACCGGGCCGTGGCGCAGGCGCACCTCGGCGCCCGGCGAGAGGCGCTTCCAGCCGGTCGGCGGCGCCTCGGCGAAGTCGCCGCGCTCGATCCACAGGTCGCGCCCGAGCGCCAGGCGGCGCGAGAGCGGGGCGCCTTCGGGCGGCGTCACGTCGTGCGGCCACAGCGGCGCGTCGAGGTCGAGCGGCGCGTCGAGGTTGTCGATCGTCAGCCGGACCGGGTCCGACACGGCGAGCACGCGCGGCGCGACCGCGTTGAGGTCGTCGCGCACGACGTGGTCGTAAAACGACAACTCGACGCGGCCGTCGACGGTCGAGATGCCGGTCTCGTCGCAGAAGCGCCGCAGCGCCTCGGGGCGGACGCCGCGGCGCCGCTGCCCGGCGATCGTCGGCATGCGCGGGTCGTCCCAGCCCGAGACGTGGCCCTCGGTCACGAGGCGGAGCAGCTTGCGCTTGCTCATCACCGTGTAGTCCAGGTTGAAGCGCGCGAACTCGTACTGGTGGTTGCGCGGCTCCGCGATGCCGATCGCGTCCAGGTACCAGTTGTAGAGCGGGCGGTTGACGTCGAACTCGAGCGTGCAGATCGAGTGCGTGATGCCCTCGATGGCGTCGGACTGGCCGTGGGCCCAGTCGTAGAACGGGTAGATCGGCCACGCGTCGCCGCGGCGGTAGTGGTGCGCGTCGCGGCGGATGCGGTACATCAGCGGGTCGCGCAGCTTCATGTTCGGGTGCGCCATCACGCCGTGCTCCGAGTCGATCCGGGCGCGGAGGACGAGCGAGCCGTCCGCGTGCTCGCCGCGGCGCATCTCGTCGAAGAGGCGCAGGTTCTCCTGGATGGGGCGGTCGCGGAACGGGCTTGGGCTTCCGGCCTCCGTCACGGTCCCGCGGCGCGCGCGGATCTCGTCCTCGGACTCCTCGTCGACGAACGCGAGGCCGTTCTCGATGAGGCCGACGGCCCACGCGTAAAGCTGCTCGAAGTAGTCCGACGTGAAGCGGATCTCCGACGGGGCGAAGCCCAGCCACCGCACGGCGTCCTCGAGGGCGGCGACGTACTCGGCGGACTCCGTTTCGGGGTTGGTGTCGTCGTAGCGGAGCACGCACGTGCCGCCGAAGTCGCGCGCGAGGCCGAAGTTGAGGCAGATCGTCTTGGCGTGCCCGAGGTGCGGGTAGCCGTTGGGCTCCGGCGGGAAGCGCGTCGCGACGCGCCCGCCGTACGTGTCGGCGGCGACGTCGCGGGCGACGATGTCGCGGAGGAAGTTGGAGGGGGCGGGCAGGTCCTGCGGGGTCATCGCGGCGCGGCGGGTTCTGCCGGACGTTACCGCCGGCGCTCGCGCGGCGCTTCCCGGCCGGCGTGGGGAAGGGCGGAAGATGGCAGGACCGCTGCCCTTATCCGCCGGTGATAGGGCCGCCGGGCGCCTCGGCGGGGCGCACCGGCACGTTGTAGCCGTCCCCCGACGGCGCCTCGTGCGAGACCGTCGGCTCGGAGTGGTCGAGAATCTCGTAGAGGTCCGCGCGGCGGTCGCGCCACGGGCGGACGGTCCCGTTGAGACGGTTCTGGCGCAGCAGCTCGAGGTCGAGGTCCGCCACGACGAGCGCCTCGAGGTTCGGCTCGCACTCGGCCGCGACGCCGTCGCGGGCGAACGGGAAGTCGGACGGCGTGAAGACGGCGGACTGCGCGTAGTTGATGTCCATGTTCTCGACGCTCGGGATGAGCCCGGTGACGCCGGCCGTGACGACGAACATCTGGTTCTCGATGGCGCGGGCCTGCGCGCAGAGGCGGACGCGGAGGTAGCCCTGCCGGTTGTCCGTGCAGAAGGGCACGAACAGGATCTGGGCGCCCTTCATCGCCGCGATGCGCGCGACCTCGGGGAACTCGACGTCGTAGCAGATCGCGATCGCGACCTTGCCGCGGTCCGTGTCGAACACGTTGACGGCGTTGCCCGGGCGGACGCCCCACCAGCGGCGCTCGTTCGGGGTGATGTGCAGCTTCAGCTGGCGCTCGACCGACCCGTCGCGGCGGCAGAGGTACGACACGTTGACGAGGTGCCCGTCCTCCTCGGCGTAGTGGCTCCCCGCGATGACGTTGATGTCGTACCTCAGCGCGAGGCCCTGGAAGAGGTCGATAACCTCGCCCGTGAGGTCCGCGAGCTGGCGCACGGCCTGCCCCGGCTCGCGGTGCGGCAGGTACGACAGCAGCTGGAGCGTCAGGATCTCGGGGAAGAGGACGAAGTCGGCCTTGTAGCCTGCGGCGGCGTCGACGAAGAAGGTCACCTGCTGCGCGAAGTCGTCGAAGCCCGCGATCTTGCGCATCGGGTACTGCACGGCGCAGACGCGGACGGGGAAGGTGCTGCGCGCCTGCTCGTTCGGGTCCGGGTCGTGGCGCAGGTTGACCCACTCCAGCAGGACGGCGTAGCCGCGCGACGCCTCGTCCTGCGGCAGGTAGTCCGTGATGATGCGCTTGATCGTGAAGCCGTTGGCGAGCTGGAACGTCAGCACCGGCTCGAGCACCTGGCGGTCCAGGATCTGCTCGACGTAGGCCTGGACGGTGAGGCCCGGCTCGGCCGCCGCCGCGGCGTCGAAGCCGGGCAGGCGGCCGCCGATGAGCATCCGCCGCAGGTTGAGCTGCCGTGCGAGCGTCTTGCGCGCGTCGTAGATGCGCCGGCCGAGGCGCATCCCGCGGAAGGCCGGGTCGACCACGACCTCGATGCCGTAGAGCGTGTCGCCCTCGGGGTCGTGCGTGCTCAGCGTGCCCTGGCCGGTGATGCGGGCGTACGAGTGCGCGCCGGCGAACTCGTCGAGGTCCAGAATGAGGCTGGACGACGAGGCGACAAGCTGGCCCTCGATCTCGACGCCGATCTGGCCCTCGGGAAAAGCCGCGAGGTGCGCTTCGAACTCGCCCCGCGTCCACGGACGCATGCCGGGGAAGCCGCTCTGCTGGAGCCGAACGACGGCGTCGAAGTCGGCAGGGATGAGCGGGCGGACGAGGAGGGGGCGCTGGACGTTGTCGAGGTCGATCTCGGGCATATGCGGGTCGGGAGTTGTGGGCGGTCTACGTTCTGCGGGCGCGCCCGGTGCCCCGCGCCGGGCGCGGCGCGCGGTAGTTTGCGGGCCGTTCACCGCCCGAGGCGCCCCCGATGCGCACGTTCTCCGAGGAAGAGGCCCGCGCCGTCTTCGCCCAAGCGGCCCGCGACGCGCCCGCCGACGACCTCGGAAGCGAGCGCCTGACGTTGGACGAACTCGTCGAGATCGGCCGCGCTGCAGGCCTCGACCCCGAGCGGGTCGCGCTGGCCGCGGCGGCCCTCGGCGCGCCGGCGCCTCGTGCCCAATCGCTCCTCGGGATGCCGACGGAGGTCCGGCGCACGCGCGTGCTTTCTGGTCCGCTCTCGGACGCCGCGTGGGAACAGAGCGTGGACGCGATGCGGACGCTCTTCGGCGGGCCGGGCCGGGCGAGCCAGGTCGGGCGCGGGCGCGAGTGGCTGAGCCCGTCCAAGATGGGCCGGAACGACGAGTATGCGGTGCATCTCGCGGCACGGCCGCTCACCGGCGGCGGCACCGAAATCGTCGTAGAGAAGTTCGGGATGAAGGAGTACGCGTGGAGCACCCTGCTCGGCACCGTCGCCTCCCTGCTCATCGCCGTCGGGTTCGGGCTGGCGTCGCCGGGAGAGGGATCGGGTGATCCGGCGAACATGGTGCCGATCATCTTTTTTGCGTCGAGCGTTCTCCTGTTCGTCGCCCTCGGCTTCGGCGTGCGCGCCTGGGCACGCGGCTTGGATAGGCGCTTCGAGGCGGCGCTGGACCGCATCGACCTCATCGCGCGCCAGGAGGCTGCGACACTTGAGCGCCTCGCGGCGCCCGCTGCTGCGCGTCGCCGAGGCGCGCCTCGACCTCAACCTTCTGGACGACGATCCGTCTGCCGAGCGTCCTGCCACCCGCACGCGCACCCGATGACCGACGACCGCTTTTCCGAAGACGAGATCCGACAGGTGTTCGAGCGCGCCGCGGCGGAGGTCGAGCGCGCGCGCAGCCGCGCGCCCGAAGGCCTCACCGTGGACGAGATGGCGGAGGTCGGCGAGGCGTCGGGCATCCCGCGCGCCTTCGTCGAGGCGGCGGCGTGGCAGGTGCGCCTGGGCGCGCCCGAGGCGTCGGTCGGGACGTTCGGGCCCGTCCCGACATCCGTCCGCCGCAGCGTGCGCCTCCTCGAGCCGCCGAGCGAGGCGCTCTGGCAGCGCCTCGTCGCCGACGCGCGCCGGACGTTCGACGCGACAGGACGGACGGGCGGGCCGGGCGAGGAGCGGACATGGCGCAACGGCAATCTCCGGATGACGCTCGAACCCGACGGCGATGGCAGCCGCCTCACGCTCCGCACGGACAAGGAGCAGCGGCTCCGGGCGCTCGCCACCATCGGCATCATCCAGCTGTTCGCTGCGGTGATGGTCCTCGTCATGGCGTCTTCGGCGGGAGATCCTCTCCCATGGGGCGTCGCCGCGATCCTGGCGCTCCTTGCCACCGCGCTGCTCGGGTCGGCATGGCGCGGGCAGCGCCGGTGGGCCGAGGCGCGCGCCGGGCAGATGGAAACGCTCACCGACGCCGCCGCGACGATCACGCCAGCCCCGGCTTTCGAAGCGCCTGAGAGGAGCGAGGCGCCCGCCGGCCGCATCGACCCGCGCTTGCTCGACGCTGACCTCGACGCCGATCTCCACACGCCCACTCACTCCCGCCGCACCCGGTCCTGATGCGCACGTACTCTGAGCAAGAAGTCGCCGACATCATCGCGCGCGCCGCCGAGCGGCAGGCCGCTTCCTCCCGAGCGTCCGACGGCGTCGGGCTGACGCTGGACGAGATCGCGCGCCTCGGGGCGGACGCCGGCCTCGACCCGGCCGACCTCCGCGCCGCCGCGGCCGAGCTCGACCGCGGTGGGATTGCCCGGCAGGCGTCGCAGACCGACACGCACGTCGTCGTCGAGCGCTGGGTCGACGCGCCGCTGACGGACGAGGCGTGGGAGGACACGGTGGCGCTGCTCCGGGACCGCTTCGGGCCGTCTGCGGCTGCGATGCTCGGCAGGACCCCGGGCGGGGACGTTCAGCAGGTCGGCGGCGCCTGCGAGTGGAGCGGGATGACCGGAAGCGGACTTCTAACGACGGCGACCGTCAGCCCGCGCGGTGAGCGGACGCGCATCCGGATCACGCAGCACGTCGGGCTGGCGAACTCGCGCACGGAGGGGCTCGCCCTCGGCGGCATCCTGGCAGTCGTCGCCGCCGCGATCACGGGCGCCGCGCTCGGGTCGGCGGCCGGCGTCGGGGTGCCGGTCCTGATCCTCGCCGTCGTTGCCGCCTTCGCCGCGTCGTTCGCCGCCGCGTCCCCGACGATCACCGCGCTCGACCGCGGCTGGCGCGCGCGCAAGCTCGCCCGCCTCGACACGCTCGCCGGCGACATCGCGGGCATTCTCGTCGCGCCCACGACCGCCCCTGCCGAGCCGATGGCGCCGCTCGATGCCCCGCTCCGGGATGCCTTCGAGGCGCTCGCGCCGGACGAGGCGGAGGGCGAGCACGCTGCGGCGCCGCGGAGCCGCGGACGCGCGTGAGGGTCGGGCTCGTCTTCGACCGCTTCGGCGACACGCCGCGGCCGGCCGGCGCGCCGGACGACTGGGACGCCGAGTTCGAACCCGAGGCGACCGTCGCGGCGCTCGAGGAGGCGCTCTGTCTGCTCGGCCACACGCCCGTCCGCGTCGGCAACACGGCGGCGCTCTTCGCGGCGATGCAGTCCGGGCCGATCACGGCGCCGCCGCTCGCGCTCGACGCGGCGCTGTCCATCGCCGAAGGCCTCGGCATCGGCGAGGGCGGGACGCGCAACCGCGAGGCGCACGCCGCGGTCCTGCTCGAGCTCGCCGGCGTGCCCGCGCTCTTCTCCGACGCGCTCGCGCTGAGCGTCTCGCTGGACAAGCACCTCACCAACGTCGCCGTCGCCGCGGCGGGCGTGCGCACACCGCCGCACGCCGTCCTCCGCCCGGACCACCCCGCCGACCTCGCGGCGGCCGACGCGCTCGGTTTCCCGCTCTTCGTCAAGCCGCGCTACGAGGGCACGGCGCGCGGCATCGCCCCGACGAGCCGCGTCGAGACGCCGCAGGCGCTGCGCGCCGAGGCGGCGCGGCAGCACGCGCTGTACCGGCAGGACCTGCTCGCCGAGGCCTTCGTCGACGGCGACGAGGCGACGGTCGGCGTCGTCGGGACGGACGACGGCGCGCGCGCACTGCCGGTCCTGCTCCGCGCGACCGAGGCGGCGACGGGCATCGGCCTGCACGCGCTCGAGCGCTACGAGCGCCCCGAGGCGCCGCTCGCCTACCGCGTGCCCGGCGTGCTCGCGCCCGAGGCGGAGGTGGAGGCCGCGGCGATGGCCGTCGCCGCGCACCGCGCGCTGGGCCTGCGCGACGTGTCCCGCTCGGACGTCCGCATCGACCGGTCGGGCTGCGTCTGGTTTCTCGAGGTCAACGCGCTGCCGACGTTCGCGCCCGACGGGACGTTCGCCGTCCTCGCAGAGCTCGCCGGTGTGCCCTACGCCCGCTGGCTCGCCGACGTGTTCGCGAGCGGCTTCGCGCGGATCACGGCGGCACAGGCGCGCCCTCGTCGGCCAGACTGAGCCTGAACTCGGGCTCTTCGAGGCGGTGCCAGACGCCCGTTCTGTCCTTCGTCTGCCGGCCGAGGCCAAATTTCGGCCGCTTCTGGTCGACCCGTGTCTCGCCTACGAGGATGTAATACGGCTCGAACGTGAACGGCAGGCACGGCGCTGCAGGCGGGCACCCCGTCGAGTAGACGGTGCGCTCGGTTCCGTTGAGCGCCTCGAACGTGGTCGGAGGATCCTCGAACCGCGGGAGAAACGACTCTGTTGCCGTGCGCCTCAGGATTGTGCGGATCTGGGCATCGGGGCGGCCAGTGAACGGCCCGATGACCGCGTCCGGCACGACCCACGCCGTGTGGGCGCGGCTGCGGAACTCGGCCTCGATGCCCGTCGAGCGGACCACCTTGAAGTAATCGGCGAAGCCGTCGAGCAGAACCGTGTCGAGCAGGTCCACGTCGGGCTGCACGAAGAGGTCCGCGTCGTAGAGGTAGCCGTTGATGAGCCGCGCCGGGTTGCGGATCGGCGTGTCGTCGATGGAGATGGCGTCGAGGCTGCGCCTGACGGTCAGCACGGTCCCGTCGAGCGCGGTAAGCTGGAGGCCGTCTGTGAGGTCCTCAGGTGCGTAGCGGCCGCGGACGACATGGACACCTGTCGAGCGGCGCAGCAGCGTCGCCTGAGCCGGGGCGCGAAGCGTCGCCCGTGTGTTGGGACTTCGGCCGTTGTAGAGCACGTCCGCTGGCGCGAAGACCGTGACCTGCGCAGACAGGTCGGCGAGCAGCGCGGGCAGGCCGGGCACGAGCGGCGTGTCGGTGAGAAACTGTGCGAGTTCTGCCTTCACGCGGAGCCGCTGGGAGACCGTGAGGCCCCGGAAGAGGGGCGCGGCGAGGACGTAGAAGCGGCCGTCGGCCGTCGTCTCAGCGTGCAGCACCCGGACGCCGTCGACCGAGAGCACGCCGTCGGCGTCCTGCGTCACCGGCAGCACGTCGCCCGCGACAGTCGTCACCGTCTGGCCGACGCGCGTCCGGAGGTCTACATCGCCGGGCAGGACGAGTGTGCGCAGCAGGCGCTCGAAAACGTCGCGGTTGACGCCCTCCTGGAGGAGGTTCAGCGAGCCCTGGCCGAGCGCGGTGAAGGCGTCGTTGATCGGCGCGAGGACGGTCACGCGCGGCAGCGCCGTGACCTCGGCGACGGGCGTGGCGCGCAGGCCCCGGGCAAGGATCGAGAGGCTGGGCGACAGGCGCACGCGCTCGTCGGCCTCGACGCCGTCGAGGAGCACGTCGGCGAGCGGGTACGCGATGCCGTTGTCGGCCTCGAGCGGGCGCGAGACGTCTGCGGTGACGCCGTTGATGGTCACGACCGGCCCGATGCGGCGGACGGTGAGGGTGGCGCCGTCGAGCGCGGTGAGCGTGGCGCCGTCGGTGAGCGCGTCCGGGCCGAGGCGGCCCGGCACGATGTGGTGCCGGAGGATGCGCGCGAGCGTCTGGCGCTGCTCGTCCGCGAAGAGGACGGGCCGGAAGTCGGTGCCGACGTAGCGGAGCGCGGCCTCGGTCGGCGCGAAGACGGTGAACGGCCCGCCGGCAAGCTCCGGCGCGACGCCCGTGAGCCGGAGGGCCTCGGCGAGCGGCGTGAACCCGGCCCGCGCCTCGAACTGGCTGGCGAGGTCGCCGGACACGGCCTCGTCCGCCGTGGCGCCGCCGTCGCAGGCGGCGAGCGAGACGGCCAGCGCCACCGCGGCGAGGAGCAGGGCGCGTCGCGGCGCGCGCCGGGCGGGGGAAGGCGTCATCGGAACAGCAGGCGTCGGGCGCCCCGAGGCGGGCGCGGAGAAAACTAAGGGCCGGCACGGCGGCCGCGCGTCAGGGCACGGCGCTCTGCCCCACAGGATGTCCTGAGGGACCGCTAGCTTCCGATCCGCCCGCCCCACCGTGATGGCCCGTTCGCTCCTCGTCCTCGGCGTGCTCGCCGCGAGCGCTTTCCTCGCCGCTCGCCCCGCCACGGCGCAGCCGGCGACCCTCCGCGGCTTCGTCTCGGACGCCGCGGACGGGCAGCCGCTCATCGGCGCGACGGTCGCGGTGACGCCGCTGCGCGACGGCGACGTCCGCGGGACGCAGACCGACACCGACGGCTTCTACGGCGTCGTCGGGATCACGCCGCAGCGCGCGGCTGTGCGCGTCGCGGCAGCGGGTTACGAGGCGCGCCTCGACACGCTCGTGCTCTCGCCCGGCGTGCGGACCTACGACGTGGCGCTCGAGCCGGTCGCGATCGGCGAGGCCATCGTCGAGGGCACCGGCGGCCGGTCGTCCGCCGACGTCGACGCCGGCTTCCAGCGCATCAGCCCCGAGGACGTCCGCCGCGTGCCCGCGCCCGACGTCTCCGGCGACCTCGCCAACTACATCGTCTCGCTCTCGGGCGTCGTGACGAGCGGCGACCGCGGCGGGCAGCTGTTCATCCGCGGCGGCGAGCCGACGCAGAACCTCGTCTTCCTCGACGGCATCCCGGTCTTCCAGCCGTTCCACGTGCTCGGCTTCTACTCGGCGTTCCCCGCCGACCTGCTGCAGACGGCCGACCTCTACGCCGGCGGCTACGACGCGAGCTACGGCGGCCAGATCTCGTCCGTCCTCGACGTGACGGCCCGCACGGGCAACCTGCGCCGCGTGACCGCCTCGGCGAGCGTCGCGCCGTTCGTCGCCGGCGCGAGCCTCGAGGGGCCGATCTGGCGCGACCGGATGTCGTTCCTCGCCTCCGCACGCGTCTCCACCGTAGACCTCATCGCGGCGCGCTACGTCTCGGCGCCCCTCCCGTTCGACTTCGGCGACCTCTTCGGCAAGCTCTACTTCACCGCCTCGGCCAAGAGCCGCATCTCGGTGACGGCGCTGCACACGTGGGACCGCGGCGGCATCGGCGACCCCGACGCCTCGGTGACGGCGGCGGCGCGGCCGGACGAGGTGCGGTACCAGAACACGGGCGTCGGCGCCCGCTACATCCTGCTGCCGTCCGACGTGCCGCTGCTGGCCTCGGTCCAGGTTTCGTTCGCGAACCTCAACACCGAACTCGGTCCGCGCGGCTCGGCCGATGCCGCGCTGCTCCGCCGCTCCGGCCGCCGCCGCATCGACGGCACCTTCGACCTGACGTACATCCTGAGGCGCGCGCAGCTCAAGGCCGGCGGCTTTATCTACACGAACTCGCTCGGATCCCAGCTCGGCGGGCAGTTCCAGAACATCGAGACCGACGGCATCACGTTCGCGGAGGCGGGCCTCTACGTCCAGCCCGAGTTCACGTTTGGTGGCCTGCGCGTCTCGCCCGGCGCCCGCCTGACGACGCTCCCCAAGCAGGGCCAGGTCTTCGTCGAGCCGCGCCTGCGCGCGGCCTTCGAGACCGGCCCGCACCGCCTCAGCCTCGCCGCCGGCATCTACAACCAGGCCGTCGTCGGTGTGAGCGACCGCCGCGACGCGACGTCCATCTTTACGGCGTACACGCTCGCGCCGGACGTGCTCACGCCGCGCGCGACGCACCTTATCGGCGGCTACCGCTACCGCGCCGGCGACTGGGGCGAGCTCTCCATCGAGGGCTTCACGAAGGGGCTGGACGACCTCTCGGTCGCCGAGTTCACGTCGATCCCGCGGCTCACGACGAACCTCATCTCGGCCTCGGGCACCGCGCACGGCCTCGACCTCCGCGCCGAGGTGCGGCGCCGCGGCGCCCTGCTGCAGCTCAACTACGGCCTGTCGTCGGTCGAGTACGAGACCGTCACCGTGGCTAACGAGGTCCGCTACGGCGACCCGCGCTTTACCTACCGGCCCGGCCACGACCGCCGCCACCAGGCGACCGCCATCGCGAGCATCCCGGCCTTTGGCTTCACGCTCGCGGCGCGCTTCCAGTTTGGCTCGGGCCTGCCGTACAGCCGCGCGCTCGGCTTCGACCAGTTCCTGTTCCTCAACGGCACACCGGACGTCTACGCGGACCCCGGTACGCCGCGGGTCATCTACGAGCGCCCTTTCAACGCGCTCCTGCCGAACTACCACCGCCTCGACGTGACCGTGGAGCGCGTCTTCCCGCTGTCGGTCGGCCGGCTGACGGCTCAGGCGGGCCTGCTCAACGCCTACGACCGCGCCAACCTCTTCGCGTACGACATCTTTACGCTGCGCCGCGTGGACCAGCTGCCCATCGTGCCGACGCTCGGCCTCCGCCTCGACACCCGATGACTCGACTCCTCACGCTCGCGCTCTTCTTCGCGCTCGTCGCCGGCTGCGACGACGCCATCGAGACGCCGGGCTCGCTGCGCGGCTCGTACACGCTCTACGGCGCCCTCGACCCGACCGCCGAGACGCAGGCCGTCCGCGTCGTGCCCGTCCGCGACACGATCGGCCTCGACGAGGACACGGCGCTGCCGATCTCGGTCGTCTCCATCGACCTCGCGACGGGCGCCGAGACGCCGTGGCGCGACAGCCTCGTAACGTTCCCGAACCGCACGCGCGGGCACGTCTATTCGGCCGCCACGCGGCCCGCCTACGGCAGCCGGCAACGCTTCGTGGTGCGCCGCGACGAGGGCGGCGAGGTCTCGGCGCTCGTCGCTGTCCCGCCGCGCATCGAGCCCCTGCGCCGGGTCCTCAACCCGTCCGGCCCGCTCCTGTACTCGATCCTGATGCCGGACGCGCCGCAGCTCAACCGCGTCCGCGTGGAGTACCGCCTTGCGACGCCGACGGGCGGCGGCGTCACCATCACGCGGGACGTAGACGGCGCGCTCGGGCCGGTCGAGTTCGGCTGGGAGATCGTGCTGAACCTCGCGATCGCCGACGACCTCGTGCAGATCGAGGGCACGCGGCAGCTTCCGGGTACCCTGGCCCGAGACTTCGCCCTCCGGCTGGTCACCATTCGCGGCGAGGTCGCGAGCGAGGACTGGCGCCCGCCCGGCGGCGTCTTCGACCCGGACGTGCTCTCCGACCCCGAGGCGCTCACAAATGTCCGCGGCGGCTTCGGCTTTATCGGCGCGGCCTACCCGTTTGAGGTCACCATCGTCCCGACAGGCTGCGAACTCGCGCGGACCAGCTTCCGGCAGGACCCTGCCGTCCCCTGCATCCCTTGAGGCGAGAACGCGACGCGGCGACGCGGGTACATGTCAGCCCACAGCACTGATCGTCTCCGTGATTCCTGACGCCTCGGCGCCCGCCGCCCCGACGCCCGAGCGGCTCCCGGCCTGCGCCGCCCACGGCGTGGACCGCTACCACCACGCCGCGCGCGCCGACCTCACCTTCGGCGCCGGCGGCTGGTTCGCGATCCTCAACGGCGCCTCGGGCGAGCCGCGCCAGATCACGTTCACGTGCTCCATCTGCGGCGAGGTCTTCGAGACGACCCGCGACCCGCGCGTGCTAAGGCAGTTCCGCCGCTACCCGTACGTCGACCGCACCCGGTAGCGGTGCCGGTCCGTAGGGATCTTCCCGGGCTGGAGCTAGGCAATTCCGGAATGTGGCCCTGCGCCGGACCCTGGCACGGCGGCAGGTGGGTTGAAGAGTCCCCTTCTTCCCATCCCGTCCCATGAGACTCCCCGCTCTCGCCGCTGTCGCGCTCCTCGCCGCCGCGCCGGCCCTCGCCCAGACCCGTCCGCAGACGTCTACCGCCGACCCACGTGCCGACGCGTCGCAGCCCGCAAGCCAGGTGGCGGATCAACTCCGCAGTGATCCGACGGGCATCAGCGCCAACACCGTCACACCGGTCGACAACGCGGACGATGTCGTGCTTGACAACCCGACGCTCGACGACCGCTCCTTTACGCGTCTCGACCGCGATGTCCGCGCGCTCGGCAACAGCCCGGACGCGACGCGCTACGGCCAGCAGCGCGATGCGCTCCGCCGCGACTACCAGGCGCTCGGCACCGGTGCGACGCCCGAGCAGCGCATGGGCGTGACGCAGCGGTACAACGACCTCAACTCGAGCGTCGTGATGTCGCGCATGGCCATGGCGACGCCGTCCGACTACTTCCGGATGGGCGACGAGCGCATCGCCGCCTACGACGGTGAGATCGCTGTCGCCCGCCGCGACTTCGACCGCGCGACGGGCAACGCGCGGTCTGAGCGCGCGCAGGAGCTTATCCGCCTCCGCCGCCAGCGCGACACGTACCGCGACCAGATCTTCTCGGTCCGCGGCGCCGGCCGCCGTGGCTTCGAGAATGCACGTCAGATGGCGGCGCCGAACCTGTCGCGGATCGACACCGAGTTCCGCCAGATGCGCCGCGACCAGACCATGCGCGGCACGATGGGCGCCCCGGCTCAGGGCGCCCAGCCAATGGGCGGCTCGCGCAACTAGCGTCTCCCTCGTCGGGTCATGGCGGGCGCGTCTCCACCCGGAGACGCGCCCGCCGCTTGTTCAGGGCGCCTCGAGAACGCCGAGGAGCGCGAACGCGAGGCGGTCCAGCGCCTCGTTGGCGCCGGCATTGGAGAGCAGCACGAGCCCGAGGTCCGACCCGGGGACGACGCCGACGAAGGCGACCGAGCCGAACGTCGCGCCGTTGTGGAACGCGAGGCGCGTCGGACCGGAGGCCGGCAGCAGGTGCCAGGCGAGGCCGAGGCGGTAGCGTGCCGCGTCGAACCGGGGCTCGACGACGAGGCGCAGCGCGGCGGCGAGGGCCGGCGCGCGGTCCGGCCGAGAGACGGCCTCGGCGAGCGTCAGCAGGTCGGCGGCGTCCGAGCGGAGCGCGCCGGCGCCGGCGAGCGCGTCGGTCCATCCCCACGCGCCGATAGGCGTTCCGGCCGTCGTGTGCGGCGGAGCGACGGCGCCGGTGAACGACGTGGCGCTCAGCCCGAGCGGGGCGATCGCGTCGCGGGCGAGGAGCGCCTCGACGCCCAGGCCCTCGCGCCGTGCCAGCACCCAGGCGAGCAGGCCAACGCCGACGTTGGAGTACGCCGCCCGCACGCCGGCCGAGTCGGGACGAACCGTCTGGAGGAAGCCCATGAGGTCCGCCTCGGTGTAGTCCACGTACGGGTCGGTAAACGACGCAGGTGAGAACGGGACAGGTAAGCGCGGCAGGCCCGCCGTGTGCGTCGCGAGGTCTCTGAGCGTCATCGGCCGGCCAACGACCGCGAGCCGGACCGAGTCCGGCAGCAGCGACTGGACGAACGTCTCGAGCAACACGCCTCGCTCGACGGCGCGCGCGAGGGCGAGCGCCGTGAACGTCTTCGTCACGGACCCGATCTCGTACCGGGTCGTCGCGGTCGGCGCCGCACCGTCGACCAGTCCGTACCCCGCAACGGTTCGCTCCCCATTCTTCGTCACCGCGACGACGAGGCTGGGCGCGCCGGTTTGCGTGAGAAAGGCCCTGGCGAGCGAGTCGGCGCGCGGCGGAAGCGGCTGCGCGGCAAGCGGGAGGGCGACGAGGAGCGAGAGCAGAAGCGGACGGATCACGGCGGATCGGGAAGGGGAGGAGGGCCGGACGGATGGGGAGCCGTTCGGTTGCACTGCTCCGTCCGTCGAGTGGCTTCTGTGCGGCGCCGCGGTGACACCGGACCCGGTGCCACAGTCGGAGAGATTCCCCGTCCCTTCGCAGAGACGGGCCTGCGCGTCGCCGTATGTTGCGCGTCGCCGGCCGCCCGAGCGTCACGAGACGCCGCGCCTGCCGGCAGAGTGAGGGCACGTCCCGTACGACCAGCTCCTCCTGAACTCCGCCAGGGCCGGAAGGCAGCAACGGTAGGGAGTCGATGCGGTGCGATACGGATCGCGTGCCCTCACTCTTTTGGTTTCGGCCGCAGGGCGGCCCGGGATTCGCGGCGTTCCCACGGCGGGCGCCTCGCGCGGGCGGCTACCTTCGAGGCGTCCAACCTCCCGCTCCGATGTTTCTCCCGATTGCCCAGGCCGCCGCTCCGTTCGGTGGCTCCATGCTGCCCGTCTTCGGGCTCATGTTTCTGGTCATGTACTTCTTCATGATCCGGCCCCAGACGAAGGCGGCGAAAAAGCACCGCGAGCTTATCGGCGCGCTTCAGAAGGGCGACCGCGTGGTGACGAGTGGCGGCATCCACGGCACGCTCACCCGCGTCGACGAGACGACGGTCGTGATGTCGGTCGAGGACGGGACGCGCATCCGCGTCGAGCGCTCGCGCGTGGCCGCCGTCGTCTCGGCGGACGCGCCGAAGGCGACCGTCGAGGTGATGAACAACTAGGCGCAGCGGCGAATTCTCCGCCCGCCCCGGCACCGTGCCCGCGGCGCGCCCGTACCGCCCGAAACAGCCGTCATTGCAATGGACGCCCCCGACGCCTCGGTCCGCTTCGACTCTGTCGAGGACGCGCTCGACGACCTCCGCAACGGCCGCCTCGTCGTCGTCGTGGACGACGAGGACCGCGAGAACGAGGGCGACCTCATCGGCGTGGCCGAGCTCGTCACGCCCGAGTCGGTCAACTTCATGGCGCGCGAGGCGCGCGGGCTGATGTGCGTCGCGATCACGGCCGAGCGCGCCGCGACGCTGCGCCTGCCCATGATGGAGGCCGTCAACACGGGCCTCCACGACACGCCGTTCACGGTGAGCGTGGACGTCCGCGAGGGCACGACGACGGGCATCTCGGCGGCCGACCGCGCCGCGACGATCCGCGCGCTCGCCGACGACACCGCCGCGCCCGAGGACTTTGCCCGCCCGGGCCACATCTTCCCGCTGCGCGCCGCGCCCGGCGGCGTCCTCCGCCGCGCGGGCCACACCGAGGCGGCGGCGGACCTCGCGCGCCTCGCCGGGATGAAGCCCGCAGGCGTCCTCATCGAGATCCTCAACCCCGACGGCACGATGGCGCGCACGCCCGAACTGCGCCAGATCGCGGACCGCCACGGGATGAAGCTTATCACGATCGCCTCGCTCATCGCGCACCGCCTCCGCACCGAGACGCTCGTCCAGAAACTCATCGAGGTGGACCTGCCGACGGCCCACGGCAACTTCCGCCTCGCGGCCTACGAAGAGACGCTGACGGGCGACGTCCACCTCGCGCTCAAAAAGGGCACGTGGACCGAGGACGAGCCGGTCCTCGTGCGCGTCCACTCGCAGTGCGTCACCGGCGACATCTTCGGCTCGGCGCGGTGCGACTGCGGCGACCAACTCGCGCAGGCAATGGAGCGCGTCGAGGGGGAGGGGAAGGGCCTCATCCTGTACATGAAGCAGGAAGGCCGCGGCATCGGCCTCGTGAACAAGCTCCGCGCGTACGCGCTGCAAGAGCAGGGCATGGACACGGTCGAGGCCAACGTCGCGCTCGGCTTCAAGGCCGACGCCCGCGACTACGGCACGGGCTGCCAGATCCTCCGCGCCGAGGGCATCCGCAAGCTCCGCCTCATGACCAACAACCCGACCAAGCGGATCGGCCTAGAAGGCTACGGCCTCGAAATCGCCGAGATGGTCCCGGTCGAGGCGGTCCCGGGCGCGCACAACACGGACTACCTGCGGACGAAGCGCGACCGCATGGGCCACGACCTCGCCTCGACGCTGCTCGGCGCCGCGACGCCGCACGACGCTGCCGTGCTCAACACGATCCTCGACGGCAACGCCTGACGGGGCGTCTCAAGCGAGGAGCGCCTCGGCGAGGGCGTCGGCCTGGGCGTGGAGCGCGGCGAGATCGGCGTCGTTGCGGAGGATGGTCCCGCCGGCCGCCAGGGTGCGCTGCTCCGCGTCGGCTGGTTCCATCTGCCGCGCCAGTCGGGCGCGGACGTCCGCTTCGGTCGCTCCGTCGCGCGCCATCGCGCGCGCGACGCGCGCCGCCTCGGGCGCGACGACGAGCGCGAGGTGGTCCACGAGCGCGTCGGCGCCGGCCTCGAGGAGGAGCGCCGCCTCGTAGACGAACAGGCGAACCCCATCAGCCTGCGCCGTGGCAATCGCAGCCTGCATCGCGCGCCGCACGGCCGGATGGACGAGCGCGTTGAGCGCCTCGAGCTCGCCCGGATTGCCGAAGACGCGCGCCGCGAGGCGCGCCCGGTCCAAGGCTCCCGCCGTGTCGAACGTCTCGGGTCCGAACCGAGCGACGAGGCCGGCGCGGAGCTCCGGGTCGTCCGTCATGATCTGCTTTGCGAGATCGTCCGCGAGCACCACGCGCACGCCGTCGCGCGCGGCGAGGCGCGACGCGACGGCCGTTTTGCCGCTCCCGATGCCGCCGGTGAGGCCGAGGACAGTCATTTGAGGCAGGTGCGAGGGCCAGGTTCGGGGTCCAGAACCTTACCCCGACACCCGAGGCTTATGCCTTCGGCGCGTCCGCGCCGACGGTCGTCTCCTCCCACGCGTCGAAGTCGCGCTGGAGCATCTCGATCTTGCTGCGCGCGCCCTTCAGCGCGGCGACGCCGAGGAGCAGGTGCAGCGGCGGCGCGTCCGCCTCGACGGCCGCGACGATGGCTTCGGCGGCCTTGCGCGGGTCGCCGGGCTGCTCGCCCGAGTAGCCGCGGATCTGGTCGCGGTTTTTGCCTGCCGTCTCGGCGTAGTCCGCGATCGGGTCCGCAACCTCGTCCGCCGAGCGGCCGGCCCAGTCGGTGCGGAAGCCCGAGGGCTCGACAAGGGTCACGCCGATGCCGAGCGGACCGACCTCGAGCGCGAGCGCCTCGGAGAAGCCCTCGACGGCAAACTTGGTCGCGTTGTAGTAGCCGACGGCCGGGAACGCCCGGAGCCCGCCGATGGACGACACGTTGACGACGTGGCCGCTGCGGCGGGCGCGCATCGCTGGCAGGGCCGCGCGCGTAACGGCGGCGAGGCCCCAGAAGTTGATCTCGAACATGCGCCGCACGGCGTCCTCGGCGCTCTCCTCGATGGCCCCGAAGTAGCCGATGCCAGCGTTGTTGACGAGCACGTCGATGCGCCCGAAGTGAGCCTCGGCCGCGGCGACGGCCTCGGCGACCTGTGCGGCGTCGGTCACGTCGAGGCGCAGCGCGAGCGCATCGTCACCGCGCCCATCGACGAGATCCTGCACGTCGTCGGGGTTTCGGGCCGTGACGGCGACGCGCTTGCCCTGCTCGAGCAGGAGGGAGGCGAGTTCGCGGCCGAAGCCGGTCGAGCAGCCAGTGATAAACCAGACGGGAGCGTCGGACATGGGGAAGGCGTGGGTGTCCGGTGGAAGGGCTGGCCGCGGCGCGCTGTTCCCACCCCGTTCAGTCGAAGGCCTCTGCCACCAGCACCTCGGCCTCGTCGTAGGCGTCCGCGGCGGCGGTGAGGCGGCCAAAGGCGTCCTCGAGCGAGGCGCCGCCTGCGCCGGCGGTGATCTCGGCCGGCGTGCCCGTCTGCAGGATGCGGCCGTCGCGGATGACCACGACGAGGTCCGCCACCTTCTCGACCGCGTCCAGGAGGTGCGACGAGTAGAAGACCGTCGTGCCCCGCGCGACGAGCGTCCGCAGGAGCGCGCGCGTCTGGAGCACGGCGTGGGCGTCGAGGCCCGAGAGCGGCTCGTCGAGGAGCAGCACGGCCGGGTCATGGAGCATCGCGGCCGAGATCAGCACCTTCTGCTTCATGCCCTTCGAGAAGCCCGTCATAGACTGCTGCGCCGCCCCGGCGAGGTCCCAGAAGCGGAGGTGCGCGGCCGTGCGCGCGGCGAGCGCCGCCTCGCCGAGGCCGTGCATCCGGCCGATGAAGGCGAGGTACTCGGTCGGCGTAAAGCTCTCGTAGAGGTTGCCGTGCTCCGGGACGAAGCCGAAGCGCCGCTTTGCGCCGAGCGGGTCCGCGGCGACGTCGATGCCGCCGACGACGACGCGGCCGGCGTCGGGCGCGAGGGCGCCCGTGAGCAGGCGCATCGTCGTCGTTTTGCCCGCCCCGTTGGGGCCGACGTAGCCGGCGACGGTCCCGCGCTCGATCGAGAACGAGACGTCGTGGAGGACCGGCGTCCCGTCGATGGCGACGCTGACGTGCTCGACGAGGACCATGTCGGAAGGCGGAAGGCGGAGGGCGGGCGCGTCTCGGTCAGCCGGGCGGCCAGCCGAAGTCGCGGCCACCGAGCAGGTGGACGTGCAGGTGGAAGACCGTCTGCCCCGCGCCGGCGCCGGTGTTGACCACGAGGCGGTAGTCGGTCAGTCCTTCTGCATCGGCCACGCAGCCGGGCGACCGTAAACAGGTGCCCCACGAGCGCCTCGTCCTCTGGCTCGACCGCGTCGGCGCGCGGGATCGGCTTGCGCGGGACCACGAGCACGTGCGTCGGCGCCTGCGGGTGCAGGTCGCGGAAGGCGACGGCGCGGTCGTCCTGGTAGACGATGTCGGCCGGGATCTCGCCGGCGGCGATCTTCTCGAAGAGCGTGGGCTCTGGCACGGCACGGCGGGAGGACGAGGCGCCAAGCTACGAGACGCCCGCGCCGCAGAACCGGCGGGGCGCTGCGGCGGAACGGGAGGCGGCGCAGCGGGTAGGGACAGAACCCCGAGACTCCTGCGATGCCCACCGTCTACGTCACCCGGAAGGCCCACTTCAACGCGGCCCACCGCCTCCACAACCCCGAGAAGAGCGATGCCTGGAATGAGGCGACGTTCGGCAAGTGCAACAGCCCGCACTGGCATGGCCACAACTACGAGCTCGACGTGACGGTCGCCGGCGTGCCAGACCCCGACACGGGCTTCGTCGTGGACCTCGCGGAGCTCAAGCGCGTCGTCAACTCCCGCGTGGTGGACGCCCTGGACCACCGCAACCTCAACCTCGACGTGCCTTTCCTTGCCGGCAAGCTGACGTCCACCGAGTCGCTCGCCGTCGCCGTGTGGGAGCAACTCGTCGGGCACATCCCCGGCCAGGGCCGCCTCTACGAGATCGTCCTCCGGGAGACCCCCAACAACAGCGTCGTGTACCGTGGCGAGTGATCCCAGCAGCGCCGACGGCGCACTCGGCGGCGCGTCCGACCTCGCCGGCGACCTTGCGAGCCCGCTCCTCTACGAGCGCCGCGACGTCTACCATCCGGAGATGACCGAGCGCCTCGCCGCGCTCACGCGCGAGCAACTCGGCCTTCTCGGCGAGGACCCGGAGCGCGAGGGCCTCCAGAAGACGCCCGAGCGCGTCGCGAAGGCGATGCAGTTTCTCACGCATGGCTACGGGCTGGATCCGGATGCCATTCTCCGCTCGGCGCTCTTCCACGAGTCGTACTCCGAGATGGTGCTCGTGCGGGACATCCAGATCTACTCGCTCTGCGAGCACCACATGCTGCCCTTTTTCGGCCGGGCGCACGTGGCGTACATCCCGAACGGCCGCATCGTCGGCCTGAGCAAGATCCCGCGCGTCGTGGACGTGTTCGCGCGCCGGCTTCAGGTCCAGGAGCGGATGACGATCCAGATCCGAGACGCCATCGAGCGTGTCCTCCAGCCCGAGGGCGTCGCCGTCGTCATCGAGGCGCAGCACCTGTGCATGATGATGCGGGGTGCCGAGAAGCAAAACTCGCACACGACGACGAGCGCGATGAGCGGTGTCTTTCTGGACAACGACAACACCCGCGCTGAGTTCATGCGCCTTATCCGGGGGTAGATCCTGCTCGGGGAGGACGCGGTTGCGCCAGCCTCGACCCACCGACAGCACGTCCATGGTCGTTCTCATCACCGGCGCGAGCCAGGGGCTCGGCGCCGCCATCGCCAGCACCTTCGCCGCGGAGTACGGCCGGACGGCGCGCCTCGCGCTCGTGTCGCGCACCGCCGAGGCGCTCGAGGCCGTCGCGGCGGGGTGTCGGCAGCGCTCGGCCACCGCCGAGGCGTTTCCGTGCGACGTCACGGACGAGGCGGCCGTCGCGGCGCTGGCCCACGCAGTCACCGAGCGCTTTGGCGTGCCGGACGTGCTCGTCAACAACGCGGGGCGCTTCACGCCGGGCGGGCTGGCCGAGACGACGCCGGCCCTGTTTCGCGAGATGGTAGAGGTCAACCTTACGAGCGCCTTCCTCGTCACCCGCGCCTTTCTGCCGGCGATGCTCACGCGCGGCTCAGGCCGCGTGCTCATGATGGGCTCGGTCGCGTCGGTCCGCGGCTACCCCGGCGGGCTCGCCTACGGCGCGGCGAAGCACGGCCTGCTCGGGCTCGCGCGCGCGCTCCGCGAGGAGACGAAGGGCTCGGGCATCGGCATCACGACGCTGCTGCCGGGCGCCACCGAGACGCCGTCCTGGGACGGATCGGGCATCGACCCGGCCCGTCTCATGCCGGCCGAGGACGTGGCGCGGGTCGCAGTCGAGGTCGCTGGCCTCTCGCGCCGCTCGGTCGTCGAGGAGGTGTTGATTCGGCCGGATGCGGGAGACGTCTGAGGGACCGAGTCTCTGAAACCGTGGCCCACGTGCCTTACCGCGCCACGGTGATCCGCTGCGCGCCGCGGACGGTCTCTCCGGCCACGCGAAGGAGCGTAGACGCCGGCGGGGAGGGTGGAGGCGTCCACGTCGAGGAACAGGTCGCCGGCGGGCGCCAGGCCGTCGTGGAGCGTCGCGACGGTGCGGCCGAGCGCGTCTACGAGGTCCACGCGCACCGCCTGCGGCGCGTCGAGCGCGAGCGCGAGTCGTGTCCGCGCGGCTGTCGGGTTGGGGCCGACGAGGCGAAGCGCGGCGCCCGCCTCCGGACCACCGGCGAGCGCAGTGAAGCCGCCGCCGGTCGCCGAGAACGGGCCGCCGGCGAGCACGCCGAAGTTTGGGTCGAATCCCGGGTTGCCGCCCGTGATCGCGCCCGGCACGGTCACGTCCGAGAAGAAGGCCGTCCCGGAGACGACGAACGCGGCTGCCGTGATGGTCTCCGAGGTGCCGGTCGCGGTCGGCGTCAGGCCCAGCGCGGTGCGCGGCAGGACGATCTCGAAGCCGCTGCCCGCGGCGCCGTCGTTGCGGAACGCGAACACGACATCCGGGAGAGGCGGGGCCGAGGTGCCATCGTTGGCCGTGAGGTCTGGCGGGCCGACGGCGATGCCGCCGTCCTGCGCCGCCGCGCCGAGGTAGTCCGCCGCACGCGCCGTGGCGTCGGCGTAGCGGACGACGTCGAGGAACGTGCTGGCGGCTGCGCCGCCCGGGTTGAGCGCGAACGCGAGCGCGACGGGAAAGTCCGCCTTGTAGCCTGGGTGGGCCGTGTCGCCAAGGTAGTGGCCCGCGGAGGGCGTCCCGCCGAGAGCCGTTCCGGCCGGCGCCCCGGTGCCCGCGCGGCCGAGCCACAGGCCGATGCCGTCGTTGGAGCCGGTGTTGAGGCGGCCCGTCACGGCGACGACGGCGACCTGTGCGCCGGGCGCGCCGAGGAAGACGCGCACGGACGTCGCGTCGATGTTTGGGCCGAAGCCGGCGTTGGTCGTCGCCTTCGTCGCGACGGTGACGTAGCCGCTCTCGGTCGCGCGGCCGTCGATGACGGCGCCGAGCGGGCGGAGCGTGCCGCGGATCGCGCCGAGCATGGACGTCGTCTGAACCTCGACGGACGCTGTGCCGCCGAGGATCGCGGCCGAGACGGCATCCGAGACCGTGAACGTGTTGAGGTCCGCGCCCCAGCCGCCAGCCGTGCCGTCCGGGGCGAGGCCCGGCATGAGCGCCTGCGCCGGCGGCCCGGAGGGCGCGGTGAGCAGGCCAGACGAGAGGTAGGGCGTCGCGAGCGCGCGGAACTGGCCGCGGACTTCGATCCGATCCGTCCCGGGCGCCGGGTTATCCACGAGGCGGACATGGGCGAAGCCGGTACCGGGCGTCGCGCCGGGCGGTGGGCCGTCCGAGAGGACGGCCACGAAGTCGGTCGTCTGGGCGCGGCCGGTGCCGGCGGCGAGGAGGGCGAAGAGCAGGAGCAGGCGGGGCATGCGCGTCAGGGAAGGAGCGCGCCCAAGATGCGGCCGCGCACCGGCTGCCACAACGCCTGCCTCCGCGGACGGAGAAAATGAGGTCGTCCCCCATCGCCCGCTGCATCTGGGATGGGATCTGGCGTACTCTTGTCCGCCACTGCCATGCTGGCAGCCGTTTCCCCACTTTCCTTTCTCTCACATGAGACGTTTCTACGCCTTCCTGCTTGCGCTTCTCGTTGCCGGTCCTGTGTTCGCACAGGCATCGACCGAGCAGGTGCAGCCCGAGCTTGCCGTCGCCGGATCGGCAGCCATCACGGCGACGATCAACAACTTTATCGGTCCTGACGACATCCCGTCAACCTACTTCCCTCAGGACACCTCCGCGACGCTGTACATCGGCCCGAGCCTCTTTACTGCCAACAACGATGGCACGACCGGGATCGGAGTCGTCTACTCGGTGCCGGGAGTCACCGCCCAGGCCGTCGTTGCAGTGACGGCCAGCGGCGCACCCGCAATCGGCTGTGTCGATGCAAGCGTGAACTCCGCGAGCGACATCGCGAACACGTTCTCGGGCAAGATCATCATGATCCGGCGTGGGACCTGCTCGTTCGTGTACAAAGTCCGGAACGCGATCGCCGGCGGCGCCGTCGGGGTGATCATCTACAACGGCGACGACCGCGAGGGCGCCGCTGATGCCGTCCCGGGTGGGATGGCTGCAACGGCCGAGTACGTCGACCAGATCACGATCCCGGCGATGCTCGTCCCGAACGGGATCGGTCAGCCGATCGTCGACGAGCTGTCGAGCGGTGGAACGGTCACGCTCACGATGCGCGCGTACACCGGCGGGACGGCGGCCGAGCCGGGCACCTCGACGACACGCTCAGGCCTCGAGGTCGTCGGCGCTAACCCGTTCCGCGCCTCGACGGCGCTGCGTCTGACGTCGCAGACAGCCGAGGCCGTCCGCGTGGACGTCTTCAACGTCCGCGGGCAGCTTGTCGCGACGCTGTTCGACGGCACGACCGTCGGCGAGCGCACGCTGCGCCTCTCGTCGGCAGACCTGGCCCCCGGGGTCTACTTCGTCCGCGCGACGGGCGAGTCGTTCCGGACGCAGGTCCAGCTCACGGTCGTCCGCTAGGGAGAGGTCCGCCGTCTGAGACCTCGTCGGCCCCGGCATCCCTGCGATGCCGGGGCCGACGCGCGTTCGGGACCCGCCCGCGCCGGCCCGCGTCCGAGGCGCTTACCCACCGCGCCTCCGATGTCCGTCCACCACGACGCTGCCGCTCACCGCTTCACGCTCGCCACCGATGCTGGCGACGCCGTGCTCGAGTACGACCTCGACGGCGACCGGGCGACGTTCACGCACACAGTCGTCCCGGAGGCGGCCGAGGGTCAGGGCGTCGGCTCGCGCCTTGTTCGCGGCGCGCTCGACGCGGCCCGGGATGCAGGGTGGACCGTCGTCCCGCAGTGCCCGTTCGTGGCGTCCTACCTCGAGCGCCACCCGGACGCCGGGGAGGGGCTCGTCGCGGCGTAGGCCGGTAGCTTGCGGCATGTCTGATCTGTTCGACGCCGCGGCCGACGCCCGCCGCGCCCGCTCGGCGCCCCTCGCCGACCGCCTCCGCCCGCGCACGCTGGACCAGTTCGTCGGCCAGGGCCACATTCTCGGTCCGGGGACGCTCCTGCGCCGCGCCGTCGAGGCGGACCGCGTGACGAGCCTGCTCCTCTTCGGCCCGCCCGGCACGGGCAAGACGACGCTCGCGCGGATCGTGGCGAACACCACGCGCAAGCACTTCGCGAGCCTCAACGCCGTCCTCGCGGGCGTGAAGGACATCCGCGAGCAGGTCGAGGCGGCCCGCGAGCGCCTGCGCCTCCACGGCCAGGGCACCATCCTGTTCGTGGACGAGGTCCACCGCTTCAACAAGGCGCAGCAGGACGCGCTGCTGCCGCACGTCGAGAACGGGACGGTCGTGTTCATCGGCGCGACGACCGAGAACCCGTACTTCGAGGTCAACAAGGCGCTCGTCTCGCGGTCGCCGCATCTTCGAACTCCAGCCGCTGACGCAGGACGACCTGCGCGAGCGTCGTCCGGCAGGCCCTCGCGGACACAGAGCCGCGGCTACGGCACGCGAACGGTCCGCCTCGACGACGACGCGCTCGACCACCTCGTGAACACGGCCAACGGCGACGCGCGCTCGCTCCTCGGCGCGCTCGAACTCGCCGTCGAGACGACGCCGCCGGGCGCGGACGGGGCCGTCCAGATCGACCTCGCCGTCGCGGAGGACTCGATCCAGCAGCCGCGCCGTCCTCTACGACAAGGACGGCGACGCGCACTACGACGCCGTCTCGGCGTTCATCAAGTCGCTCCGGGGAAGCGACCCCGACGCGGCGCTCTACTGGATGGCGCGCATGATCTACGCCGGCGAGGACCCGCGCTTCGTCATGCGCCGGATGCTGATCTTCGCCTGCGAAGACGTCGGCATGGCCGACCCGAACGCCGTCCGCACGGCCGTCGCCTGCCAGCAGGCCTTCGACGTGGTCGGGATGCCCGAGGGCCGCTTCATGCTCTCGGAGTGCTGCCTCTACCTCGCGACGGCGCCCAAGAGCAACTCGGCCTTCGCCTTCTTCGCGGCCCTCGAGCACGTCGAGAAGGAGCCGACGGGCGACGTCCCCAACCCGCTCAAGGACGGCTCGCGCGACAAGAAGGGGCTCGGCCACGGCGTCGGCTACAAGTACCCGCACGCGTACCAGGACCACTACGTCCCGGAGCAGTACCTGCCGGGCGGCATGCAGGGCACGTTCTTCTACGAGCCGTCCGACCAGGGCTACGAGGCACGCGTCTCGGCCCGCCTTACCGAGATGCGCGAGCGCGACGACGCCGAGTCCATCGAGAAGCGCGTGCAGCGCTACGGTGCCCCCGACTGACGTGTCTCGTCGCGTTGCCGGGCCCGCGGATCTGCGCAGGTACCGGCTCATACGGCCCGTCTCACACCGCTTTGCCATATCCACATTCTCACGCCGCGCGGCACTCCAGGCCTCAGCGCGCTCGCCTCGTCTCGAAACATGCCGATGACGACGAACTCGCGCTCGGCCTGCGGGCCGTCGCGACGCACGGCCACCCACCGGGGCACTGGCGTTCACGCTTGCGTCTGGAGGCGCGCGCCTGATGCTGCTCAGCGACGCCGTGACGCACCCGGTCCTCTCTTTCCTCCACCCGGAGTGGCTGTACAAGCTTAGCACGCGCCCCGAGCAGACCGTCGCAACGCGGCGGGCGCTGCTTGGCCGCGCGGCCGACGACCGGACGACGGTCACGGCGAGCCACCTGCCGTTCCCGTCCGTCGGGCGCGTCTCTCGCGGTGAGGATCTGTTCCGCCTGACGCCGACCTCGATCCTGTCACGCGCGCAATGCCGCCTCGGCAGAGCACCAAGGCGGCATTACGTGGTGTCGCAGACCGAACACGAGTTGCCCGGCGACGCCGGCTGATCAGGCCGCGAGCTTGGCCGCCATCTGCACGAGGCGCGTCGCCTGGTGCCGGATGACCGCCTCCTTCTCGGGCGTCACGCCAGGGTCCTGCGTGATCGAGGCGCCGTACGGGTTGCCGCCCGAGCCGAAGACCGAGGCGTCGGTGTAGCCCGGCGGCACGAGGACCGCGCCCCAGTGCATCGCGGTGATGTAGAGCGTCTGGAGCGTCGTCTCCTGCCCGCCGTGAACGCTCGACGCGCTCGTCATCGCGGAGAACGCCTTGTCGGCGAGCTTGCCCTCCTGCCAGATCGGCCCGAGCGTGTCGATGAACGAGCGCATCTGGCTCGCGGCGCCGCCGTAGCGCGTCGGCGTCGACACGAGGATGGCGTTGGCCCAGACGAGATCCTCGGGGGTCGCCGTGGGCACGTCCTCGGTCTTTTCAGCCTGGGCCGACCACGCGTCCTGCGCCGCGACGACCTCGGCCGGGGCGGTCTCGCGGACCTTCAGCAGGCGGACCTCGGCGCCCGCGGCGCGGGCGGCCTCAGCGGCGACCTCGGCCATCCGGTAGTTGGTGCCGTAGGTCGAGTAGTAAACGATGGCGAGGCGAACGTCGGCCATAGCGGTAGGGGAGAGTGTCCGCCTCAGACCCACAGCAGATTTACTTGTTCCAACAGGCAATTAGTCTCCCATCCCTTCCGCGACGATGCCGCGTACGAGGCGCGACAGGCTGTCGCGCACGCGCTGCCCGACGGCGAGCACGTCGTTGTGGTCGAGCGCCTCGCCGGACATCCCGGCGGCGGCGTTCGTGATCGTGGACAGCCCGAGGACCGGCATCCCGAGCGCGGCCGCCTGGATCGTCTCCGGGACGGTGCTCATGCCGACGGCGTCGCCGCCGGCGAGGCGGAAGAAGCGAATCTCGGCCGGCGTCTCGTAGCTCGGCCCGGTCGTGAACGCATAGACGCCCTGCCGCATCGGCACGCCGAGACGCTCCGCGACGGCGACGGCGCGCGCGCGCCACGCGGCGTCGTACGGGTCCGACATGTCGGGAAAGCGCGTCTCGCCCTCGCCCGTCGGTCCGGTGAGCGGGCTCACGGACGTCATGTTGAGGTGGTCCGTGATGAGCATCAGCGTGCCCGGCCCAAAGTCCGCGTTGATGCCGCCGGCCGCGTTCGTCAGCACCAGACCCTTCGCGCCGAGCGCGTGCGCGAGGCGGATGGGAAAGCCGACAGCGCGGCCGCCATAGCCCTCGTAGACGTGCACCCGGCCCTGAATCACGACGACCGGGCGCCCCTCGAGACGCCCGAACACGAGGCGCCCGGCGTGTCCGGCGACGGTCGAGACAGGGTAGCCGGGGACGTCGCCGGTCGGGATCGTGACGGCGTCCTCGACCTCGTCGGCGAGGGCGCCGAGGCCGGAGCCGAGCACGAGCGCGACCTCGGGCACGAGGTCCGTGTGGCGGCGGATAAAGTCGAGGGCGTCAGTCATGGCGATGGGCAATGGGAGGTGGCGAACGGGAGATAGATCAGGACACGCCCTTCGGGTTGGCCTCGGCAGAGACGTTCCGCCGGGGTGTCTCGCGCTGCGACGGGGCGCCATGCCGGGCCGTCAATCGTCCCAGGCTGCGTCGTCGTCGGCGTCCGGATCGGGCGGGTTTGCCTCGGCGGCAGCCTCGGCGGCCGAGCGGGCGGTGTCGAAAGAGTGGCCGCGCCGGACGAGGAAGTCCATCGTCTTGCGGAGGCGCTTGCGGCGGTCCGGTTCGGAGGAGAGGCTGCGCCACTTGGATGCAGCGTCCTCCGTGGCGCGGTCCACGAGGTCTTCGGTCTCGACGAGCGCCGCGATGGCCGCGTCGATGGCGCTTCTCGCGACGCCTCGGCGCATGAGGTCCTGGCGGATGCGCTGCGGGCCGTGACCGCGGTTCTGGAAGCGGGACCGCGCGTAGGCCTCGGCATAGGCCGCGTCGTCGAGCAGGCCGGCATCGGAGAGGCCCTGCACGGCGTCCTCGACGACCGACTCGGCGAAGCCCTTCTGCGTGAGGTTGCGGCGGACCTCCTCGGCCGTCCGTGCCTGGTCCGAGACGTATCCGAGCGCGGCGGCCTTGGCGCCGTAGGACTCCTGGCGGACGAGCAACTCGCGCTGCTCGGCAGCGGAGAGCGTTACCCCTTTGCGGAGACCGGCGGCGACGACAAGGTCCACGGCGAGACCGAACGCGAAGGCGTCGTCGATGTAGACCGACGCGCGCTCAGGGTCCTTGGCCTGCTGCTGGAGGCGCGTCACCGTGCCGTCCGCAAGGTCGAGCGCGGCGGGGTCGGGGCGCTCGCGGCGCTGCGTCTGGAAGGCCATCGGGTGAGAGTAAAGAGAGACACCCGGCGCATCCCCGAGGGGAGGCCGGGTGTCCGGGTGGGATCGGTCGGCCCGTGCGCCCATTCGTCGGCCGGTAGCGTTGGCTGAGGCCCGGTTTCCCGAGCCGCCTCATCAGCCTGCGCTGCCGCCGAGGTGAGGTGCGGCTGGTTGTGCGTCCGACGTTTCCGGCGTGAACATACGGCGAACGCACGTGCTACGCCGGAAAAGGGGGTCAGCGGCCGGGCGGACGCGTGCCAGCGGGCGCACCCGGGTCGGCGCCCTGCGGGACGAAGGCGCCCGCTGCCGGGATCTGCGGACGGACGACGCTGACGAGCGTGAGCTCGAACTTGAGCGCCGAGTTGGGCGGGATGCCGCCCACACCGGGCGTGCCGTCCGGGTTCGGCGGCGGCTGCGAGCCCTGGAGGCCGTAGGCAAGGTTCGGCGGGAGCCAGACCGTGCGCGTCTCGCCCGGCTTCATCGCGCGGAGCATCTCCGAGAAGCCCGGCACGACGGCCGCGACCGGCAGCGTCGCCGACTGGCCCTCGGGCGAGCGGTCGAACTCGGTCCCGTCGGCGAGCGTGCCGACGTAGCGGATCTCGACCTGGTCCGTCGGCGACGGCGAGGCGCCGCGAGCCCGGCTTGGTGACCTTGTAGACGACGCCCGAAGGCGTCCGCTGGGCACCCGGCTCGCGGGCCGCGGCGGCGACGAAGCGCTCCGCCGTGGCACCGTTGGCGCGGACCTGCGCGAGCATCGCCTGCGCCTCGGGGTTCGAGGCCGCCTGCTGGCGGAGCTGGCGCATGCCGAGCGAGTCCTGGTAAACGGCCGTGGCCCGCGCGACCTGATCGGCCGTCACGCGCGACGAGTCGCGGTTGAGGCCGGCACGGATGCCCGTGAGGAAGAGGCTCGGGTTGATCTTGGTCGTCGTGTCGGCGCGGAGGCCGAGGCCGGCGCGGAGGCCGAGCGCGTAGGCGATCTCGACCGAGTCGCCGCGCAGGCCCGCCTCGAAGCCGGCGCGGAAGCGGTCGTAGGAGAACGTCGAATCCTGCTCGCGGAGCTGGTCTGCGGTCTCGTAGCCAGCGTTGTAGGCGAGAAGGTCCGTCGGGTCGCCCGTCTCGAGCGAGTCGAGGTTGGCGGTGTCGGAGATCGAGCCGCCGCCGGCGCCCTTGCAGCCGGAAACGGTGAGGGCGCACGCGGCGAACGCGAGCAGGAACAGACGAGAGGTCATCGGGGAGGGATCGGGGATCGGAAGCAGCAAACTAGGCGGCGCCCCGGGCGCGCCGCGTGAGCCTTCTGGGAAACAATCGGCGGCGCGGTGCGCTACGGCACGACGCGGACGAGCGTCATCTCGAACACCAGCGCGGCGTCCGGCGGGACGCGCCCGGGCACGCCGCGGCGCCCGTAGGCGAGCGCCGGCGGCATGTAGACCGTCCGCGTCTCGCCGGGGCGCATCTCCTGGAGCGCCTCGGCGAAGCCCGGCACGACGCCGCGGATGGGCAGGCGGACCGGCCCGCCGGCGTCGAAGACGGTCCCGTCGGCGAGGCGCCCGATGTAGGTCACGATGCCGGCCTCGCCGCGCGTCGGGCGCTGGCCGGAGCCCTCGCGCTCGACCGTCCACAGGAGGCCGGTGTGGCTTTGCTGGACGCCCGGCCGGGCGGCGACCTCAGCAAGGAAGCGGGCGGAGGCCTCGGCAGGGGAGAGCGTCTCGACAGCGGCGGTGTCGGTCACCGTCGTGTCTGGCGTCTGCGCCGCGGCGAGCGGTGCGGCGGCCACGAGTGCGGAGAAGAGAAGCGGGCGGATCATGGGAAGGGAATTAGTTGTGGCGGCGTGGCGGTGGCGGTGGATCGTCACTATCTGGTTCGGCCTCGAATGGGGACGCCGGGGCCGAGACGATCTGGACGAGCGTGAGCTCAAACTCGAGCGCCGAGTTGGGCGGGATGCCGCCGACGCCCGGGGTGCCGTCCGGCTTCGGCGGCGCCGGTGCGCCCTGAAGGCCGTAGGCGAGGTTCGCCGGAATCCAGACTGTGCGCGTCTCGCCGACCCTCATCGCACGGAGCATCTCGGAGAAGCCCGGCACGACGGATGACACGGGCAGTGTCGCCGGCTCACCGCTCGGCGAGCGGTCGAACACCCTGCCGTCGGCGAGGCGCCCGGTGTACGCGACCTCGACCCGGCTGCTGCTCGTCGGTGAGGGGCCGTTGCCGGGTGTCGTGACGAGATAGAGCACGCCCGAGGGCGTCATCTGGACGCCCGGTCGGCGCCCGGTCTCGGCGAGAAAACGCGCCGACGCAGCGCCATTGGCGCGGACCTGCGCGAGCATGGCTTTTGCCACAGGGTTTAAGGCGGCCTGCTGGCGGAGCTGGCGCATGCCGAGCGAGTCCTGGTAAGCGGCCATGGCTCGGGCGACCACACCTTCCGAGTAGATCGGTCGGTCGCCGCGGAGGCCGGCCTGTATACCGCCCAGAAAAATGTCCGGATCGATTCGAGACGTCGTGTCGGCGCGGAGGCCGAGGCCGGCGCGGAGGCCGAGCGCGTAGGCGATCTCGACCGAGTCGCCGCGCAGGCCCGCCTCGAAGCCGGCGCGGAAGCGGTCGTAGGAGAACGCCGAGTCCTGACTGACCAGCTGCTGAGCCGTCTCGTATCCCGCGTTGTGCGCGAGAACGTCGGTCGGGCTCTGGGCGCTGGCGGCCGAGGCGAGGAGCAGGGCAACGAGACTGAGCCGAATCATCAGAGAGCAACGGGTGAGGCCCGAAGGTCGCTCCCGCCGCGGTGCGTCACGGCAGGATCGAGACGAGCGTGAGGTCGAACTCGAGGGCCGTGTTGGGCGGGATGCCGCCCTGGCCGTTCGGGCCCGGCGCGCCGCGCTCGCCATACGCGAGGCTCGGCGGAAGCCAGATCGTGCGCGTCTCGCCGACCTTCATCGCCTGAAGCGCCTCGGAGAAGCCAGGGACGACGCGGTTCAGGCCGAACTCGACCGTCTCGCCCGCGGGCGACGCGTCGAACTCCGTCCCGTCCGCGAAGCGGCCGGCGTAGCGCACCGAGACACGGTCCGTCTGAGCCGGAGACGGTCCCGTCCCGGGCGTGGTCACCACCGAGACGAGGCCTGTCGGGCTGACGACCGCGCCGGGGCGGGCGGCGGCTCGGGCGAGGAACGCGACGGCCGCCTCGCCGTTGGTGCGCGCCTGCTCGGCGCGCGCACGGACGGCCGGGTCCGAGGCGCGGGCGCGCGTCTGGCGCGCGGTCAGCGTGTCCTGGAACGCCGTCCGGGCGCGCTCGACGGTCGCGGCGTCGTAGGTCGGCGCGGTGCCGGCGAAGCCCGCCTCGATGCCGCGCAGGAAGGTCTGTGCGTCGAGGCCCGTCAGCGTGTCGGCGCGAAACTGGAAGCCCGTCTGGAGGCCGACGGCGTAGGCGATGCGCGCGGAATCCGCGGCGAGGCCCGCGCGGAAGCCCTCGCGGTAGGCGGCGGCCGTGAACGTGCGCGAGTCGGCGTGGAGGCGCTGGGCGGTCTGGTAGCCCGCGTCGTAGGCCGTGACCTCGGCGTTGGAGGGCGTGCCCTGGGCGAGCGCCGCGGGCGCGGCGGCGAGGGAGAGGGCGAGCAGGGCGAGGCGCCCGGCGTGCGGAATCTGCGGCATCGAGGGGAGGAAAGGGGAAACGGCGGACGGAAGGTCGCACCGCGCGGCGGCCGTCCGCGGCGCGAACGCGCGTGCGGCTAGCTTCCGTGCCGGGCGGCGTCGTCGGCCTGCCAGTTCCTCGTTCTCGCTCCTCCGCCTGTGGCCATGCCCCCGCTCCTGATTACCGCCGCGCTGCCGTACGCCAACGGGCCGCTGCACCTCGGCCACCTCGCCGGCGCCTACCTGCCGGCCGACATGGCCGCGCGCTACGCCCGCCTCGCCGGCCGCGACGTCGTCTTCGTGTGTGGGTCGGACGAGCACGGCGCGGCCATCGCCATCCGCGCGATGCAGGAGGGCACGACGCCGCAGGCCGTCGTGGACCGCTACCACGCCGAGATCGAGGACGCCTTCGAGCGCTTCGGCATGTCGTTCGACATCTACAGCCGCACCACGAGCGCGACGCACCGGACGACGAGCCAGGCCATGTTCCGCGCCATCGATGCGGCGGGCGGCTTCACGACGCGCACGCAGCGCCAGCCGTTCGACCCCGAGGCCGGCATGTTCCTCGCGGACCGGTTCGTCCGTGGCACGTGCCCCGTCTGCGGCTACACGGACGCCTACGGCGACCAGTGCGAACACTGCGGCTCGACGCTCGCGCCCGAAGACCTTATCGAGCCGCGCTCTGCCCTTTCCGGCGCGACGCCCGTCGAGCGCGAGACGACGCACTGGTACCTGCCGCTCGGCGCGATGCAGCCCGCCCTCGAGGCGTGGATCGGCACGCACCCGGACTGGAAGCCGAACGTGACGGGCCAGATCCGCTCGTGGCTCACGGCTGGACTCGCCGACCGCGCGATGACGCGCGACCTCCCGTGGGGCGTTCCGGTCCCCGAGGAGGCCGCAGGCGACACGGCCGGGAAGGTCCTCTACGTCTGGTTCGACGCGCCGATCGGCTACGTCTCCATGACGCGCGAGTGGGCCGAGGCGCAGGGCGACCCCGAGGCGTGGCGCCGCTACTGGCAGGTCCACCCGGACGGCACGGAGCCGGAGATCGTCCACTACATCGGCAAGGACAACATCGTCTTCCACGGCCTCATCTTCCCGGCCATCCTCCAGGCGCTCAACGCGGCGCAGGCGCATGCGGCGCCTGAGATCGCGGGCCGCTTCGCGCTCCCGGCCAACGTCCCGGCCAACGAGTTCCTCAACCTCGAGGGCCAGAAGCTCTCCACGAGCCGCGGCTGGGCCGTCTGGGCGTCGGACGCCCTGGACGCCTTCCCCGCCGACCTGCTGCGCTACGCGCTCGCCGCGGGCCTGCCCGAGACGAAGGACGCGGACTTTACGTGGGCGGACTTCCAGAACCGCGCCAACGGCGAACTCGGCGACGTCGTCGGCAACTTCGCCAACCGGGCGCTGACCTTCGCCGCGCGCTTCACGGACAACACCGTCCCCACGCTGGACGCGCCGTCGGATCTCGACAACGCGGCGCTTGCCCAACTCGGGCCGGCCACGGCGCGCATCGGCGAGGCGTACGCCCGCGTTCGCCTGCGCGAGGCCGTCGCCGAGACGGTGCAGCTCGCGCGCCTCGGCAACCAGTACCTCGCCGAGGCGGAGCCGTGGAAGACGCGGAAGACGGACGAGCGCGCGATGCGCAACGCGGTCCACGTCGCCCTCCAGATCTCGGCGAGCCTATCCGTTCTGCTCGAGCCCGTCGTGCCCGAGGCGGCGGCGCGTCTGCGCGCGATGCTGAACCTCGCGGGCGTCCGCGCCTCGACGCCGGGCGGTGCCGACGGGCTGGGGTGGGCCGACGCTGGCCGGCCGCTCCTCGCCGCAGGCCACGTGCTCGGCGAAGCGTCCATCCTGTTCCCGCGCGTCGAGGACGAAGGGGTCGAGGCGCAGCGCGCGCGCCTCGTCCACACGCCGCCGGACGGCCTCACGGAAGCCGATCCCGAGGCGGCCGTCGACACGCCCGATGGAGGACCGTTCGCGCCGCTCCTGCCCGAGATCATCTTCGACGACGTCGCGAAGCTGGACCTGCGCGCGGGCCGCATCGTCGCGGCGGACCTTATCCCGAAGGCCGACAAGCTGCTGCGCCTCGACGTGGACATGGGCTTCGAGACGCGCCAGATCCTCTCTGGCATCCGCGCCTTCGTGACGCCCGAGGAGGCCGTCGGCCGGTCGGTCGTCGTCGTCGCCAACCTCGCGCCGCGCACCATGCGCGGGCTTGAGAGCCGCGGCATGATCCTCATGGCCGAGGACCGCGACGGCACGCTCCGCTTCGTCGGCACCGACGGCGAGCCCGGCGGGGCTGTCCGCTAGATATGACTGCGGCGCGCGCCGGGAGGGCACGCGCCGCAGGACGCTCAGGCGCGACGCCGAGGCGGTGCCTCAGAGAAACGCCGTCATCTTGGTCATGATCGAGCCACGCTCCTCGCCCGTGTGCTCCGCGATGATGTCCACGACCTTCGTGAGGTTGCCGCGCGCCTTCTTCAGCGCGCCCTCGTCGAGGCCCTCCCACTGCGACGTGATCTGGGTCTTCATGCGCTCCCAGTTCTGGTCCATCCGCTTCTTGCTCATCCGGCGAGGTGTTGTGTGAGTCGTCCTTGAAGGTACGCCCGGACGAGGCACGGCGCCGGCGGATGGCGGGCTCTGGCCGGAATGCCCCTGCGGCCGGTCCGTACCTTTTGCCTTTTCCCACGCGCAACACGCGCCCTCCCCGATCTCGAATGGACACCCTCGTCATCCAGGGCGGCCGCCCGCTCCGCGGCGCGCTCCACGTCGGCGGCTCGAAGAACACGATGCTCCCGCTGATGGCCGCCGCCGTCCTCGCCGACGGCGTGACGACGCTCCGCAACGTGCCCGCGCTGCACGACGTGCTGACGTTCTCGAACGTCCTCCGGGTCACCGGCTGCCGCGTCGTCTTCCGCCCGGACGACGACCCGAACACGCCGGACGTGATGACGATCGATGCCCGCGACGTGCACCACTTCGAGGCGCCCTACGACCTCGTCAAGAAGATGCGCGCCTCGTTCTACATGCTCGGCGCGCTCCTCGGCCGCGGCGGCAAGGCCAAGGTGTCGCTGCCCGGCGGCTGCGCGTGGGGCCCCCGCCCCGTCGACCTGCACCTCCGCGCGATGGAGGCCCTCGGCGCCGAGATCACCGAGCGCCACGGCTACGTCTACGCCACGGCGCCCGGCGGGCGCCTCACCGGCGGCACGATCCGCTTCGAGCCCTCCAGCGTCGGCGCGACGATCAACTTCCTCCTCGCGGCCGTCACGGCCGAGGGCGAGAGCCGCGTCGAGAACGCGGCCGCCGAGCCAGATGTCGTCGTGTTCGGCCAGATGCTCCAGCAGATGGGCGCCGACATCTCGGGGCTGGGCACGGACACGATCACGATCCAGGGCGTCGAGAAGATGAACCCGGTAGACTTTACCAACTGCCCGGACCGCATCGAGCTCGGCACGTACATGATCGCCGCCGCGATGGCGGCCGAGCCCGGCAAGACGGTGACGCTCACCGGCGCCAACCCCGAGCACCTCGGCGACGCCTTCCTCGACGCCTTCCGCCAGACGGGCGTCCCGTTCGAGGCTGAGGGCTCGGAGATCCGCGTGACGGGCGTTGAGGCCATCACGCCGGTCTCCATTGAGGCGACGCCGTACCCCGGCTTCCCGACCGACCTCCAGGCGCAGTGGACGGTCATGATGACGCAGGCGACGGGCCCCTCGACCGTGCGCGACACGGTCTACACGGACCGCTTCAAGCACATCCCGGAGCTGCGCCGCCTCGGTGCGGATGTCCGCGCAGACGGCGACACGGTCCACATCGCCGGCCTCGACGCGTCGGGCGACGGCGAGCCGCGCAAGCTCTCTGGCGCGACCGTGATGAGCACGGACCTCCGCGCGAGCGTCTCGCTCGTGCTCGCGGCGATGGTCGCCGATGGCGAGACGGAGGTGCTGCGCGTCTACCACCTCGACCGCGGCTACGAGAACCTCGAGGGCAAGCTCTCGAGCGCCGGCATCGACATCGTCCGCTCGTCGGACGGTGAGGCCGACGCCGACGACTGAGGCCGACGACGGCGCGCCGCGGCGAACGTCGGGTGAACGTGCTCCTCGCGCCGAACCCGACCGCGTCCGCCGCGGTTGCGGACCGATGCTGCTCCAGACTCTCGCCGCCGCCCAGTGCGGCCCGCTCCTCGCCCGCCTCCGCGACTCGGCCTTCGACGAGTCTGTCGAGGCATCCGTCCGCGCCACGCTCGCCGACGTCCGCCAGCGCGGCGACGCCGCCCTGCTCGACCTATCAGAGCGCTTCGACGGCGTCCGCCCCGCGGCGCTTCGCGTGCCCGTCGAGGCGCTCTCCGCGGCATTGGAGGCGCTCGATCCCGGGCTCCGCGATACCATTGAGCAGGCAGCCGCCAACGTGCGGCGCTTTCACGCCCGCGAGATGCCCGCCTCGTGGTCGCTCGACGACGGCGACGGCGTCGCCGTCGGGCAGCGCATCCTGCCCGTCGATGTGGCCGGCCTGTACGTCCCCGGCGGGACCGCCGCGCTGCCGTCGTCCGTCGTGATGAACGCTGTGCCCGCGCTCGTCGCGGGCGTCGGCCGCGTCGTCGTGTGCTCGCCGCCAACGGAAACGGGCCTGCCGCACCCGGTCATCCTCGCGACGTGCGCGCTGCTCGGGCTGGACGAGGTCTACGCCGTCGGCGGGGCGCAGGCGGTTGCGGCGATGGCCTACGGGACCGAGAGCGTGCCGCGCGTGGACGTCGTCGTCGGGCCGGGGAACGCGTACGTCGCGACGGCCAAGCGTCTGCTCGTGGGGCAGGTCGGCATCGACTCTGTCGCCGGACCCTCCGAGGTCCTCGTGCTGGCCGACGCCCAGGCCGACCCGACGCACGCCGCGGCCGACCTGCTCGCGCAGGCCGAGCACGACACCCGCGCCTCGGCCCTCCTCGTGACGCCGAGCCGCGCGCTGGCCGAGGCCGTGCAGGCCGAGGTTGAACGCCTCGTCCCGACGCTCGCCCGCGCCGACATTCTGCGGCAGTCGCTGCCCGCCTTCGGCGCCGCGATCGTGACCGAGACGATGGAGGCGGCGCTCGAGATCGTGAACGCCGTCGCGCCCGAGCACCTCGTCATCCTGGCCGACGACCCCGAGGCGCTGTGGGGGGGCGTTCGCCACGCCGGCGCCGTCTTTCTCGGCGACGCCTCGCCGGAGCCCGTCGGCGACTACTTCGCCGGCCCGAACCACGTGCTGCCTACCGGCGGCACGGCGCGCTTCGCCTCGGCGCTCGGCGTCGGCGTGTTTCTGCGGCGGCAGTCCGTGCTGCGCTACTCGGCCGCGCGCCTCGCCGCGACGGGCGAGCGCATCGCGCGCTTCGCCGAGGCGGAGGGCCTTGACGCCCACGCCCTCGCCGTCCGCGTGCGCCTCGGCGCGTGACGCGTCCGGCGGTAGGTTGCGGGCAAACCCGACACACGGCCCGATGAAGACGTTCGAACTCCGCCCCACCGCTCAGCCCGACGCCTCGCCGGGCACCTCGCCCGATGCCGCCGAGGAGCTTCTCAGCGGGCTCAACCCGGTCCAGGGGGAGGCCGCGCGCACGACCGAGGGGCCGGTAATGATCGTGGCCGGGCCGGGCTCGGGCAAGACGCGCACGCTCACGCACCGCATCGCGTACCTCATCGCCTCCAAGAAGGCGTGGCCGAGCCAGATCCTCGCGCTCACGTTCACCAACCGCGCGGCCCAGGAGATGCGTGCCCGCGTGTCGGACCTCGTCGGGCCCGAGGCGAAGAGCATGTGGATGGGCACGTTCCACAGCGTGATGTCGCGCGTGCTGCGCCGCGAGGCCGACAAGCTCGGCTTCACCCGCGACTTCTCGATCTACGACACCGACGACACCGAGCGCCTCATCAAGGAGCTCATGACGCGGTACAACGTCGACGCGAAGAAGAACACGCCGCGCTCGGTGCGGACGAGGATCTCGGGCGCGAAGAACCAGATGGTCACGCCGTCCGAGTACCTGCGGATGGCGAACGACCCGTTCGAGCAGGTCGTGGCGAAGCTCTACGGGCCGTACATGGACGCGCTAAGGGCGGCCAACGCGATGGACTTCGACGACCTCCTCGGCTGGCCCATCCGCCTTTTCGAGAACCACCCGGACGTCCTGCTGGAGTACCAGAACCGCTGGCGCTACCTCCACGTGGACGAGTACCAGGACACGAACCGGGCGCAGTACACGCTCGTGAAGCTGCTCGCGGCCCGTCACCGCAACGTCTGCGTCGTCGGCGACGACGCGCAGTCGATCTACTCCTTCCGCGGGGCGGACATCCAGAACATCCTCTCGTTCCAGAAGGACTACCCCGAGGCGCAGACCGTCCGCCTCGAGCAGAACTACCGCTCCACGCAGCGCATCGTCCGCCTCGCGGACGCCATCATCAAGACGAACACGGGCCAGCTCAAGAAGGAGCTCTGGACCGACAACTCCGAGGGCGAGCCGGTCGTCGTGATGGAGTCGCTCTCGGAGCGCGACGAGGCGCAGAAGATCGAGCGGACGATCCGCGACGCGCACGCGCGCGTCGGGCTGGGCTGGAAGGACGTGGCGATCCTGTACCGCACCAACGCGCAGTCGCGCTCGATCGAGGAGGCCCTGCGCCGCGGCGGCATCCCGTACCGCCTCGTCGGCGGCGTCTCGTTCTACCAGCGCAAGGAGATCAAGGACGCGCTCGCGTACCTCCGCCTCGCGGCGAACCCCTCAGACGAGGCGAGCTTCCTGCGCGTGCTCAACGTCCCGGCGCGCGGCGTCGGCAACAAGACCGTCGAGCAGATGCGCGACTACGCGACCGAGCACGGCACGAGCCTCTGGCAGGCCGCGCAGGACCCGACGGGCGTCGGCCTCACGGCCCGCGCCGCCAAGGCCGTCGAGGGGTTCACGTTTCTCGTCTCGCGCCACGCGTCCAAGGTCAACACGGCGCCCGCCGATGACCTCGCGCGCGAGTACATCGCCGAGACGGGCCTCCTCCAGTCGCTCCGCGACGAGAACACGCCCGAGGCGCTCGCGCGCCTCGAGAACGTCCACGAGCTGCTCAACGCCGTCGCCGAGTTTGCCGGGTCGGCGGGCGACGGCGAGAGCCGGACGCTCTCGGAGTTCCTGCAAGAGGTCTCGCTCGTGGCCGACACCGACCGCCTCGCCGAGGACGCCAACCGCGTGACGCTGATGACGCTCCACGCGTCGAAGGGCCTCGAGTTCAAGGTCGTCTTCGTGACGGGCCTCGAAGAAGGCCTCTTCCCGCTCGCGGCGGCGGCGCAGGACGCCGAAGGAGCTCGAGGAGGAGCGCCGCCTGCTCTACGTCGGCGTGACGCGCGCCGAGGAGACGCTCTTCCTGAGCTACGCGAGGTCCCGCTACCGCTTCGGCGAGCAGACGACGTCCGTGCGGAGCCGCTTCCTCGACGAGCTCGACGGGACCGAGGACCTCATGCGGACGGAGTCGGGCGGCCACTTCGAGACGCGGCGCGGACGGTTCGAGATGGGCGACGACGGCGGGGAGACGAAGTACGGCCGCATGGACCCGAACTACTGGAAGACGAGCCTCCGCCCGGACGCCGCGCCGCCGGTCCGCAAGACGAAGGCGCAGGTGGACACCGAGCGGCAGGTCGTGTACGACGAGGGCGAGGCGGCGATCGTCGTCGGCACGCAGGTGCACCACCAGACGTTCGGCTCGGGCAAGGTCATCGGCATCGAGGGCGCGGGCGAGCGCGCCGCGGCGACGGTCTTCTTCCGCTCGGTGGGGCAGAAGAAGCTCAAGCTCAAGTTTGCCCGCCTCCAAGTCGTCGGCTGAGCTATGCCCCTTCTCGCCTCCCATCGCGACGGCCGGGTCGAGCGCGCCGCGTCCGCCACATTTCGCCACGAGCGCGAAATGCAGGATTTCCTCTCCGATCTGCCCGGACTCATTCCAATGGATGACATCGCAGAAGGCACTGAGCTTCTCGTTCTCGCTCGCGAGTTTGGGACCGCTGCCGGACCCATCGACGGCATCGGCATCGATCAGTCGGGCGCGATCTACCTCATCGAAACCAAGCTGCGGCGCAACTCGGACCGTCGGCGCGTTCTGGCTCAGGTCTTGGACTACGGCGCCGCCCTCTGGCAGGCTGGGGAGGACCCCGACGCCGTCTTGGGTCGCCTCGAGCGCAAAGCGGGAGACGTGCGCGCCGCCGTTTCAAAGCGATTCGACATCTCTGACGTCGAGGCCGAGGCACTTCTCGAAACCACGCGGCAGCACCTGAGGGACGGTTCTTTCCGGTTCGTCGTCGTCATGGATGAAGTAGACGACGCTTTTCTGAATCTCATCGACTACGTCAATGCGTCAAGCTCGTTCGACGTGCTGGCGGTCGAGCTAGACCTGTATCGCCTCGACGACCTGACTGTCATCATCCCGCGGATGCACGGCGCGCGGACGCGCAGGGCCGTGGCACCGGTAACCGCAGAGAAGCGGGTGTGGGCTGAGGATGACTTCTTCCCGGCCCTTGCTGCCGCGCATGGCTTAGCGGCCGAGCAGGCTGCGCGGCGGCTGCACGCTTGGGGCGAAACCGTCGGGCGGATTGAGTGGAAGGCAGGGGCCATGCACGGCGGCTTTTCAGTCGTCGCGACGACGCCCAACACCGCGGTCGAGCTGTTCAAGGTCAGTGAGGACGGGCGGCTGCGGATCTACTCGACGCGCTTTGCCGCCGCGTTTGGCGCCTCCGAGTCGCGCTGGGTATCGCTGCGCGAGAGGCTGAGCGCGGTCGGATTCGATCTGCCCGTCGATCCGGGCGAGAGCCGGAAGCTGAACGTCTCGTTCACCGAGGCGAACGATGCGTGGGCGTCGAACATCGTACCTGCGTTCGACTGGGTCGTCGCGCACCTTGACGCGTGACCTCCGGGGCACGGCAGAATGGTGTTGCGGAACCGCTTACGCGGCATAGATTGACGGTCCCTCTGCGCTCTCTCCCGCCCCGAGCCGATGACTCCGTCCGATACGCCCGGCGAGCCCGCCATGCCCGTCCTCACGAGCGCCGACCTCAAGCGCGTCGTCGCCGAGGCGCTGCGCGACAACCGAGACTGGATCCGCGAGGTCGTCCAGGAGGCGCTCGAGGAGTGCGCGTCCGACGAGGCACGCCGCGAGGCCGACTTCCGCGCGGCCGTCGCCGACCCGCGGGTCGCGTTCCCGCCTGTCGAAGGGCTGGCCTAGGGCGCGAACCCGGCGCCGCGGAGCGGTGTCCGAGGCAGACCCTCCCGTCTGCCCGCGTCCCTCATGCGCCGAGTCCTCCTTTCCGCCACCTGCCTCCTCCTCTTCGCCGGGTGTAAAGGCGACGGGCGAACGCAGCTGCTTGTCTACTCGCCGCACGGCACCGAGCTGCTGACGGCCTACGAGGCGGCGTTCGAGAACGCGCACCCCGAGATCGACGTCCGCTGGCTGGACATGGGCAGCCAGGAGGCCTTCGAGCGCGTCCGCAGCGAGCGCGCCAACGCGCAGGCGTCGGTCTGGTGGGGCGCGCCCCAGACGCTCTTCATGGAGGCCGCAGCCGACAGCCTCCTCGAGCCGTTCGCGCCCGAGACGGCATCCGCACTCCCTGAAAGTGCGAAGGACCCGCAGGGCCGCTGGTACGGCACCTTCCTCACGCCGGACGGCTTCCTCTACAACACGACGGCGCTGGACTCGGCTAGTGTCCCCCAGACGTGGGACGACGCGCTCGACCCGCGTTTTCGCGGCAAGATCGTCATCCGCTCCCCCCTCGAGTCGGGCACGATGCGGACGCTCTGGGGCGCCATGATCCTGCGCCAGCCGACCGTCGAGGAGGGCTACCGCTGGCTCGCGCGCCTCGACCAGAACACCAAGGCGTACACCGCGGACCCGACGCAGATGTACCTCCGCATCGGCCGCGGCGAGGCGGACCTCACGCTGTGGAACCTGCCGGACACGTACCTCCAGGCGCAGCAGTACCCGTTCGCCTTCTCGGCGCCTGCCGCCGGCACGGTCGTCCTCGTGGACGCCATCGCGATCCCGCGCGGCGCGCCGCAGCTCGAGGCGGCCAAGCTGTTCGTCGACTTCGTGACGTCGAAGGCCGCACTCGAGGACCAGGCCGAGCGCTTCCACCGCATCCCGGCCCGGACGGACATCCCGGCCGACCGCCTGCCCGAGTGGATGCGCACGCCCTACGTGCAGATGCCGATCGACTGGGCGCGCCTCGCCCGCGACAGCGCCGAGTGGATGCAGGTCTGGGACGAGCAGATCAAGGGCCGCGGCGCCGAATACCTCGCCGAGCACCCGTAAGGGCTACTCGATCGCAGCCGTCGCCGCGGCCGCGATGGGGCCGGCCGGCCCCGTCTGGACGAGCACGACGGCCAGCGCGTCTGCTGCCTCCAGGCCGTCGGGAAGGGTGAGCGTGGCGCGGCCCGAGGCGTCCGGACGCGTCTCGATGGCGCGGACGACATTCGTGTGGCGGAGCGTCCGCCCATGGTTCTCGCCGCGCGCGACGCGGGACGCAGCCGACCGCTGCACGAGCAGTATGGAGACGGCGAGCGGCTCGGGTACATCCGTCGCGGCATAGTCTATCGTCACTGTCCGCCCCGAGGCGTGCGCCGTGAGCGTGACGGCCGAGGAGGACGGAGCGCTGAGGGCCGCAGTGATCCGCGCCCGCGCCTCGTCCGCCCGCGAGCCGACGAAGGCAGCCGTCCCGCCGACGACCATCTCGGGCGTGTACACGCGACCGTCAAGAGCGCGGGCATAGGCCCGCTGCCGCGCCGTGGCCGCGGCGCTCGAGAACGGGTCCTTCCAGCCCAAGTCGTCCCAGTAGTCAACGTGGAACGAGAGAGCGAGGACGTCCGCCCGCGCGCCGAGGCGCTCGAGCAGCACGTCGGCCGGCGGGCAGGATGAGCAGCCTTCAGACGTAAACAACTCGACGACGGCAAGGCGGCCATCCGCCTCGGTCTGCGCCTCGGATAGGGACGAAACGCGTGCCGGCGGCGATGCCTCGGCAGCCGGCGGAGCATCGGTGCCAGCGACGCAGGCGGGGAGGGCGAGGGCAGTGGCGAGCAGCAGACGGAGCACGGCGGCGGTAGGTTGGTCCGGGTCGGACGCGCCGTCCTCGCCAATGTTTACGTGCCATGCGCCTCCACGATGCTGTTCTCGTCGCCCTCGGTGGCGCCCTCGGGGCGCTCGGTCGCTACGGCGTCGGGTTAGCCGCAACGCACGCGGTCGGGCCGGGGCTGCCCGTCGGGACGTGGACGGCGAACGTGCTCGGGTGCGTCGGGATCGGCGTGATGGTGGCGCTCGTGCCGGCGGAGCGCGTGCGCCTGTTCGCCGTCGTCGGCGTGCTCGGCGGCTTCACGACGTTCTCGGCATTCTCCGCCGAGACGGTCGGGCTGTGGGCGTCCGGGCGCCCGGCGTGGGCCGCTGCGAACGCGCTCGGCAGTGTCGCCGTCGGCCTGCTCGCCGTGGCGCTCGGGATCGCCATCGGCCGCGCGGTGTCCTGAGTCAGGCTGAGTGGGCCGCGAGCCAGTCTGCGTCGTAGGTCGCGAGCAGGCGGCGGAGGCCGTCGTGGAAAGAGGCCTGTGTGCCATCCTCGGCGCGTCGCAGCCAGAAGCCCGTCGCCGTGTTGGCCTCGTAGAGTGCGGAGTAGTAGGACGGGTCGTGCTCACCGATTCCCAGAGCGGCCGGGATCTGTGCGCTCCGGTCACTGAAGGCGTACATCGAAAAGCCTGCGTTGTACTCATCCGCGCCGGCGCCGACCGGCCCGCCGTCGAGAAACACCTGGTAGTCTTTCAGCGGGCCGACTGGGACGCGCGCGGGGTACCCCTCTGCGACAAGGCGGCCGTAGACGAGCCAGTAGACGCGGGCGATCCGCGCCACGTGCCCGTCATAGAAAGGCTGCGTGGCCATCCGGGCCGCAGCATTGCCCTCACCCGGAATCCCGTTCTCGACCGCCCAAGAGACGAACGCCGGGTTGTAGTGTCCGAACTCTCGGCTGTTGCTGAGATCTAGCCCAAGACCTGCAATGCCGGGCGCATGCGGCCCACTCACGAAAACAGGCACACCCGCCGCCTCGGCGACACCCCCGAGTGGACGCGCCGAGTTGGCGGTACATGCGAGGCCGCGGAGGCCGAAGTCGCTGAAATAGGTCCCGAATGCCTCCTGGCAGTTCTCTGGCTCGGCTGCGCCGTCGCTGAGCGCGCGCCACAGATCGGTGATCGCCGGACTGTCCGCCGGTAGAATGCGCGCGCCAGCGCATCCCGCGACCAGAACGGCCAGCCCGAGCCAGAGACGAGGCACCGTCGGGGTCACTTGCGAGCGATGAGGTAGTACGCCGCGAGGCCGACGAGCGGGAAGATGATGATCACGGCCGTCCACAGCAGCTTGTCACCGTCCGAGCGGCTGCTCTTCCACACCTCGAGGATCGCGAGGATGTCGAGGACAATGATGATCAGGCCGCAGACGCCGTAGCTCAACGGGTTCCGGACGCCGCCGACGAGGTTGCTCGGGCCGCAGCCCGAGACGGCAGTGGCGAGGAGCGCGAGGGCGAGCGCCGGGAGGGCGCGGAAGCGAGCCGTCATGAGAGGAGGGGCGAGGGGAATAGGGTCACTTCTGGCGGTCGCGCACGACGCGCTGGCCCCAGAAGAGGAACGCGAGCACGCCCACGATGGGCACGCAGAAGAGGGCGATCAGGCCGACCTTGGTGCCGAGCGCGAGGTACGTCTTCCAGGTCGCAAGCGACGCGAGCAGAGCGAGGACGCCATTCAGGACTGCAATGAGCGTCAGCAGGAGCGTCTTGGCAAGCCCAGCGAGCGTGACGGCGAGGAGGAGAGACATCGGAAGGCGCAGTGGCGATGGCTTCCGTACGGCACAGCCGCTGTGGCGGTTGCAGCGCATCAGGTAGTCCGGATGCGAACGCCGGGCGGTCGCCCGTTTTGCCCCGGATCCCGTCGGGGGCGGCGGTAGCTTGGCCCTGCACCCGCCGCGACGCATCCCGCCCGTTCGCTCCGCCTTCCCGCCATCCGGACCCTGCGCGCGCACCAGCGCCTGGCGCACCTCCGGCCTGTCCATGCGTTCCGTGCGCCCCGCTGCCCCCGCCATCCTGGCCCTCGCCGTCGCGTTCGTCACGCTCGCGGGGTGCGGCTCCATCTTTGGCCAGCGGTACAACAACTTCCGCGCGTACTACAACACGTACTACAACGCGACGCGGAGCTTGGAAGAGGGCGAGCGAGCGCTGCTCAACACGACGACGCCGGTCGACCGGTCGCGCCTCGTGGAGCTCTTCCCGACGGGCGGCGTCGGTGGGCCGAGCGCGACGTTCGACGAGGCGATCTCGAAGAGTGCCGAGTTGCTGCGGCAGCGGCCGGACTCCAAGTGGGCTGACGACGCGCTCCTCGTGATCGGGAAGGCCTATTTCTACGAGCGCAACTTCGCCGGCGCGGAGCAGAAATTCCGCGAGACCATCGCCGCCGCCGTCGGCGCCAACGACCGCCGGCTTGCGGACGAGGCGCGCTTCTGGCTCGGCCGCACGCTCGCCGCGTCGGACCGCTACGACGAGGGGGTGCTCGCGCTTCGTGATGGCCTCGCGCAGCCCGACGGCGACCGCTACTGGCAGGGCCGGATGCACCTCGCGCTCGGCGAACTCAACGCCCGCGCCGGCCGCTGGGACGCCGCGACCGTGGACCTCCGCGACGGCCTTGACGTCCGTCCGCGATGCGGACCTCGGCGCGCGCGCGGCGCTCCTGCTCGGTCAGGTCGAGGAAGCCGCCGGGCGCTACGACGCCGCCGCCGAGGCGTACGGGCTCGCCCTCGACCGCCGGCCCGCCTACGAGATCGCCTTCGCGGCCGAGATCAACCGCGGCCTCGTGCTCGGCCTCGATGCGGGCCGCCCCGACGATGGCCTCGCCGTGCTCACGGCGATGGTCCGCGACGACAAAAACTTCCAGCGCCGCGCCGAGGTGGCCCTCGCCGAGGCGCGCGTGCTCTCTGCCGCGGGCCGCTCGGACGATGCCGAGGGCCGCTTCCGCGGCGTCCTCTATGATCAGGCCCTCGCCGGTCAGGCTGTCCGTGGCGAGGCCCACTACCGCCTCGCCGAGTTCTACCGCGATGTCCGCGGCGACTACGTCACGGCCGCGGCCCACTTCGACACCGCCGCAACGGCCCTCACCAACGCCCCGACGGTTGCGCAGCGCCCGTCGCGCGCCGCCATCCTCGGCACGGCGACGCTCGCCTCGACGTATCAGACCGTCGCCCGGACGTCGCTTCAGATCGCTGCTATCGACTCGGTCCTCTACCTCGGCTCCCTCGACGAGGCCGCGTTTACGGCGCGCATCGCCGAGATCGAGTCTGTCCGCCGCGCCGAGTGGGTGAGACAGCGCCGCGAGGCCGACGCGTTGCGGGCCGTCCAGGACTTCGGCGGCACGGGCGGCGTGCAGACGCCGTTCGGTGGCGACCCGAGTGCCGGCGGCGGGGCCAGCCGAGGCGTCCAGACGCCGGGCCAGGGCGGCGACCCGAACGCTGCCGCCGGCTCGACCGTCCAGACGGGCTTCCTCGGGTACCGCGACCCGCGCACCGTCCAGTCCGGACAGCTCTCGTTCCAGCGCATCTACGGAGACCGACCGCTCGTGCCGAACTGGCGCCGCCGCGCCGCGCTCCAGGGCGTCGCCGCGGGCACGGTTGGGACGGGCAACGCCTCCGAGGATTTCACGCCGGGGACGGACGGCCTCGGCGGGCCGCCGCCGCTCGACCTCTCGGGCATCCCGCGCACGGACGAGGCGCGCGCGGCGCTCCTGATCGACCGCGCGTCGCTCCGCTACGAGCTCGCCAACACGTTCTTCCTGTCGCTGGACCGGCCGGACCGCGCCGCGGGCCTCTACCGCCTCATCCTTGACGAGACGCCCGAGGCGCCAGTCGCGCCGCGCGCGCGCTACGCCCTCGCCGAACTCGAGGCTGCCGCCGGCAACGACGCCGCGGCGCTCTACCGTGACATCGCCGAGTCCGACTCTGCGAGTGCGCTCGGACGCGCTGCCCGCGCGCGCCTCGAAGGCCGCGACCCGGTCGAGGACGAGCCTGCCATTTCCGACGAGGCCAACGACCGCTACGTCGCCGCGCGCGCCCTCTGGGACGCGGGGGACCCGCTCGGTGCTGCGCGCGCACTCGTCGCCCTCGGCCAGTCGGACCCCGACGCGCCGGGCGCGCCGCGGGCGTTCCTCGCCGCAGCTGTCGCCTACGCAGAGGCGATGCCGCGCGACTCAGCCGCCCTCGCTGCGCCGATGCCGCCGGATCTCGTCCCGTCCGCTCTCGTCGGTGTTGCGCCGTCCGCTGTTGCGCCCACATCCCGCGACGGCGTTGACGACTCGCTGCCTGTCCGGCCGGCCCAGGTCAATGACGACGTCGTGATCCCGGGGCGCCAAGGCCAGCAGCCGCTGCGTCCCCGCCCAGGCGCGCCCGCACCCGTCGGAGCGCCTGCACCCGTCGGAGCGCCGGAACCTGTGGGCGCACCCAGACCCGTAACCGACCCAGTTGCCCCGGAGAGACGGCCCTCCAGCGATTCGCTTGCCGTCGACTCATTCGCCGCTGACTCTCTGTCCGCCGCCCCGGTGCCAGCGGTGGCCGACACGACGGGTGTGCCGTTCACGCTCCGCGACTACCTCACAGGCCTCGCCAACCGGTACCCCACGACCCCCGTCGCAGCGCGCGCACGCGCCATCGCCGCGACGCTCCCGCAGCCGGTTGCCTCGCCGTCGACAACGCTGCCCGAGGCGCCGGTCACAGCGGCCTCGCCGGAAGCGTTCGGCGGTCTGGTCGGGCGCGCTCCGCTCAAGATTAACCTGGGCGGCGTCTCGTGGCGCCTGGGCCCGTTCGAGACCGAGGGGGAGGCGAGGCAACGGCTCGGGACGCTCCCCGTCGCCCGCATCCGTTTCGCCCTCGCGAGCGACGACGTGCAGTTTTTCATTCTCTTCGGGCAGTTCCCCGATGTCGCGGCGGCCGAGGAGGCTGCCGAGACCGCTCCGGCTGGCCTGCTCGACGGTGCCGAGGCGCTCCCCCTCTCCGACCTCAGCCTTATCGACGTGTCGTCGGCGCGGCCCGAGGCGGAGGGGCTGCCGCCGCCACCCGCCGCCCCCGCCTCGTCCGTCCAGGATGCTGTGGGCGGCGTCTCGTTGCCGTCGCTCACGCCCCCCAGCGACGAGCCGTCCGCCCCGCCGTTAGACCCGGCGCCGCCCGCGCCATCGGAGACGCCGACCGACACGCCCCTGCCGGTCCGGCCACCGGAGGCGCCCGCCGGCGGTCAGCCCTGAGCCGGCCGCGGAACTCCCACCGGAGCGCCGGGTAACGCCGGACCCGAATAAATCGCAGGTCCGGTTCGTCTCACCGGCTCCTCCTCGTCGGCCGGTCCACAATCGATCCGGCCCCATAGTGCATACATGGCCCGCAAGACCAGTTCCCCCACGACCCCCCGCGACGGCCAGTCGGACGGCCCCCGCCGCCCACGGCTCTCGCTCGGCACGTTCTACATCTTCGTCGTCGTAGCGCTCGTCCTGCTCGGGCTCGCCAACCTGCTCAACGGTGGCGCTGCCCAACGCGATGTCGAGTTCTCGAGCTTCCTCACCGAGCTCCGCCGCGGCGATGTCGAAGAGTTTACCGTCCGCGACGGTGAGATCGTTCAGGGCATCTACACGGCTGCTGCCGTTGAAGCGGGACGCGTCCAAGCTGCGACGCCCGAGCCGACCTTCGGCCGCCCGCCGGATCCACGCGCCGCGCGCGCCTTCCGCTCGACGAAGCCGGCCGACTACGACCTCACCAACTACGTCCAGACGATCAACGAGGCGCGCCTCGCGGCCAACGGGACGCCTATCACGTTCACATCGGAGAACACGAATCCGCTTTGGGGCAGCCTCTTGAGCTGGATTTTCTTCATCGGTGCGTTCGTGCTGCTGTGGATGTTCATCCTGAAGCGGATGGGCGGGCCGGGCCAGCAGGTCCTCAACATCGGCAAGAACAAGGCCACGCTCTTCGATCAGACGGAGGGGTCGCCGACTACGTTCGCCGACGTCGCGGGCCTCGACGAGGCCAAGGAGGAGGTCGAGGAGGTCGTCGAGTTTCTGCGCTCGCCGAACAAGTTCACGCGCCTCGGCGGCAAGCTGCCCAAGGGTGTGCTGCTCGTCGGGCCGCCGGGCACGGGCAAGACGCTGCTCGCGAAGGCCGTCGCCGGCGAGGCGGGCGTCCCGTTCTTCTCGCTCTCGGGCTCCGACTTCGTCGAGATGTTCGTCGGCGTCGGCGCCGCGCGCGTCCGCGACCTGTTCAAGCAGGCGAAGGAGAAGGCGCCCTGCATCATCTTTATCGACGAGATCGACGCCGTGGGCCGCTCCCGTGGCCGAGGCGCGATCATGGGTGGCAACGACGAGCGCGAGAACACGCTCAACCAGCTGCTCGTCGAGATGGACGGCTTCAACACAGAGAAGGGCGTCATCCTGATGGCCGCCACGAACCGGCCGGATGTGCTCGACTCGGCGCTTCTGCGCCCGGGCCGCTTCGATCGCCAGATCCTGATCGACCGGCCGGACCGCCGCGAGCGCGCGGCCATCTTCAAGGTTCACACCGAGAACCTGACGCTTGCGCCCAACATCGACATCGACCTTATCGCAGGGCAGACGCCGGGCTTCGCCGGGGCAGAGATCGCCAACGTCTGCAACGAGGCCGCGCTGCTCGCTGCTCGCGAAGGCAAGGACGGCATCGAGATGATCGACTTCGAGCGCGCCATCGACCGCGTCATCGGCGGGCTCGAGAAAAAGAACAAGCTCATCTCGCCCGAGGAAAAGAAGATCGTCGCCTACCACGAGGCGGGCCACGCCGTCGCCGGCTGGTTCCGCGAGTTCACCGACCCCGTCGTGAAGGTGTCGATCGTGCCGCGCGGCATGGCTGCGCTCGGCTACGCGCAGTCGCTCCCGGAGGAGCGCTACCTCTACACGCGCGAGGCGCTCATCGACCGCCTGGTGATGACGATGGGTGGCCGTGTCGCCGAGGAGATCATCTTCGGCAAGATCACGACCGGCGCGCAGAACGACCTCGAGAAGATCACCGCCCTCGCCTATGCGATGGTCGTGGACTACGGCATGTCTGAGAAGGTGGGCTATGTCTCATTCAACATGTCAGGCAAGAGCGACCAGCCGGTCTTCTCGAAGCCCTTCTCGGAGGACACCGCTCGCGCCATCGACGATGAGGTCCGTGTCATCATCGCCGACGTCCGCGTGCAGACACGCGCGCTGCTCACCGAACGTGCCGACCGGCTCGAGGCGCTCGCTCAGGCGCTGCTCGACAAGGAGGTGCTCAACGAAAACGACCTCCGCGTGATTCTCGGCCCGCGCCCCTATAAGAAGCCCGAGCATATCCCAGGCGTAACTGCCGAGGGAGAGCCAGCCGGTCCTATCGACGGCGACTCGGCGTACGCCGACGGCGAGTCTGGTGTGGTGACGAAGGCGCTCTCCGACGAGCCGCCGCGCATCGGTGGGGATGGAGCCCCTACGGAGCCTATCCCGGGATCGACTCCCTGAACAGGTTGCAGTTGGTCGGGATAGACCACTAGACCATGTTCGCCAACGCTTCTTCGCCCCCGGTGCCCCAGCGCGGCGCCGGGGGCGCTTTGTGAAGGCACGCCTGTGGCGAGCGCCTCGCCACGCGGCCTACCTTTCGGGCTGCACCGCCGCGGACGCGCCCCGGCGCCCCGCACCCCAAGACTCACACTCGACCGCACCCCTGTGCCTACGATCAACCAGCTTGTCCGCAAAGGCCGGACGCCCAAGCGCTACACGTCCAAGTCGGTCGCGCTGCAGGGCAACCCGCAGCGCCGCGGCGTCTGCACGCGCGTCTACACGACGACGCCGAAGAAGCCGAACTCTGCCCTCCGTAAGGTCGCCAAGGTGCGCCTCACGAACGGCTACGAGATCATCGCCTACATCCCGGGTGAGGGCCACAACCTCCAGGAGCACTCCATCGTGCTCGTCCGTGGCGGTGGCGCGAAGGACCTCCCCGGCGTGAAGTACCACATCGTGCGCGGCGCGCTCGACACGGCCGGCGTCGCCGACCGTAAGAAGAGCCGCTCGAAGTACGGCGCTAAGCGCCCGAAGAAGGCCGCGAAGTAATCCGCCGGCTCCGTTCATCCCCGGCCCACACGGGCCTCTGACAACTCGCTCTGATGCGTAGGAAGCAAGCAGAAAAGCGGATCGCGGTCCCGGACCCGATCTACGCCGACGTCACCGTCGCCAAGTTCATCGCCGCCGTCATGCGCGACGGCAAGAAGTCGACGGCCCAGACGCTCGTCTACGGCGCCTTCGACCTTATCGAGGAGCGCACCGGCGAGCCCGGCATCGAGGTGTTCCGCGCAGCGCTCAACAACGCTGCTCCGCTCGCCGAGGTGAAGTCCCGCCGCGTTGGCGGCGCGACGTACCAGGTGCCGATCGAGGTCCGCCCCGAGCGCCGCACGAGCCTCGCGTTCCGGTGGCTGCTCCAGTACGCGCGCCAGCGCGGCGACAAGTCCATGGCCAACCGCCTCGCGGCGGAGCTGCTCGCGGCGTCCCGCGGCGAGGGCGGCGCGGTCAAGAAGAAGGACGACACGCACCGCATGGCTGAGGCCAACAAGGCCTTCTCCCACTTCCGTTTCTAGACGGCGCTTCTAGGGCTGCCGCCCGAAGCGTACGCGGCACGCGCCGCTCACCACACCGACTGCAATGAGCACCGGAAAAACGTTCCCCCTCGACAAGACCCGCAACATCGGCATCTCGGCGCACATCGACGCCGGGAAGACGACCACGACCGAGCGGATCCTGTACTACACGGGCAAGACCCACCGCATCGGCGAAGTCCACGAGGGCGGCGCGACGATGGACTGGATGGAGCAGGAGAAGGAGCGCGGCATCACGATCACGTCCGCCGCGACGACGGCCGAATGGGCCGGCCACCGCATCAACATCATCGATACGCCCGGCCACGTCGACTTCACGGTCGAGGTCGAGCGCTCGCTGCGCGTGCTCGACGGCGCGGTCGCCCTGTTCTGCTCGGTCGGTGGCGTTGAGCCGCAGTCCGAGACGGTCTGGCGCCAGATGGACAAGTACCACGTCCCGCGCATCGCGTTCGTCAACAAGATGGACCGCACGGGCTCGGACTTCTACAAGGCCGTCCAGATGATGAAGGACCGCCTCGGTGCCAACGCCGTCCCGGTCCAGATCCCGATCGGTGATGGCGAGCTGTTCCGCGGCGTCGTCGACCTTATCGAGAACAAGGCCATCGTGTGGGACGACGCGACCCAGGGCGCGACGTGGGACGAGATCCCGATCCCCGAGGACCTCAAGACGGAGGCCCGCCACTGGCGGATCAACCTGCTGGAGGCCGTCGCCGAGCACGACGACGAGCTGCTCATGCAGTACCTCGAAGGGCAGGAGATCGACCCGGATCACATCAAGAGGGTTGTCCGCGCGGCGACCATCGCGATGACGATCACGCCGGTCTTCCTCGGCTCGGCGTTCAAGAACAAGGGCGTCCAGCGCATGCTCGACGGCGTCATCGACTACCTCCCCGCCCCGACCGACGTCCCGCCGATGGTCGGCCACGCGCCGCGCACGGACGATGAGGTCATTCGCAAGGCAGACTCGAACGAGCCCTTCTCGGCCATCGCCTTCAAGATCGCGACCGACCCCTACGTCGGCCGCATCACGTTCGCCCGTGTCTACTCGGGTACGCTCAACAAGGGCGACGCGATGATGAACGCGACGAACGAGAAGAAGGAGCGGGCCGGCCGGCTGCTGTTCATGCACGCCAACTCGCGCGAGGACGTCGACGTCGTCCGCGCAGGCGACATCTGCGCCATCGTCGGGCTGAAGGACACGCGCACGGGCGACACGCTCTGCGACCCGGCCCAGCCGGTCGTGCTTGAGTCGATGGACTTCCCGGAGCCCGTCATCAAGATCGCGATCGAGCCCAAGACCAAGGCCGACATCGACAAGCTCTCGATCGGGCTCCAGAAGCTCGCCGAGGAGGACCCGACGTTCAAGGTCAACACGGACGAGGAGACCGGCCAGACGCTCATCGCGGGCATGGGCGAGCTCCACCTCGAGATCATCGTGGACCGCCTCAAGCGCGAGTTCAACGTCGAGGCCAACGTCGGCACGCCGCAGGTGAGCTACCGCGAGGCCATCCGGTCCAGCGTCACGCACGCCTACACGCACAAGAAGCAGACCGGTGGTCGCGGCCAGTTCGCGCACGTCGAGGTCGAGTTCTCCCCGACGGAGGACGGGACGGGCTTCGTGTTCGAGAACGGCATCGTCGGCGGCTCCATCCCGCGCGAGTTCATTCCGAGTGTCGAGAAGGGCATCAAGAGCGCGCTCGACCGTGGGCCGCTCGCGGGCTACCCGATCGAGGGCGTCAAGGCGCGCCTCGTCGACGGCAAGTTCCACAACGTGGACTCGGACCAGCTCTCGTTCGAGGTCGCAGGCCGCATGGCCTTCCGCGAGGCCTCGCGCCGCGCGAACCCGATCATCATGGAGCCCATCATGAAGGTCGAGGTCATCACGCCCGAAGAGTACATGGGCGACGTCATCGGCGACCTCAACATCCGCCGCGGCCGCATCGACGGCATGGGCCAGCGCGGCGACGCGCAGGTCATCGACGCCATGGTGCCGCTCTCGGCCATGTTCGGGTACTCGACCGACCTGCGCTCCAACACGCAGGGCCGCGCGATCTACTCGATGCAGTTCGACCACTACACAGAGGTGCCGAAGTCGATCGCCGAGGAGATCTCGGCGTCGGCCAAGCAGGCCGCCTAAAGGGATGTGGGAGTGGGGGGCGGGCTGAAGCCTTCCCCGCCCACTCCCAGTCCGACTCTCTCTAACCCCAGACAGACCTACACACTGCAATGGCAAAGGAAACCTTCCAGCGGAACAAGCCGCACGTCAACGTCGGCACGATCGGCCACGTCGACCACGGCAAGACGACGCTCACCGCGGCCATCACCAAGGTCCTCGCCGAGGCGCAGGGCGGCACCGCCGTCTCGTTCGACCAGATCGACAACGCCCCCGAGGAGCGCGAGCGCGGCATCACCATCGCCACGGCCCACGTCGAGTACGAGACGGCCGCGCGCCACTACGCCCACGTCGACTGCCCCGGCCACGCCGACTACGTCAAGAACATGGTCACCGGCGCGGCGCAGATGGACGGCGGCATCCTCGTCGTCGCCGCCACCGACGGCCCGATGCCGCAGACGCGCGAGCACATCCTGCTCGCGCGCCAGGTCGGCGTGCCGTACCTCGTCGTGTTCATGAACAAGGTCGACCTCGTCGACGACGAGGAGCTCCTGGAGCTCGTCGAGATGGAGGTCCGCGAGCTGCTCTTGAGCTCGTACGAGTTCCCGGGCGACGACCTGCCGGTGATCCAGGGCTCGGCGCTCGGCGGCCTCAACGGCACCGAGGCCGGCGTGGCATCGGTGCTCGCGCTGATGGACGCCGTCGACACGTACATCCCGACGCCGGAGCGGGCGATCGACCGCCCGTTCCTGATGCCGATCGAGGACGTGTTCTCGATCACGGGCCGCGGCACGGTCGTGACGGGCCGCGTCGAGCGCGGGGCGATCAAGGTCGGCGACCCGGTCGAGATCGTCGGCATCGCCGAGGAGAAGCAGACGTCGACGGTGACCGGCGTGGAGATGTTCAGGAAGCTGCTCGACGCGGCGAGCGCCGGCGACAACGCCGGGATCCTGCTGCGCGGCATCGACAAGGAGGCGGTCGAGCGCGGGATGGTGCTGTGCAAGCCGGGCTCGATCACGCCGCACAAGCGGTTCGAGTGCGAGGTGTACATCCTGTCGAAGGACGAGGGCGGCCGCCACACGCCGTTCTTCAAGGGGTACCGTCCGCAGTTCTACTTCCGGACGACGGACGTGACGGGCGACATCGAGCTCGCCGAGGGGGTGGAGATGGTGATGCCGGGTGACAACACGCAGTTCACGGTCCAGCTCATCCAGCCGGTGGCGATGGAGGAGGGCCTTCGGTTCGCGATCCGCGAGGGCGGCCGGACGGTCGGCGCCGGCGTCGTCTCCAAGATCCTCGACTAAACGAGACCGGAGTCGGCGGGGGAGACCCCGCCGGCCCCATCCTACGGGCCTAAGGCCACACACATGGCAAATCAGAAGATCCGGATCAAGCTCAAGTCCTACGACCACATGCTGGTCGACAAGAGCGCCGAGAAGATCATCCGCACGGTCAAGAGCACCGGCGCGGTCGTGAGCGGGCCGATCCCGCTGCCGACCAACAAGAAGATCTACACGGTCCTCCGCGGGCCGCACGTGGACAAGAAGAGCCGCGAGCAGTTCGAGACGCGCTCCCACAAGCGCCTCATCGACATCCTCTCGACATCGACCAAGACGGTCGATGCCCTGATGAAGCTTGAGCTCCCCTCCGGCGTCGACGTCGAGATCAAGGTCTGATGCTGCGCCTCGTCGCCCTGCTCCTCGTTCTTGCGCCCCTCGCAGGGTGCAGCGAGACCGATCCGGCCGTTCCCGCACGGGAGCAGCTTAGTCGGGTCGTGGGACGCGACGACGGCCAACGTCCGCGTGCAGAGCGTCCCGTTCGGGATTCCTGTCGCGGATCTCGCCTCGGCGGGGGACGAGCAGACGTTTGCATTCAGCGACAACGGGACGTTCACGTTCGTGTTCGATCCAGCTGAAGGCCGTCGCGTCACGATCTCGTATCAGGGCGAGACGTACGTCAGCTTCCCGCTCGACCAGACGGTCCGCCTCTCCGGCGACTTCACGGTCGATGAGGGCACGAAGCAGATCATGTTCTCGACGATTGCTACGGCGACGGCCGACGACTTCCGGTTGGGTTACCGCTTCTCCGGACAGACGCTCGAACTGTCGGCCCAGGACCCCGAGACGCTTGCGCGTTTGTTCGGCCTCGCCTCTGGCGACGCGTCCGAACTCGCACGCGTCGTGACCGGTGGCTCTGTGACGTATCGAAAGGCCGGCTAAGCCGGCTCCTGTGCTCCGGCGCAGTCACTCTCCTGCGCGGCCGGCCACGGCCGCCGCGCGTTTGCTTAACTAAACCAGAAGGGTTTCAATGAGCGCAATTCTCGGCCGCAAAGTCGGCATGACAAGCGTGTTTGACGCCGACGGCAGGCAGACCATCGTGACGGTCATCGAGGCTGGCCCTTGCACCGTCACACAGGTCAAGACGGCGGACGGCGCGGACGGCTACAACGCTGTCCAGATCGGCTTCCAGGACAAGAAGGCCAAGCACACCACGAAGGCCCTCGCCGGCCACTTCGAGAACGCCAGCACGGCGCCGAAGCGCCACGTCGTCGAGTTTCGCGACTACGGCATGGACGTGACGCTCGGCCAGACGCTGAGCGTGGCGGACATCTTCGCCGAGGGCGACAAGGTCGCCGTCTCGGCGACGAGCAAGGGCAAGGGCTTCCAGGGCGTCGTGAAGCGGCACAAGTTCCGCGGCGTCGGCGACGCCACGCACGGCCAGCACAACCGGCAGCGCGCCCCGGGCTCGATCGGCCAGGCCTCGAGCCCGAGCCGCGTCTTCAAGGGCCTCAAGATGGCCGGCCGCATGGGCGGCGAGCGCGTGACCGTCAAGGGCCTGCGCATCGTGCGCATGCTCGCGGACAACAACGTGATCCTCGTCACGGGCGCGGTCCCCGGCCACAAGAACTGCATCGTCGAAATCGCCCGAGCCTGAGTGCAGGAAGGAGGGACAGGGGTGCACGGCACGGCCGGCATCACCCACCCTCTCATTCCGCCTTCCTCATTCCCACTGCTATGAAACTGACTGTCTACACCCGCACCGGCGCAGAGGCCGGCCGCGAGGTCGAGCTCGACGACGCCGTGTTCGGCATCGAGCCCAACGACCACGCGATCTGGCTCGACGTTCGCTCGATCCAGGCGCACATGCGCCAGGGCACGCACAAGACCAAGGAGCGCGCCGAGGTCTCCAAGTCGACCCGCAAGCTGTACCGCCAGAAGGGCACGGGCAACGCCCGCGCCGGCTCGGCGAAGAGCCCGACCCGCAAGGGCGGCGGCACCATCTTCGGCCCGAAGCCGCACCTGTACAACGTGCGGGTCAACCGCAAGACGAAGCAGCTCGCCCGCCGCTCGGCGCTCGCGCACAAGCTCACGGCCGGTACGCTCCGCGTGCTTGAGGACCTGACGCTGGACGCGCCCAAGACCCGCACCATCGTCGAGATGATGAAGAGCAACAGCCTCACCGGCCGCGTGCTCGTCCTCACCAACGGCATGAACGACGTCCTCTACCGCTCGGCGCGCAACGTGCCCGGCGTCGAGGTGTCGGACGCCGCGCAGGCATCGACCCTGGACCTGATGAAGGCCAAGACGATCCTCCTTCAGGAGGGCGCCGTCGAGGCGCTCACGGCCGCGCTCCGTGCCTCGTCCAAGACCGCCGGCACGGCCGACGCCACGCCGACCACCGAGGCGTAAGCCGCACCCACCGAACCCATGAGCAAGATCCTCATCGCGCCCATCCTCACCGAGAAGTCCACGCGGCTCTCCGAGGAAGGCCGCCACTACGCCTTCCGCGTGTTGCAGACGGCGAACAAGATCGAGATCCGCCAGGCCATCGTGGCGCGCTACCCTGAGATCGACATCAAGGAGGTCCGCACGATGATCGTGCGCGGCAAGCGCCGCCGCCAGATGACCAAGCGCGGCCTCGTCAAGGGCCAGCGGCCGTCGTACAAGAAGGCCATCGTCACGCTCAACTCGGGCGAGATCGACCTTTACGGCGACATCTAGAAAAGCACCGCCGGGGCCCAGCGCCTGGAGTGATTCGCTCCCGTCGCCATCCCCGGAGGTCGACCTTCAACCTCTAAGAGGCGCAAAGCCCCCGGGCACGTAAGCCTCCCTGAACAATGGCAATCCGCAAACTCAAGCCGAACACGCCGGGCCAGCGCCACCGCTCGGTCTCGGAGTTCGAGACGATCACGACCGACACGCCCGAGAAGAGCCTTCTCGACACGTGGAAGCGCTCCGGCGGGCGAAACAACGCCGGCCGCAAGACGAGCCGCCACCGCGGCGGCGGCCACAAGCGCCGCTACCGCATCATCGACTTCAAGCGTGGCAAGGTCGGCATCCCGGCGCGCGTCGCGACGATCGAGTACGATCCGAACCGCTCTGCACGCATCGCACTGCTGGTCTACGCCGATGGCGAGAAGCGCTACATCATCGCGCCGGACAAGCTGGCCGTCGGCCAGACGGTCGTGAGCGGCGCGGACGCCTCGCCGGACCTCGGCAACGCGCTCCCGCTCGCCAACATTCCGCTCGGTACGGCCGTCCACGCCATCGAGATGAAGCCCGGCAAGGGTGCGCAGCTCGCCCGCTCCGCCGGCACGTACGCGCAGCTCACCGCCCGCGACGGCGGTTTCGCGACGCTCAAGCTCCCCTCCGGTGAGATCCGCCTCGTCCCCGTCATGTGCATGGCGACGATCGGCGTGACGTCCAACCCGGACCACATGAACATCGAGATCGGCAAGGCCGGCCGCAGCCGCTGGCTCGGCATCCGCCCGCAGACGCGCGGCGTGGCCATGAACCCGGTCGACCACCCGATGGGCGGCGGCGAGGGCAAGTCCTCCGGCGGCCACCCGAAGAGCCCGACCGGCGTCTACGCCAAGGGCTTCAAGACCCGCAAGAAGCGCAACGCTTCGGATCAGTTCATCGTCCGCCGCCGCAAGGCTAAGAAGTAACCGCCATGGCACGCTCGCTCAAGAAAGGCCCCTACGTGTTCTACAAGCTCGCCCGCAAGGTCGAGGAGATGAACGCCGGCGGCAAGAAGCGCGTGATCAAGACCTGGAGCCGCGGCTCCATGATCACGCCGGACATGCTCCAGCACACGTTCGCCGTCCACAACGGGAAGCTGTTCATCCCGGTCTACGTGACCGAGAACATGATCGGCCACCGCCTCGGGGAGTTCGCCCCGACCCGGACCTTCCGCGGCCACATCGCTGGCAAGAAGGACCGCCGCCGCTAACCCCCGACCGTGACGCCTGCGCCCCGGCGCCGGCAGCACACCCAACATTCCAATGGAAGCACGCGCCAAGCGGAAATACATCCGCACGAGCCCCCGCAAGATGCGGATCGTGGCCAACGTCGTCCGCGGCAAGAACGTCTCGGACGCCCTCCGGACGCTCCACTTCTTGCCCCAGAAGTCGACGCGCGAGATCGAGCTCGCGATCCAGTCTGCCGTCGCCAACCTTATCGACCAGAACGACGACGCCCGCATCGACGTGGACGGCCTCGTGCTGAAGACGATCCAGGTCGACGAGGCCCCGTTCCTCAAGCGCTTCATCCCCGTCTCGCGGGGCCGGGCCCACCCGATCCTGAAGCGCTCGAGCCACCTCACCGTCGTCGTCGCCGAGCCGACCGACGCCTAACCCCAAAGCACCATGGGACAGAAGACAAACCCCATCGGCTTCCGGCTCGGCGTGATCCGCGGCTGGGACTCGAACTGGTACACGGACGGCTCCTTCGCCGACAAGATCGTCGAGGATGAGGAGATCCGCCGCTACCTCGACGCGCGCCTGAAGCGCGCCGGCCTCTCGCGCACGGTCATCGAGCGCACGCCGAAGCGCGTCATCCTGACGCTGCACACGTCGCGCCCCGGCGTGATCATCGGCCGCGGCGGCACCGAGGTCGAGAAGCTCCGCGCGGAGCTTCAGAAGATCACGGACAAGGACATTCAGATCAACATCAACGAGATCAAGCGGCCCGAGATCGACGCGACGCTTGTCGCGCAGAACATCGCGCAGCAGCTCGAGGGGCGCGTCTCGTACCGCCGCGCGATGAAGATGGCCCTCGCGTCCGCGATGCGGTCTGGTGCGCAGGGCATCCGCATCCGCCTCGGCGGCCGCCTCGGCGGCGCTGAGATGGGCCGCGTCGAGCAGTACCTCGAGGGCCGCGTGCCGCTCCACACGATGCGCGCCGACATCGACTACGCCGAGGCGACCGCCTTCACGGTCCAGGGCACGTCGGGCGTCAAGGTGTGGATCTTCCACGGCGAGGTCATCGGCAAGCCCGACCTCTCGCCGAACGCAGCCGCGACGCGCCAGCAGAACGCGGCCCCGCAGCTCCCGGAGCGCCGTCGGCGCGACGGCGAGGGCGGCGGTGGCCGTGACCGTGGTGGCCGCGATGGCGGTGGCCGCGATGGCGGCCGCGGCGGCGCGGGCGGCGGTGCCGGTGCCCGCGGGCGCGGCGGCTCGGGCGGCGGTGCCGGTGGCGGCAACCGTGGCGGCGCGGGCGGCGGCGGCCGGCGCTAATCCCTTCTGAACACTCTCCCGCCGGCCGACCGGCGGGACCCAGACAGACACGACTATGTTGATGCCGAAGCGGACCAAGTTCCGCAAGATGCAGAAGGGCCGCGTGAGCGGGTTGGCCCACCGCGGGTCGCGGATCGCCTTCGGCGACTACGGGATCAAGGCGCTCGATGCCGGCTGGCTTACGTCCCGCCAGATCGAGTCCGCCCGTATCGCCATGACGCGTTACATGAAGCGCGTCGGCAAGGTGTGGATCCGGGTCTTCCCGGATAAGCCGATCACGAAGAAGCCGGCCGAGACCCGCATGGGCAAGGGCAAGGGCTCGCCCGAGTACTGGGTGGCCGTTGTGAAGCCGGGCCGCATCCTGTTCGAGATTGGCGGCGTGCCCGAGGACGTCGCCCGTGAGGCGCTGCGCCTCGCCATCCAGAAGCTCCCGATCCAGGCCAAGTTCGTGGCCCGCCCCGAGCTCTCGCCCGTCCCGATCCCCGCCTCGCAGACCGAGGAGGGCGCCCCGACCGACGGCGACTCCTGATTCTCGTCCCGCGCACCCGCGCGGGGCACCTCCTGAACCGATATGAAAGCAAGCGACATCCGCAGCCTCTCCGAGTCGGAGATCACGCAGCGCATCGCCGAGGAAGAGCGCGACCTCACAGACCTCCGGTTTCGCCGGGCCGTCGCAGGCCTCGAGAACCCGATCGTCCTGCGCGAGAAGCGCCGTGACATTGCCCGCATGAAAACCGTCCTCGCCCAGCGCGCGGACGAGCTTGGCAGCGAGCCCAACGCGGCGGCCGACATCGGCTAGTTCACTCCGATCGTAGTGCGCCTCGGCCGCGCCGCCTCCGGGCGCGTAGCCGAGGCGTCGGCGTATCCCCGGGGTGTCGCGTGGCTGGTGAATGTTCGGTCCGGAGGGAAAACCCCGACCGGATCTTCTGAACCTTCACCGGCGCATGGCTATCCTCTGGGGCTCCGGCGGCCCGACTCCGCCTGCGCGCCGTGCTCCGGCACTGAGCAGCGCACCCGAATCCCGTAGTTGGTGAGGTCACGGCTCACCAAGCGACCCTTTCTTATGGCAGACAGCACAGACACGGCGGCCCCGTCCGCCGAGGCCCGCAGCGCGCGCAAGCAGCGCGTCGGCCTCGTCGTCTCGTCCAAGATGGACAAGACGATCACCATCGCCATCGAGCGTCAGGTGAAGCACCCGATCTACGGCAAGTACGTCAAGCAGACGACGAAGCTGAAGGCCCACGACGAGACGAACGACGCCGGCGAAGGCGACACCGTCCGTATCCAGGAGACGCGCCCGCTGTCCAAGACGAAGCGCTGGCGCCTCGTGGAGGTCATCGAGCGCGCCCGCTAATTCCACCCGCTGCCTCTCTCTGGAGAGGCGCACAGACTGAGAACCCATGATTCAGCAAGAATCCCGGCTCAACGTCGCCGACAACAGCGGGGCCAAGCAGGTGCTCTGCATCCGCGTGCTCGGTGGCTCAGGCCGCCGCTACGCACGCGTTGGCGACCGCATCGTGGTGAGCGTCAAGAACGCGATCCCCGGCGGCAACGTGAAGAAGGGCGACGTCTCCAAGGCTGTCGTCGTGCGCACCAAGAAGGAGTTCCGCCGCCCCGACGGCTCCTACATCCGCTTCGACGAGAACGCGGCCGTGCTCCTCAACGACTCGGACGAGCCGCGCGGCACGCGCATCTTCGGCCCCGTCGCACGCGAGCTTCGCGACCGCCAGTTCATGCGCATCGTCTCCCTCGCACCCGAAGTCCTCTAAGCCGATGCCCCGCACGAAGAACAAGCAGAAGAAGCTGCACGTCAAGAAGGGCGACATCGTCGCGCTGACGAAGGCGATCACGTCGTCCGAGGCACTTGGCATGGACCGGCCGAAGGGCTACCAGGCCCGCGTGCTGAAGGTGTACCGCTCGAAGGAGAAGGTCCTCGTCGAGGGCGTCAACGTGCGCTACAAGCACACGAAGCCGGACCAGGCCAACCCCAACGGCGGCCGCATCGAGGCTGAGCGCCCGATCCACGCCTCCAACGTGCTGCCCATCGACAGCGAGGGAAACCCGACGCGCGTCGGCCGCAAGCAGGTCACCGACGGGGCCACGGGCAAGGCCCGCTGGGTCCGCGTCGCAAAGACGACCGGCCTCGAGATCGACCGCTAACCACACCAGCCGTGGCGGCATCCGCCGCCGCGGCTTTCGCGAGCCGTGGGAAACGTCTCCGTGACGCCCCTCGCCCCGCCCGACTCCAATGGAAAACTACACCCCGCGCTTTAAGACCCGCTACCGCGACGAGGTCGTGCCCGCCCTGCTCGAGCAGTTCGGCTACGCCAACACGATGCAGGTCCCGCGCCTGCAGAAGATCGTCGTCAACAAGGGCGTCGGCGAAGCGTCGCAGAACAAGAAGATCCTCGACGACGCCGTCCAGGAGCTTCGGACGATCACTGGCCAGCAGCCGTCCGTCCGCCTCGCGCGCAAGTCGATCTCGAACTTCAAGCTCCGTGAGCAGATGGCTGTCGGCGTAGCGGTGACGCTCCGCGGCGACATCATGTGGGAGTTCCTGGACCGCCTGATCACGCTCGCGCTGCCGCGCGTTCGCGACTTCAAGGGCGTGCCGGACCGCTCGTTCGACGGCCGCGGCAACTACACGCTCGGCGTCAAGGAGCAGATCATCTTCCCCGAGATCGTGATCGACAAGGTTTCCCGCATCTCCGGCCTCGACATCACGTTCGTGACGACCTCGAAGACGGACGAGGAGGCGCAGGCGCTGCTCCGCTCGTTCGGCATGCCGTTCGTCCGCCGCGAGACGCAGGAGGCGTAACCGACCCCACGTACACCACCGAGAAACACAATGGCTAAGAAGAGCGCCATCGCCCGCGAGAACAAGCGCCGCAAGGTCGTCGAGAAGTACGCCGAGCGTCGCGCGCAGCTCAAGGCGGAGGGCAACTACGAGGAGCTCCAGAAGCTTCCCCGTAACGCCTCGCCAGTCCGCCTGCACAACCGCTGCGCGCTGACGGGCCGTCCCCGCGGCTACCTCCGGAAGTTCGGCCTTTGCCGCAACGTCTTCCGCGAGATGGCGCTGGACGGCAAGATCCCCGGCATCCGCAAGTCGAGCTGGTAATTGAGGGGAGAGGGGCGCACGCGTGAGGAAATCCGCGAGCGACCTGATCACCTGATACTTTCCTTTCTCTAGCGGCCAGGTGGCGACACCGCCAAACCGGCCGAAGAACTCTAATGAGCGCAATCAGCGACCCCGTCGCGGACTTCCTGACCCGGATCCGCAACGCCCAGAAAGCCCGTCACCCGCACCTCGACGTTCCCGCGTCGAAGCTCAAGCGGGCCATCACGCAGATCCTCCTCGATAAAGGCTACGTCAAGGACTACGTCAACATCGAGGACGACAAGCAGGGCCTCATTCGCGTGTACCTCAAGTACATGCGAGGAGGTAAGCCGGTCATCCAGACCATCACGCGCATCTCGAAGCCCGGCCTCCGCCGCTTTGTCGGCGCGAAGGACCTGCCGCGCGTCATGAACGGCCTCGGCATCGCCATCGTCTCGACCAGCCAGGGCGTGATGACGGATAAGGAGGCTCGCCGCGCCGGCATCGGCGGCGAGGTGCTCGCAGTCGTCCACTAAAGCGCAGGCGCTCAGCGCTACCCCCATGTCCCGAATCGGAAAAATGCCGATCCCGACGCCCGCTGGCGTCACGGTGTCGGTCTCGGATAAGAACCACGTCGTCGTGAAGGGCCCCAAGGGCCAGCTCGACTTGAACGTCGACCCAGACATCTCCATCGCTGAAGGTGAGGATGGCCTTGAGGTGACGCGCCCGACGGACCAGAAGCGCCACCGTGCGCTGCACGGCCTCACGCGCTCGCTCGTCGCCAACATGATCCAGGGCGTCACCGAGGGCTTCAAGAAGGAGCTCGAGGTGATTGGCGTCGGTTACCGCGCTGAGGTCAACAACGGCATCCTCGAGATGGCGCTCGGCTTCTCGCACCCGATCTACTTCCTGCCCCCGGACGGCATCGACGTCACGGCGACGACCGTTCGTGGCCAGGCGCCGCGCGTCGTCATCGAGGGCATCGACAAGCAGCTCGTCGGTCAGGTCGCAGCCAAGCTGCGCGCACTGCGTCCGCCGGAGCCCTACAAGGGCAAGGGCATCCGCTACTCGGACGAGTTCGTTCGCCGCAAGGCTGGCAAGACGGCGGCCCGCTAAGGACCGCCTCGGGCGAGGCGCCAAAGGCGCCTCGCTCTGCCTCATCATTTTCCAAGCACCGGGCCCGACGGCACCTTCCGTCGGACCTCACGGCACCCCACGATGGCCAAGACCGCAACCAAGACGACCCAGCGCGCCCGCATTCGGCGGCGCATTCGGGCCAAGGTGACCGGCGGCGCACAGCGCCCCCGCCTGAGCGTCTTCCGCTCGAACAAGCACATCTACGCTCAGCTCATCGACGACGCATCGGGCACGACGCTCGCCGCAGCGTCCACGCGCGAGAGCGGTGAGGCCGGCTCCGGCATCGACGCCTCGAAGGCTGTCGGGCAGCGCCTCGCCGAGCGCGCGAAGGAGGCTGGCATCGAGACCGCCGTCTTCGACCGCGGCGGCTACCGCTACCACGGCAACGTGAAGGCACTCGCCGAGGGTGCCCGCGACGGCGGCCTCCAGTTCTAACCAATTCCGAGACGACAATGGCTCAGCAGCAGAACTCCCGCGGCGGCACCGGTCAGGGCGGCCCCCAGCGTGGCGGTCGGCCCGGACAGGGCGGCCCCGGCGGCACCCCCGGTGGTGGCCCTGGCGGCCCAGGCCGCGGCGGCAACGACCGCGGCGGCCGTCGCAACGACCGCAGCGGCCGGCGCGACGACGGCGCAGGCGCAAACCAGTCCAACCTCATCGAGAAGCTCGTCGCGATCAACCGCGTCTCCAAGGTCGTCAAGGGTGGCCGCCGCTTCTCGTTCAACGCTGTCGTCGTCGCTGGCGACGGGCAGGGCAAGGTTGGACAGGGCCTCGGCAAGGCCAACGAGGTCGCAGACGCGATCTCGAAGGGTACCGAGGACGCCAAGAAGAACATGATCGCTATCCCGGTGACGCAGACCGGCAGCATCCCGCACGCCGTCCGCGGCAAGCACGATGCCGGCGATGTCCTCCTGAAGCCTGCGAGCGAGGGTACCGGCGTCATCGCCGGCGGCGGCGTTCGCGCAGTCCTCGAGTGCGCAGGCATTCGCAACGTGCTCTCGAAGAGCCAGGGCTCGTCCAACCCGCACAACCAGGTCGGGGCGACGATGCAGGCGCTGCGCCAGCTCCAGGATCCGGCCGAGGTCGCGGCGCGCCGCGGCATCACCATCAAGCAGGTCTTCCAGGGCTGAGCACCGGCGGCGCCCGAACCTAGGCGCCGCACGCTCGCCCCTTCCAGCATTTCCCATGGCGACGATCAAGATCACGCAGACCCGCAGCATCATCCGCACGCCGGGTGACCAGAAGCGGACGATGGAGGCGCTCGGCCTCCGCCGGATGAACCAGACCGTGGAGCATGAGGCGACGCCTCAGATCCTCGGCATGGTGAACAAGATTCAGCACCTCGTCCGCGTCGACGAGGCGTAGGTGCTGGCAGGGGTGCGGGTGCTTCACGCATTTCGCACCCCGGATGTTCGGGAGCCCTCGGCAGCCCCACCTATCTTCCCCGACTGTGCGTCGCCGAGCGGCACACACTCACGCGAGTCCGTCCCGGCCGCGACCCGACGCTCCGCGTCGGCGTGCGCCGGGATCGGGCGTTTCTAGCACCTCCCTTTTACGATGGATCTCAGCAACCTCAAGCCGGCTGCCGGCTCGACCAAGAACAAGAAGCGCGTCGGCCGCGGCGAAGGCTCCGGCTCCGCCGGCACCGCCGGCAAGGGTCACAAGGGCCAGAAGGCGCGCTCCGGCGGCGGCGTCCCGACGTGGTTCGAGGGCGGCCAGATGCCGCTCCAGCGCCGCGTCCCGAAGTACGGCTTCAAGAACCGTGACCGCGTCGCCTACGACCCAGTCAACCTCGGCCGCCTCGCGCAGCTGGTCTCCGACGGTACCCTCGACGCGACGATCACGCCCGAGACGTTGCACGCCCACGGCATCGGCGGCAAGAACGGCCGCGTGAAGGTCCTCGGCGACGGCGCCCTCAGCCAGGCCCTGACCGTCCACGCGCACGCCTTCTCGGCCTCCGCCAAGGAGAAGATCGAGGCGGCCGGCGGCACGGCCACCGTCGTCGACTAGCAGGCTTCTGCGCGGCTCCAGCCCTAGGGCTGTGGTCGCGCTGCTTGCATTCCGCCTCTCGCATCCTGCACCCAGAACGATGGCATCGGTCGGCGACAGCATTCGCAACATCTGGAAGATCCACGAGCTTCGGCAGCGGATCCTCTTCACTCTCGGCGTCCTCGTCGTGTACCGTCTCGGGTCATTCGTGACCCTCCCGGGCATTGACGCGACGGTACTCCAGAGTCTCACGGACAACTCGAACAACCAGGGAGGCCTATTCGGGCTGTTCAACCTGTTCGTCGGCGGCGCGTTTTTCCGCGCCGGCGTGTTCGCGCTCGGCATCATGCCGTACATCACGGCGTCCATCATCATCCAGCTCATGGGTGCGGTCGTTCCGTACTTCCAGAAGCTCCAGCGAGAGGGCGAGGATGGCCGGCAGAAGATCACGCAGCTCACCCGCTACGGGACCATCGGCATCACGCTCCTGCAGTCGATCGGCTATGCCATCAACCTGCAGTCCACGAGCGCACAAGCCATCGTCATCCCTGCGACGCTGTTTATGATCACGACTGTGATCTGTCTCACCATCGGAACCCTCTTCGTGATGTGGCTCGGGGAGCGCATAACGGAGAAGGGCATTGGCAACGGCATCTCGCTGATCATCATGATCGGCATCATCGCCTTCCTTCCGGCCTCGATGCTTAACGAGGCGACGCGCGACGGATCCAACGTCTTCATCTTCCTCATCGAGGTCGCGGCCCTGTTCATCGTCACGATGGGCGTGGTCTACGTCACGCAGGGCACGCGCCGCATCCCGGTGCAGTACGCCAAGCGTGTCGTCGGGCGGAAGCAGATGGGTGGGACGACGCAGTACCTGCCGCTCCGCGTCAACGCGGCGGGCGTCATGCCGATCATCTTCGCGCAGTCGATCATGTTCATTCCGAGCACGATCGCGCAATTCTTCCCAGATAACGGATTCTGGATTGCGGTTGGACAGGCAACAGGCAACGTCTTCGGACTGTGGTACTCGGTTCTGTTCTTTACGATCTGCGTCTTCTTTACCTACTTCTACACGGCGATTGCGGTGAACCCGCAGGAGATGGCGGACACGATGAAGCGTCAGGGCGGCTTCATTCCAGGCGTGCGCCCGGGCCGTCAGACGTCCGAGTTCATCGACACGATCCTGACGCGGATCACGCTGCCGGGTGCCATCTTTATCGGCACCGTCGCCATTCTGCCGTCTATCGCAGCGCAGGCGGGCATCGTGCAGGGCTTCGCGCACTTCTTCGGAGGGACGAGCCTGCTCATCCTCGTCGGTGTGACCCTCGATACGCTCCAGCAGATCGAGAGCCACTTGCTCATGCGTCACTACGACGGCTTCATGAAGACCGGCCGGGTCCGCGGCCGCCGCCGCTAGCACTATGGCGACGGGCAAGATCATCCTGAAGACCGACCAGGACGTCGCCGGCATCCGCGAGGCGGCTGGTGTTGTCGAGCGTGTCTTGGTTCTCGCTGCCGAGATGGTGCAGCCGGGACTGCAGACCATGGAGATCGACCGGCGCGCTGACGAACTCATCCGCGACACGGGCGGCGTGCCTCCCTTCAAGGGCTACCGGTCTGGTGGCATGGGCACTCCGTTCCCGAGCGCTCTTTGCATCTCGGTCAACGACGTCGTCGTCCACGGATTCCCGTCCGACACACCGCTTCGGGACGGCGACATCGTCACCGTGGACTGCGGTGTCGAGCTAGGGGGTTACTTCGGCGATTTCGCTTACACCTTCCCGGTTGGCGAGATCTCGAACGAAGCGCAATCCCTGTTGGACACGACGAAGGCTTCCCTGTACGCAGGGATTGGCGAGGCCGTCGCTGGCCGCCGGCTGGGAGACATCGGCTCAGCCGTGCAGCGGATGTGTGAGGGTGCCGGATACGGCGTCGTCCGCGATCTCGTCGGCCACGGCGTCGGCAAGAACCTCCACGAGGCGCCGAACGTGCCGAACGTCGGGCGCCGCGGGATGGGCAAGAAGCTTGTCGCCGGAATGACCATCTGCATTGAGCCGATGATCAACGGCGGCACCGGAGATGTCACCATCGACGACGATGGGTGGACGGTCCGGACGCGTGATGGCGCTCTGAGCGCGCATTACGAACACATGGTTCACGTGCGACGCGGACCTGCAGAGGTCCTGTCCTCGTTTACAGCGATTGAACGCGCGCTTGCGACGGCGCGCGGCGAGCAGCCCGCCGATATGGTGCCGCTGCCCGTCTCCGCCGATTAACTCTCCTGCGCCTTGCGGCGCGACATCGACCGAATGGCAAAGCAGAACGCGATCCGACAGGACGGACAGGTGACCGAAGCACTCCCCAACGCGCAGTTTCGGGTCACGCTTGAGAATGGGCACGCAATTCTCGGGCTCCTCTCGGGCAAGATGCGGAAGTTCTACATCAAGATCCTGCCTGGCGACCGCGTGACCGTGGAGCTCTCGCCGTACGACCTCACCAAGGGCCGCATCGTCTACCGCTACAAGTAGCACGTGGCGGTCCCGTTTCCAGACCATCCATGAAAGTCCGAGCCAGCGTCAAGAAGCGCTCCGCCGACGATAAGATCGTCCGCCGTAAGGGGCGCATCTACATCATCAATAAGAAGAACCCCAAGCACAAGCAGCGCCAGGGGTGATCTGTGGCTTTGAGGTCTGGCGTTTCGGTGTGCTCTATCACGCCGTGAACCACTCTTTGAAGCTCAAACCTTAAACCGTATTTCCGTTATGCCACGTATTGCAGGAGTTGACGTGCCAGGCAACAAGCGCGCTGAGATCGCGCTGATGAGCATCTTCGGCGTCGGCCTGAGCCGGTCGCAGGAGATCCTCGACCGCGCCGGGATCGATCACAACTCGAAGCTCGACTCGTGGTCCGAAGACGAGACCCGCCTTGTGCGGTCGCTCATCGAGGACAACTACGTCGTCGAGGGTGCGCTTCGGACCGAGGTCCAGCTCAACATCAAGCGCCTGATGGACATCGGCTGCTACCGCGGGCTCCGGCACCGCCGCAGCCTGCCTGTCCGCGGCCAGCGCACCAAGACGAATGCCCGCACCCGCAAGGGGCGCAAGCGCACCGTCGCCGGCAAGAAGAAGGCACCGCGCAAGTAACGCGCGCCTCTTCGCGTCATTCAGCGGGAGCCCCGCACGCAGGCCTGGTCTCTGACCTCACGTCTGACGCGGTCGCCCCGAACTCCAACACCTCTGGCGCCTCGGTAGCGACGCGCCTCACGAATCACGACAATGGCAAAGCAGCAGCGCGGCGGACGCGCGACCCGCAAGAAGGTCCAGGTCGAGTCCAACGGCGCGGCCTACGTCAAGGCCACGTTCAACAACGTCCTCATCACGATCACGGATGCCTACGGCAACGCGATCTCGTGGTCGTCGTCGGGCAAGATGGGCTTCCGCGGCTCGCGTAAGAACACGCCGTACGCGGCACAGGTCGCTGCCGCCGAGGCGGCGAAAGAGGCCTACGACCTTGGCCTGCGCCGCGTGGATGTCCACGTGAAGGGCCCCGGCTCTGGCCGCGAAGGCGCCGTGCGCGCCCTCGCCAACGCGGGTCTCGAGGTTCTCTCGATCCGCGACACGACCCCCATCCCCCACAACGGCTGCCGGCCGCCGAAGCGTCGCCGCGTCTGACGAGACAGCATGGAGAGGGGAGGAGGCAGCGGGAATCCCTGGCTGCCCCTTTTCTCTCCACGCTCCTCTGAAGCGCGCAGCGCGTCGGCATAAATCCGGTTTCGGACACTGTCCGCTCTCCGTGAGCGGTCGAGAGAATCAGCGCGAGCGCTTTAGGGCGCCGCCGGGGATCTCTTCGCGGGTGCGCCGAACGTCTGTCCTTTTTCTTTCGACACACGACTCATTATGGCCCGTTACCGCGGCCCCAAGCAGAAGATCGCGCGCCGCTTCGGCGAGCCCATCTTCGGCCCCTCCAAAGCCCTCGACCGTAAGCCCTACGCTCCCGGCCAGCACGGCAACGCCCGCCGCCGGAAGGAGAGCGAGTACTCCGTCCAGCTCAAGGAGAAGCAGAAGGCGAAGTACACGTATGGCCTCCTCGAGCGCCAGTTCCGGAACCTGTTCGAGAAGGCCGCCCGGAAGAAGGGCGTCACCGGCGAGAACCTGCTCAAGTTCCTCGAGGCGCGTCTCGACAACGTGGTCTACCGCCTGGGCTTCGCGCGCACGCGCCGCCAGGCCCGTCAGCTCGTCAACCACGGCCATGTGATGGTCAACGACCGCGTCTCGGGCATCCCGAGCCACCAGCTCCGCGCCGGTGACATCGTCGAGATCCGGCCGAAGAGCAAGAACCTGCCCGTCATCCTTGACGCCGTGAGCGGCACGCGCCGGCAGTTCCCGCACCTCGAGGTCAACCGCGAGCGCCTCATGGGGCGGTTCCTGGACCTGCCCGAGCGCGAGGACATCCCGGAAAACATCCGGGAGCAGCTCATCGTCGAGCTCTACTCGAAGTAAGCCTCTCGCGGCGCTCCCACGATTTCGGGGCGCCGCGCGTCACCATCGACCCCAACAGAACATTATGGCTCAGATCCAGCTCCAGATGCCCGACGGCGTCACGGTCGAGGAGATGAACGACACCTACGGGCGCTTCGTCGTACAGCCGCTCGAGCCCGGATTCGGCGTGACGATCGGCAACGCGTTTCGCCGCGTGCTGCTCTCCAGCCTCTCCGGGACCGCTATCACGGCCGTCCGAATCGACGGCGTGCAGCACGAGTTCTCGACGATCCCGGGCGTCACCGAGGACGTCTCGGACATCATCCTGAACCTCAAGGGCATCCGCTTCCGCGCGGAGGACGAGGACGAGGGCTCGGTCTCGATTCACCTCGAGGGCCCCGGCACCTGGACCGCCGCCGACATCGCGAAGGCGACGCCGGACTTCGAGGTCCTCAACCCGGACCACCTCGTCGCGACGCTTGCCGATGACGCCGACCTGCGAGTCGACCTGCGCATCGAGCAGGGGCGCGGCTACGTCCCGGCCGACGACAACAAGCGCTCGGATGACCCGATTGGTGTCGTCGCCATCGACGCGATCTTTACGCCGATCCTGAACGTCAAGTACACGATCACGCCGACGCGCGTCGGGCAGAAGATCGACTACGAGCGTCTGACGCTCGAGGTCATGACGGACGGTTCGGTGTCGGCCGAGGAGGCACTGACGCAGGCCGCGGGGATCCTCCGCGACCACATCGGTCTCTTCGTCGAGGTCGAGGCGGCCAGCGAGCAGTCCGCAGAGGAGACCGAGATCGATGCGGAGGTGCAGCGCGTCCGCGCCGTCCTCAACCAGCCGGTCGACGACCTCGACCTGTCGGTCCGTGCACAGAACTGTCTGCGCGCGGCCTCGATCAAGTCCATCGGCGACCTCGTGCGCCGCGATGAGAGCGAGATGCTCAAGTTCCGCAACTTCGGCCGCAAGTCCCTGCTCGAGCTCGTCCAGGTGCTCGAGGAGCGCGGGCTCCGGTTCGGGATGGACGTCGAGCGCTACGAGAGCGTCTAAACGGGTTGAACGGTTGAGAGGCGAACGGATGGAAAGGGGAGGTCGCCGTAAACGGGGCCTTTAAACATCATCTCTTGGTCTCTCAGCCCACTAACCCTTCAACCCAAGAAATACCATGCGACACGGACTTAAAATCAAAAAGATCGGCCGCAACGCCGCTCACCGGAAGGCGACGCTTCAGTCGATGTCGATCTCGCTCATCGAGCACAAGCGCATCACGACGACGCTCGGCAAGGCCAAGGCGCTGCGCATCTTCGTCGAGCCGATCATCAACCGCTCCAAGGACGCGTCGACCAATAGTCGCCGCATGGCGTTCAGCCGGCTCCAGAACAAGGAGGCCGTCAAGGCGCTCTACGGTGAGGTTGCATCGGCCGTCGCGGACCGCCCCGGCGGCTACACGCGCATCGTCAAGCTCGGCCAGCGCGCCGGCGACTCGGCCGAAATGGCCATCATCGAGCTTGTCGACTTTAACGACGTGAAGCCTGAGGGCGCCGCGCAGACGAAGCGCCGTACGCGCCGCTCGCGCGGCCGGAGCGGTGACGCCACCGAGGCGACGCTCGCGCCGACGACCAAGAACGCTGCCCCGGCAACGCCTACGGCCGCCGCGGCAGCCGAGGACACCGTCACCGAGGAGACCGTTGTGACCGAGGCGCCGATTGTCGATTCCCCGGAGACGGAAGTCGACGAGACGGCAGAGGCCATCGTCTCGGGTGCGACGACGCCGGACACCACGGGCAACCCCGTCATCGTGCAGACGGGCGACAATCCGGACCACGGTGACGCCGAGCAGGGTGGTTCGACCGGCACGGGCGAGCCGCCGCCGGAGGCGGGGCTCGAGCAGCAGAACGAGGGCAACCGCTAGCCGCGGCCACTCGTTTCGTCCCTCGCGGGGCCTCGTCCACACGGGCGGGGCCCCGCGTTCTGGTTTCTACATTCCCGTCACACGGCCGTACCACGGCGCTCATGATCCAAGCCTCCGAGACGCTCAACGCCCAGCTCAGCACGCTCGTCGTCATCCCCGAGTACGAGCGGAAGCTGCGCGTGCTGCTCGAACACGCGCGCCGCAACCTCCCGAGCGTCGACGAGGCGATGATTCGCCGCGCCTTCCGCGTGGCCTACTGGGCGCACCGCGACGACCGCCGCGCCTCAGGGGAGATGTACATCTCGCACCCGCTCGAGGTCGCGCTCATCGCCGCGCGCGACATCCGGGCGGACGACGTGACGGTCGCGGCCGCACTGCTCCACGACACCGTCGAGGACACGGACCTCTCGCTGGACGTCATCCGCTCCGAGTTTGGCGACGATATCGCGACGATCACGGACGGCGTGACCAAGATCGGGTCGGTCGTCGGCGGGCGCGGGTTGAAGCACGACGAGAACGTCCGCAAGCTGATGCTATCGATGGCCAGCGACGTCCGCGTGATCCTGGTCAAGTTCGCCGACCGGCTCCACAACATGCGGACGCTCAGCGGGCTCCCGCGCGAGAAGCAGGTCCGCATCGCGTCCGAGACGCGCGACCTGTTCGCGCCGCTCGCGCACCGCTTCGGCCTCCACGAGGTAAAGACGGAGCTCGAGGACCTGTCGCTGAAGTACCTCGAGCCCGAGGCGTACCGCGCCATCGCGGACGGCCTTCAGACAAAGCGCCGGCAGCGCGAGCGCTACATCGAGCGGTTCATCGAGCCTGTCCGGAAAGAGCTCGAAGAGGCGGGCTTCGCCTTCGAGATCTACGGCCGGCCCAAGAGCATCTACTCGATCTGGCGCAAGATGCGCAAGCAGCAGATCGAGCTCGACGACGTCTACGACCTCTTCGCGATCCGGATCATCCTCAAGAGCGAGGGGAAAAGCGGGCGCGAAGACTGCTGGCGCGCCTATTCCGTCCTGACGGCTCTGTACCAGCCCATCGCGGCGCGCTTCCGGGACTTCGTCTCCGTCCCGAAGTCGAACGGCTATCAGAGCCTCCACACCACGGTCATCGGGCCCGACGGAACGCCGGTCGAGATCCAGATCCGCACGGCCGAGATGCACGACATCGCCGAGCGCGGCGTCGCGGCGCACTGGAAGTACAAGGAAGGCGGTGCCGGCGCGACCGCGGGCGTCGAGGCACGCATGGAGCACATGGTCGCGTGGGTCCGTGAGCTCCTCGAGACGCCTCGCCCGGACGACGCCGGCGAGTTCGTCCGCGAGTTCCAGCTCCAGCTCTACGACGAGGAGATTTATGTCTTCACGCCCAAGGGCCAACTCGTGACGCTCCCGCGCGGCGCCACGCCCGTCGACTTCGCGTTCCAGATCCACACCGAAGTCGGCTTCCACTGCATCGGCGCCAAGGTCGACGGGAAGATGGTGCCGCTGTCGCACGTGCTGCACTCGGGCGACCAGGTCGAGATCCTGACGTCCAAGCGGCAAACGCCCAACCCGGACTGGACGACATTCGTCGTCACGCACAAGGCGCAGACGCGCATCCGGCACTGGGTCAACGAGCGCCGCCGCAAGGCCGTCGCGCTCGGCCGCGACCTGCTCGACAAGAAGCTCAAGCGCGCCAAGCTGGTCCTCGACGAGCAGGAGATCAACCGCCTCTCGGCGCGCCTCAAGTTCGGCAACGCCGCCCAGCTGTTCTTCGAGATCGGCGCCGGCCTCTTCGACCCGACCGACTTTATCGAGCTCGCCCGGAACGGCACGCCCGAGGAGGCGCCCCCCGAGCCCGGGACCTCGCCCGCGATGCTCGAGGTCGATAGCCTCGCGACGTACGTCCGCAACGATGCCCGCGAGCGAGGCGCGCCGACGCTCGTCATCGACGGCGAGCGCCATGCGGACCTCTCGGTCGAGTACGCGCCGTGCTGCGGGCCTATCCCCGGCGATGACGTGTTCGGGTACATCTCCAAGACAGGCACGGTCCGTATCCACCGCCAGTCCTGCAAGAACGCGCCGCACCTGCTCACCGATCACACCGAGCGGATCATCTCCGTCGAGTGGAGCCGCCAGAAGGACGTCCAGTTCACGGCGACGCTGCGCCTCGTCGGTGAAGACCGAGTGGGCATCGTGAGCGACATCACGACCGTCATCTCGAAAAGCCTCAAGACCAACATCCGCTCGATCTCGGTCACGAGCGAGGACGGCATGTTCGAGGGCGCGATCGTGCTGTACGTCAACGACACTGCGCAGCTCACGCGCGTCGTGAAGCGCCTCGGGCGCCTCGACGGCATCTTCGGCGTCCACCGCGACGGATGACGCTCCGAAACCTATGTGCGGTTTTGGTTGATTGAGCCGATTGCGCCATAGCCTTAGGTTTTCGAAAAGGCGAAACCGATCCCGGTGGGCCCGGTTATGGACATATGACTGAACGGTGTGGGCGCACAGCCCAAGTTGGGGATAGCGAGGTCACCCGAAACCCGCGTTCCGCCCGTTCATCACACATATCCAGACCCACCACATCTTCGATGGAAACCCTCACCGACCGGACGCCGACGTTAACCAAGAAGGACCTCGCTCGCCGCGTCGCGACGCTGCTTGACGAGCCGCTTTACCGCACCGAGCCGTACGTCCACGCCACGATCGAAGCGCTCCGCGACCTCATGGCCGAGGCAGACCCCGAGGTCCGGATCGAGCTCCGCGACTTCGGCGTGTTCGAAGTCAAAAAGACGCGGGCGAAGCCGAAGGCGCGCAACCCGAAGACGAACGAGACGGTCTTTATCCCGGCCCGGCGCAAGACGCACTTCAAGCCGAGCAAGAAGCTCCGCGAGTCGCTCCAGAAGCCGCTCGACGAGCTCGGCTACTCGGTTCCAGAGGGCAGCGCCGAGCAGCCCGAGAACGCGCGCCTGCCCATCCGCAAGGCCGCGTAACCCGGCCCCACCGCTGGCACGCCGCGGCGCGCCTCGACGCAGAAGCACCGGTGGTGCGCGGCGTCAGGGCGCGCCGAGGCGCATTTGCGAGAAGGGGAGCCGCGTCTAGCTTGCCACGCCGACCACACCAGACCCCATGCCCGACCCCCAACTCCGTCTCGCCGCCGTCGATGTCGGTCTGCGCCGTGTGGGCGTCGCTGTGACGGACCCGTTGCGGATGTTTGCGCAGCCTGTCGGGACGTTCGGGCAGGGCGAGGCGCTCGACGCGATGGTTCGGCTCCACGCCGAACTCGGGCTTGAGGCCGTCGCCGTCGGGTGGCCGCTCGAGGCGGACGGGTCGGAGGGCGCGGCCATCGACCGCATCCGGCCCTTTCTCGGGCGTCTCAAGAAGGTGCTCCCGGGCGTCCGCATGGACCTCCAGGACGAGACGGGCTCGTCGGAGCGCGCGATGGAGGCGCTCGTCGATGCGGGCACGCGCCGCGGTGACCGCCGCGAGAAGGGGCGCCTCGATGCCGCCGCCGCCTGCGTCATCCTCGAAGACTACCTCCGCGAGGCGGACTGACGCCGAAATCGGGGTGAGGACGCACGGCCGCGTCCCGGACGCCGGCTGAAGGCGTCTAGCTTCGCTCGTCCAGAACCGACAGATCCACCGTGGTCCTCCCGATTTACACGTACGGCCAGCCCGTGCTGCGCCAGCGCGCGGCCGAGGTCGAGGCCGACAGCCCAGATCTCCAGCGCCTCATCGACGACATGATCGAGACGATGGTCGGCGCGACGGGCGTCGGCCTCGCGGCGCCGCAGGTCGGGCATGCCGCTGCGCGTCTTCACCGTCGATCTGACGCCGTTCGCGGACGACCTCGCGGCCGAGAACGACGGCGCCGTCCCCGCATTCGCGCAGGCACCGTTCGCCCTCGTCAACCCGATCGCGGAGGCAGCGGACGACGCTGTTCCGGACGGCTATGAGGAGGGGTGCCTCTCGATTCCCGACGTCCGCGAGACGGTCGTCCGGCCGGACCGCATCCGCCTGCGCTACCTCGACCGCGCGTTCCTGCCGCAGGAGATCGTCGCCGGCGGGATGCTCGCCCGTGTCGCGCAGCACGAGATCGACCACCTCGACGGCGTCCTCTTCACGGACCGCCTCTCGACGCTGCGGCGCAAGATGCTCCAGCGACGGATGCGCGCGATGGCGCGCGGCGAGGTTGAGGCGGAGTACCCGATTCGGCCGCCGGCCTAGCGCGTCGTGAACCGCGGCGCGGGCGTGGCGTACGTCGGCTCCACTCTCCTCCGCCTCCCATGGCCGACCTCTCCACCAAGAACGACCCGCTGCACCTCCGCGAGGAGCGCCCCGACTACGTCGAGGACCGCGTCGGCGAAGGCAACGACGACGGCGTCGACCGCTCCGAGACCGTGGAGCCCGCCGTCAGCGGCACCTTCCAGGATCAGGGCTCGCTCGGCGTCGAGAAGCCGCACGTCACGCTGGATCCCGACAAGGTGGCGCAGGCCGAGCGCGAGGGCAAGGGCTTCGCCGCGGACGACTAGTCCGGCGGCTGTCTCACTCAACCGGTTTTGCCTGTGCCCGTCTGGGCGTACGCGCTGCTCAGCGTCTCTGCCGTCTCGCTCGCCTCGCTCGCCGGGGTGAGCGTGCTCGCGTTCGGGCGGCAGAACCTCGAGCGCGTCCTGTTCCTGCTCGTCGCGTTCGCCGTCGGCGCCATGTTTGGGGGCGCGGTGCTGCACCTCATCCCCGAAGCGTACGCGGCTCTAGGGCCGGGACTGCTGCCTGGCCTGCTCGTGCTGGCCGGTGTCGGAGCGTTCTTCGTGCTGGAGAAGTTTCTCCACTGGCACCACGCCCACGATCTGCCCGGAGATGAGGGGCACGACCACCACGGCCACAGCCACGGGCCGATTGTGGATGAGACGGGGCAGATCGCGCTGATGAGCCTCGCGGGCAACGTCGCGCACAACTTTATCGACGGCGCCATCATCGCCGCGTCGTTCCTCGTCTCGGTCGAGACGGGGCTCGTGACGACGCTGGCCGTGGTGCTGCACGAGATCCCGCAGGAGATCGGCAATTTCGGGGTGCTTGTCTACGGAGGGTTCTCGCCGCGGCGCGCGCTGGCCGTCAACTTCGCGTCGGGCCTCGTCGGGCTGCTCGGCGCGGGCGCGGCGCTGCTCGTGGGCGAGTCGGTCTCGGGGCTGGCCGACTACCTGCTGCCGTTCACGGCGGGCGGCTTCCTCTACATCGCCGGCAGCGACCTCATCCCGGAGCTGAACCGGCGGCACAGCCAGTCCGCTGCGAAGTCCGCGTGGCAGCTCGTGATGATGGCGCTGGGCGTCGCGATCATGACGATCCCGCTGCTCGTGGAGCACTGAGACGCGGACCGTTCATCGGTGGTGAGTGCCCTCCTGAAAGCGCTTCCGGCGATTTTAGGCAGGCTGCGCGCGCGTCGGGCTAGCTTGCCGGGCACCCACCGCGCTCGAATGTCCCGCCTTGTCCGCCGCCGTACCAAGATCGTCTGCACCCTCGGCCCTGCCGTGGCCTCGGTCGAGGGCATCCGCGCCCTCATCGCGGCCGGGATGGACGTGGCGCGGCTCAACTTTTCCCACGGCTCGCACGACGACCACCGGCGCATGATCGAGGTCGTCCGCGACGAGGCAAAGCGGGCAGGGCGCCTCGTTCCGATCCTGCAAGACCTCCAGGGGCCCAAAATCCGGCTCGGGAAGGTGATGGACGGCGGCGTGCTCATCCACAAGGGCAGCACCGTCGTGATGACCTCAGAGCCCGTCGCCGAGGGCACGGCCGAGCGCGTCCACGTGAGCTACGACGCGCTCGCGGACGAGGTCTCGGTCGGCGGCCGCATCCTTATCGACGACGGCTACATCGAGGTCATGGTGACGCGCGTCGACGGGCCGGACGTGCACGCCGAGGTCGTCGTGGGCGGTGTGCTGAAGTCCAACAAGGGCGTCAACCTGCCGAAGCTGCGCGCGGCGCGGCCGAGCCTCACCGAGAAGGACATCCGCGACCTCGCCTTCGGCCTGGCCCACGACGTCGACTTTATCGCCCTCTCGTTCGTCCGCACCGGGACCGACGTGGCGGACCTCGTGCAGCGCATCCGCGCGGTCGACAAGTCCATCGGCGTCATCTCCAAGATCGAGAAGCCCGAGGCCGTCGAAGACTTCCAGGCGATCCTCGCCGCCTCGGACGGCATCATGGTCGCGCGCGGCGACCTCGGCATCGAGATCCCGATGCAGGACGTGCCGGTCGTGCAGAAGCGCCTCATCCGCGCCTGCCTCGAGGCGGCCAAGCCGGCCATCACGGCGACGCAGATGCTGGAGTCCATGATCGAGAACCCGCGCCCGACGCGCGCCGAGGCGACGGACGTCGCCAACGCCGTCTTCGACGGCACGGACGCCGTGATGCTCTCGGGCGAGACGGCGGCCGGCAAGTACCCGATCCGCGCCGTCGCGGCGATGGACGAGATCGCGCGCGCGGCCGAGGCCTCGCGCAAGGTCCTCGGCGGCCGCGAGGCGACGTTCGTCACGGGCACGCGCGAGGCAGACCAGACGACGGAGGCCATCTCCCAGACGGCCGTCCGCCTCGCCGAGCAGGTCGGCGCGTCGGCCATCGCCTGCCTCACGCACTCGGGCACGACGGCCCGCGCCATCGCGCGCCACCGCCCCGACGTCCCCGTCTTCGCCTTCACGGACGACGCCGGCGCGCTCGGCCGCATCGCGCTCACGTGGGGCACCGAGCCTATCCAGGTGCCGCTCCAGACGACGACCGACGCCGGCCTGACGTCGGTCCGCGAGGGCCTCCTCGCCGGCGGCCACGTCCGCCCCGGCGACCGCGTCGTGGTGACGGCGGGCCTGCCGCTCGTCGCCGTCGGCCTGACCAACATGGTCCACGTGATGACGATCACGGAAGAAGACGCGGCCTGAGGGTCGAACCCTGCGGCCCTCAAACTTCAAGCGGCATTTCACGCACACCGGGGCGCCGCGGCCGTTGATTGCCGAACGCTTCGCTCTCTGCGCCTGTGACTATCGGAGACCTCGACCTCGGCGACCGCCCGCTCGTCCTCGCCCCGATGGAGGACGTGTCGGACCCGCCGTTCCGCATCCTCTGCAAGCGCTTCGGCGCGGACTTTCTCGCGACCGAGTTCATCTCGGCCGGCGGGCTCATCCACGGCGCGGCGACGTCCGTGCAGAAGCTCGAGTTCTACGAGGAGGAGCGCCCCGTCGCGATCCAGATCTACGGCGGCGAGGTCGAAGGCATCCGGCAGGCGGCCGAGATCGCGGACGCCCAGAACCCGGACGTGATCGACATCAACTTCGGCTGCCCGGTCAAGAAGGTCGTCTGCAAGGACGGCGGCGCGGGCATCCTGCGGGACCTGCCCAAGATGGAGCTCATCGCCGCGACGGTCGTCGCCGCGGCGACGCGGCCGGTGACGGTCAAGACGCGGCTCGGCTGGGACGACGCCTCGATCCAGATTCTCGACGTGGCGCGGATGCTGGAAAACGTCGGCATCAAGGCGCTCGCGGTCCACGCGCGGACGCGGGCGCAGATGTACCGCGGCGAGGCGCGCTGGGAGTGGCTCCGGCGCATCAAGGACGAGGCCGGCCTGTCGATCCCGCTCATCGGCAACGGCGACGCGTCGTCGCCGGAGCGGGTCCGTGCCATGTTCGCCGAGACGGGCGTCGACGCCGTGATGATCGGGCGCGGCGCCATCGGCAACCCCTGGATCTTCCGCGAGGCGAAGGCGCTGATGGAAACCGGCGAGGAGATGCCCGGGCCGACGTGGGACGAGCGCATCGAGACGGTCGCAGAGCACGTGGCCCTCAAGGCGGCGTGGCTCGGCGAGCGCAAGGGCATCCTCGAGATGCGGCGCATGTACGGCGGCTACTTCAAGGGCCACGCCGGCGCCTCGCGCCTGCGGATGCGCCTCATGGAGGAGGACACGACAGCCGGCGTGCTCGAGGTCCTGCTGAACTGGTCCGAGGCGGACGCGCACGCCGAGGCGACGCCTGTCGCGGTGCGGGTCGCTCGGGCGATGCCGCCGCGGGCGGCCGCGGCGCGCCTGCCGCGCCCCGCCCGCCTGCCTGCCCCCGCTACGCCCTGACCGCGTCTCGGCGCCTCCTGGCCACGCCCGGGCGCCTGTTGCCCGTGGCCGGCAGGCGCGGGGATCAGAACACCTTTACGGGGTGGAAGTCGCGGAGGTAGCGCTGCGGGTCGTTCTGGAAGTCCTGCAGGATCTGCTGGAGCTCGCCGCCGCCGCGTTCGCGTTCTGGTACAGCGACGGGTCGCGGATGAGCAGGCCCACCGTGCCGTCCGCCTCGCGGACGCCCGTGATCGTCGAGTCCAGGTTGGCCGTGAGGCTGTTGAGCGTCGCGAGGTTCTGGTCGAGGCGCCGCAGCGACGTGTTGAGGCCGTTGACGACAATCGCGATCGAGTCCGCGTTCGTCTCCGCGACGCGCGCGGACCGTCCGGCTCGTCGCGAGCAGGTCGTCGCCGACCTCGCGCGAGACGCCGCGGACGTCGTTGCCGACATCCGCCGTGGTCGCGTTGACGTTGTCGGCGGCGCCCTCGAGCGAGCCGAGCGTGCGCGTGAGCGTCTCGCGCTGCTGCTGGATGACCGTCGTGGCGGCCGTCGTGAGGAAGCGGAGCTGCGCGAGGACAGCCGTGACGTCGTCGCCCGAGTTCGTGAGGATGCGGTCGAGCTGGTGAACGTGCTCGCGGCACCGCTCAGGGCCGTGTCGGCGCGGGCGGTGAGGCTGTTGGACTGGCCTGCGAGCAGGTCGAAAAGGTCCGGCACCTCATTCGCGACCAGCGTGTCGCCGGGCACGAGCGGTTTGCCTGCCTCGGCACCTGCCGGCGGCGTGATCTCGATGTTGACCGCGCCGAGGGCGGACAGGCCCGACGTCTGCACGATCGAGCCCCGCGGGATCTCGATGCCCGGGTCGATGGCCATGTGGACGAAGACGAGGCGTGCGTTGTGGCTCAGCGACACGTCCGACACGTCGCCGATGCGGACGCCGTTGAGGCGCACGATCGAGCCCGGCGCGAGCCCCTGCGCGTCGCCGAACTGCGCCACGACCTCGTAGCCGCCGCCAAAGAGCGGCTGGCCCGAGAGGAACCGGATCCCGCCGTAGATCGCCGCGATGGAGAACAGGACGGCGAGCGCCACTTTGAGTTCGTTGGACATGTCTTGGGGGGGCGGGGGGCTGGGAACTGGCAGAAAGGGGAGGGCCGGTGGCCCGTCCCCCTTTCCCACGTTCTAGTTCCCGACTCCGATCTTGTATTCGTTGGCGCGAACGAACGAGAGCAGCGTCTCGTCGGTGGCGCGGTGGAGGTCTGCGACGGTCCCGGTCCACGGGATCGTCCCGTTCGTAGACGAACGCGATGTGGTCCGCGATCGACAGGACCGAGTGCATGTCGTGCGTGACCACGACGGACGTCGTGCCGAGGTCGCGGCCGAGGCGCGCGATGAGGTCGTCGATGGTGTTCGACGTCTCGGGGTCGAGGCCCGACGTCGGCTCGTCGTAGAGGATGTAGCTCGGGCTCGATGGCGATGGCGCGGGCGAGCGCGACGCGCTTCTGCTGGCCGCCCGAGAGCTCGGCCGGCTTCTGCCGGCTGACGTCCGGCAGCTCGACGAGCTCGAGGCACTCGCGCGCGCGCTGCCGGACCTCGATGCGCGAGAGCTCGGTGAACGTCCGCAGCGGGAACTCGACGTTCTCGAGGGCCGACATCGAGTCGAAGAGGGCGCCGCCCTGGAAGAGGACGCCGAACTTGCGCCGCACCTGCCGCAGCTCGGCATAGGTGAGCTCCGCGAGCGGCGCGCCGTCGACGATGACCTGTCCCGCGTCCGGCTGCAGCAGAGCCACGAGGTGCCGCATGAGCACGCTCTTGCCCGAGCCCGAGCGCCCGATGATGCACGTCACCTGGCCCTCGGGGATCGTCAGCGTCACGTCGTGCAGCACGGTCCGGCCGCCGAAGCGCTTGGACAGGTCTCGGATTTCGATCACGGGGTCGGTGCGGAGGTTGAGGGGTACGGGGATGGCAGGCGGAGCGGTCGGCTCGAGCCCGCACCTCAACCCGTACCCTGCCCCTCACAGCAGGACCGCGGCGCAGATGTAGTCGGCGAGGAGGACGTAGACGCAGCCGAAGACGGCGGCCTTCGTCGTCGCGTCGCCGACGCCCTCGGCGCCGCCCTGGGTCGAAGTAGCCCGTGTAGCAGGCGACGGACGTGATGACGAAGCCGAACACGAGCGACTTCGACGAGGCCGAAGAAGATGTCGTACGGCCGGAAGTAGAGCTGCGCGCCCTGCCAGAAGGTCTCGGCCGAGAGCGCGCCGGAGGTCGCGGCCACGAACGCGCTCGTGGCCATGCCGACCGTCGTCGCGACGACGTACAGGACGGGAAACATGAGCACGCCGGCGACGACGCGCGGCACGATGAGGTAGCTCCGTCGACGAGAGGCCCATCGCCTCGAGCGCGTCGATCTGCTCCTTGACGCGCATCGTGCCGAGCTCGGCCGCGATCCGCGCGCCGACGCGGCCGCAGAGCACGAACGCCGTCACGAGCGTGCCGAGCTCGAGCAGCATCGACTGCTCGGCGAACGTCCCGACGATGGACAGCGGCAGCAGCGGCAGTTCCGGAGCTGGTAGATGGCCTGGACCGTCGTCACGCCGCCGGCGAAGGCCGTCGCGAGCGCCACGATCGGGATCGACTCGATGCCGATGCGGACCATCTGCTCGGCGAGGTTGCGCGCGTAGAGCTTCGGGCTGAGGTCGCGGGGGAGGTTGAAGGCGCGCGACATCAGGATGAGATACCGCCCGAGGCCCTCGAGTGCCGCGAAGAGCGGCGCAGCGAGCGCTGCCGCGCCGGCGCGCAGACCGCTGGCCGCGCCGTCGTCCTCGGCGGAGGGCGGCGGAGAAGAGCGGGACGGGGCGATCTCCATGCGGGGCGCGGTGACAGGCGGATGGCAGCGGCCGTCGCGATCTTGCCCGGCCAGCCGTGAAGCTAGCGCCGCGCGGCGCGGCGCCCGGGTGGAGGCTGTGAAGCATCCTCAGGGATCCCCCGTTCCCCGGCGCCACCGGAGGCGCCCCCGTCCACGTTCCCCCCGCTCCGATGGCCAAGGCCAAGACCCGATTCGTCTGCCAGGACTGTGGCCACGAGGCGCTCCGCTGGGCCGGGCAGTGCTCGGGCTGCCACGCGTGGAACACGCTCGTCGAGGAGGCCACGCCCAGCGCTGACAAGGCGCCGGTGATGCGCTCGGGGCTCGGCAACGCCGGAATGAACGGCGACGGCGGCGCCACGTCCGCGCGCCTCGGCGCGGCCTACGGCGCGACGCGCCCGCAGCGCCTCACGGAGGTGACGGTCTCGGAGCGGCACCGCCTCGTGACCGGCCTCGGCGAGTTCGACCGCGTGATGGGCGGCGGCGTGATGGTCGGGAGCCTCACGCTCGTCGCCGGCGACCCGGGCATCGGCAAGTCCACGCTGATGACGGACCTCACGCGGCGCTTCGACGGCTCGACGGTCCTCTACGTCACCGGCGAGGAGTCCGCGCAGCAGGTCAAGCTCCGCGCGCAGCGCATGGGCGTCGACACCGAGGCGCTGTTCCTCTTCCCCGAGACGAACGTCGAGGCGATCCTCGCGGCGTGCCTGGACATCCGGCCGGACGTGCTCATCGTGGACTCGATCCAGACGGTCTACCGGCCAGACCTCGCCTCCGCGCCGGGCTCTGTCGCTCAGGTCCGCGAATCCACCGCGGCGCTCCTCGACGCGACCAAGACGATGCCGATGACGACGTTCCTCGTCGGGCACGTCACCAAGCAGGGCTCGATCGCCGGCCCGCGCGTGCTCGAGCACATGGTCGACACGGTCGTCCACTTCGAGGGCGACCGGCACCACGCGTACCGCATCCTGCGGGCGGTCAAGAACCGCTTCGGCGCCGCGAACGAGCTCGGCGTGTTCGAAATGCGCGAGTCGGGCCTGTCGGAGGTCGCCAACCCGAGCGCGCTCTTCCTCTCAGAGCGGCAGTTCGGGTCGTAGCGGCTCGGCCGTCGTGTGCACGCTCGAGGGCACGCGGCCTCTCCTCGTCGAGGTGCAGGCGCTCGTCGCGGGCGCGAGCTACGGCACGCCGCAGCGCACGGCGACGGGCTTCGACAGCCGGCGGATGCAGGTCCTGCTGGCCGTCCTCGAGAAGCGCGAGGGCGTCCGCGTGTCTCAGTCCGATGTGTTCGTGTCGGTCGCGGGCGGCGTGCGCCTCGAGGAGCCGGCCGCCGACCTCGGCGTGCTGCTCTCCGTCGCGTCGTCTGCCCGCGATGTGCCGCTGGACTCCGGGACGGCGATCGTGGGCGAGGTCGGGCTGGGCGGTGAGGTCCGGGCGGTCTCGCGGATCGAGGCGCGGCTCGCCGAGATCCGCCATCTCGGCTTCGAGACGGCGCTCGTCCCGCGTGCGGGCTTAAAGGGCGTGAAGGTGCCCAAGGGCCTCGAACTGATCCCTGTCGGGCGCCTCGGCGAGGCGATGGACAAGGCCGGGGTGGGGAAGTAGGGGACGGGCTGCCGCCGCACCGCCGTCCGCGTGACGCGCCGCTAGTTTGCAGCGCTCGCCCGCTGCCTCGACGTGACCGCCGCCCCGCTCCGCCTGTTCCTCCGCGCGCTCATCGCCGCGCAGCCGCCGCTGCCCGAGCCGGCGCGGTCGGCCGTCGCGCGCGCGGCGAGCCTGCGCCTCGGGCCGGAGAGCGCCGCCGACGAGCGCGCCATCGCGGGTCTCCGGCGGCACCTCGCCACGTCCGATGCCACCGTCGCGGTCGTCGACTATGGCGCCGGGACGGCGGGCGACAACGCGCCCCTGCGCCGCGTTGCGGACGTCTACCGCCGCGCCTCGAGCGGTCCGCTCTGGGGGCGCGTAATGACTGGCCTGGTGCGCGGCCTCCAGCCGGCGCGCGTCCTCGAGCTCGGGACCAACCTCGGCGTTTCGGCGGTTCACATCGCCGCCGCGCTCCGCCGCAACGCGCAGGAGCTCGACGCCGAGGCGCTGCCCGTGCTCCCGGGGCGCCTCGTGACGCTCGAAGGCGCGCCAGAGCTCGCCGCGCTCGCCCGCCGCAACCTCGCCGCCCTCGGACATGACGGAGGATCGCGCCCGCGTCGTCGTCGGTCCGTTCGACGAAACCCTGGAGGCCGTCTGCGCCGCGGATGGCCCGTTCGACCTCGTCTTTATCGACGGCCACCACGAGCGCGAGGCCGCGCTGCGCTACACGGACACGATCCGGCCGTTTCTGGCGCCGGGCGCCGTCGTCGTGCTGGACGATGTCGAGCCGGGGCGGCCCGTCCGCGCCGCATACAAGGCGCTGCGTGCCTCAGGCGACGCTGGCCTGTGGCTCGGCAAGTGGGGCCTCATCGTGCCAGTCCCGAATCCGGGAGTGAGGGGAGCCCCGGCACCCGTTGCGCGTCCCACGCCACTCCCGATCGGCCACTAGGCCGCCTCCGACCGCCCCCGCGCACGTCCCCGCGCCCGATTCCATGCCGCAGCCGCCCTCCGCGGAGAAGACCGCCAAGACCGACGCCGAGCTTGTCTCGTCGTACCTCGACGATGGCGACCAGCGCGCGTTCTCGCAGCTTCTCGCGCGCCACCAGGAGCGCCTCTACGGCTACCTCGTCGGCATGGTCCGTGACCGCGAGGTCGCCAACGACCTGTTCCAGGAGACCATGTTCCGGGCCATCCAGGCCATGCACGACCGCCGCGGGTCATACCAGGAGCAGCAGGGCCGCTGGCTCGCGTGGACGATGCGCATCGCGCGTAACGCCGCGCTCGACTGGCTCCGCAGCCGGAAGAAGTGGTCGGACGTGGACCGTGGCAGCAATGAGGACGAGGGCGCGTCGTTCTGGGACCGTCTGCCGGACGAGGCGCCGGACGCGCAGACGCTGCTCGGCCGCGACACGCTCTGGGCCGATGTCGAGCAGGCCATCGACACGCTCCCTCCCGAGCAGCGCGAGGTGGTGCTGATGCGCCACCAGTCTGAGCTGACCTTTCGCGAGATCGCCGAGCTTACCGGCGTCTCCATCAACACGGCCCTCGGGCGCATGCGCTACGCATTGATCAACCTCCGCAAAACGATCGAACCCGAGTATTTCGACGAGGCCACAGCAGACGTGCCCGGCGCGCCACGGCGTCCGTCCGAGCCCGTTCGTTAGCGCGCGATGCGCCCGCCGCGCGCCGGCGTCCGATACCGACGACAGGCGCGCCTTCCCTGCCACACACCAGAACGACCGACCGTCCCGTTCGCTACGCCTCTCCTCTGATCTCATGTCCGACGCCCTGATCCCGCTCCGACGCGCCTACGGCGTGGAGGCGCCCGGCGCCCTCGCGGCTGCCGCGCCCGGAGCCGGCGGGCACGCCGAGGCTGCGCTCCTCGCGCAGACGCGGTCCGCCGTCGAGGCGACCGTCGCCGCGCAGGACCGCCGGCCCGCTGCCGCCACGCTCGACGCCGTCCTCGCCGAAGCCGCCCGTGTGTCGGCCGGTGCGCTCACGCCGCTGGCTGCCGTCCGCACGCTCTACGGCGAGCCGGCCGACGCGGATGCCGATCCGATCGAAGCCGCCGTCCTTGCGCAGACACGCGCCGCCGTCGAGCAGACGGTCGACGCCCGCCCGGCCCGCCCGCCGTCGTTCGTCCTCGACGCGGTCCTTGCGGAAGCGGCTGCCGCGACGGCCCGCGCTCCGCGCCCCGACGCTCCCGTCGAGGCGTCTGCGCTCGCGCCGCTCGCCGTCGCCTACGGGCTGCCACTCACCGCGGGTCTCTCGCCCGACGCTGCCGAGACGGCACTCCTCGTCCAGACGCGCCGCCTCCTCGACGACCGTCCGGTGCCCGCCGGGCCGTCCGACGCCGCTGTCGCTGCCGTCCTCGCCCGCGCCGCCTCGTCTGGAACGCCACTCGCCGTCGAGGCTCCAGAGCCCATCGGGACGCCTGCCGTAGACCGCGCGCCGATGCGCGCGGCGCGCTCCTACCGCCGCGTCGGCGCGTGGACGAGCGCTGCGGCCCTTGCCCTCGTCCTCATCGTGGCGCTGATGCCGCGGACGGCCGGCGCACCCGAGGCGCCTGCCGCCGAGCAGCAGGCGCAGCGTCGCCGCGACGCTCGCGCCCGAGACGGGAGCGGCCGACGCCACACCGGCGGAGGCTTCTCCGGCCGGGGCTGCCGAGGCGCCACCCGAGGCCGAGTCGTTCGCTGCGTTGGCTGCGCCCTCAATGGCCGCGGCATCGCCTGTCACGCAGGCCGCTCCGGCCGAGCCTCAGCCGATCGTCGCGTCTCAGCCGGCCGCCGTCATGGCATCGGCCGCTCCGCCGCCCGCCCCCGCTCTGCGCCGCGCGGAAGCGCCCCGTCCCCCGCCCACACGTCCAGATCCGCCTCGCGCCGAGGCGGACCCGACGACCAAGCTCGCCTCGGCCGACGTGACGCCCGCCGCGTCGGACGACGCGTGGGACGCGCCCTCCGACGTCCGCGTCCTCTCGCTGCGCCTCCAGGCGCTCGGCCGCGGGACCACGGGCCTCACGTGGGACACACCCGCTGAGGCCTTCGGCGCGCCCGCTGCGAGCAGCGTCGGCCGCTCGACGCCTGGCCTCCAGAGCGTCCGCGAGACTGCCCGCGTCCGCCTCCGCACCGAACCCGCCCCTGGCGACCGATGACCGCCCGCGCCCTCGCTCTGCTTCTCCTCGCGCTGCCCGGAGTGGCCGCGGCCCAGCAGCCTGCCTCTGTCGCGCCGCGAACGGCCGCCGACGGCCACCTGCTCGAGATCCGAGACGGCGCCGTCCTGCTCGATGGCGTCGTGCTGCCCGCCGCCGCGCCAGCCGGCCTCGACCTGACGGGCCTCACGATGTCGCTGGACTACAGCGGCCCGATCACGCCCGTTGTGGAGGTCGACGGGCAGGCGTACGTCCTCGAGCGTGGCCGCCTCGTCCGCTTCGAGGAGTCGACGCGCGCCGGCGAGCGGGTTTACGCGCTCAGTGCAGCCATGCCGGACGCCGCCAGCGTCGGCGCGATGGACGACGACCGCCTCGCGCTCGTGAGCCAGGAGGCCTACTTCCGCGAGCTCGCCGAGCGCGACCGTGCCCTGTACAGCCGGATGCAGCACGAGCAAGATCTCGAGACCCGCGTCGACGAGCTTGCCACGCAGGTCCGTAGGACGGCCGCCGGCCCCGAGCGGGTACGCCTCCGCAACGAGCTTCGCGACCGCCTCAACGAGCTGTTCGCGCTCAAGCAATCGCTCCGCCGCGAGGAGGTGGAGCGCGCGCAGGCCGAGCTAGACAGCGTCCGCAGCCAGCTCGACGAGCGCGACGCGCAGCACGAGGCCATCGTGGAGCGCCGCCTCCGCGGCCTCTGCGGCGACTGATGCGCCGGGCGAAACGGAACGCGTCGGGTCGAATCTGCTAACCCGCCGATGCCGCGCCGCCTAAACCGTTTGCCGGCCCGGACGGGAATGAGCCTGATCGGTCCGGGACGCCAGTTTTAGAGGCCGCGGATCGCTGCGATGCTCGCCTGCCCGTTCTGGCACGATCTTGATGCACCTCGGCGTCCCGCCCAGATGCACCGCTCCCCTCGCGCTTCTGCCATGCCCGGATTGCTCCGCCTCGCGCCTGTCGTGCTCCTGCTCGCCACGGCGCTGCCCGTCGCCGCCCGCCCCGTCGCCCTCGCCGCCGTCAGCAGCGTCGTCTTCGAGCCGCACGGCGAGGCGCTGACGGTCCGCGTCCGCGCCTCGTCGCGCGTCCAGGCATACTCTACGGAGCGCCGCGGCCGGACCGTCACGCTGACGCTGATGGGCGCGGCGCTCGCATCGTCGATGGATCGTGGCCGGGCCTCGCTGCCCGTCCGTGACTACCGCGTCGAGGCCTCGGGCGACCGCGTCGTGCTCACGTTCGACGCGCCCGACTGCGCCGACCCGCAGGTCGCACAGGAGGGCGCAGACGTGCTGCTGACGTTCGCCGCGCCGGGCCGCGCTGCCGGCTGGGGCGGAGGCGGCTGGGGCGCGCGGCGCGCGCCCGACGAGCGCCGCGCCGAGGCGCCGCCGGCCCAGACAGCCCGCGCTGAGACGCCACGCCCCGCTCCCGCCCGTTCCGAGCCCGCCCGCACCGAGACCCCGCGCGTCGCGACGCCGGCCGTGCAGGCGCCCGTCGAGACCGCCACACGGCGCGCGCCGACCCGCCGCACGCGCCGCGACCCCGCACCGCAGACGGCTCCGCCGCCCGCTACCGCTGCCGCGCCGCCAAACGCTTCGGCGTGGCAGACGGCACCGCCCGCCATCGTCCCGATGACACCTGAGGCGACCGCCGTCTACGTCGCCAACGGCAACAACTGGCGGCTGGACACCATCGTCCTCGACGCCGGCCACGGCGGCCACGACATCGGCGCGACCTACAACGGCGTCCGCGAGAAGGACGTGACGCTCGGGATCGTGCTCGCGCTCGGGCCGATGCTCGAGCGTGAACTCGGCCTGCGCGTCGTGTACACGCGCCGCGACGACCACTTCGAGGAGCTCCGCGAGCGCGGCCGCATTGCCAACCGCTCGGGCGGCAAGCTGTTCGTGTCGGTCCACGCCAACGCCGCCGGCGCGGCGTCGGCATCGGGCACCGAGACGTACTTCCTCGCGCCGCACCGCTCGGACAGCGCGCACGAGGTGATGGAGCGCGAGAACTCGGTGATCCAGCTCGAGTCCGCCCCGGCCCTCTACGCCGAGTACACGCAGCAGGGCGACATCCTGCAGGCGATGGCGATGAGCGCCTACCAGGAGGAAAGCCAGTCGCTCGCGCGCCTCGTCGAGGGCCGCCTCACCGGCCAGGGCCGCCGCAGCCGCGGCGTCAAGCAGGCCGGCTTCCTCGTGCTGTGGGCCGCCTCGATGCCGGCCGTCCTCATCGAAACAGGCTTTGTGTCGAACCCCGACGAGGCGCGGATGCTGTCGAGTGCCACGGGCCAGCAGCAGACGGCGCGGGCCATCTTCGAGGCGATCTCGGCCTACCGCGACCAGTACGAACGTGGCCTGCGCCTCGCCGCGGCCGGTTGAGGCGTCGGGTTTCGCTGGACGAGGCGCGTCGGGTCGTCCCGGCGCCACCTCCTCTCGTCCCGACTTGCCGGCCTCTTCTCTGCGGCGCAGCGTCTGGGGCGCTAGTCTTGGGGCGATTCCCCACGACCGCCGCATGACCTCGTTCGACTCCCTCGGCCTCGCCCCGTCCGTTCTCAAAGGCATCCAGGACGCCGGCTACACCACGCCGACGCCTGTCCAGGCCGCCACGCTTCCGCTCGCGCTCGACGGCGTCGACGTCGTCGGCGTCGCGCAGACCGGGACCGGCAAGACGGCCGCCTTCGTGCTCCCGATCCTCGACTACCTCGTCAAGGAGCCGACGCGGGGCCGCCCCGTGCCGCGCGCGCTCGTCGTCACGCCGACGCGCGAGCTCGCGATCCAGGTCGAGCAGGCCGTCCAGACCTACGGCGCCAACACGGAGCTCCGCTCCGCGACGATCTACGGCGGCGTCGGCAAGGGCGCCCAGCGCGACGCGATCCGGAAGGGCTGCGACATCCTCGTCGCCACGCCTGGGCCGCCTGCTGGACCTGATGAGCGAGGGCATCATCGACCTCTCGCACATCGACGTGCTCGTGCTCGACGAGGCGGACCGCATGTTCGACATGGGCTTCCTCAAGGACGTGAAGCGCATCGTGGCGGCCGTGCCCGTGAAGCGCCAGACGATGCTCTTCTCGGCGACGATGCCGGCCGAGATCCAGCAGCTCGCGAAAAGCGTCCTGTACCGCCCCGAGACGGTCGAGATCGGCAACCGCCGCGACCCCGCCGCGACCGTCACGCAGCGCGCCGTCCGCGTCGCCGAGCACGACAAGCAGGCGCTCCTGCACCACATCCTCGACGTCGAGCCCGTCGGGAAGACGATCGTGTTCTCGCGGACCAAGTACCGCGCGGACAAGATCACGAAGCTTCTCGACCGCGCGGGCCATGCGGCCGTCGCGCTGCACTCGAACCGCAGCCAGGGCCAGCGCCAGCGCGCGATCCAGGGCTTCGAGGCCGGCGACTTCCGCGTCCTCGTCGCGACGGACCTCGCCGGCCGCGGCATCGACCTCGACAGCGTCTCGCACGTCATCAACTTCGACACGCCGCACATCGCCGAGGACTACATCCACCGCATCGGCCGCACGGGCCGCGCCGAGGCGACGGGTGACGCCATCTCGTTCGTCTCGCCGGACGAGGCGCCGAACCTGCGGACCATCGAGAAGCACACGGGCCAGTCCATGGAGGAGGTTCGCTACTCCGACTTTACGCCGACTCAGAAGGACCCGGCGGAGCCGATCGACCGCCGCTACGAGCTCGGCTCGGGGCCGCCGAAGGCACGCACGCCGCGCGGCGCCAAGCCGCAGGGTGGCCGCGGGCAGGGCGGCAACGCGAGCGGAAACGCTGGCGGCCGGGGCAAGGGAGGCGGGGGCGACCGCCGCCGGCGCTAAGTGCACGGCGCGCTCCTGCGCGTCTATGCGGCGCTCCTCGCCGCGGCGGGCCTCGCGGCGCTCTTCGCGCCCGAGGTCGCGGGGACGACGGCGCCCGTCGCCGTTCAGGTCGTCGGGGCCTCACTGCTCGGCTTCGCGGCGCTGACGTGGACCGCGCGCGGCCTCGTGCTCGGCGGCATCTACGGTCGCGCGGTCGTCGTAGGCAACCAGACGTTCGCATTCATCGCGGCGCTCGTGCTCGGCCGGAGCCTGCTCGAGACGCGGAGCGTCGCGGTGGGTGTGCTGTTCGGGATCGTCGCGTTCGGCGCCGTCCTGTTCACGGTGCTGATGCGGGGGGCGCCACGGCAGGTCTGAGGCTGTACGTTGGCGGTTCGCTTGCCTGACCGCCTGTGCGCCTCGTCCCACTCGCTGCTCTGCTGCTCGTCGCCGGCTGCCGCGAGGCGCCGCGCGAGATCACGTCCGCGGATCTACAGGGCGATTGGGTCCGAGTCCAGGAGCGCGTGACGTCCGGGAATGTCACGTACAGCGATATCGTCCGTGGGAGAGAAGACGCCTTCAGCATCCGAGGAGACAGCGTCTTCGACCCGTTCGGGGCGATCTACAACCGGACCGAGCCTGCCGATTTCAGGGCGTGGCGGACTCCTGACCCACCCGACCGGTCTAGGTGGACGTTGGCTGGCGATACACTCACCCTTATTTCAGGGAGCCTCGGGTTGTCCGGCCGGTTCGTTCGGTTGACCGCGAGTCTACAAGTGCCCCGGCCCGAACGCCTCGCGCTTCGATTCGGTGGCTGCTACGGGCGGTGTCCAGTGATGGACGCAGAAATCGACAGTTCTGGGACGTTCTGGGTGTTGGAAGGCGACGAGATCGACCCGGCCGGTCGGTTTATTGCACACGATCAACGTGCTCTGTACGACCGGTTGAGCACGCTGTCGGCGGGGATGCGCCTTGACCAGCCGCATCCGGAAGTCGATAGCGGCCCCCATGCACTCTCGACACTGCTCGTCGCGTGGTACGATGGTGAGCCCCACGTCTTCGACGGGACGGCCGACGAGTTTGGTCCGCTGCTCCTCATCGCTGCAGAGATGGCGACCGCGGCGTGGGCGCTCCCGATGGAGCAGACAACTGCGAGACACCACTTCGCAAGCCGAGACGTGCTCAACTACCGCTTTATGTCGTATCCGGAGGTCGTGCGGGAGGTGTTCGGGGAATAGGAGCCCTGATGCGGGCGGGGAAGATGAGCAGCAGGTGAGCAGCCGATGGTCTTGTACCTCAACGCGCTGGCCCGTTCATTGGAATTCCCCTTTTCCCTTGGACAGGCCCTATGCCACTCTCAGACCATCTCAAGACCGCCCTCGCCGGCGGCGCGCTGACGGCGATGCTGCTCGGCGGCGCGTTCCTCGCCCCGCCGCCCTCCGAGGCGTCCAGCCACCGCGAGGCGCCGCTCATCGCGGACGACCCGCTCGCCGATAACACCGACGTCTACGCCTTCCGCTCGCCGGACGACCCGTCGTCGGTCACCATCGTCGCGAACTACATCCCGCTGCAGCTCCCCGAGGGCGGCCCGAACTACAACCACTTCGGCGAGGACATCCGCTACGAGATCCACGTCAAGAACCAGACGTCCGTCGGCGCCCTCGGCACGGCGACCGACGACATCACGTACCGCTTCACGTTCACGCGTGCCAACGGCGATCCGTCGACGTTCTTCAACATCCGCCTCGGCGCGGAGAACATCAACACGACGTACAAGCTCGAGAAGAAGGTCGGCAACGGCGGCTTCTCGACCATCGTCGCCGCCGGCGCGACGCCGCCGGCCAACATCGGGCCGCGCTCGATCAACGGCGGCGCCGGTCTCAACACGGACTACGAGACGCTCACGACGGCCGCCATCACGACGGCCTCGACGGGCGAGAAGGTCTTCGCCGGTCCCCGCGACGACCCCTTCTTCGTCGACCTCGGCGGCGTGTTCGACCTCGGCGGCATCCGCGACCAGTACGGCGCCGACCCGAACAACCCGGAGAACGCCCGCGACGCGCGTCGCCGGTCTGAACGTCCACTCGCTGGTGCTCCAGATCCCGATCACGAGCCTCCAGAAGAACGGCCAGAACGCGCCGGCCAACATCCTTGACGGCGACTACGTTATCGGCGTGTGGGCCTCGGCGAGCCGCCCGCAGATCACGACGCTGAGCCAGGACGGCACCAAGCCGACCGTCTCCGGTCCGTACGTGCAGGTGTCGCGTCTCGGCATGCCCCTCACCAACGAGGCCATCATCCCGCTCGGCCAGAAGGACCGCTGGAACTACACGTCCCCGTACAGCGCCGCTGAGCAGACCTTCGCGCAGTACTTCGCCAACCCGGAGCTCGCGCTCTACATGGGCGGCGGGCAGTACGGCGGCGCCGTGCCGGGCCTCTCGGACGACCTGCGCATCCAGCAGAACACGTACCCGGCGCTGAACCTCGACGGCGACAACAACCCGTCGAACCCGGGCTCGGGCCTCAACTTCACGAATGGCAACGACGGCGCCTTCGCCCTGCTGCCGCTCGTGCTCAACGGCAGCATCGACATCACCGGGACGGCCCTCGCCGTGCCGACGCGGCCGACGCAGCCGGGCGTCCCGACGGCGCTCATCGGCGACAACGAGCCGCGGCGCCTGGACATCCTGCCCATCTTCTACTTCGGCGTCCCGAACCTCGCCCCGTACCAGCTGGTGACGGGCAAGACAGGCGGTCCGCTCTCGGCCGGGAAGCCGTTCATCAACAACTTCCTCCCGATCACGAGCGTCCCGAACGACGGCCTTTACGGCGGCGACATGCTCCGCCTCAACATGGCCGTCCCCACGACGCCGCGCGGGTCGATGGAGTACACGGACTGGGCGCGCCTCGGGCTCATCCGCGCTGCCGCCATCGGCATCACGGCCGCGCCGTTCAACACGACGACGAACCTCGAGTTCATCCCGCACATGGACGGCTTCCCGAACGGGCGCCGCCTTGAGGACGACGTGACGGGCATCGAGCTCCAGGCCGTCGGCGGCGCGGTGCTCGCAGCGGTCGGTCTGCCGTACGACGACGCCACGGCGGCGAACTACTCGGACTTTGGCTCGCCGTTCCTCTTCGACGCGCTTGCCTTCACGGCCGGCCCGGTCAAGAACGACGTGCCGCTGCGGACGAGCTTCCCGTACCTCGCCAACCCGTTCAACGGCTACAGCTACGTGAAGCAGCTCACGGCCGCGGCGCCGAGCGCCAACTTCCCGAACGCGCAGGGCCTCGGCGTCGGCGCGCCGCAGGCGTTCATCCTGGACCAGAGCTTCCCGAACCCCACCCGGGGCGCGTCCACGATCCAGTTCCAGACGTCGACCGACGCCCGCGACGTGACGCTGGCCGTCTACGACGTCCGCGGCCGGCTCGTGCAGACGCTCGTCTCGGGTCCGATGACGGCCGGGACGCATGAGGCGCGCTGGAACTCGGCCGGCGTCGCCGCAGGCACCTATGTCTACCGCCTCACGGTGGACGGCACGATGGTCGCCGCGCGCCGCGCGACGGTTGTCCGCTAACGGTGGCTGGATGAGTTAGCCGGCCGGGGGGCGGAGGCACGGGCCTCCGCCTCGCGGCCGGTTTTTCGGTGCCGACTGGCGCCGCCGAATCGTGCGCCGGGTCCAACGGGACGCGGTTCCACTCCGAGAGGCGGGCACAGCACGCTGTGCCACCCCGGGTGTTCTCTTCCCGACGGTCACTGGCCCCTCTGCATTTCCCCTTTCTGATGTCTCCCAAATCCGTTCGCCTCGCCACGCTCGGCGTCGTCGCCATCGCGGCCGTCGCCGCGTTCGGCATCTGGAAATCGCGCGCCCTCATCGCGGACCTCCCCGAAGACCGCGCGCAGGTCAGCCCCTCCGCCGAGTTCATCGACGCCGAGAAGGCGGCGGACTACTACCGCGCCGTGCTCCGCCGCGACCCCGAGGCCGTCGAGCCGCGCGTCCGCCTCGCGCAGGTGCTGCTTCAGCTCGCGGGCCAGACCGGCCAGGAGGGCCGTTACGTCCCCGAGGCGCGCCGCCTCCTCGACGAGGCCATCGACCGCGACTCGACCAACTACTACGCGCTGACGCTCCAGGCGAGCCTGCTCAACACGCTGCACCGCTTCGAGGGCGCCCGCGACCTCTCCCAGCGCCTTATCGCGCGCTACCCGGAGCACGCCTACACGCACGGCACGCTCGTCGATGCCCTCGTCGAGCTGGGCGAGTACGACGACGCGGAGCGTGTCTCGGACCGGATGCAGTCCATCCGGCCCGGCCTTCCCGCGTATGCCCGCGCGAGCTACCTCCGCGAGCTCAACGGCGACACGCAGGGCGCCATCGCCGCGATGCGCCTCGCCGCCGACGCCGAGCCCTTCGGCCGCCTCGGCCGCGCGTGGGCCCTGCTCAACCTCGGCAACCTGTACCTCGGCCAGGCGAAGGCCGACACGGCCGCCTTCCTCTACGCCGGCATCCTCGAGGAGCGCCCGACCTTTGCGCCGGCCGTCGCCGCGCTCGGCCACGTCGCCCTCGTCAAGGGCGACGCCGCCGGCGCCATCGCCGAAGCTCGAAGAGGCCCGCGCGATGCGCCCCTCCGAGGCGACCGACGAACTGCTCGTCCGCGCCTACACCCTCTCTGGTGACCCGGACAAGGCCCGCGCCGCGTCCGACCGCGTCCTCGCGGCGCTGCATGCGGCCCGCGAGATGGGCGAGATCGTAGACATGGAAGAGGCAGACTTCCTCGCGGACCACGACCGCGAGCTGCCGCGCGCACTCGAACTCGCGGGCGTTCAGATCCGCCGCCGCCCGGGCCACCTCCACGCCAACGAGACGTACGCGTGGGCCCTGTTCAAGAACGACCGCGCCGCCGAAGCCATCCCGTTCATCGAGAATGCGATGCGTCTCGGCACGGGCGACGCGATGGTCCACTACCGCGCGGGCCGCATCTACGCCGGAGCCGGCCGCCCGGCCGACGCGGCCCGGCAGTACCGCCTCGCACTCGCCGGGCACGTCGGCGTCGAGAGCCCTGAGGCGGCGGCCGATGCGCGTCGACTCCTCGCCGCGGCCCGACCGACGGCCTGACCTGCCGTGACGCGCCTGCCACGTCGCTGCCTACGCGGTCGCTGCGTTCTGTTCGGACGCAGCGTCGCCGTGGCCGTGCTCGTCGGGTACGCGGTCGCGCTGGGCGGGACGTCGGCCGGTCACGGCCTGCGCCTCGCCGTCCACCTTATCGCCGAGCACCACGAGGCGCTTGCCGAGCATGGCGACACGCCCGACGACCACGATGAGGCGCACGACGATCACGGCGATGCTCATCATCACGACGATGCTCATGAGGGCCACGGTGGGGCAGAGGAGGGCGCTCACTCGCACCACGGGCGGATACACTCGCACCGCGAGGCGCCGCCGGTGCCGGCGCTGCTGAGCGTCGAACTCGACAAGCACTGTGTCTTCGCCAGTCCGCACGTCCGCGCGCCGGGCGAGGCGCGCCGGCTGGACTGGCCGGACCACGCCGCGACGCCCGCGCCGGTCGTGCTGACGGTTGAGGTGAGGCCGCCGCAGCACGCGGCGTGACCCCTCCGCGACGGCTCCTCGAGCCGCGCGGACTCCTGGTTTCCGTGCGACTTCCGCACGGCTCCCCTTCTCTACGGCCTGCGCCTCCGCGCGGCTGTATCGGACCGTCATGCCTGTTCATTCCGGCCGGTCCGACGCCTCTCCATGACCTCCATGACCTCCCGAATCTCCTCGAGACTACGCCTCTGCGCAGCGCTCGCTTTGACGCTTTTCGCAGCGCCAACCCTCCACGCCCAAGGCGTCGTTGCCGGGCGCATCACGGACGCCTCGGACGGGCAGCCGCTGCCCGGTGCGACCGTCATGCTCACGCCTGGTCGCCACGGCTCTGCAGCCGACGCCGACGGGCGATTCCAGATCTCCGGCCTCCCCGCCGGGTCCTACACGCTCGAGGCACGGTTCGCCGGCTATGCTGCGTCTGGCGAATCCATCGTCGTCCGCTCCGGCGCCACGACGCGGGTCGATGTGGCCCTCACGGCGTCTGCCGTTGGCGAAGCCGTCGTCGAGGGGCGCTCGACCAACCTCGTCGGCGTCGCCGAGGCGGCGTCGCAGGGGATCGTCGGGCAGGCGCAGATCGCGCCCCGGCCGCTCCTCCGCGTCGGCGAGGTCCTCGAAACCGTCCCCGGCCTTATCGTGACGCAGCACAGCGGCTCGGGCAAGGCCAACCAGTTCTTCCTGCGTGGCTTCAACCTGGACCATGGGACGGACTTCGCGGCGAGTCTCGAAGGCGTCCCGTTCAACCTTCCGACGCACGCCCACGGCCAGGGCTGGCTGGACCTGAACTCGCTCGTCCCCGAGCTCATCGAGCAGATCTCGTTCGAGAAAGGGCCGTACGATGTCCGTGGCAACGACTTTGCCTCGGCCGGAAGCGCCCGCATCCGCCTCGTGCGGCGCCTCGACACCGCCATCGCACGCTTCGAGGGCGGGACCGACGAGTATGCCCGCGGCCTCATCGCCCGTTCCTTCCAGGTCGGCCGCGGCGACGTGCTCGCGGCCCTTAATGGACAGTACTACAACGGTCCCTGGGACAGCCCCGAGAACAGCACGCTCCTCTCGGGCGTCGCGAAGTACTCCGCCGGGCCGCTCGCCAACGGCGTCTCCGTCACCGCGCTGGCCTACCACAACACGTGGAACTCGACGGACCAGATCGCCCGCCGCGCCGTCGACGCCGGGACCGTCTCGCGCCTCGGCGCCCTCGACGCGTCGGACGGCGGCCGGACGAGCCGCTACACCCTCGTCGGGGCGCTCCAGCGGACGACGCCGGGCCGCTCGCACACCGAGGCCAGCGCCTACGCGGCGTACTACGACCTCAACCTGTTCTCCAACTTCACCTACTTTCTCGACAACCCGGTCGAGGGAGACCAGTTCGAGCAGGCCGACCGCCGCGCCTACGTTGGTGCCAACGCGGCGCAGACGTGGAACACGCGGGTCGGCGGCGTCGGGACGCAGAACACGCTCGGGCTGGACCTCCGCCACGACCAGATCTTCCAGGTCGGGCTGTTCAACACCACCGACCGCGTCCGCTTCAACACGGTCCGCGACGACGCCGTCGCCGAGAGCAGCGCGGGCCTTTACGCTGAGAACACCACGCGGTGGACGCCGTGGCTGAGGACGACGGCCGGCCTCCGCGGCGACCTCTACCGCTTCCGCGTCGACAGCGACATCGCCGCCAACTCGGGCACTATGACGGACGTCATCGCGAGCCCCAAGGTCAGCGTCGCCGTCGGGCCGTTCCGTCACACCGAGGGCTACCTCAACGTCGGCCTCGGCTTCCACAGCAACGACGCCCGCGGCACCACGATCACCGTCGACCCATCCGGCGGGACGCCCGTCGACCGCGTCGACCCGCTCGTTCGAACGCGGGGCGCCGAGATCGGCCTGCGCTCGGCCATTCTGCCGGGCCTCCAGACGACGCTCGCGCTGTGGACCATCCGCCTGGGCTCCGAACTCGTCTTCGTCGGCGACGCCGGTGGGACGGAGGCCAGCGACGCGAGCGTCCACACGGGCGTCGAGTTCAACACGTACTACCGCGCCTCGGACTGGCTCAACCTGAACCTCGACATGGCCTTTACACGGTCGCATTACACCGAAGGCGACCCGGCGCAGGACCAGATCGAGAACTCGATCGGGCGCATTGTCACCGGCGGCGTCTATGCCGGCCGCGCCACGGGTGGCCCGCTCGCAAGCCTCCAGGTGCGCGCCTTCGGTCCGCGCCCGCTCACCGGCGACGGCAGCGTGCGGGCGGCTGCGACGACGCTCGTCAACGCCAAGGCCGGCTACCAGTTCAGGCAGGCTGCCGTCGCCCTGGACGTGCTCAACCTGCTCGACTCGCACGCGGCCGACGTGAGCTACTTCTACCCCTCGCGCCTCCCCGGTGAAGCGGCGGGCGGCGTCGAGGACGTGCACTTCCACCCGGTCATCCCGATCACGGCGCGCCTCAGCGTCACGGTCCGGATGTAGACGCCTGAGGGCGCGGGGCGCGTCGGCGTCCCGCGCCTCGTCGCCGTGCGTCAGTCGAACCGAGACGCGGCGTCTGCGAGGGCGGCGCGGAGCGCCGACGGCTGGACGTTGCCCGGCGTGCCGGGTGTGACATAGGCCGCGAGCGCCTCGGCGGCGGGTGGAGTCACGAGCGCGTCGAGGTCTGCCGCTGCGGCGCGGTAGGCGTCTCGGAAGGGCATCCCGTCATGGACACGTCGGAGGGCGTCGGCTGTTGCGAACAGGTCCGGCGAGAGCGCCGCGCCGAGGCGCTCGGGGAGGAAGCGGAGGCCGGGCAGGACGTGGCGCACGGCCGTCATCAGGTCGAGACTTGTGAGCGTCGCCCGCATCACGGCTTCTTTCGTGAGCTGGAGGTCGCGGTGGTAGCCGCCGGGCAGGTTCGCCGGCAGTGTCAGGAGCAGGTGCAGCTCGGCCGTAAGGCGGTGGACGGTCGCGCGGGCGAGCTCGAGCACGTCCGGATTGCGCTTCTGCGGCATGATCGAGGAGCCCGTCGTGTACTCGGCCGGGAGCGACACAAAGCCAGACTCGGCCGAGGCGAACTGAACGAGATCGGACGCCAACCGGTTGACCGTTAGTCCCATCTGGACGAGCGCGTGGACGACGGCCGCCTCGAGCTTGCCGCGCGAGAGCTGGACCGCCGTCACGTGCCGCTGCACGCCTCGGAAGCCGAGCGCCTCGGCGTAGGCGTCGCGCGGCAGGTCGAGGTGCGGGACGCCGTAGCCCGCGGCGCTGCCCCACGGCGAGACGTTGGCGCGGTCGCGCGCCTCTGCCAGCCCCGCGAGGTCGTCCGCGAGCAGCTCGGCGTAGCCCGCGGCCCACAGGCCGACGGTCGTCGGCATGGCGCGCTGAAAGTGCGTGTAGCCCGGCATGAGCGTGTCATCCTGCATCTCGGCGATGCCGATGAGCGCCTCCGTCGCGCCCGCCGCCTCGGTGGCGATGGCTGCGAGCGCGTCGCGGAGCCAGAGCCGGAGCGCCACGAGAACCTGGTCGTTGCGGCTGCGCCCGGCGTGGATCTTCTTGCCCGTCTCCCCGAGGCGCTCGGTCAGGATCCGCTCGAGGACCGTGTGGCAGTCCTCGTCCTCGACCCGGACCGCGAGACGCCCGGCGAGCGCCTCGGTCTGCACGTCGTCCAGGACGACCGCGATGGCTGCGTCTTCTTTCACCGTTAGGAGGCCGATCGAGAGGAGCGCCGCGGCGTGCGCGCGCGTGCCCATCGCGTCGTAGGGCAGCAAGCTCGTGTCCCACACGGCGTCGTCGCCCACGGTGAAGCGCGTCACCCAGTCTTCGGCCTGCGTGCCTTTCTGCCAGAGGGTCATCGGAAGTAGTGGCGGGCGATGGAAGCGTAGACCTCGACGGCGCGCTCGACGGCAGCCGCCTCGACGTGCTCGTCGGGCGTGTGCGAGAGCTCGGAGCGGCCCGGCCCGATCTTGACGGCGGGCACGTCGGCGACGAAGGTCCAGTCCGAGGCGGTGGGCGAGCCGAACGGTGCGTCGTCCAGCCCCAGGCCGCGCAGAGCGGCGCGCGTGGCCGCGGCGATGCGGGCGTCGGGCGCCGTCGAGCAGGGGACGAGGCGCTCGGAGTAGACCGAGACCTCGCTTTCGAGCGCGTTGGCGAACAGTGCCGCGAGCTCCGGATGTGTGTAGGCGGGCGTCGAGCGGACGTCCAGCGTCGCGGTGCAGCGGTCCGGGACGACGTTCTTGGCCGTCCCGCCTTGGACGAGTGTCGCCGTGACGGTCGGTGAGCCGAGGAGCGGGTCGACCTTGTCGAAGGCAAACGCGTCGACGCGGAGCAGGTCTCGCGCCATTGCAGTGAGGGCGTTCTGGCCGAGGTGCGCGCGCGCGGCATGGGCCGTTTGCCCGCGCGACGTAACGGTCAGGATAAGCAGCCCCTTCTGTGCAAGGCATGGCCGCAGGTCCGTCGGCTCGCCAATGATCGCAGCCGAGATGCGCGGCAGGGTGGGGCGGAGTGCCTCGAGGCCGTTGTATGGCCCGCCGGTCTCCTCGCACGCGGTCAGCGCGACCATGATGCGCCCCGGCGGGTCGAACCCGCCCTGCTTCAGGTCGATGAGCGCTTGGAGCATCGCTGCACCAGACGCCTTGGCGTCGACCGTTCCGCGCCCATAGATCTTGCCGTCGACGGTCGTCGGCGTGAACGGATCAAACGGCATGCTCTCGGACGGCGGGACAACGTCGAGGTGCGATGCGAACAGCAGCAGGTCGTCGCCCGAACCGAGTGATGCCCAGACGTTGTCCTCGTGCCGGCCCACGTCGAGACCCGCCATGCGGGCGTGCCCCTCGACATAGTCCGCGATGGCGCGCTCCTCGGTCGAGAGCGACGGGAAGCGGACGAGTGCGTCGTGGAGGGCGAGAACCGGACTCATCGGACGAGCCGGGTGCCGGCGGCTGCGTCTGTGAGGCCGTCGGGCGAGACGATGCGAACGTCTGCGACGCCGCGGCTGAGCGCCTGGAATCCGGCCGTCAACTTGGGGCGCATCCCGCCTGCGATCCATCCTGACCTGATACCGGACATAACGGTCGAATAGTCGAGTTCGCTGAAGCGCGAGCCCGGGTCGGCGATAGTCCGGAAGACGCCCCCGGCTTCTGCGACGAACAGCAGCCGTGCAGCCCCGAGTCCTGCCGCTAGCTCCGTCGCCACGGTGTCCGCGTTGACGTTGAACAGCCCGCCGGCGGTGTCCACACAGACGGACGAGACAACAGCGACGAAGCCGGCTGCGGCGAGCGTCTCGACGAGGCGCGGCTCGACGCGCACCACATCGCCGACGTGCCCGAAGTCGACCGTCTCGCCATCGACCTCTACCGGCGGCCGGCGCCGCACCACGACCGTCGGTCCGTCCACACCTGAGATGCCGACGGCGCCCACGCCACGCGCGACGCCCGACGCCACGAGGCGCGCGTTGATCTCGCCGCGCAGCGCCCAGAGCGCGATCTGCAGGTCTTGGTCCTCTGTCACGCGCCGCCCAGCGACGAACCGCGGCGTGTGGCCGAGGCGCCCGGCGATGGCCGTCTGCTGCGGACCGCCGCCGTGGACGACCACGACCGGCCCGGGCATCGCCGCTACACCCGCCCAGACCGCGTCCACGGCCGCGGCGTCGGTCAGGAGCGCGCCGCCGAGCTTGACGACGGTGAGAGGCGTGTGGTCAGACATGGTCGTCGAGGCCCCAGACCCACTCGAGGATCGCCTTCTGCGCGTGCAGGCGGTACTCGGCTTGGAGCAAATGGAGCGAGCGCCCGCCATCGAGCACGGCATCGTCCACGACGACACCGCGGCGCACGGGGAGGCAGTGCATGAAGGCGCCTGCGTCGGTCCGGTCGAGGTCCTTCTCGGTGACGCGCCAGTCCAGGTGAGACGCGCGGAGGGCCGCCTCGGCGGAGCGGTCCGTGTAGACGGCGTCGCCGGCCCACGCCTTGGCGTAGACGATGGTCGCCCCGTCGAGTGCCATGCCGCGGTCGGGCGTCTCGGAGACGGTTCCACCGTGGCGGAATGCGGTTTGCTGCGCGAGCGCCATCACGTCGGCGTCGAGGCCGAAGCCGTCGGGGCGGGCGACGGTCACGTCCATCCCGAGGCGCGCGGCCATAAGGAGCGCCGAGTTGGGGACGGCGCGCGGGAGCGGATTCGGGTGCGGCGCCCAGGCGAGGACAAAGCGCTTGCCGGCCGGATCGCCGAGCGTCGCGCGGAGCGCGCCCGCATCGGCGAGCGCCTGGCACGGGTGCCACCGCGCCGACTCGAGGTTGATGACCGGCACGCCCGACGCCGAGACGATGGACTGGAACGTGGCGTCCGCGCGGTCCGCCGCGGCGTCGGTGAGCGTGGCGAAGGCGCGGACGCCGAGGGCGTCGACGTAGCGCGAGAGGACGCCGACGGCGTCGCGGACGTGCTCGGCGCGCGTGCCGTCCATGACGACGCCGTCGCGGGTTTCGAGGTCCCACGTGCCGGCGCCCGGCGTGAGGACGGTCGGGAAGGCGCCGAGGTGGGCCGCGGCGAGCTCCATCGAGGTCCGCGTGCGGAGGCTCGGGCTGAAGAACAGCATCCCGAGCGCGCGCCCGCGCGCCGCGTCCGTCCATGTCCGGGTGGCGGCGTGGAAGGCGGTACGGTCGAGGCAGCGGTCCCAGACGTCGTCCGGCAGGTCCGCCCAGTTCGTGAGACTGTTCATTGGGCGAGCGCTTGGTCGAGGGCGTCGAGGAAGGCGTCGATCTCGGCGTCGGTCGTCGTGAGCGGCGGCATGAGGCGCAGCGTGTGAGGGTCGTCCGAGCCGCCGGCGAGGACGCCGAGGGCGCGCAGGGCGCCGACGACCGGCTTCGACGGCCGGTCCAGCACGATCCCGACCAGCCCGCCGCGGCCGCGGACCGCCTCGACGCCCGGGATCCGCTCCGCACCGGTCTTGATCCGCTCGAACAGCGCGATGGCGCGCGGCATCAGACCGTCGTCCACAAGTTGGCCGAGCGTCGCCTCGACGGCCGCCATCGCGAGCATCCCGCCGCCGAAGGTCGTCCCCTGGTCGCCGGATTTGACGCCCGCCGCGACGGCGTCCGACACGAGGACGGCGCCGACCGGGACGCCCGCGCCGAGGCTCTTGGCGAGCGTGATGAGGTCCGGCGTCACGCCGACGTGCTCGCCGTAGGAGAATGCGCCCGTCCGGCCGACGCCCGTCTGGACCTCGTCGAAGACCAGGAGCGTGCCGGCCGCGTCGCAGAGGGCGCGGAGCGCCTGGTAGTAGCGCGCCGGCGCCTCCAGGACGCCCGCCATGCTCTGGATCGGCTCGACGATGACGGCCGCCACGTCGCCCGGCGCGAGGGCCTCCTCGACGGCGCCCTCCCAGCCGAACGGGACGAAGCGCGTCTCAGGGAGGATGCCGAGGTAGGGCGCGCGGTAGCCCGCGCCGGCCGTCGCGGCGAGGGCGCCGAGCGTCCGCCCGTGGAAGCCGCCGCGCATCGCGACGACGGCCGAGCGGCCGGTGTGCGTGCGCGCGAGCTTCAGCGCCGTCTCGTTGGCCTCGCTGCCCGAGTTGCACCAGAAGACGCGGCCGAGGCCGTCCGGCGCCAGCGCCGTGAGCGCCGCAGCGGCGCGGGCGCGGACGGGGCTGTACATCGCGTTCGAGTAGAACAGCAGCGTCGCGGCCTGCTCCTGGATGGCCCGGACGACGCGCGGCGGGCAGTGCCCGAGCATCGCGACGCAGTGGCCGCCGTAGAAGTCGAGGTACGCGCGGCCGTCCGTGTCCCACACCGTCGTGCCCTCGCCGCGGACGAGCGCGACCGGCGGCTTGGCGTACGTCGGCAGCGTGACGGCGTCTTCGAGCGCCATCGGGTCCAGAAGGGTCTCGGTCATAGTGGGAGGAGGCCGGCCGTCTCGGCGTAGCCGAGGGCGAGGTTGAGGTTCTGCACGGCCTGCCCGGCCGCGCCCTTGACGAGGTTGTCGAGCGCGAACCCGACGACGAGGTGCCCATCCTTCATCACCCAGCCGACGTCGCAGAACGGCGTGCCGACGGTCGGGAGCAGCTCGGGCAGCGACTGGGGCGAGAGGCGGACGAGCGGCCGGCCCGCGTAGGCGTCGTGGAACGCCTCGGCAATGGCCGCCTCCGAGACGCCGGTCCGGTAATGTGACGTGCGCCGTGCCCCAGATGCCGCGCGTCCACGGCCCCGACGCCGGGACAAAGTGGACGGCCGCGTCCGGGCCGAGCGTCTGCTGGACTTCGGCCATGTGCTGGTGGCCGAGCGCCTTGTAGGCGCGCACGTTGCCGTCGCGCGTCGGGAAGTGCGTCGCGGCCGAGGGCTGCGCGCCGGAGCCCGAGGCGCCGGTGAGCGCCGTCACGCTCGCCTCGAACCGGCCGAGGCGTGCGAGCGGGTAGAGCGCGAGGCTGATGCCCGTCGCGAAGCAGCCAGGGTTGGCGACGAGGCGCGCGCCGCGGACGCGCTCGGGGAACACGTCCGCGAGGCCGTAGACGGACTGGGCGAGCGCGTCGGGTGCGGGGTGCTCGAAGCCGTAGAACGCCGGGTAGAGCGCAGCGTCTGCGAGGCGGTGGTCGGCCGAGAGGTCCACGATGAGGCCGGCGAAGCCGGACGCGCGGAGGCGGGCGACGGCCGCGGCGCCGGCGCGGTGCTCGGCGCAGACGAAGGCGGCATCGAACGTCCCGGGCTCGAGATCGGCGGTGAACGCAAGGTCCGTCGCGCCGCGGAGGCTCGGGTGGGCATCCGAGACGGGCTGCCCGGCAAACGTCCGGCTCGTAACGGCGACGAGGCGCGCCTCGGGATGGCGGAGGATGAGCCGGACGAGCTCGCCGCCGGCGAGGCCGGCGCCGTGGAGGATCGCAACCCGCGTCATGGCTGTGCGAGCGTTGCGTCGAGGCCGAAGCCGTCGCCGGCAGGCGTCTCGAAGCGGGCGATTCGGGCGGCGACGAGCGCCGCGAGGCGGTCGGGCTCCGTCCGTGCGTTGACCGCGGCCACGCCGAGCGTGTTCTGGACGTAGCGCCGGCCGACTTCGGTGTCTGTCGCCGGCCCGACGACGGCGGCGAGGCCCGAGCGGTAGCGCGTGCGGAAAAGCTGGTCCGCGGCCCACGCGCCCGCGAGGTCCGTCGCGGCAAGGACGTGGGCGGCCGTAAGGCGCTGGAGCTCCATGTCCTGCAGGATGTCGTCGACGCCGTACGGCCCGATGATGCCGTCGCCGAGTTCGAGCACGAGCACGTCCGGCCCGGCCGCCCCGCAGGCGCCGTTGAGGTGGCGCACGAGGCCCTTCGCGACCGGCACCATGTCGCGCCCGGTCGTCGCGACGACGCCGGCGTCCGTGAACGTCGCCACGGCGACGGCGCCCTGCGCCTGCATCGCGCGGACGTCGCGCATCAGCGAGGCGCCGGTGAGCTTCGCCGCGGCGACGCGCAGGCTGCGCGCCGTGAGGCCGGCGACGAGCGCGGCGGCGGCGAACGTCTTGCCCGTGTTCATCGCCGTGCCCGAGACCATCACGAGCGGGGCGGATTCGGCGAGGTGCTCGGTCGGCTCGATGGCGTGGTCCTGGATGCGCGCGTGCCGCTCCGCCCCGGTCGCCCCGACAAGGACAGCGCCGAGGACCTCGACTGGCAAGGCGGCGCCGAGATCCGGGTGGACGCCCGTCGCGCGGCCCAAAATGCCGCCCATGTTGAGGACGTGCAGCGTGTCGCCGGGCGCGATCTGGCGCGGGATGCGCCCCGAGAAGCCCTTCAGCGCCTGCCGCTCGCCCAGAGCGCCCAGAAGGATGTCGCCTTCAACGATCGTCCGGAAGACACCGTCCGTCCCCTCGATCTGGTTGTAGCCCTCCTTCGTCTCGAGCGCGCGGACAGCGAGGCAGTACCCCTCCTCGGCGACGACGTACGGCGACACGGCGACATCGTGCGGCAGCGCGCACGGCCCGGTGCTGGAAGCAACGTGGGTGGCAGTAATCATGTTGGTGATGCAGGTTTCGGATGTGAGCGTCGGGCGGAGTCTGAGAGACCCAGACCGCATGTCAGGCTGCTTGGCCAGCGGCCCGTGCCGCGAGCAGCGCCTGGACGCCGTGGATGCGCGTGAAGCCCTCGGCGTCGCGGCCGTCCCAGAGCGTCGCGCCCTCGCCGTAGGTCGCCACGCCGGCGTCGAAGAGCGAGTGCGGGCTCGTCGCGCCGAGCCCGCGGAGGGCGCCCTTGAAAAACTCAACCGTCGCCGTGCCCGTCACGCGCTGCTGCGAGGACGTGAGGAACGCCTCGACATCGCGGAGGAGCGGGTCGAAAAACTGACCCTCGTGGACGAGGGCGCCGTAGGTCTCGGCGAGCGCGGCCTTGTGCACCAGCTGCGCCCGCGTGAGGACGAGCTTCTCGAGCTCGCGGTGCGCTGCGATGAGCGTCAGCGCAGCCGGCGCCTCAAAGGCGACGCGGCCCTTGATGCCCAGGATCGTGTCGCCCACGTGGACGCCGCGGCCGACGCCGTGCGCCTCGCCCAGCGCCGTCAGCCGCTCGATGAGATCGACCGGGCCGAGGCGCTCGCCATCAAGCGAGACCGGGACGCCGGCGTCGAAGCCGATGACGATCCGCAGCGGGGCGTCGGGCGCGGCGGCGGGGGAGACGGTGTGCGGCCACGCGGACTCCGGCAGGATGCCATCGGTCGCATGCGTCTCGCGGCCGCCGATCGTCGTGCCCCACAGGCCGCGGTTGACCGAGTAGGCCGTCGTCGCGGCGGGCACGTCCACGCCGCGCTCGGCGAGGAACGCCGATGAGTCGGCGCGCGACAGGTTGAGCGCGCGGATCGGCGCGAGCACCTCGACGTCCGGCCCGAGGCGCGTCTCGGCGAGCAGGCGCAGCGCGGTGTCGAAGCGGACCTGATCGTTGCCGGCGCCCGTCGAGCCGTGCGCGAGGCGCGTCGCCCCGATCGCCGCGGCGGCATCGACGAGCGCCTCGGCCTGGACGACGCGTTCGGGGCCGACGCACAGCGGGTACACGGCGCCGCGGAGCACGTTGCCTGCGACGAGGAAGCGCAGCACGCGCTCGAACAGCGCGGCGCGCGCATCGACCGTGGTGTGGCTCGCGGCGCCGAGCGCCGTCGCCCGGGCGGCGACGGCGTCGAGGTCCTCGGCGGTGAAGCCGCCCGTGTTCACGGTCACGGTGTGGACCTCAGCGCCGTGCGTTTCGCGGAGGTACGGGACGCAGAACGACGTGTCGAGGCCGCCGGAGAAGGCGAGGACGATGGACATGGCGGAGGGGGAAAACGAAAAAGCGCCGGCTCCCGGGGGGAGTCGGCGCGGCGGCGGTCGAGGCGGCGCGTTACGCGCCGGTGCCCTCGGTTGCTCTGCACTCCACTCCCTGACGGTCCGACGGGAATCGTCGGACGCGCAGGCTCGTCGGGCGCGGGAAGCGGGCAGAGGTCATGCGGGAGAACATAGGGCCGGGCGCGTATCGATGAGACGAATGACCGCTCCATCGCGGTCGAGATCGCACCTTCGGGAGCGCTTCCAGCCGCGATTGTGGAGCTCTGGGGCACATTGTGAAGAAATCGAATGTGGGCGGCGCTGTCGGCTACGACGCGTTGCGAACGGCCTCGATGGCCGACTCTGACTCCAGCGCGACGACGTTGCCGACGTCCTCGCCGAGGTACGCGGCCCGCGCGACGCGGCGCATGATCTTGCCGTTGCGCGTCTTCGGCAGGGCCGCCGTGAAGAGGACGGCGCGCGGCGCGAGCGCTTTGCCGAGCGCCCCGACGAGCGCCTCACGGAGGTGGTCCCGCAGCGTCTCGGTCGCCGTAAGGTGCGGCGCGAGCACGACGAGGGCGACGACGGCCTCGCCCTTCACGCGGTCCGGCACGCCGATGGCCGCGCTCTCGGCGACGGCCGCGTTGGCGTTGAGGACCGCCTCGACCTCGGCCGGCCCGAGGCGCTTGCCCGCGACCTTGATCGTGTCGTCCGATCGGCCGAGGATGAACCACTGCCCGTCGGCGTCGACGGCTGCGAAGTCGCCGTGCGTCCACATGCCGGGGCGCGCGGCCCAGTAGGCGTCGTGGTAGCGCCGCGCGCCCGAGCCCGGCACGAGGCCGTCGTGGAAGCCGCGCGTCATCCCGATCCACGGCTGCCGCACGACGAGCTCGCCGACGGCCTCGCGGACCGGCTGCCCGTCGTCGCCGAGGACCTCGGCGTCCATCCCGAGGACCGGGCCGGGGAAGCCGCACGGCTTGACGGGCTCGACGAAGGTGCCGCAGACGATGCCGCCCGAGATCTCGGTCCCGCCCGAGTAGTTCAGGATCGGCTTGCTAGACCCGAGGACGTTGTCGAAGAGCCAGCGCCACGACTCGGGGTCCCACGGGCTGCCCGTCGAGCCGCAGGCGCGGAGCGCCGAGAGGTCGTACGTGGCGACTGGCTCGGTGCCGTGCGGGCGGAGGGCGCGGACGAGGCTCGGCGAGAGCCCGAGCAGCGTCACGCCGTGGTCCTGGGCGATCTGCCACGTCCGGCCCGGGTCCTCGCTGCCGTCCGGCGCCGCGTCGGGCGCGCCGTCGTAGAGCACCATCGTGGCGCCGCAGAGGAGGCTGCCGAAGACGAGCCACGGCCCCATCATCCAGCCCATGTCCGACATCCACCAGACGACGTCGCCCGGTCTCACGTCCATCGCGTGGCGCATGTCCTGCGCGGCCTTGACCGGGAAGCCGACGTGCGTGTGGATGGCGCCCTTCGGCGCGCCGGTCGTGCCGGACGTGTAGAGCAGGAGCGCGCGGTCTTCGGCGGCCGTGTCGTGCGCGTGCGTCGCGTTGGCCTCGCCCTCCGTCACGAAGTCCCGCCACCAGACGTCGCGGCCGGGCGTCATCGGCGCCTCGATGGCCATCCGCTCGTGGACGACGACGAGGCGAACCTCGGGGAGCTCGGCCAGCGCCTCGTCCGCGGTGACCTTGAGCGGGTGAGCGCGGCCGCGCCGCGGCAGGCCGTCCGACGTGATGAGGGCGACGGCCCCGCCGTCGGCCATGCGCTGCCGCACGGCCTCGGCGCCGTAGCCCGAGAAGAGCGGCAGCGCCGCGGCGCCGACGCGGACGATGCCGAGCATCGCGACGACGATCTCGGGCGTCATCGGCATGAACACACCGACGACGTCGCCCGGGCCGATGCCGCGCCCGCGCAGGGCCGCCGCGAAGGCGCCGACGCGGGCGTGCAGCTCGGCATACGTGATCGCCTCCGTCCCGCCCTCCTCGCGCTCGTAGCGGATGGCGTCCTGCGCCCACGTCGGCGTGCCGGCGGTGCGGTCGAGGCAGTTGTGCGTGACGTTCATCCGCCCGCCGACGCACCACTCGGGCCGCTCGATGCCGCCCGACGTGTCGAGAATTTGCGTGTACGGGGTCGAGAACTCGATTTCGAGGTCGGCCAGCGCCGCCTCCCAGAACCGGCCAACGTCCGCGAGGGCCCACGCCTGAAGCTCGGCGTAGGACGACAGGCCGAGGCGCGTCCAGAAGCGGGCGAGGAGTGTCTCGGAGATCTGGGCGGGGTCGGGCGTCCAGGCGACGGACTGGTCGAACGGAAACATCGGGCGCGGCGCGGTGAACCGGGAAGGTCGCACCGTGGCGGCATCCGCTCCGCCGTACTCCATGCGGTGCATTGTGCGGGTGTCCCGGCTGTTCCTGTCCTGCGGCGTGGCGTCGTGCGCCGGGCGGGCCGCGACGTACGCGCTGCTGTGTGCCCTCTGGCCCGGCCGAGACGTTTTCGCGTACCGCATGATCACGTGCCCCGAGGCGCACCCGGTCGCCTTTGTCGGCGTCGTCAGCGCCGCGCGTGCGTGCGTCGCGGCGGCTTCGTCCCGTCAGCAGGCATCCTGCGCGCCGACGTGATGCGCAACGCGATGACCGGGCTCGTGCTCGGCCCGCTCGTCGCCGCGATGTCCATTTCGTTCAACATCCTGGCGATGGGCGCGGGCGTCAGCGTGCTCGAGGCGGGCCTGCGACTGGCCGGGACTGACGGGAACGGTACCTGCAGTCCGGAGCGTTGAGGCGCTCCACTCGCCCCGCACTTCTGATGGACGACATGCCCGACACCGACGCCCTCGACGGCAATGCTCAGAACCTCGACCCGATGACGCCGGCCGGGACCGGCCCGACCGGCACCGGGACCGCCCCGGACGGCTCGATGGGCACGGCCCAGACCGGCCCCGGCGCCGGCCAGCACGGCGACGACATCGATCCCTCGGGGGCGGACACGACGGGCGCCGACATGACCGGCGTCGGCGCGTCTAGCCCCGGCACGGAGATCGCCCGCGGCGTCTCGGGGGACCCGGGCGACGAGCGCCCCGGCGCGTCCGAGTCGCCGACGGGCCTCGAGTGAGACGCCGCGTCTCAGCGCGAGACGCGCCGGCCGGGGTGTCATGCCCACATTCCGTGGATGCGAACTGAGCGCGCGCGGCACACGGCGGCGCGATCCTGGGAAGCGGCGTTCTCAGATGCCGCCGATGCGGCTGCCGAGACGCGACCCGCTGCTGACCCCGCCCCTCGGCTCGACGCCCGCCCCGGACTGGTTCCCCGGGGCGGGCGTCGGCGCGTCTAGACCTCCGCGTCGCGGCGCCGGCGGCGGACGGCCCGCCACGCCCACACGCCGAGCGGGACGAGGAACGCGAGCGGCCACAGCGCCACGAGGCCGACGAGCAGCCCGAGCAGGCCGTCCCAGCCCGTCGAGAACGCGTCGGCGAGGCGCGAGAGGAAGCCCGGCCCGTCCGTGATGCCCGTCGCCGACTCCTCCGAGAGCGTCAGCGTGATCGTCGAGAGCGCGACTCGGTCTCGGAGGCCGCGCAGCTGGCCCTCGGCGACCTCGATCGCCTCGCGCGTCTCGGCAAGCTGCCGCTCGACCGCGAGCACGTCCTCAACGCGGCCCGCGCGGCCGAGGATGTCGAGGTAGCGCGCCTCGACGGCGCGGCGCGCGCGCAGGCGCGCCTCGAGATCTGCGTTCTGCGCCGTCACGTCCTCGACGGTTACGCGGCGCTCGACGACCTCCGTCCCGATGGCCGCCAGCGCCTCCATGAGCGAGTCGAAGCGCGCGGCCTCGACGCGGATCGTGAGCGTGTTGGTGACGGAGAACGCGTAGCGCTGCTCGGCCTCGCCAGCCACGACGGCGCGCGCGCGCCGCGCGGCGGCAAGGGCGGCACGGCGCGCGGCGTCGTAGTCGTCCACGCGCAGACGGAGGTCCGCGTCGCGGATGAACACGCGGCCAGCGGCCGGCACAACCGGCGACGCAGCGTCGGGCTGAGGGGCGGACGGCGAGGCGGCGGAGGCGCCGCCGGCGGGAGCGGAGCCGGCCGCTTCCTGCTGCACGTCGGCATAGGCGACCTGCGCCATCTCGGTCGACGCCGAGTCGCTCGCGGACTGACAGGCGGAGCACAGAACGAGGACGCCGAACAGGAGGGCTCTCATGGCGGTGGGGAGTGGGTGCCCCATGCTACCGCCCGGCGCCTGCACGCCGCTGATGCGTTCGGTGCCTCCAAAGAAACCGGACGCATCGGCGTGCCGCGGTCAGAACAGGCCGTCGACCGAGAGGTAGCGGTCGCCGCCGTCGTAGCAGTAGGTCAGCACGACGGCGCCATCGGGAAGGGTGGACAGCGTCTTCGCGACGGCTGCGAGGCTCGCGCCCGACGAGATGCCGACGAACAGGCCCTCCTCGCGTGCGGCCCGCGCAGCAAAGTCGAACGCCTCCTCCTTCGTGACCTCGACGGTCCCGCTGAGCAGGCTCGTGTCGAGGTTCGCAGGGACGAAGCCGGCGCCGATGCCCTGGAGCGGGTGCGGGCCCGGCTCGCCACCCGCGATGACCGGCGACGCGGCCGGCTCGACCGCCAGCACGCGCAGGTCCGGGAACGTCTCCCGGAGCACGCGCGCGACGCCCGTGATGTGCCCGCCCGTGCCGACGCCCGTCACGAGCGCGTCGATGCGGTCCGGGAAGTCGGCCAGGATCTCCTGCGCGCTCGTGCGCATGTGCTCGTCGATGTTGGCCGGGTTCTCGAACTGCTGCGGCATCCACGCGCCGTCGATCTCCTGCAGGAGCTCCGCCGCGCGCGCGATGGCGCCCTTCATGCCGCCGGTGGCCGGCGTCAGCTCGATCTCGGCGCCGTAGGCCGAGAGGATGCGGCGTCGCTCGACCGACATCGACTCGGGCATCGCGAGGATCACGCGGTAGCCCTTTACTGCGCCCACGAGCGCGAGTCCGATGCCCGTGTTGCCGCTCGTCGGCTCGACGATGGTGCCGCCGGGCCGGAGCGAGCCGTCGGCCTCAGCCGCCTCGACCATCGCGAGCGCGATGCGGTCCTTGATGGACCCGCCGGGGTTGGCCTTCTCAAGCTTCATCCACACGGTGATGCCCCGCGCCTCGGCGCCGGGGTAGAGCCGGTTGATGCGGACGTGCGGCGTGCGGCCGATGGTGTCGAGGACGGAGAGGGCTTTCATGTCGAGAGGGGATAGAGGAGCGGAAGCCGGGAGCTGAGTGCGGCCCCGGGGCATCAGATGTGATACTCTGGAAGCAGAAGGGTGGTGTCGTCCGCCTTGCGGCGGACCGTGCTCGTGCGCGTGACGAGCGAGCCCGGCGGGACGCTTTCAGTGAGCCACACGTTGCCGCCGATGACGGAGCCTGCGCCGACGCGGGTCGCGCCGCCGAGGATGGTCGCGTTGGCGTAGACGACCACGTCGTCGCCGAGCGTCGGGTGGCGCTTGGTGCGGGCGAGCGCGCGCTCGACGAACAGCGCGCCGAGCGTGACGCCCTGGAACAGCCGCACGCGGTCCCCGATGTCGGCCGTCTCGCCGACGACGAGGCCGGTGCCGTGGTCGATGGCGAACGCGCGGCCGATCTGGGCGCCGGGGTGCAGGTCGATGCCGGTGAGGCGGTGCGCGTGCTCGGTGAGCAGGCGCGGAAGGAGCGGCACGCCCGCCGTCCAGAGCGCGTGCGCAGAGCGGTACACGGCCGTGGCGTAGAAGCCGGGGTAGGCGAGAATGACCTCGTCGACATCGCGCGCGGCCGGGTCGCCGTCGCACGTGGCCTGGGCGTCCTCGACCAGGCGCTCGCGGAGGATGGGAAACGCTGTGAGGAGCCGGTCCGCGATGGCCGGTCCGTCCGGGACGAGTGCGGCGAGCGTGCCGCAGAGGTGCCGTCGGAACGCGGCGACGTCTGCCGCGGCGCTCGTGCCGGTCGCGAAGTGGGGAAAGAGGAGCGCGAGCGCCTCGTCGGCAAGCGAGGGCGCGGCGTCGCGCAGGCCACGCGGCAGCGCGAACGCGTCGCGCATCTGCTGAACCGAGGCGGTGAGGGGGTCGGACATATCGGCGGGGGCGTGCGCCGGTCACGCATGGCGGCCGGCCTGGTTCTCTGTTCCCGAAGAACCCGCCTGGCGTCCCGCTACGCCGCGCCGAACGCCCACGTGAACCCGCGTGCGAACACCGCCGAGGGCACGGCCCGCGACACCCCGTTCCGAACCCGGCCGGCCAAGCCGCCGGCCTGCCCGAGCCGCCCCGACCAGCGCGATTGCCACGCGACGCGCGCCGCCCGGCGCCTCCGCTGCTGCTCGAACGCCCCGAGCGCCTCGTGCAGGGCCAACCCGGACGCCAGGCACTGGGCCAGCGCGACGGCGTCCTCGAGCGCGACGGCGCCGCCCTGACCGAGGTCCGGCGTCATCGGGTGCGCCGCGTCGCCGACGACAACGGCGCGCCCGCGGTGCCACGTGCGCAGCGCAGGCCGGTCGAAGACACCGTGCCGCACGGCGGCCGGGGCCGCCGCGAGCGTCTCGCCGATGGGCACGTGCCAGCCCGCGACGCGCGCGCGCACCTCGTCGAGATCGACCTCTGCGCTCCACGACGCGTCGTGTCGCGTCTCGACGACGTACCAGTACGCCTGCCCGCCGCCGACGTCGAACACGCCGACGCGGAGGCCATCGCCCCACGTCTCGAACGCCTGCCCGGGTGGCCCCACGCGCGGCGCGAGCCCGCGCACGACCGTTTGCCCGCGGTACCGCGGCGGCCCATCCGAAAAGAGTGCCTCGCGGACGCCCGAGCGCCCTCCGTCTGCGCCGATGAGCAGGTCGGCCGACGCCTCGGTGCCGTCCGCGAAGCGGGCATGGATGCCGGCCTCGTCCGTGTCAAACCCGACGAGCGCCGTGCCGAGGCGGAGCGCCTCAGCGGGCGGGGCGAGTGCGTCGATGAGGGCCGGGCGGGCGATGCAGAGCGCCGGCGTCGGGTAGCCGCTCGGGTCGAGGTGGAAGAGGACGCGCCCGCCAGGCGTCCGGATCTCGACGCGGGCCACTCGGCCTGACGCGGCGGCGACGGCCGGCAGCACGCCGAGGCGCTCGAGCGCCTGCGTTCCGTTGGGCCACAGCGCGATGCCCGCGCCGACCTCGCCCAGAACAGGTGCGCGCTCCACGGCGACGGCGTCGACGCCGACCTGACGGAGCGCGCTGGTCGTCGCCAGCCCCGCGATCCCACCGCCGACGACGAGGGCAGTCTCAATGGCGGGTCGGCTCATGCGGCGGAGCGGCGGATCTCAGCCGCGATGGTTGGAGACGGCGTTCGGTCCCCGCGTCGCGCGGTCGATCTGACGGATCGCGCCCAGGTGGTAGGCCAGATGCGCGATCGCTGCGATCGCGCCCCGTTTGCGCGTCTCGTCGCCGTCCAGCAGACGCGGCAGCGCCTGCCGGAACGCCGCGGCTTCGCCGGCGAGGCCTTCCCTCAGCGCGGCCCACTCCTGCTCTGAGGCAGTGCCACGCTCCCAACTTGCCGTCCAGTCGGCGTCGTGGAACGGTTCCTCTCCGCGGCTCCACCGGTTGAGGAGCGAGAGGTCGTAGAGGAGATGATCGACGTGCGCTGCGATCGACGCCGCGCCCGAGGGGGGCGGCGCCGACGCCTCGGCCGCGGAGAGGCGGCCGAGCGAGCCGAGAAGCCCGGCGTCGCGGCGGTTCAGGAGCATGCCCGAGTCCGGCTCGGAGCCGTCGAGGATCTCGCTCAGGACGGCGCCGAGCGCCTGCGCGGCGGCGTCCATCAGCCGCGCGCGGCGTCGAGCGGCGGCGAGGCGGGCACGTCGGCCATCTGCACCGAGGCGCCGTCGCCCGAAACGGCGACGGTCACGCCCGGCGGGATCGGCGCGGCGTCCGGCAGCGGGTGGCCGTGCTTCTCGGGCTGCCACGAGAGGACGTAGTCGCGGAGCTCGATGTCGAGCGCCTGCTGGGTGAGCTTCAACGGCGCGAACGTGTCCACCATCACCGCCAGCTCGTGCGTCTCGCGCTTGCCGATCGACGCCTCGGTCGTGCCCGGGTGCGGGCCGTGCGGGATGCCGCCCGGGTGCAGCGTGAACGAGCCCCGCCCGATGCCCTTGCGCGACATGAAGTCGCCCTCGGCGTAGTACAGCACCTCGTCCGAGTCGATGTTGGAGTGGTTGTACGGCGCCGGGACCGAGAGAGGGTGGTAGTCGAACAGGCGCGGGACGAACGAGCAGACGACGAAGCCGCGCGCCTCGAACGTCTGGTGGACCGGCGGCGGCTGGTGAATGCGCCCCGTGATCGGCTCGAAGTCGTGGATCGAGAACGCGCTGGGGTACATGTAGCCGTCCCACCCGACGACGTCGAACGGGTGGTAGCGGTAGACGAACGGGAAGAGCTTGCCGTGCTTCTGGATCATCACGGTGAACTCGCCCTCCTGGTCGACCGTGTTGAGCTCGGTCGGCGGGCGGAAGTCGCGCTCGCAGTACGGGCTGTGCTCCAAAAGCTGCCCGACGTCGTTGCGGTAGCGCTTCGGCGGGCGGAACTCCGTCGGCGACTCGATGACGAGCAGGCGCGGCTGGACGTCGCCCTCGAAGACCCAGCGGTGCGTGAGCGTGCGCGGGACGTGGACGTAGTCGCCCTGCCGGAACTCGACCGTGCCGAGGACAGACTCGAGGCGGCCCTCGCCGTCGTGGACGTAGACCAGCTCGTCGTGGGTCGCGTTCTTGAAGAACGTGCCCTCGGGCATCGCCTCGGTCGGCACGCAGAGCGCCATCGCGACGTCGCTGTTGCCCATGATGTACGTCCGCCCCGAGAGCCAGTCGCCGTGCGGCTCGACCTTCGGCCCCTCGAAGTGGCGGTGCGCGAGGAAGGCCTCGTCCGCGTAGACTGGCCCGAACGGGACGGGCTCGCCGACGCGCTCGACGAGCGTCGGGGGGTGGAGGTGGTACGCGATCGAGCCGATGCCCGAGAAGCCCTCCTCGCCGAGGACCTCCTCGGTGTGGAGCGCGCCGTCGGGACGCGGGAACTGCGTGTGGCGCTTCGGCGGGACGTTCCCGAGGCGGACGTAGAAGGACATGGTTGAAAGGGCAACGGGGAACGGGGAACAGCCATCAGGAAAGCGAGCCACCGGGCACCGATCCACCGCGCTTGCCGATGGCCGGTACCCGGTGGCCGTCCGCCCTACAGGTTTCCGCGGCGCTCCTGCTCGCGCTCGATGGCCTGGAAGAGCGCCTTGAAGTTGCCCTCGCCGAACGTCCGCGCGCCCTTGCGCTGGATGATCTCGAAGAAGACCGTCGGGCGGTCCTCGACGGGGCGCGTAAAGATCTGCAGCAGGTAGCCGTCCGGGTCGCGGTCGACGAGGATGCCGAGCTTGGCGAGCTCGTCCACGGGCTCGTCGATGGTGCCGACGCGGGCCTGGAGCTGCTCGTAGTAGGACGTCGGCGTGCTGAGAAACTCGATGCCGCGGCTGCGCAGCTCGGCGACGGTCTTCAGGATGTCGTCCGTCGCGAGGGCGATGTGCTGGACGCCGGCGCCGTTGTAGAAGTCGAGGTACTCGTCGATCTGCGAGCGCTTCTGGCCGACGGCCGGCTCGTTGATCGGGAACTTGATCCGCTCGTTGCCGCTCGACATCACCTTGGACATCAGCGACGAGTACTCCGTCGTGATGTCCTCGTCGGAGAAGTGGAGCAGGTTGCGGAAGCCCATCGTCTCCGAGTAGTACTCCACGAACTTGTCCATGTCGCCGAGGTGGACGTTGCCGACGCAGTGGTCCACGAACTTCAGGCCCGAGGGCTTCGGGGCCCAGTTCGGGTTCTCGACGGCGACGAAGCCGGGCAGGAAGACGCCGGTGTAGTCCTTCCGCTCGACGAACGTGTGGACCGTGTCGCCGTACGTGCCCATCGTCGAGAGGACGACGCGGCCGTGCTCGTCCTCGATCGTCTCGGGGGCCTTGACGGCCGTAGCACCCCGCTTGGTGACCTCCTCGTAGGACTTCGTCGCATCGTCGACCCAGATCGCGATGTCCTTCACGCCGTCGCCGTGCTTGGCGACGTGGAGGGCGACCTCGTGGTCCGAGCGGATGGCCGTCGTGAACACGAACCGGATCTTGTCCTGGGTGAGCAGGTAGCTCGCCGTCTCGCGGCAGCCGGTCTCGGGGCCGCGGTAGGCCGTGATCCGGAAGCCGAAGGCGGCCGAGTAGTAGTAGGCCGCCTGGCGCGCGTTGCCGACCCAGAAGTGGACGTGGTCCGTTCCGTTGAGCGGCAGGAAGTCGTCGCCGGCGTCGTCGGGCGCGCCGCGGAGCGAGAGGCCGGCGGCCTCAGCCGTCGTGGCGTCGGTCTGCATCGCCGCGGGCTCCGTCGCGACGGCGTCGAGCGCGGACTCCGCCATCGAGGCGCCGTCGCCCTGCGTCTGGTCAGTCGGGTTGTTTTCGGTCGGGAACATGAGAACGGGGGCTGGTGGGAAGCGCTTCCGGGAGCTGCAGTTTGTGTTGGACGGGCTCGGCCGCGGGCACGTTCCGAAGCTACGGCCGGTCCGCAGCGGGGCGCCTCGGGCGGCACCCTCAGCGGCAGGATTCGGCGGCGCGCTGCGCGGCCTGCACCTCGCTCGTGTAGCCGTAGCCGCCTGACTGGAGGCGGCTCGTGATCGTCGTGAGGGCGCGCCCGAGGGCGGGGCAGCCCGCTGCTGCCGCCGCGCCCGCCGCCTCGGCGCCCTGCGCGACGGCGCCCGAGCGGTCCGGCCCGACGGGCAGTGCCGTGTTGCCGGTCGGGATGAGGGCGAGGAAGCGGTAGCTCAGCTCAAGCACCCGCTCGCGCGGCGACTGTGCGGGCTGCCCGGGCTCGCGCTGCGCCGGGTAGCTCTGGCCGCGGCCGCTGGCGCCGGCGGCGAGCGTCACGGCCGTGAACGCGATGGCCCGCGCCTGCACGCGCGTGAGCCGCGTCTGGTCATAGCGCGCGGCCGGGTAGAGCGCCTCGAAGGCGGCCGGCACGGCGTCCCACGCGGCGCCGGTCGAGGCGACGTCGAAGCCGGCGAGCGCCTCGCTCACGGCGCGGTCGTTGGACGAGGCCGCGGACGAGCGGGCGGGCTGCGCCGCGGCTGGTCCGGCGAGGAGCACAAAGAGGACGAGGGCGCGCATCGCGGCGGAGGTGGGTGGAGCGGTACGATAGCCGCGCCGCGGCGCCCGGCGCCATCCCCGTGGCGGGGGAGGCGAACTTGACGCGGGCGCCACGGGCGCCGTATCTCGGAGCGCACACGCCTCGCCCACATGCCCCAGTTCGAGACCGAGCCGCCCGGCGGCGGTCCGCCCGCCGTCCTCCGCGCCACCGATGCTGCCGACGCCGTCCGCCGCGCCCTCCGCCTGCCGGCCGAGACGCCGGTCGAGATCGGCGAGCCGTCGCTGCGCGACGCGTGGGCCGAGGCGACGGCCGGCGGCGCCCCGGCGGGGCGCGTCCGCCCGCACGCGCGGATGCGCTTTCGCCGGGATTGATGGCGGACCCCACGCCGGCGCTGCTCCCGCCTGCGGCGAGCATCGCGCTCGTCGTCGGCGTCGGCGCGCTCGTGCGGGCGGCCGTTCAGGCGGCGCTGCGGCGCCGCGCGACCACCCCGAACGCGGCGCGGCGCGCCGTTCAGGCGGCGGCGAGTGCGCTCGCGCTGTCCCTGCCGTGGCTGTTCGACAGCGCCGCGCCCGTCGTCGCTCTCGCGGTTGTTCTCGTGGCCGTCCTCGTGGCCGTCCGGAGCCGCGGCGGTGCCGCCGTCTCGGGCCTCGGCGCGTCGTCGACGGGCAGCGTCGCGTTTCCGGCGAGTGTCGCGGCGCTCTACGTGCTGGCGGCCGCGACGCCCGTGCTGTACGCGATCCCGTTGCTGCTCGTCGGCGTGGCCGGCCCGGCGGCATCCGTGGCCGGCGGGCGCCGCGGACGCACGCCGTTCGCGACGGTCGACGGCACGAAGAGCATCGAGGGCTCGGTCGCCTTTGCGGCCGTCGCGTTCGTGTGCGTCCACGTGCCCCTGCTGCTGTTCACGCCCGTCGGGCGCGGCGAGTCGCTCGTGGTCGCCGCGGTCGTGGCCGGGCTGGCGACGATGCTCGAGGCGGTCTCGTGGCGCGGGTTGGACGTGCTCGTGGTCCCGCTCGGCGCGTACGCGCTCCTGCTGCGCCTGCTGACGTTCTCGGGCCCGATCCTCGCCGGTCACGTGCTCGTCCTGGCCGGCATCGCGGCGGCGGCGGGGCTGCTCCGCCGCGAGACGACGGTCGGCGGCGCGGGCGTCATCGCGGCGACGCTCGTGGCGTACCTCGTGTGGGCCGTCGGCGGGACGGCGTACCTGCTCGCGCCGGCCGCCGTGTTCCTGCTCTACGCGCGCGTCTGGCCCGTGGCGCGCGAGGCGGACGGCCTGCCGCACAGCCCGGCGCGGCGCCCGCACACGGCCGTCAACGTGTTCAGCGTCTCGGCCGTCGGCGTGCTCTGGCTCGTCGCGTCCCGCGTGCTCGGGCACGACCTGCTCGTGCCGTACACGCTGGCCTGGGCCGTCGCGTTCGCGTTCCTCGGCGTCGAGCGGATGCGCGCGGCGCGGCCGGCGTGGGGCGCGCGCGCGCTGGCGTGGCGCGCGGCGTGGCGCAGCACGGCCGTCGCCGTGGCGCCGGTCGGGCTCGTCTGGGGCCTGCGCGTCGTCGCCGGCGTTTCGGACGCGCCCGCCCACGCCGCGTGGCAGACGCTCGCCCTCGCCGCGCTCGCGCTCGCCGCAACGTGGGCTGCCGCGGCGCTCCTCGCGCGCTTCACCCGCCAGATCGACGTCGACACCTCGGACACCGGCGGGCGCCTCGCGCGGGCCGCCATTATCGCGCCGCTCTCCGCGCTGGGGCTTCTGTTCGGATAGCAAGGATCGGGGGCCGAAGGAAAGCTCAGGAGGCCACGCGGGACGGCCTTTCCCGCACAGCCTGCCACCCGTCTACTCTGGCCGCTGTTCGACTGCCGCCAGCGCCGACGCCAGCACGGCGTTTCGGTCGGCCTCCGAGGTCAGCGCCTCGATGGGGAAGGCGAGGGCGACCGTCCGGCCGCGGCGGACGACCGCGGCGCCCAGCGTCGTTCGGGTGTACTCGAGCGCCTGCGCGCCGTCGCCCGCCGCCTCGATGCCGTCTGCCGCCTCGACGGCGTAGAGGTCTGGGCCGCGCGTCGTGTTGAACGTCACGCGCGCGCCGCCGACGAGCGGGCCCTCGACCCGGCCGTCGACCTGGTTGGCAGCGGTGGCGCCGTTGGCCGAGACGGCGCGGACGCCGAGGATCTCCTGGAGGAAGCCGGCGCCCGTGGGCGTCCGGCCGGTGTCCGTTGCCCAGTGCGCGCCCGAGACGATGAGCCGGCCTCCAGCGAGCACGAACGTGCCCAGGATCCGCTGCATCGCCGGCGGGATCGCCTCGAAGTCCGGCGCCTGCGTCGGCCGCCAGCCCGGCGCGGGCGTGGTCTTCTCCTCGCCGAGCAGCAGGTCCACGGTCCCCACGAGTGGCACGTCGCCGGCCTCGACGGCCTCGTCGCTCGCCGAGACGAACGAGCGGCCCGCGGCGAGGAGCGCGCGGCCGTGGACGACCACGAAGTCGTGCGTGTTGCCCGCGACGGGCTGCCCGGTGGCGTCGTCGCGGCTCGCGCCGTTGCCCGGCCGGTCGTCGTCGACGTAGACCGAGAGCGGCACAAAGTCGGTCTGGCGGCCGACGTAGCTCAGCTCCACGCCGTCCGGCACGCCCGCGTCGCCGCGGATGCCGCGCTCGCGCGACGTCTCGACCGCCTCGGGCCCCGCGATGCGGTCGAAGCCGGCCACGACGAGGACCGGCGGCCCCGGGACACCCGCCCGGCCGACGGCGAGGACCTCGGACGGCGCGCTCTCGCCGCCGTCGTTCAGCGCCGCCACGCGGACCGACAGGACCTCGCCGGCCGGCGGCGGCGTGAGCAGCGCGCTCGTGCCGTCTACGATGCGGCCGCCGTCCCAGCCGCCCGCGCCGCGGCGCGCGTAGACGACGTAGCGGTCCGGCCGCGCGCTCGGTTCGAGCGGGTCGGCCTCGGGGCGCCACCGCACGGCGACGCTGCCGCCGGCGTCGAACAGGGCCGAGAGGTGGCGGGGCGCGAGCGGCTGAACGACGAACGCCGTCCGGTTCTGCGCCGCGAGAAAGCGCCCGACGCCCTTGTAGACCGCCCGCGAGACGTCGAAGCGGAAGCGCGGGTCGAGCGCGAAGCGGATGTCCGTGAGGTTCTGGTGCGAGAGCATCTCGAGCAGCACGGACGGCACGTCGGGCCGCGCGGCCTCGGAGTAGTTCCGGTTGCGGGCGGGGCGCATCGTCCACAGCGGGTCGTAGCGGGCGCGGACATCGTCGACGACCTGCGACTGGACGCGCGCGGCGAGGTCGCGGTTGAGGCTCCGCGAGCGGCCGTCGGCGAACGTCGTCTGGCCCGTCGCGCCGCGCGTCGAGTAGATGGCGAGCGTGCCGACGGCCGTGCTGTCCGTCGTGAGCCCGGCGTCGGTGTGGAGCGCGAGCGAGACGTCGACGGGGACGCCGCGGGCGACGAGCGCGTTCACCCAGTCGCCGCGCCCCTTGTAGTCGTCCTTGTAGTCGTCGTTGACGTCCTCGGGCGCGTAGACGGCGGGCTCGAAGCCGGCGAACTGCTCGTAGTAGCGGGCGCCCTCGGTCCAGCGCGGGCGCCCGCCCGTCGTCCCGCCGCGCTCGACCGAGCCCATGCCGCCGCCGAGGCGCACGGCGTCGGCCGAGACGGTCCGGCCGGGCGCGTCGGATTCGTTGGACAGCGTCACGCGGGCGCGGCCCGGCGCGAAGCGGAACGTCCCGAGGCGCACCCACGTCCCGCCGCCGATGGTCTGGTTGACGGCCACGCGCGACGTGCCGCCGGCGTGGAGGATGGTGTAGCGCGCGTCCGTGGCGCGGCTCCGGTCCGACGTGTACGCGACGGTGACGGCATACTCGCCGGGCTCACGAATGTCGAAGGTCCAGTCGGTGCGTGCCGTGGGCGTGCGCGTCGTCTGGATGATGCGGTCCGTGCCGCTGGCGAACGGGTTGTGGCCGCCGCGGATCGTCTCGCGAAAGCGGAAGCCGTGCGTGCCGGTGCTCCAGAGGCCGTCCTCGCCGATCGTGCCGCGGAGGTCCTCGTGCGGCGTGTCCGCGTCCAGAATGATCTCGTCGGTCTGCGTGTCGCGCTCGCGCGGCATCAGCACGACGGCGCCGGCGCGCTCGAGCATCGGCGCGAGGTACGGCTGGACGAACGCGTACGGGAGCACGTCCTCGAGCGTCGTGAAGAGGTTGGCGCGCTGCCACTTCCACGCGGCGCGGCGCGGCTCGAAGTACCAGCCGTGGCTCGGCCAGACCGCGACGTGGCGCCCGGCGAGGCCGCGCGCCGGCGTGTGGCCGTCGAGCGGGCGGACGAGCGCGCGCGAGGCGACCGCCGCCGCCAGCGGCGCGCCGAGGACGGGCTCGGGCAGCGGAATCCCGGGCAGCGCGGGCAGGGCGGGGCGTGCGGCGGGCGGCCGCGGCGCCTCGGCCGCCGGGGCATCGGGGCGCGCCCCGGCGCCGCGTGGCGCCGTGGACGAGCAGGCGGGCAGGACGGCCGCGCACAGCAGCGCGGCGAGAGCGAGACGGACGGACATTCGGCGGCGGTCGGGGGGGACGAGGCCTGAACGATAGCGCCACCCCGAGGCGTGCGCGGCGCGTCTCTACGGGATGTTCGGCGCGGCGCGCGGCGGCGCGGCGCTAGATTCCGGCTCCCGACACAGCCCCCCCGATGGCCTCAACACAGGATTTCCGCAACGGCCTCGTCCTCAACTGGAAGGACGACCTCTGGCAGATCATCGAGTTCATGCACGTCAAGCCCGGCAAGGGCGGCGCGTTCGTGCGCTCCAAGCTCCGCAACATCCGCAACGGCAAGACGGTCGACCAGACCTTCCGCGCCGGCGAGCGGATCGAGACGGCACGCGTCGAGCGCCGTGAGATGCAGTACCTCTACTCCGACGAGGTCGGGCTGCACTTTATGAACACGGACACGTACGAGCAGGTCTCGCTGCGGCCCAACGTCGTGGACCTGAAGGGCCTCATCAAGGAGGGCGCGACGATCGACGTGCTCGTGGACGCGGCGACGGACGAGGCGCTCACGGCCGAGCTCCCGCGCCAGGTCGAGCTTCTCGTGACGCAGACGGATCCTGGCCTCAAGGGCGACACGGCGACCGGCGCGACCAAGCCCGCCACGCTCGAGTCTGGCGCGACGGTCTACGTCCCGCTGTTTATCAACGAGGGCGACACCGTCCGCGTCGACACCGAGACGGGCAGCTACCAGACGCGCGTCTCGGCAGCCTGACCCGACCCTTTCCCCGGCGAGCGGGGCACGACGCCGTGCCCCGCGTCGTACCTTCGCCGGCCTCTCCACGACCCGCGCGGCCTCATGGACCTCGACAAGATCCAGCGTCTCCTCGAACTCGTCTCCGACAGCGGCCTCGCTGAAGTGAAGATCGAGGAGGGTGATTTCAAGCTCACCGTCCGTGCGACGCTGCCCGAGAAGGCGCAGCAGGCGTCCGCCCCGGTGATGTACGCCGCCCCGCCGGCTGCCGCCCCGGCGCCAGCCGCGGCCGGGCTTCCGGCCGTCCCCGCGGCCGCCGTTACCGTCTCCTCGGACCCCGCCGGCGAGCCGGGCTCGGGCGACGGCGAGGCGCTCGTGCTCGCGCCGATCGTCGGCACGTACTACGAGGCGTCGTCGCCGGACGCGGGTGCCTTCGTCAAGATCGGCGACCGCGTCGAGGTCGGGCAGCCGCTGTGCATCATCGAGGCGATGAAGCTCATGAACGAGATCCAGAGCGAGGTCGCCGGCACCGTCGCGCAGATCCTCGTCCAGAACGCCGCCCCGGTCGAGTACGACCAGCCGCTGTTCGTCATCACGACGGGCTAGCGCGAGCCGGCGCCGAGACTTTGGAGATCCGACGTTCAGAGAGGGCGTATGTCCTGCTCGGAGCGGCCCTCGTCTTCAGGCGCCCTGTCTTTCACCCTGTCGACCTCTCCAGCCTCACGCTGCGCTCCTCATGGTCCAGAAGGTCCTTATCGCCAACCGAGGCGAGATCGCCCTCCGCGTCATCCGGACGTGCCGCGAGCTCGGCGTCAAGACGGTCGCCGTCTACTCGACGGCCGACCGCGACTCCCTGCCGGTGCGCTTCGCCGACGAGGCGGTCTGCATCGGCCCGCCGCCGTCCGCCAAGAGCTACCTGCACATCCCGTCGATCCTCGCCGCGGCCGAAGTCACGGGGGCAGACGCGATCCATCCGGGCTACGGCTTCCTGAGCGAGAACGCGCACTTCGCGCAGGTCTGCGACGACCACAACCTCATCTTTATCGGCCCGAAGCCCGAGACGATCGCCCGCATGGGCGACAAGTCGGTGGCCAAGGAGACGATGGTCGCGGCCGGCGTCCCCGTCGTCCCGGGCTCAGACGGCGCCGTGGCGGACGCGAAGGAGGGCCTCGCCGCAGCCCACGCCGCTGGCTTCCCGGTGATGATCAAGGCCTCGGCCGGCGGCGGCGGGCGTGGCATGCGCATGTGCTCGGACCCGGCTGAGTTCGAGCACCTCTTCGATCAGGCCTCCAACGAGGCGCTCAACGCCTTCGGCGACGGCCGCATCTACATCGAGAAGTTTGTCGAGGGCCCGCGCCACATCGAGGTCCAGCTTCTCGGCGACGGCCAGGGCACGGTCGTCCACTTTGGCGAGCGCGAGTGCTCCATCCAGCGCCGCCACCAGAAGCTCCTCGAGGAGGCCCCGAGCCCGGTCGTCGATGCGGACCTCCGCCGGCGCATGGGCGAGGCTGCCATCGCGGGCGCGATGGCAGTGAACTACCGCGGCGCGGGCACGGTCGAGTTCCTCCTCGACGCGCACGGCGACTTCTACTTCATGGAGATGAACACGCGGATCCAGGTCGAGCACCCGGTGACCGAGGAGGTCACGGGCGAGGACCTTATCGAGTGGCAGCTCCGCGTCGCCTCGGGCGAGAAGGTGACGGGCGGCAACCGCTCGCCCGAGGGCCACTCGATCGAGTGCCGCATCAACGCCGAGGACCCGTTCCGCGGCTTCGCGCCGAGCCCCGGCCGCATCTCGGCGTTCCACACGCCGAAGGGCCGCGGCGTCCGCTGCGACACGCACGTCTTCGCCGGCTACACCGTCCCGCCGACGTACGACTCGATGATCGCCAAGCTTATCGTCCGCGACCAGACGCGCGAGCGGGCCATCGAGAAGATGCGCCGCGCGCTGGACGAGTTCGTCGTCGAGGGCATCAAGACGACGGTCCCGTTTCACAAGCAGCTGATGATGAACGACCGCTTCCGCGCCGGCGACTTCGATACCAAGTTCATCGAGTCCTTCGAGCTCACGCCAGAAGGCTGAGGGGTCTGGCCTGACGGTTGAAGGCGTCAGACCCGACCCTCACTCCCCAACCCCACCACCTTGTCATGACTCTCCCCTCTGACTGCCGCTACACCAAGGACCACGAGTGGGTCCGGATGGAGGACGACGGCACCGCCACGGTTGGCATCACGGACTATGCGCAGGGCGAGCTCGGCGACATCGTGTTCGTCGAGATCAACGCCGTCGGCACGCAGGTCGAGGCCGAGGCGCCGTTCGGGACCGTCGAGGCGGTGAAGACGGTCTCGGAGCTCTTCGCGCCCGTCGCGGGCACGGTCGAGGCCATCAACGACGCGCTCGACGGCGCGCCCGAGTCGGTCAACCAGGACCCGTACGGCGACGGCTGGATGGTCAAGATTCGCCCGTCGGATCCTGCAGACGTTGCCGCGCTGATGTCCGCCGAGGAGTACCAGGAGAGCATCGGCGGGTAACGGCACCGGCCATCTGGCAACGGCCATCGGGACAGCATCCTCCCGGTGGCCGTTCGCCGTTTCGCGGTGCGCGTCCGTCCACGCCCTTTGCCCCAACCCCCATGGTCCCCGCTCACGAGACGGTCGTCATCCTCGACTTCGGCAGCCAGACGACGCAGCTCGTCGCGCGGCGCGTGCGCGAGGCGGGCGTCTACTGCGAGATCCACCCGGCGACGACGCCTGCTGACGAGATCGCGGCGTTGCAGCCGGTCGGGCTCATCCTCTCCGGTGGGCCTGCGTCCGTCTACGATGAGGGCGCGCCGCAGCTCGACCCCGACCTGTTGCGCCTCGTGCACCCCGAGACGGGCGCGCCGGTCCCGGTCCTCGGCATCTGCTACGGGCTTCAGGCCATCGCGCGCGCGCTCGGCGGGACCGTCGCAGGCGACCGAGACGCGCGAGTTCGGCCGCGCGCGCCTCGCCGAGCACGCGCCGACGGCGCTCCTCGACGGAGTGCCGGACGGGTCGGTCGTCTGGATGAGCCACGGCGACCACATCACCGAGTTGCCGGCCGGCTTCCACGCCGTCGCCTCGACCGAGAGCGCCGGCGTCGCCGCCTTCGCGAACACGCCTGAGAGTGGAGAGGCGCCGGTCTTCGGGACGCAGTTCCACCCCGAGGTCGCGCACACGGAGCACGGCGCGCTGATGCTCGCCAACTTCGTCCTGCGCGTCTGCGGCTGCCGCGGCGACTGGACGGCAGGCTCGTTCATCGACGACAAGACGGCCGAGATCCGCGCGCTCGTCGGCGACGACCACGTGGTCCTCGGCCTCTCCGGCGGCGTCGACTCGTCGGTCGCGGCCGCGCTCATCGCGCGCGCCGTCGGCGACCAGCTCACCTGCGTCTTCGTCGACAACGGCCTGCTGCGGCAGGGCGAGTTCGAGGAGGTCCAGACGGCCATCCGCGACGGCTTCGACGTAGACCTGGTGGCCGTAGACGCCGGCGCGCTGTTCCTCGCGCGCCTCGACGGCGTGGCCGACCCCGAGCAGAAGCGGAAGATTATCGGGCGCACGTTCGTGGAGGTCTTCGAGCAGGAGACGCAGGCCGTCACCGCACGCCTCGGGCGCAAGCCGCGCTTTCTCGCGCAGGGCACGCTCTACCCGGACGTTATCGAGTCGGTCTCGGCCGGCGGGCCGAGCGCCACGATCAAGACGCACCACAACGTCGGCGGGCTGCCCGAGGAGCTCGGGTTCGAGCTCCTGGAGCCGTTCCGCGAGCTGTTCAAGGACGAGGTCCGCGCCGTCGGCCGCGCGCTCGGCGTGCCCGAGGCGATCGTCGGGCGGCACCCGTTCCCCGGGCCGGGCCTCGCCGTGCGCCACCTCGGCGCCGTGACGCCCGCCGGCCTCGACCTGCTGCGCCGGGCCGACGCGATCTGGCTCGACGAGCTCCGCACGTCGGGCGAGTACGACAACGTCTGGCAGGCCTTCGCCGTGCTGCTGCCGGTCCAGTCCGTCGGCGTGATGGGCGACTTCCGGACGTACGAACAGGCCGTCTGCCTCCGCGCGGTCACGAGCACGGACGGCATGACGGCCGACTGGGCGCACCTGCCCTACGACGTCCTCGGGCGCGCCTCGAACCGGATCATCAACGAGGTCCGCGGCATCAACCGCGTCGCCTACGACGTGTCGTCGAAGCCGCCGGCGACGATCGAGTGGGAATGACGGGCGAGGCCGCCGACCGCTCGGTCGGGCTCGTCGCGGCCAACGCCGCGGCGCTGCTGCTCGCCGTCCCGGTCCTGGCCGTCCTGCTCGTGCCGTTCGGGGCGTTCTGGGGCTGGGACGCCCTCGCCCGCGGCGCCGCGTGGTGGGGCGACCACCTCCTCTGGGCCACTGCGGCGCTCGTGCTCGGCGTGCTCGCACACGAAGCGCTCCACGCGCTCGCGTGGCGCACGGCGGCAGGCCTTCCCGCAGGGTCGGTCCGCCTCGGCTTTAACTGGAAGGCGCTGACGCCCTACGCGCACTGCTCGGCGCCGATGCCGGCGCGGGCGTACCGCATCGGCGCCGCGGCGCCCGGCATTGCGCTTGGGCTCGTCCCGGCGGCCGTCGCCCTCACGACCGGCAGTGGCGCCGTGATGGCGTTCGCGCTGCTGTTCACGCTCGCTGCGGGCGGCGACGCGCTGGTCCTGATTCTGCTCCGCGGCGTCGCGCCCGAGGCGCAGGTCGTCGACCACCCGACGCGCGCCGGCTGCCTCGTCCTGCCCGAGTAGACCGAACGGCGCGCCTGCCACTGCGTATCCGCCCATCCCGCGACCTCACCGATGACCGACGACACGCCACCTCCAGCCGCTCCCGCGCGCAGCGCCGCCAACTGGCCCGAGGTCGTGCTCGCGCTCGGCCTCATCGCAGGCCTCGTCGTGCTGCTGAGCGTCAACGTGGGCGACGTGCCGACGACGGAGGTGAACTCGGCGCCGTTCGAGGGGCCGCTGCGGACGCTCGTCGGTTACCTCGCCGCAGGCGCCGAGATCGCTGCGGCCCTCGTCATCGGCTGGGGCGTGGTCCACGGCGCTGCGACGTACGCGCTGAAGCTCGTCCGCGGACGGGCGCAGCACGTGGACGCCGCCGAGTCGATCCGCCTGCGTCTCGGGCGCGTGCTGGCGCTGGGCATCGAGTTCACGCTCGCCTCGGACATCCTGCGGACGGCCGTCGCGCCGACGCGCGCCGACATCCTCACGCTCGGCGCGATCGTGCTCCTCAGAACGCTGCTCAACCTCTTCCTCGAGCGCGAGATCCGGACGGGCGAGGCGCGCCGAAGCGATGCCGAACCGGCTGCGTGAGCGCTCTGTGGCACTCTGGACCGACGCGGCTCCGGGACTTCCTGACCGGCCCGCGCTCTACTCTGGCGCGGAGTTTGAGCCGCGGCGCAGATCCGATCTCTAGTTTCCTCCGCTGCATGACGCGCACCCCGGTTTCCTCCCTCGCCCTTCCGGGCGACGGCCTCCTGCCTGCGCCCGCGCGCCGGTGGGGGGGCGCCGCTCTGCTGGCAGTCGCCGGTGCTGCGATGGCCGCGGTGGCCGTGCGCGACGCCTCCGCCATCCGCGCCGTGGCATGGGCGGTGCGCCCGGGCCGGCTCCTCGCGGCGACGGCCCTCGAGGCGGCGCTCGTCGCCGGAAGCGTCGGGCTGTGGGGACGCGCGCTGTCCCGCTTCGCGGACGCGACCGGCGCGCGCGTGCGCGTCCCGTTCCGCGCGCTGCTGCGCGTCTGGGTGCGGACGGCGCTGGCGAAGTACGTCCCGGGCAGCATCTGGCCGCTCGTCACGACGGCGACGCAGGCGTCGCGGCTCGAGCGTCTCGCCCGTCGCGCTCTCGGCGGCGTTCGTGCTCCACGGGGTGTTCACCGTCCTCGGCGCGCTCGTCGTGGCGGGCCTGCTCGGCGGGTGGGGACCACTCGCCGCGGCGGCGGCCGTCGCCATCGGCGGGCTGGCGCACCCGGCCGTGCTCAACCGCGCGCTTGCGCTGCGGCGGGCGGCTCGCCCGTCGCGACGTGCCGCGGTGGACCGGCGGGTGGGCCGACGGCGCCGCGCTCGTCGCGCTCCACGCCGCGGCGTGGGCCGGCTACGGGCTCGCCTTCGCGCTCTTCGCGTCCGCGCTCGCGCCGGTCGGCGCTGGCAGACGTGCCGCGCCTCGTCGGCGCGCACGCGCTGTCGTTCGTGGCCGGCTTCGTGGCCGTGTTCGCGCCGGGCGGCATCGGCGTGCGCGAGGCGGCGCTCGCGGGCCTGCTCGTGCCAGTGTGGCCGGCCGGCGTGGGCGTCGTCGTCGCGGCGGCGTCGCGGGTGTGGCTGATGGCGACCGAGGCGCTCGTCGGCGTCGTGGCGTTCGCTGCCGTCGGGAGGCCCGGACTGCTTCCGGCAGGGACGCGTTCGGCGCGAGGGCACGCGTGTACGGACGGCCCGCGGGCTGCCCGCGGCGACGCGCGGCAACGCGGTCGAGCCGCTGCTCGACAGCGCCAACGCGCTCGGCCGCATCGCCGCGGCGTGCCGCTCGGCGCGCACGTCGGTCCGCATCGCGCAGCTCGCCTTCGACGTGGACTGCCGCTCGGCGGCCCGTGCCGACGGCACCGACGAGCGCCTCGTGGACGCGCTCGCGGCTGCGGCGGCGGCCGGCGCGGACGTCCGCGTCGTGCTCAACGGGAGCATCCTGATGAACACGGTGCCCGCGCTGCGCGCGCACGTCGCCGGCACCGGCGATCGAAGTCCGCGGCGTCTCAGACTTTCCCAACCTGCTCCACGCCAAGCTCGTCCTGGTCGACGACGCCGAGGCGTTCCTCGTCGGCTCGCCGTTCGTCAACGGCTACTGGGACGACGGCGCGCACCGCCCGCTGGACCCGCGGCGCCCCGAGGACGACCTCGCCGGCCGGCCCATCCACGACCTCTCGGTCCGCGTCGTCCGGCCCCGCCGTGGCCGACCTCGCGGCGTGGTTCGACGAGATCTGGGACGATGCGGCCGACGGCCCAGACAGTGCTCCCGTCGTGCTCCCGCTGCCACCCGCGCCGCCGCGGGAGCACGCAGAGGTGGGCGACACGTCCGTGCGCGTGCTCCGGACGCGCCCGCCGGGCCTGCTCGGGAGCACGGACGTGGGGAGCACGGAGATTCTCGACGCGTACGTCCGGGCCATCGGCGGTGCACGGTCGCTCGTGTACCTCGAGAACCAGTACTTCAGCTCGCGCCCGGTCCGGGCAGCACTCGCCGAGGCGCTCGCGACCAACCCGGACCTCGAGGTGATCCTCGTCCTCAACCAGAACCCCGACATCACGGCCTACCGCGAGTGGCAGAACCGCCGCCTCGCCGAGGCCGGCCTGCTCGGGCACCCGCGCGTCGGCGTGTTCTCGCTGTGGGCCGCGGCGCGTGGCCTCGCTCCGCCGCACCGCCCCGAGGTCACGCAGCTGTTCATCCACAGCAAGGTCGCCGTGGTCGACGACGCGTGGGCGACGGTCGGGACGGCCAACCTCGACGGCGTCTCGCTGGACTCCTACGGCGACGACTTCTCGCTCGGGCTGCTCCGGCGCGTCTTCCGGCCGGTCCGAAACGTGGACCTCAACCTCGCCTTCTTGCCCGACGCGTCGGGCACGTCCGAGACGGCCGTCGCGCTGCGGCGGACGCTCTGGGCGCGCCACCTCGGCATGGCGCCGGACAGTCTCGCCGAGCGCCCCGACGGCGGCTGGCTCCCGCTCTGGCGCGCACAGCGCCGACGCCCACGCCCGCGCGCTCGCCGCCGGTGAGATCCCCGGTGGCCACGTGCTCCCGTTCGCGAGCAGCCCCCGCCCGCGCACCCAGCTCGCCGAGCTCGGCATCGACGTGGCGGGCCTCGACCTGCGCTTCGACCCGAGCTGGGTCGAGGTGCTGTTCAGTCCCGGCTGGCTCGTCAAGACGATCCCCGAGCCCATCCGCAAGCGCTTCGCCCGCCGCCGCTCCGATGCCTGAGCTACCCGACGCCGTCCGCACCGCCTTCGCAGCGTTCGTCGCCGACGAGGCGTTCTCGTGCCTCGGCGCGCGCGCGGCGATGCACCGCCCGGCCCACCGCGTCGAGGTCTACCCGGCGCTCGGCTCCGAGGCCGCGACGGCCGCCCTCGCCCGCGACCTCGCCGCCTTTGCCGCGAGCCCAGACGCCGCCGAGGACTTCGCCACGTTCGTCGCCGTCTTCCCGCCCGACCCGCCGTCTGACGAAGCCGCGTTCGAGGCGCGCCTCTGGAGTCAGCTCCAGCGCCTCGCCGAGGCGGATGCCGCGCCGTGGGACCCGGCCGTGAGCGACGACCCGGACAGCCCGACGTTCTCGTTCAGCTTCGGTGGCGTCGCGTTCTTCGTCGTGGGGATGCACCCGCACAGCGCGCGCGCGGCGCGGCGCTTCGCGTACCCGGCGCTCGCGTTCAACCCGCATGCCCAGTTCGAGCCGCCTCCGCGCCGACGGCCGCTACGACAGCCTGCGAGCCGCCATCCGCGACCGCGAGATCGCGCTGCAGGGCAGCCTCAACCCCAACCTCAGCGACTTCGGCGAGCGCTCCGACGCCCGCCAGTACGCCGGCGGCGCGGCTGGCGACGCGTGGCGCTGCCCCTTCCACCGCCCATGACCACCGTCCAGACGTTCCACCTCGAGCCGCGCACGGGCTGCGGCTTTACCGTCGCCCGCGGCCAGCTGCTGCGCATCACGGACCCGCTCGGCGAGCAGGTCTCGGACCTCACGAGCTTCGCGGCGGACGACCGCGCCGAGTGGCTCTCGTCGGGCCGCACCATCGACTACGCCAACACGATCTACCTCACGGCCGGCCACACGCTCTACTCGAACCGCAGCCGGCCGATGTGGACCGTCGTCGAGGACACCGTCGGGCGGCACGACTTCCTGCTCACGCCGTGCTCGCCGGACACCTTCCGGATCATCTACGGCGACGAGACGCCGCGGCCGAGCTGCTTCGGCAACCTCGCGCAGCACCTCGCGCCGTTCGGCATCGCGCCCGACGCCATCCCGACGACGCTCAACGTGTTCATGAACGTCGAGGTCGGCCCGACGGGCGAGCTGACGATCGGCCCGCCGCGCTCGCGGCCCGGCGACTACCTGCTGCTCCGCGCCGAGATGGACCTCGTCGTGGGCGTGACGGCCTGCTCGGCCGAGCTGTCGAACAACGGCTCGTTCAAGCCCATCGACGTCGCCGTGATGGACCCGGCGTGACGCCGCCGGAGCGCGCGCATCGGCGTCGCGGCGAGGCGCAGCACGCGCCCGCCGTAGCGGACGCCGCCCCAGCGCACGCGCGACGCGACGGCGAGCGGGCTGCACACGGCCCGCTCGGCGAGCCACAGCGGCGCCCACAGCGGCGTGTCGGCGGGAAAGACGCGCCGCGCCGCCGGCGCGCCGCCGCCCGATCTCGGCGAGCGCGACCGAGGCCGCGACGCCTGCGCCGAGCGTCGCGCCACCGTCGCCCTGCGACGAGCGCCGCGACCGCCGGCAGGAGCGCGAGCTGGACGGCGAGGCGCCGCGGGCGTGCGAACTCGTCGTACGCCTGCCGCACGCGCTGCCCCAGAAAGTGCGGCGCCTCGGGCGGCCGCCGCTCGACGAACACGTCGAGGGCAACGTGCTCTGTCCCGCCGGCCGCGACGACCGTCCGGACGAGCTCGAGGTTCTCGAACAGCGCGCGGCCGTCGTAGCCGCCCGTCGCCTGAGAGGGCCGAGCGGCGCACGCCGAGCGTGCCCGGCCAGTCGCCGCCGGTCGCGCGGTTGAGCAGCGTCCGCGCCGTGTCCCAGCGCGCGTGCCACGGCAGCGGGCGGAAGACGTTCTGCGGGCGGACGACGTGCGCCGCGTCCAGCAGGCCCGCGACCGCAGCGAGCGTCGCGGCGTCGTAGCGGACGTCGTCGTCGGCGATCACGATCCGCTCGTGGGACGCGTGGCGCACGCCCGTGAGCACGCCGCCGACCTTGCCCATCGGCGTCGCGAGGTCCGCGTCGACGGGCAGGTGGCGGACGAAACGCTCCCCAGGCGGCGGCATGCGCGGCGAACACGTCCGGCGCGGATCCGTCCACGACGATGGTCTCGGCGAGGCGCGCCGTCGCGGCGAGGTACGGCGTGAGGTCGGTCGAGGCGAGCGAGCGGGCCGCACGCAGCGGGAGGACGTACGAGACGCGCACGGGCAGCGGGGTAGAGGTCAGCGCTTTTTGCGGCCGGGCTTGCCCGTCGGCTTGCGGGACTTGGCCTTCTTGCGGACCGACCGGTCCTTCGCGACCGGCGCCGGCCGCGCCTCGGCGCCCTCGGCGCCGGGCCACGTCTCGAACGTGAGGTCCACGCGCCGCGTCTCGACCTCGGCCGCCTCGAGCTTGACGCGGCACGCGTCGCCGACGCGGATGCGCCGGCCGGACGAGCGCCCGACGAGCGCGTAGCGCTTCGGGTCGTACTCCCAGAAGTCGCCCGGCATGTCGCGCACGTGCACGAGGCCCTCGACCATGAGACTGCTCAGCTGCACGAACACGCCGAACTTCGTCGCCCCGACGACGACGCCGTCGAACGACTCGCCGACGTGCTGCGCCGCGTACTCGACCTGCTTCAGACGGACCGACTCACGCTCGGCTTCGGTCGCGGCCTTCTCCTGGTTCGAGCAGTGCTTGGCCTGCGCCTCGAGCGTCTCGACGTCCACGGAGGGCGCGCCGTCGTGGTAGCGCTTCAGCAGGCGGTGCGCGATAAGGTCCGGGTAGCGGCGGATGGGCGACGTGAAGTGCGCGTAGTCGTCGAAGCCGAGGCCGAAGTGGCCGATGTTGTGCGGCGAGTAGATCGCCTTCGACATGGCCCGGACGGCCGCCTGCTCGATGATCGGCGCCTCGGGCGAGCCCTTCACCTGCGACAGCAGGCCGTTCAGCGCCGTCCGCTCGACGCTGCCCTCGCGCTGCTTCAGCGTGTACCCGAACGTCGCGACGTAGTCGGCGAGCGCCGCGATGCGCTCGCGGTCCGGCGCGTCGTGGATGCGGTAGATCATGGCGAGGTGCCGCTCCGAGGCCCACTCGGCGACGGCGCGGTTGGCGAGCAGCATGAACTCCTCGATGAGCCGGTTCGCCGCCATCCGCTCTTTGGTGACGACCTCCACCGGCACGCCCTCGGCGTCGAGGCGCACGCGGACCTCGGGCACGTCGAAGTCGATCGCGCCCTCGCGCATCCGCTTGGCGGTGAGAATCGCGGCGAGGCGCCCGGCGCGTCGGACCTCCTCGGCGAGCACGTCTGCGGCGATGCTGCCTTGGTCCTCGGGCGTCGCGCCGTCGAGCACGGCCTGCGCCCCTTCGTACGAGAAGCGGTGGACCGAGTGCGTCACGGTCTCCTTGATGTCGTAGCCGCTCACCGTCCCGTCCTGCTCGACGGTCATGATGCACGAGTACGTGAGCTTGTCCTCGCGCGGGCGCAGCGAGCAGACGCCGTTCGAGAGCGCCTCGGGCAGCATCGGGATCGTCCGGTCGACGAGGTACGTGCTCGTGGCGCGGGCGTAGGCCTCGTCGTCCAGCGCCGTCCCCGCGCGGACGTAGTGGCTCACGTCGGCGATGTGCACGCCGACTTCGGTCCGGCCCTGCCCGAGGTCGCGGGTGTGGATGGCGTCGTCGAAGTCCTTGGCGTCGACCGGGTCGATGGTGTAGACGGGCGCGCCGCGCAGGTCGAGGCGCCGCGCGACCTCCTGCTCCGTGATCCCGGCGTCGATGCCTTCCGCCTCCTTCTCGACGCCCGGCGGGAAGTCCGTCTCGACGCCCATCGCCATCGCGAGCGCGAGCACGTCCACGCCCGGCGCGCCGGCCTTGCCGATGATCGAGAGGACGCGGCCCTCGGGCGACGCCTTGGGCCCGTCGAAGCGGTCGATCGACACGACGACCTTGTCGCCCGGCGTCGCGCCGTTCCAGTCGTCCCTGGCCACGTAGACGTCGTGCGGGATGCGGCGGTCGTCGGGCGTCACCCAGCCGGCCGCGCCCGAGGCGACGAACGTGCCGACGGTCTGCGCGTTCGCGCGCTCGACGACCTCGACGATCTCGCCCTCGCGGTTGGTGTCCGGCTCCCGCTTGCCCTTCGTCCCCGCGGCGAGCGCCACGCGGACGCGGTCGCCGTTGAGGGCCGTCCGGAAGCGGGCGGCGCGGACGAACACGTCCTCGCCGCCGTCGTCCATCGCGACGAAGCCGAAGCCCTGCGGGTTCACGGTGAGCGTCCCGAGGCCCTCGGCCTCGTGCGGCGCCTTGTGCTGCAACCGGCCCTTCACCACGTCGACGTCGCGGGCGTCGCGGAGCGCCTCGGTCGCCTCGAGGAGCGCCTGGTAGCGGCCGTGGTTCGAGACGCCGAGCGCCTTGCCGAGCTCGTGCGGGCGGTAGGCGCGGTCCGGGTGCGCCGCGAGGAAGGCGAGCACCTGGGTGCGGAAGAGGTCAGCGTCTCGGGACATGCGGCGGGCGGATTGGATGAGCGCACTCTCTCTACAGCGTCGTCCCAGCTTGCCGACGGATCTCTGCCGATCCAAACGGCCGGCTCAGCGCGCTGTCGCGGCGCGCGGCAGAGATTCGTCGACGGCGCTCGCGAAGGCGCTCGCGTCGCTCAGGATGACACGTGATGAGGATGCGCTCGCCTTGGGAAGAGGGGAGAGGGCGTCTGTCCTACCCGCGCGGGGCCGGCGCGGTTCGCGTCAGCCCGCCTCGGCGGCGGGGGCCGTGAGCGTGACGTGCGTGCCGTCGCCCTGCACCGACACCACGGCGAGGTGCCCGCCGGCGAGCTCGAGGCGCTCGCGGACGCTGAACAGGCCGAAGCCCGCCGCGCCGTCGCCGGACGCTTCCAGGTCGAAGCCGTCGCCGGCGTCCGAGACGACCACCACGACGTCTGCGCCCTTCCTCGCGACGCGGATCGTCGCCACGCGCGTGCCGGCGTGCTTGACGATGTTGAACAGCAGCTCGCGGAGGGCCTGGTAGAGGAGCGCGCGGATGCCCGCATTCGGCACGTCGCACGGGCCGTCGGCCTCGACCGTGATCTCCATCTGGTGCTGGTCGCGCTTCTGGTCCGCGAGCCACCGCACGGTCGCCACGAAGTCCTCCATCGCGATGGTCGGCGGGCTGATCTCGGACGCGAGCGACCGCGTGAGCGTCGGTCGCATTGCCGAGGATCGTCTCGGCGCGCGCGTGGAGCGCCTCGGACTCGCCGTCGTGGGCGCCGCGGAGCAGGCGCAGCGCGATGCCGAGGCCGGCGAGCTGCTGCTGGAGGTCGTCGTGGAGAAGGTGCGCGAGGCGCCGGCGCTCGCTCTGCTCGGCGTTGGTGAGCCGCGCCGAGAGGCGGCGGACGTCGCGCGTGCGCGCGGCGACGCGCTGCTCGAGCGTCGCGTTGAGGTCGCGGAGTTCCTCCTCGGCCTTTGTCAGCGCGTCGATGTCGGTGACGGTCCCGAACCACGCCTCGACGGCGCCGTCGGCGCCGCGGACGGGCGTCGCGCGGTGGATGAACCAGCACGTGCCGTCGGACGTGTCGAGGCGCAGGCGCAGCGTGAACGGGGCGGGCGTGGCGAGCGCGGCGTCCCACGCCGCGGCCGTCGCCTCGCGGTCGGCGGCGTGGACGAGCGCGGGCCAGCGCAGCGCGCCCGGCCCGTCGTCCGGGTGGCGGGCTATGACCGTGCGGAATCGGCCGTTGGCGAAGTCGATGACGCCGCCGGCCGTCGTCCGGAAGAGGATGTCCGGGACGGTGTCCGCGACCTGCCGCAGGCGCGCCTCGTTGAAGCGGATCGTCTCCTCGTCGCGCTTGCGCCGCGTGATGTCGACGAACGTCACCACGACGCCGTCGATGCGGTCCTCGGCGGAGCGGTACGGGCGGACGTGGACGAGGTACCAGCGGCCGTTCTCGCCCTCGACCTCGCGCTCGCGCGGCGAAAGCTTCGCGACGACCGCCTCGGCGTCCTCGATAAGGCGCCCGCCGCCGAAGCGCTGCGCGAGGTCCGACAGGGGCCGGCCGACGTCGGAGGCGAGCACGTGGAAAAGATCGCGCACGGGCGGCGTGAAGCGCTGGATGCACAGCCCGCGGTCCAGGAAAAGCGTCGCGATCTCGGTCGACGCGATGAGGTTCTCGAGGTCGCCCTTGGCGCGCGCGGTCTCGGCGATGGTCGTCTTGAGCTCGTCGTTGACCGTCTGGAGCTCCTCGGCCATGGACTGCGACTCCTCCTTGGACGTCTCGAGCTCTTCGGCCGTGCTCCGCAGCTCCTCGTTGATCGACTGGAGCTCCTCGTTCTGCGCGAGGAGCTCCTCGCGGCTCGTGTCGAACTCCTCGACCGCGATCTGGAGTTGCTCCTGCGTCTGGCGGAGCAACTCGTGCGACAGGTCCACCTGCTCGGCATCGGCGCTCGCCGTGCCCTGCGTGTCCGGTTCGATCGCCTCGAAGGCGATGAGCACGAACGCGCCGTCGGCGTCGGGGCGGGCGTGGACGCGGACGAGCCGGCGCTCGCCGCCGATCTCCATCTCGGCCGGGCCGAACTCGGCCGGGCTGCCCTCGCGGCGCGCCTGGAAGAGCGCCGCCTGGGCGGCGGCGCGCAGCTCGGGCCGCAGCATCCGCGCGAGCAGCCGCGTCGGCGCGCCGGTCGCGACCTGCAGGAACGGCGCGGCCGCCTCGGAGATGTGAACCACGTCGCCGGCCTCGCCGACGAGGACGCTCGGCGGCGCCGCAGCCTCGCGGAGCGTCCGGTGGACCTGCTCCGGCTCGTCGGGCAGGCGCACGGCGAGTGGTGCCTCGGCCGGGGGCGCGCTCGGGGCCGCTTTCGGCGTGTACCCGAGGAGGCGCGTCTGGGTCGCCGGGCGCACTGCCAGCTGGGTCTCGACGCCGCGGCGCCGGTAGAGGTGCGTGGCCTTGTCCACGACGCCGAAGAGGCCCGCGCCGCCGTCCGCCGACTCGCTCGTGCCGAGCATCAGCAGGCCGCCCGGGTGGAGGGCGTAGTGGAACAGGCCGACGACGCGCTGCTGCAAGTCCCGCTGGAGGTAGATCAGCAGGTTGCGGCACGTCACGAGGTCGAGGCGCGCGAACGGCGGGTCCTTGAGCACGCTGTGGGGCGCGAAGAGAATCGTCTGGCGCAACGACTCTACGACGCGGTAGGAGCCGTTGGTGTGGCTGAAGAAGCGCCGGAGGCGCTCCGGCGGCACGTCGGCCTCGATAGACTCGGGGTAGCTGCCGGCCCGCGCCGTCTGGACGGCCGCGTCCGAGAGGTCGGTCGCGAAGACCTGCACGCGCGGCGCCTCGGGCAGCGTCGCGGCGTGCTCGCTGAGCAGCATCGCCACGGAGTATGCCTCCTCGCCCGTCGCGCAGCCGGCGACCCACACGCGGACCTCGTCCTCGGCGCCTTTGCCCTCGAACAGGCTCGGGACGGCGGCCTCGAGCACGGCGAAGGCCGCGGGGTCGCGAAAGAAATGCGTCACCGAGATGAGCAGGTCGTCGAGGAGCGCGGGCGCCTCGGCGGCGTCCTCACGCAGCAGCACGAGGTAGTCCGTGAGCGTCTCGGCGCCGGTGACGTGGAGGCGGCGCTCGAGGCGCCGCAGGACCGTCGAGCGCTTGTAGGACGAGAAGTCGTGGCCGGTCCGGGCGCGGAGCAGCGCGAGGACGCTCTGGAGCGCCTGCGCGGCGTCGCCCGGCACCGCGACGGCGTGGCCCTGCTCGAGGCGCTTCGCGTAGTCCACGACGTGCGCCGCGAGCGCGCGCGCAGGCGCCACCCGGTCCGAGACGCCGGCGGCGATGGCGCTGCGCGGCATCTCCTCGAACTGCCGCGTCCTCGGGGTCCTGCACGACGACGAAGCCGCCGCACTCGCGCACGGCGCGCACGCCGACGGTCCCGTTGGCGCCCGTCCCCGAGAGGATCACGCCGACGGCGCGCGGGCCGTAGGTCTCGGCGAGCGTCCGGAAAAAGTGGTCGACCGGGCGGCGGCGCACGCGCTCGTCCTCGATCGGCGCGAGCACGAGGCGGTCGCCCTCGGCGAGGAGGTTCTTGTTGGGCGGGATAACGTAGACGTGCCCGGCCTGCATCGTGACGGCCTCGGTGACCTGCGTCACCGGCAGCGGCAGGCTGGCCTGGAGGATGTCCGCGAGGCGGCTCTCCTCGGTCGGCGAGAGGTGCACGATCACGACGAACGCGATGCCGTCCGTTTCAGGGAGGCCCGCGAAGAAGGCCTCGAGCGCCTCGAGGCCGCCGGCCGAGGCGCCGATGCCGACGACGACGACGGGCGCCTCGCTCGTAGACGTGTCGGCCGGGCGGCCGTTTTCCGTGGGCTCCATGGGGCGTGGGAGTGGCCCGCATCGGTTGGCGGGCCGCAGCACTGGAAGATACCAGTTTCGACCTTCACCCATTTCATCCATGCGTCTGCCGCCGCGGCGGCGTTCCTTTGATCTGCCTGCCTCCCGTCCGATGCGTCTGCTCCTGCTCTTGCTTGCCCTCGCCGCCGGCCTCGCAGCGCCAGCCGCGGCGCAGCCGACGCCGCACGCCGAGGTCCGCCTCGTTGCGGACGCGGCTGCGGTCGCACCGGGCGACTCGCTGTGGCTGTCGGTCCGGATCGCGGCCGAGGACGGCTGGCACGTCTACTGGTCCAACCCCGGCGACTCGGGCCTGCCTGTCCGCGTGGCGTGGACCCTCTCGCAGGGAGCGACGGCCGGCGCGCTGCTGTTCCCTGCGCCCGTCCGCATCGACATCGCGGGCCTGACGTCGTACGCCCACGAGGGCACGACGGATTTCCTGACGCGCGTCGCGGTCCCGCCTGGCGCCTCGGGCACGCTCGAGATGGCGGGCGACGTGGCCTTCCTCATCTGCGCCGACGTCTGCCTGCCGGCCAAGACGACGGTCTCGATCGGCGTGCCGGTCGCCGGCGAGACGCGCCGCACCGAGGCGCTCGCTGGCGCCCTCGCCGCCCTCCCGCGCGCGCCGACGGGCTGGACGGCCTCGGCCGACGCCTCGGGCCCCGCGCTCCGCCTGCGCCTCACACCTCCGGCCGGCTGGACCGGCGATTGGTCGGAGGCGCAGTTCTTTCCCGACTCGTCCGGCGCCATCGTCACCGCCGCGGCGCAGGCGTTCGAGCGCGACGGACAGGGCTGGGCGGTCCCACTCGCGGCGGGCACGCGCGTCCCGGCGCGCCTGACGGGCGTGCTGACGGCGCCCGGCGCGCCCTCCGTTCGCGTCGAGGCGCCCGTCTCCGGCGCCTCAGCTGCTGCCGCGCCCGCTTCGGCGGGCGTCGGGTTGCTCGCGGCGTTGGGGCTGGCGTTCCTCGGCGGGGTCCTGCTGAACCTCATGCCGTGCGTCTTCCCGGTACTGAGCCTCAAGCTGCTGAGCTTTACGGGCGGCCACGACGACGGCCGGCAGCGGCAGGCCGGGCTGGCCTACGGCGCCGGCGTCGTCGTCTCGTTCTGGGCGCTCGCCGCGGCCCTGCTCGCGCTGCGCGCCGGCGGCGCGGGCCTTGGCTGGGGCTTCCAGCTCCAGAGCCCGCCCGTCATCGCCTTCCTTGCGGCCCTGATGGTGGCCGTCGCCTTGAACCTGCTCGGCGTGTTCGAGGTCGGCGGGCGCCTCGCCTCGGCCGGCGGCGCGCTGGACCGCGGCACGGGCGCGCGCGGCGCCTTCGGCTCGGGCGTCCTCGCGACGGTCGTCGCGACGCCGTGCACGGCGCCGTTCATGGCCGGCGCGCTGGGCTTCGCGCTGTCGCAGCCGGCGTGGGCGGCGCTGGCCGTCTTCACCGCCCTCGGCGTCGGGATGGCGCTGCCGCTCGTGGCGCTCGCCTTCGTGCCGCGCCTCGCCGAGCGCCTGCCGCGGCCGGGGCCGTGGATGGAGACGCTGCGTCAGGCCCTCGCCTTCCCGCTCCTCGCGACGGCCGTCTGGCTCGTGTGGGTCTTCGGGCAGCAGGCCGGCGTCAACGGTGCGGGCGCGCTGCTGCATGGCGCTCGTGCTCGTCGGCTTCGCCGCGTGGCTCGTCGGCCGGTGGCCCGCCCACGCGGCGACGACGCGGACGCGTGCGCTGTCTCGCATCACGGCCGTCCTCGCGCTCGGGTCTGCCGTCGCGCTCGTCTCACTCGGGATGCAATCGGCCCGAGCCGAGACCGTGCAGGCGGACGGCTGGGAGCCCTACGACGCGGCGCGCGCCGAGGCGCTCGTCGCCGCCGGCACGCCGCTCTTCATCGACGCGACGGCGGCGTGGTGCCTCTCGTGCCAGGTCAACGAGCGGACATCGCTGAGCACAGCGGCCGTCGAGCAGGCCTTCAAGCAGGCAGGCGCCGTCAAGATGAAGGCAGACTGGACGAACCAGAACCCGGAGATCACGGCGCTGCTCACGCGCTTCGGCCGCTCGGGCGTGCCGATGTACGCGTGGTACGCCGGCAAGGGCGCCGAGCCGACGTTGCTGCCCGAGGTCCTCACGCCGGGCATCGTCCTAGAGGCCCTGGGCACCGCGCGCTAGTTCCGGCGGACGCCGCGGGCGACTGAAAAGCTCGAGCCGCCGCGCTGGACGTACGGCCCCTGGGGCGTCCGCAGCGTGGGCATCGCGATGTCGCCAGAGATGAAACCGCCGGGCGTCGGGCCGTGCGCGACGGTCCGCGGGCTGCGGTTGACCGAGACGCCGCGGTAGCGGTCCGAAAGGCGCGTCCGCGACGCCGGCGCTGCGCCGTGCGTCGTGACGCGCATCGCCGAGCCAGCCGTGCCGCCGGAGACGACGAGGGCGCCGGGCGACGGCGCGACGCGCGTCTGCGCTGCAGCAGGCAGGGCGGCGGTGGCGAGAGCGGCGAGGAGCAGAAGGCGCATCGAATCGGAGGAGGAGAGGCCGGCAGCCTTGCAAACGCTGCCTGAACGTCGCACCGGTGGGCTTCAGCGGAGCATGACGTAACGATACCATTCCGCACTGAACGTCTGTCCGCACCGCCGTCTCACCCCGCGACGCGGGCGAGCCTACCGGCAGTCGTACCGTAGCGCTGGCCGTCCTCCTTCCCGAATGCCCGACCCGATCCCGTCCGTCGTCATCGTCGGCGGTGGCGCGAGCGGCACGCTTGCTGCGATTCACTTGCTCCGGGCGGCGCCCGTCCGTGTCGTCCTCGTCGAGCCGGGCGCGCCGGGGCGGGGCGTGGCCTACGCGACGCCGAGCGCGGCGCACGTGCTCAACGTGCCGGCCGGCAAGATGAGCGCCTTCCCCGACGCGCCGGGGGACTTTCTGGGCTGGCTCCGCGCCGGCCCGTTGCCCGAGGCGACGGCCGCAACGTTCGCGCCGCGCGCCCTCTTCGGCCGTTACCTAGCCGAGACGCTCGCCCGCGCCGCTCGCGACGCCGCGCCGGGCGCGGCGCTCCGGATCGTCCAGGACACGGCGGTTTCGGCCGATGCGTCGGGCGTCGTCCGGCTCGCCGGCGGCGAGACGCTCCGCGCCGACCGCATCGTGCTGGCGCTCGGGCAAAGGGCCCCGGCCATGCTCCCCGCGCTGGACAGCCTGCCACGCCGGCGTCGTCGTCGCAGACCCGTGGGCGCCGGGCGCGCTCGGCAGCGTGCGCGGGCGCGTGCTGCTCGTCGGGACTGGATTGACGATGGCGGACGTGGCGCTCGTCCTGTCTGAACGCGGCGTTGCGGTGATGACGGCCGTGTCGCGCCGCGGGCTCGTCGCGCAGGGCCACGCACCGCCTTCGGGGGCTCAGGCCGAGGCGCCCGAGGTGGGCCTGAGCCTCGCCGAGACGCTGCGCGCCGTCCGCGCCGCGGCCCGGCCCGACTGGCGCGCGGCCGTCGACGCGCTGCGTCCGACGACGGCCGCGCGCTGGGCCGCGTTCTCGGACGCCGAGCGTCGGTCTGCGCTGCGCCACCTGCGGCCGTTCTGGGACGCACACCGCCACCGCGCGGCGCCACCCGTCGCCGAGGCGCTCGCCGCGATGCGCGCGTCGGGTCACCTGGCGGTCGTGGCCGGGCGCCTCGCGGGCGCCGAGGCGCGGCCCGAGGGCATCGCCGTCCACATCGCGCGGCGGGGCGGGGGAGACGTCAAGGTGCTCGTGGACCGCGTCGTGCTGTGTACCGGCGCACAGCCGGCGACGAGATGCTCCGGTGGTCGCTGGCCTCGTCGCTGCAGGCGCCGCGGTGCCCGACGCGCTCGGGCTGGGCGTCGTGACGGACGCCCACGGGGCGCTCGTCGGGGCCGACGGTCGGGTGTCGGATGTGCTGATCGCGCTCGGCCCGCTGCGGCAGGGTGCGCTGTGGGAGTCCACGGCGATACCGGAGATCAGGGCGCAGGCCGCGGCGCTCGCCAGTCGCTGTCTCAGTCCACGCTAAGCTGGCTGCTTTTTCGGACATCGGGCGGCGGGAGAGCCGTGGGCCGCTATCCTCCCAGACGCTCGCCCGCTCTGGGCCAGCGGTCACCCGACTCCGCCTCAAGGCGGGCCACGCCCGATGCGCCGTTCCCTGCTGACCCTTTCCGTGCTGCTCGTCGCCGGCTGCGCCTCGCCTTCGCGACGCGCCCTCCGCGCCTGTCGCGGTCGATTCCACAGCGGCCCTGCCCACCGGCACAGCCGTCGACTCCTCTGCCATGGACTACGAGGCCATCCAGGTCGGCGCGCGCGGCATCGCCGTCATCGGCTCCGACGGCGTCAGCACGGACGTCGGCCTCGGCACGTCCCGCGACAAGGCCCTCGCCGCCCTCACGCCCTACTTCGGGGAGCCCGAGGCGTCCACGCCCGAGGCCTGTGGTGCCGATGCCGGCATGACCACGCTCGGATGGAGCAACGGCCTCTGGCTCAACATCTCCTCGGACGGCACCGTCGTCGGGTGGGAAGGACAGGGCGACGACGAGCGCATCCAGACAGCCTCGGGCGTCCAACTCGGCGCGCCGCTGGACATGACGCGCCAGACAGATCCGACGTTCGCCATGGCCGAGAGCTCGACGCTCGAGGGCGAGTTCACGCTCGGCGAGGCCGATGCAGAGGGCAACACGGTCGGTGGCTTCCTCAGTGAGGACGGCGAGCGCGTCCAGCACCTCTACGCGGGCCAGAACTGCTTTATGCGCTAACGTCGCCCGAAACGCGAGACGCCGGGCGTCTGCCTCGCACGCCGGCATCCGAGCGCAGCCTACCGGGGCGACGCACATTGCCAGTCGATCACCGAGCATAGCGAAGGCGGTGAGAATCAAAGCGGGAAAGACTGCGCTCAAGGCGCAGGAGCGCCGGTCGGGAGGAACGGGGGTCGCAGCCTGTAACCGGACAGATATGTGCGGCCGTCGATTGGGGAGACGCCGGCACACGCGCCGTCCGCCTCTTCCACCGACTCGCTCCTCCGATGAACGCTCTCGCGACCTCGCTCCACAGCTTCCTGCTCCTCGTCCTGCTCCTCGCCCTTCCGGCCTTCGTCGCAACCCGCATCGCCGAGTCGCGCCCCGCCCCGACGGGCGTCGACGTCGCGATGCAGGCGGGCCTCCCCGTCGGCACGATGCCCGCCTTCGACATTGAGGCCGTCCCCGCGTCGGTGCCCGTCGCCTTCGAGGTCGCCGCCGACTACGAGATCGTCGTGACGGCCCCTCCGCTCGACGTCCGGTCGTGACCAGCGTCCGCACGGCCACTCGGCTCTCACCACAAGGAGCGACCTCTTCCATCCGAAGGGGTCGTTTTTTGTGGAGCGAGCACTGGATTAAATTATTATTCGCATTGTATAATATTATTTATCTTCAAAATAACATATAAATTGTTAGAGTTAGATATTATATATGAGAGCAAATGAAACGAGCGAACACTTTATTGTAGTGTATAAAGCTTAAAAAGTGTTAAAAATGACTATGCTTCTGCGTGAATGGGAGTGCGCAGGGCGGAAAGCTGATCGGGCCCCGCTCCAGACAGCGCCGTCTCCATGGGGCTCGACGCGGTCCGGTGTACCGTTGAGGAGCGCGGCGCGGAGGTCTTCCAGCTTGACCGGTTTAGAGAGGTACCCGTCGGCCCCGGCCGCCAGACAGTCTTCGCGGTCGCCTTGCATCGCGTTCGCCGTGAGCGCGATGATGCGCGGCTGCAGGAGCGCCGGGTCGGCCCGGATGCGGCGCGTCGCCTCGAGGCCATCCATCTCTGGCATCTGGACGTCCATCAGGACCACGCCGTACGGCCTCCCGAGGGCGGCGTGCCGTGCGGACGGCGTCGAGCGCCTCGGCCCCGTTCGCGGCCACATCGGCTCGGAGCCCGATCCGCTGAAGGATGCGGAGGGCCACCTTCTGATTGACCACGTTGTCCTCGGCCAGCAGGATCCGGAGGTCGTGCGTCCCGACGGCGCTGGGCGACGGGATATCGTCGCGCTCGCGTGCCTCGGCCTGGACCCGTTCGGCACCGCTCCGGGTAGCCTCGTGGTCCAGCAAGCGGAGCAGCGACGCGTGGAGTTGGGCCGGCTTGGCCGGCTTGTAGAGGACAGCCCCGATGCCTGCGGCCTCCGCGCGCACCCGGAGCGCCGCGTCGCGCGTGCTCGACGTGAGCAGCAGGAGCGGAGGGGTCGGGCCCGGTGTGGCTCGGAGCGCCTCGGCCGTGTCCACGCCGTCCATTGCCGGCATCTGCATGTCGAGCACGACGAGGTCGTAGGGCGCGTCGGCGGCTGTGGCCCCGACGAACGCGTCCAGTGCCTCGGCCCCGGATGCCGCCTGCTGGACGGCCATTCCCCACCCGTCGAGCGTCCGTGTGAGCACCTCGCGGTTGACGGCATTGTCGTCGACGATCAGCACGCGGCGCCCCGCGAGGTCCGGCTGGTCGCGGCGGAGGAACACCCGGCGCTCGCCCGGGGCCACCGTGGCGGCGACCGAGAACCGGAAGGTCGAGCCGCGGCCCAGCTCGCTCTCGACCGAGACGGCGCCGCCCATCATCTCGGTCAGGCGCCGGCAGATCGTGAGCCCGAGACCCGTCCCCCCAAAGTGACGCGTCGTCGAGGCGTCGGCCTGGGAGAACGATTCGAACACGAGGTCGAGCTTGTCCGGCGCGATCCCGATCCCGGTGTCCTCGACGGCAAACCGGAGTTCGACGGCGCCGCCGACGCCTACATCAATGGGCAGCGCCTCGACCCGGACGCACACGCTCCCCTCGGCTGTGAACTTGACCGCGTTGGAGAGCAGGTTGACCAGAACCTGCCGGATGCGCGTGGCGTCGCCCAGGACGGCTGTGGGCACGCGTGGCTCGATGTAGTACGCGAGCTCGATCCCAGCTTCGGCTGCTCGGGGAGCAATCAGGTCGAGGGCCTCCTCGACGCACGTCCGGACCTCAAACGGAACCGACTCGAGGTCGAGCATCCCGGCCTCGATCTTCGAGAAGTCGAGGATGTCGTTGATGATCGTCAGGAGCGCGTCGCCGGAGGTCCGGATCGTCTCGACAAACTCCGTCTGGTCGGTGTCCAGCTCCGTGTCCATGAGCAGGCTCGTCATCCCGACGACGCCGTTCATGGGCGTCCGGATCTCATGGCTCATGTTGGCCAGGAACTCGCTCTTGGCCCGCGTCGCTGCCTCCGCCGTCTCGCGCGCCGCGCGGAGCTCAACCTCCCGGGCCTCGGTCTCGTCGAGCATCTGGTTGAAGGCACGTGCGAGGTCCCGCGTCTCGGGGCCGGCCATCGGCCGTGCCCGCACGTCCCGCTCACCCGCGGCCACGGAGCGGGCTGTCGCTGCGATGGCCGCGATAGGGCGCGCGATGGCCGAGGCGACCGCCGTGACGATGAGCAGCCCCATCACGAGCAGTCCCAGCACGACCCACAGGGCCGTCTGGCGGAAGAGCGCGACCCGTTCGCGAATCGGCGTGAGCGTCACGGCGAGGTGGAGCGTCCCGATCTCGTCGTCGGCGAGCGCAACCGGGACGCGCGTCTCATAGAGGTCGTCGACGTCCGCGTCGGCGTGGAAGGACGCCATCGTGGCGCCCTCGGAGTCGGTCACGTAGAGGACGCGGACGTCGGGATCTTCGCGGGCCTGGCGGAGGGCCTCGGCGACCGCCTTGACGTCTCCAAAGGCGACACCGGGCGCCGCCCCGAACGCGGTGACACGGGCGACGCTCTCCGCTCGCTCCTGCGCCGCCTCCAGCGACACCTGCGCCACGAGTCCGGGCACGACGACGGCCGCCGCAGCGCCAGTGATGGCGAGGAAGGCCCCGAGAGCGAGGACGAGCCGGGCACGGATCGTCAGCGTCGCCACGCGAGCACGGAGAGAAGCAGGGGAGCGGGTCATCCGTCGACAGTTGTGGCGAGCTGGAGGAGGCGGGCGCTCAGGTCAGCCCCGGCCGCCTCCGCGGCCCTGCGGTTGAGCAGGATCTCGGGCCGCCCGCCCCGAAGACCCACCCCGATAGCGACGCCTGCCGACACGTAGTCGCGCACGCCCGTGATCGAGAGGACACGCGCACTGGACGCGGCTCGGCCGACGGCTCCGGCATCGATGCCCTGGAGCGGCGCGACGTAGGCGGCGTCCGCACTCGCCTGCCGCAGCTGAGCCGCGAGCCCGGAAGCGGAGGTCACGGCGACCGAGGCCACGCGGATGGGGCGGCCATGAACGGTCTGCGGCTGGGCCTGAAGCGCGGCGATGAACGCGTCTCGTGCCGCACGCGACTCGCGGTTCCGCTCCTGGTAGACCAGCGCCACGGTAAGCGGCCCCGACCCTTCGAGCGACCGGTCGAAGGCGAGAACGCGCGTCAGCAGCGGGACCTGCCGGCTGACCGGCACCTCCATGTCGACCTGGCCGACAGCGGCTGCGCCCAACAGAACGAGGGCCAGAAGAGGAGGCGTGAGAGCGGACATGACGCGCGCTTGGAGCGTACGGGGCAGGGCGAGGCGGGCCATCTCAGAAGCGGACGTCGAAGCGGAGGTAGGCCGCGCGCGGGCGCTGGGGGATCGCGCGCTGGACGTGTTCGAACCCGCCGGGCAGCGCGTAGCTGGCGTCGAGCGCGTTGCGGACACCCAGCATGATGCGGCCGTGCCCGCCCATCACGTTGGCCGAGAGGGCGGCATCGACGGTGGCATACGCGTCGGTCATGGTGCCGGTGACGGTCCGGCGCCCGCTCTCGGCCTGCAGGCTCGTGCTGAGCCAGATCCCCCGGCCGAGCGGCCCGAACGCGCTCGCCTTGGCGACGTGGGTCGGGGCGTTCGTGAGCCTCTCGCCGCGGCTCGGGTCGGTGGCCTGCTGGAGCCCGTAGCTCGCGCGGGACCGCCAGCCCGCCACGGCGCCGGTGGCCTCGATCTCGACGCCTCGCGCCCGGGCACGGCCGACGTTGTCGAACCGGAGGCTCTCCGCGTCCTCGACGGTGTCGATAAGGTTCGTCACGCTCGTCGTGAACGCGGCCGCCTCGAGCCGGAGCCCCGGCCCGACCTCGTGGATCACGGCCGCCTCTGCAGTCGCGACGCGCTCCGGCGACAGATCCGGGTTCAGGACGTGCCCGGTGAACCTGTCTTCGTACGTCAACTCGTAAGGCGACGGCGAGCGGAACGCCGTTCCGGCAATCAGCTTGAGCGTCGTCCGCCCGCCGGGCGTGTACACCACGGCGCCTCGCGGCGACAGGGCTGCGTTGTCCCGAACCCGGTCCGCGCGGGCGCCGAGCGTGACGGTCAGCGACGGGTCGAGCTGGCTCTCGGTCTGGCCGTAGATCCCGACAGCCGTAAACGGACTGCTGACGTCGAGGTAGGTCTCGGTCGTGTTGTAGAGGCGGTAACGGTCCTGGACCTCGCGCGTGACGTCGAGCCCGGCGACCACGCGGTGAGCCGGGCTGGGGTCCCACTGGAGGCGGCCCCTGGCATCGACCGCCGTCGAATTCGACGCGTCGAACGAGTCGTAGGGGCCGTCGCCGTCGTCGTAGGGGTACTCCCCCATGTAGTAGAAATGGCTGACCGCGGCGATCCCGAAGGCGGTTAGGCGGGGCGAGAGCGTGGCCTCGGTGTGGAGCGCGGCCATCGCGTTCCGGTCGCGCGTCCAGGAGCCAAGCGGGAAGGCCGTCTCGAAGGATCCGGTCGGGATGCCCTTGTCGCGCTCGCTGTACCGGACGCTCAGCTCGGTGCGGCCGGAGTGGAGCGTCGCGATGCCACCGTGCGCGCGCTCCCAGTCGAGGCCCACCGCGCGGCCGTTCGCCGTCTCCGGCGCGTCCAGCTCGGGGAAGTAGAGGTCCGGCCCGTCGGCGTCGAGCCCGTAAACGGCCACCGACGCGGTGACGCCGCCCGTCGAGGCCGTCGCGACCGCCTCGCCGTGGAAGGTCCCGTACTGGCCGACCGAGACGAGCCCGTGGGCGCCATCGAGCGTGCGGACATCCTTGGTGATCACGTTGATGACCGCAAACATGGCGCCCGTCCCGTAGAGCGCCGATCCCGGGCCACGGATAACCTCGATCCGCTCGATGGCCGCCATCGGGACGCCGAGGTTGAACCCGATCGGAGCCGACCCCGACGAGCCGTCGCGGACGGGGACGCCGTCGACAAGGATGGCGATGCGGTTGTTGTAGTCGCTCGGGCGGCCGAGCCCGCGGACGCCCGCGTAGAGGTAGTTCCGGTCGTCGGAGATCGTGAACCCGCGGACGTACCCGAGCGCCTCGGCGATGGTTTGGTACCCGGCCCGCTCGATTTCGTCGCTCGTGACGACGGACACCGAGGCGGCGGCCTGGCTCGCCCGCTGGCTGTACGTCGTCGCCGTCTGCACCTCCTCCTCGAGGAGGCCGGCGAGCTCGTCGAACGCCTCGTCGCTAGCAGCTGGGTCGGCGGACTGCGCGTGGGGGGCGACCGCCGACAACAGGATCAGGAGAACGAGGCTGGAGACCTTGGGCATCGAGGCAGGCGAGAGTCGGCTCATCTGCTTATCGACAGCATTAGACATTCCTTAACGCGGGCGCCCTTCGCGCCACCAGACGCCCGAATGGCTCCGCCCTGACGTCGCGCACAGCGAGTGGGCATCCCGTCTCCAGCCTTATCCGCCTTGCGCCTCAGTGCAAACACCCGGCATCCCGGATCTGCGCGCGATAGGTGGTGGCGTGCATCCTCGGCGATTCTGAACCGGGCGGCGCGCCAGCGGCATGGCTCAGCGCGCTCTCAGAAGTGGCTCAGTTGAGGCACGCGACCGCCTGGACGAAGCTCAGCCCGGCCTCCGTCTCGAGGGCAATGACGGGCGGCGCCTTGCTCTTCCCGCGCCCGATCCACGGATCGATCAGGCCCTCGCGCAAGTACGGCGCGACGAGTTGCACGAACGCGTCTGAGGTCAGGTCGAGGGGCCCGTCGGCGTTCGGGATCTCCGGCAGGTAGGCCCGGATGTCGAGCCCGGCCACGACGACGCGGAGGAGCGACGGAATGGTGGCGATGACGTCGATCGTCTGCGTCCCGTCGGGCCGCGTTGCTGTGATCCGGCCGACCGTAAACGTTTTGACCTCGTAGTGACCGCGCCGGATGGCGGGGTGGTGCGCGTAGGGGTCCGGCATTGGCGTCGCGGTGGGTGGAGGACAGAATGTCGGGCTGGTCGTCGCCAGCCCCGTGTCACCCGCCGCGCCTCGCGCGAGCCCATTTCGACGCTGACGTCTCCCGCCTGAGTCGTCGCATGCCCGTGCATGATCACTGCGTTCGTCAGCGCGACACGCTCGCCCGTGCGCCGAGGGTCGGCCAGAAATCAGACGGGATCCGGCGTGTGGGGAAGCGGCCTGTCCAGCGGCGCCGAGGCGCCGCCGATGCGCTAGGCGCGACCGGGTGTTCACCGACGAGCGAGACCGGGCCCTCTGCGCCTTCGGCCTCTTCAACGGGGTCGCTGCCGCAGTGTGAGCAGCGGTAGCGGAGCGACAGGTCTTCCCAGTGGCTAATCCGCTCGCAGTGGTAGCAGAACCCGCTCGTCTGCGGATTCGGGAGCAGGGAGAACGGGCTCCCACGAAAGGCTGTGAGGGGCTGGAGATTCAGCATGGGGGTGGCTGGGCAGATGCCCATAGTGCGTGATGCCCCTGCTATCGTCTGTTTGCTCGATCGGTTGTCAAGCAGGCATTCAGGAAGCGCTACCAGAAATGCTGAAAGCGCTTTGTTCGCTGAACGTTAATCGTCGCGTCCACTTTTCAGTGGCGCGAGGAGAGATCTGCCTGACCGCATCTCCGTCCGCAGCCACAGACGCTCCGCTCGACCGAGACCTACTCGCCTCTGCCCCTCGGGGCGCTCCTAGGGGCAGCTTCCGCCGTCTGCACCTGAAATCGAACGGCGTCGAACGCGTGCGACCCGACGGGATCTGCCCATGCCTTATGCACAGACACAAAAAAGGCCCTGCCGGTGGGGCAGGGCCTTTTCGTCGAGCGGGACACCGGACTCGAACCGGCGACCTCAACCTTGGCAAGGTTGCGCTCTACCAACTGAGCTAGTCCCGCGAGCGTTGGCCCAAGATACGGCGCCCGCGCGGCGCGGCACGAGGCGCGGCGCTCTCTCGCGTGTCTTCACACAAGGCCTCAGCGGACGACCACGAACGCCTGCCGCGCCGCGCCGCCCGCGCCGTGGGCGCGAACGACGTAGGCGCCCGGCGGGAGCGCTTCGGGCGCGAGGCGCGTCTCGCCCGCGGGCAGCGCGCCGCGGTGCAGGACCGCCACGACGCGCCCGAGCGCGTCGACGATCTCGACCGTCGCCTCGGCGGGCGCCGCGAGGCGCAGCGTCACGATGGGCTGCCGCGACGGGTTCGGCGAGACGCGAGAGCGCTGCCGTCGCCGCCTCGGGCCTTGCCTCGCCGTCGACGGTGAAGCAGGAGTAGGCCGGGCAGAGCGGGACGCGGGCGACGTAGATGTCATTGCTGCCGGCGCTCGTGGCCGTGCTAGCCGCGAACGGAAGCTGGCCGCGGAAACTCCCCGTCAGCGCAAGGATCTGCGGGAAGCCGCCGATGGCAACGCCCGCACCTCGGTCCGAGTCCGTCCCGCCGATGCGGAGCACGTCGATCTGGGCAGGCGGAACAGAAGGGGCGTCGCGGTAGAGCGCCGCGAAGGCGTCGGTGCCCTGCGCGGCGACGGCCGTCGTGCCGAACGTGCTCGCGCCGTCGATGTAGCCCGTCAGGGCGAAGACGGGCGTCGGTCGGGGTGCCGCCGCCGGACGGGGATGGGGACGTAGGGCGACGCCGCGACGCCGGTGGCGATGTCGAAGCCGGCCCCGCCGCCGCGGAAGCCGGCCAGCCGGCGTCCCGTCGTTCTCGAACACGCCGAGGAACGCGTCCGAGAAGCCAGCGCTCGTGAGCACGTCCTGCCCGACGAGGATGTCGTTCTCGAACGACCCGCCGACGCCGACGCGGCCGGTGTAGGACGCCGCGACGCCGCGCGCGTAGTCGTTGCCAGACCCGCCGACGCCCTGCGCCCACGCGACGGAGCCTGTCGTCGGTCACGCCCAGCACGGCGACGTCCGAGAGGCCGCGGCTCTGGAGGACGCGTCGTGCCAAAGCGCGCGACGCCGCGGAAGGTGCCCGTCACGAAGAGCGAAGCTCCCGCCGAACGGGCACGACGGTGGCGACGGCGCGCAGGTCGTCGCTCTCGCTCCCGCCGACGGTCAGGAGGCGCTCGAGCGTGCCGTCGGGGAGGTAGCGGGCGAGGAAGCCGTCCGAACTGCCCGCGCTCGTCCGCGTCTGCGCCGCCGCGCCTGTGCCCCACGTCGCGGTGCCGGTGAAGCGAGCCGGTCCAGGAAATGCGGCCGCCGTCACCGACTGCGACGCCGCGGCCCGTGTCCTGGTCCGGCCCGCCGGCCTGCTCGACCCACAGCAGGTCGCCGTCGCCGGAGTAGGCGGCGAGGAAGGCGTCGAAGTCGTTGCGCGTCGTGAGCTCGACGGCCGGGTTGGCGCCGCCGTCGAAGGTGGCGATGCCGGTGAAGAAGCCCGAGACGTAGACGTTTCCGCCGCCGGTGTAGCCACCCGGCGCGATCGCGACGCCCGCGCCGAAGTCGTTGAAGACGCCCGTGCCCATGCGCCGCGCCCACAGCGCCACGCCGTCCCGGTCGTACTTGACGGCGAAGGCGTCGCTGCGGGCGGCCGGCGCGTCGGCCGACGTCACCGAGACGCTGCCGAAGGCCGCCGTCTGCTCGAACGTCCCCACGACGACCGTCTCGCCGGAGGGATTGTCCACAGCGATGGCCTCGCCGATGTCGCCGCCCGGCCCGCCGCCCAGAGGCGACCGTGCTGCCCGCTGGCGGGACGCCCTGCCCGAGTGCGGCCGGGGCGAGGAGGAGCGTGGCGACGGTGAGAAGCAACGAGCGCATTGGCGAGGCGGCAGGGGAGAGGCTCAACCTACACCGAACAGGCCGAACCCCGGCACGACGCCCGCGTTCACCGACGCCCTTTTCCCCCGCGCCAAGATGACGACCGAACAGCAGACCCTCATCGTTTCCGTGAACGCCGACGCCGACGACGAGGCGCGCATGCAGACCATCGGCGCCAAGGTGGGCGACGGCTGGAAGGTGATTCAGACCATCCTGCTCTCGGGCGGCGAGGTCGGGCCGGGCGGCGCCTCCGAAGACTTCATCCGCCTCCAGGTGACCGTCGAGCGCGAGATCGACGACGAGAACGTCGTCGTGGGCGCCGACCGCGGCGGCGCGGCCGACCTCAAGGACATCGCCGCGACGGCCGCCTTCGACGACTCGGACGAGAAGCCGTCCGGCGAGTACACCGCCCCTGGTAGCGCCCTGCCCGACGCCTGATGCTGTTTCCGATCGGAGACGATGACACGCGCCCTCTCGGGGCGCGGCCTCGTGACGCTCCTGCTCGTCGCGCTCAACGTGGCCGTGTTCGGCCTCCAACTCGCCTCGCCGGCCGTGACGTACGCGTGGAGCGTCATCCCCCGGGAGATCACGACCGGGCAGGACATCGTCAACACGCGCCCGCTGCCGGGCGAGGATCCAAGCGCAGAGGTCCGGACGCCCGCGGAGATCCCGCAGCGCCCCGGACCTGGCCCCGCGCCGCTGATCTTTCTCACCGTGCTCACGGCGATGTTCATGCACGGCGGCTGGGGCCACCTCGGCGGCAACCTGCTCTACCTCTGGATCTTCGGCGACAACGTCGAGCACCGCTTCGGCGCCGTCCCGTTCCTGCGTCTTCTACCTCGTCTCGGGCGTCGTGGCGACGCTCGCGCAGGTGGCGCTGGATCCGGCCGGGCTGATTCCGAACCTCGGCGCCTCGGGCGCCATCTCGGGCGTGCTCGGGGCCTACCTCGTGCTGTTCCCGCGCAACCGGGTCCACGTGCTCGTTTTCTTCGTGGTCGTGTCGCTGCCCGCGTTCGTCGTCCTCGGCCTGTGGATCGCGACGCAGTACCTCGACGGCTTCGGCGCTGTCGCGGCGACGGAGCAGACGGCGGGCATCGCGTACGGCGCGCACCTCGGCGGCTTCGCTGCAGGCGCCGTTCTGGGTCTGCTTGCGCGCCTGCGGGGCGTCCGCGAACGTCCGAGCCGCCTCACTGCCGCGATGGCGCAGGACCCGCGAACGCGCTGAGCAGGCACGGTTTTCAGACTCGGCCTGGAGGTGGCAACAAGCGCCGCGGACGAGGCGTTGTGGAGTCATCCAACCCTATTGCGCCTGCGGGCTTGTTTCGGCTGAGCGAAAGGCCGATCTTCCCCGCGGATCCCCCTCATCCTATGCGCTTTCGCCACGCCCTTCTGCTTGCCGCTGTCCTCGCCGCCCCGCTCAGCGCCGGCGCGGTAACGGCTTCTGGCCCCTCGCCGCTCGTCCGCCTCGAGTTCGTCAGCGACGCGACGCGGCCCTTCGGCCTGTCCGCCCCGCGGCCCAACCCGTTCACGTCGCAGACGCGCTTCGAACTCACGCTCGAGGAGGGCGACCAGATCACCGTCGCCGTGCACGACGCGCTCGGCCGCCGCGTGGCGCTCCTCCAGGACGGCGCGCTCCGCGCGGGCACGTACACGCTGAGCCTCAACGCGAGCGGCCTGCCGCCCGGCCTCTACCTTATCCGCGCGACGGACGGGCGTGGCACGACGGCTACACGTTCGGTTGCCCTCGCTCGGTAAGGCACGCGCCTGGACACGTCTGAAAACGCCGGCTCTCCTCGCGAGAGCCGGCGTTTCTGTATTGGTTCGGGTCGTGCGGAACTCCCCGAGAGGCGCCCGTCTCTAAGCTCGGCGCCCGAAACGCGGGCCCCACCTTCACTCACCCTCAAGTCTCATGGCTGACAGCTCCTCCCGCTCCGGTAGCTCGACCGCAATCGTCGCGATCGTCGCCGTCCTCGCAATCGCGCTCCTCGTCTAGTTCGTCTTCCTCCGCGGCGGCGGCACCGTCCCGACCGTCGGTGATGGCGGCGCGCCAGACATCAACGTCCAGGTGAACCCGCCGGGCGGCGGAAGCTCCAACTGACGAGCGCCGGAGGGGCGTCAGGGAAACCCGTCTGCCCTGATGCCAGCCGGCCCGGACGTCAGTTCGACGTAACGCGAGCGCGCCCCGCCCGAACGTATCGGGCGGGGCGCGCTGCTGTCAAACCGAGGCGCTTACTCCGCGTCCTCGGCCGGCGTCTCCGCCTCGGCGTCCGGCGTCGGCGTCCGCCTTCTTCTTGCGGGCCTTCTTCGTCTTGAACGTCAGCTCGTCCGCCCCGGCGATGCGGTCGACCGAGATCTTGGCGCCCTCGGCGAGGTCTTCGGTGAGGATCGCCTCGGCCATCGGGTCCTCGACGTAGCGCTGGATCGCGCGGCGCAGCGGGCGTGCGCCGAAGGCCGGGTCGAAGCCCTTGTCGACGAGAAACTCCTTGGCCGTCTCCGAGAGCTCGATCGTGATGCCGAGCTCGCCGACGCGCTTGAAGAGGTCCGCCTTCATCACGTCGATGATCTGGAAGATGTCCTTCTTCTCGAGCGGGTGGAAGACGATGACGTCGTCGATGCGGTTGAGGAACTCCGGGTTGAAGACCCGCTTCAGCGCGTCCTCCACCGTCGACTTCATCTTGGTGTAGTCGTAGGTGTCGGTGGACATCGAGAAGCCGATGCCCTTGCCGAGGTTCTTGATGTCGCGCGCCCCGACGTTCGAGGTCATGATGATGATCGTGTTCCGGAAGTCCACGCGTCGGCCCAGACCGTCGGTGAGGATGCCGTCGTCGAGCACCTGGAGCAGGATGTTGAACACGTCCGGGTGCGCCTTCTCGATCTCGTCGAGCAGGATCACCGAGTACGGCTTGCGGCGCACCTTCTCCGTGAGCTGGCCGCCCTCCTCGTAGCCGACGTAGCCGGGAGGCGCGCCGACGAGGCGCGACACGGAGAACTTCTCCATGTACTCCGACATGTCGATGCGGATGAGCGCGTCCTGCGAGTCGAAGAGGTACTCGGTGAGGCGCTTGGCGAGCTCCGTCTTGCCGACGCCCGTGGGGCCGAGGAAGATGAAGGAGCCGATGGGCCGCTTCGGGTCCTTGAGGCCGGCGCGCGTGCGGCGGATGGAGCTTGGCGAGCTTGATGATCGCCTCGTCCTGCCCGATGACCGAGCCCTTGAGCTTGTCCTCCATGTTGAGCAGCTTGGCGCTCTCGGTCGTCTGGACGCGGTCCACGGGCACGCCCGTCATCATGGCGACGACGGCGGCGATGTCGGACTCGTTGACCGGGTACGTCTCGGTCTCGGCCTGGCGCTCCCACTCCTCCTTGACGTTCTCGAGCTCCTCGCGGAGGCGCTTCTCGCGAGTCGCGGAGCTGGGCGGCCTCCTCGAACTTCTGCGACTTGACGACCTGGTCCTTCTCCTCGCGGACCTTCTCGATCTCCTCCTCGAGCGTCCACGACCTCCTTCGGGACCTTGATGTTGGCGAGGTGGACGCGCGCGCCGGCCTCGTCCATCACGTCGATGGCCTTGTCCGGCAGGTGCCGGTCGGTGATGTAGCGCTCGGAGAGCTTCACGGCCTGCTCGATCGTGCCCGGGTCGTAGGTCACGTTGTGGTGGTCCTCGTACTTGCCCTGGATCTGCGTGAGGATCTCGACGGCCTCGTCCGGCGTGGCCGGCTCGACGAGGATCTTCTGGAAGCGCCGGTCGAGGGCGCCGTCCTTCTCGATGTACTGGCGGTACTCGTCGAGCGTCGTCGCGCCGATGCACTGGATCTCGCCGCGCGCCAGCGCCGGCTTGAACATGTTGGACGCGTCGAGCGAGCCCGAGGCGCCGCCGGCGCCGACGAGCGTGTGCAGCTCGTCGATGAACAGGATGACGTCCTGGTTCTTCTCGAGCTCGGTCATGACGGCCTTCATGCGCTCCTCGAACTGGCCGCGGTACTTCGTCCCGGCGACGAGCGCGGCGAGGTCGAGCGTCACGATGCGCTTGTCGTAGAGGATGCGCGAGACCTTGCGCTGCACGATGCGCAGCGCGAGGCCCTCGGCGATGGCCGTCTTGCCGACGCCGGGCTCGCCGATGAGGACCGGGTTGTTCTTCTTGCGGCGGCTCAGGACCTGGGCCACGCGCTCGATCTCGCGCTCGCGCCCGACGATCGGGTCGAGCTTGCCATCCTCGGCGAGCGACGTCAGGTCGCGGCCGAAGTTGTCGAGGACGGGGGTTTTGCTCTTGTCTGCCACGGGTTTGCGTTCGCTAGAGGAACGGGACCGGCCCGGCCGCTCGCCCTCGGCAGGGCCGGAGCGGGGCGACGGCGCGCCGGAGAGAATGGAGTCGAGCTCGGCACGGACGGCGTCGTAGGTCACCGAGAAGGCCTGCTGGAGGATCTGCGCGGCGACGTTCTCGTCGTCCCGCAGGAGGCTCAGGAGCAGGTGCTCGGTGCCGATGACGTCGCTCTTGTAGAGCTTCGCCTCGAGGTACGTGATCTTGAGAACCTTCTCGGCCTGCTTCGTCAGCGGGATGTTGCCGACGGTGAGCGTCCCGCCCGTGCTCCGGACCGTGTCTTCGACGGCCTTCTTGAGCTTGAACAGGTCGCAGCCGAGGTTGCGCAGGATCTTGACGGCGATCCCCTCGCCCTCGCGGATGATGCCGAGCAGCAGGTGCTCGGTGCCGATGTAGTCGTGCCCGAGGCGGATCGCCTCCTCGCGGGAGTACGAGATGACGTCGCGGACGCGGTTGGAGAAGTTGCCTTCCATGGGGTAGGGTGGGGTAACTGGGACAGGAACGCGCGCATCGCGGCATTCCGCATCCCGATCGCGTCAGGCGGAGAAGCTCGAGCCGCAGCCGCAGGTGGCGGTCGCGTTGGGGTTGTCGAAGACGAAGCCGCGCGCGTCGAGGCCGTCGTGGTAGTCCACGGTGACGTCCATGAGGTAGAGGCCGTGGCGCTTGTCCATGAACAGCGTGATCGGCTCGCCGGCCTCGCCGTCTAGCTGGAAGGTGAGGTCGTGCTCGCGGGCCTTGTCGAAGCCGAGGACGTAGCTCATGCCGGAGCAGCCGCCACCCTTGACGCCGACGCGGAGCCCGAAGTGCGCCGGGATCTGCTTGTTGGCGATGATGCGGCGAACCTCGGCGACGGCGCGGTCGGTGAGCTTGACGGGCGCGGGCCGGTTCGGCGGCGGAACTGCCGGCACGACGGCCGGCTCGGCGACGGTGGGGGACATCGGTCTGGAAGCGTGTGTGGTGTCGTATCGAGAACGCCCGGCGCTGTTCCGTGCGTGCGCCGCGGTCCGTGGAGTCTTTGCCATACGAGCGGCAAGCTACGGGCTGCCGTGCACGGCGACTGAACGGTGCACCGCTCAAGCACCTGCCTAGCGTGAGGGTGCGCGCTGAGTTGCCCTGCGCTCGGACTCAGGGCTTGTGCCGGCTGCCCCGCCTTGGCTACCGGAACAGCGGCCGCGAGTCGCGGAGGTTGTACGCGATCCGCAGCGACGCGACGGTGATGCCGCCCGCGCCGACGCCGAGGAGCGTCCCGAGGACGACGCGCTCCTTGTCGAGGTTGACGATGCCGAAGCCCAGCCCGAGCGCGGGGCGCAGCGAGGCGCGGCCGTCGGGGTCCGCCGTGATGTCCTGCCCGAAGCCGACGGACGGGCTGAACTGCCGGAAGACGTCGTCGTAGACGTTGCCGAGGTAGCCGATCGCGACGGCGTCGATGCCGTAGACGCCGAGGAAGTCGTAGAGCGGGACGCGCACGCCCAGGCCGACGGCGAGGATGTCGCGCCCGACGAGGCGCTCCTGCTGGTACGCGACGGCGACGCGCTCGTCGAGCGTCGGGAGGTAGTAGTACGGGATGTCGTCCCGTGCGCCATCATCGTTCGAGTCGCCCTGCCGGGTGACGACGCCCGTGAAGCTGCCGATGAGCGCCGTCCGGCCGTAGAGCGGCAGGTAGCCCGTCGTCTGGACCGAGTAGCGGTTGAAGGTCAGCCTCTCGGTGTCGAGCCCGAAGAAGCGCCGCGCCTCGCCCGAGACGACGACGCCGCGCCGGGGGTACGACGGCCAGTCGCGCAGGTCGACCGTGAGCTCGACGCCGGCCGAGACGCCGGACCGCGTGTCGCCGAGGGCCGGCCGGACGGCGGCCTGGGAGAGGGCGCTGAGGTCCTCGAGGCGCGCCGGGCTGTCGTCGCGGACCTCGCCCGTCCGGTCGATGAGGTAGCGGACCCCGGGCTGGATGAGGAGCGACGTGTTGCCGAACGGGTAGATGCCGACGTGCGCGTCGATGTCCGCCTCGTTGTGGGTGAGGTAGAGCGCGCGCGCCCCGCTCGTGAACGGGCCGACGCCGTAGAACTTCCGCCGGTTCGACGTGGCGACGTGCGCTGAGAGCGCGCCGAAGACGGACTCGTCGTAGGGGTCGGCCGTGAACAGCGTGACGCCGGCCGTGAGGTAGTGCTGCTGCGCGGCGACGTCCACGCCGATGAGCGACCCGCGCCAGCCGAGGTTGTCGACGCCGACGCCGCCGCCGATGCCGAAGCCGCGGTTGGCGGAGTACAGCGCGGAGGGCGAGAGCCGGGGGCGCACGCGGATCGCGCCGAGGTCGACGGCCGTGCCGTCGTTGACCGAGCCGGGGTCGCCGGCGTCGGGCTCGTTTGCCTCGGGGTCCGCCCGCGTCGTGTCGGCAGGCGTCTGCGCCTGCGCGCTGGAGGCGAGAGCGAAAGCGAGCAGCAGGGCAAACCCTGACCTGAGAACGAGGCGGCGCACGGCGGGCGGGAGTCTGGACCTCCGCAACCTACCTTCGGCGGACACCTGACCCCGCAGCCCGTGCACATTCTCGTCGTCGGCAGCGGCGCCCGCGAGCATGCGATCCTCGCCGCGCTGGCCCGGAGCCCGCGGCGCCCACGCCTGACCTGCGCACCCGGCAACGCCGGCACGGCCGAGGTCGCGACGAACGCGTCTGTCGCCGTGGACGACATCGACGGCCTCGTCGCGCTCGCCCGGGCGGTAGACCTTGTCATCATCGGCCCCGAGGTGCCGCTCGTGCTCGGCCTCGCCGACCGCCTCGAGGCGCTGGGCATTCCCGTCGTCGGGCCGGGTGCGGCGGCGGCGCGGCTTGAGGGCTCCAAGGCGTTCGCCAACGAGACGATGGCCCGCTACGGCATCCCGACCGCGTCGAGCCGCGCCTTCCGCATCGACGAGCGAGAAGCCGCTCGCACCTACATCGCCGGCCACCCACTGCCGGTCGTCCTCAAGGCAGACGGTCTCGCGGCAGGCAAAGGCGTCGTCGTGGCCGAGACGCGAACCGAAGCGCTCGACGCCTTCGAGGCACTCTTCCCCAGATCCGGTCCGTCCGAGGCGCCGGTTCTCGTCGTGGAAGACTTTCTGGAGGGGGAGGAAGCCAGTCTGTTTGTCCTCACGGATGGCGACTCCTACGCGCTTTTACCCGCGGCCCAGGACCACAAGCGGATCGGTGAGGGTGACACCGGCCCCAACACGGGCGGCATGGGTGCCTACGCCCCAGCGCCCGTCGTGACGTCTGCTGTCGTCGCGCGAGCCGAGGCCGAGACCGTTCGTCCACTCCTCGACGGCCTCCGGGCGGACGGCGCGCCGTACCGCGGCATCCTCTACATCGGGCTGATGATCGACGCCTCGGGCGCGCCGCGCGTCGTCGAGTTCAATGTCCGCTTCGGCGATCCCGAGGCGCAAACGCTCCTTCCGCTCCTCGCGACGGACGCCGTCGACCTGTTCGAGGCGCTCGGCACGAGGCGCCTTGCAGGCCTCGAGGTGAGGTTTCGAGACGCGCATGCTGCCTGCGTCGTGCTCGCCTCGGCAGGGTATCCGGGTGACGTGGAGAGGGGCGTCCCGATCTCGGGACTCGAGGCGGCGGCAGAGCACGCGCACGTCTTCCACGCCGGTACGGCTCATGACGCCGCAGGGCGCCTCGTCACCGCTGGCGGCCGCATCCTGAGCGTCGTCGGGACAGGCGCGACGCTCGTCGAGGCCCTCGACGCAGCATATCGAGGCGCGGACGCCGTCCAGTTTGCTGGGAAGACGGTGCGCCGCGATATCGGCTGGCGGGCGCTTGAACACAACGCGGCCCGCGCCTCGGGATGAGGCGCGGGCCGCGCGGGGGGTGGAGATGCCGGGAGTCGAACCCGGGTCCGAGCGATGCTACAGTCCAAGTTTCTACGCGCGTAGTCAGCAAATTCTGGGTCTTTGCTTTCCCGACATGGCCCACTGACAGGCTTCCGGGAAGGCGCAGGCTGATTGTGTCTCGTCCCTTATGCTCAGCCGGAGCGTCCGGGACCATCCCATTCTAAGCGGTACCGCGCACATCGTTTATGGGCATCCGTCGTGCGCGATAGCTAACGGCGTAAGGTTACGCGGCCAGCTGGTAGGAGTAGTCGTTCGCAGCTACAATTGCGGTTCAGTGGAGGTCACGGGCGTACTGAACACCACCCGGCGCGCGGCCTGCCGCACACATCGTTCGTCGAAACCAGATCATCCCCAAAGAACAGGCCCGCGGGCGGGCTGTGGAGAGACAACGTACGACCGGCTGGAGAGTTGCCCGTGCACTAGTCGTCCGTCGCGTCTTCATCGCGGTCGCGCGGCGTGCCCAACGCGACGAGTCCGCGCTCCGCGAGTGCCTCACTGATCGGACCAAGCAGCGCGCGCTGCGTACCGCCGTCGAGGGCGTAGACTTTCGTCCGGCCACCGAGGAACGAGCGCCGTTCGGCCCGGACGATCACACGGACGAAGCGCGCGCCGTGGTCTGAGCCGGCATTGAGCGGCATCAGGTCGAGGCGCGCCGTCGTCCGCGCGAAGAGGCCACCGGGGACCGGGCGCGGGGCCGTCGTGACGATTCCGGTCGGGTCTGGCACCTCGGCCGTCCAGCCGGCAGCCGCAGCGGCAGCACCGAGGCGCGCCGTGAGGGACGTGTCGGCTGTGGCGCCAGGCGCAGCGCGCACCTCGAAGTCGCGGTACGTCGGCGTTGGGACCGAGGCACAGGCAGCGAGGGCGAGCAGTGCGGCAAGAGAGAGCAAGCGTCCGGTCATAGCAGGCAGGGTAGACGTGGACAGGCTAGCCACGTCTTAGCGCCGCGGCAGGTCCAAACGCGTCCACCTGCGGCTGCCTGTTGGAAGAAGCTCGCCGCCGTCACGGCCGAGCCAGAAGCGAGCCGGGCGGACACACTCACCCAAATGTGTCCGCCCGGTGTGCGCAAAGCTGTGAAGCTCGTGGCGCGCACGGAGTCGCTCTGTCGAACCGGCGCCGATACCACGCGAGTTCGAGCCGGATCTAGCAAGGGCCGTGCCACACCGCGTGCGCCGCGCCGCCTGATGTACCAGGCGCAGGGGTGAGCGTTTGAAAGCGGTTCTGGGTCAGTAGGCGCCTGAGACGGCGCCTGCATCGGGATGGCGAGTGTCCGATTTTAAAGACGGCGCCGTCCCGGATCGAGCGCGCCTCGGCGGCATCGGAGCCCTCGAACTGGACAGGACAGCGCGTGAAGCATCGGTCCAGATGGGCGCGCGCATACAAATGCAGGGGATCTGGACGTACCTTGTGGGTCCGACTCCGACGGCCGTCCACACACTCCTCGAGACCTATGCCCTGCGGCAAGAAGCGCAAGCGTCACAAGATCGCCACCCACAAGCGCAAGAAGCGGCTTCGCAAGAACCGCCACAAGAAGAAGAACCGTTAGGCTGTAGCGCTTCGGCGCGCCGCCTCCGGCCGTCCGCGTCAGGCCGTTCCCCGAGTGGGAGCGGCCTGACGCGTCACGTAGAAATGCCGGCCCAGCACGTCGCCTCGGCGAACCGGCGCCTGCCGCTTCCCGATGCGCCGATCCCGTATCTTCGCCGCTCACCCGCCTCCGGCCCGATGTCCTCGCGTAGCCGCTCCGTCCGCGCCGCCGCTCTCGGCACCCTCGCCGGCGGAGCCGCCGGGTTCGCCCTTGGCCTGCTCCTCGCCCCTGGCGAGGGCCGCCAGCTGCGCCGCCGCGCTGCGTTCCTCCTTGACCAGTGGGCCGACGACCTCCAGGCCGTCGTACGCCGCCTCGACGACGACGACAGCCCCGCGACGAGCATCGCGCGGACCAAGGCCGACGCGCTCGTCGCCGACGCCCGCGTCCAGGCGCAGGCGCTCCTCTCCGAGGCCGACGCCCTGATCGACGCCGCGCGCCAGCGCCGCGCCGACGGTCTCTCCTGACTCCCCCTCCGTGCGTTTCTCCATTCTCCTGCCCAGCGCCGAGGGCAAGCAGGCCGGCGGCAATCCGCTCGCGCCGGACATGTTCGACTACCGCTCGTCGAACACGTTCAACTACTTCTCCGAACTCAACCCCGAGCGCCGCACGCTGATCGACGCCGTGCAGGCGCAGGTCCGGAAGGCGCAGGAGGCGGGCGACACGGCGTCCCTCGAGGCGCTCTTCGGCGTTACTGGCCCCGCTCTCGAGCGCGCCATCGAGGTCTCGCTGAACGTCTACGACAGCCCGCTCACGGCGGCCATCGACCGCTACGCGCCGGGCGTGATGTACCGCGCGATGGAATTCTCGGCGCTGCCGACGGGCGCGCAGCGCCGCCTGCTCGAGAACGGGATCATCTTCTCGGGTCTCTTCGGCCTGCTCCGCCCCGACGACCTCGTCCCGGACTACCGCCTCAAGATGGACGCCCGCGTGGACGGGGTTGGCAAGGCGTCTCAGTACTGGCGCGAGCCGATCTCCGACCACCTCAACACGCTGCTCACCGGGCAAGCCGTCTGGAACCTGCTTCCGGCCGCCTTCGAGGCGGCGTGGGACGACAGGGGCACGGCAGCCCGGACGATCCGCGTCACCTTCTTTAAGGAGGAGGACGGAGAGCGGAAGCCTGTCACGCATGGCATCAAGCCGCTCCGTGGTGCCCTCGTCGGCTTCATCGTGACGCAGGTCGCCGAATCCGTGGACGCACTCGAGCTGTGGGACGCGCCGGACGGCTACGAGGTCGACCATGACGCGACCGAGCTCGACGCCTCGGGCAGCGGGACCGTCGTGATGGTATCCGCTCCGGGCTGGGAGGCGCGCCGCGTCGAGCGCCACCGCCTCCGCGCGGAGGCGGCGGCTCCCAAAAAGTCCAGCGACGACGAAGACGACGACTGAGAAGGCATGGAGCGTGGGTCCTTTCCCATGCCTCATTCCGCATCCCCTGTATTCATGTCTGTCGTCATCGGGATCGCCGGCGGCTCGGGCTCGGGCAAGACGACCGTGCAGAAGCGCATCATGGAGCGCTTCGGCACGCGCCGGATCGCTCTTCTGGACCACGACGCGTACTACCGCGACCTCGCCCACCTCCAGCCGGAGCAGCGCGCGCGCTTCAACTTCGACCACCCGGACGCCCTCGAGACGGGCCTCATGGTCGCCCACCTCGACGCGCTCATCGCCGGGCAGGCCGTCGCCAAGCCGACGTACAGCTTCGAGACGCACAGCCGCCTCGACGCGACGGAGACCATCGAGGCGCGCCCGGTCATCCTCATCGATGGCATCCTTGTCCTCGCCGAGCCCGAACTCCGCGACCGCATGGACGTCAAGCTCTACGTGGACGCGCCGGACGACGTGCGGCTCATGCGCCGTATCGAGCGCGACCTCCACGAGCGCGGCCGTTCCATCGACTCGGTCCTCGACCAGTACCGCCGCACCGTTCGCCCGATGCACCTCGAGTTTGTCGAGCCGTCGAAACGCCACGCGGACGTCATCATCCCGCGCGGCGGCCGCAACCAGGTCGCCATCGACATGGTGATCGCGCGCGTGCAGTCGCTGCTCAACCTCGACGGCACGACGCCGCTGCATCCGTAGGCGCGCAGAGGAGCCGGATGCCGTCCAGCACGAGCGTCGGCACGACGGCGTCGGCGGGCAGGCCGCGGGCGACGAGCCACGCGGCGACGCCACCCGTCGCGACGACGACCGGCGGGGCACTCAGCGCGGCGCTCGTCTCGGCGAGCAGGAGCGAGACGCCACCCGCGAGCAGGCCCGCGATGCCCGTCCGGATCGCCTCGACGGTTGAGTCGCCGACGGCCAGCGTCGGTCCGCCGAAGGAGACGTGCGGGAGCGCGCCGGTCCCGCGCGCGAGGCTTGTCGCGAGCAACTCCGGGCCGGGCGCGATGGCGCCGCCGAGGTACACGGGCAGGCCGTCGCGGACGTCGACGGCGTCCAGCGTCACCGCCGTGCCGGCGTCCACGACGACGACGGGGCGCCCGCCGGCGAGGTGCCACGCGGCGGCGGCGGCGGCGATCCGGTCCGCGCCGAGCGTCTCGGGCGTCGCGTAGGCCATCGCGAACGGGAGCGCGAGGCGCGCCGAGACGTGGACCGGGCGTGCGCCCGTTGCAAGCTCGACGCCGTCCGCGATGCCGTCTGTCTGCGCAGGCACGACCGAGGCGATGCCGGCCGGCATGCCGCGCCCGACGAGCGGCCGAAGGCGGTCCGCCCAGACGCGCGCCGGCACCGCGGCATGCGGAAATCGAAGCGGCTCGGACCAGCCCGCGCCGTCCCACACGGCTACTTTGACCGCCGAGTTGCCGACGTCGAGCGCGAGGAAGCGGCTCACTGCGCCAGCGTGACTTCGCCCGCGTGGACGGTCTGCTCACCGTCCGGCGTCTCGAGCCGGAGCGCACCGTCCGCCGCGAGGCCGACGATTGTGCCGACGAGGGCCGTGCGGTCTGTGCCCGGAAACCGGACCGCCCGCGTCTCGCCCACGCCGACGAGGCGTGCCGCGACGGCGGCGAGGAGCGCCTCGGGCGCCTGCTCGGCATCGGCGAGGCGCCCGGCGAGGCGCGCGAGAAGCGGGTCGAGCGGCGCAAGGCGGGCGATGTCGCGGCCCGAGGCGATGCACAGGGAAGTCGCGTCGAGGCCGTCCGGGAAGTCCGTCTGCCGCACGTTGATCCCGATCCCCAGGATGACGACGGGCGCCGGGCCGGCCCACGACGCCTCGGCGAGGACGCCGGCTAGCTTGGCGAGGTGGCCGTCCGCACGGGCCGCGAGCACATCGTTGGGCCATTTCAGGCGCGCTGCGGCGCCACACGCTTCAGCCGTCTCGGCGACGGCGAGGCCAGCCGCGAGTCCGATGAGCGCGAGACGCTCGGAGGGCATCTCGGGCCGGAGCACGAGCGACAGCATGAGGCTCGCGGCGGGTGCGTCGTGCCACGCGCGCCCGTGGCGCCCGCGGCCAGCCGTCTGCGCCTCGGCCACGACGAGCGCGCCGTGCGGTGCGCCCGCGGCCGCCCACTCCGCCGCCTCAGTCATCGTGGAGCCGACGGACGCGAGGTGCCGCGCGGGCACGCCGAGCGGACGGGGCAGGGGAGAAGGAGCACGGTCGGAAGACATGCCGCAAACTACCGGTCGCCCGTGCTCCGCCTGTGCATCTTCCGGCGACCACCTCCCATTCTCCCGTCCCCCGGATGGACCTCACCGAGCACACCCTTTCCTCCGACGTCGTCTACGACGGCGCCCTCCTGTGCGTCCACCGCGACCGCGTGCGGCTGCCCGACGGTGGCGAGTCCGTCCGCGAGTGGATTGACCACCCCGGCGCCGCGGCCGTCGTGCCGATCCTGCCGAACGGCGACACGATGCTCGTGCGGCAGTACCGCTACCCGTCGCGGCGCGTCTTCCTCGAAATCCCCGCGGGCAAGCTCGATGCCGGCGAGGCGCCCGAGACGACGGCGGCGCGGGAGCTCGCCGAGGAGGTCGGGCTAAGCGCCGGCCGCCTCACGCCGCTCGCCGCGATGAACCCGACGATCGGCTACAGCGACGAGGTCATCCACCTCTTTCTCGCCGAGGACGTGACCGAGGGCGAGGCGAACATGGACGCCGGCGAGTCGCTCGAGCCGGTCCGGATGCCCTTCGCCGAGGCCGTCGCCCGGGCGCGCCGCGGCGAGCTTCGCCGACGGCAAGACTGCCCTCGCGCTCCTCCTCGCCGACGCGGCACTCGCGGCCCGCGTCGCTTGATCTCAGCCGTGCGCGCGCCGCGTCTTCACCGCGTGTTGGGTCGGCAGCCGCGGCGGCCGTGCGCTAGCTTGCCCGATTCCCAGACCGCCCGCGGACCATGTTTTACCTGCTCGTCGCCCTCATCCTCATCGTCGCCCTGCTCATGGGCATCGTGATCCTGCTCCAGAACGGCAAGGGCGGCGGCCTCGCCGGCATCGCCTCGGGCGGCCAGACGACGCAGATCCTCGGCGCGCGGCAGGCGCCGGACTTCCTCGAGAAGGCCACGTGGGCCTCGGCGGCGCGTTCCTCTTCCTCTGCCTCCTGACGACGTTCGCGATCCCGCGCGAGGGCGCCGGCCGCAGCATCCTCCAGGACCGCGCCGACGAGCTTCCCGCCGGCACCGTCGCCCCGACGACGCCGGGCACCGCGGCGCCGGGCACGGTCGCCCCGGGCACCGCGCCTCTCCCGGACGCCTCGACGACGCCGGCGGCGCCGCAGCAGACGCCCGTCTCGCCCGCGCCGCCGTCGCCGGCACCGGCCAACTAGACCGGCCCGCCTCGCACGTCTCGACGCCGCGCACTCCTCGGAGCGCGCGGCGTCGCGCGTTTCGGGGGTGCCGAAATACGCTGACGCTCGGAAGGGCGAACGTGCGCACTGGCCTCCTGCCCATCCTTCACCCCGAGGCCCATCCGCCTCGCCCTGCTCGCTCCTCGCCCTCCTCGCTTCACCGGCTGCGACTCCGATCCGGCAGTCGCGCGAGCCACCTCGAACTCGTCGTCGAACCAGACGCACTTCGCGCCGGGCGATGAGGCAGCTCGTCGTGCTCGACAACGACACCGGGAAGGTGAGCCGTACTTGCAGCCCGGCATCCGGTTCTGAGCGCAGCGCCGCGACATAACGGAGCGCCCGTCGACGCGGACTCGGCCTGCTCATCTATCATCGCTCGGATCGAGGCCGGGCAGTCGGTCCCCCTTCCGCGTCACGTTGCCCGACACGCCTCGAGGCAGGTCGCTACATCGTGGCCCTGTACGGCGTGGACGCCCGGCAGGCGGACGGTGTCGCGACGGGCGCTGTTCGAGGTCGCGCCGCGGTAACACAGGAGCGCCCCGCCCGGACAAGCCGGGCGGGGCGCCGCGCGCCGGCCTGTACGCCGGATCCTGTCCTCGGGGCGGCTCTCGCCCCGATGTCCCGCCATCTATCTGGGACGGCGCTTGCGCGCCGCCTCGAGCGGCCTACCCGCTCCGCCGATGCCGAGGCATCCCCGGCGGGCCGCCGGGTCGTGAGAAGCGGAACTGTTTGGCCTTGCACCCCGCGGGGTTTACCTGGCCGCGCCCGTCGCCGGACGCGCCGGTGGGCTCTTACCCCACCCTTTCACCCATCACCTGTGCCGGCGGACCGCAAGCGGTCCGGCCCGGCCATCGGCTGGTCTGCTCTCTGCTGCACGTGCCGTCGTCCCGTCGCCGGCGAGCCGGTTCTGAGACGCCCCCGCTGTTGGCGGGGCGCGGTGCCCTGTGGTGTCCGGACGTTCCTCACCGCCACGAGGGCCGGCGCGGCGGCGGCCGGCCGGCGCACCGCCACGATACGACCGGCGGCCGGCTCCGCGCGGTCAGGAACCGGCCGCCGGCCGTTTGTTCACGAGGCGCCTCGGGGCGCTGCTAGCTGTCGTCGACCTCGGCCGAGACCTCCTGGAAGAGGCCGTCGTCGACGAGGATGCGGCCGTCGTGCTCGGAGACGATGATGCGGTCGCGCTGGCGGATCTCGACCTGGCGCTGCGGCGGCACCATGAAGCCCGCCGCGGCGCCGCGCTCGATCGGGACGACGGCGCGGCCGTCGCGGAGGCGCGCCGCGGAGGCGCTCGTAGGCGCGCAGGTAGCGGTCGTCGATGTGCTCGACGGCCGTCTGCGCGCTGCGTCTCGTAGCCCTCCTGCTCGGCGCGCGTCTCCTCGACGACGCGGTCAAGCTCGGCCTTCTTGTCCGCGATCTGCGCGTCGAGGCCCGAGAGGCGGTCGCCCGACGTGTCGACCGTCTCGACGGCGTCCTCGTCGACGGTCTCGATGCGCTCGATCTCCTCGAGGCTCGTGGCGATGCGCTGGCGGTGCGCCTCGATCTCCTTCGTGAGCGCGTCGTACTCGCGGTTGTTGCGCACCTGGAGCTGCTGCTCCTCGTACTTCCGGATGAGGCCCTCGCTCTCGGCGACGTCGAGCTTGAGCTTCTTGCGGTTCACCTCGCCGTCCTTCTTGTCCTGGTCGATCTTGGCGAGGCGCGTGTTGAGGCCGGCCTTGTCGTCCTCGAGGTCGCGGATCTCGTCCGGCAGGTCGCCGCGGAGCTTCGTGAGCTGGTCGATGCGCGAGTCGATCGCCTGGAGGCGAACGAGCGCGCGGAGCTGGTCTTCGATCGTCGTCGTGGTGTCGGTCGCCATCGGGGAGGTCTGGGCAAGGGGACCTCGAACGTAGCGCCGCCGCACGGCGCCCGTCGTTGAGAGGCGCGCGAATTCGGGAGACGGCGCGCCGCTGGCAGAGCCGGCGGCTGCACGCCTTTCTCACAGCCCGAATCACCATCGGGGCGCCTCGGCGCCGTAAATTTCCCGGCTCCCCGAGCTCCACGTCTGCGTGATTGTTGCCCTCGACGGCCCGGCCGGGTCCGGCAAATCCACGACGGCGCGGCGCGTTGCCGACCGGCTCGGCTGGCTCTATCTCGACACCGGCGCGATGTACCGCGCCGTCGGTCTCGCCTTCGGCGACCAGAGCCTGCCGTTCACGGACGACGCCGCCGCGGCCCTCGTCCCCGGTCTTGCCATCGGCCTCGTGCCCGCCCCGGACGGCGTCCATGTCTCTCTAGGAGGCGCGGACGTCACCGCCCGGATCCGGACCCCCGAGGCCGCCGAGGCGGCATCTCGCGTCAGCGCCCTCGGCCCTGTCCGCACCGCGATGGTCGCCCAGCAACGGGCCGTCGCAGCTGCGCACCAGGCCACCGGCGCCGGCGTGGTCGTCGAGGGGCGCGACATCGGCACCGTCGTCTTCCCCGACGCGGCCGTCAAGTTCTTTCTGATCGCCGACCTCGACGCCCGCGCGCGCCGCCGCCTGGACGACCTCGTCGTCCTGTCGGAGCGAACCGGTAGCGCCGTCCCGGCGTTCGAGACGGTCCGCGCCGAGATGGCCGCGCGCGACGCGCGCGACACCTCGCGCGACCTCGCGCCGCTCGTCGCCGCGCCCGACGCCGTCGTGCTGGACACGACGGCGCTGAGCGTCGACGAGCAGGTCGAGACCGTCGTCCAGGCCGTCCGCGCTGCGGCCGGCTGACCCTTGACCCCTTCCCGCGTCGCGCCCTTCGGGACGAGACACCGCGCCGCGGGCCGTTTTTCTCCTTTCCAACCCCCATCGGCGGCCGTCCGCGTCTCACATCCCACACGGGAGGACAGCTGCCGGGACCCTTGTATGGCTGATAACACGAACGCGCCCGACCAGGACGCACCCGAGACGCCCGCCGCGGACGTCCAGACCTCGGACGCTACGGCGCCCGCTGCTGAGGCCCACACGCCCTCGATCACCGAGCGCCTCGGCGACGCCGTCTCGGCCCTCGCCGACGGTGCCAAGACCGTCGCCGACTCGATCGCCGACGTCGTCTCCGAGACGACCGAGCGCACGCGCACGGACGACGTCCCCGACGACGCGCCGCTGCTCGACCGCGCCGCCGCCGCTGCGCGCGCCGCGGCCTCCGTCGTGACGGAGAAGGTGACGCACGCCGTTTCCGGCGACGAGAAGGCTCCGGCCGCTGATGCGCCCGCCGAGACGGCCCCGGCCGCCGATGCTCCGGCCGCCGAAGGCGCCCCGTCGGTCGTCGAGACGGTCAAGGAGGCCGTCGCCGACGCAGCCGAGTCCGTCAAGGAGACGGCGTCCGACGCCGTCGAGACGGTGAAGGAGACGGTCGCCGACGCGACCGAGGCGGTCACGGCCACGGCGACAAAGGCCGCCGCCGCTGTCAAGGAGACGGTGGCCCCGGCTGCCGAGAAGAAGGCGGACGACTCGCCGCGCACGGCCCCCGCGAAGGGCTACACGGGCAAGGACCTCGGCCGCACCGTGACCATGGAGGAGCTCGACCGCGCGACGCGCGCCGCCAGCCCGCAGGGCATGGGCGGCGACGGCGAGACGTCCGAGGCCGAGATGATCTCGATGATCGACGACTCGATGTCCGAGGTCGAGTCCGACCAGATCGTCGTCGGCCGCGTCGTCGCGATCACCGACAAGGAGGTCGTCGTCGACATCGGCTTCAAGTCCGACGGCGTCGTCGGCAAGAACGAGTTCTCCGAGGTGCCCAAGGTGGGCGACGAGATCGACGTCTACGTCGACCGCCTCGAGGACCGCCGCGGGCAGCTCACGCTCTCGCGCGCCAAGGCCATCGACAAGCGCCGCTGGATGATCGTCGACGAGGCGATGGAGTCCGGCGCCGTCATCGAGGGCGAGATCGTCAAGCGCATCAAGGGCGGCATGATCGTGAACCTGCTCGGCGCGGAGGCCTTCCTCCCCGGCTCGCAGGTCGACGTGCGCCCGGTCCGCGACTTCGACGTCTACCTCGGCAAGACGATGGAATTCCGGGTCGTCAAGACGAACCCGGCCAACGGCAACATCGTCATCTCGCACAAGGCCCTCATCGAGAAGGACCTCCAGCAGCAGCGCACGCTGATCCTGGACTCGCTCGAGGTCGGTCAGGTGCTCGAGGGCCAGGTCAAGAACATCGTCAACTTCGGCGTCTTCGTCGACCTGGGCGGCGTCGACGGCCTGCTCCACATCACGGACCTCTCGTGGGGCCGCGTCGGGCACCCGTCCGAGGTCGTCGAGCTCGACCAGAAGCTCAACGTCGTCGTCCTGGACTACGACCGCGAGCGCCAGCGCATCTCGCTCGGCTACAAGCAGCTCCAGCGGCACCCGTGGGACGACCTCGCGGACCGCATCACGGAGGGCACGGTCCTCGAGGGCCGCGTCGTGTCGATCACCGATTACGGCGCGTTCGTCGAGATCGAGCGCGGCATCGAGGGCCTCGTCCACATCTCCGAGATGTCCTGGACGGAGCACGTGAAGCACCCCACGCAGCGCGTGCAGCTCGGCCAGTCCGTGCAGGTGAAGGTGCTCAAGATCGACCCGCGCGACAAGAAGATCAGCCTCGGCATGAAGCAGCTCGAGCCCGACCCGTGGGAGGGGCTCATGGCGCGCTTCCCGGTCGGGACGATCACGCGCGGCCGCATCCGCAACGTCACGACGTTCGGCGCGTTCGTCGAGATCGAGCCCGGCATCGACGGCCTCGTGCACGTCTCGGACCTCTCGTGGACCAAGCGGGTCAAGCACCCGTCCGAGGTCGTCAAGAAGGGCCAGGAGCTCGACGTGATCGTGCTGGACATCGACGCCTCGCAGCGCCGGATCTCGCTCGGCCACAAGCAGGTCTCGACGGACCCGTGGAGCCAGTACGCGGACATGTACGGCGAGGGCACGGACACGCAGGGCACGATCACCGACCTCACGGACGGTGGCCTTGTCGTCGACCTGCCGCTCGGCGCGGAGGCCTTCGTGCCGGCGAGCCACCTCGGCCGCTCGGGCCGCCCGACGGACGCGTACCAGATCGGGGACGTCCTCGACCTGCGCGTGATCCGGCTGGACCGCGACGACCGCGAGATCGTGCTCTCGGAGACGGCGAAGACGCGCGACGCCGCGCAGTCCGAGAAGTTTGCCGAGCGCCAGGCGAAGACGCAGCGAGCGCCAGCAGGAGCGCCGCGAGGTCGAGACCTACGCCGCGCGCCCAGACGGGGCCGGCGACGCTCGGCGAGCTCTCGGGCCTGGCCGCGCTCCGCGCGCAGCTCGCCGAGAACGAGGCGGACGAGGATGACGACGACGACTCGGACGACGACGCATAAGCGTCCCGGCCGGTCCGACTCCAGGGCGGCGGTCTCTTCGGAGGCCGCCGCCCTTTTTAGGGCAGCGAGCGACCGAGCAATGGCGACTCGAAACGCGACGGGCAGTGCCGAGGAAGGCGCCGCAGTCCGACGGCGCGACCCTTCGCCCGGGTCAGTTGGGCGACGTCGTGGGCGCAGACGGCGCCTCAACCCAGACGCGCGCCGCCCCGTCCGTCGGCCGGGCCGTGACCGCGGCACCGGCACGGGCGAACGCCGCGACGCTGCGGCTGACGGCCGCCGAGTCGCCCGTGACGACGAGGCGCAGGCGCGGGAACGGCGCCACGCGCGCCACGAGCGCCGCGATGCCGGTCGAGTCCGCCGGCACGGGCACACGTGCGAAGGCAATCGTCGAGACGGCGTCCGCGGGGACCCCGATGCCGAGTGCGATCTGGCGAGAGATCATCGTCTCCGCGGCGGCCGGCAGGCGCTGCGCGGCGCGGTAGGCCACGCGCACGCGCGGCTGCCCGTCGCCGACGGCGAGCGTCGCCCCGACCAGAGAGACGCTGTCGGGCACGGCGACGCTCTTCAGCGTCCCCGAAAGGCGCGCGTCCAGTGACGAGACCACGTCAGGCGTCGCCGGGACGGCTGGCGCCGGGGCGGCGGGCAGCGTCTCGTCAGCGCCCGCGTCGCGAAGCGCGCCGGCCTCGGTCTCTGATACGATCACCTGCTCCACGCCCAGCACGAGCGGTTCGCCGGCCTCGGCCTGCGCTGCCGCCTCGATGCCCGCGCGCACGCCGTCCGGGATCCAAGCCTCCGTCGCGACGCGGAGGCGGACGTCCGTCGTGCGGTCATGGAGGTCCACGGACCGGCCGAGCACGAAGCCGCCGGCGTCGGCGATGGCCTGCGCTGCGCCGTCTGCCGCGGCCTGCACGCGGACCTCGCGGAGCACCTGCCGGAGGGTCGAGGTGAGCGGGCCCGAGACGGCGGCGACAAACACCAGCACGAGCGCCACGCGCGCCCATGGCGCGTCGAACACGCGGACGCGCTCGAACGCGCGGGCGCGCTCGAGCGCCGCGGCGAGGCCCGTCGCCTCGCCGCGGCGGTGCCACTCGCGCGCCGTCATGATGACGTCTGCCCGGTGCATCCCGACGAGCATGAACACGAGCATCCCCGAGAGGACGATGCCGCCGAGGTTGGCGCCGAAGAGCAGGAGCGCGCCCGAGATGAGGTCCCACTGCCAGCCCGTCCCGATGCCGAAGCCGGCGACGGCGAGCGGCGGGATGAGCGCGACGGCGATCGCGACGCCCGGGATCGACGCCGAGAGGCGCGCCTCGCGCGTGACCGTCACGACGGCGCCGGCGAGCCCCGAGGCGACGGCGATGGCGAGGTCGAGCAGCGTCGGGCGCGTGCGCGCCAGGATCTCGGGCGTGACCTCGTGGAACGGCAGCGCGAGCGTCAGGAGGGCCGCGAGCACCACGACGCCGAGGGCGCCAAGGGCGACCGTCGCCGCGGTCTGGATCGCGAGGCGCCCGTCACCGACGGCGAGCGCGAGCGACAGCCCGAGCAGCGGGCCGAGAAGGGGCGCGACGAGCATCGCGCCGATCACGACGGCCGTCGCGTTCGTGGCGAGGCCGAACAGAGCGATCGTGCCCGAGAGCAGCAGGACCGCCCAGAACGGGAGGTCCGTGTCGGTCGCCGCCTCGGCCATCTCGCGGTACAGCTCGTGGCGGTCGCGCCAGCGCAGCCCGAGCGAGTCGGTCGCGGCTTCCTCGACGCTCGAGGCGTCGTCGTCGGGTAAAGCGGTCGGAGCGGGCATGCCGAACGGGCGGAGCGGGCGGGCGGACAAGATCGGGCTCGCGGCCGCGTACGTTGGGCTCCCAAAGTGTGGCACCCCTTTTGGAAGACTCTCGGGAGCGCCCCGTTCCGGCCGCCCTCGCCCGACAGGAGGCGCTCCGGGAATGCCCGCGCACCGCACAGCCCCGCTGAAATGTCTCAGTCCCGCCTTCTCGACTCGCCGCGCCGCGGCCCATCCCGTGCCCGGCGTGTCTGATTCAGAACTCCAGCCGCCTGCCCGCGAGGTCTTCGCATCGCCGTTCGATGAGGCGCGCCCCGGCGTCGCCATCATCGGCGCCGGGTCGGTGGCGCGGGCGCTGGCCCTGCGTCTCGCCGACCGCGGGTACCCGATTCTCGGCATCGTCTCGCGGACGCTCGGGCCAGCCGAGGCGCTCGCCCGCGCCGTCGGTGCCGACGTGGCGTCGGACCGCCTCGCGGACCTGCCCGCTGCGGCGCGCCTCGTCCTCCTCTGCGTGCCGGACGGCCAGATCGCGGACCTCGCCGAGACGCTCACGGGCGTCCGCCATGCGTGGGGCCGGACGGTCGTCGCGCACACGTCGGGCGCGCTCGCCTCGGACGCGCTCGCGCCGCTCCAGGCCGAAGGCGCGACCGTCCTCTCGTTCCACCCGCTCCAGTCCGTCACGCGCCGCGCCGACGCGCGCACGCTCGACGGCGCGTTCGTCGGCGTCGAGGGCGAGGCGCCCGCTCTCGCCGCGGGCGTCGAACTCGCCGTTGGCCTCGGGCTGCGCTACGCCGTCGTCCCGGCCGAGGCCAAGCCGCGCTACCACCTTGGCGCCACGATGGCGTCCAACTTCGTCGTGACGCTGCTCGGCGTGGTGCAGGAGGTCTTCGCGTCGGTCGGCGTGGACCGCGAGGCCGCGATGGCGATGCTGCTGCCGCTCGTCCGCGGGACGCTCGACAACGTCGCGGCGCAGGGCCCCGAGGGGGCGCTGACTGGGCCGGTCGCGCGGGGCGACGTCGAGACGCTGCGGCGCCACGGGCTCGCGCTGCGCGCCTTCCTGCCGCACCTCGTGCCGGCGTACGCGGCACTGTCGGTCGAGACCGTCCGCCTCGCCGTCCGCGCGGGCTCTCTCTCTCCCGACCGCGCCGGCGCCGTCCTGGACCTCATGGAGCGCATGGTGACGACGCCGCTGCCGCAGCGCACCGTGCCCGCGCCGTCCGTCGCAGAGGGCGACACGGTTAGGCCCGAGCCCGTCCCGGCGTGGATGCCAGAGGCGTGATGCGGAACGCTCAGCCCGCCGCGGGGTCTACCGCGGCCACCGCGGGCGCCCGATGACTCTTTCGCCACCCTCCGACGACGTGCCTGCCTTCGATGACGCGCTCGCAGCCGAGGCCGTGCGAGCGCTCGCCGAGCGCGGCGTTCGGCGCGGCCTCACGGCGGCGTTCCAGAGCCTGCTCGCCGCGAGCATCGGCGCCGTCGCCGAGGCGACGCCGGCCGTCCGCGCCGCGTCCGCAGCGGCCATCAACCTTGCGCAGCAGCAGCACGTCGCCGTCATCGCAGACGGCCTCGATACCGTCGGTGAGGCGCTCCGGGGTGGCCTCTCGGAGCAGGGCCTCGCCCTTCTGCCCGAGCAGAAGCGCAGCATCCGCGAGATCGTCGCCCACCGGCCTCGCCTGCGCCCGCGCCCTGAGCCCGCCCGGCCCTCGTGGGGCGAGGCGATGGTTGCCGCCGCCGATGCGCTGGCCGAGGCTGCCGAGCGCGTCGCGACGCTCGCCGCGGCGCAGCCCGACGCGTCGTCCGCCAAGATCCTTGGCGAGGCGCTCGCCGTGCGCCTCGGCCTCGACCGAGACCGGCTCGTCGATGAGGCGGCGCGGACGGGCGGCTGAACGGGTCGGCGTGGAATGTTCGCGGCCTGCGCCGGCCGCGCGCCCGTAACCTTCGGCCTCCACCGACACCCGCGAGATGACCGAGCAGGAACAGGTCCGCCGAGCCCACCGCGACGCCCTCCGCGCCGCGGGCGTCGAGCCGTACCCGGCCGCCGCCTTCGACACGACGACGACCGCCGCGCTCGCCGCGGACGCCTACGACGACGCCACCAACGACCCTGAGGCAGAAGGCACGACGCTGCTGCGCGTCACGCTCGCGGGCCGCATGACGACCCGCCGGATCATGGGCAAGGCCGCCTTTTTCGGCCTCGCCGACGACTCCGGGACGATCCAGGCCTACGTCCGCCGCGACAACCTGCCCGAGGGCGTCTACAACGAGACGTTCAAGAAGCTGCTCGACACGGGCGACTGGCTCGGCATCGAGGGCACGCTCTTCCGGACGCGCATGGGCGAGGTCACGGTCGACGTGGACCGCCTCGTGCTGCTCGCCAAGTCGCTCCGCCCGCTCCCGGTCGAGAAGGAGACCACGGACGAGGAGACCGGCGAGACGCGGACGCACAATGCTGTCTCGGACCCTGAATTCCGCTACCGACAGCGCTACGTAGACCTCGCGCTCCACGCCGACGTCCGCCACGTCTTCCGGCAGCGCGCGCGCCTCGTCCGCACGGTCCGCGACTTTCTCGACGTGCGCGGCTACCTCGAGACCGAGACGCCGGCCCTCCAGCCGCTCTACGGCGGCGCCGCGGCGCGCCCGTTCACCACGCACCACAACGCGCTCGACCTGCCGCTCTTCCTCCGCATCGCGGACGAGCTCTACCTCAAGCGCCTCCTCGTCGGCGGCTTCCCCGGCGTCTACGAGATCGCCAAGGACTTCCGCAACGAGGGCCTCTCGCGGTACCACAACCCCGAGTTCACCATGCTCGAGCTGTACGTCGCCTACCGCGACTACGACTGGATGATGGACCTTGTCGAGGAACTGCTCGAGGCCGTCGCGGTGGCCCTCCACGGCACGCCGCACGTGCCGCGCGACGGGCAGACGCTGACGTTCGCCGCGCCCTTCCGCCGCGTCCCCATCTTCGACGCCATCGAAGAGGCGACGGGCCATGCGCTCTACTCCTCCGAGACCGGCGTTGCCTCGCGCGATGCCATCGCGGACGCCGCCCGCGCGCTCGGCATCGCCGTGGACGACACGATGGGCGCCGGCAAGCTCATCGACGAGATCTTCGGCGAGATGGTCGAGCCGACGCTCGTCCAGCCGACGTTTATCACGGACTACCCGGTCGAGCTGTCGCCCCTCGCGAAGCGCCACCGCACAAAGCCCGGCCTCGTCGAGCGGTTCGAGCTCATCGCGGGCGGCAAGGAGCTGTGCAACGCGTTCTCCGAGTTGAACGACCCGGACGAGCAGCGCGACCGCTTCGAGGAGCAGGTCCGCCTCGCCAAGCAAGGCGACGACGAGGCCGTCAACACGGTCGACGAGGACTTTATCCGGGCGCTCGAGTACGGGATGCCGCCGGCGGCCGGCCTCGGGATGGGCATCGACCGCCTCGTGATGATGATGACGGACCAGGCGTCGATCCGCGACGTGATCCTGTTCCCGCTGCTTCGCCCGGAGGGCGACGGCCCCGCCGACGACGCGGGTTAACTCGGGCCGTCGCGGAGGCGATACGCTCCCTGTCTCCGCCGCGCCCGTGCCCCGTCCTTCCGCTCTCTCCGCCGACACGCTCGATGCGCGCGTGGCCACAGCCGAGGCGTCGCTGCAGCAGGCCGCGCTGGGGCGGCCGGACGCGCTCGCGCTCCTCGAGACTGCCGTCGCGCGCCTCGCGGATGTGTTCGACGCGACGACTGGCGCCGCGTTCGTGGGTGTCGGCGAAGGGGAGACGTTCGTGCGGTGCGCCGTCGTCGCCCGCGGCGCCGTCCCCGAGATCGAGGACCTCACGCCGTGGCCCGGCCTGCTCGCCGACGCGTCCGCCCTGACGACCGCCACGGCGCCTGCTGCCGCCCTGCTCGCCGCGTTCGGGACCGGCCATGCGCTCGCGCTGCCGGTCCGCGGCGCGGCGTCGGCTCTGATCGTGCTCGCCCGCGATGCACCGGTTTCCGAGGCCGAGCGTCTCGCCGGGGTGCGCCTCGCCGCCCTCTTCAGCACGCTCTGGGCGTGGACCGACGCCGAGGCGCGCTTCCAGCGGACGGTCGCGGACCTCGACGACGCCCTCTTTACCTTTGGCCACGACGCGGCGGGCCGCCGGGTCTACGCCTTCGTTACGCCGCAGGCTGAGGCGCTCACCGGCCTCGACCCTGACGCCCTCCTCGCCGGCGACGCCGACTGGTCTACGCTCGTCCATCCCGACGACCGCGCGGCATTTGACGCCCACGACGGCCAGCTGCAGGCCGGCGACGCGTCGCGCATCGACGTGCGACTTGCGCTGCCCGGCGGCGAAACCGTCTGGGTGAGCGAGCGCGCCACACCCGGCGTCGACGCCGCCGGCCGCCCGACGGCCAGCGGCATCCTCTCGGACGTCACGGCGCAGAAGCACGCCGAGGCGACGCTGGACCGCGCCCGCCGCGTCGCCGAGCGCGCGGCCGACGCGCGCATGGCCTTCCTGCGCCTCATGAGCCACGAGCTGCGGACGCCCCTCGGCGCCATCCGCGGCTTCGCCGAGCTCCTCGCCGACGAAGTCGCCGAGCTCCCCGAGGCGCCGCCGGTCGTCGCCGAGTTCACGCAGACCATCGGCGACGCTGCCGCGCGCGCGCTTCGCCTCGTCTCCGACCTTCTCGACCTCGCGCGCCTCGAAACCGGCTCCCTGGATGTGGCGCGTGCCCCTGTAGACCTCGTGCCCCTCGCCCGTGCTGCCGCTGCACGTGTCGCCGGAGACCTCGCCGCTCGCGGCGTTGCCCTGGTGGTCGACGCCCCCGAGGAGGCCCTCGCGCTGGCCGACGCGGCGCGGACCGAGCAGATTCTGGCCCAACTGCTCGCAAACGCCGCCGCGTTCACGTCCGCCGGGCATATCCGGGTACGGATCGCGGCGACGGACGACGCGGTGGCCGTCTCCGTCTCGGACACCGGCGCGGGCATGGACGAGGTGTTCCTCGAGGCGCTCTTCGAGCCGTTCGCTCAGGAGGACGTGCGCGTGAACCGCGACCGCGAGGGGACAGGCCTCGGACTCGCCATCGCGCGGCGCCTTGCCGAGGCGATGGGTGGCCGCCTGAGCGTCCACAGTGAGAAAGGCGTCGGCTCGACGTTCACGCTGGCGCTCGACCCGGCAGGAGAGACCCAGTAAATCCGCGCGGGCTACTTGTCGCTGGCCGCGTTCTCCATTGCCTGCCGGACGTTCCGCGCCCAGCCCTCGAACTTGGAGCGCTTGATCGGGCTCTTGCGGAAGCGCGTGCGAAACTGTTCGAGGTCGAGTTCGGCCCACTCGGTGAGCGGCGTGTCCGTTGTGCCGGGGCGAGGGAGAAAGCGCGCGTCGCGCGTGGGTTGCGAGAAGCGGGTCCACGGACACACGTCCTGGCAGATGTCACAGCCGAAGGCCCACGTTCCAAACTGCTTGGCGATCTCGGGAAGCGTCTCGCCGCGGTGCTCAATGGTCCAGTACGAGATGCAGCGCTCGGCGTCGATCTGGTAGGGCGCGTCGAGGGCGCCGGTCGGGCATGCGTCGAGGCAGCGTGTACAGGAGCCACAGTGGTCTGCCGTAAACGGCGCGTCAGGCGTGAGCGGGACGTCGACGATAAGCTCGCCGAGGAAGACGAACGACCCGTGGGAGCGCGTGAGCAGGTTCGTGTTCTTGCCCTGCCAGCCGAGTCCGGCGCGCTGCGCCCAGGCCTTGTCCATGACCGGCGCCGAGTCCGTGAAGGCGCGCCCGACGGCTCCACCGGCGCGCCGGTCGAGGCAGTCGAGCAGCTCGGCGAGCTTCTCCTTGAGGACGTCGTGGTAGTCGTCGCCCCAGGCGTAGCGCGCGATGCGTGCCGGCGCCTCGGGGCCAGATGCCGGCGGCGCGGCGGGCACGTCTTGCCAGTAGCTCGCGAAGACCGAGACGACACTGCGCGCGCCCGGGACCAGCTCGCGCGGGTCGATGCGCTTGTCGAAGTTGCGCTCCATCCACGTCATCGCGCCGTCCGACCCGCCGTGGCGTCCCGCGGCGAGCCACGCCTCGAGACGCCGCGCCTCGTCGCCGAGGCGCTCGGCGCGCGCGATGCCCACGCCGTCGAAGCCGAGGCGCAGGGCGTCCGCCTTAATGGCGGCGGCGAGGCGGGCGGGGTCGTAGCCGGGCACGGCAGACGGGGGCTGGTGGAAACTGCAGACGGCTGACGTCGGACACTGGCAAAGGTCGTCCGTCCACCCTCTAAATACGGAGCGGCCCCGCCCTCCAAGGAGAGCAGGGCCGCAGCGGCACCCGAGGCGGCTCGGGCCGAACGCCCGCAGGATCAGTACGGCGAGGGGTTCTCGAGCATCATCCGGAACCGCTCGCAGTCCACCGGGATCGTCTCGACGCGGCGGTTGCGCTCGCAGCCGATGCCCGGATCCTCCTTGTCGCAGTTCGGCGAGCCCTCGCCGCGGTTGCGGATCTGGAGCTTGGCCGCCGATACGCCGCGGCTGAGGTAGTAGTCGTAGACGGCCTGTGCGCGGCGGCCACCGAGCGGCATCCCGAAGCGGTCCAGCTCCTGGTTGTCGATGGTGCCGTCGATGAAGACGCAGCACTCCGGGTTGGCCAGCAGCAGCTCGACGTTCTCGTTCAGCAGCGCGCGGGCACGGACCGAGATCGTGGACGCGCCGTAGTCGAAGTACACCGGGTTCAGCTCGACGAGGTTGCACACGGCCGGCGGCGGCACGACGACCGGCGGGACGACGACCGGCGGCACAACGACCGGCGGCACGTACGGCGGCACGTACGGCGGCGGGGCGGGGCTGAAGCCGAGGCGCAGGCCGCCCGTGAACGACGCGAGGTTGAAGCGCGTGCGGAACGTCGAGTTGCCGTCAGCACCGACGTCCGGGCAGAGCGGGTTGGTCGAGGTTGGGTCGTCACAGGGCTTGCAGTCCGTGTTGGTCGAGTTTGGATCGTCGCAGGGCTTGCAGGCCGGGTTCGTGTTCGTCGGGTCGGTGCACGGCTTGCAGTCCGTGCCGACGCAGGGGTCGAGGCCTGCGTTGGCCGTGCTGACGTCTGTACGCGAGCCGGGGCTCGTCAGGCCGAAGCGGTAGGCCGCCTCGCCGTAGATCGAGAGGTTGCGCGAGAGCGCGAGCTCGAGGCCGACGCCGACAGGAATCTGGAGCATGGACTTGGCCACGCCCGGGCCGGCGTCGCCGGTTGCGAAGAGACCGCCGAGGCCTGTAAACAGGTACGGCGAGAGCGTCCCGCGGCCGGGCGGGATCGGGTAGTACATCAGGTTCGCCTCGGCGAGGATAATCGAGCTCGTCAGGAACGGATTCGTCCCGAAGGGCACGTCGGCGCGGTCGTCGTCGGCGCCGATGTTGAGGAGGCCACCGAGGAGGCGGCCGCGGACCTGCTCTGCGCCCAGCGGGAAGTCGACGGCCGCCGTGACAGCGGGCTTTGTCGCGATGACGTTGTCCTGGTTCTGGAGCGGCCCCGTGAGGATGTCCGGCCCATCATAGACCGACGCGCCGACGCCGAGGTGGAGGCGCACGCCGACGGCCTGCGAGCGCGTAGCGTATGGGTCGCCGCCGTCCGGGTTGCCGTACGGGTCGTAGCTCTGCGCGGCGGCAGGGAGCGTGAGGGCGAGAAGCCCGAGGAAGAGGAGGAAGCGGGTCATGAGTCCGAAGGGGGAATGGGTGCCGAGCCGCCAGGGCATGCTGCCGATCTCAGGCGGGCGTTCGAGAGGCCGTCGTTCAAAAACCCGGCGCGGCGCGGCGTCTCGACGTTCAGCGTAGCAAAAGGGCGACCGACGATTCCACCGAACTGGCCTGTAGGGTCAGCTTGGGCGTGAAACCGCCAATGCGCCATCAACTGGACCGAGGCACGCGGCTCTCTCTCACTCTGTGGGTGGAGAGAAAGGGAACGCCAGGGTGACGGATTGTACCTGTAGTTGCACGGCGCGCCTCGAGAGAGTCGGCACAAAAAGAGGGCGGCTCACCCGAAGGTGAGCCGCCCTCTGGCCGGAGCGCGTGACTCAGGCCGTCATCTGCGGTGGCTTAGAAGCCGGTGCAGGACGACGGGATCGAGTCGGCGCGGCGGGCGCGGTAGTCGCCCGGGCCCGGATCCTCCTTCGAGTTCGCGTTCGGGTCCCGGCCGCGGCCGACTGCCCGGAGGCGCGTCGCGGGGATGCCCTGTGCGATGTAGTAATCGCGGGCCGCGTCGGCGCGGCGCTGCGAGAGGCGATCGACGTCCGTCTCCTGATCGTCCGCGTAGCCGTTGATGGTCACGCAGATGGTCGGGCAGCGGCGCAGGATCTCGATGTTCTCATCGAGGCGGCCGCGGGCCGTCGCCGTGAGCGTCGAGGCGCCGAAGTCGAAGTTGACCGGGTTGAGCTCCGTGATCGTCGCGCAGTACGTGTCGCCGACGGCGACAGGGATCGTGCACGAGTTCGTGCCAGCCGCGTTCGTCACCGTGATGCGCGCCGTGTACGAGCCAGGGGCCGTGTACGTGTGGCGGGCCGGGAGGCTGGAAGCCGTGGCCGAGCGGTCACCGAAGTCGACCGAGATCGTCACCGGCTCCGTGCCGATAACCGTACCGTTGAGCGTCACCGCACCGTTGACGTCGACCGAGGCCGGCGTGGCGCGGCAGCCCGAGATGGCAGCGGCGACCGGGCGCTCGCGGACCGTCACAAGGCAGGTCTCCGTGTCCGTCGGGCGGACGCCGTTCTCGACCATCGCCGAGACGGTGTACGAGCCGGGGGCGGAGTACGCGTGCGTCGTGCTCATGCCGGCGCCCGTCGCGTTGTCACCGAACATCCACGTCGTGTTGACGGGCATGGTGGCATCGGTGTTCGTCATCGCCATGAACGAGCCCGTCTCACCGACGAAGATCTCGGCGGGGCACTGGAGGCTCTGGATCTCGGCAGCGGTGCCGAGGCCACGGAAGGCGTAGCGGAGACCGCCACCGTAGTGGCCGAGAACGTCGAACTCGACGTCATCGCCATCACGGCCAGCGCCGGTCGTCGAGCCCGGGTCGAGGCCGTCAGCCGAGTTGTCCGGGAAGATGAAGCCGAAGTTGCTCTCGAGGAAGAACGAGAGCTTCTGCGACAGCGCGAGGTCGAGGCCGACGCCGAAGGCCGGGCCACCGCCGAAGGGGCGATTCACCGAGCCGTTGGTGCCGCCGGTGCCAGGCGTGCCGTCCTCCGGGAAGACTGCCATGCCACCGAAGTTGACGAACGGCGAGACCTTCGCATTCGGGAACGGCAGGTAGCGGAAGAGGCCCGTTGCCGAGAGGAGGCGGTCGGACGAGTTCGGGACGATGCCCGTGCCGGGGTCGCCGTTGCTGAGGTTGGAGTACTCGGCGTAGTTGAAGCCGGCGCCGAAGCTCAGCGTCGGGGTGAACTGATAGCCGAGCTCAAGGCCCGCGAGGAACGAGAAGTCCTGGGTGAGCCACGCCGTAGCGTCCTCATTGTTGACACCCGTGCCGTCGAGCTCGCCGCCATAGACGGTGGCGCCGCCGCGAAGCAGGATATAGGGGGAGTGGTACGTCCGCGTCTGCGCCTGCGCCGGCTGGGCGACGAGGAGAGCCGCGAACCCGAGCACGAGGGCAGAGAGACGCACCATCGTGGTCTTCTCCGGTCGGTTCTGTAGCATGGAGAGGGTGGGGTGGGGGTTGGGGGCCGTCCGGGCTGAAAGGCCTGGGGCCGGGCGGCACCGGTGAAGAGCGGAACCGGTGAACGGTAAGCGCGGCACTCGGACCTGAGCGCCTAGTATGCGAAATAGACCGGACACTTGCAACCGCTCAACCCGATATGCGCGGGTCTTGCAGTCAACTTCGTGTATCCGACCCGAGCGACGGGCCGTCCGTCGGAAAAGAACACGTGGAACGGAGCCTGAGGCTCGGGAGGTCGAAGTCGCCTAACCGAGCCTGAAAGCCGGGAGTTCCACAGGCGGCCGGACATCGGCCGCCCGGAGGCCTACGCGCTGAGCGAGCGCACGAACAGGTCGAGGCTGCTCTTCGCGTTGGCCGCGTTGTTGGGGTGGACGATCCGCCGCGACGCGAGCCGGTCCAGCTGCGCCTTGATGACGTTCAGCTTGGCCTCGGCCTCGGCCTGGTCGGTCGTTGCGCGAAGGTCCTTGATCATCGTGCGGACGCGAACCTTCTGGTAGCGGTTGCGGGTGCGGCGCTTTGCGTCCTGGCGGACACGCTTCGCGGCGGATTTGTGCTGCGGCATGGGGGAGGGCCGGCAACGGGCCGGCGACGTCGGGTGCGAGGCGCCCCGGGCGGGCGCGGTTAAGCCGGCTAAGTTAGAAGGCGACGTATGCAGATGTGGCGAAAGCGCCCTCCGGATCCCATTCTCCGCGTCCGATGCTGTCGGGCATCCGTCCGGCTCCGAGGATGTCGGGCAGGCTCGGATCCCGTATCGGCGGGCGCCCGCATCTACTTTCGCGGGGAAGGCCGTTCTGCGGCCGTCTGCTCCGAATATTCTGCCCCGATCCCATGCCTGACGCTTCCAGACCTAGATCCCCGGACGGCACCCGCGCCGATGAGGGCTCCGCGGACGACGACACCGCAGACGACGGGTGGACCGACGAACCGGATTCCTGGGAGGTGGCCGACAGTGCCTACCGCGCCAAGTGGTCCGATGAGGCTCCAGACGACCTCTCTGTCCCGCCTCCTTCTTATACACCTGGCCGCGCGACGCCGCGCGCCGTCACACATTCCTACCGGGACGGGATGCAGGCGGCCGGTCCCTATATCGGTCTCGGCGTTCAGATCGCCGCTTCGATGGCCGTCTTCGCCGGCGGTGGCTACGCCCTTGACCGGTGGCTTGGGACGACACCGTGGGGCATTCTCGCAGGCGCGACGTTGGGAATGGTCGGCATCGTGTTTCTGATCATTCGTGTGGCCCGCGAGGCTGACGCTGAGACCAAGCGGAAGCGGGGAAGATGAGGGGGCTCTGTGCAGAAGCATCGCGACGCCTGAAAGCGGTGCCGGTTCGCCTCGTTTTCATTGCCCCTTGCCCGAGCCTCTACGGGGCTGCGGCTAGCTTCATCGGCATCTGAAACCGCCCCCCGACTTCCCGCCGATGTCCGTCGTGACGAGCCTGCTGCTCGGTGCCCTCCTGGGCACGGCGAACGCCGTCGGCGCGCTGCTGCTCGCGCGGCGGGGGCGGTCGATGCCGCTCAACCCGGCCATGAAGCTCGTCCTCGGCGGCGGCTTCCTGCGCCTGCTCGTGCTGCTCGGAGCCGTCGTGCTCGTGCTCGTGACGCTCGACGTCCACCGCCTCGCCTTCGTTGGCGGGCTGGGCGCCGTGTTCGCCGTCGGGCTCATTCTCGAAGTCGTCCTCATCAACGGCCGTCCGGCCGACGCCCGGCCCACTGCCGACGCCTGACCTGCGCCTCCCGATGACCCTGACGACCGTCCCCGGCCGCCTCGCGTTTCTCTTCCTGCTGCTCGCCGCGGCGTCGCCCGCGCGTGCGCAGGACGCTGCCGACCATGCGCCGAACGCTGCCGCCTCGGGCGCCGAGCATGCTGAAGAAGAGGAGACACTGGACGCCGTCCACCACACGTCGGACGGGACCTACCTCGACTTCGACCCGGTCGGCGTCCTTGAGCTGCCGCGCATCTTCCTCGTGCGCCGCAACGGCGCGCTTGGCGTCGACGCCTTCGCGTCGTCGTCGGCTGCGGTTTCCTCTGGCCTGTACCGCGCCGAGTCCGAGCACGCCGAAGCGGCCGAGGCCACGGCTGAGCCGGTCGACAACGGGACGCTGCCGGCGGAAAGCGCCGACAACGCTGCCGACGACCTCACGCCCGATGCGCTCGCACCCGACGCGCACGCCGTGACGAAGGCCTACGACGCGCACCTCGCACCCATCGCCGCCGGGACCGCGGTCGTCGCAGACTTCTCGATGACGCGGCACCTCGTGTTCATCTTCCTCGGGATCGCCGTTCTGGCGCTGATGCTGATCCCGATGGCCGGCAAGTACAAGAAGGGCGTCGGGCGGACGTCCGCGCCGCGCGGGCTGATGCAGAACCTGCTCGAGACGTTCATCATCTATGTCCGCGACGAGATCGCGCGCCCGAACCTCGGCAAGAAGACGGACCGGTACCTGCCGTACCTGCTGACGGTCTTCTTCTTCATTCTCGTCTGCAACCTGCTCGGCCTGCTGCCGTGGGGCGCGACCGCGACCTCGAACATCACGGTGACCGCCGTGCTGGCGGTCTTCACGTTCATCGTGACGCAGATGGCGGGCACGAAGGACTACTGGATCCACATCCTCTGGCCGCCCGGCATCCCGACGTTCGTCAAGTTCATCCTGATCCCGATCGAGATCATCGGCCTGTTCACGAAGCCGTTCGCGCTCGCCGTCCGGCTCTTCGCCAACATGGTCGCGGGGCACCTCGTGATCCTGAACCTTATCGGGCTCATCTTTATCATCGGCGGCACGTTTGGCGCCGCGGCGGGCTTCGGTACCGCCGTCCCGGCCGTCCTCCTGACGGTGTTCATCTACGGCCTCGAGCTGCTCGTGGTGTTCATCCAGGCGTACGTGTTCACGGTCCTCTCGGCGCTCTTCATCGGCATGGCGTCCGCGGAGCACGAGCACGACCACGACCACTCGTCCGACCACGGGCCGACGGCCCACGACGTCGCGGTGTCGCACTCGAACGGCCAGCCCGTCCACGTCATCGCCGAGCGGACTGTCGGGACTGAGGCCGTGATGGCCTGACCTCCCGGCCCCGCGGCCACCCCTTGTTTACCGGGCGTCATCGCCCACGCGCACGAGCGCACCGCGCCTCGGCGCAGCGCTTCGGCGCACGGCGCATCCGCGCCACGTTCACCCCTCGATTCACCCATCCGCTTTTCGTCATGGAGTCTGTTGCACTTGGTTACCTCGGCGCCGGCATCGGCGCCGGCCTCGCCGTCATCGGTGCCGGCATCGGCATCGGCCGCCTCGCCGCCGCCGCCCTCGAAGGCTCGGCCCGTCAGCCCGAGGCCTCGGGCGACATCCGCACCACGATGATCATCGCGGCTGCCCTCATCGAGGGCGCCACGTTCTTCGGCCTCATCGTCTGCATCCTGATGGCGATCAAGTAAGGCCGCGCGGCTTCGGCCGCCGACCTGCTTCCCGGACGGGTCCGCCGACTGTCGGCGGGCCCGCTCGCCCGTCCCCCGTTTCTTCCGCTCCGATGCTTCTCGTCGCCAGCCTGCTGTCCCTCAACCCGGGGCTCTTCTTCTGGACCGTCCTCGCGTTCCTGCTGCTCCTCGGCCTGCTCGGCAAGTTTGCGTGGCCCGCCATCCTCGGCGGCCTCAAAGAGCGCGAGGCCAACATCGAGGAGTCCATGATGCGCGCCGAGAAGGCCGCGGCGGACTCCGCCCGAATCCAGGCCTCCCTGGACTCCCAGCGCCAGGAGGCCGGCCGCGAGGCGCAGGCCATCCTCCGCGAGGCCCGCGAGCAGGCCACGCAGATGCGCGACGCCGACGTCGAGAAGACGAAGGCCGAGATCGCGCGGATGCAGGCCCAGGCCGCAGCCGACATCGACCGCCAGAAGCAGCAGGCCATCGCGGAGCTCCGCTCCGAGGTCGCCGCGCTCGCCATCGGCGCCGCCGAGAAGATCCTCTCGGTGAAGATCGACGCTGCCGAGCAGAGCCGCCTCGTCGACCGCTTTATCGCGGACACGCCGACCAACTGACTGACGGCATGAGGGATGGGGCAGGGGCACGGGCAGAACGCCTGCCTCGCAGCCCATGCCTCCTGCCTCATGCCCCACACCCGATGGACCTCGCTGCCCGCCGCTACGCGCTCGCGCTGACCCAGGAGGCTGCCCAGACCGGGCAGGCCGACGCCGTCGACGCCGACGTCGTCTTCCTCGGGGAGACCCTCGAGAACTCGCGCGACCTGCGCCTGCTCTTCCGCAGCCCCGTCGTCTCGCGCGCCAAGAAGGAGAGCGTCCTCGAGGCGCTCTTCGCGAGCCGCGTCTCGGCCCTCACGATGCGCTTTCTGCGCCTGCTCGTGAGCAAGCAGCGCGAGGCGCTCATCCCCGACGTCGTCGTGGCCGTGCGCAACCTCCGCGACCGCGCCTCGGGCACAGTCGAGGCGCACGTCCGCGCGGCGAAGCCGCTGACGGACGCCGAGACGGCCGCGCTCCAGGAGCGCCTCGAGGCGCAGGCCGGCTCGCCCGTCCGCATGGACGTTCAGGTCCAGCCCGAGCTTATCGGCGGCCTCGTCGTCCGCATCGGCGACGTCGTGCAGGACCGCTCCGTGCGGCACCAGCTCGAGACGCTCCGCGAGACGCTCGGCCGGCAGGCCGGCGTCACGATCAACTAGCGAGCGGGGATCGGGGAGAGGCCAGCCGGGACGACCGGCCGCCGCCCTGACGTCCCCGCCTTCCCCGTTTTCCTCCGCTGGCCGCTGGCCGCTTCCTGCTTCCCAATGGCAACCGCGATTCGCCCCGATGAAGTCACCGCCGTGCTCCGCCAGGAGCTTGGCGGCTTCGACGCCCAGACCGACGTCTACGAGGTCGGCACCGTCCTCCAGGTCGGCGACGGCATCGCCCGTCTCTACGGCCTCGACCGCATCCAGGCCGGCGAGCTTATCGAGTTCCCCGAGGCCGGTGTGACGGGCATGGCCCTGAACCTCGAGGAGGACAACGTCGGCGCCGTCCTCTTCGGCGACGCCAACGCGGTCAAGGAGGGCCAGGAGGCCCGCCGCACGGGCCGCATCGCGTCGATCAAGGTCGGCGAGGGCATGCTCGGGCGCGTCGTGGACCCGCTCGGCAACCCGCTCGACGGCCGCGGGCCGATCGCGGGCGAGCTCTACGAGATGCCGATCGAGCGCAAGGCGCCGGGCGTCATCTACCGCGAGCCCGTCACGGAGCCGCTCCAGACGGGCATCAAGGCCATCGACTCGATGGTGCCGATCGGCCGCGGCCAGCGCGAGCTCGTCATCGGCGACCGCCAGACGGGCAAGACGGCCGTCCTCATCGACACGATCCTCAACCAGAAGCGGACGCACGACCCGGACTCGGCCACGCCGGCCAAGCCCGTCTACTGCATCTACGTCGCCATCGGCCAGAAGGCGTCGACGGTGGCCACGCTCCAGGCGTCGCTCGAGAAGTACGGCGCGATGGCCTACTCGGTCATCGTCTCGGCCCCGGCCTCCGCGCCCGCCCCGCTGCAGTTTATCGCGCCGTTCGCCGGCGCGTGCATCGGCGAGTTCTTCCGCGACACGGGCCGCCACGCGCTCTGCATCTACGACGACCTCTCGAAGCAGGCCGTCGCCTACCGCGAGGTGTCGCTGCTGCTGCGCCGCCCGCCGGGCCGCGAGGCGTACCCGGGCGACGTGTTCTACCTGCACTCCCGCCTGCTCGAGCGCGCGGCGAAGATCAACTCCACGGACGCGATCGCGAAGGACATGAACGACCTGCCCGAGAGCCTGCGCGGCATCGTCAAGGGCGGCGGCTCGCTGACGGCGCTGCCGGTCATCGAGACGCAGGCCGGCGACGTCTCGGCGTACATCCCGACCAACGTGATCTCGATCACGGACGGCCAGATCTTCCTCGAGTCCAACCTCTTCAACGCGGGCGTGCGCCCGGCCATCAACGCCGGCATCTCGGTGTCCCGCGTCGGCGGCAACGCGCAGATCAAGGCGATGAAGAAGGTCTCGGGCTCGCTGCGCCTGGACCTCGCGCAGTACCGCGAGCTCGAGGCGTTCTCGAAGTTCGGCTCGGACCTCGACGTGACGACGCAGCGCCAGCTCAACCGCGGCGCGCGCCTCGTCGAGATCCTCAAGCAGCCGCAGTACGCGCCGGTGCCGGTCGAGGAGCAGGTGGCCATGATCCACGTCGCCTCGAAGGGCCTCCTGGACGCCGTGCCGATCGAGCGCGTGCGCGCGTTCGAGGGCGAGTTCCGCGAGGCGCTCCGCCTGCGCCACGCCGACGTTCTCGCCTCGGTCGTGTCGTCGGGCACGCTCTCGGACGCGGCCGCGGCGACCATCGAGCAGGAGGCCACGGACATTGCCGCTTCCTACGGAAGCTGAGGGAGTGGCGCGTGGGGCCTGGGGGTGGCAGCGGAGCCCGCTGCCGTTCCCAGACGCCCCGTCCCCATTTCCCATCCCCCATTCCCCCTAGACGAGCATGGCGAGTCTCAGAGACATCCGCGCCCGGATCGGGTCGGTCAAGAACACGCAGCAGATCACGCGCGCGATGAAGATGGTCGCGGCGGCGAAGCTGCGGCGCGCGCAGGAGCGCATCTTCACGGCGCGGCCCTACGCGTACAAGGTGCGCGAGATGATCGGGCACCTGCGCCAGCAGCTGGACCCGACCGAGCACCCGCTCTTCCAGGAGCGCGAGAGCGTCTCGGGCGTGCTGATGATCGTGGTGACGAGTGACCGCGGGCTGGCCGGCGCGTTCAACACGACGCTGCTGAAGGCGGCCGAGATCGCCATCGCCGAGCGCTACGCGGACCTCCGCGCGACGGGTCGCCTCCACGTCGCGGCGGTCGGGCGGAAGGGCCACGAGTACTTCGCCAGCCGCGGCGCGCGGCTCGAGGGCGACTACCGGGGCTTCTTCACGGACCTGAAGTTCGAGCGCGCGGGTGAGCTCGCGGACTTGGCGGTGGAAGGCTTCCTGGACGGCCGGTGGGACCGTGTGGAGCTTGTCTACAACGAGTTCAAGAACACGATCACGCAGAACCGCATCGTCGAGACGCTGCTGCCGGTGCCGGCGGAGACGGTGTTCACGCCGGTGATGCAGGACACGGCGGGCTACGACACGTCGGGCGCGGCGCTGGAGCAGGTCGAGTACCTTTTCGAGCCCGGCCCGCAGGCGCTGCTGGACCGGCTGCTGCCGGAGTTCCTGCAGTACCAGATCTGGCGCGGGCTGCTCGAGTCCAACGCGTCCGAGCAGGGCGCGCGGATGGTGGCGATGGACAACGCGACGACGAACGCGGGCGAGCTGCTCAAGAGCCTCCAGCTCACGTACAACCGCGCCCGCCAGGCGGCGATCACGACGGAGATCATCGAGATCTCGTCGGGCGCCGAGGCGCTCGCGGACGCGTAGGGCCGACCTGTGAGACACGGCGAACGGCCACCGGGGATGCCTCGGTGGCCGTTTCGCGTTGGGGGGCGGGCGTCAGGTGCCGCGCTCCATGAGGCCGAGGACTTCGCGGAGCTGGGGTTTGTCGCGGAGGGCGTCCTTGGCGTCTTTGGCGGCGCGGGCGGAGACGGCGCGGAGGCGGGCGACGAGGGGGGCGACGAGTGCGGAGGCGCGCTCGGACTCGCCGGTTTCTCGGGTCTGGTCGTCGTCGGCGAGTTCGGCGGCTGTGATGAGGGCGAGGGCTTCGTTGACATCCTCGGGGGTGAGGGCGGGGATGCCGGTGAGGAGGTCGGGGTTGGTCTGGAGGGCCTCGTGGAATTTGCGGGCCTCGGCGAGCATGGGGACTTCGGCGGTGGCGATGCGGCCGTTGAGGTCGAGGGCGGTGTAGCCGACGGTGCCGCGGGGGTGGGCGCGGGCGGCGCGCTGGCGGTGGACGGCGTAGGCGGCGCGGGCGTCCTCGGTGGCGGCGCGGGAGGCGGCGGAGGCGGCGATCTGCTCGATCTCCTCGGCGTTCTGGTTTTTGATGGCGGCCCGGATCTGCTCGATGAGGTCGAGGGCGGCGTCGGCGGTGGATTTGTCGTGGCCGAAGGGAAGGAGGTCTTTGGCGATCTCGGGGTTGTCTCGGGAGCCGGTGTGGAGACGCGTCGAGGCGAGGAGGAGGTTGGGGATGGGGAGGCGGGAGAAGTCGGGCATGGGGGGGCGGGTGGGGTTGAGGTTGTTGTGGGGGCGTATGAGGCGGTTACGAGTGCCGCCGAGGTGGTGGTGAGTGCCTTTGAGGTGGTTGTAGGTGCTCTTGAGGCTGTTGTGAGCGCTGCTGAGGGGGTTGTAGAGGCCGCCGAGGCGGTTGGGAGTGCCGCCGTGGTGGTTGTGGGTGTGTCAGAGGAGAGGGGGGCGTCGTCCCAGCCGAAGGCGGCGGCGGCGGTGTCGGCGGCGCCCATCAGGGCGGGGGTGGCCGCCGACGACGAAGGTCCAGGCGGCGTCGGGGACGCCGACGAAGGCCTGGACGGGGTCGATGAAGACGCGGCCGGCGCCGGTGGCGGTGCCGTCGGGGCCGGGCTCGTCCGCGGCGACGAAGCGGGGGTAGCCGGTCTCGACGGTGTTGGAGCCTGTAGTGATGAAGTCCACGTCTGCGCCGGTGGGGGTGCGGAGGAGGTGGAGGCCTTCATACTACCATCGCATTCTGATTCACCGGCCAACCTGCGTCCGATCCTGAAGCCCTCGGAGGCGTAGAGCGAGCACCGGCAATCCGTGAACGGCACCGGGGGACTCCCCGGCGTGGCGCGGCGCGACCTTGCGGTTTACCCGCCGCCCCGCCGATGCGCCGCCTCGCGTTTCTCGTCTGCCTCGTCTCGACCAGCGCGAGCGCTCAGGTCCCGACACCGTCCAGCTTTCTCGGATACGACCTCGGGGCGCGGTTCACGCCGCACGCCCGCGTCGTCGAGTACGTCCGCGCGGTCGCGGCGGCGTCGCCGCGCGTGGCGATCGAGACGTACGGCGAGACACCCGAGGGGCGCCCGCTCGTCACCCTGACGATCGCCGAGGTGGGGACGGACACTGAGGCGGTGCGGGCGAGCAACCTGCGCGCCGCGGGCGTGCTGCCCGGCGGCGGTGCGCCCGAGAAGGCCATCGTCTGGCTGAGCTACAACGTCCACGGCAACGAGGCGGTGAGCACCGAGGCGGCGATGGAGACGCTCTACACGCTCGCGACGGACCCGCGCGCCGAGGCGTGGCTCCGCGACGTGGTCGTGATCCTCGACCCGTGCCTCAACCCGGACGGCCGCGAGCGCTACGTCTCGGGCGTCACGCAGCGCACCGGCGCGACGCCGAACGCGGACCCCGACGCGCGCGAGCACACCGAGCCGTGGCCCGGCGGGCGCGTCAACCACTACCTCTTCGACCTCAACCGCGACTGGGCGTGGGCGACGCAGCCCGAGACGCGCGCGCGCCTCGCGCTCTACGACCGCTGGCTGCCGCACGTCCACGTGGACTTCCACGAGCAGGGCGTCGAGAGCCCGTACTACTTCGCGCCCGCCGCATAGCCCGGTCCACGCGCGCGTGACGCCGTGGCAGATGGCCTTCCAGACGCGCATCGGCGAGGCCAACGCGGGCGTCTTCGACGCGAACGGCTGGCTGTACTTCACCCGCGAGGAGTTCGACCTCTTCTACCCCGGCTACGGCGACACGTGGCCGACGTTCAACGGGTCCGTCGGGATGACGTACGAGCAGGGCGGCGGCGGCCGCGCGGCGCTCGCCATCGAGACCGCCGCGGGCGACACGCTGCGCCTCGCGGATCGCATCGCGCACCACGTCTCGACGGGCCTCACGACGGTCGACGCGACGGCGCGGAACGCCGCTCAGGTGCGCGCCGAGTTCGCGGCCTTCTTCCGCCGCCCGCTCGGCGCCGTCCGCGCCTACGCCGCGCAGGGCGACGCCGGCCGCCTCGCCGGGCTCGCCACTCTGCTGGACCGCCAGGGCATCCGCTACGCCTACGCCGACCGCGAGCAGAGCGTGAGGGGCACGCGCTACGCCGGCGGGCAGGCGACCGCGACGGGCCGGCAGACGCTGCGGCAGGGCAGCCTCGTCGTGCCGCTGGACCAGCCGAAGGGCACGCTCGCGGCCGTCCTCTTCGAGCCCGCGCCGCCGCTCGCCGACTCGGTCACGTACGACATCACGGCGTGGGCGCTGCCGTACGTGTTCAACGTCGAGGGCCTGGAGATCGAGGGCAGCGTCACGACCGCGGCGCGCGCGCCGGCGGTGGCGCCGGCCCTGCCCGAGCGCCCCGTCGCGTACCTCGCCCGCTGGCAGACGACAGCCGACGCGGCGCTCCTCGCCCGTCTGCTCCGCGCGGGCGTCCGCGTGCGCGTCGCCGCGGAGCCGTTCACCCAGGACGGCGAGGCGTTCGACCGCGGGACGCTGGTCATCGCGCGCGCCGGGAATGGCGACGCCTTCGACCGGACGGTCCGCGACGCGGCCGCGGCGGCCGGGCGCCCGCTGTTCGCGCTCCGCAGCGGGTTCGTGCCGAGCGGCCGCGACCTCGGCTCCGGGAGCGTCGGGCGGATCGCGCCGCCGCGCGTCGTCGTCGCCGCCAGCACGCCCGTCTCGCCGACGGCGCTCGGCGAGGTGTGGCACCTCTTCGAGCAGACGCTCGGCTACCCGGTGACGCTCGTCGACGCCGACAACCTCGCGGGCGCGCTCGACGACGCCGACGTGCTCGTGCTGCCGGACGGCCGCTGGGGAGCGTGGATGACCGACGCCCGTGCCGAGCGCCTGCTCGCGTTCGCGCGGGGCGGCGGGCGGATCGTCGCGATGGAGGGCGCCGTCGCGGCGCTGGCCGGGCGCGACGGCTTCGGCATCGGCAAGGAGCGCAAGGCAGATGCCGACACGTCGGACGCCGCGCTGCTGAGGCCGTACGCGGAGCAGGCGCGTCGGGACGCCGCCGAGGGCACGCCAGGCAGCATCTTCCGCGTGCAGGTGGACCCGACGCACCCGCTCGCCTTCGGCCTGCCGGACCACACGTACACGCTCAAGCAGAGCGCCGGCGCGGTCCCGTTCCTCGCCGACGGCTGGAACGTCGGCGTCCTGCGCGACGGGGCGCCGGCCGCGGGCTTCGCCGGCCGCGCGACGCGCGCGCGCCTCGCCGAGTCGCTCGTCTTCGGCGTCACAGACGTCGGCCGCGGGCACGTCGTGGCCTTCGTGGACGACCCGCTCTTCCGCGGCTTCTGGGCCGACGGGCAGCTCGTCTTCGCCAACGCCGTGTTCACGCTCGGCGCGGAGTAGGCGAAACCGCGCGCGGCGCGCGGCGTGGAGCTGGAAACGCCGCCTCTGCATGACCGCCCTCCCCGACGCCGCCTTCCGCCGCGCCGACGAGTCGCCCGACTCGGACTTCTACCGGTCCCCGCGCCTCGTCACCCACATCGACGCTGCGGCCATCGCCGCCGTCACGGCGCTCTACCGCGAGACGCTCGCGCCCGCGTCGGACGTGCTCGACCTCATGACGTCGCACGTCTCGCACCTGCCCGCCGACCTGCCGCTCGGGCGCGTCGCCGGCCTCGGGATGAACGCGGCCGAGCTGGACGCCAACCCGCGCCTGACGGAGCGCTGCGTCCACGACCTCAACGCCGACCCGCGCCTGCCCTACGACGACGCGGCGTTCGACGCCGTCCTGATCTGCGTCTCGGTGCAGTACCTCACCGCGCCCGTCGCCGTCTTCCGCGAGATCGCCCGCGTGCTGCGCCCCGGCGGCGCGCTCGTCGTGACGTTCTCGAACCGCTGCTTCCCGACCAAGGCCGTCCGCATCTGGAGCGCGCTGGACGATGCCGGCCACGTCGCCCTCGTCGGGACCTACACACGCGAGGCGGGTGGCTTCGGCGAGTACGAGGTCATTGCCCACACGCCGCACCGCGGCGACCCGCTGTTCGGCGTCGTCGCCCGCCGCGATGCCTGAGACGCCCGAGATCCTGTCCGCCCGGAAGGTGTCGTTCGGCGGCCGCTCCGGCACGGCGTATCGGATGCTGCGCCCGCACACGGTCACGGGCGACGCCGAGATGGACCGCGCGCTCGCGACGGTCCGCGTCCTCGTCTTCGCGCCGCCGAACCCAGAACAGGCACCCGTCGTGACGCTCCTCCAGGGCATCACGGCGCCGCTCGAACGGAGCGGCGCACTCGTCGCGCCACTCCTCGACGCCGGGCTGGGGCTCGTCCTGTTCGACACGCCGCTCGGCGGCGAGCGCCGCGCCGGATCGGGTCCGCGCGGCAGCGAACTCGCCGAGATCGGCCGCCGGTCGGACCTCACGCTGGACGTCGCCTTCGCGCAGCGCCTCTTCGACGGCGTCGCGCTCGACTTCCCCGCGGCGCTCGGCATCGCGGCCGAGCGCCACGGGCTCGTCGAGGCGGTCGGCGGGCGGCTCGCGCTGTTCGGCGTGAGCTTCGGCTGCCTGCTCTCCAGCCTCGCCTTCGGCCGGGACGGCCTCGGGCAGCGCCTCGTCGGCGCGTGTGGGCACTCGGACCTGCCCGCGATGGCGCGCGGGCTCGCGCAGACGTCGGCGCAGTGGGCGGGCGTGCCGGAGGCGCTCATCGGGCCCGCCCTCGTCGCGGGTCCGGCCCTTCTGCCTGTCCTCGAGCGCGCCGCGCGCGCCCGCGGGGGCGACACGGCCGTCGGCGTGCTGCGCCTCGCCGTGCTCCTCGCGCGCCTCGGGCGCGGCGGAAAAGCCGTGCAGGCCTTCAATCCCGTCACCTTCGCCGACCGCGTCGCGCCCGAGCGTCCCGTCGCGTTCCTCACCGGCGACGCCGACACCGTCGCGGCGCCGGACGAGACGCGGGCGGCGGCCGCGCGCTACGCCACGAACGCGTTCCGCCTCGTGCCGGGCCTCGGCCACGGCTGGCGCGTCCGCGGCCCCGGCACCTTCGCGGGCGACTGCACGCACCTCATCCTCGAGGCGCTCGCCGACTGGCGCGCCTGACGGAAACACGGTCGCGCGGCGCCGGGTAGCCCGACTCCACTCTCCCGCCCGTCCCGATGTCGACCTCCCCGCCCGACGAGTTCCGCCCGACCTCCGACGAGATCGAGGGCCAGAAGCTGCCCTATCCGGCCAAGCAGTCGGACATGAACCAGCAGCCCGACTCGGACCTGTCGTTCTACAAGCCGGCCGGCAAGATGGCGGGCAAGGTCGCGCTCGTCACCGGCGCCGACTCGGGCATCGGGCGCGCCGTCGCCGTCGCGTTCGCGATGGAGGGTGCCGACGTCGCGATCGTCTACAACGAGAACGACGGCGACGCGGCCGAGACGATCGGCATGATCGAGGGGCACGGCCGGAAGGGCCTGTCCATCAAGTGCGACGTCCGCGAGCGGGCAGCAGGTGAAGGCCGCCGTGCAGCAGGTCGTGGACAGCCTCGGCGGGCTGGACGTGCTCGTCAACAACGCGGCCTTCCAGATGGCGCAGGAGCGGTTCGAGGACCTCACGGACGAGCAGTTCCGGCGCACGTTCGAGACCAACATCTTCGGCTACTTCATGATGGCGCAGGAGGCGCTGCCGCACCTCAAAGAGGGCTCGGCGATCGTCAACACGGGCAGCATCGTCGGTCTGACGGGCAACAAGATGCTCATCGACTACACGGCGACGAAGGGCGCGATCCACGCCTTCACGAAGTCGCTCGCGCTGAACCTCGCCGACCGCGGCATCCGCGTGAACTGCGTCGCGCCGGGGCCGGTCTGGACGCCCAACATCCCGGCGACGATGCCGCAGAGCGAGGTCGAGAAGTTCGGCCACGAGGTCGCGCTGGCGCGCCCCGGCCAGCCCGAGGAACTCGCCCCGGCCTACGTCTACTTCGCCACGTCCGACTCGTCGTTCACGACCGGCTCGATCCTCGAGGTGACGGGCGGCAAGACCTCGTCCTGATGGCCGAGCCCCAGACCGCCGCGCGACGACGCCCCGTCGCCCGAGTGGCCGACCGGCTGGGCGCTGCCGCTCATCGCCTCGCCCCAGACGACCGCGCCGACGCGCCGCGCGCTCCTCGAGCGCCTCGACGCGACGCCCGCCGCGCCGACGTTTTTCGACGCCGACGCCTACGAGACGTTCGCCGCCGCCTGCGCGCGCCTCGTCCCGTCGACCGGCCTCGACCGAGCCGTCGACGTCGCGCCGAGCATCGACGCCCGCCTTGCGGCGGGGACGGGCGACGGCTGGCGCTACGCCGCGCTCCCGCCCGACGGCGAGGCCTTCCGCCGCGGCGTCGCTGCCATCGACGCGGCCGCCGAAGCAGCGCACGCCGAGCGCTTCTGCGACCTCGCGCCGGCCGACCAGGACGCGATCCTCGCAGACGCGCAGCACGCCCGCGGCGCCTTCGCCGGCCTCGACGGCTTCGACGCGCGCCTCTGGTTCGCCGACTGGCTCGCCGAGGCCGCGGGCCTCTTTTTCGGCCACCCGCTCGCGCAGCAGGACATCGGCTACGCCGGCTTCGCCGACGCGCCGGGCTGGACCGCAGATCACACTCGGCGAGCGCGAGGACCGCGAGCCCACTGCCCGAGACACGCCGTGACCGACCGATTCGACGCCATCATCATCGGCACCGGGGCCGGCGGCGCGCCCGTCCTCGCGCGCCTCGCCGCGGCCGGCCTGCGCGTCGTCGCCCTGGAGGCGGGACGCCTGTGGAACCCGACCGAGGACTTCGCGACCGACGAACTCGAGCAGGACAAGCTGTTCTGGACCGACGAGCGCATCTCGGCCGGGACGGACGCGCTCGCCTTCGGCGCCAACAACTCCGGCATCGGCGTCGGCGGCTCCACGCTGCACTACACGGCCTACACGCCGCGCCCGCACCCGGCCGACCTCGCGATCAAGACCGAGTTCGGCGTCGGCATGGACTGGCCGATCGGCTACGACGACGCTCGAGCCGTACTTCGAGCGAGGCCGAGCAGTTCATGGGCGTCTCGGGTCCGAATCCGTACCCGTGGGGCCCGCCGCGCACGACCGGCTACCCGCTGCCGCCGCTCCCGCTCAACGCCGCGGCGCAGCTCATGCAGCGCGGCGCCGAGGCCGTCGGCATCCGGACGAGCCCCGCCGCCAACGCCGCGCTCTCGGGCAGCTACTACCGCGAGGGCGTCGGCTGGCGGGCGGCGTGCACGAACCGCGGCTTCTGCCAGGCCGGCTGCACCACGGGCGCCAAGGCGAGCATGGACGTGACGTACATCCCGTTCGCGCAGGCGCACGGCGCCGAGGTCCGCCCCGAGTGCTTCGTGACCGAGATCACGCGCGACTCGGCCGGCCGCGCGACGGGCGTCGTCTACACGCAGCAAGGGCGGAGGAGACGCGCCTCGAAGCCGACACCGTCTTTCTGTGCGCCGGCTCGGTCGAGACGCCGCGCCTCATGCTGATGAACGGCATCGGCGGCGCACACGTCGGCCGGCACCTCATGGCGCACCCGGGCCTCCAGATCTGGGGCCGCTTCGACGAGCCGACGCGCCCGTTCAAGGGCATCCCCGGCGGCCTCATCTCCGAGGACACGCACCGCCCCGACGACGCCGACTTCGCGGGCGGCTACCTCTTGCAGTCCATCGGCGTGATGCCCGTCACGTACGCCCGGCAGGTCGCGCGCGGGCGCGGGCTCTGGGGCGAGAGCTCTGCGCGAGCACATGCGCGGCTACGGCTACGTCGCCGGCATCAACATCCTCGGCGACTGCCTCCCGCACGAAGACAACCGGATCACGCTCTCGGACGAGCTCGACGCGCGCGGCCTGCCCAAGCCGCACGTCGTCTTCGACGCCGGCGAGAACGAGCAGCGCATGACGGCCCACGCCGACCGCATCATGCGCCTGATCTGGGACGCCGCCGGCGCCCGCGACGTCTGGTCCTTCGACCGCCACGCCCACGTTATCGGCACGGCCCGCATGGGCGCGACGCGCAGACGACTCGGTCGTCGACGCAGACGGCCGCGTGTGGGACACGCCCGGCCTCATCGTCTCGGACAACTCGACGTTCCCGTCGTCGCTCCCGGTCAACCCCGCCCTCACGATCGTCGCCAACGCCCTCCGCACCGCGGACGCGTTCCTCGGGAGCAGTTGAAGGGGGACCTGATAGGTCTCTGAACGGAACAGTGCCCCTTCCATCCCTGAGCACGTAGCCACAACTCCAGATGTCCAAGAGCTTTCTCGACCTCGTCAAAGCCAAGAACGCCAACGGCTACGCGGGCGACCAGTACGGCGGCGGCGCCGGCCACGACGGCTCGGGCCTGCCGACGGGCGACGCCGGGCAACTTCATGTTCGCGACGGGCATCGAGTGCTCCAACCCGACCATCAAGGGCGGGACGGTGCGGCGCGACCTGCTCGCCGAGTGCGGCCACTACGACCGCTACAAAGAGGACCTCGGGCTCGTGAAGGAGATGGGCCTGAAGGTGCTGCGCTACGGCCTGCCGTACCCCGTCGTCTCGCGCCGCGAGGGCCGCTACGACTGGGACTTCGCCGACGCCGCGATGGCTGAGATCCAGCGCTTGGGCATCACGCCGATCCTCGACCTGCTCCACTTTGGCGTGCCGGACTGGATCGGGGACTTCCAGAACCCGGAGCTCCCGCTGCACTTCGCCAACTACGCCGCCGCCGTCGCGAAGCGCTACCCGTGGGTGCGGTTCTACACGCCGGTCAACGAGATCTACGTCACCGCCCGCATCTCCGGCCTCGACGGCGTCTGGAACGAGCAGATGAAGACCCACCAGGGCTTCGTGACCGCCCTGAAGCACTGTGTCGCGGCCAGCATCCTCGCCAACCAGCGCATCGCGGAGATCCGGCCGGACTGCGTCATCGTCCAGTCGGAGTCCGCCGAGTACCTGCACGAGGCCATCGTCACGCCGAGCCGCGAGACGCGCATCCACAACAAGATGCGCTTTCTCTCGCTGGACCTGCTCTACGCGAATCACCCGGACGCGGAGATGTACCAGTACCTCCTCGACAACGGGATGACGCGGGCCGAGTACGACTGGTTTATGGAGGGCGAGCCGCCCGGCTACCAGGTCATGGGCAACGACTACTACGGCACGAACGAGCGCATCAAGCTCGCCGACGGCACCTTCTGCGAGGCGCAGGACGTGCTCGGGTGGTACCAGATCACGCACGAGTACGTCAAGCGCTACCGCAAGCCGGTGATGCACACGGAGACCAACATCTTTGACTCGGCGAAGGCCCCGGCGTGGCTCTGGAAGCAGTGGATGAACATCCTCCAGATGCGCGCCGACGGTGTCCCGGTCCTCGGCTTCACCTGGTACTCGCTCATCGACCAGGTCGACTGGGACATCCAGCTCTCGGAGGTCCGCGGCCACGTCAACCCGTGCGGGCTGTACGACATCGACCGCAAGATCCGGCCCGTGGGCGAGGCCTACAAGATGCTGCTCGAGCAGTACGGCCAGATCACGATGGTGCCGCACGGCGAGCTCTTCGACGTCACCGACCGCGATGCTCGGCTGAAGGTGGAGGTCTGAGGCGCCTGGCCCTACCGCTCATCCCACCGGGTCAACCTCCACGTGGCTGGTCGCGACGGGCGCTGCGGCAAAAAGCGGCGTCGTGCGCGCCCACGTTTCGCGGAAGAGGTCCGAGGCGCGGTAGGCGTCGAGCGCCTCGGGGCCGTCCCACAGGCTGACGGTTGTGAGGACGTTCGGGAAGCGCGGGTCCTGCCAGAGCTCGAGGCGCCGGCAGCCCGGCGCCGCGGCGATGCGGTCGCGCGTCTCGGCGAAGAGGGCGCGGAAGGCCCTGAGGCGGTCGGGCCGGAGCGTCAGGCGAACGGTGCGGAGCAGCATCGGGGAGCGTCAGAGGTCGGTGGCCATGGAGCGGACGCCGGGGCTCGGGGGTGCAGTGCGCGCTGCCACCTCGCCGAAGCCGAGGGCAGCGTAAACGGCGTGCGCCGCAGTCATCGTGTCGAGCGTGTCGAGGAGCATCCGGCGGTAGCCCAGCGTGCGCGCGGCGTCGAGCACCGCGGCGGCGAGGTCGCGGCCCAGCCCGAGGCCGCGGAACGCCGGGCGGACGTACAGCCGCTTCATCTCGCAGGCGCCGGCGGCTGCGAGCGGGCGCGCAGCGACGCAGCCCGCGACGGTGTCGCCGGCGCGGGCGAGCAGCAGGACGCCGCGCGGCGGGCCGTACACCTGCCCCAACGCCGCGATTTCGGCGGTGAACCCCTCGAGGCAGAGGTGGGCGCCGAGTCCCGCCGCGTACTCCTCGACGACCGCGCGGGCGGCGGTAAAGTCGGCGGCGGTTGAGGCACGGGCGATGGTCACGGCGTCAGAGCGACGCGACGGCGGCGTCGGGGACCCATCCGTCGCGGCCGTCCGTGCGGACCGCCCGCCACGTGCCGCGGCGCTCGCCGAGGCGTACGAGCGCGCCCGGCGCCAGCGCCGCGCCCTCGGTCGCCTCTGGCGTCGGCTCGGCGCGCACGCCCGCGGCGACGAGCACGACGCCCGCGGGGCGCGACGCCTCGGCCAGTGCCGCGACGGCGCCTGCCACGGCGAACAGGCCGAGCGCCCCGATGACGAGCGCCGCGCGGCGGCGCCGGTTCAGGAACAGGGCGAGCGCGACGTAGACGAGGGCGAGCGCGAGGGCGACGAGGCCCGCCGGGCCGGCGACGCTGCGGGCGATGCGCCACGCGCGGGCGACGGCGGGCTCCGCCGGGGCGCCGGCTAGCGCACGGGCGAGCGCCGCGTTCTGCTGGACCGGCGCGCTCAGCGGGGCGAGGCGTGCGGCGCGCTCGGTATGCAGGCGCGCCGCGCCGGCATCGCCCCGCGCGAGCGCGAGCGTCCCGAGGTCGTGCTCGACGGCCGCCGAGACGCGCCCAGCGGCGCGGCCTGCATCGGCGGCGCCGGCGAAGGCGGCGGCGGCGCCGGCGGAGTCGCCCTCGGCCGCGAGCTGCGAGCCGAGCGCGACGAGGCGGTTCGCCTCGTCGAGGCCCTGCGCGCGCGCGCCCGTCGCGGCGAGCAGGACGAGTGCCGCGACGGCCGCGCGGCAACGGCGGGTGACGCGGCGCGGCGCGGGCCGGCCGGCGGTGTCGATGGACTGGAGCGTCGCCTCGGCCTCTGAGATCGCCTCGGCCGGCGTCACGCGGGCCAAGGCGGGCGCAAACTGGCCCACGTCGAGCGCGGCGAGGACAGCGACGAGGCGCTCGGCGTCGGGGACGCTGTGCCCGGCGAGTGCGTCGGCGAGTGCCGTCCGGTCGAGGCCCGTCGCGGCGATCCGGTAGCGGTCCGCGAGGAAGCCGTGGACGGCGCGCTCGGCCGCCGCGCAGGCATCTGGGCCCGCGAGCGCGCGCGCCGCGACGAGGCGCGTCTGAGCCGTCGCGAGGGCGGCTCGGCGGCGGTTCTCGGGCGTATCGGCCTCACCGAGACGCCGGCGGCGGTGGACGAGCGCGGTGAGGGCGAGCGCAACGGCGGGAACGCCGAGGCCGGCGCCGAGCGCCACCCACAGGATCCAGACGGGCACGCCGGGGCGCTGCCACGTCGCCTCGGTGATCAGGCCCGCGGCCGGACCGACAGCGGCGCGGCGCGGCGTGCCATCCGCCGCGGCGCCGGAGACGGCGATCTGCACCGAGTCGGTCCGGAGCGTGCGGTAGGCGCCCGTCTCGGGGTCGAAGTAGGACCAGACCGCCGGCGGGACGTCCAGCGGGCCGCCGCCCTGCGGGACGAGCGTGAACGTAAACGTCCGCGTCCCGCGGACCGCGGTGCCGGTGCGGTCGATGTCCGAGTCGTCGCGCGGCGGGAAGGCGTCGGCGCCGGGCGGGGTGCGGAGGGCCGGCGCGGCGAGCGTCGCGAGGTTGCCCGTGCCCGAGATCGTCACGGTGAGCTGGACCGGGTCGCCGGCCTGCGCCGTGCGCGCGACGGGCTCCGCCGCCATCGTGTACTGTCCGACGGCACCTGAGAAACCGGCGGGCGCACCTGCGGGCAGCGCGGACACGTCCAGCGTCACGGATGGCGTCGAGACGTCGGCCTGGTCGAGGCCGCCCGAGAACGGCTGGAAGAACGGCGCGAACGGGTCGTTGGGGTCCGTCGCGAACGGGCTGAGGCTCAGGAAGTCGACCGAGAACGTCATCGGCGGCAGTTCGAGGCGGCCGTCGCGCGTCGGGAAGAGGGCGACGCGGCGGAGCGTCACCGCCTCGAAGGCCCGCCCGCCGACCGTCACGCCGTGCGGGACCGTCGAGGCGACGTCGAGCTCCTCGCGCCAGAAGCCGGGCGCATCCCACGAGCCCGTCACGAGCGTCTGACGCGGCTGGATCTTGGGGTCGAAGTACAGCACCACGTTCGCCACGACCTGCTGGCCGACGACGGGGCGCGCCTCCGACAGCTCGACGCGGGCGAACAGGTCGCGGCGCTCGCCCGGCGCCTGGCTCGGCGCGGGCGCCGACGTGCTCGGGGCGGCCTGCGCCGTCACGCGTGACGCTCGCCGCGGCGACGGCCAGCGTGCGGCCGCCGGCGTCGAAGCGGAACGGTCCGATGCGGGCGGGGCCGGGGCGGACAGCCGTGTAAGTCCAGGTGAGCTCCCGCTCCGTCCGTCCGTTGACCTGCGTGCTCACGTCGGACGTCGGCCGGTTCTGCGTTGGCTGCAGGCCGCCGGTCGCGGGCGGCGCGGCGATGGTGCCGCCCGTCGCGCCCTCGATCGTGAGCGTGTACGCCACCTGCCCACCGACGCCGACGCGCGTTGGCGAGACGCGGGCGGTCGCACGGGGCTGGGCGTGGGCAGCGGCGCAGAGCACGAGGGCGAGCGCGGCCGCGGCGAAGCAGGTAGAGAGTCGATGCGTCACCAGTCCTGCTCGTTGGTTCGGGCGCGCGACGGTGCGCGGCGCATCTGGCGCAGGGTCTGCCGCTCGTCGCCGCCGACGGCGTCGAGGATGCGCTCAGCCTGGTCCCGCGACATCCGCTCGTCGCCCGGCTGCAGGCTGGTCCGACGGTGTGTCCTGCGGGTTCTGGCCGCGGCGGCGGCGCGTTGGGCGGGCTCTGCTGGCCCTCGTCGTCCGGCTTCTGCTGGTTCTGCTCGTCCTGCTGCGGCTCGTCCTGCTGGTTCTGCTGCTGGTCCTGCTGGTCCTGCTCCTGCTTGATAAGGTCGCGCAGGGCGACGGCCTTCTGATCGCCGGGCGCGAGGCGCACGGCCTCCTCGGCTGCGGCGAGCGCCGGCGCATTCTGTCCGTCGACGTAGAGGCGCGCGGCTTCGTGGTAACGGTCCACGGCCGCCGGCGGCGACGGCGCAGCCGGTCCGCGCGGAACGGCTTGCTGGGCGATCGCCGGCGCGGCGACGGCTGCGGCGAGCAGGAGGAGGCGTTTCATGGCAGGAGTCTACAGGCGGGTCGGACCGGCGGGCGCCGGGCGCGGCGCGGAAGGGGCAACGGGCGCAGGCGGCGCGGTCGTCTCTGGCGCGGCTGGCGCAGTCGGGGACGACGGCATCTCGTCGATCTCCACGACGCCCTCGAGGCGGCCCGTGAAGTCGGCGAAGGCGGCGACGGTCGAGTCGCGGGCGAGGCCCTCGGTCATCACGTCGAGCGCCTCGCGGTAGCGCCTCGCGGCGACGAGCGCGTCGGCGCGAGCCTTGATGCGCTTGGCTTCGTCGGACGGCTCGGGTTTCTCGGGCGGTGTCTGGCTGTCGAGCCGTCGCCGCGCGATCTCGTAGTTGCGCCGCGCATCCGTGCGCGTCGGGTCCAGGACGAGGGCGCGGCGGAGGAGCGGGACGGCGACCTCGTAGCGCTCGCCGAGGAGCGCGGCGGTGCCGGCGTCGTAGGCGATGCGCGCGCGGCTGGCAGGGTCCGGCTCGAGGCGGAGCGCCTGGGCGAAGGCGCTGTCGGCCAGCGCCGCGAGCGAGTCGGGCTCCGCGCCGGCTCCGGCGGGGCGGCGCTCTGCGTCGTGTCGCGGGCGAGCGCGAGGCCGAGGTTGTGCCACAGGCGTGCGGCGATGGCGTCCGGGACGCCCGCGCGCTCGGTCCCGCCGCGGAAGGCGGCCGCGGCGCCGGCGGCATCGCCGGCCTCGAGGAGGCGGTTGCCTGCACGCCCGTCACGCGCGCCCGGCTGGAGCGCGGCGAAGCCGAGGAGCAGGAGCAGGGCGACGGAGCGGGTCACGCGGCGGCGGGCGTCTGAGCGTCGAGGACGAGGCGGCGGCGCGCGACGAGGCGCTCCGCGAGCAGCAGGAGCAGCCCGAGCGCGAGCGGCCACTGGAACTGCTCGGCCGCCGCGTCGACGCGGTCCGAGGCGACGACGGCGCGGTCGAGGCCGGCGAGCTCGTCGTTGATCTGGCCCGCGGCCGAGCCGCCCTCCCCGACGTGGACGAGCGACGCGCCCGGCAAGGTCCTTCAGGGCGCCGGGTTGGTAGGTGGACACGACCGTACGGCCCTGGCGGTCGCGCTTGAAGCCGCCCTGCTGGCCGCGCTGGACGTCCGGGACCGGCCCGCCTTCGTCCGTCCCGACGCCGAGCGCGAGCATCGTGACGCCGCTCTGGCGAAGTGCCTCGGCGGCCTCGTTCAGCCCGCTCTCGTGGTTCTCGCCGTCCGACACGACGAGCAGCGCGCGCGGGCGCTCTGCCGACGCGGCGTCGTTCTGCGCCCCGGCGTCGAACGCTTCGGACGCGACGCGGAGCGCGGCCGAGAAGTCCGTCCCCTGGATCGCGATCTGCTCGGGGTCGACCGACTCCAGGAAGAGGCGGACGGCGGAGCGGTCGGTCGTGAGCGGGCACTGGAGAAAGGCCTCGCCGGCGAAGATCACGAGCCCGACGCGGTCGCCGCGGCGCGCCTCGACGATGCGCTCGATCTCGAGCGTCGCCCGGTCGAGGCGGCTCGGCGCGACGTCCTGGGTACGCATCGACTCCGAGACGTCGAGGGCGATGATGAGGTCGAGGCTCTCCGTCTGCGCCTCGCGCGTCGTCGCGCCGATGCGCGGCCCGGCGAGCGCGATGCCGAGCAGGCCGAGGGCGGCCGCCGTGAGGCCTGCGCGGACGGTCCGCCGCCGCGCGAGCGGCGCGAGGCGCGCGCAGCTGCCCGGCGGCGCGGGGCCCGAGAAACAGGCGCAGCGCCTCGCGCCGCCGCCGCGCCGCGACGACGGCCAGCGCCGCGACCAGAGGCACGAGCGCGACCGCGACGAGGAGCAGGGCGGGGGAGCGGAAGGTCATGGGACGCGCCGGAGCCGGGTGCTGGCGAGGACGGACGCGGCGACGAAGGCACAGCAGCGCGGGCCACAGCGCCCAGCGGTAGAGCTCCTCGACGTCCAGGAGGACCGTTTCGTCGATGCGGGTCTTCTCCAACTCGCCGATGGCGGCGTAGATCGAGCGCAGCGCCTCGACGTCGGTCGCGCGGAAGTAGCGGCCGCCGGTCGTCTCGGCGACCGTCCGCAGCGTGGCCTCGTCGATCTGGGCGTCGGCGGGCCGCCGAGGAAGCCGCCGAAGGGCCCCGAGCCCGGGAGCGTCCCGCCGTCCGTGCCGACGCCGATGGCGTAGATGCGGACGCCGAGCGCGCGCGCCGCCTCGGCGGCCGTCTCGCGGGTCCACCTGGCCGCGGTTGCTCTGGCCGTCGGTGAGCAGGATGATGACCTTGCGAGGTGGCGTCCGAGTCGCGCAGGCGCGCCGAGGACGTCGCGATGGCCGTCCCGATGGCCGTCCCGTCTTCGATCGTGCCCATCCGGACCTCGCTCAGCATCGTCAGCAGGAACGGGTAGTCCAGCGTCAGCGGGCGCCTGCGTGTACGCCTGCGCGGCGAAGACCACGAGCCCGACGCGGTCCGACGTGCGGCCGCGGACGAACTCGGCCGCGACGGCCTTGGCCGCCTCGAAGCGGTTCGGCGGGAAGTCCTCGGCCTCATCGAGGTCGACGCGTCGAGCGCGAGCATGATGTCGATGCCCTCCGACGAGCGCGCGACGGACGCGTCGCGGCGCTGCGGCCGCGCCAGCGCGATCACGGCGAGGGCGAGGGCCGCCATCCGCAGCGCGCCGGGCAGCCACCCGAGGCGCGCCCAGCCGCCTGCCGGCAGGCCCGCCGCGTCGCCCGCGGCCGAGAACAGCACGCCCGGCGCCTCCCCACGCCGGCCCCGCGCGTGCCACGCGAGCGCGGGCACGGCGAGCGAGCAGCAGGAGCCAGAGCGGCGAGGCGAAGGTCACAGAGAGGGCGCGGGTTCTAAGGGGTGGCTTCCGACCTGGCCGGAACCGACGCAGATGCGGCGGCCGCGCGTCGCTCGCCCTCCTGGACGTGCGCCTCGACGGCGCCGACGGCTGCCCGCGCCTCCGTCGGCGGCTTCGTCGGCGCGGGCCGACGTGGGCGCGATGCCGGCGATAGGCGACGAGGTCGGCGAGGGCGAGCACGCGCCGCGTCGCTTCGCGCGCGGCGTCCGGAACGCGGCGCATGGCGAGGGCTGGACGATCTCGTCGGCCGTGGACTCGAGCGCGGGCAGGCCGAGGCGCCGGGCGAGGTAGACGCGCAGCGCCTCGCGAGCGCCGAGCGCGCGCTCGGCCGGGGCGGCGCGGCAGGGCGTCGAGCGCGGCCGTCGCCTCGGGGAAGGGATCGGCGCGGGGAAGGACGGGCCGCGTCGCGGCGCTTCCACCGCAGAAAGAACCACGCCCCGACACCGGCGAGCGCCAGCGCGAGCGCGCCGAGCGCGAGTCCACACGGGCAGCAGGCCGGGAAAGGAGTCCGGCGGGCCGAGCGGCGCGGGCGTCGTGTCGCCGTCCGTGAGCAGGCTGCGGACCGGCACGAGCGCCACGCCCGACGCCGCCGAAACAGTGTCGCGGCCAACAGCGAGGCGGACCGGGACCGGCCCGACGCGCGCCGTATCGACGGCGAACACGGCAACCTCGTACACGGCGCTGTCCGTGCGGACGCTGCCGCGCACGACGGGCGGCAGGCGCACCACCGAAAACGCCTCGGCGTCGCCGAACGCGATGAGCGGGGCGGTTTCGGCGCTGCCGGCCGGCACGTCCGGGAAGACGGCGGACTGCCCCGGCCCGTGGTCCACCGCGACCGCGACGCGGACGCGCTCGCCGGCCGAGACGCTGTCCGCGAGGACCGTCAGCCGGGCGGGCCTCTGGGCCGCGGCGGCGGGCGCCAGCGCAGCCGTCGCGCAGAGCAGGAGGAGAAACCGAGTCGTCATCGCCGGCGGGACCGTTTCCGGAAGAACGCCGCAAGTGGCTCGACGTAGTCCGCGTCCGTGCGCACGGTGAGTGGTCCACGCGGGATTCTTTGAGCGTCGCCTCGATGCGCGCCGGACCGCGACGCCGCCCGCTTCGCGAAGGCCGCCCGGACGGCCGCGCTCGACGTGTCCACGACCGTCGCCGCGCCCGTCTCGGCGTCGACGACCTGGAGCAGGCCGACGGCCGGGAGGGCCTCCTCGCGCGGGTCCACGACGCGGACCGCCACGACGTCGTGGCGCGACGAGGCGCGGCGGAGCGCGCGGGCGACGGCCACGCCCTGTCCGGCCGGCACCAGGAAGTCGCTCACGAGGACCACGATCGCGCGGCGGCGCACGACGCGCAGCACGTGGTCGAGCGCCCCGGCGATGTCTGTCCCGCGGCTCGCTGGGAGCGTGCGCGAAGAGGTCGCGGAGCACGCGCAGCACGTGGCGCTTGCCCTTCAACGGCGGCACGAAGCGCTCGACCGAGTCGGTGAACAGGGCGAGGCCGACGCGGTCGCCGTTGCCGCAGCGCCGAGAAGCCGAGCACGGCGCAGACCTCGGCCGCGAGGTCGCGCTTGGCGCTCTCGCCCGAGCCGAAGTCCTCGCTCCCGGAGACGTCCACGACGAGGACCAGCGTCTGCTCGCGCTCCTCCTCGAAGAGCTTGACGTACGGCTCGCCCGTCCGCGCCGAGACGTTCCAGTCGATCGTCCGCACGTCGTCGCCGACGAGGTACGGGCGGACCTCGGCGAACTCGATGCCGCGCCCGCGGAACGCCGAGTGGTACTCGCCGCCGAAGACGCTCTCGACGAGGCCGCGCGTGCGGACCTCGACGCGCCGGATCTTGCGGAACAGCTCGCGGGGGATCATCGGTCGGCAGGCGGAAACTGCGGCGTGGAAAGCGTCAGACGGGACGCCGGGCGTGTCTCGGCGAGAAATCCAGAATACCTGTTGCGACGAGTATCTATCTTGGCCGCTCACTCACCGCCCGCACCCATGTTACGCGCAGCCCCGGCCGCCCTCGTCGCCGCCGCTCTGTTCTTCGCTCCCTCCCCGACGGCGACGCCCGACGTCGCGCTTCCGTCCGCGCCGCGCGTGCAGACAGGTGTGCTCCCCGCCGCCGGCACCTACGCCCTCGACCCGGCGCACACGACGGTCGGCTTCCGCATCCGCCACATGGGCATCGCGATGGTGGAGGGCGAGTTTGACGGCTTCGACGGCGAGATCCAGTTCGACCCCGCCAACATCGCCGCGACGAGCGTCCGCGCGACAGTCCAGACGACGACGGTCGACACGGACGTCGACGCGCGGGACACGCACCTGCGGTCGGCCGACTTCTTCGACGTCGAGACGCACCCGACGATGACGTTCCAGAGCACGGCCGTTCAGCCGACCGGCCCGAACACGTTCCGCCTCACCGGCGACCTGACGCTGCACGGCGTCACGCGCCCGGTCACGCTTGAGCGTGACGGCCGCCGGTCCGGTCGCCGACCCGCGCGCGGGGCAGCGCGCCGGCTTCCACGCCGAGGGCGAGATCGACCGCCGCGACTTCGGCATGACGTGGGGCCAGGACCTGCCGTCCGGCGTCCCGGCCGTCGGCCACACCGTGCAGCTCGTGCTCGACGCCGAGGCGACGGCGTCCTGATCGGGTCGGGCCCTATCTTTTCCGCGCCCGGGGCGCGCCCGCTCGTCCGGGTGCGCCCCGCTCTCTTTCCGGCCTGCCGATGTCCGCCCCCCGCGTCGCCGTCCTCGTCTTCCCCGGGTCCAACTGCGACCACGACGCCTACCACGCCGCGAAGCACGTCTTCGGCGCGGACGCGCGCTTCGTGTGGCACAAGGACGAGCGCCTCGGCGCGGCGGACCTCGTGATCGTCCCCGGCGGCTTCTCCTACGGCGACTACCTCCGCGCGGGCGCCATCGCGCGCTTCTCGCCGATCATGGCCGACGTGGAGCGGTTCGCGGCCGAGGGCGGGCTCGTGCTCGGCGTGTGCAACGGCTTCCAGGTGCTCTGCGAGGCGGGCCTGCTGCCCGGCGCGCTCGTCCGCAACGCGAGCCTCCGCTTCGTCTGCCGCGACGCCCGCATCCGCGTCGAGACGACGGCGACACCGTTCACGCAGGGCCTCGCCGCGGGCGATGTCCTGACGGTCCCGGTCGCCCACGGCGAGGGCAACTACGTCGACACCGAGGCCAACCTCGACCGCCTCGAGGCGGACGGCCGCGTCGTCTTCCGCTACGTCGACGCCGACGGCGAGGCGACGCCCGCGGCGAGCCCGAACGGCTCCAGCCGCAACATCGCCGGCATCGTCAACGCCGGCGGCAACGTCCTCGGCATGATGCCGCACCCGGAGCGCTGCGTCGAGGCGCTCGTCGGCACGATGGGCGGCGGGGCGGACGGCGCGCGCCTCTTCGCGTCCGTCTTCGACGCCATCGCCGAGCGGACAGGCCGCGTCGCGGAGCCGGTCGCCTGATGGCCGTCGAGGTCCCCGTCCGGACGACCCGCACGGCGCACCTGCGCCTCGCGCCCGACGCCGCGTTCGCCTTCCTCTCAGACGTGCCGGCATGGGGCACGCTCTTCCCCAACGTCGACCACATCGCCGCCGCTCGACGGTGAGCCGGACGCGTTCGTGTGGACGATGGTGCCCATCGGCCCGCCCGGCGTCGCGGTCGCCGTCGTCTACGCCTGCCGCTACGCGTTCGACGCCGCGGCGCAGACCATCGCGTGGTCGCCCGTCGAGGGCGTCGGAACGGGGCGCTTCTCGGGGCGCGTCGCCCTCGAGGCGCGGCCGGACGGCGGCACAGATGCGCACCTCGACCTCGACGCCGTCCTCTCGATTCCCGCGCCAGCGTTCATCCGCCCGCTCGTCGTGGCCGCGGTGACGTTCGAGTTCGGGCGCATGATGGACACGTTTGCCGCGCGCCTCGGGGCGCTGTAGCGCGTCAGGCGGCGCGGCGCAGGTCCGCCTTCGCATCCACGGTCGCCTTCTGCCGGACGAGGTCGAGGTACGACGGGACAGGGTAGCGGTCGCCGTAGATCGCCTTCATCTTCTCCCAGCGCAGCTTGCAGGCCATCCGAAGGCGGTGTCCTCGCCGTAGCGCTTGATCGAGAACGACGTGCCTCTCGCGACGCCCGGCTCGGGGTTCCACGAGACGGCGTAGACCTCGTGGCGCACGCTGCGGCGGTCGCATCTTGAACGTCCGCGAGATGCCGACGACGCCGAGTCGAGTTGCTGCGGTTGCGCCCGGAGAGGCGCCGCTGCGGGGCACGTCGGGCAGCTCCGCGACCTCGCCTTCGAGGCGTGAGGCGGTACGCCTCGGCCGCTTCGAACGCGTCGTCGCGTGTGCCGTGCTTGCGGTCCGAAAAGAGGCGCGAGAACGTCTTGCCGTGTCGGTAGACGCGGACCTGCCAGCCGTGCGTCGAGTCCGAGTCGATGCGAATGATGCCTTTGGAGCGCGGCATGGCGTCAGGGAAATCCTTAGTAGGCGAGGAATGTAATCCCTTGTTTCCTAATGGCGAGCAGTCGGACTCCAATTTATCTGCAATCAGACTGGCGGAGCGGCCAGGGGCTCGGTGCCGTGGCACCCGAGCGTGCGCCCTTTCCATCCGATACGCGGCCGCAGCGCGAGTGCAGCGGGCAGCGACACGAGGTAGCCGAACAGGAACGCCTCGAAGGCCGAGCAGGTCGCGGCCACCGCAGCCGCCCGCCGACGCGGCGCAGCACGGCCTGAAGCAACGCGCCCTCGGCGAGCATCTTGAGCGGCGATCGCGCGCCAGCGCGACGCCCGGCGCGACGAGCAGGCCAGACGAGCGGCAGCGCGTGGACGAGCCACAACCCGACGTAGGCCGCGACGACGGGCGCGCCGCCCGTCAGCCCGCCGCGCGCCCAGCGCCGCCGCTGCCGGTACGCGGCCGCGACGCCGTCGACGGGCAGCGTCCAGACGGTCGTCGGCGCGGCGACGGGGAAGCGGACGCGCGACGCCGGTCCGCTCGGCGACGGCGCGGACGAGCGTGAAGTCCTCGGTGACGGAGAACGGCAGCGCCGGGTAGCCGCCGACGGCGTCGTAGGCCGTCGCGGCGGATGGCCATGTTGTTGCCCATGCCGGTCGCCGGGAGGCCGGCCTCGGCGAGAGCGCTGACGGCGCCGATGAGCAGCGTCCAGTCCAGCGCCTGCACGCGGTCGAACGGCCGGCTCGGGGCGCGGGTCGATGCGGGCGAGGCCGCAGACGAGCCCGACGGCCGGGTCGGCGAAGGCGGCGGCCTTGGCGCGGGCCCAGAGCGGCGGCGCGGCGCAGTCGGCGTCGGTCACGAGGACGATCTCGGCTGTCGTCGTCTCGATGGCCGCGTGGAGTGCGTTGGCCTTGCCGCGGAGCGCGCCCGTCCGTCTCGCCGTGCGCGAGCTCCTGACGCGGACGCAGGCGCACGCGCGGCAGGCGTCGCCTCGGGCGCCTCGTCGGTCGCCGGCGAGGGCGAGCGCGCGCGGCATCCGCGAGCGGACGATCGGCCGCCGTCCGGTCCGTCGAGCCGTCGTCGGCGACGACGATCTCGAGGCGGTCTGCAGGGTAGTCCTGCGCGAGGAGCGCGTCCAGGCAGCGCCCGATGACGGCCTCCTCGTCGCGCGCGGCGACGACGACGGCGATCGTCGGGCAGGTCGTCTTCGGAGAGCGGCGGCGGCGAGGCTCGGCGCGCGCGCGCCGTCCGCCACGCGAGCCCGCCCGACGAATGCGACGTAGCCGCCGACGAGCGGCGAGGAGCGCGGGGACGAGCACGGTCACGGCGTGGCCGGTGGGGGAAGGGCGGGGAAGCGCCAGCCGGCAGCGGCGAGGCGCGGCAGCGCGAGGCGGAGCGCGTCGGCGGCCCGTGCAGCCGGCGCGCCGTCGTGGAGCACGGCGACCGACCCGGGCCGCGCCGCGCGCACGAGGCGCTCGGCGAGCGCGGCGGCGGGGACGGACGGTAGGTAGTCGCCCGGCATGAGGTCCCACAGGACGAGCGCGCCGCCGGCCTCGCGCCCACCGCACGAGCCCGGGCGTGACGCGCCCGTACGGCGGCCGCACGTCGCGGACCGTCTGGCCGAGCGTCTGCTCGAGGCGTGCCTCGCCACGGCTCATCTCGCGGACGGCCATGCCGGGCGGCATCTGCCCAGGCGCTGCGGTGCGCGCCGCCGTGGTTGCCGGCGCGGTGCCCGCCGGCCGCCCAGCGCCGCGCGAGGCCGGGGAGGGCCGCAGCGCGGTCGGCCGAGAGAAAGGCGAGCGCGCAGGCGTCGTGTGCGGCGAGCGCGTCGAGCAGGAGCGGCGTCCCGCGCTCGTCCGGACCGTCGTCGAGGGTGACGTAGAGGAGCGGGTGGCCGTCGGCGTCGCGGTGCGGCCCGCGGAGGACGGCGCCGGGCACGAGCGGCCCGACGAGGCGCACGCCGTGGGTGTCGCGCCAGAACGCGGCGCCGTTCACCGGTCCACGCGGCGCCCCTTCCACTCGAAGCCCGACGAGGCGCCGAGCAGGCCGAGCGCGGCGACCATGAGCGAGTACGGCGCATGCAGCACGAGGTGCGCGGGGTACGCCCAGAGCAGGCGCGTCTGCCCGAAGCGCTGCGTCGCCGGGACGAGGACAGCGAGGTCTCCGGCGGCTTTAAAGCAAGCGCGACAACGACGTACGGCCAGAGGCTCGGGAAGAACGGGAGCGACAGCACGGCGCCGCACGAGCGCAATGAAGAACGCCCCGATGCCGAGCAGCATCCGTTGCAGCCGCGGCGGGATAGAGCGCGCCCTTCGAGGCCCACCGTCGGCGCTGGTGGACGAACGCGTGGAGCGTCCGCACAGGCTCCGTGAGCACTGTCGCGCCGGGCGTGGCACAGAAGCGGACGTCGAGCGGCGTCTGGTACGCCACCTTCTGCATGAGGAGCTCGTCGTCGCCGGACGTGACGTGGTCCACGCCGGAGAAGCCGCCGAGGGCGGCGAACGTCTCGCGGCGGTACGCGACCGAGGCGCCGTTGGCGAGGTTCGGCTGGCCGAGCCCGATGCCGCCCGCGCCGCAGGCCATCAGGCCGAAAAAGTCCATCGCCTGCAGGCGCACGAAGAGGCTCGGGCGGGCGCCGAGGGCGTAGGCGACGGGTCCGGAGACGAACGCCGTCTCGGGGCCGTCGAAGGCGCCGGCCATCGCACGCGCCCAGCCCGGCGGGACGACGCAGTCGGCGTCGGTCGTGAGCACGAGCTCGCCGCGGGCGTGCGCGACGGCCTTCTCGATGGCCGCCTTCTTGTGCGCCCGCTCGCGGCGCCGGTTCTCGGGGATGCGGACGAGCCGCAGGGGCCCGTCCCCCTCGACCTCGTCCGAGGCTGCGTCCTCCTCGCCGACGGCGACGAGACGCCGCGTCATGCGGCTCCTGACGACCTCTGCCGTCGCGTCCTGCGAGTCGTCGTCGACGACGATGAGCTCGAGGCGGCCGGCGGGATAGTCCTGCGCGAGAACAGAGTCGATGCACGCGCCGATGGTGTCCTCCTCGTTGCGAGCAGGCACGACGACCGTGACGCGTCGGCCACTCGGTGCGCGCGAGACGGGCATCGGCCTCGCGGAAGACGCGGCGCAGGCCGACAGCCCAGCCGCCGAGGCGCAGCGCGTACGCCACGGCGAGCGCGACGAGGAGCAGCCCGGCCGTCACGCGGCGCGGCCGGAAAGGCGCAGGTCGTCGGCCGGTGCCGCGGCGGCGGGGCACGCGAAGGCGCGACAGCAACGGCACGCCCGCGGCAGCGGGCAGCAGCAGGTTGACGACGAACACAGCGAGCGACGCGTTGAGGGCTGCGGCCGCTGGAACGCCCGCGCCGGCGAGCACCACGACGGCCACGCCCTCGCGCACGCCGAGGTCGCCCAGCGTGAGCTGCGGCACGGCGCTCTTCAGGAGGAACACGACGGCCACGCCCGCCGCGACGGCGCCCCAGGCCGCCTCGGGCGCGAACGCATGGACGAGGACGACAAACTGCGTCGAGAACACGGCGTAGCGCAGGAACGACAGCCCCACGAGCACGGCCGCCTCGCCGCGCGGCACGCGCTCGAACGACTCCAGCGCCTCACGGACGACGCGGACCGGCACGAGGCGCCCCAGAATGCGGGCCGTCCGCGACGGCGAGGCGAACGCGGCAGCGAGCGCGACCGACGCGACGACGGCCCACACGGCGACGCCGGTCCAGACGCCGCGCGGCGCGATGCCAGCGGCCGGGTTCACGAGCAGCGCGAGGGACCCGGCGGCGAGGCAGGCCAGCAGCGTCGCCATGCGCTCGGCGAAGGTCAGCGCGGCGGACGTGCCGGCGGTGACGCCGCGCAGAAATGCAGCGCGCCCGACGAAGTCGCCGACGCGGCCGGGCGTGAGCAGGCCGAGCGGGTATGCCCCGACGACGGCCGCCACGGCGTCGCGCATCCGCACGTCCGGCTGGACGCGCCGCACGAGGCGCCCCCAGCGCACCGCCTCGAGGCCAACATTGAAGGGCAGCAGCACCAGCGCCGCGCCGATCCAGCGCACGTCGGCCTCGGCCCACGCCGCAGCCACGGCGGACGGGTCCACGAGGCGCACGAGGCCCCACACGGCAACGGCGGCCAGCGCGGCCTTGCCGGCGAACAGCCAGCGCGGGGAGACGGAGCGGGGGACGGGCACGCGCGCAAGCTAGGCGGCCGGACGCGCGGCGTCTAGGAAGCGGCCGAAAAGACCGCGCGGCGCGACGCCTCGGTGCTCTGGACCGATCTTGTCGGTTCTCCGCCCTCCGCCCTCCGCGATGCCCCCGCCGCTCGTCGTCCCGTTCACCAAAATGTCCGGCGCCGGCAACGACTTCGTCGTGCTCGACAACCGCTTCCTGCGCTTCTCGGACGCCGAACTCGCGGCGCTCGCGGCGTCGGCCTGCCCGCGCCGCGTCGGCGTCGGGGCCGACGGCCTGCTCGCGCTCGACGACGGCGCGGACGGCGCCGACTTCCGGATGCGCTACCGCAACGCCGACGGGTCGCTCGCGACGATGTGCGGCAACGGCGCGCGCTGCCTCGCCCGCTTCGCCGCCCGCGCTGGCCTCGGCCGCGACGCCGGCGACGACGTGCGGCTCACGTTCGACACCGACGGCGGCCGCTACTCCGCGCGCGTCGACGGCGGCCGCGGCGCCTCGGGGGCGGTCTCGCTGAGCGTGCCGCCGCCACGCGACCTCGCCCCGGTGAGCGGCTTCGAGCACGTGGTCCAGACCGACGGCGCGGCGAGTCCGCTCGTCCGCATCTGGACCGGGACGGAGCACGTCGTGGCCTTCGTGGACGATGTCGCCCTGGTCGACCTAGAAACGGTCGGGGCGCGCCTGCGCCACGACCCCGCCTTCGCGCCAGCCGGGACGAACGTCAACGTCGTCCACGTCGCTGAGTCTGGGGCGGACGCTGCTGCGCGCATCGCCGTGCGGACGTTCGAGAAGGGCGTCGAGGGCGAGACGCTCGCCTGCGGGACGGGCGCGCTCGCGGCGGCGCTTGCCGCGTTCCGCACCGGCCGCGTCCACGACCCCGCGATGGACGTCACGATGCCCGGCGGAACGCTCCGCGTCCACTTTACCGTATCGGGCGATGCGGTCGAGAACCTCGTGCTCGAGGGGCCTGCGGAGACGGTGTTCGAGGGAACGCTGGAGTGGAGAGGGTAGCGCGATGCGTGGTTTAGCCGAGCGCCGGGTGAGTCTGGAGAGGGACGTGACGGATCTGACTGCGCGTCTCCAAACCGCATCTCCTCAGGCCCGCCCGCGGTACAGGCTCACGATGCCGAACGTCAGCGGGCGCGCCTCGGCGTCTCGGAAGCCGGCGGCGCGGAAGACGCGCAGGAACGCCTCGCCGGCGGGGAACGCCGCGACCGACTCGGGGAGGTACTCGTACGCCTCAGAGCTTCCCGAGACGGCGGCGCCGATGCGCGGCAGCACGTGCTTCGAGTAGAACGCGTAGCCCTGCTTCACCGGGAAGGCCGTCGGCTGCGAGAACTCGAGGATCACGAGCGGCGCACCGGGCTTGAGCACGCGCCGAATGCCGGCCAGCCCCGCCTCGAGGTCCTCAAAGTTGCGGACGCCGAAGGAGACGAGCGCCCCGTCGAAGGCGGCGTCCTCGAACGGCAGACTGGCTGCGTCGCCCTGGACGAGCGTGATTCGGTTGTCCAGGCCCCTCTTCTTGAGCTTGTCTCGGCCGAACGACAGCATTCCCTCCGAGAGGTCCACGCCGATGACCTCGCGCGGCCCGAGCGTGAGGGCCTCCACAGCGAGGTCCGCCGTGCCGGTGGCAACGTCCAGCAGGCGGTCCGGGCGGTGCGCGCCCAGGCCTTCGCCGAGCCAGCGGACGGCCCGCTTGCGCCACCACACGTCCGTTCCGAACGAGAGAACCCGGTTGAGGAGGTCGTAGCGCGGCGCGATCTCGTCGAACATGGCCTCGACCTCGGCCGTCTTGCCGGTCGCGGGACCGATGGAGGGTTTCAACATAGCGGGAGCGTCTTCCAGGCGTGTGAGGGCAGAAACCTACCGTTCCGAAGGCTCTGCGGTGCCCGTCGGGGCGCGAACGCGAGCGGAACGCACGTTGCTTTCAATGTTCGCTGAAACCTGCCGATCCTCGCCCGGTACCTTCCTCACCTGTACTTTCCTGCGCCTGCAGCCCTCCGCCGTGATCACTGCCTCGACCTGCTCCGACCGCCTGCGCGCCGCCCTCGGCACCGCGTTCGCGGCGTGGGACGGCCGCTCGGTCTTGCGCGTCGAGGTCGCGGCCGAGCCGGCCGATGCGCTCGCGTGGCTCGCGGTGCAGGCCGAGACGCCGCGCATGGCATGGGGCGGCCGCGACGACGCTGAGCAGCGCGCCGGCGTCGGCGCGGCGCTGATGGTTGAGGCGGCGTCCTTGGATGACGTAGCGGCGATCGAGAACGCGATCACCCGGCTTCCGCCCGGCGCCCGGTTCTACGGGACGGTTCGCTTCGACGCCGCAGCGGCGGTCGCGCCCGAGTGGGCGGCGTTCGGACGTGTGCGGTTTGTGCTGCCCCGCGCCGAACTGGTCGTCCGCGAGCGCCGCGCGATCCTGGCCGTCCACGCCGCGCCGGGCGAGCGCCTCGCCGATGTCCTCGCCGCGGTCGGGCGCCTCGTGCTGCACACCGACAAGGCGCCCCACGGGCTGCCGTTCGCCGAGACGCGGAAGAATCTGCCGGCCCGGGCTGGCTGGACCCGAGCCGTCCGCGATGCCCTCGCCGCCTTCGCCGCGGGGCGCCTCGAGAAGGTCGTGCTGGCGCGCCGCGCAGACCTCACGTTCGACGCGCCGGTCGACGCCGTGGACCTGCTGCGGCGCCTCGTGCCCGCCGCGCCGCGCTGCTTCCACGTCCTGATCGATCCCGGACACGGGGCCGCCTTCGTCGCCGCGACGCCCGAGCGGCTGTTCCGCCTCGAGACGGACGCGGAGGGCGTTCGTCGCCTGTCCACGGAAGCCGTCGCCGGAACGCGCCCGCGCGCCGCCGACGACGCTGCGGACGACGCGCTCCTCGGCGAGCTCATGGGCTCCGACAAGGACCGCCGCGAGCACGCGTTCGTCCGCGATGCCATCGCCGAGCGCCTCGCCCCGCTCACCACCTCTGTCACCGTGGACGCGCAGGCGGGTGCGATGACGCTCGCGCGCGGCCGCCACATCCGCACCGGCATCGCCGCGAAGCTCACGGCGACCGCGACGCCGCTCGACGTGCTCCGTGCGCTCCACCCGACGCCTGCCGTCGGCGGGACGCCGCGCGAGGCGGCGCGGCGCGCCATCGCCGCGGCCGAGCCGTTCGACCGCGGGCTCTACGCCGGCGCCGTCGGCTGGATCGGCCGCGACGCCGAGGGCCGCGAGGCGGCCGAGTTTGCCGTCGGCATCCGCTCCGCGCTCGTCCGTGGCGCACGCGTGTCGCTCTACTCCGGCGCCGGCATCGTCGCCGGGAGCGAGCCGGACGCCGAGTGGGCCGAGATCGAGGGCAAGCTCGCCGACTTCGCGCGCGTGCTCGGCACGGCGCCCCGCGGCGGCGCGCCCCGCGCCTCGTCCGGCGACGGCGCGGCGTCCGCGCCGCCCGTGCCCGCCTGAGCCGTGGCCTTCGAGACACGCGGCATCCCGAACGTCAATGCACTGTGGGCGGGCCTTCTCGTCGAGGAGCTCGTCCGGCAGGGCGTCGGTCTGTTCGTCGTCGCGCCGGGCTCGCGGAGCACGCCGCTCGCCGCCGCCGTCGCGCGAGCCGTCGCGGCGGGGCAGACAACGTGGCTCGTGCACCCGGACGAGCGCGCCGCGGCGTTCGTCGCGCTGGGGTGGGGGAGGGCGACGGGGCGTCCGGCCGCCGTCATCACGACGAGCGGGACGGCCGTTGCCAACCTGCTGCCGGCTGCCGTCGAGGCGGACGCTGCGGGCGTGCCGCTCCTGCTGCTCACGGCAGACCGGCCGCCCGAGCTGCGCGAGACGGGCGCGAACCAGACAGTCCGCCAGCCCGGCCTCTTCCAGACGGTTGCCCGGTGGGCCTTCGACGCGCCCGTCCCGGACGCCGCGCTCGACCCGGCCGTGATTCTCACGACGGCCGCGCACGCGGTTGCGCGGACGCTCGCGCCGGCCGGGCCCGTCCACCTCAACCTCCCGTTCCGCGAGCCGCTCGGACTCGAGCCTGATGGGACGGACGCTGTGGCGCTGACGGCGCACCTTGGCCGGTGGCGTCACTCAGCGCGGCGTTATACCGATGGAGGCACGCGCGAGATCGTCTTTGGCCAGACCGACCTTCGACCCCTCGCACGGCGCCTCGTGCAGGCTCAGCACGGCTTGGTCGTCCTCGGTCCGACCGACGACCTGCTCGTGGCTGAGGCCGCGGCAGACCTTGCGCGTCACCTCGGGTGGCCGCTCCTGCCCGACGTCACGTCCAAGGCTCGGCTCGGTGCTCCGGGCGAGGCGGTCCCGTACTACGACCTGGCCCTCGCGTCCGAGGCCTTTGCTGACGCACATCGGCCGCGGGCCATCGTGATGCTCGGCGGTCGCCCCGTCTCGAAGCGCCTCCTCGCCCTTATCGACCGGGCGCGACCCGACCCGTATGTCGTCGTCCGGCCAGGGCCGGAGCGGTTCGACCCGTCCCACCTCGTGACGGACCGCATCGTGGATCACCCCGAGGCGGTGTGCATGGACCTGATCCGAGCGCTCGGGCTTGTGGGCGGGCTGAGCCAGGAGACGTCGCCGTGGACGCGCGCGTGGCACCGCGCCTCAGAGGCCACGGGGCGTGTGGCTGCCGCCCTCGGCGACGACCTCTCGGAGCCGGCTGTCGCTCGGACGGTCGCGCGCCGTGCGCCCGCTCTCGTCCTGGCTGCCTCGATGCCGATCCGCGACGTCGACGCGTTTGCAGCAGCGGACGGTCTGCAGATTCGCGTGTTCGCCAACCGCGGCGCCTCGGGCATCGACGGGACCGTGGCAACAGCACATGGCGTCGCGCGCGGCCTCGGCGCGCCCGTCGTGCTGCTCATCGGCGACCTCGCCCTCATCCACGACCAGACGAGCCTGATGCTGCTCCGCAGCGGCCCGCCGGTCATCGTCGTCGTCGTGAACAACGACGGCGGGGGCATCTTCCACTTCCTGCCCGTCAAACGTGGCGCCCACCCGCTCGATGCCAGCGTGTTCGAGGCGGCGATGGCGGCGCCGCACGGCCTCTCGTTCGAGCACCCGGCGGCGCAGATGGGCTTGCCCTACCACGCCCCGACGACGGCCGACGCCTTCGACACGTCCCTTGCCGAGGCGCTCGCCTCTGGCGCCTCGGCCGTCATTGAGGTGCGCACGGACCGGGTCGAAAACGCTGCTCTCCACGCCCGGATTACGGCCGCCGCCGCCGCCGCCGTCGACGCGTCACTGGGACTGTAGCGCGGGCGGTTTAGGTGACGCCGCTGGGAGCCGATACCCGCCCGAACCGCCTTTCTCGCCTCAATGGGCCAGCAGCAGCTTCTCCTCCTCGTCATCGGCATCGTCATTGTCGGCCTCGCGGTCGTCGTCGGCATCCAGCAGTTCGGCGAGGGACGCCAGAAGGCCGACGTTGATCGCCTCACGGCCGAGGCGGTCCGCATGGCGACCGGCGCGAGTGCGTGGCGGCAGACGCCCGTGGCACTCGGCGGTGGCAAGGGCGACGCCACGTTTGCGCGGTTCAGCCTCGTCAACCTCGGCCTGAGCAACGCCAGCACCGTGGGCAGCGGCGAGGTGGCCGTGGACGGGACGACCATCCGCTCGGTCTGGGACCGGAGTGGCTCCGCAACCTACGTCGCCGTCGCGAACGCGTCCTACGACGCCGAGGCGCAGGTCTATCTCTACGGACCGGGACCGGCCTGCCTCGCAAACCGCACCCGCCGGACGGTCAACGGAACTGACGTCTTCACGCCGGCTGCGGCCCCGGCCGCGCCGGCGGGCTGCGTGTGGTGAGTGCGCCGGGCGGGCCTCGCTAGCTTCCGGTATGCCGCCACCCGCGCTCCTGCTCCACGGATTCCTTGGCCGCGGCGCCGACTGGAACCTCGTGGCCGAGCGCCTCGCTGCCACGCGCCGCGTCCTCGCACCGGACTGGCTCGACGAGGCGCTCGGCGATGCCCGCGCGCGTCCCGACCGGACCGGTGATCAGGGCGCGGGAGTTAGCGATCGGGGTGCAGAGGCTAGTGCTCGGGGTGTAGAAGCCAGGGGTCGGGCCGAGGAAGGCGATGCGGAGCCGTTCGCCGCCGCCGCGCCGCGCCGCGGCGGGCTCGCGTGGGCGGCGGACCGCCTCGCGGAGCGCCTCGACGCCGCCGGCATCGACCGCGCAGACGTCGCCGGCTATTCGATGGGCGGCCGGCTCGCGCTCCTGTTCGCCGTGCGCCACCCCGAGCGCGTGCGGCGCCTCGTGCTCGTCAGCGCCTCGCCGGGGTTGAAGACGCCCGAGGAGCGAGCGGCGCGGCGCGCCCACGACGCCGTTCTCGCCCGAGACCTCGCGGCTGACTTCCCGGCCTTTCTCGCGCGGTGGACGCGTCAGCCCGTTTTTGCCTCGCTTTCGGACGCGCAGCGCGACGCCATCGAGCAGGACCGCGCGGCGCACGTCGATCCCGAGCGGGCCGCCCGCGCGCTCGTCGCGATGGGAACGGGGGCGATGCCGAGCCTGTGGGAGCCGCTGCGCAGCCTCCGCGTAGAGACGCATGCCGTCGCCGGCGCGCTCGACCCCAAATATGCCGCCCTCGCGACCTCCGAGGCGATAGTCGCCGCGGGCGTCCGCGCCACGATCCTTCCCGACGCCGGGCATGCGCTCCTCACCGAGGCGCCTGGCGCCCTCGCCGACCTTCTGATCCACCTGTTCGCCTGAATGGCCCACCACAACACCGACCGCCCGACCGTCTCCGGCCCCTTCGACTGGGAGTCCGTGGGCACCTTCACCGACATCGTCTACGAGAAGGGCCGACCGGGCACCAACACGGCGGGCATCGCGCGCGTGACGATCAACCGCCCCGAGGTCCGCAACGCCTTCCGCCCGACGACCGTCACCGAGATGATCGCCGCCATCGACGACGCCCGCGACGACTCGACCATCGGGGTGTTCGTCATCACCGGGGCCGGCGACCAGGCCTTCTGCTCGGGCGGCGACCAGCGCATCCGCGGCGAGCACGGCTACAAGGAGGTCACGGACGGCCGCGAGACCGGTACGCAGCGCCTCAACGTGCTCGACTTCCAGACGCGCATCCGGCGCATGCCGAAGCCCGTCATCGCCGCCGTCAACGGCTGGGCCGTGGGCGGCGGGCACGTGCTCCACGTCGTCTGCGACCTCACGATCGCCAGCGAAAACGCGCGCTTCATGCAGACCGGCCCCAAGGTCGGCTCCTTCGACGGCGGCTACGGCACCTCGCACCTCGCACGGATCGTCGGCCAGAAGAAGGCGCGCGAGATCTGGTTTCTCTGCCGCCCATACTCGGCGCAGGAGGCGCTCGACATGGGCCTCGTCAATACCGTCGTGCCGCTCGCGGAGCTCGAGCGCGAGACGGTGCAGTGGTGCCGCGAGATCCTCGCCAACTCGAACGTCGCCATCCGCATGATCAAGGCCGCCGCGAACGCGGACGAGGACGGCGGCGCAGGCCTCCAGGAGCTCGCCGGCCACGCGACGATGCTGTTCTACATGACCGAGGAAGGGCAGGAGGGCCGCAACGCCTACCTCGAGCGTCGCCCGCCGAACTTCGACGCCGACGGGTACAGGCCGTGACGGAGGCTCGCGCCGATCGGCCGTCTGACCTCCGCGTCTGGCTGAGCGCGGCCCGCCCCAAGACGCTGCCCGCCGCGGCTGCGCCGGTCGTCCTCGGGACGGCCTTCGCCTTCGCGGACGGCGCGTTCCACGCCGGCGCGGCGCTGTGCGCGCTCGCGGCGGCGGTTCTGATCCAGGTCGGGACCAACTTCGCCAACGACGCCGAGGACTTTGCGCGCGGGGCGGACACCGCTGCGCGGGTCGGCCCGAAGCGGGCCGTGAACGAGGGTTGGGTGACGGCCGCGCAGATGCGGCGCGGCGCGGCGCTCGCCTTCGGCGCGGCATTCGTCTCGGGCCTATTCCTCGTCTGGCGCGGCGGCTGGCCCATCCTCGCGCTGGGGTTGACCGCCATCGCGTCGGGGGTCGCGTACACGAAGGGTCGCTACGCGCTGGCCTACACCGGCCTCGCGGACCTGTTCGTGCTCGTCTTCTTCGGCCCCGTCGCCGTCGGCGGGACGTACGTCGTGCAGGCGCTCTATCTGCCGACCTGGGTGATCGTCGCCGGCCTCGGCCCGGGCGCGCTCGCGACGGCCATCCTCATCGCCAACAACGTCCGCGACGTCGAGCAGGACCGCGCGGCCGGCAAGCGGACGCTCGTCGTGCGCCTCGGGCGGCCGTTCGGCGTCGGGCTGTACGGGCTGTGCTTTATCGCGGCGTTCGGTGCGGTCGCGTACGCCGTCATCACGCTGCGCGCGCACCCGGGTGCGTGGGTGGCAGCGGCCGTCGCGCTCGTCGGCGGAATCGTGCTGCGGCCGGCGCTGAGCCGGGCGCACGGCGCCGCGGCGGGCCCGATCCTCGGCAAGACGGCGGCCGTGCTGATGCTTTACGCGCTCACCTTCGCCCTCGGCTGGGTGCTGACGTGACGCTCTCGCTGCACCCGTTCGCGCTCCCGCTCGTGGAGCCGGTCGTGTGGGGCGGCGTGGCCCAGACGGAGCGCCGCGGCGTGCTCGTCCGCGCCGAGACCGAGACGGGCGCTGTCGGGTGGGGCGAGGCGTCGCCGCTGCCGGGCTTCTCCCGCGAGACCCTCGCGGAGACGACCGCCGCGCTCGAGCGGGTCGTCCGAGGCGACACCTCGGACCTGCCATCGTCGGCGCAGTGCGGACTGGACCTCGCGCTCGCCGACGCCGCGGCGCAGGATGCCGGCCAGCGCCTCGCCTTCGCGCCCGACCCCGCGGTGACGCTCCCGCTCGCCGGGCTCGTCCTCGCCGGACCCGGCGCCGAGGCGCGTGCCGAGCGCCTCGCGGAGGCCGGCTACCGGACGCTCAAGCTGAAGGTCGGCCGCGGCGCCGTAGAGGCCGATGCCCTGCTCGTCCGCGCCGTCCGCGCACGCCGTCGGCCTGGACGTCGCGCTGCGCCTCGACGCCAACCGCGCATGGACGGACGCCGACGCCCGCCGCTTCGCCGACGCCCTCGGCGACGTGATGCTGGACTTTGTCGAGGAGCCGCTCGCGGACCCGGCCGGCCTGCCTGAGCTGTGGTTGGATACCGGCCTGCCGCTCGCGCTCGACGAGACGCTCCAGGAGATCGGGGGCATCGATCACGTGCGCGGTTGGGCCGCGGCCGTCGTCGTCAAGCCCAGTCTCGTCGGCGGGATCGCGGCGGCGCTCGATATCTCGAGGCGCGCGGCCGAGGTCGGCGTGAAAACGGTGATCAGCGCGGCGTTCGAGAGCGGCGTCGGGCTTCGCGGGCTCGTCGCGCTGGGCGCGGCGACGGGCGGCCACGCCGCCGGGCTGGATACGTACCGCTGGCTTGCCCGCGACGTCTTCGATCCGCGCCTTCCACTCGACCGTCCGACCGTCGACGTCCCAGGCCTGCTGTCGCGAGACGTCGACCCGCAGCCATGATCCCGGACCCCATCCGAGCACAGGCCGAGGCGCGGCCAGACGCGGCCGCTGTCGTCACCGAAGGGAGAACGTGGACGTGGGCGGACCTTGATGCCTGCGTCGCGGCGTGCGCCGGACGGCTCGGTGGCGAGGTGCGGGTCGGCGTCGTCTCGCGGCCGAGCGCGGACCTCGTCGTGCTGCTGTTCGCCGCGCTGCGCGCGGGTGCTGTGCTCGTGCCACTCGCGCCGCGCTGGCCCGAGGCGGCGCGCCACGATGCCGCCGTACGCCTCGACGTGCGCCTCGTTCTAGATGAAGCCACGCTCGCCGAAATCGCGCGTCCGCGAGGAGAAGGGGAGAGGGCCGCGCATCCGGTCAGGGCGTCGCAGCCGTGGACGGTCGTCCACACGTCGGGTACGTCCGGAGAGCCGAAAGCCGTGCTGCACACCATCGGCAACCACCTCGCGAGCGCGCGCGGCGTCAACGCGCGCCTCGGCCTGCGGGCCGGCGACACGTGGCTCCTCGACCTCCCGATGCACCACGTCGGCGGACTGGGCGTGGCGGTGCGGTGTGCGCTCGCCGGTGCCACCATGGCCATTCCCGAGCCCCGAACGGGCACGGCCGAAGCGCTCCGCCGCTTCCGGCCCACGCACGCGTCGCTCGTCTCGACGCAGCTCTTCCGCCTTCTCCGCGACGACCCGTCTGCCGGCGCGACGCTCCGCGCGATCCTCCTCGGCGGCAGCGCCATCGCACCCGGCCTCCTCGATGCCGCCGTGGACGCCCGCCTGCCGGTCTGCGTCGGCTACGGGATGACCGAGGCGACGTCGACGGTGACGATGACGGCGCCCGGTGCGGACCGCGCGGCACTCGACACGTCGGGCACTGCCCTGGCCGAGCGCGAGATCCGCATCGATGCGGCAGGCGAGATCGAGATCCGCGGCGCGACGCTTGCGGCGGGGACGCTCACGCCTGTCGGCCTCGTGCCTCTCCCACGCACCGCGGACGGCTGGTTTCGCACCGGCGACCGCGGCGCGCTCGACGCCGTAGGGCGTCTCGTCGTGGCCGGGCGCATCGGCAACGGCTTCGTCTCGGGCGGCGAGAACGTGCAGCCCGAGGCCGTCGAGGCGGCGCTGGCGCGTATTCCGGGGGTCGCCGAAGCCGTCGTCGTGCCCGTGCCGAGCGCCGAGTGGGGCGCACGTCCGGTCGCCTTCGTGCGCCCGAGCGGGCTGGAGCTGCCAGCCGGGCTCCGCGAAGCGCTCCGCGAGGCGCTCCCGCCGCACGCCATCCCCGTCGCGTTCGTCCCGTGGAACGGTCCGGAGGGCATGAAGCCGGACCGGCGAGGGCTCGCCGAGGCAGCACGGACTATGACGCGTGACGCGAGCGACGTCTCTCCAAGCGTCAGCGGCCGAGCCGCACGAACGTGAAAACGGCCGAGTTCAGGGGTGAACTCGGCCGTCTCCAGACGTCAACCGCCACGCTGCGTTTCGCGCTCTAGCCGAGCGCCTGCGCGCGGAGGTCCTCCACGTCTGCGCCGTCGCGGAGGGACTTGATCCATGCCTGGGTGACCTGCTGGCGGCGGCGCTGGAGTAGCTCCTCGCGGATCTGCGTCTTCAGGGCCGGCGTGAGCTCGGCCGGGAGGCCGCCGCGGAGCGCCGTCGTCTGGACGACGAACGCCGCCTGCTGGCCCTCCACGACGCCCGAGCGCTGGCCCGGCATCAGCCCGAAGGCTGCGCCGACAAGGCGCGGCTCGTCGCCGAAGCCCGGGACCGTCGGCGTCGCCATCGAGAGCTCCGGCAGGTCGACCGGCCTCTGGCCGACGGCCTGCGCGATCTGCGCGAGCGTCGCCGTGGGCGTCGCCGCGGCGGCGAGGCGCTCCGTCACGACGGCCTTCTTCTTCTCGAGCGCCACGTCCGTCTCGATCTGGTCGCGGACGCCGTCGAACGGCGCCGTGCCGGCCTCCGTGATGCCAGTGACGTGGACGACGGCGAAGCCCGTGCTCGCGTCGAACGGCTCCGAGACGTCGCCGACGGACGCCGTCCGCAGGAAGCGCATGAGCTCGCGGCCGACGTCGAGGCTGGGCACGTACGGCTGGTCCTCCTGGATCTCGAGCGGCGTCACCGTGAGGCCCTTCTCGCGGGCAGCCGCCTCGAAGTCCTGCTTCTCCTCCTGGATGTTGACGACCACGAAATCCTCGGCCGACTCGCGCACGGCGTCGACGTTGGCCTGGACGGGACGCGCGATCTGGACGAGCTCGGCCTCCTGCGTGCTCTTGCCCTCGACGAGGATAAGGTGCACGCCGAACGACGTCCGAACCGGCCCGACGACCTGCCCGACGGGTGCAGCGAAGGCGGCGGCGTCGAACTCCGAGACCATCCGGCCGCGGCCGAACCAGCCGAGGTCGCCGCCCTGCGCCTTGTTAGACTCGTCCGTGGAGGCGAGGCGGGCAGCGTCGGCGAACGTGATCTGGCCGGCTGCGATGCGCGCCTTGAGGCGCTCGGCCTCGGCCTCCTGGCCCGGCGCGAGCAGGATGTGGCGCGCGTGGACGAGCGGGCTCGCCGCGTTGCGGACGCCCGTGATGCGGGCGAGCACGGCCTGATCGCCCGCGATGACCGGCCCGACGACGCGGCCGACGCGGAGGTCCGAGTAGACCGCCGAGGCGAGGGCCGGGTTGAGGTCGCCGGCGGAGGCGTAGGCCGGTGCGACCGGAGCGCCCGCCGCGTTCTGCGTGGCGAACGCGGCGGGGTCCGCGGCGCCCGTAAAGCCCGCGGCGAGGCCGCGCAGCGCACCGATGGCGCGCGACGAGTCGGCCCGCGTCGGGGCCTTGTCGAACGAGACGACCTGGACGGCCCACGTCCGCGGCCGCTCGTAGTCGGCGCGGTGGGCGTCGTAGTAGGCGCGCAGGTCCGAGTCCGCGACCTCGATCTGCGTGTCCGGCACGTCGGCGTAGCGCAGGGCGACGGCGCGGGCCGCGGCGGTCCGGCTGCGGCGCACGAACTCGGCGTCGACCTCGGCGTCCGAGACGCGGACGGCGGCCGAGACGAGGGCCTGGAGCTTCGTCCGGCGGCGGTTGCTGCGGACCTGCTCCTCGATCGCCGAGAGCTCCTGGACGACCTGCGGGTCCGTGCTGGCGACGGCCTGGGCGAGCTGCTGGCGGTTCACGCCGCCGGCGCCGTCCGAGAAGACCTGCGCGATGAGCGGGTCCGGCGTCTCGCCGTTGATGAGCTGGAACACCTCGTCGTCGGTGACGCCGATGCCGAGGTCGTCCATCTGGCGCTCGACGACGGCGTTCGTGATGAACTCGTCGTAGGCGTTGGACTCGATCTGGTTCTGGAGCGCGTTCGTGACCTCGACGCCCTGCGCCTGGTACTGCTGCACCTGCTGCTGGACGCGGTTGTTGAAGAGCTGCGTCTCGATGGGCGCGCCGTCGACGATGGCGACGTTGGCCCCGCCGCCGCGGCCGCCGGTGATGGCGTCGAAGAAGCCCGAGTCCTGGAGCACCCACAGCCCGCCGAAGGCCGCGACGAGGATCCAGAGCACCGCTCCGGTCCGCTCCCGCATCTTGTTCATTACGCCCATTGCACGTCCGCCGGAGCGGGGGAAAGTCTTGAAACGCGACGGGGCCGGTACCCGGAGGTCCCGGCCCGCAGAGTCGGCCAAGCTAACCCCGGCGGGGGGCGCGCCCCGGGGGAAAAATCCGCGCAGACCCGCGGCGCGTGCGGTGGCGTGCCGGGCTAGCGGTACGTCCGGTCGAGAATGTCTGAGGCCGGCTGCGGGGCGGTCCGGACGAGCCAGACGACGGAGGCGAGGCAGGCGACGCCGACGGCGGCGAGGACGTGAGGCGACATGGAAACGCGGGGCGAGTGGGTTCCCTGGAATCGGCCGTCAGGCCATGCTCGCCCCCATCGTGCCATTCAGCCGCCCATTTCGTCGCGCTCGTCTACGTAAAACGGGTTCGATTCGGGCGCGTCGAGGCCCAGATACATCCGGGACATGCGGACGTAGTGGACCGCGTTGGCCCGGTTTCGCTCGACCTCGGCGTCCGTGAGCGCCCGCACGACGCGCGCCGGGCTGCCGAGGACGAGCGACCGTGGCGGAACGACCGTGTTCATCGTCACGAGCGCGCCCGCCCCGACGATCGAGCCAGCCCCGATCACGGCGCCGTCCAGCACGACGGCGCCCATCCCGATAAGGCAGTCGTCCTCGACCGTGCAGCCGTGGACGACGGCGTTGTGCCCCACCGTCACGCCCGCGCCGAGCCGGCACGGGTGCGTCCCGCGCGAGACGTGGACGGTCGCGTTGTCCTGGACGTTGGACCCCGGCGCCGATGGCGATCCAGTGCACGTCGCCGCGCAGCGAGGCGCCGTACCAGATGCTCGCGCCGTCGCCGAGCTCGACGTCGCCGACGACGGCAGCCGACGGGGCGACAAAGACGTCTGCGCCGAGGCGCGGCGCGCGTCCGAGAAAGGGAAGGGTCATGGGAGTTGCTTAAGGGGATTGCTAGTGACCAAAGCGCCCCGGTTTGTTCCGTCGCCGCGCGCAGGGCACACCGGTTTGCCGAATGCCGAGGACGCGATGGTCCGCACAGCATCGACCACGTCCGAACCGCGGCGGCGGACCCGCGTTGCACGGGCCCAGAACGCCCGGACTCGCTTGGCTACGATCGACATTACCCGCCCGCACACCCTCGGCCCCGACGGCGCCCGTCGCGCTGCCGATGCCGTCGCCGAGCGCCTGCGAGCCGAGTACGGCGTGCGCTCGCGGTGGGAGGGCGACGCGCTGCACGTTACCGGCCGCGGCATCGACGGGCGCCTGGATGCCGGCCCCGACACCGTCCGCGTGACGGCTAAGCTGGGTCTGATCGCGCGGGCGTTCGCCGGGTCGCTGCGCCGCGAGATCGAGCGTGAACTCGACCGCATGGCCCCCCTCTCCTGATTCCGCCCCTCATGTCCGTCACGACCTCTGTCCGCCGCTTCGTCCTGGACCGGCTGTACCCGCTCGTCCTCGACGGGCTGCCTGGCCTGCCGCCGCCGGCTGACCTCGCCGCCGAAATTCGCCAGACCGATGGTGACTTCGACGACCACTTCGACCGGCTCGTCCGCCGGCACGTCGCCATCACGAGCGCGGCTGGCTTCGCGAGCGGCCTCGGCGGCTGGCTGACGCTGCCCGTGGTGCTGCCGGCCAACCTCGCCGGCGTGGCGCTCGTGCAGCTCCACATGGTCGCGTCTGTGGCCGCGCTCGCCGGCCACGACCCGTCCGTGCCGCACGTCCGCGAGCAGGTCCTCGGGTGCCTTATCGGCATCGCCCCGGCCGACCCGGCGCGCGACGCCGACGCCGAGACGCTGGACCGCGTCGGCCTGAAGATTGCCGAGAAGGGCCTCAAGCTCGTCGTCTCGGGCGCCATTCGCACGGCCCGCTGGGGCGCCAAAAAGGTCGTCGGCGTGGCCGAGAGCCGCGTGCTGCGCGGCATCCCGCTCGTCGGCGGCGTGATCGGCGCCTTCTCGGACGGCTACGTCACCGTCCAGGTCGCGCGGGTCGCGCGCGACACGTTCCAGGGCGGCCTGCCGCATCCCGGCTTCCCGCCGCAGAGCGGCGACGGCCTCCCGTCGGGCGTCGTCACGCCCGCGCCCGGCACGCCTGCCGAGGCGTAATCCCACTTCCCTCATCCCCGAACCCTCATGATGGAGTCTGCCATCCCGCCGAACACGTACGCCGCCGAGGTCACCGCAACGGTCGACGAGCTCGAGCGCGGCCTCACCGAGATCCCGCTCTCGAAGGGCATCAACCGCATCGACGACTGGCGCCGCGAGGTGCTCGCAGCCGACCGCGCGGACCTCGTGCCCGTCGCCGACGCGCTCGGCGAGCTCCGCGACGCGCTCGTCGGCGAGGGGCGCGACTCGGCCGTCATCGGCGGTCTGCTCGTGCGCCTCGGCGACCTCACCGAGGCTGCCGCGCCGTCCGCTCACGATGCCACGCAGGATCGCCTGCGCCGTCTCGCGTCCCTTCTCCGCCACGCCGGCTCCGCCCTCGCCTGACCCATGCTCGGTTCCATGCAAGACCTGCCCGACGACGGGCTCGACCAGACGACGGACGCCCTCGAGAGCGGCGTCACCGCGCTCACGCCGAGCGCCGCGCTCACCATCATCGAGCGCTGGCAGAGCGCCTGCCAGCAGCAGAGCGACATCGACCTCGGCGCCGTCCAGGCCGGCCTCGACGACCTCCACGGCCTTCTCTCGGGCGAACGCCTCGACGGCCGCGAGATCGGGCGCACGCTCGCCAGCCTCGCCGAGGCGACGCTCGCCGTGATGACGCAGACGGACGAGGAGCGGATCACGCCGGGTCTCGACCGCCTCGCCTCCGCCCTCGGCCGCGCCGCGACGATGCTCGGCGCCTGACACCCTGCTCGGCCGTTCCCGCGCCCGCGGCTCTCCCCGAGCCGCGGGCGCACTCGTTGATTACCGCGACACGACGACGCGTACGGTCCGCACATCCCGGCCGGCCTGCATCCGTACGACGTAGACGCCCGCCGCAAGGCGCCCGGCATCCCATGTGACCGTGTGCGCGCCCGCCGCCATCTCGGCGTCCGCGAGCCGCGCGACCTGACGGCCGAGCGCGTCGACGACGGTCACGACTACATGCGCGGGAGCGGGCAGCGCGAGGCGCAGGCGTGTCGCCGTGCGGACCGGGTTGGGGCCGGCGAGTGCCAGCTCCAGGATCTCGGGCAGTGCCGCGCCTTCTGTGCCGACGACCAAGCCGGGCACGACGGTGAGTGCGAACCGCTCCGCCCCGCCGCGTGCGAGGCGCGGCGTCGGGACGCCGGTCGCGCGCAGCGCTGCGTCTTCGGGCGCCGCGGCGGCGCTCACCGAGAAGGCGTAATGGTCCTGGTGCCGCAGGTTGATCGTCTGACCCGTCGCGGTGTCCGTGAGGTGCAGCGTCCAGTCGGCGGGGAGCGCGTCGACGCCGGCCCAGTGCAGATCGAGTGCGCCCGTGACGCCGACGGCGTCGACGGAGAGCGGGACCGTGAACGGCGCTGCGGCGGGGCGCGACTCCTGCGACTTCAGGCGCGCGGTGCCGTCGCGCTCGCCCGCGAAGGCAAGCGTCGCAGAGGGCGCGTCGGTGGCCAGCTTCGAGGCGTCCTGCCCGTCCCAGCCCGCCTCGGCCTCGCCACCGACGACGAGCACGGCGCCGTCGTCGCGCGTCGGCGTGCCGTCGGGCGTCGCGCCGACCAGCGAGAACGCGATGAGCGCCCGCGGGGCCTGCGCCGTCTGTCCGACGTCGCTGATCTGCGCCGAGGTCGGGATGACAAGGGCGGTCGCCGAGCCGCCCTCGATAAACATGCCCTCCCACGGCTCGAGGCGGTCGCCGCGGATCGTCGTCGGGACGTACGTCCGCGTCTCGGGCTTCCACACCTGCCCGACACTGCTGTCCAGCGTGCCGCCGGTCGCCCAGGCCATCATGCCGGCAAGGCTGATCGGCGCCTCGAACGGGTTGCCGACCATCTCCCAACGCGTCGGGTCGCCGGGCACGGCCCGGGCCGTCAGCGGGACCGTCGCGGCCGTCGTCTGGCGCGTGCCGCCGGCAACCAGAGGGGCAGGCAGGCGGTAACTCTGGCTGTTTCCCGGGTCCAGCACTGGCAGGATGTCGGCGTCGTAGAACTGCCAGAAGAAGCCCTCGCCCGGGACGAGCGGCGCCGCGAGGCCAGCGGGGCGCATGTATCCCGTCACGCCATCATAGGACGTCAGGAGGTTCGGCTGCGCCGGGCTGCCGTTGGCGGTCGTCGGGTACGAGTCCGAGAGCCCCTGCACGAGGTTCTGCTCGGCCAGCATCCCGATGGTCATGCCGGCCGCCGGGGCTGAGAGGAGGCGGTAGCCCGCACGGAACGGCCCCGCCGGCGCGCCGACGACCGTCTCCGCCCGCGGCACGATCTCCGTCGCGACGGACCCGAGCACGACGTCGAACATCGGCGGCTGGGTGCCGTCGGAGAGGTAGGGGAAGCTGCGCGACTCGGTCGCGAGCGCGGCCTGGTCGCCCGAGACGCCGGCGACGCCGCGCCGCGAGAGGCCGTCCTGCTTGTCCTGGAGGACGGTGTACGGCTCGCCGCCGTTCGGGTCCGGCCCCGAGAAGTAGGTGTAGCGCAGCGTGCCGTTGGTGCCGGGCGTGGCGCTCGGGGAGAGCACGGCCTGCCACGTCGCGTAGCCGCCGAAGATCTGCGGCACGCGGTAGAACGTCACCACGAGGTCGGCGATGCCGTCGCCGGTGACGTCTCGGACGCCGCCGTAGGCCGCGCCGCGAACCGGGAACGACTGTCCGCCGCCGTTCGACGGGTAGTAGCCGTAGACGGCCGGTGCCGCGACCGCCGTCTCGCTGCCGTCGTCTGGCGGCAGGTCCACGAGGATGCGGTACGGCGTCGCCGGCTCCTCGAAGGTGAGCGAGCCCGTGGCGTTGATGTAGACCTTCGTGTAAGGCTCGCCGTAGAGCCGGAACGGGGTCGCGAGCGCGAGCGAGTCCGGGACGGTCTGCGAGATCGAGAGCCCGCGGTCGCCGGCTGCGGGCCCGAACGGCAGCATCGCCGCCGGTGCTGCTGGCGTATCGCCGCAGCCCGGGACGGAGGTCCGGACGACGTAGCCGCCGCCGGTCTCGGTGTACGCCTCGGGTGTCGCGCCGGTGACGGTGCCGCGCAGCGGAACGTCCACGCCCGCGATCGTCAGCGTCGCGGAGTGAGCCCCCTCGTTGCCGTCCTGTCCGACGAGCGCGACGCGCACGATGGCCTCACCGTCAGCGACGTCAGCGTCGGGGTCGAGCAGCACGAAGGCGTCGTCGCCGTTCAGAGAGGACGAGACGGTGGCCGCACCCGTCCGGACGACGAACTCCTGGACGCGGCTCGGCTGCGAGCCGCACGGCGTCGTGACGAAGGCCATGTCCACGGGCGAGCCGTCGAGGCTGCGCGGCGAGACGCCGAAGCCCTCGGCCACGGGCGGCTGGATCACGACCTGGTAGCCGTACGGGAGGTAGGAGAACGACGAGTTGTAAACCGCCCCACCGATATCGAGCGTCCGAGAGGCGTCCTGATTCTCGATCCCGACAGGATCGCCGCCGCCTTGGTAGTACGGTCGGGTAAAGTCGAACGGGTAGACAAGGCGGATCTCGCCGTCATCGTAGAGCTGCATCTGGAAGGTCACCGGCCCGGCGGTCGGGTTGCCTGGGACGCCCATCTCGTTCCACTCGATGACGAACACCTCTCGGCCAGCGTTCATCTGCGTCATCGTGTAGACTCCGCCGCTGCTCGTCTCGAGAAGGTCGGTCCAGAACGCCGCGATGAGGGTGTTGGGCTCTGACTCGTCGCCGAGCATTCCGCTGGGTGCGGCGGCCTGGGAGGTGAACGACACGATGCCGTTGGTGTGGATGGCGACCGACCCGTAGACCTCTCTGTAGAACGGGAAGCCGTTGTCGAAGGGAAGCAAGACGATGTCCGCGTCATCGTCGGCGAGGCTCAGCCGGTTGCCTACGCCTGAGATCGTCGCGAACCCCACGTTATTTGCGAGCGCAGGCTCGTTGACGTCGTACCACGTGTAGCCGTCCGGTGCGCTACCGGGCGACGGGTCCGTGCGGTAGAAGCCACCGAGGGCATCGGAAGAGAGCCGGGCGGCACGGTCGGCAGCCCTGCCCCACTCGAACGCGGGGACAGAGAGGCGCGGGGAGACGCGCGGCGCGGCCTGCTGCGCGAGGGCGCCGGGCGCGAGCGCGAGCGCGACGAGGAGGAGCGTGAGGACGCGGGCCATGGGCAGCGGGAGGGGTGCACTCCCTCAACCGGGAAACGCGGGCGCGGAAGCTCACGCGGCCGCGCACATTCGCCCGAACCCCGAGCACGCCACAGCCTAGCTTGCCGCCCCTCGCTCTGAGCCGACATGCCGCGCCTCGTACTCCTGGTCCTCTGCCTCGCGGCGTGCGCCGGGCCAGGCCTGCCGGCCGCCGAGACGCTCCCGGCCGAGTTGTCCACGACGACCACGGCCCGCTTCCTCGACGCCCGCGCCGTCGCCGCGGACGCCTCGGGGCGGCTCTACGTCGTGGACGCTGGCGCGGCGCACGTCGTGGTGTTTGCGCCGGACGGCCGCGCCGAGGCGGTCTTCGGCGGTCCCGGCACAGCCGACGAGTCGCTCGTGGAGCCCGTCGCCGTGGACCCGACGAACGGGCAGGCCGTCTACGTCGCAGACGTCGCGACGGGCCGGGTCGTCCGCTTTACCGAGTCGCGCCGCGCCGCGGAGGCCATCCCGATCCCCGCTAGGCCGCCGTCGGCGATGCCTCGCGGTGAGCGCGGAGCGACGCGGTCGTCGGGCGGCCCGTCGGCGTCGCGGCCGTGCCGGGCAGCGTGCTCGTCGTCGCATCGGCGCGCCGCGGCTTCCTGCTCTTCCTCGACGCCGGGCGCCGCGTCGAGCGCTCGCTCCGCGTCCCCGCCGGCGACGGGCCCGATGCGCTCGCCGCCGACGACCGCGGCAACCTCGTCGTCCTCGCAGCCGGCCGCGTCCTGACGTTCGACGCCTTCGGCGCGCCCGGCCCAGACCTCGATGTGTCGGGCATCAGCTACGTGAACAACGTCGCCGTGTCGGGCGCGCTCACGCTCGTCGCCGGCGAAACGGGCGTCGCCGTCTTCCGCCGCGGCGCGCGCGTCGCGACCGTCGCCTCGGCCGTCCCGCTCGTCGGCGCGACGGTGGCGAACGGGCGCCTGTGGGGACTCGGGCGCTACGCGCTCGTCGACCTCGGCGCGGTCGAGTAGTTCAGTGGTCCGAGGAGGTGGGCGTTAATGCAGCCCAAACCCTGAACCGCACGCCCGTTCGCCCTTGACCGCAGCGCGCCCCGGCTGCACCTTGCGCCTCGCACACGCCGCCGCCATCCGGACCCGTTCGCTCCGCCCGCCAACCGCCGCGTCCGTGGGGCGATGCCCGCGCCTGCTCCTCGCCCTCGCGGCGCTCCTCGCCGGGGCGTCGGCGTACGCACAGACCGGGCTCGGCGGCGAGCGCGACACGGTCGCCGTGGCGCCGGGGCAGACAGCGGTGCGCCTCCCGGCCGGCGTCGTGCCGGGCTCGCTCGGTGTCGAGGCGCTCCGCGGCGATGCGTTCGAGGCGCTCCGTGCCGCGTCCTTCTCCGTCGACGACGCGGCCGGCGTGCTGCGCCTCGCGGCGGCCGCGGACTCCGTCGTCGTGCTGCGCCTGTCGTTCCGGCGGCTTACCGCGCTGCCCGCCGCCGAGCGGCCCCTCCCGCGCCTCGACTCGCTGCTCGCCCGCGAGGCGCGCGCGCGCGCCGGACCAGGAGGGGACTCGGCTCGAGCCGGCCCGACCGGCCCGACGTTCTCGGCCGCTGGACTGCGGACGACCGGCTCCGTCACGCGCGGCGTCGTCGCCGGGACGGCCCGCGACGTCTCCGTCACGTCCGGCCTGCGCCTCGACGTGTCCGGGGAGGTCGCCCCGGGCGTCCGCTTGCGGGCGGCCCTGACGGACGAGAACACGCCGATCCTGCCCGAAGGCACCACGACGCAACTGTCGGACCTCGACCGGGTCTTCGTCGAGGTCGAGTCGCGGCGCGTGCGCGTGCGCCTCGGCGACGTGGACCTCGCGCTGCGCGGGACGACGTTCGCGCCGATCGCGCGGCAGGTGCAGGGCGCGCTCGCCGAGGCGGAGCTTCCTGCGCTCGGCTTCCTCGCCGGCGGCCGCGTCGTCGGCAGCGCGAGCGCGACCCGCGGGACGTACCGCAGCCAGGACGTCGTCGCGGTCGAGGGCGTGCAGGGGCCGTACCGCGTCCAGGGCCTCAACGGCGAGACGTTCGTCGTCGTCGTGCCCGGGTCCGAGCGCGTGACGCTGGACGGGCAGACGCTCGTCCGCGGCGAGTCTGCCGACTACACGATCGACTACGCGACGGGCGAGATCACGTTCACGCCGCTCCACCTCATCACTGCCGAGCGCCGCATCACGGTCGACTTCGAGTACACGACGGGCGGCTTCACGCGCACGCTGACGGCCGCGGGCGCCGACGTGCGCCTGTGGCCCGACGCCTCGGGCCGCGCCCGCGCGCGCCTCGGCGTGCGGCGCATCGCCGAGGGCGACGCCGCCTCGTTCGCCACGGACCTCGGCCTGTCGCCGGACGACCTCGCGGCTATCGCCGCGGCCGGCCCGCGCGATGTCCTCGTGCCCGCCGAGACGCGCGTTCCGTTCGACGCCGAGAGCCCGTTCGTGCTCTACGTGCGCCGCGACACGCTCGTCGGCGGCCAGACGGTCCGCATCTTCGTCCCGGCGACGGCTGCCGATGCCGGCGGGGAGGTGTTCCGTGTCCGCTTCTCGCGCGTCACGTCGGGGCAGGGCGACTACCGCCGCTCGGGGCAGGCGCGCAACGGCATCCTGTACGCCTACGTCGGGCCGGGCAACGGCGACGCCATCGCCTTCCGCCGCCTTCCGCGCCCGTCGTCCCGGAGCCTTCTCGACGTGTCCGGCGCCATCGAGCCCGTCCGCGGCCTCGAGCTGTTCGGCGAGCTCGCGCGGTCCGTGGACGACGTCAACACGCTGTCGAGCACCGCGGCGCGGGCCGCGCTGGCGTCCGAGATGGGCGTGCGGCTGGTGCCGAGGCGCCTCGGCGCCGGGACGGTCACGGCCGAGGCGGTGCGGCGCGCGCGCGGCGACGACTTCCGGACGCTGGACCGCGTGCGCGACGTCGAGTTCAACCGCCGCTGGAACCTCGCCCGCGCCGGCAGCCCCTTCGGCTCCGTCCTCGACTCGCTCGGCGAGGACGTGGCCGAGGGCTTCGTCGCCTGGTCCGCCGAGAACCGCGGCGCGCTCCGCGTCGAGGGCGGGCGGCTCACGATCGCCGGCTTCCGGTCGGACCGCCTCGGCGCGTCGGTCTCGCTCGGGACGGTCGGCGGGACGGCGCCCGGCGGCCTCCCATGGCTCGACGCCCGCGTCGACGTGGCACGGACGGGTGGCTCGGGGCCGCTCGCCGACACGCTCGGCGCGGGGACGTTCTTCCGCCAGCACGCGCTCGTCGGCCGCCGCGTCGGCGCGTTCGTGCCGAGCCTCGGGCTGGACGCCGAGCACCGGTCGCAGGACCGCGCCTCGGGGCTGGGACCGGACAGCGGGACGCTCCCTGCGGGCAGTGCGCTGAGCGGCAGCTATGCGTTCGTCGCCGTGCGCCCGGGCGTCGCCTTCGCCGCCCGCGCCGTGACGGCGGACGCGAGCGTCGAACTGCGGACGGAGCGCGAGCCGCTCGGCCCGCCGGGCTCTGTCGGGCCGCTCCAGCCCTCTGCACAGGCAGTCACCGCCGAGGCGAACGTCGCCGTGCGGTCGCGCGGGAGCACGTCCGGCGCCCTCCGCGTCGCTGCGCGGCGAAAGCGCGTCGAGGACCCGTTCCGCCTCGTCGGGCGCGAGGACGCCGAGTCGGTCGCCCTCCGCCTCACCGCCCGCACGGCCCCGTTCCGCCGCGCCATCGACGTGCAGACGACCTACGAGGCGCTGACGGAGCGGACGCCGTTCTTGCAGGAGACGTACGTCCTCGTCGGGCCGGACCTCGGGCAGTACGTCTGGCGCGACGGGCAGGGCGAGCCACGCGCGGGCGAGCCCGACGGCATCCCGCAGGTCGACGAGTTTTTCCCCGAGACGACAGGCCTCGAAGGGACGTACGTCCGCGCGTTCGTTCCCGGCGAGGCGCTCTTTCCGACGGTCGGCGTGGGCGCGACGCTGCGCCTCGGCCTCGAGCCCGCGCGCCTCGTGCCGAGCGGGAGCACGGGCGTGCTGCCGTCCGTGCTCCGCAACGTCGCCCTGCGCACCGTCCTCGACGTGCGCGAGCAGACGCGCGAGACGGACGTGCTGAGCGTGCTCCTGCTGAGCCCGTCCGTGCTCCAGCAGCGCGTCGGCTCGGGGCCGGACAGCTCGGGTACGCTCTCGGGGCGCTTCCGCGCCGAGCAGGAGGTGGTGTTCTTCCCGGGGAGCACCGCGCGCGGCGGGCGCCTCGCTGTAGACCACCTCACGACGACGACGGCGCTCGCCGCGGGCTTCGAGACGCGCCTTGCGCAGTCCGCGCGGGCCGAGGCGTACGGGCGCCTCGGCCCGCGCCTGACGGCCCGCATCGAGACAGTGGCGGACCGGCGGCGCACGCTTTCCGAGTCGTTCGCCTCGCGCCGCTTCGACCTCCGCGGCCTGCAGGCCGAGCCGCGCCTCGTGTGGACGCCCCGCGACGCGCTCGCGCTGACGCTCTCCGCCGTCGTCGCGTCCCGGACGGACGCGCTCGCGCCGGCATCTCGGCCGTCCGGCGCCTTCATCGTCCGCGTGCCGGCCGAGGCGCGGGTCACGCTCGCCGGGCGCCTCTCGCTCGCGGTGCGCGCCGAGGTCGCGTCGGTCCGCCTGCGCGGCGACGGCGGGACGGGTCTCGCCCTGTTCGAACTGACCGACGGCCGCGGCCCCGGCATCTCGGCGCTGTGGGGCGCCACGGCGCAGATCGGTCTCACGGAGCGCCTCCGCGGCACGGTCGTCTACGACGCCCGCGCCCCGTCCGGCGCGCCCGTCGTGCAGACCGTCCGCGTCCAGCTCTCAGCCGTCTTTTAGGGCGGAGGGGAAATGCGGTGGGGTGATCCCCTGCGGACGCACGAAATCAGATCTTGCCGGCCCACCGTTCCACCCTCGCGATGCAGCTCTTCAACTTCCTCACCGGCGCCAAGCCGCCACTCATCACGCAGAGCCTCGGCCGCCTCGCCGAGATGCTCGCGACGGCCGAGACGATGTTCGCCGCAGCGACGGGCGTGCTGCTCGACAACGAGCCGCTCGAGCTGGACCTCGGCGCCCTCGACGCGTCGATCAACGCGGCCGAGCGCGGCATCCGCCGCGCCGTCGCGGAGCACGTCTCCGCAGACCCGCGCGACCAGATGGCGCTCTCGCTCGTCCTCGTCTCGATCGTGCAGGACGCCGAGCGCTGCGGCGACCTCGCCAAGAGCCTCGCCAAGACGGCCGACCTCGCGTCGCACCCGCGCATGGGGCCGCACGTCGAGGCGCTGCGCCCGATCCGCGACCGCGTCCAGAACACGTTCCCGCGCGTCCGCGCCGCGTTCCTGTCGTCGGACACCGAGGCGGCGCGGGCCGTGATGGAGGAGAACGACGCGCTGAAGCGCCTCACCGGCGACTACCTCCAGCGCCTCGCAGCGGCGGACGACCTGGAGGCAAACCTCGCGGTCGTGCTCGCCGTCGGCAGCCGCATGATCGGGCGGACGGGCTCGCACCTGTCCAACATCATTTCCTCCGTCGCGCTGCCGTTCGACCAGATCCGCCGCTCGCCGACGTGGAACGAGGAGTAAGACAGGCTCTCGGCAAGGGCGGCTTTTCACCGGGGCGGATGCTCTGCGAGGTCGCGCGTCAGGCAGAGCATCCGGGTTGGGCTAGACCTCCTCGATCGTGACCGAGTCCATCGTGTCGCCCTGCTTGATGGCGTCCACGACGTCCATGCCGTCCGTGACCTCGCCGAAGACCGTGTGGCGGCCGTTGAGGTGCGGCTGCGGGCCGTGCGTGATGAAGAACTGCGAGCCGTTGGTGTTCGGGCCCGAGTTGGCCATCGAGATCACGCCGCGCTCGTGCTTCAGCGGGTTGCCCTGCGTCTCGTCCTCGAACTTGTAGCCCGGGCCGCCCATGCCCGTGCCGGTCGGGTCTCCGCCCTGAACCATGAAGTTGGAGATGACGCGGTGGAAGACGAGACCGTCGTAGAAGCCGTCGCGGGCGAGCGTGACGAAGTTGTTGACCGTCTTGGGCGCGTGCTCGGGGTGGAGGTCCAGCGTGATCGTGCCCCGCGGCGTGGTGATCGTGGCCCGGTACGTCTTGTCGGCGTCGATCTGCATGGCGGGCTGATTCTTGTAGTCCATCGGAGAGGTGGGGTAGGGGAGAAGAGCGGGGGTTTCCCGGTGGAGTGGAAGCCGGGGCAGGGCGGCCCGGTTCCGATCTGCGGTGCGGTGGCGTTTTCATTCCGCGTCAACCCGCGCCGCGGGCGCAGCCGGATACCTTGGAACCGCTTCCGACCCTTCACCCGCCCCGCCTCCCGATGTCCCGTTCCGTCCTCCTCTCCGCCGCCCGCACGCCGATGGGTGCCTTCGGCGGTGCCCTCTCGACCGTCCCCGCGCCGCAGCTCGGCGCGACCGCCATCGCCGCGGCGCTCGACCGTGCCGGCGTCGCGGTCGACCAGGTCGATGAGGTCGTGATGGGCTGCGTGCTCACGTCGGGCGTCGGTCAGGCGCCGGCGCGCCAGGCCGCGCTCGCCGCGGGCCTGCCCGACTCGACGCCGTGCCTCACCATCAACAAGGTCTGCGGCAGCGGCATGAAGGCCGTGATGCTGGCCGACCAGGCCATCCGCGCCGGCGACGCGAACGTCGTCGTGGCCGGCGGGATGGAGAACATGAGCCGCGCGCCGTTCCTGCTCGAGAAGGCGCGCTACGGCTACGGCTACGGCAACGGCGTGCTCGTCGACGCCCTCTTCAACGACGGCCTTCGGGACGCGTACGACTCGAACCCGATGGGCGTCGCGGCGGACCTCGCCGCTGAAACGTGCAACGTCTCGCGCGAGGCACAGGACGCGTTCTCGGTCGAGAGCTACCAGCGCGCCCAGGCCTCGAGCAACGAGGGCCGCTTCGACGCCGAGATCGCGCCCGTCACCGTCGCGGGCCGCAAGGGCGACACGGTCGTGAGCAAGGACGAGGGCCCGTTCAAGGTCATGTTCGACAAGATCCCCGGCCTCCGCGGCGCCTTCTCCAAGGAGGGCACCGTCACAGCCGCCAACGCCTCGACCATCGACGACGGCGCCGCGGCGCTCGTCGTGGCCAGCGAGGAGTGGGCGCGGGAGAACGGCAAGACGCCGCTGTGCACGGTCCTCGCGACGGCGCAGCACGCCAAGGCGCCCGTCGAGTTCACGACGGCGCCGATCCAGGCTGTCGAGAAGGTCCTCGCGAAGGCGGGCCTGACGATCGACCAGATCGACCTGTTCGAGGTCAACGAGGCCTTCGCCGTCGTCGCGCTCGCGGCGCAGGATGCGCTCGGCATCCCGCACGAGAAGCTCAACGTTCACGGCGGGGCGGTCGCGCTCGGCCACCCGATCGGCGCCTCGGGCGCGCGCATCCTCACGACGCTCGTCCACGCGATGCAGCAGCGCGAGGTGCGCTACGGCCTCGCCGCGATCTGCATCGGCGGCGGCGAGGCGACGGCGATCATCGTCGAGCGGGCGTAGGTGGGGCACCGCGGCCCTCGGGAAAATCCTGAGGGCCGCGTGCGTCGGGCACCGGCGCCGGGAGGTGTCCGTCTAGACCGCCTACTTCCGCCGCCGCCATGCCGTTCGAAACCGTCCTCTACGCCATCTACGTCGCCTCGATGGTGGCCGGGACGCTCCTGTTCGTCGCGTGGTCGCGCGATCCGAGGGGCGTCCCACAGTGGGAGTATCTCGTCGCCGCGTTCATCCCCATCTGGTCCGGCCTGGCGTACCTCGCGATGGGCCTCGGGCTCGGCACGGTCGAGGTCGCCGGGCAGACGACTTACTGGGCGCGCTACGCGGACTGGGTCGTGACGACGCCGCTGCTGCTGACGGCGCTCTGGATGACGGCCACGACCGAGTCGGACAAGCGCCGCCATGCGCCGACGCTCATCACGCTCGTCTGCGCCGACGTCGTGATGATCCTCTCGGGGCTCGTCGCCGACCTCGCGGGCGACCCCACGGTGAGGTTCACGTTCTACGCGATCGGCGTGCTCGCCCTCGCCGTCATCTTCTCCACCGTCTTCGGGCCGCTACGGCGCGTTGCCGAGGCGGGCGGCATGGGGGCCGTCTACGGCAAGGTCTCCGCGTACCTCGCGCTCTTCTGGGTCGGCTACCCGCTGACGTGGATCCTCGGCCCGTCCGGCCTTGGCGTCGTCTCGCAGGGCGTGGACACGGCGCTGTTCATCCTGCTGCCCATTTTCTCGAAGGTCGGCTTCTCGGTGCTCGACCTCGGGTTGCTCCGCGCCCGCGAGACGCCCGCTACCCGGCCGGCGCTGGCGTGAGGACGGGGTGGAGGGCTGGCTCCGGCTGAACCTCCACGCTCCGTCTGGCGTCGGGACCCTCTTCTTTTCTCCTTCCCTCTTCCTGAATGAACGTCACCGTCATCGGAGCCGGCACCATGGGCAATGGCATCGCCCACGTCTTCGCCCAGGGCGGCCACGCCGTCACGCTCGTCGACCTCGACCAGAGCCGCCTCGACGCCGCGCGCGCCACCATCGACCAGAACCTCGGCCGGCAGGTCAAGAAGGAGAAGCTCACGGCCGACGACGCCGCCGAGACGCTCGGCCGCATCGCCCTCGAAACGGACCTCACGGCCGGCGTGAAGAAGGCCGACCTCGTCGTCGAGGCGGCGACGGAGAACCCGGAGATCAAGGCGGAGCTTTTCCGCCTTATCGACGCCGCGGCGCCCGCCGAGGCGATCCTCGCGACCAACACGTCGTCCATCTCGATCACGACCATCGCCGCGGCGACGGGCCGGCCGGAGCAGGTCGTCGGGATGCACTTCTTCAACCCCGTCCCGGTGATGGCGCTCGTCGAGATCGTGCGCGGCCTCGAGACGAGCCAGGCGACCTACGACGCGATCCACCAGCTCGCCGAGGACCTCGGCAAGACGCCGGTCGAGGTCAACGACTTCCCCGGCTTCGTCTCGAACCGCGTCCTGATGCCGATGATCAACGAGGCGATCACGTGCGTCATGGAGGGCGTCGCGACGCCTGAGGCCATCGACACGGTGATGCGCCTCGGCATGGCGCACCCGATGGGCCCGCTCACGCTCGCGGACTTTATCGGCCTCGACGTGTGCCTCTCGATCATGGAGGTGCTGCACCGCGACCTCGGCGACTCGAAGTACCGCCCGAGCCCGCTGCTGCGCAAGATGGTCGCCGCCGGCCGCCTCGGCCGCAAGTCCGGCCGCGGCTTCTACGAGTACCCGACGTAGGACAAGCGGGATGCGCGGGATCCGGGATGAGCCGATCGGAATCCCAGCGGGGCACGTCCCGCCGTTCTGATTCTCTCTCATCCCACATGGCACACCCCGCCTCCCCCAGAACCGTCCTCATCACCGGCGCCTCGGCCGGCATCGGCGCCGCGACGGCCCACGCCTTCGCGCGCCTCGGCGACCGCGTTATCGTCTCGGCGCGCTCCGCTGAGAAGCTCGAGGCGCTCGCCGCGGAGATCGCCGCCGCGGGCGGCGAGGCGCTCGCCCTCCCGCTCGACGTAACCGACGCCGCGGCGCACGCCGCGGCCTTTGAGGCGCTGCCGGAGGCGTGGCGTGCCATCGACGTCGCCGTTCTCAACGCCGGGCTAGCGAAGGGTATGGGACCGGTCTGGGAGAACACGGTCGACGAGATCGACCAGATGGTCGACACCAACGTCAAGGGCGTCCTGAACGGCATCCGGGCCGTCGTGCCTGGGATGCTGGCCCGCGGGCGCGGCCACGTCGTCACCATCGGCTCGACGGCCGGACACCACGTCTACGTCGGAGGCGCCGTTTACTGCGCGACGAAGCACGCGCTGCTCGCGCTCACGCTCGGCCTCAAGATGGACCTTCACGGGACGCCTGTCCGCGTCTCGGCCGTCTCGCCGGGGCTGGTAGAAACCGAGTTTTCGCGCGTCCGCTTCGACGGCGACGACGCCCGCGCCGACGCGGTCTACTCAGACACGCACGCGCTCGACGGCGGCGACATCGCCGCCGCTATCGTCTACTGCGTGACGGCGCCCGAGCACGTCAACGTGCAGGAGGTGCTGGTGACGCCGCGCGTGCAGTCTGGCATGCTCATCGCCCGTGGCGCGGCGGCGGAGGGGCTGTGACGACGAGCCACGGCGCGCTCGTCGAGCGCCTCCGGGCGCGCCTCGCCGGGCCGCTGCCCGGGCACGCGGCGCACGCCGAGATGGCGCCGTTCCCGTCGCGGATGGCGCGCGAGACGCTGTCCGTCGAGGGCAAGGACGGGCGCCGCGCCGCGACGCTCGTGCTGCTCTACCCCGATGCAGCCGGCGCCTCGACCCTCGTGCTGACGCTCCGGCAGGCGAGCCTGCGCGCGCACAGCGGCCAGATCTCGCTGCCCGGCGGTGCCCTCGAGCCCGGCGAGACGCCCGAGGACGCCGCCCGCCGCGAGGCCTTCGAGGAGGTCGGCGTGGACCCGGCCGCGCCGGACGTCCTCGGACGGCTCACGCCGCTCTACGTCCCGCCGTCTGGCTTCTCCGTCTGGCCCGTCGTCGCAAGCCTCGACGGGCGGCCGGACTTCGACCCTCAGGAGGCCGAGGTGGCGCAGCTTCTCGAAGTGCCCGTCGCCAGCCTGCTCGACCCGTCCGCGCGGCAGCAGCGGCTCCGGACGCTCACGGGAGCGCCCGTGCCCGAGTTTGAGGTCCCGTTCTTTGCCGTGACGCCGTCCGGTGCGAGCGGCACGCTCGAGGTGTGGGGCGCGACGGCGATGATGCTGGCCGAGTTCGTTGCCCTCGCGCGTGAAGACCCGGCCCGGTGACGCACGGCTGGCGGTCCCGAACCGCACTCTGGCGCCCCAACGGGCGAGATCCGGTTTCTCCTCCGTTGCCCCACGAATCCACGCGCGTCCGCCGCGGTAGCTTGCGCGTGTCCTCACCCGACTCCACGATATGAGCGAGACTGTTACGTTTGGCACGGACGGCTGGCGCGCCGTCATCGGCGACGGCTACACCTTCGACAACCTCACGCGCGTCGCGCGCGCGACGGCCGCGTGGGTGCTGGACCAGCCCGACGGCGACCACTCGGTCGTGCTCGGGTACGACACGCGCTTCCAGGGCGAGGCCTTCGCGAAGCACGTCGCCCGCGTCATGGCATCCTGCGGCGTCACCGTGCACCTCGCGGACTCGTTCGTGTCGACGCCGGCCATCTCGTGGGCCACAGCCGACGGCGGCCGCACGGCGGGCATCGTCATCACGGCGAGCCACAACCCGCCGCAGTACAACGGCTTCAAGATCAAGGCGCACTTTGGCGGCCCGGCCTCGCCCGAGATGATCGCCGACGTGGAGGCGCGGATGGCCGCTCAGCCGGCGGACGTCGAGGCGCCGCGCGCCTACGACGACCTCCTCGCTGAGGGCCTCATCGAGACGTTCGACCTGCGCACGGCGTACGTCGCGCTGCTCAAGAAGCGCATCGACACGTCTGCGATAAAGGAGGCCTCGGTCCGCGTGGCCTACGACGCCATGTTCGGCGCGGGCCAGGGCATCATCGGCGAGCTGCTCGGGCGCGTCCGCGTGACGGAACTCCACCACGACCTCAACCCGGGCATGTACGGGCAGGCGCCGGAGCCCATCGAGCGCAACCTCGGCACGCTTATCAAGACGGTCGTCGAGAACTCCTGCGCCGCCGGCCTCGCCACGGACGGCGACGCGGACCGCATCGGCCTCGTCGACGAGGAGGGCACCTTCGTGGACTCGCACAAGATCCTGGCGCTGCTCGTCAAGTACCTGCACGTCGAGAAGGGCCTACGCGGCGACATCGTCAAGACGTTCTCGACGACGGACATGCTGGACCGCATGGGCGAGCAGTACGGCCTGAAGGTCGTCACGACGCCCATCGGCTTCAAGTACATCGGTCCGCTGATGGTCGAGAGCGACGTGCTCGTCGGCGGCGAGGAGTCTGGCGGGATGGCCGTCAAGGGCCACATCCCGGAGCGCGACGGCCTCTACATCGGCCTGCTTGTGGCCGAGATGATGGTGAAGCGCGAGCGCACGCTTTCGGGCCTCGTCCGCGAGCTGATGGACGAGTTCGGGCCGCACTACCAGAGCCGCCAGGACCTCCACACGACGCCCGCACGCAAGGACTCTGCGCTGAAGACGCTCGGCGAGGACGGCTTCGCCGAGGTCGCCGGCACGCCGGTCGTGAAGACGGAGACGCTCGACGGCTTCAAGTACCGCACGGAGACGGGCTGGCTCCTCTTCCGCCCGTCAGGCACGGAGCCCGTGCTGCGGGTCTACGCCGAGGCGCCGACGCAGGAGCGCGCCGACGCGCTCGTGCAGTGGGGGGTCGACTGGGTCAACAACGGCTGATCGGGCCGACAGACGGTAGCAGCATGGCGACGGCCGTTCCGCACAGCGCGTAGCGGCCGTCGCCGTTTTTGAGCCTCCTACTGGCTGGAGGCTCTCCGCCGCGGCGTGGCACTGCTGTCCGGCGCGATCCGGTTCAGGCGCCGCTCGAGGGCGGCCGTCGCCTGCGCGGTCGTCTGGCGGAGGCGCGTGAACGCGGGCGCCGTCGTGTCGGCGTACGCGGCGAGGCGAGCGTCGAGGCGTCCTCGGTCGGCCTGGAGCGAATCGAGGAGCGCGGACTGGCGGCCCGTCGTGTCCGCCATGGCGGCCGCGCGGGCAGCGGCGATCCGGGCGTCGAAGCGGGCGAGGCGCTGCGCAGACGCCGCCTGGAGCGTCGCTGCATCGGTCGCGGCGTCGAAGCGCGCGCGGCCGACGGAGGCGCGGAGGCGCCCGATCTGAGCCGAAATGGCCGCCCGCGTCGTGTCGAAAGCGGCGCGCGGGAGCGGCGCGAGGCTATCGACGCGGATCTCGAGGCGCCGGCGGTCGCGGCGCAGCCGCTCGAGGACGGGCATGTAGGCAGGCTGGCGGAGGGAGTCTGCCGCTGCCGCCTCGGCCTCGATGCTTGCGATGTCGGCGTCGATGGGTTGCATCGCCTCGAAGACCCGCGCCTGCACGGTCGCCACGTCGGCCTCGCCGACGAGCGTCTCTTGGGCCGGGTCCGCCTCGGGCGACGAACACGCCGCGACAGCAACGAGGAGCAGAGCAAGGGCGGAAAGGCGGACGGTCACGGGCGGCAGGGCGGGGGAGGCACAAAAAACGCGGGCGGCCTGGCGAACAGGCCGCCCGCGGGCGGAAGATCCGGAGAAAGGGCGCGGTTAGACCGTGCGCTTGCTGCCCGTCACCAGCTTGTACAGGAAGAGGAGCAGGCAGGCGCCCGCGATCGAGACGAGGAAGGCGCCGATGCTGAAGCCGTCGTTGATCGTGCCGATGCCGAGGAGCGGGCTGATAAGCCAGCCCGCGAGCATGGCGCCTACGATGCCGACGACGATGTTCAGGAGAACGCCCTGCTGGGCGTCCGTGCCCATGATCTTGCTCGCGATCCAGCCGGCGAGGCCGCCGACGATAAGCCAGATAATGAAGTTCATGTCCGTTGGGGTGGGGTGAGAGGGGGAGCCGCGGCGTGCGCGGCTCCGTCTCTCACGCAGCGCACATCCAAAAGGTTCACTCTGGCTTCAACCCGCCGAGCCCAGCCCGGCGAGGCGGCCCGTCGCCCACGCCCAGAGGAAGTTGTAGCCGCCGATCGGGCCGAACGCGTCGAGAAGCTCGCCGCAGAGGAAGAGGCCCGGCGCGCGGCGGGATTCGAGCGTGCCCGGGTCGACCTCGCCGAGGGGGACACCGCCGCCGGTGACCTCGGCCTTCTTGTAGCCCTCGTCGCCCGTTATGGCCAGTGGGAACGACGCGAGCGCTGCGACGAGGCGCCGGCGCTCGTCACGCGTGAGCTCGGCGCGCGTCCGCTCGGCCGGCACGCCGGCGTGATCCAGCAGTGCCTCGGCGAGGCGCGTCGGGACGTGCGCGCGGACCGTTGCAGCGACGCTCCCAGTCCCGGGAGCGCGCAGGGCGGCGTCCCAGGCATCCGCGTCGAGACTCGTCCACTGCACCTCGACGGCCTGCTCGCGGCCCGCCATCCGGGCGAGCGTCGCGACGTGCGACATGTCGAGAACCGACGGGCCGGAGTAGCCGCGGTGCGTGAACAGGAAGCCGCGCGGCTCTGGTGCGGGGCCTTTGGCGCCGGGCGTGCGGATGCGCGCTGGCAGCGAGACACCGGAGAGCCCGGCGTGCGGCGCAGGCACGCCGGCCGTCAGCGGCGTCAGTGCCGGGTACGTCTCGACGAGCGTGTGGCCGAAGCGCGCGGCGAGACGCAGTCCGAAGCCGTCGCTGCCCGTGTTCGGCACCGAGAGGCCGCCCGTCGCGAGAACGACGCGGTCCGCTGTGAGCGGCCCGCCGGACGTCTCGAGGCGCCAGGCGTCGCCGTCGCGGGTCAGGCCGGTGACACCCGTCTCGAAGCGCATCTCGACGCCGGCCGCGCGGCAGGCGTCCGAGAGCGCGTCGCGGACATCCGTCGCGCGGTTCGAGGCGGGGAACAGCTTTCCCGTCTCCGGCTCGAGCGACAGCGGGAGCCCGAGGTCGCGCTCGAAAAAGGCGCGCTGATCGTCGAGGGGCCACGAGCCGAGAATGCGGGCCAGCACGCGCGGCGACGACGCCGTGACGAAGCGCCGCGCGTCGACTGCGCCGGGGAGCACGTTGCAGCGGCCTCCGCCCGAGACGACGATCTTTTTGCCGCCGAGGCGCGTCTTCTCGACGAGCACGACGCGGGCACCCTGCCGCGCCGCAAAGAGCGCCGCGACGAAGCCGGCTGCTCCGCCACCGATCACGGCGACGCGGGGAGAGGGGAGAGGCTCGGGCACGGGGGTGGAGGTTGAACTGTGGCGAGGCGCCTCGCCACAGCCAGAACGTCGTGCCGAGCGCTGCGGACGCCAACTCGAAACCCTGCCCTGCGCCTCTATTCCCGCATTCTCTCCAAACTGCGCTCGCTCCGAACTTTCCCGGCACCGCCGTGCGCCCCGGCGCGTTGGTCCTCCAAACACCTCCCGCACCCGATGCTCGCCGACCTCCGCCGCCGCCTCTCCGCCCGCCGCGACGCCCGCCGCCTCGCCGCGATCACGCTCGACGCGGCGCGCGCCCGCGCCGGCCGCGGCGCCGCCTTCCTCGACGCGATGGACCCGGCGTGGGCCGGCCGCGTGGACCTCCGCCGGCTCGAGCTCGCCGACGGCGCCGCGTGCGTCCTCGGGCAACTCCACGGCGACTACCGCCTCGGCCTGGGCCGGTCGCGCGTCCTCGACCTCTCGAGCGCGCCCGTCGCCAGCCTCTCGCCGGTCGACCTCGGCTTTCAGGCCACGAGCGAGGTCGGTGCCGCCGCCGAGGCGCTGGATTACGCGCTCCTGACGCGCGCGTGGCGCGAGCAGGTCCGCGCCCGCACCGGCGAGCGCGACGTGCCCACCGCGCCGCGGAACGCCGCCGTGCTGGCGCGGTAATCCTGCTCCACTCTCCACCACGACGATGGCGCTGGACTGGACCGACGAGCAGCAGTCGACCTACGAGGACTTCCGCGAGGCCGTGAACATGGCCCCAAAGGAGCTCGCGGACTGGCTTGGGACGGACGACTCGGCGAGAGTCGGTTACAAGGAGACCGATGGCGACGAGTCGGTCGGCCATGCCTCGGGGCGCCGCATCGTGGAGATCCGCCGCAAGAAGAAGGACGAGTTGACGGCAGACGACGTCGACCACATGGCAAAGGTCTCGGGCTTCGTTCACCGCCACATGGCGCAGCGCCCGGAGGGCGACATTGAGCACACGGACTGGCGCTACTCGCTGATGAACTGGGGCCACGACCCGCTCAAAAATGAGTAGCAGATACGGCGCCTGGAGCAGGTGCCTCAGGAAGCGGGCTTTCGCCAGCATGCACCTGTGCCCCGACGACCGTCGCTGCAATCGCAGAGGCGAAGGTCTCGGTACGGCTCGCGGGGGAAGGAGCGAACGCGTGCATCGGTCATTCGAGTAGGCCCGTCGAGTTGACGCGGCTCGACAACCGGGGCGACCGCTCGCGCGTTGGCGAGATTCCCGATCTCTGCCCTCCGCCCGAATGCGCTTCGCCCTGCTCTTGCTTCTCGCCGTGCCGCTCGCGCCGCGCGCCCAGCCGTTCGTCCGCGAGGCAACGCCGTTTACGGTCCGAGACGCGGCCGGCGCCGTCGTCGAGTTTCCGTTTGTGGGCGGCCTCTTCGAGCCGCGGCCGCTCCTCGCCGACCTCGACGGTGACGGCGACGCGGACCTCGTGCTGAACGTCGGCGGGGCGGGCCTCCAGCTCTTCGAGCGTGTCGGCGACCACTACGTCTGGCGGACGGACCGACTGGGTGACCTCGAGCCCGGCAACTGGGCCGACTTCGGCGACCTCGACGGCGACGGCGACCTCGACCTGGTCACGCGCGGCGACCCCGGCCGCGTTCGGTACTACCGCAACGTCGGGACGGCCCAGGTGGCCGCGTTCCAGCTTGTCTCGGCCCTGCTCCTCGACACGGCCGGCGAGGGAGTCGGCATCGAGGACTCGTCCATCCCGGACCTCACGGACGCCGACGGCGACGGCGACCTCGACCTGCTCTCGGGCAAGGCGGACCTCGGCACGATCACCTTCTACCGCAACGACGGGACGGGGCCGGACGGCGCACCGCGCTTCACGTTCGTCACGAGCACGTTCGAGGACATCCAGGTCTACGAGTCCAACCCGCAGTGCAACGGGCGCGCCACGCCCGGCTCCGGGATGATGCCGGGCGACCCGGCGCCCGGCGGACCCGCCGCGCCGGCCCTCGCCGAGACGTCCCGCAAGCACGGCGCCAACGCCCTGCGCCTCGTCGACGTGACGAACGACGGGCTGCCGGAGCTCTTCTGGGGCGACTTCTTCGCGCCGAGCCTCTACTTTTTCGGCAACGCGGGCACGCCGCAGAACCCGGCGTTCACGCTCGTCTCGGACCGCTTCCCGGTCGGGCAACCGCTCACGTCGGGCGGCTACAACGCCTCGACGTTCGGCGACGCCGACGGCGATGGCGACCTCGACCTCGTCGTCGGCGTTCAGCGCGGGCTGTGCTTCGACATCCGCTCGTCCGTCGACAACCTGCTCGTCTACGAGAACGCCGGGACGGCCACGGCGCCGGACTTCCAGCGCCGCTCGGACCGCCTGCTCGGCGCCATCGACGTCGGCTCGCGCGCGACGGTCGCCATCGAGGACATCGACGGCGACGGCGATCCGGACCTCGTCGTCGGATCAGAGTCCAGCCCGGACACCTCGGGCCGTGCCCGACTCGCGCTCTACCGCAACGTCGGCACCCGCACCGCGCCGAGCCTCGTCCTCGAGGACGACGACTGGCTGAGCCTCGCTTACGACTACGGCGGCTACGCGCCGGTCTTCGGCGACCTCGACGGCGACGGCGACGCGGACCTCATCGTCGGGGGCTTCAACGGCCGCTTCGCGCTTCTGCTCAATGAGGGCACGCAGACGGCTCCCGACTTCCGCCTCGTCGACACGACGACCGGCACGCCCGGCTTCGGCGGCGTCGACGCCGGGCAGTATGCCCGCGGCGCGCTCGGCGACGTCGACGGCGATGGCGACCTCGACTTCGTCACGGGCGCCTCGTCCGGCCGCGTCCGCCTCTACCGCAACACCGGAACGCGCCAGACGCCGAGCTTCGCGACCATCGCCAACGGGACTCCCGCGCCAGAGGACCTGAGCTACGCGCTACAGATTGGGATCCCTGACGACACGGGCGAGGACAGCGCGCCCACCCTCGTCGACCTCGACGGCGACGGCGACCTCGACCTGCTTATCGGCACCTCGACGGGCCAGATCCTCGTCTACCGAAACTCCGGCACCCGCACGGCGCCGCAGTTCACGCTTGAGGCGCCGGTCGTCGCCGGCCGTCGCCGCGCCGTCCCGGGCGCGGCCGACATCGACGGCGACGGCGATGTCGACCTGTTCGCGGGGACAGACGCAGGCGGGCTGCTCTTCTGGCGCACCCCCGGTGGCACACCGACAGAGGCGCTCCCGGAGCACGGCGGGCTTCGCCTCGACGTGCGCCCGAACCCGTCGGCCGGCGCGTCGCGGTTTGTCGCGAGCGCCGCTGTGCGCGGCGAGGCCGTCGTGTTCGACGCCCGTGGGCGCGAGGTTCGGCGCGTCGCCTTCTCGGGCCGCGAGGCCGAGTGGGACGGCCGTGACGCCTCAGGCCGGGCGCTGCCCGCAGGCGTTTACCTCATCCGGCTGATGGTCGGCCGAGAGACGGCGACGGCGCAGTTTACGCGGGTCGGATAGGAATGGAGGCGACAGACTGATCCGTCCAGTGTTTGTGTTAAAAAACGTTAGGATGCAGATGCAGCCACCCGCGCAGCCAGAACCCGATCCTTCATCCAACTGCCTAAAACGGGGTTGAACGGATCCACAGAGCCTTTATCGCGGCTTGACTGCCGGTGAGAACTCTGCAGAGAGCGGCCGCGAAATGCGCTGTTTTCGCGCGCGTCGCACGCACAACGAGGCCATAGCGGGTTAAATCCCTTCTGGAGGCTTACTTTCCGTCTCGGACGGCCGATGCAGACGTCCACTCCGCCGGATCCAGACGGGTGGCGCGGAACCTGCGCCCCGGAAGCGGACTAGGAGTTCACAGAGGCGGTTGCCCCGTTTCGCTTCTCGCCTCTACCTTAGCACGACCGCATCTCCCCCCTCCCCCGTTCCCCCTTTAGAGGCACCCCTCATGCTCAATGTGGCACTCGTAGGCCTGCTCGCCGGTTCGCTGGCGATCGGCGGCGGTGACAGCAAGAACCCGCAGACCGGCGATAAGCCGGTCGTGGACAATGCAGTCCCCGGCATCTTCACTTCGTCCGACGCCCTCGCCTCGGAGACCCCGGACACCGTCCAGGACACCTACGCGTTTGGCATTGCCAACCGCGCGACGCCGCTCCGCTTCTGGGGCAGCTTCGGGCTCGGCACGACCGACACGTACTGGAACACCGCCGGTGACTCCGACGGCCCGGCCAACAACATCCAGCTCGCGGGGACGGACGGCAAGATCGAGACCCAGCGCGCCGTCTTCGGCGCCGAGCTCGGCCTGCCGGTCAACCTCTTCGGCTTCGGCATCGGTGCCGGCGCGCAGCTCGCGATCGCCAAGAACAAGTTCATCGTGGATGCGACGCAGGCCGCGTCGAACAACCCGCCGATCCCGGGCTTCCCGGCTGGCGGTTTCATCACCGGTGACCTCTCGAGCGGCTTCTCGCTCCAGGGCGTCAAGGTCTACGGCGTCGCCCGCGCGGGCGCCATCGGCCTCCACGGCGGCTACGTCTTCGACCTCGGCAACGACCGCACGCTACGGCGCGCCGCCAGGCCGGCCCTCGGCGGCGCTGTCGCTTCCCGACGGCGCTCTCGAACTCGGACGGCCGCGACGCCATCTTCTTCGGCGCCGACTTCGACTACCCGAGCGACCGCTTCCGCCTCTTCGGCGGCGTCGACTACTACCTGCTCCAGCAGGGCGGTCCGAACAACCCGAACACGGCGGCTGACGAGTCCACGCAGGACGGCGACGACCTGATGAACGCGATGTTCGGTGCGGGCTTCAAGCTCAGCATCGTCGAGATCGGCGCTGCGCTCCAGATCCAGGCGCGCCTCTCGCAGCCGATCGTCGGCGACATCGGCACGGCGACGGGCATCGGTTCCTCGGCGGCGACGATCGCTCCGTACCTCCGCCTCTCGCCGCCGCAGATCCCGGCGTCGATCTTCATCAAGGGCGCCGTCCTTGAGGAGTACACGGAGTTCGGCTACGCCCTCGGCGGCTCGAACTCGCCGAAGCCGAAGGTTCGGCTTCACGGCCGGCCTCTCGTTCGGCTTCGACTGATCGGCGCCTGCGCTGATCGACCCGAAGGGACCGCCCGGCACGTGCCGGGCGGTCCCTTCCCGTTTCCACCCACCTCCCGCCGCCCCGTGCGCATCGCCGTCTTCCTGCTCGTCACCTCCGCTGCGCTCGGCGCATGCGCGCTTACACGCGGGCCACTCACGGCCGCCGAACGCCTCGTCCGAGACTCAGCAGCGTCTCGATGCCGCCCCGACGCCCGATGCCCGTCGCGTCGCTGCGGAGGCGCTCTCTGAAGGAGGTCGCGGTTGTCGCCCATCGCTAGCACGCGGCGCGCTTTCGGCTCGGTCGTCGCGGGCATCATCCCGGGCCGCCGGCCGTATCTCCGCGACACGCTCGTCATCGTCGCGGCGGCGCTCGACGGGCCGCACGCTGCGATGCTCGTCGAGACCGCCCGCGCCGTCGCCGAGCGGGCCAACACACGAGGCGACCTGCCCGAGCGCAGCATCCTGGTCGCACTCTGGCCAGCGGGGCTGACGCCTGAGCAGGGCGTCGCCGCCGTGCGCGCGTTCCCGCTGTGGCGCCCGGCCGCCGTCCGGATGACGCTCGTTCTCGCTGACGGCTTCGCTCCCGACGCCAGCCTCGCCGACAGCCGAGTCCCCCGTCATCGCGTTCCAGACGGCCGGGCGGCCGGCGGAGCAGACCGTTGGCGATCTGACCACGACCCTCCTCAGCGCCGGAGTCGAGCGCCCCGACCTGCCCCGATGATGCTCCCCGTTCTCGCCACCGATTCCGTCTCGGACGATCTGGCGCGCGCCGTCACCTATGCACTGCTGTGGGGCCTCGAAGGCGTCGCCATTCGGACCGTCGGTGGCGAGCGCGTCCCGTTCGTCAATGAGGCGGCGCTGCGGCGCCGCCTCGAGGAGAGCGAGATGCCGCCCGCGGCCATCGATCCCGGCTTGTTCGAGGGCGACGCCCGCAGCCGTGCCGTCTGGCTCAACGACCTCGCCGCGTTCGACGACACGGCCGCATTCTGCCGGCGTCTCGGCTGCCGGGTCGTCCGCATCGGTGCCCTCGCCCAGGCGGGCGGCACGCCGGGTGCGGACCGTGAGGTGAGGGTCGAGGCACTGCGGATGCTCGGCGACGCCGCCCAGCGTCACGGCTTGCGCCTTGCCGTCCGCAACGACGCCGCGACGGTCTTCGCGACCGGCTCAGACCTTGCCGCGCTTCTTGCGGCCGTCGCCCATCCTGCCGTCGGCGCCGACTGGCGGCCGCTCGAGGCGGCTCACGCCGGCGAGCCGGTTCTCGATGGTCTCGAGGCGCTTCTGGCCGCCGCGCCCGTGTTCTGCGTCGCTGTGGCCGACGAGCAGGCGGCAGACGACGGCGCGCGCGTCGATGCCACGGTCGGGGCAGGGGAGACGCAGTGGCCCGAACAACTCGCGCGCCTCGCCGAGGCGGGCTATGACGGGCCGCTCGCGCTCGAGGTGCCGGCGCGCCCGGCCGGACCCGCCGGCCTCGCCTCGGCGACGGCCCTCGTGCGCCTCATCCGGGACGCGACACGTGCCGCCCGGCAGGCTAGCTTGACGCCGTGACCGACCCCGCAGACCCGTTTCTCGCCGCCTCCAGCGTCCGCATCGAGACGCTACGGCCGACGTGGGCGACACGGGCGCGGTTCGCGTGGGTCGCTGTGGTCACCGCCGCGACGTGCTCCGCGTTCAGCCCCGGCCTCGTGCTGCACTCGGCCTTCCGCCCGACTGCGCGGACGTTCGTGCAGTGGATGCGCCCGTGGAGCCGCACGACGCTCGCTCTCATCGGCGTGCGGTCGCGCCTCGTGATGCGGGCGCCGCTGCCCGAGGGGCCCGTCGTGTTCGTCGCGAACCACCAGAACGCGCTCGACATCCTCGTGACGTCGGCCCGGCTGCCGCGGCCGTTCGTCTATGTCGCCAGGCACGAGCTGCGCACGTGGCCCATCGTCGGGTGGGTGCTCGAGAACACGGCGTGCGTGTTTATCGACCGCTCCAATGCGCGCCGCGCCGTCGAGACGCTGCGTGCGGCCGGCGAGCGCATCCGCGGCGGCGAGTCCGTGCTGCTCTTCCCCGAGGGCGGGCGGAGCTTCCAGCACAGACCCGAGCCGTTCATGCGCGGCTCGTTCCTGCTCGCGCTCGAGGCCGGCGTGCCCATCGTGCCCGTGACGCTCGTCGGCAACGCAGGCGTCCTCAACGAGCAGGCGCACCTTGCGCGGACAGGCGAGACGCGCGTCGTCCTCAGCGCCCCCGTCGAGACGGCCGGCCTCACGCGCGCCGACTCGGCTGCGCTGAGCGCCCGCATCCAGGCAACCATCGAGGCGGAACTGGCGACGTTCGGGTGAGGAGACGGCGGTCCTCCGGACGGAGTTGAGCGTGGAGACGTCAGCCTTAAAACCGCATTTCGTCTTCCCTCAGTCGCTCGAAATGGCGTCGGTATCTTGGCCGGCTCCCGTCTGTTGCCAATGAAACCGGCTGTCCTGCTCCCGTCTGCCCTCGTTCTGAGTGCCCTCTCAGGGTGCAGCGCCTTCGAGGACTGCGGGCCATTCCCGGATACGCGCGAGGCAGTCTCTGTGAGTGCGACGGCCGAGGCGCCGCAGACGACCTCCGTCGCCGTGGCACTGGTGCCGCGCCCGTTCCTTTTCGCCTAGCCCCGCCGACATGGCCAAGTCCCGCAAGAGCAGCCTCACGGCCGCACGCCCCGCGCCGCTCGAAGGCAACGAGGAATGGAAGCGCCGCAGCCGCGTCCGCGCGACCGGCCCGGTGCTGCGGACCGAGGCGTCGGCGTGGGACCGGCTTCCGGACGTGGGCGCAGCACGCGATCTGCATCGGCTTCCTGCTCATCGTCGCCGTCGGCTTCTTTGCGCCGACGACGATCGGCGGGAAGTCCTTCGCCGCGGGCGACACCGTCCAGTGGCGCGCGACGGCCGAGGCGCAGATCGCCTACGAGCAGAGCACCGGCCGGCCGGCGCTGTGGGCGCCCAACGTCTTCGGCGGCATGCCGGGCTACCTCGTGACCTACTCCGGGTCGGTCCCCGGCGCCGACTCCATCGTGACGGCCCTGCGGGGCATCGGCCTGTGGCCGGCCGCGCACTTTTTCGTGCTCCTGCTCGGCATGTACCTCCTGGTGCTGTACCTCACCCGGACAAAGCTGCCGGGCGTCGTCGCCGCCGTCGGATTTGGCCTGTCGACGTACCTCCCGATCATTCTCACGGCCGGCCACAACACCAAGTTCGTGGCGCTCGCCTTCGCGCCGTGGCTGCTGCTCGCCTTCGCCGCGCTCATCCGGCGCGAGCCCGGCACGAAGCGCATGAAGAGCGGTTTCCTGACGCTCCTCTTCGCCATCGCCGCGGCGACGAACCTTCGCGCGGGGCACGTCCAGATCACGTACTACATCGTGGTCATCGCCGCGATCTGGTGGATCGCCGAGGGCGTGACGGCCTTCCGGTCCGGGACGATCAAGACGTTCGGCTTCTCGACGGGCCTGCTCGTGATCGGGTCCGTCCTGGGGCTCGCGCTCGTCGCGCACCCGTACCTCATGCAGCTCGAGTTCAAGGCGTTCACGACGCGCGGCGCCGCGGCGGTCGGCGGCGGGATGGCGTGGGACTACGCGATGGAGTGGAGCCAGGGCTGGGGCGAGCTGCTCACGCTCGTCATCCCGAACGCCTACGGCGGCGGCGGGCAGCTCTACTGGGGGCCGAAGGTCTTCACGGCCGGCCCGCACTACCTCGGGCCCGTCGTGCTGCTGCTCGCGCTCGTCGGCGCCGTCGGCGTCGCGCGGCGGTCGGTCATCGCGTTCACCGTCGCGGCCGTGCTCATGACGGGCTTCGCCCTGGGCGACCACTTCGGCGCGCTGAACCACCTCGCCTTCGCCGCGCTGCCGCTGTTCGACACGTTCCGCGTGCCCGAGACGTGGCTCGCGGCCGTGGCCCTCGTGCTGGCGCTGCTCGCCGGCTGGGGCGCGTACTACCTCCAGCGCCGCGAGGCGACGCCCGAGGCGGAGGCGCGCAAGCAGCGCGTCGCCTACGGCGCGATCGCCGTCTTCGTGATCCTCGTCGGCGGCCTGTGGATCACCGGCGGCGCGGGGCTCGCGTTCGAGAAGGACGGCGAGGCGGCGCTCGCTACAGAGCAGCTCCAGGCGCAGGCCGCGCAGGCCGGCCTGCCGCCGACCGACCCGCAGGTCGGGCAGGCCGTGACGCAGTACCTCACGCAGGCGCGCGCCGACCGGCAGGCCGCCTTCTCGCACGACGCCGGCCGCTCGCTCCTCTTCCTCCTCCTCGCCGCCATCTGCGTCTACGTCCTCGCGACGCGCCGGACGCCCGCCTTCGTCGCCCTCGGTGCGCTCGCGCTCCTCGCGACGGCCGACCTCTGGGGCGTTGGCCGGCGTTTCGTGTCGGAGGACTCGCCGTCGATCCAGCGCGCCCGCGACCCCGTCGCGATGCTGAAGAGCCAGGAGACCGAGGCGGACCGCTTTCTCGCGGAGCGGGCGAAAGAGGCCGGGCCGGGCTCGTGGCGTGTGCTCCCGCAGAACACGCTCTCGGCGGGCCTCCCGTCGTACTACGCCGAGTCCGTCGGCGGGTACAACGGCGTGCGCCTCGCCAACTTCCAGGACTACCTCGACAACACGCTGCCGGACTCCACGACGGGCTACAACCGCAACGCGCTGCGCCTGCTCGCCGTCCGCTACGTCGTCGCGCAGGGCGACGGTGCCGGGCCTGAGGCCGCTCTATGCAGGATCCGCAGACGGGCATGGTCGTCTCGGAGGACAGCGCCGCGGCGCCGCGCGCCTACTTCGTCGACTCGGTCGCCGTGGTCGCCGACGCCGAGCAGCGCCGCGCGCTCGTCCGAAGCCCGCAGACAGACCTCCAGCGCATCGCCTTCGTCGCCGCGGACATTCCGGGCACGTCGGCCGCCGCGCTCACGGGCGCCCGCCCGGACTCGGCGGGTACGTCGGTTCGCCTCGGCCGCTTCGCGCCCGACGAGGTCGTCTGGACGGTCCGCACGGACCGCCCGCGCCTTTTCGTCGCGAGCGAGGTCTACTACCCTGCCGGCTGGACGGCAACGGTCGACAGCGAGCGGGCGCCGATCGTCGAGGTCGACGGGCTGATCCGCGGCGTGCCCGTGCCGGCGGGCGAGCACATCGTGACGATGCGCTTCCTGCCCGAGAGTGTCCGGGAGGGCCTCGTCATCTCGTGGCTCGCGGCGCTGCTCGTCTACGGCGGCGCCCTCGCCCTCGGTGGCCTGCTGTGGCTGCGGCGAGGGACGGATAGCTAGAAGCGGTTCGAAGAGCGGGGTCGGCGCTCGCTGTCTCAACCCCCAAGCGTCACACCCCAAACCGCATCAGCCGCCCGTGCGCGTCCTTCTCGTCACGTACTACTTCCCGCCTTCTGGCGGCGCGGGCGTGCAGCGGCCGCTGAAGTGGACGCGCTACCTGCCCGACGGCCGGCATCGAGCCGGTCGTGCTGACGGTTCGCGCTGGCGCGTACCCGCACCTCGACGCCGGCATGATGGCGGACGTCCCGGTGGGGACCGAGGTGCACCGGACGCGTGCGCCGGACCCGTTCGGCCTCTACGGCCGCCTCACCGGCCGCAGCCGCGACGCCGCGGTCGCAGCGCGAACGGGCCACGTCGGGCAGAGCGAGCGGCGCTGCGGAGCGCGCCTCGCGGTGGGTCCGCGCCAACGTGTTCGTCCCCGACGCGCGCGTCGGGTGGGTGCCGTTCGCGCGCGCCGCAGGCGCTTCCACCTGCACCGGCGGCGACCGTTCGACGCCGTCGTCACGACCGGCCCGCCGCACTCGGCGCACCTCGTCGGCCTCGCGCTGCAGCCGCGCCGGCGCTGCCGTGGCTCGCCGACTTCCGCGACCCGTGGACGCAGATCCACTACACCGGCGCGCTCGGCCGGGCAGCCGCGGCCGAGCGCCTCGACGACGCGCGCTCGAGCGCCGCGTCCTGCACGGGTGCCGACGCGTCGTGACCGTCTCGGAGCCGATGCGCAGCGACCTCCTCGCGCTCGCGCCCGGAGCGCGCGTCGAGCGTCGTCCGCAACGGCTTCGACCCGGCCGACTTTCCCGACCCGCCGCCGCCTGTCCGTGCGGACCGCTTCGAGGTCGCCTACGTCGGCTCGCTCTACGACGTGCCCGACCGACGCTGCTCGACGCCGCAGCGCGGCTGAAGCGGCGAGGGGAGAGGACGTGCTGCTGCGCTTCGTCGGCTCGGTCCCCGAGGGCATTCGAGGCGGCCGCAGAGCGCGCGCGGCGTCGCGGACCTCGTCGCCGTCGAGCCGGCCGTGCCGCACGCCGCGGCCGTCGGACGTCATGCGCCGCGCCGCACTGCTGCTGCTCGACGGTCGAGCCGTGGAGCTACGCCGCGGGCGTCGTGCCGGGCAAGACGTTCGAGTACCTCGCCTCGGGCCGCCCCGTCCTCGGCATCGGACCACCTGACTGGCGAGGCAGCGCAGATCCTCGGCGCGCGCCGGCGCCGGCGAGATGCTCGACCACGGCGATGCAGAGGGCGTCGCGCGCGTGCTCTCGCGCGCACCGCGCGCGTGGGCGGCTGGGCACGCCCGTAGCCGGCGCCGCGCCCGACGCACTCGCGCGAGTACGCCCGGCCCGCGCAGGCGGCGCGCGTCGCCGGACTGCTCGCGGAGCCTCTGATGGCGCGCCCGCGCGTCCTGCTCGTCGCCCCGGCGCTGTCGTCGTTCGTCCGCGACGACCTCGACCTGCTCGGCGAGCGCTACGACGTCGTGCCGTTCTCCTTTGGCACGGGCGGCGTCGGCGCGCTCGCGCGCGGGCTTGCGCGGCAGGCGGCAGTGGCTGCGCGGGCAACGCGGCCGACCTCGTGTTCGGCTGGTTCGCGGACTACCACATGGCGCTGCCCGTCCGTGGGCGCAGCGGCGCGGGATTCCGGTCGCCGTCGCCCTCGGCGGCTACGACGCGGCGTGCCTGCCCGACGCTCGACTACGGCGTCTTCTGCAGCCGCTGGCGCGCGCCCGGTCGCCCGCCGACGTCCTGCGCCGCGCGCGCCTGCTGCTGCCCGTCGCCGAGCGCGCTCGTCGAGAGCGACAACGCGTTCGCGCCCGGCCCGCCGACCGGCAGGGCGTGCGCGCCCACGTGCCCGGCCTCGACGACGCCCGTCGCCGTCGTCCCGACGGGCTACGACGCCGCGGCGTGGCCCGCCGGACCCGGCCGGCGCGCGGCGCGCGCGTCGTCATGCGCTGCTCTCGTCTCGACCGAGCGGACGTGCGCGGATCAAGGGACTCGACCTGCTCGCGGATGCCGCGCGGCGCCTTCCTGGCGTCGCGTTCGAGGTCATCGGCGTCGCGCCCGAGATGGCCGAGGCGACCTCGTCGTCCCGCCGAACGTCGCGCTGCGCCCGCCCGTCCCGCGCGAGGCGCTCGCCGAGGCGTTCGCGGCGGGCGTCGGTCGTGCTGCACGTGTCGCGGACCGAGGGTCTGCCGAATGCGCTCTGCGAGGCGATGCTCTGCGGCTGCGTGCCCGTCGTGAGCCGCGTCGGCGGGATGCCCGAGGCGGTGGGGGAGACGGGCGAGATCGTCGGAACGCCCGACCCGGCGGCCATCGCCGCGGCCGTGGAGCGGGCGCTGTCCCAGGCCGACCGAGCGGCGCCCCGGGCGCGAATCGCGACCGAGTTCTCGCGTGAGCGCCGCCGCCACGACCTCTTCGAGCGCCTCGACGACGTGATCGCGGCTGGCACGTCCCGGTGACGGACCCACCGTTGCGGCGTGGCGATCTTTACAGCTCGACGCCCCACGACCGCGGAGTCCCACGGCCGCCCCTCCACGCTCCGCCGCGAACGGCTCTCCGAAACGCTCGGCGCGTTCGCCGCCCATGCCTGATCCCCCCAGCTTCCCGGCGTCCGGCTCTGACCTGTCGACCCGCGATGAACCGCCCTCACCGGCCACTGAGCCCGCGTCCGAGCCGGTCGTGAGCGTCATCGTGGCCACGTACAACGGGGCGCGGTGGATCGAGGAGACGATCGGGAGCGTGCTCGCGCAGACGTACGCCGCGCTCGAACTCATCGTCGTCGACGACGGGTCGACGGACGGGACCGCCGCACTCGTCGACGCCGCCGCGCGTCGGGACGGCCGCGTCCGGTGCGTGCGGACGCCCAACGCCGGCGCCGCGTCCGCGCGCAACGTCGGCGCCCGGCTCGCGCGGGGGCAGTTTCTCGCGTTCCTGGACCACGACGACCTTGCCACACCGGACCGGATCGCCCGGTGCATGGCGCTTGTCGAGGCCGACGCGTCGGTGTCGTGGGTGTACGGCGACGCCGTGTTCTTCGACGCCGTCACGGGCACCGACCTCGTCCACGCGAGCGCCGCGGCGGCGCCTCACGCGGGCGACGTGCTCGAGCCGCTCCTGCTCCGCAACTTCGTCGTCTTCTCGTCGAGCTTCGTTCGGAGGGACGTGTTCTTGGTTCACGGCGGGTTCGACGAGCGCCCCGAGTCCCGTCACATCGACGACTGGGAGCTCTGGCTGCGTCTGGCGGCGGCGGGCGAGCGCCTGCACTACGTGCCCGCGACGATCCTCCGGTACCGCTGGCACGCCGCGCAGGCGACGCAGCGGATGCCGCTCGACGAGGCGCTTCGCCACCGGCTCGACCTCGTCTCGGCGGCCGTGGCGCGCTCGCCGGAACGGCTCGGGCCCCTGCGCTCGGCCGCCGAGGCGGCCGTGTACGCGTCCGTGGCTCGCATCCGGCTCGACCGCGAGGAGCGGGCGCCAGCGCGGCGGCTCTTTCTGGAAGCGCTCCGGCGCCAGCCCGGCTCGGCGTCCGTGTGGGCGCTCCTCGCGGCGACGCTCGTGCCCCGCCCCGCCCTGCGCGTGCTTGGTCGCCTCCGCCAGGCCGTGCGCGCGGGGCGCCCCGCGCGCACGTGAGCGTCCCGCCCAGCGCCTCGTGACAGTGCTCGACTCTGTCTTTCACGCCCTGACCCGATGACGTCCCCTTCTGCTGCGCTCCCTGACGTTCCCTACCCCGTGTGCGCCAACGCGCACGGCAACGCGGCCTTCGGCACGCGCGAGCCGCTCCGCTACGGCGCGTGCGGCGCGTGCGGGCTGCTCGACGTGCCCGCCGACCTGTCGCCGTACTACCCCGCGGACTACTGCAGCTTCGGCGCCGCGCGCTCGCCCGGGAGCCTGCGGGGGGCGCTCCGTGCCCTGTGGGCGAGCGAGCAGTACCGCCTCGACATTCCGCTGAACGGCGCGCGCTCCTACCGCGTGGACCCGGCGGCGTCTCCGTTCACGCCGGAGCAGATCGCCGGCTTCGAGCGGCGTGCGCGCGACCTGAACGCCCGCAGCGAGGGCGACACGGCAGCATTCTACCTCCGCCCGACCGCATGACGGAGTCCACGCCAGGCCGCAGCGGCGCGCTGCGGCGCCTCGCGCGGCAGAGCAGCATCTACGCGCTCGGCAACGTCGCGGCGAAGGCGAGCGGCCTGCTCATCGTGCCGCTCTACCTCAACCTGCTCCCGCAGGCTGAGTACGGCTACGTCGGGCTGCTCACGGCTGTGGCACTCGTCGTGATCCCGCTCGCCGGCCTCGGCCTCACGACGGGCCTGCTCACCTTCATGTCCGCGGGCGACGAGACGGTGCGGCAGCGGGCGCTGCCATTCACGGCCCTCGTGATGAGCGCGCTCTCCGCCGCGGTCGTTTTCGCGCTGTTCTGGGTCGCCGCGCCACCGCTCGCAGAGGCGCTCCTCGACACGCCCGCCGCGGCGGGCCTCGTGCGCCTCACGGGGGCGTACGTCGCCGCCAAAGTCCTTGCCGCGACGCCGCTGATGCTCATCCGGCTGAACGAGCGGGCGGGTCTGTACGTCAGCGCCTCGCTCGTCGAGACGCTGCTGCTCGCGGGCGGGACGTACGTGGGGATGGCCGTCTACGGCATGGGCGTCGCAGGCGCGATGTGGGCGCTCGCGGCGCTCGGCCGGCGCCGCGGCGTTCATCCTCACCGTGGGCACCCTCGCACGCGTGCCGTGGGAACTGGACCGCGCCGCCGTTGCGCGCCTCGCGCGCTTCGGGGCGCCGCTCGCCGTCAGCGCCGTCGCTCTGCCGGTCGTCCACGTCGGCGACCGCTTCGTGCTGAAGTGGCTCGTCGGGGCGGAGGAGGTGGCGGTCTACGACCTCGCGGCGCGTCTCAGCGGCGTGCTCAACATGCTCGTCGTGCAGAGCTTCCAGCAGGCCTTCGCCGTCGTCGGTCTGAAGGAACTGGCGCTCGGGCGGGGACTTTTTCCGCCGGACCTTCCGGCACTACGCCGTCGGCGCGTGCGGCGCGGCGCTCGGGCTCGGCCTCGATCGCGCGCGACCTTATCGCGCTCCTCTCGCCCGGGAGTGCCTACCTGCGGGCAGACCCGATGGTGTTCGTGCTCGCGCTCGGCTTCGTGACCTACGGCCTCTACATCGTGTTCGCCAACGTTCTCTACGCCGCGACCGCGACGCGCGTCGTCGCCGCGACGCTCGTGCTCGCGGTCGTCGTGAACATGGCGCTGAACGTGCGCGCTCGTGCCGGCCTTCGGCGGCGTCGGTGCGGCCGTGGCGACGCTCATCGCGTACGCCGTAATGGCCGGCACGACGGCCGTCGCGGCGCGGCGGCGGAGCCCGATCACGTACCCGTGGTCTGCGCTCGTGATCTGCGTCGGCCTCGCCGTCGGGCTGTGGGCCGTCGCACAGGTGTCGGTGGAGTGGTCCGTTGCCGGGCGCCTCGCGTTCCGTGCGGGCCTCGTGGCGCTGTACCCGCTGCTCGTGTTCGCGGCCGGCGTGTACGACCGCGACGAGGTCCGCGCGCTGCTGAAGCGTCCGGGCCGGCTTCTCGGGCGCTCGATGATCTCGCGCCTCCTGCGCCAGAGCGGCGTCTACACGGTCGCCGGCGCCATCGGCAAGCTCAGCGGCTTCATCGTGACGCTGTACTACGTCGACCCAGCGTACCTCTCGAAGGCGGACTTCGGGACGTTCGACTTCCTGCTGTCGGCCGTCCTTATCGCGCTCCTCGTGGCGGGCGCGGGTCTGCCACTCGGAATCCTGCGCTTTGCGACTTCGAGCGCCGTCTCGGAGCGCGACCGAGCGGCTGTGCCGATGACGTCGCTCATGATCGCCCTCGTCTCGTCCAGCGCCGTCGCGGCAGGTGTCTGGGCGGCCGCTCCCGAGCTCGCAGCGTGGCTGGCCGGCGACGCGTCTCGGGCGGGCCTGCTGCGGACGCTCGCGCTCTACATCGCCTGCAAGACCGTCGCCGACGTGGCGTACCAGGAACTCACGCGCCGCGAGCGGCCCGGCCTGTACGTCGCGATGACGGCAGCCGAGATGCTGCTCCAGACGGGCGCCGTGGTCGTCTTTCTGGTCGTGTTCCGGATGGGGCTGGCCGGGATTCTGTACGCCTACCTGCTGGCGGCGGGGGTGCTCGCGGCCGTCAGCACGGCCGTTCTCGTCGCGACGTCCGAGCGCCGCGTGAGCGCTGCGCTCGTCCGCCCGATGTTGACGTTCGGGCTGCCGCTCGTCGTCTCCGGGCTGGCCGCGCGCTTCCTCTACGCCGGCGACCGCCTCGTCATCCTGCACTTTATGACGCCCGACGCGAACGCCGTCTATGCGTGGGCGTCGCGCTTCGGCGGGCTCGTCAACGCGTTCCTGGTGCAGGGCTTCCAGCTGGCGTTCACGGTTCTGGGACTGAAGGCGCTCGATGAGGGGGGCACGCCGGTTTTGCACCGCCGCGCCTTCCGCCACTTCGCCGTCGTCGCCGGCTTCGCCGTCCTCGGGCTTGCGCTGTTCGTAGACGACGCGAGCGCCGTCCTCACGTCGGACCCCGACTACGCCGGCGTCTCGGGGATCGTGCTGCTCGTCGCCGGGGGCTTCGCGTGGTACGGCCTGTACGTCGTGACCGTGAACGTGCTGCTGGCGGCGGGCCGGACGGCCAGCGTCGCCGCCGCGGCCGTCGTGGCGGCCGTGCTCAACGGGGCGATGAACTGGGTGCTCGTGCCGGCCTACGGCGTCGCCGGGGCAGCCCTGGCGACGTTCGTGGCCTACGCTGGGCTGGCGGGCTGGACGGGCTTCTCGGCAGAGCGCGTCAGCCGCGCGCACTACCCGTGGCGCGTGCCGACGCAGCTCTCGGGCCTCGTCGCCGGCCTGTGGCTCCTCGCGGCGCCGACGGCCGGCTGGCCCCTCGGCCCGCGCCTCGCGGCGCGGGCCGCGCTCCTGGCGCTCTACCTGCCCGCGCTGTTCGTCGTGGACGTCTATGGCCGCGCCGACATCGCCGCGGGCGTCGCGCTGGTGAAGGCACGCCGCGAGGCAGCCGAACCCGGGGTGCGGTAGCGCGCTGCGGTGCTAGATTGGCTGCCCGGCCCCGACAGTCGCGGGCCGCCCACTCTCACGAGCAGTTCCCATGGCAACAGCAGATTCCGGTTCCGCCCTCGGCATGGTCGAGACGAAGGGCCTCGTCGGCGCAATCGAGGCGGCAGACGCGATGGTCAAGGCCGCGCGCGTGACGCTCATCGGCAAGGAGCAGATCGGCGGCGGCTACGTCACCGTGATGGTCCGCGGCGACGTCGGCGCGGTCAAGGCGTCCACGGACGCGGGCGCAGCGGCGGCCGAGCGCGTCGGCGAGCTCGTCTCCGTGCACGTTATCCCGCGTCCGCACGCCGAGGTCGAGCACATCCTGCCGGGCTGAGGCTGTGGGTGTGCCCGTCCGCGGGTGCATCCCAGCCCACCGTTGTTCTCCCAAACGCGTCGCGGGATCTCTGCCGGGCACCGCCTGGCGGGCCAGCGTGCTGCGGTCCCGCTCGGCAGCGACCCTCCGACCTGTTTTCGCGACGATGCCCACTCCGCTCGAGAGGACAGAGCGCAGGGGGACTGTCAGCGCCCAAGCAGCGCGCTTAACAGACACTTCCGCCGATGGCTACCTCTTCCTCGGGCGTCCCGCCCGGCTCCGCACTCGGCCTCGTCGAGACGCTCGGCCTCGTCGCCGCGATCGAGGCGGCGGACGCCATGCTGAAGGCGGCCGACGTGCGGCTCGTCCGCAAGCACCGCGTCGACCCGGGCCGCATCTCGCACATCGTCGTCGGCGAGACGGCGGCCGTGCAGGCGGCCGTCGACGCGGGCACGGCCGCTGCGGCACGCCTCGGGCAAGGTTTTCGGCTCGCTCGTGATCCCGCGCCCGTCGGACGACGTCTGGCGGGCGATGCTCGGCGTCGTCCTTGACGGCGACGAGGTCCCCGAGGCCGCGCCTGTCGAGGACGCCTCGAACGACGACGCCCCGGCGGGCGTCGAAAGCGTCGCTGCCGACTCCGACGTGGACGCCTCGGCGACGGCGCCGCCCGACCGCGACTACGCCGCGATGCCGGTCCGCGAGCTGCGCGCGCTCGCCCGCGACCGCGGGGACATCGAGCTGCGCGGCCGCGCTGTCGCCACGGCATCAAAGGACGACCTCGTGGCCGAGCTGCGCGCTGCCGACGCCCGATGACCACGCCGGGCGCCTCGGCGGACGACGAGCCGCGCTCCGGCCCGAACGTCCGCGCGATGGCGCTGTCGCTCGCCGTCGCCATCGGCCTGTGGTTCACGTTCGGGATGCGCGAGACCTACACCGTGACCGTCCCGGTCGACGCTGCGCGTCGTCGGCGTGCCTGAGGGGCAGGCGCTCGCGGCGCCGCCGCCTCAGACCGCCCGCGCGACGGTCCGCGGCGAGGGCTGGCGGCTGCTCTTCCTGACGCGCACCGTCCCGACGGTGCCGCTCTACGCCGACGCGGCGTCTGTGGACCTCGAGCGCGCCGTGCTCGCGGCCGGCCTGCCGGCCGGCGTGGACCTCCAGTCGGTCCGCCCCAAGTCGGCCCGCCTGGCGCTCGGCGCGCAGGTTCGGCGCCGCGTCCCGATCCGCCTCGTCAGCGACCTCCGCACGGACCCCGGCTACGGCCTGCTGCGCCCACCGCGCCTGCTGCCAGACTCTGTCACGGTAACTGGTGCCCAGAGCCTCGTCTCGCGCCTCGACTCGTGGCAGACGGAGCTTCTCGAGGCGCACGAGGTGCAGGCATCGTTCGCGCGGACGGTCGGGCTGCGGGACACGTTCGCGGGCCTCGTCGCGCCCAATGTCCGATCGACGACCGTGCAGGTGCAGATCGCCGAGTTCACAGGCGGCGAGCGCGACGTGCCGGTTCGCGTCGTGAACCTGCCCGCCGGCGTCGCGGGTGTCCGGACCGAGCCGGCGACGCTGCGCGCGCGCTACCGCGTCCCGCTGACGGCCGACGACCTCTACGGCCGCGCCCGGACAGCAGCGGGGTTCGTCGCCGTCGTGGACTACCGCGACATCGCGCGCGACACGACGTCGGGGACCGTCGCGGTCTCGCCGCGCGTGCCCGCGGGCCTCGACGTGCGGGACGTGACGCTGTCGCCGTCGCGCGTCGAGTACTTCATCGTCCGCCGCTCCGCGCCCTGACCGATGGGGTTTCTGGTTCTGGCCGTCGCGTGCAGCCTCGGCATCGCGGTCCTGTTCAAGCTCGCCGAGCGCCGCGACCTCGACCGGACGGCGCTGCTGGCCGTGAACTATGCGGCGGCCGCGGCGCTGGCGCTCGCTCTCGGCGGCGCCTCGTTCCGGATCGCCTTGTTCCCGGGCATGAACGCCCCGGCCGGCGCAGATCTGGCGACCGAAGGCGGGCACCTCGTGCGCGGGATGCTCACGCTCGGCGTGGTAGAAGGCCTGCTCTACATCGGCGGCTTCTGGCTGTTCGCCCGCGCGATACGCGAGGCGGGCATCGGGCTGGCGGCGGCGGCGATGCGCCTCTCCGTCGTGCTGCCCGTCCTAGCCGCGTGGGCCGTCTGGTCCGAGGCGCCGACTGTGGCGCAGGGCGTCGGGCTGGCGCTGGGCGGTGTCGCGTTCGTGCTGCTCGCGCGCCCCGCTCACCCCGCCGGGACGCGCGTGGCGGGACGAGGCGCTGCGCTCCTGCTCGGCACGCTGTTCATCGTCGGCGGGGCCGTCGACATCGGGATGAAAACGTTTCGCGAGCTCTACGCCGTCCGCGGTGTCCCGCGTGAGACGTTCCTGCTCGTCGTGTTCGGCGTCGCGTTCGTCTCCGGCGCGATCCTCGTCGTCGGGACTGGACTTCGGACGGGCCGGTGGCCACGGCCGGCCGTGCTGGGGTGGGGCGCCGCGCTGGGCGTGCTCAACTACTTCTCAGCCGAGCTCATGCTGCGCGCGCTGGATGTGCTCGCCGCGCCCGTCGCGTTCCCGCTCAACAACGTATCCGTTGTGCTCGGCGCCGCGGTGGTCGGGCGGCTCGCCTTCGGCGAGCGGATGTCGCGCGTGAACGTCGCCGGGCTGGGCATCGCGGCGCTCGCCGTGGCGCTGCTCGCCGGGTGAACGGCAGCGCCGCGCCAGCGTATACCGACGCCCGCACCGCTTTCTGATGCTCGACCCGAATCACGCCGACCCGCCGCCCGCCGCGTCACCCAAGCCGACTGCGCGGCGCCGCGGCGTCTGGGCGGGTGTCATCGCGGCGCTCGTCGTGCTTGGCCTCGTCGGCGTCGCCGTCGTGTCCTTTCTCCGGTCGGCCGTCCCGACGATCAGCGAGGAGACCGTCCAGACGGCCGTCTGGACGGCCGTCCAGCGCGAGGCGCCCGAGCAGTTTCTCGTCGTCGGCACGCTCGACGTCGTGACAGAGTCCGAGGCAAAGAGCACGACGCGTTTCCTGAACCTCCCCGTCGGCGAGACGACGGTCCGCGTGCGCGTCCCCGGCCGCGCCGCCTACGGCTTCGACGTCACGACGCTGCGCCCGCGCGACGTCCGCTACACGCCCGACGGGACCGTCGTGGTGACGCTGCCGCCGCTGACCGTCTTCTCGGTCGAGCCGGTATTAGAGAACGCCGATATCTCGGTAGACGCGCGGGCATGGCAGCGCCTCAGCCGCGCACCCGAGCGGGCGGCGGTACAAGCGGCGCTCGGCGAGGTCCGCCCAGCGATTCGGAACCAGGCCGAGACGTACCTCGAGAGCAACGCGCAGCCGCGGCGCAACGCGGCCCGCGCCGTCGAGCGCGTTATCCGGACGCCGCTCGAGGCGGCGGGCGTCCGCGGCGCCCGCTTCCGATTCGTGGTCGCTCCAGGGGACACGGTCGAGGTGGGCGACGCGGGATGACCGCGCGCGCGCGTCTTCACCGCGGTTCTGCCGGGGCGGCGCCCTCCGGCGGCTAGCTTTCGGGTTCGCCCTGCCCGCAGGCGGCACTCGCCGCACCGCGGGCATACGTCCTATTCACGTATCCCACAGGGTCCTCCCAATGGCCGATACCCCCGGCGCCACGGCGCCCATGTACGAGTTGATGTACATCATCAACCCGGTGCTCTCCGAGGAGCAGACGAAAGACATCGTGCAGCGCGTGACGCAGTACCTCTCCGATAACGGAGCGGACGTCGTGCAGGTCAACGAGACCGGCAGCCAGCGCCTCGCGTACCCCATCGAGAAGAAGCGCAATGGCTACTACGTCATCGTCAACTTCCGCCTCTCGAACCCCGTCGGGCTGCCCAAGCTCGAGCGCGCCCTCCGCATCAACGACGACGTGATGCGCCACATGGTGCTGCGCTACGACGCCAAGATGGAGCGCCACTACACCCAGCAGAAGGCCGAGTCGGCGTCTGCTAAAGCCGCCGCGTAACCATGGAAGTCAACACGAACACCGACGCGCCCGAGGAGACCGGCTTTGGCGCCGGCACGCCTGCCCCGACCTCGATGGAGGACCCGACGCAGGTCGAGCAGATCCAGAACGAGCCGCCGCCGCGCGCCGTCACCCCCGAGATGGCAGCCACGCTCAAGGCGGCGTCCAACCCGGACGACCTCCAGCGCATCGCTGCGCCGGGCGCGGACCACATCAAGCTCAAGGATCCGTTCAAGGCAGCGGGCGTCGAGTACATCGACTACAAGGACATCGAGACGCTCAAGCGCTACATCAACGAGCAGGGCAAAATCCTGCCCGGCCGCATGTCCGGCATCTCGGCGAAGTACCAGCGCCAGCTCACGACGGCGATCAAGCGCGCGCGCCAGGTCGCGCTGCTGCCCTTCGTCGCCGACAACGTCAAGTAGCCAGCGCTCGTAGCTCCGCTACCGGCGTGCATCCCGCACCCCCATGAAGGTCATCCTGACAGAAGACCACGACACGCTCGGCGCCAAGGGCGACGCGGTCGAGGTCAAAAACGGCTACGGCCAGAACTTCCTCATCCCGCGCCGCCTCGCCGTGCCCGCCACGTCGAGCGCGCTCAAGCGCTACGCTGAGGAGACGCGGCAGGCCTCGCACAAGGTCGCCGCCCAGCAGGCCGCGCTCAAGACGCTCGCCGAGGCCCTCACGGGCGCGGCCGTCACGATCGCGACGCGCACGGGCGAGGGCGGCCGCATCTTCGGCACCATCACCACGACGCAGATCGCGGACGCGCTCGCCGCGGCCGGCACGACCGTCGACCGCCGCAAGATCTCGCTCGACGAGGACATCCGCGAGACTGGCGCCTTCCCGGCGCACGTCCGCTTCGGCACCGACGCCATCGCGACGATCACGGTCAACGTGGTCTCCGAGAACGCCGCCGACGAGCCGGCACCCGTCGCCGAGGACAACTCGTTCGACAACGAGCTGGCCTCGTACGAGGGCGACGAGGACTGATCCTCCCCAGCCGCTTGCCTGCGGGGCGCGTTCTCTCGGGAGCGTGCCCCGCGTTCGTTTTCGCCGAGAGGCCAGTTTGCGTGAAGTGGCACGAGGCCCCGCGCCCGGCCGTTCGCCCTGTCCCGCTTCAGACCTGCCGTCGCTATGCTCCGCCTCGCCCTCGCCTCGCTCCTCGTCGCCACCGCCGCCGCCGCCCAACCGCGACCGGCCGAGGTCGTCACGTGGACCGTCGGGTCCGTCCCGGCCGCGCGCGGCGCCGAGGCGCGCGTCGTGTTCACGGCGCGCCTGCTGCCCGGCTGGAAGATGTACGCCCTCGACTCGGGCGTCGGCCGCCCGCTCGCTGTGACCCTGGACCCGCTCCCGGCCGGCCTCGACGCCGGCGCCCCGCGCCAGGGCACGCCGGCGCGTGCCCACGACGACGTGTTTGGTGCCGAGGCGTCGACGTTCTCGGGCTCGGCGCGCATCGAGCAGCCGCTGCGCGTCTCGCGCCGCGCCGCTCGCGGCCGCCACACCGTGACAGGGAACGTTCGCTACGCGGTCTGCGACGCGACCGTCTGCCTGCCGCCCGCTACGGCGCCGTTCCGCGTCTCAGTCGGTGTGCAGTAGCCAACACGTGGCCGTCCTGGCGCGGTTTTGAGACGTTGTCAGGCACTGCTACAGGCTTTAGAACTGCCGCCGATAGGCGGAGGGACCCGACCCTCTGCCCCGATGGCCCGCACCGCCGCGCTCCTCGTCCTGATCCTCGCCGGCTGCGACACCGTCGGCACCAACGCGCCCGCGGTCGACGCGTCGTCGGATCCGTGGGTCGAAATGCTCGACGCCGTCAACGCGGCGCGTGCCGCGGGCCAGCGCTGCGGTGCCGAAACATTTCCCCCTGCCGGGCCGCTCGTCTGGAACGACCGCCTCGAGCGCGCCGCCGACCTTCACACGGCTGACATGGCGCGGCAGCGCGTGATGACGCACACCGGCTCTGATGGCACCCAGCCGTCAGACCGCGTGACGCAGGCGGGCTACGCGTGGCGCCTCGTCGGCGAGAACATCGCACACAACCAACGGACCGTCCCGGAAGTCGTCGAGGACTGGGTCCAGAGCCCCGGCCATTGCCGCAACCTCATGGACGCGCGTTACGCCGAGATGGGTGCCGCCGAGCAGGACCTGTACTGGACGCAGGTGTTCGGCCTCGCGCGGTAAAAGCCAGCGTGGCCTGTGAGGAGCGTGTGACACCACAAGAACGGTGGCCGCCTTACTCCGTCTCCGCACCTGCCCCCTTGAGCGTCTCGAATCCGCCCGAGTTGACGACTGCCGTGAAGCCCATCGCGCGGAGCGAGTCGGCGGCTTTGGCGCTGCGGCTGCCCGAGCGGCAGTAGAGGTAGACCGGTCGGCCGCGGCTGACGGAGTCCAGCGCCGCACCGAACGCCCCACCGTTGACGTCCACATTCTGCGCGCCGACGATGTGGCCTGAGGCAAACTCGGTCGGCGTGCGGACGTCGACGACGAGGGCATCGGGTGGGCGGGCGAGGAACGCCTCGGCCGGCGTGTCCGGCGACGTAGCGGGCGGTGCGCCGTTCTGGACAGCATCGGCTTGCGCCGCGGCGGTCTGGGCGGAGTCGGGTGTATGCTGGCAGGCGGCGAGGGCGAGCAGGCCGAGAAGCAGGAGATGGCGGATCATGACCAGAGGGAGCGGGCGGTGGCGACGGGCTGTCCATCGCGGGTGAGGAGGTGCGCCAACGCGCCCTGCGCCGCGGCGGGTCCGAGACTGGGCCCGCACGCCGAGAGGACCGTCTGCCCAGCCGTCGTCTCGCTCTGGAACACGACGTCCAGTTCGGCAAGGCGCGCCCCGGAGCGGACGGCCTCGGGGACGGATTCGAGTGCCCACTCGGCGACGCGCGCGTGATTGGCGTGGCCGACCCGGTCGAGGTCCGCGTGCCGGACGGTGAACATCTCGGTCCGCACGGGGCGCTCGGGCGGCCTCGGCGCCTCGGTCCCGTCGAGCGCGAGCGCGCGCGGGACGTCGGGCGGCGGCAGGAAGGTGTCCATCGCTGGCGGGAGGCGCACCGGCCGACGGCGGCCGATGTCCAGGAGAAACCAGACGGACGTTGCGCGGACGAGCGCCTCGCCGGATGCGTCGCGAAGCACGAAATCGCGGTGCGCGCGCAGCCCATCGCGGTCCGAAGGCCACGTGTCGACCGTCACAGCGTCGCGAAGGCGCGGGAGCGGCGCGTCGACGACGAGGCGCAGCCGGCTGAGGACCCATGTCGCCGGTCCGGCCGGGAGCGGAAACACGTCGAGGTCATGGGCCCGCGCCTGCTCGCCGGCAGCCTCTTGGAACAGGTTGAGCACGGAGAGAACGGAGACGCGCTCGTCCGGCCCCGCCTCGTAGGCGCGGATCCGGAACGGCTCGGTCCAGACTGAGGCGTAGGGCGAAGGCACGGCGGGGCGAGGGAGAGGACGAGATGGTACGGCCGTCAGGCCAGCCCGTTCGGACATCTGGAGGGACGCGGAACATGGGGGGAGCACGGCCGGTTAGGCTCTCTCCCCTTCTGACCGCCCACACGGGCCCCTCTCATGGCTGATCGCCCCATCATCACCGGCTCCTTCTCTGACGCCGACTCCGCCGACCGCGCATACCGCTCCTTCCGCGACCGCGGCTACACCGACGATGACCTCCACGTCATGATGTCGGACGACACCAAGAAGAACTACTTCGACCGCCCCGACGCCGAGATCGAGGAGGGCTCCAAGGCCCTGGAGGGCGCTGGCACGGGCGCAGCCATCGGCGGCTCCGTCGGCGGCATCCTCGGCGCGCTGGCCGCCGTCGGGACGGCGGTCGCTCTGCCGGGCATCGGTCTCATCGCGGGCCCGCTCGTCGGCGCCCTCGCCGGCGCGGGTGCCGGTGGCGCTGCGGGCAGCCTCGTCGGCGCGCTCGTCGGCGCGGGCATCCCCGAGGACCACGCCAAGGCGTACGAGTCCGACCTGAAGAACGGCAACATCGTCGTCGGTGCGCACCCGCGCGATGAGGACCGCGACATGTTCCGCGACGCGTACTCGTCGAACGGCGCCTCGAACGTCTACTCGAGCTACTAAGCTCTAGGCGAGACAGGACCGCGCGGGGTGGGGGCAAACGCCTCCGCCCCGCGCTTTTTTGTGCCTATGCGAGGCGCGCCGTCAGTGTGATGTCGGCCGCCTTGAGCACCTTGGACAGCGGGCAGTTTTCCTTGGCATGCGTCGCGATGCGCTGGAACTCGTCGTCGGACATGCCGGGCACCGACGCCTCGAGCTCGAGCTCGATCGTCGGAATCTCGAAGCCGCCCTTGACCTGCTCGACGTGGACGCGGGCCGTCGTGTGGGCCCGTTCCGGCGGGTGGCCGGCCGAGGCGAGTTCGTTCGAGACGGCCATCGTGAAGCACGCCGCGTGCGCCGCCGCAAGGAGTTCCTCCGGGTTGGTCGAGCCGGGACCTGGGCCGTCGCCGAAGCGCGACTCAAAAGAATAGGCACTCTTCAGGGCGCCAGACTCGGTGGACACGTCGCCGTGGCCGTCGCGGAGGGCGCCGTGCCACTCGGCTTCTGCAGATCGGATCATGGTCGGGGGTTTGGGAATGTGGAACGAGACGCCGAACGCGGCGCCCCGTCAGAATCGGCCCGCGTCATGCCCGGTTCCGTGCGGGCGGGGCGCCACTCCGAAACGCTGTGAAGACGGACGGCGCCGCGAACCGCGCCGCATTCGGTCCGTGAGAGGACGCCACTTTCTCAGACCGATCATGGCGAAGGCCTCCGCAGGCGACACCGTCCACATTCACTACACCGGCACGCTGGCCGACGGCACCGAGTTTGATTCGTCGCGCGGGCGCGCGCCGCTAAGCTTCACGCTCGGCAGCGGACAGGTCGTCCCGGGCTTCGACGCCGCCGTCGATGGCATGGAGACGGGCGAGACGAAGACGGTCACGATCCCGGCGGCCGACGCCTACGGCGAGCACGATCCGGAGAACACGCTCGTCGTGCCCGTGGACCAGCTTCCTGCCGGCGTGCAGGTCGGCGACCAGCTTGGTCTGACGACGCCCGACGGCCAGCAGATGCCGGTCACGGTCTCCGCAATCGACGAGGCGGGCGCGACCATCGACGCCAACCATGAGCTTGCGGGCAAGGCCCTGACATTCGAGATCACGCTCGAGCGGATCGGCTGACCGCGCTGGCCTCACACGGCTCGCCGTGATAGTGGTGCCCGTTCGAGAAGTCGGCCGTCTGTAAACCAGTCGAGTAAGCGTGACTCGTCGTCGAAACGGGACGGTATTTCTCCACCTGGCGCAGACCCACACGGTCCATTCGATCGACCGCTGCTCAGGCCCCCGTCAGCGCTGCGTAGATGAGCCAGCCGTTGAGGACCGAGATCACCCCCACAATCGCACCCAGGCCCCACGAGGTCGCTCTCCTGTTGACGAACGAGCCCATGATGGCCGGGTTCATCGTGAACAGCAGCAGCGGGATGAGGACAAACGGGAGCTCAAAGCTCAGCGCAACCTGCGAGGCGACGAGCACGCGCGTCGGGTCGAAGCCGATCATCACGATGAGGAGGCTAGGCACGAGCGTCACCGAGCGCCGCAGCCAGACGTCGATCTTGAGGTCCAGAAAGCCGTCCATCACCGTCTGGCCGGCCATCGTGGCCACGAACGACGACGAGAGGCCGGCCGCGATGAGCGCCACGCCGAATGCCGGCGCTGCGAAGCCGCTGAAGACATCGTCCAGCGTGACGTACGCGCCTTCGAGGCCCTCGAACTCCTCGCCGTAGAGCGAGGCGGCGGCCACGAGCAGCATCGCCGCATTGACAAACATCGCGATGAAGAGCGCGCCGCTGGTGTCCCATGCTTCGAGGACGAAGTGCCGGCGGTGGACGTGGTCGAGGTCACCTTCGTCACGCACCATAAGGCGCCTGCGGTCCTGGACGAGCGTCGAATGGAGGTAGACGCTGTGTGGCATCACAGTCGCGCCGATGATGCCGATGGCGATGTAGAGTGCCGAGGCGTCCGGCACACCCGGAATGAGGCCCGAGCCGATCATCGCGGCCGACGGCCTCGCGAGGATCATCTCGAACACGAACGCAACGCCGATGATGGCGACGAGCCCCATCACGACGAACTCGGCGACGCGGAAGCCGCGCTCGGACGCCTCCTTGATGCCGATGAGGCCGAACGAGGCGAGGGCGGCGAGCACAGCGCCGGCCCACAGGGGCAGCCCGAAGACGAGGCTGAAGCCGATGGCCGCGCCGATGATTTCAGCCATGTCCGTCGCAATCATCGCCAGTTCAGCCGCCACCCAGAGCACCCACACCACGGGCCGCGAGAGGCGTTCGCGGCAGAGCTGCGCGACCCCCTTGCCGGTCGCGATGCCAAGCTTCGCGGCGACGATCTGGATGAGGATCGCCATGAGGCTCGCCAGCACGATCACCCACAGCAGCGCCGGGCCGTAGCGCGCGCCTCCCTCGATGTTGGTGGCCCAGTTGCCCGGGTCCATGTAGGCAACGGAGATGAGGAAGCCGGGACCGACGAAGCGGAGAAACTCGCGGAGTGTCGCCCGGGTGCGGTCCGGGGCAGGGACGGCCGTCGAGGCGGACGTGAAGCGCATAATCATGCAAGGCGGGGCCACTCCGGTTGGACGGAGACAGAACTAAAGTTTAGAGAGGGCTAAACGCACGACGCGTAGTCAGGGTCTGCATCGCATGGGAATCGCCTGAAGGCATTGTGCTCCGTCTTTGAGCCAATGCGCAGACCGTCGACGGCTGGTATGGCCCCGTCGCGGCGTGCGCTCTGGCGTCGCGGCGGGCTTGATCTGGGGCGGGTGGAGATGAACAGCCGTTGGGCCCTCAATAAAGTCTGGGCGGTCGGTCGCACAGGGCTCGGTTTCCTCTACGAGCGCAGGTCGAGCAGAGGAGAGGGCGACTCAGGCGAGCGAGCACATCAGTTGGGCGCGAGCGAGATTGACAAGAGGCTGAAGTAATATTTAGACCAGTCTAATTCATTTGTCCGATCCAGTCAACCCCGTAGATTCTGAACATGCCCGAGACACCCCGCTCCCTGATCACGCCCGCCGTCGAGGATTTTCTCAAGGCGGTTTACGAGACATCGCGCGTCTCTGGCGGCGACCCCGCCGGCACGACGGCCCTCGCCGAGGTTCTCCGCATCGCCCCGCCTTCTGTGACATCGATGGCCAAGAAGCTGGCCGAGGCAGGCTTGCTTCACCACGTCCCCTACCGCGGCGTGACGCTGACTGAGTCCGGCCGGCTCGTCGCGGTCGAGATGATTCGGCACCACCGCCTTGTCGAGACGTACCTCCACCAGGCGCTCGGTGTGCCGTGGGACCGTGTCCACGACGAGGCAGAGCGCTGGGAGCACGTCCTCTCGGAGGACGTCGAGGCACGCATGGACGCCGCGCTCGGGTTCCCGACGCACGACCCGCACGGTGCGCCCATCCCGACGCCCGCGCTCGAGCATGATGCCCCAGCGACGGGCGTCCTCGCGGACCTGCCTCTCGGCGCATCCGCGCGCGTGGCCGAGGTCGATGACGGCGACGCCGACCTCCTGCGCTACGTCGGCACGCTCGGGCTGTACCCTGGCACGCCGTTCGAGGTCGTCGAGGCGGCGCCGTATGCTGGCGGGCCGGTCCGCGTACGCCTCGGCGCCGGGGACGCTACGAGCACCGAGCAGACCGTCGGCGACCGCGCCGCGCGTGCGATCCGTGTCGAGACGGGGGCTGCATGAGGGCAGCGGTTGGGCAGCGGGTGGGCTGTCGACTGATCAGTTACAGGGAGTAAGGTTCGGGGACCTCAGGCCGACCCGCCTGTGCACCTCTCTCCATCCCCTGCTGGTTTATGCCCTATCACTACGCCCGGCTGCTCGCAGCCCTCGTCCTCCTCGGCGCCGCGCTGCCTGCCCAGGCCGCGACGATCGTCGTCACATCTAACGCCGACGGCGTCGCCGTCAACGGCAACTGCACGCTCCGCGAGGCCGTCCAGGCCGCCAACACCAACACGGCGGTCGACCAGTGCACAGCAGGAAGCGCTGACGGCGACATCGTCACCTTCCTCCTGCCGGGTACGATCACCCTCACAGCGGGCGAGATCGCCATCACCGACGATGTCACGATCGACGGCGGCATCGCGCGGATGACGGTCAACGCGGCAGGCGCGAGCCGCATCTTCGACGTCGTGACGGCGAGCGGCGCGGGCACGGTCGAGCGCGTCAGGTTCACGTCGTTGATTCTCCAGAACGGCAACTCGAGCATGGGCGCCTCGTCGGCTCCGGACGCGGGCGGCGCGGTCGACCTCAAGTCTGGCCGCTCGGCGACGTTCACCAACGTCGACGTGACGGGCAGCGTGTGCGGCATCAACGGCGGCGGCATCCACGGCGGCACCGGCACCGACATCGTCATCACGACGACAGGGGTGGGCACGTCGCTCATTCAGAACAACGAGGCGAAAGGGCCGGAGTCCAACCGCGGCGGTGGCGGCGTTTGGGGCGCGGGCACGGTCACAATCACGGGCGCGGTCACCATCAACGGAAACCGCGCGAGCGGCGCGGCCGGCTCGGGCGGCGGCGTCTTCAACCTCGCCGGGACGCTCTCGATCGGTGCCGGCGTCGTGATCTCGAACAACGCGGCCAACCGCGCTGGCGGCGGCATCGAGTCCGCCGACGGCACGGTCACGATCACCGACGCCTCGATCTTCCAGAACACGGCCGGGGCGGCCCCGGGCAACGGCGGCGGCTTCCACGGCGGCGGCGCGGTGCAGGCCACCGTCTCGGGCGGCAGCGTGTACAGCAACACGGCTGTTGAGGGCGGCGGGCTGTGGATCTCGGCCGGCGGCACGCTCACCGTGACCGGCACGCAGATCGCGGGCAACATGGCCACGGGCGCAGACGCAGATCAGGGCGGCGGTGGCGTCTACTCGGACGGCGGCGTCGTGCAGCTCACCGGCGTCTACATCGCCACCAACCGCGCGACGGGCGCGGCCGGCTCGGGCGGCGGCGTGCTCAACGTGGCCGGTGGCCGGATGACGATCACCGACAGCCGGATCCAGGCCAACTCGGCCAACCGCGCCGGCGGCGGTGTCGAGACGAACCAGAGCGGAACGGCGACGGGCAACACGCTCACGCTTGTCAACCCGATGATCTCGGGCAATTCGCTCGGCACGGCCCCAGGCTTCGGCGGCGGCGTCCACATCACCGGTGCGGCTACGGCGACCGTCACCGGCGGCGTCGTCTGGAACAACACGGCCGTCGAGGGCGGCGGCTTCTGGAAGGCTGCCTCCGGCAGGCTGACCATCACAGGCACGCAGATCCTGACCAACATCGCCACGGGCGCCGCGGCGGACCAGGGCGGCGGCGGCATCTACTCAGACGGCGGGACCGGGCTGACAGTCTCGAACGCTGCCATCAACGGCAACCGCGCGAGCGGTGCGGCGGGCTCCGGCGGCGGCTTCCTCAACAACCTCGGAGCGACGTCAACGTTCACCAACACAGTGTTCTCGAACAACGCGGCTAACCGGGCCGGCGGCGCCATCGAGGACAACGCAGGCACGCTGCTCACGCTGACAGACGTCACGATGACGGTCAATAACGCAGGCACGGCGCCGGGCAACGGTGGGGGCCTGCATATCTCGGGCGCGGGCACGGTCGTGATGACAGGCGGCACCGTCCAGGCCAACACGGCCGTCGAGGGCGGCGGGCTGTGGAAGTCCGGTCCGGGCACGCTCACCGCGACGGGCACGTTCATCAACGACAACACCGCGACGGGTGCGGCGGCGGACCAGGGCGGCGGCGGCGTCTACAACGACGGCGCCGGTGGCGTGCTCACGCTCGCCGACCTGACCATCGCGAACAACGACGCGCGAGGCGCAGCGGGCTCGGGCGGCGGACTGCTCAACAACGTCGGCGCGACGACCCGGATCACCGGCGTCACGTTCAACGCCAACACGTCGGTCCGCGCCGGCGGGGCCATCGAGGACAACGGCGGCGCGCTCGTCGAGATTCTCCGCAGCACCCTCGCCTACAACTCGACGGGCGGCGCACCGGGCAACGGTGGCGCGATCCACATCACGAACGCAGGCCGGGTGACGGTGGACAGCAGCGCGGTCATTCAGAACACGGCCGCTAACCAGGGCGGCGGCGTGTGGAACTCGGGCCTCGGCCAGATGACCGTCCGCGCCTCGACCCTCCGCGACAACATGGCCGGGACGGGCGGCGGCGTCTACCAGGTGGCAGGTCCGAAGGGCCTCACGTCGGTCGAGAACAGCCTCGTCGTGGCCAACAAGGCGACGGCGGCCGGCGGCGGCCTCGCGGCGGACGGTGCCACTGTCGTCGTCGAGAACACGACCGTCTCGGGCAACACGGCCGACAACGGCGGCGGGATCGCCTCGGGCGGCGGCCGCTTCCTGATCTCGAACGCGACGGTTGCGGGCAACGGGGCCACGACGGCCGGCGGCGGCATCTTCCGCATCACCGCCATGGGCGACTCGCTGATCTCGCCGGACAACACGATCGTCGCGGACAACACCGCGCCGACCGGCGCCGACCTTATCGGCGTCGTCATGTCGCGGGGCTACAACCTCTTCGAAACCACGGCAGGCGCGACGATCCTGCGTGACGAGCCGGCCGGGCCGGACCTCACGGGCATTGACCCGGGCCTCGAGGCGCTCGCCGACAACGGCGGCGCGACGCTTACCCGCGCGGTTGGCGCCGGCAGCGCGGCGCGCAGTGCTGGCATGACGGCGCTGCTCATCGACCAGCGTGGCTACGTGCGGCTCATGCCGTCGACGATCGGCGCGTTCGAGTATGCCGCGACTGGCGGTCCGGTCGCCGGCGAGGACGCTCCGGCGGGCGCCGCTGCCTTCGCCCTTGGCGCGGCCTCGCCGAACCCGATGCGTAGCCGCGCGACATTCCGCGTGACGGCGCAGGAGAACGAGGCCGTCGAGGTCGTCCTGTACGACATGCTCGGCCGCCGCGTCCAGGCGCTCTACGCTGGCACGCCCATCGGGCCAGTCACGGTGACGCTCGATGCCGACGCGCTCGCGCCCGGCGTCTACGTCGTCCGCATGACGAGCGCGACGGCGCAGGCGACGCAGCGGATCACCGTTACGCGCTGATCGCTCCGCGTCTCGATGCGAATCGGGGGTGGCGCTCGGGGATCTAATCCTCAGCGTCGCCCCCGGCTGCGTTTGGTCATGCGTGCTCCTTGATGGCGACGAACCTCAGCTTCGGGTAGTCCTCGACGGCGCGGTCCAGCCAGAAGCTGCTCTCGGCCAGAAACATGAGGTCGCCATCCGCGTCGCGGGCGAGGCGGCGCTTCTCGACGCGCGCGATGGCGTCGAGGTCTTCCTGGGCACCGACGACCCAGCGCGCGAGCGTCCACGGCTGCGGGTCCAGGATCACGTCGACGCTGTACTCGGAGGCGAGGCGCGCGGCGACGACCTCGAACTGGAGCGGGCCGACGGCCGCGAGCAGGACGTCGTTCGAGGCGAGCGGGCGCAGGCGCTGGATCGCTCCCTCCTCGGTAAGGTGCTGGAGGCCCTTTTCCATCGGCTTCGCCTTCAGGGCCGAGTCCACGCGGGCGCGGCGGAAGTGCTCCGGCGCGAAGCTCGGGATGCCCGTAAAGCGCAGCGCCTCGCCCTCAGTGAGGGTGTCGCCGATGCGGATGGTGCCGTGGTTCGGGACGCCGATGATGTCGCCGGGGAACGCCTCGTCGACGCCGGCGCGCTTGCGCGCCTGGAACAGCATCGCGTTGCCGACGCGGAGGTCGCGCTCGCCGCGCTGGAGGCGCACCTTCAAGCCGCGCTCGAAGCGTCCCGAGACGATCCGCACGAACGCGACGCGGTCGCGGTGCGCGGGGTCCATGTTGGCCTGGATCTTGAAGACGAGGCCCGTGAACGCCTCCTCGTCCGGCTCGACCGTGCGGACCGCCGCAGCGCGGGGCTGCGGCGGCGGCGCGATGGCGACGAACGTGTCCATCATCGCCTCGACGCCGAGCCCGCCGCGGGCGATGCCGAAGAAGACGGGCGTGAGCGTGCCGGCGCGGTAGGCGTCGAGCGAGAACGGCGTGCCGGCGCCTTCGAGAAGCTCGAGGTCTTGCCGGAATTCTACGGCCTGGCGGCCGAGGAGCGCGTCGAGTCGCGGGTCGTCGGGGCCGTCCACGTCGAGCGGCTCGCCGGCCATGCCACCGGACGCGAGAGGCACGTACTGACGCTCGTAGATGAGATAAATGCCCTTCAGGCGCCCGCCCGTGCCGATGGGCCATGCCATCGGCGCCGCGGCGATGCCGAGGCTTTCCTCGATGTCTTGGAGCAGGTCGAACGGGTCGCGGCCCTCGAGGTCCAGCTTGTTGACGAACGTCAGGATCGGCGTGTCGCGCATGCGGCAGACCTCCATAAGCTGCCGCGTGCGGCTCTCGACGCCCTTGACGGAGTCGATGACCATCAGCGCCGAGTCGACGGCGGTGAGGACGCGGTAGGTGTCCTCGGAGAAGTCCTCGTGGCCGGGTGTATCTAGGAGGTTCACGACGCGGCCGTCGTAGTCGAACTGCATCGCGGACGCCGTGACCGAGATGCCGCGGTCGCGCTCGACGGCGAGCCAGTCGCTCGATCCGGCGCCCTTGCCCTTGCGCGAGCCGGTTGTCTCGGGGGTGTGGATCGCGCCGCCGAGGCGCAGCAGACGCTCGGTGAGCGTCGTCTTGCCGGCGTCCGGGTGGGAGATGATGCCGAACGTGCGGCGGCGGGCAACGGCCTCGTCGAGGTCGTAGTCGTGGGTGGCGAGGTCGGCGGACACGGCGTGCGGGGGGCTTTCGGGAAGGCTAGCGCCTGGGCGCGGGCGAGGCGGAGAAGAGGCCGAAAATTGAGGCGAAACCGGCCGGCTCCTGAAACGTTTGGCCAAACAAATACCTTGCTTCCCATGACGCTCACCGGCCTCCACCACCTCTCCGCGATCACGGCGCACATTGCGGACAACAGGCGCTTCTACACCGAGACGCTCGGGATGCGCCTCGTCAAGCGGACCGTCAACCAGGACGACGTCTCGGCCTACCATCTCTTCTACGCCGACGGGGCGGGGAGCCCGGGCACGGACCTGACGTTCTTCGACTACGCCGGCGCGCGCCGCGAGACGCGCGGCACGCGGAGCGTCACCCGGACGGGCCTGCGCGTCGCGGGCGAGGACGCGCTGCGGTTCTGGGCGCAGCGCCTCGCCGAGGCAGGCGTCGCGCACACGCCCATTCACGACCGCGACGGCCGGCTGACGATCGACTTCGAGGACGCCGAGGGCCAGCGCCTGATGCTCGTCGACGACCGCGGCCTCGGCGACGCGCCGGCCGCGTGGTCCGGAACGGACGTACCGCCGGCGTTCCAGATCCGCGGTCTCGGCCCGGTCGTGATGTCCGTCCCGCGCCTCGACGGCACGCACGCGATGCTCGTGGAGGTGCTCGGGATGCGCGACGTGCGGGCGTACACGGGCGCGGCTGGCGAGCCGGTCCACGTGTACGAGATGCACGAGCCGGGCCCACACGCCGAGCTGCACGTCGCCGTCGAGCCCGAGGTGCCGGGCGTGCGGCCAGGCGCTGGCGGCGTCCACCACGTCGCCTTCCGGACGCCCGACGAGGCGAGCTACCACGCGTGGACCGAGCGGCTGACGCGGTTCGGCCTGCAGCACTCGGGCGAGGTCGACCGGTTCTACTTCCGCAGCCTGTACGTCCGCGAGCCCGGCGGCGTCCTGTTCGAGATCGCGACGGACGGCCCCGGCTTCGCCACGGATGAGGATGCGGCGACGATGGGGGAGACGCTCGCGCTTCCGCCGCGTCTCGAGCCGCTCCGCGCTGAGATCGAGGCCGGGCTGGCACCGATCGGCTGACCGTCAGGTCAGCCGGGCGGCGGGCACGCTCGCGCCGCGGGCATAGGTGAGAAAGCCCGAGAGCGTCGCCGGGACATCCGCGAGGCGCTTGACAGCCATCGCCCAGGCGGGGAAGAGGCGCACATCGGCGCCAGAGACGGCGCGCGAGGGCCCATCGGCGAGCAACTCGATCTCGGTGTGCCGCGGGTCGCGCGCGATGCTGGCGAAGAGGCGCCGCACGGCCGCCTCGGGGCCTTCGAGCCACTGAACGAACAGGCCCGGGATGCCCGGCAGCATGGACATCTCGCCGTAGACGAGCAGGCCCGTCACGTCTTCCCCGGCGTTGCGCGCGACGGCCGTCTCGAGGATATCACGCAGCGCTGCCGCGTCGAACCCGCGCACGGCGCGCGACTGGTAGAGGAGCACATGGAGCGAGTTAGCCTGCATCCGGGTTCGATGGGTGTGTGTCTGTAATGTGCGACTAGGATACGACGCGCCGCGGCGCACGTGACGCGAGCCACGCCGCCCGCGCCGCCACAAGGCCCGCCGCGATGAGCCCGCCGATGGGAAGCGCCTGCACGCCGGCGACGTGGACGACGAACGCTGCGATGGCGCCTGCTGCCGCCAGCGCTGCATAGGCGCGCCACCTCCGAGAAAGCGGCCCACGCGCGGCTGCCCACGCGAGCCCGAGGTGAGCGGGGAAGGCCCAGAGCAGGTTCAGGTTCGGCCCCGTCACCGTGTGGTCTGTCCCGAACCACAGGAACGCCACGACCACGCCGGCGATGCCCGCACCCCCGAACAGGACGACGTCGGCCACGCGGGCGAGCCCGCCGAGCCGCTCGGGGCGGAGCGCCGCGGCGCCCCACGCGAGCAGGAGCAGGAGCGCTATAGCCGGCACGATAGGCTCCGGTTTGTCCGGCACGACGCCAGCACCAGGCACCCAGAACAGCGTGTCGCGAGCCGTCACGAGGGGCCGCCCGCCGACCGTCGCCCGGTCCAGCGCGTCCGCCAGTCCGATGGGCAGGAACGTCTGCTCACGGTCCGTCGCGACGCGGTCCGACGGCGTGCCGATGCCGAGGTCCATGCCCATCGCGAGCGTCGGCGTGCCCCGGGTGTACGGCGCGAGAAGCTGCCGGAAGGTCGGGTGCGTGGCCGCCGGCGCGAGCCGAAGAGGCCCCTGCCCGGCCTCGGTCGTCGCGCGCTCGATGGCGGCCAGGATGCGCGTCGAGCAGTTGTCGAAGAAGAAGTCGTACCGGTACGCGCGGTTCTCGGGGAGCGCGTTCGTCTCGAGGTTGCCGAGGAGCGTCTCGGCAGCGACGGGCGTGAGCGCGAGGCGCTGCTCGATGATCGGCCGGCCGAGAAACTGGTACTGCGCGAGCTCGTCTACGAAGGGCGCCGTGTCGAGGATGTAGTCCAGCTGGCCGCGCGCGAAGCGGACCATGAAAAAGGGCTGGGCGAAGTCGAAGGTGCCGAAGTTGTAGGTCCGGTCCAGCCCACGGGCGTCTGAGCGGATGCGGATGGCGCTGTGGCCGAAGAGGCTGTAGACCTCGTGCCCGGGCAGCATCGTGAGCAGCGAGATCCTCAGCGTATCGCCGGGCGCGCCCACCGAGGAACCCGTTAGCGGGACCGGCGCCTGGGCTGACGCGGCGCTCGTGAGGAGCAAAAGGAGGAGAAGGCGCATCGCGGAAGATACCGGGGCGGAGGAAGGGCGATTGGGACGTGGCGAAGGGGCGACGCGCCACAGGAGCGCCTCGCCCGTAACGCCCGACCGGCACGAAGAGGCACGGCGCGCCGCGCCCTCCCAGACGTAAACCGCCGTCATCCGCGGTGCGGCAAATCGGCCGACACCGGATCTATCGCCGCCGGCCCGCCGTGTTCACGCGCACCCGCCGCCGACCCGTGACCCGCCGTGACCGCGCCCGACTCGTCCTGGACCGCCTCCGCGCCGCGATTCCGCGCGCCGAGACCGAGCTCGACTACCGCGACCCGTTCGAGCTGCTCATCGCCGTGATCCTGTCGGCGCAGTGCACCGACAAGCGCGTCAACCTGGTCACGCCGGCGCTCTTCGCGGCCTACCCAACCGCCGCGGCGATGGCGCAGGCGACGGCCGACGACATCCGCCCGTTCATCGCCTCCGTCTCGTACCCGAACAGCAAGGCGACGGCGCTGGCCGAGACGGCGCGCGCGCTCGTCGAGCGCTTCGGCGGGGAGGTGCCGCGCGACTCACGCAGACCTCACGACGCTCCGCGGCGTCGGCCGCAAGACCGCCAACGTCGTCGTCGCCGTGGCCTTCGACACGCCGGCCATCGCCGTCGACACGCACGTCTTCCGCGTCGCCAACCGGATCGGGCTGGTCCGCGACGCGCCGACGCCGCGCGCGGTCGAGGACGGTCTGCGGCGCGTCATCCCCGAGGCCGAGTGGGGCGACGCGCACCACCTGATCATCCTCCACGGCAGGCAGACGTGCGAGGCGCGCCGTCCGCACTGCGAGCGCTGCGTCCTCGCCACACCTGCCGATTCGGGCGAGGCGCTCTGCGACTACTTCAGCGCTCTCGAGGCGCTCCCCGGGCCGCTCACCGGCCTCGACGCCTCGAAGGGCCGCTACTACTCGAAGACGGCCCGCCGCTACTTCGACGCGCCGACGCTCAAGACCGACCGCCAGGGCGTCGAGCAGATCGCGGACCCGTGGAGCGGCTCGATGAACGTCTTCGACGCGAAAACGGGCAAGACAACCCGGCGCGTCCGCGACTACCGCGTCTGATCGCCTGTCGCGGCCCCTAGAATCCAACTCATCGTCTGCGGATCGCTTCGCGGAGGCCCCGGACACCTTCCCGAAGGACCCGGAGCGCGCCGCGGCGAACCCGGACCGCCCCCCGGCGTCCACGCAGCCCTCCGTATCTTGCCCGCCCCGTCCGGAACCGCTTCCAGCCTACCCCAATGAACACGCCGACCGACACCGACGCCCCGCTCTCCGCCTACGAGAAAGCCCCCTCGGACGGCTCGGAGCTCGATCCGCGCTGCGTCCCGCAGACGCTCGACGGCGAGCCGCCCATCGGGGACGCCATCGTCCGCCCCGTTTACTCCGACGAGGACGAGCGCAACTGGGGCTTCCTCTTCGACCGTCAGATGGAGATGCTGCCCGGCCGCGCCGGCGCCGCCTACCTCCGCGGCGTCTCGGCGCTCGGCATGACCAACGAGCGCATCCCCGGCCTCGCCGACCTCTCGAACGCCCTCGAGCGGACCGGCGGCTGGAAGGTGGCCCGCATCCCGGGCCTGCTCCACGAGCGCGACTTTTTTACGCTCCTCTCGCGCCGCCTCTTTCCCTCGACCGACTACATCCGAGGCCCGGAGGAGCTCGACTACACGCCCGCGCCGGACCTCTTCCACGACATCTTCGGCCACATGCCGATGCTCACGGAGCCTGCCTTCGCGGACTTCTACCAGCTCTTCGGCCAGGCCGCGCTGAGCGCCGAGGGCGTCGACCGGCAGAGCCTTGAGCGGATGCACTGGTTTACGGTCGAGTTCGGCCTCATCCGCGACCCCGAAGAGATCCGCATCTTCGGCGCCGGCGTCCTCTCGTCCAAGGACGAGGTCGTGCACGCGCTCGACACCGCCGAGCAGCGCCCGTTCTCGATCGACGCCGTCATCAGCCAGGACTACGAGGTCTGGCACCTCCAGCCGGTCCTGTTCGTCCTCGAGTCCTTCGACCAGCTCGTGACCGACTTCCGCGCCTGGGCGACGGGCCGCGGCCTTCTCGAGGCGTGACCGCGCCCTACGTGCCGGTCGACTGCGGCTTCTACGACCGTGTGGAAGCCGCCATCACGCGCCGCCAGCCCGTCGCGCTCGTCCTCGACGGGGACCGCGACGTCACCGCGCGCCTGCTTGACGTGCGCGCGCAGGAGGGCGCTGACTGGGCCGAGGTCGAGGGCATCGGCCTCGTCCGCCTCGACGCGATTCTGGAGCTCGACGGCGTCCGCCGGCCCGGCGCGGTGCGCTAGCTGAGGACGGCGCGCGCGACGCGCATCGCGAGGCCCGTCGGGACGAGGCGCGTCGCGAGCGCCTGGACGCTGTTCGAGACGCCCGGAACGACCGTCCGCCGGTCGTGGGCAAGCCCGCTGAGGCCGACCCGTGCGACGGTCTCGGCCGGGAGCGTCCCCATGAGCGCGCTGCCGAAGAAGGTGGCGTCCATGCCGGCGCGGTCGCCGAAGCCTGTCGGCACCGGCCCGGGGCAGAGGCACGACGCGTGGACGCCCGTCCCGCGCAACTCGGCATGCAGCGCCTCCGAGAACGAGCGGACGTACGCCTTCGTCGCGGCGTAGACCGCGAACGTCGGGGCCGGGACGAACGAGGCCGTGCTCGCGACGGTCAGGATGCCGCCGCGGCGCGCGGCGAGCATCGGCGGGAGCGCGAGGCGCGCGAGGTCGGTCAGCGCCGCCACATTGAGCGCGATCATCCCGCGGATCTGCGCCGGGTCTGTCGCGGCGAACGGCTCATGGACGCCGAAGCCGGCGTTCGCCACGAGCACGTGGACCGGCTCCGCGATCTGTTCGAGGAGGCCGGCAGAGGCGCCCGGTGCCTCGAGGTCGCATGGGACGACGCGCGCCGTACCTCCGGCCGCCGCCACGTCCGCGGCCACGGAAGCAAGCGCCGCCTCACTGCGCGCCACCAGGAGCACGCGGGCACCGAACGTGCCGAGCCGGCGCGCCATCGCCGCCCCGATGCCGCCCGAGGCGCCGGTGACGAGGACGGTCTGGCCGCGGAAAAACGAGTCGGGCGCCACGGAGCGTTTGGAGAGCGTACGCTATTCTACGGAATGCATCCGCCCATCTCCGCCGTGACCCACCGCGCCCTGCTCGACCAGGCCACGGCCCGCCTCGAAGCGGCCGGCGTCGAGAGCGCGCGTCGCTCGGCCGAGTGGATGCTCGAGGAGACGACCGGCCAGACCCGCACGTCCCTCATCGCGCGCCCCGACGCGCCGGTCGACGCGGGCGCCGAGGCGCTCTTCGGGCGGATGGTCGCACGGCGCGTCGCCCGTGAGCCGGTTCAGTACGTCCTCGGCCACGCGGACTTCTACGGGCTGCGCCTCACCGTGACGCCGGCCGTCCTGATCCCGCGGCCCGAGACTGAGGAGGTCGTCGAGGAGGCGCTGCGGCGCATCCGCAGCCACGAGCGGCCGTGGGTCCTGGACATCGGGACGGGCTCGGGCGCCATCGCCCTCGCCGTGAAGCATGCCCGCCCCGACGCCGAGGTCTTCGCCGTCGACGTCTCGCCCGAGGCGCTCGCCGTGGCCGCCCAGAACGCCGCCCGTCTGCACCTCGCCGTGACGTTCGTCCGCGCCGACGCCCTGCGCCCGCAACTCGCCGCCGACGTCCCGCCGACGTTCGACCTCATCGTCTCGAATCCGCCCTACGTGCCCGCGTCGGAGCGCGACGGCCTCGAGCCCGAGGTTCGAGACCACGAGCCGGGCCTCGCCCTGTTCGTCGACGACGCGGACCCGCTGCGCTTCTACCGCGCGCTTGCCGGGCACGCCGACGCGCTGCTGCGCCCCGGCGGCTGGCTCGCCGCAGAGACGCACGCCGACTTCGGCCCGGCCGTCCGCGACGTCTTTGCCGGCGCCGGCCTCTCCGAGGCGCAGATTCTGCCAGACCTCGCTGGCCGCGACCGCATCGCGCTCGCGCGCAAGCCATAAAAACGCCCGCCCCGACGCGTGTCGGAGCGGGCGCTGCCGGAGCAGGAGGACGGCTCAGGCGCCGCGGCCCGTCTTCTCCTGCAGCTCATCGATCTTGACGGACGCCTCGGCCTTCGTCAGGTCGTCGAGCGCCTCGGGGTCCTCGCCGGCCTGCTGCGCGAGCGTGTGGAGATACGACTTCTGCGGGCCGGTCATCTCCTCGTCGCCCGTGGTCCACGTGGCGGGGTCCTTGACGGCGGAGGGGTCGGTCTGGTCTTCGGGGGTCGACATAGTCGGAAGGGCGGGTGAGAAAGGGGAGAGGCGGACGCCTCGTAGGCAAGATGCAGCAGCGCGGTGCCACCCCTGTGTCGCACCGCCGCGGCGCGATCTTCCCGGCTCCTCTCCTCGTTCGCGATGCGCCTCGGACTCTTCGGCGGCTCGTTCAATCCGCCGCACGTGGCGCACCTCGCTGTCGCCGAGGCGTGCGCGGCCGGGCTCGACCGGGTCCTCTGGATGCCGGCGCCGGACCCTCCGCACAAAGCGCCGCTCAGCGTGTCGGGAGCCGACCGGCTCGCCCTCGTCCGCCTCGCAATCGAAGGGAACGGCTGCTTCGAGGCGTCGGACCTCGAGTTCGGGCGCGCGGGCCCGCACTACACCGTGGACACGCTGCGGGCGCTACATGCCGAGCACCCAGACGCCGACCTCGCGCTCGTCGTCGGCGGCGACAGCCTCGCGGCGTTTACAACGTGGCGCGAGCCCGATGCGATCCTCGACCTGGCGCGCCTCGTGGTTTACCGCCGGCCGGGATCGTCGTTTGACAGGGTGCCAGCGCACGTGATGGCGCGGACGACCGTCGTCGACGGGCCGGGGCTGGACCTGTCGGCGACGGAGCTTCGGCAGCGCCTCGCGGCGCGCCTCAGCGCGCGCTACCTCGTGCCGGACGACGTGCTCGGCTACATCGCGAAACACGGGCTGTACCGGTAAGCGACGCGCTGGACGGAGCCGCGCCGCCAGCGCGGCTCTGCGGGTCCGATCTTGTAACCCACACCGTTCACTGCCCTCCGCCCTGTGACCCCGACTGAAAAAGCCGCTGGCCTCGTCATCGCCCGGCTGGGCAACAACCTGCCGCCGGCGCGCTCCGCTGCCGAGGAGGCCGGCGCCGTGGCGCGCCTCCTGGACCGGCACCCGCTCGGCGGGCTGATCCTGTTCAACGGCCGCTGGCCCGAGACGCGCGCGACGCTGATCGGGCTCCAGCAGCACTCCGACGCCGGGCTGCTCGTCTCGACCGACATGGAGCGCGGCTTCGGGCAGCAGGCGCCAGGCGCGACCGTCTACCCGCACGCCGCCGCGTTCGGGCGCGCAGACGACGCGGAAGCCGCCGTCCGCGCGATGGCGGCGCAGAGCAGCCGCGAGGCGCTCGCGGCCGGCGTCCACGTTACCTACTCGCCCGTGGCGGACGTGGACCGCAACCCGGCCAACCCGATCATCGGCGCCCGCGCGTTCTCGAGCGATCCCGAGCACGCCGCGCGCCTCGTCGCCGCCTTCGTCTCGGGCGTCCACGACGCGGGGCAGATCGCGGTTGCGAAGCATTTTCCCGGCCACGGCGGGACGAGCGAGGACTCACATGCGACGACCCCGACCGTCTCGGACGACCGCGCGACGCTCGACGCGACCGACCTCGTCCCGTTCCGCGCCGCGATCTCCGCGGGCGTCGACGCCGTGATGACGGCGCACGTCTCCGTCCCGGCCCTCGACCCGACCGGCGCCATCGCGACGCGCTCCGCGCCGATCCTGCGCCGCCTGCTCCGCAGCGAGATGGGCTTCGACGGCGTCGTGGTCACGGACAGCCTCCAGATGGCGGGCGCCAGAGAATCCGGCCGCACCGAGGCAGACCTCGCCACCGACCTCCTCGAGGCGGGCGTCGACCTGTTCGTCGATCCCGTCGATGCCGACGCGCTGATCGTGGGCCTCGGACGCGCCGTCGAGGACGGGCGCCTTGACGTGGCGCTTCTCGACGCAGCGCTCGCGCGTGTGCAACGCCTGCGCGGCCGCCTCGCGGCGCGCTTCGGCGCTGGCATTTTCCGCGACCCGAGCCTGGCCTATCCGCCCGAAATCGTCGCTTGCGGCGAGCACCTCGCCCTCGCTGCGCGCGTCGCCCGCGAGGCGGTCGAGATTATCCGAGGCCCGGTACCTGCCGACCTCGGCGACGGCGAGGGCGTGCTGTTCGTCGGCTTCCGCCGGCCGCCGTTCCCCATCGACCCGCCGCGGATGGCCATCGAGGCGGCTGCTCTGGAGCACTTTCCCGCCGCCGACTACCGCGAGATCACGCCCGCATCCGAGGACTCCGACCTCGACGCCGTCCGCGCACTCGCACGCGCCGCACGCCGCGTGATTCTGGCGCCTGTCGTCCGGCCGTCCGCATGGCACGCCTTCGGCCTCGCGCCCCGCGAGCAGCGCCTCGCCGATGACCTGGCCGACGCCGCCCCGACGACGCTCCTGCTCCTCGGTGACCGCCGCGGCCTCATGGGCTTCCCCCGCGCCGACTCCGCCCTCGTCGCCTACTCCGACGTCGCCGCCTCACAAACGGCCCTCGTCGAACGGCTGCACGGCTGACCGGCAGCTGTCACCTTTCCGTCCTCCGCCATGCCCCGCCCAACGCTCGACGCCATCGAAGCCCGTGTCGCGGGCGCGCTCGCCGAGAAGGCCCTCGCGACGCCCGACCAGTACCCGATGACGCTCGCGGGCCTCGTCGCGGCGTGCAACCAGAAAACGGCCCGGGATCCCGTCACCGACCTCTCGGCGCGTGCGGTCACGGACGCGCTCGAGCGCCTCGGCCGCCGCGGCCTCGCCGGGACCACGACCGGCGGCAGCCACCGTGTCGCCAAGTTCCGCCACCTTCTCGACCGCGCGCTCGGCCTCTCGCAGCGCGAACTTGCCGTGCTGACGGTCCTGCTCCTGCGCGGCGCGCAGACGGCCGGCGAACTGAAGACGCGTACCGCGCGCCTCGCCCCGTTCGAGTCCGTCGAGGCCGTCGACGAGGCGCTGTGGATGCTGGGCGACCACGATGAGCCGCTCGTGCAGACGCTCCCGCGCCGGCCGGGGCAGGCAGCCGACCGCGTAACGCACCTGCTCTCGGGCCCGATCCGGGAGGACGAGGCGCCGGACGAGACCACCGCCGTCGAGGCGCCGCCCGTCTCGGATTTTGCGTCTCTCGAGGCGCGCGTCGCCGCGCTCGAAGCGCAGGTCGCGGCGCTCCGCGAGGCGCTTGGCGACGTGGAGTAAATCGAGGATGGCGGGACTGTTTCGGGCGGTTCGAGGGTGACGCGGCGGTGTCACCACGGCTCCCGATCTTGACTCAGTTCAACCCCCCGCACCCATGTCCCAGATCGGACCGACGAACGTCGAGCTTGCTGAGGCGCTCGAGCAAATGGCCGAACTGCTCGTTCGCCGCGGCGAGCACAACCCGTACCGCGTGCAGGCGTACCTGCAGGCCGCCGGCACGATCCGCGCGCTCGACGTGCCCGTCGCGACGATCTACGGCGACGGCGGCAAGGACGCGCTGACGGCCTTGCCGGGCGTCGGCGTGAGCCTCGCCGGGCACCTCGCCCAGTATGTCGAGAGCGGCCGCATCGGCCTCCGAGACCGCCTCCTCTCGGCCTCAGATCCCGTCGCGCTCCTCGAGACGCTGCCGTCCGTCGGCGGTCGACTCGCCACGCGCCTCGTCGACGACATGGGCATCCGGTCGCTCGCCGAGCTCGAGCGCGCCGCGCACGACGGCCGCCTCGCCGCGATGCCCGGCGTCGGGCCGCGGACGGTCGAGGCGATCCGCCTCCAGCTCAACTCGATCCTCAACCGCTCCGCGCGGCGCCGCGCGCGGCGCGTGAACCGGCAGGTCGCGCAGATGATGGCCGCCGACCTCTACGCCGCACACCCGCTGCCCGAGGCGCCGGAGCCGGTAGACCGCCCGGCCGAGCGCCCGCAGGCGACGATCTACTCCTTGTTTCCGCCCGCCGCGGCGTGACGGAAGGAACAGGCGAGGCGCCGGGCAGACGTTGCCCGGCGCCTCGTCCGTAACCCCCGGTCTTGGTTAGAAACACCACTCGGAGGCCCCAGACGTCCTCTGGCCTGCCACGCTGTCCCCTCGGCGTGCGCGGAAGCTGTCTCGGTGCGTCCGGAAGCTGTCTACGTCTGCCACGCTGTCCCCTCGGTGGTCCCGGATGCCTCCTCTGTGGATCTCGATGCTCGCTCGGTGCGCCCGGATGCGTCTCGGTGTGCCCGGAAGCCGCCTCACGCGCCGCGGCGGTCCGCGAAATCTAGAAAGCGGTTCGCCAGCGTCCGCCCGAGGTCTGGCGTGTTGCCCCACGCGCGGTTGTTGCCGACGAGGTGCAGCGTCACGCCCGCCTCGACGGCCTTGTACGCGATGGCCACCGCCTCGTCGACCATTCGCTTCGCGGGGCCTGTTTCGGAGAGCTCCGGGACGGGCGCGTCGAACGGGTAGGCCAGTTTGAACGAGTCGTCGAACGTCATGTCGCGCGGCTGCATGAGGCGCACGATCGCCTCGCCGGAGCCCGACGTGAAGCGCTCGCCGACGAGGCGCCACTGGTCGCCGAGCGTCGGCAGCCACTGCCAGTGCGAGAAGCAGAAGCCGAGCCTTTTCTCGGCGAGCCAGTCGAGGTAGGCCGGCGAGAGCAGGTGGCCCGAGCGGATCTCGAGAGTGCAGCGGGACGCCGCCCGGCGCGCCCGGATCGCCCGATGACAGGCCACGCACGAAGCGGTCCATCTCGGCCACGAACGCGTCGGGCTCGGGGCTCTCGCGGGCCCGCTCGTACGGCTGCTCCGCGATGACGCCCGCGAGCTTGAACCCGAGCGCCTTCCGCGCCGGTGCGAGAAAGCGCGCCTCGAACGCCTCGGCATCCAGGAAGTCCGGGTTCTCGACGTACTGGACGCGGCCCTCGGCCGTGCGGCGGACGCGGCGCGCCAGAAACTGCTGCGGCGCCTTCAGGAGGAAGCGCGCCGAGGGCGGCGCGACATCCGCGTACTGCTGAAGCTGGAACAGGCCCGGCGACGGCTTCCCCGACGGCTCGAGCAGCGGCCGGTAGTACGTGAAGTCGATCTCGAGGTCCAGGAAGTGCAGGAAGTAGTCCTCCGCCGAGGCGATCGGCAGCGTCCGGTCGTCCAGCGTCACGTTCCCGACGCGCTTCGGCTTCGACGTGACCTCGCCGGCCCACACGTCGCGCGGGTAGATCTGGTCGATCCAGCCCGCCGAGCGGTCGGATGCGGACCCGAGGCGGACGTGCGGGTTCAGATTTCGGAAGTCGTAGCGCTCTGCCTGCGCGCGGCGCTCGTCCACGGACAGTCGCGCGCTCATGGCCGGGTGTTGGACATGACGGCGATAGGGCCTTCGAGAAGCTCGACCGCCGGCGCCTCGTCCGGGTCGAGCATCGGCGGGGGCGACTCGCCGCGGAGCATCTGCTTCAGGACGTGCCCGGCGACGACGAGGCCGATGCCGAGGACGAGGTAGTACGTCAGCAGGCGCCACACGATGAGGACGGGGCCGATGAAGCCGTCCGGGAGCAGCGGGCCGAGGTAGAGGACGGCGAGCGCCTCGATGCCGCCCGCGCCGCCGGGCGTCGGCATGATGAGGCCGGCGAGCCAGAGGCCGGCCGTCCGGATGACGTAGAGCGTCGCGCGGAAGGAGCCGTAGAGCGGGAAGTGCTCGGCGTCCTGCGGGACGTCCGCGACGAAGCTCAGGGCGACCATCAGCAGGATGCCATAGCGCGCGATCCAGTAGAGCGCCGTGTAGCCGATGCCGACGACGTAGAACCGCAGCGGCTTGTGGCGCAGGCGCCGCGCCTGCTGCCCGAGGCGCCGCGTCTCGCGGCGGACGCCGGGCTCGAAGCGCCGCAGCCACTTTAGCCGCACGACGAAGCCGGCCACCTTCTCGATAAGCTCGGGGCGGAAGAGCGTCGCGTAGGCGAAGAAGCCGATGTAGACGAGGAGCCCACCGAGGTACGTCGCGACCGTCCCGACGCCCGCCGCGCCGAGGCCAGTCGGGAAGACGGGCAGCCAGATCGCCGAGACGTACATCCCCACGATGGCGATGGCGAACCACAGCTGGTCCATGAGCATCGTGAACAGCATGATCGCCGTGACCTGCCCGTACGGAAGCTCGTTTTCGCGCGACACAAAGAGCGCCGCAAACGGCGCCCCGCCGACGGCCGGCGGCGCCAGGGCCGACATGAAGTCCCACGTGATCTGCCCGCGGATGCCCGCGCGCGGCGTCAGCGCGCCGCCGGAGACGTGGCGCAGGCGAAGCCCGCCGGCCACGAACTGGAGGCCGAGCCCGGCGACGGCGAGGGCGAACAGCCCCGGCTGGAAGTGCCGCGCGACGAGCGTGAAAGCGCCCGGGTGGTAGGTGCCGCGAAAGACGGCGCCGAGCGCGGCGAGGCTGATCGCGACGGGAAGCAGCACGCGCCAGATGGGCGTCCGCCGAGGCGCTGCGGCCAGGTCGAGTGGGGAGTCGGGAAGGGCGGGAGCGGCCATGTGCGGAAGATAGACGGGGCGCCAGTGGGGGAAAGGGGACTGCGCAGATGAGGCGTCGCGGTTTGGGTGACGCCCCGTCCGCTGAGACAGCCGACTCTGGATGTGCAGCGCGCAGCCTCAGGGTGCCTCGCCAGTCCGCGCTGTCGACCGCCGTGCGGATCATGTTCGGCCGCAGCGGGTGCAGACCGCCGACCATCCCCGACCCGCCATGCCCCGATTCTTCCTCGCCGTCCTCGTCCTCGCGGTGTCCGCCTGCCAGTCCACGCCTGCGCCGTCCGCCTCGGCGGACTCGACCTACGTCGGCGAGATGCGGCACCAGCACGACGGCGAGACGCCCACTGCGTCGGGCGCCGCCGCTGGCGCAGAGGCACTTGACGTCGTCTCCGAAACTGTCACCTACGCGACCGTTGAGGGCCGGCCCGTCGTCGGGACGCTCGTGACGCCGCGCGGCGCCACGGCCAGCCTGCCCGGCCTCATCGTCGTCCACGAGTGGTGGGGCTTGAACGACAACATTCGCGCGATGGCTGCGCGCTACGCGAACGAGGGGTATGCCGTACTTGCCGTGGACCTCTACGGCGGCCGCGCTGCCGAGACGCCCGACGGCGCGATGGCGCTCATGCAGGCCGCCTTCGCCGACCCCGACGCCTCGGGCGACAACCTCCGCCAGGCCTACGCCTTCCTCTCGGACCGCGGCGCGGCGCGCGTCGGCGTGCTCGGGTGGTGCTTCGGCGGCAACCAGGCGCTCCACGCGGCGCTCGTCCTGCCGGACCAGCTCGACGCGACGGTCATCTTCTATGGCGGCAACCCGCCCTCCGACGCCGCCGCGCTGCGCCCGCTCCGGATGCCGATCCTCGCGCTCTACGGCGCCGCCGACACGTCCATCCCCCAGTCGGCCGTCTCGGCGTTCGACGCAGCGCTCACCGGGGCCGGTGTGGTCCACGAGTTCCACGTCTATCCTGGGGCGGGCCACGCGTTCGCCAACCCGTCGGGACAGAGCTACGAGCCCGCCGCCGCGGCCGACGCCTGGGCGCGCGCGACGGCCTTCCTCGCCGAGCACCTCAAGGGCTGACGCGGTCGATCTCGGCCCGGAACGCCGCCGCGGCCGCGGTCACATCGTCGGCACAGACAACGGCCGAGAGAATGGCGACGCCCCACGCACCCGCCGCGAGCACGTCTGCAACGCGGTCGGGTGTGATGCCACCGATGGCGATGACGGGAATCCGGACGGCCGCGCAGACGGCGGCCAGCCCATCGAGCCCCGTGTCGGGCGTCGGGTTGAGCTTGGAGCGCGTCCCGAAGACGGGGCCGACGCCGACGTAGCTCGCGCCGGCCGCCTCGGCGGTGCGGGCGAGGGCGGGCGTCGGCGTCGTCGCGCCCACGACCGCAGCGGGGCCTAGCAGGCGCCGCGCGACGGCGACCGGGAGGTCGTCCTGCCCGACGTGGAGACCGGCCGAGGCGGCCAGCGCGAGGTCTGCGTGGTCGTCTACGATGAGCGCGACGCCCGCGGCGCGGCATTCCGCCGCCGCCGCCTCGAGGGCTGCCCAGCGGCCGCGCATCGGCCCCGACTTCTGGCGGAACTGCACCGTATCGGCCCCGCCGAGGGCGGCGAGGCGCGCGAGCTCGGCGTGCGTGTGGCGCCTCTGAAGCGTGGTATCGGTGATGACGTGGAGGCGTCCGATGGACGATCGCGGAGACATTCGGGTGGGGAAAAACCGGGAGCGGGCGAAAATGTGAAGCGGGCGCATTAGGACACGTCACACGTCACACGCATGGGGTATCGTACGCGTGAGACAACCTCTGATCCATGCCGTCCCGCCCCGCCGCGCCGCCTATCCGCGCACTCGTCGTCGACGACGAGACCGACGTCCAGTTTCTGTTCACCCAGAAGTTCCGCCGCGAGGTCCGGCAGGGCCTCCTGGAGTTCGTCTTCGCCACGAGCGGCGCCGAGGCGCTCGAGAAGCTCCGCCACGGCGCCGCGGCCGATGTCGTCGTGGTCTTGTCGGACATCAACATGCCGGGCATGAGCGGCCTCGAGCTCCTCTCGGCGGTCCGCGACGAGTTTCCGGCCCTCGAGGTCTACATGGTCACGGCCTACGACGACGGCGAGCTCAAGACGACGGCCCTCGAGGGCGGCGCCCGCGGCTACCTCACCAAGCCCATCGACTTCTCGACGCTCAAGGAGGAGGTCTTCGGGTTCGACCCGGTCTGATCGGGCCACCGCAGACGCCCCGTACGGGTAACGCCCGGATCTGCGGTGAGCAGGTCCGGGCGTCGTCACATCCTGGCGGGTCCGCGTTAGCGGACGACCGCCGAATCGAGTGCGGATGCGCCGGAAGCAAGCCCAGCGTTGCCCGCGCCCCGGTCGGCTCCGGAAACGCCGCCCGCCGCTCCGAGTACCCTCCGTTCCCCAACCCTCTCCTGCCATGGCCTTCAACCTCCCCGACCTCCCGTACGCCTACGACGCCCTCGAGCCGTCCATCGACGAAGAGACGATGCGCGTTCACCACAGCAAGCACTTTCAGGCCTACACGGACAAGCTCAACGCAGCCCTCGAGGGAACCGAGTGGGCCGACCAGACCATCGAGACGACGCTTGGTGACCTCGACGCGCTTCCCGAAACCATCCGCACGGCGGTCCGCAACAACGGCGGCGGCTTCCTCAACCACGGCATCTTCTTCTCGACGATGAAGCCGGGCGGCGGCGGCGCACCCACGGGCGAGCTCGCGGAGGCGATCGACGCCGCCTTCGGCTCGTTCGAGGCGTTCCAGAAGGACTTCGCGGCCAAGGCCGCCGGTCAGTTCGGCTCAGGCTGGGCCTGGCTCGAGCTCACGAAGGACGGCACCCTGCAGGTCCACGGGCACCCGAACCAGGACAACCCGGTGATGCACGGCGCCTCGCCGATCCTCGGCATCGACGTGTGGGAGCACGCTTACTACCTCAAGTACCAGAACAGGCGCCCGGACTACGTCGCGGCGTGGTGGGACGTGATCAACTGGGACGAGGCGGACCGCCGCTACCGCTCCTACAAGGCGCAGGCGTAACGCGGCAGCCCAGGTAGGAGAATCGCTCAGTAGGTCTGGAGTCTGGAGAGACGAAAGGGGCCGCGCGGCGCCGGTCCCCCTCTCCAGACGCCAGCCGCTACCTGTCGATTCTGGGCCGGCTTCCGCGATATAGCCTCGCCCGTGTGGCCCGTGGCGCCGCGATGGAAGCGCTTACCTTGCCCGGCCTCCCACCGACCGCGCGCAATGGACGGCCACCCGCCCACCGGCTACTCGTTCCCCGGACAGAACGTCGAGACCATCGTCGGCAACGGGCGTCTCGTCGCGCGCGTGCGCGCCGGCAGCGCCGAGTTCGTCTTCGCCGGCCCCGCCGATGGCCTCACGCTGGCCCTCAACGGTGAGCCGCTGGACCGCCTCGCGGCCGACACCGAGGTTCGGCCGGGGCAGTCCGTGTACACGCTGCCCGGCCGCGCCGTCGTCACGTACGCGGCGCAGCCGGACGCGCTCGTGACGGTCGTCCTCGTCGAGATGCTCGGCGAGGCGGGGGAGTGGACGCTGCACCTCGCCGGCGCCTGCGACACGCCCGGCGTCACGTCCGCCCCCGTCGCCGCGACGTGGACGCCCGAGGCGCGCGCCAAGAAAGCGGCGACAGGCTGTCGCGGCGGCCGACGCGACCGTGACGCTGCCCGTCCAGACGCGCGGTGCGTTCGTCCTCGGCGACCCGGTCGCCGTCGCGGCCGTCCTCGCGGCCGGCCCGTTCGAGAGCGCCGCGGCGTGGGCCGACGGCTACCTGAACCGCGGCGTCCGCCTCCAGACGCCCGACGCGGACCTCGACCGCGCCGTCGGCTTCGCCAAGGCGCACATGCAGCTCGGCTACGACTGGCGCCCCGACGGGCCGGACGGCCTGCCGCTGCCCGGTGGCAAGATGGTCTGCGACATCTTCCGCTGGCGCGACGTCTGGTCCCGCGACTTCGGCTCCGGCTTCGGCCCCGGCGCCATCGCCGCGGACATGGTCGAGGCCGTCCTCGAGACCCTGGACTACGAGGCCGCGCGCTACGCCGCCCACGACCCCGCCGGCCTCAAGGTGAGCGACGACACCAGCCAGGGCGGCTCCGCCGAGGCGCTCGGCTGGATTCTCAAGCTCGTCTGGCGCGTCTACAAGCACACCGGCGACACGGACTGGCTCGCGCGCACCACGGCCGCCTTCGAGCCGTGGGTCCGGATGTGGATCTCGCGCGACGCCGACGACGACGGCCTCGTCGTGGACGTGACCGAGTGGATGGACCACAGCCGCTTTCTGCGCCTCCCCGAAGGCCAGCGGACGCTCTACTCGAACGTCCTCTACTACGCCGCCCTGCGCCGCATGGCGCACATCTGCGCCGCGCTGGGCCGAGACGCCGACGCCGACCGCTACCGCACCCTCTCGGAGCGCAGCCGGACGGCCATCCACGAGGTGTTCTGGAACGAGGCCGGCTACTTCAACAACGCCGTCCAGTGGGGCGTGCCCGGATACCGGCCTCTTCCTCGCCGACAACGCCATCGCGCTCGTCGAGCGCGTCGCGAGCCGCAACGAGCGCTTCCGCACGCTCTCGACGATCAAGGAACGGGCGTGGCGCGCCTTCGGGACCGTCACGACGGACCTCCCGATGCGGTACACCGACGCCCACAACGACCACAACGTGATGGTCTGGCCGTGGTGGATGGCGCACGAGGCCAAGGCCCGCTTCCTGAGCTTCGACGCCGAGGGCGGCCTGCACGTCCTCTCGAAGATTGTCGACACGTTTGCCCGGCCGACGCTGCCGGGGCTGTGCGAGGAGTACCTCTCGCCCGACGACGGCGCGCAGGACGATGTCGTCGGCCACGCCTTCATCACGGGCTCCGGCGCCTTTCTCGACGCCGTCCTGTACGGCCTCGTCGGGCTGGCCGTGCTGGAGCCCGGCGAGCGCGTGCTCCGCCTCGCCCCGGCCGTCCCCCGGACGTGGACCGACTGGTCCGCCGACGTCGACCTGTTCCAGGGCCGGCTGCGCTTCGAGCAGTCCGCCGAGGGCTACCGCATCGGGCTCACGGGCACGCGCGCGCAAGCTCTCGAGCTGCGCATCCCGCCGCGCGAGGCCGTCGACCTCATGACGCTCGACGGGGCCGACGTGGAGCCCGAACGGACCGAGGACGGCGCCTCGACGGTCCTGCGGTTCACGCTCACGCCGGGCGCGGCCCACACCGTCGAGGTGACGTTCGCGCAGCGCCGCTCGTGGACCGGCGACTTCGCGATGCCGCCGCTCCCGCCGCCCGTCGCCGTGAGCCAGCCCCTCCTGATGGACGAGCCGCGCCTCTTCGCCGACGTCCTCCAGTCGTTCGTCCGCTCCGCGGTCTCGTTCTTTGGCCGCCTGCGCCACGTCGCCGCGCGCGAGATCGGGACGCTCGCCGGGCCGGGCGACCTGCTCGTCGTCGTCGGCAACGAGATGCCGCTCCGGACCAAGCGCGGCGCCTCGGTGCCGGCCATGATCGACGGTTTCCTCGACCGCGGCGGGTCCCTGCTGCTGCTGGGCCCGCGCTTCGCGCCGATCGACATCACGGCGAACTACCACGGCGGCGCGCAGATGGGCGGGAAGGCCGGCATGTTCTGGTGGAAGCTCTGGAAGGACGGCCGCTGGGCCGACGCGGACCCGCGGACGCGCAAGACGACGGACGGGCCCGCGCAGGACGGGACGGTCTACTGGGGCGACGGCCCGCTCTTCTCGGCGTGGGAGCACGGCCTCGGCCTCTTCGGCTTCGAGACGCCCTGCCACGGCGTCTTCGACGTCGAGGGCGGCGTCGTGGACCCGGACCAGCGCGTCGAAGTCGTCTACACGGACTGGACGGTGCGCAAGCCGTGGTCCTTCACGCCGCTCGCCTTCACCGAGCGCGACACGCAGGAGATCACGGGCCCGCGCCGCGAGCGCTACCCCTGCGCAGCCCTGCTGCAGAACGCCGAGACGGGCGCGCGCATCGTGGTCATCGCGCCTGCCGTCTGCTCGCGCGCAGACCTCCTGCACCGAATGCTCGCGCACGTCGCGACGCTAGACGCTGAGGCCGCCCCTGCGCCCACGGCATGACGGCTTCTCGAGGCCGCCAGGAGCCTACCAGAGCCGCCGGCGCCTCGCCAGAGCCGCCACCGGCTCGCCGCCTTAGAAATCCTCGTTCCGAAGCCAGCAACCTCTAACCCAAACGCGGCCCAGTCCTGCTGTGCTTAGAAACAAAGGGATGGCCCCGTCGCGGCCGGATTGGAGCTGGGACGAGGCGCGGTGATCCGCCGAGATGCAGGCGCGCTGCCAGATGGGCGGTAAGAATCCGCGCCCGCACGGCGTCGTTCAGACCGCTCTCCAACACCCCTGCAATGCTTTCCGAAACGACGCACGTCGCCCTCGAACCTGTCTCCCGCGCCGACGACTGGGCTGCGGGAATGTCCTACGACGCCTTCCTCGAGACGGCCACAGAGCACCTCGACCTCTGGCGCGGCATCTACGACCGCTTCGCGCCGCCGGAGGACATCCTCGCGCGCCTCGCCGCGGTGCCCGGCGACTGGCACCTGCTCGTGCTCTCCGAGGACTGGTGCGGCGACGCCTCGAACACGGTCCCGATGCTGGCGCGCCTCGCCGAGACGGCGCCCGAACCTCAGCCTGCGCCTGCTCGCCCGCGACGAGCACCTCGAACTCATGGACGCGCACCTCACCGGCACGAGCCGCGGCATCCCCATCGCCATCCTGCTCGACGGGACGCTCACCGAGCGCGGCTGGTGGGGCCCGCGCCCCGCCGAACTTCAGCGGTGGGTCATGACCGAGGGCAAGCGTATCGAGGACCACGACGAGAAGTACCTGCAGGTCCGCAAGTGGTACGCCCGCGACCGCGGCCGGACGACGCTGAACGAGGTGCTGGCCCTCATCGAGGCCGCCTCCGGCGGCGGGACGGTGGTGTAACGGGAGGGGCCGGCGGTGCCAGTCCCGCCCGCTCACCCCGCGCGGCCGGGAAGGAGCGGGACGAACACGACCGCGTCGAGCGCCTCGTCGGTCGTCGTGGTGGCGCCGGTGCGCGTGATGCGGTGGAGCGTCTGTCGCTCGGCCGGGCCGACCGGGATCACGAGGCGTGCGTCCGGGCGGCCCGGCGCGGGCGCGCGCAGCTGCTCGATGAGCGCCTGGGGCACGGCCGCGCCGCCGGCCGTGACGACGATGCCGTCGAAGGGCGCGAGCGCGGGCCAGCCGCGCATCCCGTCGCCGAGCAGCGTCTTGACGCGGATCCCAAGGCGCTCGAACAGCGCCCGCGTGTGCTCGAGGATCGGCGCATGGCGCTCGACCGAGAACACGCGCGCGCCCATCTGGGCAAGGACGGCGGCCTGGTAGCCGCTGCCTGTTCCGACCTCGAGGATGCGGTCGCCGGGGCGGACGCCCAGCAGCTCCGTCATCCGGGCGACGGTCGACGGCTGCGAGATCGTCTGGCCGAGCATGAGCGGCAGCGCCACGTCGTCCCACGCGCGGGCCCGGAAACCGTGCGCGACGAAGGCGTCGCGCGGGACGGCGGCGAGGGCGGCGAGCACCCGCTCGTCCGCGATCCCGGCCGCACGCACGCCGCGACGAGGCGCGCGTGCTGGCGGTCAGTCGGGGCCACGGCCGTCCCGGAGGGCGAGCAGGTCGCGGAGGCGGCGGCCGACGCCCGGCGCGGCCGTGCGGCGCTCGGGCGAGAAGGCCGCCGTGAAGCGGCGCTCGAGCTCCGCCGCCGTGATCCGCACGTCGAGGCGCCCGTTCTCGGCGACCGAGATGCCGCCCGTCTCCTCGCTCGTGACCACGATGAACGCGTCCGTCCGCTCCGACAGGCCGACGGCCGCGCGGTGGCGCAGCCCGAGGTGCGGGTCGAGGTCGCGCGCCTCGCTCACGGGCAGGATGCAGCGCGCCGCCTCGATCTTCTGGCCCTGGATGATGACCGCGCCGTCGTGCAGCGGCGAGTTGGGGTAGAAGATGCGACGTCAGCAGGTCGCGCTCGACGTCGGCGTGGATCTGCGTGCCGGTCTCGACATAGTTGCGCAGGCCCGTCGAGCGCGAGAACGCGATGAGCGAGCCGACGCGGTCGCGGCTCATCTCGTTGATGGCCTCGAGGACCTCGGCCGTGATGCGCTGCCGCGGCGGCGTCGCGACGAGACGCCGCACGATCGGGTTGCGGCCGATAAGGTAGAGGCCCTGCCGGATCTCGGGCGCGAACAGGATCAGGACCGCCAGCACGAACACGTCCAGACGGCCCCGAAGAGCGTCGTGAGCGTCGTCAGGCCCGCGATGCGGACGATCGCCGAGATGACGTACAGGCCGAGCAGCGCCACGGCGACCTGTACCGCGATCGTCCCGCGGATAAGGCGGTAGCCCTGGTACACGAGGATCGCCGTGAGCGCGACGTCGAGCACGTCCAGCCAGCGGACGGGCAGGAAGCCGATCTCGAACAGGGCTTGAGCGACGGTCAGCACGGCACCGACGGGTCTGCCTCGCGCTCCGCCGCAGCGACGGCCGCGAGCGTCCGCAGCGAGCTCAGCCGTTTCGCGCACGTCGTGGACGCGGACGAGCCGCGCGCCGCCGAGCACCGCGACGCGCGGCGAGCCCGAGCGACCCGACGAGGCGGGCCCCGACCGGGGCAGGCGCCGCCGCGCTCCCGAGGACGACGCCGACGGTGTGCTTGCGCGACACGCCGGCCATCACGGGGCGCCCGAGCGCGGCACGCAGCCGGGCCGTCGCGCCGACGAGGCGCAGGTTCTCGGCGACGGACTTGCCGAAGCCGAAGCCCGCATCGACGGCGATGCTCGTCACGCCGCACGCCTCGGCTGCCCTCACCGACGCCGCGAGTCCGCGCGTCACCGTCTCGACGATGTCGCCGTGGGCGTCGGCGCGCGACTCGTGGGGCATCGCGCCGGGCGTGCCGGCCGAGTGCATCACGATGAGCGGCGGCGCCGAAGTCGGCCGCCGCCTGCGCCGTCGCCGTCCCGTTGCGGAGCCCGCTGACGTCGTTGACGAGGTGCGCGCCGGCGCGCAGCGCGGCGCGGGCGACGGGCCCCTTGGATGGTGTCGACCGAGATGAGCAGGTGCGGCAGCGCGCGCGCGATGCCCTCGACGACCGGCACGACGCGCTCGAGCTCCTCGTCGATCGGCACGGCCGTGGCGCCAGCACCGTAGGCGCTCCCGGTCGGCCGCGTCGACTCGCCGCCGACGTCGACCATCACGGCGCCTTCGCGCTCCATCTGCGCCGCGCGGTCCACGGCAGCCTGAACGCTCGGGTAGCGCCCGCCGTCCGAGAACGAGTCCGGCGTGACGTTGAGCACGCCGACGACGTGCCGCCGGCGCGATCTGGCCCGAGGTCGAGCACGCGGCCGCGGCAGTCGAGGCGCCACGGATCGGCGGAGAGCGTCGGGGGTTCGGTCATCGGGTGGGCGTGGCAGGCCGCAAGCTAGCGCCGGCTCGTTTCGGCGCGTTCGGCACGCCGGAAGGCCCCGCGGCGCAGGAACCCACTGTGCGGGCGGACACGTAAGCGCATCCCACCACAGCCGCGACGTTTCCCCGACCTTCGATGCCATGTACGTCCCGCGCACCCAGCGGATGCTGGACCAGTACCTGCAGGAGATCGCCCAGATTCCGCTGCTGAAGGTTGAGGACGAGGTTCTCCTCGCACAGCAGATCCGCGCGGGCGACGGTGAGGCGCTGCACCGGCTCGTCCGCGCCAACCTGCGCTTCGTCGTCTCGGTCGCCAAAAAGTACCAGGGCCAGGGCCTGACGCTGTCGGACCTTATCAACGAGGGCAACTACGGCCTCATCAAGGCGGCACAGCGGTTCGACGAGACGCGCGGCTTCAAGTTCATCTCGTACGCCGTGTGGTGGGTGCGCCAGGCGATCCTCGCGGCGCTGGCCGAGCAGAGCCGCGTCGTGCGGCTGCCGCTGAACCGCATCGGCACCATCTCCAAGATCCGCAAGGCCTCGGCGCGCCTCGCCCAGCTCCACGAGCGCCCGCCGAACGCAGACGAGCTCGCCGCCGAGCTCGGCATCAGCGCCGAGAAGGTCCGCGACGCGCTCCGGCACACCAGCCGCCACCTCTCGATGGACGCGCCCTTCGCCGAGGACGATGACAACTCGCTTCTCGACGTTCTCGAAGCCTCAGACGAGGCGCCGCCGGACGAGGCGCTCGTCGGCGAGGGCATTAAGGCGGATGTTGACCGGGCGCTCCACGGGCTCAATCCGCGCGAGGAGGCCGTGGTTCGGCTCTACTTCGGTATTGGCCGCGAGTCGCCGATGACGCTCGAGGAGATCGGGGCGGAGCTCGAGCTCACGCGTGAGCGGGTTCGCCAGATCAAGGAAAAAGCACTGCGTGTGCTTCGCCAAGCCGGCCGCCGCGAGGACCTCGCCTCACATGTCGGGGGGTGAACGGACGGGCTGAGGGGGTGCCTCGCAACGCTCTGCCAAGCTCTGCCCGTCGCTCTCAGCGGCCTGGCGCGCCGAGCAGGGCGAGAAAGTCGCCGACGAGCGTGTCGAGTCCCGCAGCAAAGTCCGCAGCGCGGCCGGCGACGGCGTGGTACAGGCCGATAAGCAGCACGCCCACTGCGGCGCCGACGGCGGCCGGAATAAAGGCCGGCCACAACGCCGCGAGCACTGACCCGCCGCGGAGCAGCGCGATGGCGCCGACGGCCGTTCCGAAGAGGCCCGCGAGGGCGGCGACGAGCGCCGCGGAGCGCACGGCATCGAGCGCCCCCGTCACCCGTACCGCCTCGCGGCGCGCGGCGGCGGCGACGGCCGTCTGGATGTCGCCGATGGGCCGCCCGAGGCGCCCGAGGCCTTCCGCCACGACACGCCCGGCGACGCTGTCCTGGCTCTGGCAGAAGTCGATGGCGCCGACGAGGTTGCCCCCGCGGATGTAGCCGCCGACGGTCTGCAACAACTCGTCGTCGCCCGCGCCGCGAATCGTCCGCCGGGCCTGCAGGACGGCGACGACGGCCGCAGCGACGGCGAGAAGGATGAGCACGAGCGACCATCCGCCGGCGAGCAGAAAGCGGGACGCCGTGAGCGCCTCGGGCGCGGCCGTCTGGAGGGCGAGGAGCGTCATCGGGGCGCGTCGGCAGGAAGGGCAGGCGCGCCGGGGCGCGCCGGGAGAATGCGCGGGTGCTGCTCGCTCACAGCCCACCACACGATGAGGGACGAGAGAGCGAGGACGAGCAGGCCGTAGAGCGCGGGCCACAAGGGCCTGGCCGACCGCGCCGCGGGCGCTGACTCGGTGGGCGCCGGTTCGGTGGGCACCGGCTCGGCGGACGCCGGCTCCTCGTGTGGCGCCGCGTCAGACCCTGCGTCCGCAGGCTCAGGCAGGGCGTGCGCGTCAGGGAGCGACGGGGGGGCGACCGCGGGCGTCAGGACCTCGGCGTCTTCGACGAGCGAGTGGGGGATGGCGTCCAGCACGTCGCCGTCGGGCAGCGGCGCCGGGTGCCAGTCCGTCTCCGTCGGCGGGAGCAGGTCCCGGAGCGAGGCGCCGTCGGCGCCGAAGGGGACGGCGAACCCGTCGTCGATGGGGTCGAGCGGGTCTGCCTCATCCGCCTCGTCTGCGTCACCCACTGCCTCAGGGGACTCGGCCGGCGCCTCGTCCTCTAGCATCTCGGTCGGTGCCTCGGGCTCCTCTTGCGTCTCGGCCACGGTCGGCGCCTCAGGCGCGGCGAACGGAGCGATGGCCGCGGCGTCTGCCAGAGGGGAGTCGTCGGCGAAGGCGCTCTCGGCGGGCGACACGTCCGCCGGATGCGGCGCACCAGCGGGCGTCGCGATCTCCGCCTCGGCCGGCTCCGACGGCTCGTTGACGATAAGGTCGAGGAGGATGTCGACGGCGCCCGGCGGCTCGTGCGGCACGGGCGGACTCGGCACGGCGGGCGGGCGAGGCGTCGGAGCGGCGGGAGCCGGCGGTGCCTCGGGCGGGGCGATCCCGACGGGGGCGAGACCTTCGAACGGGCGGTTGACGGCCGCGAGGATCTCGGGCGCGGGCGCAAAGCGGATGCCGCCGCTGGTCCGCTGGAACGCGCCGACGCCGTCGATGCGCACGTCGCCGGTGATGGCGAGGCGCGCCTCGATCTGGTCGACGGCCTCGCGGAGCAGGTCCGCTGCGGCGCCCTCCGTCACGCCGGCGCGCCGAGCCAGCGCCGCGGTGAGGTCGGCCGGATCGTAGGCCCGCGTCGAGAGGCCGACGGCCTCGCCGGGCGGCAGCAGCACGCGCCGGCCATCGGCGTCCGTGTGGACGCGCGCCGAGACGTGGGCCCGCCCGAGCGTCCCGAGGCCGAGCAGCGGCGCGGGCGCACCCGCGACGAGGCGGTCGCGGATGGCCAGGGCGAGGGCGGCGAGAGGTGTCACGGGGCGAGGGGCTGGCGGACGGGCAAGCTAGGCCCTGCGTGCGTCACCGGGTGAACCGCAGGCCGAGAACGGCTGTGAACGGCGCCTCGCGGAAGCCCGGCCACCGCTCGACGGTCCCGACGAGGCGCTCCGCGCGGGCAATCACCGCGAACGGCCCGCCGATGTCGTACCGCGCGTCGACCCCGACGAGGCCGAAGGCTGGCGCGTCGATGGTGCCCGAGATGTCGTCAGGGCGCTTGCTCTCGGCGTGGGCGGTGAGCCCGGCGCGGCCGCGGCCGCCGGCGAAAGGCGCCGCGATGGCAGCGTTGGCAACGAACGGCGCGACGAACGGGTAGTCGCCGAACTCGGAGCGTGCGTAGCGCGCCTCGACGCCTGCAGAGGCGCTGATCGCGTCGTCCGAGCCGACCGTCACGTCTGCCCCGACGCCGGCCGTCGTCGTGCGGAGAAAGCTCGTGGTGTAGAAGCCGCCGCCGCTGCGCTCGAAGACGAGGCGCGACGGCGCGTACGTCGCGAGACCGTAGAGGCGGACGCGCGCGGCCTGCCCGAACGCGATGCCGGCGCGGGCGTCGACCGGCAGCACGTCTGGCGCAACGGTCGCGCCGGACAGGACGACCGGGTTGAGGGCCGCGAGCGCCGCGAGGGAGCGGACCTCGAGGTGCGGCGTGTTGGACGCGAAGACGGTGACTGCGGGTGACACGGGCAGGCTCAGCTCGAGGACCGGGCCGACCGCCTGCGTGTCGGTCGCGCCCGCGTCTGCCGCCTGCGAGAGCAGGCCACGGACGCCTACGACGAGGCGCGCGCCGTCCGCGCGGCCCGTCGCGTAGGCGACGCCGACTGACGCGTACGGGGCGCTGCTTCCGTCGCCGCCGACGCCTGCAACGCCGCCCGCCGCGTCGAGGCGGACGCGGTCTCGGGCCAGCCCGGCGCGCGCCTCGGCGTCGAAGCGGCCCTCATCGGCGTCGCCGCCGGCCCCGCTGAGGCGCGACTGCGTGTAGCCGGCGCGGACGTCGTACGGGACCGCGCCGAGGCCGCTCACGCCGACCGTCGTGCCGGCCGCGAAGCGCCGGCGGCGGTCGAGCTCGGCCGTGCCAGGCAGCGTGTACGCATCTGCGGTGACGAAGCCCTCGAGGCGCAGCCGGCCCGGGGCGTAGGACTGGCCGCCGGCGCGGACCGTCAGCCGGTCTGCCCGCACGAACTCGCTGGACGGCGAGGCGCCATCGAACGTGCCGGAGACGAAGAAGAGGCCGGACTCGCCCGCGGCCTCGAGGTCGAGGCGGCCCGAGCGCGCGAGGTAGCTGCCAAGCGCCGCCTCGGCGCGGAGCACGCGCCGCGGGCGGCTGCTCAGGACAGGCTCGGCCGGGCCGGCGATGGCGAGCGGCGGCAGCGCCTCGATAGGCGGCACGAATGGCTGCTCGACGGGCTCGCGCTCGGCCGGGACGACGTACTGCCGCGGCGGTGGCCCGAAGCCCGTCAGCGGCTGCCGCGGGATCGACGGCAGGTTCACGCGCGCCGGGCCGGTGCTCGTGAAGACGCGCGGCGTGAGGCTCGGCAGGCCGGGGTTCGGCGCCGGGTCCTGCGCACGCGCCTCGGAGCACGCCGCGAGGGCGAGGACGGCGAGCGCGGCTCGGCGCAGCGCACGCGGGAGCACGGCGGGTCGGTTCGGGAGCATGGCGTTAGAGGTCGGGGCCGGGGATGCGGGCGCCGGCGAGGAGCGCGCGCTCGAAGGCGGCGCGGTCGGCAGGGGACGCGAAGCCGTCGGCGGGAACGAAGAAGGCTTCCGTCTGGAACGGCTCGATGAAGACGCCGTCGGGCTCGGCGTAGACGGCGTGGAGCGTCTCGAGGCGCTGAGCGCTGCGCGCGACACCCGGTAGGTCAATGACGAGGTCGCCGCCCGAGACGCGGACCTCGACGGGCCGGTCGAGGTCGGGCCGGCCGGCGACGAGGCGCTCGGCCTGCCGGCGCACGAAAAAGGGCCGAAACAGGGCGAGGGCGCCGAACACGACGGCGCCGTAGATCAGCAGCAGGTCCGACCCGCGCGAGCCGACCGCGTGCCCGACGCCCCACGTCGCGAGCATGATGGCGGCGTAGACCGCATAGCGCAGCTGGACGCGCCGCCGCGGGCCGGCCGACGTCCGGAGCATCGCGCGGACGTGGTGCTCCGCGCGGAGCACGTAGCGCGCGACGGGCTCGCCGCCGGCGGTGTCCCTCGGCGCGGGCTCGTGCGCGGCGTGCTCCCGAAGGGCGGCGATCACGGCCGCGTGCCCGGCGCGGGGGCGGGCGCGAAGTCCGGGCGCGTGCGAAGCACGTCGGCGGCGGCGGCCGAGGTCGGGTAGCGCTGGACGAGCGTGCGGAGTCGGGCGTCGGCGTCGGCCGTCTGGCCGAGCGCCGTCAGGGCGTCGGCCTCGCGGCGCAGGGCGTCGGCGACGCGCTCGGCGTCGTCAGGGTAGAGGCGCGGGAAGGCGCGCGCGGCGTCGAGCGCGCCGCGGGCGTCGCCGGCGGCGAGGAGCGCGTCGGCGAGCTGGAGCTGCGCCTCGGGCGCGAGCGCGCCCTGCGGATCAGCTCTGGACGAGCGCGCGGAAGATCGCCGCCGCCTCGGCCGGCAGTCCGACGGCAAGCGTGCGCCCCGCCCAGCGCGAGGCGCGCCTTCGGCGACGAGGTCGGCCGGCGGGTTGTCGGCGAGCATCGCGTTGAGGCGTTGGACGGCCTCGGCCGGCGTCGCCCAGCTCGAGCGCGGCCTGTGCGCGGCGCAGGCGGATGCGTGCCTTCGCCTCGGGGTCCGCCGTCCGCGCCTCGACGGCGTCGGCAGTCGCCTCGACCTCCGCGGTTCGGCCGAGCGCGTCGAGGGCGCCCGAGAGGCCGTCGAGCGCGTCGGCGACGCTGGGCGAGTCCGGGTAGCGGTCGATGCGCGCGGCGGTAGGCCGCCTCGGCGTCCTCGAAGCGGCGCTGGTCGAAGCGCACGTCGCCGATGCCGACGATGGCGCGCGGCGCGGCCGTGCCCGTCGGGCGCTCCGTCACGACCCGCTCGTAGTCCTCGACGGCGCCGTCGGGGTCGCCGGCCGCGGCGCGGAGGGCGGCGCGCGAGACGAGCGCCTCGCCGAAGAGCGTCGACGTCGGGAAGGCGCCCACGAGGCGGCCGTACGTCTCGATGGCCGCGGGCGCCTGGCCCTGGCCGGCGAACGCCTGCGCCGTCTGGAAGAGGGCGTAGTCCTGGCCGGAGCCGTCGGGCGAGGCGGCCGGGACGCGTGCGTAGGCCGCGCGGGCGTCGTCGAAGCGGCGCAGCGCGTAATAGCTGTCGCCGAGGCGCAGCAGCGCGTCGGCGACGTACGGGACGGCCTCGGACTGCGCGGTGTAGCCGGCGAGGAAGCGCTCGTAGCCCTCGGCGGCGCGGGCATAGTCGCGGCGGCGGAAGAAGGTCCACGCGAGGACGTAGCGCCCGGCGTCGGCCTGGCGGTGGCGCGGGAAGCGCGCCGTGAAGTCGGTCAGGATCGACTCGGCGCTGGCGTAGCGCTCGGCTTGGAAGGCGGCCTCGCCCGCCCAGAAGAGCGCCTCGCCGGTCCGCTCGGATGCCGGGAAGTCGCGGGCGACCTGAAGGAGGGCGGGCGTCGCGGCGTCGTAGTCGCGCGGCCGTGTAACGCGCGAAGGCGTCCTGGAAGGCGACCTCGGCGCGCGTCTCGGCCGTCGCGGTGCCGAGCGCCTCGGCGCTGCCGGAAGGCCGCCTGCGCCTCGGCCGTGCGGCCGGCCGCGGCGTAGGTCTCGCCGAGCAGGCGCGCGGCCTCGCCAGCGTACGGGCTCGGCGGCGTGATCGCGAGGAGCCGGCGGAAGGCGTCGACGGCGGCATCGGTCCGGCGGGACTCGTAGCGGAGCAGGCCGAGCTCGAGCAGCGCGGCGTCGCCATAGGCGCTCGTCGGGTGGTCGGCGACGAAGGCGAGGCGCGCCTCGGCCTCGCCGAGGCTGCCGCTGCGCTTGAGGGCGATGCCTTCGTAGTAGGCCGCCTCGAGCGCGAGCGGGTCGTCCGGCTGCCCGGCCGGCGTCTGCGGCGCGCCTGGCGCCGGGGTCTCCGTGCGGACCGTCGCGAGTTCGGTCGCGGCGCCCTGCACGTCGCCGCGGGCGTAGAGGGCGCGGCCGATGGCGAGCGCGGCGCGGCGGCCGTAGCGGCCCTCGGCGCGGGACGGCGCGCAGCGGTGCCAGCGCGGCCTCGGTCTCGCCAAGGCGCAGGCGCGTCTCGCCGATGGTGAGGTCGGCCCGCTCGGCGTCGTCGCCGGTCAGCGTCGGGCGGCGACGCTCGGCTTCGGCGATGGCGTCGCCGCAGGCGGTCCGTGCGGAGGTAGGCCTCGGCGAGGGCGAGGCGGACCTGCGCGTTCTCTGGCGACGCCGGGTATCGGGTGGAGAGGCGCTCGAAGGCGGCGACGACGCCAGCGGCGTCGCCCTGCTGGATGCGGACCGTCCCGAGCGCGTAGAGCGCGGCCGGGGCGACGGGCGTGTCGGCCTCGGCGGCGCGCTCGAACGCGCCAGCGGCGCCGTCGAGGTCGGTTCTGGCGCAGGCGCGTCATGCCCGAGCAGGTAGGCCGTCTCGGCCGTCGCCACGGCCGCAGCCGGGGCGCTCGAGCGCCTCGGCCAGGGCCGTCTCGGCGCGGTCGTACTCGGCCCGGCGCGTAGTAGAAGCGGCCGAGCGCGGCGCGGGCGCGGGGCGCGAGCGGGCTGCCGGGATAGTCGGCCTCGAAGCGCGCGAACAGCGCTGCGGCCGTCGTCGCGTCGCCGACGGCGAGCGCGCTCTCGGCGTGCAGGAACAGCGCCTCTGGCGCGCGGACGTCGCGCGGGTAGGCGTCGCGGAAGCGGCCGAGGGCGCGCGCGGCGGGCCCGAAGAGGCCACCGTCGTAGAGCGCGCGCGCGTCGTCGAAGCGCGCCGCGGCGAGGGCGTCGTCGGCCGGGACGGGGTCGGCGGCGAGGCCGGCCGTGGCCTGTGCCCACGCCGGCGACGTCGCGGCGGGAAGGGCGAAAGTGGCGCAGAGCGCGAGTCGGCGCGCGAGGCGCGGCGTCCGCCACGACGGCGGAGCCTGAATCCGGATGGGCATTGGGGGGACGCGGCTGCCGGGCGGGCAATCTAACAGAGAAGGAGAGGCCCTTCGCTCGTGCGGTGCTCGGTAGAGGGTTAACGGGGAGAAGGCCGACGAACGGGAGGGGAGAGGTTGGCCAGCAGGAAGGCTCATCCTGCCCGCCCGTCGGATCCCACGGGCCAAACTCGTCGGTTCTCAACGCGGCGCGCACGCTTGGCGGCCACGCCGCAGAAACAAACGGAGGGCCCCGACGCGTATCTCCCCCTCGCATTTCGTCCGGCGCGCGGGTCGCAGTCCCGTCCGCTGGCCCCTCTCGACCCGGCCGGTCCGACCGGCTCCCATCCAGACGACTCTCATGGCAGACGATAAGAAAATGGCAACCCCGGCCTCGAACGGCGACGGCACGACCACGCCCGCCCCGAGCGCCACGACGGACGCCGCCGCCGCCGACGCGGCGAAGACGGCCAACTCTCCGGGCGGCGAGCCCGCCGCGCAGGTCGCGGCGGCCGACGCGAAGCCGCTTCCGAAGGCCCCGGCGCCCGCCGCGCCGTCGTACCGGATGCCGGACGACTACGCGACCGAGTCGGTCTTCGGACAAGGCCAAGGCGTGGGTCGAGGGCAACCCCGGCCTCGCCATCCTCGCACTTCGCCGGTGCCGGCCTCGTCGTCGGCCGCCTCGTGACGGCGCTCGTGCCGGACTCCGAGCCCGAGACGATCGCCGACCGCGTCGAGAAGCGCGCCCGCGAGCTGTCGAAGGAGGCCAAGAAGGGGGGGCGCGGTGCGCTCAAGACGGCGCGCAAGGATGTCAAGTCCGTCCGCAGCGACGCGTCCTCGTTCTTCGACGACGCCGCCGAGACGATCGCCGACCGCACGAAGCAGGCGCGCAAGGCCGCCCGCTCCTTCGCGAGCGACGCGCAGGCGACGGCGTCGGACGCCGCCGAGACGGCCCGCGAGTATGCCCACGACGGCTCGGACCGCCTCCACGACCTCGCCGAGACCATCGCCGACGCCGTGAAGTCGGTCGTGGACGACTGGGTCGACCGCGTCAAGAGCTGATTCTGCTGACGGAAGGGCATGGGGATGAGGCCGGGGGCGAGATGGCATTTCGCCACCCCCATGCACCGTCCCACATCCCGACTGGGGCCGAGGGGGAGTCCGGACCACACGTCCGGCCCCGCCTCGGCCCTCTTTCTTGTCGGCATCGCCCGGTTATCTTCGCGGCTGACCGTCCCCGCATCTCCATGCCCATTCTCGTCGTCGGCACCGTCGCGTTCGACACCGTCGAGACCCCGTTCGGCCGCGCCGAGCGCATCCTCGGAGGCTCCGCGACCTACGCCGCGCTCGCCGCGCGCCTGCTCGCCGGGCCGGTCCACGTCAACGCCGTCGTCGGCGGGGACTTTCCCGAGGCGCACCTCGACACGCTCCGCGACCGCGGCGTCGACACCGACGGCATCGTCCGCGACGCGGATGGCGAGACGTTCTTCTGGGCCGGCCGCTACTACGACGACCTCAACTCGCGCGACACGCTCGCGACGCACCTCAACGTGCTCGCGACGTTCACGCCGGACCTGCCCGCGCACTACCGCCGCCCGCGCGTCGCTGTGCCTCGGCAACCTCGACCCGACCGTCCAGTCCGCCGTCATCGACCAGGCGTCCGAGCACGGCGCGCCGGACCTCGTCATCGCGGACACGATGAACTTCTGGATCGAGAACGCCCGCCCGGCGCTCCTCGACGACGCTCGCCCGCGTGGACGTGCTGATGGTCAACGACGCCGAGGCGCGCGAGCTCTCGGGCGTCCCGAACCTCGTCCGCGCGGCGCGGCATCATCCAGGCGATGGGCCCGCGCGACGGTCGTCATCAAGAAGGGCGAGCACGGCGCGCTGCTCTTCTGCGGGCGACGACATCTTCGCCGTGCCGGCGCTCCCGCTCGCCGACGTCATCGACCCGACGGGCGCGGGCGACACGTTCCTCGGCGGCTTCGCCGGCCACCTGCTCCGCATCGGCGCCTTCGACGCGCCGGCGATGCGTCAGGCCGTCGTCGTGGGCAGCGCGCTGGCGTCGTTCGTCGTCGAGGCGTTCGGCACGGACGCGCTCGCCGGCGTCTCCGCCGCCGACCTCGAGGAGCGCCTCGACGTCTTCCGCCGCCTCTCCGCCGTCCCGGAGGGCATCGCCGTCGGCGCCGCAGGGTAAGCGCCGAGGCGACGCACGGGAAGGCGGCCGAGCCTTGCGTCCGGCACAGCGTCAGCCAGAGCGTGCCGAGAGATCTCTGCGACTCGAATGGTTGGGCAGCGCGCTGTCGAGGCGCCTCGCGCGGCAGAGATCTTTCGACTGCGCTCACTCAGGGCCCGCTCCGTTCAGGACGACGTTGGGACGAGAAACGAGGCGGGATGCGCTGTGCCCAGAGTGAGGCAGAGACGCCGGGACCGCGGCGCCCCGGCGCGCGTACCGCCTCGGTGAGCGACACCTTCTACACGGACCTTCCCGCCCTCGACCGCTTCGAGCGCCTCGCTGAGCCCGATGCCTACGCAGCGGTCCCAGCGGACTGGACGGTCGTCATCACCGACGTCATCGGTTCGACCGTCGCGGTGCAGGCGGGGCGCTACCGGGACGTGAACTACGTCGGCGCGGCGTCCATCGCGGCCGCGCTCAACGCCGTCGGCCGGCGGGACGTGCCGTTCGTGTTCGGCGGCGACGGCGCGACGCTCGTTCTCCCGCCGGACCTCCTGGCCGACGCCCTCGGGGCCCTCGCCGCGCTCCAGCACCACGCCGCGACGCGGCTGTCGCTCCGCCTCCGCGTCGGCGTGGTCCGCGTGAGCGAGATCTACGCGGCGGGCCACGACCTCGCGATGGCCCGGCTCCAGGTCTCGCCAGGCTACGCGCAGGCGCTGCTCACGGGCAGCGGGCTCGGCTGGGCCGAGGCGCGGATCAAGAGCCCGGAGACGGCCGAGCAGTACGCCTCGACGGCCGAAGCGGCTGTCGGGACGGACCCGTACGCCGGCCTCGAGTGCCGCTGGGAGGACGTCGTGAGCCCGCACGGCGAGACCGTCTCACTCCTCGTCGCGGCGACGGCCGGGCCCGACGCGACGGCCGTCTACCGCGACGTCCTCGCCGCCGTCGAGGACATCTACGGGCCGGGCGACACGATGCACCCCGTCGCGCTGGACCGGCTGCGCCTCTCGAGCGACGCCGAACGGTTCGCGCCTGAGGTGCGCCTCCGCAAGCCCGACCGCCGGCGGCGCTACACGCTCGAGCTGTGGCTCCGCAACGCCCTCGGCCGCTACCTCGTCACCAACGAAGAAGCAGACGTCCGAGACCGACTGGGGCGAGTACCCCAAGCAAGCTGCGCGCCTCGACGGACTACCGCAAGTTCGACGGCGTGCTGCGGATGATCCTCGCCGGGACGCCCGAGCAGCGCGCGCGCCTCGAGGCGACGCTCGGCGCCGGCTTCGACGCCGGGCGCCTCGCCTACGGCCTCCACGTGTCGGACCGCGCCATCCTGACGTGCCTCGTCTACGAGCGCATGGGCCGGCAGGTCCACTTCGTCGACGGCGCCGGCGGCGGCTACACGGCCGCGGCCGTCCCGTTCAAGCGCCGGATGAAGGAACTCGCGGCGCGTGGAACCGCGCGCTGCCGGATGACGGCATATTGGGCGACGCCTCCGGCCCCGACGCCTTGCCCGACCCGATGCCCTCCGACGTGTCCCACGACGCCACGCCGCCCGTCTCGCCCTCCGTCGCACAGCGCCTGCTTGAGCTGTGCATCGAGCTCGGCACGCCGCGCGACATCGCCGACGTGCTCGCGGTGATCCTCGACGCCACGTGCGACCTGCTCGACTGCGGCCGCGCGTCGATGCTGCTCTACGACACGTCCGCGCGGCAGCTCCGCTTCGTCGCCGCGACGAGCGAGGAGACCGAGGCGCTCGCCCAGATCCCGGTCCCGCTGCACGGCAGCCTCGCCGGGACCATCTTCCGCGAGAACCGCCCGCTCGTCTCGGGCGACGTCCAGAAGGACACGCGGCACTTTGCCGAGCCCGCCGAGCAGGCCGGCTACCGGCCGCGCGCCATCGCCGGCGTCCCGATGCGCATCGACGGGCAGCCCGTCGGCGTGCTCGAGGCGCTGGACCCGCACGAGGGCGCCTTCACCGAGTCCGACGTCGAGGTGCTGCTCGCCGTCGCGTCGCAGGCGGCCGTGGCCGTCCACGCGGCGCGGCAGCGCCACGCGCTCGAGCGCGCCCACGCGCGCCTCGCCGAGGCGGACCGCCTCAAGGGCCAGATGATGGCGCTCACGGCGAGGCGTTGCGCGCGCCGCTCGGCGCCGTGCAGACGGCCGCCGAGGCGCCTCCGCGGCCACTTCGGCGACGACGTCGGACGCGCTCGCAGGCGACATCCTCGCGCGCCGCGGCGCGGATGCAGGCGCTCATGCGGCCCGTCGCCGAGGTCGGCGCGCTGCCGGACGCGCTGCCGGGGACCGAGCCGGTCGTGCTTCAGGGACTGCTCCGCGAGGCGTCGCACGAGGCGCACGAGGCCGTGCGGCTCGTGCTGGAGCTTCCCGCCGAGGCGATCGTCGTCGCGGCGCACGTCCGGCGGCTGCGCCTCGCGCTCGTCCACGTCGTGGCTGAGGTCGCGCGCGCGGCGGCGGCGCGCGGCGGCGACGCCGAGATGACCATCGGCGCCACGTTTTCCGGCACCGAGGCGGTCGTCGAGATTCGGGACACGACGGCCGGCGGAACAGCGGGGCCTGCGTCGGACGGCCTGGACCTCGTCGTCGCCCGCGTGCTCGTCGAGCGCGACGGCGGTGCCGTGTGGGCCGCTGAGGGCGGCGGGCTGCACCTCCGCCTGCCCCTCTACGTCGGCCCCGTCGCCACCCTCTGATCCAGCGTTTGTGACCGAGACCCGTCCTGCCCCGCGCGACGAATCCGCCGCCGCCGCGCTCGCGCGCCTGCGCCGCGTCGTCGACCTCTCCGTCGCCCTGAACGCCGTCTCCGACATGGACCGCCTGCTGAATGCGGCCCTCGACACGGTCACCGCAGCGCTCGAGTGCGAGCAGGCCGCCCTGCTGCTCTATGACGACGCCTCGGGCGCACTGCGTTTCGCCGCGGCGACGGGCCAGAACCGCGCAGGAATTGACGGCCATCGCGGTCCCGCTCGAGGGCAGCCTCGCCGGCGCGTGCCTCCGCGAGAACCGGGTCGTCCTCGCGGCCGACACGGACGCCGACGACCGCCACTTCGACGCCCCGGCCGGGGCGGCGGGCGTCACCGTGCGGGCGCTGCTCGCGGTCCCGATGCGCATCGAGGGCCGTCCAGTCGGTGTGCTCGAGGCGCTCAACCCGTCACGGGGCGCCTTCGACGCGGCCGATGTCGAGACGCTGCTCGTGATCTCGGCACAGGCGGCCGTGGCCGTCCGCAACGCGCGTCAGCGGACCGCCCTGCACGACGCCAACAGCGCGCCTCGAGACGCTGGACCAGGTCCGCGCCGACTTTGTCGCCGTCGCGTCGCACGAGCTCCGGACCCCGCTCGCGGCGGTGACGGGCTACGCGCAATCGCTCCGCGAGGACGTGGACCCGGCCCAGCATCCCCTCGTCGACGAAGTCCTGACGGCAGCGCAGCGGATGCGCGGCATCGTCGAGACGCTGGACGAGCTCGGCGCCATCCGCGACGGCGCGGACGCGGTCGCGGCCGAGCGCGTCGACCTGCGCGACGTCGTGACGGGCACGCCGGGCGCCGTCGCCGCCGAGGGCCGGCGGAGCGTCTCGGTCCACCTCCCCGACGGCCCGCTCCCGCTCGACGCCGACCCGCGGCGCCTGCGCCTCGCCTTCAGCCACCTCCTCGACAACGCCGACGCGTTCACGCCCGCCGACGGCCGCATCTGGATCGAGGCAGAAGCGGGGAGCGGCTTCGTTACGGTGCGCGTCGGCGACTCGGGCGCGGGCCTCGCCGAGGCAGACCTCGAGCGCATCTTCGAGCCGTTCGTGCAGGCCGCCGCGCCGGACGCGCGCCCGCACGAGGGCCTCGGCGTCGGGCTCGCGCTGGCGCGGTCTGTCGTGCTGCGCCACGGCGGCAGCATCTGGGCGACGAGCGCCGGGCTGGGCGAGGGGAGCACGTTCCACGTCCGCCTGCCACTCGCAGGCTAGCGGTCTGATGCGGACGGCCGCGCGCTGGTCCTGCAAAGCAGACAGCGAGAGGGCAGAACCACGCGGCCCGGATCTGGGCCGCGCCGCTAGATCGGGCGGATGGTGCCGTACTGCGCCCGGACGACCTGGAACACGCCGTATGCGGCGAGCCCGATGCCCACTGCGGCCAGCAGGGCCGGCCCGAGCGCTTGCTGTTCGAGCGCGCGCAGCACGCCGTCGAGCCCACGTGCCTCGGCCGCTCGCTCGTACCACGCGGCGATGCCGAGAAAGAGGCCTGTCAGGACGAACACGACGGCTCGCGCGCCGAGGCCGGCGCGCCCGAGCCACACCACGTTCTCGCGCTGCCCGGTCCGCGAGTCCAGACAGGTCGAGGTCCCTGCTGACGTCAGCCCGCACGGCTCGCACTCCCTGATAGACGCCGTATCCCGCCACGCCGAAACCGACCAGGCCGACGAGCAGGCGACCAAAGGGAAGGCTGAGAACCTCGCTCGTCCAGTGCGCCGTGCTGTTCGGGTCGGCCGCGCGGCTCGTGCCGCGGGCCAGACGCAGCGCCTCGAACGCGAGGCTCCCGTAGACCGCGCCGCTCAGCGCGTGGCCGGTGCGGATGGCCAGGCCCTTGGCATCCGACCCGCGGCCTTCCGGGTCGAGGACGGCGCGCACGCCCTGCCACACGACGTAGGCCAGCAAGCCGACGAACGCGAGCGCCAGGATGACGCGTCCGAAGGGCGCGCCAACCACCTCGGCCAGCGCGCCGCTCTTGCTCTCGGTCTCGCTGCGGGCGCCCACGGCAGCGGCCACGGCGAGCCCGCCGACGAGCATGTAGACGGCTCCCTTGGCGACGAGGCCGGCGCGGGCGAGGCGGATGATCCACGGAGCAGCGTCCGTGGCAGCGTCTGAGAGTGACATAGAGAGCCAGAGGGGATGGAGACAACGCCCGCCCCTGCAGACCGTTCGCCTCTCCGCCGCCTCAATCGCGCGCGGCGCGTTTCAACTCGGAGAGCGCCATGAGGGCCTCGATGGGCGTCATCCGGTTCGGGTCGAGGTCTTCGAGGCGCGCCATCACCGCGGACGCTGCCGGATCGGCCGGGAGCACGGCAGGCGCATGGGACGGCTCGGGGAGCGCCGCGACGCTCCCGCGCCGAACAGACGGCAGTCCGTCGCCCGCGGCGTCGCCGAGGACGCCGACCTCGCGGGCGACGTCGTGCGCCTCGAGGTGCCGGAGCACGTCCTGCGCGCGCGCGAGGACCGGCGCCGGCAGGCCCGCCATCCGCGCCACCTCGATGCCGTAGCTGTGGTCCGCGCCGCCCGGCACGAGCGTCCGCAGAAAGACGACGCGGCCGTTGTGCTCCTGGACGGTCACGCGGAACGGCGCGGACGCGGGCGAGGCGCTCGGCGAGCGCGTTGAGCTCGTGGTAGTGCGTCGCGAACAGCGTCCGCGCCGCGACGGCCGGCGTCTCGTGGAGGTGCTCGACGATGGCCCACGCGATCGACAGCCCGTCGAACGTGGACGTGCCGCGGCCGACCTCGTCGAGCAGCAGGAGCGAGCGCTCGGTGGCGTTGTTGAGGATGTTGGCCGTCTCGTTCATCTCGACGAGGAACGTCGACTCGCCGGCCGCGAGGTTGTCGCTCGCGCCAACGCGCGTGAACAGCGCGTCCACGACGCCGACGCGGGCCCGCGTGGCCGGCACGAAGCAGCCGACCTGCGCGAGCAGCACGATGAGGCCCGTCTGGCGCAGGACCACGCTCTTGCCGGCCATGTTGGGCCCGGTGATGAGGAGCACCTGCCCCGCGTCGCCGGGCTCCGAGCCGCCGGTCGTGCGGACCGAGTTGGGGATGAACGCGTCGCCCGCCGGCAGCGTCTGCTCGACGACCGGGTGGCGGCCCGCCTCGATGTCGAGCTCGAGCGAGTCGTCGACGTCGGGGCGGACGTAGCCGTTGCGCTCGGCGACCTCGGCGAAGCAGGCGAGCGTGTCGAGCGCGGCGAGGGAGCGGGCGTTGGCCTGGACCGGCTCGACGGCCTCGGCGACGGCCGCGCGCAGCGTCTCGACGATCTGCGCCTCGAGCGCGCCGATCTTGTCCTGCGCCGTCAGGATCGTCTCCTCGTAGTGCTTCAGCTCGGGCGTGACGTAGCGCTCGGCGTTGACGAGCGTCTGCTTGCGCGTCCACTCCGCCGGCGCCTTGTCGCGGTGCGCGTTTGACACCTCGAGGTAATAGCCGAAGACGCGGTTGTAGTTCACCTTGAGGCTCGGGATGCCGGTCCGCTTGGACTCGCGCGCCTGGAGCTCCTGCAGAAACTCCTTGCCCGAGCCGGCGACGCGGCGCAGCTCGTCGAGCTCCGGGTTGAAGCCGTCACGGACCGTCCCGCCGGCGGAGAGCTGGGCCGGCGGCTCGTCCGAGAGCGTCTGGGCGATGCGGTCCACGGTGTCCTGGCACGGCGTGAGGCGGGCGGCGAGGCGCTCGACGAGGTCCGGCACGCCGGCTGCATCGTGCAGAAGGCGCTTGACGGGCGGAACCTGCCGCAGCGTCAGCCCGAGCTGGACGAGGTCGCGGGCCGTCGCCCGGTTCGTGCAGACCTTGCCGCAGAGGCGCTCGAGGTCGCCGACGTGGCGCAGCTCCTCGCGCACGTGCCGCCGCAGCCGCGCGTCGCGGGCGAACAGCTCGACGGCGTCGAGGCGCGCGGTGATGCGGCCGACATCGCGGAGCGGGCGGACGAGCCACTGGCGCAGCATCCGCCCGCCCATCGGCGTCAGCGTCTGATCGAGGACGCCGACGAGCGTGCCGTCGCGGCGCCCGTCGTTCATGTTGGACACGAGCTCGAGCGCGCGCTTCGTCGCGGGGTCCAGCGCGATGTGGTCGTCGGCTCTGTACCGGCGGATGCGGCGGAGGTGCGGCAGACGGCCCTTCTGCGTCTCGCCGAGGTAGTAGAGGCACGCGCCCGCCGCGACCGCCCCGACCGCGAGGTCGTCCACGCCGAAGCCCTTGAGCGAGTGCGTCTGGAAGTGCCGCTTGAGCGTCTCGTCGGCGAACTCCGCCCCGAAGACCCAGTCCTCCTGCTTTGTCACGGCGAAGGGCAGCGGGCCGGGCTGGACGGCCGCCATCGCCTTCGTGAGCCTGTCCATCTGCCGCTTGTCCACAACGACCTCGGCCGGCGCGACGGTCTGCAGCAGGGACCCGAGGCGCTCGGCCGGCGCCTCGGTGACGAAGAACTCGCCCGTCGAGACGTCGGCGAAGGCGACGCCGGCGGTGCCCGCAGAGCGGCCGTCGCCCCACGCGACGGCCGCGAGGTACGTCGCCTGCCGCGGCGAGAGCAGCGTGTCGCGGAAGGCCACGCCCGGCGTGACGACCTCGACGACGCCGCGCTTGACGATGGTCCGCGCGAACTTGGGGTCCTCGAGCTGCTCGCACACCGCGACGCGGTGGCCGGCCTGGACGAGCTTCGGGAGGTACTGGTCCAGCGCGTGGTGCGGGAAGCCGGCGAGCGGCGTCTCCTCGGCGGCCCCGTTGCCGCGCTTGGTGAGCGTGATCCCGAGCACGTCGGCCACGACGACCGCGTCGTTCTCGAACGTCTCGTAGAAGTCGCCCATCCGGAAGAGGAGCAGCGCGCCGGGGTGCTTGTCCTTGATCTTCCAGTACTGCCGCATGAGCGGGGTCTGGGCGCTGCGGCGGGCTTCCTTCTCGTCGAGGAAGAGGTCGTTCTGAGGCATCGGTCCCGGTTCTGTTTGGCTCCAAGCTACCGAGGCGCGGTGCCGCCGCCGTGGCAGCGCGCGACGCCCCTCGCGGACCAGCTCCGCCCTCGGAGGGCATGATGCCGCAGCCAGACTTCCTGAACACGGCGGCGCCGGCACTCTGCGAGAGGGTGCCGGCGCTGAAAGCCGAGGCGACGGATTCCTCAGTTGGCCGTTGTCGCTGCCGAGATCACGCCACAGCCGACGCGCGTGCCCGAGTTGCCGCCCGGGTCCGTCATGAGGTCGTCCTGGCCGGAGTGGACCATCACGGCACGGCCGACGACCGGGTTCGTACCCGTAAGCGACATGTCGTCCGTCCTGAGCGTCGCGGTGATGCGGCCGTCCGCCCCGGCCGTCACGTTGCCGAGGTCGCCGGCGTGCTTGGCGTTGTCGGAGTCCGTCGGGGCGCCGTGGTTGGTGGTGCCGAGCGGATCGTAATGGCCCATCGCGGCGCCGGCCGGGATGACGGCGCCTGCCGGGTCCGGCCCCGGCGCGCAGCTGCCGACGGTGTGGATGTGGAAGCCATGCAAGCCTGGCGTCGCGCCGGTGAGCGCGAGCTGCACCGAGAGCTCGCCGCCGTCCTGCGCGAAGGTGGCGGTACCCGAAACGCCGTTCTCGGTGATGCCGGTGGGCGGGGCGATCGTCGCGGAGGCCGTCTGCCGCGCCGTGGCGTCGTCAGTGGAATCGCACCCGCCGGCCACGAGGACGGCGAGTGCGAGGGACGCAAGATGTGTGTAGCGCATGAGAGGCAGGGGGAGAGAGGCCGGCATGAACCGACCCTCCCCGGCCTCGTTCCGCCACCTCCACGCGCTCCGGAAATCCCCGACCACCGTTCAGCCGCCGCTCCCGGAGCGCGTCGCAACGATGCCGCAGGCGATACGCCCGCCGGCATCTCCGGACGGCTGTGTCACCAGGTCATCGGCCTTCTCGTGGACGATCACGGCGTGGCCGAGGAGGCTCGTCGGGCCGCCGAACGTCAGCACGGAATCGATGGCGATGCCCTCGGCGTGGCCCTGCGCGTCAGCCGTGAAGTTGCCGAAGTCGCCGGCGTGGCGGCCGCTGATGGACAGATCGGGTGCGCCGTGCGGGCTCGCAGCGGGGTTAAAGTGGCCGCCGGCGGCCGAGCCTGGCGCGCCCGTCGAGTCCTCTCCGCAATCAGCGTTGGCGTGAAGGTGGAAGCCGTGGTCGCCAGGGGCAAGGCCGTCGAGCACGTAGCGGATCTCGGTCGCCTGACCGAGGCGCCGGAACTCGACGGTCCCCGAGACGCCGGAGTCGCCGAGGGGCTCGAGTGCTGCCACGGCGAGGTCGGTTGCGGGAAGGCCGGCGCCGGGCTCCGGCGCCGCGGCCGTCGTGTCGGCGGTCGGCAGGGCGACGTCTGATTGCGGGGCGGTCTGGCAGGCGGCGAACGCGACGAGCGCCGCGAGCGGTAGGGCGCGAGAGGTGAACTCCAGGACGGACGGCATCGGTGCAGTGGGCAGGTGAGCGAGGGCAACGCGCCGCAGCGTCAAAGGCTCCACGGTGGCAGGCCGGCGCGGGCCGCCTTCGTGAGCGTCGCGCGGACGAGCCCGTACGCGGCGTCGGTCATCACGCGGATCTCGTCCGCCGGCACATCGCCCTGGAGGGCCACCGTGTTCCAGTGCCGTTTGTTCATGTGGTAGCCCGGCTGCACGTCCGCGTACCGCTCGCGCAGTTCAACGGCCTGCTCCGGCTCGCACTTCAGGTTGACCGACGCCGCGTCGAGCGCGAGCAGGGCGAAGAGCTTGCCCCCGACGCGGAAGACGAGCGTGTCGGGTCCGAATGGCTGGTCCTCGGTCGCGCCCGGCAGGGCAAGGGCATGGTCGCGGAAGGCATCAAGGTGCATGGGTCGCGGGCAGTCTGATACTTATATAATAGTAAAACATGGATTATAATGAGCTAGCGTCTCGTCTCGATGCTGTCGATGAGCGCCTCCATCTCGGCAATCTCGCGGCGCTGCGCCTCGATGATGCCGTCCGCGAGGCGCCGCACGCGTGGGTCCTGGATGTGCGCCCGCTCGCTCGTGAGGATCGCGATCGAGTGGTGCGGGATCATTGCCTTCATCCATGCCACATCGCCTACAGTCTCCTGGCTGCGCGCGAGCCACAGGCCGAGTGCAAACACGGCGATGCTCCCGCCAAAAATAATCGCGTTGGTTCGCTTGTTTTTATACATGCTGAGCATGAAGCCCAGCATGATGATCGCCATCGCGGCGCCCATGTAGAGCGCCATGAACACCTTGGTCTGGCTCCACCAGACATGATCCATAGAGTACACCGTCGTGTACATCAGGATGAACATGACGACGGTCGACGTGGCGATCATCGCGAAAAAGCGGCCGTAAGACATGGCGGGACGGGGTGGCGAAGGTGGCGTGGGGATCTGGCGCAGACGGGCTGAACAGGGGTTTCGGACGCCTCGAAGTCGTACGCTTGCGGCCCCCGATCTGGTCCTCACATGTCCGACGCCCTGCCGCCCGCGCCGCTGTGGCACCGTGCCCTGTTCCTCGCCCTCGCCGCGGGGAGCCTCGCGCCCGCCGCGACGCCGGCGATGGCGCTCGGCGTGGGCGCGGCGCTGGGGCTGACGCTCGGCAACCCGTTCGAGGCCGTTTCGGCGCGCGTGTCGAAGACGCTGCTCAAGGCGTGCGTCGTGGGGCTTGGCTTCGGGATGTCGCTGCCGGCCGTGCTCGCCGTCGGCCGCGCCGGGCTCGGGGCGACGGCGCTGGGCATCGCGTTCGCGCTGGGCGTCGGCCTGCTGCTTGGGCGGCTGCTGAACGTCGAGGCGACGACCGGCGCGCTCATCTCGGGCGGGACGGCAATCTGCGGCGGCTCCGCGATTGCGGCGCTCGGCCCTGCGCTCGGCGCCGGGGCCGAGGCGATGAGCGTCTCGCTCGCGACCGTCTTCCTGCTCAACGGCGTCGCCCTCGTCGCCTTCCCGGCCATCGGACACGCGCTGCACCTCTCGCAGCACCAGTTCGGACTGTGGGCGGCCATCGCCATCCACGACACGTCCAGCGTCGTCGGCGCGGCGCAGAGCTACGGCGCCGAGGCGCTCCAGGAGGCGACGGTCCTGAAGCTCACGCGGGCGCTCTGGATCATCCCGCTCGCGCTCGGCGCGGCCGCGTGGCGCCGCCGCACGGCCGAGGCGGGTGGCGAGGCGCGCGTCCAGGTCCCGTGGTTCATCTTCCTGTTTGCTGCCGCCTCGGGCGCCGTGGCGCTCTGGCCGGCCGGCCAGCCTGTGTACGACCTCCTCGTGTGGACCGCCCGCCGCGGCCTCGTGCTGACGCTCCTCCTCATCGGCGCCGGGCTCTCGCGGGCGACGCTCCGCACCGTCGGGGTGCGGCCGCTCGTGCAGGGCGTGCTGCTGTGGATCGCCGTCGCGGGCGCCTCGCTCGCCGCCATCACGGCGTGGACCTAGGGAAACAGGGAAACGGTGGAGGGCAGTGACGGCACTCGGTCCTCCGACTTCCAACAGATCAACACGCTTCAAACAGATGACACCGACTGACCTGACAACTCCCCGGCCGACTCCGGCGGCAGCCGAGACGAACCGGCCAGCCCTGGCACCGCCCGTCCTGCGGCGCGGGCTGCTCATGGCCGGCATCGTGCTTGTGGCCATCAACCTGCGGCCCGCGCTGGCCGCCGTCGGGCCGCTCGCGCTGACGATCCAGAGCGCGACCGGGCTCTCCGGCACGGCCATCGGGCTGCTCACGACGCTGCCGCTGCTCGCCTTCGGCGTCGTGTCGATGCTGACGCCCGTCGTGACGCGGCGCCTCGGCTTCGAGGGCGCGCTCGGGCTGGCGCTCGTGCTCCTCGCGGCCGGCATCGCGCTGCGCTCGGCGCCGTCGGCCGCGCTGCTCTTCGGCGGGACCGTGCTCCTCGGCGTCGGCATCGCGCTGGGCAACGTGCTGCTGCCGGCGATCGTCAAGCGCGACTTCGCCGACCGCTCCGGCCCGATGACGAGCCTCTACTCGAGCGGCATCGGCCTCGGCGCGACGCTCGCCGCCGCGGCGAGCGTGCCGCTCGCGACGACGTTCGGGCTCGGCTGGCGCGGGGCGCTCGCCGCGTGGGCCGTCCCGGCCGCACTCGCCTTGCTCGTCTGGCTGCCGCAGCTCCGGCATCGGACCCCCGTCGTGGCGCGGACGAGCGTCGCGGCCTCCCTGAAAGCGCTCGGCCGGGCGCCGCTGGCGTGGCAGGTCGCCCTGTTCATGGGCCTGCAGTCGTTCACGTTCTACGCCATCCTCGCGTGGCTGCCGGCGTTGCTGCAGAGCCGCGGCATCGCCGAGGGCGCGGCCGGGCTGATGCTCGCGCTCGCGCAGGCGACCGGCATCGCCGGCTCGGCCGTGATCCCGACGATCGCGGCGCGGCGCGCGGATCAGCGCACCATCATCGCCGTGCTCATGGCGCTCCAGGCGGTCGCGCTCGGCGGGCTGTTGCTGCCCGGCGCCGGGATGCCGGCGCTGTGGGTCGGGCTCCTCGGCTTCGTTCTCGGGGCCTCGTTCGGGCTGTCGCTGCTGCTGCTCGTCGTCCGCGCGGCGGATGCCGAGACGGCGGCGGCGCTCTCCGGGATGGCGCAGTCGGTCGGCTACTTCGTCGCCGCCCTTGGCCCGGCGCTCTTCGGCGCGTTGCACGACGCGACGGGCGGCTGGACGGCCCCGCTTCTGTCGCTCCTCGCCGCGCTCGCGGTGCAGGCGGTGATGGGCTGGGGCGCCGGCCGCGACCGCGTCGTGCGGGCCGGCGGGGCGTGACGTTGGAGCCTCTCAGGCCTCCGGCTCGCGGTAGGCCAGCAGGCGCAGGGCGTTGAAGACGACGACGAGCGTCGAGCCCTCGTGGAGCGCCACGGCGGGGCCGATGTGCAGGCCCCACAGCGTCGCCGGGACGAGGAAGGCGACCATGCCGAGGCTTATCCACAGGTTCTGGCGGATGATCCCGCGCGTGTGCCGGCTGAGGCCGACCGCGAACGGAAGCTGCGCGAGGTCGTCGCCCATCAGCGCCACGTCCGCAGTTTCCAGCGCAACGTCCGAGCCCGCCGCGCCCATCGCGATGCCGACCGCCGCCGACGCCATCGCCGGGGCGTCGTTGACGCCGTCGCCGACCATCGCGACGCGGCCTTCTTCGGCGAGCGTGGTGATCGCGGCCACCTTGTCGTCCGGCAGCAGATCGCCGCGCGCCTCGTCGAGGCCGACGGCGCGGGCGACGGCGTCCGCGACGCGCTGGTTGTCGCCCGAGATCATGATCATGCGCTGGACGCCGAGGGCGCGCAGCCGCGCGATCGTCTCGCGGGCTGCCGCGCGGGGCGCGTCCATCAGGCCGACGACGCCGAGGAAGCGGGCGCCGCGCTGGACGACGAACGTCGTCCGCCCATCCGCCTCGAGGCGCTCGACCTCTGCTCTGAGCGCCTCGGGCAATCCGCGCTCGAACATCGCGCTCTTGCCGACGCCGACGGCCTCGCCGCCGACCGTCGCGCGGATGCCGAAGCCGGTGACGCTCTGCAGGTCGTGCGCCTCGACGCGCGCCGTCCCCTGTTCATCACCGTAGGACACGACGGCGCGGGCGAGCGGGTGATCGGAGAGGCGCTCGACGGCGACGGCCGCCTCGAGCAGCTCGGCCTCGGTGGCCCCATCCGCCGGGACGACGTCCACGACGCGCGGCGCGCCCTCCGTGAGCGTGCCCGTCTTGTCGAAGGCGATGACGCTCACCGCCCCGAGCGCTTCGAGCGGGCCGCCGCCCTTCACGAGCACGCCCTGGCGGCCGGCGCGGGCCACGCCCGACAGGACGGCCGAGGGCGTCGCGATGGCGAGCGCGCACGGGCTTGCGGCGACGAGGACGGCCATCGCGCGGTAGAACGAGGCCGAGAACGGCTCCGTTACCCAGACGCCGAGCGCCTTCAGCGCCGGCGGCCCGACGAGGAGCGCGACGACGAGCCCGAGCACGGCCGGCACGAAGATCCGCTCGAAGCGGTCCGTGAAGCGCTGCGTCGGGCTCTGCTCCGTCTCCGCCTCGGCGACCATCTGCACGACGCGCGCGAGCGTCGACTCGCTGGACGTGCGGGTCACGACGACCTCGAGCGCGCCCGTCCCGTTGAGCGTCCCGGCAAAGACGCGGCTCTCGGGTCCGACGCGGTCCGGCGCCTCGAGCGCGGCGCCGGCGTCCTCGACCGGCTGCTTGTCCACGGGCACGCTCTCGCCCGTCACCGGCGCCTGGTTGACCGCGCTCGTGCCCTTCGTCACGAACGCCGTCCGCCGGCAGGCGCGCGTTGGTCCGGACGACGACCGTGTCGCCCACGCGGAGCTCGCCGACCGCGATCTCCTGCTCGGCGCCGTCGCGGCGGACGGTGGCGGTCTCGGGGGCGAGCCTGCCCAGTGCCTCGATCGCGCGCCGCGCGCGGCCCATCGCGTAGCCTTCGAGGCCGTGGCCGATGGAGAACAGCGCCAGCAGCAGCGCCGCCTCGAACCACTCGCCCAGCGCCGCGGCGCCGGCCGCGGCGACGATCATCAGGAAGTCGATCTCGAAGCGCCCGGCGCGGACCGAGCCGACGGCTTCGGTGACGGTGAACCAGCCGCCGAAGAACACCGCGGCGAGGTACAGGCCAAACGGGACGCTCGCCGGCACGGGGGCGAACGCGCCGAGCGACCAGCCGAGGGCGACGCAGACGCCGGCGAGGCCGGCGAAGATGATTTCGGTCCGCTCGCCGAAGAGGCCACCGTGCGCGTGGCCGCCCGTCCCGTGGCTGTGCCCGCCGTGCTCGCCCGGGCCATGGTCGTGGCCCGCGTGGTCGTCGTGCGCTACCGCAACGACCCGGTCGGCCTCGCTGCTCGACGACCGTCACGCCGAGCCCGCTGAGCGCCTCGCGGAGGCGCGCCTCGGTCGTCGCGGCGCGGTCGAACTCGATGCGGAGCGGGCCGCGCGCGTTGGCCGTCGCCTCGGCGACGCCCGGCAACCTGGCGAGGCGCGTCGTGACGGTCCGCGCCCGCGTCTGGTGGCCCAGCCCCTGGACCTCCCACAGGACGTGCCCGAACTGACCCGTGATCTGCGCCCCGGCGCGCTCGGCCGTCCGCCGCAGCGTCGGCAGCGCGACGGCGGCGGGGTCGTAGTGGAGGCAGAGCTGCGCTGGCTCGCCGCCAGCCGCCTCGACGATGTGAGCGCGCGAGACGCCCGGCGTCGCGGCGAGGGCATCGACGAGGCGCGCGGCGCAAGCGTCGCGCGCGTCAGGTATTTCGGGAAGCAGGACAGGCAGATCGAGGCGGAGCGGGGCGGGCATCGGGTCAGTGGTCGTGTTCGGAGAGCTCGCCGCGCTGCCGGGCGGAGTGCAGGTAGAAGACGCCGCCCGTCGCAATGCGGTCCCCGGCCGCTAGGGCCCCTCTGCGCAGACTCCGGTCCTCCTGTCGGGCCGCTCGGCCGACGCCTCGAGCATACCTGTGCCGGCGGCGATGGCGGAGCGCGCACCCCGACGTCTCTGGCCAGCGGGCGCAGGGCAGACCGGGAAGACGCCGGACTCACATGGGCGGCTTCCCTTCACGGGCTGTTGGCGGGCGCCTCACGACGCGTGCACGCCGAATCGTGGTCTGAGCGCGTAGAACTGGACCTAACACGCTCCTGATCCTGAATGTCCTGGTACGAAACGCTGAACGCTTATTTCCCCGTCGAAGAGATGAAGTCTCGCGAGCACGTTGAGGCGCTCCTCAAGGAACGCTCCGACGTGTACCGCATGGACCACGGGCCGACGCACGTCCTGCTCTACGTCGAGGGCACGGACTTCGTGTTCATCGACTACCTCCTCGTCTCGCGCGCGGCGCGCGGGCAGGGCATGGGCAAGGCGCTCCTCGACAAAATGAAGGCGCTCGGCAAGCCGGTCCTGCTCGAGGTCGAGCCGGAGGACTACGAAGACTCCGACACGGTCAAGCGGCACCGCTTCTACGCCCGCGAGGGCTTTCGCCGCGCCGAGCGCGTGACGTACCGCCGCCGCTCGCTCGCGACAGGCGAGGAGACCCCCCTCGAGATCCTGTACTGGTGCCCCGACGCCGAGACGTCGGACGCCGACGTGCACACGCACATGACGGCGATCTACGAGCACGTCCACACGTGGCGCGACCGCGAGTTCTACGGCGAGGCGTACCAGCCCGTCGAGGAGGTCTTGCTGCTCGACGGCGGGGCATAACCCTGCCGCCTACTGCTCGATCGAGCGCGCCTCGAAGGCCACGACCGCGTCGTCCTCGATCTGGTAGGCGATCTCGATCGGGTTGCAGCAGACCTCGCAGTCCTCGACGTAGCGCTGCGCCGGGACGCTCGGGTCCAGCAGCATCGAGATGGGGGCGGCGCAGTAGGGGCAGGAGAAGTCCTGCTCGATCTCGAACATCTACTCTCCCAGGATGGCGGTGCGGAAGACCGGGTTGGCGAGCACCGCGAGCACGAGCGACACGACGAGGCCGATGGTCGTGTAGAGCAGGTCGCGGCCGGCGAGGCGCAGGCCCTGCCGGAAGGTCCGGTCGCTGGCGCCGAGCAGGATCAGCGTGAGCTCGCGGCCGGCGAGCAGCCCGATAAACACCCACGTCGTCGACATCGGGATGGGCGACACCTTGACGAAGCCGAACAGGATGATCGCGTACACGAAGTCGATGATCGTCGCGGGGCGGATGTCGACGACGGACGACTTCTCGGACACGACGCGCTGGATCTTGTCGCCGCGGAGGTAGAACAGGATGCCGAGGCCGCCCGTGACGGCGCCCGCGAAGACGAGGAACTCCACGAGGCCGAGCTGCCGCGGAAGGTAGACGGCGAGGTTGGCCATGTCCTGCATGATCCACGAGCCCCACAGCACGGCCGTGGCGACCCACTGCGCCGGCACCCACCAGTGGCTCGGCTTGCCGGACATGTAGCGCTGCGTGATCCGCGCCGTCGCGCCGAACGCGACGATGGCCGTCACGAACGCGACGCCGTAGCCCGAGACGCTCTTCAGCAGCACGTCCGTGACGCCCTCGGCCTCGGTCGCGAAGCACGACAGGATGAGGAACGTCGTCGAGACGGGCATCCGCAGCCGCGTCAGGATGAGCAGCACGACCGGCGCCGCGACCTGGAGAAACGTGAACGACGTCGGCGCCTCGGTGAAGCCCTTCGACGTGAGGCGCCCGTAGGAGACGTCGCCGGCCGTGGTCAGCCCGCCGCCGTGGTTGAGCCAGCCCCACGCGAACACGACGAGGAACACGCCGCCGATGAACGCCCACAGCACCCACCACCGGCGGTGCTCGTTGGACGCGATGAACGTGCCGACGGTCTGGATCGAGTCGTTGGCGACGGTCGAGTACGCCGCGAGCAGGAAACCGACCCACCGCGCGACGTCGGGGTAAGGCGTCGCGGCGGCAGACGCGACGATCGCAGCGCCGACGAGCAGCAGGAAGCCGCGCTCGCTGCGCGCCGTCTGGAAGAGCGTGTCGCGCTTCCGGATGAGTTCTCCGGTGTCGAGGTCGAGGTCGGGCGTGGCCACAGCGGTTGCGTCGGTTGCGTCGGTTATGCTCGCCACGGCGCCGCGCCGCGACGTTACCGCAGTGTTACGGGCCGCGGTCTCCGCCGAGCCCTCACCGCCGGCGGACGGCGTCGGGGAGGGTGTCCAGCCAGCCGGCGTCGAGGACGGCCCACAGGCCGACGGCGACGGCCTCGGCAGCGTCGTGGCGCATCGCACCCTTCGGGGCCGGCGCGCCGGACCACGTGATGACCGCCCGCGCCAGCCCGTCCGCCGCCGCCTTGGCGTCGGACCCCGAGCGCTGCTCGCGGGGGAGCAGGAGCGACCGGCGCCACACGCCGGCATCGATGACGCGCACGCGCAGGCCGCGCTTCTCGGCGACGCCGGCCCACAGGCGGGCGATGTCGCCGCCGCCCTCGAGCACGAGCCGCTCGACGTCTGGCAGGCCGTCGAGGAGGGTGTTGGCTGCGGCGCGCAGGCGGGTCCGCGTGCCGAGGTTCTGCGAGCGGGCCCAGAGGAGCCGCCCGTCGCGGGCGAAGGCCGCGAGGCCGGTCCGCAGGCCGAGGTCCACGGCGAGCAGAGCCGGGGGCGCGCCGATCGGACCTAGCGGCGCCGGGCGCCGCTGCCCGCCGGGCGCGTCTGCCCGTCGATGAAGTACTCGTCGACGAGGACCTCGCTTGCCAGCGCGCCGCCCGTGTCCTTCTCGACGCGCCCGACGGCCGACTGCCCGACGGCGAGCGTCGAGCGCGTGACCTCCTGGAAGAAGTTGCCCGCGGGCGTCACGATGCGGAAGACGATCTGGTAGCCCGATACGACGGCCGTGCCCGTGTTGCGGACGCGGTAGTCCACCACGACCACGGTCGAGTCGCCGCGCGTCGTGGTGATGCGGCGGTTGAAGAAATTGGTGACCTCAACCGAGATGTCGCGCGCCGGCGCTCCACTCGTGTCGACACCCGCCAGGGGCTTCAGGAAGAGCGTCGCCTGCGTCGTGCGGGCCTCACGGACCGCCACGGACGCCGTGTTGGGGGAGAAGCCGTTCCGGTTGGCCGAGATCGTGTAGCTCCCGACCAGTGCGTCGGGGATCGAGAAGCCCCCGTTCTGGTCCGTCACGGTCGCATTCGTCGCTGGGGTCGTCGAGACGCCGGCGCCGGCGATGGGCGCCCCCGTCGCGAAGTCGACGACGGTGCCCTGGATGCTCCCGAACTGGTCGGGGAGGAGGGCGCCGTCTTTGCACCCCGTCAGGGCGCACAGCAGGAGAAGGGCGGAGAGACGGTGGCGGAGCATTGGCCGGGGGCGGACGAGAAGCTGAAAACTACAACGCCGAGCTACTGAACCGTCTCATCAACGTGAGTCTCGCTGACGACTGCGTCGCCGCGGCTCACAGTGAGGCGCGCCTCAAACCGGTCTCCCGGAGCGGCGCTCACCTGAACCGTCGAGAGCGTGTCCGTCCGGCCCGGCGCCGACTCGAACGCGCCGCCCTGCATGCTCCGCGACCGCCCCGCTGCTCCCACCCGGACGATCTCGAGGCGGTACGTGAGCGCCTCGGCCCCGCCCCCGTCGAAGAGGGCAGAGACGTGGTAGGACTCGCCGCGTTCGATGGCGATCCGCGCCTGACCGTCCAAGGTGGGCGCGCTCGCTGGCGCGGCGGCCATGCATCCGCCGGCGACTGCAGCCGCGACCAGAAGAAGCTGTGTCATGAGGGGCATCAGTAGCGCTCGACGAGGACCTCAAGCCCGTTGCCACGCTGCTCGATGCCGGCGGGCTGGAAGCCGGGCGCCACGACCTGGGTCGCCGTGTTGCCCTCGCCAAGCTGGTTGACGGTGTGCGACCGGCCCGACCCGGCCATCAGGAGGTTGTAGACGTTGCCTTCCCCGAACTGGTTGGCTGTGATGCTGTTGTAGTCACCGAAGACGAGGGCCGTGAACAGGTTGTTGCTCCCCTCTTGAACCAGATTCGTCCGGTTGCCCGAGCCGATCTGCGAGAGGGCGGCGCGGTTCTCAAAGCCGGACTGCTCGGCCACGATGCTGTTGTCGCGACCTGTCTGGTTGAACGCGACGGCGTTGGTGCCCTGCGGGAGTGTCAGGAGCGACGCCGCGAGTTCATCGACCGACGAGGTGGGCCCGGTGATCTCCCCGACTGGCGCGCCGATGGCCTCGGACGCTTGCTGCACGAACGCCTCGGCCCCGCTCTGGGCGACGGCCGGGGCGGCGAGCAAGAGGAGAGCTGAGAGGGGGAGGAGAACGCGCACAGTGTCGAGGGAAAGCGTGGAAAACGTCTTGAGCCGGTGTATCCGTCTGGGCCGGTCAGTTCTGCGTCGTCGTGGCCGTGTTGGCGGTACCGGACTGCGTGATGGTCGCCGCGTTGCCGCTCGAGTGCTGGTAAACGAATGCGTGGCTGCCGGTCGACAACGTCTCGACGCCCTGATAGACGAGCGCGGTGTTGCCGAAGGTCCCCGCGAACTGCTCGACCGTGGCGTCGTTGCCCACGGCCTCTCCGCCGTTGACGCCCTGCAGGACCGTCGCGCGGTTCGAGTAGTTCGTCGACCCGGCCCCGCCCTGCGACACGGTGGCGACGTTCCCGCTCGAGCGCCCGACATACGATTCTGGAGCACCCAAGTCCATAAACGAGCCCTGGCGGATGATGGTGAGGTCGAAATGGCCAGTCTGAGTGATCGTCGCCCGGTCGTTCTCCGACGTGCCGTACATCCCCTGGTAGACGTACGCATCGTTGTTCGCCGACCCCGCCACCTGGGTGATCTCGGCGGTGCTGCCCTGCGCCTCGACGAGGCCGAGGTTGTAGTAGCCCTGGACGGTGCTGGCGTCGTTGTTCACGCCGCTCTGGTCGATGCGCGCCGTGTTGCCAATCGCAGTGCCGTTGATGTCGCCCTGGCTCGACCACGCCTGGCCGTTGTCGCCCCGTTGCGTCACGGTCGACGTGTTGCCGGTCGACAGGCCGCCGCGGACGCCCTGGTAGATGATGCCGGCGTCGAGCGGGCTCAGGATGTTCTGCTCAAGGCCTCGGTTGTGGCGGCCGGACTGCTCGAGGTGGGCCGTGTTGCCCGACGCCGTCCCGACTGGAATCTGGATCTTCGTGCCGGTCTGGCCCTGGTAGATGAGGCCGTCGTTGTCGGTTCCGGCCTGGATGAGCATCGCCGTGTTGCCCGCCCCGTTCTGCCCGATGTCGGCGAGGTTGAGGTCGCCGGACTGCATGACGGTCGCCGTGCTGGCGCCGCGCTGGTCGACGACGGCGACGTTGTGGCCGCTGCCGGAGAGGCCCGACCCGCCCTGGACGACGGTGGCCATGGCGCCCCCCGCCTGGGTCACGGTGGACTGGTTGCTCTGCGCGCTGGCCGTCGCCGCGAGGACGAAGGCTAGCGGGAGCGCGAGAAGTGATCGCATGAGACTGGAAGGGGTGCAGCGCAAGCCGGGCTGCAGGTCCGGCGGGGGAAGAGACGGGCGGCTGTGTCACCAGCCGCCCGCCTGAATACGAGCGCGGTCAGGCGCTTAATCCTGAATGAGCGTCATCGTGTTCGCCGAGCCGCTCTGGGTCACCGTCCCTATGCCGCCGTTGTCTTGGTCGAGGAAGAGCCGGTGATCTGCCCCGGACTGGTCCACGTCAAGCTGGCTCCCATCCAGGGAAAGGCCTTGGGATGCCGCCGCCGACGTGCTTCCGAGCCCGTAGACAGCATTTCGGCTGCCGTCCTGGACGATCGTGGCGTCGGCCCCGTTCGTCTGGTTGAGCAGTGCGACGTTGTCGTTGCCGCCAAACTGATCGATGGTGGCCTCCGAGCCGTTGGCCTGGTCGAGCACCGCCTCATTTCGGCGTCCCTCTTGGGTTACAACGGCGTCGTTCCCACCGATGGTCTGGGTAACGGTCGCCTCATTGTTCCGACCATCCGTGTTGTCGAAAAGACCGGCAATTGCGGCCTGGTTGACCGTTGCCGTACTCCCCGAACCGCTCTGGTTGATCACTGCGTCGTTGAGCAGGCCGTTAGACCCGACCGCGAGGCCGAGAGCAGACCCCTGGTTGACGGTCGCCGTGTTGCCCGCGTCAGCTTGATCGATCGCGGCATCGTTTCCCGTCCCAGAGACGCCGACGAACGCGCCTGCCGCGACGCCCTGGTTGACGGTTGCCGTGTTCGTTGAACCGTCCTGACGGACGTCAGCCTCGTTGCCGATGGCCAGCGAGGTCACACCACCGCCGAGCGTGACGCCCTGGTTGACCGTCGCGAGGTTGAACGAGCCGTTCATCTGCTCGATGCCGGCTCGGTTTAGGCTCGCGGTCGCGCTGCCCCCGAACTCGACGCCCTGGCGAACGACGGCATCGTTGTCGCTAGCGTTCGTAACCGTGACGGCTGCATCGTTGCCGACGCCGTCCTGCTCAATGCTTACATCGTTGTCCGAGCCGTTGTCCACGCGTACGCCGACTGCGGCACCCGCGCCGAAGGGCTGGCCGACGCCGTTGTCGCTCCCGCGCTGAATGACCGAGACGTCGTTGTCGTCGCCGTCGATGGAGACGCTGGCGTCCTGGCGCGCGCCGGACTGTTCGACGCTTACGTCGTTGCCGTCATTTCCACCGCCGCGCAGGTCGATGTCGACCTCCTGGGCATTGCCCTGCTGCTCGACGGTGATGTCGTTGCCTGAGCCTTCGAGGCGGGCCTGGGTGCGGCTGTTGCCGCCGGTCCCGGCGGTGGCGTTGCCACCGTTCTGAGTCACATCGACGACGTTGTCGTTGCCGACGCTTGAAACGGTCGTCGCGCGGTGGCTGCGGCCGTCCTGGTCGACCGTCGTTGTGTTGCCTGCGCCAGTCTGGGCCACGGTCGTCTGGTGCGTGGCGCCGTCCTGCGTGACTGTGGCCGTGTTCTGGCCAGAGCCAGACGAGGCGCTATAGGTCTGGTTGACGGTGGCAGACTGGGTCGAGCCGGTCTGGGTGACGGATGCCGTGCTTTGGGCGCTCGCGACGCCGGCGGCGCCGAATGAGAGCGCGAATGCGAGAAGGAAGCGGTTCATGCTTCTGGAGGGGGTGTCCGGTCGACCTCGGGGGTCGCGTGGTGAAGGCGGAGAGAACTGAAGGAAAGGTGCCGGCGCTTTACCGTTCGGCACCTCCGACTTTGTCGCCGAAACAGTCAGCGTCTAAGCCACCTGCTTCGTGAATGCGGATGGGGCGCGAGAGCGGAAAGCCCTCGCGCCCCACGCCGGAATTACATGCCGCCCTGCGTCACAGTCGCGGAGTTGTTCGCTCCGGTCTGCGTCACGGTCGAGTCGTTGCCGCCCGAGGACTGCGTCACGATCGCCGTGTGGTTGTCACCACGCTGGTCAATGCTCGACTCGTTCAGGCTGCCGGACTGAATCAGCGTTGCCTCAATGGAGACGCCGTCCTGGTAGATGTCCGACCCGTTAAAGTTGCCGCTCTGGTCCACATCGGCCATGTTGCCAGATGATGCGCCATCAACAAGCGTGTTGGCCTGGCGAATCATGCTCTCGTTGTTGCTGCCGCTCTGGTCTGTCGTTGCGACCATATACTCTGCGCTACGGATAGCCGTCCCGGGGCCGACCTGCTGAATCGTGCTCTCGTTGTCGCTGCCGCTCTGGTCGATCGAAGCGGTTGCACTCGTCGGGTCCGTGGCCAGGTTCGGCAGGTTGTTCACTGACTGGCTGATCGAAGCCATGTTCTCGTTGCCGCTCTGATCGACAGAAGCTTCTGAATTCTGCCCCGACTGCGTGATCGTGGCGTCGTTGTCGTCGCCACTCTGATCAACTCCGGCCGTCAGCGCGTCGCTGTCGCCGGATGAGTTGTCAAAGCCTGACTGGGTCACGCTCGACGTGTTGTCGTCGCCCGACTGGTCGACGAAGAGGTCTCCCGAGCTGCCGGTCTGGCTTGCGGTTGACGTGTTAGCATCACCCGTCTGCTCGATTCGGGCCTCCTGCGAGTTTGTCTGGAACGCGTTCGCAACTGAACGGCCCTGCGTCAGGGTCGAGGAGTTGCCGGCGCCTGCCTGAATGACATCCGCGTCGGAGTTGAGCGAGGTCTGCGTGATACCCGAGGAGTTGGACGAGCCAGTCTGCGTCACATCCGCGTCACCGCCCGCATCGTCGGTCTGGAGAACTGTGGACGTGAGGTGGTCGCCGTCCTGGTCGATTGAGGCCGAAGCGGAGGCAGGGGGAGCCGGCGCGCCCGTCGCAGCCTGCGTCACACCGGAGACGTTGTTAGAACCGTTCTGCGTCACATCGGCGGAGCTGCCAGCACGCGACTGGTCGATCGTCGACGAGTTGGTGTAGGCGGGGCCTACCGACGGCTGACCCGTCTGTGCAACCGTCGCCGTCACACCTGCAGCGGACTGCGTGACGGTGGAGAAGTTGTCACCGTAGCCACCACCTTGGGTGACGTCTGCAACCGCATTGGTCGCGCCCGCCTGCTGGGCGATGGTCGACGTGTTGAAGATGCCGGACTGGTCGGTCGAGGCCGTCGCGTCCGCATCCTGCGTGATCGTGGCCGAGTTCAAGACGCCGTCCTGCTCGATCGTCGCGTCCGCGTTGTCCGCGTCGTCTGCCTGCGTGATCGAGGCGACGTTGTTGTCGCGTCCGGCGAAGGGGCCGGGGTTCGCAAGGGGGGCAGAGTTGAACTGCGTGATCGAGGCGTTGCTGCCTACGCTTCCGCTCTGCTGGTCGATCGATGTCCTGGTCGTCCACCGAATCAAACCCGCCTGTTCCCTCAACGATCACGGCATCGTTATCGGCACCGCTCTGGGTGATCGTGCCTTCCGAGCCGTCAACGTTGCCGTCGAAGCCCTGGAGCACAAGTGCCTGTCCGTCGTCGCCGCTCTGGGTCACCGAGGCCGTTGCGCCCTCCGCGTCGCCACGGACACCCTGGTAAATGACGCCACCGTCGCCGATCCCAGTGTTGAGGTTGATCCCCGAGTTGTTGTTGCCGCTCTGGTTGACGGTCGCCGTGTTACCCTCGACGAAGCCGCCGCCAGCCGAGCCGCCGAACGCGTCGACGCGGCCCTGGGCCACGACGGCGTCGTTGTTCACGCCGCTCTGAGTAACCGTCGACGTGTTGCTGTCGCCATCTTGGTCAACAATCGCGACGTTCGACGAGCTGCTCTGCGTAATCGTGGACGAGCTGCCATCACCGTCTTGGTCGAGAGAGGCCGTGTTGCCCGTCCCGCTCTGGGTCACGTCGGAAGTGCTCACGCCGGCCTGCTCTACTGTCGCAGTCTGGGCGCTACCGCTCTGGGTAACCTCAGAGTCTGCGCCGCCCGACTGGGTAACAGTTGCAGTCTGGCCAGTCCCGGACTGGGTCGACGTGCTAGCTGCTCTGTGCGCTGGCGATGCCGGCGGCACCGAAGGTCAGCGCAAATGCAAGAAGGAAACGATTCATAACAAACCCCCGTGGGGCTGGAATGAGGCCGCGAGAGGGCGGCGGTGGATGGCCGGAAGTGGCCGTGGGCCGGGATGGCCCGTTTATCGGGTGGGCGGGATGCCCTGTGGTGGCTTAGTTCTGGATGAGCGTGACGGTGTTGCCCGTCCCACTCTGTGCAATCCAGGCGTACGATCCTGAGGCCTGCTGGATGAATGCCCTGTTGTCCGTCCCAATCTGAGACACCAGTAGAGTGCTAGCGTCAAACTGGGATGCGTCGAGCGCCGAGCCGATTCCGCCGATAAGGTTGCCCGTCCCGGTCTGGAAGAGCTGGGCCGACGAGCCGTCTGCCTGCTCGATGCGCGCCACATTGAGCGCTCCCGTCTGCGTCAGCGAGGCCTTTGAGGCGACCTGAGTGATCGAGGCCACATTAAACGTCCCCACTTGCTGGAGAACTGCCTCACTCGATTGAGCTGCAGCACTCGTCCCAAAAAGAGATAGGAGCAAAAATGCAAAAAGACGCATATGCTGGATCGACGGATCTCTTCCGATGTGGGGATTCGAGGGGATGATGGGCCTGCTACTAGACAGCTGCGTGCAGCAGGGTCTCAGTAAGTCCGCGTGGTCGCGGGAAGCAGATCACCTAGCGACGACAAGTCACTAGGAACGACAGAAGCCAGGGAGTGCGCAGGCACATAACTCATCACGCTGGAGGATGAAGAAATCGAGGTGCCCCAGCGTGGTGGGTGAGCGCAAGCGCTCCCGAGGCGTTCGGCCAGACAGGCGGGGGAGATGGGAACCCCGTGCCTGCCGCGGCCGAAATCGAAATAACCTCAGCGGATGGAATAAATCAAGCCCGCCCGGACCGATAAAAGGTTGTCGTGGATAACATTACCTCCTCGGAGGCCGTCGAGACCCTCCCGAAACGGGTAGGTCGTAGAGGCCTCGAGGAAGGAGCTCACGTTCTGCTTGAACGGGAACTCTACACCCGCTCCGGTAAAACCGTAGAGGAAGTTGTCGAGTCCAGCCGGTGAGCCCGGCACGTTGATCAGCCCAACGCCCAGAGTTGCATATGGGCTCACATGTGCACTTGGAAGCAGGGTGCCGCGGACGTGTAGGTCGCCTGCGAAGAACATTCGGCTGTCCGGACCCGCATCAAGCTGGCCGAGCCGTACGGACGTGCCTACGCCAACGCCGCGGGCAACACCGTACCGGAGCGCGATCCCGCCGACCGGGTAGTGCGCTCGGAGCTGCGTAGTCGCCCTCGATGCGCGCCGCGCCAGCGCTGAGCTCGACCGAGACCGCGCGCGCCTGTCGGGGCTCCACGAGGCGGTCGAACGCGTCGCGCCGGGCGTCCTCCGCGACGCGGGCGTCGTAGTCGACGAACATGGCGAGCGCCTCGGGGCTCTGCGGGTTCGCGACGGCCCACAGCCCGTCACGCGCGCCCTCGACGACGAGGGCATGCACGGCCTCCTCGATCGCCGCCGTGACGGCGAGAACGGGCGGCTCGTTGGTGCTGTAGCCGGCTTCGGTCTCGAGCAGGCGCCGGAGGTCGACGTAGCGGAAGACGCCCGTGTCGAGCTTCTGCGAGACGATCGTCTTGGTGGTGTAGACCGTCTTGAGCACGCGGCCGTTCTGCGTCGAAACGGCGCGGAGATAGACCGTGACCTGGTCCTGACGGAACTGCCCCGAGACGCCCGTTCCGAAGTACCGGACACCCGCACCGCCGGTGATGACGTTCGAGTCGAAGCCGATGATGCCGCCTTCGAGGATGACGCCGGCGTAGAGGAGCGGCGGGAGCGGGGCGAGCGGGGCGCCATCCGGCCCGGTGTACTGCTGGCGCGTCGTCTGGATGATCTGGCGCTCGTTGAGCAGGTTCGACAGCCCCTCGCGCTCGATGGGCGTAAACCAGCCCGAGTCCTCGAGCGCGCGCACGAGAATGCTCGTCGCCCCCTGCGTGACGGCCGTCGAGAACGTCGACGTGTTTTCGAGCGCGCGGTACTGGCCCGTCTGGTCCCGGAAGCGGTACACGGCCACGACGACCGGCTCGGCCGGCGGCGCGAGCGACGAGAGGCCACTCGCGGCGACCGAGCGCGGCGCCGCGACGCGCGCGGCCTCGACGCGGTACGGCTGGACAAACCGGGGCATGCACCCGGACACGAGTCCGGCGAGGCAGATGGCGAGCGCGAGGCGGAAGGAGGAAGTCATCAGGGTCGAGGGTGGTGCGCGCTGGCTCAGGGAGCCCCGTTAGGAACCGTGACGGTCGTCGTCTCGCCCGTCAGGTTGTTGAAGATCTGGACGGAGATCCCGTCGATGCCGGGGATGATCTGGACCTGGAGGTCGCCGAAGTTGAACGTCCCGGGCTGCGTCAGGTCGAGATCGCCGAAGCGGTTCGTGATGAGCTCCCGCGAGAGCTGGTTCAGGATCTGGCGCTGGAGGTTCGTCTGGAAGTCGGCGACCGGGTCGCGGTTGAAGGCGTTCGCGCGGTCCTCGGTGTACTCGTTCTGGGCCTGCGCGGAGCTGAGCAGCCACGAGTAGTTGGCCGAGAAACCCCCGAAGGCGGGGTTCGACGGCTGGTACGTGAGCTGCTGGGCCTGCGGGGCAGCGGTGGCGACGAGGGCGACACCGACAGCCAGCAGATGGCGCACGGGTGACATGGAGAGCATGAGCGGGTGAGGGTTAGGAGCCGACAATGCGGCGGAGCGTGGTCTGGACGGCGAGCTCGGCCGTCTGCTCGATGACCTCCTCGCGGGGCTGGAGGCGGGACTGAAACACGACCTCGCCGTCGAGGCGGACCGAGACGAGGGTGCCCTGGCCGGGCAGTGGCTGCTCCGAGAGCACGACCGTCGAGAAGGCCGCGCCGGGCGGTGGGCGCCAGAGCTGGTAAAACGCGTCGTAGAACTGGGAGCCTGCCCGGGAGACGGTTTCGTCCACGACGAGCCGGATGATCCCGATCTGTGATTCGGTGAACGCCGAGTCGGCCTGCGGCCGGAGTCGGAGCCGGCCGTACTCGCGCTGGATGTCCCGGTACGTCACAGCCGTCCCGAACGGAACAGCCGGGAGGAGCACGGCCGCCTCGGCTTGGACGGAGTCGGCCACCGAAGGCCTCGCAGCTGGCGACGGGGCTTCGGGGACGGCCTGCGCCTCGGCGGAGACGCACGCGCAAGAGGCCAGAGCGAAGGCGAGAACGCGCACGGGTTGACCAGAGGGGAACAGGGGCAAGTAACGACTATTCTCAAGGCGATGGGCCCTGTTCCCGTCCCTCCAAGCGTCCTAAAGCATCGGCGCGAGCAGGCGTGTCGCGCTGGCGGCAAAGCGGAAGAAGAACGAGGCGTTCTCGAGCTCCTCGCACGAGACCTCGACGGCCTGGGCGAAGTCCGCCTCGAGCATCGCCTCGACCTCGCCGCAGAAGGCCGTGTCCTTCACGACGACCGTCGTCTCGAAGTTGAGGCGGAACGAGCGGTTGTCGAAGTTGGCCGTGCCGACGGTCGCGAAGTCGTGGTCGACGAGCGTCACCTTCTGGTGCATGAAGCCGTCGCGGTACAGGAAGACGCGCACGCCGACGCGCGTGATCTCCTCGAGGAAGGCGTAGGGGATGTACTTGAAGAGGAGGCTGTCGCTCTTCTCCGGCATGAGCACGCGGACGTCGGCGCCGCGGAGCGCGGCAAGCTCGAGCGCGCCGAGGACGCGCCCGTCGGGGACGAAGTAAGGCGTCGCGATCCAGACGCGCTCCTCGGCCGACTCGATGGCGTGGGTGTAGAGGAGTCCGCACGTCTCGACCTCGTCCGAGGGGCCGGACGAGAGGACGAGCGCGGTCTTGTCTTCGGCGTGCGCTGCAGGCTCCCACTCGAGGGCCGGCAGGCGCGTCCGCCGGGCGTAGTACCAGTCGCGGGCGAAAGACAGCTGGAGCGCCTGCACGGTCGGGCCGTGGACGGCGAGGTGGGTGTCGCGCCAGCGCCCGAACGCCGGGTCGCGGCCCATGTACTCGTCGCCGACGTTGAGGCCACCCACGAAGCCGGCCCGGCCGTCCACGACCACGATCTTGCGGTGGTTGCGGAAGTTCAGACGCAGCTTCTTGAGCCAGTTGCGCGGGCCGGTAAAGGCCGACACCTCGACGCCACCGGCGCGAAGCGTCCGGAGGTAGCGCCCGCTCAGCCCGATGCTGCCGACGGCGTCGTAGAGCAGCCGGACGCTCACGCCGCGGGACGCCGCGCGCAGCAGGCAGTCCTGGAAGTCCAGCCCGGCGCGGTCGCCGCGGACGATGTAGAACTGCGCGAGCACGTAGTGCTCGGCGGCGTCGATGGCAGCGGTGATGGCCTCGAACGTGGCCTGGCCGTCGACGAGCAGGCGGGCGTCGTTGCCGCACGAGAACGGGATCGTGCCGAGCGTGCCGAACGCGCGCATCTCGCCGACGTCGCGGCCCTCGGCGGGCGCGGGCTTGAACGGGGCCGCGTCGAGCGCCGCGCAGAGGTCCGCCTCACGCCTCGAGTCGACCTCCTTGAGCGCCTCGAGGTAGTCCTCGAACGAGAAGCGCCCGAGGGTCCAGTACAGCGGCACCGCGACGAACGGGAACGCGACGAGCGCGAAGACCCACGCGGTCGAGCCCTGCGGCGTCCGCGCGTGCATCACGGCGTCGACGGCCGTGGCGATGCCGATGAGGTAGAGCAGCGGCACGACGACGAGCGCGGCGCGGCCGAAGTCGAAGGGGGCGGCGGCGGTGAGCGCGTCGAGGAAAGCGTCCATGGAGCAAGGTAGCCGACGCGCGGGCGGGCCTTAGCTTGCCTCGTCCACCGCCCGCACATGGCCGTTCGAGATCTTCTGGTGTTTGTCGCGCAGGTCCGCCACAGCGGCGGGGCCATCGGGGCGATCGTCCCGAGCAGCCGCGCCCTCGGCCGGCGGATGCTCGCCGGGCTGCCGCCGGCGGGCGCGCCGCGGCGTGTGCTCGAGGTCGGCGCGGGCACGGGCGCGTTCACGCGCGAGCTCATGGCGGGCCTCACCCCGCAGGACACGCTCGTCGTGGTCGAGCTCAACCCGGCGTTCTGCGCGCGCCTGCGCGAGCGGATCGCGGCGTGGGGCCGGTGCCCCGGCGCGCCGCGCGTGGAGCTCGTCGAGGGCGACGTGCTGGCGCTCGAGCCCGCGGCGCCGTTCGACTACGTCGTGTCGTCGCTCCCGCTGAACGCGTTCCCCGAGTCGCTCGTGGCGCGCCTCGTGGCGAAGCTCGCTGCGGTGCTTCGGCCGGGCGGGCTGCTGGCGTACTTCGAGTACACCGGCTTCGGGCACGTCCGCGAGGGCGTCCGGCGCGCGCGCGGCGCCGAGGGGCCCTCGGCCGTGGAGGCGGCGCTGGCGCCGTTCGTCGTGGCGAAGCGGCGCGTGCTCTGGAACGTGCCGCCGGCGACGGTGCGCCTCGTGCGCTTCGGGGCGCCTCGCGCCGCCGCATCGCGCCGCGCCGCGGCGACGGCGTAACGAACCGTAACGGCGCGGTACAAATCTTCCAGGCGCGGGGCGGCGGTTCGGGCCGATCCCGGAGATGTGTGCGTTGGTATGCCTGAGGGCAAGGTGTTTGCGGCCGGGGCAGGACACTCGACCCGAACCTCATGGGCCAGCAGCAACTCCTCCTCCTCGTTCTTGGCATCGTCCTCGTGGGCCTCGCCGTCGTCGTCGGCATCAGCGCGTTCAGCGAGAACAAGCAAAAGGCGACCCTCGATCAACTCACAAGCGATGCCGTGCGCCTCTCGGCCGGTGTCTCCGCATGGAAGATGAAGCCGAACGCCGTCGGCGGCGGGAGGTCCGACACGAACTTCGACCGCGTGTCGTTCGCGGACCTCGGCATCATGCCGGCCGGCACGGGCCGAAACGCGACGTATGACACCGGCACGGGCATGTTCAGGCTCAAGACGTTCGTCGTCTCGGGTGCCGTCGCCTACGTCGCGCAGCAGCAGTACGGCATCACGGACACCGGCAACGCGCTTGCGATCGTCGGGCTGAGCAAGGACCGCACGCAGTCGGTGATGATCGCCGTCTTTGCCTCGAACCCGGACAAGCCGGTGACCATCCTGCAGCACCCGTACAACGTCGAGGTGTACGACACGCCGTAGCGGGCCAAGGCGAGATTTCGCAGTTGCCGGGCGCGGCGGGGTGCAGCTTGATGCGTCACCCGCCGCGCCCCGCCATGTCCCGTCTCGCCCGTTTCGCCGCTCTGCTCGTGCTCGCCGGCTGCGGCAGCGCCCCGCTGCCGCTCGTCGCGAGCGCGCCCGCTCCGGCTGTCGTCGACGGCGACGTCTCGGAGTGGACGTCGGGCCTGAGGCCCGTTCCGGGCGAGTCCGGGCTGAGCCTCGGCGTGCGCAACACGTCCGACGCGCTCGTCATCGCGGTCGTCGCGGGCGACGAGTGGCAGGCGCGCCGCATCGCGGCGGGCGGCCTGACGCTGTGGCTGGACCCCGCCGGCGGCACGGCGCGGCGCGTCGGCCTGCGCTTCCCGGTCGGCTCGGGCACGCCCGAGGAGCCGTCGGCCGACCTCCGCGACGCGCCGCGCGTCGACGAGGGGCCGCTGCGGGCGGCGTTCGAGGCGGCGTCCGGTGGGGTCGCGACGGTCCGCGGCGGCGTCTCGACGCCAGCCGCGCAGGGCGGGATCGCCGGCGTCGAGACGGCGGCAACGTGGACGGTCCGCGGGCTCGCGGTCGAGGCGCGGTCTGCCCCTGCGCGGCGCCGCCGCCGTCGCCTTCGCCGGCGAGGCGACGGGCGCGCGCGTCGGCCTCGGGCTCGAACTCGTCCAGGCCTCGCGGCGCCCCACGAGCGCCCCGCCGCCCAGCCTGGTCGGCCGCACGACCGACGGGCGCGTCGACGGCTACGGCGCGGACCGCCGGCAGGCGCGCGACACCGCCGCGCCGCAGGAGGCGACGGCGCGCCCGACGACAGGCACGAAGACGGTCTGGCTGGACGTCACGCTCGCGCCGTAGCCGCGACGAGCGCGCGGACCGCAGCGACCTCCTCTTCCGAGACGGCATGCCCGAGGCCGGGCAGCACGCGGAAGTCGACCGCGGCGCCGAGGCGCTCGAACACGCGGGCGCTCTCCGCAAAGCGGCTCGCCGGGACGTGCGCGTCGCGGGGGTCGCAGCCGGCGAAGACGGGCAGCCCGCCCAGCGGCGCGCCGTAGGAGAACCCGGTCTCGCCTGCGGGTCCGTTATCGGTCCCGATGAGCGCGCCCGAGAGGCCGAAGGCGGCCGCGAGGCCGAGGCGCGCGCCGTGGCGCGCCGCGACCTCAAGCGCGAGGCACGCGCCCTGCGAAAACCCGCCAAGCACGACGCGCCCAGCCTCTGACGCCCCTTCGACGGCCGACACGACAGCGGCGATGGCGGCCGAGAGGTGCGGCTCGTTCGCCGCGAGCGGCGCGAGGAAGGAGTGCGGGTACCACGTGCCGCCGGTCGGCCCGCTCCCGGGCGCGCGCGGCGCGACGATCGCGACCCCGTCGATCCCGCGGGCGATCTCGGCGCCGAGCGCGGCAATGCCCTCCGCCGATGCCCCGCGGCCATGGACGAGCACGAGGGCAACCGAGGCGTCGCGGAGCGGGACGCCGGCCGTGAACGGGTGAGACATGGGGGTGAGAGGATTCGGTCGAGGCGCCGCGGCGATCCGTTTCGCGGCGATCTCGACTGGATGTGCGGCCCGCCCCGAGGCGCGGGGCGGACCGCGCGCAGCGCCTCGGGGCGGCGTCAGGCGTAGATGCCGCGCAGCTTCAGCGCGCCGGCGACCTTCTCGATGCCGATGACGTAGGCGCCGATGCGGAGGCTCGTGTCGTAGCGCTGAGCCGCGTCGTAGACCTTGTTGAAGGCCTCCGTCATCATCCGGTTGAGGCGCGAGTTCACGCGGTCCTCGGTCCAGAAGTAGCCCTGGCGGTCCTGGACCCACTCGAAGTAGGACACCGTCACGCCGCCGGCGTTGCACAGGATGTCCGGGATGACGACGACGCCGTTGGCGTCGAGGATCGCGTCCGCGTTGGCCGTCGTCGGGCCGTTGGCGCCCTCGGCGATGATCTTCGCCTTGATGTCGGCGGCGTTCTTGGACGTGATCTGGTTCTCCTTGGCGCACGGCGCGAGGACGGTCACGTCGAGCGTGAGCAGCTCCTCGTTCGTGATCGGTTCCGCCCCGTCGAAGCCCGTGAGGCGGTGGCCGTGGGCCTCCGAGTACGCGATCGCCGCATCGATGTCGATGCCGGCGGCGTTGTAGTAGCCGCCCGAGACGTCCGACACGGCGACGACCGTGCAGCCCTGCTGCTGGAGCAGCTGCGCCGCGACCGAGCCGACGTTGCCGAAGCCCTGAACGGCCACGGTGGACTCGGCCGGCGTGAGCCCGAGGCGCTCCATCGCGGCGAGCGTCGTCGTCATCACGCCGCGGCCGGTCGCCTCGCGGCGGCCCTGGGAGCCGCCGATGAGGATCGGCTTGCCCGTGACGACGGCCGTCTCGGTGCGGCGGACGTGCATCGAGTACGTGTCCAAGATCCACGCCATCGTCTGCTCGTTCGTGTTCATGTCCGGCGCCGGGATGTCCTTCTCCGGGCCGAAGACGTCCATGAGGTTGGCGGTGTAGCGCCGCGTGAGGCGCTCGAGCTCGCCGTTCGACATCGTGGACGGGTCGCAGGTGATGCCGCCCTTGGCGCCGCCGAAGGGCACGCCGACGACGGCGCACTTCCACGTCATCCACGCCGCGAGCGCCTTGACCTCGTCGAGGTGGACGTCCGGCGCGAAGCGGATGCCGCCCTTGCTGGGCCCGAGGACCTCGTTGTGGATCACGCGGAAGCCCTCGAAGACCTTGAGCTCGCCGCTGTCCATCAGCACCGGGACGGACGTGATGTGGATGCGGGACGTGCTGCGGAGGTACTCGTAGAGGCCCGTGTCGAGCTCGAGCAGCTCGGCGGCCACGTCGAAGCGCTCCATCATCGACTGGAACGGGTTGTCCTTGTCGAGGTGCGGCGTGGGCTCCTGGTAGATGGCGCGGCTGTGCGCGTCGCGCTTGAAGGCGGTGGGCATGTCGACGGGAAGGGCAGGGTGGGGGAGTCGGCGGCGGCGAAGCTACCGAGCGGGTTCTGTCGGGACCGGTGGCGCGGGGCGTGAATCGCCGCGGAAGGGATCGGCAGGGGACCGGACGCGCGACCGAATTTCGTGTGGAGCCGGCGCCGCGTGTGGGTCCGCCGGCGGGCGCATATTCCGGCGCCGCTCGCCCCGATCCGCACCCATGACCCGCGCCCACCTCTCCGACCTCTCCCAGCTTCACCGCCGCCGCGCGCGCCTCGCGCAGGGCGCGTTCCTCGTCGAGGGCGTCCGCTCGGTCGAGGCCGCCGTCGCGGCGGGCGCGCCGCTCGTCGAGGTCGTCGTGGATGAGGACGCCGCCCAGGCGCCGCGCGTCGCGGAGATCCTCGCCCGCGCGCAGGCGGCCGGCGTGCCGGTCGAGACGGTCGCGCCGCACGAGGTCGCGCGCATCTCAGACGCACAGGCGGCGCAGGGCATCGTCGCAGTCTCGAGGCGCATCGTCCAGGACAGTGCCGCGGCCCTCGCCGGCGCCTCGTCCGTCCTGCTCCTGGACGGTGTGCAGGACCCCGGCAACGTCGGCGCGCTTGTCCGGACGGCCGCGTGGTTCGGCGTCGAGGCCGTCGTCGTGGACGTGCACTCGGCCGACCCCGAGGGGCCGAAGGCCGTCCGGGCGGCGATGGGCGGCCTGTGGGACGTCCGCCTCGTGCGCCTCGAGACGCTCGCCGAGGCGCTCGACGCGCTCCAGGCGACTGGCCACGCGCTGTGGGGCGCGGACATGGGCGGGACGGACGCCGCCGCGTGGGCGCCGCCGGCACGGGCGGCGCTCGTGATGGGCAGCGAGGCGCACGGCCTCTCCGCCGCCGTCGCCGCGCGCCTCGACGGCCGCGTGACCATCGCCCGCGGCGCCTCGGCACCGGACCGCGCGGGCGTCGAGTCGCTCAACGTCGTCGTCGCCGCCGGCGTGCTGATGCAGCGCTGGCGCGGATAGGGCCGGACACTCGCCGGAAGCCTCCGGACCGCTCCCAGCAGCCTGCGGACTGTGTCCGGGAGCCTGCGGACTGCTACCGGAAGCCTCGGGACTGTGCCCAGCAGCCTCGGGACTGTGCCCGGCAGGCTGCGGACTGCCACCGGAAGCCTGCGGACTGCCACCGGAAGCCTGCGGACGTTCGGCCGCCATTCTCGCCGAGTTTCGGTATTTCAGGCCGTTTGCGTGCCCGCGCGCTCCGTAAGTTTCCCCCGAACCGCCGCCCTCGCATTGGAACTCTCGGGCCTCCAGGCCGACCCCGTCCTCATCCCGCGCGAGAAGGCCGCGGCCGTGGCCGAGCACACGACGCGCCTGCGCATCGGCATCCCGAGCGAGGCGCCGAACGGCGAGCGCCGCGTCGCGCTCGCGCCCTACGCCGCGGGCCTGCTCGTCGCCAACGGCCACGAGGTCCGCATCGAAGCCGGCGCCGGGGCCGCGTCGCAGTTCGCGGACCACGAGTACTCCGACGCCGGCTGCTCGGTCGTCACGACGCCCGAGGAGGTCTACGGGCAGTCGGACCTTATCGCGAAGGTCTTCCCGCCGCGCGAGGACGAGCTCGCGATCATGCAGGACCGGCAGGTGCTGCTCTCGGCCCTGCACCTCGGCGACGTCCGGCCGGACGTGCTGCGGCGCCTCATGGACCTCCGCGTGACGGCCATCGGCTTCGAGTTTATCGCCGACGCCGACGGCACGCTCCCGATCGTGCGGATGATGCACGAGATCTCGGGCTCCGTCGCCGTCCAGACGGCGGCGCGCCTGCTGGAAAGCGGCCAGCAGGCCGACGGGCGGCCCGGCCGCGGGCTGATGCTCGGCGGCATCTCGGGCGTCCCGCCGGCGACCGTCGTCATCCTCGGCGCGGGCGTCATCGGCGAGTGGGCCGCGCGCACCGCCATCGGCTTCGGCGCCCACACGGTCGTGCTGGACACCGACCTGCCCGCGCTCCGCCAGATCGAGCACACGCTGGACCGCCGCGTCACGACGGCCATGGCGAACCCGCAGTACGTGCGGCAGGCCGTCGCCGGGGCGGACGTCGTCATCGGGGCGATGATGGCGCAGGGCCAGCGCTCGCCCGTCGTCGTGACCGACGACATGGTGGCGTCGATGCGCTCGGGCTCGGTCATCGTGGACCTCGTGATCGACCAGGGCGGCTGCATCGAGACGAGCCGCCCGACGACGCCCGACAACCCGACGTTCGTCGTGCACGGCGTCGTGCACCACTGCGTCCCCAACCTGCCCTCGGCCGTCGCCCGCACGGCGACGTACGCGCTCTCGAACGCGCTCACGCCGTTCCTGCTGGACATCGGGCAGGCGGGCTCGATCAACGACGCGCTCTGGACCAACGTCTCGCTCCGCTCGGGGACGTACGTCTACCGCCGGCACCTCACCAAGAAGTCCCTCGCGGCGATGTTCGGGATGCCGCACCGGGACATCGAGTTGCTTATCGCCTCGGGCATCGGCGGCTGAGCCGCCGCGCCGGTCTGTGCCGTGTCGCCCGTATCTTGCCCCACTCTCGCCCCCGATGCCCATGTCCGTCACGCTCGCCGCCACCCGTCCCGCCGCCATCGACCGCCTCCGCGCGGCCGACCTGCCGCTCGCGGCGCAGGTCGCGTCCATCGCCGGCGCCGCCCTGATCACCGCTCTGCTCGCGCAGGCCGAGGTCCGGCTCTACCTCTGGGAGATCCCGCTGACGCTCCAGACGCTCGCCGTCTACGGCACCGGTCTCGTGCTCGGCCGCCGCAACGGCGTCCTCGCGATGGGCCTCTACCTGCTGCTGGGCCTCGCGCTGCCCGTCTTCGCCGGCGGCGAGACCGGCCTGGCGCACCTCTTCGGCGCGACCGGCGGCTACCTCCTCGCGTTCCCGCTCGTCGCCTTCGTCGGCGGCGCGCTCACGGAGCGCACGCGGACGTTCCCGCGCGCCGTCCTCGCCCTGTTCGCGGGCTCGCTCGTCCTGTTCACGCTCGGCGTCGTCGTGCTGCACTCTGTCTCGGGCACGCTCACGTGGGCGGCGGCGGCTGAGATGGGCTGGCTCCGGTTCGTCCCGTGGGACGTTGCCAAGATCGTGACCGTCGCCGCGGCGTACGTCGCGGCCCGCCGCGCGGCCTGATTTCCCGGCGTCCTGCCCGGTCTTTGCCAAACGTCCGCCTCTCGGGGTGGACGTTTCGCGTTTCGGGCCGCGTTACCCGCCCGGCACGATTCGCGGCCCTCTCATCGTCCTCCCCGTCCACCCGTCCCCCGCTCTGATGCGCCTCTCTCTTCTGCTGCTCGCCCTCCTCGCGCTGCCCGCGTGCGACTCCTACAACAACGGCTACGACGACGGCTACGGCGACGGCCAGGGCAACGCCCCGGCCAGCACCGCGACGGTCGTCGACTTCTCGCTCGACGCGACGCCAGTACGACGTCTCGTCGGACACGCGCACCGCGTCCTACCGCTCGCGCGACATCTCATCGACTCGGGAGACGCGCAACGCTGTCGAGCGGGCACTCGCGACGGCCGGCGACGGGGCGCTCGTGATGCTCTACATCAAGAGCTACCTCGTCACCAACCAGTCTGCCCGACCGACCCGACGTACTCGGCGCTGCCGATCTCGCGCGGCTTCAGCCAACTCGTGCTCACGAACGGCCCCAACGGGACGACGCAGACGATCAACGTCGTCGGCTACACGGCGTCCTACGAGTTCTCGTTCGACAACAACGACCTCTACTTCGACGTCGTCTCGTCCGAGCCCGGGAGCAGCTTCTCGATCGTCCGAGTCGCTCTTTGACTTCATCGTCCCGCAGCCCAGAACGCCGCCGGCGATCCGCAGGGCGCCGACCGCCTCGAGTTCCGCCTCGTGACGGTTCCCGGCGCGCGCCGCGAAGCAGGGCGTCGACATGACGGACTACGCCGGCCGTCGCCCGCGCGTACAGCCTGCCGGACTGACGCCGCCTCGCGGCGCGCGCGCCCCGCCTCGGACCGTCCGGGGCGGGGCGTTTTCGCGCACGGACGGAACGCCGCGCGCCGTTCCGGGTGAGCACGCCACACGAGACTACGCCCCGATGACCTTCCAGTATTCCGAGTGGGACGACGCCCGCCACGGCGCAGGAGCGCACCACCTTCGACACCCTCTTCGACCTCTTCCAGCAGCTCCTCATGCACACCGGCGGCGACGCCGACGAGGCGCTCCGCTGGCTCACGGCCGTCGACAAGCAGTACGGCCTCTCGGACGAGGGCATGGGCCTCGGCGACTTTATCGAGGAGCTCAAGAACCGCGGCTACATCGAGCGCGACGAGCAGACCGGCGAGGTCCAGATCACGGGCAAGACGACGCGCGGCCTCCGCGAGCGCTCGCTCGAGGAGATCTTCGGCAACCTCTCGCAAGGCCGGCCGCGGCAGCCACAAGACGCCCTTCGCCGGGACGGGCGACGAGCGCCAGCCCGAGACGCGCCCCTACTCCTTCGGCGACTCGGTCGCGGACCTCGACGTCACCGCGCACGCTCTCCAACGCCTTCCGCCGCGGCTCGGCGAGTTCTCGCTCGAGCAGGACGACTTCGAGGTCTTCGAGACGGACCACCACACGTCCGTCGCGACGGTCCTGATGATCGACCTCTCGCACTCGATGGTGCTCTACGGCGAGGACCGCATCACGCCCGCCCGCAAGACGGCGCTCGCGCTCGCCGAGCTTATCACGACGACGCTACCCCAAGGACACGCTGGACATCGTGGCCTTCGGCGACGACGCGTGGGAGGTCGAGATGAAGGACCTGCCGTTCCTCCAGGTCGGCCCGTACCACACCAACACGCGCGCCGGGCTGGAGCGCGCCCGGACGATCCTCAAGCGGCGCAAGAACCGCAACAAGCAGATCTTCATGATCACGGACGGCAAGCCGTCGGCCCACTTCGTCGACGGGCGGCTGTACAAGAACCCGTACGGGCTGGACCGCCAGATCGTGAACAAGGTTCTCGACCAGGGCGCGATGGCGCGCCGCGAGGGCATCACGATCACGACGTTCATGATCGCCCGCGACCCGGCGCTCCAGGACTTCGTCCGGCAGCTGACGGAGACGAACAAGGGCCGCGCCTACTACTCGCGCCTCGACGACCTCGGCGGCTTCCTCTTCGAGGACTACGTCAAAAACCGGCGCAAGACGGTCCGGTAGCGCGTCGCCCGGCATCGTCTGAGGGGCGACGTGCGGATGCCCGGTGCGCTATCCTGACCGGACACTCCCGCCGGGTGACCTCGCCCTATGTCCGTCCGACCCAAAAAGCGCCTCGGGCAGCACTTCCTGGCCGACCCGGCGGTCGTGCAGGCCATCGCCGAGGCTGTCCACGTGCCGCCGGGCGGGCGACGTCGTCGAGATCGGCGCGGGCGAGGGTGTTCTGACGGCCGAGTTGCTGCGCCGCCACCCGGACCTCGACGCCATCGAGGTCGACCCGGAGGCCGTTCACCACCTCCGCGCCCGCTTCCCGGCGCTCGACCTGCGCGAGGCGGACGTGCTGGACGTGGACTGGGCAGGGCTGACGAGGAGGGAGGACGGCAGGAGGGCGAATACCCTCCGGAGCCTCCCCGCTGACCGTCGTCGGCAACCTGCCGTACTACATCACGTCGCCGATCCTCTTCGCGCTGCTCGACGCCCGCGCGCACGTCGGGCAGGCCGTCGTGATGGTGCAGAAGGAGGTCGCGGAGCGCCTCGTCGCGCCGCACGGCTCGAAGACCTACGGGACGCTCTCGGTCTACTTCCAGCTCTTCGCCCGCGCGCGGCCGCTCTTCGACGTGCCGCGCCACGCGTTCCGCCCGCCGCCGAACGTCGAGAGCGCCGTCGTCGCCGATGGACTTCTCGGTCGAGGCGCCGGACGTGCCGTTCGAGGCGCTCCAGCGCGTCGTGAAGGCGGCCTTCGGGCAGCGCCGCAAGATGTTCCGCAACAGCGTCCAGCCGCTCTTCGCGTCGGTCGGGCCGCGCAGATGCCCGCGCGCTTCGAGACGCTCCGCCCCGAGGCCGTCCCGCCCGGCCGAGTTCGTCGCCCTCGCGCAGGCGCTCGTGGGCCAGTAGCCAGCGGGGGACGGGCCGTGGCCGTGGAGCGATCTTCCGCCCATGCCCGACCTCGCCTCGCTCGACACACTCCCCGACGACGACCTCCTCGACGCGCTCGTGGACGACGTCGCGGCGCTCGTCGCCGACGGGCGACGCGGGATGGTGCTGAACCTCGTCGCGGACCTCCGCGCCGGCCGACTTCGCGGACCTGCTCACGCACCTGCCCGAGGACGCCGCGCAACAGGTCGTGCGGTGGATGCCCGGCGAGGGCACGTCCGAGGCCGTCGCCGAGCTGGACTCGTCGGACCGCGCGGACCTCCTCGAGGGCCTCACGACGTCCGAACTCGTCGCCCTCCTCGACCACCTCGACACCGACGACGCGGCCGACGTGCTCGCCGACGTCGACGAGGCCCGCGCGGAGAGCGTCCTCACGCAGCTCGAGGACGCCCACGACGTCGAGGCCCTGCTGCGCTACGACGAGGACACGGCCGGCGGGCTGATGGGGACCGAGCTCGTCTCGGTCCCGCACACCGCGACGATCGCCGAGGCGACCGAGGCCGTCCGCGCCAACCCCGACGCCGTCGACCCGATCTACGCCGTCTACGTCGTCGACGCCCAGGCGCGCCTCGTCGGGTCGGTCCCGCTCACGGACCTGCTGCTGTCGCAGGCCGACACGCGCGTCGCCGACGTCATGGACGACGACGTGCTCACGGTCGGCGCCGACGTGGACCAGGAGGAGGTCGCGCGGATCATGGAGCGCTACGACCTCGTGGCGCTGCCCGTCGTCTCGGCAGCGGGCCGCCTCCTCGGCCGCATCACCATCGACGACGTCGTGGACGTCATCCGCGAGGAGGCCGAGGAGGACCTCCAGCGCGCCGTGGGTATCCGGGGCGACGAGGAGCTCTCGACGTCCGTCTTCAAGGTGTCGCGCGGGCGCCTGCCGTGGCTCGCCGTCGGCATGGCCGGCGCGTTCGTGTCGGGCCTCGTCATCCAGGGCTTCGAGGGCGCGCTCGCGCGCGCGATCGTGCTCGCGACGTTCATCCCGCTCGTCACGGCGACGGGCGGCAACGCGGCCATCCAGAGCGCCGCCATCGCCGTGCAGGGCCTCACGTCCGGCGACCTGCGCCTGCGCGACGGCCTGAAGCGCCTCGGCAAGGAGATGCTCGTCGCGCTCGTCAACGGCGTCGTGCTCGGGATCGCCATCGGCGCCGTCGTGGTCTCGATGGGCCAGGGCGACCCGGCGCGCCTCGCGCTCACGGTCGGCCTGACGCTCCTCGCGGTCATCGTGATCGCGACGACCAACGGCGCGCTCGTGCCGTTCCTGCTGCAGCGCGCGGGCATCGACCCGGCCTCGGCGATGGGGCCGTTCGTGACGACGCTGAACGACATCGTCGGGCTGAGCGTCTACTTCGCCATCGCCACGCTCATCTACCTCTGATGCGCCGCCCCGCACTACTCGCGCTCGTCGCGCTCGCACTCCTCGTACTCGCGCTGGGCGTGCTCGCGCCCGGCTGCGACGTCCGCGACTCGCTGATGTCGGTTCTCCTCGTGCGCCCCGTGTTTACGGGCGACGCGGCCGCCGGGAGCCCGCCAGCGGGGGTGATGCTGCTGCTGAGGAGCGATCTGGAGGAGGCGGCGGTCCGCGGGGTGTACGGCCTCGGCGGCCCGTTCTCGGGCATCGACTACCGCACCGATGTCGGCGTGTTCGTCGCCCGCGAGGTGCTCACGGAGCGCGGCCAGACGACGATCGACCGCGTCGAGCTGCGCGGCCAGCACACCGTCGCCGCCCGCGTCTCGACCACCGGCCGAGGCGGGGCGCCGGCGCAGCGCCTCAGCGTCGCCGTCGTCGCCGTAGACCGCTTCTCAGACGCCTTCACCGAGACCGTCGTCGACGCCCGCTAACCACTTCCGCCCACCACGTTGTCCACGCTCACCGTCGCCCGCAAGGGCTCGCGTATCGCCATCGCCTCGGACGCCCTCACGACGTTCGACGAGACGCGCCTGCCGCCCGACAACGACGCCGCGCCCGAGAAGATCGTCCAGATCGGCGACGCCTACGTCGGCATCGTCGGCTTCACGGCGCACCACCTCGTGATTCAGGACGCGCTCGAGCGCCTCGAGACGGCCGACTTCTCGAGCCGCAAGGCCATCTTCGAGACGTTCGTGGACCTGCACCCGATCCTGAAGGAGGACTACTTCCTGCTGCCGGACTCGGGCGAGGAGGGCGACCCGTACGAGTCCACGCAGGTCTCCATTTTGATCGCGAGCCCGGCCGGCATCTTCGGCGTCTACGACATGCGCGAGGTCCACGACTTCAACAAGTACTGGGCGATGGGCTCCGGGGCGACCTACGCGCTCGGCGCGATGCACGCGCGCTACGACGCGCGCGGAGAGCGCCGCGGCCGTCGCGAGCGCTCGGCGTCGAGGCGGGCTGCACGTTCGACCGCTCGTCGGGCCTGCCCGTCTCGGTCTTCGAGATCGAGGCACGATGAGGGCCGCGGCCCTGCTTCTGCTCGTCGCCGCAGCCACGGCCCGCGCGCAGGCGCCGCCCGACTCGGCTGCCTTCGGGCAGGACTTCGACGCGATGTGGACCTTCGTCGCGGACGACTACGCCTACCCCGAGCGCCTCGTCTCGGACTGGCCCGCTGTGCGCGCGCTGTACCGGCCCGAGGCCGTCGCGGCGCCGTCGCGGGGCGCCTTCATCGGCGTGCTCGAGCGGGCACTTGCCGAACTCGCCGACGCTCACGCGCACCTCGGCACGAACACGGACGCATCGCCGCGCCTCGTCCCGTCCCGGGCGCGACGTGCGGGCCGAGTGGCAGGGCGGCCCGATCGTCCGTCGTGACGGGCGTCCGCGCCGGCTCCGAGGCAGAGCGCGCCGGGCTGCGTGCCCGGCGCCGTCATCGACGCGCTCGACGGCCTGCCGGTCCGCGCCGCGACGGACGCGCGGCTGCCCGAACGCGGACGCCGCCGGGCAGAGCGCCACGGACGATGTGGGCGCTCAACGCGGCGCTCGCCGGCACGCACGACCGGCCGGATCGCCTCGGTCCCTCACGAACGGCCGCAGTCGCCTCACGTTCACGCCCGGCGAGACCCGCCTGCCCGACGGCCTGCTCACGGCCGAGATCCGGCCCGACGGCGTCGGCATCGTCCGCATCCTGAATTCGCTCGGCGAGCGCGGCTGATCGCGGCGTGGGACTCGGCGCTCGTCGCGCTGCGCGGCACGCGCGGGCTGATTCTCGACCTGCGCGACACGCCCGGCGGCGGCAACGACGACGGTCGCGACGGGGAATCATGGGCCGCCTCATCAGCGCCGAGGCGCCGTACCAGCGCCACGAGCGGCCGTCCGAGGAGCGCGAGACGGGCATCCGCCACCGCTGGCTCGAACTCGTCGAGCCCGCGCGGGCCGTTCACATACACCGCGCCCGTCGTGGTCGCTGTCGGGCCGTGGACGGGCGAGCATGGGCGAGGGCATCGCGATCGGCCTCGACGGGATCGTGCCGCGCGCCGTCGCCGGACGCCGATGGCGGGCCTGCTCGGGGCACTCGGCGAGATCCGCCTGCCGAACACCGGAATCGTCGTCCGCAATCCCGGCCGAGCGCCTCGCGCACGTCGACGGGACGCCTCGCGAGGCGTTCGTGCCGAGCCGATGCCAGCGGGCGAACGACGCAGTCGAGTACGCCGCAGTGTTGCTGCATCTGAGCGAGCGCGGTTCTGGCTGCGAGGACTAACCGCGGCGCAGGATCGTCTGCGTGGCGTTGGCGACGGCCAGGGTCTTGCCGTCGGGGTCCGCGACCGTCGCCTCGAAGACGAGCTGCCGGCCGCCGCGGTGCGTGAGCCGCGCCGTCACCTCGATGTAGGCGAGGTCCGGCGTGACCGGTGCGAGGTACGTCACCGACAGCTGCGCCGTGGCGCTCGGCGGGGCGACGAGGTAGCTCAGCGGGCCGATCACGTTGTCTACGGCCGCCGCGACCATGCCGCCCTGCATGTGGCCCATCGGGTTCTGGTGCTGCTCGAGCATCGGGAAGCGCGCCACCATCACCGCGCCGACGTGCGTCTCGGCGTCGCCCGGCCGGTAGTCCTGCATGTCCGTCTGCATCGCGGCGAAGACGGGCGGCGGCAGCGTGAGGCCGCCCGCGCCGGCGGCCGTCATCCGGTCGATGATCTCCTGGAAGCGCGGGTGGGTCGGGACGGACATAGAGGCACGGCGTGGTGAACCTCGGGCACGCCCGGGCGCCGCGCCCGGATCCTCAGCCGACCGTCCGCTGCACCGCGTTCACGAGGCGCCGCGCGCGGCGTGCGTTCACGCCCATGTCGCTCCGGCCGACGCGCGCGGCGCTCCGGATCCACAGCGCCGAGCCCGCGCCGTCCGTCTCAACCGCGATCTCGAGGTCGTCCACGAACGGTCCGACCGGGGCGGCGGCGGTCCAGCCGGGCTCCGTCTCCTCGACGTCCGTCGCGCCGTCGTCCTCGAGCGCCTGCCGCACCGCGGTGCGGACCGCCTCGGGCGGCGCGGCGACGAAGGCGCGGACGCGCGCGCAGTTGGGCGTGCCCGGGCACGGCGCGATCGGGCCGCCGGCGGGCACCTCGGGCCTCGAGCCGAGCAGGTGGCTCCCGATGCCGCCGACGAGGAGAACGGCCACGCCGGCGCCGATCCAGGCCGCGCGCGTCATCGGGCAGACGTCGGCACGGTCGGCACGGCCGGGGCGCCGGCGGTGGTCCGCTGGAACTCGCGCGCGTCGTTGTACTTCGACGGGCACTTCACGAGGATGTGCTCCGCCTCGAAGGTGTCGCCCGCCATCTGCCCCTCGACGACGACCTTCTCGGCGTCCTCGAAGTTGGCCGGCTTCGGGTCGTTGAACGAGACGCGGCGGACGAGGCCGTTCTCGTCGGCCATCGAGAACGAGAAGACGTTGCGGTCCGGGTCGTAGGTCGTCGGCTGGTCGCGGAGCCACGTGCCGGCGATGTGCGCGCGGCGGCCGCTCTCCGTCGCCTGCGTGAACGACTCGTAGCCCGAGAGCTGCGACCCGAAGCTGTCGACGACGAAGAAGCCGAAGACGCCGATGCAGGCGAGGCCGACGAAGGTCTTGGGGCGGATCGACATGGCGGGGTCAGAGAGAAGGGGTGGAACGCTCACGGGCGTCAAGATCGCGCTCGATGCGCGCGAGGCGGCGGTCCGTGCGCAGCGCGAGGACCATCCACGCGGCCCACACGATGAGCACGACCGCGAGCACGACTGGCAGCTTGTTCTCGGAGAGCATCACGCGCTCCGACCCGCTCGCCGGGCGGACCTGCTCCGTCGTGATCGCCGTCGTGTCGAACACGGCGATCGTGCGGCCCGCGGCGGGGCCTTCTACGGAGAGGGAGTCGGCGATCTGGAGCAGCATCAGGAGAGCGAGGCGACGGGGGCGGGCGCGGCATCAGCGAGGCGCTCGGCGCGGATCTCGGCGACGCGGGAGCGGACGCGCTGGGTGTACATCCACCACGCGAGCATGAGGAAGCCGACCGCGGCCGTGTAAAAGATCCACCGCATCTGCGGCGCGATGTCCATCTGCGAGAACGCCGGGTTGCCCTCCGCCCCGGGGTGCAGGCTCTGCATCCGCCGCGGCAGGACGTACGTCAGGAACGGCATCGTCGCCGTTGCGAAGAGGGCGTAGGCGGCGGAGAGGCGCGCGCGGCGCCGCGGCTCGTCCACGGACCCGCGGAGCACGAAGTAGGCCCCGCCGATGAGCAGCTGCACCGCGACCATGTTCGGGCGCGGCTCGGGGCTCCACCAGATGCCGGTCCCCTGGTACCACGTGTACCGGCTCCACACGACGCCCGTCACGATCGCGGCGATGCCGGCGACCATCGAGACCGTCCACGCGCTCTCCGCGCGCACGTCGTGGATGGCGCGGCCCGTCCCGAGGAGGCGCGCCGAGTGCCACGCCCCGGCGATGGCGCCGGCGTAGAGCACGAACCACATCGGGACGTGGAAGTACAGGTTCCGCGCCGTGTGCTCGAGGATCGGCAGGTTCGAGACGGTCCCGAGGATGCCGAGGACGAACACGACCGTCATCCAGACGGCGACCGCGACGCCGAACACGCGGTAGGCGGGGCCGTAGCGGGGCAGGGCGAGATCGTTGGTCATGGCGGGTCAACGCGGGGCGCCCGCAACGTATGCCGCCGCGGCGCGCATCCCGAGTGAATCCGTGGGGGAAACGGGCGGCCACGACGGGCCCCATGTCACGTGCCGAGGCCCGCCGCTTCAGTCCCGCCAGACGTAGTCGAACAGCAGGAACGACGCCGAGACGAGCAGGCCGGCGTACGCCGCGAGCAGGACCACGTCCGGCCGCGCGGCGGCCCACACGCCGACGGCCGAGCCCGAGGCGAGCTCGGTCAGCGAGACGGCCGGGATCAGGACCGGGATCACGACCGGGAACGCCAGCACGGGCAGGAGGGGCCCGGCCGCCTGCGCCCGCGCGATAAGCGCCGAGAGCAGCGTCGTCGCCGCGGCGAGGCCCAGCGCGCCGAGGCCGAGCGCCGCGACGAGCACGCCCGGCGCGTGCAGCGGCGCGGGCACGAGCAGCCGGAAGCCGAAGGCCGCGAGCGCGCACAGCGCCAGCGTCAGCACCACGTTGAAGGCCAGCTTGCCGGCGTAGACCTGGCTCGGCCGCAGCGCGAGCTGGAGCAGCAGCGTCGTCCCGCGCTCCTCCTCGGCCACGAACGCCCGCCCCAGCCCGACGGCCGCCGCGAACACGACGACGACCCACAGCAGCGCCGCCGCGATGGACACGCTCGGCGCGCCGCGGCCCAGCGCGAGGCGCACGAGCATGAGGCTCGCCGCGACGAACATCGCCAGCGCGCCCAGCGCCACGCGCGTCCGCAGCTCGACGCGGACGTCTTTGGCGAAGACGGCCCACGCGCCGGAGAGCCAGATGGAGGCGGCGGACGGCACGGCGAGGGGGAACGGCGAGGGTGCCAGGAGGATAGCACGCCCCCACCCGCCTCCGATCCGTGTCCAGCCAGCCCGCGCCCACACCCGACAAACTCCGCGACCGCCTCGCCGGCGCCCTCCTCGGCTCCGCGATGGGCGATGCCCTCGGGATGCCCATCGAGGGCCTCAGCCACCAGAACGTCCGCACGTACTACCGTGGCATCAAGGAGATGCGGGCCGACGAGAAGCGCCAGGACCTCGCAGTCGGGCAGTGGACGGCCGACACGCAGCGCGCCCGCCTGCTGGCGCGGACGCTCGCCTCGACGACGGCGGACAGCCCCGAGGAGGCGCGCGTCGCGTTCCACGCGGCCCTGAAAGACCTCGCGCCGGACCTGCGCCGCGGCGCGGTCCCCGTCCGGCCGAGCAGCGCGTGTGCGGCCTGCGCGGCCCCACTCGGCGTGCAGGCGCGCCTCCGCGGGCTCGGCACGCTCGCGATGGCGAGGTGGGCCGGGCTGCTGCTCGCGCCCGTCGACCCGAGCCCGGCGGCGCACGTCGCCGCCGCGGTGCAGGCTGCGGCCGTCCAGGCGTGCCTCGGCCGCGACGCCGTCACGGGGCCCGCGCTCATGAACACGGCCATCGGCGCCGCGCGCGACGCCGAGCGCCTCCTCGGCGCCGACGCCCGCGTCTCGACGCGCCTCGTGGCGCTCGCACGCCAGCTCACCTCGTTTCCGCTGGACCTCCAGGACGCGTGCAACGGCACGGGCTCCGCAGCCGACGAGGCGCTCCCGTTCGCCATCGCGATGGTCGCCCGGTCGCCCGAGCTCGTCGAGCCGACCGTCCTCGCGGCCATCAACGTCGGTGGCGACGCGTCGGCCGTCGGGGCGATGGTCGGGGCGATGGTGGGGGCGATCCACGGCGCATCCGCCCTACCAGCCGAGTGGCTCGAGGCGCTCGAAGACGCCGGCGCGATCCGCGCCGAGGCGGACGCGCTCGCTGAGGCACTCGGCTAGCACGCAGTTCGTGGAGGGGTGACACCGGAACCCTAAACGCTCTCCTCCCAGAGAGCCGCCCACGGCGCCGCGTCGATCATCCCGCGGGCGATGGCGGGCTCGACGGGCGGCGAGAAGAGGAAGCCCTGCCCGTAGCGGCAGCCCATCGCGCGGAGGCGTGCAAGCTGCGCCGGCGTCTCGATGCCCTCCGCAACGGTCCGCAGGCCGAGGTCGGACGAGAACTGGACGACGGCACGAACGACCGCCACGGCGGCCGGCGATTGCGCGAGGTCCTGAACGAACGAGCGGTCGATCTTGAGGCCGTCGACGGGCAGGCGGTGGAGCAGGCCGAGGCTGGAGTAGCCCGTGCCGAAGTCATCGACGCAGAGCTTCAGCCCCGCGGCGCGGACGGCGTCCGCGACGCCCATCGCAGCGTCCGTCGCGACGAGCGCGCGCTCGGTGAGCTCGAGCGTGAGGCAGTGCGGCGGGATGCCGGCGGCGTCGGCCGCGGCGCGGGCGCGCTGGGCGAGGCCCGCCCCGAGGAACGACTGGTCCGAGCAGTTCACGTTGACCATCGTGAGCAGCGCGCCCACGTCGCCCCACGTCTGCATCTCGCGGCAGGTCGCGTCGAGCACGAGGCCGTCGATGTCGGCGATGAGGCCGAGCTCCTCGGCGAGGCCGACGAACTGGTTGGGCCCGAGCAGGCCGCGCGTCGGGTGCTCCCACCGCGCGAGCGCCTCGACGCCGGCGACCGCGTCCGGTCGCGAGGTCCACGATGGGCTGGAAGCGGACGCAGATCTCGCCGGCGCGGACGGCCCGGCGAAGGTCGTGCTCGAGCCCGAACCGCTCCACGACGGCCGCGCGCATCGCCGGGCCGAAGACCGAGACGCGGTCGCGGCCGGCGCGCTTCGCGTCGTACATCGCCGTGTCGGCGTCGCGGAGGAGCGCCTCGGCGTCGTCGTAGCGCTCGGCGTGCGTCACGGCGCCGATGCTGGCCGACGAGGCCACGTCGCGGCGCTCGAGTTCGAGCGGTGCGCGGAGCGTGCGCGCAAGGCGCTGCGCGGCCGCCCGCGCGGTGCGCGCCGTGCCCGGCACGACGAGCCCGAACTCGTCGCCGCCGAGGCGCGCGACGGTCGCCTCGGGGCCTGCGGCGGCCGTCATCCGGTCGGCGACGGCGAGCAGCATCCGGTCGCCGGCGTCGTGCCCCAGCGAGTCGTTGACGCTTTTGAAGTGGTCGAGGTCGACGTAGAGGACGGCGAACGGCGCCGCGGCGCGCAGCGCGGCCTCGACGCGCTGCCGGAAGCGCAGGCGGTTCGGGAGGCCCGTCAGGGGGTCGTGGAGCGCCTGGTGGCGCATCTGCGCCGCGAGCTCGCGCTCGGCCGTGACGTCGCGGAGCACCGCGAGCGTGCCGGTTTCCTGCCCGGCGTCGTCGAGGATCGGGCTCGCTGAGACCGAGACGACGCGCCGCCCGCCCGCCGGCTCCTCGTAGACGAGGTCGCGGTCGCCGGCCTCGCGCAGCGCGAGGCACGCGTAGCGCGCCGGCACGGCTGCCGAGGCGGGCCCGTCGGTCGGCGGCACGCCGTACCGGACGACCGTGTGCAGCTCGCGCCCGAGCACCGTCTCGGCGGAGAGGCCGTGCAGGCGCTCGGCGCCGGCGTTCCAGTACGACACGCGGCCGTCGGCGTCGAGCGCCACGACGGCGTCCGAGACGTGCGCGAGCACGTCGGCCTGGAAGCGGATCTGCTGCTCGGCGACCCGCCGCCGCGAGACGTCGCGGATGGCCGTCACGCGCGCCTCGGCGCCGTCGACGTAGGTCACCACCTGGCCCTGGATCTCGGCCCAGAACCGGGTTCCGTCGAGACGCTGCAGCTCCGCCTCGTACGCCTCGGGGCGGCCCTCGGACATCATCCGGCGGACGAGCGACCGCGACTCGGGCGCGACGATCTGCATCGCGTCCATCCCGACGGTGTCGGCGGGCGCGGCCGTACCGAACAGGGCGGCGAACTGGTCGTTGGCATCCAGAATGACGCCGCCGCGCGTGAAGGCGACCCCCTCGAACGTGGCGCTCGAGAGGACGCGCGCGCGCGCCTCGCTCGTGGCGAGTGCCGCCTGCACCTGCCGCTGCTCGGTGACGTCTTGTGCGACGTAGCAGAAGCGCGCCCGCTGCCCGCTGAGCGGATCGGCCTGCGCGATCTGCGCGACGGTCGCAGCGAGGTGGAACGGGCCGCTGGCATACTCGAACAGCACGGGGACGCCAACCTCGGCGGCGCGGCGGTACGCGTCCGTCCACAGCGCGAGCACGTCTGCCGAGGTGGAGGCCTCAGACGCGAGGCGCCCGCGGAGGGCGTCCTGCGTGATGCCCATGAACGCCGCCGCGGCCGTGTTGTCTGAGAGGTGGCGGACGTCCGCGCCGTCGTCTGTCAGTTCGACGACGCCCATCATGAGCGGCGCGGCGTCGTACAGGCCGGCGATGATCGCCGCGTGGTCCGTCAGCTCGCGGTGCTGCTTCTGCTGCTCCAGCGCCCCGCCGACCCACACTGCGAGCACGCGCAGCAGGTCGCGGTCGGCGTCGGTGAACGGGGCGGAGGGCCGCGAGCCCGAAAAGCAGAGCGTCCCCGTGGGCTCGCCGCTCACACGGACGGGAATGCCGATGTAGCTCTCGAGGCCGAAGACGCCGTAGCACGGGTGCTCGGCGTGCTCGGAGCAGGCCATGTGCGACACGGCGAAGACGTCGTCGTGCGAGAGCGTGATCGCGCAGTAGGTGTCGCCGAGGGGGAAGGTGGCGCCAGCGGCGAGCTCCGGCCCCGTGCTGTGGACGGCGGCGACGGTAAACACGTCGCCGTCGACGCGGCTGAGCACGCCCAACTCGAGGTCCAGCAGCGTCGTCGTGAGCGCGAGCGCACGCTGGAGGCGTGTCTCGAACGGCTCGGCCGACGGTGCGGTGACGACGTGGAGCAGGCGCAGGCGGCTCGCCATGCGCGCGGCCTCGCTCTCGAAGGCGGGCGGCGCGGCAGCGGCGGCGAGGGCGGAACGGACGGGCATTCGGGCGGGGCAGGGGACCCGCCCCGCCTCCGCACATGTCGTGCCGCCGCCCGTCGCGGCGCGGCAGAGCCACCGCGGCGACTGTCGCCGCGGGCCGCGTTTCGTTTCGACCCGCCGCGCGGCGTCAGGGATGAGGAGCGAGCGGTCACAAACGGCTCATCCCTCACATCCGACGTCTCATCCCTGCTCGGCGCCGTCGAGGCGCTCGGCCCAGGCGCCGTAGATCTCGTCGAAGACCTGGTCCAGGCCGACCGTGATGTCCCAGCCGGGGTAGTGGGCGCGCGCCTTGGCAAGGTCCGAGATATAGCAGATGTGGTCGCCCGAGCGGTTCTCGTCCGTGTACGTCGCGTTCATCGGGGTGCCCGAGAGCGCCTCGGCGCGGGCGAACGCCTCGAGCATCGAGACCGAGTTGTCGCGGCCGCCGCCGAGGTTGTAGACCTCGCCCATGCGCGGCGCCTCGATAAAGCGCGCGATAAAGCGCGCGACGTCGAGCGAGTGGATGTTGTCGCGGACCTGCTTGCCCTTGTAGCCGAAAACCGTGTACGGCCGGCCGGTGACGTTGCAGCGGATGAGGTAGCTCAGGAAGCCGTGCAGCTCGACGCCCGAGTGCGCCGGTCCGGTGAGGCAGCCACCGCGGAGCGCGCACGTCGGCAGGCCGAAGTAGCGGCCGTACTCCTGCACCATCACGTCCGCGGCCACCTTGGAGGCGCCGAAGAGCGAGTGCTTGGACTGGTCGATGCGGAACGACTCGGGGATGCCGTCGGCGTAGGCCGGGTCGGCGTAGTCCCAGCGCGTCTCGAGTTCGTCGAGGGCGATCTCGTTGGGCGCGTCGCCGTAGACCTTGTTCGTGCTGAGGTGCGCGAAGGGCGCGTCGGGCGCGTGGCGGCGCGTCGCCTCCAGGAGGTTCAGCGTGCCGACGGCGTTCGTGTCGAAGTCGTCGAACGGGATCGCCGCCGCACGGTCGTGGCTGGGCTGCGCCGCGGCATGGACGACGGCGTCGGGCTTGACCTCGGCGAGCAGGCTCAGGACGCCGTCGCGGTCGCGGACGTCGAGCTCGTGGTGCCGGAACGCGCCGTGGTGGGTGTCCTCGAGGCGCTTCTGGTTCCAGCGCGTGTCGCCCTCCGGGCCGAAGAAGACGGCGCGCTGGTTGTTGTCGAGCCCGTGGACGGTCCAGCCGGCGTCGATAAAGTGCTCGCTGACGGCGGAGCCGATGAGGCCGGACGAGCCGGTGACGAGAAGCGTGCGGTCGGCCATTGGTACCTGCGGGTTGGGGGGGGAGGGTCAGGGGTTACCAGGGAGGAAGATCCTCAACCGTCGACCCCCAGGCCTCAGATCGATTTGACCAGGACGGCCTCCATCCGGTCGGCGATGGCGGCGATGGGGAAGGCGGCCTCGGCGTAGGCGCGGGCGTTGCGGCCCATCTCGGCGCGGAGGTCGGGGCGCGTCGCGAGCGCCTCGGCGGCGGAGAGGAAGCCCTCCGTGCTGTCCGGCGGGACGACGAATCCGGCGCGCTCGCGCTCGACGATCCGCGCGGCGAGGTTCTCTGCGGGGCAGGCCAGCAGGACCGGCCGGGCGCCGCAGAGGTACGCCAAGACTTTAGACGGGACCGAGAAGACGCCGGCGTCGGGCTCGAGCACAGCCACGAGCACGTCGGCCGCGGCCATCGCGTCGGGCATCTCGGAGAACGGTTTGAAGCCGCGCACGTCGAGGCACGTGAGGGCGCGGGCGGCCGCCTGCTCGCGGAGGTAGTCGGCGCCGGGCCCCTGCGAGAGAACCACGACACGGACAGGTTGGCCCTCAATCTGGCGGCCCTCCATTGCCACGGCGAGGTTCAGCAGCAGGTCCGGGTTGTGCTTGAGGGCGAGCGTGCCGGCGTAGAGAAAGACGAAGGCGTCGGCGATGCCCGTCTCGCGCGCCCAGGCGTTCGTCGGCAGCGCGAGGCCCAGCTCCTCGACCGGCGCCCAGTTCTCGACCGTCGTCATGCGGGCGTCCGGCACCTTCCAGCCGCGGAGGATCGGCCGGAAGTCCTCCGTGATCATCACGACGTGGTCCGACGTCCGCAGCAGCTTCGCCTCGAGGCGCACGTAGTGCTGGCCGACGAGCGCGCCGGCGACGGGGATCTTGCTGGAGAGGATGCGCTCGGCGGCGATGCCGATGATGTCCTGGAGCCAGAAGACGAAGCGCGCGTCGAGCGCGCGCGTCTCCTTGAGGAGCATCTTCTGGGCGTCGAGCGGCGTGTTGGCCGAGAGGACGACGTCGGGGCGGAAAGCGCGCGTGGCGTCCGAGACGAGGCGGCCGTACTCGCGCTCCTGCAGGAAGCGGCGTTTGAAGTCGTACTTCTCGAGCGGCGCGTCGAGCGCGAGCCGGCGCGTCTCGAAGCGGGCGGGGTCGTCCGGGCGCGCGGCGGTGGCGCCGCCGGGCGTCGTCGTCAGCGAGGCGCAGGACGTGTGGAGGACGTCGTGGCCGCGGCGGGCGAGCTCGCGGGCGAGCTGGGCCGGGTACGGGTAGCCGCCGAAGTCGTTCGAGAGGATGCGCATGGTGCGCCGGAGCGTCGTCGGGAGAGTCGGTAAACGGGACGCGCGCTGCGGGGCGTCCGCAGCGCGCGTCGAGGCGGGCAAGATACGGGCGCCGCCGCGGGCTCAGCGCGCGTCGTCGAGGCGCCGGAGGAGCTCGTCGAGGAGGGCGCCCTGGTCCTCCTGCACGTCGAGCAGGCGGCCCCACTGGGCGGTCATGAGGTGGTCGAGCTTCTCGTGCAGCATCCGGACCTCGATCTCGGCCTTGAGGTTGACCTGGTAGTCGTGCTCGGCGCGGTCGCGGTCGCGGCCCTCCTTGCGGTTCTGGCTCATCATGATGACCGGCGCCTGGATCGAGGCGAGGCACGACAGGACGAGGTTGAGCAGGATGAACGGGTACGGGTCGAAAGGGCGTGGGCCGAGCAGGAGCGCGTTGACCGCGATCCACGCAGCGAGGACGGCGAAGAACGAGAGGATGAAGGTCCACGAGCCGCCAAACGAGGCGACGCGGTCCGCGACGCGGTCGCCGAGCGTCATCCGGGCATCGTCCCGGGCGTCGACGTTTTCGCTCAGCAGGCGGTCCGCAGTGAGCGTCTCGAGGACGGTCTGGTCGGCGGGGGAGAGGTCGTCGCGGTCCGCGAGGAGCGTCTGCGCGAGGTGCGCCATGCGGAAGCGGTGCGCGTCGCGGGCCGAGAGCGTGTCGGCGTCGGAGAGCCCAGGCTGCTCGGCGCGGGCGAGCGCCGCGACGCCGGGGCGGAGCGCGCCGACGGGGGTGCGGGCCGGATTATCGGGCGCCTCGGCGTCGAGGGGACGTCCACAGGTCGTGCAGGTCATAGGCAGGATGTGTCGTGGTGGAGCGCACGCGGTTGGACGTGCCGAACTTAGCCGACCCGTCGGTCTGCCGTGGCTGCACCGTCTCGGCGCCTGTCGCCGCGCGGCTCGTCGCGGTCGGCGGCGGGTCGTTCCGACCCACCCGTTCCGGCTTCCGTCCCACTCTGAGACCATCTGGCCGGCAACAGGCGTTGAAACGGGAGCACGCCCGTGTCAATGCAGCCCGGTGGCGGCAACGCGGCGCGCGGCGCCTGCCGCTTGCGGGACGCGCGGACGTCGCCCGAGTTTAGGGCGCGCGGCGCCCGTCGATACCGTGTCCGACCTCCGAGCTCCCATGTCAGATCACCCGCTCTTTCCGCCCCCGTCCGCCCCGCGCCCTCCGGACGTAGAGGCGACCGCGCCCGCTGCTGCGCCGCCGGCGTGGTCTGGCCTCGACTCCGTCTCGGGACTGCCCCCGGCGCCGGTCCACGAAGCTGTCTACGAGGACCTCGACGCGCCCGCTTGGGCGAGCAGTACCCCGCTGCCCCCCGCGCCCATGCGCGCGCCGGTCGAGCCGCCGGTCTTCGCGCCGATGAGCGAGGCCGCGTACCAGATCGGCGACCCGTTCGCGCCGTCGTCGGGCGACGGCGCGCCGGCCTACAGCCCGGAGGCCGGCTTCCGCATCGACTTCGACGCCCCTGAGCCGGAGCAGACGACGGCCCTCGCCGTGGTCGAGCCGGCCCCGATGCCGGCCCCGCCGCCGCCGCCCGCGGTGCCGCCGCCCGTGCCGCCGGCCGCGCCGCGCGCCGAGGCGCGCCGTGCCGCGCGGGACAAGATGCAGATGCTGCGCCGCCACAAGTGGCTCATCCTGCGCGACGACGCTGCTCGGCCTCGGCGCGGCCGCGCTCTACAACGAACTCGCGCCCGTTCGCTACGAGGCGTTCAGCGTGCTGCTCGTTCAGGCGCCCGCCGCGACGGGCACCGAGGCCAACGTCAACAGCGGCTTCACGCAGGCGACGGGCACGGACCAGAGCCGCATCCTCAACCAGGCGCTCATCCTCCAGCAGGCGCCCGAGATCGCGCAGAAGACGGCCCAGACGCTGCTCAGCCGGACCGACGCGCGCGGCCTCTCGACCGTGCGCGACGCCGCGCGAGGGCGTCGACGGGCCGCTGACGGCCGAGGCCTACGCGCTCTTACCTCCAGAGCGAGGTCGTCACGGTGAAGCCCGCCGGCGAGAACACCGACGCCATCCGCGTCCAGGCGACGGCCGGCACGCCGGCCGAGGCGGCCCTCATCGCGACGCTCTTCACGGAGCAGTACCAGACGATGACGCGCGACGCCAACCTCGGCCGCGTGCGCGAGACGCGCGTCGCGCTCGAGGAGCAGGTCACGCGGCGCCAGGGCGAGCTCGACTCGGTCGAGACGCGCCTCAAAGACTACATGACGCGCGAGAACGCCGCCAGCCTCGACGCGCAGGCCTCCGCGACGGTCTCGAACATCGGCTCGCTCCAGTCCCAGCTGGACCTCGCGCGCGTGCAGGTCCGCACGCAGGAGGCGCAGATCGCGCAGCTCCAGCAGGACCTCGCCGTCGGCCGGCCCGCGCCTCCAGGCCTCGGCCGCCGCGCCGAGCGCCGTCGAGACGACGGCGCTGGACCAGCAGATCTCGGACCTCGAGCGCCTCATGGAGCAGATCTTCCAGCGCAACCCGCAGTACCGCGGCACCCCGCGCGCGCACCCGGACCTCGCCCAGATGCAGACGCGCCTCGACGGGCCTTCGGTCGAGCGCCAGCGCATCCGCGGGGCAGCGGCGCAGTCGGCCATCAGCCTCGGGCGGGCTGGACCTGAGCAGCCAGGGCTCCAACGGCGCGGCCTACCTCTCGGACATCCAGCGCCAGATCTCGTCCACGCGGGCGGGCCTCGAGGGCGCGCGCGCCCAGGTCGTCGGCCCTCACGAGCCGCCTCGCCGAGGCGACGGGCCAGCTCCGCAGCATCCCCGCCGAGCAGATCACCGTCGCCGCGCTCCAGCGCGACCGCGACGCGGCGGCGCAGACGCTGCTCGGCCTCCGCGCCCGAGCTCGACGCGACCGAGCTCGCCGCGACGACCGACCTCGGCCTCGACCCAGACCATCCGCGAGGTCCAGCTTCCCGACCGAGCCGTCGGCGCCCAAGAAGCCGCTCAACCTCGCGCTCGGCACGCTGCTCGGGCTGCTCGTCGGCCTCGTCCTCGCCGCCGTCCGCTACCGGACGGACGCGCGGGCGCACACGCCGGACGACCTCGCGGACCAGGGCTTCGCCGTCGTCGGGACCGTGCCGGACCTCTCGGCCGCCATCAAGGCCGGCCGCGTCAGGACGTCGACGGCAACGTCGTCGACCCGGCGCATCGTGACGCTCACGCAGCCGTTCTCGCCCGCGGCCGAGGCGTTCCGGCACCTCCACGCCAACCTCACGACGGGCTCGGGCGAGCCGCCGCAGGTCGTGCTCGTCGGCGGGCCCGGAGATCGGCTCGGGCAAGTCCGTCATCGCGACGAACCTCGCCATCGCCGCGGCGCAGGCCGGCCGCCGCGTGCTCCTCGTCGACGCCGACCTCCGCAATCCGTCCGTCGCGGACCTGCTCGGGCTCGGCGACCGGCCCGCGCTCGGCGAAGGGCCCGAGGGCTCGAACCTCGTCTACTGGTCCACGGCCGTGCCGTCCCTGTTCGCGATGACGCCGCGCGAGACGGCGCAGAGCGGCCGGACCAGATGTGGGCGCCGCACCAGATCGGCGGCCTGCTCGCCAACCTGCGCTCCGCCTTCGACCTCATCCTCATCGACGCCGCGCCGGCCCTCGTCTCGGCCGACACGGCCCTGCTCGCGCCGCACGCCGACGCCGCGCTGCTCGTCGCCGAGGCGGGCACGAGCGACCTCGACGCGCTCGCGCAGGTCGCGACGGAGCTCTCGGGCGTCGGCCTGCGGCGCATCGGCGCCGTGCTCAACCGCTTCAACCCCCGCCGCGCCGTCGGCTACACCCGCACGGCCGCCGTGCGCCACTCCGCCCGCCGCGACGGCGGCGCGGCGCGCCCGTCGCACCCAGATCTCGTGATGACTGCCCGCCTTCGCCTCGCGCTCTGCCGCGCTCGCCCGCTCTGCTCGACTCGCGCCGCTCGCGGCGCGGCACGCCCGCACGCCCGACGGCCGAGCCGCCCGTGACGCGCCTCGGGCAGTCCGAGCAGACGCGCTCCAACTCGACCGGCTACTACTACAACCACCTCCCCGGCGAGGCCACGATCCAGGTGCAGGTCGAGGGCGCCGTCGCTGTACCCCGGGCTCTACGAGGTCGGCGTCGGGACAGACCTGCGGCGCGTGCTCGCGCTCGCCGGCGGCCCGCGCCTCGACGTGCGCGACCGCGACTCGGACCGCCGCGTCGACATCCGCCTGCTGCGGCCGTCCGAGGGCGCGATTTACATCTCGACGCTCGCCTCGGCGGCCGTCCGGCCGGACCAGATCCCGCCGCTGCGCCACGACGACACGATCCTCGTGGACGTGATCTCGAAGCGCCGCTTCACGATCCAGGACGCCGCGACGATCATCGGCGCGCTCGGCACGTTCGGCTTCCTGATCCAGGCGATCACGAGGTAGCCGCCGCCGGCGGGTGGGCTGCGCGGGCGCGCCTCGGTGCCGAGGCGCGCCCGTAGCCGTTCGTGCGTGTCGGGTTCAGGCGCCGCAGCGGCGGCCGATACCCCGCGCGGCGGCACGCCAGCCCCGTCGCCGACGCCTCGATGCGCGCCTCGCGCCTTTCCGCCCTCCGCACCAGCCCGTGGCTCGGCCGCGGCGCCTGGACGGTCCTGGACCAGGGCGGGCTTCGCCGGCGCCAACTTCGTCGTCAACGTGCTGCTCGCGCGGTGGCTCGCGCCGGCCGGCTACGGCGCCTACACGGTCGCGTACACGCTGTTTCTGCTCGTCGGGGTGGTCCACGCCGGGATTCTGGCCGAGCCGATGCTCGTCTTCGGCTCGAGCGCGCTTCGGGGCGCAGCTCGAGCGGTACCTGCGCGTCGTGCTCAGCGGGCACCTGCGCTTCTCGGCCGTGGCCGGCGTCGTGCTCGGTCTCGGCGCCGTGTGGGCGTGGACGACCGGCGAGGCAGTGCTGGGCGCACGCGCTCGCGGCGTTCGCGCTCGGCGCAGGCCGCGATCCTGTTCCAGTGGGCGATGCGCTCGGCGTGCTACGTCCGCTCGCAGGCCGAGGTCGCCGCGACGAGCGGGCTTCGTCTACGCGGCCGCTCGTCGTCGGTGGCGTGGCGGCGCTGAAGGCGGCCGGGCTGCTCAACGAGGCGACCGGCATCCTGCTCATGGGTGCTGCGAGCGGCGTCGCGGGCGGTCTCATCGCGTGGCGCCTCGGCGTGCCGCTGCGGAAGGTCCGCGATGCGGCCCTCGTCGGCGAGGCGGTGGAGCGGCACCGGCAGTACGGCGGCTGGGCCGTCGGGACCGGGATGCTCGAGTGGTTCAACGGCTTCTTCCCGTTCCTGCTGCTGCCGCTGTGGGGCGGGCTCGACGAGACGGGCGCGCTGCGGGCGCTCTACAACCTCATCCTGCCGCTGCTCTTCCTCTTCCGCGGGCTCGGCAACCTGCTCGTGCCCGCCTTCGCCGCGGCCGTCGCGAGCCGGGACCGAGCGGCGCGTCATCGCGCGCGTCGGCTCCGGCCTGGCCGTGTTCACGGCGCTCTTCGCCCTCGGCGTCTGGCTCGCCGGCCCGGCCGTGCTGCACCTGCTCTACGACGGGCAGTACGACGGGTACGCGGGCGTCCTGTGGATCGTGGCGCTGCTGCCGTTCGCCGCCGCCGTCTCGAACCTCACGCAGGCGCTGCTGCGGGCGCAGGAGCGCCCCGAGGCCGTCTTCGCCGCCCGCGCCGGCGCCGCCGGCGTCACCGCGACGCTCGGCGCGGCCGCCGTCTTCGCCTTCGGGGTCGCCGGGGCGCTCGTGTCGGACCTGCTCGCGTCGGTCGTGGACGCTGCGACGATGGCGGGCTTCATCCGCCGCGGACCCAAGCCGATCGTTCTCTCGGGCAGCCACGACGCGGCCCAGGGCGACGGCGCAGCGCGGCGCCACGTCCTCGTCGCCGCGTTCGCGTGCGGCCCGGGGCGTGGCTCCGAGCCCGGCCTCGGCTGGCAGGTCGCGACGCGCCTCGCCGCCCACCACGACGTGACGGTCGTGACGTACTCGGGATGGCGCGACCGGATCGAGGCGGAGCTCGCCGACCGTCCCGTGCCGGGCCTGCGCGTCGCGTACTACCGCCTGCCGCTCGAGCCCGCCCGCCACCACGCCGGCGGCGAGGAGTGGACGGGCTTCGCCGAGCAGTTCCACTACATCGCGTGGACGCTCGGCGCGCGCGGCCTCGTCCGCCGCCTGCACGACGCGACGCCGTTCGACGCGGCCGTCCATACCACGTTTGCGCGGTACTGGTCGCCGAGCCCTGCTGCCGCCCTCGTCGGCGTGCCGTTCGTGTGGGGCCCCGTCGGTGGCGGAGAGATCCGCGCCCCGGGCATTCACCGCGCCGTGGCCGTGGCGGAACCGCCTGCGCGAGCGCCTGCGCGAGACCGTCCGGGCCGCGAGCCACGCGCTCCCGGCCGTCCGCACGACGGCCCGCCGGGCGACGGTCGCGCTCGCGACGACGCGCGAGACGGCGGTCCGGATGGAGCGCCTCGGCGCGCGCGGCGTCGAGGTCGCGCGCGCGGCGTGGCGCTCGTGCAGGACGAGGCGCGACCGCCTCGGCGCGCTCCCGCCGCCGCCGCCCGGCCCGCTGACGTTCCTCTTCACGGGCCGCCTCGTCGACTGGAAGGGCGTGGACACCGGCCTGCGCGCCTTCGCCAAAGCGTGCGCCGATGCATCCGGACGCCCTCGCCGGGCGCCCGCTTCGTCGTCGTGGGCGACGGCCCCGAGCGGGCGCGCCTCGAGGCGCTCGCCGTGCAACTCGGCGCGCGCATCGAGTTCCGCGGCGCCGTCCCGCGCGACGTCGCCCTGGCGACGCTCGCCGAGGCGCACGTGCAGGTCCACCCGAGCCTCCACGACTCGGGCGGCTACGCCACGCTCGAGGCGCTCGCCGCGGGCCGGCCGGTCGTCTGCCTCGCCCTCGGCGGCCCCGCCGAGCAGGTGGTGCCCGACGTCGGCGTCGCCGTGCCGGCGGTCACGCCCGAGCAGGCCGTGACCGACATGGCGGCGGCCTTCGTGCGCCTCGCCCGCGACCCCGACCTCCGCGCCCGGATGGGCCGCGCGGCGCGCGCGCGCGTCGCCGACCGCTACATCTGGGAGCGCGTCCTCGCCGACCTCGCCGCGCGCCTCGACGGGCTGCTCGGGGCGGCCCCACCGGCCGATCCGCTGCCCACCGCTCAGGGCGCCGTGGCGTTTGTCGCCCGGCCCGCCGAAGACCGGGCGCCGTCGCCCGCATCCGTCCCGTCGCCATGACGCTGTCCTTCGAGCCGACTGGCCACGCCTTCGACCGCGGGCTCACCAGCCGCGGGCGCCGCGCGGGCGACCGCTACGTGCTCTGGCTCGGCGGCGTGCTGCTGGGCTACGCGCTGCTCTCGCGCGGCTTCGCCTACGTCGGCGTGCCGCCGCTGTTCATCGGCGAGATCATGATCGTGTTCGGCATCGGCGCGCTCGCGCGGGCCGGCCGGCCCGGCCCGATCCTCGCGCAGCCGGCCGCGTGGCTCATGGTCGCCCTCGTGGCGCTCGCCGGGTACCGGACGGTCCCGTACGTCGGCCTCTACGGCATCGACGCCGCCCGCGACTTCATGATGATCGGCTACGCCGTCTACGCCGTCATCCTGGGCGCGCTCGTCGTGGCCCGCCCGGACCGCCTGCTGACGCTGCTCGAGGAGTACCGCATCTTCGCGCTCGTGATGGTGTCGCTCGATCTGGCTCGTCTACCTCGTCTACAAGACGGCCGAGACGTCGGTCCCGTTTTTGCCGTGGGCGCCCAACACGCACCTTTTCGAGGCCAAGGGCGGCGACATCATGGTGCACCTCTGCGGCATCACGGCGTTCGTCGTGCTGGGCATGATGCGGCAGCGGCCGCTGTTCATGCTCGCGCTCGCGGCCAACACAGCCATCGTCGTCGCGTCGAACCGCGGCGGGATGCTGGCCTACGGCATCGGCATGGCCGTCGCCTTCGCGATGCGCCCGCCCGAGGCGCGCCTCGGGCGCCTCGTCTACGCGTTCGTCCTGTTCCTCGCGCTCGGCATCCTCGCCGGCCCGCTCGTCGCGATCCAGGACGGCTCGCGCTCGATCTCGGTGGACCAGATCGTGCTCAACGTCAAGTCGGTGCTCGGGCAGGGCGACGAGGCGCTCGACGGCACCAAGAAGTGGCGCCTCATGTGGTGGACCAAGATCTCGGGACGGGACGGTCCACGGGCCCTACTTCTGGACCGGCCGCGGCTTCGGCATCAACCTCGCCAAGGCCGACGGCTTCGACGTCATCCCCGAACTCCGCAGCCCGCACAACGGCCACATGACGATCCTCGCGCGGGCATGGGCGTCCCCGGCGCCGTCCTCTGGCTGTCGATGCTCGCGGTCTGGGTCGGCAGCCTCTTTCTCTCGTGGCTGGACGCGCGCCGCGCCGGCCGCCACCGGTGGATGGCGCTGTTCGCCTTCCTCATGGCCTACATGCTCGCCATCCACATCAACGCGGCCTTCGACGTCTTTCTCGAGGGCCCGATGGGCGGCATCTGGTTCTGGTCCATCTTCGGCCTCGGCCTCGCCGCGCGCCACCTCCACGCGACGCGCCCTGAGACCCTCGAGGACGCCGAGCGGCCGGACGACGAGGCGCCGCTCGCCGCCGAGGCTGGAGAGGAGCACGCCGACCTCCCCGAGGTCCCGGTCTGGGGCTGGGACGGGCCCTCAGCACCGGTGCCCGTCGCGGCGCCCAACTTGCTCGGCTGGACGCCCCGCGCCAACCGCGCGCCGACGGCAGCCGCCTGGCGAGACGCGCCCGAGCCCGAACCCGCCCTCGGAGGCTGGGACTGACCCCGCAGCCGGTCTCGGTCCGGCGCCGCGCATCAGAGGCGCCGGACCGACGGCTTGTCTGGTGCAGTAGATCGGAACCGAATACCGACAGGCAGGGCACCTGAAGGGGAGAGGCCTACGGAGGCGGCGTCGGGGCTGATACCCGGGTTTCGCTCCCGCCGCCCCGATGCCCGCCTCGACTTCGCCTCGCCCTGATCCCTCGTCGCCTGCCGGCGCACCCGCGCTGCCCACCGACGAGGCGCGAGCGACAGCGGGGCCGATGATCGTCCGAAATCCGCCGCCGGACGCCGGTCCCGAGGGGCGCGCCGTCCACCGCGTGCTGCTCGTCCACAACCGCTACCAGCGGCCGGGCGGCGAGGATATCGTGTTCGAGACCGAGTCGGCCATCCTGGAAAACGGCGGGCACGCCATCGCGCGCCTGGAGGTCCACAACGACAGCGCCGACGGCCTGTCGAAGGCCGAACTCGCGCGGCGGACCGTCTGGTCCCGCGAGGGACACCGGATGGTCGAGGAGGCCGCGCGCGCGCACCGCGCCGACGTCGTCCACTTCCACAACACGCTGCCGCTCGTCTCGCCGGCGGGCTACTACGGCGCCCGCGCCGCCGACGCGGCCGTCGTGCAGACGGTCCACAACTACCGCCTCGTCTGCCCCTCGGCGCTGCTCTTCCGCGACGGCCACGTCTGCGAGTCCTGCATCGGCAGGGCGTTCGCGAGCCCGGCCGTGCGCCACGGCTGCTACCGCGGCTCACGCGCCGCGACGCTCGCCGTGGCGACGATGACGGCCGTCCACCGCGCCCTCGGCACCTACGACACAGCCGTGGACCGCTTTATCGCCATCACGCCGTTCATGCGCGAGACGCTCGGCCGCGGCGGCTTCGACACCGCCCGCATCGCGGTCAAGGCGAACACGCTGCCGGCCCTGCCCGAGCTCGCCGCGAGGGGCGGCGGCCACGTCGTCTTCGCGTCGCGCCTCGATCCCGGCAAGGGCGTCGAGACGCTCGTCCGCGCGTGGGAGCAGCACGCGGACCTGCCGCCGCTCGTCGTCGCTGGCGACGGGACCCTCGCCGACCTCGTCGCGGACGCCGCGGCGCGCCTCGGTATTCACGCGGGCGGGCGGCCACGTCTCGCGTACGTCGGCTGGCAGTCGGGCGCCGCCCTCGACGCCCTCCGCGAGACGGCCGACGCGTTCGTGTTCACGTCCGACAGCTATGAGGGCGGTACGCCGATCGCCTTTATCGAGTCGCTCGCGCGCGGCCTCCCGGCCATCGCGTCGGACATCCCGACCGTCCGCGGCATGGTCGAGGACGGCCGCGAAGGGCGCCTTTTCGCATCGGGGGACCCCGCCGCGCTCGCTGCGGCCGTCCGCGCCGTCATGGCCGACGCCGGCCGCCGCGACGCCATGTCGGACGCCGCGCGCCGAACCGCCGAGCGCAACCACTCGCCGCTCGCGACGCTGCTCGCGCTGCGGCGCATCTACGCCGAGGCCGTCGCCGTGCGGCACCCGGACCGCCGCCCGGCCGTACCGTCCGGGCCGCTCGTCCCTGCGCCTGCCGAGGCGCCCGTCCATGCCTGACATGCTCACCGCGTCGCCCGAGGCGCCGCGCCCGCCGTCCCGCCGCGTCCTCGGCGTCCGCTTCGACGCGACGACCTACGCCGACGCCACGGCCCGCATCCTCGCGTGGGCGCGGGCCGGCGACTCGCGGACCGTCTTCTGCTCGAACACCCACAGCGCCGTCGAGGCGCAGGACGACCCGGCCTTCCGCGACGTCCTCAACCGCGCCGACCTCAACACGCCCGACGGCGTGCCCGTCGTGTGGACGCTCCGGCAGCGCGGCATCCCGGCCGCGGAGCGGGTCTACGGGCCGGACCTCACGCTGCACGTCCTGCGCGCCGCCGCCGCGGCCGGCGTCCCGGTCGCGTTCTACGGCTCGTCGCCCGAGACGCTCGCCGCGCTCGCCGAGCGCCTGCCCGCGCTCGCCGCCGGGCCTCGACGTGCGGGCCATGATCTCGCCGCCGTTCCGCCCGCTCAGCGCCGAGGAGGACGCTGCCTACACGGCCGAGATCGCCGCATCGGGCGCCCGCATCCTGTTCGTCGGCCTGGGGTGCCCGCGGCAGGAGCGCTGGTGCGACGCCCACCGCGACCGCATCCCCGCCGTCATGATGGCCGTCGGCGCCGCGTTCGACTTCCACGCCGGGCGCGTCCGGCAGGCGCCGCCGCGGCTCCAGAAGATGGGCCTCGAGTGGGCCTTCCGGCTCGCGATGGAGCCCCGCCGCCTGTGGCGCCGCTACGCGCACGTCGTGCCGCGCTTTATCGTGGGGGTAGCGAGAGAAGGCCGTGCCGTCTGATGCCGACTGCGTGATTTCTCGGCCACTCGTAAACAGCACCGTGTAACCCATCATGCTCCCCCGCGTCTCCGTCGGCCTGCCCGTGTTCAACGGCGAGCGCTACCTCGAGCGGACGCTCGGCGACCTGCTCGGCGGCACATTCGAGGACTTCGAACTCGTCGCCGTGGACAATGCCTCGACGGACGCGACGGCGGATATTCTCGCGGACGCCGCGCGCCGCGACCGCCGCGTGCGCGTCATCGCGCAACGCAGCCAACATCGGGGCGCTGCCGAACGCCAACCGCGCCGTCTCCCTGGCGCGCGCGCCGCTCTTCGCCCTCGCCGCCTACGACGACCGCCACGCGCCGACTTTCCTCGAGCGCCTCGTCGGCGCGCTGGACCGTGCCCCCGAGGCCGTCCTCGCCTACGGCGCCTCGACGCTCATCGGCGAGGACGACCGTCCGTTCGCCTTCGACGCGGCCCACCGCCGCTACCTCGATGCCGCCGGGCACGCCATACAACTACGACGCGGCCCTCGAGCGCGACTTGCCAGCCGGAGCGGGTGGCCGCGCGGCACTCGCGCGCTACCACGCCGTGCTGCACAGCTCCGACATCAACGCGCCCATCCACGGCGTCTTTCGCCGCGCCGTGCTCGACCGCGTCGGACCGCACCGGCTCTACGGGTCGGACCGCAAGATCGTCGCCCATGCCGCGCTTCTCGGGTCCGTTCTCGTTCGTCCCCGAGGCGCTCTTCGGCTACCGCATCCACGCCGCATCGACGTTCCACCTCACGCGGGCCGAGTGGCTCGCGCGCGAGGCCGGAAAGGCCGTTGTCGGGTCCGCACTCGATGGAGCGCGCACGCTGTTCGCCTACCTCGGCGCCACGGCTCAGGCCGACCTCAGACCGCTCGCCCAGGCCGGTGCCGCCGCCGCCAGCCTCGGCTCTGCCGTCCGGCCGGCCGTCCTCAAGCGCATCGCTCTGCCGGGTCCCGACAACTACTTTGGATGGACTGCATGGCCGGGGCACACGCCAGATGCACGTCCTCAGGCGCACCCGCTCCCTGCAGGATCTGGGGGTATGGAGCTGGTTAGACAGTGTAGAACGAGTCAAGAAAGTCTAGATGTGCGGGTCGCGGGAGCGAAACATGCATCCGTCAGTATGTCCGTTCTGGGCAACACGACGCCCATCCCTGTTCCACCCGACTTTCCCTCTCATGGCAAAGAAACTCGGACGCGCTGATACCACCTTTAAGTTTGAGGTCCTCAAGGACGGCGACGCCGCCGCGCGTCGCAGCCGCCGCGGTCAGCGGCGCAGCAAGTATTCCACGATCGGCGACCAGGTCCGTGAGCTCAAGGCCGACAACGTCCTGACGTTCCAGGCGTCCAAGAACGAGGTGCAGGGCATCCGCAACTACATGCGGCGCAACTTCGAGGACGCGTACAAGGTTTACAGCCGCCGCAGCGACGGCGACAACTTCGAGGTCCACATCGCCAAGATGTAGCCTCGCCGGCTCGCGCCACGAGGCCGCCCGCACTGCCGGGCGGCCTCGTTTCGTTTCGACTCCCCGCATCCGGTCCGCCCCCGACGACCGGTCGAAACCGCACGAGCCGCGTGTGGAACGGGTTTTGCCGCCGCCCTGGCACGCTACCGATCCTCCCGATGCGCATCCTCCTCACCGGCCACGACGGCTACATCGGCACCGTCCTCGCGCCGATCCTCCGCGCCGCCGGACACACCGTCTCTGGCCTCGACGCGGGCCTCTTCTCGGCCTGCGCCTTCGGCGCGCAGCCGCCCGCCGTGCCCGCGACGACGCTGGACGTCCGCGACGCTGCGCTCGAGCACCTCGCGGGCGTCGATGCCGTCGTTCACCTCGCGAACCTCTCCAACGACCCGCTCGGCAACCTCAGCCCCGGTCTGACGCATGCCGTCAACGCCGAGGCGTCGGTGCGCCTCGGCGAGCTGGCGCGCGAGGCCGGCGTCTCGCGGTTCGTCTTCGCCTCGTCGTGCAGCCTCTACGGCGCGGCCGGGCAGGACGCCGTGGACGAGACAGCCGAGCTTCAACCCGGTGACGCCGTACGGGCAGGCCAAGGTCGACGCCGAGATCGGCCTGCGCGCGCTCGCCGCGGACGCCTTCTCGCCGGTCTTCATGCGCAACGCGACCGTCTACGGCGCGAGCCCGCGGCTCCGCTTCGACCTCGTCGTGAACAACCTCACCGCGTGGGCCGTCGCGACGGGCGCCATCCGGATGCTCTCCGACGGGACGCCATGGCGCCCGCTCGTCCACGTCGAGGACGTGAGCACGGCCGTTCTCGCCGCGCTCGAGGCGCCGCGCGAGGCCGTCCACAACGAGGCGTTCAACGTCGGCCGGGAAGGGGAGAACTACCAGGTCCGCGACGTCGCCCGGATCGTCGGCGAGGAAGTGCCCGGCTGCACCGTCACCTTCGCCGACGGGGCGAGCCCGGACGCTCGGAGCTACCGCGTGGCGTTCGGCAAGATCGCGGAGCGCCTGCCGGCGTGGGCGCCGCGGTGGACCGTCCGCGACGGCGTTCGGGAGGTCCGCGATGCGCTGGTCGGGCTCGGCCTCACGCCGGACGTTTTCGAGGGGCCGCGCTACTCGCGCATCGCGCGCCTCACCGAGATGCTCGAGGCAGGCACGATCGGGCCGGATCTGCGCGCCGCGGCCGGGGCCGTCGTCTGACGCGGAGTGATTTTGGACGGGCCGATGCTGGCCGATACGTGTCGGAGATTTCCGCCCTGACCAACCGCCGAGACGATGCAGGTCCTTGATGCCGTGTCCGACCCTCCGATTCTGACCGAGCCGGCACTCGCGTGCCGCGCGTGCGGCGCGCCGCTGCGTGCACTCGGTCGTGGACCTCGGGCTGAGCCCGCCGTGCCAGTCCATCGTCCGGCCGGGCCAGGGCCGCCGAGACGTTCTATCCGCTCCACGCCTTCGTCTGCGACGCCTGCGCGCTCGTCCAGATCGACCACGACGTGCTGCCGGACGACATCTTCTCGGACTACGCCTACTTCTCGTCCTACTCGGACTCGTGGGTCGAGCACGCGCGGCGCTACGTGGACGACATGACGGAGCGCTTCGGGCTCGGGGCGCAGAGCCACGTCGTCGAGATCGCCTCCAACGACGGCTACCTCTTGCAGCACGTCGTCGCGAAGGGGATCCCGTGCCTCGGCGTCGAGCCCGCGGCCAACGTCGCGGCGATCGCCCGCGCGCGTGGCATCCCGACGCGCGTCGCCTTCTTCGGCGCCGACGAGGCGCGGCGGATGGTGGACGATGGGCTCCAAGCAGACCTGCTGCTCGGCAACAACGTTCTCGCGCACACGCCGCACCTCAACTCGTTTATCGCGGGCATGAAGGCGTTGCTCGCGCCCGAGGGCGTCATCACGGTCGAGTTTCCGCACCTCATGGCGCTCATCGACGGCGGACAGTTCGACACGATCTACCACGAGCACTTTAGCTACTTCTCGTTCACCGCCGCTCGCCGCGCGTTCGCCCGCCACGGCCTCGACCTCTTCGACGTCGAGCGTCTGCCGACGCATGGCGGGTCGCTCCGGATCTACGCATGCCACGCCGGCGCGCGGCCCGTCACGGCGCGCGCGCACACGCTCCTCGGCAAAGAGCAGGCGTGGGGCGTCGACGGCCACGCGGTCTACGACGCGTTCGCCGAGCGGACGCGCGAGGTCAAGCGCGGCCTCCTGTACGTTTCTCATCGAGGCGGCGCGCGCAGGGCAAGACAGTCGCCGGATACGGCGCGCCGGGCAAGGGCAACACGCTGCTCAACTACTGCGGCATCCGCACGGACCTGCTGGCCTACACCGTGGACCGCAACCCGCTCAAGCAGGGCACGCTCACGCCGGGCACACGCATCCCGATCCTGGACCCGTCCGCGATCTTCGAGACGCGCCCGGACTACGTCCTCATCCTGCCGTGGAACCTCCGAGACGAGATCGCCGAGCAGATGGCCGGCATCCGCGCCTGGGGCGGCCAGTTCGTCGTCCCGATTCCGCGCGTCGAGGCGTTTTAGGACCATGCGCTTCGAGCCTACAGCTATTCCCGGCTGCGTCCTCGTCCGGCCCGAGCGCCACGCCGACGCGCGCGGGCACTTTGCGCGGACGTGGGACGCTTCCGCCTTCGCCGCGCACGGACTGAACCCGGCCGTCGTGCAGTGCTCCGTCTCGTTCAACGAACTCCGCGGGACGCTCCGCGGCATGCACTTTCAGGCCGAGCCGCACGCCGAGGCCAAACTCGTCCGCTGCACGCGCGGCGCGCTCTTCGACGTCTGCCTCGACCTGCGCCCGACGTCGCCGACGTTTACCGGTGGACGGCCGCGACCCTGACGGCCGAGAATGGCGACGCGCTTTACATCCCCGAGGGCTGCGCCCACGGCTTCCTGACGCTCGAAGACGCGACCGAGGCGTTCTATCAGATCTCGGCGCCGTACGTGCCCGATGCGGGCCGCGGCGTCCGCTACGACGACCCGGCGTTCGGCATCGTCTGGCCTGGAGCCGGTGACCGTGGTTCACGAGCGCGACGCGGGCTATCCCGACTGGGCGGGCTGAGGCGTCCCGCAACGGGACGGCGTCGCGCCGCTCGGCCCCGCCACCCCGTTCGGAACGGCACCGTGACATCGGACGCGGGTGAATGGCGAAACGCACGGCCGTGCACGGTGTGGGGAAGGGAGCCTGGAATCTCTCCCCGCGCTCACCGCACATGTCCCGTCGTCCCACTCCGCCAAAGTCGCCCGCATACGTCGAGTCCATGATTCGCGAGGCGGTCTCGCACGTCGAGGCCTGCATCCGCGTCCCGCTGCAGGACCTCGGCTACGCCGGCCCGCAGTCCGCCTTTCCGCTCACGGACGGCCAGCACGACTTTCTGGCGGGCTACGTCTGGGGCGGCCTCCAGCGGCTGCTCGAGATGGGCGAGATGCCGTCCGAGGCCGACTGCGAGCGCGCGGCGAACCGCCTGTACGCGCGCCTCGTCGGGCCGTACGATCCGGACTTCCGGCCGTGGCACATGTGGGTCGTCCGCGAGGGGCTGCAGCACATGCAGCGGCCGCACGCGCTGCTCGGCTACTGCGCCGGCCGCGGCGACGTCGTCGAGCGGATGCGCGCGCGCGACTTCCGCGCCGCCCTCGGCCCGGCCCTCGCCAACCTCACCGGCGAGGACGGCATGGCGGCGGCCTACGGGGGGAACTAGACGGCCGTTCTGGGTTTGAGGGCTCGGGGTTTGACACTCAAAACCCGGCCCCCAGCCCGCATTCCCCGTGACGCTTCTGCCCGGCTCGGTCCTTCTCGACAGCGCCCGGGCGGACGCCGACTCGGGCCTCGACGGGGCGCTCCTGTTCGGGCGCCCCGCGCGACGGTCGTGGCGCGCGCGCTCGCTGAGGTTCAGCCCGCGCTCGACGCGCTCGATGCGGCGCTCGCCAGCGGCCACCACGTTGCCGGGATGCTCGCCTACGAGGCCGGCGCCGCGCTCGTCGACGGCCTCGCGCCCGGGCCGACGCCCGACGATGTCCCGCTCCTCTGGTTCGGCATCTACGACGCCCCGCGGCGCCTCGATGCGGCTGCGCTCGACGCCGACCTCGCGGCGCTCCCGGACGCCCGCATCCGTGACCTGAGCGTCGCGCTCACGCGCGCTGCCTACCGCGCCCGCATCGCCCGCGCCCACGCCCACATCCGAGCGGGCGACGTGTACCAGGTAAACCTCACGATGCCGCTGCGCTTCCGGACGGACGCCCAGCCGCTCGCGCTCTACGCCGCGCTCCGCCGCCGTCAGCCCGTCCCGTACGGCGCCGTCCTGAGCCTCCCCGGCGCCGCCGTCCTCTCGGTCTCGCCCGAGCTGTTCCTGCGCGTCGACGCCGGACCGGACGGTCACGGCGCGGCCGATGAAGGGGACGGCGCCGCGCGGCGCTTCACCATCCGAGGACGACCGCCTCGTCGATGAGTTGCTCGCGCGCGAGAAGGACCGCGCCGAGAACCTGATGATCGTGGATCTGCTGCGCAACGACCTCTCTCGCGTCACGCAGACGGGCTCGGTCCGCGTGCCCGCGCTGTTCGCCGCCGAGCGCTACACGACCGTCACCCAGATGACGTCGACGGTGACGGCGGCGCTGCGCGACGACGCGACGCTCGGTGACGTTCTCGCGCGCGACGTTCCCGTGCGGCTCGGTGACGGGCGCGCCCAAACGCCGCGCGATGGAGGTGCTGCGGACGCTCGAGGACGCGCCGCGCGGCGCTTACTGCGGCGCCATCGGCTACGCCGCGCCGGCGCCGGGCGGCGGCCTCGGGCAGGCCGCGTTCAGCGTCGCCATCCGCACCGCCACGCTCACCGGTGGCGAAGGCCGCTACGACGTCGGCTCGGGCATCGTGGCGGACAGCGTCGCGGACGCCGAGTATGACGAGTGCCTCCTCAAGGCGCGGGTCCTGACGGACCTTCTCGCATGACGCTCCTCGAGACGATGCGGGCCGAGCGGGGCGAGATCGCGCTTCTGGAGCGCCACCTCGCGCGCCTTGCCACCTCGAGCGCCGCGTTCGGCATTCCGTACGATGGCTCCGACCGTCCGCGACGCCATCCGAGACGCACTTCGCCGCGCGGCTCCCGCGCCCGTCCACCGAGTCCGCCTCACGCTCGGCGCTTCGCTGGACGTGCAGGCGTCCCCGCTCGGCCCGGCGACGTTTCAGACCGTCTGGCTCTGTCCGGATCCGCTGGTCGAAGCCGGCGGCCCGCTCTGCCGCCACAAGACGACCGACCGCGCGCACTACGAGCGCCCGTTCGCGCAGGCGCAGGCGCGCGGCGCCGACGAGGCACTTCTCATCAACGTCGGCGGCGAAGTCGTCGAGGGGAGCCGGACGAGCGTCTGGGTGCGGCGCGGCGGGCGCCTGCTCACACCGCCGCTCGCCTCGGGCGGCCTGCCAGGCGTCCTGCGCGCGCACCTCTTGGAGACACGCCCCGACGCAGCAGAGGCGCTCCTCACCCCGGCCGATCTCATCGGCGCCCAGGCGCTCTACGTCTCGAACGCGCTGCGCGGGCTGGTGGAGGTGGCGCTCTTAGGCAAGCCGAGGGCGTAGCGCTAGAAGCCGCCGGGTGCCGCGCGTCCATACGCAGCGTTCAGCCTGTGCACCCAGTCGAGTCTCGGACCCAAACCGGCCTGCCCTGCGTTGCGGCGGTCCCCTCCTCCTCATGCCGATGTCCGGAATCCTCGACCTGCTCGCCCAGAACCTCACCGGGCCTCAGATGGGCCAGATCGCCCAGGCCATCGGCGCCGACGAGGCGACGACGCGCCGGGCCGTCGGAGCAGCGCTGCCGGCCCTGCTTACCGGGCTCGACCGCAACACGAACACGCCGCAGGGTGCGCAGGCGCTCGCGGGCGCGGTTCAGCAGGACCACGACGGGTCGCTCCTCGATAACCTCGGCGGCTTTCTCTCGCAGATGACGGGCGGCAGTCAGGCGGCCGCGCCGGCCGCCTCGGGCGGTGGCATCGGCGACGTGCTCGGCGGGCTCATGGGCGGAGGCGGCGCGCTCGGCGGCATCCTCGGCAGCCTCATGGGCTCCAAGGCGACCGACGGCGGCGGCATCCTCGGCCACATCCTCGGCGGGAAGCAGCCGCAGGTCGAGCAGGGCGTCGCTCAGGCGTCGGGCCTCAACATGGGGCAGGTGTCGAAGCTGCTCCCGATCCTGGCGCCGATCGTCATGGCGGCCATCGGCAAGTACATGAGCAGCCGCAACGCGAGCCCGCAGGACCTCTCGGGCGCGCTCCAGCAGGAGGCCGCCGTGTCGCGCAAGGCCGCACCCTCAGGTGCGATCGGCGCCCTCACCGGCTTCCTCGACGCCGACGGCGACGGCAGCATCTCGGACGACCTGCTGGCACGTGCCGGCCAGGCCGGCCTCGGCACGCTCTTCGGCCGCTAGACGCCCGTGACAGACTTCGACCTCGGCGCCTACGACTTCTCGCTGCCCGCCGACCTTATCGCTCAGCGTCCGCCAGAGCGCCGCGACGGCGCCCGGATGCTCGTCCTCGACCGCTCCACGGGGCGCATCAAGGACCGGCTTTTTGCGGACCTGCCGGCGCTCGTCCGCCCCTGCGACGCCGTGATCACGAACGACACGCGCGTCGTGCCGGCGCGCCTCGTCGGCGCACGGCGTGGCGGGGGCAAGGCGGAGCTGTTCCTCGTCCGGCGCCTCGGGCCGGGCCTGTGGGCGTGCCTCGCCCGGCCCGGGCGCAAGCTTCGCGCCGGTTCGGTCGTGGCGCTCGAGGGCGGCCTCCTGGCCGAGATCGAGTCGGTCGACGAGGCGACTGGCCACCGCAGCGTTCGCTTCTCGCTCGGCGGCGCACTGCTCGACGCCGAGACGGAAACGGCCGCGCTCGACGCGGCCGGCCAGATGCCGCTGCCGCCATACGTCGACCGCGAGCGGCCCGACGCCGCGGATCACGAGCGCTACCAGACGGTCTTCGCCCGCGAACGCGGCGCCGTCGCGGCGCCGACGGCGGGCCTGCACTTCACGCCTGAGACATTCGAGCGCCTCGCCGAGGCGGGGGCAACGCACGCGAGCGTGACGCTCCACGTCGGCTACGGGACCTTCGAGCCGGTCCACGCCGAAGACCTTCGCGAGCACGCGGTCGCCGAGGAGGAGATCGAGGTTGGCGAGGCTGCCGTTCAGACCGTCCGCGAAGCGAGGGCGGCAGGCGGGCGCGTCCTCGCCGTCGGCACGACGACTACGCGGGCGCTCGAGTCGGCGGCGCAGGCGACCGGACAGGTCGAGCCGTTCCGCGGGCCGACGGGCCTCACCGTGACGCCTGGCTACCGCTTCCGGGCCGTCGACGCGCTGCTGACCAACTTCCACCTGCCGAAATCCAGCCTGCTCGTGCTCGTCTCGGCCTTCGCTGGCCGCGAGGCGACCATGGCGGCGTACCGCCACGCCGTCGCGGCGCGCTACCGCTTCTACTCCTACGGCGACTGCATGCTCATCGTGTAACGCAGGGCACGCGAAACCGGGCCTGGACTCCCTGGGTGAATCCGCGCAGGCTAACTGCACAAAAAGCCCTCTCGCAGATCGAGGGGCCTTTTCAGAGGTGGCGCGAGCGTGACTTGAACACGCGACCTTAGGGTTATGAATCCTACGCTCTAACCAGCTGAGCTACCGCGCCGACGGGTCCGCAGGATACGGCGGAAGCGGTGGTGCGGCCAATCCAAGGTTTCGGGAAACGGCGCCTCACAGCATTACGCCGCGGCGCGGACGGCCTCGATGACGTCCGAGTGGACGCGCGGGTGGAACGGGCTCGGGACGAGCTCGCCGGCCGGCGCGAGGGTCGAGATGGCCTGGGCGGCCGCGACCTTCATCGCGTCCGTGATCGCCGGCGCGCCGACGTCGAGGGCCGCCTTGAAGAGGCCCGGGAAGGCGAGCGCGTTGTTGACCGACCGGCCGTCCGCGGCGAAGGCGGCGCCCGCGGCTAGCGCCGCGTCGGGCGTGATCTCGGGGACGGGGTTCGAGAGCGCGAGGACGATCTGGCCCGGCCGGATCATCTCGGGCGTGATGAGGCCGACGACGCCCGTCGTCGCGATGAGGATGTCCGCCTCGGCGGCCGCCGCCTGGAGGTCGCCGGACGTGCGCCCGCCGCGGCGCTCAAGGCGCTCGCGCGCCTCGGCGGACGGATCGACGCCGATGACGGGGAAGCCGGCGTGCATCAGCAGGCGCGCGATCGCGAGGCCGGCCGCGCCCAGCCCGACCTGCACGCAGACGAGGTCGCGGCGCTCGGGCTGGCCCGTGAGGCGGAGCGCGGAGAGGACGGCCGCGAGCAGGACCGTCGCCGTGCCGTGCTGGTCGTCGTGCATCACGGGCTTGTCGAGGCGCCGGACGAGCTCGTCCTCGATCCAGAAGCAGTCCGGCGTCCGGATGTCCTCGAGGTGAATGCCGCCGAACGTCGGCGCGATGCGGCAGACGGTGTCCACGAAGGCCTCGGGGTCCGTCTCGTCGACGAGAATCGGGATGGCCGAGAGGCCGACGAAGCGGTCGTACAGGACGGCCTTGCCTTCCATGACCGGGAGCGAGGCGAGCGGGCCGATGTCGCCCAGCCCGAGCACGCGCGTGCCGTTGGTGAACACGCCGACGGTCTGCCCGACGGCCGTGTAGCGCCGCGCGAGGTGCGGGTCGCGCTGGATGGCGCGGCAGACGCGCGCGACGCCCGGCGTGTAGAGCGTCCGCAGGTCGTCCAGCGTCTCGACGGGCGTCGTGCGGCCGGAGCGGATCTTGCCGCCGAGGTGCCGCTCGAACACGACGTCCTTGACGTCCGTGACCTCGCTCTCGGTCTCTGCGCGGACGGCCTCCAGGATCGTCTCGAGGTGCGCCTCGTCGAAGACCGTCACGCCGACGTCGCGGAGGACGTGGTCGCGGCCGACGAAGACGGTCTCGATGGTCCCGATGAGCGCGCCGCGGTCGCCGACGGCGGTGAGGAAGCGCCCGATCATGCCCGGCTTCTGCGGGTTGCGGACGGTGAGGCGGACGTCGAGGTCGGGCGTGGAGGGGCGGGTCGGCATCGGTCTGGGCAGCGGGGGACGCTCCAAGCTAGAGGCGCAGCCGCGGCGCTCTGCACCGCGGGCCCGCTTCTGCCGCGTCTTCGCCTACCGCCGCACGACGCGCTCTGTCGCCACGCGCCCGGCCTCGTCCGTCGCGCGCACGACGTAGACGCCGGCGGCCGAGGCGCGGAACGTGAACGGCGCGGCGCCCTGCACCGTCCCGCCGTCGACGTGCCGGCCGAGCGCATCGAACACGTCTATGGTGACGCGGCCACTCGCACCGGCCGCGGCGACCCGGATGGGACCGGCGGACGGGTTCGGGAACGTCGACAGTGAGAACCCGGCTGCAGGCGCGGCCGCCGGATCGGCCGCGACGACGAAGCCGCCGTACTGCACGCCGTCGATGGTCGCCTCATACAAAACGGTGTTGTCGTCGAAGTCGTCGCGGCCCTGCGGCGTCTCGTGCGTCCGGCCCCAGCGGCGGCTCGAAACGAAGCCGATCCCAGTCGCATAGCGGTAGGACGTGGAGGTGTACGCTTGGCCCGATCCCGCCTGCTGACTCCCAAACGTGAGCAGTGAATCGACAGGGACCGACTGGTCCCAGAGCGTGATCGACGTGCCGGTCGTGATCGTGGTCGGGCCGGCAGTCCAGGGCACCGGGGGCGGAAGCACGAGCGCCCTGCTGCAGTCGTAGCGGGGCAGCGTCGTGGTGCCGGTCGGGGCCGCCCCGAGCACGCGGTTGAAGGCACACGTCGTGCGCGTGGCATTTTCCATCCCGGAAGTGGGCGCGCGCTCGGTCACGATCACCACGTACGTCTCGCCTCCGATGAGCGTGTCGCGGTCGACGGTCGAGACCGTCCACTCGGAGTAGATCGAGACCGGGACCGGGCCGTACAGCTCGGTGCTGTAGTACTTCCACTGGTCCCCGACGTCCAGCGGGGAAAAGCGAGCGGCATCGACAACGGGGCCCTGCGCCTGTGCGACGGAGCAGACGAGCGCGAGCGCGGCGACGAGACGGCGCATGCCAAGCACGGAGTATGATCACCCAGAGTAGACCATCCAGGCCTCCCAATCAAGACACCGCTGCAATCTGCCTGCGCGCCGCTACTCCTCGGCGCGGAGCACGTCGAGCGGCGGCCGCGAGAGTGCCCGGCGGCTGCCGACGAGCCCGACAGCGGCCGTCAGCGCAGGCACGGCGACGAGCGCGAACAGGAGCCACGACGGGTCGAGGACGAACGGGATCTTGAAGGCGAAACGGGCCAGCGCATAAGCGCCGCCGACGGCGAGGAGCCCGCCCGTGAGCGCGCCGAGCAACCCGAGCAGCGCATACTCGGCAACGAGCGTCCGGCGCACCTGTGCCCGGCTCGCGCCGAGCGTTCGGAGCAGGACGGCCTCGCGGGTCCGCTGCCCGAGCGCGACCCGAACGGCCCCGGCGAGCACGACGAGGCCCGTCAGCACGGCGAAGAGGGCCATGAAGCGGAGCACGAACGCGACGCGCCCGATGACGCGGTCCAGCAGGTCCAGCACGAGGCGCACGTCGACGGCCGAGACGTTCGGGAACGCCTCCACGACGGCGCTCTGCAGCTTTGCCGATGCCTCGGGCGAGCCGGCGCGCGTCAGGATCACGGCTGTCTGCGGGGCCGCGTCGAGCGGACCCTCGGGGAAGACGGCGAAGAAGTTGGGCTGGATCTGCGCCCAGTCGACGGTCCGGAGGCTCGTGATCACGGAGGCAACCTCGACGCCGCCCACGTCCCACGCGATGGCGCTGCCGACGCGCACGCCGAGGTCTTTGGCCAGATCCGCCTCGAGTGAGACGGGAACGAGAGCGGTGTCCGTAGCAACCGTCCCCTGGAAGGTGCCCTCCACAACCTCTTCTGAGGCAACGAGATCCGCCCGATAGGTCGAGCGGTACTCGCGGGCGACGGCCCACCGCGCCGGCCCGCTGCCGGTCTCGAAGTTGCCGCGCGTGTTGGCCGAGTCGGCGAGGATCGAGTCCGTGCGGACGCCGTCGATGGCGGCGATGCGCATCTGGACGATCGGCGTCTCGCCGAGAACCTGCAAGCCCTCGCCCGTGACGAGCGCGCGGAGCGAGTCGCGCTGGTCCGGCTGTACGTCGAACAGGACGACGTCCGGCCCGGCCTCGGCGCCGGCCGGCAGGGCGATGCGGTTGAGGACGGACGCCTGCACAAGCGCGAGCGCGAGCACGAGGAACACGCCGAGGCCGAGCGTGACGGTGAGGACGAGGGTCTGGTTGCCAGGCGCGCGGAGGTTGGCGAGGCCCTGGCGCCACGCCCACGGCAGGCCCGGCCGCGCGAAGCGCCCGACGATGCCTCGGATGGCGACCGAGGCGGCGGCGAGGAGCGCAAAGACGGCGGCCGTCCCGCCGACGAAGGCGGCCGTCCCGAGCGCGTCGCGCGTCTGCAGGAACGCGAAGCCGGAGACGGCGGCGACGAGCAGCAGGCCGACGAAGAGTTGGAGCGGGTCCGTCCCGGTGGCCCGGGCGTCTGAGCGGATCGCGCGCAGCGGCGGCACGCGGCGCACGCCCGCGAGCGGCCACATCGCGAAGAGCACGGACGCGACGAGTCCCACGCCGACACCCTCGAGGAGCGCGCCCGGCACGACGGCGTTCGACACGTCCACAGGCAGGAAGCCGCCGAGCACGATCGGGAGCAGGCGCTGAACCGCGACACCCAGCAGGGCGCCGAGAACGGATCCGACGAGGCCGAGCGCGATGGCCTGCATCGCATACACGGCAAGCACACGGCCGGATGAAAGTCCAAGACACCGGAGTGTCGCAACGGTCTCCGCCTTTTCCTTCACGTAGACGCTGATGCTCGACGCAACGCCGACGCCGCCGAGCAGGAGCGCCACGAACCCGACGAGCGACAGGAAGCGCGTGAGGTAGCCCGACGCCTCGTTGATCTGCTGCTGGTCCTCGCCGGCCGTGTCGAAGCGGAGGCCTGCCGCCTCGAGACGCGGCGTGACGCGGGTGAGCGCCTCGGGCGCGCCGGCCTGTCCCGCTTCCTCAGGGAACCGGTAGGCGGCGATAAAGCGCGCGCGCGAGCCGAAGCCGAGCAGCGTCGAGTCCAGCGTCGCGAGTGGGACGTAGACGCGCGGCCCGACAAGGGCCGCGATATCGGTCTGCCCTGGCACGGCGTCGACGCGCCCGACAATGGCGTAGGCGCGTCCGCCGACCTGCACCGAGTCGCCGATGCTGGCGTCCATCTGGAGCATCAGCGTTGCGTCGACGAGGGCGCCGCCGCCCTGCTCGAAGCGGCCGAGGGCGTCCTCGGGCGTCGTCTCGGCCTGGCCGTAGAGCGGGAACGGCCCGTCGAGGGCGCGGACCTGCGAGAGGCGCGCGCGCCCCTCGCCCTCGCCAGCGGCGGGAAAGCGGGCCATCGAGGGGAACGTCGCCTCGCGGAGCACGTCGGCTGCTGTCTCGTTGCGGAGCGAGTCGAGCAGCGCCTGCTGCTCGGTCGAGAACGGAATCGTGCGGCGGACCTGGAGATCGGACCCGAACACGTCGCGCGCCTGCGTCTCGACGGCGCGCTCGAGGTTGACGCCGAACGAGCGGATCGCGACGAGCGCGGCCACGCCGAGCGCCATCGCCGAGACGTACAGGACGAGCCGGCGGCGGGCACCGCGGCTGTCGCGCCACGCGAGGCGGGGGAGGAACGCCATGGGTTAAGGTTTAACGGTTGGAACAGGCAGCCTTAAACACTAAACCGCTGGTGAGAGGGTCGGCGCGGGGGCGCTCTCCACGACGCGTCCGCCGCGCAGGCGGATCGTCTGTCCGCAGCGCGCGGCGAGCGCGGGGTCGTGGGTGACGACGACGAGGGCCGTGCCGGCCTCGCGGTTGAGCTCGAAGAGGAGCGCCTCGACGGTCGCGCCGGTCTCGGCGTCGAGGTTGCCCGTCGGCTCGTCGGCAAAGAGGAGGCGAGGGCGACCGGCGAAGGCGCGGGCGAGGGCGACGCGCTGCTGCTCGCCGCCGGAGAGCTGCGTCGGGTAGTGCCCGGCGCGGTCCGCGAGGCCGACGCGGTCGAGGAGGTCGTCGGCAGCCTGACGCGCGCCGGCATCGCCACGAAGGTCGAGCGGCAGCGAGACGTTTTCGCGGGCCGTGAGGCTCGGGAGGAGGCGGAAATTCTGGAAGACGAAGCCGACCGAGCGGGCGCGCAGCGCGGCGCGCTCGTCCTCCGAGAGCGGGCCGAGCGGCGTCCCGTCGAGCGTGACCGTCCCGCGCGTCGGCCGGTCGAGGCCGGCGCACAGGCCGAGCAGCGTCGTCTTGCCCGAGCCAGAAGGCCCGACGATGGCGCACGTCGCCCCGGGCGGGACGGCGAACGAGACGCCGTCGAGGACAGTGAGCGCGCGGCCGCCCGAGTCGAACGTCTTGGTGAGGTCGTGGGCGGCGAGGACAGGGTCGAGCACGGCGGGGCGGGAGGGAGGCAGGACGAACGGCGCCGTACCGCTCGGCCGTGCGCCGTGTTCGCCCTCGGCGGCGTCTCCACGCGCTGCGCACGCCTCCGCCGGAACCACCGGCTGCCGGCGGGCATGAAGCGTGTGGGATGAGGCATGGGAGACTGCGCTCAGCCGTTCTGTTCGCCTCGTCCCCCTTGCCTTCCATTCCGATGCGCTCCTTTCTCCTGATGCTCCCGATCCTCGCGCTGGGCTGCGCCGACGCGCCGGATGCACCCATCGCCACCCCGGCTCCGACGAGCGCAGCGCCGCCGCGCGCCTCGGCGCCGACAGCCGAGTCCGACTCGGTCGTGGTCGTCTTCTTCGGCGACAGCCTCACGGCGGGCTACGGCCTCGCCAACCCCGGCGCAGAGGCGTACCCGGCGCTCATCGGCGACAGCCTCGCGGCGCTCGGCGTCCCGGCGCGGGTCGTCAACGCGGGAAACTCGGGCGAGACATCGGCGGGGGGCCTGCGGCGCGTCGACTGGGTGCTCTCGCGGACGACGCCGGACGTGTTCGTGCTCGCCCTCGGCGCCAACGACGGCTTGCGCGGGCAGGACGTCGCGGCGATGGAGCAGAATCTCACGGCGATCCTCGACAAGGTGAAGGCCACCGCGCCGCGCGCGCGCCTCGTCGTCGCGGGCGTCGAGGCGCTGCCGAACTACGGGGTAGACTACACGGCCGCGTTCCGCGCCGTCTTCCCACGCGTCGCGGAGCAGGCTGGCGCCGACCTCGTCCCGTTTCTGCTCGACGGCGTCGCCGGCGTGGCGTCGCTGAACCAGGGCGACCAGGTCCACCCGACGGCTGCTGGCGCTCGCATTCTGGCCCGCACCGTGTCGTCGGTTGTCATCCCGGTTGTGCAGCAGGCCGCTGCAGCGAAGGGCTAGAAGTTGACCCGAAGGCCGCTGCCTGCAAAAGCCGCCATCCCGGCGAGCGACTCGTAATAGCCCTCGTCGTTGACGCCCTGGAGCCGCGCATGTGGGACGAGGGTCAGGCGGAGCACGGCGGGCGCCCACACCACGTCCGCGCCGAGCAGGCGGAACGAGACGGGAAGGTGGAGGTGAAGGCCTGCCCGGCCCGTCGGCGTCCCCGCATGGGCATTGACGTCACTGTCGAGCGTCTGGATCGCCGTCGCGTAGACGCCGAAGGCGGGGCGGATCCGGACCGACCCGGCGATCCGGAACGGCCGTGAGACGGTCGCCGTGATGTCCTCGGTGACCGTCTTCAGGTTGAACACCGTGCGGAGGCCCGGAGACGGATTGTCCGTCGGCGCGCTCCCGCTCAGGGTCGAATAGCGGAGCGCGCCTTCGACGCGGCCCTCGAGCCCGTTGCCGAGCGGCCGCGACATGCCAGCGACCGGGCCGCCGCTGAACGCGCGGCCATAGCCACTGCCTGAGCCCTCAAACCCGAGGCGAAGCCCGACATCGACGCCGCCGGCGAGGCGGGCGCCGACGGTACGCGTCTGCCTGCTGGAGCCCGCCGCGGCTGATGCTAAGATCTCGAGGGCGACGTAGGCGCCGCGATCCGCTGAGTACTGGCTCTGGGCGAGCGCGGGGACCGAGGCGAGCAGGACGAGAGCGGCGGCGAGCAGGCGCATCGGAGAGCGGCGGTGGGTGTGCTGGAAGCTAGGCCGCCAGCCTGTCTCCGCCGCCTCAGGTAGCCTGAAGTGCCCTCGGCATCCGCCTAGAAGTTCAGCCGCAGCCCGCCGGAGTCCGTCGCCTCGTTGATGCCGTAACCCACGGGGGTGCCGACGAGCCGGAGCCGCGCGCCAGTCACGACCGCCGCGCCTTGCCCGAAGAGCCGGAACGTGCAATACGGTAGAGGCTGACGACGCCACCTGAGGTGCCGGCCCATATCTGCACTTGTGCTTTCTACGTCCCGAGTCCTTCTGCCTTGTCACCGAGGCGCGGCTCCGTCCCGTCGAAGAGGCGGCGGACGTTGGTGCGGTGCGTCCACAGGATGAACAGCGGCACGAGGAGGGCGAAGCCCCAGACCGGCGGCTCATAGTGCGCGCCGAGCGCTGTCCGCACGCCGAGCGTGAGCGGCAGCGAGACGGCGCCGAGGATCGACCCGAGCGAGACGCGCCGCGTCGCCCACATCGCGCCCGCGAACACGGCCACCGCGACAGCCGTCGCGGCGGGGATGAGGCCCGCGATGAGGCCCGCGCCCGTCGCGACGCCCTTGCCGCCCTTCCACGACCCGAAGAAGACGCGCCCCCAGAGCGTGACCACGTGCCCGACCATCGCGGCGACGCCGGCGCCGACGGCGAGCCACGCAGCTGCCAGCGGCTCGTGCGCCACGGTGTCGGCGAGGCGTGGCGCGAGCAGCATCGGGACGAGCAGTGTCGGGAGCAGGCCCTTCGCGAAGTCGAGAAGGAAGACGAGGGCGCCGGGGCCTTTGCCGAGCACGCGCCAGACGTTCGTCGCGCCGGCATTGCCCGAGCCGTGCTGCCGCAGATCGACGCCGTGCATGCGCGCCACGACGAGGCTGAACGGGATCGCGCCGAGCAGGTAGCTCAGGGCAACGGCGAGGGCGGCGGGGACCATTCGGGGCGGACGGAGCGAGGGGCGGGCGCCAAGATAGACGCCCCGTTTGCAAGAGCCGCACCGCAGACCCTGTGTGAAGAAGTGCGGTTAAACCGGGCTTCGCGGAGCAGAAACGCACCCTTCTCGGACCATCAGGGCTTTGCGAAGGCAGGGCCTCGGGGCGTGCCCTATCCTTGCCCCCGGCCCTTCACCCCGGGCCGCGCAGCGCTCACGCGCCGCCTTCCGCCTGCTCGCCCACCGACTCCTATGTGAGCCGTCTTCTGCTTCTCGTCGGCCTCATGGCCGCGCTCGCCGTCCCCGCCGCCGCACAGACCGTCACCCCGGGTGGCCGCCGCGCCGAGGCCCGCCGTGGCGTCGCCAGCTTCTACGCCGCCTCGCTGCATGGCAACCGGACCGCCTCCGGCGCCCGCTACGACCGCTCGGCCTACACGGCCGCCCACCGGACGCTCCCGTTCGGGACGGTCCTCCGGGTCACGAACGAGCGCACCGGCCGCGCCGTCTTCGTGCGCGTCAACGACCGCGGCCCGTTCCACCGCAGCCGCGTCCTCGACCTCTCCGGCGCCGCCGCCGACGCGATCGGGATGCGCGGAGCCGGCACGGCCCGCATCTCGTTCGAGGTCGTTCCGCGCGACGAGGCGCCCGCCCAGATGGGCCCGGCCGAGTAGAGCCGCTCAATCCGACAAGGCCGACGGCCGCCCCGCACCACGCGAGGCGGCCGTCGTCCGTTTTAGCCGAGCGTGATCTTGAGCGACACGTCGAGCGCGCGGACCGAGTGCGTGAGCGCGCCGGACGAGATGGTGTCGACGCCCGTCGCGGCGATGGCCGGAACGGTCTCCAGCGTGACGTTGCCCGACGCCTCGGTCGTGAGGCGCCCGCCGACGCGGCGGACGGCCTCGGCGAGCACCGACACGTCGAGGCCGTCCGCCGTCCGCCGCGCCATGTTGTCCAGCAGGAGGATGTCGGCACGGAGGCCCTCAGCCTTGGCCGCGAGCACGGCGTCCACCTCGTCGAGCGACCGTGCCTCGATTTCGACGAGGAGGTCGGGTGCGGCGTGGGCCGTCACTGCGGCGAGGGCGGCCCGGATGCCGCCGGCCGCCTCGATGTGGTTGTCCTTGACGAGCACACGGTCGAACAGCCCGACGCGGTGGTTCTCGGCGCCGCCGAGGCGCACGGCGAGCTTGTCGAGCAGGCGCAGACCGGGCGCCGTCTTGCGCGTGTCGAGAACGCGGGCCGGGCGCGCCGCCTCGGCATAGGCGCGCGCCGCCGTCGCAATGCCCCCCATTCGCTGCACGAGGTTCAGCGCGAGGCGTTCGCCGATGAGGATCGACCGCGCCGCGCCGCGGACCGTCCCGACGACTGTCCGCGCTCTGATCCAGTCGCCGTCCGACGCGCTCCAGTCCAGCACGAGGCCCGGGTCGACGGCGGCAAACACGCGCTCGGCGACGGCCAGCCCGGCGATGACGCCGTCCTCCTTAACCAGGAAGCGCCCCGTCGCCTGCACGTCCGGCCCGACGGTCGCCTCGGTCGTCACGTCGCCCGCGCCGACATCCTCGGCGAGCGCGCGAACGATAAGGTCCGGGAGATCGTTGGCGACGTCGTGGGGGAGAGGGAGCACGGTGGGGGCTGGCGTGTGGGAGGGCGAAATCAGCACATCTCTTCCGGGATCACACGCGCCGCCCGACCTCCTCGACATCCGCGGCCTTCTCGTATGCCTCGATGATGTCTTTGACGAGCTTGTGGCGGACGACGTCGCCGCGGCCGAAGTCGACGAAGTCGATGCCATCGACCCCTTCGAGGATGTCGCGGGCCTGCGTGAGGCCTGAGAGCACGCGCGAGGGCAGGTCGGTCTGCGTGCCGTCGCCGGTGACGATGGCGCGCGAGCCCGCGCCGAGGCGCGTCAGGAACATCTTCATCTGGCCCGCGGTCGCGTTCTGCGCCTCGTCCAGGATGACGAAGGCGCTCGTGAGCGTGCGGCCGCGCATGTAGGCGAGGGGCACGATCTCGATGATGTTGCGCTCGAGGTAGCTCTGGAGCTTGTCGCGCTCGATCATGTCCTCGAGGGCGTCGTAGAGCGGGCGCAGGTATGGGTCGACCTTGTCGCGGAAGCCGCCGGGGAGGAATCCAAGCGACTCGCCCGCCTCGACGGCTGGCCGGGCGAGGACGATTTTCTTGACCTGCCGGGACTTCAGGGCGCTCACCGCGAGCGCGACCGAGACGTACGTCTTGCCGGTGCCCGCGGGCCCGACGGCGAAGACGATGTCCGACACGCGCGCTGCATCCACGAGGCGTCCCTGGCCCGGCGTCTTGGCCTTCACCGTCCCGCCCATCGGCGTGAACAGGATCGCGTCGGTCCCGGCCGAGCGCCGGGGCGCGCCGCCGGCGCGGCCGATCTCGAGGATCGTGTCGACGTCGGTCTCGGTGAGGTTGGCGTTGCGGTTGAGGATCAGCGTGAGCTCGGTGATGACGCGCTCGATGCGGTCCAGCTGCTCTTCGGGGCCGCGCAGGCGCAGCTCGTCGCCGCGGGCGACAACGCGCGTCTCGGGGAAGGCCGCCTCGATCTTGCGCAGGTAGACCTCGTTGAATCCGAACAGGAGCAGGGGCTCGGCACCGCTGATGGCCACGGTGCGGTCGACGACGGGCGGAAGTTCTGCCACAGGTACGGGGTGGGTGTTGGCCCGAAAGCTAGCAACGGCCTTCGGGCCAGACGAGGCGCTCTGGACTGAACCGATCCAGCCCGGCCGCCTTATCCCCAGTCCGATTTTTCGCTCACCAGCCCATCTGCCGCATCCGCGTCTGGATGCGCGACGCCGTGCGCCCCATGTCGTCGGGGTCGCGGGCGATGGGGTTCGGGAGGATGGCCGCGAGGCGCGCGGCCTGATTGCGCGAGAGTGCGTCGGCGCCCGTGCCGTAGTGGTGCTCGGCGGCCGCCTCGATGCCGTACACGCCCGGCCCCCACTCGGCGACGTTGAGGTACAGCGTGAGGATGCGCTCCTTGGGCAGGAGCAGTTCGGCCGCGACCGTCAGCGGCACCTCAAAGCCTTTGCGGACGTAGCTGCGTCCGGTTGTCAGGAAGAGGTTTTTGACGAGTTGCTGGGTGAGCGTCGAGGCGCCACGGGGCGCGCGGCCGCGGCGCTCGGCGTCCTCGCGCGCGCGGCGGATCTCCTCGAAGTCGAAGCCGGCGTGGGTGTAGAAGCGCGCGTCCTCGCTCGCCACGACGGCGTGGCGAATGTCCGGGTCCTGCCCGTCCTCGTCGACCGGGTCGTAGGTGTAGCCGAAGCGCGTGCCCGTCGCGGCGTCCCCGACGGCGTTCCAGAGCTGGACCGTCGTCGCGGGCGGCTCGACAAAGCGGTACGCGCCGAGCAGCAGCGCGCACGCGGCGAGGTAGCCCACGACAGCCATCACCACGAACCGGACGAGGCGGCGCACGAGCCCGCGCTTCTTCCGTCCCTTTCTCCCGTCCACGACCGGCGCCGAGCGCGGTCCCGGCGCCGCGTTGCGCGGTCCGCCGCGTAGCGGCGTCACGCGGGGCAGCGGAGCGGGTGCAGGGCGGGACATGGCGAGTCGGGGTTCGAGGTTCGAGGTCCGGGACTCAACACATCAAGCCCCACACCTCGAACCGCAGGTCGGTCACCGAGTGATCTCGAGGATCTCGAGCTTGACGAGGCCGGCCGGCACCTTGATGTCGACCGTGTCGCCGACCTCCTTGCCGAGCAGGCCCTTGCCGATGGGGCTCTCCACCGAGACGCGGTTGCGCGCGAGGTCGGCCTCCTGCGGAGCGACGAGCGTGTAGATGGCTTCCTTCTTGACCTTCTTGTTCATCACGCGGACGTTCGAGAGGATGCGCGCGCGGCTCGCATCGACCTCGGACTCGTCGACGACGCGGGCGGTCGAGACGGTGCCTTCGAGGCGCGAGATGCGGGCCTCGAGGTGGCCCTGTGCCTCCTTCGCGGCGTCGTACTCGGCGTTCTCTGAGAGGTCGCCTTGGGCGCGCGCCTCGGCTATGGCCTGTGCGATCTCCTGGCGCTCGGTCGTCCGGGCGCGGTGCAGCTCTTCCTTGAGGTTCTGTAGGCCTTCTTCGGTGAGGTAGACGGTAGCACTCATGGCAGTGGTCCGGCGGCTGACGGTGCGGCCCGTGCGGGCCGTCCGTGCGGGAGGGACAAAAAAGGAGCATCCCGGCAGGTGAGCCGGGATGCGGAGTGCCAAGATACGGCACGGAGGAGCAGAGGCGCCAGACGGCTCTCGCCGTGGGGCTAGCCCCGGACGGACTCGGCGTCGGCGTCGCGGCGCGGCATCGGGCGGCGGCCCGAGGCGGGCTCGGAGAGCACACGCCGGGCCATCCAGTATGCCTGCTCGTAGTAGCCCTCCGAGAGGTTCGACACAGTCACCCCGCGGCTGGACGAGGCGTGGATAAAGTCGCCGTTGCCGAGGTACACGCCGACGTGGCGGACCGAGCGGCGGCGGAAAAACACGAGGTCGCCTGGGAGAAGGTCGGACTTGCTCACCGAGACGCCCTCGAACTGCTGCCCGGCCGTCGCGCGGGGGAGGTCGACGTCGAGGTTGTCCTGCATGAACCGCCGCACGAAGGCGGAGCAGTCGATGCCGCGGCGCGAGTCGCCGCCCCAGCGGTAGGGCGTCCCGAGCCACGGCTGGCCGGCCTCGCGGAGCGCCGACGAAATCATCTCCATCCGCGCAGCGGAGGCGTTGGCCGAGGCGCTCGAGACGGAGCGGACGGGCGCGCGGTAGGACGCCGTCGTGGCGGTGTCGGGACGGATGGCAGAGCGGCGGGTCGGGCGGCGGCGGGGGCCGGCCGTGTCGGCGGCGTCCTGGGAGGACGCTGGCGAGGCGGTCGGGCGGGCAGCACCCCAGCCGGCGGCGGACTGCGCCACTGCGGTGGGCGCAAAGCCGGCGAAGAGGGCGAGGGCGCTGGCGACGATGAGCGAACGCGTGACCTGAACAAGCATACAGGGAGGGTATGTGGCGGTGCCCCAAAAGTAACCGCTCGGTCGGGCCGGGGAAGCGCCCTATGGAAAGACTGCGCTAAGTCGGTCCGTCACAGCGCGCGTTCAGATCCGGTATCGCGCTGCACGTGCCGTGCTTAAACGCGCCGCGCCAAGCGCCCGTGAAGCCGGAACGGCAACTCCAGCACGCCGTATCGCCTCGGTTCCATCTTTCCCGACCCCCATGTATCCCGAATATCTCGTCGCGCCGATGCGCGAGGACCTGACCCGCCTCGGCGTCGAGGAGCTCCGTACCGCGGCCGATGTCGATGCGGCGTGGGAGGCTGCGCAGAGCGGGACGACGCTCGCCGTCGTGAACTCAGTCTGCGGCTGCGCCGCGGCGAACGCGCGCCCCGCCGTTGCGCTCGTGCAAGGGCTCGAGCATACGCCGGACCGCCAGGTGACGGTCTTTGCCGGACAAGACACGGAGGCGACGGCGCGCCTGCGCGAGTACCTCGCCGGCATCCCGCCGTCGAGCCCGTTCATGGTTCTCATCAAGGATGGCGACCCGGTGTTCGTCCTCGAGCGCCGCCACATCGAGGGCCGTTCGTCGAGCGCCATCGCCTCGGACCTGCGCGATGCCTACGCGACGTTCTGCGGGCCGGACGGCGCCGCGGCGCCCGATGCACCGACGCGCCCGGACGGCGAGTCAGCCGTCGCAGCGCCCATCACAAGCACCTTCCGCTCGATCCTCTGAGCTGCAGGTATGAGGTCCGGGGCTGGAATCGCCGGACCTCAACCTGTTTTTTGCCGGGCGGCCGTCCCGAGCGTGACAAGCCCGCCAAGGGCTGTCGCCCCGAGCGTCCAGATGCCGCCCGCGAGGAGGTCCACGGCCCAGACGCCGAGGGCGAGCGGGGCAGCGACCGTGAGCGCTGCACCGAGGTCGCGTATCACCGGGCCGACCGGGACCCGCGCGAGGCGCAGCATCCAGCCAAGGTGGGCGAGGCGCAGCAGCGTCCCGGCGACGCTCGCGACAAGCACGATGCCGGGCGCCTCGAGAAACAGGCCCGCGCCGACGAGCGCGGCCGTCTGGGCGGTCGCCATGAACACGCTGAAGCCGAGGTCCGCCCGCTGCCGCTCGAGCACGTCGAAAAGGCACGTCATCGGGCCGGCGATGGACGCGCAGAGCGTCCACGGCGCGATAGTCTGGGCGAACTGGCCGGCCGTCGTCCACGTCGGGCCGAAGACGAACGCGAAGAGGCTCGGGCCGGCCGCCATCACGGCGAGGCTCGGGAAGACGGTTACGGCGAGGAGCCCGCGCAGGGTCCGCCGCGTGAGCGCGGGGAGCGTCCCGTCACGCACAGCCGCGGCGGCGCGGACGAAGAAGACCTGCCCCGAGGCGCCGGCGACGAGGCCGAGCGGGAGGGCGAGCGTCCCATACGCGACGCCGAACTGTCCGACGACGGCCTCGCCGGCGAACGCGGCGAGCAGCAGGATGGGCAGGCGCGTCGCGGCGAGGTTGAGGGCCGCGGCGGGCGCCGAGAACTGCGGAAACCGTGCGTAGCGCCGCGCGAGCGTGCGGAGTGCCTCGGGCCGAAGCGCCCCGAGAAGACGGGCACCGTCGGCGCGCCACGTGGCGGCACCTACGACGGCGAGGCTCACCCCGAAGCCCGCCGCGGCCCCGCCGACGAGCCCGATGGCGCCAGCGGCCGCAATCCCGGCCCCGACCTGGATGGCCACGACGACGCCCGACTGCGCCACGCGCGACGCCGAGATCGTCTTGAACCGGTGCCCGCGCGTGAGCCACTGCTCGGCCGTCTGCGACACGTCGAGCGCGAGCAGGGCGGGGGGAAGGAGCCACCACGCTGCGCCGTGGAGCCATCCGGCGCGCAGCGCGACCGACACGCCGAGGAGCGTCAGAACGGACGTGGCGATCGCGCCGAGGACGGACAGCCACGCGAGCCCGCCAGCGTCGGCGTCGTCCTCGGGCAGGAGGAGGGCGTAGCGGTAGCCGCCATGCGCGACGGCCGAGAGGAGCGCGGCGACGGTCGTGACGAGCGTCAGCACGCCGAACGCCTCGGGCGTGTAGAGACGCGTGAGGACCGGCCGCGCCGCGAAGACGGCCGCCTGCGCCGCGGCCGTCCCGCCGACGAGCGTCAGGACAGGCTGCAGGAAGGCGCCTTCGCGCCACGCCTCGGCGCGGGCTCGCATCCGCGAGAGGCGCCGCGCGGGCTCGGTCCCCGCAGTCATGAGCGGAACGCCTCGCGCAGGCGGAGCACGCGCGAGCCTGTCCACACGGCGCGGTAGCTCACCGTCAGCGGCAGCCCGAACCGCGCCTTGAAGGTCGAGATGCGGGCGATGTTGGCGCCCATGAGGTCGAACTCGGTGCGGCCCGTCTCGGCGAGGCGCTGCGAGGCGTGCGCCATCATCATCAGCATCGACGGGCCCGGGTCGCCGGCGCCCGTCCAGAAGTGGCCTGTCCGGTCGTCGGCGAGCGTCGCGACGGCCCCGACGCGCGCGCCGCGCGTCTCGGCGACCGTGATCTGCGCGAGTCCGTCGGCGGCGAGGCGCCGGACAAGGCGCTCGGCGCGTGCCGCGTCGACGGGCACATCCTGGTCGATCCGGCCGAACGCCCGCTGCATCGCCGCGATGACGTCAGATGCGGCATCTGGGGCGTCGATCGTGTCCGTCCCCGTCTCGCGGCGCGATCCGTCGACGCGCGTCGTCCCGTTCTCGCGGAGCATTTTGCGGACGTAGATCGGCGCAGCATCCAGTCCGGACGGCCCCCAGTACGTGTAGCGCGGCGTGGACGCAAAGCCAGCCCAGGTGAACGGGCGGACGTCCGCGACGTCGGGCGGGGGCTGAAAGGCGATGGACGCGAAGTGCGGCTTGAGCGCGTCGAGGAACGACCCGAGCGCCTCGGCCGATGCGAGGCCGACAGGCTCGCGCAGAACCGGGCCCGTGTACGGCGTCAGCGGCGGGACGATGGCCTGGCGAAACGGACCTGTCTTTTTCTCGAACAGGACCGCGCCGATCATCGCCCGACCAGCGTCCTCGAGAAGCGCGAGGCGGCCTGTCAGGCCGAACGCGTCGCACGCCGCGTCGGCGAAGGCGAGCGTCGCGAAGGCCGTTCGCTGCGGACTCTCGGAGAGGAGGTCGGCGTAGGCCTCGCGCGCCTCGGGACTGTCGAGGCGCGCAAGGCGGACGGCCGACCGGGCGCTCACAGCACGTACTGGCTGAGGTCGCGGTTCTGGGCGATCGATGCGAGGCGCTCGCGCACGAGGTCTGCGGTGACGTGGACCGGCCCGGCGTGGTCGTCCGGCACGCCGAAGAGTTCGGCGTCGAGGAGCGTCGTCAGGATCGTGTGGAGGCGGCGGGCGCCGATGTTCTCGACCGACTCGTTGACGTCGGTCGCGATGCGAGCGATCTCGCGGACGGCGTCCGCATCGACGGTCAACTCGACGCCTTCAGAGGCGAAGAGGGCCGCGTACTGCTTCAGGAGCGCGTTCTCGGGCTCCGTCAGGATCCGCACGAAGTCGTCCTCCGTGAGCGAGCCCAGCTCGACGCGGATCGGGAAGCGGCCCTGGAGCTCCGGGATAAGGTCGCGACGGCTTCGAGACGTGGAAGGCGCCCGAGGCGATAAAGAGGATGTGGTCTGTCCGCACCTGCCCGTGCTTGGTCGTCACGGACGAGCCCTCGACGATCGGCAGCAGGTCGCGCTGGACGCCCTCGCGCGAGACGTCCGGCCCCGAGCTTCCCGCGCCCTGACGGCCTGCGACCTTGTCGATCTCGTCGATGAACACGATGCCGGCCTGCTCGACGCGGGCGACGGCCTCCTCGCGGGCGCTCTCGCCGTCGACGAGCTTCAGCGCTTCCTCCTGCGTGAGCAGGTTCAGCGCTTCGGGGACCTTCACGCGGCGCGTCTTGCGCGTCTTGCCCATGCCGCCGAGCATCTCGTTGAGGTTGATGCCCATCTCCTCCATGCCCATCGGGCCGAACATCTGGAGGTTCGTCGTGCGGTCCGCGGTGACGTCGACTTCCACCTCGCGGTCATCGAGGCCGCCGTTCCGGAGCTTGTCGCGGAGCTTCTCCCGCGTGCGGCTCTCGGCGGCGTCCGGCGCGGCGTCGGGCTGCGTGTTCGGGAAGCCGAAGGTGGGCGTGCCCGGGGCGCGTGGCGTCGGCGGGAGCAGCAGGTCCAGGAGGCGCTCCTCGGCAAGGGCGGCGGCGGCGTCGCGGGCCTTCTCGGCCTGCGCCTCGCGCGCCTGCGCCACGGCACCGTCGACGAGGTCGCGGATCATGGACTCCACGTCGCGGCCAACGTAGCCGACCTCGGTGAACTTGGTCGCCTCGACCTTGACGAACGGCGCGCCGGTAAGCTTTGCGAGGCGCCGCGCGATCTCCGTCTTGCCGACGCCCGTCGGCCCGATCATGAGGATGTTGGCGGGCACGATCTCGTCGCGCATGTCCTCGGGCGCGCGGAGGCGCCGCCACCGGTTCCGCAGCGCCACGGCGACGGAGCGCTTGGCGTCCTGCTGGCCGACGACGTACTTGTCGAGCTCGGCGACGATCTGGCGCGGCGTGAGGCTGTCGAGCGGATCGGGCTGCGCAGGCGTCTCCGGGATGGGCGTCGCGGCGCCGTCTCCGCTGTCGGTCGGGATGGAGTCAGGCATAGGATCGGTTTGGAACAGACTGGCGAGACGTACGCCGGGGCGCGGGCGGCGTTGCGGCGCCTCGGTGAATCGGGGCTGAACGCCCCGTCACAGCGTTCGTCGCACCGGGAAACGCTGATGCGGTGTGGCGGGCACCGCGGCGCCGCTCCGAGGCGCTCGGGCTGTCGCCCTGAACGAAAGGGACAGGGTGGGCACGACACACAAACCCACCAGGCAGAGACGGGCTGCGCGTGTCCGAAATGGGGGTCTGCAAGCGGTCCTGGCGCTCCGCCGAACCCTTAGATCGTCACCTCGTCCTCAAACGGCAGGCCGTCGTCGGTGTCGGCGGCCGTGCCGTGGATCTCCTCGCGGACCTCCACGACGGCCGGGTGCTCCGCATTCACGATGAGGACCGTGTAGTCGTACGGCATCCCGCGGCGGCGTTCGAGGCGCACCGCGCCACACTCCTCAAGGTCCGCCACGAGCGACTTCGGGTCGTGGCCCTCGCGGTCCCCGATCTCCTCCGAGAGGCGCCGGAGCAGCGGCGTGAGGTAGATCTCGTCGTAGTGGCCGAAGTTGCGCTCGATGACCTCGAGCGCGTCGTAGTCGATCTCGTGCTGCGGGTCCTGCGGCTCCTGGAAGACGGTTACCGAAACCGGCGCGCCAACCTCTGGCTCGGCCGCGAGCGCGCCCGTCGGCAGCAGCGTTCCCGCGTCGACGAAGCGGCCGCCGCGCGTGTGCTCGAGAAGGTGCGGCGAGAGGTGCTCGCGGAAGCCGACGACGACGACGCGGCGACCAGCTGCGATGAGCGCCTGCACGACCGGCACGTAATCGCGGTCGCCGGCGACGAGCACGAACAGGCCCGACTCGGGATGCGCATGGCACGCCTGCACGACATCGACGGCGAGCTGAAGGTCCGTCGTGTTGCGGTGCGTCGTCGCCGGGACGAACACGGGCTCGATGCCGTGGAGGTAGAGCAGGCGCTGGACGTGGCGCGCGTGGTCGTCGAGCGCGCCGAAGTCGGCGTAGGCCCGGCCGCGGACGATCCGGTCGCCCGTTTCCTCGAGGTGCGTCCGCAGGGCGGTGAACAGGAGGCCGGCGAGGTCGGCCGTCGAGCCGCCGTCGGTGCGGCCCTTGAGGTAATGGTGCAGGCTCTGGTAATCGACGAAGAGGGCGGCCTGGCTGCCGCCGGCGGGCGCGTCGTCGGGAGAGACGAGGGCCGCGACCGGCGCCTCGTCGGGAATGCTGTCGTCGGACATATCGGGAATCGGTACAGACTGGGGATGCTTGCCCGCAGCGCGGTCGAACAGTGGGACGCGCCGGCGGACCTGGAAACTAGCACGGTCCCGGGTGGCGCCCCGGCGCTGGAATCGGGTGCAGCGCATGCCTGCTGTCTATTGGATATGGCTTGGCAGCGGCATCACCGTCCCGATGCGCTCGATGCCGGCGGCTTCATGGGCCCGCTGCAGTTCGTCTCCAGCGTCAGCCGCTTCGGCTGCGGTACGGCCGGATCTTCGAGCGTCCCGAACTGCGTTCGGCTCTGCCTGCCGCCTTTCACCTGCCGACCATGGCTCTCGCCGCCCTCCTTCTCGACCTCGACGGCACGCTCGTCGACTCGAACGCCGCTCACGCTGAGTCGATGGTTCGCGCCGCGGTCGAGTTCGACGTGCGCGTCCCGCGCGACCGCATCGACCGCGAGATCGGCAAAGGGGCAGACCTGCTGACGCCCGACGTGTTCGGCCCCGCGTTCGAGGCCGAGCATGGCGACGCCTTCCGAGAGGCCGTCGCGACGCACTTCAAAGCGATCGCAGCCGAGACGCGGCTGCGCCTCTTCGGCGGCGCCGAGCGCCTCATCGCCGAGGCGCGCGCCCGCGGGCTGCGCCTCGCCCTCGCCTCGTCGTCTAGCGAGGACGACCTCGACGCGACGTTCGCGAGCGTCGGCACAGACCTGCGTGAGCGCGTCGACGTCGTCACCACATCATCGGACGCCGATGCGAGCAAGCCGGCGCCGGACATTCTGACCGTGGCCGCCCGCAAGCTCGGCGTCCCGCCCGCCGCCTGCGCGCTCGTCGGCGACACCGTGTTCGACGGCGAGGCTGCGCGACGAGCCGGCGTCGCCTTCATCGGCGTCGCGACCTGGACGGCGTCCAAACTGGATCTAACGACGGCCGGCGCCCGCGCTGTCTTCCCGTCGACCGAGGCGTTCGCGGCCGGGCTCGATAAGGCGCTCGTCGCGGCGGCGCCGGGGGAGGGCGTGCTCACGCTCGAGACCCTCGAGGCGCTCACTGCTGAGGCGATGCGCGAGGCTGAGGCGGCCCTCGACGCAGGTGATGCCCCCATCGGCGCCGTTATTGCGAGTTCGGACGGGGCGATCCTCGCCCGCGGACGCAACCGCGCCTCGGCTGGCCGCCTGCGCCACGCCGAGACCGAGGCGCTCCGCGCCCTCCGCGGCGACGTGCCGCCGGGATGCGTCCTCGTGACGACGCTCGAGCCGTGCGCGATGTGTCTCGGTGCTGCCGCCGAGGCGGGCCTCCACGCCGTCGTGTACGCGCTCGAAGCGCCGCCGAACGGGGCCGCGGGCCGCCTGCTGGCCGTTTCGGGGGATGTCGAGGGCCGACGGGTGCTGCCGCTCGTCGCGAGAGGACCAGGCCGCGCCGCGTCGCTGCGCCTCGTGCGCCGCGCGGCCGCCTCGGGCGGCTTCGCCGCGCGCCTGCTCGCATCGATCGAGGCGCGCGGCTGAAGCGGCGACGTGGTTCACGGGTGGAGGGAGGCGAAATCCGTCCGTGGCGTCGGGCACTCCGGTGCGCCCCGCGCGCACGCCGCGAGGCGCGCCGTACCTTTGCAGCCGATCCGACCGATGCCAGCTTTGACCCTCCCGACCGCGGGGCCGACCGTCTACGAAGGCCTCCTCGTCTCTCCCGCCGGCGCCCGCTACGCCATCGTCGCGGCGCGCTTCAACGACGCCATCACGCGGCGCCTGCTCGAGGGTGCGCTCGACGCGTTCACGCGCCACGGCGCGCCCGCCGACGCCGTCGACGTGGCGTGGGTGCCAGGCGCGTTCGAGATCCCGGCCATCGCGCAGCGCCTCGCCGAGTCGGGCCGCTACCGCGCGGTGGTCTGCCTCGGCGCCGTCATCCGCGGCGCGACCGGCCACTACGACATCGTCGCCAACGGCGTCGCGAGCGGCTGCCAGCACGCGGCGCTCTCGACCGGAATCCCGGTCCTCATGGGCGTTCTCACCGTAGACACGCTCGAGCAGGCGTGGGAGCGCGCCGGCACCAAGGCGGGCAACAAGGGCGCTGAGGCCGCCGCTGGCGCCATCGAGCTCGCCAGCCTCGCCGAGCGCCTCGACGCCGCCGACGAAGCCGACTTCGACGCCGCGATGGAGGCTGCCAACGCGCACGCCGAGAGCGCGGACGACACCGACCCGGCCGACGCCTGATTCCCCGCACCGCCTGACCGCTTCGGTACGCCGCACTCTCTCTCGACCCGCCATGCGGCTTCTGCCCGGTCTTGCCGTCCTCGCGGGCGCGCTTCTCGCCGTCCCTGCCCTCGCCCAGACGCCCACCCCGCAACCGAGCGCGGACGGCTGGCAGGGCTACCCCGCCTATACCGAGGTGACGGCCGTCACGGCCGGCTTCGGGCGCGTCTGGGCCGCGACCCCTGGCGGCGTCTTCGCCTACGACCCCGTCTCGGGCGAGATCCTGCGCCGCAACCCCATCGACGGCCTCCACGGCGGGCCCGTCCGCGAACTCGTCGCCGACGACCGCCGCGGCGGGCTCTGGGTCGGCTACGCCGATGGCGCGCTGGACCGCATCGCGGCCGACGGTGCAAGCGTCCGCACGTACCTCGACATCGCGCGCAACACGCAGTTTCCAGGGCGGACCGTCCGCCGGATGCGCGTTCGGGGCGACAGCCTCTACGTCGCGACCGACTTCGGCGTCGTCGTGTTCGACCTCGTCCGCAACGAGGTCCGCAACACGTACGCGCGCCTCGGGACGCTGCCGCCGGGCACCGGCGTCAACGACGTGCTCTTTGCAGACACGCCCGACGGGCAGCCAGGGCTGTGGCTCGCGACCGACGCCGGCATCGTCCGCGCGGCGCTCGCTGACCCCGCGCTGCAGAGCCCGGCCGCGTGGACCCTCGAGAGCGGCTTCCCGGACCGCACGCTGAGCCTCGCGCAGTACACCGCCCCGGACGGCGCCACGGCGCTCTACGCCGGCGGCGGACCGACCAACGCCCGAGACCTCTACAAGCGCCGCCCGGCGGGCAACTGGGACCGCCAGCTGTTCATCAACGACGACATCCTCGAACTCGTCGTGGACGGGCCGACGCTGCTGCTTCTGCGGCCATTCTCGGTCCGCCTCTTCGCGCCACCGAGCACAGACGGCGACTACCGCCCCGACGGCGCGACGGCCCTGAGCGGCATCGCCATCGGGCCGGGCGGGCGGCGCTGGCTCGGCGATGCGGCCGTGGGACTGTTCCCACTGCCCGACGGCGCGCTGCCGACGGCCATCGTCCGCTTCGCGCCGGAGCCGGTCGTCCCCGAGGGGCCGTTCTCGAACGGCTACGAGGCCCTGGACGTGGCCCCGGACGGGACGGTCTGGACGGCCTCGGTCCGGGTCGACGCGGCGCAGTCGTCCGCCATCAGCCGCCTCGACCCGGCGTCCGGCGCCTGGACGTCGCGCCTCAACCGCGACGAGCCCGACGCGCTCGGCCGCGCCAACTTCGTCAGCCTCACCACGCGTGCCGACGGGACGGTCTACATCGGCTCCGACGGCGACGGCCTGGTCCTGATCGCGCCCGATGGCGAGACGACCCGCTACGACGAGACGAACTCGTCGCTGCGGCAGTTCGGCGACAACTCGTCCAACGTCGTCGTGTCGGACGTGGCCTTCGAGGGCGACGTGGCGTGGGTCGCCAACAAGGGCTCGTTCCTGCCCCTGCAGCGCTTCGCGCCGGACGGCACGTCGGTCGGGCTGCCCGTGCCTGGCGGCGCTTTCCTCGGCGGCGACACGTACCGCCTCGCCATCGACCGCCTCGGCCAGAAGTGGCTCGCACTCGGCCGCGGCGGCCTCGCCGTGTGGGACACCGGCGGCGACCCGGTCGCGCCGGCAGACGACCGCATCCGGCGCTACGTCGGGCAGGGCACCATCAACGGCGGCGGCCTCCCCGGTGCCGAGGTCGCGGACGTCGTCGTGGACGGCGGCGGGACGGTCTGGGTCGGCACCAACCGCGGCCTCGCCACCGTCTTTTCGCCCGGCTCCGTGTTCTCGCCGGACCTCAACCTCGGCCTGCCGCAGTTCACGCTCACGCCGGCCGCGGCGGACGGCTCGCGCAGCGGCTTCCTCCGCGACGTCTCCGTGAACGACCTCGACGTGGACCCGGCCGGCCGCGTGTGGGTCGCGACGACCTCGGGCGCGTACCTCGCCGCGCCGTCGCCGCAGGGCTCGGGCTATGTCCTTCTCCGCGAGTTCAACGCGCAGAACAGCCCGCTCCCGAGCGACAACGTGCTTCGCGTCTCTGTCCGACCGCGCGACGGGCGCGTGTTCCTGACGACGTCCGAAGGGCTCTTCTCAGTCTCTGGCGACGCGACGCAGGCGCCGGCGACGTCCGAGGCGCTTCGCGTCTCGCCGAGCCCGTTCCGCCCGTCCGATGCGCCTAACGGCGTGCTCGTGACCGGCCTCGCAACAGCCCGCTCGACGGTCCGCGTGCTGACGCTCACAGGCGAGTTGATCTACGAGACCGAGGCGGCCGGCGGCTCGATGCGCTGGGACGGCAAGGACGGCCGGACGGGCGCGCTCGTCGCGTCGGGCGTTTACGTCGTGGCGGCGGTCGGCGTGAATGGTGAGGCCGTCCTCGGCAAGATCGCGGTCATCCGATGATGCCGATGGCTGCCCACCGTCCGGACACCTTGCCGCACGCTCGAGCCGACGCCAGCCCGAGCGTCCGCGGCTCACGCCGCGTCTCTGCCGAGGCGTCCGCGTGACGCTCGACGCGTTCCGCGCGGAGGCCGCCGGCTGGCTCGGCCGCACGCCCGACGGCCTCGCGTGCATCGCCTGGAGGCACGAGCCAGGCTGTCGGCCGGAGGCGTGTCCGCTCGCCGACGCCGACGCGCTCTCGGTGCCGCGCGCCGAGTACGACGCGGACCTCGACGACGCAGCCGCCGCCGAGGCGCCCGCCTGGGCAGCGACGCCCGACGCCGACGCGAGAGGCACGGAGGCCTGCACGCTGCACGAGGTCAAGGTGGTCTACCTGCTGGCGCAGAAGCTCCTCGGCTTCTGCGGCGCGGTGCAGCCGTCGTCAAGTGGGCGCTCGTGGACCCTCTACCGTGAGGCGTAGGCCCGGCTCATCGTGACCGGAGGCGAGTGGCCCCGCCAGGAGAACGGAACGGCCTGGCGTCGGTGAGGTGCATGCAGACGGTAGAGGCGCCGTTGGCTGCGCGTCTTCCGGAATCTTCACCGGATGAGAGCGGGCCTCGGCGTAGGTTCTGCGTCCCGCGCGAGACCTCCGTTGCGCGCGGGCCGCTCCGGCGGATTCATGGTGGCTGTAGCTCAGTTGGTTAGAGCACCCGGTTGTGGTCCGGGAGGTCGCGGGTTCAAGCCCCGTCAGCCACCCTGCGCCGTGAGGCGCCGCGCCCACGGGCGCTGCCCCTGCCGCGTTCATCTAGGGGTTAGGATGCCACCCTTTCACGGTGGTCACACGGGTTCAAATCCCGTACGCGGTACCTCCGGGGCCGGACGCCCGGCGTTCGGCCCCGCTGTGTTTGCAGCCTCTAGAGGAACCGCAGGTAGGCGCCGGGAGATAGGCCCGTTCACGCCGCCGCCCCGATGACCGTCCACGTGCTGCTCGCCGACCCCGATGCCGAGCGCCTCGCCGAGCGCCTCGACCGTCCGGATGTCACACTGACGCCCGTCGTGACGGCCGCCGCCGCGCGCGCCTACCTCTCGGGGAGCACCTTTGACGCCGTCGCGGTGCAGGCGGGACTGGACGACGGACTCGCGGTGCTGGCGGCAGGGCTCGGCATCCCCCGCGTGTTCACGTTCGACACCGCCGACGCCTTGGAGAGGTGGATCGACGCGTCGTTCGGTCAGAAGGGGAGGCCCGCGAGCGACGTGCCTGCCACGAAAAACCCGGCGCCAGAGTCTCGTGGACGAGGCGCTGAGTGCGCTGCGGGACGAGATCGCGCGTGTCGCCCATGACCTCGCCAACCCGCTCGCCGTCATCGCCGGCACGGCGCAGCTCGGACGCGAGATGGCGGCCGACACCGAGACGGCCGAGGCTTTCGCCGACATCGAGGCAGCGGCAGGCATCCTCGCTGAGCGCCTTGCCGACCTCGCGGCGCTACGCCGGCGCCTCGACGGGCTCATCGGCTGAAGGGATTTCGGGTGCTGGACCGCACATGTTCGCGTTTAAGGCGAGTACGGCCGGGCCGATATCGGGTCCGCGCCGCAGTGCTTCCGCTGCGACCGCAACCGCCCCCGTACGCTGCGCCCATGCCGACTGCTCCGATGATCCCGGCCCACGAGCTCGAGCATATCGAACGAGTCACTGCCGCTTTCGCCTCTCAGCCCGATGCGCTCCGCCAGCGCTGGGAGCGCGCCATCGAGGCCGTCGGGCAGGCGCAGGTCTACGAGGCGTTCCTCGAGTTCAACGAGATCCTCAAGCGGCCGCTCGACGCCGTCCTCCGGACGCACGTGCAGCTCCAGGCCGTGCGCTGCCTCCGCGATGCGCCCGTCGAGCGCGCCAAGACGGAGCTCGCGCTCGTCGAGCCGCACGACGCCTACCAGACGGCCGTGCTGGACTACCGCCTCGGCTGGCTCATGCGCCACCGCCTCGGCAGCCTCCCGGCCGCGCTCCAGTACTTCGACCGCGTCCGCGAAGAGGCCCGCCGCCTCGGCTCCCGCGCGTGGGAGATCGCGGCGCTCCTCCAGCGCGCGACGACGCAGATGGCGATGGGCAGCTACGAGCAGGGCATGGAGACGTGCATGCGCGTCTACAACCTTTCGCGCCGCAACGGACTCGTCGAGTACATCCCGAAGGCGCTGCTCTACAAGGGCTACGCCCAGATCAAGCTCGGCCGCCCGCACCAGGGCGAGGAGACGCTCCAGAAGGCCTACGAGCTCGCGCTCCGCAACGACCTCGTCGCCGAGCAGGGCCTCGCGCTGCACCAGCTCGCGCAGGTCTACCACTACGACTTCAAGTTCTACGGCCTCTCGCTGGAGTACTACCAGCAGGCCCGCGAGACCTTCGCCCGCGTGCCCGTCTGGCCGAGCACCATCGAGCGCGTCGAGGAGGACGCCGCTGCGGCGCACCGCGAGCTCGCCGACCTCGACATCGCCAAGATTCTCGGGCCGATCCCGATCAACCGCCTCCGCCAGGAGTACCTCACGAGCCTCGTCAACGGCTTCGTCGGCATCCCGGGCATCGACAACCGGAGTCAGCTCGGCGAGCGGATCGGTCTCACCCGGCAAGCCATCCACCGCAATATTAACGGTTAGGCGGGCAAGGTGCGCGATGCGCGGAGGGCTGCAGGACGATACATTCGGGACGCGCCAGCCACGTCCGACCATGCGTCTCGTCTGCCTCACGGTCATGGCCGCGGCTGTCTGCATGCCCGCCTCCGCCCAACCGGCAGCCGATGCCGACGCGGCGCTCGCGCTCGGGGACACCACGGCCGCATTTGAGATTCTCCAAGGCGGCGCTGACGACCCCGAGACGCACCTCCGCCTCGCCGAGATGTACCTCCGGGGCTGGGGCACGCCCGCCGACACTGTCGCGGCGCTGGACGAACTCGGACGCGTCACGAGGGAATCGGGCTGGACGACGCTCGCCTCGCTTGTCCGCATCGCCGAGATCACGCGCGGCGACGCCGTCCGCGTCGTGGCCCGCCAGGAGGTCGCGCCAGGCCTCGTCGTCGTCACCACCTCCATCCCGGTCCTGCCGACGTACTGGGCCGGGACGGACTGCTACGATCCACCGAGCCGAGTCCTGGGGGAGGAGGGTGACCTCCCGCAGTGGCGCATCGCCCGGATCGTGCTCGAGCGCGCCGGCACGACGCTCATCCTCGACAGCCGCTGCATGGGCCAGGACTGGCCCGTCAGCGGAACCGGCGATTTTCTGACGTACCGCATCGCGGACGAGGCGGCCGTGCCAACGGGCAGGAGATGGCTCAGAGGCCAGTTCGCCGACGGCGCCGCGACCTATGTCGTGAGGTGGGACCTCGAGACGGGCGAGCGTCGGCAGATCGGGATCGCCGACTAAGGCCGACGGAGGGCTGCGGGATCGACTTTGTGCGGGGTCTTCGAGTAGGGGACGCCGGACGGCCCTTGTTGGCCCTCCGGTCCGGGCCGTATGTTGCGGCTTCACCAGCAGGAGCACTGTATAGGGACTAGTGGTACGCCTGCGCAGCCCGGCTGTGCACCTTTCACGTCCGCCGGCCCTGCCGGCCCCGGTCCCGCACGCTCCATGTCGCGCTCTACACTGTCGGGCACGTGCGCCTCCGCTGCACGGCTCGCCGTTGCCGCTGCCGCACTCGTCGCCGTCCTCGCTGCTCCGGCGGGCGCGCAGACCGAGCTCAGCGACGCGCTGGGCACCGCGCCGCGGACGGCCCAGACAGCCGCGACGGTCGCGTCACCCGGTGTCGGCTGGACGGCGCCTCGCGGCGGTGGCGCCACGCTTCGCATCGTCGCCGAGGACGCCACCTCGGTCACGGTCGAAGTCACGACGACGTGGGCCGGCTCGCTCGCCGAGGCCCTCGCCAGTGTTCCGGGCGAGCTCACGCCGGTCACGGTCGCGGCGGCTGCCACCGGCGGCCGCACGACCGTCTCGCAGGCCATCGCCGTCGGCGCGCGGACGGCGCCGACGCCCGAGATCGTGTCCGAGGACATGGAGTGGGAGCCGCTCCCGGCCGGGGCGCGCCTCGAGGCGCTCGTCGGCCCCGCGGCGCGCGTCGAGAACGTCGCGGAGCTGCGGCGGCAGATGGTCGGGACGCTCGCCGTCGCGCTCGTCCGGGTCGAGGATGCGCCTGGCGGCGGACAGCGCGTCGGGCGGCTTCGCCGCGCCGTCGTGCGCGTCTCGCGGCCCGCGCTCCGCGCCGACTTCGCCGGCGGGACCCAGAACCCGCATCTTGCCGTGACCCGCAGCGTCCTCGCCGACGGCACGTGGCGCCGCATCGCGCTCCCGCGCGAGGGCGTCTTCCGGCTCACGGCCGCCTACCTCCGCGACTCGCTCGGCGTCGCCACGCCGGACATCGGGCGCGTGCAGGTCTACGGCAACGGCGGCCGCATCCTGCCGGCCGTCACGACGGCCCCGCGGCCCGCAGACCTCCGCGAGGTCCCGACGCTCGTCCAGAACGGCGACCTGCTGTTCTTCGGCGAGGGGCCGTCGTGGTGGGACTACACGGCCGCCATCCCGGCCGGACCGCCGACGCCGGGCAACCCGCTCGGCACGCCCGGGGTGCCGGGCGTCTGGAAGCACGACATCAGCCCCTACTCGGACTCGACGCACTACTTCGTGCGCGTCGACGCGCCGAGCCCGCAGCGCCTCGAGGCCGCCGCCTTCCCCGGCTGGACCGACGCCACCCGCCTCGACGCCGTCACGGAGCACCTCTTCCACGAGCGCGACCTCTACAACCAGGAGCGCGACGGCTCCGGCTCGGGCCTCGACTGGCTCGGCGAGGACCTCACGCGCCTGCCCGGCGGCCTGACGCTCTTTGACGGGCCCCCGCCGCCCGGCATCACCAGCCCGGTCCGCTACCGCGCCCGCGTCGCCACGCGCACGGACCGTCAGCTCACCATCACGATGTCGGCCGGCAGCGAGACGCTCGCCTCGGTCACGCCGGGCACCGTAGAGCTTACCGCATCCAACATCGGGGACCTGCTCCGCGACCGCACCGTCGACGTCAGCCGGCCGGCCGGCTCGTCCCTCGGCGTGACGTTCCGTGCGACGCCGGTGCCGGCCAGCCAGCTCGGCCTGCTGGACTGGGTCGAGGCCGTCTACGACCGCGCGCCCGTGGCGCAGAACGGCGTCCTGCGCTTCGCGACGCCCGGCGGCCGGCAGGGGCGCCTCGAGATCCCGATCCAGGGCTTCTCGTCCGCGCCCGAGGTGTGGGACGTCACCGAGTCCGGCAGCATCCGCCGCCTCGGTGTCCGGCAGGAGGGCGGCACGTTCCTCGTCCAGATCGAGGTCACCGGCGCCCCGCGCGAGATGGTCGCCTTCGACCCCGCCGGCGCCTACGTCGCCGGAGTGCCGCAGCCGTGGCCGCGCCGTCCCCAACCAGAACCTCCACGGCATGGGCGGCAGCCCGGCCTACGTCGTCGTCGTCCACCCGGACTTCCTCGAGCAGGCGAACCGCCTCGCCGACTACCGCCGCACCCACGACGGCCTCGAGACGGTGGTCGTCACGACGGACCAGGTCGACAACGAGTTCGCCTCGGGCTCGACCGACATGCGCGCCATCCGCGACTACCTCAAGTTCCTCTACGACCGCGCGCCCGACGGCCGACGCCATCCCGCGCTACCTGCTCCTCTTCGGCGACGGCCACTTCGACTACCGCCGCATCAACGGCGGCGCTGTCCCGAACTTCGTGCCCGTCTACGAGACCGAGAACATGATCTCGCGGACCGACTCGTACACGTCGGACGACTACTTCGGCCTGCTCGCCGACGGCGCCGGCCTGTGGCTGACCGTGAACGAGCGCGTCCAGCTCGGCATCGGGCGCCTGCCCGTCCGCACGGCGGCCGAGGCGCGCGACCTCGTCGACAAGATCCAGCGCTACGAGTCGCCGGTGTCGCTCGGCGCGTGGCGCTCGACGGTGACGTTCGTCGGCGACGACAACTACCCCAACACGTGGGACCACGACCTCCACGTGCGCAACGCCGACGGCACGGCGCAGCAGGCCGAGGTGACGGACCCGACGCTGACCGTCCAGAAGATCTATGCCCCGACGTACCCGCTCGTGAGCACCGTCGTCGGCAACCGCCGGCCGGCCGCGACGGAGGCCGTCATCCGGTCGATCAACGAGGGCACGCTGATCTGGAACTACTCGGGCCACGGCAGCCCCGAGAACCTCGGCGACGAGCGCTACTTCACCGAGGACGTCCTGAACAGCCTCGACAACACCGCGCGGCCGACCATCTTCGTCACCGCGACGTGCTCGTTCGGCAAGTTCGACCTCGAGGTGAACCAGTCCATGGCCGAGCAGGTGCTGCTGCGCCCGCAGGGCGGCGGCATCGCCATGTTCACGACCGTCCGCATCGTCTACACGAGCTCGCAGCCGACCGACGGCACCAACTTCGGCCTCAACGTGACGCTCACGGACCAGATGCTGCGCCGCGACGCCGACGGCCGCCCGCTCACGCCTCGGCGACGCGCTCTACGCGACCAAGAACACGGACATCGGCGCGAGCCTCAACAACCGCAAGTTCAACCTTCTTGGCGACCCGGCGATGCGCATCGGCCTGCCCGAGCGGCAGCGTCCGGGTCGAGACGCCGCCGACGTTCCGCGCCTACGACGAGGCGACCGTCTCGGGCCAGGTCCTCGGCACCGACGGCCAGCCCGACGCCGCCTTCTCGGGCGTCGTCGACGTCGAGGTGTACGACGCGCAGCGCATCGCGCAGCTGCCGCGCGTCACCGGCGACTACAGCATTCCGGTCTACCAGGACCTGAACCCGGGCGGCGGTGTCGACGGCCAGTACACCGTCCAGACGGACGCGATCTACGCTGGCCGCGCGACGGTCACCGGCGGGCAGTTCCAGGCGACGTTCCGCGTGCCGCAGGACGTCTCGTACTCGGGCCTGCCCGGCCAAGGTCTTCGTCTACGGCATCGCCGGCCCACGCGACGCCTCGGGCGCCTCGCGCGGCGCGACCGTCTCCGCCGCAGGCCGGCACGCGCCCCGACGACAGCGCGGGCCCGAACGTCCGCCTCTTCATCGGCGACACGACGTTCGTCTCGGGCGGCATCGCCCCGCCGCAGGCCGTCCTCGTGGCGCGCATCTCGGACGCCTCGGGCATCAACACGGTCGGCGTCGGCGTCGGCCACGAGATCCTGCTCACGGTCGACGGCGACGACGCCAACGCGGTCGACGTCGGGCGCTACTTCTCGGGCGACCTCGACAACTACCGCGCCGGGCACGATCCGCTTCCCGCTGCCGCGCCTCGCGCCGGGCGCGCACACCGCGCGCCTCACCGCGTGGGACGCCGTCAACAACTCCAGCACGGCGGAGGTGTCGTTCGTCGTGTCCGACGCCGAGGGGCTTGAGGTCACGAACCTCTTCCCGTACCCCAACCCGACGGCTGGCCCGACGCGCTTCACGTTCGAGCACAACATGCCCGCCGGCACGCCCGCGACGCGTCCAGCTGCGCATCTACACCATCAACGGCCGCGTCGTGCGCACCATCGACGGCGACGACGCGTTGCCGGGGGGCGTCCTGCCGGCCGGCCTCGTCCAGATCCCGTGGGACGGCCGCGACGACGACCTCGACCGCCTCGCGACGGGCGTCTACCTCTTCCGCCTGCGCATCGAGGCGGACGACGCCTGCCGGCACGACCGACGTCGTCGAGCGCGTCGAGCGCGTCGCCATCATCCGCTAGCCGCGCCGGCCACTGGCCGCACCCTTTCCTCTCTGCGATCTTCTCCCGGCGCGCCTGGCGCGCTCCGACCTCTTCCGCCTCCGGGCACCCTCCATGTCTCCAGCCTTCTTCCGCACGGCGCGCGCTTCGGCCCTCGGCCTGCTCGCCGCCGCCCCGCTCGCCCTCGCGCCGACGGCCGCGCGTGCGCAGGACTCGATCGTCCTCACGACGGCCGTGCCGTTTCTCCAGATCGAGCCCGACAGCCGCTCGGCCGGCATGGGCATGACCGGCGTCGCCCTCGCCGACAACGCCTACGCCGTCTTCTGGAACCCCGCCGGCCTCGGCCAGCAGACCGGCACCGAGGTGTCGTTCACGCACGCCCCGTGGCTGCCCGCGCTCGGCGCGGACCTCTCCTACGAGTACCTCGCAGGCAAAGCACAGCCTCGGCAACGCGGGCACGCTCGGCGCCCACTTCACGTACTTCAACCTCGGCGAGCAGCAGGCCACGGACGAGCTCGGCAACTCGCTCGGCGACTTCCGCTCCTACGAGCTCTCGACGGGCCTCTCGTACGGCAAGCAGGTCACGCCGAACCTCGCCCTCGGTACGGGCGCGCGCCTCGTCTACTCCAACCTCACCGGCGGCCTCGACGTCGGCGACGCGACGACCTCGGCCGGCGTCTCGTTCGGCGTCGACCTCGGCATGATCTACAAGGGGCCCGAGCTCGGCTTCGGGCAGTCGTCGCGGCCGTCCATCGCGTTCAGCCTCGCCAACCTCGGCCCGGGCATCTCGTACACCGAGAACTCCGCGTTCTCGGACGCCATCCCGACGACGCTCCGCTTCGGCGGCGCCCTCGACACGCGCCTCGACGACTTCAACCGCGTCACGCTGGCCCTGGACTTCAACAAGGTCCTCGTCCACCGCGACTCGTCCGGCGCCTACGACTCGCCGCTGTCAGGCGCTGTTCTCGTCGTGGGGCTCGCGCACGGTCAACACGCGCGCCGGGCAGCGCGACGGCTCGGGCAACCTGCTCACCTGCGAGCGCCTCGCGGCGGACGACGACGGGGGCAACGACTGCTCGTCGCTCAACGCCTTCCAGCAGCTCACGGTCGGCGCGGGCCTCGAGTACTGGTACAACGACCTGCTCGCGCTGCGCGGCGGCTACTTCTTCGAGGACCCGGCCAACGGCAACCGCCAGTTCCTGACGGCCGGCGCGGGCATCCGCTACAACCTCGTCGGCGTGGACATGTCGTACATCTACGCGCTCGCCGAGGACTCGCCGGTCGCGAACCAGCTCCGCTTCTCGCTGCTGCTCAACATCCCGCGCTGAGCGGGACCGAGACCTGAGCCCGCGGGCCGGATGGGAACGCTCCCGTCCGGCCCGCTTCCGTTGTGGGCGGGGAGACGGGGGGATTGCGGACGTGGCCTCCCGTCCGCGCGGCCCGATCTTGCAGCCGTCCACCCGACCCGTTTTCCGGTGACCGACCTCGGCGCGTTCGCCCTGTTCTCCGCCCTCCTCCTCGCGGCCGTCGGCGTGGGGGAGGGGCTCCGGGCCTTCGCCGGCTGGCGCCCCGAGGCGACGCGCCGCGTCGTCCACGCCGGCGTCGGCGTCGCGACGGCGCTGTGCCCGCCGCTGTTCTCGTCGCCGGCGCTGGTCTACGTCCTCGCCGTGGGGTTCGTCGCGGCCAACGCCATTGCACTGAGGGCGCGCTGGCTGCCTGCGATCCACGGCGCCGCGCGGCCGAGCCTCGGGACCGTCCTCTTCCCGGCTGCGCTCGTCGGCGCGCTGTACCTCTGCTGGACGCTAGACCCGTCGCGCGTCTTCATCCTGCAGACCGCCTTCCTCGTTCTCGGCCTGGCCGATCCGGCCGCGAGCCTGGGCCGGGATGAGCGTCGGCAGGCCGGGCCAGTACACCGTCGCCGGGGCGACGAAATCCGTCGCCGGGTCGCCGCCTTCGCCGCTGTCGCGGCGGCGTGCACGGCCGGGATGCTGGCGTGGCTGGCCCCGTGGAGCGCGGCGCAGATCGCGTCGGGTGCGCTCGTCGTGGCCGCAGTCGGCGCGGCGTGCGAGGCGTCGGGGCGGAACGGGTGGGACAACGTGCTGATCGTGCTCGCCGTCGTCGTGCCGCTCGCCGCCCTCGATGCGCGCCCCGAGGCTGCGGGCCTGTTCGCCGTCGCCGTCGTCGCCGGAGCGTCGTTCGGCTGGGCCGCGTTCCGCGCGCGGTCGCTCGACCTCTCCGGCGCGCTCGCCGGCGGCGTCCTCGCGTTCGGGCTCGTCGCCGTCGGCGGCGTGGCGTGGGCCGTGCCGTCGCTGGCCTTCTTCGTCGGCTCGAGCGCGCTCTCGCGCCTCGGCCGGTCGCGCAAGGCCGATGCCGAGGCGCTCGCCGAGAAAGGGTCGCGCAGAGACGCCGCGCAGGTGGCGTCCAACGGCGGGGTTGCCGCGGCGCTGCTCGCCGCGACCGTCTTCTGGCCCGCCCACGCCGCCCCTGCTCTACGTCGGCTTCCTCGGCGCCTTCGCCGCGGCGGCGGCCGACACGTGGGCGACCGAGATCGGGACGTACGTCCGCGGCCCGACGCGGCGCCTCGGGTTCGGGCGTCGCGTCGCGCCCGGCGAGTCCGGCGGCGTGTCGCTTGCGGGCACGCTCGGCGCGGCCGCCGGCGCTCGTCCTCGTCGGGGCTGCGGCGTGCGCCGTTCGGGGCGCCGGTCCTCGCGGTCGTACTGGGCGGCGTCGCCGGTGCGTTCGTCGATACCGCGCTCGGGCGCGACCGTGCAGGCCCGCTACCGCCGGCCCGACGGCACGCTCACCGAGCGCGCTCCGGCCGGACGGCTCGCTCGCCGCCGGCGCCGCGGCCGTCACCAACGACGTCGTCAACGGCGCGTGCACGCTCGTCGGCGCCCTCGCTGCCCTCGCCCTCACCTTCGTTCTCGGATGACCACACGCTCCGGCCTTCCCCTCGTTCTGCTCGCCCTCGCTCCTGCTCGCGCCCGCCGCGGCGCAGGTCGCGACGGAGCCGCTCACGCCCGCCGCGCGCCGCGCGCTGGGCATCGACGACCGACGCCGGCGCGCGCGCTGTGGTCGGTCGGCCGCGCCGAACTGCTCGCCTTCCGCCTCGACGCTGCCCGGGCGGCCTTCGCAGATCTCGGGCGGACAGCGCCGGCGAGCGCTGCAGGCGCCCTCGGTCTCGAGTCGGCCGCGCTGTGGGAGGCCCTCGCGGTGGAGCGCGACCCGTTCCCGGACCGCTTCTACGCGCTCAACGACTCGCTCGGCGAGCGTCGCCGCGCGGCTGCCGCAGACGCCCGAGGGCGACCTCGTCCGCGCGACGGCCGTGCTGCACCGCGCGCTGATGCTCGCCCGCGAGGAGCGCTACGCGCGCGCCGGACTCGCGTTCCGCGACGCCTGCGGGCAGTTTCCGCGGGCTCCCGGAGACGATGCCCGACGCCCTCTTCGGGCAGGGCATCTGCGAGGCTGCGGCGGGCTCGATCCCGTCCAAGTACCGCTGGCTCGGTCGCCTCTTCGGCTTCTCGGGGACCGTCGCCGGTGGCATCGACAAGCTCCAGCGCGCGGCGAACGGCGGCGGCGCGATGGCCGAGCGAGGCCTCCGCCGCCTTCGCCGTCGTCGACGCGACGCTCAACGAGCGCCGCGCGGGCGGGCTGGAGCGCCTCGGCGTGGCGGCGGCGGCGCGCCCCGGAAGCCCGGTCCTCGCCTACCTCCGCGCGCTTCTACCTGCTCACCGACCGGCGCGCAGTCGAGGCCGAGGCGGACCTGCGCCGTGCCGCAGGCTGCCCTCGCGCGCCCCGGCGCGGCCTCCTTCCCGTTCGTCGACGCGGACCTCGGCATGGCGCTCTTCCGCGCAGGACCGCTTTGCCGAAGCGCTGCCCGCTGCTCGAGCCGCTACGCGCGGACCTTCCACGGCAGCGCGCTCCTCGCCCAGACGACGCTCCACGCCGGCCTCGCCGCCGAGATGACCGGCGACCGCCGGACTGCCGAGGCGTACTACGCCCGCGTCCGCGCCGCGCGCGACTACGACACCGACAAGGCGGCCGTCCGCGATGCCGAGGCGCGCCGCGCCGCGCCGATGACCCCCGCGCAGCGAACGCTCCTGCTCGGGCGCAACGCCTACGACAGCAATCGCCTCGACGCCGCGATCCGCATCCTCCAGCCCGTCCTCACGGACGCCAGCCTGCCGGACGCCGCCCGCGCCGAGGCGGCCTACCGCACGGGCCGCGCCTACCAGGCGCTGAAGCAACGACGCCGAGGCGATCCGCCACTTCCTGATCGCCGCCGCCCGCCCCGGGCGACCCGCTCGCGCGGTGGGGCCCATGGTCCACGTACCACATCGGCGAGGTCCACGAGGCGGCCGGCGAGGCAGACGCGGCACGCGCCGCCTACCGCGACGCGCTCGCGGCGCCGGGCGAGTACGACTACCGCACCAGCCTCGAGCAGCGCGCCAGGACGGCCCTCGCGCGCCTCGGGTGAGACTGGACGGGCATGGGAAACGGGGCAAGGGCCCTGCGAGGTGCCCTCTAGCCATGCTCCTCGGCTCATCGCCCCACCCATCCGGGCGCTATCCTGCCCGACCGCCCCGCACCTCCGATGCGTCGATTTTTGCTCATTCTCGCGCTGCTCGCGCCGGCCGCGCGCGCGCAGACGCGAGGCGGCCGGCCCGGTCGGTGGTCTGCCGCCTGCCCGTCGACGCGCCGGGAACGGCCGGAGCCCCGGCCCGGCGTGGCGTCCAGGCGCTGCCCGCCGCCTGCCCGGCGAGCGAGCGAACGGCCCGCTTCGATGTCGAGTACGTCGGCTTCCCTGCCGATGCCCGCGCCGCATTTCAGGCCGCCGTCGACGTGTGGGCCTGCCGGATCGTCACTGACCAGACGATCCGCGTCAAGGCGACGTGGGAACCGCTCGGCGCGACGACGTTGGGCACGGCCGGCCCCTTCCTGTTCCGCAGACTTCGCCGGCGCGCCGAGCGCGCGACACGTGGTACCCGGCCGCGCTGGCCAACGCGTTCGCCGGCCGCGACCTCGCCCCGGACCGTCCGGACATCCAGGGCTCCTTCAACAGCACGTTCTCCGGCTGGCACCTCGACCCGGCCACGCCGCCGCCGGCCGACCGCTACGACCTCGCGACGGTCGTGCTCCACGAGATCGCGCACGGGCTCGGCTTCATCGGTGCGCTGGCGGTCCAGAACGGGATGGGCTACGTCGGCGCGCCAGGAGAGACGCGCGGGCCCTACGCCTATGACCGCTACACCGAGGCGGGCGACGGCACGCCGCTCCTCGACGCCGCCGCCTTCCCCGACGGCTCTGTCGCGCTCGGCGCTGCCCTCCGCAGCCAGAGCGTCTGGTTCGACGGCCCAGCCCTCCGGCAGGCGACGGCCGGACGGGCGCCGCTCTACGCGCCTCCGGCGTGGAACGACGGGACGTCGTACACGCACCTCGACGAAGCCGCCTACGCGCCCGGAACGCCGGACGGCCTCCTGACGCCGTTCCTCGCCCGCGGCGAGCGCATCGACGAGCCCGGCACTGCCCTCTGCGCCGTCCTCGCCGACGTCGGCTGGACGCTGGCCGGCGACTGCGCCGCGCGCGTCGGCGAGCGCCCGCGACAGACGGCAGGCGTGATGGTCGAGCGGACCGGCCCCAACCCGTTCACCCGAATCACGTCACTCCGCATAACGTCGGCCGCCGGCGGGACGCTCCGCGCGGATCTCGTCGACACAGCAGGCCGCCGCGTCGCTGTCCTCGCTGACCGGCTGGTTGTGGCAGGGGAGAGCGTGGCGCTCGAGGTCCGCGCCACCGGTCTGGCGGCCGGCGCCTACTTCGTGCACGTACGGGTTGGCGAGGCCGAGCAATTCGTCCCGCTCGTCGTCGTGCGGTAATGCATGCCGGTTCACGTTGTCTTGGAGGCACGGACGTGCCCGAGGCGGCGTATCTTGGCGGCACGCACCCGTAGCTCAGTTGGATAGAGCGTTGGTTTCCGGTACCAAAGGTCAGTGGTTCGAATCCACTCGGGTGTACAGCAGCCGGTCAGCCTCCTGAAGAGGGCTGGCCGGCCTTTTTTGTGAGTACGAGGTTACTCGATGGCGGCTCCCTTCTTAACCTCCGACCTACTCACCGGCGAGGTTCGTCACGTCACGATCGTAGCCGACGACCGGAAGCGGCTGAGCGGCCGGGGAGCCCTGCGCGACGGCGGCCGTCGCGAGAGCAACAAGGCTCGGAACGGCGACCAGAGCCGCGAGGCAAATGAGACGGAGCATGGGGGACTCGGATGTGGTGTCTCCAGGGTAGGCGACGCGCGACGCGGACGCTCGCGGGCGACCGTCTCGTACGGTTGATGGGGATTCCCTTACATCGCGTCGCGGTCCCGCAGCGCCGGCGGCGACTACTCGCCGCCAGATGAAACGGCGTTTATCACTCGGTCTGCGCGTATGAACGCGCGCTCATCGAATGCGGACACGGGTGGGAAGCAGGTCCTGTCCGGTTTCTGGCAGGACCGAGGCGCGTTGCCTGGCTGGCCCTCGCTCCACATCCCGAAGACCCTCCGCGGTACCTTTCCGGGCGCCCCCGCCTCCGTCCCAACCGACATGCTCACCGGCACCGCCCACGTCCCGACGGCGAACCCCGTTCGCCTGGGCGCCTGGGTGTCCCGAGTCGCGCTTCTGCTCGTCCTTCTGCCGCTCCAGGCGGCCGGGGCCCAGACGGCCGACACCCTGGCCGAGGCGCGTGTCGAGGCTGCACGCGGCCGCGTCGGCGTGCGGACGGCACCGTTTAGCGTTGCGGTCGTCCTGCGAAGCGCCGAAGCACGCGCATCCGCAGCCGGCGCAGGGCTCGACGTGGCCCTGCGGAGCGTGCCAGGGTTGGCGGTAACGGGCCGCGAGAATCCGTCCCAGGGGGAGCGCTTGACGGTCCGTGGCGTTGGCGCGCGGGCCGCCTTCGGCGTCCGAGGGGTGCAGGTGGTCCTCGACGGGGTTCCGCTGACCCTCGCCGACGGGCAGGCCGTGCTCGGCATCGTCGACCCCGCGCTCGTGCGGCGCGCCGAGATCGTGCGCGGGCCGGCGTCGGCGCTGTGGGGCAACGGCAGCGGCGGCGTCCTCTTCCTCGACACCGTCGCCGAGGTGCCGGTCGCGCGAGTGCAGGCGACCGGCGGCGGCTTCGGCCTGCGGCGCCTCGAGGGCGAGATCGCTGCGCGTGCCGGGCGCGCCGGACGCGTCGGCGCCGCCATCAGCTACACCCGTGCCGACGGCTTCCGCGACCATGCGGCATTCGAGACGTCGCGCGCGCGCGTCTTCGCCGACGCCCGTCTGAGCCCGCGCGTCTCGCTGCGCCTCGTCGCGGCCGTCGAGGACGCGCCGCGGCTCGAGAACCCTGGCGCGCTCACACTGGCCGAGCTCGACACGGACCCGCGGCAGGCCGAGGCGCGGGCCGTCCAGACCGCCTCGGGCAAGGCCAGCCGGCAGGGGCAGGGAGCGGCCACGCTCCGCTTCGAGGCGCCCCTCGCGACGGTCACGGCAACCGTCTACGGCGTCGCGCGCGGCCTTGACAACCCGCTCCCGTTCGCCTACGTCGCCGTCGACCGCCTCGCCGGCGGAACGCGCGCCGCGGCCGAGCGCACGGCCGGGCCGCTCGGCGTCACGCTCGGCGTCGACACGGCCGTGCAGCGGGACCGGCGCACGAACCGGCCCAACGAGGCCGGCACGCCGGGCGCGGCGCTTCTGCTCGACCAGACCGAGACGGTCACGACCCTCGCCGCCTTCGTCCGGGCCCGCCTCAGCCTGGAGAGAGTCGGCCTGCCCGGCATCGCCCTCGACGCGGCGCTCCGCGGCGACCGGGTCCGCTTCGCAGCGACGGACCGGCGCCTCGACGACGGCGACCAGTCCGGCACCCGGACGCTGGCGGCGCTCAGCCCGCAGGTCGGCCTCTCCGCGCGCCTCGGCGCGGCAACGGCCTTCGCCTCCGTGTCGACGGCGTTTGAGACGCCGACGGCGACGGAGCTCGTCAACCGGCCCGACGGCGGCGGCGGCTTCAACCCGGACGTCGGCCCGCAGCGGACACTCGGCGTCGAGGCGGGGCTCCGCGGCGTCGCCGGACGCCGCGTGCCGGTCCTTTACGACGTCGCCGTGTACGCACTCGCCGTGCGCGACGGCCTGACGCCGGCCGAGGCACCGGACGGACGAACGTTCTATTCCAACCGAGCGCGGATCGCGCACCGAGGCGCCGAGGCGTCGGCTGAGACGCGCGTCGGCAGCGTGAGCGCGTCGGCGACGTACGCGTGGACGCGCGTCCGTTTCGGCCGGGGTGTCGAGACGGCGGACGGCACGGGCGTAAAGGGCCGTGTCGTGCCTGGCATCCCGGCGCACCGGGTCGCGGTGCGCGTGCAGGCGGAGCGCCGCGGCGTGTTCGTGGCGCCCGAGCTCGTCGCCCAGTCCGGCGTGTTTGCCGACGACCTCAACACGGTCCGGACCGGCGCCTCGGTCGTGGCCGACCTCACGGTCGGGCATGTTGGGCTCCGGGCGGGGCGGGCCGTCGTGGCCCCGTTCGTGCGCGCAGGCAACGTGTTCGGGTCCCGCGCCGTCGTGTCCGTCGTGGCCAACGCGCGCGGCGGGCGCTTTTTCGAGCCGTCCGCCGGCCGGAGCGTGCAGGCCGGCCTCAGCGTGCGGATGCCGTAGAGGCGCCTCGTCAGCCCGGTACGTCGGCCAGACGATTATGAGCGGACCTGGCTAAAAGGGCGAGGGCATCGCGGGTGCATGGGTATCAGAAGGACCTGGCAGATGCAGTCAAACCCTTTCGGGACATTTTATTTCAACATTTTTATGTAATATTAGATTAGTAAATAAAGATGGTGGAAGAGGGTCTCTGCCATGCGTCGCACCATCGGCCGTGAGGGTCGGTATGTTTCGGCAGCCGTCCTCTGAGGCGCACGACGGCCGCTCCCGCACACGGAGCGGCCGTTTCTCGTTTCCAGCCCCCGCCCCGATGTCCCGCAGCCTCTTTGCGGCGCTCCTACTCCTGCCCGCCGCGGCAGCAGCGCAGAGCGGGCTCCCCGCCGCCGGCGTCTTCTTCGACGACTTCAGCTACCGTGACACGCGCCCGCCGATCGACGGCATCGCGAGCCGGCCGCTCGGCGAGAACGCCCTCTTCGGCGTCAACGCGTGGTGTCTCGATGTGGGCTGCACGCGTTCCGTCCCGGCCCGCGGCTGGTACTGGTTCAACGCCTTCGAGGCGTATTTCCAGCGCGTCGACTCGCTGACGTCGCTCACTGCGGCGCCCGGCGGCCCGCTCGCCGGCGCGCTCGACTTCACCATCGGCCGCGGGCAGCACCGCCTCGCGGGGACTGCGCAGCGGCAGGTCGGGTCCGGCTTCGCAGCCGGCGAGGGCGTCTGGGCAGCCCGCGTCGTGTTCTCGGCCCTGCCCAACGGCCTCCCCGAGCACATGGTGGCGCGCGGGACGCCGCCGCGCGTCTCGATGATGCAGTCCGTCTGGATGATCTCGCCTGCCCGCGCCGTCACCACGCCCAACCCTGGCACGCCGTCGCGCGCGCAGACGTACGGCGGGACCGAGCTTGATTTCGAGTACAACAACTGGTTCTTCGACTCGGGCCGCCCGCGCTACATCGCGACGGGCTACAGCGAGAACGACGAGGACCCGGACGGCGACGGCCACCGCGCCGTCACGACGCGCCTCGCGGCGCCGACGGCGGACGCGCCGCTCTATTCGTGCCGGATCGCCCGCCGCGGCCGCCGCCCCGAGACCGCCTCGGCCGACGCCTGCGACGCCGTCCTCGCCGGGCAGGACCGCGACGCCGGCCCCGACGTGCCCACGACGCTCGTCCTCCGCCGCGAGCGCACGCGGACGCGCTTCGAGGCGCACGCCGCGTGGGACGCCGGCCGCTCGACGCTCACGATGGTCACGCCGTGGGTGACGGTCGCCGGGCAGCCGTCGCAGCTCACGACGCTCATGCTCAGCGTCTACCTCGTCGACCACGGCCAGGCCGTCGTGGACGTGCCCTCGGACCAGCGGATGCGGGTCGACTGGGTCTATTTCACGCCCGACGCGGCGCGCTCGGCCCCCGCCGTCCTCGCAGACGTCGCCCGCATCCGGCGGCGCACGCGCGGCGGGCGGCCCGTCGTGCGGCGCCTGTTCACGATCCCTGCCGCCAGCCCCGCGGCCGCCATCGAGCGCCCGTTCCGCCTGCGCCGCGACGGCGACCACGACCCGGCGCCGATCATCCCAACCGAGTCCATCGCGCTCCACGACCTCGTCGTCCCGCGCACGGCGCGCCTCGACCGCCCGATCGAGGCCGTCGCCGTGCTGAGCCGCGTCGCGGCCGACATGCTCGTCGAGTGGCGCCTCGCGCCGATGGACGCGCAGGGCCGCGCTGGCACGCCGACGGCGTGGGACAACACCCCGGGCGTTCACTGGCGCCCGACGGTGGCGGGATCGCCGCCATGCGTCCGGATCGACGCCCGCGCGACGCGTCTCGAGTACCACAGCGGCCCCAACGGCGTCTGGTGGACGGCCGCCCTCGCCGAGAGCGGCGCGCCCGACCAGAGCGAGACGTCCCGCGTGACGTGCGCGCCGGGGCAGCCGCGCCCGCCCGGCTGGTGAGCGCCGTGGCACGATCCTGGCCTTGAAACCGAGACGCAGCTTTCCCCGCCCGATGTTCAGCCTTCCCGACGCCCTCGGCCGCGACGCGGCCCACCCGCTGCGCCTCGTCTGCCTCGGCGCGCACGCCGACGACGTCGAGATCGGCGCCGGCGGGACCGTCCTGCGCCTGCTCGCCGGGCGCCCGCACGTGCACGTCCGCTGGGTCGTGTGCTCGGGCGGCGGGACCGCGCGCGAGGCCGAGGCGCGCGCGTCGGCCGCAGCGTTTCTGGACGGCGCGGCGCAGGCGCAGGTCGAGGTCCACGACCTGCGCGACGGGCTCTTTCCGCAGGATGCAGAGGCGCTCCGCACGGTCGTCCGCGACCTCCGCGACGCCGGCCCGGCGGACCTCGTCCTCACGCACCGCCTCGCGGACGCACACCAGGACCACCGCGCCGTCGCCGAGGCCACCTGGCAGGCGTTCCGCGGCGGCCCTGCGATCGCGGCCTACGAGATTCCCAAGTGGGACGGCGACCTCGGCCGCCCGAACGCCTACGTCACGCTCTCGGACGCGCTCGCCGAGCGCAAGGCAGACCTGCTCGTCCGGCATTTCCCGAGCCAGTCCGGCAAGCCGTGGTTCGACGCCGAGACGTTCCGCGGAATCATGCGCGTCCGCGGCGTCGAGGCGGCGGCGCGCTGGGCCGAGGCCTTCGAGTGTTCCAAGCTGGTGTGGTGATGCCGTGCTCCGGCCTGTTTGCCCTCGCGCTCCTCGTCGCCGGCTGCCAGGGGCAGGCAGCGCCGATCGAGATCGTGGTGCCGGCCGGCGCCGCAGCGCCGGCCGAGGCGTTCGGTCCGGCGGAGGCGCCCGCCTCCTGCCCGGCGGGGCAGGTCGACGCCGGCGCCGGCTGCGCCTCGGCGCTCGTCGCCTACGCCGCCCCCGGCAGCCGCACCTTCTCGGTCGACGCCCGGCGCGGCGACGATGCCAGCGACGGCTCGCCCGACCACCCGTGGCGGACGCTCGCGCGGGCCTCAGGACGCGGCGTGCTGCGCCCCGGCGACGCCGTCCTCGTCCGCGCCGGCGTCTACCGCGAGACGCTCGCGCCGCGCGTCGGCGGCAGCGGCCCCGAGGCGCGGGTGACGTTCGCGGCCTACCCCGGCGAGTCGGTCGTGATCTCCGGCGCCGAGCCGGCCGACGCCGGCTGGACGCCCGCCGGCCAAGGCGTCTGGCGCCACGCGTGGACCTGGGGCCCCATTCCGGCCTACTCCGACGAACACGACTGGCACTTCCGCCGCCCGCTCGTCGTCGCTGATGGCCGCGTGCTGACGCCCGTCGAGGCGCCGCGAGATCTCGTCCCGGGCACATTCACGCTCGAGGGGCCGGACGACCACCCGACCGCGCTCCTCGCCCGGTTCCCCGCCGACGCCGATCCGCGCGCCGCGGGCAGCATCGAGATCGCCGTGCGGACCTACGGCATCCGGCCGGAAGGGGAGAACCCGTATGCCGAGTGCGGGTCGCCCGAGACGCCCGGCTGGCTGCGCTTCGCCGGCCTCACCGTTCGCCACACGACCAACCGCGCGCAGTGGGGCGCCGTCTGCGCCGGCAGCCGCGGCAGCCTCGTCGAGGACGTGGCGGCCGAGTGGACGGTGGGCGCCGGCGTCGACGCCTCAGGGCAGGGCCACGTCTTCCGGCGTGTCCGCGCGGACCACAACGGGCAGATCGGCTGGGTCGGCCACGCCGTCGGCGTGCTCATCGAGGACTCGCAGGCCGTCGGCAACAACTGGAAAGGGCACGACCCGTTCTGGGAGGCCGGCGGCGGCAAGTGGTCCGAGACGCGCGGCACCGTCATCCGACGCCACTACGCCGCCGACAACGCTGGCCCCGGCATCTGGCTCGACGGCAACAACGCGGACAACACGGTCGAGGGCTGCCGCGTCGAGCGCAACGCGATGGCGGGCATCATGCTCGAACTCAACACGACGCGCACGCTCGTGCAGCACAACCTGGTAACGGGCACGCGGCGCCTCGAGTGGACCGGCACGGGCATCCTCTCGCAGGCCGCCTCGCACAACGTCTACGCGTTCAACACGGTCGTCGGGAGCGGCGGGACGGGCCTGTGGCTGCGCCTCGACCCCGACCGCCGCGCGCCGGACGGCAGCAACGTCGTCGTCGGCAACTGGATCGTCGGGAATGCGGCGGGGGCTGAAGAATCGCGCGAGGTGTCGATCGAAGCCGACCGGCCCGAGGCGCTGCGGCAGACGGTTTTCCGGGGCAACGTGTACGGCCTCCGAGACGGCGACACGCTCTGGCGGTCTGCGTTCTACGCGTACCCCTACGGCGAGGCAGGGCTGCGCTCCAACACGCTCGCCGAGTGGGCGTCCGTCGTCGGCGAGACGGGCGCCGCGATGGTGGCGCCGGGGTGGCCAGACGGCCGGCCGGCCGCGGCCGTGCCCGACGTCCTGGCCGGTGCGCCGGGCGCGGGCCTGCGTGTTGGAGCCGCCGTCGGGGCAGATCCGCGCCTTGTCCGGTCGGCGCCGCGCTGACTGCGGCGCGTGAGAAGGCACGCGATGTTCGTGCATCCGCGTTCGGCCGGCGCAGCGTCTTCCCTACGTTGCATCGTCCGCCAATAAGAGGGGAGCGGGTTAGGGAGGCACGTCCCTTGCCCGATACGGACCGCCTGCCTCTCCGTCCGCGCATGGAAACCATCGATCTGCCCCGCAACTCGGTCCCCGGCATCCGCCTCGCGGCAGATCGCCTGCACTCGGCGGCGTACGCGCGCCGGCGGGCGGTCAACATGGCCGCGCTGGCCGCCGTCGAGACGCTGGCGCTCGTCGCGTCGCTCCTCGTCGCGGGCTGGCTGCGGAAGGCCGCCACGGGCGAGCCGGGGATGCTCATCGGGCCGGCGTGGGGCGTCGTGCCGCTGTACCTCGTCGTCGCGCTGGCTGCGCGGCTGCTGCCGGGCTGGGGGCTCGGCGCCGTCGAGGAGCTCCGGCGCCTCGTGCTGGTCCTCGCCGGCGTGTTCGGGCTGACGGCCATCGGGATGTGGCTCGGGCACACCAACGCGGTCCCGGGCGCCGTCTCGAGCCGCCTCGCCCTCGGCCTCGCCGGCGGCATCGCCCTCGCCGCCGTCCCGCTCGCGCGGACGAAGGCCAAGGCGTTTCTCATCCGCCGCGACCTCTGGGGCGTCGGCGCGGTCGTCTACGGCGCCGGGCCGTCCGGCGCGCGCATCGTGCGGCAGCTGCAGGAAGAGCGCGGCATCGGCTACACGCCCGTCGCCGCCTTCGACGACGACCCCGAGCGCTGGGGCGAGTTCCTGGACCTCGTCCCGATCCTCGGCGACACGCAGTGCGTCGCGCCCGAGGCGGCCGTCGCCTTTCTCGCCCTCCCCGAGGTCGGACCGCGAGCACCAGGTGGCGCTCCTCGAAGGGCCGCTCCAGCGTCTACCGGACCGTCGTCGTGATCCCGGACCTGTTCGAGGCGCCGAGCCTGTGGGTCCGCCCCCGCGACTTTGCCGGCATCCTCGGCCTCGAGCTCACGCTCGACGCTCACGCGCCCGCTGCCGCGGATCGCGAAGCGCATCGTCGACCTCGTCGCGATCCTCGCCGCCGCGCCGCTGTGGCTGCCGCTCGTCGGCCTCGCCGCGCTCGCCGTCTGGCTCGGCGACCGGACCTCGCCGTTCTACTCGCAGGAGCGGATCGGGCAGGGCGGCCGCCCGTTCCGGACGCGCAAGCTCCGCACGATGGTGCCGGACGCCGAGGCCGTCCTCCAGCGCGCCCTCGACGCTCGGATCCCGCGCTCGCGCAGGAGTGGGCCACGACGTTCAAGCTGGAGCACGACCCGCGCATCACGCGCGTCGGCGCGCTGCTGCGCCGCACGAGCCTCGACGAGCTCCCGCAGCTTTTCGACGTCCTCCAGGGCACGATGAGCCTTGTCGGCCCGCGGCCGCTGCCGCGGTACCACCACGAGGACCTGCCCGAGCGCGTCCGCGCCCTCCGCGAGCGCGTCCGCCCCGGCATCACCGGCCTGTGGCAGGTCTCGGGCCGCTCCGACGCTGGCAACGTCGGCATGGAGCGGTGGGACCCGTACTACGTCCGCAACTGGTCGCTCTGGCTCGACGCCGTCATTCTCGTGCGGACGGTTCAGGTCGTGTTCAAGGGATCCGGCGCGTACTGAGGGGGTGGCTGAGCAGGGCGTCGTGAGGTGTTTCGACGCCACCCTCTGCCCGACCCGTAGCTGATCCGCAGGGGCTCGGACAGACTTGGGCCTCCCGCCCTTGGTACCGCCGGCCTTCTCAACGCTGGCGCCGGTCACGCCGCGGCGCGGCAGGGAAAGAGCGCGCAGGTGAAGCGTAGGCGAAGGATGCCGCGGTGCGGAAACAACCGATGCCGCACTGCGTCATAGGGCCAGAACGACACCGCCGCCGCCATGCCCCGCCTCATCAAACGTTACGGCTCCCGCAAGCTCTACGACACCGGCGAGAGCCGCTATGTCAGCCTCGACGAGGTCGCGCTGTTCGTGCGCCACGGCGAGGAGGTCCACGTCATCGACAACAAGACGGGCGTCGACGTGACGGCGGCGATCCTCACCCAGATCATCTCCGAAGAGGGCCGCGACGGCCGCTCGTCGCTCACGCCCGGCTTCCTCCACGACCTGCTGCGGGTCGGCGAGCGAACCCTGCGCCGCGGCGAGACCGCCGTCAACTCGGCCGTCGGTGCCGGTTTGAACGTCGCCCGCCAGAGCGTGGACGAGATCGCCCGCGCCGCGGCCGAGCGCATCCGCCCCGCCGGCCCCATCGCCGACGTCCGCGACGAGATGAACCGCCTCCGCGACCGCCTCGAGACGCTCGAGCAGACCCTCGACGCCCTCGATACGGTGCCGGAGCCCAGCAGCGAGCCGCACCCGCTCGACCCGCACGACGACCTCCCGGCCGCGCCGCCGGCGGCGCCGCGGCGCCGTGCCGCCGCCAAGTAGGCCGCCCGCTTCACCGTGCCATCCGGCACGCCAGTTTCGATGATCACCCGGGCACTCGCCCACTTTCAACCCCACCATGGCTACCACGACAAAGGCCGTCAAGGCCGACGCAAAGAAGACCAAGACCGACGCCAAGCGCGTCACCAGCGACATCAAGAAGACGGGCACCGACGCCCTCGGCGTCGCCCGCTCCACGGCGAAGACCGTCCAGAACGAGATCGTCGAGACGGCTGGCAACGTCCGCGAGTCCGTCCAGAACGTCTTCCTCGCGGGCCTCGGCGCGCTGTCGATGGCCGAGGAGGAGGGCTCCAAGATGTTCAAGAAGCTCGTCAAGAAGGGCGAGAAGGTGGATCTGCCGGGCTTCGGCGCCGACCGCGTCCAGCTTATCCGCCAGAAGCTCGACGAGACGACCGAGGACGCCACGGACGCCGTCAAGTCGCGCGTCTCGGACGCGAAGTACGTCGCCACGGAGACGGCGGACAAGGTCGAGGACCGCATCTCGGACGCGGTTGCCCAGGTCATGAAGCGCATCGGCGTGCCGACGCGCGACGAGATCTCGGAGCTCACGTCGAGCGTCGAGCGCCTCACGAAGCACATCGACACGCTGCGCAAGGAGCGCGCCGAGGCGCCGGCCGCGCCGCGCCCTCCGCCGAGCTCCACATGGAGGCCGTCGGTGGTGGCTGGTACGAGATCCGCGTCGGCGGCGTCATGATCGAGAAGGTGCAGGGCAAGGAGGAGGCCGAGAAGGCGCTCGTCCGCGTCCAGACGGCGCAGGTCTAACCTGAGCCGTGGAACGGAGCGCGTTGCCACTGGCCACCCGCTTCCTGACCCCTCCGACCGGCCCGGCGTCCACGCGATGTCGGGCCGGTCGTTCGTTAGGTTGACGCAGTGCGGCGTCCGGATCCGTGCACGCCCGCTCCGTATTCTAGTCCGCCCGGACGTAAGCGCTTCCACCATGCAGATCGCCGACCACCACAGCCGCGGCCCCATCGGGCTCGCCCTCGCCGGTGGCGGCCCCGAGGGCGCCATCTACGAGATCGGCGTGCTGCGCGCGCTAGACGACGCCCTCGACGGGCTCGACCTCAACGACGTGCCCGTGACGGTCGGCGTCTCGGCTGGCGCCTTCGTCGGCGCGAGCCTCGCCAACGGCATCACGACGGCGCAGCTCGCGCGGTCCGTCATCGGCGATGAGCCCGGCGAGCACCCATTCCGCCCCGAGCTCTTCCTGTCGCCCGCGTTCCGCGAGTACGCCCGCCGCGCGCTGAGCGTGCCCGGGCTGGCGCTCGACGCCGTGATGTCGGCCATCCAGCACCCGAAGGCGACGTCGGGCCTCGTCTCGACGCTCATCGACCGCCTCGGCCGCGCCGTCCCGGTCGGCGTGTTCGACAACGACCCGCTGCGCGCTTACCTCGAGACGATCTACGCGAAGCCGGGCCGGACCGACGACTTCCGGAAGCTCAAGAACGAGCTCTACGTCATCGCGACCGACCTCGACTCGAGCACGTCGGTGCGCTTCGGCGCGCCGGGCCTCGACGACGTCCCGATCTCGCTCGCCGTGCAGGCGTCCACGGCGCTGCCGGGCCTGTACCCGCCGGTCAAGATCGGAGCGCGCTACTACGTCGACGGCGTGCTGAACAAGACGGTCCACGCCTCGGTGGCGTTCGACCGCGGCGCGCGCCTCGTCATCGCCGTCAACCCGATCGTGCCCGTCGATACGCAGCACGCGGTCGAGGCGGGCGTGATGAGCGAGGGGCGCCTTATCGACCGCGGGATGCCGGGCGTGATGGCGCAGACGTTCCGGACGCTCATCCACAGCCGCATGTCCAACGGCATGGCGGCCTACCGCGAGCGCTACGAGGGGGCGGACCTCGTGCTGTTCGAGCCGCGCCGGGACGACTACACGATGTTCTTCACCAACGTGTTCTCGTTCGCCGCCCGCGAGGAGGTCATCGCGCACGCGTACCGCTCGACGATGACGCAGCTGCGCGACCGGATGGACGAGCTCGGGCCGATCTTCGCCCGCCACGGCATCCGCCTGCGCGAGGACATCGTCTCGCGCCCGCGCGCACGACCTGTGGGAGTCGGTCGGCCTGCGCCACGGCCGCCGCCTGCTCCCGTCGACCGTCGCGACGCGCGACCTTCGCGACGCCCTCGCGCTGCTCGACTCGCTCCTCGAATCGGACGCAGGTTGACCGTTGCTCAGGACCGCAGCAGGCCGAGCGTGCGGTCGATGGCGACCCCGATGAGGTTCTGTGCGTCCAGGCCGGGCGCGGTCATTTCGAGGCGGTGCGACGCGGCGAGCGCGACGACGCCGTGGAGCGTCGACCAGAGCAGGAGTGCGGCGCCGAGCGGGTTGTCGACGTCGCGGACCGAGCCGTCCGCAATGCCGTCCGTGATGGCCGTCGCCGTTAGCTCCAGCATCCGGAGGCCGGGCGCCTTGTCGGCGTCCGAAAGCTCCGGGATGCCGTCGGCGCGGAGCATCAGCATGACGTAGTAGAGATCCGGCTGCGCGAGCCCGAAGGCGGCGTAAGCACGCGCGATGGCGACGAGGCGGTCGAGCGGCGGCGCGGCAGTGGGCGTCGCGCCGAGGACGGCGTGCTCGACCGCGGCGAGGCCGTCGGCGACGAGGGCGCGGTAGAGCGCGCCCTTGCCGTCGAAGTGGTAGTAGGCCGCGCCGGGGCTCACGCCGAGCTCGCGCGCGATGCGGCGGATCGAGACGGCAGTCGGGCCCTCAGACGTGAGCAGGCCCAGCGCGGCGCTCAGGATGTCGTCTCGGAGCGTCATGCGCGGGACGTCGGTCGTCGCGGGCGGCATCAGGCGGCGCGGCGGGCGGCGAGGGCGGCCCCGACGATGCCCGCCTCGTTGCCGAGCTCGGCGCGGCAGAGCGTCGCCTTGGTGTCAAGCAGGTGCCCAAACTGGCTCCAGCGGTCGATCTTGGAGACGCCGCCGCCGATGATGATGCGGTCCGGCGCGAAGAGGAACTCGTACATCTCGAGGACCGGCTGCACGCGGCGCCGCGCCCAGCGCTCCCACGTGAGGTGCTCGCGCGTGCGCACGGAGTCCGCCGCAACCCCTTCGGCCACGCGTTCGTCGAAGCGGACGTGCCCGAGCTCGGTGTTCGGGACGAGGCGCTTGCCGGTGAACAGGGCGCTCCCGATGCCCGTGCCGAAGGTGACGACGAGCGTCGTGCCCTTCTCGCCCTTGCCCGCGCCGAAGGCCATCTCGGCGAGCCCGGCCGCGTCGGCGTCGTTGAGGACCACGACGGGTACGCTGAGGCGCTTGCGGAAGAGGCGCACAGCGTCGGTCCCGATCCACGAGTGGTCGATATTGGACGCCGTCTCGACGACGCCGCGGCGCACGCGCGCCGGGACGGCGCAGCCGACCGGCCCATCCCACTCGGCGGCGCGAACGAGCCCCTCGACCGCCTCGGCGACGGCGTCCGGCGTTGCCGGCTGCGGCGTCGGCACGCGCTGCGCGCTCGGTGACGAGGTGCCCCTTCTTGGCGTCCACGACGGCGCCTTTGACGCCCGACCCGCCGATGTCGATGCCGAGGACGTTCTTGGGGCGCTTGCTCATGGGGAGGCGGTGTAGAGTTCGACGGCGAACCAGCCCTTCGGGTCGGTCCAGCGCTGCGCGCGCGCGAGGCCGGCGGGCGCGGCGATCTCGGCCAGCGAGTCCGGCCCGTACTTCGTCGACGTCTCGGTGTGGATCGACGCGCCGCGGTCGAAGCTAAAGCGGCGGCCGCACACGGCGAGCGTCTGCTCGGTCTGTGAGACGAGGTGCATCTCGACGCGGTCGTCGAAGACGCGCGCCTCGTGGGCCCACGCGCCGAGGTCCGCGTCTCCGTCCAGCTCGCGGTTGATGCGGGCGAGCAGGTTCAGGTCGAAGGCCGCCGTGACGCCCTCGGGGTCGTCGTAGGCCGTCTGCAGGACGGTGGCGTCCTTGCGCTGGTCCGCGCCGACGAGCAGCGCCCCGCCCGGCCCGACGACGTCTGCGACATGTCGGAAGAAGGCCTCGGTCTCCGCAGCCGTGAAGTTGCCTACGGTCGAGCCCGGGAAGAAGACGACGCGGCGCTCGCGGGGCGACACGTCGGGCAGGGCGAACGGCTGCGTGTAGTCCGCCACGACGGGCCGCACGTCGAGGCCCGGGTACTCGGCGCGCAGCGCCTCGGCGGCGTCGTCGAGCGCGGTCGGCGAGATGTCGACGGGGACGTAGGCGGCGAGGCTGTGGCCGAGGGCGTCGAGGAGGACGCGCGTCTTGTCGCTCGAGCCGCTGCCATACTCGATGAGCGCGGCGCCCGGACCGATCGCCGCGGCCATCTCAGCGGCGTGGTCGCGGAGGATCGCGCGCTCGGTCTCGGTCGGGTAGTACGCGTCGAGGCGCGTGATGGCGTCGAAGAGGCGCGAGCCCTCGGCGTCGTAGAGCCACTTCGGCGGGACGGCGCGCGGCTCGGCGCTCAGGCCGGCGAGGACGTCGGCGGCGAAGGGGGAGACGGCGGTCGCCAGGTCTGGAGAGTCCAACGGGGTCGCGAAGGGAGAGACGGAGAGGGGAGGGGCGGATTCGACTCCGCGTCAGACGCTTCTCGCGAGGCGGAGGCCGGTAAACTGCCACGTCACCTCGGGCGGGAAGAAGTTGCGGTACGTCGCCCGGGCGTGCGTGCGGCTGGTGCCGACCGAGGCGCCGCGGAGCACGAACTGGTTGGCCATGAACTTGCCGTTGTACTCGCCGAGCGCGCCCGGCGACGGGCGCGTAGCCGGGGTAGGGCGTGTACTGGCTGTGCGTCCACTGCCAGACCTCGCCGAACATCTGGCGCAGCGCGGGCTCGGCGGGGGCGCCGTCGCCTGAGCCAACCTCCAGCGGCGCGCCGGCCGGGGCCGGGTGGAGACGGCCGCCCTCGACGAACGTGCCGTCGGTCGCGGCGACGGTCTGCGCCGCGACCTCCCACTCGAACTCGGACGGCAGGCGCGCGCCCATCCACCGCGCGACGGCGTCCGCCTCGAAGTAGGACAGGTGGACGGCCGGCTCGTTCGGGTCGACGGGCCGCATCCCGGCCATCGTGACGTGCTGCCAGCCATCGCCGTCGGCCTCCCAGTAGAAGGGGTGGGCCCAGCCCTCGGCCTGGGCCGTCGCCCAGCCCATCGAGAGCCACAGCTCGGGGCGCGTGTAGCCGCCATCGGCGACGAACGCCATGACCTCGCCGGCCGTCACGAGGCGGTCCGCGATCTCGAACGCCTCGACGAACTGGCGGTGGCGCGGGCCCTCGTTGTCGAAGTGGAAGCGCTCGGCCGTCGTCTCGCCCGCGCCCGTCGCGCCGATCTGGACGACGCCCGCGGCGAAGCGGCGCCAGCGCAGGGGCCCGGGGTCGTCGGACGCCTCGGCCGGCCGCTCGCGGAAGGCGGGGCGCAGCGGGTTCACCGAGAAGACGTGCTTGAGGTCCGTCAGCATCAGCTCCTGATGCTGCTGCTCGTGGTGCAGCCCGACCTCGACGATCTCGGCGACGGCGCGCTGGTCCTGCTCGTCGAGCGTCTCGAGGAAGGCGGCCATCGCGGCGTCGACGTGGGCGCGGTAGGCGAAGACCTCTTGGACGGTGGGGCGCGAGAGGTAGCCGCGCTGGGCGCGGCAGTGCCGCGGGCCGGCCTGGACGTAGTACGAGTTGAAGAGGAACGGGTAGCGCGGGTCGTGGAGCGCGTAGCCCGGCGCGTGCGCCGCGAGCACGAAGGTCTCCCAGAACCACGTCGTGTGGGCGAGGTGCCACTTCGTCGGCGAGACGTCGGCCATGGACTGGACGACGAAGTCCTCGGTCTCGAGGCCGGCCGTGAGCGACTCGGTGAGGGCGCGGACGGCGCGGAAGCGGGCGGCGAGGCCGGTGGCGGTGGCGGTCTCCATCGGGGCGAGGGCGGTTCGGGGCCGTCAACGCGCGCGGCGCGTCGGGGTCCCGCCGCGCCGCGGAAAACGGCGGGAGGGGCCGGCGCGTTCTGCGGACGCGCGCCGGATCGCGCCGGCCGGACCGCCCGTGCGGTGGCGTCCGCGCAGAAAGGGCGGTACTCTCCGCGCGTTATGCGGCCGGTGCCCGCCGGGTTTATCCGGAACCGCTCGACGCCCAATACTTGTTACTGCGGCTCGTGACTGGTCTAGGCGTCCTGAATGCTCTCCATGCCAACAGAGAAGCAACTCAACTACCTCCTCGGCGAGCTGTGCATCCAGTTTGGCCTCTGCTCAATCCCGGAAGATCGATGGGAGTCTCTCAGTATCGAACCCGCCCCACGACGTGGACGACTTCACGGACGCAGCGTTCGAGGTGGCAGGTTGCGCCCCTGACCCGGTGCTCTGGCAGCCAAGCCCGCGAGCTAGTCGCCAGAACATTCAAGCGTTGAACCGCTAGCGCCGCAGAACTCGCGGCCGCAGCCGGACCGCCCGCAGCCGGCGTCGTTGCTCGTCTCGGCTGTGTCGTCTACTTTCGCGCTGAGCGCGCCTCGGCGCTCGTCGTGCGGCGGCCTGAGCCGCAAAATGTTACACCGTTTCGAGACATGAGCGATGGCTCAATTCACTTTGTTTAACATTGTATTACCGTCGATTTGCGTATTCGTATTTATAAGTTCCAGGACAGAGATGCGGTGGAGACTAGAATTTACTTTGAACTCAATTGCTACCGCGTAACCTGCGGCAGCACCTGACCGCCCGGCTGGGTCGCGCCTCGGCTTGCTCGGCGTATCCTTGCGCTCCCCCGCCGAGACGCTGCTCGTGCGGCGGGTGAGCTGCCAAGTGTTACCAACGAGGGGTCGGCGAAAGACACGGTCGGCCGGCCCGCGCCTCGCGCGAGGCCTGCGACGTGTCTCCGGACCTCTCGGACGTGTCCGCGAGCCTCGCGCGTGACGCTTTTTGCCTCGCCGACGTGTCCTGGGACACGTCCCGAGCCTCCGCGAGCCTCGCGCGTGACACTCCAGACGCCTCGCGTGACTCAAAAAGCCTCGCGCGTGACGCTCCAGACACGTCCGGTGACTGAAAAAGCCTCGCGCGCGACACTCCAGACACCCCGGACGTGTCCCCGGACACCTCGGCCCGAGCTCGTGGCGGGTCGGCCCGAGCACACGGAGGGTCGCGCCGAGTTCGCGGAGGCTCGGCCCGAGCTCCGGGCAGGTCGCGCCGAGCTCGGCGAGTCACGGCCCGAGTTCGGAGAGGGTCGGCCCAAGTTCGCGGACACGTTCGAGGTGCCCGGGGAGGGTCCGGTCTAGAGGCGCGGCTCCTGAGCGTTGCGCTCGGCCTCCTGCTGCTGCACGCGCTGCTGCAGCCCCTGGTTGTTCCACCCGCGCGTGATCATGACGGTCGCGAAGACGGACAGCCCGATAAGCATCGCCAGGAAGGCGACGACGAAAAGGCGGGACTGGGTGCGGGAGAGCGCTTTCATCGGGGGAGAGGGGTTCGCGTCGCCCAGTCGCGGACGAGCGCCTTCGTGTATGCGAGCGACCGGTCGAGGTTCTGCACCGTGTTCCACTCCCACCGGCTGTGGAAGCGGTGGCCGCCCGTGAAGACGTTGGGCGTCGGGAGGCCGCGCTCCGAGAGGCGCGCCCCGTCCGTCCCGCCGCGGACGGCCTCGAGGGCCATCTCGAACCCCATGCCGCGCGCCGCGTCGAGCGCCACCGAGACGGCGCGCGGGTCCACGGCGTCGATGTGGGCGCGCATGTTGCGGTAGCTCTCGCGGATCTCGACCGTGCACGCGCGATCCGGGAAACGCGGCCTCGGCCTGCCGGGCGGCGTCGCGGACGCCCGCGCGGCGGCGCTCCAGCCCGTCGTCCGTGAAGTCGCGCAGGAGGATGCGGAGGTCGCGTGCTCGGCCTCGCCCGTGAGCGTGTGCGGGTGGAAGTAGCCGTCGAAGCCGTCCGTCGTCTCCGGCGCCTCGTCGGCCGGCAGCCCGTCCACGACGCGCGCCGCGACGCGGAGGGCGTTGACGAGGATGCCCTTCGCGTAGCCCGGGTGGACGCCCACGCCCTCGACCGTCACGACGGCCTCGGCGGCGTTGAACGTCTCGGCGTTGAGGCGGTCCACGCCCGAGCCGTCGAGCGTGTACGCCACGTCCGCGCCGAGGCGCGCGAGGTCGACCGGGTCCGCGCCCCGCCCGATCTCCTCGTCCGGCGTGAACAGCAGGCGCAGCGTGGGGCGGGGGAGCGGGTCGTGGAGCAGGTCGTGGGCGAGCTGGACGATGACCGCGACGCCGGCCTTGTCGTCGGACCCGAGCAGCGTCGTCCCGTCGCTCGTGAGGAGGTCGTGGCCGACGACGCCCGCGAGGTCGGCGTCCGTGTCCTGGCTGAACACCACGGCCGGGTCGCCGGGCAGGGCGAACGGCGCGCCGTCCCAGGCGGGATGGACGAGCGGCCGGACGCCCGCGCCCGGCGCGTCCGGGCTCGTGTCGACGTGCGCGCAGAGCGCCACGACGGGCGCGTCGGGCGCCGTCCCGGGGAGCGTCGCATAGACGACGCCCGCCGCGTCCATCGCGGCGTCCGCGAGGCCGAGCGCTTGGAGCTCGTCCACGAGGAGCCGGCACAGGTCGAGCTGCCGCGGCGTGGAGGGGACGGCGCTGGACGCGGGGTCCGAGGTCGTGTCGATCTGGACGTAGCGGCAGAAGCGGCGGGCGACGGGCGGGAGCGCGTAGGTGTCGGCGGGGACGCCGGAGGTCGGGAGCATCGGTCGGGCGTGAGCGGGGAGCGGTGTTGGACGGGCGGCGGGGCGATTGTTTCCGGCGCCGCGCGGCGCCTCGCGTAGCTTGCCCGGCCCCGCGACGCCCCCATGCCGACCTCCGCCACCCCCGACCCGCGCGCCGCGCGCCGCGCCGAGACCGGGGCAGACCTGCGGCAGGCGATCCTCGACCGCGCGCGGCGCCTGCTCGTCGCCGAGGGCTACGACCGCCTCTCGATGCGCAAGATCGCGGCCGCCGTCGGCTGCTCCGCGACGAGCATCTACCTGCACTTCGAGAGCAAGGACGCGCTCACGCACGCGCTCATCGACGAGGGCATGGCGCGCCTCTACGCCGCGCTGGGGGCCGTCGTCACGGACGACCCCGAGGCGACGCTCGCGGCGCTGTGCCGGGCGTACGTCCGCTTCGGTCTGGACAACCCCGAGGTCTACCAGATCCTGTTCCAGCTGCACCCGGAGCGCATGGCGCGCTACCCGGCCGAGCAGTACCGCCGCGCGCGGCGCAACATCGAGCTGTTCGCCGAGGCCCTTCAGGCCGGCGGCGCCCGCTTCCGCGCCGAGCCGGACGTCGCGGCGAACGTGCTCTGGACGGCCCTCCACGGCCTCGTCTCGCTGTCGCTCGCCGAGCGCATCGACGCGCGCCTCGCCGGCGACGCGTTCGTCGAGGCGGCCATCGAGCAGGCGCTCCGCGGCGTCCGGGCATAGCAAGGACGTCGGGGCCGAGGCGTCATGGGGCGATCAGGCGCTCCGGCGATTCGGCCGGGCGTGCGCCGCGTATCGCGCCTCCCTCGTATCTTCAATGGCCATGCCGGAAGGGCTTTCGGCAGCCTCCCACGCACCTCACGACCAGATGGCGACCCCGATCCACACCGCGCCCGCGTCCTCCATCGGCCAGGTCATCCTCGGCCGGACGCTCCCGAGCCTGCTCGACGAGGCTGCGGACGCCTACCCGAACCCGAAGGCGTTCAACCAGCCGAAGGCCGGGAAGGGCTGGGACTCCATGTCCAACGGCGACTTCCGCACCGCGGCCGACGAGATCGCCGTCGGCCTGCTCGAGAACGGCCTTGAGCGCGGCGGCCACCTGGCCATGTTCATGGACTCGGACCTGTACTTCGCGCTCGTCGACTTCGGGTCGCTTATCGCGGGCATCCTCAACGTGCCGCTGTACACGACCTACACCGACGACAACCTCGTCTTCGTGACCGAGCACAGCGAGTCGACGGCCCTCGTGGTGTCGAACCCCGAGATGCTGGCGGCCTTCGCCGGCTGGGCGCCGCGCGTGCCCGCCGTCACGCTCGTCGTCCTCGCGACGGGCGCCGTGGGCGACGTGGCGCTGCCCGAGGGCGTCCGCGTGCTGACGCTCGACGCGCTGCGCGCGCAGGGTCGGGCGGCCATCGCGCAGGCCCCGAACCGGCCCGACGAGCTCCGCGACCTTATCGACGCGCAGGACGTCGCGACGCTCATCTACACGTCCGGCACGACGGGCCAGCCCAAGGGCGTCATGCTGACGCACGAGAACATCTCGTCCAACGTCTTCGGCGCCTACACCGGCATCCGCGGCATGGGCCACCAGGACGAGGCCGCGCTGACGTTCCTGCCGCTGACGCACATCTACGCCCGGATGCTGTCCTTCGCCGACGTCGCATGGGGCCACCAGACGTTCTACTCCAACCCGGACCGCCTCGTGGAGCACCTCGCGGACGTCCGGCCGACGATCTTCGCGACCGTCCCGCGCGTGCTCGAGAAAGTCTACGACAAGGTCACGATGGGCATCAAGCAGGGCGAGGGCCTCAAGAAAACCATCGGCATGTGGGCGATGGACCTCGCCTCGGCCTACGACATGGCGCACCCGCCCTCCGGCCTCGGGGCCGTCAAGCACGCGCTCGCGGACCGGCTCGTGTACAGCACCATCCGCGAGAAGCTCGGCCTGACGCGCGTCAAGGTCGTCTCGGTCGGCGGCGCGGCGCTGCGGAGCGACCTCTCCAACTCGTTCGCCGCGTGGGGCATCCCGACGCTCCAGGGCTATGGCCTCACGGAGACGAGCCCCGTCATCACCAACAACACGCCGGACGACAACCGCGCGGGCACGACGGGCCAGCCCATCGCCGGCGTCGAGGTCCGCATCGCCGACGACGGCGAGATCCTCACGCGCGGCCCGCACGTCATGAAGGGCTACTACAAAGCCCCGGACAAGACGGCCGAGGTGATGTCCGACGGCGGCTGGTTCCACACCGGCGACATCGGCGCGTTCACGCCGGACGGCTTCCTCAAGATCACGGACCGCAAAAAGTCGCTGTTCAAGCTCTCGACGGGCAAGTACGTCATCCCGCAGCCGCTCGAGAACGCGCTCACCGAGAACGCGCTCGTCGAGCAGGCGATGGTCGTCGGCAACAGCGAGAAGTATGCCACGGCGCTCCTCTTCCCGAGCCAGGACGCCCTCACCCACTGGGCCACGGCCCACGGCATCTCGGGCGACTTCAGCGCGCTGCTCGCGGACCGGAAGGTGGCGGACGAGTTCGAGCGGATCGTCGGCGAGGCGAACGCCGGCGTGGACCACTGGGCGCAGGTCAAGCGCTTCCGCCTCATGCCCGAGGTGATGTCGCTGGAGAACGGACTGATGACCCCCAAAATGTCCGTGAAGCGGTCGGACGTGACGAAGCGCTACGCGCCCGAGATCGCGGCGATGTACTCGGCCAACGTCAGCGACGGCGCCCACGGCGCCGCAGCTGTCATCTAGCCACGACGACGCGCACGCTCGCGCGGGCCGCTCCCTGGATGGCCCGCGCGATGTAGAGGCCGGCGGAAAGTGCCGGCAGGTCGAGCACGCGCTCGCCGTCGAGGCGCGCGTCGTGTAGCGTCGCGACGTGGCGGCCGAGCGTGTCGAACAGGTCGACGCGGACGGGCGCGGCGTCATGGGCGGTGAGCACGAGGCGCCGGCCGCGTGTATTCAGCTCGAGCCGTGCATCGGGCGCCGGCGCCTCGGCGGAGACGGCGAACGGCGTCCCATATTCGACGCCACCGATGCGCGCGTACCGCAGCCAGTGAGTATCGCCGTGGTCCGGTCCGAAATAATAGATGTACCCGACATCGGCAGCGTACAACTCTCGAAAGCCGCCGCCCGATGCTTGGTAGTCTTTGAGCGCCACGACTGCGATGTGCGTGCCGTCGCTCAGGATTACAGTCTGGTCAAGCCCCCACCGGACGTCGATCGCGTAGCCCTCACACGTCTGATTCAGGCCGATGGGAGCGGCGAACGAGCAAAAAGACGGGTTCGAGAGGAGGTCCCCTGAGCACTGGTTGAAGACGAGACGGCTCGTCTCGGGATCGAACCGGATGGGCAGTTCAAGGAACGGCACTCCAAGGGGACCGCCGTCGCGACTTTCTCGGAACGATGCGACCCAGTACGTCTGGCCGTTGAAGACGGTATCGCGCACGATCTCCCGGCGGCTGATGACAGTTGTGTTCGGCCAGTACCGATCCCTGTACTCCCACACGTTGCCGACGGCGAGCGGGTAATAGCGCGCCGGTTCGATTGGGTCGGGCGTCTGCGCGTGCGCTGCTCCTGTCACGAGAGCGGCGACGAGCAGAAGGAGGGTGCCGCGCATGGTTCCACGGTGTGTGTCCATCAATCTAGGAGTTCTAGCTGCCACGGCGATTGCACGACGCCCGTGCTTTCTCCAGCCCTCACGCGACGCCGGGAACGCCGTCGGGGGCGGGGCATGAAAGAGGTCGACGCAATCCGCGCGGGCGGGGCTTTGGAGCCCCGTTAACAGTGTTAACATCCCCGTTCCCATGGAAGCCACCGTCGCCCTCTCGACGGGCCCGAACGAGCCCGAGAACGCCGCGCCGCAGGACGAGGCGCTCGCCCGCCTCGCCGCGCGTGGCGTCGACCTCGGCGCGCTCGCGGCCCTCGCCGAACGCACCGACCTCAACGCCCTCTCGACTCATTTCGGCGGACTCGACGACGCCGCGCTCGCCCGCGCCGCCAAAGGCAGCAGGCCCAAGCCGAAGGCCGAGACGCCTGAGGTCAACGGCGACTTCTACGACATCGAGGGCCTGCTCGAGCCCGACGAGATCGAGGCGATGCGCAAGGTCCGCCACTTTATGGAGACCGAGGTAGAGCCGGTCATCAACGACTTCTGGCTGCGCGACAAAACGCCGGTCGAGCTGCTCACGAGGGGGTTCCGCGACCTCGACCTGCTGACGCTCATCTACGGCGAGGACCTCGACACGCGCAACGCCAACGGCTCTGTCCTCGAAGGCCTCATCTCGATGGAGATCGCCCGCGTGGACGTCTCGACGGCGACGTTCTTCGGCGTGCAGTCCGGGCTGGCGATGCAGTCGCTGCTGGTCTGCGGCTCCGAGGAGCAGAAGGCCGAGTGGCTGCCCGGGCATGCGCGCGATGGAGACCATCGGCGCCTTCGGCCTCACCGAGCCGCACGTCGGCTCCGCCGTCTCGGGCGGCATGGGCACGACGGCCCGCCGCGAGGGCGACACATGGGTCCTCAACGGACAGAAAAAGTGGATCGGCAACTCGCCCTTCGCCGACGTCGTCGTGATCTGGGCGCGCGACGAGGCGGACAACCACGTCAAGGGCTTCCTGGTGCGGGCGAAGGAGAACCCGGGCTTCGCCGTCGAGACGCTGCGCGGCAAGGTGGCGCTGCGCGCGGTCGAGAACGGCGAGATCACGCTCACGGACTGCCGCGTGCCGGAATCGGACCGCCTCCAGAAGGGCAACGGCTTCCAGGATGTCGCCGAGGTGCTGAAGCTCACGCGCGCCGGCGTCGCGTGGCAGGCCGTCGGCTGCGCGATGGGGGCCTACGAGAAGTCGCTGAAGTATGCGACCGAGCGCCTCCAGTTCGGCAAGCCCATCGCCTCGTTCCAGCTTATCCAGGAGAAGCTTGTCCACATGCTCGGCAACGTCACGGCGATGCAGACGATGTGCCTGCGCCTCTCGCAGCTGCAGGACGCGGGCAAGATGACGGACGCGCAGGCCAGCCTCGCCAAGGTCTTCACGGCCGCCCGCTGCCGCGAGACGGTCGCGCTCGCCCGCGACCTCCACGGCGGCAACGGCATCCTGCTCGAGAACCACGTCGCCCGCTACTTCTGCGACACCGAGGCGATCTACTCCTACGAGGGCACCAACGAGATCAACTCGCTCATCGTCGGCCGCGCCGTCACCGGCATCGGCGCCTTCGTCTAGGGTGGCAGAACGGTGCCGGACAGCATCCGGCATCGCCTCTCGCTCCACCTGTCACCCACTTACGCATCCCCACTCCGACTATGGAAACGCTCACCGACACCGCCGCGCCGGACACCGACTCCCCCGCCTGGAAGGAAAAACCCTTCCGGACCGCCGCCGTGCTCGGCGCGGGCGTGATGGGCTCGCAGATCGCGGCCCACCTCGCCAACGCCGGCCTCTCGGTGACGCTTCTCGACGTGACGCCCACCGCCATCGGCAAGGAGGGCGCGCCGAACAGCATCGTGCAGGGTGCCTTTACAGCCGCCGCGAAGCTCAAGCCGGACCCGTTTATGACGGCCGAGGCGATGAAGCTCGTGACGCTCGGCAACTTCGACGAGGACTTCGACTCGCATCAAGGACGCCGACTGGATCATCGAGGTCGTCGTCGAGCGCCTCGACGTGAAGCAGGCGGTGATGGAGCGGATCGAGAAGGCCGCGCGGCCCGACGCCGTGATCTCGTCCAACACGTCCGGCCTGCCGATCTCGGACATCGTGGACGGCCGGTCGGACGCGTTCAAGAGCCGCTTTCTCGGGACGCACTTTTTCAACCCGCCGCGCTACCTCAAGCTTTTCGAGGTCATCCCGACGCCCGACACCGACCCGGACGTGCTGCGCCGCGTCTCGGCGTTCGCGCGCGTCCACCTCGGCAAGGGCGTCGTCGTGGCGAAGGACACGCCGAACTTTATCGGCAACCGCATCGGCGTCTACGGCATGATGTCGGTCTTCGAGGAGTACTCCTCGGGGCGCTTCTCGATCGAGGAGATCGACGCGCTCACAGGCACGCTCATCGGCCACGCCAAGTCCGCCACGTTCCGCACGGCGGACGTCGTCGGGCTGGACACGCTGCGGCACGTCGCGCAGAACCTGTACGACAACGTGCCGGACGACGAGTCCCGCGAGGTCTTTCAGGTCCCGGCGATCCTGAACCAGCTTGTCGAGGCGGGGCAGACGGGGCAGAAGGCCGGCGGCGGCTTCTTCAAGAAGGTCGGCAAGGACATCCTCTCGGTCGACCCCGAGACGATGGAGTACACGCCGGCGAAGGAGAGCGACATCAACCCGAAGGCCTTCAAGGGCTCGCTGAAGGAGCGGATCAACGCGCTGTGGGCCGACGAGGGCCGCGCGGGCGACTTTTTCCGCCGCACGTCACTGAGCCTGTTCGGCTACGCCGCACGCCGCGTCCCGGAGATCGCCGATAGTCCGGCCGACGTCGACCGCGCCATCCGCTGGGGCTTCGGCTGGGACCTGGGCCCGTTCCAGATGTGGGACGCCCTCGGCGTCGACCGTGTCCGCCAGGCGCTGAAGGAGGCGAACATCGACACGCCAGACTGGGTGCAGAACGTCCCCGCGGACGGAT
>CAWHKM010000005.1:0-113282 GCA_963829985.1 Rubricoccaceae bacterium
CCGAGAGGTACGAGTCGGTCGCGAGGGCGGCCGCGTGATGCCCAGCAGGACCGGCTCGGCGACGGCGAGCTGCGCGTCGCGCACCTCGACCTCCGCCTTGTCCGTCCGCCGCATCTCCGAGTTGGCCTCGCGCAGCTGGCGCCGCGTGACCGTCTCGCCGACGCGCAGCGCCGACTCCGCCGCCTCCGTCACCACGAAGGTGTCGTAGAGCTCGTCGTTGGCCGCCTCGAGCGCCATGCGGTCGACGAGCGCGCCCTCGAGGAACGAGCGCGTCGCCGGGGTCCGAGATGCGGACCTTCTGCATCATCTGGCGCACGACGGTCTCGATGTGCTTGTCGTTGATCGTCACGCCCTGGAGGCGGTAGACCTCCTGGACCTCGTTGACGAGGTACTCCTGGACCGCCGTCGGCCCGAGGATCGAGAGGATGTCCTGCGGGGCGATCTGCCCGTCGGAGAGCGCCTCGCCGGCCCGCACGAAGTCGTTCTCGTGGACGAGCAGGTGCTTCGAGAGGCTCACCAGGTACGTGCGCTCCGTCTCGCCGTCGCGGCTCGTCACCGTGACCTCCTGCGAGCCGCGCTTGCGGCCGCCGAAGCCGATCACGCCGTCGATCTCGGTCACGACCGCCGGGTCGGACGGCTGGCGGGCCTCGAAGAGCTCGATCACGCGCGGCAGGCCGCCCGTGATGTCGCGCGTCTTGGCCGACTGGCGCGGCAGCTTCGCGAGGATCTTGCCCGGCTGGATGACCTCGCCCGCGTCCACCTGCAGGCGGGCGCGGACGGGCATCGTGTACTCGCGGCGGCCGTCGGAGCCCTCGATGACGAGGGCCGGCGTGAGGTTCTTCTCGCGCGTCTCGGTGATGACCTTCTCGCGGAAGCCCGTCTGCTCGTCGGACTCCTCGCGGTAGGTCGTCCCGTCGATGACGTCCTGGAAGCGGATCGTGCCGCCCGTCTCGGCGATGATGACCGAGTTGTACGGGTCCCACGAGGCGACCATGTCGCCCTTCTCGACCGTCTGGCCCTCCGTCACGGCCACGTCCGCGCCGTAGGGCACGGTGTAGGCGATGAGCTGCGTGCCGTTCTCGTCCACGATGCGGACCTCGCCCGAGCGCCCGAGGGCGATCGCCGACGCGCCGGCGTCGCTCGCGCGCGCGACGGTCCGGAGGTTCTCGAAGACGATCGTGCCCGCGAACTTGGCCTCGATGCGTGCTCTCGGCCGCGATGCGGCTGGCCGTACCACCGATGTGGAAGGTGCGCAGCGTGAGCTGCGTGCCCGGCTCGCCGATCGACTGCGCCGCGATGACGCCGACGGCCTCGCCGATCTGGACCAGGCGGCCGTTCGCGAGGTCGCGGCCGTAGCAGAGCGCGCAGACGCCGCGCGGCGACTCGCAGGCGAGGACCGAGCGGATCTCGACCGTCTCGATGGCGGTCTCGGTGATGCGCGTCGCGATGGCCTCGGTGATGAGCTCGTTGCGCGAGACGATGACCTCGTCCGTCTGCGGGTCGCGGACGTCGTGGACCGAGACGCGGCCGAGGATGCGCTCGTAGAGCGGCTCGACGATGTCCTCGTTGTCCTTGAGCGCCTCCATGCGCACGCCGCGGAGCGTGCCGCAGTCGTGCATCGTGATCGTCATGTCCTGCGACACGTCGACGAGGCGGCGCGTGAGGTAGCCCGCGTCGGCCGTCTTGAGCGCCGTGTCGGCGAGGCCCTTGCGGGCACCGTGCGTCGAGATGAAGTACTCGACGACGTTCAGGCCGTCCTTGAAGTTGGACTTGATCGGGTTCTCGATGATCTCGTTCGACGCGCCGGCGATCGACTTCTGCGGCTTGGCCATGAGGCCGCGCATGCCGCCGAGCTGGCGGATCTGCTCGCGCGAGCCACGCGCGCCCGAGTCGGCCATCATGTAGATGGCGTTGAAGCCCGCCTGGTCCTCCTTGAGGGTCTCGTAGAGGACGTTCGAGATCTCGTTGTTGGTCGTCGTCCAGATGTCGATGACCTTGTTGTAGCGCTCGGACTCGGTGATGAAGCCGTTGTCGTAGTCCGACCGCACCTTGGCCACCTCCGTCGTCGGCCGTCGGCGAGCAGCGTCGTCTTGGCGTCCGGGACCACGATGTCCGAGATCGAGAAGCTCAGGCCGCCGAGCATGGCCTGCGTGAAGCCGAGGTCCTTGACGTCGTCGAGGAAGCGCGCCGTCTTCGGGAAGTTGGTCGCCTTGAAGACGCCCGAGATGATGCCCCGGAGGTTCTTCTTGGTCAGGACGGCGTTGATGTAGCCGACGCCCTCGGGCACGATGTCGTTGAAGAGCGCGCGGCCGACGGTCGTGTCGATCGTCTCGCCCGCCTTGCCCGGCCCGTCGTAGGCGTCCTCCTTGAGGCGCAGCTTGATCTGCGTGTGCAGCGCGACCGTGCCCTGGTCGAAGGCCTGGCGGACCTCCTGCGTCGAGCGCGAAGCGCATGCCCTCGCCCTTCGAGCCCTCGCGGCTCTTGGTCATGTAGTACATCCCGAGCACCATGTCCTGGCGCGGGACCGTGATCGGGTCGCCGTTGGCCGGGCTGAGGATGTTGTGCGAGGCCAGCATCAGGATCGACGCCTCGATCACGGCCGCGTGCGAGAGCGGCAGGTGGACGGCCATCTGGTCGCCGTCGAAGTCGGCGTTGAAGGCCGTCGTGACGAGCGGGTGCAGGCGGATCGCCTTGCCCTCGATGAGGACCGGCTGGAACGCCTGGATGCCGAGCCGGTGCAGCGTCGGGGCGCGGTTGAGGAGCACGGGGTGCCCGTCGATCACCTTCTCGAGGATGTCGAAGACGTCCGCCGTGCGGCGGTCGACGACCTTCTTGGCGCTCTTGACCGTCTTGACGATGCCGCGCTCGATGAGCTTGCGGATGATGAACGGCTTGAACAGCTCGACCGCCATCTCCTTCGGCAGGCCGCACTGGTGCAGGCCGAGCTCCGGCCCGACGACGATGACCGAGCGGCCCGAGTAGTCGACGCGCTTGCCGAGCAGGTTCTGGCGGAAGCGGCCCTGCTTGCCCTTGAGCATGTCGCTCAGGGACTTCAGCGCGCGGTTCGAGTCGCTCCGGACGGCGTTGGCCTTGCGCGAGTTGTCGAACAGCGAGTCGACGGCCTCCTGCAGCATCCGCTTCTCGTTGCGCAGGATCACCTCGGGCGCCTTGATGTCGATCAGGCGCTTGAGGCGGTTGTTGCGGATGATGACGCGCCGGTAGAGGTCGTTGAGGTCGCTGACGTCGCGAAGCGGCCGCCCTCGAGCGGGACGAGCGGGCGCAGCTCCGGCGGGATCACCGGGATGACCTTCATGACCATCCACTCGGGGCGGTTCTCGGTCTTCAGCGACGCCTCGCGGAGCGACTCGACGATGCCGAGGCGCTTGAGGGCGTCCGCCTTGCGCTGCTGGCTCGTCTCGGTCCGCGCCTGGAAGCGCAGCTCGACCGCGAGCGACGTCGAGGTCGAGGCGCTTCAGGAGCTCCTCGACGGCCTCGCCGCCGATCTTGGCGACGAACTTGTCCGGGTCGTCGTCCGCCAGGCGGTTGTTGTCGTCGCGGATCTGGTAGAGGACGTCGAAGTACTCGTTCTCCGTGAGCAGCTGGCCCGCCTCGATGCCGTGGGCCGCGGCCGAGCCGGGGTTCACGACGACGTAGGACTCGTAGTAGATGATCTTGTCGAGGTCCTTGGACTTGACGCCGACGCAGCGCCGCGATCTTGTTCGGGAGGCTCTTGAAGTACCAGATGTGGACGACGGGCACGCGTCAGCGTGATGTGCCCGGCACGCTCGCGGCGGACCGACTTCTGGGTCACCTCGACGCCGCAGCGGTCGCAGACGATGCCCTTGTAGCGGATCCGCTTGTACTTGCCGCAGTGGCACTCCCAGTCCTTGACGGGCCCGAAGATCTTCTCGCAGAAGAGGCCGTCCTTCTCGGGCTTGAACGAGCGGTAGTTGATCGTCTCCGGCTTGAGCACCTCGCCGAACGACCGCTCGAGGATCGACTCGGGGAGCTCAGGCTGACGGTGATCGAGTTGTAAACCGACTTCGGCGCGGGCTGCGCGGGCTTGATGCCGAATGCCATAGTAGGGGTTTGTTTGGGTGAGGGGTTTCAGGGTTGAGAACGGGGACTGAGGCCGAGCGCTCTGCTCAAGCCTCATGCCCCATCCCCCATGCCCCTCTAATCGATTTTGACTTCGAGGCCGAGGCCCTGCATCTCGCGGATGAGGACGTTGAAGCTCTCCGGGACGTTCGGCTCGGGCAGGTTGTCGCCCTTGACGATCGCCTCGTAGGTCTTCGAGCGGCCCTGCACGTCGTCGGACTTGACGGTGAGCAGCTCGCGGAGCACGTTGGAGGCGCCGTAGGCGTAGAGCGCCCAGACCTCCATCTCGCCGAAGCGCTGGCCGCCGAACTGGGCCTTGCCGCCGAGCGGCTGCTGCGTGATGAGGCTGTACGGCCCGATCGAGCGGGCGTGGATCTTGTCCTCGACGAGGTGCGACAGCTTGAGCATGTAGACCTGGCCGACGGTGGTCGGCTGGTCGAAGGGCTCGCCCGTCTGGCCGTCGTAGAGCTGGATCGCGGCCGTCCTCGGGGAGGCCGGCCTCGCGCATCTTGGCCGCGATGTCGCCCATCGTCGCGCCGTCGAAGGCGGGCGACGCGTAGGTCTCGCCGAGGACCTTGCCGGCCCAGCCGAGCATCGTCTCGAAGATCTGGCCGAGGTTCATGCGGCTCGGCACGCCGAGCGGGTTCAGGCAGATGTCGACCGGCGTGCCGTCCTCGAGGAACGGCATGTCCTCCTTCTTGACGATCCGCGCGACGACGCCCTTGTTGCCGTGGCGGCCGGCCATCTTGTCGCCGACCTGGAGCTTGCGCTTCTTGGCGATGTAGACCTTGGCCAGCTGCACGATGCCCGGCGGGAGCTCGTCGCCCATCTGGAGGCGGTACGTCTCCTGCTCGGCCGAGCCCGAGATCTCCTGGTGGCGGCGCTGGTAGTTGGCCAGCAGCTTCCACGCCTGGCGGTTCGTCTCGTCGTCGGCCGTGAACGGCTGGCGGATCTTGAGGTCCGCCGGCTCGACGTCCTGGAACGTCTTGCGGCTGATCTTGGCGCCCTCGCGACGCGATGACGGTCCCGTCGCGCATCTCGATGGCCGCGCCGGCCTTCGGCCGCCGATGAGCCTGATGAAGCGCTCGTAGAACGAGGTCTGCAGCGACGTCGATCTCGCGGCCCAGCTGGACCTCGATCTCGGCCATCCGCTTCTCCTCGGCCTTCTTGGTGACGGCGTCGGTCTTGCGGCGGCTAGAAGAGCTTGGTGTCGATCACGACGCCCTTCATGCCCGGCTTGGCCTTCAGGGAGGCGTCCTTGACGTCGCCGGCCTTGTCGCCGAAGATCGCGCGGAGCAGCTTCTCCTCGGGCGTCGGGTCCGTCTCGCCCTTCGGCGTGATCTTGCCGACGATGATGTCGCCCGGGTTGACCTCGGCGCCGACGCGGACGATGCCGCGCTCGTCGAGGTCCTTCGTCGCCTCCTCGGAGACGTTCGGGATCTCGCGGGTCAGCTCCTCCTCGCCGCGCTTGGTGTCGCGGACCTGGTGCTCGAACTCCTCGATGTGGACGGACGTGAAGACGTCCTCCGAGACGACGCGCTCCGAGATGACGATGGCGTCCTCGAAGTTGTAGCCCTTCCACGGCATGAACGCCACGAGGACGTTCTTGCCGAGCGCGAGCTCACCGTTGTCCGTCGAGGCGCCGTCGGCGAGCAGGTCGCCCTTCTCGACGCGCATGCCGGCGCGGACCGTCGGCTTCTGCGTGATCGACGTGTCCTGGTTCGTCCGGCGGAACTTGACCAGCGTGTACGTGCGGACGGGCTCCTCGAAGGCCGCGTCGGCGTCCTCGGGCGTCTCGTCGTAGCGGACGATGATCTTGGTTGCGTCGACGTACTCGACCGTCCCGGCGCCCTGAGCGATGAGGATGGCGCGCGAGTCGCGGGCAGCACGGCCTTCGAGGCCCGTGCCGACGTACGGCGCCTCGGGGCGCAGCAGCGGCACAGCCTGGCGCTGCATGTTCGAGCCCATGAGGGCGCGGTTGGCGTCGTCGTGCTCGAGGAACGGGATCATCGACGCCGCGGGCGAGATGATCTGGTTCGGAGCGACGTCCATGTAGTCGATCTCGGCCGGCGTCACGAGCGGAACGTCACCGCCGATGCGGGAGCGGACGAGGTCGTTCGACGTAGGAGCCGTCCGCGTTGATCGGCGCGTTGGCCTGAGCGATCGTGTAGCGGTCCTCGTCCTCGGCGCCGAGGTACTCGATCTGGCTCGTCACCTTGCCGTTGACGACCTTCCGGTACGGCGTCTCGATAAAGCCAAACTGGTTCACGACGCCGTGCGTGCACAGCGACGAGATGAGGCCAATGTTCGGCCCCTCCGGCGTCTCGATCGGGCAGAGGCGCCCGTAGTGCGTGTAGTGCACGTCACGAACCTCGAAGCCTGCGCGCTCACGCGTCAGGCCGCCCGGCCCGAGCGCCGACATGCGACGCTTGTGCGTCAGCTCGGCGAGCGGGTTCGTCTGGTCCATGAACTGCGACAGCTGGTTCGTCCCGAAGAAGGTGTTGATCACCGACGAGACGGTCCGCGCGTTGACGAGGTCCTGGGGGGTGAATTTGTCGGCGTCGCGCAGGTTCATGCGCTCCTTGATCGTCCGCGCCATGCGGGCGAGGCCGAGCGAGAACTGCTGCCCGAGCTGCTCCCCGACCGTCCGCACGCGGCGGTTGCCGAGGTGGTCGATGTCGTCGACCTGCGACTTGCCGTTCTGGAGCTTCACGAGCTCCGTGATGATCGCGACGATGTCCGCCTTGGAAAGCGTGAGCGTCGTGATGTCCTCGGCGAGGCCGAGGCGCTTGTTCATCCGGTAGCGCCCGACGCCGCCGAGGTCGTAGCGCTTGTCCGAGAAGAAGAGGCGGTCGAGCAGCGCGCGCGCCGTCTCGACGTCCGGCGGCTCGGCGCCGCGGAGCTGCTCGTAGAGGTAGCGCAGCGCCTCCTCGGAGGAGTGCGTCGGGTCCTTCTTGAGCGTGTTGAGCAGCGTCGACATGTCGAGCTGCGTGTTGTCGTCGTCGTCGGACTGGACGCGGCGCAGGATGAGGGTCTCGATGCCCGCGTCCTTGAGCGTGTCGTAGTCGTCCTCGGCGATCGGGTGCTCGGCCGGGAAGAGGACCTCGCGCTCGGACGTCTCCCGGAGGACCTCGCCCGTGTCCTCGTCGATGACCTCGTGCTTCACCTGGACGGTGAGGGTCGCGGCGAGCGTGCGGCCGACAAGCTTCTTGAAGGCGCGCTTGTTCGTCACCGGCTCCTGGTCGGCGAGGTCGAACAGCGACACGATCTCGGCGTCCGAGGAGTAGTCGAGCGCGCGGAGGAGCGCCGTCACCGGCAGCTTCTTCTTGCGGTCGATGTACGCCCACATGACGTTGGCGACGTCCGTCGAGAACTCGATCCACGAGCCGCGGAACGGGATGACGCGCGCCGAATAGAGGTCCGTCCCGTTCGGGTGGACGCTCTGGTCGAAGAAGACGCCCGGGCTGCGGTGCAGCTGGCTCACGATGACGCGCTCGGCGCCATTAACGACGAACGTGCCCTTCTCCGTCATCACGGGAAGGTTGCCGAGGTAGACGTCCTGCTGGATCGCCTCCTCGGGCTCGTCCTCGTCCTCATCCTCCTTGGCCGACAGGCGCAGCTTCGCCTTGAGGGGCAGCGCGTAGGTCAGGCCCTGGGCGAGGCACTCCTCGATGGAGTGCTTGGGCGCCTCGAGGGTAAAGTGGAGGTACTCGAGCGTGTAGCGCTCGCGCGTATCCGTGATCGGGAAGTGCTCGAGAAAGACGGACTCGAGGCCCTTGCCCGGGTTGCGCTCCTCGGGGACGAGGGCGGCCTGGAGAAAGTCCTCATAGGACTTCAGCTGGATCTCGAGAAAGTCCGGGAAGTCCAGGACGGGCGCGATCTTGGCGAACGACTGGCGCGTCGCCTCGCCGCCGGAGCGGGGGCGGTCGATGCCGTCGGTCGTCGTGCCGGTCTTGGTCGTGCCGTTCGCGGCCGCGTCTGCGGCCGGCTTGCGGTTGGTGGTGCTCAAGGCGTACCCCTGGTAGTGGTGACCGCTGTGTCTCGGCGGGCGGCGGGCTGCATCCTGCGTGTGAAGGGCGGGACGGCCGGGCCGCTGGGTTCCGGCGCGGAGGCCTTTCGGCGACCGCAGCGGATCAGTACTGGGCTCGGAACGCACTGTTCCGAAACGTTGGTGCCCTCGCCCGGCGGACGGGTCCACCTTGCGAAGGCCTTCACGTGCCGACCGCCCGCCCCTCGCAGCGCCACTGGGCAACCGGAGGGACGGGCGGACGGACGGGCCGCGGGCGTGCCGCGGCACCGGCTTACTTGAGCTCGACCGAGGCGCCAGCGGCCTCGAGCTTGCCCTTGATATCGTCGGCCTCAGCCTTCGCGATGCCCTCCTTGACTGCGTTCGGCGCGCCGTCGACGAGCTCCTTGGCCTCCTTCAGGCCGAGGCCCGTGATGGCGCGGACCTCCTTGATGACGCCGATCTTGTTCTGGCCGGCGCCCGTGAGCATGACCGTGAACTCGGTCTGCTCCTCGGCGGCCGGGCCGGCTGCGCCGTCGCCACCGGCGGGGCCCGCCATGACGGCGGCCGCGGCGGGCTCGATGCCGTACTCGTCCTTGAGGACGGAGAGGAGCTCGTTGGCCTCCTTGATCGTCAGGTTGACGAGCGATTCTGCGATGGTCTTGACGTCTGCCATGGTGTTGCCCTGAGGGCGGTCTCTGCGGCGGTCTCTGCGCGGGGTGATGCGCTGCGCCGCGGATTAAGGGATCGCCCCGCCGGGTGCGGGGCGTGAGTCAGTGCCGCGCAGTAGGCTGCGCGGCGGCTGGTGGAATCAGGCCTCCGTCGCCTCGTCGGCCGCGGGTGCCTCGTCGGCTGAGGCGTCGTCAGCGGGCGCCTCATCGACGGAGCTTCGGGAGCCGCCTCAGCAGCCGGCGCGTCGTCGGCCGGAGCCTCGGTGGCATCGGCGGTGGGCGTCTCGGCCGGTGCCTCAGCGCCGCCGGAGACGGCGGGGCCGTTGCCCTCGGAGATCTGCGCCACGATCGAAGCGAGACCGGCACCCTGCGCGGAGAGGGCGCGTGCGACGTTTGTGATCGGCGCGAGGAGCAGGCCGAGGATGTCGGCGACGAGCTCGTCCTTGCTCTTGAGCTTGGCGAGCATGTCGAGGTTTCCCTCGGCGTAGATCGCGCCGTCGATGTAGGCGCCCTTGAAGCGCGGCACCTCGAGCGAGTTGTCGGCGAGGAACTTCTTGAGCACCTTCGCCGGCGCGGCCGGGTCGTTGGAGAGCGCGACCGCCGTGGGGCCGTTGAGCTGATCGAAGAGCTCGTCGAAGCCGCCCTTCTTCTCCATCGCCCGCTTGAGGAGCGTGTTCTTGAGAACCTTGAACTCGATGTCAGCGGCGCGCATGGCGCGGCGGAGGCCGTTGGCCTGCGCGACCGTGAGGCCCTGGTAGTCGGTGAGGTAGACCGTGTTGGCGGCGTCGAGCTGGTCGGTGATCGCGCCGAGGGCCTCCCGCTTCTGCAGCTGTGTGAGCGGCATGGTGGTTTCCGGTTTAGAGTGGGAGGGTTATCGGGTCGCGGCCACGCCCGAGGCGCGGTCCACGGGGACGGCCGGGCCCATCGTCGTCGAGAGCGTGACGCTCTTGACGTAGAGGCCCTTCGCGGCGCTCGGCCGCAGGCGCAGGATCTCCTTCAGGAAGGCGTCGGCGTTGTCGCGGATCTGCTCGGTCGTGAAGGACGACTTGCCGATCGACGTGTGGACGATGCCCGTCTTGTCGACGCGGAAGTCGATGCGGCCGGCCTTGACGGCCTCGACGGCGGCGCCGATGTCGTTGGTGACCGTGCCCGACTTGGGGTTCGGCATGAGGCCGCGCGGGCCAAGGACGCGGCCGAGGCGGCCGATCTTGGGCATCACGTCGGGCGTCGCGATAAGGACGTCGAAGTCCGTGAAGCCCTCGTTCTGGATCTTGTCGACGTAGTCGTCGAGGCCGACCATCTCGGCGCCGGCGGCGATGGCCTCGGGCTGCTTGCCCTCGTTGGCGAGGACGAGCACGCGGACCGACTTGCCGGTGCCGTGCGGGAGCGCGACCGAGCCGCGGACCATCTGGTCCGCGTGGCGCGGGTCCACGCCGAGGCGGACGTCGATGTCGACGGACTCGTCGAACTTGGCGCGGGCCGTCTCCTTGACGACCTTCGCGGCCTGGTCCAGCGGCAGTGCGCCGCCGGCCTCCTCCGTCATCTTCCCGATCAGCTCGGCGGCCTGACGGAACCGCTTGCCTGTTTTGGCCTTGGCCATGACTTTAGTGTCTGTGCGGTGGTAGCGTCGCGCGCCGTGGCGCGGACTCCCGCTTGTAAAAGGACGGACGAGCGCGCCTCGGCGCTCATCCTCGGTCGCGTACGCCGTCGCCTTGGGCGCGCCCTCGACGGTGAGGCCCATCGAGCGGGCCGTGCCGGCGATCATGCGCGCGGCCTGGTCGAGGTCCGTCGCGTTGAGGTCGTCGAGCTTCTGCTGCGCGATCTCGCGGCACTGCTCCCACGAGACCTTGCCGACCTTGTCGCGGAGCGGGTCGCCCGCGCCCTTGTCGACGCCCGAGGCCTTCAGCAGCAGCACGGCGGCCGGCGGGCTCTTGGTGACGAACGAGAAGCTCTTGTCGCCATAGACCGTGATGACGGTCGGCGTGACGGTGCCGAGCTTGTCCTGCGTGGCCGCGTTGAAGGCCTTGCAGAACTCCATGATGTTGACGCCCTTCTGGCCGAGGGCCGGGCCGATCGGCGGCGCGGGGGTCGCCTGGCCGGCCTTGATCTGCAGCTTGATGTAGCCGTCGATTTTCTTCGCCATGTGTCGGGTGCGGTTCGTGCGCCGGTGCCCCGTGGCCGAGGCGCGCGGCTCCCGCGCTGGTGTGAGTGTGGCCGCCGGACGGGGCGCCCACAGCCACATAAAATAGAGCCGTCCTCACCGCATATGGTGCGGTGAGGACGGCTTCGCCTGCGTTTCACTCCACAGCGCTCCCCGCGGCGTGCACTCTACCCTTCGTGCTCGACCTGCAGGTAGTCCAGCTCCAGCGGCGTCTTGCGGCCGAAGATCGAGACAAGCACGCGGACCTTCATCTTGTCCGGGTAGACTTCCTCGACGAAGCCCTCAAACGTGTTGAACGGCCCGTCGACGACCTTCACCGGGTCGCCCGCCTTGAACGGGATCTCGGGCATTTCGCCCTTGTCCTCGTCCATCATGCCGAGAATGCGACCGACCTCGTCGGGCCGCAGCGGCGTCGGCTCGTTGCCCGCGCCGAGGAAACCAATCGTAGACGGCGTGGCTGCGATGACCTCCTTGAGGTACGGGTCGATGATCGCCTCGAGCAGGATGTAGCCCGGGAACGACGTCTTCTCGCGGGTCTTCTTTTTGCCGCCGCGCATCTCGAAGACCGTCTCGCTCGGGATGACGATCTGCGTCAGGTTCTCCTCCATCCCGAGGCGGCCGATCTCGCGCTCGATGTGCTCCTTCACCTTCTTCTCGTGGCCCGAGAAGGTGCGGAGGACGTACCACTTGCGGACGGGCGTGCGGGTCAGGGACATGTCGGTCGGTTGTTGGCGTCGCACGGCCTGCGTGCGGGGGTGCGCCTACGCGAGAGCGTAGAAGAACGTCAGCGCGCGGCTGATAATCGCGTCCGCGCCGAAGATCATCAGCGACAACACGAGGGTCGCGATGAGCGTCAGCGCCGTGTTGTTGATGAGCTCCTGGCGCTTCGGCCAGTTCACCTTGCGCATCTCCTTGCGAACCTCCACGAGGTAGTTGCCGAGAGCGCCACCGGGGACGCGGTCCTGAGTCGTCGTTGCCATTCGAATGGGCCGCCTGCGGCGGAGGTCAGACAGAGTGCCGGCGCGGTGCCAGCGGTGCACGGGCGGAAGGGCTTGAACCCCCAACCTCTGGTTTTGGAGACCAGCGCTCTACCAATTGAGCTACGCCCGTAGAGACGGCAGGATACGGACAGAGGGAGAAGGTCCGAGGCGCTGCCTCTTCCCTCCTCCCTCTTTCCCACGTCCTTCGTTTAGTCGAGGATCTTGGAGACGACGCCGGCGCCGACCGTCCGGCCGCCCTCGCGGATCGCGAACCGAAGGCCCTCCTCCATCGCAACCGGCTGGATGAGCTGGACCGTGAACTGCGTGTTGTCACCCGGCATCACCATCTCCACCCCCTCGGCGAGCTCGATGTCGCCCGTCACGTCCGTCGTCCGGAAGTAGAACTGCGGACGGTACCCCTTGAAGAACGGCGTGTGGCGGCCGCCCTCGTCCTTCGACAGGATGTACACCTCGCACTCGAACCGCTTGTGCGGCGTGATCGAGCCCGGCTTGCACAGCACCATCCCGCGCTCGACCGCCTCCTTGTCGATGCCGCGCAGCAGGATCCCGGCGTTGTCGCCGGCGCTCGCCGCGTCGAGCAGCTTCCTGAACATCTCCACGCCGGTCACCGTCGACGTCTGCTTCTCCTCGGCGATGCCGACGATCTCGACCGGGTCGCCGACCTTGATCGCCCCGCGCTCGACGCGGCCCGTCACGACCGTGCCGCGGCCCGTGATCGAGAACACGTCCTCGATCGGCATCAGGAACGGGCGGTCGATCGCCCGCTCCGGCGTCGGGATGTACGTGTCGACGGCGTCCATCAGCGCGAGCACCGATGCCACGCCGGCCTCGGTGCCGTTGAGGCCGCCGAGCGCCGAGCCCTGGATCACCGGCAGGTCGTCGCCCGGGAACTCGTACGAGCTCAAGAGAGCTCGCGGACCTCCATCTCGACGAGCTCCAGGAGCTCCTCGTCGTCGACGAGGTCGACCTTGTTCATGAACACGACGAGGTACGGCACGCCGACCTGGCGCGCGAGCAGGATGTGCTCGCGCGTCTGCGGCATCGGGCCGTCGGTGGCGGCGACGACGAGGATGCCGCCGTCCATCTGCGCCGCACCGGTGACCATGTTCTTGACGTAGTCGGCGTGGCCGGGGCAGTCGACGTGGGCGTAGTGGCGCGCGGCCGTCTCGTACTCGACGTGGGCCGTGGCGATGGTGATGCCGCGCTCGCGCTCCTCGGGGGCGTTGTCGATCTGGTCGAACGAGACGGCGGTGCCGCCCTGCGCCTCGGCGAGGACCTTGGTGATGGCCGCGGTGAGCGTCGTCTTGCCGTGGTCGACGTGGCCGATCGTGCCGACGTTGACGTGCGGCTTGTTCCGCTGGAAGGTTTCCTTTGCCATGGGTTGGGCTAGAAAGAGGGACGGACGCCGCGCGCCGCGTGCTACGGCCGGGCTGGAGCCTCCTCCGGGAATTGAACCCGGGACCCCTTCCTTACCATGGAAGTGCTCTACCGCTGAGCTAAGGAGGCGGAAACGTTCGGACTGCCGGCGGCGCGACAGGAGCGGGAGACCGGGTTCGAACCGGCGACATTCACCTTGGAAGGGTGACGCTCTACCAGCTGAGCTACTCCCGCAGAAAGGTGGCAGGTGGCGGGCGCACCGGTGGATCACCACCGGACACCCGCACACCTGCCACCTCGCGTGGGCAGGGAAGGATTTGAACCTCCGTACTCGTATGAGAACAGATTTACAGTCTGTCGCCTTTAACCACTCGGCCACCTGCCCGGAACCTGAAAGAACGTGCCCGCCTGCGGCGCTCAGAGCTGGCGGAGGGACTTGAACCCCCGACCTGCTGATTACAAATCAGCTGCTCTACCAACTGAGCTACGCCAGCGCGCGGTGCCGAGGCACCCTGCAGTGCAGAACGCGGAAACTACCCTGCCGCGCCGCGCCAGGTCAACCTTTCGCCGCCCAGAGACGTCCTCCCGAGGGGACTTCGCGGTTTCTTGGGCAGAGGGATGCTCTCGGACGATGAGACTCCGGGTGAACGGTGGGCCGAGCGGGCCCGAAAGATGCTAGACCGTCGCCCTCTTCTCTCCTCTCGTTCGCTTCCACCACCGCCGGACTCCCCACGCTAGCCCTGCGGCGAGTAACAGAAGCGTTACGGCGCGGCCATACTGCCGGAGCACGACGACGAGGCGCGCCCACTGCGTCCCCAGTGCATAGCCGCCACCGACGAGAACGACGTTCCACGCCAAAGCACTCACCGTAGACCACAGCGCGACGGGACCGGCCGGCAGACGCGACGCACCGGCGAGAAGCCCGATCACGGCGCGTCCACCGCTGAGAAACCGGTTCGCCGCGACGACGCCCATCCCCCATTTCTCGAGCCAGACGGTGACGGTCGTGAGGGCGCCGCGTGGAATCCAGCGCAGCCGTGCCGGGTCGTGAACGGCCGCGCCGAGGCGCCGGCCTGCGGCGTAGACCGTCATAAAGCCTAAAATGGACCCGACCGTCGCAACCGCGAACGTCGGCGCCAAGCCGATGAGGCCCAGAGAAACGAACGAGCCAGCGACGACGACGACGAGATCGCCGGGGATTGGCGGGACAACATTTTCCCCCCATGCGACGACAAACAGCACGGCGTAGATGCCGGCCGGCGGCAGCGCGCGCAGCCACTCGACGAACGTCGCGACGGCCTCCATCATGGTCTCTCGTGCGCCGGCGGCGCCTCGAAGATGAGGGCGACGGCGTGGGCAGACGCGCCCTCTCCGGTCCCGACGAAGCCCATCCCCTCACCCGTCGTCGCCTTCACCGAGACGCGCGACGAGGTCAATGCCGAGCGCGATGGCGAGGCGCGCGCGCATCGCGTCGATGTGAGGGCGCAGCTTCGGGCGCTGGAGGCAGACCGTTGCATCGACATTTCCGACCGAGAAGCCAGCGGCGCCGAGGCGCTCGGCGACCGTCTGGAGAAGGAGGAGGCTGTCCGCCCCCTTCCACTCGGCATCCGTATCGGGAAAGTGCGCACCGATATCGCCCATCGCGGCGGCACCGAGGAGCGCATCGGTGATCGCGTGCGCGAGCACGTCGGCGTCCGAGTGGCCGTCGAGACCAAAATCGGACGGGACGGTTACCCCCCCCAGAATGAGCGGGCGGCCTGCGACGAGGCGGTGGACGTCGTAGCCGTGGCCGATGCGCATCGGGAGAGCGGAGAGCGGAGCTGGCAGTCTACGGATTCGACAGAGGCCTCCACTGTCGAGAAACGACGCGTGCGCGCCGCTTCAGAGACGTCGGCCGCGAGTCAGCGAGGCGGTGGCATGTCTCGTCGCAATGGATGGAACGTCGTCCGGCCCTACCGGGATGCACAACCTGGATCCATCAGAGAGAGCGTCTCAACGCATCTGCCCACGCCGGCCAGAGCGCCTCAGCGAGCGCCCAGTCGGAAGGGGTGGTGACTTTGGAGTTGCGCGCATCGCCCTCAACCACATGAACGGCGACGCCGGCCAGCCCCAGGAGGCCCGCCTCGTCCGTCGGCGCCTCGTCGCCGGCGATGGCGTAGGCGCGGTCGAAGAGGGCCCGCGTCGCGCCCTGTGGCGTTTGCATTGCCCAGAGGCCGGCCCGCTCGACCGTAGCGCCAAACTGACCGCGACTGCGCCGTCCGCAACGTATCGGCGATGGGGACCGCCGACGCCGCGGCGCCGTGCTGCCGGACGCCCGCAACGACCCGCGCGATAAGGTCGGCCGTGATGAACGGCCGCACGGCATCGTGGACGAGAACCACCTCGATGTCCTCTGGCAACGCCACGATGCCGTTCCACACCGACGCGGCTCGCGTCGCACCGCCTGAGACGACCGACGCCTCGATGCCCGCAGTCTCCAGCATCGCCTTCGTCTCCAGGACGCTCGACTCGGGCACCACGACGACAGATGCGCGGATTTCTGGGTGCCGCACGAACGCCCGGAGCGTTTGCACGAGAACAGACGCGTCCCCGAGTAGGCGGAACTGCTTTGCTGCGCCGCCGAGACGTGTCCCGGAGCCGCCCGCTGGCAGGACGACACCAACGCCCGGAGATGGAGTTGAGGGGTCGCGCGGTTGGCGGATGCCGTCGGTCAAACTGTCCACTGGGCCTTCGGGTGAGTGCGGCCGCTCTTCAACCCATCACCCCTAAAATCCTTCCACCCTCACTGCACAAGCATGGCGTCCCCGAACGAGAAGAGGCGGTACTCGTGCCGGACCGCCTCCTCGTAGGCGTGGCGCGCGAACTCGAGACCGGCAAAGGCTGCGACGGCCATGAGCGGCGTCGAACGGGGGCGCTGGAAGTTGGTCAGCAGGCGCTCGGTGATGCAGAAGTCATAGGGCGGGTAGACGAATTTGTCGGTCCAGCCACCGCCTGGCTTTAGTCCGCGGTCCGCGGTGAGCGACGACTCGAGGGCGCGGACGACCGTCGTACCGCAGGCGGTGACGGTGCAGGCCGTGTTCCGCAGGGCGTCGTTGACACAGTCGGCCGCCCCCGGCGTGACACGAAAGCACTCGGAGTCCATGTGGTGCTTGCCGAGGTCCTCGACCTCGACCGCCTCGAACGAGCCCAGGCCAGCGTGGAGCGTGACGGTTGCGATGCGGGCGCCGCGGGCCTTGAGGCCGCTCACGAGAGCGGCCGTGAAGTGCAGCCCGCCGTCCGGTGCGACGACCGCGCCGCGCTCGCTCGCGAAGAACGACTGGTACCGGACCCCGTCGGCCGGCTCGGCGGGGCGACGGAGGTAAGGCGGCAGCGGCGTCTCGCCGACGCGGTCGATGAGCGCATGGAGTTCTTCGGCCGTGCCTTCGAAGATGAAGCGCAGCGTGCGGCCGCGGCTCGTCGTGTTGTCGATAACCTCGGCCGAGAGGCCCTCGGCAAAGTCAAGGCGGTTGCCGACGCGCACCTTTCGGGCGGGGTCCACGAGGGCGTCCCAGAGCCGGTGTTCAGCGTTGAGTTCGCGGAGCAGGAAGACCTCGATGCGCGCGCCTGTGTTCTCCTTCTCGCCGACGAGGCGCGCCGGGAAGACCATGGTGTCGTTGGCGACGAGCACGTCGCCCGGACCGAAGTACCCGGGCAGATCAGCGATCGTGCGGTGCTCGACCGTCCCCGCGGCGCGGTCCAGCACCATGAGGCGAGCGGACTCGCGCGGCTCGGCCGGATACTGCGCGATAAGCTCGCGCGGGTAGTCGTAGTCGAAGTCGCTGAGGCGGAGCGAGTGGGTCAGGAAAGACGGCGTGGCAACGTGCATTCGGTCGCGGTCGGGGGTCACAGCAGGGGCGGCCGGACGGGATGCGCTGCTCCCACCAAGACCGCTCCGGGCGAATATAGAAGCGCTTCAAGCGGCTGCAAAGCTTCGGTGAAGCTCCCGACGAAACCGTCAGACGGCCCGCGACGGGCGGATGGTACCGTCGACCTCGCCGAAGCTCACGCACGTCTCGCCACTTGTTGCCATTCCCGACAGCACGACGCGGTCGCCGTCCTCAAGAAAGCGGCGCTCCTCGCCCGATGGAAGGCCGACTGGCCGGGTGCCGCGCCACGTGATCTCGAGGAACGAGCCGTAGCTGTCCTCAGAGTCCCCCGAGATCGTTCCCGAAGCCAGCAGGTCGCCGGGGCGCAGGTTGCAGCCTGCGACGGTGTGGTGGGCGAGCTGCTGCTCCGGGCTCCAGTAGAGGTGCTTCGCGTTGGACGTGGCGATGGGTTCGGGCGCCGTCCCGACGGCTCGCATGGCGGGCGTCTCGAGGCGCACGTCGAGGCGCACGTCCAGCGCGCGTGGCTCGGCCTGCTGGAGGTAGGGCAGCGGTTCTGGGTTTGCGCCCGACTGCGGCTCGCCGTCCACGCGGAACGGGTCCAGGGCGGCGGCAGGCACCACCCAGGGGCTGATGCTCGTGCAGAAACTCTTGGCGAGGAACGGCCCGAGCGGGACGTATTCCCAGCGCTGGATGTCTCGGGCGGACCAGTCGTTGACGAGGACGTAGCCGAAGATGTGGTCGCGGGCGTCGTCGATCGACACCGGCTCGCCGAGCGCGTTGCCGGGACCCACGAACACGCCGAGTTCGAGCTCGATGTCGAGCTGTTTCGACGGCCCGAAGACGGGCGGCGCTGCGTCGTCCGGCCGCGTCTGACCGTTCGGCCGGACGACGTCCGTGCCGGACACGACGACGCTGGACGCGCGCCCGTGATAGCCGACGGGCAGGTGCAGCCAGTTCGGCATGAGCGCGTTGTCGACGCCGCGGAACATCACCCCGACGTTGGTCGCGTGCTGCCGCGACGAGTAGAAGTCGGTGTAGTCCCCGATGGCCGCCGGCAGGTGCATCGTGACGGCCTCCAGCGGGACGAGCGCGGCGGCGCGGAGCTCTGCATCGTCGCGCAGCGCCGCGTCACCGTCGGTGCTGAGCAGGCTCTGGAGGCGGGAGCGGACGGCGTCCCACGTTCCCTTCCCGGCCGCCATGAACGCGTTGAGCGCGGGCGCAGCGAACGTCCCTTCTGCAACGGGCAGGAGCGTCTCGATGGCCGAGAGGTCCACGACGGACTCGCCGACACGAACGCCGCAACGGGGCATTCCGCCGTCCGTCGAGAAGACGCCGTAGGGCAGGTTGTCAAGGCCGAAGCCGGCGGCGGGGTCAACGTCGAGGAAAGGAGTCACGAGAATGCAGGTTGGAGGAGGAGCCGACGGTGAGAGTTCTGTACCTGAGCGGCGTGGTGCAAGTCAGTCACGCAGCAGCCGCACGCAGACTACAGGCCACTCGCGGGATCGAGCCAGCCAAGGGCGCGGAGGTCGTCGCGCGGCTCGTCGAAGGAGCAGGAGCCGTACGCGAGAGCGACGGTTTCGCGGGCCGCGGCGATCTGGTCCGGCCGCGCCCCGAGGCCGCGCCAGCGGAGCGACTCGCCGAGCGACCAGTCTGCGGCGTTGCGGCTGTCGAGAAGCTCAGCGAGGTCGTCCGCGCCGAGGCCGTGAACCGCGGCGAGAACGGCCCCGCCGAAGACGTTGACGAAGCCGTGCGCCGGCCCGTCCGGCGTGTCGTGGCGGAGCGGGTGGTGCAGACCCGCTGTCGCCTTGAACGCCACGCCAGCGCGGCGCGCGGTCGTGAGCGCGCTGGCGAGCGCCTCAGCACCCGGGACGCCCTCGCCGCCACACCGAAACTTGGCCGCAAAGACGGGCCGCCCGAGCAGCCCGTTGGCTTCCGCGAGGGCTGCAGTAGCCGGGTCCGGCGTATCAGGATCAGGCAGAAACGGGATTTCGATAGCAGCACGTCCCCGGTCGCCGAGGCGCGGGGCCAGAGCGCGGAGGGCGCCGGTGAGCGCGTCGGCGTCGCGGGCGAGCGCAGCGGGCGTTCGGAACTCGAACGCGTCGGCCGTCACGCGGCCTCGGTGCTGCGCCTCGAACACACGGGCGGCAGAGACGACGGACTCAGCATCGGCGAGCCACGCAGCGCCCGCGTCCGGGCGCGCCCCTGCCGGGACGGGTCCGGGAGATACTGCTGCACGACCACCGAGGACCGAGAATGAGACCGGGGGATCGCCGGCAACCGTTTCGACGAGCGGGTCAGCCTCGGAGAGGCGCGCAGCCGGGATCAGGAAGCGTCCGAGCATCCAAGCATCCGCTCCCGTGCGGTAGCGACCGTAGAGGTCTAGGGCGGGCTCGAGCGCGAGCTCTGCCGGCGGGAATAGGCCCGCATAGTCGATGAGGCCGGTGAGAAAGGCGTCGCGGGCTGGCGTCATCGTCGGACCAAGGCAGTCGGTTGTGGCGTGAAAGGTAGCCCGTACCTTTGCTGCGTCCGGCGCCGGACGTGCCACCACCCTCTCAGACCCGATGCTCCACCTCCCCTCTGCTGGGCGCTCGCTGCCCCTCTTCGCCGTCGTTCTGCTCGCCGCCCTCAGCGCGTGCGCCCCGCCCGCAGGCGCCGGCTTCTCCGGCGGCCGAGCTGCCCTCGAGGCCGGCAACTACGGCGCCGCGATCACGCTCGCCGACACGGCCATCGCTCAGGACCCCGCCAACGTCGAGGCGTATATCCTGCGCGCAGACGCCCGCCGCCGCATGATCGCCGCCGACTCGGTCGGCCGCATCGACTCGATGGCTGTCTCGATGGCGCTCATGGACGCGCAGCGCGCCGCCGCGCTCGCGCCCGACAACGCCAACGCGCGCAACGTGCTCACCAACTTCTGGATCACGTCCATGAACCGCGGGCAGCGGGCCTACAGCCAGCGGCCGCCGGACTACGCCTCGGCGCGCGTCCTCTTCCGCGCCGCGACGCTCGCCCGTCCGGATTCGGCCGCGAGCCAGGTCAACTACGGCCTCGCGCAGTACGCATCCGGCAACCCCATGGCTGCCGTCCCGGCCTTCCGCGCCGCGCTCCGCCTCGACCCGTCGGACGCCGAGACGCACCGCCGTCTCGCCCGGATGCTGCTCGCGTCGGACAGTGGCACCGAGGCCGTGCAGGTCCTCGAGGCCGCCTCGACGCAGTTCCCGACCGACACCAACATCCGCGCCGACCTGTTCGCCGCGTACGAGATGACGGGCCGCGGGCAGGAGGCGATCGCCCGGTATGAGACCGAGCTTCGCAACGCCTCACCGGCTGACGAGCCCGCGATGCGCCTCCAGTACGGCGTCGCCCTGCTCCAGGCCAACCGCATCGACGATGCGATCCGCGAGCTCACGCGTGCCGCCGAGCTCGCCCCGAACGACGACGTGGCGCAGTACAACCTCGGCGCGGCGATCCAGCGCAAGGGCGCGCGGCTGAACACGCAGGCCAACGAGACCACCGACAACGCAGAGAACGCGCGCCTCGTCCGCGAGCGCAATGCGGCGCTCGAGCAGTCGGTCCCGTACTTCGAGCGCGCGCGCACGCTCTCGTCGGGCTCGAACCAGGAAGATGCGTGCAAGGCTCTGTTCAGCGTCTACACGACCCTTGGCCGTGAGGACGATGCGCGCAGCGTCTCGGCGTGCGCCGGGATCGACATGAACTAAGGGCGCCCCGCCTGCTCCGACGTCTTCGGCGGGGGCGCACGTGCGCCCCCGCCCTCTTTTTGTCCACGCATCCCGAGATCCACCGTGTCCACGACCGATCCCTCCGACTGGGGCTTCGCCACCCGCGCAGTCCATGCCGGGCAGCACCCGGACCCCTCCACAGGCGCCATCATGACGCCCGTCTACCTTACGAGCACGTTCGTGCAGAGCGCGCCCGGCGAGCATCAGGGCCACGAGTACGCCCGCGTGTCGAACCCGACGCGCTCGGCGCTCGAAGGCAACCTCGCGAGCCTCGAAGGCGCCGCGCATGCCGTCGCCTTCGCCTCGGGCGTCGCCGCGACGGATGCCGTGCTGCGGCGGATGCGGCCCGGCGACCACGTCGTCGCCTCGAACGACCTCTACGGCGGGAGCTACCGCCTCATGCGGCAGATCCACGAGCCGATGGGCGTCCGCTTCTCGTTCGTGGACCTCTCAGACCAAGACGCCGCCGCTGACGCCATCACGGACGACACGAAGCTGGTATGGGCCGAGACGCCCACCAACCCACTCCTCCGCATCACCGACATTCGGGCTCTCGCCGAGGTTACGCGTGCCCGCGGCGTCGCCCTCGCCGTCGACAACACGTTCGCGAGCCCATACCTCCAGAATCCCCTCGCCATCGGCGCCGACCTCGTCGTCCACTCGACGACGAAGTACATCGGCGGCCACTCGGACGTCGTCGGCGGCGCCGTGATGACATCGGATGCTGACTGGGCGGAGCACCTGCGCTTCCAGATCAAGTGCACCGGCGCCGCGCCGGGCCCGCTCGACTGCTTCCTGCTGCTGCGCGCCACGAAGACGCTGCACCTGCGGATGGAGCGCCACTGCGCCAACGGCGCCGCCGTCGCCCGCTTCCTCCGCGATCACCCGAAGGTGGCGGACGTGCGCTGGCCAGGCTTCGAGGACCACCCCGGCCACGACATCGCCAAAAAGCAGATGCGCGGTTTCGGCGGCATGGTCTCGTTCACCCTTGTAGATGACGCCATTGAGACAGCCGTCCGCTTCATGGCTGCGACGCGCGTCTTCGCGCTCGCCGAGAGCCTCGGGGGCGTCGAGAGCCTCGTCTCGCATCCGGCGTCGATGACGCACGGCTCGATCCCGGCCGACGTGCGCCGGGCGGCAGGACTACCGGACAGCCTCGTGCGCCTCTCGGTCGGGGTCGAGGACGAAGCAGATCTGCTCGCAGACCTCGCCCAGGCGCTCGACGCCTGAGCCCGACGCTCTGCGCGGCGCATGGCAGCGCGCGCGGAGCGACCTTGTGGCTTCTCCCCACCCCGACCCGATGCCTGCGCCGACCTCCGAGACGCCTTCGCCGGCCGACAGCGCCGGCGGCCCCGTCGCGACGCCGCGCGTCAACGACACGTTCGTCGCGCAGTTCGAGACGTGGGCGCTGCCGAGGATGGCCCGGAAGATGCCCGCATGGGTCACGCCGGACACGCTGACGCTGCTCGCGCTCGTCGGGACGGCGATGACGGCCGCCGGATACCTTCTCGCCGGGAGAAGCCTGCTCTGGCTCCACTTCGCCTCGCTCGGCTTCGTCGTCCACTGGTTCGGCGACAGCCTTGACGGGACGCTCGCTCGCGTCCGCGACATCCGCCGCGAAAAGTATGGCTTCTTCGTGGACCACCAGGCGGACGCCGTTTCCGCCGCGGCCATCTTCATCGGGCTGGGCCTCGGGCCGCTCATGCGCATCGAGTTTGCGCTCGCCATCCTCACAGGCTTCCTGCTGATGATGAACCTCGTGAGCATGGTCGAGATCGCACGCGGCGTGTTCAAGATCTCGTTCTGGGGAGGCGGCCCGACGGAGCTCCGCATCGTGATGATCCTCGTCAACACGGCCATCTTCGCCCTCGGCAACCCGACGCGCACGCTCCTGGGCGCCGAGTGGACGGCGTTCGACCTGTTCGCGCTCGTCGCGATCCCATTCGTGTACGTGCTCTACCTGTCGTCCGCAGCCCGCGAAGTGATCCTGATCGGGAAGCTGGATCCGCGCCCAGCTCCGGGCGAGAGCCGCGAGGCGTAGCACCACGCCCCAGCTCGGCAGCCCTATGGGCACCGCCAGATACGGTGCCGATTGAGGCCGGCGCAACGCCGAACGCAGATCGGTATCCAGTACCGCCGCCTCGGTGTCACGGGTCCCGGAGTTCGTCTGCGGCAACGACATCGGCCTCTTCTGCTTTCTCGCCCTCCTGACCAGGGTATTTCACCCGCGAGTGGTAGATGCCCGTCAGCATCGCGAGAAACGTCTCCTTGATGCGTGCGACATCTTGGAACGTGAGCGCGCACGTGTCGAGTTGGCCGGCCGCGATGCGCGCCTGCACGATGGCGTCGACGAGCGCCTCGAGGCGGCGCGGTGTCGGGCGGTCCAGGCTGCGCGAGGCGGCCTCGACCGAGTCGGCGAGCATCACGATGGCCTGCTCGTTGGTGAAGGGACGCGGGCCCGGGTACCGGTAGTCCGCCGCATCGACGGGCGCATCTTCAGGGCCGCGCTGCTCCTCGGCCTTGCGGAAGAAATACTCCATGACGCTCGTGCCGTGGTGCGTCGCGATAAAGTCCAGCACCACGGTCGGGAGCACGTGCTGGCGGCCGAGGTCGAGGCCGTCGCGGACATGTGCGGCGATGACGAGGGCGGACATGGACGGCTTGAGGCCCTCATGCGGGTTCTCGCCACCGCGCTGGTTCTCGATAAAGTACTCCGGCTTGAGAATCTTGCCGATGTCGTGGTAGAGCGCGCCGACACGCGCGCGCAGTGCGTTCGCGCCAACGGCGTCGGCCGCCGCCTCGGCGAGATTGGCGACCTGCAGCACGTGGTTGAACGTGCCTGGCGCACGAACGGACAGCTCTTTGAGGAGGGGCCGGTTGGTGTCCGAGAGCTCCAGAAGCGTGAGGTCGGTCGTGACGCCGAAGGCGCGCTCCATGCCCCACAGCAGCGGAGCGGCGAGCAGAAGGAGCAGCGCGTTGGCGAGCGCCGAGATCATCTCCCCCGCGAACCTGTCTGTAAACGGATCGGCCCGAAGGAGCGCATAGCCCACGATGACGATGCCGTACGCGCCAGCGACGAGCGCCGCGGAGATAAGGAGCTGCGACCGGCTCTTCACGTCGCGGACAGAGAACACGGCGAGGATGCCGACGATGAGCGTCGCGAACATATACTCGAAGTCGAATCCAAAGACGAGCCCTCCAGCAAGCGCGAGCGTGATCGTCGCGAAGCTCCCGACGCGGCTGTCGAAGACGATCGTGAGCAGCACGACTGCGAGCGCGACCGGGACGACGTAGCGCGCCTCGCCGCCGAAGAAGCCGGCTGCGAGGAAACCTGCGAGGACGGCCCCGATGACGAGCGCGACGAGCACGGAAGGCCGCGTGTCGTATGAGATCTTCGGCCGGAGCAAGACGAGGAACAGCAGGAACGGCACGAGCGCCGCGATGACGAGCACGAGCCGGCCGAAGACGGTCTGCGCCCACGAGACGCCCGAGCGGTTGCGCTGTGCGACATCCAGCGAGCGCAACTGGTCCGACTTATCCGGCGTCACGACGTCGCCGCGGCGGATGATGGTGGTGCTCCGGAGAACACGTCCAGACGTCGGGAGGACGGCGTCCACGGCCGTCTCGCGGCGGCGCGCAGTGGCGTCGGGGAGGTAGCGGAGCGACGGCTGGACAGCACGCTGCGCGAAGGCGACGGCAATTTCGAGGCTGTCGCCGGTGAGGCCTGTCTCCGCAAGTCCAGAGCGGATGACCCGGTCGGCCTCATCCACGGTGACGACATCGCTCGTCGCGCGCTCCTCCTCGGTCCGCACCGTCGGGTCGAGGTCGCGCACGACGACGGCGGCCGCGCGAAGCGAGTCGCGCGGGACATCGGCGAGGCCGCGCTCGGCGACGGCGCGGGTGACGCGCGAGGCGTCGCCGAGAAGCAGATCCGAGAGGCGTTGCCCAGAAGACTGGGCGAGGGCCGAGCGGAGCAGGAGCGCCCACTGCCGGTCCGTCAGGCCCAGCGCGATGGCCGAGCGGGCGCGCGCCGCACGGACTGAATCGGCCTCGAGCGACTGCGCGCGGAGCGCATCGGAGGAGTCCGGCCTGGTGGCCCGGAGCGTCCCCCAGGCGATGTATGCGGCGAAGGCCGTATCCAGCCGGGCGTCGATGCGGTCGAGGGCGGCGAGGACGGAGTCGGATGCCGCAGCATCACGGGCGACGATGAGCGGCTCGGAGCGCCGCACCGAGTCGCGGCGGGACGCGATGACGTCGTCGGGCAGGCGGATCGAAAAGTCGAAGGGCGCGACCACATCGTCGCCTTTCCAGACGTCGCCGACGGCGCTCGTGCCTTCCAGCGCCGAGTCTCCGGGGAAGGCGAGTAGCGCGAGGCTCACCAGGGCGGCGACGAGCGCGAGGCGGATCCACCGCTGGCGCGGCGTGAGCGTCGGGCGGGTGGGCTCCGGGAGCCGGCCTTCGAACCGAAGCCCTGCGAGGCGCGGGCGGAGTGTCGGCTTGGGGGCGAGGCCGAGGCGTTCAAGAAGTGTCATAGCGGTTTGACGCCTGCCGGCGCCTCGGGCTCCCCTGCCGGCACGGACGCGCGTCACGCCTGCGGCCCCTCACCAGCAAAAAGGTCGGCTTGGCCTGCGACCGGTGGTACAGGCACCGGCTCCGCGATCGAGACAGTCTCGGGCGCTGGCTCGGACGCCTCGACGGGAGGCTCAGGGCCGTCCGTCAGCACGCCAGCGAGCGTCCCGGCGAGGAGGGCGTGGAGCTCAGCCTCGGTCAGAACCCGAACACCTAGCGCCTCGGCGGCGTCGCGCTTCTGCCCGGCGCTCTCTCCCGCGACGAGGAAGTCGGTTTTTTTGGAGACGCTTCCGGAGACGCGTCCGCCGGCCGCCTCGATGAGGGCTTTGGCTTCGGGCCGCGTGAGCGTCGGCAGCGTCCCTGTGAGGACGAACGCCTTCCCGCTGACGGCGCCGCCGGCGTCCTCCTGCGATCGCAACAGGCTCGGACGGAAGGCGGACGAGGTTGACGCGTGCCGCGCGGAAACCCTCGATCATGGCGCGGTTCGTCTCGTCGGCGAACCAGACCGATACACTCTCTGCGACGACCGGCCCGACGCCGTCGATGGCTTCGAGCGCCTCGCCCTCGGCACTCGCGAGCGCGTCCAGCGAGTCATAGTGGGCGACGAGGAGTCGGGCGACCGTCTCGCCGACGTGGCGAATGCCGAGGCCGAAGAGCAGGCGAGCGAGCGGTCGCGTCGTCGCCGCATCGAGACCTGAGAGCAGGCGCTCGGCCTTGCGCTCCTTGAAGCCGTCGAGCGCGAGCAACTGGCTTTCGGTGAGACTGAACAGGTCTGGCAGGTCTGCGACGAGGCCCGTGTCGACAAGCTGCGCGGCGATTTTCTCACCCATCCCGTCAATGTCCATCGCGCTGCGCGAGGCGAAATGCTGGACGGCGCGGCGCAGGCTCGCCGGGCAGCCGCCTGCGGCGTGGCGCAGGTCGGCCGTGCCCTCGGGGCGCACGAGCGGCCGCCCGCACTCGGGGCAGACGGTCGGCGGCGTGTACGCGGGCAGGTCGGCGGTGCGCGACTCGACGACCGGCCCGACGACGGCCGGGATCACGTCGCCGGCGCGCTTCACGACGACGAGGTCGCCGACGCGGATGTCGCGCGAGAGGATGTAGTCCGGGTTGTGGAGCGTCGCCCGCGCGACCGTCACGCCGCCAACGTCGACCGGCTCAAGGGCAGCGACAGGCTTCACGACGCCCGTCCGGCCGACGCTGTGCAGGATGGCGATCGAGGCGCGTCGTCGCCTCGCGGGCGGGAAACTTGACGGCGACGGCCCACCGTGGGCTCGTCGCGACCGACCCGAGCAGCGCTTGGAAGTCTGCCCGGTCAATCTTCAGCACGACGCCGTCGATCTCGTAGTCGAGGGCATCGCGGTGGTGAGCCATCTCATCGCAGAAGGCGCTCGCCTGCTCGGCCGGCGTCTGCGTGCCCGAGCCGGCGAAGGTGCGGCGGGCCGGCTCGACAGGGAAGCCCCACGCCTCGAGCCAGTCCATCGTGGCCGTCTGTGTCTCGGGCGACGGGCCGGTGTGCGGGCCGAGGCCATAGGCCCAGAAGGCGAGGCCACGCGAGGCCGTGACGGTCGGGTCGAGCTGGCGGAGGCTGCCGACGGCGCCGTTGCGTGGGTTCGCGAGCGGGCGCTCGCCGGCCGTCACGAGCGCTTCGTTGAGCGCCTCGAAGCGCGAGCGCGCGAGGTAGAGTTCGCCGCGAACCTCCAGACGCTCGGGCACGGCACTGCCAGCGAGGCGCAGCGGGACGTCGCGGACGGTTCGCACGTTGGCCGTCACGTTCTCGCCCACCGTCCCGTTTCCGCGCGTGACGGCACGCACGAGAAGGCCCTCGTCATAGGTCAGCGCCACAGCGAGACCGTCGATTTTGAGTTCGACCTCGATGGCGGGGTGCTCTCCAGCGTCGAGGACGGTTGCGAGGCCACGCTCGGCGCGCTCGGCCCACGCCACGATCTCGTCGGACGAGAAGGCGTTGGCGAGCGACAGCAGCGGCTCGGCGTGGGTCGCCTTTTGGAAACGGTCCGACGGCGCGCCACCGACGCGGTGCGTCGGCGAGTCGGGCGTGACGAGGCTGGGGTCGGCTTCTTCGGCGGCGCGGAGGGCGTGGAAGAGGCGGTCGTACTGCGTATCGCCGACAAGGCTCTCGCCCTGCGTGTAGTACGCCGTGGCGAGGGCCGAGACGACCGACCGGAGGTCGGGCACGAGCGCCGGGTCTGCCGGCGCCTCACCAAGGCGGCGGAGGAGTATCAGGGCCTCCGAGACGACATCCATCACGGCGCAGGCGTGGGGGCGGCAGGCGTGACCGGCCCGAGGGCGGCCGAGAGCGAGTCCAGCATCCGCTGCCCGTTAGCGGCGGTGATCGCGACCGGCTGCCCGTCGGCGGGCGTCCAGCGGAGGCCCTGCCACTCGAGGACCGCGTCTGAGAAGGCGCCCGTCGAGCCTTCGCCCGAGAAAACGAGCGCCGAGTCGGCTGTGAAGGTCTGGCTCTTGCCCGCGGCGAACCAGTACGGCCTGCGGCCGTCCGCGTCCTCGCTCACGCGGAACGACTGGAGGCCGTTGTTCTGGGCCGTCACGCGGACCTCGACGGGCAACTGGAACTGGCGCCCGCCGTTTGCGGCGCCCGCCCCGACGCCTGCGCTGTCGATCTGCGTCGCGACGCCCGCAGCGTCCGCGATGTCGTCCGTCGCGTCGACGTCCGGCGTGCGGAAGAACAGGAAGTAGACGGCGACGGCGATCGCGACGACAACGACGGCAAAGAGTGACAGGATGGGACCCCAGTTCTTGTCGTACGACCGGCGCGCGCCGGGCACGGACGGGCGGGCGACACGCATCGGAGGGGCAGCGGGCGCGGCTGTCGGAACGACGGGCGCGGCGCGAAGCGCCTCAACCGGCGATGGTGCAGGCAGCGTGTCCGCCGCCGCCTCCGAGCCCGGCTCGGGCGTTTGTTTGGGAGGCGTGCTGGGGTCCGTGGCGCGACGCGGCGCGTTCTTCGGCAGTGCCGGAGCCGACGCACCGAGCGCCTCGGGGCTGGGATCCAACGGCGGCGCGATGGGTGCCGGCGGCGGACCGTCGTAGTCCGGATGCATCTCGCCGCGGTAGCTGCCGGCGACCGAGCGCTCGTAGGCGGCCACGGCGTCGGCCTGCGGGAGGCCGATCGCGCGAGCGTAGGACCGAAGGAAGGCGATAAGGTAGATCCGGTTAAAGGACGGATCCGTCGCGAGGTCGCCCTCCTCGAACCGCTTGAGAACGTGGACCGGAATCCGGGTCTCCTGCTGGATCTGCTCGAGGGTCCGGGAGCGGGCTTCCCGAGTGAGGCGCAGGTCGGTTTCGAATCCAGACACGGGCACGGCGGTGGTGGTCCGGCAAGGTACCGCCCGGCCGGCGGACGAGGTCCCGGACGCCTCGCCCGCCGGCCGATGTGGGGCTACCGGATAACCGTGAGCCGTCGCATGCGCACCTCGTCGCCGACGCGGACGCGGACGACGTACACGCCCGAGGCCACGCTCGCCTCCCACCGCGCCTCGTGCCAGCCGGCCTCCTGCGCCTCGCCGTCGGCGAGATGCGCGACCTCGCGCCCGAGCAGGTCGTAGACGCGCACGTCCACAGACGCTGCCTGCGGCAGGCCCCAGCGGAGCGTCGTCGCGCCGCGCACCGGGTTCGGACGCGGGCTCGACAGCGTTAGCTCGCGTGGCACGTCCGGGTCAGCCTCTGTCCCGACCGCCGTCACGGTCACCGTGGCCGCGTCGGCGTCGTTGGGCGCAAAGGCGTCGAAGGCAGGCGTCGCAGCGCTCGCCGACACGACGACTTCGCCGGGCCCGGCAGCCGTCACGAACGCGTCGAGCGTGAACGTAGCCTCGGCCGCGAGGTCGGGCACGGTGCACACGACCGGGTTGGAGCCGGTACACGTGCCGCGGCTCGGCGTGGCCTCGGAGAGCGTCGCGCCGGGCGCGGCGAGCGTGAACGTGGCCTCGGCCGCATCGTCGCCGCGGAGGTTGACGGCCAGGAGACGCACGGGGACGGCCTGCCCCGCCTCGGCCGCCGTCGGGGCCTCGACGACGACGCCGAGGTCGAGCGCGCGCCGCACTTCGTGGAGAACCGTCGGCGTGAGGATCGGCGGGTTGAAGTCAAATACGATGCTGGCCGTGTTGCGGATCTCGGTCCCCTCGGCGAGGCCTGGCCGCGGCCGGACCGCGAAGCTCACGAATCCCTGCCCCTCGGGGGCAGTTATGTTCGGGGGCAGGTCAATGCCCGTGAAGCGGAACGTGACGGTCTGGCCCGAGCGCTCGACGGTCAGCGTCGAGTCCGACGACGACGCCGTGACGGCGAGCGTGGCTGGGTCGAGGTTCGGGTCGAGTTCGTCCGTGATGGTCACGAACTCGGCGTTGGCCGTCGCCTGCGGGAGGTTCTCGAACGAGACGCTGTAGAAGAGCGGCTGCGTCGCCTCGGCGAGCGGGACGAAGTTGCGCACGCAGCGCGTCTGCTCCTGGCCGTCCACGACGACCGTGCCCATTTCGCAGAAGCCGTCGATGCGCGTCGTCTTATCGTTGGGGTCGGCGGGGGCGGCGGGCGGGTCGCAGGCGGAGCCGCCGCCGCCGCCGGGCTTCGCGCCGGGGATGCCCTTGATCGAGCGGATCGAGTCTCCGAAGCCAACGTTGCAGAGCAGCTCCTCGAGAGCGGTGTAGTCCGTGCGGGCCGCGGCGACGTCCGCGCCGGTCCCCTCGGGAAAGAGCGCCGCGATCTCGGCGTTGACGAGGTCCGCGACGGGTCCGCCGCCGGAGACGGCCTCGTTGAGCGCGGCTTCGCCGTCGGCCGCGGCAGCGTCCGAGACGGCCTCGAAGGCGTCGGTGAAGGCGCCCGCAGCGGCGGCGGCGAGGCCGGCCGGGGCCGGAGCGGTCGCGTCGAGTGCGGCGACAGTGCGCCGGAGCACGTCCGAGGGAAGCGTGTAGTAGCCGCGCGCCTCGAACTCGACGGTCGTTCGGGCCGCGCTGGCCGCCGCGGCCGGGTCCGCGGCGTCGACCTGGGCGAGGTAGTCGGTGAGCGCGGCGCTGCCCGAGCCGCGGAGCGCGGCCAAGAGCACGGCCACGAGCCGGTCTGTGGAGACGTGCTGCGCGCCGACGGCGGTGAACAGGCGCGGCTGCCCGAAGGGCACGCGCGAGTCGTCCGGGCCGCTCGGCGGCTGCTCGGGGAAGCGGACGTCCTCGGGCGCAATGCGCAGCCCGAACGTGAACGCCGTTGCCGCGTCGCCGAAGAGGCGGCCGACGACGAGGGGCGCCCGGAGCGGGTCCGAGGCGGTGTCGCTCTCGTAGAACACGACGCCGGACGAGAACGGGTTGCCCGTCGCGAGCGCGACCGCGAACAGGTCCGGCTGCGTGCGCGTCAGGCGCGGCAGGTGGAACGCGGGCTGGTCCGCGTTCGAGCGGACGTCCATCTGGAGCTGGGTGTAGTTGTAGCCGCCGCCGGGCGGGCGGACGCGCGCGCCGCGCGCGACGCCGCCGGTCGTGAGCGCGAACGCGAGGTACGGGCGGACCGTGACCGCGGCGCTCACGTCGGGCTGGCCGGGGCGCTGGACGACGAGCGTGTACGGGCCGAACGCCCGCGGGCTCGTAAGGTCGAAGCGCGCCTCGCGCAGCGTGCCCGAGCCGACGAGCGTCGCCGGGATCGTCCCGAAGCCGGCCGGGTCGAAGCAGCCCGCGCACTCGAGGCGGGCGGCCGCGATGCCGGCCGCGCCCGGCCCCGAGAGGAAGATCGGGCGCACGCCGCCGCCGACGGGTCGCGTCGTGGAGACCGTGACCGCGCCGCCGGGCGCCACGGCGACGGCGCGCAGCACGAGCGACGCGCCGTTCACGGCGCGCTCGGCCACGAACGCGATGTCGGCCGGCGCGCCCTCGGCCACGACCTGCCCGAACTGGCCCGTGATCCCGTCCGGGCTCTCGGTCCTCAGAATCGTCCACTGGTCGCCCGCGGCCGGCGTGAAGCCGGGCCGCACGCGGACGACGAGCGCCCCGCCGAGGCGCGTGTTTCCCGAGCCCGAGCCGAAGCCGACAGTGAGCGTGTCGCTCGCCCCGCCCGCGGCGACGTCCACGACCACGCGCGGGCTGCCGGCGACGAGCGAGAGGCGGAAGGCCGAGAAAAAGTCCAGCCCCGCGAGTGGCTGCTCGGCCGTGCCAGGACTCACGATGCCCTCGATCTCGAGCGGGAGCAAGAATTTTCCCGTCCCGGTGAGCGTCGCGCCGTCCGGAATCGACCGCGACGCGGGCGCCTGGAGGTCCACGCGGTCCTCGTTCGAGCGGAGCTCCGAGCCCGGCAGGCTGCGGAGCTGCCCGTTGAAGCTGTACGTCCCGCCGACGCCGGGACGGTTGCCCTGGCGCAGGATGAGCCCGGCGTTGTCGATCCGGCCCGACCCGTTGAGACTGCCGCCGGCGGGCAGCAGCAGCGTCGCGCCGGCCTCATTGCGGAGCACAGCGCCGTCGAGCAGCTGGAAGCTGGAGATGTCGACTGTCGCTCGGTTGGTGACCACCACCCCGCTGAAACCGGCAAAGTTGCTGCCGGTGTCGGCCTTCCGGAGCAGGCCCAGATTGAGGAAAGCGCCGCCGCCACTCGTCAGGAACGCACTGCCGGTGAGTTGGAGGCCGGTCCCGCCGATGTTGAGCGTGGCCCCTCCCGTGCCTGCCTCGAATCCGCCGCCGGACACGTACACCTCGCCTGCGGGCGTGCCCGACAGGGTCCCCGAGACGGCGTAGCGCGCCGACGCCGATCCGGCGATGAACAGCACCGACGCGGCCGGTACGTCGAACGTCGCATCGCGGAACGAGCCGCCGGCCTGCACGTCGAGGCGGCCCGTCTGGACGCGGATCGTCGAGCCCGCGAGGCCGTCGTACGGGACGCCGACCGTGCCGGCCGTCGCGCCGCTGCCGGGCCCGGCCGGAGATCCGTTCGCCAGGATCAGGCCCGCGTTCTGGACGCGGCCGGCGCTTCCACCGACACCGCCGAGGCCGCCCTGGTTGGAGATCGCGATGGTCCCGGACGCCTCGTTGCGGACGAGCCCGCCGTTCTGGAAGCCGAACCCTGTGCCGGGCATCACGAACTGGCCTTCGTTGCGGAGCGTCGTACCGTTGATGGACGCGAAGTTGCTTCCGGTCGGGGCGTGCGTGAGCCGGCCCGTGTTGCGGAACGTCCCGCCGGCACTCGTCAGGATGACACTGCCGGCGAGTTGCAGGCCCGTGCCTGAGACAGCAAGCGTGGTCTCACCAGGAGCAGCTGCGAAGGCCCCGCCCGAGGCGAAGACCTCGCCCACGGGCGCGCCCGAGAGCGTCCCCGAGACCGTATAACCCGCCCCTGTCGCCCCCCGGAGGTAAAGCGATGCACCGGCCAGGGCGTCGACCGAGCCGCCCGTAAAGGTCCCGCCGGCATTGACGAAGAAGACGCCCTGCGCGGCGCGGACGGTGCCGCCAATGACCTCGATGGGCGCGTTCACGCCGCAGTTTCCTCCGCTCGTCGTGGTCGGGCAGTCGGTCGCCTCAAGCGTGCCGCGGACGCGGATGCGGGAGCCCGCCCCGCCGGCCCCGACGCCGTTGCCGACGACGCGGAGCGTCCCGCCGGGCGCGACGTCCAGAATCCCGGCCGTGCCGAGCAGCGTCGTGCCGCTGTTGTGGACGAGGACGCCCTCGACGGTGATCGTGCCGGACGTGTACACGCCGTCGCCGCCTCCGGGCGTGCGGTTGAGCACTTCCCACCGGCCGCCCGGACGAACGATGGCGTCTCCGGTGATGCTGAACACGTTGAACGTCGTGAGCGTCTGCGTCCCGCCTGCGCCTCCCACGACGAGGCCCGCGATGGCGCGGTCCGCCGACGACTGCGATACCGTGTACGTCCCGGCGAGCGTGATGCAGGCCGTCGAGGCGTTGGTCGGGACTCCGGCGGACCAGTTCGTGCCCGTTTCCCACGCGCCGCCGGCGGGGTTCGTCCACGAGGTCGTGCATGTCTGGGCGAGTGCGGCCGGCGCGAGAAGCGCGAGGAGCACGGCGAGAAGCAAGCGGGGCATGAGCGGGAGAGGCTGGTTCACACGAGCAACCGTCTTTCGCATCACCCGGGGCTCACCGGAGAATCATTTTTCTTAACTGGCTTCGCGCCGCCGGCCTACCACGCAGTGAGTCGGCGTAGTGATGAGTCAGTCCATACCGAATCCTCTGGTCCGCAGGCATCACCTGCTCGATTCGCCAAGGCATGTTTCGATCATGGAGCACGGGTGTCGGGAGCGAGGATCAGGCGCGAGGTAGCAGTCGGCGTGGGGTAAAAGGGTTCACCAGCTCCTACGACTGCACCAGGTCAGCGTCGAAGCACGGGATTCTGCCGCCCCATCCTTTTGGCGCGCATGCGTATTCCCTACGTCCTATGTTTGCAGGCCGTGCCGCCTCCTTCGCCTCACGTGCTCCCTCCCGACGTCACTGTTCTCCTCGCCCGCGCCCGCACAGGCGATGCCGCGGCGTTCGACCGCCTCGTCGGGCAGCTCTACGGCGAGCTTAGGTCGATGGCACACGCGCAGCGGCGGCGCCTCGGCGCCGCCGAGACGGTGAACACGACGGCCGTGGTGCACGAGGCCTATGCAAAGCTCGGCGGCCGCGACGGCGGGGCCGACTACGCGGACCGCCAGCACTTCTTCCGCGTCGCCGCGCGCGCCATGCGCGACGTCATCGTGGACTACGCCCGCGCACAGCAGGCCGACAAACGCGGCGGACCCGGACGGGACATCCGGCTGGAGGACGCGCCGACACTCGCCGCACCCGGGCGCTTCGACCCCGCCGAAGCGCTCTCCGTCGACGCCGCGCTCGACGGCCTCGCCCGTGCCGACGCCGACGCGGCGCGCATCGTCGAGCTGCGCTACTTCGGCGGGCTGTCGATCGAGGAGACGGCCGAGGCGCTCGGCATCTCAGAGGCAACGGTTAAGCGGCGTTGGACGGTCGCGCGGGCGTGGCTCTACCGCCGCCTCGCCGAGCCGGACGGGTGCGGGCCGGCGTGAGCCTCCAGACGCTCCGTTCTCGGTAGACGTGCAGGGCGGCCCCACACTTCTCTGCTCTATGCCTGACGACCTGTTTGCCCGCCTCGCCGACGTCGTTCCCGAGGCGCTCGCGCTCCCGGCCTCCGAGCGGGACGCATTTCTCGACCGCGCCTGCACGCGCTCAGACGGCACGCCCGATCCCGCACTTCGCGCCGAGGCCGCGGCGCTCATCGCGGCCTCGGATGCCGCCGACGCCTCCGGTGCCCTCGCCGCACCACCCCGCACCTTCTCCCCGACCACCGACCTACCCGAGTCCATCGGGCCGTGGCGCGTGACGGGCCTGCTCGGCGAAGGCGGCATGGGCGTCGTCTACCGCGCTGAGCGGATGGATGGACTGTTCGAGCGGACCGTCGCGCTCAAGCGCATCCGCCCGGAACTGGCGCGCACGCTCGCCGGCCGCCTCGACGCCGAGCGGACGGCGCTCGCGCGCCTCGAGCACGATGGCATCGCGCGCCTCTATGACGGAGGCGTCTCGGACGCCGGGGTGCCCTACCTCGTGATGGAATTGGCCGACGGCGCTCCAATAACGGAACACGCTGAACAGTCCCAGCTCGACGTCCCCTCACGCGTCCGCCTTCTCATCGCCGTCTGCGAGGCCGTCGCCTACGCCCACGCTCGCCTCGTCGTCCACCGCGACCTCAAGCCGTCCAACGTCTTCGTCACGCCGGACGGCCGGCCGAAGCTGCTGGATTTTGGGATCGCGAAGATCCTCGGCGACGGGACCGGCGAGGCGCTGGCCGAGACGGCGACGCGCACGCATGCCTCGATGACGCCGACCTACGCCGCGCCCGAGCAGCTCCGTCATGGCGACGTCACCACCGTGAGCGACGTGTACGCACTCGGCGTCATGCTGTACGAGGTGCTCGCCGGGCAGCGGCCGTACTCGCTCGCCGGCGCCAGCCCGGCTGAGGCCGAGCGGATCGTCTGCGAGACGGTCCCGCCGCCGCCCAGCACAGTCGCCCCGGCAGACCGTGCGCGCGAGATCCGCGGCGACCTCGACACGATCTGCCTCAAGGCACTCGCCAAGGAGCCCGACCAGCGGTACGCCTCAGCCGAGGCCCTCGGCGTCGACCTCCAGCGTCACCTCGACGGCCTGCCCGTTCTCGCTCGGCGGTCGACGCGCCGCTACCGCGCAGGCCGCTTCGTCCGGCGTCACCGCGTGGGCGTCGCCGCGTCGGCGCTCGTCGTGGTCGCGATCGTCGTCGGGGCGGGCGTGGCGCTGTGGCAGGCGCGCGTCGCACGCTCCGAGGCCGCTAAGGCGACGGCCCTCAACGGATTTATGCTGACCATGCTCTCGGCGGCCAACCCCGACGAGGACGGCCGCGACGTGCGCGTCGCCGAGCTGCTCGACCGGGCCGCGGCAAGCCTCGACACGGCCTTCGCCGGCCACCCGGACGTCCGCGCCGCGGCCGGACGTTCCCTCGGCGCGACATACCGCGAACTCGGCCTCTACCCCGAGGCGGACACCCTCATCAGCCATGCACTTGCCCTCGCAGAAGCGTTGTACGGCCCGCGACACCCGGACGTCTCCCTGCTCCAGGCCGATCTCGGCATTCTCCGCCGAGAGCAAGGCCGCTACCCAGAGGCGGACTCCCTCTTCTCGCTCGCCCTGGCCACAGACCGCAGTCTCTTTGGGCCACAGAGCCGCCGCGCGAGCCTGCTCTGGTCCGAGTTAGGGGTCACTCGGTACGACGCCGGCGATCTGCCCGCAGCGGCCGCAGCGCACCGCGAGGCGCTGTCCATCGACGATGCGGTGCTCCCCGCCGACCATCCGGACCTTGCCGAGGACATCGCAAACCTTGCCCTCACGCTTGCCGACGATGGACAGTCGGACGCGGCGGCGGCCCTTCTCGAGCGCGCCGTCGCTATTCAGCGTCGCCAGCGGCCGGTGAACGGTGAGCACCTTGGCAACGCGCTCGCCAATCTCGGATCGGTCCGCGTGGACCAGGGGCGTGCTGCGGAAGCCGCTGTGCTCCAGCGCGAGGCCGTCGCCCAGTTCCGCCAGGCGCTCGGCGACCGCCACAACTACGTCGGGTTCGGCCTCAACAACCTCGGCTCTACTCTGAACTCCCTCGGCCAGTACGGGGAATCTGAGCGCGCGCTCCGCGAATCTGTGTCGATCTACCGCGCGACGCTCGGGCCACGCCATCCGGACCTCGTCTACCCGCTCGCCAATCTCGGCCGCACGCTGCTGGCCACCCGCCAGCTAGCCGACGCCGAGGCCACGCTCCGAGAAGCCGTGTCCATCGCCCGCGAGACTCAGGAACCGGAGAGCCTGGTCCTGGCCCGGTGCCTCGCACCGCTCGGCCAGACGCTGACCCGTTCAGGCCGGGCGTCCGAAGCGGTCCCCATTCTGCGCGAGGCGCTCGCGATCCGACGCGCAGCGCTTCCCGACGGCCACTCGGACCGCCTTATCGCAGCGAGCCTCCTCGGCGACGCCCTGTGGCGGTCCGGTGCGACGGTTAAAGGGGACCGGTTTCTCCGGGCAAGCGCCTCCGGCCTCTCACGGGCCGCAGCAGCGGCGCCCGGAAATGCTGCGCTTGCCAGGCAATCCGCCGAAGCGGCAACCAGGCGCGCCCACGCCGTGAGCAGCTAGCCCAGTGGGGAGCACCTGCGTGCGGACCGCCGCTCACGGATTCGCGGTGCCGGGAGCGGAAGCCGGGCGGCAGCGTATGGGTGCACACCTCCCACAGACGCACATGACCCACCGCTTCGCCACGCTCGTCACCCTGATCCTGGTGGCACGCGCCACCACCGCTCAGACGCCCACCGACAGCACGACGACACGCGCCGACTCCGTCGTGACGGCCGCGTCGGAGCGGGCGACCGACGTCGCTCAGACCGTCGAAGGGTTTCGGATCCGGCCCATCGTCTCCGTCGGCGCGTTGTACTCGTCGTCGCGCGGCATCGGCATTGGAGGCGGGTTCGCGGCGGACAACATCATCGGCCGGGCAGACCACCTCCAGGTCGAGGGCCGCGTCGGGCAGCGCATTCTGGGCGCCTTCGGCGCGTACCAGACGGGCGTCCCAGAGCGGTCGACGCTGTTCGGCCTCATCGGCGCGTCCGTTCTCACGTCGTCCCGCTTCCCGTATGAGGGGACCAGCCCCGAGTCCAGCCCTGAGGGCAAGCTGTACCTCGACCGCTTCGAAGCCGAGGGCGAGGTGCGCGTGGCGTGGCAGCCCCTCGGCCTCCTCGGACCGCTCGTGCAACCGTTCGCGCGCTACCGAACCGACCGCTTGCGCAGCTACGAGGAGAAGCGTGACGGCACGCTCGCCTTCGTCTCGCAGGAAGACCGCGCCGAGCTCGACAGCCTCACCGGCGACACGCGAACCGGAGCCGCGCTCGGCATCGGGGTGCTCTCGGACAGCCGGGACAACGACGGCCGCCCGACGCGCGGCGCGTTCGTCCAGGGCGAGGCGTACCGCTTTTTCTCGACCGACGGCTCGGGCCTCCAGTTCACGCGGGGCGAGGCACTCGCCTACCTCTTCCGGCCGGCCCCCTTCAGGCTCCCGCTCCAGCCCGAGCGCGGCGCCGTCTTCGTGCGCCTCGCCGCCGCCGTCACGCGGCAGGACTCGGGCGAGCTGCCGTTCTTCTACCAGCCCGTCCTCGAGCGCGACCTGCTCGTCGGCTGGCCGACGCGGGCGTACGTCGGCCGCGACGCGCTGTCGGTCGGCGTCGGCGCGCGCGGCGTCGTGATCCGCAATCTCATGGCGTTCCGCGTCGAGGGCACGGTTATCGGGATGCTCGGCGCGGGCTACGACGACGTCTTCCGGCAGTTCACGCCGCGCATTTCGACGTCCAACACGGCCGTCGAGCAGGGTGCGGACGTGCCGCTTCAGCCGAGCTTTGGGGTCGGGCTCAACCTGCACTACCGCGACCGCGAGCGGCCGCTCGTCGGCGGGCTCATCGGCGTTGGCCCGGGCGGCATCACGTTCACGTCGTTCCGCCTCATCGTCGGGCTGGACCGCTACCTCCCGACCGTCCGGTGACGGAGCCCCGCGTCTTCGAGAGCTGGCACGCGCCGGGCGACACGGCGCGCGTGGCCGTGCTGCTCCGGGCGCAATCCGACGCGCTGGCGTGGGCGTCGTTTGCGGTGATGACCGTGACGCTGGCCGCAGTCCTCCAGGGCTCGATGGTGCTCGTGCCGTTCGCGGTGGGGATGGCGGCGGCGTTCGGCGGCTCGGCGCTCGTCGCGAGCGCGCGGCTGCGTCGGCTGCCCGCGCGGATCGAGGTGTCCGAGGCGACGGCGCGCCTGTGGTCCGTGTGGGACGCTGCCGGCCCGCCACGCCGGCCGGAGGCTGAGGCGGTGTGGGAGACGCGTCTCGTCCGCGGCGAACTCGAGATAAGCCTCGGCGACGCCGTCGAGACGCTCGCGCGAGCCGACTGGCCGGACTTCGACGGCCTCGTCGAGGCGCTCCGCGCCGCCGCGGTGCCGCACGGCTGACGCGGGCCTCTGTCGCGGTACCGGAGACGCCCCGGCGGGGCGTCTTTGCCGGGGTGGGGCCCGAGCAACCTGCGGCGCCTCGCCCCATCCGCGGCCGTTTCCCACTTCGCATTCCCCGCGTCCGTACGTTTCCGGGGCACCGTCTCCGCCTCCCGATGCCCGCCCTCACGCCCGACTTTCTCCGCGCTCAGACCGTCGGCATCGACGCTGTCGTGACGACGCCCTTCGGCGAGCGCGCGCTCGTCTACGCCGACTTTACCGCCTCCGGGCGGCAGCTCGCGTTCGTCGAGGACTATCTGCGCCAGGTAGCGGAGACGTACGCCAACGCGCACACCGAGGACAGCGTCACCGGCCGCACGGCGACGGCCCTGCTGCACCAGGCCGAGGCGTCCATCAAGGCATCCGTCGGCGCGGGCGCGGGTGGCAAGGTCGTCTGCGTCGGGGCGGGCTCGACGGCTGCGATCCACAAGCTCCAGGAGTTCCTCGGCATCGCCGTCCCGCCGGTGACGTGGCACGCGATCGCCGGGTGGGCTCACGAGGCCCTCGGCGACGACACCTTCGAGGCCCTCGGCTGCGCCATCGCCGCGCGGCGGCCGGTCGTCTTCGTCGGCCCGTACGAGCACCACTCCAACGAGGTCACGTGGCGCGAGGGCCTGTGCGACGTCGTCGAGGTGGACCTCGCCGCGGACGGCGGGCTGTGCCTGGACCATCTCGACCGGCTCCTGCAGGACCCGGCATACGACGGTCGCCTCAAGATCGGGTCGTTCTCAGCCGCCTCGAACGTGACCGGCGTCACGTGCGACGTCCACGCTGTGGCGCGCCTGCTGCACCGCCACGGCGCTCTCGCCTTCGCGGACTACGCCGCCGGCGGGCCGTACCTGCCCCTCGACATGAGCGCGCAGGGCGACGCGGAGGCGGCCCTGGACGCGGTCTTTCTCTCGCCTCACAAGTTTCTCGGAGGGCCCGGGGCCTGCGGCCTGCTCGTCTTCCACGAGCGCCTCTACCGGAGCGACCTCGCACCGTCCGTCGGCGGCGGCGGCACGGTGGACTACGTCGGTCCGGCCGGTCACGACTTCACGGTGGACATCGAGGCGCGCGAGACGGCGGGCACGCCGGGCTTCTTCCAGACGCTCCGCGCCGCGCTCGCGCTCCAGGTCAAGGACGCACTCGGGTCGGTCGAGGCGCGCGAGCACGAGCTGGTGACGCGCGCGTTCGCGCGGTGGGCCGAGACCGGCCGCGTCGACGTGCTCGGCCCGCAGGATCCCGCCCGGCGCGTCGGGATCGTGTCGTTCAACCTCACGTGCGCCTCGGGGCGCGTGCTGCACCCGCGGTTCGTGACCGTCCTCCTCAACGACCTCTTCGGCGTGCAGAGCCGCGCCGGCTGCTCGTGCGCCGGGCCGTACGGCCACCGCCTGCTCGGCATCGGCGAGGCAGAGTCCGAGCGCTACCGGTCGGCCGTCCGCGGCGGCGCCCACGGCGTCAAGCCCGGCTGGTGCCGAGTCGGCTTCCACGTCACGATGGACGATGCCGAGGCAGACTTTCTCACCGAGGCCGTCGCCTTCGTCGCGACGCACGGCGACCGCTTTCTGCCGCTCTACGACTTCACCGTCGAAACGGGCACGTGGCGCCACACGGACGCCGCCGAAGACGCGCCGCGGCTCAGCATCGACGCTGCCCTCGCCGCTCCCGTACCCGTCCAGCGGGCGGTCTCCTCAGAGGAACGGCACCGCCGATACGCCACGGCCCTCGACCAAGCGCGGCGCCTCGCAGAGACGCTCGCGCCCGCTGCAGGCATCGGCTGCCTGGACGACAGCCTCGCCGACCTCCAGTTTTTCGAGATGGCATAAAAGCAGCTTGAGAACAGAGACAGGCCGAAGGCGGACGACAGGAGGAGGACCGTGGCGACCTTCAGCCCTCCGCTCTCCGCCCCTGATTTGGCCCGCACCAATCGCCGCGCCACCCGCGGCGCCCCGAGATCCGCTCCGTCGCGCCTGCCGCTCGTCCTCGGGTCCGTCGTCCTCGTCGCCCTCGTCGCCGCCGCCGCGTGGTGGATCCGCCGCCCCGCTCCCGTGCCCGCCTTCGACCAGGACCGCGCCTACGCCGATGTCGTTCGGCAGGTCGCCTTCGGGCCTCGCGTGCCCGGCACGCCCGCCCACGAGGCCACACGCCAGTGGCTCGTCGCCCGCCTCGACTCGCTCGCGCCGAGCGTAACCGAGATGCCAGTAACGTTCGCCGACCCGGGCGACACGACGGTCGTCTTCCGCGGGACCAACATCGTCGCCTCGTTCGCGCCGGATGCGCGGCGCCGCGTGATGTACTCGGCGCACTGGGACAGCCGGCCGCACGCGGACCAGGACCCGGACCCGGCAAAGCGCGACCAGCCCGTCCCGGGTGCCAACGACGGCGCGTCGGGTGTGGCCGTGCTCCTCGAGATGGCACGCCTCATGCACGACCACCCGCTGCCCGACGGCGTCGGCGTCGACCTCGTCCTGTTCGACCTCGAGGACTTGGGCGAGAACATCGACGAAGAGGAAGAGGAAGAGGGCACTCGTAGACTCGCTCCGGATCCCGTTCGCGATCGGCAGCCGGGAGTTCGTCCGCACCAACCCGGGCTACCGCCCCGCGTGGGGCCTGCTTCTGGACATGGTCGGCGACCCCGGCCTCTCGATGCCGCGCGAGGGCTTCTCGATGCGCTACGCCGGCCCGACCGTGGACCGCATCTGGGCTGCGGCGAGGCGCGTCGGGTCCACAGCCTTCGAGGAGGGCCTCGGTGGCGCCATCGAAGACGACCACGTGCCGTTTCTCGGGGCAGGCATCCCGGTCGCGGACCTTATCCACTCGCCCTTCCCGGCGACGTGGCACACGACGGCCGACATCCCGGAGCACGTCTCGGCCGCGAGCCTCGGTCAGGTTGGGCGCGTTCTCGCCGAGTTGCTGTGGGGCGAGGTCGCCCCGTAGGCGGCGTCACTCAACGCTTATCCGAAGCGTGTACGGACCCGTCGCGCCCACCTCGTAGCTTGTCGCGATGGCACGCCACGTGCCAGACGAGTCGGCAACGACTTCGACCCGTGAGCGGCTGGACTCGCCGTAATCGTCGTTCTCGTACTGAACGCTGGCGGGCGAGCGCAGGATGAGGTACGTGTCCAGATCATCCTTCGAGACCATGTCCACGACGAGGCGCTGGCCGCGGCGGGCCGTGAACCGGACCTCGTCCGCGAACTCGCCCGAGACGATGGTCGAGTCGCCCTCGGCAAGCTCACCCGGACGTGCCGAACCGCGTGTGGCCGGCGACCCGGCTGTCAGCGAATCCGCCTCGACCGCGTCCTCTGGAGGCGGGGAGCCCTCGCACCCGGCGAGGACGACGAGCGATGCGACCAGAAGCGCGGCACGGATCATCCGGCCACAGGGGCGACCCTGCAGGCGGCGGCCGAGTCGAGCGTCCGGACGATCATCGGAGGGCGCGGTATGTTCTGTGCGGATGTGACCAGCCGGGCGTGGCGCCCGGCCATAAAGCTAGCCCTGCCACCCGCTCTGCCCCGCCATGATTCCCCCCCTGCCGCGCCTCGCCGCCGTCCTGCTCGCCGTGTTGCTCGCCACGGCTGCTCCGGCGCGAGCGCAGGCCTCGCCGCCGCGCCTCGGGTTCGGCTTCGACGCCGTCGGCGCGTTCCCCGGCCAGAGCCTGCTGCCCGAGGGCCTCGCGCTGGGCATCCGCGGCCGCGCCGCGCTGCCGGTCAACGCGGACCTTTCCGTCGCCGCAGACCTCGGCCTGCTCGCCAACCTCTTCAGCGGCTCGTCCGGCGCGCGCTACATGCTCAACCCGCAGACGTCCGTCATCGTGACACTTCCCGGCGGGCGCAACCTGCGCTACCTCCTCGGCGGCTTCGGCGGGTTCATCCCGCTCGAGGGCGGCGGCGGCGGGCCGACGCTGCACCTCGGCGTCGGCACGGCGATTCCGCTGCGCGACACGAGCCTCTACGCCGAGCTGGACCCGAGCCTGCTCGTCGGCAAGGACGCGACGACGGTCGCGATCGCGGCACGCGTCGGCGTGATCTTCTGAGCGGCCTCTAGTGGCTGCCTCCCCATCGTCTCGTCTTGCGCTGAGGGTGCTCCTCGTTGCCGTTGCCGCGGCGTCGCTTGCGCCGCTCGCGCGCGTGGCGGCCGGCTGGGCCGAGTACGCCGAGGTCGTCGGCAAGCCGCTGAGCCGGACGCCTCCGCGCGGTTACTCGGGCGTCCGATGGGACGACACTCCCACCGGGGTCGTCGCGGCCGACGTGTTCCCCGGAAGCCCCGCCGACGTCGCGGGCGTCCGAACCGGCGACCGCCTCGCCGCCGTCGACGCCGAGATCGTCGGCTCGGCGGGCGACGCCGAGGCGCGGACCGAGCGCGCGGCCGGGACCGTCCAAGGGCTGCGCCTCGACCGCGGCGGCACGGCGGTCCTTGCCGACGTGTCCGTCGCGCGCTACCCGACGTTCCTCTACCCGCGCAGCCGGCTCCTGTGGACCGGCGCTGCGTGGGCCTTCGCCGTCGTCGCGTTCCTGCACCTGCTCGCGCTGCTGACGGTCCTGCCGCTCGCGCGGCGCGGCGGGCGGGCACTGCGCGTCGCCGTCCTCGTCGGCACCGCCCTGGTGTGGGTCGGCGGCAACCTCCTGCGAATCGCCTGGGTGAGCCTCGAGGGTGCGCCCGGCACCGGCGGCGGCGTCTCGGCTGCCCTGTTCGACGGACTGACGCTCGTCGCACTCGCCGGTTGGACCGTCTTCCCCGCGCTCCTGCTCCGGCAGAGCGTGCTCACGTCGCGGGCCGTTCGGCAGGCGGTCGACGGCCTGCTGTGGATCGTGTTCGTGCCACCTGCGATGTACGGCGCGCTTCTCGGCGTGGCCATCGTGCGCGGCCATGCCGGTCCGCTGCCGCCCGATGCGCTCGTCGCGCCGGTCCTGTTCTACGTCTGCCTCTACGTCGCCGCGGCGACGGCGCTGGTGCTGTGGCGCGCGCGGGGGGACCGCGTCTCGGCCGAGCCCGACGACCTGCCCCCGCCGACGTGGTACCGCATGGCGAGCGCCGCGGCGCTCGTCGTCGTGGTGGCCGGCGCGGCGTTCGCGTGGCGCGCCGGGCCGGCGACCGAGGCCGACGTGGCGGCGGGCTGGTTCGTGACGGCGCTCCAGCTGGTGTCCCTCCTGCCCGTCGTCCTCGTCTCGCTCGCGACGCTCCGATACGGCCGCTTCGACACGGTCCTGATGCGCGGGACGGCCTATGTCACGGCGCTCGGAGTCGTCTTCGCCGTCGTCGCCGGCGGGGCCGCACTGCTCCGCGCCGTCGGCGGCTTCGGGCCGACGGCGCTGGGCGCTGCTCGTCGTCGCGGTGCTCGTCGCTCGCCGAGCGCTCGGCACCGGCATTGCGGCGACGCTTCGCGCGGACGTTCGAGCCCGACCGCGACCGCGCCCGGCGGCGCCTCGACGCCTTCGGCGAGCGCATCCGCTCGCTCGTCGACCCCGAGGCGCTCGCTGCCGCCGCGGCGCAGGCCGTCGGCGACGCGCTTCGAGCCGCGCTCGGCCGTCGTCTTCCTCCGCGCCGGGCTCGGCGGGCCGGACGAGCGGTGGACGCAGGCGACGTTCCGCCCCGAGCCGCCGCACTTTACCGCCTCCGAGCTGGACCGCGTGTGGGACCGCGTCCGCGAAGGCGGCCTCGTCTGGGCTGCGATGGACGAGCTGCGCGAGGCCGAGTTGCCCAGGGCCGATGCGGACCGGCTGCGGCGCTTCGGCGTCGCTCTGGCCGTACCGCTCACGAGCAGCCCCGAGCACGGCACCGCGGCGGGCCTCATCGCCGTCGGCCCGACGACGCGCCGCCGGGGCGTCTACTCGACCGACGACGTCGAGCGCCTGCGCCTGCTCGGCGCGCAGCTCGCGCTCGCCGTGGAGCGCCTCGCGCTCATCGAGCGCGAGACGACACTCGTCCGGCAGACGGCCGAGGCCGAACTCGTCGCGCTCCGCGCGCAGATCAACCCGCACTTCCTCTTCAACGCCCTCAACACCGTCGCCGCGCTCATCGCCGAGCGGCCAGACGAGGCCGAGGCGACGGTCGAGAGCCTCGCCGGCCTCTTCCGCGACGTTCTCACCGCCTCAGGCCGCCCCGAGGTGCCGCTCCGCGACGAGCTGCGCCTCGTCCAGCGCTACCTCACTGTCGAGAAAGCCCGCTTCGGCGACGAGCTGGACGTCACGGTCGAGGCGACGCCCGAGGCGCTCGAACGTCTGCTGCCTGCCTTCGCCGTGCAGACGCTCGTCGAGAACGCCGTCAAGCACGGCGTCGAGCGGCGCCGCGGCGGCGGGGCTGTCCGCGTCGCGGCGCGCGTGGACGCGGCGGGCGCGCTCGTCGTCGCCGTGTCAGACACCGGCGTCGGCATCCCGGCGCTCTTCGGAGCCAGAGGGCGGCGCGACTTCCACGGCGTCGGGCTGGGCAACGTCGCGGCGCGCCTGCGCGGCCTCTACGGATCCTCGGACGGCCTGCGGATTTCGTCCACGCCGAAAGGGACCACGGCGACGCTGACGCTGCCGGATCTTCACGCTGCATCACCGGTGAACACGACCGGTTCAGATGCAGAACCGGATGACTAGGCAGGCACGCCGTCCCTCTTCGGCGCCTGTCGGCGTGTGACCCTGCTGGATTCGACGCTCGCGTTCCCTGCCCTCCTCCAACTTCCCGCCTCGATGCCCCTCCGCTCCCTGATCGTCGACGACGAGGCGCCGGCGCGGAGCCGCCTGCGCCGGCTGCTCGCGCCGTTCGTCGCCGCGGGCCGCCTCGCCGAGCCGGACGAGGCCGCGGACGGCGTCGAGGCGCTCGCAGACCATGCAGGACGCCGCCGTCGCCCTACGACCTCGTCTTTCTCGACGTGCGGATGCCCGAGCTCGACGGCTTCGACGTGCTGGACCGCCTGCGGCCGGACCACCGCCCGGCCGTCGTCTTCACGACGGCCTACGACGAGTACGCTCTGCGCGCCTTCGAGGCGTCCGCCGTGGACTACCTCCTCAAGCCCGTCGATGCGGAGCGCCTCGGCGGCGGCCGTCGCCCGCGCCGAGACCCTGCGCCGGCCCGCGCCGCCTGCCGAGGCACCTGAGAGGGCGCTCGGCGAGACGCCAAGCGGACGCGTCGACCGTCTCGCGGATCTGCTGGAGCGCCTCGACCGGCTCGACCCGCCCCCGTCTCCCTGGCAACCGCCGAGGCGCCGCTGCGGCAGTTTACCGTCCAAGGCGTCGACCGCCTCTTCGTCGTCGACGCCGACGACCTCGTCGCGGCCGTCGTTGCGGACGGCATCACGAACCTGCACGTCCGCACGCCCGGCGGCGCGATGCAGCGCCACATCGTCTCGTTCACGCTCGACGCGCTCGAGGCGCGGCTGGACCCGGCCCGCACGATGCGCGTCCACCGCGGCGCGCTCGTACGCCTCGGCGCCGTCCGCGAAATGATTCCCTGGTTCTCGGGGCGTTACAAACTGGTCCTCGACGGCGGCCTTGAGGTGGTGGCGAGCCGTGCCCGATCACGCGATCTGCGCGACCGGCTCGCTTTGTAATCCCGCCGTTCCTTTCTCCCCGCCCGACTGTGGGCAGGCCAGTGCGCGGCGATACGACTCGCCCATCTACGCGGTCCGTATGCGCCCGTTGCGCCTTCTCGCCCTCCTCCTCCTCGCCAGCACGGCACAGGCGCAATCAGCGGCGATCGTCCGCGTGCGGCTCTTCGGGTCCGGCGCACCGAGCGCCGTGACCGTCAGCGGTGCCGGCACCGTGGTCATAGACGGCCGGCCGATCGGCCGCCTCGCCGGCGAGGCGCGCCTCGAGCGCAGCGGTGCGAGCGTTCGCATCTCGGGCAGCGTCTCGGGCGAGGGCGCGCGCGTCGAGGTCACACCCGATGCGGGCACGCTCCACGTCGTCGGCGGCCGGACCGTCGTGGACGTGCAGGGCTGGATCGCCGCCAGCGCGCAGGGCAACGCGCTGGTCGTCGTGAACCACGTGCCGATGACGGACTACGTGGCCTCGCGTCGTCGCGAGCGAGTACGGCTTCCCCGAGATCGAGGGCGTCAAGGCGCAGGCGGTGCTGGCGCGGACATACGCCGTGCGCGCGTCGCAGACGTCGGCGAGCCGCCTCTACGACCTCGACGACCATCAGGGCTCGCAGGTTTACCGCGGCATCGGGCGTCGTCACGGAGACGACGCGGCGGGCCGATGCGCGAGACGCGCGGCCAGATCCTGACGTATGCCGGAGCCCCGGCCGAGGCGCTTTACTCCTCGTCATCGGGCGGCCACACGGCGAGCAACGAGACGATCTGGGGCTCGACGCCCGTCCCCTACCTCCGCGGCGTGCCGGACCCCTACGACGACGCCGCGCCGGACCACGCATGGCGCACCTCGGCCGACGCCGACCGGATGCTCGGCGTCCTGTCGCGGCGCTACGGCGGGACGGTGACGGGCGTCGAGATCGCCGAGCGCTCGCCCGAGGGCCGCGCCGTGCGCCTGCGCCTCGTCGGCTCGGCCGTGCCCCTCGTGTCCGGGTCGGATTTCCGGACGGCCGTCAACAGCGCGATGGGCTGGCGGACGGTCCGCAGCACGCTCTTCTCGCTCGCCCGCGAGGGCGGGCAGTACGTCTTCACGGGCGGCGGCTTCGGCCACGGCGTCGGGATGAGCCAGTACGGCGCGCGCGCGCAGGCCCGCGCCGGTCGGACCTACCGCGACATCCTGGCCTTCTACTTCCAGGGCACCGACGTCGTCGGCGGCGACGCGCTTCCGTATGTCGCCGCCGAGCGCCCCGCGGCGCCGCGGTCGCCGGTCAGCGCCGTTTCGGGCGTCGCCCTGCCGACGTCAGTGCCAGCAGGTGCTCCGTCCGCGCCGCGTGCCTCATCGCCATCCGCGACAGCCGGGAGATGGCCGGCTGCAGGCGCGACCCAGGCCGCAGCGCCGCGTCCTGCCCCGCCGCGCGCGAGCGCCCCGCCGCGCGCATCCGCCCCGCCGCGCGCGTCGACGGCCCCGCCGAGCGCCCGCCGCGGCTGGTAGCGTCAGGGCTGCTGGTCCAGGCGGTACGAGGCGAGGAGTTGCGCGATCTGGTCCCCGACGGCCGGGACGACGACGAACTGCGCCGCCACGGCCCCGTCTGCCGTTCGGCGAGGGCACGACACCGTCGCCCACAGCCACGATCCGCACCTCGTCGCCCTCGGCGTGATACGCGTGATCGTGACGCGCCCGCCCACGGCAGCCGACGGGACGGCGTACCCCATAACGGCCTCGCGGCGGTAGTCGATGGCCCGCGGGAAGGGCGGCGCAGACTCCGAGCCGCGAAAAAACTGTTCGTCCTGCTCGGACTGGAGGACAACGAGCACGCCCGGCGCATCGTCGGCGGACGGGTCACCAACGACTGGCAGGAATGTGTCGTTCTGCACGAGCGTCGCGAAGCGCAGTTCTTCGGCGCGTTCGCCAAACAGGGAGCACCCGGAGAGCGCGAGAACAGTGAGGACGGCAGCAGCGAGACGCATCGGGACGAGATCGGGTGAGACCTAAAACATACACATCGATTTGCAGGTTGAGAGACAGAATCGATGTCGACTAGATGTCCGTCCACTCGCCCGACCCGCCGCCCAGCCACCGCGGGCCATCCGCGGCGTCGTGAAGGCCCAGCCGGCCGTCCCGTCGGCTCGGAGCGCGATAAGGCCGCCGGCGGCACGCGACGCTCCCGGCCACCGCACCGCCTCAGCCATCGCCGCGAGCGCATCTCGCGCCGCGTCGCCCGGCATGGCGCCGGCCTCGATGCGGATGGCTGTCCGGGCGCAGATCTGGACTGTCGCCAGCGCCTCACCCCAACCCGTCGCCAGGACGGCCGCGTGGCCATCGGCGTAGAAGCCGGAACCGACGAGCGGCGAGTCGCCGACGCGACCCGGACGCGCGTAGGGCGTGCCGCCGGTCGAGGTTGCTGCCGCGAGGCGCCCAGACGCGTCGAGCGCCGCCACGCCCACCGTCCCGCGCGGCGCGTCCGGACCCGCGATCGCGCGGCTCGGGTGATACTCCGGATCGGCGCGCAGCGCCTCGAAGCGAGCGGACTCGCGAGGCACGACGAGACGCTCGGGCGCGACGTGCGGCAGGCCGGCTTCGGCCGCGAAGCGCTCGGCGCCCTCGCCGACGAGCAGGCGCGCGCCGAAGGCGGTCCCCTCCCTGTCCTCGAGCAGCATCCGCGCCGCGCGGATCGGGTGATCCAGGACGCGGACATTGGCGACGGCGCCCCAGCGGAGCGTCTCGCCGCACATCATGCCCGCGTCGAGTTGCGCCTGACCGTCGCGGTCCAGGACGGAGCCGCGGCCAGCGTCGAAGGCCGGGTGCGACTCCATCGCGACGACGGCAGCTTCCGCCGCGTCGAGCGCCGAGCCGCCGCGCTCGAGAATGCGCCGGCCGCGCGTGATGGCGCTGCGCAAACCGTCAAGGTGGTCGTCCAGTTCGGCACTCGGAATGTCCCACGCACCGCCGTGGACGATGAGTGCGGGCCGGGCTGCCGGACGGTTAGACGAAGTAGCCAAAGGCGTTGCGGAAATGCTCGACGTGCGGCACGTCGTCGCGGCCGAACGTGACCGCGACGACGTCGAAGCGAACGATGGCCGGCATCAGGCGGCGCTCGTGGAGGTACGCCTCGGTGACCCGCATGATCGCCTGCTGCTTGGCTGCGTCGACCGCCGCCTCGGGCGCCCCGAAGCGCGTCCCGCGCCGCGCCTTGACCTCGACGATCACGATGGTGCCGCCCTCGGTGTCGAGGCACGCGAGGTCGATCTCCTCGCGGTTAAAGCGGTAGTTGCGGTCCATCACGCGCAGGCCGGCGGCCTCGAGGAAGGCGGCCGCGGCGTCTTCGCCGGCGCGTCCCGTCTCGGCCGGCGTCATGGCTTCGCCTTGCCGCCGCGGAGGCGGACGGCAAAGCGCATGATCTCGGCGACCTTCTCGGCGTTGCGGCCCCTGAGGAACGGCAGCAGCGTCGTCGTGAAGCCGTCGAGAAGGTCCGTGAGGTCGACGAGCGCCTCGATGCGCGCCGGCGAGCGCCGTTCCCTCCGGCGACGGCGAGGCCGTCGCGCGGAGGCCCGTCACGACGCCGCCGAGGGCGCGCTGGACAGGTTTGATCTCGCGGCGCTGTCGCTCCTCGATGATCGTCGTGGCGATGGTCCACACGTCCGTCTCGCCGACGAAGTAGTCCTTGCGCGAGCCCGACTGGTTCGTCTTGCGCGCGAGGTTCCAGTCGGTGAGCGCGCGCAGGTTCATGTTGGCGTTGCCGCGCGAGATGTGCAGGCTGGCCATGATCTCGTCTGTGTCGAGCGGACGCTCCGAGGCGTAGAGGAGCGCGTGGATCTGGGCCATCGTGCGGTTGATGCCCCACTGCGTGGCCATTTCGCCCCACAGGTGGACGAACTCGTCGAGCGCGTGCTGGTACTCGTCGCCGGGCGCGGCGGTCGGCGGCGCGGCGGGCGTCGAGACGTCGGTCAGGCGATCGGAAGACATCGGGCGGGGGCTCGGGAGGGCCGAAGATAATGGCGGCGTGGCACGGCCCGCGGTCCGTAGGTTTGGGGTTCGCCCCCCCGCGCCCCTGTGCTCGTCACCCTGACCACCGACTTCGGCCTCGCCGACGGCTACGTCGCCGCGATGAAGGGCGCGCTGCTGCGCGTCGCCCCCGAGGCGCACCTCGTGGACGTGTCGCACGCGGTCGCCGCGCAGGACGTGATGGGGGCCGCGTTCGTGCTCTCGCAGGCCGTGCCGCACATGCCCGACGGGACTGTCCACCTCGCCGTCGTGGACCCTGGCGTCGGGACCGAGCGCCGCGGCATCGCTGCGCGCGCCGTGCTGCCGTCCGGCGAGACCTTTCGGTTTGTCGGGGCCGACAACGGATTGCTCGCGCTCCTCGTCGCCGAGACGGGCGCCGAGGTGCTGGAGGCCGTCGTGCTGGACCGTCCCGAGGCGTGGGGCGCCGCGGCCCCGAGCCGCACCTTCCACGGCCGCGACGTGTTCGCGCCCGTCGCCGCCCGCCTCGCCCGAGGCGCCGCGCTCACGGATGTCGGCACGCCGACGGACGAGACGACACGCCTCCACTGGCCGCTCCCGATGAGCGACGAGCAGGGCATCGGCGGGATGGTGCTCCACGTGGACCGCTACGGCAACTGCATCACCAACATCCCGCGTGCCGAGGTCGAGCGCCTCGGCGCAGGCCGAGCCGTGACGTGCTACGTCGGCACAGCGATCCTGCGCGGGCTGCGCGGGACGTATGCCGAGGCGAGCGCCGGCGAGGCGCTCGCGCTCTACGGCAGCACCGGCCTGCTCGAGATCGCCGTCAACGGCGGCGACGCGGCTGCCCTGCTCTCGGTCCGCCGCGGCGCGGCCGTCAACCTGCTCTTCGGCTCGCCGGCGACCGCCGCCCCACGCGCCGCCGCCGCGCGCCGCCGCGGCGCCAAGCCCCGCACGCTCGCGTGACGCCCCGCCCTACCGACGACCCCGCCGACGACATCGCGTGGGACGTCGTCCCGCCCCCGCCGACGACCGCCTTCGACCGCGTGCAGACGCGGACGGCGGCTGTCGCACGGGCCTCGCGGAGGCGGCTTCCCGAGTCGCGGCGGACGCGCTGGCTCGTGCTCGGCATCGTCCTCGTCGCCGCGATCGCCGCGGCCACGACGTGGTGGCTGCGGCGCCCGCCGCCGGGCTCGGACCACGACCTGCTCGTGCGCTTTACCACGTCGGCCGAGGCGTTCCGCCCGGCCGAGGCGACGGCGGACGCCGAGGCCGCTGAAGCCTACGTCGACGCCGTCTTCGGCTGGTCCATTCAGGTGCCCGAGATGGACGCGCTGCGCCTCACCGGCGCCGGCGAGGCCATGCTCGCGCCGCGCCTCTCCGTCCCGGCCTTCCGCTACGAGACGCCGGACGGCGACGCGGTCGTCGTGTTCGCCTACGACTACGTGTTTCTCGGCGAGGTCGAAGGCACGCTGGACCTGCCCGAGGCCACGTACGCGCTGCTTGCTGAGCCCGAGCCCGTCGACACGCGGCGCCTCGGGCAGGCCTACCTCGTGACGTGGCGGCACCGCGCCGTGATCTACACGGCCGTGATGGAGAGCGACGCGGCGTTCGAGCAGATCGGGCAGGCTGTCCGTTCAGGCCGGGTCACGGGCGCGGCGCCAAGCGGCGCTGCAGACGCCGGGGCACCCGCAGACTCGCTCGCCCGGCCGGATTCGCTGGCGCCTTAATTTCGGAAACGCACGCGCAGCCGGTCAGAGCGAGAAGGACTCGCCGCAGGCGCAGGTCCGCGCAGCCTGCGGGTTGTCGAAGGCGAAGCCGCGGCCCTCAAGGCCGTCCGTGAAGTCCAGCGTCGTGCCTTCGACCGTCAGGAGGGAACGCGGGTCCACGATGATGCGCAGCCCGCCGGCCTCGACGGTTTCGTCCGTCTCGAGCGTTGTCGTGTCCCACCCGAGGTCGTACGTCAGGCCGGAGCACCCGCCGGCGACGACGGCCACGCGCAGGGCCGTCGTGGCCGTGTCGATGCCCTCCGCCTCGGCGACGGAGCGGAGGCGCTCGATGGCGCGGTCGGTGACAGAGAAGGCGACAGTCGTTTCCATAATCTTGATCGCTGCAAAGGGGCGCATTGGTCAACTCTTGACCGCTAGGCGGGAGCCGCGGCCGTTCCCTTTGCATACCCTTTCTCAGACCGACAGGATTCCACCCGCGCGGCCCTTTCACGCCGCCCACCGACACCCCAGATGAGCACCTACACCGAGCACGACTTCTTCGAGGACGTCGCCGAGCAGGGCTACAAGTACGGCTTCGTCACCGACGTCGAGACCGATAAGGCGCCGAAGGGCCTCTCCGAGGCGACCGTCCGCTTCATCTCGGCCCAGAAGGACGAGCCGCAGTGGCTCCTCGACATCCGCCTGAAGGCCTTCGCCCACTTCGAAAAGCTCCTCGCCGAGGGCAAGGAGCCGAACTGGGCGCACCTCAACGTCCCGGACTTCGACTACCAGGACGCGTACTACTACGCCGCGCCTGGCAAGAAGGCCCGCTACGACCGCATCGAGGACGTCCCGCAGGAGATCCTGGACGACTTCGCCAAGCTCGGCATCCCGCTCGGCGAGCAGGCCCGTCTTGCCGGCGTCGCCGTCGACGCCGTGATGGACTCCGTCTCCATCGCCACAACGTTCCGCAAGGAGCTCGAGGAGCAGGGCATCCTGTTCATGTCGTTCAGCGAGGCGGTGATCCACCACCCGGACCTCGTGCGGCAGTACATGGGCTCGGTCGTGCCGTACACGGACAACCTCTACGCCGCACTGAACTCGGCCGTCTTCTCGGACGGCTCCTTCTGCTACCTGCCGAAGGGGGTCCGCTGCCCGATGGAGCTCAGCACCTACTTCCGCATCAACGAGGCGCAGACGGGGCAGTTTGAGCGGACGCTGATCATCGCCGAGGAGGGCTCTTACGTGAGCTACATGGAGGGCTGCACGGCGCCGATGCGCGAGGACCACCAGCTCCACGCGGCCATCGTCGAGATCATCGCCAAGACGGACGCCGAGGTGAAGTACTCGACCGTCCAGAACTGGTACCCCGGCAACGCCGAGGGCGAGGGCGGCATCTTCAACTTCGTGACCAAGCGCGCGATGTGCGAGGGCGCCCGCTCCAAGGTCACGTGGACGCAGCTCGAGACGGGCTCCGCGATCACGTGGAAGTACCCCTCCTGCATCCTCAAGGGCGACTACTCCGTCGGCGAGTTCTACTCGGTGGCCTTCACGAAGGACCACCAGCAGGCGGACACGGGCACGAAGATGATCCACCTGGGCAAGCACACCAAGTCGACGATCATCTCGAAGGGCATCTCGGCCGGCCAGTCCAACAACTCGTACCGCGGCCTCGTCAAGGTGGCGAAGAAGGCGACGGGCGCGCGCAACTTCTCGCAGTGCGACTCGCTGCTCATCGGCGACCAGTGCGGCGCGCACACGTTCCCGTACATCGAGATCCACAACGACACGGCCAAGGTCGAGCACGAGGCCACGACGTCGAAGATCGGCGAGGACCAGATGTTCTACTGCCAGGCCCGCGGCATCTCGGAGCAGGACGCGCTCAACCTCATCGTGAACGGCTACGCCAAGGAGATCCTCCAGAAGCTGCCGATGGAGTTTGCCGTCGAGGCGCAGAAGCTGCTGTCCGTCCAGCTCGAAGGCTCGGTCGGGTAATGGGGACTGGAGACCGGGAACCGGAGACTGAACCAGGCCTCCGCTTCCCGCTCCTCCACCCAGTCCCTGTCTCCCACTTCCCATTTCCCGAATTTCATGTCTTTGCTTTCAATCGACAACCTCCACGCCTCCGTCGAGGACCACGAGATCCTGAAGGGCCTCTCGCTCACCGTCAACGCGGGCGAGGTCCACGCGATCATGGGGCCGAACGGCTCCGGCAAGTCCACGCTCGCGAGCATCCTCGCCGGCCGTGAGGACTACGAGATCACCGAGGGCACGATCACCTTCCACGACGAGGACGTCGCCGAGATGTCGCCCGAGGAGCGCGCCCGCGAGGGCCTCTTCCTCGCGTTCCAGTACCCGATCGAGCTGCCCGGCGTCTCGACGCACCAGTTCCTTCGGACGGCCGTCAACGCGGTCCGCGAGCACCGCGGCGAGGAGCCGCTCTCGGTCCGCGCCTTTCTCGACCGGATGAAGGAGAAGGCCGCGTTCGTGAACCTCGACCCGGCGCTGATGAACCGCTCGGTGAACGAGGGCTTCTCGGGCGGCGAGAAGAAGCGCGCCGAGATCTTCCAGATGGCCATGCTGGACCCGACGCTCGCGATCCTCGACGAGACGGACTCCGGCCTCGACATCGACGCCCTGCGCGTCGTGTCGGACGGCATCAACAAGCTCCGCAGCGCCGAGCGCTCGTTCGTCCTCATCACGCACTACCAGCGCCTGCTGACGTACGTCCAGCCCGACTTCGTGCACGTGCTCGTCAACGGCCGCATCGTGCGGAGCGGCGGCCCGGAGCTCGCCCTCGAGCTCGAGGAGCGCGGCTACGACTGGCTCCTCGAGGAGACCGCCGCGTAAGCCTGATCCGAGCGCGACCCTCAGACGGCACCGCCCTCAGTGGAGCGAGCCACGGTCTGGTGCGGTCGAGTCGCTTTCTGCGCGGCACTCTAACGCGGTTCGGCGTGCTGAAGAGGCGGTTGGCCGATCACGGCGCGCTCGGAACGGCTCTGGTCAGAAACACTGCTTAAGCTGAACCCCTGCTTTCCAAACATTGAGTCTTACGTCCATGATCGACATCGAGAAGGCCCCGACGCGGCTCCATGCCGCCCTCGAGGAGTTCGGCGCCTCGTTCCAGGGCGACGGCGCTCCCGACCCGTTCGCCGAGGTCCGGCAGGCTGCGCGCGGCCACTTCGAGCGCCTCGGCGTGCCGACGCGACGCGACGAGGCGTGGAAGTACACGGACCTCCGCGAGGCCCTGAAGCCCGCGTACACGTTCGTCACCGGCAAGACGGGCCTGTCGGATGCCGACATCGACGCGGCCGTTGCCTCGGCCGAGGTCGACGGGCTTAACGCCTTCCGTCTCGTCGTCGTGGACGGTGAGGTTGATGCGAGCCGCTCGGACCTTGCCGATCTGCCCGCGGGTGTCACGGCCGGCAGCCTCCGCGAGGCCTCCGCCGCCGGCGGCCAGGCCGTGTCCGACTACTTCGCCAAGTTCGCCGACGTCGAGAAGAACGCCTTCGCAGCGCTCAACACGGCGTTCCAGCTCGACGGCCTGTTTCTCCACGTCCCGAAGGACGTCGAGCTGACGCGGCCGATCCACGTTGTTCACGTGACCGCGGCCGCGACGCCCAGCTTTGTCCAGACGCGGCACCTCGTCGTTGTCGAGGCCAACGCGCGCGCGCTCGTCGCCGAGACGTTCGTAACGGCCGGCGGCTCGGAGGCCACGTTCCGCAACGACCTCACCGAACTCGTCGTGGGCCGCGGGGCCGGCCTCGAGCACGTCCGCATCCAGGACGAGGGCGACGCGGCCAACGGCGTTTCGCTCGTGCAGGTCTACCAGGAGGCCGACTCGCAGGCGACGACGCTCGCGTTCACCTTCCGGAGCGCGACGGTCCGCAACAACATCACGATGGTGCCGGCCGGACCGGGCTGCACGTCCACGCTCGGCGGGCTCTACATCTGCCACGGCACCCAGCACGTCGACACGAACACGCTCGTGGACCACGTCGCACCGGGTTGCGTCTCGAACGAGCGCTTCAAGGGCATCGTCTACGACCAGAGCGTCGGCGTCTTCAACGGCAAGGTGTTCGTGCAGCGCGCCGCGCAGCAGACGAACGCGTACCAGCAGAGCCAGGGCGTCATCCTGAGCCCCGACGCGAAGCACTTCTCGAAGCCCGAGCTCGAGATCTACGCCGACGACGTAAAGTGCTCGCACGGCTCCACGACGGGCGCGATCGACCCCGAGGCGCTGTTCTACCTCCGCGCGCGCGGCCTGTCGGAGTCCCAGGCGCGGTCCCTCCTGCTCTACGCCTTCGCCCACGACGTTGTCGAAATGGTCTCCAACGAGGCGCTGCGCGACAGCCTCGACGCCCGCATCGCGGAGCGGCTGACCTGAGACCAGCGGAGAGGCCAGCGAGGCTCTCCGCATTCCACTGCTCGCTGATCCCCGCTTCTATGATCACCCGCGACTTTCTTATCACCGGCCGCGAGGTCGACGACCTGACCCCGCTTGAGGAGCAGGTCCGCGACGTCTGCCGCGGGATCTACGACCCCGAGATCCCGGTTCCGATCTGGGACCTCGGGCTGATTTACGGCTGGACGATCACCGATGTGGACGGTGGTGCGCGGGTCGTGGTGTCGATGACGCTCACGGCGCCGAACTGCCCGGCCGCCGAGACGCTGCCGGTCGAGGTCGAGACCGGAATCAACGCGCTCGAAGGCGTCGCGCAGGCGCTCGTCGAGATCACGTTCGTGCCGTCGTACTCGATGGAGATGCTCGGTGATGAGGCGCGGCTGACGCTCGGCCTGATGTAGGGCGAGACGGACGGGCTTTAGCGGGGTGTCGGGGGACCGAGACGTTCCGCGTGCGCCGTCTATTCCGTGCCGACGGGGCGCGGCACGGCGGCTGAAACGGAGCGAGCATCTCTCCCCCCGCCCTGCTTGATGACCTCGATCTCCGCTGCGCTCGACTCGCCGTTCCGACAGGCCGAGCGAACGCTCCGCCGTCCGTCCTCCGCCGTCTGGCTCCGCGCTGTCGCCCTGCGGACGCCCCGCTTTGACGCTGCGCTCGCCTTCTACGTGACGACGCTTGGCCTGACGCTCGGCGGCCTGGACGTACACCCGGTAAGCGCTCGCACCTCCGCCCGGCTTCTCGATGCCGAGGGCCGCGACGTGTTCGAACTGGTGGACGACGAGACAGCTTCAGGCGGGCTCCACGAACTGGCCTTCGAGATGCCGCGGCGGACCGTCGTCCTGCTTCGTGCACGCCTCGCCGCGGCGGGCGTTACGACGACAGAGGCTGGCTCGGGCCTCGCGTTCTGCGACCCCGACGGTGGATGTATTCGCGTCGAGGCGATGTGAGGCGAGGGTGGGCGAGGGGTGCCCCGGCCGAGCGCACCGCCGTGCACACGCTTGCTCCCCCGCTCACCATCCGCCCGAGGCGCCGCCGCCGCCGGAGGACCCGCCGCCGCCGCTGAAGCTGCCGCCCGACGACCCGCCGCCGCTCGAGACGGACGGGACGGAGACGCGCTGGCCGTCGATCACGACGGAGCGTTTGCCTTTGCGCTGCGCCTCGCGGATGATTCGGCTGCGCTCGCGGCGCTTGCGCCGCGCTGGCCCGTAGACCGGGTGGCGCTCGAGCCACACGTCCAGCGCCATCGCCCCGACCGGTAGCAGAACGAACGCGCCGACGGCGAGCCACGGCAACTGGGTCGCGACGGCCAGCCCGACGGCGACGAAGATCCCGACGACGAGGCCGAGCAGACCAGCGAGGGCTGTCCCCCAGGCGCCCGCCAGCCCCGTCCGCAGGAAACCTCCGAGGAAGCCGAGCGGCAGCACGCTGAACAACGTTCCGAACAACAGCGCGCCCCACCACGGCATCGGCTCGTCCGGCGCGGGCGCGATCTCCGTGCCTTCGACGCTCGCGATCATGGCATCGACGCCAGCCGAGACGGCAGCATCGGGGTCGTCCGTCGCGCATCCGGGGCACGACTGTCTCGCGGATGATCGTCGCGGCCCTCGCGTCAGTGAGATCGCCTTCGAGGCCGTAGCCGACCTCGATGCGGAGCTTCCGGTCGTCGCGGGCGACGAGCAGGAGCGCGCCGTTGTTGCTCCCCTTCTGTCCGATCCCCCACGCGCGGAACACCTCGGTCGAGAACGCCTCGAGGTCGCCCCCGTCGAGCGACGGGATGGTCAGGACCACGATCTGCGTCGAGGTCGAGTCCTCGAAGGCGGCGAGGCGCGCGGTGATGGCCGCCTCGGTCGCAGGCGAGAGCATGTCGGCCGTGTCGACGACGCGCCCGGTCAGCGGTGGGACGGTCTGCGCTGCGGCGGTCGTGGCGAGTGCGAGCAGTAGCAGCGCCGCCCTCATGCGTCCCGCATCCGGACCCCGTCCGACAGCTCGTCCGTGTCGTCTTCGCGGACGGCGACGCCGCTGCGGTGCAGCAGGTCGCCGCACATCTCGATCGCCGCGACGAGCCCGCCGGCGAGATCGTTCTGCCGGATCCCCGACCGGATGCGGCCGACGACCTCGACCCACTCGTCCGCCGCAACCTTGGCGTCGATCCCGGTGTCGCCGAGGACCTCGATGCGGCGCTCGAAGAGCGACACAAAGAGCAGGATGCCCGTCCGGTCGCGCGTGTTGAAGACCTCCTCGTCCAGGAAGGCAACCGAGGCTCGGCGGTGAGACGTCTCCGCGAGCAGGCCCGGGCCGGAGAGCAGGCGCCGGACGCCCGGCACGAGCGCCCCGAGGAGCGCCCCGACGGTGCCGCCGAGCGCAGCAGCGACGGCGACGGCCCACGTCGAGTACAGCCATGCCAGGCTCCAGCCGTCGTACAGAGACGAGATCCCGAGCATCGCGGCGAGCGCCAGCATCGCCCCGGCGGACGCCGCGCGCCAGACGGCAACATCGTACCGGCCACTCTGGCGGACGATGTAGGGCACGATCTCGCCGGCCGTGCGCTTTTCGGCGGCGCCAACGGCGGCTTCGACGCGGGCGAGGTCAGCCTCGGAGAGAACGGGATCGGCCATCGGGTTACGGGAGGGGTGAGGCGGCGAAGCGGGCGGCGAGGTCAGTCACGGCGCGCGCCGTGATGCGGGAGACGCGGGTTGGGAAGCGCGAGACGAATGCCGGGTCGCGGGACGGGCGAAGCTCGCCGGACGTCTGGTAGAGCGCGCCAAGCGCCTCGAGCCAGAACGCGGCGTCGTCGATCCGGCGAGACGCTGCGGCGCGGGCGGCGCCAAGTTCGTCGGCCGACGGACGGAGTGCCGCGAGGTCGGCCGGTGCGCCCGCGAGCACCGTCCGGTCGGCCGCCGGGCGCGAGAACACGTCGAGCCCACGGGCCCGGAGCAGTTCCACGAGAACGGCAAGCGCCGCGTCGTCTCCCGGCTCAGGCGAAATGACGTAGGCCGACGCTGGATCACGCCCGTCGCCGCAGATCTGGAGGGACTCTGGTAGCGTCAGAAGTCGCGCAGCAGCCTGCTCGATCTCTCCTGGTCGCGCATCCCCAGCAAGGATGTAGACGCCCCGCGCGCCGACCGACGCGCTGAAGAGGTCGGAGAGGCGATCCACCGGCTGCTGCTGCACAGCTGACCGCGGACATATCGCCTGGCTCGACAGGCTAACCATCCCGCCGTTCGGGATCGGCTTGAACACGACCGTGTGCGCCGTTCGTGAGCACCCACTCCCAGACGTCCGCCTCGTCGTAGTGCGTCCGCGTCTGAACCGTCCCGCGTGGCGCGGCAGCCGACGCGGCGGGCGCGACGAGGACGGGCTCAGCCGGCGGGGTCGGAACCGGACGTGGAGGTGGCGGACGCTCCGCCGGGCGCGATGGCAGCGGCGGTGGAGGCGCCACGACGGCGGGCGCGGAGCCGGCACACGCGGAGAGCGTCGCGGCAGTGAGCACAAGACAGACGAGGCGCATCGGACTGGGGACGTGTCGGCCAAGCTACGCGGCCGCGCCTCCCGGCGGATCAGCGCCGCTCGACCGCGATGACGGTCGCGTTGAGCACGTGCTCGACACCGCGGATGCGCCCGAGCGTCGCGGCGTCGGGCGTGCCGGTACCGGCATCGAAGCGAATGCGCGCGACGGCCGCCTCGGCGCCCGCGAAGACGAGGTTCTCCATCTCGTGGACGTTCCAGCCCGCGCGGCTCGCCTCGCCGAGCACGCCCGCGAGGACGCCCACGCGGTCCCGGTGGCGAACCGTCAGCAGGTGCGTCGCCGGCGTCTGCTCGGCGATGTTGACGACGTTGGCGACGCGGCCCGTCTCCGCGTAGCGCAGCAGGATCCGAACGGCCTCGTCGCCGATGGCGGCCGTCGCCTCGTCCGTCGAGGCGCCGACGTGGTGGGTGATGTAGGCGAGCCCCGCGAGCGGGTGCTGAAAGTCGCCGGTTCCAGCCGACGGCTCACCGGCCGGCACGTCGGTCGCGTAGCGCAGGCCGTTCGCTTCGATGGCGCGCGCGACGGCCTCCTCGTCTACGACCTCGGCGCGGCTCGTGTTGACGAGGCTTGCACCGGGGCGCATCTCGGCGAGGAGCGCGGCGTCCACGAGGTTCGCCGTCGCAGACGTGCGTGCGACGTGGACCGAGAGCACGTCGGCGACGCGGGCGGCGTCAAGCGGCGTCTCGGCGCGGACGACGCCCAGGCGCGCGGCCTCGTCGTCCGTGAGCGACCGGCTCCATGCGACGACCGGCATCCCGAAAGCCTGCGCGCGCGTCACCATCTCGCGGCCGATGTTGCCCAGGCCGAGCAGGCCGAGCGTTCGACCGCGGAGACCGGCGGCTTTCGAGTATCCCTTCTTGTCCCACGTCCCCGCCCGCGCGTCCGCGACGCCGTCCGGGATGCGGCGGTCGAGGGCGAGGATCAGGCCGAAGGCCAATTCGGCGACGGCCGCCGCGTTCTTGCCCGGGCAGTTCGCGACGTAGATGCCGCGCGACGAGGCGCCGCGCAACGTCGATGGTGTCCACGCCGGCACCGGCCCGAACAACGAGTTCGAGGCCCGCGCCCGCGTCGAGATGCTCGGCCGTGACCTTCGTCGACCGGACGACGAGCGCGTCCGGGTCGTGCTCGGACAGCGCCGCGACGAGCGCCTCGCCCGCGAGGCCGGCATCCGAGACGACGCGGTGGCCGGCAGCGCTCAACCGATCAAGGCCCTCGGCAGAGAAGGCGTCGGCGACGAGGATGGTCATAGGAAGTGCTGAGAAATGTTGGGGGCTGCCGGGGACACCGAGCGGTTGGTCCGAGGTGGTCACTCCCAGCACCTCCCCTCCTGCCACTCAGCTCCCCAACCCGTACTGCTCAGAACCGATGCACGAAGAGGCCGGAGCGGAGCTTGGGCTCGAACCAGGTCGACTTTGGCGGCATCAGTTCGCCGGCGTCCGAGACGTCTAGGAGGTCCTCGGGAGCTGTGGGGAACATGCAGAAGGCGATCTCCGCCTCAGCCGTGTCCACGAGGCGCTCGAGTTCCTCGGGGCCGCGGATGCCGCCGACGAACGCGATGTTGGCGTCCGTGCGCGGGTCGCGGATGTTCAGCATCGGCTCGAGGACGAACTCAGAGAGGCGGGCGACATCCAGCGTGTCCGCCACGCCCTCGCGGTCGGTCTCGGGGAGAGCGAGGGAAAGCCAGCCGATCTCCTCGTCGAGGTACACACCGACGAGGCCGGGCTCTTCGGGCTCGGCGAAGAGGGCCTCCTCGACGTCGAAGCGGTGGCGGAGCTGCTCGAGGAACTTGGTCTTGCCGGCGGGCAGCTTCTTGACGACCCGGTTGTACGCCTGGATCTCCATGTCCTCCATCGGGAAGAGGACGGCGAGGAAGTCTTGGGCGCCCGCCTCGTCCGGCATCTCTTTGGCCACACGCGCAGCCGCAGCGCAGCGGTGGTGCCCGTCGGCGACGTAGAGCGCGTCGATGTCCGCGAAGGCGTCTGACAGCGCCGAAGCATCCGGGACGGCCCAGACGGTGTGCTGCACGTAGTCCTTGGCGCGGAAGTCGTAGAGCGGCTCCGCCTCCATCGCCTCCGCGACGAGCGCGTCGACGGCGTCGTCGCCGCGGTAGGTCAGCATGACAGGCTCTGCGTGCGCGCGCTGCGTGCGGACGTGCCGGGTGCGGTCGTTCTCCTTGTCGGGGCGCGTGTTCTCGTGGCGCAGGATGCCGCCGTGATCGGTGCTGTCGTAGGCCGCGGCCGAGACCAGCCCGACGACGCCCGTCTGGGCGCGGCCGTTCATGATGAGGCGGTAGACGAAGAGGCCGGGTTCGGCGTCTTCGGTAAAGTGCTCGCCGGCCGCGAAGGCGGCGAGCGCAGATGCGCCGCCAGCGTAGACCGCGTCGGCGTGCTCGTCGGTGCCGACGGGCAGGTCGATCTCGGGGCGGACGACGTGGAGGAATGAGAGGTCATTCCCACGGGCGAGCTCGCGCGCCTCGTCGGCCGAGATGACATCGTAGGGGACCGACGCGACGCGCTCGGCATCGGCGGGGAGGGGGCGGAGGGCGCGGAACGGGCGGACGGAGGCCATGGCCGGGGGCCGAGGGAGTGAGTGACGGTTCGCGAAGATAGGCCGGCGGCGAGGAACGGGATGCGGTTACTGGACCCGTCTCTTCACTGCTTCTAGACAGCGCAGGGGTGGACGACCGCGCGGGAGGCTGTATCTTGGGCGTCCACACTGCGGGGTGGAGAAGTGGTATCTCGTCGGGCTCATAACCCGAAGATCGTCAGTTCGAATCTGGCCCCCGCTACCACACCGGACGCCGGCCCCTCCTCGGGGTCGGCGTTCTGCGTTTTCAGGGCCAGGAGCCCGCTTTTGGCGCTCTGCGCCGATGGTTCGAACGGTGCCGTCCTCGACGGCGATCTTGCCCGGCGCAATCGAACCAATGAGGTCGTGGACGGCCTCGACGTCGCCGAGGCGCATCGCCCGCGACCAGGCCAGAGGCAGCGATTCCAGCAAATCAGCCGCGTTTCGGATGTCGTCGGGCGTCACCGAGGCCTCTCCCCCGCCCGCCTCGGCGAGTTCGAACGACTGGCGGCCCGGTCCTTCTCGTCCTTGAGCTTGGCCTTGAGCCGGCTGTACGAGTCGGCCTCGAGCGTGCCGTCGAAGAACATCTCATCGGCGCGGAGCAGCTTGGCCTCGGCGGTCTCGATCTCGGCCTTGGCGCGCGTCCGGGCGGCTTCGCGCCCTGCGAGCGTCTCGTGCGACATGTCGACCGCGATCTCGCGGTAGAGCGCGGCCAGAGCCGGGTGGATCTGGATCTGGCGCAGGTATCCCTCGACGGCCTCATGCACGTCGGACGCGCGGGCGCGGTAGGCGCCGCAGTGGTGGCAGTGGTAGTAGGCGTAGATGCCGCCGTTGCCGCGGCTCGCGCTCGCCGTCACGACCGACGGCGAGTCGGTCGTCGAGCACGCCGGGCAGGCGAGCTGGCCCCGGAGCGGGTACGCCGCCTGGACGCCCCCGCGCGCCTTCGCCGGCTTCGATGGGCACGGGGCCTCGAAGCGGACCTGCTGGACCTTGTCCCACAGCTCGGCCGAGACGAGGGGCTCGTGGAGGCCACGGACCGTCTCGGCCGGCTCGTCGCGCCACGCGGCGATCTCGATGATGCCCTTGTAGATCGGGCGGCGCAGCAACTCGTAGAACGTGCTCGTGCCATAACGGAAGCCCCGCTTCCGGAGTCGGATCAGGATCTCGTCGAGCGTGAGGTCCGTGTGGGCCGCCATCTCGTAGGCCATCTGGATGTGCGGCGCGTCGTCGTTGGGGACCAGGATCGGCTTGTTGCGGTCGTCGCGCTCGAAGCGGTAGCCCTTCGGGGCCGCGTTGCACCAGCGGCCCTCGCGCAGAGCGCGCCGCGTCCCCATGCTCGTGTTGAGCGACCGGCGGCGGTTTTCGACGTCCGGCGCCGCGACGTAGATCGCGAGCATCATCTGCTGCTCCGGGATCGAGAAGTCGATGGGCTGCTCGGCCGCCTGGACCTCGACGCCCATGTCCTCCATCTCGCGGATCATCGCGAGCGCGCCCGTCATGTCGCGGCTGAAGCGGTCCCACTTCACGACGAGCACCTCGTCGACCTCGTGCGGGGCCTGGCGGATGCGGCCAAGCATCTTCTTGAACTCGGGCCGGTCGAACGTCTTCGCGCTCGCGTCGTCCTGAAAGTGCGCGAGGACGATGCGGCCGGTCCGCGCGCAGTGCTCGCGAAGCCGGGCCTCCTGGTCTCGAAGGCTGTAGCCGTTCGCGGCCTGCTCGTCGGTCGAGACGCGCGTGTAGATGAGGGTATTCTTCGTGGCCTCCGGCATGGTCAGCGGGGTGGCTGGCAGGACATAGAAAGATGCTGCCAGGCGGTGACGGCCGCCTGGCAGCACGTAATCGTTTACCGGGTCTCGGGAAGCCAGAGCGGCTTCGGCGGCAGGTCCGCCTCGATTCCGAACTGGTCCTTGAGCTGGAGTCCGGGCGACCTGGGCGAGCACGTACCTCGCGTGCTCGATCTGGTCGTCGGTGAGCCCGGTCATGCCTTCGGCCTCGAGGACCGCGCGGCACGCCTGAATCGACAGCATGTCGTCGTCGTGCTGTGCGCCTCGTCGGCTCGGACTGGCCGAGTCTCGCGCGAGACGCGCAGAACCCCCTCCTGGCGCACGTGCGCCCTGGGGGCTGGTAGGCTCGGAGGAGCCTTGGAGCCACTATGGCTATATCCCGCCAGCCGAGCGGGACTGGCCCGAGTCTCGCGCGAGACTCGGGCCACATGTCACCGCGGGCTAGAAGGCCGACTGCGCCTCGGCGAACTGGTCGTCCGCGTAGCGCTTCGCGCAGAGGTGGCCGTAGCTGGACGTGTCGCGCGGCATCCAGACGAGCTCGGGGCCGCTCTCGACCGCCGCCACGAGCCGCGACACGGAGGCAGCCAGCTTGTCCTCGCGTGCCTTCATCTGGCCGGTGGCGTACTTCCCGACGTTCGCTTGGGCGTAGACGGCCACGCGGTCTGCCTCGACGCGGGCGAGCGCCTGCAGGATCTGGACGGTGCCCTCGATCTCGGCGAGCAGGGCCGGGCCGGCGACCTCGCCGGCGACGTGGCGGCCGTCCATGCCGTGCTCGACCAGGACGGCCCCGAAAGTCGAAAGCGACGGCGAGCCGCTGGACGCGACGAAGATGTGGAAGTCGAGCCCGTCCGTAGAAAGGGTGTTGGCGGCGACGGTGGTCAGCATGGCGGCGTTCTGCATGCGGCCGGCGCAGGCCTGCTCGATGGCGCGGGCGAAGGCGGGGACGCGGATCTCGTTGAACGAGGTCTTGCCGCTACTCCAGACGTTCACGTTCCCGAGGGCCACGCCCTCCCACGAGACGATGAGCTTGTCGTACGTGGGGCGCGGCGCCTGTACGACCACGTCGTACCCTACCTGCGAGAGGTTCTCGGAGGCCTCGGCGGCGCGGTCGTGGTGGGAAAGGAGCCGGACGCCGGGCGGTCCGGTGAAGAAGCGTGTGTTCTGGCACGCCTCGAAGCTGAAAATCCGGTTGATGTCGGTCATAGGACTGGACGGTGAGTGGGATGCGCCTTCTTGCAGGCCCGTCCAGTCTCCGGACTTTTTCCTCAGCTCGAGTGCGACAGATTCCGGGAAACGACCGCCGGCTCCTTCTGAAGCAGGAATGCCGGAATGTCTCGGCCGTAGGGGCTGATCTCTCTGGCGCGCGACTCGACCCGCGTCCGAATCTGCTCGAGGTGGCGCTCGCGGTGCCGCGTGAACCGAAGCCCGCAGCCGTCGTGGACCCAGTAGGCCACGTGGAAGTCAGGCCGGCGACCCGCTTCATGGACCACGGTCTGGTGCTCGAGCTCGTAGTCGAGCACGGAGCGCATGATGGCCTGCTCGTACGACATGGCGACGGTCGAGAGCACGCTCTTGGCGTCTGCGCCGACCGCAGGGTCGATGGTCGCCGAGATTCCCGTCGGCGTGGGCACGGGCCATCCTCCGGCGCGCTCGATGCGGGCGATCTGCTCGGCCTGACGCTCTAGCAGGCCTTCGACGATCCAGTGCGAGCCGAGGCGCCGGCCGGCATCAGGACCAACGAGGTGCTTGACGGCGCGCGTAAAGGCCCCGAGAACGGCCCGAGCCTTCATCCCGAACACGGCCGAGTAGACAGCCTCCTTGGCGGCCGCCTTGATCTCGTCGTAGTGCGTCGCGGCGTGGGCCGGCGCGACGTGCTGAACGAGGTCATCCCAGGGTGAGTAGGCCGAGTCGTACAGCTTGTCTAGGAGGTCGTCGAAGCCCCAGAGCGGAGCGACGACCGAGAGGTAAGAGCATCGCAGATCATGCTCTTCGAACGTCGGAGCCAAGACGGCTCGGACGCTCGACGGCAGCCCTGGGATGGCGATGTGGCCGGGGCTGACGCGGTCGGTCCGCCCCCGGCTCGAGCACCGATAGATCGGCTGAGGTTGCGCCTCGACGGCCATGAGCCCGCTGAGTACGTGCGCCTGCGACCGGACGACCCGGGCCGCGTATGCGCCCTCGGGCTCGCCAGGGCGTCGTCGGGGCCTATAGCTCGGTCGAGGCGTAGGCGCGGGCGGGGGCGAAGTCGAGGTTGCGAGTGAAGAGGTTTGGCGCACGGGCGTTCATGCGGTCGCGGACGAAGGCCGCGGTCTCGCTCGGCGCCGGGGTCGCCATGGCCACGTCCAGGAGGCGCCGCCGCTCGTCGGTCGCGTCGTCGTCTCGGCGAACTTTGCCGGTAACGATGTAGATGCGCTTCGGCGCCGGGCTGGCCAGCGCTGCGCGGACTGCGGTCCAGACCCGAGGATCGATACCGTCGTCGAGGATCGTCTGCTCGCGCCCGCTGCTCCGACTCCCCGGCCGGATCTCGAAGCCAGGCAAGCGTTCCTTCAAGTGCTGGACGAAGTCGCGTCCGGACGTTCCGCCGTTGAACGACTTCCCTGCGATGGCCATCTGGACGAACTCGCCGAAGCGAATCTCACCCGTAGTCTCGTCGCGCAAGGGCGACGTGAAGAGGACGAATGCCAGGTAGCGACGGAAGACCGAGCCTGGAACGGCCTCGGGGTATAGCGCCTCGATGGCGGCGGTGACGACCGGGTCGCAGTTGGCCGCCTCGATGGCTGCGCGGACAGCTGCGCGGACCTGGGACTTGCGGGCTCGGCCGGAAGAGGCGTGTCGGAGCCTCTCCCGAACCTTCTCCCCCCCGGCGCTCGGCCGGGCGGTCAGCCGCGTGGGCGCCAGGATCACGCCGTCTGGCCTGCCACGCCTGGTACTCGCGCTTGACGGCGGCCTCGGTCCGGGCCGGGAAGGTCAGCCCCTTGAGGACGAGAGGCCCGCCCCCGCCCTGCCCGTCCCCGTCCTCCTTGGCTCGGCTCTCCTCCTCCTGGCCCTCGTAGCCCTTACCCTGCATGAGGTGGGTGTCCTTGCAGTTCCCCTGCTCCTCCTTGGCCTCGGCCCCGGCCCCGGACTCTGCACCGGCCACAGCACCAGCCCCTGAGTTCGCCAGGGCACGCGGGCTAGAGCCGGGCGGGTTAGCCGGCGTGGCGCCCGCCGTGCCCTGCACGACACCCACCGGCACGGCACCACGTGTCGGCAGAGAAGCGGAGGACCGGCTTGCAGGCTGGGAGTTCGAGTCGGGTACGGCCATGGTGAGGCGGGTGAGGTGCGCAGACCTGTTCAAGGTGCACACGTGTCGCCCCGAGGCCAAGAAACGAGTCGGCCAAGCCACGCCTGCCTATGAAGGCGTCGAGAGGCCCTACCGAGACAGGCGGCGGCCACCGGCGCGTAGCCTCGGGCTGAGCCTGTCCACGCTCGTCCTCGGCATGGGCTTGATTCTCATGCCAAGCACGGCTGGAGAGGCTCTTGGGAAGCCCGTGGCGGACCTGGCTACCGGACCGCACCGCTGCGCGGCCGAGCACCGGCTCGCCCACATCCCGCCGTCCGTCTCGCACTCGGGCGGAGCGGAGGTCTACCTGACCGCCGAGTCTCGCGCGAGACTCGGCGACGCGTCGGCCGAGCTTCAACCCAGCGCATCGATGCAGGGCCATTCGCCACCATTGAGCTGATACGCCGGGACCTGCTGCTACTCGAACGTCTCGCGCGAGACTTGACGGGATCGGCCTCGAGCCCCGACTCTGCTCCTCAGCCCAAGCCGGGCGACAGCCCGCGACAGTCACGAGGGTTTGGACCGCCGTCCTGGACCGGGCCTCGTTCGGCAAGACTCGGTCGACAGCGAGCCGGGCCGGTCCCGCGAGGAAACCGGCCCGGCGACGCCTGACGTGAACCCGGAAACCGCTCATGGTGGAGGCGGTCACGCGATGCCGAGCGACTCCTTCGCGAGCGCGATCAGGCGTTCGTCGAAGCCCTCGACCGAGTTGCCGGTCGAGAGGCGGATTCGGATCACGTTGTACTCGTGCTGGATCTCCTCGTCTTCCAACGCCTGGAGCTTCGCCATGTGGGCGGCGGTCTCCTCGGGCGTCCACTCGTCTGGGTCCGTCTCGCAGATAAGCGGGTCGTCCTTGGGGTCGTAGGGCTTCTTGCAGTAGATCACCCAGCCGGGGTGCTGGCGCTGCTGCTCGGCGAGGTCGTCGAGGGTAAACACCTTCTTGGTGTTGGCGTGGCGCCAGAGCTCCTGGCCGTCCTCGGAGAGGACCGGGTCGAAGGCGGCGATCAGGAAGTCGTCGTCGCCGGAGCGGGCCTCGGCGCGCTCGATTCGGTCTTTGATACCCATGCTGATAATCGGGAAGCGATCAGGGGAAGGTCAGAACGGTGACCCGGATTCGTGGCGGGCCTCGATGGCCGTGAGCCGAGCCTCCAGCTCACCGACCTCGACGACCTTGAGGTAGGCACCGGACGCCTGCGTGAGCGCGTGGAGCGCCTTGAGCTTGAGCGTCGCGTCGGCCTTGCGGTCGGCGAGCACGTCGTCGGCTGCCGCGAGGGCACGCCAGAGCTTCAGCCGCAGGTCGGCCACGGTGCCGGCGGACTCGGCCGCAGCGCGTCTCGACGTGCGCCGGGCCTGCCGGGCCTTGACCGGATTCGGATTCGCCATCTACCCCCCCTGTTCTATATCAGAGCCCCGCAACCGGGGCGGCGCGGACCCCTCGGTCCGCAGATCGATGCCAACCTAATACGTCCCCGAGCGGTCGCCAAGAATCGACTCACAGCCGCCGAGAGGCCCAGGGGATAGGCTCCGGGTACCGATGTTCACCCGTAGGTTCGTGCGCTCACCACCAGGCTCGCCATGATCCCCGTTCTGGCCATCCTCCTCGCCGTGTCGCTTGCGGCGGCGCTCTACTTCAGGTCGAAGCTCGCCGCCGAGCAGGAGGCCCGTCAGGCGGCCGAGACGGACCGGGACCGAACCGCGAGCGCGGCGCAGGCCATCGAGGAGAAGTACCGCGGCGTCATCGACGTCGATGCCGAGCGGGACCGCATCCGCGCCGAGATCGGCATGCTCAAGGGCGACATCGAGCGCGAGACCGCCGAGATGGAGACCCGACGGCGGGCGAACGCAGACGAGACCGAGGCCAAGCTCGCCCGGATCGAGGAGCTGCGGGCCGAGGTCGCCGAGCTGAGCGAGATCGCGCACCTCCAGGACTTCGGGTTCTACGAGCCGCAGTTCGACTTCGCGACCGCGGACCTCTACAAGGCGCGCCTCGACGAGCTTCGGACGCAGCAGAAGACGATGGTCAAGGAGGGCCGGGCGGCCGTCTGCACGACCGAGTGGACGCTCGACGGCAGCCGCGCCAAGGGACTCAAGAAGACCAAGGAGTTCCTGCGGCTCATGCTGCGGGCCTTCAACGGCGAGTGCGACGCCGCGGTCGCCCGCGTCCGGTACAACAACGTCGGCGTGATGGAGGCGCGCATCCAGAAGGCGTTCGAGGCCATCAACAAGCTCGGCCAGTCGCAGGCAGCGTCCATTACCGGGGCCTACCTCGCGGTCAAGGTCGAGCGAGCTGCGGTTGGCCTACGAGTACTACGAGAAGCGGCAGCTCGAGGCCGAGGAGCAGCGCCAGATCCGGGAGCAGATGCGCGAGGAGGAGGTCGCGCGGCGCGAGATCGAGAAGGCCGAGCGCGAGGCGGCCAAGGAGGAGGAGCGCTTCGAGAAGGCGCTCGCCCAGGCCCGCGCCGAGGCGCAGCAGGCGACGGGCGCGAAGCACGACAAACTTGCGGCCCAGATCGCGCAGCTCGAGGAGCGGCTCGCCGAGGCGCAGCAGAACAAGGTCCGGGCGATGTCGAGGGCGCAGATGACGCGCTCGGGCCACGTCTACGTGATCTCGAACGTGGGCTCGTTCGGCGAGGACGTGTACAAGATCGGGATGACGCGGCGGCTCAACCCGATGGACCGCGTGACCGAACTCGGCGACGCCTCCGTCCCGTTCCGCTTCGACGTGCACGCGGTGATCTACTCAGACGACGCGCCGGGGCTTGAGACGAAGCTCCACCGGGCATTTCACCACCGGCGCGTGAACCTCGTCAACGAGCGCAAGGAGTTCTTCCGGGTCGCGCTCGAAGAGATCGAGCGCGAGGTGACGGACAACCACGGCGTGTTCGAGTTCACGCTCGCAGCCGAGGCCGAGGAGTTCAACAAGTCACGGGCGCTGCTGCGCGAGCGCGAGATCGCGGCCGGCGGAACGAGCGGTACGGCCGTCTCGGTGGACGACCTCGAAGTGGCCGTGTGACGAACCGGCGCGGCCGCTTGAGGTCGGTCGCAGTCGGACATGGTGACAGGTCGAGAAACAGGCCTCGGGCTAGCCCAGCGGTACAAAACGACGGAAGAGCGCGCCGTAGGCGTAGCGGCTGGATAAATCCTCGGACAAGTCGAGGCGCGCGGAGTATCGGTCGTAGAGGATGCGCGCTGCGGCCCCGGTAGTCGCGATGGGGACGAAGGCGGCATCGGGATGGCGCTTGAGGAACATCTCGGCCTCTTTCTCTACGCCCTCCATACCCCCGATGAACAGGCCGGCCGCGTAGGGGTGCGCCCCGAGCATCTCCGAGCGCATAAGGTGCAGACTTTCGTCGCGGGTCTTACGTCGCTCCGTGAGCTCGACGTGAGCGAAAGCTCGGTTATCCTCGGGGAAGCGATCGCGGAAATACTCGGATTGGTAGAGGACGACATGCTCCTGGACGTCGAGATTGACAGCCTCGGCCACGGCCCTGACGATCGGCGTTATGGCCGGGTGCCCACCCCAGACGAGCCGGGCGCGGGGCAGCACTAAGGCGGCGAGCGCGCGGACGGCCTCGCGGATGGCAACGAAGTCCGCGGTCTCGAAGTAGCGAGGGTGCCGGTCTGGGTCGGGGACGCTCGCCGACAGAAAAATGGGGGTCAGGTTGGACATTGCTTTAAGTCAGAGCGAGCGTAGCCAAGCCTCCGCACTAGACACCGTGACAGTCTTAACCGGAAGGTGTTCGTCGAGCCAATCCAGGTGGCGCTTCCACCGGGGCCGGACGGGGACAGGATCGTAAAGGATGACGGCGCGGCTGGGGGCAGACGAGCCGGCCGAGGAAAGCCGAGAGAGCAACGCGTCGACGTCCTGATAGGAGAGCGTTTCAGGGACGCCCACGGTGGGGATGACCGCCACGCGATCCTTGCCGGGGGGCGCGAGCTCGAGGTAGCATGTCGGCTGGACGGTCGACGGGATACCCTCCTGCTCGGCGATCGCGTCGAAGTCTCCGACGAGGCTCGTGTACCGCGCCGCGATGGACCGAGCGCGGAGCGTCTCGGTCTGGTAGCCGACGCGTCCGAGGGCATCTGCAGTAAGGCGCTTGCCGCCGTCGATCAGATCATCTTCGCCAAGGCGGACGACGGTGCAGAGCGCCGCGTATGCCGGCCGGCCGACACCCGGCCACTGGACTTGAAGAATCCCGAGCGCCATCGCCTCCGCCTGCGCGAGCTCTTCCCGGGTCCATTCGCTCTTGAGGAACCCGTCGGTGTCGAGGATGACGAGGACATCGGAGTCGCTGAGGCGGTGAAGCAGTTCTTCTTGGAAGGGGTCGCCGGGCGGAACGCTCTTGGTGTCGAGGAAGACATCGAATCCCCGGTCGTCGAGAAGGTCGTACAGTTGGTGGGCCGCCGCAGAGGCTTCGGTGCGCCGGTAGCTGATGAACAGCCGGCGAGTGCGACGTAGCAGTCCAAGCCCTTCGAGGATCCGGCCCGCGGCGGACTCGACGGACTCGGCCTCGTCAGTCAGCTGGCTCCCGTTGATGGGCCACAGGACCTCCGGAACTTGGCTCTGGTACCCGTCCGTCGACTCCACGAACGGGAAGACGAGGATGGCGTCATCTACGAGGTGGGAAACCGCGGAGGCATCCTCCGCATCGTAGTCGTGCCCCCCGATGAAAGCGCAGACGATCGGTCCAGCCTGCGTGATCGAACCGAGAGCGGAAGCATCAAGGAGGACGACATGATCGTCCACGTCAAGGTTCATCTCGCGCATCCGGGTGAGGAGCGTCTGGCGGAGCGCGTCGCGCACGTCGGGCCTCGTTTGGCCCAAGAAGACGACCTGATACGGGGATGGAATCGGCATGGGGGCTAGCGTCTGGCTTGGCGAGCAGCGGCCTCAATCCATGCGCCGAGGTTGGTATAGCCGTTCTCGACTTTGTAGTCGTAAGTCGAGAACAGGTTGGAGAAGGTATGGTTGCCTCTGCCGCCGAGCGTGTATCGAACCTCGCTCAGCGCCATACCAGGGGCGTCGGCATAGGTAGTCCACGTGCCGTTCGTCAGCTCCTTGAAAGAGACGCGATCGCCGGTGACGACGAAGGCGAGGTGATCCAAGGGGTTCGGCCCGGGGGCGTCGGTGTATCCCTGCTTGTCGCCTTGGCCGTGGATCTTTGTGCAAAGGATGCCTTTGCCTGATATGAAGCTGCGTACGAGTTCATAGCGGACCCACCGCCGGTAGGCTGTCTGATTGCCTGCGAGGACGCAGGTCACGCCGCAGCCTGAAAGACCGTCGCCGAGGAACTGCTTTAGCGCAGCCTCGCTCGTTCGCTTTTTAGATTCGAAGACAGAGCTGTCGAAGAACCCCCTCGAATCGCGGTCCCCTTTCGTGACCCATGAGTTGCGGACCTGCCAAGCCCGCCAGTGGTCACGATCATAGTGAAAACTGAAGAATGTTCGGCGCATAGGAGTGTGGCGGGGTAGAGAGGGTAGAGTTAGTAGAATCGGCGGTTAGCCAAAGATGGGCGCCTTATTCCGCAGGAAGTTGCCAACCAGAGAACCGGAGCCCGAGCCACCTGGCGCGAACACCTTTAGCGTTCCAAAATCATCGCGGATCTGGCGGTAGACCTGGATGTACTCGTTACCTTGGAACGAACCGTTTCGTGTGACCGGGACGACGACGATTCGCTCGTACCCTTTCGCATTGTCGGCGACGCCGAGTTCCCATGGGACCCAGCGCGAATCCAGGGCTCGGTCAGTAGCGAGAAGCATGAACACGTCGTTCTTGACAATCTGCCCCTTGATGGTCTCGACGGTCGTTCGTGATGGCAAGGAGGGGAGCGTGGCGTCTTTCCAGTCGACGTAGACGCTGACCCCCTGGCGGGCGAGCTTGTCGACGAGCCCCTCAACGAGGTCCTTGTCGTGGTGACTATGGGAGAGGAAAACGGAGCTATAGACAGTAGATCGCGACGATTCCAGCTTGCGCTGAGAGTCATAGCTCTTGGTGCTGCGTCCCTGTAGTTCTGCTGCAGAGAGGTAGTTTGCCATGGAATCGGTTTCAGATGTGCGGTCAAACGTACTTCAGCATGCGCGCGCCCCCATGTCATATGGCAAAAGCATGTCTGACTGTATCACCGATTTTCAACGTCTGGTCAGGCCGCGAACGTGTCAGCGTCAGCGTGGCGGGCCTGCCCTAGCAAGGCAAGCGTCTCGAGCAGGTCCGCAACCTGCTTACGCTTAGCGTTCTGGAACCGGCGGGCGACGGCCTCGACGGCGAGCGGGCCGGGGGCCTCGCGCAGGACGCGCCGGAGGGCGAGCGCGCGGGCCGCCGTCTCGGCTGGCCACGGCTCGGGCTCGGCCAATGTGGCAACGGCATCGGGCACGGTCACGTCGAGCGTAGCCTGCGTCGTCTCGCCGGGGGCCTGGAAGGCCGGGCGGAGGTAGCGGACGAGCCCGGCCGCCTCCTCAGCCTGCCGAGCGGCGTTGAGCAGCGACAGGCGCCCGAGATCTCTGGTCCGGCGACAGGTCGGCGGGCCAGCCGTACGCGTCGGCGACGGCCGTGTCGAGGTCCGCGTGGAGTTCGGGGAGCGGCCGACGAGCCCGGCGCGCGGTGCGTCTTCTGCTGCTTCTCCGTGAGCGGCGCCCCCACGCTGCCGCAGCGGCGCGCGGCCCGAGCACGTTGTAGAGCGCGGTCAGCTAAGGTCGCGGGTAGGCCGCGTGCACCCGCTTCCGGTGCCCGTCGAGGCGCCATGCGGCCGCGGCCGGACGGCGTCGCGCTGCACCTCGGTCGCGGCCGGGAACGGGAACGGTCGAACGACTTCGGCTTGCGTGTAGCGAGGATCGTTTCCGACACCGTGCCGCCCGCCCTTCTCGAGTGCCCACGCCGTCGTGGATGCGACTCGCAGCACGCCGAAGTCGAACGGCGTCGTCGGTCGCGATGCACGACGGCATGTTGTTGCGGGCGCACCTCGCGCCGAGGAAGACGAACAGCGGTGCTTCGCGGTCTCGGCCGTGGCGACGAAGCGGCGTGAGGCCCGCCGACGTCGCGCGCGCACCTCGGGGCCGCTCCCACCCGAAGCGCCACCAGAGTCTCGCGGATCTTGGGCCGCGGCGATTCTGGTCGCGGCTCGGGCTTGACGAGGTCTAGGACGCGTTGGTAGGCCGCCGGAGCGGTCTCGGCGGCCTCGTCGGCCGTCAACCCGAAAAAGTCGATGACGCGCGGCACCGCGGCTCGCGCCCATGAGGTCGCGTGCCGTTGAGGTAGGGCCGAACGTCAGCGAGCGGCGGTCTCGGCGTCGAGTCCCTCGCACGACCCGGTCGCGGTCTCGGGCGAGACACGAAGCCGTCGCCGTAGAGCTGCACGCCGGGCGAGCTGACGCCCTTGTTGGCCCGGAGCGGCGGAGCGCGCGCCCGAGTCGACGCCGACGCGAGAGATCGGCAGTTGACCGTCCCGGACTCGACGGCGATCTCGACGCGGACGCGACTCGAGCTCGGCGCGTCCCGCTGCCCGAGACGACCGTGACTCGACGACGTCGCCGCCCCGGCTGGCGCCGGCACGCCGACCGTCATCGCGACGCGGACGGCCGCGGCGTACCCGTCGTCCACCCACGGGTGGTCCGGAACGGCGAAGGCGAGCGGAGCGGCGGTCTTGGCGCGAGGTGCGCTGCGACGACGCGCGCTGCTGTGACGTCTGCGGGAGCGCTGTTCGTCGTGATGAGCCCGAAGCGCTCGGCGCGCTCCTGCCGGACCGCCTCGGCGGCCTTGTGCCACCAGAACATCACGAAGTCGGCCTTCTGCGGCACGTGCGGGTACGCCTTCCAGAGCGCCTCGACGTAGCCGTCGCCGAGCGCCTGCCGCATCCGCCTGCCTCCCGATGAACGGCGGGTTGCCGACGATGAAGTCGGCCTCGGGCCACTCGGCCGGTCGCGCGTTCTCGTAGTCGTAGACGACGCGCTGAGCGTCCGTCGTCCGGGACGTGCTCCGCCGGTCGTCGGGTTGAGCTTCGTCGTCTGGCCGTCCCACGCGGTGACGGGCTCGCCGTCGCGCACCGAGGCGCGGCGTCTTCGCGTCGTAGGCCAGCACGGCGTCGCGGCACGTCGACGTTGCCGTAGGCGCGCAGGACGGGGTCCGCGAGGCCGGTCGGGCCGCCGTGCGTGCGGAGGTGCCACTGCAGGTAGCCGATCCACAGCACGAGGTCGGCGATGGCCGCGGCCCGCGGGTTGACCTCGATGCCGAGAAGCTGCTCCGGCGTCACCGAGACGCCTTCGAGGTCCAGCGCCGAGGCGCCGTAGCGCGCCAGCGCGCCCTGCACCTCGCCTTCGAGGCGCTTGAGGTGCTCGAGCGTGACGTAGAGGAAGTTGCCCGAGCCGCACGCCGGGTCGAGCACGCGGACCGACGTGAGCCGCACGAGAAAGCGGCGCAGCTCGTCCAGCGCAGCCTTCTGCGTGGCCCGCTGCCGGGCGCGCACCTCGGCGTCGGTCTCGCGGCCGGCGGCGTCGCGCGTGGCCGTCGCCCGCGCCTCGGCGTCGGCCTCGATCTGGGCGACCGCCGCCTGCGTCGCCTCCCACTCCTCGCGCAGCGGGTCGACGACGGCCGGCACCACGAGGCGCTCGACGTAGGCGCGGGGCGTGTAGTGCGCGCCGAGCTTGTGCCGCTCGCGCGGGTCGAGGGCGCGCTCCAGGAGCGTCCCGAAGATGGCCGGCTCGACATCGCGCCAGTCGGCCGACGCGGCCTCGAGGAGGAGCGCGTGCTGGTCGGCGTCGAGCGGCAGCGCGGTCGTCTCGGCGAAGAGGCCGCCGTTGAAGCGCCGCAGGCGGGCCTTGAGCGCGGCCGAGAAGCCGCCCGTGTTCATCGTCTGCCCAGAGGTCCGAGAGCGCGTCCGGCAGCACGTCGAGCGCGTCCTCGTAGTCCGCGAGCAGGCTCGAGAACGAGCGCTCGGGCACGAGGCGCGCGTCCTCGGCGAACATCGTGAAGAGCGACCGCGAGAGGAAGCCGAAGACGGCGTCGGCGCTGTGGCCGGAGGTCTCGAGGCTCGCCGCCAGGCGCGCGAGCGTGGCCGCCAGACCGCGCGTGGCCGCGGCCTGCCGGCGGGACGGGTCGAGCGCCTCGGGGTCGGTGAACGCCAGCCGGAGGCGCTCGCGGACGCCGGCGTCGTGCAGGTCGCCGAGCGTGATCCGGTAGCTCGCCGCGTCCGGGAACGGGACGTAGCGCTGCGGGTGCCCGAAGTTGGCGTAGAGGTCGAGGCAGAAGCCGACGTCGCAGGCGATCACGAGCGGAGGCACCGGCTCGGCGTGAGCGGCCGTGCTCCCGACGGCGGGAAGATCGAGGTTGCGCGCGTAGCGCTCGGCCTGCCGCTTGGCCGCGGCCATCGTCCGGTCCCACGCCGCCGACCCGCGCGTGCCGTGACCGGCCGAGCGGGCCTTGCCCGAGGCCCGCGTCGCGTTCTCGGCATCGACGCCCTGCTTGGTCTCGAGCACGAAGCAGCCGCGCTTGTAGAGGTCGATGCGCCCGCCGGCGGCACTCGCAGCGTCCTGGAAGGCAACCGGCCGCTCGAAGACGTAGGCGTCGCGCGCGGGATCCTTGGTGGCCGGGTTCGGTCGGGGCACGCCGAGCAGCTCGCACAGTTCGATCACGAACGTCTGCGCGTTGGCGATCTCGGCCGCCTGCGCCTCGCGCCAGCGTGCGACGAAGGCCTCGACAGCGGCAGGCTCGGCGTCCTGTGGTGGCGACTGCGACTCGGCGTTCGGGCTCATCCGTGCGGGCGTTCGGGACGGCGAACATAGCGGCAGCGGCGAACTCGCTCTCGCGCCAACCGGCCGACTTGGCAGAGCGCAAAAATGGCCCGAGGGAGAGCAGGCCGCCACCCGCTCCCCCTCGGCGTCGTTTTCTAGGCCTCGGACATGACGGCGATGGCCTCGGAGTCCTCCGGCTGGTCGAGCCACGGGCCGGGAGCGTACTCCCAGCGGTAGGTCGCGGTCTCGGCCCAGACGGGGTACTCCTCGGCGTCTCGCTGCCACGCCTCGGACTCCGCCTCTTCGAGCCTGCGGTTGGCCGACGTGGACGGGCACACGACGAGGACGAGGACGTTGTCCTCATCGACGTGCGCGGACCCGCACAGCAGCTGGCCTCCTACATACTCGTCGGTGCGGCGCTGGAAGAGGAGACCGTCGCGACCGTGGTCGGTGACGGTGAGATCCTTGTCCAGCAAAAACGGATCGGACATAAACGTGCCACTGGGTGGCGGTGTGGTTGTCCGGCCGCCGGAAAGGCGGCCGAGAGGTAAGGATGGTCCTTGCCTCGCCACGCCATGACTTGCCTTGAGTTCGCCGCCCGAAGACGGTCAGGAGGTGTTCATGGGCACCCCCGCGTCGAAGATATCGAGGCCCGTCCTCAGATCGTGCGGTCGCACTGGACAAAAAGGAGAGGGCGCACGACGCGCCCCCTCCCTCGCCACCGGCTAGTTCAGCCGCTCAGCCGCAAACCGCAGCAGCGCCGTCGTCGCCAGATCGTTGTTGGCGAAGTCCGCCGCCGTCAGCTTCTCGCGGTGCGTGAAGAGCCACGTCGCCGCCTGGAAGAGGCCGTAGAGCGTCGGCTCCTCGTGCTCGACGTAGCGGCTCAGGATCTGGCCCTTCACCGAGTCGCCGATCGTCGGCATCGCCTTCCAGACCTCGCGCAGCCGGGCGTCGGTCATCCGGGCCGACTTGAGCTGCCGCATCGCGTGTACGAAGCGCGAGAGGTCGTCCGGCGCGTGGTCGATGACGCTCATGCCCTGGCGCACGATCTGCCTTCCACGACTCGTCCTTGACGCCGTCCGTGCCGGGGCTGCCGGACCCGAGGTGCTTGAACGAGACGCGGGCGAAGAACTCGCCCGAGATGGCCCCGTTGTCGCACACGAAGCGCTTGCCCATCAGCGCGCACTCGTAGCGCCAGCTCTTGTCGTAGGACGAGCGCGTGATGAGGCTCAGCCCGATCTCGTCGCCGGGCTCGACGGCCTCGGTCTCCAGGAAGTCGATGATGTGGCAGAAGCGGGCGCCGTCCCAGAAGATGCGGCTCTCCTTGAACGGGATGCCGGACTGGAAGGCGATCTCGACGGCGAGGTCGCGCACCTCCTCGTTCGAGAGCAGCAGGTAGTTCTGCGAGACGTTGCCGACGTGCGTGTAGCCGGTCGGCGCCGAGGCGTCCTCGATCTCGACGGCGTAGCCCGAGTGCGTGCCGCTGTTGCGCGAGTAGGTCGGCGTCTTGAGGATGCGGCACGAAGGGCGAGATGCCGGTCTTGGTGCGGTTGATGGTGATGCCGTCGATGTCGGTGACGGCGATGTGGCCGATGTCGCGGTGCGAGACGAGGCCGAGCGAGTCGTCGAGGCGGACGCCGGTCGGCGCGGCGCCGTCGCCGGAGACGAGGCGGAGGTGGTTGGTCATGGTCGGTGGGGTCTGGAACGAGTCGAGGGGCCGCCCTGGGTGGAGCGGCCCCTCGGGGACGTGTGGCGCCTCGGTGGACGCCAGCGAGAAACGTGGCCGGGCTACCGGCGCACGGCTACCGGAAGAAGCCCAGGAAGGCGCGGATGCCGGCGGCGACGGCGCGCAGGACGTGGACGACCGTGCGGACGGCGTCGAGGGTCTTGCGAGCCGTGGCGTAGATGGCCGCGCTGGAGGCCGGGCTGGGAGCGGTGATCGCGTTCATGGCGGACCGGGATGGTGGACGGAGGTGAGAGACGAGATGCCTCTCCTGACATGGATATGGTGCCTCTCAAAGCCCCTCAAGTTGCAGTTCCCTCTCGCTTTGGCCATCGAGCGAAAGTCGGCCTTCGCACCGGCCGGATACGTCCGCGAAAGTCTCGCGCGAGACTCCTTCGAACTGCGGCGCATCGGTCTTCTGCAGGCGCGCTGCAGGGCCAAGCCACCACCGGCACACTCCACTTCCAAGAAGGAATCGGCGCGGGCAGGCCATCGAGTCTCCCCTTTGAGTTCGGACGGGCTCACCCCAACCAAGCAGCCCGAGTTGCTTCGCGGTCGTTCGTATCGTCTCGCGCGAGACCCCTCCAGCCTCCTGCGACCTGCCGTGACCGACGACCAATTTGCCATCGCCGAGACGTGGACCTACAAGGGGTCCCCGCCCTACTTTTACCTGTCCAACCCGACTCAAGCTGAAGCCGCTCGGTACATCGCCGGGTTGCTCAAAGAGATCCTGGCTACTCTTGAAGGCGTCGTCACAGGCTCGGCCCTCATCGCGAGCAGACGCGCTTGCCACGCCAGGGCTGCTGCTCGGGAACGCCTCCGTCATCGGGCAGGCGACCGGTGATCATTGAGGGGACGTGCTTCGAGCTCTATCACCTGCTGAAGATGGTAGGTGATGACGTGCAGCACGCCTCGGGCCAAGAGGTCGACTTGCCCGAATGGCGGGCACCCACTAAAAAAGGACCCCGGACTGCGAGGCGTGCGACCTTCACCCTCGTCATGGCACCGGACAAACTGCGAGGGTTTGCCCGTCTGGTCGACGTCAACCTTCCCGCGGCACTCGACGTGTCGACCACGCGAACGCGGATGATCGACTTCCCCAGGCGTGCTCGTGTGCAGGCGTCGTTCGAGGCGCTTGCGGAGACCATCGAGCGCACGTCTCATCTGCTGCTCCCGGACGAGGCAGAGTCGACGGATCCCGTCTCCTAGCTCATAACAAACAGGGTCCCGAGCAAGATGCCCGGGACCCCGTTTGCGTCGGCCTCAACCCAGCTACCTCGAAGAACGAACCGACGAAGGTCGCCGATCTTCCAGGAGTTCACGTACGCCATGTCGGGGTACCAGCAGGACGGGTCCTGGCGGTCCGCGAGGCGGGGGCGGAGCCGGGTCCAGTGGTGGCCTCCGATCCCGTACTCCGCCTCGAGGTCGGAGACTCGCGCCCGCGTGAGCACGGCGTCGAGGTGGGCCGGCGACCAGTCCACGGAGACCGCCGGCCACCCCCGCTCCGCCGGGCGTTGAGCAGGTTCTCGTAGCCGAAGTAGTCGATCCCGTCCTGCTCATGTTGGAACGGGGGGTACTGCTTGACCAGCTCGTCCTTCTGCCCTTCATGAATTCCTGACGAGCGACAAGTAGGGGGACTTCTTGAAGCTCGCCTGCGAGACGTTGGTTTTCGCGCGGGCATCGAGGTCGAGAAGGTGCTTCCGACGTAGACCAGCCGGTAGATCCGGTGCTGCTCGTCGTAGATCGTGTCTCCGTAGACGTCCGGCATATTAGGATCGAACGTGCTCATAGCCGTGTCCGGGCCGAGCTTGGGGTCGATGAGACTCATCGACGTTGGGGAATGCGACTCCTTCGTCTCGGTGGACGGGGAGCTGCAAAGGCTTGCCTACAGCGCGTGAGCGCCATCGCGTGCCATGTGCGCCCGAGGGCGCCGGCGCCGCATCACGTCGATGCGGGCCTCGGCCGAAGCCGTTCTACTTCTCGGCGCTCGTCGTCTCGGCGGCGCCCAGGGCGGCGCGGCGGACGTAGTTCGAGAGCGTCCGGCCTTCGGCGAGTGCGGCGGCCTTGATGGCCTCCGCCTCGGCCGCGCTCACTCGGAAGGTGAGCGTCGTGGCGAGAGTCGTCTCCATGATGGGCATTGGTCAAAACCGCGGGTCGCGGTTGGTGCCGGAGATGACCGGCGTAGCCACACGTCGAGCCCGTCGAGCCCCGGCTTCGCGCGCGAAAAGAATACGACCTGAAGCACGGATGTGTGCAAGAAACGAGAGCCGAGCTACCGGGTCTACCGCAGGCGGTGATCGACAGGGCGAAATGACAGCACCACGACCGGCAGATCGCCAAGCCATGAGCTAGAACACATGGCCCACGCGCACGCCGACATCGGGGAACCGGTCGAGCGCGTCGGTGCCGAACGAGAGCGTGACCGGGCCGACGGGCGTCCGCATCGACAGGTCCAGCCCGACGCCCGCGAGCACGCCCGATGCGTCCACGAGCGCGTCGTCGTCGCCGAAGGCGCGGCCGGCGTTGGCGAACAGGCGAGCGTAGACTCGACTCGGTCGCCTGGACCTGCACGCCGGCGAGGCCGAGCCATGCGTTCGGACCGGTGAGCGATTCGGGATACGTGGCCGTAGAGCGGCAGGAACGTGCCCGGCAGGACCGTCACGGTCTGGATGCCGCCCACGAACGTGCGCCGGTTCAGCGGCAGCCCCTCCCCCGCCCCGCGCGCGTAGGCGGCGCGGCCGACGAGCGAGACGCGCGGCGAGACCGGCAGCCAGCCCTCGGCATCGATGAGCGCGCGGTCGAACGCGCCGCGCGGACGCGGTCGAGGCCGAGCGTCTCGGGCAAGACGCCGGCCTGCTCGGCGATGCGGTCCGAGAAGTCGGACGCGTCGAGGCGCCCCTGACCGGCCTCGGCCTGAAGGCGCAGGCGGACGCCGCGCGTCGGGACGGTCAGTCGGTCGAGCGTGCGCGCCTCGGCGAAGAGCATCCCGGACGCCCAGCGCTCGCGCAGGACGACGCCCTCGGGGTCGAGCACGATCGGGACGCCGCCCGGACCGGGGAAGACCGAGTTGGCATCGACCGAGAACTCGCTGATCTCGTTGCGGCCCACCCCGCCGCCAACCGAGGCGCCGACCAAGACGGACGGCCTCGGCGCCCATCCGCCGACGATCACGGCCTCGCTCACGCGCTGGCGGAGCGTCGAGCGGTCCTTCTCCTCGCCCAACAGGACCGCCTCGACGGGCGCCGCGGTGATGTGGACGCGCGCGCCGGCCTCGAATGCCGACGTGAGCCCGAGCGGCGCCGTGTAGGTCGCGAGCGCCTGCGACTGCCGGCCGCCCAGGCGGCCCGTGAACACGGAGCGGTCGCCCCAGCGGAGCCGGTGGCGCAGCGTCAGCCGGGCGAGCAGCTCGCCGCCGTTGAGGTCGTCGTAGCGCAGGCCGAAGCCCAGCCGGTCCGGCGGGTCCTTGGGCACGAGCCGGATGCCGAGCACGGCATCGCCGCCTGGACCGCGCGTGCCGCCTACCGCGCGTGATGCGCGGGACGACGTAGTCGTAGCTGCCCGTCGCGACGAGTCGTGCGACGAGCCGGTCCACGTCGTCTGGCCCCATGTCGGCCGGGAGCGCGAGCGCGGCCATGCGCTCGGCGAGCCGCAGGGCCGGCCCGTCCACGCCCTCGAAGCGGATCTCGCCGACGCGCACGTCTCGGGGCGCGGCGGGCGAGGCCGGAATGGGCAGGCGCTCGGTGCCGTGCGCGATGCCGCGCTCGTCGAGGAGCGCCCGGATCTGCGGGAGCGCCTCGGTCGTGACCCGTCGGCCTTCGGCAATCCACGGCGCCACGTCCGCGATGCCGGCCGTCGCGACGGCCGCCACGTCGGGCTGGATGAGCACGTCGGCGAGCGCGCGGTCCGCTTTGGCGCGGCGGCGGCGCGTCGTGCCGGTCGCCTTCTCGAAGAGGACGAGCAGGTTGACGTCGTTGCCACTCGCCGAGAGCCGCAGGTCGCCCGTCTCGGGGTCGATGTCGGTCGCGACGTCGACCGCGATCACGACGTCGCCGCCGAGCGCGCGTGCCTCGGGCGTCGGGAGCATGTGATCCGGGCCGCCGTCGAGGTAGACGCCGCCGTCGTACGGGATCGGGCGGAAGGCGCCTGGCATCGAGAAGCACGTCCGGATCGCGAGCGGTAGGTAGCCCTGGTCCAGCGTCACGTCCTCGCCGGTGACGAGGTTGATCGCGTTGCAGGCGAACGGCTTGGGGAGGTCGCGGAAGTCGGTCACGTCCTGGACGTTCCACATCAGCCGCGTCATCAGCTCCAGGACCGGCTGGCCCGTCAGGAGTCCGTCCGGTAGGACGGGCGAGAGCCCGCTCGTGGGCACGTCGAGCAGCGTCAGGCCTGGCGCGAGCGCGTCGCCGAGGTTCAGCGCCGGCACGCCGCCGGCTCCGAAGAGCAGCGACGGCACGTCGAGGCCGAGCACGATCTCCTCCAGGTCGAGACCCGTGTAGCCGACGGCGTAGAGCCCGCCCATGAGCGCGCCCATGCTGGTGCCGGCCACGACGTCGACCGGGATGCCGTTCTCCTCGAGCACCTGGAGCACGCCGATGTGGGCGAACCCTTTGGCGGCCCCGCCGCCGAGCGCGAGCGCGACCGTGGGGCGCGCCTCGGTGCGCGCCTCGGTGGTGGACTGCGCCGAGGCGCTCGGCAACGAGACGCTCTGGAGGGCGAGGACGGCGAGCAGGAGCAGAAGGCGCATCACGGCGTGGGGTCAGGTGCGCCACTCGGGCGCGGCGTTTCGATCTGGATCGTCCGCGTGGGGAAGGCGAACGCGATGTCGCGATCGGCGAACGACGGCCACGAGCGCGAGGTTGATCGCCTGCTGGCGTCCATGTAGCGGCCGTAGTCGGGGTCGAGGACATGGTAGACGATCTCGAAGTCGAGCGACGAGTCGCCGAAGCCCTTGAAGTGGGCACGGTCGAAGCGCAGCGGCGCGCCGCCCTCGTCCGCGCCGACCGTCTCGATGGCCTGCCGGACGAGGGCGGGGATGGCGGCGAGCGTCGCGTGATCGGTGTCGTAGGTCACGCCGAACGCCTGCACGACGCGGCGCTCGGTCATGCGCTCGTAGTTGCGCACGCGTGAGCTGAGCAGGTCGCCGTTCGAGAACACGATCTGCTCGCCCAGAGAGGCTCCTCAGCCGCGTCGACTTCAGCCCGATGTGCTCGACCGTGCCCGAGTCGGTCCCGACGGTGAGCGTGTCGCCGATCACGAACGGCTTGTCGAGCACGATCGAGAGCGACGCGAACAGGTCCGAGAGGATATTCTGGACGGCGAGGCCGATACGCGACGCCGCCGATGCCAGAGCCCCGCCACGAGGGCCGTCACGTTCACACCGACGTTGTCCAGGAACATCAGCGCGATCACGCTCCATACGGCGACCTTAGCGAGCACGCCGAGCGCCTGCATGCTCGTGACCGCCGAGGCGTCGGCGGCCATCTTCTCCTCGCGGTAGCGCGCGATCCAGAGCGAGATGAGGCCCGTGATCCAGCGCCCGGCCTGCAAGAGCGTCGCGAGCGTGAGCCCGCTCGCGGTCCACCCGAGCCCGCGCGCGTCCCACCCGGCGATGCGCGCGGCGAGGTACAGCGCGACCGCGGCCAGGAAGTAGATCCGCGTCCGCTCGAGTACGTCGTCGACGACCTGCTCGGCCCACACGACCGTGTGACCGGCGTCGCGGCGCAGGCGCCACCGGATCGCCCATCGTGCCACGACGAGTAGCACGCCAGCCGCGACGAGCGCGGCGGCGAGCAGCAGCCAGTCCTCGACCGGCGCACCGAGAACGGACCGCGCGAGCGTCTCGCCGCTCAGGAACCGATGGAGAAGCGAGCGGATCATGAGAGTGCCTCGGTGGGTGCGCCACCGAGGCGCTCAAGACGTGCAACCTACCCACCTACTCGAACACGAGGGCGCCGCCGTCCTGGGCGCGGATCGTCAGCCGGCCGCCGTCGATCGTGTAGCGCTCGGCGCTACTGAGGATGCCGAAGAAGGCGCCCGAGGCGGACGGGTCCGGGCACGCGGCGAGCGTCGAGAGGCCGGCCGACAGGCTCAGCGTGCCGCCCGCGCCAGACTCGAACGCGCCGCCGTACTGGTTGCAGTCAGCCTGCCCGTTGTAGCGGCCGTCCGCGCCGAAGGTGAGCGTGAACGGCGCCTGGCCGTTGGTGCTCAGCACGACGCCACTGGCCTGACGGATCTCGGCAAGGCGCCACGTGCGGCCGCTGAGCGCGCTCGTCTGGCTGGACTCGACCTGTCTCAGCATCAGGGAGATGTTTGTGCTGGGGGCGCCGTCGTAGAACCGGGACCGCCGTGTCGGTCGTCCACATCAGCGCGCCTGCAGCGCCTGTGATCTCGGCGCGGACGACGTAGCGGTTCCGCGGCTGAACCTGTGCGGCGTCGTAACGGATCGTGAACGGCAGTGGGACCTGCTGGCCGTCCGTGCTCGTGCGCGTCTCGCCGAGCGTGACCGAGGCCGCGTCGGCGCGGCTGACGTCGAGCAGGCGGACTGTGAGAACGGCGTCGGGCGGGAGCGCGATGCGCTCGCGGTAGGCGACGGTTCCGCTCATCGTGGCATTCACCGACGCGCTGCCCGTCGAGGCGAACGTGAGCAGCCGCGTCTGGCCCTGCACGAGCGAGAGCCGGTCGCCTTCTATCACGACGCGGTCGGCGCGGTTCAAGGCGTCGAGCACGCGCGACTCCTGTGCCATCTGCGGTCCGGGGCACGCGCGGCGCGTCGAGCCGACCTCGGAGAGCGTGAGCGCGCCGTCCGGGCCGAGCGTGTATCCACCGAAAAAGCCGTTGCAGCCCGTCGAGCCGTTGACGCGGCCGTCGGCGCCAAATGTAATCTGGGCCTCGGTGCCGACAGGGGCATCGGCGCCGAGCGCGACGAGTTGCCACGTCGGGCCGACGATGGAGGACGCCGAACTGCCCGAGGCGCCGGTCGTGGCGCAGCCGGCGGCGACGAGCGCGAGCAGCGTGAGAGAGAGGAGAGAACACATCGAATGCGAGGTCTGGAGAGAGGAAGACAGAGGGTCGTCCGCCATTCAGGTTTAACGCGCCGCCTCTCGATAGCGTTTATCGGTAGTTGCGATGAGGCCGATAGCCGGTCGCTATGACGGGCTTGGCCGCGCCTCAAGGCCGTGCAGGATTGCCCCAAGAGGCAACTCAGACGCGACGGCCCGCGCCGTCTCGGCCGCGAACGCGCGCACCAAGTGGCGGCGCACGAGCGTCGTCGCGTAGACGAGCCGCACCGTCCGGCTAGGCGCCGGGGCGCGGAACGGCAGGACGGACTCGGGCGCGTGCGAGCCCTGCCCCTGCACGGCCAGCCACGGCATCAGCGTCATCCCGTGCCCGCGGTCCACGATGCGCTGGAGCGTCTCGAGGTTGCCGCTCTCGAACTGGACGGCGCGCGCGTCGGCGCGGGGCGTGTCGCCGCGCGAGACGAGCGCGAGCACCTGGTCGCGGTAGCAGTGGCCCTTCGACATCGTCCAGACCTCGTCTGGGCTGAGGTCTTCGACGCCGATCTCGGCGCGGCCCATGAGCCGATGGCCGCGCGCGACGTAGCCCACGAGCGGCTCCTCGAACAGCGGCACCTCGACGATGCCGCGGCCGGGCGGCGCCGTCGCGACGATGCCGGCGTCCAGCAGGTCGCGCCGAACGTGCTCGATGATCTCGTCCGCGACCAGTTCCTCGAACACGAGCTCGACGCCGGGGTAGCGGCGCGCGAACGGCGCGATCGTGAGCGGGATGAGGTAGGGCGCGAGCGTCGAGAGGATGCCGATGCGGAGCTCGGCCAGCTCGCCCGTCGCCTCGCCGACGAGGTCCTCGAGGCGCTGCGCCTCGGCGAGCACGTCCGCCCTGCTCGACGACGCGGCGGCCGAGGTCGGTCGGCTGGATCGGATGCGACGTGCGGTCGAAGAGGACGGCGCCCAACTCGGCCTCGAGCGTCTGGACGCCCGCGCTGAGCGCAGGCTGCGTGACGTCGCACGCCTCGGCGGCGATCCGAAAGTGCCCGTGGCGTTCGAGCGCGACGGCGTAGCGAAGCTGGAGGAGCGTCACGTCGATAAGCGCATGTGATCGGAGGATAGAACAAGAGTTTGGACTGATCGCTAGGCCATTGGATCCTAGGTCGTCACTCGCACCTGCTCTGCCATGCTGCCCCCGGCCACTGTCACCATCGCCGACCGCGCCGCGATCTCGACCGAGGTCCTGCGCCAGATAAACGCCGGGAAGACGGTACCCGCCTACGCTGAGCTGACGGCGCATCTAAACGATGCGACCATCGTCCCGACGAGCGATCTGCCGACGTCCGTGGTGCGGCTCGGGTCGCACGTGTGCGTCGAGTGGCACCGGACGAGTGAGGTGCAGGTCGTGCGGCTCGTGGCCTCAGCCAAGCCCGAGGCCGGACAGATCTCAGCTCCTGACACCGCTCGGCGTGGCCTTGCTTGGGCGAGCACGTAGGCGATACGACGGTTGTGCCGACGCTCGGCGGGCCGTGCTCGGTCCGCGTGGTGGACGTCGGACAGGACCGCTCGGCGCCGGGGCGCCCCTCGTCGGGCCGCGCCGAGCCCAAGCCGGCCGGAATGGCGGCCGTAGCTCTGCTGCTCGTGCTCGCAAGCCTGATGGGCTGAGCCGCATCTGGAGTCTCCGTCGGTCCCGGCCACAACGCCCGATGAGGGCGTGCTGGAGCGCCTCACGCGCGGCCCGGAGGTCCCGCTCCATCTGTGACCTGCCGATCAACAAACGTGATTGTGAGGTCGAGACAAAAGTTTGGACACATCGGCCGAGCAGGGAAAATCTAAAATCCACTTCACCCACTGCTATGTCGTCTATACCACTTATCACCGCGGCCGACCGCGCGACGCTCTCGCGCCTGCTCGTGCTGCGCCGCTCGACGCACCAGGACGTCCGCGCGCTCGTCAGCCTGTCGGAGCACCTCAAGCGCGCCGTCGCCGTCCGCCCCGAGGCGCTCGCCCCGACCGTCGTCACGCTGGGCTCGCGCGTCCGGGTCCGGGCGGCCGAGACGGGCGACGAGCGCGTCGTCGAGATCGTCGTGCCTGGAATGGCCGACCCGGGCGCGGGGCGCCTCTCCGTGCTGACGCCGGTCGGGATGGCGCTGCTCGGGCGGAGCGTCGGCGACCGGGTCGAGGTCGCCGCGCCAGCCGGCCGGTCGCGGTTCACCATCGCTGAAGTCCTGTTTCAGCCCGAGTCGGCCGAGCGCCTCGCGCTCGCCGCGTGACGCCCATGCTGCACCCCGTCTTTCTCATCGCCGCCGCCGTCAACGACGACGGCTACATCGAGCTGCCCGCCGCCGCGGGCGGAACGACCGTGCCGTTCAAGCGGGCGCTGTTCGCGCCGAGCACGGACGGCGCGCTGTTGCAGAGCACGGTGCCCCGAGCAGGCGGGGGGCACCTGGGCCCCGCTCCAGATGGACTATTTCGCGCGTTGCCTCGGACTCGCCCTCGGCGCGCTCACGCCCCCTCTGTTCGCCGTCCGCGGCGTCGGAGGGCCGAGCAGCGCGCACGGTCGCCTCGCTCGTAGACGACGCCGATGAGGAGCGCCGCCGGACGATCCAGACAGCCTTGCTTGCGCACCACGTCGCGTACGAAGAGCACCTCGTTTGACCTCTTCCCCTACTCTGGAGCGGGCCCTGAGCCGACGAGCTGGGGGACAGGACCAGCACGGGCGAGCGCGTCGCCGCGGCGCCACACGACGCCCGTCTCGATGGTGAGGTCGGGCTCGACGAGGCGCGCGTAGGCCACGCCCGGGTAGCCCGGCTGCACGCGCGCCTGGTGCAGCGTCGCCAGGCCGACGCCCGCGGCCACGAAGCCGAGCAGGCTCTCCGCGTGCCGCACCTCCTGCACGATGTTGGGCGCGAAGCCGGCCGTGTGGCACGCCCGCACGAGGTCGTCGTAGGCCGCCGGCGCCGGGTCTCGTGGCCATGTGATGAGCGGCTCGCCGGCGAGGTCGGCGACCGCGACCGTCTCGCGACCGGCCAGCCGGTGCTCGGCTGGGATGACGAGCACGACGGGTGCCGTTCCGAGCGAGTGGACCGCGAGCCCCTCCTCGCCCACGGGCAGCAGCGCAAACCCGGCATCCAGGCGCCCGGCGTGGAGCGCCTCGACCTGCTCGAGGCTGTCGATCTCGAGAAAGTCCAGGTCCACGTCCGGCGCCTCGGCGCGGAAGGCGCGGATGGCGGCCGGGCCGTCGCGGAGCACGGCAGCCTCGTAGCCGATGCGCAGCGTGCCCGCGCGGCCCTCGGCGGCAGCGCGCACAGCCGCCTCGGCCGCGGGCGGCCTCGGTGAGCACGCGCCGCGCGTGCGGCAGGAACGTCTGCCCGACCGGCGTCAGCGCGACGCTCCGGCGCGAGCGGTCGAAGAGCTGCGCGCCGATCTCGTATCGAAGGCGCGGAGCTTGCTGGCTCAGCGTCGGCTGCGCGACGACGCAGGCGGCGCGGCCAAAGTGGAGCTGGTGCCGGCGACGGCGACAAAGTAGCGAAGGTGTCGGAGTTCCGGTTTAGGCGGCGCGATAAGTAGCGGCTATCGGTGTAGTCGATAGAGTCAATGGAATCTATGTCCGTTGTGTGCGTTGATGCTGCACGACACCGTGATTCCTCTCGTCTGATGCGACTCGCCCTCCTCTTTCTGCTCCTCTCTGCCGGCGCCTCAACGCTCGCCGAAGCGCGCACTGCCACCGAGGCACCCGGCGTCTCGTCCACGCTCGCCGGGACCGAGTGGCAGTTGGTCGCGATCCGGGTCACGGGTGGACGCGCGCTCGCGCCCGAGGGCGAGGGCGACTTCACGATCGCCTTCGACGCGGACGGCGTCTTTACCGGACAAGCCGACTGCAACCAGTACGGCGGCACCTACCGCACCGAGCCAGACTCGATTAGCGGGGCGCTCGTGCTCGGCAGCGCCGCGACGACCATCGCCGCATGCGCACCGGTCTCGTCGTCGCGCTTCTTTTTCGCAGCCCTCAATTCCGTCGTCCGCTACGACATCGCGGGCGACCGCCTAACGCTCGGCTGCACTCAGGGCCGCGCGCTCGTCTTCGAGCGCATGGGCGAAATGCCATCCCAAGAGACGCTCCAGGACTTTACCTACACGTGCCCCGGACCGGGCGAGCCATTCTCGTTCCGCATCCGGACCGGGCCAGGCGAGGTCGCTGGCTGCCCGCCCGCTTCGACGGCCGCGACGGCCGCGACGGCGGCACGTACGGCGTGCTCGGGCAGGTCCGCTCGGCGAGCGGCGCCCGCTACGAGGACGGACCTCTGACGGTCTGGACGAAAGGCCTCACCGAGGCGCTCCTGATCGTCGACGGAGTAACGTTCACCTGCTTGACCGCACCAATGAGCCCATCTACCCCTGGGCCGTCATAATTCTCGCCGGTGTTCGAGACCGACGGGCCATAGACCTGAAGTACACCGAGGGCTTTACGCGCCTCGGCCCGAGCCTGTGGACGGCCGCCTCAATGGCCGTAAGCGTGTTCCTGCTCGCGCGCGCGCTCCAGGTGCTGCCCCTCGGCACGGGCTATGCCGTGTGGACCGGCACCGGGACGGTCGGCACGGCCGTGCTCGGGGTCGTGCTCTTCGGCGAGCCGAGGACGGCAATGCGGCTGGCCTGCATCGGCCTCATCGTAGCTGGCATCGTCGGCCTCAAGCTCGTCTCACCGGAGTAGTCCCATGACCCTCTTCTCGGCGACCCTGCTCGTGCTGCTCGTGATGGACCCGTTCGGCAACGTGCCGCTGTTCCTCTCCGTTCTGAAGCCGGTTCCGCCCGAGCGGCGGCGCCGCGTGATCGTGCGCGAACTGCTGTTCGCGCTCGGCTTCCTGCTCGTCTTTCTGTTCTTCGGCCGCTTCCTCCTCCACGCGATCGGCATCACCGAGGACACGCTGACCGTCGCCGGCGGCGTGATCCTGTTCCTGATCGGGCTCAAGATGATGTTTCCGCCGCCCGGCGGCGCGTTCACGCGCGACGTCGAGGAGGCCGAGGACGAGCCGTTCCTGGTGCCGCTCGCGATCCCGTTCGTGGCCGGGCCATCCGTGCAGGCATCCGTCCTGTTCGTGATGAGCAGCAACCGTCGCGCTGGCCCGAGTCGAGCTTCGGCCGTCCTGCTCGCGTGGGGCATCACGGGCGCCGTCCTGCTCGCCTCGGTCCCGCTCGCGAAGCGGCTGGGCCGGCGCGGGCTCGTCGCGATCGAGCGCCTGATGGGCATGGTGCTCGTTGCGATCGCGGTCAAGATGATGCTCACAGGCATCGCCGCCTTTTCGGCTTGTCATGACCTCCCCTTCTCACACTCGCTCTCTGCCATGATCTTCCGCTCCCTCGCCCTCGCGGCGCTCGTCATCTCCGTCGTCCCCGTCGCCTCGGCGCAGGATGCTCCGCATTCGCTGGACCTCTCGACACACGTGCTCGACCTCGCCCGAGGCGTCGGCGGCGCCGGCGTTCCCGTCACGCTCGACGTGCGGGACGGCGACACGTGGCGCCTTCGTCGGCCGCGCCGAGACGGCTGAGAACGGCCGCGTCTCGTCGTTCTCCGCTACCGACCCGAGCGCCTCGGTGCCGGGCGCAGGCGTTCTACCGGCTCACGTTCGACATGTCGGACTACTGGACTCGCCTCGGGGCCGAAGCGCCCGCCTTCTTCCCCGAGATCGTGGTCCAGTTCCGCATCGCGGACCCGAGCGTGCACACGCACGTGCCGGTCGTCGTGAGCCCCTACGGGTACAGCACGTACCGCGGCAACTGACGCGTCTCGCCTGAAGCTGGCCCGAGTCGCGCAGCGACTGGCCTGATGTTCAACCCGGTGTGCACGTCCCGCACGTGCACGCCCTCCCTTTTCGACTCGATGGCTCACCCACTTATCGCTCTGTGCCTGCTCGGCGCGTGCCTGCTGCCGAGTGCGGCTACGGCACAGACACCTGCAGAGACCTATCTCGTGCCCACGTACCGCCTCACGCTCGACGCCGCCCTCGAACTGGCCGCGCGCGCGCGCCGAGGCCGCGGCTCTCGGCGACGAGGTTCCGCAGCCGTCTCGACGCGAGCGGGCAGACCATCCTGCTGTCGCAGGCGACGGCGTGGGGCCGCAGAACACGAGGCCTCTCGCCGCAAGGCCTACATGGCGCTCTCGACCAAGACGCCTACGCTGCTGCTGGGTCTCTAATGCGTGCGCAAACCCTGACAGCCAGACCCGTACGCTGCCAGAGCTGCTGCTGCTCGGCGGTGGGGTGCCACTGCGCCTACGGGACGAGGCCGACCGGGGCCGTGGGCGCCGCCGGCGGCGGCGGGGCCGAAAACGACAACCGGACCGGCTACGTAGCCTCCCTGCCCGAGGCGGGCAACGCACCACCCCAGCAGAGGCCGCGCGCAGCAGGCCTCGACCGGCGCCGGGCGCCGGTTCAGCAACACCGACCCCCTCATCCATGATGAACTCGGCGCGACGCTCGAGCGCGTCCTCCAGGCGCTGCGGCGAGCGCTGACGGCGGGGCCACCAGGCCACATACCACCACCTGCTGGGGGCATCCGCACCCGCGCAACCGCGTCGCCTCCCTTCCCCACGCACCCGCTCGCCGTCCCCCAGGAATGGGGCACCCGGCTCCCGCATTACTGACTTCTAACGCTGTGCCTCAACATCTGGCCTCCGGACGATGGATGCGGCTACGCTTCCTCGCCCTCGTCCCGCGCACTTTCCTCGGTGAGCGGCGAGCCTTCGGCCAGCCCGCGTCTCGCGGCCGCCGACCGCGAGCACGTCTGGCGAGGTCGAGCGCAGCACCGTTCGCTCCACCGGGCAGGTCCGGCCCTGGTGGACGTGGCTGCGATGTCGGCTGCGTCGAGGGCGGCGTGGCGGAGACGGTCTCAACCAGCAACGAGGACGGAACGCGGATCGCGACGCCGGAGGCCGAGGCGCCCGCGATCGCGCCCGCGGGTGGTCGCTGACGAGACTGAGGCCGGCGAGGCGAGCGACGGCAGAGGTGTGGCGGCACCTTACGGGCTCCTTCGACCTGACGGGGACGGGACTGGTAGCCCATCCTACGGCCGGGCCGCTCTCCTGCCGTCCGCACGCCGCCCGCAGCCCTCCACGCCGACCACCACGGCCCGCTCAGCTCTACCGCGCCCAGGCTGCGCCCGGCTCTCCAGCCGGCCTGACCCGCCTTCCCCGTGTACGAGCCGCACGCCACCGACCTGCTCGCCTCGCCTCGCCGGCGCTGGTGCCAGGTGCGCGCAACTCGCTGCTGCTCGGTCCGCTGTGCGCCGCTCGAGGGGTGACTCACTCGTCTCCCTGGCAACTTGCAGGCGCGTCCAACCACTAGCCGCGGAGCGCCACCGAGGAAGAACAGCGCTCGTGAGGCGTTGGGCTGGCGGCCCGTTGACCGGGCGTGGATGTCGCGGGTCAGGCCTCGCGCCGCGGCTTGCTCGTCGGCCATCCGCTCAAGGGGGCGCGTCGAGACGCACCGGCGTCGAGTTGGCGCGGGCCGGTGAGACGGTCGCGACCGGGCCTCGCGCGTCGTCGGCCCGCGGCGGCGCCCTGCGGCGCGCTGGACGCCGCCTCGCCCTGCGGCGGAACTGCTTGTCCTCATCCTTGAACTGCGGTGACCGTTAAGGACTTCGTGCTCGCCCTTGACGTCGGACGGTTTACGACGGAAACGGACCGATCTCGGTGAGGGCTTCGCCGGCGGCACGCTGGCGGCGCGCCGTCCTCGTCGTCTTCGCTGACCTTAAGCGCGCTCGGCCTGGGCGGGCACGCCTGGCTCTGCTCTCGGGATGTAACTGGTTGACGTTCTGGCCAGGGATGCGCGAGGATACGGATGTGCTCGGCGCCGTCGTTCGCGCCAGCGGTGGCGTCGTGCGACTGATCGTGCGCGCTCCGTACGCCCGCTTCGGTGGTCTGCAGGGACGCCTTCGGACCTGCTGACTCTGGTTCCTGGAATTGTCGCGACCATGGTGACGGACAAGCTGCTCTTTCTTGGCGCGGGTCAACCGCGAGGGTTCTCGCGACGTCGCTGTCTTCAACTGCGTCGTCGGGGGCGGGGTACTGCTTGAGATGGGACCGGGCGCGGCGTCTGAAGCTGCAGGCAGTGCAGTGCGCTGTGGCGGCGCGCGTCCCGCCGCGCGCGTCCCGCGGCGCGCGTCGAGGCGACGCACGCGGCGGCTCAACTGTCCAGACTGTAATCCGGCGGCAAGCGGCCGGCAAGGCGTGCCGCGTACGCACGGGCCCGCGACTGCCCCCGTGATCCGCCTCGCCCTCGTCTCTGCTCCTCTCGACCGCCGCCTCGGCAGAGCCCACCGCGTGCGCGTTGCGCTCGAGGGAAAGCTCCACGCCGACGCGCGCGTCTTCCTCGGCCGGCCGCCTGGCGACGCGCTGGGCTTCGTCGTCCGCCGGGCGCGCCTCGAGGCGACTGTTGAGGCGTCGGACCGGCTCTGGCTCGTCATCGAGCCGGACGTCGGCCAGGGCGAGGTCGAGCTCAGGAACGGCTACGCCGAGGCCGATCTGGGACACGGGCTGACGGTCCGCGCCTGGCAGATCAAGGCGCCGTTCGTAGAGTTACGCTCCGATCCTCGACCGACTCGCGCTTCGCCAGCGCGCCTTTCCGACGGCGCTCTCGCCGCGCCGCGATGCGGGCGCGGGCGTCGGGTGGGCGCGCGAGCGCCTCCACGTAGCCGTCGGCGTCTTCAATGGCGTCCCGCAACGGGCGAGCCGCGGCACGGCCGCGCGCTCGACGTCGCGGCGCGTGTGTTCGTCCGCCCGCGCCGCACGGGCTTCGGGCTCGGGCTCGCCGCGACGGCCGGGACCGAGAGCGGCGACGCGGCCGACTGCGCGCTCTCGGACGTCGAAGACGCCGGCGACGCCCTTTTTTCGACTACGCAGAGCGCTCGTCGCCGACGGCCCGCGCCTGCGCCTGGGCCCGAGGGCGAGACTCGACGCCGGCCGCCTGCATCGTGCTCGGCGTCCGGACGCGGCGCACGACCGCGTCGCCGCGCCCTCGACAGGGAGCTCCTCGACGGGGCACGCCTCGACGGGATCCACCTCGACCTGACGCACCGCGCTGGCAGGCCGCAGCCTCGCTCGTGCTCGTCGGCGAGCCGCAGGGCGCCGACCGGCCGGTCCCGCGGCGGGCCGTGTCCAAGGGCGGCTCGGGCTCGTCGAGGTGTCCGCCTCGCTCCACGGCATCGCGCTCGAGAGTCGTCGCTGCAGCGCCCGGAAGAGCGGGCCGCGCGACGGCCGCAGCCGCAGCGGTGCACTGGTCACCCACGGTCCAGGCGCGCCGCGGCGGGACGGTCGAGCGGAGGGCTTCCCCGACGATGTGCCGGCCGAGACGTTCGTCGTGCTCCGCGCATAAATCGACGTCTGACGCTGGCCGGATCGAGCCTGCGCCGCGCGCGCGCAGCAATCTCGACTTCGCCTCTCTCCATGTCCGATACGCTCCTCACCTCCCACGGCCGCTACGGCTTCTCCGCCATCCCCAACCGCCTCCGTCTTCGAATGGCCCGGCGGCCAGCGCCTCCGCGTTCTACGTCGGCGTCAACCTCGAGCGCTTCTCGTTCGGCGAGGGCGAGGGCCCCGAGCTCGGCGGTACCAAGAAACCAGCCGGATGGGACGAACTACGCCTGGCGCGACGACGGAATGTGTTGGCGCGTGGCGCCTGCTCGACATCCTGGACGACTCGAGACCCCGGCCGTCGCGCTCGCCAACAGCCAGATCCTCGAGCAGGCGCCGGGCCTACGTCGAGGTTTTCCGCGAGCGCGGCGGCGAGGTCGTCGCGCACGTCACGCACGAACGCTGAGAAGCCCGGCGCGTTTGCCCCGCGCCACGAGGCGCGCCTCATCGCCGACGCGACGGAGGCGCTCACCGTCGGTGCCACGCGCCCGCTCGGCTGGCTCGCGCCGCACATCTCCGAGTCCAAACAGACGCCGGACCTGCTTCAGGGAGGCCGGCTACGAGTACCTCCTGGACTGGGCCCACGACGACCAGCCGGTCTGGATGACGACGCGCGGCGGCCGCATCCTCTCCGTCCCGTACCCGCAGGAACTCAACGACCTGCCGCAGATCGTCCACCGCGGCATCGAGGCGCGCCCGTTTGGCGACATGATCATCGACGCGTTCGGGACGTTCCGGCGCGAGGCCGAACGCCGGCCGGTCGTAACGGGCGTCGCGCTGCACCCGTACCTCATGGGCCAGCCGCACCGCGCGCCGCACTTGCGCCGAGCGCTCGAGCACGTCCGCGAGCATGCCGGCGACGCCGTCTGGTTCGCGACGCCCGGCGCGATCAACGCGCACGTCCGCGAGACGGGTCACCCGGGCGACGCGTCGTCCGCCGCGTGAAAGCGGCGGTGCAGGTCGCGGACGCGCGCGGCGAGTTCCTCGTCGGGTCCGGCGACGGCCACGCCGGGCGCGACCTCCTGCACCGGCAGCGACCGCACGGGCGGCGCCGCGGCGCCGAACTCGCTGAGCCACGCGCCAAGCTGCTCGGACGAACTCGCGTAGACGATGCGCGCCAGCCCCGCCCAGGCGTGAGCGGCCGAGCACATCGGGCAGTGCTCGCCCGACGTGTAGACCGTCGCGGCAGCGCGCACCTCGGCGCTGAGCGTGGCCGCGGCCCACTGCGCGAGCTCGAGCTCCGGGTGCTGCGTCGGGTCGCCGGTGACGGCGCGGTTGAGCGCCTCGGCGAGCACGTCGCCGTCGGGGCCGACGAGGAGCGAGCCGAAGGGCTCGTCCCCGGCGCCGAGGGCGTCTTCGGCGAGGTCCACGCAGCGGCGGAGGTGGCGAAGGTCGGTCTGCGTAAGCGCGTCGGGCATCGCGTCCGTCGGATGTGGGAGAGCCCAACGCGTCGCCGCAGCGCCCGGGTCCGAGACGCCGCGCCGCGGTAGGTCGAGCCGCTCCCCCACCCCGCGAGCCATGCGCCTGCTCGTCGTCGAGGACGACCCGATGATCGCCGACTTCGTGCGGACCGGCCTCCAGGAGGCCGGCTACGCCGTCGACCACGCCGCCGACGGCGAGGCCGCCTACGCGCTCGCCGTCAACGAGCCCTACGACGCGGCCGTGATCGACCTCATGCTGCCACGGCTCGACGGGCTCGCGCTCATCGAGCGCCTCCGCGGCTCGGGCGTCGCGACGCCCGTGCTAATCCTGAGCGCGAAGCGGAGCGTCGACGACCGCGTGCGCGGGCTCCAGGGCGGCGGCGACGACTACCTCACGAAGCCGTTCGCCTTTGCCGAGCTGCTCGCGCGCGTGCAGGCGCTCGTGCGCCGGAGCACGGCCGCGCCCGAGGCGACGCGCCTCGGCCGGCCCGCTCGCCATCGACCTCGTCGCGCGGACCGTGACACGGGCGGGCGAGACGATCGACCTCCAGCCGCGCGAGTTTGCCCTTCTCGAGACGCTCGTCCGCAACGCCGGCCACGTCGTGAGCAAGACGGCCATCCACCAAGCCGTGTGGGACTTCGACTTCAACCCGCGCACGAACGTCGTCGAGGTCCTCGTGCACCGGCTGCGGCAGAAGGTCGACGAGCCGTTCGCGCCCGACCTCATCCACACCGTCCGCGGCGCCGGCTATGTCCTCCGACTCCCCTGAGCGAGACGCGGTGCGTGGGGTTGCGCGCCTCGGTGCGTTCGGCGTGCGCCTCGCGCTCGCGTACGCGACCGCGTTCGCGCTCGGCGCGGTTCTCCTGCTCGGGCTCGCTTACGGCACGCTCGGCGTCGTGCTCGCGCGGCAGGACGCCGCGTTCCTGCGCGCCGAGCAGGTGCGCATCGAGGCCGCCTACGCCCGCGACGGCATGGCCGGCGTGCGCCGCTACACGGCCACGCTCGCCCGCGACGACCGCGGCGAGGAGATCTTCGTCCGCCTGGTCGACGCGACCGGCGCGACGCGCCTCGTCGTGCTCCCCGACGAGTGGGAGCCCGTCGACGTGGCCGCGCTCGACGGGCCGGCCGTCGTGACCGAGATCGCCAATGCCCGCGAAGGCCGAACGCTCGACGTCCGCACGCGCCGCCTCGCCTCGGGCGAGACTGTTCAGGTCGGGATGACGTCGGACGAGCGCGACGACACGCTCGAGGCGCTCCCGCGCGTGTTCGGCTTCGTCGCGGTCCCACTCGTGCTGCTCGCTCTGGTTGGCGGGTGGGCGATGGCACAGCGCGCCCTCGGGCCCGTGCGGACGCTCGTCGGGACGCTCGAATCCATCGCAGCGACGGGGGACGTCAGGGCGCGCGTGCCCGTTGCGCCGGGCGAGTTCGGCGACCTGTTCCGCCTCTTCAACGCGATGCTCGGCCGTATCGAGGCGCTCGTCGCGCGTCTCGGCGACACGCTGGACGACGTGGCGCACGACCTGCGAACGCCACTTACGGCCGTCCGCGGCACGGCCGAGCTGGCGCTCTCGCGCGACCGCACGCCCGAGGCGTACCGGCAGGCGCTCGCCCGCATCATCGAGGCGACCGAGGCCGCCGAGGGCACGCTCGAGACGGTGATGGACACAGCCGAGGCCGAGGCCGGCGCGCTGCGCCTCGACCTCGCCCCTGTGCGCCTGGGCGACGTCATCCGCGACGTGGCCGACCTGTACGGCCTCCTCGCCGACGAGAAGGGCGTGTTCTTCGACGCTGACCCCGGCGCCCCCAACGTGACGGTCCACGCCGACGCGCGGCGGCTCCGACGCGCGCTCGCCAACCTCGTCGACAACGCCGTGAAGTACGCCGCGCCCGCCGACCGCGTCTGGATCGACGCCGGCACGACGGCCACAGAGGCATGGATCTCGGTTCGGGACACCGGACCAGGCATCGCGGCGGACGAGCTGCTGCGGGTGTGGGACCGCCTCTATCGCGCCGAGGCGACGCGCCACGAGCGCGGGCTGGGCCTCGGTTTGGGCCTCGCGCGGGCCATCGCCGAGGCGCACGGCGGGCGTCTCGAGGCGGCGAGCGTGCCCGGCGAGGGCTCGGCGTTCACGCTCGCGCTGCCGCTCGCGCCGGGCGCGAACCTGTCGGATCTGTAACGGAACCGCAAGCGAGCGGCAAGCCGACGCAGGTACGAGGGAGACACCACGTCTCCTCCGATGAGCCTCCCCTTCGCCTCCCTCGCCGCGTGCGCTGCGCTCGCACTCCCCGCCTGCGGACCCGCCGCGCAGGCCGACACCGCGGTCGCCGCGCCCGCAGCCGTTCAGGACGCCGCGCCCGCCGCGGACGGCGCGTACCGCTTTGACCAGCCTGTCGCGCGCTTCGAGATGCCCGAGGCGCTCCACGAGATCTCGGCGCTCACCGTCCTGGACGACGCGCACCTCGGCGCGGTTCAGGACGAGGAGGGCGCGCTCTACGTCATCGAGACCGCGACGGGCCGCGTCTCGGCCGTCGTCCCGTTTGGCCCGCCGGGCGACTACGAGGGCGTCGAGATGGCGGACGGCCGCCTGTTCGTGCTCCGCGCCGACGGCGCGCTGCTCGAGCTCGAAGGCTGGACGGCAGGCCGCGAGACGAACACGCGGGTCTACGAGACCGGCCTCGGCGCCAAGGCGTGCGACGCCGAGGGGCTCGGGTACGACGCCGCGCGCCAGCAGCTGCTCATCTCGTGCAAGGAGGAGGCGGACGGCCGCAACGCGGTCCACGGCTTCAGCCTCGCCACGAACACGCTCGCCGAGGCGCCGGTCCTCGCGCTGGACCCGGACGCGATCCCAGGCCGCAAGAAGCTGGCACCGTCGGCACTCGCCGTCCACCCGGTCACGGGCCACACGGTCGTGATCTCGTCCAAGCGCGACGCGCTCGTCTCGCTCGACGCCTCGGGCGCGGTCGCGGACGTGTGGGACCTCGGACCGGCCGCGTTCGAGCAGCCCGAGGGGCTGACGTTTTTGCCGAACGGCGACGTGCTCGTGTCGAGCGAGGGCAAGGACGGCCCGGGCGTCGTGGTGCGGTTCGCCTACGAGGCGCCTCGGTGAGGCGCCTTGGTGAGGCGCCTCGGGGCGGACAGAGTGCGAGCGTCAGGCCGACCTTGGTACCGGGGCCTCACGCGGACCGGTCCGTCACCTGCGAGAAGCGCCGCGGCGGTTCTCCGTAGTGGCGGCTGGCGTCACACTGCCGTCCGCTCTGCCTGCCGTCGCAGAACCGGCAAGGTGAAGCCGTCTCGAACCAGACCCAGCGTCTTGCGAACAGGAGCGCGGCAGGATACATTTGAGCCATGACTCAAACGTCAGATCCCTCGACCGCCTGCGATGTCCGCTGCGTCCACCCGGACGCCGTGGCTGCCGCGAGCACGCGCCTCGCTGAGCACGACGACGCACTCGCGGGCGCGCGTGCGCTCTTCGCCGCGCTCGGAGACGCGACCCGGCTCCGGCTTCTCGCCGCACTCCAGGCCGGACCGCTTTGCACGTGCGACCTCGCCGCTACGCTCGGCGTGACCGAGTCGGCCGTGAGTCACCAGCTGCGGAGCCTCCGCCCGCTCCGGCTCGTCGCGAGCGACCGCGACGGCCGCGTCGTCTACCACCGCCTCGACGACGACTGCGTGGGAGCCCTGCTCGACGTCGCAGCTCGGCACGTCGCCGAACGTGCGGAACCCGTCGTCGCCTCGCCTGCGTTGGGAATCGCTGCATGAGAACGCTCCGCCGCATCCTCCCCGCCTTCGCCGCGCTGCTCGCGGTCCTCGTCGCCGTCCAGGCGACGGACCTCGTCGCGTGTGCGGATGAGGCGGTCACGGCTGAGCACGGCGGGCAGACGCACACCGACGCCTCGGTGACGGCCGGACACCCGGTCCCGGCCGCAGGGAGCACGCATGACGACTCGGGCGGCGACCACGAGACGCCGCCGGACTGCCTCTGCCACGTCGTGTTCACGCCGCTCGCCGTCGTGCCCGAGGTGGGCGTGCGGCCCGCGCCGGAGTCCGTCGACTTCGGCGTATACGTCGTCGGATGGACCGACGCCGCCGCGCAGGGCATCGACCCGGTGCCTCTGGCCTAGGGACACGTCTGCACGCCCGAGCCGGGCGGCCTGAGTGCCGCCCCCGTGTGGACCTGCCGCGCCCGTTGGGGGCGCGGCCTCGACCCGTCCGACCGCTCCCGGCGCACCCGTGCGCCTGCGAGGCGCCGGGCGGGACCTGTCCCCCGTGGTCCTCCCCTTTCCATGTTCGAACGGCTTATCGCGTTCTCGCTCCAGCAGCGCGCGCTCGTGCTCATCGGCGTCGCGGCGCTCGTCGCCGGCGGCCTCTTCGCCCTCACCCGGCTCCCCATCGACGCCGTCCCGGACGTCACCAACAACCAGGTCCAGATCCTGACGCAGGCGCCGGCGCTCTCGCCGCTCGAGGTCGAGCGCTACGTCACCGTCCCGGTCGAGCTCGCGCTCGCGCTCGCTGCCCGACGTCGTCGAGATGCGCTCGCTCTCGCGCTCCGGCATCTCCGTCGTGACGCTCGTCTTCGAGGAGAGCGTCGAGACGTACTTCGGGCGGCAGCTCATCCTCGAGAAGCTCCGCGAGGTCGAGGGCGACCTGCCGCCCGGCGTCGAGACGCCCGAGCTCGGGCCGGTCTCGACGGGGCTCGGCGAGATCTTCCGCTACGTCGTCGAGGACACGACCGGGACAGCGCTCGCCGATGGAGCTGCGCACGATCCAGGACTGGATCGTCCGGCGGCAGCTCCTGGGCGTGCCCGGCCTCGCCGAGGTCAACTCGCTCGGCGGCGAGGTGAAGCAGTACCAGGTGCTCGTCGACCCCGACCGGCTCGCGGGCTACGGCCTCACGCTGCGCGACGTGTTCGACGCGACCGCGAGCGCCTCGGGAACGTCCGGCGGCGGCGTGATCGAGACCGGCCCGGAGCAGCTCTCCGTCCGCTCGGTCGGGCTCGTGCAGACGCTGGACGACCTCCGCAACACGACGATTCGCACGTCGGACGGCGGCGTGCCCGTGCGCCTCGGCGACGTGGCCGAGGTCGAGATCGGGCCGGCGATCCGCTTCGGCGCCGCGACCGAGGACGGCGGCGGCGAGGTCGTGACCGGCTTCACGATGCAGCTCAAAGGCGCCAACGCGCGCGTCGTCGTCTCGGCCGTCAAGGACCGCATCGAGGAGATCCAGGCGACGCTGCCCGAGGGCGTCGTCATCAAGCCGTACTACGACCGCACGGACCTCGTCGGGCGGACGATCGCGACCGTCGGGCGCAACCTCGGCGAGGGCGCCGTTCTCGTCATCGTGGTCCTGCTGCTGCTGCTCGCGCACCTGCGCGCCGGGCTCATCCTGGCGTCCACGATCCCGCTCGCGATGCTCTTCGCCATCATCTGCATGGTGCTCACCAAGCAGACGGGCAACCTGATGAGCCTCGGCGCCATCGACTTCGGGCTCGTCGTCGACGGCTCGCTCATCATCGTCGAGAACGTGCTGCGGCTCATCAAGAAGCGGCAGGACGACGGCGCGCCGATCGCGGACGACGAGGGGATGCGCCGGCTCGTCTACTCGGGCGCGGCCGAGATGGTGAAGTCGGCCAAGTTCGGCGTCTTCATCATCATCCTCGTCTACCTGCCCATCATGACGCTCCAGGGCATCGAGGGCAAGCTCTTCCGCCCGATGGCGCTCACGGTCACGTTCGCGCTCATCGGCTCGCTCATCCTCTCGGTGACCTACGTGCCGGTGATGTGCTCGCTCTTCCTGAAGGGCAAGAAGCCGATCAAGGAGTCGCGCATCATCGAGTTCCTGCACCACCGCTACCGGCCCGTGCTGACGCGGGCGCTGGGCTCGGGCAAGGTCGTCGTCGGGACGACCGTGGCCGCGCTCGCCGTCGCGCTGTTCGTGTTCACGCGCCTCGGCGGCGAGTTCCTGCCGCGCCTCGACGAGGGCGACTTCGCGGTCCAGATCATCCGCCTGCCGAGCGTGTCCCTCACGCGAGTCGCTCGAGATCACGTCCGAGGTCGAGCGCCGCGTCATGGCCTTCCCCGAGGTCGAGACGATGGTGTCGAGCACGGGCCGCGCCGAGATCTCGACCGACCCGATGGGCGTCGAGATCGCGGACGCCTACGTGATCCTCAAGGACCGCTCGGAATGGCCCGAGGTCGACGGCCGCGTGCGGACGAAGGAGGAGCTGATCGAGGCCGTCTCCGAGGCGCTCGAAGACGTGCCGGGCGCAGGCGTGCAGTTCCTGCAGCCGATCGAGATGCGCACGAACGAGCTCATCGCGGGCGTCCGCGGCGACGTGGCGGTCCAGATCTACGGCGAGGACTTCGACGTCCTCAACCCGGCCGCGGCGCAGATCGCGACGATCCTCCAGCAGACCGAGGGCGGCACCGACGTCGCGGCCGAGCAGACGTCGGGCTTCCCGCAGCTCGTCGTCCGGCCCGACCGCGCAGCGCTGTCGCGCGTCGGCGTGCCGGTGCAGGACGTGAACCAGCTCGTCGCGACGGCCGTCGGCGGGACCAAGGCCGGCGTGGTGTACGAGGGCGAGCGGCAGTTCGACATCGTCGTCCGCTACGCGGCCGGCTCGCGCGGCAGCGCCGACGCGCTCCGTGGCATCCTCGTGCCGACGGCCTCGGGCGCGCGCGTTCCGCTCGGCTCGCTCGCCGAGTGTGAGCCTCGAGGAAGGCCCGGCGCAGGTCTCGCGCGACCAGGGCAGCCGCCTCGTGACGGTCCAGGCCAACGTCCGCGGCCGCGACGTGGCCTCGTTCGTGGCCGACCTCCAGACGCGGATCGAGGCCGAGGTGCGGCTTCCGCCGGGCTACCGGATCGAGTACGGCGGGCAGTTCGAGAACCTCCAGGCCGCCAGCCGGCGCCTCGCCATCGTCGTGCCGGTCTCGATGCTGATGATCTTCCTGCTGCTGTTCCAGACGTTCGGGTCGATCCGGCTCGGCGCGCTCATCTTCCTCTGCGTCCCGATGGCCGTCATCGGCGGCGTGGCGGCGCTCGTGCTCGCCGGGCTTCCGTTCTCGATCTCGGCCGGCGTCGGCTTCATCGCCCTCTTCGGCATCGCGGTCCTGAACGGGATCGTGATGGTGGCCGCGTTCCGCAAGTTCGAGTCCGAGGGCCTGCCGCGCCTCGAGGCCGTCCTCGCCGGGGCCGACGAGCGCCTGCGGCCCGTCGTGACGACGGCGACGCTGGCCGCGCTCGGCTTCGTGCCGATGCTGCTCGCGCACGGGGCGGGCGCCGAGGTGCAGCGCCCGCTCGCGACGGTCGTGATCGGCGGCATCGTCACGAGCACGGTCCTGACGCTCTTCGTGCTGCCGATCGTCTACGTCTGGTTCGGCGGCAAGACGGAGCCCTGGCACGAGCCGAGCGCCGAGGACATCGAGGACGACACGTTCTCGCCGGCCGACGGCGCCCACGTGGGCACGGCAGGCGACGGAAGCCCGACCGGGACGGCGACGGGCACCGCTCGGGGCACCGCTCGGGGTGGTGCGCTCGGGGGGGCTCTGGCTGCGACTGCGCTGCTGCTCGCGCTCGGCGCGCCGGCACAGGCGCAGGTCGGCACGCCGCTCACGCTCGAGTCGGCCCGGACGCTCGCGCTCGGCGCCTCGCCCGGCCTCCAGGTCGGCGCGGCGGGCGTCGAGCAGCAAACGGCGCTCCGGAGCGCCATCGGCATCCGGCCCGCCATCAGCATCTTCGCGAGCGTCGACAACGCAGGCGTGACGGGTGACCGCCTGGGCGGGGTCGAGACCAGCGTCGGCGTCGGGCGGACGTTCGTGCCGCGCGGCCTGTTCTCGGCGCAGCGCGCGGCCGGAGACGCGGCCGTGCGCCAGGCCGAGGCTGAGGTCCTCGCGGCCCGCCGCGCCGTCGTCCGGCAGGCGACGGTCGCCTTCGCCGACGCCGCGTCGTCGCGGCGCCTCGTCGCGCTCGCCGACTCGGCACTCGCCACGGCCGAGGCGTTCGCCGTCGCCGCGGCGCGGCGGCACGAGCTGGGCGAGACGGGTGCGCTCGAAGAACTCCAGGCCCGCGTCGCCGTCGGCACGTCCGTGCGGCGGCAGGCCGAGGCGCTCGGCGCGCTCGCGCAGGCCGAGGCCGCGCTCGGGGTACTGCTCGGCACGCCCGGCGGCGCGGCGGCCGACACGTCCGCCCTGCCGGCCGTCGATCCGTCTCTGACGGCGGGCGAGATCGAGGCGCTCGCACTCGCGGCGAGCCCCGACGTCGCCGCCGCGCAGGCGGCCGTCGAGGCCGCCGAGGCCGGGCGGGGCGTCGTCGCGGCCGAGCGGCGGCCCGTCGTCTCGGCCCAGATCGCGCACCAGACCGTCGGCTCCGGCATCGGCTACGTCGGCGGCGGGATCAGCGTCTCGCTGCCGCTCTCGCGGCGCGCCAACCCGGCGCCGGAGCGTGCGGCGCAGGCAGCCGTGACGCTCGCCGAGGCGCGCCTCGCGTCCGTCCGGCGCGCCGTCTCGGCAGACGTCCGGGCGCTCGCGCGCCGCGCTCGCCGCGGCCCGCGCGCAGCGGGACGCCTTCGCGGGCACGCTGCTGCCGCAGGCGCGCGAGGCGTACCGGATCGCGCTGCGGCTGCGCGCGCTCGGCGAGGCGACCTACCTCGAGGTGCTCACGGCGCAGTCCGCGCTCGTCGAGACGCAGCAGGCCGCGGCCGAGGCGACGGCCCGCGCCGTGCGGCTCTCGGCCGAGCTCGCCGTCGCGGCGGGCCTCGACACGTTTTAGCCCGGCTCGGCCGGCTCCCTCTTCTGACCGACTTCCGCTCGCCCTGGCGAGCATGACATCCCGACCCATGACGACGAACCACGACACGGCGCCCTCGCGGCGCTCACGCTGCTCCTTCTCGCCCCGCTCGCCGCGTGCGGCGACGACCCGGTGCGCAAGCCCCGCAGACGACCACGCCGGCGAGGCGGCCGGCGCGCACGACGAAGGCGGCGAAGCGGCGGGGCGAAGGCACCGAGGTCACGATGACGTCCGAGGCGATGCAGAGCTCGGGCGTCGTCGTCGCAGACGTCCAGACCCGGCCGCTCGCGCAGACGTTCTCGGCCCCGGCGCGCGTCGTGGCCGGCCTCACCGGCTCGGCGCACGTCGGCCCGCTCGTCGCCGGCCGGGTCGTGCGGCTCTACGCGAACGAGGGCTCGGGCGTGCGCCGCGGCGGCCCGCTCGCCGAGGTCGAGAGCATGGACGTCGCGGACCTGCAGGGCGACTACCTCACCGCCGCGGCCGACGTGGCCCGCGCCGACGCCGGCATCGCGACGGCCGAGGCGCAGATCGAGCGCGCCGCAGGCGGCGCTCGCGCGCGAGGAGCAGCTCGCGGCCGAAAACCTCACGCCCAGGAGCGAGGTCGAGCAGGCGCGCGAGGACTCGAAGACGGCCCGCGCGGCGCTCACGGGTGCACGGGCGTCGCGCCAGGCCGCGCTCGCCGTGCAGGCGGCGGCGCGGACGAAGCTCGCCACGCTCGGCCTCGGCGCGCCGTCGGGACGCGGCGGAGCCGCCCGGTTCACGGTTCGCTCGCCCATCGGCGGGACGGTGACGAGCCGCGCGGCCCAGATCGGCGACTACGTCGAGCCGAGCCGCGACATGTTCGAGGTCGCCGCGACGGGCTCGAGCCTCGTCGAGGCGCAGGTCTCGACCGCGCAGGCCGAAGGGCTGCGCGTGGGGCAGCTCGCGACGGTCGTCACGGCCGACAGCGCGCGCTACGCCGCCCGCGTCGTCGCCGTCTCGCCGACGGTCGAGGCCGAGAGCCGGACGGTGCCGGTGCGCGTCGAGATGGTGTCGGGGCGGCTGCGGCCCGAGGCGTTCGCGACGGTCGAGTTCGAGACGGCCGGGACGCGGCAGGCGGTCGTCGTGCCCGAGGCGGCGGTCGAGCGCGCCGAAGGCGGCGCGTTCGTCTTCGTCGCGGTCGACGGCGAGCCGGGCACGTTCCGGCGCACCGAGGTGTCGATCGGGCAAAGCTCGGGCGACGGCGTCGAAGTCCGCTCAGGCCTCACGGCCGGGCAGCGGATCGCGACCGCAGGCGTCTTCTACCTCCGCTCGGCCCGGCAGCGCGGCGAGCTCGCCGAGCACGAACACTGACCAGTCCCCTTTCACATCTCCCGTCCTCACCATGTCTCGACGTTCTACGATTCTCGCGACGGCGGCCCTCGCGGCGGCCACTGCGCTCGCCTGGCGCCGTCGCCGCAGCGACGGCGCAGACGGCCCCGGCGTGCTCGGCCCCGAGGCCGTGCGCCGCCTCTACGACCGGCTCGCGCCGGCCTACGACGCCCTCAAAGGGGCCTACGGTCTCGGCGGAGATACGCATCGTCGGGCCGTCTGAGGCACTCGGCCTACGTCCCGGCGACACGGCCGTGGACCTCGCTTGCGGGACGGGCGCGAACCTGCCGCACCTCGTCCGCGCCGTCGGACCGGCGGGCCGCGTCGTCGGCGTGGACCTCTCGCCGGGGATGCTGGCGAAGGCGAGGGAACGCCTCGAGGCTCAGGGGTGGGACACCGTCGAACTCGTCCAGGCCGACGTGCGGACGTTCGACTTTCCCGAGCCTGTCCACGGCGTCGTCTCGACGTTCGGGCTCGAGATGGTCCCGGAGCACGACGCCGTCGTCTGCCCACGCCGTCGCCGCGCTCGCGCCCGGCGGGCGGATCGCGACCGCAGGGCTCCGGCGCCCCGAGCGCTGGCCGGCGTGGGTCGTCCGGCTCGGCGAGTTCGCGGGTCGCCCGTTCGGCGTGACGCGGGCCTACGAGAGCATCCAGCCGTGGCGCTCGGTCCAGAAACACGCTGTGAACGTCTGCTACGACGAGTTTCTGTTGGGTGCGGCCTACCTCGCTGTCGGTCATCCCCCGAGCATCCTCGAGGACGAGCGCCCCGCCATCCCCAGCGAGTAGCCCAGTGAACCGCACGACCTACCACGTCGACAAGATGGACTGCGCGGCCGAGGAGCACCTCGTCCGGATGCGACTCGACGGCATGCCCGGCGTCGAGCACCTCGCATTCGACCTGCCGGCGCGGCGCCTCGTCGTGACGCACGCCGGCGACGCCGACGCCGTGACAGATGCTCTGGCCGGCCTCGGCCTCGGCGCCCGGCCGGTCGGCCCGACCGAGGCCGTGCCGGGTGGCGAGGCGCCTCAGCTCACCTCGACGTCCGAGCGCGGGCCGCTCCGAATCGCGCTCGCCATCAACGCGACGTTTTTCGTGGTCGAGTTCGCAGCGGGCCTCCTCTCGGGCTCGATGGGCCTCGTCGCCGACTCGCTCGACAACCTCGCCGACGCGCTCGTGTACACGCTCAGCCTCGCGGCCGTCGGCTACGGGGTGCGCCGCAAGAAGCGGCTCGCGCGGTGGAGCGGCTACCTCCAGATCGGACTCGCGGTGTTCGGGCTCGTCGAGGTCGTTCGGCGGGCCGTCTCGGGCGATGGCGTGCCGGACGTGCGGACGATGATCGTCGTGGCGAGCCTGACGCTGCTCGGCAACGTGGCAACGCTGCTCGTGCTGCGCCGCGCCCGCGGCGGCAGCCAGGGCGAGGCGCACGTCGAGGCGTCGTGGATCTTCACGTCCAACGACGTCAAGGTGAACGGCCTCGTGATCCTCTCGGCGCTCGCCGTCTGGGCGACCGGCGCGGGCTGGCCGGACCTCGTGGCCGGCGCGCTCATCTTCGCCGTCGTCGCGAACGGCGCCCGCCGCATCCTCGCCCTCTCCCGCTGATGCTCGCCGCGCTCCGCACCGCCGCCCGCCGCCTCCGGCGCGAGGCGACCGTCCTCTACCTCGTCGCCCGCGACCCGCGCACCCCGTGGGCGGCGCGCCTCGTCGCGGGTGCCGTCGCGGCGTACGCGCTAAGCCCGATCGACCTCATCCCGGACTTTATCCCCATCCTCGGCCTTCTCGACGACCTCGTGCTCGTGCCGCTCGGCGTCGCGCTCGCGCTCCGGCTCGTCCCGGCGCACGTCGTCGCCGAGGCGCGCACGCGGGCCGACACGCTCGCCGAGCGGCCCGTGAGCCGGACCGCGGCCGTCGTCGTCGTCGGGGTCTGGATTGCCCTCACCACCGTCGGGGCCGTGCTCCTCTGGCCCCTCGTCACCCGGTAACCCATGCTCGCCCAGGTCCTCACGTTCGTCCTCTTCCCGGCTACAGCCGTCCTGCTCGGCGGCGCCGTGGCGGCGTTCCGCCCGCCCGGCGCGCGGCTCCAGAGCGTCTTCCACCACTTCGCGGCCGGCGTCGTGTTCGCGGCCGTCGCGGGCGAGCTGCTCCCCGAGCTGATGCACGAGGCCGCCCCGCTGCCGACCGTCGTCGGGTTCGCGCTCGGCGTCGGGCTCATGCTCGGCATCAAGCGCCTCCTGAGCCGCGAGCCCGCAGACGCGCCCGTCGCAGCCGCGGCCGAACGCGACGGTACGCGGGCGCTCGTGGTCGCGGTCGGCGTGGATATGGCCGTCGATGGGCTCCTCGTCGGCGTCGGGTTCGCGGCCGGCACCGAGGCCGGGGTGCTGCTCACGATCGCGCTCACGCTCGAGGTCCTCTTTCTCGGGCTCGCTACGGCTGCGGCGCTCGGCCGCGCCGGCGCCTCGCGCGGGCGCATCGTTGGCGTGACCGCAGCCTTCGCCGCCGTCCTCGTCGCCGGCGCGGCCGCGGGCGGGCTCGCGGCAGGGCAGCTCGCGGGGCCGCTGCTCGCCGGCGTGCTCGCCTTCGCCGTCGCGGCGCTGCTCTACCTCGTCACCGAAGAGCTCCTGGTCGAGGCGCACGAGACCGAGGACACGCCGCTCGCGACGGCCACCTTCTTCGCCGGCTTCCTCGCGCTGCTCCTTCTCGAGATGGCGCTATGACGACCTCGACGCTCTGGGACCGGCTCCGGTACTCGCTCTACGCCCCGGTCTACGACCCCGTCGTCCGCCGCCTCGACGCGGGGCGACGGCGCTCGCTCGCGCTCGCTGGCCTCCAGCCGGGCGAGCGGATCCTGATCCCCGGCTGCGGGACCGGGCTCGACTTTCCTCATCTCCCGAGCGGCCTCGACAAGCCGGGCGAGCGGGTCCTGATCCCCGGCTGCGGGACCGGGCTCGACTTTCCCCACCTCCCGAGCGGTATCGACGTCGTCGCGGGCGACGTGGCGCCCGGCATGAACCGGGCCGCACACGCCACGGCGGACCGCCTGGGCTTGGGCGCCGACATCCGCCCGCTCGACGCCCACCGCCTCGACCTCCCGGACGACTCGTTCGACGTCGTCCTGCTTCACCTGCTGCTCGCCGTCGTGCCCGACCCCGAGGCGGCCATCCGCGAAGCTGCCCGCGTGCTCCGGCCCGGCGGGCGCGTGGCCGTCTTCGACAAGTTCCTGCCGGACGGCGAGCGCCCCTCGCTTGGCCGCCGACTGGCGAGCGCCGTCGCCCGCGTCGTCGCCACCGACCTCAACCGCCAGCTCGGCCCTCTCCTGAGTGGCGCGGGCCTCGTCCTGACGCGCCGCGAGCCCGCCTTGTTCGGCGGGCTCTTCGAGGCCGCCCTCGCCTTCAACCCCATCTCCGACCCCTCTCATGCCTGACCCTCTCCGCCTCGACCTCCCCGTTCTCTTGCCCGACGCGCCCGACGCCCGAGACGCCTGCGTGGCGCGCCTCACCGACGAGCTGGCGGCGACGGCCGGCGTCGAGCGCGCCCACGTCGTCCCCGCCGAGGGCGGCCACCCGGCCCAGCTCTGCCTCCACTACGACCCCGACGCCGTCGCGCTCCCGCGCCTGCGCCGGGCCGCCGAGCGGGCCGGGGCGCCAGATCACCCAGCGCTACGGCCACGTGCTCTGGGAGGCCGACGGGCTCGGCCACCAGCGCCGCGCCCGGACCGTCACCGAGCGTCTGCGCCAGCAGCCGGGCGTCGTCGAGGCCGAGGCAAACGCGACCGGGCCGGTCCGCATCGAGTTCGACCGCGAGGCGACGAGCGAGGCCGACCTGCGCCGCGCGCTCGCTGACTTGGCGTGACCGTCGCGCCGGAGCCTGCCGAGGTGGCGGCCGTAGAGCGCCCCGGCGACGACCACGCGGGGCACGACCACGCGCCGGGCGAGGGCCACGACGACCACAGCGGCCACGACCACGCCCCAGGCGCGCACGGCGGGCACAGCCACGGCGGCATCTTCGGCGAGCGGACCGAGCTAATCTTCGCCGTCCTCTCGGGCGTCTGCGTCGCGCTCGGGTGGTCGCTGGACACGTTCGCCTCGCGTCCCCGAGACGGTCCCGTTCGCGCTCTACCTCGGCGCGTACGCCTTCGGCGGCTGGTTCACGGTCCGCGAGGCGGTCGACTCGATCCGCGCGGGTCGCTTCGAGATCGACTTCCTGATGCTCGTCGCCGCGGCCGGCGCCGCGGCGCTCGGCGAGTGGTTCGAGGGCGGCGCTCTTGCTGTTCCTGTTCTCGCTTCGGCCACGCGCTCGAAGGCTACGCGATGGGCCGCGCCCGGCGCGCCATCGAGGCGCTCGGCGAGCTGGCGCCGGCGACGGCCACGTGTCCGTCGAGACGGCGTCCGGAGACCGAGGTGCCCGTCGACGAGCTGCGCGTGGGCGACACCGTCGTGGTGCGCCCCGACGAGCGGATCGCCGGCCGACGGCGTCGTGGTCGAAGGGCACGAGCGCCGTCAACCAGGCGCCGGTCACGGGCGAGAGCGTGCCCGTCGACAAGCAGCCCGCGCCCGACGCGCGACGCCGCGCTCGCCGACGCCGACGGCGCTCGCGCCCGAGCACCGCGTCTTCGCGGGCACGCATCAACGGCGTCCGGCGCGCTCGACATCGTGGTGACGCGGACGTCGTCAGGCGAGACGACGCTCGCGCGCGTCGTCCAGATGGTGGCCGAGGCCGAGACCGAGCAGAGCCCGACGCAGCAGTTCACCGACCGCTTCGAGCGCGTGTTCGTGCCGGCCGTGCTCGCGCTCGTCGGCCTGCTGCTCGTCGGGCCGCCGCTGCTGGGCGCGCTCGGCGTGATCACCGAGGCGTTCTCGCGTCTCGTTCTACCGCGCGATGGCGGTCCTCGTCGCCGCGAGCCCGTGCGCGCTCGCCATCGCGACGCCGAGTGCGGTCCTCTCGGGCGTCGCGCGGGCGGGCCGGAGCGGCGTGCTCGTCAAGGGCGGCGGGCCGCTCGAGGCGCTCGGGCACGCTCACGGCCATCGCCTTCGACAAGACGGGCACGCTCACCGAGGGCGCGCCGCGCGTGACGGACGTGGTGCCGGCGGCATGGCGCGACCGAGGCCGAGCTGGTCGAGGCCGTCGTCGCCGTCGAGCGGCTGAGCGAGCACCCGCTCGCGCGGGCCATCGTCCGCGACCTCGCAGACCGGGCGACGGGCACCGCGACGGCCGAGGACCTGCAGAGCGTGACCGGCCACGGCGTCCGCGGCGCGCGTCGGCAGGCGAGGCCGGTCGCGGTCGGCAAGCCGGACCTGTTCACGCTCGACGGCGGCACGGCCGCGCCCGAGGCGCTCCTCGAATCCAGACCGCGCAGCTCAAGGCCGACGGCCGCTCGACGATGCTCGTCCAGCGCGGCGGCCGCTTCCTGGGCGTCGTCGGGCTCATGGACACGCCGCGCGCCTCGGCGAAGGGCGTGATCCGGCAGCTCCACGCGCTCGGCATCGAGACGACGATCATGATCTCGGGCGACGCCCAGGTCGTCGCCGAGTCCGTCGCGCGGGCCGTCGGCATCGACGAGGCGCGCGGCGACCTGCTGCCCGAGGACAAGGTGGCGGCGATCAAGGCGCTGCGCGAGCAGCGGCGAGGTCGCGATGGTCGGCGACGGCGTCAACGACGCGCCGGCGATGGCGAACGCGACGGTCGGCATCGCGATGGGCGCGGCCGGCTCCGACGTGGCGCTCGAGACGGCCGACGTGGCGCTGATGGCCGACGACCTCGCGCAGCTCCCGTTCGCGGTCGGGCTGAGCCGCAAGACGCGCGGCATCATCCGGCAGAACCTGTGGCTGAGCCTCGGCATGGTCGCCTTTCTCGTCCCGGCGACGCTGTTCGGGCTCGGCATCGGCCCGGCGGTCGCGCTCCACGAGGGGAGCACGCTCGTCGTGGTCTTCAACGCGCTCCGGCTGCTCGCCTACAAGGAGCCACAGGCCTGATCCACAGGAGAACTCACGGTTCGTCTCGGGCAGCAGCTAGGCGGATCAAGTGCGGGTATCGGCGGGCGTAGACGGCGAGCCGCTTGATGGCCGCGACGGTCGTCGGTTCTAACGCCGGTCCGG
>CAWHKM010000006.1:0-440207 GCA_963829985.1 Rubricoccaceae bacterium
ACACGTCCACTCCCGCCGCCGAGGCGGCCGCCCCCGCCCGCTCCCGCGGCCTCGCCGGCGTCATCGCCCTCGACACCTCGATCTGCTACATCGACGGGCAGGCCGGCGAGCTGCTCTACCGCGGCTACGAGATCGACGACCTCGCGCGCAACGCCTCCTTCGAGGAGGTCGCGTACCTGCTCTGGCACGGCGACCTGCCGACGCAGGAGCAGCTCGACGCCCTCAACACGCAGCTCCGCTCCGAGCGCGCGCTGCGGCCCCAGATCATCGACCACCTCCGGCACCACACGCCCGACGACACCAACCCGATGGCCGCCATCCGGACGGCCGTCTCGATGATGGCCGCCTACGACGAGGAGGCCGACGACATGTCGCACGAGGCCAACCTCCGCAAGGCGATCCGTCTCACGGCGAAGATGCCGACACTGCTCGCCGCGTTCGACCGCATCCGGAAGGGCCAGGAGCCCGTGGCGCCGAAGGGCGAGGGCTCGACGGCCTACGAGTTCCTGTACATGCTCAACAACGAGGCGCCCGGGGCCGTCGGCCGAGCGCATCTTCGACGCGGCCCTCGTGCTGCAGGCCGAGCACGACCTCAACGCGTCCACGTTCGCCGCGCGCGTCATCGCGTCGACGCTCTCGGACATGTACTCGGCCATCACCGGCGCCATCGGCGCGCTGAAGGGGCCGCTCCACGGCGGCGCCAACATCGAGGTGATGCGGACGCTGCTCGACATCGACGCCTCGGGCGAGGACCCCGCCGAGTACGTCCGCCGCAAGTTCGCGGCGAAGGAGAAGGTCATGGGCCTCGGCCACCGCGTCTACAAGACGCTGGACCCGCGCGCGGCCATCCTCCGGGACATGCTCGAGGACCTCTCGCAGGAGAAGGGCGAGATGAAGTGGTACAACATGTCGGTCGCCATCATGGAGGCCGCCAAGGAGCAGAAGGGCCTCAACCCGAACGTCGACTTCTACTCGGCCTCGGTCTTCCACCTGCTCGGCATCGAGACGGACCTCTACACGCCGATCTTCGCCGTGAGCCGCATCACGGGCTGGACGGCGCACCTGCTCGAGCAGTACGCCGACAACGCGCTCATCCGGCCGTCGTCGGAGTACGTCGGCGAGCGCGGGCGGACGGTGGCGCCGATCGCGGACCGCGGCTGAGGCGGGACGCCTCGGGACGCCTGCGGGGCGCGCTGCCACCCGGCGGCGCGCCCCGCGTCCGTTTCGGGCCGTCCTGCCGCGACGCCGTCGCACGGCCGCGCGTAGATTGGACGGCCGCCGCGCGGAACCGGTCTGAACTTTCACTCCAGGCTGAAACCTCGCACGCGGCATTCGGTAGCTTCCCCCGAGACCGCTCCTAACTGCCCGCCGACATGGCCGTCGCGATCGACCCCGCCCGCCCCGCCGCGCCCCCGTTCGGGGCCGTCGTGGAGTCCCACCCCGTCCAGCGCTACCGCATCCGCGTGGGCATGTTCGCGTGGATGCTGCACCGCCTCACCGGCCTCGCGCTCGTGGGCTACCTCTGCATCCACGTCTGGGGCCTGCGCTCCATCACGGACCCCGAGGCCTACAACCACCTTATCACGGCGTACCACGCGCCGCTGTACAAGGTCGGCGAGTTCCTGCTGCTCGGCGCCGTGATCTACCACGCGCTGAACGGCATGCGCATCGTGCTCATCGACTTTATGGGGTGGAGCCCGAACCAGCAGAAGCTCTTCTGGTCGCTCGGCGCCATCGCGGCCGTCCTCTTCGCCGTCGGCGGCTACCCGTCGATCGCGGCCCTCGTCGACTACTTCTCCCACTAAGATGGCAGCGACCTACGGCAAGACGGCCCGCTCGAGCGCGTTCCAGTGGTTCATCCACCGCATCACGGGCACGTTCCTCGTGTTCCTGCTCGTGACCCACTTCTGGGTGCAGCACTTCGACCGCGTGACGGCGTCGATCTCGCACTCCGTGATCTCCGGGGCCGAGGCTGAGGCGGGCGCGAAGCCGCGCTACGCCGACGAGGCCGCCGCGGCCGTCCGCGCCGCCGAGGCGCGCGACGCGGCCCGCGAGGGGCGCACGGCGCCGGCCGGCCCGCGCGTCATCACCGCCGCCCAGCCCGGCGCGACGCGGCCCAACGGCGGCGTCGAGGGCGACGCGCCCGGCCCCACGCACCCACCCGAGGAGACGAGCGCGGTGACGCCGTACCAGATCCTCATGCTGCGCCTCGCAGACCCCGTCTACGCCGTCCTCTGGAAGGGCTTCAACCTGCTCTTCCTGCTCGTGGCGCTGCACCACGGCTTCTACGGGCTCAACAACGTCCTCACGGACTATATCCGCAACGACCTCATGCGCGTCGGCGCGAGCGTCCTCTCGTGGACCGTCGCCCTCGTGCTGTTCGTCATCGGCGCCTACTCCGTCATCGTGGCAGGCCTCTGATGCGGCCGGGATTGGGGAGGTGGGAGTCGGGGACCGGCGTCCCCACCCAAGCCCCAACCCCCGATCCCCAACTCCAAACCCCATGACTTTCTCCCACGACATCGTCATCGTCGGCGCCGGCGGGGCCGGGCTGATGGCCGCGCTCTACGCCCGCGAGGGCGGGGCCGACGTCGCCGTCGTCTCGAAGCTGCACCCGCTGCGCTCGCACACCGGCGCCGCGCAGGGCGGCATCGGCGCCGCGCTCGGCAACGAGGAGGACGACAACTGGCTCTGGCACGCCTTCGACACGACCAAGGGCTCGGACTACCTCGGCGACCAGGACGCCATCGAGACGATGTGCCAGGACGCCCCGCGCACCATCATCGAGCTCGAGCACTACGGCGTCCCGTTCTCGCGCACCCGCGAGGGCAAGATCGCGCAGCGCCGCTTCGGCGGCCACACGCGCAACTTCGGCGAGGCGCCGGTCCGCCGCGCGTGCTACGCCGCCGACCGCACGGGCCACATGATCCTGCACACGCTCTACGAGCAGTGCGTCAAGAACAAGGTCACGTTCTACGACGAGTACCAGGTTCTCGACCTTCTCCGCGCGGACGACTCGGACGACGCGCCGGTCGTCGGCTGCGTGGCCTACGAGATCCTCACGGGCCAGGTCCACACGTTCCACGCCAAGATCACGTGCTTCGCGACGGGCGGCTACGGCCGCGCGTTCAAGACGACCTCAAACGCGCACGCCGGCACCGGCGACGGGTTCGCGCTCGCGCTCCGGGCCGGCCTCCCGCTCGAGGACATGGAGTTCGTCCAGTTCCACCCGACGGGCCTCTACCGCCTCGGCATCCTCATCACCGAGGGCGCGCGCGGCGAGGGCGGCATCCTGCGCAACTCCGAGGGCGAGCGCTTCATGGAGCGCTACGCGCCGACGGTCAAGGACCTCGCGCCGCGCGACATGGTCGCGCAGTGCATCTACAAGGAGGTCCGCGAAGGCCGCGGCATCGACGGCAAGGACTACGTCTACCTCGACATGACGGGCGTCGGGGCCGACGTCCTCGAGCACAAGCTGCCCGAGATCTCGACCTTCTCGCGCGTCTACCTCGGCATCGACCCCGTCAAGCAGCCGATCCCGATCGCGCCGACGTGCCACTACGCCATGGGCGGCATCCCGACCAACGTCGACGGGCAGGTCGTCGCCTCCGGCGACCGCTCGAACACGGTCGAGGGCTTCTACGCCGTCGGCGAGTGCGCCTGCGTCTCGGTCCACGGCGCCAACCGCCTCGGCACGAACTCGCTGCTGGACCTCGTCGTCTTCGGCCGCCGCACGGGCATGGCTATGGCCAAGGCCATCCGGCAGACCGGCAACGACCGCGAGGCGCTCCCGGCCAACGCCGAGGGCACGACGCGCGACATGCTGAACTCCATCCTCCAGCGCACGACCGGCGAGAAGGCCGTCTCGATCCGCACGGACCTCCAGGAGACCATGATGAAGAACGTCTCGGTCTACCGCACCGACGAGACGCTCTCCGAGGCGATGGACGACCTCCAGTCGCTCCGCGCCCGCGCCGCCACCGTGACCGTCGACGACAAGGGCGCCCGCTTCAACACGGACCTCATGGACGCCGTCGAGATCCAGTTCATGGTCGACTACGCCGAGGCCATCACCGCCTCGGCCCGCAACCGGACGGAGAGCCGCGGCGCCCACCTCCGCGAGGACTACGCGAGCCGCAACGACGACGAGTGGCTGAAGCACACGCTGTTCACGTCGGACCAGAAGGGCGGCCACGACATCGGCTACAAGGAAGTCGTCATCACGCAGTTCGTCCCCAAGGAGCGCGTCTACTGAGCGGCATGCGAAGGGGTCATGAGGCGCGGGTACATCCCTCTCATGACCCATGCCCCATGCCTCACCCCCCAAAAACATGGAAGTCTCTAAGGTTGCTCCTACCGCCGAGGTCAAGGCTGCGCGCGCCCAGAAGGGCAAGGCGGTCAAGTCCGAGATGCGCTTGAAGGTCCGCGTGCGGCGCTACGACCCGACAAAGGACGAGCGCCCGCTGTGGGCCGAGTACGAGGTCCCGGCGGACCCGATGGACCGCGCGCTCGACCTGTTGATGTACATCAAGTGGCACCTTGACGGGACGCTGACCTTCCGCAAGTCCTGCGCGCACGGCATCTGCGGGTCCGACGCGATGAAGATCAACGGCGAGAACCGCCTCGCCTGCTCGATCCTCGTGCACGACCTCGGCGTGACGAACGGCGGCACGGTGACGTTCGAGCCGCTCCCGGCCGCGCCCGTCCTGAAGGACCTCGTCGTGGACACGACGGGCTTCTTCGCGAAGTACCGCGCCGTGATGCCGTACCTCATCAACTCCGAGCCGACGCCGGAGAAGGAGCGCATCCAGAGCCCCGAGCAGCACGCGATCATCGAGGACGCCACAAAGTGCATCATGTGCGGCGCCTGCACGCACTCGTGCCCGTCCACGTGGGCAGACCCCGACTACCTCGGTCCGGCGGCGATGCTCAAGGCCTTCCGCTACGTCTTCGACAGCCGCGACACCGAGCCCGAGGACCGGCTGAAGGTCGTCGACTCCAAGGACGGCCTGTGGAAGTGCTACACCATCTTCAACTGCGTCCAGGCGTGCCCGAAGGGCATCGACATCACGCGGTGGCTCTCGGCGCTGAAGCGCAAGGCCGTCACGACGCGCTACTGAGCGCCTCGGCCGACTGAGCGCCCCGGTTGCCCCGAGCAGCCGGGGCGTTTTCATGGGGCGATCCGACGTGCCCTGCTTGATCGGGGACGGCCGGATCCCGTCATTGCAGGACCTATTCCGCAACGCCGATGACCCGTTCGCTCCTCGCGCTCGCCCTGCTCGTCCCCGCCCTCGCCGCGGCTCAGACGCCCGGAAGCTGCACGCTCGGCACGGCCCAGGCGGACCTCGCTACGCCCTATCTCTCGGCTCGCCTCTTCGACAACGGGTCGCTGTTCTACGGGAACGGATCGGCAGCGGCATACACTGTCCCACTCGGGCGCGGCACGTCCCCGGTCTATGCCGCGGGCCTGTGGGCCGGCGGACGCGTGAACGGAGAGGTCCGGACGGCCGGCGGGACGTATGGCGCACCAGGCCTCGCGTTCACGTTCTGGCCCGGCCCGCTCGACGCCGGCGCCGCGCTCCCGAACCCGGCCGACTGCTCGGCCTACGACCGCATCTGGCTCGTCGCGCCGGCCGACGTCGCCGCGTACGAGGCGGGTGGCACGCCGGCCGTGGACCTGCGCGAGTGGCCCGTCGGCCTCGGCGCGCCAGCCGTGGACGCGCAGGGGCAGCCCGTGCCCGCCGTCTCGCGCAACCAGCGGATCGACCTGCCGGGCGGCGAGCGGCCTGTTCTCGGAGGCGGGCCGACGGCGTTCTGGGTGATGAACGACGTGGGAAACGTGCGGCAGGAGACGGGCCAGCAGCCGCTCGGCATCGAGGTGCAGGTGACGGCGTTCGCGCCGGCAGTCGGGGCGCTGGCGTTCCGGCAGAGCACGTTCTACCGCTACCGCGTCGTCAACCGCGGCAGCACGCCGATCACGGACTTCTACGTCGGCTTCTTCTCCGATCCGGACCTCGGCGACGCCGCCGACGACTTCATCGGAGCCGACACGACGCGCGGCATGGCCTACGTCTACAACTCGGACGACCAGGACGGGAACGGCATGATGCCGACGTACGGCACGCATCCTCCCGCGTTCGGGTTCGATCTGCTGACAGGATTCTGGGGCACGTCCGGCTTTGTCAGCTCGCCCGGCGGCGCGGGCAACGCTGATCCGAACGTTGCTGCCGGGATATACAACCGGCTGCGCGGACTGTGGAACGACGGGAGCTCCATCCGGACGTGCGGCAACGGCTACCAGCAGACCCAGGGCGACATCGTGCGCTCGACGTTCCCCGGCGACCCGGTGACGGGGACGCCGTGGAGCGAGGTCAACCCTGGCTGCGGGCTGCCACCAGGCAATCCAGGTGACCGTCGCTTCATGGTCTCCACGGCGTCGGTCACGCTCGCGCCCGGCGCCTCGACGACCGTCGACCTCGCGCTCGTCTACGCGCGCGGCGCCGGCAACCTCGATTCCATCACGGCGCTCCGCGCCGCGTCAGACCTCGTGCAGACCGCTCACGACGACGGGACGCTCTTCTCGGGCGGCCTCTCCGGCGGCGGCCCCGGAGGCACGCTGCCAGCACCCGTGCTCGTCGCGCCGGCAGAGAATGCGTCCTTCTACGAGTCGCCGGTCACGTTCTCGTGGGAGCCGGTGGCAGGAGCGAGCGGGTACGCGCTTGAGATCAGCGCGACGCCCGACTTCGCCTCCGTCGACGCGCAGGACGTCGCCGGAACGAGCGTAGTGCTGCCGGCCACTCATTTCCCGGCTAACCGGACGGCGCCGCTCTTCTGGCGCGTCCGCACGACACAGGAAGGCCTCGACGGGCCGCCGGGCGAGGCGCGGGCCGTCCGCGTTTACCACTATACGCCGGCGCCGCTGACGCTCGCGAGTGGCGCGCGCGCCTACGTCGAGACGACGGCGCCAGGCGGCGGGCCGGCGTGCGAGCCGAACGACCCGGACGAGGGCTGCGCCGAGGTCGGCGGGGATCTTGTGTTCGAGTCGCTCAACAGCACCGGCGCGTATCGCCTCATCAACGTTCTAGGGGAACCTGACTCCCCTGCTCCCTATGCACCCACCGACTTCGAGATCCGCTTCACGCCGCGCGGCTCATACGCGTACGTCGGAACTCCCGGTGGCACAACAACGACGCGTCTCTTCCGCGTCCCATTCGAGCTATGGGACATCGGCCCGACGGCACCGGGCAGCGTCAACGACCCGTCCAACGACGCCCAACTCGTCCCCCGCTTCGGGACGGCGAGCGGTTCAGGCGCTCCGTGCTCCTTCGATTTCAACTCGACGTTTGGGGGAGTGGACGGCCTAGCGACACGCTTCATCACGGCATATTATCCGGTCGGTGAGTATGCCACGTACGAGGCGCTTGCGGCGGCGGCCGTCTCGGCCGCGCCGGATGGCTGCGCCACAGACCCCGCTGCGCTGGCCGCTGCGCGTGCGCGTGTCGATACCGGCCGCCGGCCTCTCTACGGCTTCGCCTTCGAGCAGGTCGGCGCTGCGTCTGTCGCCGACCTCGCCGGCACGACGATCCGCTTCTACACCAACGACCGCGTCGTTGCAGGCCAGGACGGGCCCGCAGCGTCCGCGCTGCGCCTCGGCGCGGCGTTCCCGAACCCGGCGAACGGGGCGCTGACCGTCCCCGTCTCGCTGCCCGCGTCGGGCCGCCTGCGCCTCGTCGACGTCCTCGGCCGGAGCGTGCTCGACGTGCACCTCGAGGCGGGCGAGCAGCGCGTGCGCCTCGACACGCGCCTCATCGCGGCGGGCGTCTACGCCGTCGTCCTCGAGGCCGGCGACGGCCGCGCCGTGCGGACCGTCACAGTCGTCCGGTAGATCACGGCCGCAGCAGCGTCTTGCCGACGTTGCTGCGGCCCTCGAGGTGGCGGTGCGCGCCGGCTGCGTCCTCGAACGGGAACGTGCGGTCCACGTGCGGCTGGACGACGCCCTGCTTCCACAGCTCGAGGAGCCGGTTCGCCCAGCCGGCGACGCGGTCCTGCACATGCCAGAGGTGGCCCACGTTGACGCCCATCACGCCGTTGTTAGCGCCCATCAGCGCGAGCGGGGTCGACCGGACCCACGGCGAGCCGAGGACGGCCTTCACGAGTCCGAGCTTGCCCTCGCCTGCGGCCGACGAGACGCCGTAGACGACGAGGCGCCCCGTCGGCGCGAGCGCGTCGAGGCTGCGGCCCCAGTGGCGCCCGCCGACGGCATCCAGCACGAGGTCCACGCCCTCGCCGTCCGTGAGCTGCCGGACGACGTCCACGAAGTCGTCGTTCCGGTAGTCGATGGCGTGGTCGTAGCCGCGCTCTCTCACGTAGGCGTGCTTGCCCGGCGAGGCGGTCCCGAAGAGCTCCGCGCCGTAGAGCTTGCCGAGGTCCGCGCAGGCCGTCCCAACGCCGCCCGAGGCGCCGTGGACGAGCACGCGCACGCGCCGGCCCGCGTCCTCGGCCGGCCGCACGCTGCCCATCACGACCATCATCTGGAACGCGGTGAGGTAGTTCACCGGGATCGCGGCCCCGACCTCGGCGCTCATCCCGGCCGGCCGCCTGAACACGGCGACGGCGGGCACGGCGACGTGCGAGCTGTAGCCGCCGAAGCGCGTCAGCGCGAGCACGGCGTCGCCAACCTGGAAGGCCTCTACGCCCGGCCCGACGGCCTCGACCGTCCCCGCGACCTCGTAGCCGACGACGGCCGGCAGCGGCGGCGCGTCCGGGTAGATGCCCTGCCGGGCGAGCACGTCGGCGAAGTTGACGCCGGCCGCCTCGACGGCGATGAGCACCTCGCCGGTGGCGGGCGCGGGCGTCGGCGCCTCGCGGACCTCGAGGACCTCGGGGCCGCCCGTCTTGGGGATCCAGACCTGGCGCATCGGCTTGGCGGTTGTGTCCACGTGGGACGCGCCGCGCCGTGCGAGGCTCCGCTAGCTCGCGGCCGCCGCGGCGTCGGCGGCCGCGTCGGGCGGGGTGCCCGTCTCGTTGCGGACGTAGACGGTCCGACGCGGGAACGGGATGTCGATCCCATCGGCGTCGAAGCGCTCCTTGATGAGCCGGCGCAGCGTGCGCTCGGCCTCGAACTGCTCGCCGGGGCGCACCTTCGACGATCACGCGGGCATCGACGGAGGACTCGCCGAGCGCGAGCACGCCCTGCACCTGCGGCTCCTCTTCCAGCAGGACAGCCTTCGCCGCGTCGGTCGCCGCCCACGCCGTCGCCACCTCGCCGAGCACCTTCAGCGAGCGCTCGGCGTCCTGCTCGTAGCTCAGCCCGACGGTGACGATGACGCGGGCGAAGCCGAGCGACTTGTTGCCGAACACGCGCAGCTCGCCGGCCGGGATCATGAGCACCTCGCCGTCGAACGTCCGCGCCTTGATAAGCCGCAGGCCGACGTACTCGACGGTCCCGGTGTGGCCGTTGAACGTGATGAGGTCGCCCGAGCCGATGGTGTTGTCGAAGAGCAGGAAGAAGCCCGAGATGACGTCCTTCACGAGCGTCTGCGCGCCGAAGCCGACGGCCAGCCCGGCGACGCCGGCCGAGGCGAGCAGCGGCCCGACCTCGAAGCCGACATCTGAGAGGACCATCACGCCGGCGATCGTCCACACGGCGTACCGCGCGACCGAGCCCATGAGGTCCGACAGCGTCAGCACACGGGTTCGGTGCGCGAGGTTTTCCGTCGCCTGCGCCCTCGCCACCCACCGCCGCTTGATGCGCTTGACGAGGGAGAGCACGGCGAGCGCGAGGCCGACCGTGATCGCGACGCGGATCGCGGTTTCGCCGGCACTCAGCAGCACGGCGCGGTCGAGGTAGCGGGCGAGGACGGGGGGCACGGCAGGGAGGGGCTAAGCGAGCGCGGCGAGGCCGGGGAGCGTCTGGCCCTCCATGAACTCGAGCATCGCGCCGCCGCCCGTCGAGACGTGGGTGACGGCGTCGGCGAGGCCGGCCTGCTCGATGGCGGCGACCGAGTCGCCGCCGCCGACGACGGTGAGGGCGCCCGCCTCGGTCGCGTCGGCCATCGCGTGGGCGACGGCGAGCGTGCCCGCGGCGAAGGGCGCCATCTCGAAGACGCCCATCGGGCCGTTCCAGACGACCGTCTTCGCCCCGCGGACGGCCTCGGCATAGCGCGCCTGCGTCTCGGGGCCGACGTCGAGGCCCATCCGCCCGTCCGGGATGTCGCCCGAGGCGGTCGTCACGTCCGCGTCCGCGGCGAAGCGGTCCGCCGTGACGTGGTCCGACGGCAGGAGGATCGTGTCCGGGAAGGCGTCCGAGAAGGGCGCGCGCCTCGTCCAGCCGGTCGTCCTCGACCATCGACGTGCCGACCGAGTGGCCCTGCGCCTTGAGGAAGGTGTACGCCATCGCGCCGCCGACGAGGAGCCGGTCGACCTTGGGCGCGAGCGCCTCGATGACCCCGATCTTGTCCGACACCTTGGCGCCGCCGAGGACGGCGACGAACGGCCGCTCGGGCGCGTCGAGCGCCTTGCGTGAGGAACGCCACCTCGCGGGCGAGGAGCAGGCCCGCCGCGTGCGGCAGCCGGTGCGCGACGCCCTCGGTGGACGCGTGGGCGCGGTGGACCGACCCGAACGCGTCGGACACGAACACGTCGCCGAGGCGCGCCATCTGGTCCGCGAGCGCCGGGTCGTTCTCGGTCTCGCCGGGCAGGAAGCGCGTGTTCTCGAGCAGCACGACGCTGCCCGTCGGCTGCGTCCGCGACGCACGCCTCGGCCTCCGGGCCGACCGTCTCGGCGCAGAACACGACGGGCGCCTCGAGGAGCGTGCCGAGGTGCTCGGCGACGGGCCGGAGCGAGTACTTCGGCCTCAGGCGCGCCCTTGGGCCGGCCGAGGTGCGACATCAGGACGGGCGTCCCGCCGGCCGCGAGGATCGCCTCGATGGTCGGGACCGCGGCGCGGATGCGCGTGTCGTCCGTGATCGCGCCGTCGGCCATCGGGACGTTGAAGTCCACGCGGACGAGCACGCGGCGGCCGGCGAGGTCGAGGTCGGAGAGGGCGTTCATCGGGGGATGAGGGCATGAGGGGTGGGGCATGAGGCATGAGAAAAGGCAGCGTGCCCGCCCCCATGCCTCGCCCCAGGCCCTACTTCATCAGCAGCGAGACGAGGTCGACGGTGCGGCTCGCGTAGCCCCACTCGTTGTCGTACCAGCCGACGACCTTCACCTGCGTGCCCTGCGCCATCGTCAGCGGGGCGTCGAAGATGCACGAGTGCGAGTTGTGGACGATGTCCGTCGAGACGATCGGCGCGTCCGAGTACTCGAGGATGCCGGCCATCGGGCCGTCCGCGGCGGCGCGGAAGGCGGCGTTGATCTCGCTCGACCGTGGCCTCCGTGCTTGAGGATCGCCGTGAAGTCCGTCAGCGAGCCGTCGGGGATCGGGACGCGCAGGGCGAAGCCGTCGAGCTTGCCGGCGAGCTGCGGCAGGACGAGGCCGACGGCCTTGGCGGCGCCGGTCGTCGTGGGGACGATCGAGAGCGCGGCGGCGCGGGCGCGGCGGAGGTCCTTGTGCGGCGCGTCCTGGAGGTTCTGGTCCGCCGTGTACGCGTGGACCGTCGTCATCACGCCCTTCTCGACGCCGAAGGCGTCGTCGAGGACCTTCACCATCGGGGCGAGGCAGTTCGTCGTGCAGGACGCGTTCGAGACGATCGTCTGCGTCCCGTCGAGCACGTCCGCGTTGACGCCGATCACGACCGTCGTGATGCCACCCTTGGCGGGCGCCGAGATGACGACCTTCTTGGCGCCGGCCTCGAGGTGCTTGCCCGCGCCGGCAGCGTCCGTGAAGTGGCCCGTCGACTCCACGACGACGTCGCAGCCGAGATCGCCCCACGGCAGGTTGGCCGGGTCGCGCTCGGAGAAGACCTTGAACGAGTCGCCGCCGACGACGATCGAGTCGCCCTCGACGCGGATGTCCGCCTTGAGGACGCCGTGGACCGAGTCGTACTTCAGCAGGTGCGCGAGCGTCGCGGCGTCGGTGAGGTCGTTGACGGCGACGACGTCGATGTCGGCGCCGTGGCCGGCGGCCTTGCGCTCGAGGACAGAGCGGAGGACGAGGCGGCCGATGCGGCCGAAGCCGTTGATCCCAATCGTGATTGCCATGGCGAGCGCGTGCAGGGTGGGGGAGGGGAGCGGTGAGGTTAGGGGCGCGATCTGTGACAGGTCGGTCGCCTTCGGTGAAAACCCCCGCAAATGCGCCCGCTTCCGCGCCGCACCGTGCCAGCTGCGGCGCCACGCGTTGCCGCCGGGCCCCTCGGGCCGCTACCTTCAGCGGCTCCGCCCCGCGCAGACGACACACGCCGGCGCTCCCGACCCCGACCGACCGCTCCCGATGGCTCAGATCAACCCGCCCCGGCCGACGACCCCCTCGCGCCGCCACGCCCTCCGCGAGGACGGGCTCCAGACGGCCGTCGTCGAGGGCGAGGCCTTCTTCGAGGAGCACCGCACGGCCGTCATCGCGGCGGTCATCGCGATCGTCGTGCTCATCGCCGCCGTCGTGGGCTACCGCGCGTACCAGGCGAACCGCTCGGAAGAGGCGCAGCAGCTCCTCGGCGCCGTCCTCAACGACTACCAGGCCGGCAACTGGCAGGCCGCGCTCGACGGCACCGCGGACACGCCGGGCCTCCTCGAGATCGCCGACACGTACGGCTCCACGCCGACGGGCCAGCAGGCCACGTTCCTCGCCGCCGACGCGCTCTTCCAGCTCGGCAAGACGGACGAGGCGCTCGCCAAGTACGAGGCCTACGACGGCGAGGGCCTCTTCCAGGCGTCCGCCCTCGCCGGCCGCGCCGCGATCACGGAGGCGAAGGGCGATGCCGCCGCTGCGGCCGCGCTCTACGACCAGGCCGCCGCGGCGGACCCGACGCCGGCCTCGGCCCCGGGCTACCTCCTCGACGCCGCCCGCGCCCACGCCGCGGCCAACCAGATGGACCAGGCCACGGCCTCGCTCCAGACCATCCTCGACGACTACGCCGACGCGCCCGAGGTGCAGACGGCGCAGCTCGAGCTCGGCCGCCTCGCGGCCAAAGCCGGCGCCGTCGGCACGGCGACGGGCGCCATCCAGCCTGCGCCCGCCCGCGACACGACGGCCGCCGCGCCCGCCGCAGACGCTCACGCTCCCGCAGGGCGTCACCGCGGCGCCGGCGCAGTAGCGAGGCCGTGACGGAGAGGCGTCCCGCGCGGGCGCCTCCCGCCGGCCAGGCGTCGGCGACGCTGGCGCTAGCTTGCCTGCTCCCGATCAAGCCGACGCCATGCCGACCGTCCTCATCGCCGACGACGAGCCCGCCATCCGGCGCGCGCTCCGCGAGATCCTCGACTTCGAGGGCTACGCCGTCGAGGAGGCGGCCGACGGCGACGAGGCGCTCGCCAAGGCGACCGCCGGTGGCATCGACCTCGTCCTGCTCGACATCAAGATGCCGAAGCGGGACGGCATGGAGGTCCTCAAGGCCCTCCACGACGCCGAGAGCACCGTCCCGGTCGTGATGATCTCGGGCCACGGCACCGTCGAGACGGCCGTCGAGGCGACGCAGCTCGGCGCGGTGGACTTTCTCGAGAAGCCGCCGGACCTCAACCGGCTCCTCGTGACGGTCCGCGGCGCGCTCTCGCGCGGGCAGCTGCAGGTCGAGAACGTCCGCCTGAAGCAGACCGTCCGCGACGACGCCCGGACGGCCCTCACGCCGATCGTCGGCGAGAGCCCGGCCATCGGGCGCATCAAGGCGACCGTCACGCGCGTCGCGCCGACCGAGGCGCGCGTCCTCATCACGGGGGAGCCCGGCACGGGCAAGGAACTCGTCGCCCGGCACCTCCACGCGCAGAGCACGCGCAGCGACGGCCCGCTCGTCGAGGTGAACTGCGCCGCGATCCCGGGCGAGCTCATCGAGTCCGAGCTGTTCGGCCACGAGAAGGGCGCCTTCACGGGCGCCACGAAGCAGCGCGTCGGCAAGTTCGAGCAGGCCGACGGCGGGACGCTCTTCCTCGACGAGATCGGCGACATGTCGCTCGACGCGCAGGCCAAGGTGCTGCGCGCGCTCCAGGAGTCCCGCATCACGCGCGTCGGCGGCGACCGCTCGATTCCCGTGGACGTGCGCGTCGTGGCCGCCACCAACCGCGACCTGCTCGCGCAGGTCGACGAGCACCGCTTCCGCGAGGACCTCTACCACCGCCTCTCCGTCATCCTCGTCCACGTGCCGCCGCTGCGCGAGCGGCGCGGCGACATCCCGGACATCGCGCGCTTCATCCTCGCTCAGGTCACGCGCCGCAACGGGATGGGCGACAAGGACTTCACGCCCGAGGCCCTCGACGCGCTCCAGAAGCTGGACTGGCGCGGCAACGTCCGCGAGCTCCGCAACGTCGTCGAGCGCCTGCTCATCCTGAGCGACGGCGACCGCATCACGGACGCCGACGTGGACCTCTTCGTGCGCCCCGGCGGGCCCGGCGCGGACCCCGTCGCCGGCCTCATCGACCGCCACGAGACGCTCTTCGCCTTCCGCGACGAGGCCGAGGCGCTCTTTATCGCCCGCAAGCTTGACGAGTCCGACTGGAACGTCTCGGCGACGGCCGAGGCCATCGGCGTGCAGCGCTCGCACCTGTACACGAAGATGAAGGACTACGGCATCGAGCGCCCCGAGTGATGGAGACCGAGAACCGGGAGGCGAGCAGACCGGCCATCGCGCTGCGGCCCGTGCTCGTCGAGGCGCGGGGGCTCGGCAAGAGCTACCCGACCGCTGCGGGCCCGCTGACGGTGCTGCAGGACCTCGACGTGGAGATCCGCGCCGGCGAGATGGTCGCCGTCGTCGGCGAGAGCGGGACGGGCAAGAGCACGCTGCTGCACCTGCTCGGCACGCTGGACCGGCCGACCGAGGGGACGGTCCGCTTCCGAGGCGAGGACGTGTTCGGGCGGTCGGACGAGGCGCTCGCGGCGTTCCGCAACAAGTCGATCGGCTTCGTTTTCCAGTTCCACCACCTCCTGCCCGAGTTCACGGCGCTCGAGAACGTCGAGATGCCGGCGCTCATCGCGAAGCAGAGCGGGCCCGAGATGCACGCGCGCGCCGAGGCGCTCCTCGTCGGGCTCGGCCTGGGCGAGCGCCTCGGGCACCGGCCGAGCCAGATGTCGGGCGGCGAGCAGCAGCGCGTGGCCGTCGCGCGGGCGCTGATGAACAAGCCCGGGCTCGTGCTCATGGACGAGCCGACGGGCAACCTCGACGTCACCACGGCGGGGCGCCTGCACGACGAGCTCCGGCGCCTCTCGCACGCGGACGAGCAGGCGTTCGTGATCGTGACGCACAACCCGGCGCTCGCCGAGCTCGCCGACCGCACGCTGCGCCTCGACGGCGGCCGCCTGGTCGAGGCGTAGAAGCAGGCGGCAGGTGCTCCGCGCCTCGCGGTCGAGGCTCCGCGCCTCGCGGTCGAGGCTCCGCGCCTCGCGGTCGAGGCTCCGCGCCTCGCGGTCGAGGCTCCGCGCCTCGCGGTCGAGGCTCCGCGCCTCGCGGTCGAGGCTCCGCGCCTCGCGGTCGAGGCTCCGCGCCTCGCGGTCGAGGCGCTTGGCAGGGGGCCAACGCCGCCGCACGGCGCGGAGATGCGCGTCCGCCAATCCGCGGTGAACGAACAACCGTGCGCAGAGCAGGCGCGTACGTTCCAGAGCAACCACCGCCAACCCGATGTCCGACATGGTCGTCGTCATGGAGCCCACCGCCACCGAGGCCGACTACGAGGGCGTCATCGCGCGCCTCGACAGCTACGGCTTCGGCGTGCACCGCCTCACGGGCGTCCAGCAGACCGTCTTCGGCGCGCTCGGCGTCAAGCCGGACTTCGACGTGCGCCACATCCGCGTGCTCGACGGCGTCAAGGACGTCTTCCGCGTCACGAGCCCGTACAAGTTCGCGAGCCGCACGTGGCACCCCGAGGACACGGTCGTGGACGTGGACGGCGTGCCGATCGGCGGGCGCGAGGTCGTCGTGATGGCCGGGCCGTGCTCGGTCGAGGGCGAGGAGCAGATGGAGCTCAGCGCCGCGGCCGTCGCCAAGGCCGGCGCGCGGATCCTGCGCGGCGGCGCCTTCAAGCCGCGCTCGAGCCCGTATGCCTTCCAGGGCATGGGCGAGGAGGGCCTGCGGATCATGCGCGAGGCGGCGGACCGCCACGGCCTCAAGGTCATCACCGAGGTCATGGCGCAGGACCAGATCGACGTCGTGGCGAAGTACGCGCACGTCTTCCAGATCGGCGCGCGCAACATGCAGAACTTCTCGCTGCTGCGCGACATCGGCTCGGTCGGCCTGCCGGTCTTCCTCAAGCGCGGGCTCTCGGCCACGATCGAGGAGTGGCTGATGAGCGCGGAGTACGTCCTTGCCGAGGGCAACCCGAACGTCATCCTCTGCGAGCGCGGCATCCGGACCTTCGAGACGGCGACGCGCAACACGCTGGACCTCTCGGCCGTGCCGGTCGTCCGCAAGCTCAGCCACCTCCCGGTCGTCGTCGACCCGAGCCACGGCGTCGGGCTGCGGGACATGATCCGGCCGATGGCGCTCGCAGGCGTCGCGGCCGGCGCGGACGGCCTCATGGTCGAGACGCACCCGGACCCGCCCTCGGCCCTCTCGGACGGCCCGCAGTCGCTCTACCTCGACGCCTTCGCGGACCTCATGGTGCAGGTCCGCCGCGTCGCCGAGGCCGTGGACCGGTCGGTCGCGGAGGGCCCGCCGGCGGTGCGCCTCGCGACGCTCGCCGCATAAGGCGGATCGGCCCGTGCGCTGCGTTTTCAAACCGCCCGGGCGCCGCCACGCGCTCGGGCGGCTTTATGTTGACCGTCTTGCTCTGACCTCTCGACCCCTCGTTCTATGTGCGGCATCGTTGGATACATCGGCCGGCGTGAAGCGGCAGACCTGCTCGTCTCTGGGCTGCGGCGCCTCGAGTACCGCGGCTACGACTCCGCCGGCATCGCGGTCGTTAACGGCGAGGTGTCGGTTCGCAAGAAGGAGGGCAAGGTCGAGGGGCTGGCCCAGATGCTCGCCGCAAACCCGCTCCACGGGACGGTCGGGATGGGCCACACGCGCTGGGCGACGCACGGTGCGCCGACAGACGTCAACGCGCACCCGCACGAGTCCGCCGACGGCCGCTTCGCGATGATCCACAACGGCATCATCGAGAACTACGGGCCCCTCCGCGACCAGCTTCGCGACAAGGGCCACACGTTCAAGTCCGAAACCGACACCGAGGTGCTCGTCCACTTCGTGGACCAGATCCAGCAGGACACCGGCCTGAACCTCGCCGAGTCGATCCGGCAGGCGCTGACGCAAGTCGTCGGCGCGTACGGCATCGTGGCCGTGTCGCGCGACGAGCCGGACCAGCTCATCGTCGCCCGCAACGGCTCGCCGCTCCTGCTCGGCATCGGCGACGGCGAGAACTTTGTGGCCTCGGACGCGAGCCCGTTCATCGAGTTCACGCGCAACGTCGTCTACCTCACCGACGGCGAGATGGCGATCGTGCGGCGCGACGGCTACGACGTGTTCTCGATCGAGGGCGCCCCGGTCGCGAAGGAGGTCCATGCGCTGGAGTGGGAGCTCGAGCAGATCGAGAAGGGCGGCTACGAGCACTTCATGCTCAAGGAGATCATGGAGCAGCCGACGGCGCTCGAGAACGCGATGCGCGGGCGCGTGCGCCCCGGGGAGGGCATCGTAAAGCTCGGCGGCCTCACGGACGTGCTTCCGCAGCTGCGGGCGTGCGAGCGCGTCGTGATCTGTGCCTGTGGCACGTCGTGGCACGCCGGGCTCGTCGGCGAGTACCTCATCGAGCGCTTTGCGCGGCTCAACGTCGAGGTGGAGTACGCCAGCGAGTTCCGCTACCGCAACCCCGTCCTGACGCCCGGCAAGGACGTGGTGCTGGTGATCTCGCAGTCCGGCGAGACGGCCGACACGCTCGCCGCCGTCCGGCAGGCGCGCGCGGCCGGCGTGCTCACGCTCGGCGTGTGCAACTCCGTCGGCTCCACGATCGCGCGCGAGACGGATGCCGGCGTGTACCTCCACGCCGGCCCCGAGATCGGCGTCGCGAGCACGAAGGCGTTCACTGCCCAGGTGACCGTCCTCGCCCAGATCGCGCTCCTGCTCGGGACGGAGCGCGGCGTCCTCTCCAAAGAGGAGCTCCAGACCAACCTCGAGGCGCTCGCGGCCATCCCGGCGCAGCTCCAGACGGTGCTCGCGCAGGACGACCGCATCCAGGCCATCGCCCGCGACTACCGCCTCGCCTCGAACTTCCTCTACCTCGGCCGCGGCGTGAACTTCCCGGTCGCGCTCGAGGGCGCGCTCAAGCTCAAGGAGATCAGCTACATCCACGCCGAGGGTTACCCCGCGGCCGAGATGAAGCACGGCCCGATCGCGCTCATCGACCGCTTCATGCCGGTCGTGTTCATCGCCACGCGCGAGGCGACGTACGAGAAGGTGGTCTCGAACATCGAGGAGGTCGCCGCGCGTGGCGGCTCGATCCTCGCCATCACGGACGCCGGCAACCGCGACCTCGACCGCCTCGCGGAGACGGTCATTGAGGTCCCGAAGACGGTCGACGCCTTCGAGCCGCTGCTGACGGTCGTGCCGCTGCAACTGCTCTCGTACCACATCGCGGTGATGCGCGGCTGTGACGTGGACATGCCGCGCAACCTCGCCAAGTCCGTCACGGTGGAGTAGGTGAGGGCGGAGGCGTGGGTGCTCGGGGCGCTGCTTGTCGCGGGCTGCGCCGCGGTGCGGCCGGTCGAGGCGCCACGCCTCGTCGGCTCGCTCGAGGCGCTGGACGCGCGCCTTGCTGAGCTTCGCGACACGTCGGGCGTGCCCGCGCTGGCCGTGGCCGTCCTCGCCGGGCCGTCGGGCGCGGCGCGCGTCGTCTGGAGCCGCGCCTACGGCGTGCTCAACACGCGGACGAATGCGCCGGCGACCGTGGACTCGCCGTTCATGCTCGCATCCGTTAGCAAGCTCGCGACCGGCATCGTCGTAATGCAGGCCGTTGAGGCGGGGCGCCTCGCGCTCGACGCGCCCTCCGTGCCGCCGTTCGCGTGGGGAGGCCCGATACCGGTCACGCTCCGCAGCCTCGCCACGCACACGTCGGGCATCGCCGATACGGACGCCGTGGACGACGCCTACGCGCCGGGAGATGCCGCCGAGCCGCGCGACGCCTTTCTCGCCGAGCGCCTCGGTCCGGACGGCGACGCGTTCGGCGGCACGCCGGGCACGTTCGCGTACAGCAACACGGGCATCGCGCTCGCGGCGAGCGTGGCCGAGGCGGCATCGGGCATCCCGTTCGAGACGCTCTCGCGGCGCGGCCTCTTCGAGCCGCTCGGGATGACGCACACCGGCTGGTTCCTGCGCGACTTTCCCGACACGACGGCCGTCGCGAGTCCGCACGACGCCGCTGGCCGGCCGCTCGCGCACTACGGCTACCCGACATGGCCCGACGGCCAGCTTCGGGCAAGCGTGCTGGACGCCGCGAAGATCCTGGCGCTGCTGATGAACGGCGGCCGCGCCGGCGACGCGCAGGCGCTGACCCCCGAGACCGTCGCCGAAATGCTGCGCCCGCAGGTGCCTTCTGCCCACGATCCGCAGGGTCTGTTTGTGCAGTGGAAGCGCGGGCTCGCCGGCCACATGGGCGGCGACGCCGGTGTCCGAACGTTCGCCTTCTTCGACCCCGCGACGCGTGTCGGCGCCGTCGTGCTCGTCAACCAGGACGGGCCGCGGGCGACGGCGGCAGCCGTCGAGGCGGTGCGGCAGACGCTGCGCAACCCGCGCCTCGCCGCGGCGCTCGCACGGTGAGGCCCTGCTGCGCCGTACCATAGCGTCTCCACTTCTCCGGCCCCTTCCCCAATGACCCGTCTCCCGACCCTCGCCGTGCTGCTTCTCGGCGTGCTCCTGCTCGCGCCCGGCTGCACCACGATCTCCCAGATTGCCGCCCTTCGCCAGGTGGATTTCCAGCTCGATGGCGTCTCCAATGCGTTCGTGGCCGGCGTAGACCTCAGCCGCGCTCAGAACGGGCAGCTCGGGGCCACCGACATCGCGCGCCTCGGCATCGCCGCCGCCCGCGGCACGGCGCCGCTGACGTTTAACCTCAACGTCGGCGCGACGAACCCGGCGGGCAACACGGCCGGCGCGCGCCTCGTGTCGCTGGACTGGACGCTGTTCCTCGACAACACCGAGACCGTTTCAGGTGTCTACAACGACGAGCGCCTTATCGCGCCGGGCACGCATGCGACGCTGCCGATCTCGATCGAGGTGGACCTCGTGCGCTTCTTCGGCCGCAACGTCGGCGACCTCGCACGCCTCGCGGGCACCGTGGCCGGCGTGCAGAGCCAGCGGCAGGCGATCCGCCTCGAGGCGCGGCCGTCGATCAACACGCAGCTCGGGCGCATCCAGTACCCCGGCGTCATCTCGATCGAGTTCCCCGTCGGCGGGCGCTAGCGCGGCGTCAGCCGAAAAGCTGCTTGCCGAAGACGATCACGACGATCCCGAAGAGCGCCGCGACGATCACGACGCCGAAGCAGAGGAAGGCCGCGACGCGGCCGGCCGAACTCGGCGCCAGCCGCCCGTCCGTCCCGACCTCGCGGCCGGTGTCGAGGCTCCGGATGCCGAGCGCGAAAAAGCGCTGGCAGCCCAGCCCCGAGGACGAGCGCGACCAGCGTGACCTGCCAGAGGGCCGTGAGCGCGTGGGAGAGGATGTCCATGGTCTGAGGGGGATGGAGGACGGGCCGTGGGAGACGAGAGGCGCAGCAGGGTGCCGCGCCTCTCGCGCCCCATCACACCTTGTCGACGACGAGTTCGGGGAGGACGAGCGGATCCGAGAGCGCACCGTCGCCGCCCCACTCCGCGTTGACGTTGTCGTGCGAGACCGGCGCGCGGCGCGAGTGCAGGAACATCCACCCGGAGAACGTGACGAGCAGGCCGAAGGTGACCGCGATGCCAAGCGTCCCGCCGAGGCCCGTCGCGAGGAACCAGCAGGCCGCGCCAACGGCGCCCGCCGCGGGAAGCGTCAGCACCCAGGCAACCGCCATTCGCCCGGCGACGCGCCAGCGGACTTCGGAGCCCTTGCGGCCGAGGCCGGTGCCGAGGATCGAGCCTGTCGCGACGTGCGTCGTGGACAGCGCCATGCCGAGGTGGCTCGACGTGAGAATGATCGCCGCCGACGCCGCCTCGGCGGCCATGCCCTGCGGCGACGAGATCTCGACGAGCCCCTTGCCGAGCGTCCGGATGATGCGCCAGCCGCCCGAGTACGTGCCGGCGGCGATCGCGACGGCGCAGGCTGCCTTGACCCAGAACGGGACGGCCGCCGTGTCGGTCCACGAGCCGTAGGCGATCAGTGCCAGCGTGATCACGCCCATCGTCTTCTGCGCGTCGTTGGTGCCGTGGGCGAGCGAGACGAGGCTCGCCGAGCCGATCTGGCCCCAGCGGAAGCCCGTCTCGCGGCGCGCCTCGGGCACGGTCGCCACGATCCGGAAGATGGCCCACGTCCCGACGGCAGCGACGAGGCCCGCGACGAGCGGCGCGGCGAGCGCCGGCAGGATGACGCTGCCGAGCACGCCGTCCCACTTTACGCCGTCGAGCCCGAGCGCCGCGATCGTCGCGCCGATGAGGCCGCCGAAGAGTGCGTGCGACGAGCTCGAGGGAAGTCCGAAGAGCCACGTCAGCAGGTTCCACAGGATGCCGCCGACGAGGCCCGCGAAGACGACCGTGAGGATCGGGGTGCCCATGAGCGCCGCGATCGGCGCGCCGTCCGCCCCCTGAATGGCGACGACCTTGTTGCTGACCGTCAGCGCGACCTCGATCGAGAGGAACGCGCCGACGAGGTTGAGGACGGCCGAGAGGGCGACGGCCGTCTTCGGCTTGAGCGCGCCCGTCGCGATGGAGGTCGCCATCGCGTTGGCGGTGTCGTGGAAGCCGTTGGTAAAGTCGAACGCGAGGGCCGTCGCGACGACGATGGTGAGCACGACGAAGGGATCGGCCATGACGGGTGTGGAGAAGAGCGGCGATGCTACGCGCTGCCGAGGCCTAGGACGCGTCCCGGAGCGGAGTTAACGGAGCGATAACGTGAGCCTCGTCGCCGGGGCGTTTCCGCCCGCCCGCAGCGGCGCGGCGGGAAGAGAGCGCGTGGGAGAAACCGCGGCGGCGCGCCCGCGTGCGCGCCTGCCACGCCCCGCCCGCGCGATGCCCGACCCGTCCGACCTCGTTCTCGACCTTCGCAGCGTCCGCAAGGCGTACGCCGAGGGCGACGCGACGCGCGTCGTGCTCGACGGCGCCGCGATGCGCCTGCCACGCGGCCGGATCGGGGCGCTCGTCGGCCGCTCGGGCGCGGGCAAGAGCACCGTCCTCAACCTCGTCTCGGGCATCGACCGGCCGGACAGCGGGCAGGTCATCGTGGACGGCATCGACCTCGCGGGCCTCTCGGAGCGCGACCGGACGCTGTTCCGCCGCCGCCACATCGGCTTCATCTTCCAGTTCTACAACCTCGTCCCGACGCTGACGGTCGAGGAGAACGTGCGGGTGCTGCTCGACCTCGACAAGACGCCGGCCGCCGAGGCGCATCGCCGTGCCGTCGGGCTGCTCGACGCCGTCGGCCTCGCCGACCGCGCCGACGCCTTCCCGGACCGCCTCTCGGGCGGCGAGCAGCAGCGCGTCGCCATCGCGCGCGCCCTCGCCCACGACCCCGCCCTCGTCCTCGCGGACGAGCCGACGGGCGACCTCGACGCCGAGACCGGACTCCGCATCCTGGACCTTCTCGAGGCGCTCACCCGCGAGCAAGGAAAAACGCTGCTCATGGTCACCCACGACCGCTCGACGCTCGGCCGCGCCGATGTCGTGTTCACGCTCGCCGAGGGACGGATTGAGGACGGAGGGCGGAGGACGGAGGGCGGAGAACCCGAGCTGCAGGATTTCGCACAGCCCGCTCGAGGCTGACCCGACCGCCCTCCGCTTTACGCCCTCCGAATTGCTCGCCCTCAGCAGCCTCCGCTACCTTCTGCGCCACCCGTGGCTCACCGCGCTGTCCATCCTCGGCGTGGCGGTCGGCGTGGCGGTCGGCGTGGCCGTGGACCTCGCCAACGCGAGCGCGCTGCGGGCCTTCGAACTCTCCGGCGAGGCGCTGACGGGGCGCGCGACGCACCAGGTCGTCGGCGGGCCGGGCGGCGTGCCGGGCAGCCTGCCGGCGCGGCTCGTCCGCGAGGCCGGCGTTCCGCGCGTGGCGCCGGTCGTGGACGCGACGGCGCGCGTGGCTCGCGACTCGGCGCGCGTCGTCGGCGTGCTCGGCGTCGACCTGTTCGCCGAGTCGGCGTTCCGCCCGTTTCTCGCGCCCGGCTCCGGCCAGGACACCGGTCCGGGCGTCGACCCGGCCGTGTTCCTGACGGTCCCCGGCGCCGCCGTCCTCAGCCGCGGCACCGCCGACGACCTCGGCGTCTCGGTCGGCGACACGCTCGGCCTGCGCGTCGACGGCCGCGCGGTGACGGCGCGCCTCGTCGGCGTCCTGAACCCGGCCGACGACCGGAGCGCCTCGGCGCTCTCGAACCTCGTCGTGGTCGACGTGGCGACGGCGCAGGAGTGGAGCGGAACCGGTTTGGAGCCAGGTGCCGGAGGTGGCGGGCAGGGTGCGCCGGAGGAGCCGCTCGCCTCGACCGCTCTGACTCCCAGCACGCAGGCCCCGACCGCAGGAACGCTGACCCGGATCGACCTGCTGATCCCCGACGACTCGGCGGGCGTCGCGATGCTCGCCCGCGTGCGTGCCAACCTGCCCGACGGCGTCGAAGTGCGCGCGGCGGCGACGCAGGCGGCGACGCTCCGGACGATGACGGCGGCCTTCCGCCTCAACCTCACAGCCCTGAGCCTGCTCGCGCTCGTCGTCGGCCTGTTCCTGATCTACAACACCGTCACGTTTGCCGTGGTGCAGCGGCGGCGCGTGCTCGGCACGTTCCGCGCGCTCGGCGTGACGCGCGGCGAGGTCTTCCGCCTCATCCTCGGCGAGGCGCTCGCTGTCGGCGTCGTCGGGACCGCGCTCGGGCTGGCGCTGGGCGTCGCTTTGGGCGCCGGACTGGTGACCCTTGTCACGCAAACGATCACGGACCTGTACTTCGTCGTCCGCGTGCGCGAGCTCGACCTCAACTGGGCCTCGCTCGCGCGCGGCGCCGCGCTCGGGCTGGGGGCGACGCTGCTCGGCGCGCTGCGGCCGGGCTGGGAGGCCGCGTCCGTCACGCCGGCCTCGGCCCTGCGCCGGTCCTCGGAGGAAGACAGCCTCGCGCAGGCCGCCGGGCGCCTCGCGCTCTGGGGCGTCGCCGGCATCGCACTCGGCGCCGGCCTGCTGTGGGTCCCGCCGCCCGCTGGGACCGGCATCGCGTTGGCCTACGCCGGCCTGCTCGCGATTATGGTCGGCTTCGCCGTCACCGTTCCGTGGCTCACGCGCGGCTACGCCGCCGCGGCGCGGCCCGTCGCCGGTGCCCTCTTCGGCCCGACCGGGCGGATGGCCGCCCGCGGCATCACCGCCAACCTGTCGCGCACGGCCGTCGCCGTCGCCTCGCTGAGCGTCGCCGTCGCTGCGACCGTCGGCGTCTCGACGATGGTGACCTCCTTCCGGTCGACCGTCGTCGACTGGCTCGGGAGCGTGCTGCAGGCGGACGTCTACATCGCGCCGCCGGCGACCGTGCTGCGCCGCGGCGGTGGCATCATCGAGGACTCCCTGTACGCCGACATCGCCGCGATGCCGGGCGTCGCCCGCGCCGACGGCATCCGCGTCCGCACGCTCGAGACCGAAAGGGGCCCCGTGGATCTCGTCGTCGGCCGTGTGGACTCGGTTCGGACCGGCCTTTACCGCTTCAAGCAGGGCGATGCGAAGACCGCGGCGCGCGAGGCGATGCGCGGGAGCGTCGCGGTGTCCGAGCCCTTCGGCTTCCGGTTCGATGTCCGGGACGGCGACACGCTGACCCTGCAGACAGACGTCGGCCCCCGCCGCTTCGCCGTCTCGGGCGTTTACTACGACTACGGCAACGACCTCGGCGTCGTCCTGATGGACGAGCGGACGTTCGTGCGGTTCTACCGCGACCCCGGCCACTCGGGCATCGCGCTCACGGCCGCGCCCGGCACGACGCCCGAGCAACTCGTGGCCCGCGCGACGGCGCTCGCCGAGGGCCGGCAGCAGGTGTCGGTGCGCTCCAACCGCAACCTCCGCGAGACGAGCCTCGCCGTCTTCGACCGGACCTTCCTCGTGACGGTCGTGCTGCGCCTGCTCGCCGTCGGCGTCGCATTCGTGGGCGTCCTCTCGGCGCTGATGGCGCTCCAGCTCGAGCGGCGCCGCGAGCTCGCGATGCTCCGCGCGCAGGGCCTCACACCGGCCGAGTTGCGCAAAACCGTCTTTATCCAGACGGGCCTGATGGGCCTCTGGGCGGGCGTTCTTGCCGTCCCGCTCGGCCTCGTGCTCGCCGCCGTCCTCGTGTTCGTCGTCAACGTCCGCTCGTTTGGCTGGACGCTCGCGTTCACGGTCTCGCCGGCGATCCTTGCGCAGGCCGTCTGGCTGGCCGTCGGCGCGGCGTTGCTCGCGGGCGCGTACCCCGCGTGGCAGATGGGCCGCGCCGACCCCGCCGAGGCGCTCCGTGAGGACTGATCCTGTACCCGCACCGCCCGCCACGCCGATGCTCCGCCTTGTCTTTCCGCTCGTCCTCGTCCTTACCGCTGGCTGCGGCGACGCGCCCGTGAGCGCGTCCGTCTCGGTCGCCGAGGCGCTCTCGGGCGATACGACGGGCTACGCCCGCGCCGACCGCGTCCGCGACTTCGCGTGGCCCGACGACCACGGCCCGCACGACGGCTTCAAGACCGAGTGGTGGTACGTCACCGGCAACCTTACCGCGACCGACGGCACGGACCGCCGCTTCGGCGTCCAGTTCACGGTCTTCCGCTCCGCGCTTTCGCCCGACACCGCGACGGCCGCGCGCGGCTCGGCGTGGGGGACGACGCAGCTCTACATGGCGCACACGGCGCTGGGCGACGTCTCGGCGCAGCGGTTCTACTCGCAGGAGCGCCTCGCGCGCGGCGCCGCCGGCCTCGCCGGCTCGACGCCCACGCGGACGTTCCTCGGGACGGTCGCGCTGGACGCGACGGGTGCGCCGGACGCCTCGGGCGCGGTCCCGCTGCACATCGCCGGCTCGGCCGATGGCGCCGCGTTCGACCTCCGCGCGCGGCCGACGAAGCCGCTCGTGCTCCAGGGCGACCGCGGCCTCTCGCAAAAGGGCGCCGAGGCGGGCAACGCGAGCTACTACTACGCCCAGACGCGCATGGCGACGACGGGCACGGTGACGCTGCCGACCGGCGAATCTGTCCCGGTCGAGGGCCTGACGTGGCTGGACCGTGAGTGGAGCACGTCGCTCCTCGGCACGGGGCTGTCCGGTTGGGACTGGTTCGCGCTCCAACTCGCCGACGGCCGTGACCTCATGCTGTTCCAGATCCGCGGCGGCGCAGCGCCTGTCGGCGAGGGCTCGCTCGTCGCACCGGACGGCACCAAGACGCGCCTCGGCCCGGACGACTTCTCGCTCGACCCGCTTAGCACGTGGACGTCCGGCGACGGCACGGCGTACCCGACGCGCTGGCGTGTCCGCGTCCCCTCCCAGAACATTGATGCGACGGTGACGGCCGCCATCCAGGCATCTGAGCTCGACGCGGCGACGGTCCATTACTGGGAAGGCGCCGTCGACGTGGCGGGCTCCGTCGCCGGAACGGGCTTCCTCGAGATGACGGGCTACGCCCGGAGCGACGTCCGGCGCGGCGGGGCGCTGTCGCGGACCGAGGGCGCCGGCGGCTGACCGTGTGTCTTGCCGACTGTCTTGATCCACGCGTCGAACGAGACGGCGCGGCTGTGGACATGGCCGTACGGGCCGTCCTCCGGCCCCTGCCCGGCGACAAAGTTGAGCAGCGCCGCGACGAGCGAGACGGGCACGAGCGCTGCCAGGAACAGCCCCCCGAGCCAGAGGCGGACGTGGAACGTGAGCAGAGATGCGATAAGATCTGAGCGGGACGACACGGGAGCGCGGGCGGTGTCGGCCAGCTACGCGGAGGGTTCCCGGGCGGTTGCGCCGCGGTGCAACAGGGACCACACGCCGAGGGCGAGCAGCAGCCCGAGCGTGTCCGCGAGCACGTCGTACACGTCGCCCGTGCGGTCGATCGGGAGCCAGTGCTGAAGCAGCTCGATCGCGATGCCGACGGCCACGCCGCCCAGGAACACGCCGCGGCGGCGCGTCGGGTAGGTGGCGAGCCAGAGCATCGCGAAGCCGAAGAACAGCGCGACGTGCACGACCTTGTCGAACGACAGGATCGGGACCTCGGGGACGTACTGCCCTGGCGTGAGCGTCGAGGCGAAGAGGCCGACGGTCCAGAGCAGGGCGGCGAGGCGGCGCATCAGTCGTGCCGGTTCAGGCGAGGAAATGGGCGAGGGCGGCGGGAAGGCAGGCGACCAGGTCGGACGCGACGACGCCTACGCCGGCCGGTCCGCCCGCGATACGCGCCGCTTCGGATCCCACGTGAAGCGCACACAGCGCCGCCTCGGGCGCTGCGAGGCCCTGCGCCAGAAAGGCGACGATGACGCCGGCGAGCGTGTCGCCCGAGCCGGCCGTCGCGAGCGCAGGCACGCCCGGCGGGCCGACGAAGACGCGCCCATCCGGGCAGCCGACGACGCTCGGCATCCCCTTGAACACGACGACGGCGTTCCACCGCGCCGCGAGCCCCCGCACGGCCTCGACCCGGTCGTCGGGGTCGTACTGGTCGTCGCCGACGAGCGCGCGGAGCTCCCCGAGGTGCGGCGTCAGCACGAGCGGCGCGCCGCCGGGGCGCTCGGCCAGCGCCGAGCCGTCGTGGCCGGCGAAGGCGCGCAGGCCGTCGGCGTCGAGGACGAGCGGGCAGCGGGCGCGGCGGACGAGCGCGCGGACGAGGCGCGCCGTCTCGGGCGCGCGGCCCAGTCCGCAGCCGACGAGCGCCGCGTCGGCGCCATCGAGGCGTTCGGAGACTGGGTCGAAGGCCGGCATCCCGAGCGCGCCGCTGGACGTCTCGGGGCACGCCACGACCATGACCTCGGCCGAGTGCGCGTCGACCGTCGCCTGCGCACTGTGCGGCGCGCAGCAGAGCACAGCGCCCGCTCCGGCGCGCATCGCGGCCGTGGACGACAGGACGGCCGCGCCCGTGAAGGCGCGGCTCCCCACGACCGTCACGGCCTTGCCGGCCGAGTACTTGTGGGCGTTGGCGCCGCGACGCGGGAGGGTCGCCCGCACCCAGGCGTCCGTCGCCGCGTGCGCCGCCGCGTGGGCCTCGATCTCGGACGCCGGCACGCCGATCTCGGCCGTCTCGATGCGTCCGGCGAACGTCGCCCCGTCGCCGACGAGCAGGCCGGCTTTGACGGCGCCGAATGCGACCGTCACGTCTGCGCGGACGCTTCCATCTGCCGCCTTCCCGGTCGTCGCGTCGACGCCCGTCGGCACGTCTAGGGCGATGACGGGGCAGGGCTGCCGGTTGATCCATGCCGCGAGCGGCGCGACAGACGCGCGCAGGTCGCCCGTCGCGCCCGTCCCGAGGAGCGCGTCCACGACGGCGTCGAAGGGCCCCGCCAGATCGTCCAGCGCCTCGGCAATCCGGAGTGCGTCGGACGCGTGGGCGAGGCGCTCGGCGATACGGCGGTTCGCCTTCCGGTCGGCGCCCTCGCCCGACGCGGGTAGGATCAGCACGTCGACGGACGCGCCGCAGGCGTGGAGGGCGCGGGCGACGACAAGGCCGTCGCCGCCGTTGTTGCCGGGCCCGCAGAGGATGGCCACGCGCGGCGCCTCGTCTGGCAGCAGGTCCGAGACGACGCGCGCTGCAGCGCGGCCGGCGGCTTCCATCAGGACGCGCGCCGGGAGGCCCCAGGCGTCGATCGTGGCGGCTTCGGCGTCGCGCATGCCCTGCGCGGTGAGAATCGGGGCGAGGCCGGTCATGTGTCTGTCGGAGCGAGACGGAGGTCGCCGGCATCGGTCTCCCAGCGGGCGCGGACGGTGACGGACTCGGGGGCAAAAGCGAGCGGCTCGGGCGCGGCGTAGGGCGCGAGGCGCCCGCCGGACCACTGGCCATCGCCGTCGAGGTCTGCGAAAAAGCGCAGGCGGACGGGCCCGGGCAGCAGATTGGGAATCGTGAACCGACCATCCGGCCCAACTGTCACGCGCGCCACGTCCGCGCCGAACGGCGCGTCGCCCGGCGCCGCCTCGACGATGACGGCCCGTCCACGCGCATCGGCGATCTGGCCGACGACCGTGCCGAGCGCCTCGGGGCCGAGAACCGTCACACGGCGCGGTGGGACCGAGTCGGGCAGGGCGATGGTGAATATGCCGGGGCCGGGGAGCGCGAGGCGGTAGCGGACGCCGTCGTCTGTGGTGAGATCAGCGGGCACGTCTTCGCCCGAAGTGTCTGTGACGCGGATCGTGCGGCGTGCGGCGGCGTCGGGCGGCGTCGTCCAGCGGAGGACGAGCGGCGTGCCGGGAGCAAGGACCGAGTCGCGCGGCAGGAGTTCGCGGAAGCGGCTGACGGCCGTGTCGGGCCGGGCGGGCGGCGTGAAGGTGCGGGCGAATGTCTGGGCTGGTGTGCCAGACGAATCCGTGACGGACGACCCCGCGGCGAGGCGCAGGCGGTGCGGGCGGTTGGCGAGCGCCTCGGCCGCTACGACCGTCACCTCGGCCGGCATCTCGGGCGCGACGAACGCCGTCGCCGCGATGCTCCGGCCTGACACCGAGTCTTCGACTGTGAACGCGGCGCGGTCGGTGAGGCGGACCGACTCGGAGAAGCGGACGGCGACGCGGCGGTCGGAGATCGCGCGGAGCGAGCGCGGCGCGGGCGGGATCGTGTCCAGGACCGTTGTCCAGAACGTCGGCGGTGCGGCATCTCGGGCAGTCGAGTCGCGCGCGGTCGAGTCGGGCTCGGCCGCGCGGAGGGCGGGTCTCGGGGCCGCGGCGAAGCGCTCGCCGGCGTCGGCGCGGCCGTTGCGGTTGGCGTCGCGGACGGCAGCGACGGCGTAGAGGCCGGGGCGGAGGTAGTCGAAGCGGAACGAGCCGTCGGCCGTCGTCTCGGTCCGGTAGTCCGGCCGCGCAGCGCCCGGATCGGGCAGGGCGGACGCTGAGTCGGTCAGGGCATAGGCCCAGACGGCGAGTCCCGCCGCCGCGGCGCCGGTCGCCGGGGCGCGGACGATGCCCGCGAGCGTGGCGGCGTCGAGGCGGTCGCCGCTCGCGAAGGCGACCGTGACCGGAGCCCGCAGCGCGACCTGCCGCGCGTCCTTCAGGTCCGTTGTGACCGTGACGACGGTCGTCGCGTCGGCGCGCAGCGAGTCGAGGCGGACGACGAGGTCGCGGCCTCGGACTGTCACGCGGGGCGGCGTCTCGGGCTCGGGCGTGATGCGGACGGCCCGCGCCGCGCTCGCCGGATCGAGGCGCTCCGAGAACGTGAGCACCACCTCCTGCGCCGTGACGCGCGTGGCGCCGGCCGCGGGGAGCGACGAGACGAGGGCCGGCGGCGTCGTGTCCGGCGGCCCGCCCGAGGGCGCGACGGGCGTCGCGCACGCGGCGAGCGCGCAGGCGAAAAGCAGGACGGCAGAGCGGGACACGAGGCGCGGAGCGGGAGTCTCGAAGCTAGCGCGCGGCATCGGCCGTCGCCTTGAGCGCGGCGAGCGCCTCGAGGCGCCGCTTCGCATGGTCCACGATCGGCATCGGGTAGGTGGTGCCGAGGCGCACGCCGGCCGCAGCGAGGATCTCGGCTGAGGCCGCGGCGGGCGCGTGGATGTACGTGGCCGAGAGGCCGGCGAGCTCCGGGACCCAGCGCCGCACGTAATCGCCCGTCGGGTCGAAGCGCTGGGCCTGCGTCGTCGGGTTGAAGACGCGGAAGAAGGGCTGCGCGTCGGCGCCCGATCCGGCGGACCACTGCCAGCCCATCGTGTTCGAGGCGAGGTCGCCGCCGCAGAGCGTGTCCCAGAAGTACCGCGCGCCGTCCTGCCACGGCAGCAGCAGGTCCTTTGTCAGAAACGAGGCAGTGATGAGACGGACGCGGTTGTGCATCCACCCCGTCGCCCACAGCTCCCGCATCCCCGCGTCGACGATCGGGAAGCCGGTGAGGCCGCGGCGCCACGCGCGGAAGCCGTCCGCGTCGGTTCGCCACGGAAAGGCCTCGAACGCTGGCTTGAGCGCGTGCTCGGGCGTCTCGGGGTTGTGCTTGAGGACGTGGTACGAGAACTCGCGCCACGCCACCTCGGCGAGAAACTTGCCGCGGTCCTCGCTCGGCGCGTGCGCCGCCTTGACGGCCGCCCACACCTGCCGCGGGCTGACCTCGCCCCAGTGGAGGTGCGGCGAGAGGCTCGACGTGCCGGCGACGGCCGGGAGGTCGCGCGACTCGGCGTAGCCGGTGAGGATGCTGGCGGCAAGTGCAGCGAGGCGCTCCTGAGCGCCGGCCTCGCCGGGCGTCCACCGCTCGCGCAGGCCCGCCGCCCAGTCGACGCCGTCCTGCTGCTCGGGCGTGAGGCCGAACGTCTCGAGGGCGTCGCTTCCGGGCCACGCGTCGGGCGCCGCGAGGCGCGGGGCGGGCAGCGGATCGCCGATCGTCGTCTCGGCCTGCAGCTTGCGCCAGAACGGACCGAAGACGCCGTAGGGGTTGCCCGCGCCGGTCCGGATAGCGTCGGGGTCGTGGAGGATCTGGCCGGCAAAGGCGCGCGCCTCGAGGCCGGCGCCTTGGAGGTGGCGGGCGATGGCGAGGTCGCGGCGCGCGAGGTGCGGCTCGGTCTCGGCCTGCCACACGACCCGGTCGGCCCCGACCTGCCGGGCGACGTCGAGGAGCGCCTCGGCGGTCGGACCGGCACGGAGCATGAGGCGGCTGCCTCGGGCGTCGAGGTCGCGGGCGAGGGCCTGGAGCGATTCGTGGAGCCACCAGCGGTGCGCGCCGCCGGGCTCCCACGGCGCCTCCTCGTCCGGCGCCCAGACGAAGACGGGCACGACGGCGCCGCGGGCGGCGGCGTGGGCGAGCGCGGGGTGGTCTTCGAGGCGCAGGCTGCGTGCGAGCCAGACGACGGTCGTGTTCATCCGAGCGGGGAGGGCGGCGGGGTGTTCGCCGGCCGGCCCGCGCCCGGTTCCGCTACTGGCCGCCGCGGAGCCGGGCGAGCGTGGCCTCGTCGAGGAGATCCGCGAGGCTCGTGCCGCCGGAGCGTCCGGCCAGCCGCGCCTCGTCGCGGCGGGGCTCGTCGCGGCGCCCGGCGCTCCGGTGGCTTCCGGTGCTGCGTGGCTCATCCCGGCGCGTCTCGGCGCGGCGCGGTTGATCCTGACGCGCCTCGGTCGAGGCTGCGGCCGGCGTCTCGGACGCGGCGCGCGCCTCGTCGCGCCTCTTCGTCGTGAGGTTGATCGTCTTCTGAACGACCGGCACGAAGCCCTTGGGCCGCTTCGGCTTGCCGGCGCTGGCGGACGACAGGTCGAGCGTGAAGCTGGAGCGCGGCGCGTCGGGGGTCTCGTCTGGCATGGCCGAGGGGCGCTCAGGCGCCCGGAACGTGCGAGTAGACGGCGGCCTCGCCGTCGTCGGAGATCAGGAGGACGTCGTACGGCTGGCGCTGGTCGCCCTGCTCCATGCCGACGGAGCCGATGGGCATCCCCGGCACGGCGATGCCGCGGGCCTCGGGGCGCTCGGCGAGCAGGCGCCGCACCTCAGCGGGCGGCACGTGCCCCTCGACGGTGTAACCGCCGACGGTCGCCGTGTGGCACGCCGTGAGGTCGCCCGGGACGCCGAGGCTGTCGCGGACGGCCGCGAGGTCGTCCACGTCGACCGTCTCGACGCGGAAGCCGTCGCGCTCCATCGCCTGCGCCCACGTCGAGCAGCAGCCGCACGTCGGGGACTTGTAGACCGTCAGGACGGGCAGGCTCGGGTCGGGCGCTGTCGCCACAGCCGCCGCCTCGGCGGGGCCATCAGTGGCCGGCGCCTGGCAGGCGGCGAGCGTGAGCGCGAGGACAGGCAGAAGAAGGCGCATCGGAGGGAAGGGAGTGGCTCGTGGCAACGCGCCCCGCCGGGGCGGGCGTCTGAGCGCCGAGCGGCCTCACGAACGCTTCGTTACTGCGCCTCGGTCGTCGTGCCGGCGGGCGCCGTGGCGCCGGACGTCGTCGGGGCCGGCGGCGTGGCCATCGCGCCCGAGTTCGGCGCGGCGGCCTCTCCCTGCGCGACCGTGCCGAGGCGCGGCGTGGGGACGGGCGCCGCCGTCGCCGGCGCGGCGCCGTCCCCGAGCGGCTCAGCGACCATCTGCGTGCCGGCCGCCTCGACGGCCTCGCGGTGCGCCTCGAGCGCGCCGTTGTCCGTGTGGAGCGGCGAGCCGCCGTCGGTGCGGTGCTCGAAGGTGCAGCCGGCGAAGAGGCCGCCGGCGGTGAGGAGCAGGGCGAAAGCGGCGAGGCGGGTCATGGCGTCGGAAAGGGTGGGGCCGCGCGTAATCTCGCACGCAAACCGCCCGCTCCGCCCGTCCGACCCGATGTCTGCACCCGATTCACCGGACGCCGCTCCGGATGCTGCCTCGCCCGAGGCCGTCGCCGAGGCGCTCGCCGCGCTGGACCCGCGCCTCGCGCCCGTCTTCGCCGCGGCGGGCCCGTTCGACCCGCACCGGACCGACGACGAGATCGCGACGGCGCTCGTCCGCTCGGTCGTCTACCAGCAGCTCTCGGGCAGGGCGGCCGGCACGATCCACAGCCGCCTTCTGGAGGCCTTCGGCGATGGCATCGTGCCGGACCTCTACGCCCTCGCCGACGCGGACGACGCCGCGCTGCGCGCCTGCGGCCTCTCGCGCGCCAAGGCGCTCGCCGTCCGGGACATCGCCGAGCGCGCCCTCGACGGTCGCCTGCCGGGCCGCGCGGCCCTCGCCGCGATGTCCGACGATGAGGTCGAGCGCGCCCTCGTCGCCGTCCGCGGCGTCGGCCCGTGGACGGCGCACATGGTCATGATGTTTACGCTTGGCCGGCCGGACGTGTGGCCCGTCGCAGACCTCGGCGTGCAGGAAGGCTTCCGCCTCCTCGCCGACCTCGACGCGCGCCCGACGGCCGCGGAACTCGCCGTGCACGGCGAGCGCTACCGCCCGTTCCGCTCCGCTGCGGCCTGGGCGATGTGGCGTGTCGTGGACCAGGCCCGGGCTGACGGGTTGGGAGCGAAGTGAGGCGCTGCTGTCTGTTCGGGCGCAAGGCACTCGCCCGGAGCGCACCCCTCCCAAGGCGGGTCGTAGCCCCGGCCGTCCCGAGGTTTTCGGACCCGAATGGTTAGACCGCGGCGCCTCGCGAGTCTGGTGTGGCATCGGCCCCCCGCCACCCCACCGTCCCCGCCATGACCCGCCTCGCTGCCGCCGTCCTCGCCCTCTGCATCGCCGCGCCCGCCTTCGCGCAGGGCACCGCCAGCCACGACGCGCCGATCGCGTGGCGGACGTACGCCGCCTCCCGCGAGGCGCGCGTCCGCACCTTCCCGAGCACCGACGAGCGCCGCCCGATCGTCGTCGTCGTCGACGACCGCGCCGGCAACGGGGCGCCGATCACGGACGACGCCGCGTTCGTCGCCGACCTCGTCGGCCGTGAGCAGGGCTTCGACCCGACCGAGGCGACGTTCGTCTTCCGCTTCACGCCCGCCGCCTTCGCCGAGGGCGCGCCAGACGGTGGCAAGACGCTCCTGCTGCGCGCCACCTTCGCCCACAACGCCTCCGGCGGCCTGTCGGCGCCGCAGTGGCGCGTTCTCACCGCGGACGCGCTCGACGAGCTCACGGACCGCGCCTTCCGGTGATCTGCGCAACCGCGTAGGGCCTCGCGATTTAGCGCGCAGCGCAGGTATTTCCTGACCCGCGTAAGGGAGCTTTTCCAAGAGACGCGCGTTGTAACAAGTGTCACCGCTCCCACACAGCCAATGGACACGCCCGCCGCCTCAACGCTTCGCCTCGACGAACTCTCCGAAGCCATCCGCATCTCGCGCCAGACGCTCGTCCGCTGGACGGACCGCGGCCTCATCAACGCAGAGCTCGACTGGGGCGTCTCGGCCGCCAACGCCCAGACGCGCCTGATGAAGATCTCGGATTCGTCGCTCGACTTCCTCCGCGGATTCGCCGACGAGTACCGCGACGACACCGTCTCGCGGACGGAGGCCCGGCGCCTGCTCAAGCTTATCGACCGCAACCAGGTCCAGAAGCTTATTCGCCAGGGCAGCATCAAGGCCCGCAAGGTCAAGGGCGAGACGCGCGTCAGCGTCGGCTCCGTCGAGGACTACCTGATGACGCTCGAAGAGGTCGCCTGAGACGCGCGCTCGCTTCTTCGAATCCCCGCCCCGGCACGCCCGAGGCGGGGATTTTTGCGTCGCATCTTGTCCCTCGCCCTTCGCCCTCCGGTCCCATGCCCCACCTCCTCCTCATCCTCGACGGCTACGGCGTCGCCGACGACCCTTCCGTCTCGGCCGTCGACGCTGCGGACACGCCGTTCCTGGACGGCCTCTTCGCCCGCTACCCCCACGGCACGCTGGACGCGTCCGGCCGCGCCGTCGGGCTTCCTGCCGGGCAGATGGGCAACTCGGAGGTCGGCCACATGAACCTCGGGGCGGGGCGCGTGGTCTTCCAGGACATCACGCGGATCGACGTCGCCATCGAGGACGGCTCGTTCTTCGAGACGCCCGTGCTCGTCGAGGCAGCGCGCCGCGCGCGTGGCGTCCGGTGGGACGCTCCACCTTATGGGCCTGCTCTCGGACGGCGGCGTCCACGCGCACATCGCGCACGTCGAGGCGCTGCTCGAGCTGGCGCAGCGTCAGGGGGTCCCGGCCGACCGCGTCGCCGTCCACGCGTTCACGGACGGGCGCGACACCGACCCGCACGGCGGCGCGGGCTACGTCCGACGCCTCGAGGCCACGATGGCGCGCCTCGGCGGCGGCGCGCGTCCGTACGGCGTCGTCGCGACGGTCGTCGGGCGCTACTGGGCGATGGACCGCGACCGCCGCTGGGAGCGGACGGAGAAGGCCTACCGCTTGCTCACCGAAGGCGTCGGCGAGGCGTTCGCGGACGCTGCGGCGTTCCTCGAGGCGTCCTACGCCGCGGGCGTCACCGACGAGTTCGTCGAGCCCGGGCGCCTCGCCGACGGGCCGACGCTGCGGACGGCGACGCCGTCGTGTTCTTCAACTTCCGCTCGGACCGCGGCCGCCAGCTGACCGAGGCGCTCACGTCGGACGAGTTCGACGGCTTCCTCCGGTCTGTCCGCCCCGCCGTCTACCTCGTCACGATGACGTCGTACAGCCACGCCTTCTCGATGCCCGTCGCGTTCGCGAAGGACGACCTGGCGGACACGCTCGGCGACGTCGTCTCGCGAGCGGGTCTGACGCAACTGCGTGCGGCAGAGACGGAGAAGTACCCGCACGTCACGTTCTTCTTCAACGGCGGCCGCGAGGAGCCCGGCCCGGGCGAGGCGCGCATCCTCGTCCCGAGCCCGAAGGTGGCGACGTACGACCTGCAGCCCGAGATGTCGGCCCCGGAGCTCGCCGCGAAAGTCGCCGAGGCGATCCACGCCGAGCCGGCCGGACCTCGTCGTGCTCAACTTCGCCAACCCGGACATGGTCGGCCACACGGGCGTCTTCGCCGCGGCGGTCAAGGCCTGCGAGGCGGCGGACGCCGGGGCGCGCGACGGTCGTCACGGCGGCGCTCGCAGAGGGCTACTCGGTCGAGATCCTCGCGGACCACGGCAACGCGGACAAGATGCGGAACGCGGACGGGACGCCCAACACGGCGCACACGACGGTCGTCGTGCCGCACCTCATCATCGCAGACGGCGTCGCCGGGCCGGTCCGCCACGGCGTCTTGGGCGACGTCGCGCCGACGATCCTCGCGCTGATGGGCCTCGCGCAGCCCGCCGCGATGACCGGCACGCCCCTCGTCGACATCGCGCCCCTCAGCCGATGAAGCCACTCGGCGAGGTAGAGCACGCCGCCGACGAGGCCGCCGACGACGGTGCCGTTGATGCGGATAAACTGCAGGTCGCGGCCGACGGCGAGCTCGACCTGCTCTGCGATCTGCTCGCCGTTCCACCGCGCGACCGTGTCGCGGATAAGGTCCGGCACGCGGCCGCCGTGGCGCTCGATGGCCCACTTCGCGACCGTCTCGACCTTCTCGTTGACGGCCGCCTGGAAGGCCGGGTCCGAGAGCATCGCCTGCCCGAGCTCGACGGCGCGCGCCTCGACGAAGGCGAAGACCTGCGAGTCCTCGGCGCGGAGGTCGCGGGCGAGGAACGCCTTGAGCGAGTGCCACTGCTCGACGGCGAACGCGCGGACGGCCTCGTTGGCGAGCAGCCGGTCGCGCCACGCGTCGACGCGCGCCTGCGTGGCGGGGTCGTGCTCGAGCTTGTCCACGAACGCCTGCACCTGCTGGTGGACGCGCAGGCGCATCGGGTGCTGGCGGTCCGCGATCATCTCGTCGAGCGTCGTCTCGAGCGCCTTCTGGACGGCGTCGCGGGCGACGTCCACGAGCTTGTCCGGCACGAAGCCCGGCAGGCGGTCGCGGATGAGGCCGCGGAGGGCGTCGCGGTTGTTGCCGGCGACGGTGAGGCCGACGCGGAGGACCTCGTCGAGGAGCGCCTCGTGGCGGTCGTCCTTGGTCATCTCGAGGAGCAGGTCCGAGAGGCGCGGCGCGAGCGCGACCTCGCGCAGGCGCGGGCCGAGCTCGCGCGCGGCGAAGTCGCCGATGCGGTCGTCGCCGAGGCGCGCGATGCCCGCGCTCGACGACGCCGACGGCCTGCGTCCGGATGCGGCGCACGTTCTCGGGCGCGCGCAGCCAGCCGCCCGCGACGGCCGCGAAGTTGACGCCGTCGAGGCGCGCCATCACGTTGTCCGCGTTGAGAAAGTGGACGCCGACGAACGTGGCGAGGGCGTTGCCGATGCGGTCCTTCTTCTCGGGAATGATGGCCGTGTGCGGGATCTTGAGGCCCATCGGGTGCCGGAAGAGGGCGGTGACGGCGAACCAGTCCGCGAACGCGCCGACCATCGCCGCCTCGAAGATGGCGGCGGCGAAGCCGACCCAGAAGCTCGCGGTCCCGTCGGCCATGCCGCGGCGGATCACGTTGAGCACGACGAACATGACGGCCGCGAAGACGAGCGCGCCGAGCGCGATGCGCTTCATCTTGGCGAGCGCCGCGCGCTTCACGTCGGCGTCTTTGACGACGGGCGCCGGCGGGATGAACGCCGCGGCACCGTCGCCGGACGGGGCGGCCGGGGCGATGACGGCGGGCGGGGAGAGGGTCGGGTCGGTCATCCAGCGGGTCAGGTCGGTCAGAAAGTCAGTCGGGTCGTCCAGCGAGGAGGTCGGGTCGGCCGGAAAGCAAGTCGGGTTGGTCAGAAAGTCGGTCAGGTCGGCCGGGAAGGGGATCGAGTCGGCCGGCGAGGCGGTCGGGTTGGTCGAAAAGGCGGCCGGATCGGCGAGAAAGGGAGTCCGGTTGGCCGAGCGGCGATTCGGTCCGCGGCGCGTCGTACGCCGCGCGCCCCGGTTCCGGTTCGCGGAACGGCCGGCGGCGGGCCTCGTGAGAGGGCGACCCCTTCTGGATGCCGTGATGCGCCTCGCCCTACTCCTCCTCGCCGCGCTCGCCTCGGGCTGCGCGCCCCGCACCGCGCCGACGCCGGTCTCGGTGCCTGGCGTGCCCGCGGCGGCGGCCGAGGCGCCGGCCGTGCTCAACGGCACTGTGACGCCTCAGACGCCGCTCGGCGTGGCCGCGCCGGCGCCGCTCGGCCTGCCCGAGGGGTCGGTCGTGACGGTCCGCCTCGAAAACCTTTTGACGCACGCCCGCGTGAGCGAGCAAACGATCCGCCCGACGACCGAGTCGGCGCTGCCGTTCGCCATCCCGTACAGCCCGCGCGGCATCGACCCGGCGGGGCGCTACGGCGTCCGCGCCGAGATCCGCGACGCGGCTGGCGTGCTTCTCTGGGCGTCGCCCGCGGCCACGGCCGTCTTTACGAACGGCGCGCCCCTCGACGGCGCCGAGGTGGTCGTGCTGCCTGTTCGGCGCTGAGGCGGGGCACCGCGCGGCGCTTCGGGCGTTCGTTCGGAAACCACCCGATCCGCCATGACAACCGAGACCCTGACCATCGCCGGCATGACCTGCGACCACTGCGTCCGCGCCGTCCGTGACGCCCTCCAGGGCATCGACGGCGTCGACGTCGAGACGGTCGGGATCGGCGAGGCGACCGTCCGCCTCGATGAGGCGCGAGCGAGCCGGGAGGGCATCGCGGCCGCGCTCGAAGAGGAGGGCTACACGCTGGCCGCGTAATCCGGCCGGTCAGCTTTTCCGCTTGCCGCGGCGCGCGCGTCCGGCTAGCCTCTGGCGCACTCCCTCTGCGCCGCCATGACCGCCGACCCCCAGCCCGCTCCGCCCGCCGCCCTCGCCGCGGAGAAAGCCATCCTGGACCTCGAGCGTGACGAGCTCCTCGAGCGCCTCGCCGGTGGCCTCGAGGGGCCGATGACCGTGCTCGGCTTCGTCTGGCTCGCGCTCCTCGTGGCCGAGCTGACGGTCGGCCTGAGCCCGTTCTGGTCGACCGTCGGCACCGTCATCTGGGGCGTGTTCATCGCCGACTTCGCGCTGCGCTTCACCGTGGCCCCGAAGAAAAAGCGGTTCCTCACGTCGAACTGGCTCACGGCGCTGTCGCTCGTGCTGCCTGCCATTCGCGTGCTGCGCGTCTTCCGCGTGCTGCGCGCCGCGCGCGGCCTGCGCCTGCTGAAGGTCGTCGGCTCGCTGAACCGCGGGATGCGGGCGCTCGGCGCGAGCATGGGCCGCCGCGGCTTCGGCTACGCCCTCGCGCTGACGGCGATCGTGACCGTCGCCGGCGCGGCCGGCATGTTCGCCTTCGAAGACGGCCCCGGCGGGCTCACGAGCTACGGCGAGGCGCTCTGGTGGACGGCGATGCTCATGACGACGCTCGGCTCGGAGTTCTGGCCGAAGACGCCCGAGGGCCGCGTGCTCTGCATCGGCCTCGCGCTCTACGCCTTCGCCGTCTTCGGCTACGTCACCGCGACGCTCGCGACGTACTTCGTCGGGCGCGACGCGGACGACGCCGGCGCCGAGGTCGCGGGCGCGCGGCAGGTCGAGGCGCTCACGGCCGAGATCGCGTCTCTGCGCGACGAGATCCGCGCCCTCGCGGCGCGGCCGGCGTAGCCCGCGCGCCTCGCCTACTCGGTCCCGTCGTAGCCCGCGGCCGTCCACCACGCGACGGACGACCACGACCGAGGGTCGAACGTGCCGGCGGGGAGTGCCACGTCGGCGCGGATCGCGCGGTAGCGCTCCTCCTGCACGAGCACGCCGTTCTGGTACGCCTCGACGCGCGGCGCAATCCACCCGCTGCCGAGTGGCGTGTAGTCCAGAAAGCGGACCTCCGAGACGCCGCCGCCGTCGCGCTCGACGAGGCGCACGAACACGAGGCGCTCGCGGTCGAACCACGCCTGCGGCGCGATGCGCGCGCCGAGCGCTGCCGAGTCGCCCGGGGAACCGCCGACGACGAGCGATGGGCGGCCCTCCCACACATCCTCGCGCACAGCTGTCGTGTCGATGCCGAGCGCGGCCATGCCGGCGAGCGTCTCGGACGCTGGGATCGCCACGATGTCGAAGCCGAGCAGCAGGAGCGGGTTGCCGCCGGCGCGGTGAGCGACGGGCCGGCCCGGCCGCGCGGCGTGCGTCGAGTCCGACGTGAACAGGAACGTGCCGGCCTCGCCGAGCGGCGCGACGTCGATGCGGAGACGGCCGGGGATGGAGGCGGCCTCAAACCAGGTCTGCGTCTGCGCCCCGGCCGGCGTGTGGAACGTCGTCTCCTGGACGAAGGCGAGCGTGCGGACCCATGTCTCGCCATGTCGGGCGCGAACCGCCTCGACGAGCGTGCGGGCGCTCGAGGCGGGCGACTGGGCCGAGGCGGGCAGCGCCGTGGCGGCGAGCATCAGGGCGAGAAGGGGGCGCATCGGGACCGGAGCTACATGTGCCAAAAAAATAGCAGAGTCAAATCGACTAAGCAAGAGCGCCGCCGACTGCGCGCTGGTCGCTACTCTCCGCGTAAACCCGCCGCCTGCACCGTGTCTGCCGCCCGAACACCCCTCTTCGACGCGCTCCGCCGCGCGGCACGTCTCGCCACCGCCCGCGCCGCTGGCGGTCCGCCGCCCGACGAGGCGGTGGAGATTGCCCGCGACCGCGCGGCCGCGCGCGTGGACCGCCGCGCGTTTCTCGGCGTCGCCGGAGCCGGTGTCGCGGGCCTCGTGTTCCCCTCGGCGCTCGCCGGCTGCGCTCCCGCCGCGCGTCTCCGCAGCGACGCACGCGTCGCCATCGTCGGCGGCGGCATGGCGGGCCTGAACGCGGCGTACACCCTCAAGAAAGCGGGCGTCCGCGCGACGGTCTACGAGGCCTCGCCGCGGACGGGCGGGCGGATGCACACGGCGACGGACCTGATGGGCCCGGGGCTCACGACCGAGCTCGGCGGGGAGTTTATCGATACGGGCCACGCGGACCTCCTCGCGCTCGCGGCGGAGTTCGGGCTGCCGCTGTCGGACCGCGCCTCGGGCGGCGAGGAGGAGGCGCGCCACGCGTTCTACTTCGGCGGCCGGCAGATTTCCGAGGCCGAGGTCGTCGCCGCGTTCGTCCCGCTCGTCCCGTTCCTCGTCGCCGACCGGCTGGCCGCCGACGGCGACGGGGCGCCGCTGCTGGACCGGCTCTCGGTCGCCGAGTACCTCGACCGCATCGGCGCGGCGGGCACCATTCGCGCGCTGCTCGACGTGGCCTACGTCACCGAGTACGGCCTCGACGCCGGCGATCAGTCCGCCCTCAACCTTATCGAACTCATCGGGACCGAGACGGCGGCGGGCTTCGAGCCGTTCGGCGAGAGCGACGAGCGCTTCAAGGTCGTCGGCGGCAACGAGCGCGTCGTGGCGGAGCTCGCGGCGCGCCTGCCGGGGCAGATCGAGACGGGGCAGCGCCTCTCTGCGATGCGCCCGCGCAGCTCGGGCGTCCGCCTCACATTCGACGGTACCGCGCGCGACGTCGACGCGGACGTCGTCGTGCTCGCGCTGCCGTTTACGATGCTCCGCGACGTGGACACGTCGGCGATGGACTGGCCCGGCGAGAAGCGCCGCGCGGTCCGAGAGCTCGGCTACGGGACGAACGCCAAGCTGTTCGTCGGCACCGAGACGCGGCCGTGGCGCGCGGGCGGCCACAACGGCGAGTGCATGACGGACGCCGCGTTCCAGCTCTGCTGGGACAACGCGCAGCTCCAGCCGGGCGCCGCGGGCGGGATCACGCTGTTCTCGGGCGGCGCAGCCGGGCTGGCCGTCGGTGAGGGCACGGCCGAGGCGCAGATCGCGCGCCTGATGCCCGGCGTCGACGGCGCGTTCCCGGGCGTCGCCGCCGCGCAGAACGGCCGCACGGGCCGCTTCCACTGGCCGACGCACCCGTTCACGCGCGGCTCGTACGCCTGCTACCGCCCCGGACAGACGACCGCCTTCCGCGACGTTATCGGGGCGCCGGTCGGGCGCGTGTTCTTCGCCGGCGAGCACTGCTCGGCCGACTTCCAGGGCTACATGAACGGCGCCGCCGAGACGGGCCGCGTCGCCGCGGAGGCCGTCCTCGCCGCCGTCGGCGTGCGGGCGTAGACGCGGGTTATCCTCCGCGTCCACTCTCCTTCGGTTCATGCCGTCTGATCTCACCGCCGCCGTCGACCAGACGATCCGCGCCCGCGCCACGGCCAAGCTGAGCGCCGCCGAGCCCGCCCCCGCTCACGACCGCCGCGACGCCGTCGAGGCGCTCATCGAGGCGGCGCACTGGGCGCCGTTCCACCGGCCTGCCGCTGCGGGCCACCGCGAGGCGCTCACGTCGCCCGTGCCGTGGCGCGTCTACGCGCTGGACGCGGCGGGCTGCCGCGCGCTCCGCGAGGCGCTCGGCGAGGCCGGCGCCCGCGTCGCCGGCCTGCTCGCCGCGGCCGACGCGCTGCTTCTGGTGACGTGGCTCCCGGACCCGCCCTCTGACGGCGCCGCGGCGGGCCTCTTCGAGCCGACGCTCGCCAACATGGAGCACGTCGCGGCGGCCGGCGCGGCCGTGCAGAACATGCTCCTCGCGGCGACGGCGCGCGGGCTGCCGACGTTCTGGTCCAGCGGCGGCGGCATCCTCCGCACGCCCGAGACGTTCGCGCGCCTCGGCATCCCGGGCGGCGAGATCCTGCTCGCCTCCCTCTACGTCTTCCCTGCGGAGACCCCCACCGAGGCGCTCGCCGGCTCCAAGCTCCGCGCGACGCGCGGCGCCGCGTCAGACGCTGCGCGGTGGCTCGATCTCAGCGCGGCCTGACCGTCGCGAGGCCACCGTCGACGCGGAGCGTCTGGCCGGTGACCCAGCCCGAGCGGGCGCCGTCGAGGAGCCAGTCCACGGCCTCCGCGACCTCGGCCGGCTCGCCAACGCGCCCGAGCGGGTGCATCTGGGCCGACGCCGCCTCGGCGGCTTCCGAGGCCAGCAGGCGCGCCGCGAGGGGTGTCCGCACGAGCCCCGGCGCGACCGCGTTGACGCGGATGCCGCGCGGGGCGTAGGTCGCCGCCGCCGAGCGCGCGAGGCCCTCGACGCCGGCCTTCGCCGCCGCGATCGCCTCGTGGTTCGCCATCCCGACGCCCGCCGCGGCGCTCGACATCAGCACGATGGCTCCGCCCGATCCGTACATCGCCTTCGCCGCCGCGCGGACGAGGTTGAAGGCCGTGGTGAGGTTGAGCCGCAGCGTCTGCTCGAACTCGTCGGGCGAGGTGAGGTGGCCGGGCTTGAGCAGGATCGACCCGACGAGGTTGGCCGCCCCGTCGAGGCGCCCGAACGCCGCGACGGCGCGCTCGGCCGCGGCCTTGACGGCATCGGGGTCGGTCGCGTCGAGCGGGACGGCGAGGCCGCCGGTCTCTCGCGGCGAGCGCCTCGAGGCGCCCGGCATCGCGGGCGCCGAGGACGAGGCGCGCCCCGCGCGCGGCGAGGCGCCGCGCGAGGTCGGCGCCGATGCCGCCGGTGGCGCCGAGGAGCAGGACGACGGGGTTTGAGTCGGGCACGGAAGCGGGGGAGGGGGAGGCCGGGCGACACCGCCGGTGCGGACAGCGTTCCAGAAAATGGGAAATGGCGCGTGGGGACGGGCGTCGTCTGGCTGCGGTCCGGGGATTCCGGAGCGCGCGGCGCCTCGCCGAAACCGCGCGGGCGCCGCGCCTCGGCCGGTGTCATCTTCCGGCCCCACGCCCGCGCCCGCATGGCCGACCGCCCCATCGCCGTCTACGGCGCGTTCGCCGCCAACCTGGCGATCGCCGCGACCAAGTTCGCGGCGGCGTTCGTGACCGGCTCGTCCGCGATGCTCTCCGAGGGCATCCACTCGCTCGTCGACACGGCGAACCAGGTGCTGCTGCTCGTGGGCCTCAAGCGCGCGGCGCGGCCGGCCGATGCCGGGCACCCGTTCGGACACGCGTCCGAGCTGTACGTGTGGGGTCTGCTCGTCGCCGTGGCGCTGTTTGGCGTCGGCGGCGGGCTCGCGTTCTACGAGGGCATCGCGCACCTCCAGCACCCGGTCGAGGTCGCGACGCCGGTGTGGAACTACGCCGTCCTCGCCTTCGCCTTCGTGTTCGACGGCGGCTCGTGGCTGCTCGCGCTGCGCGAACTCCGGCGCGACCACCCCGGCGCGAGCGTGTGGGAGGCGTTCCGCTTCAGCCCGGACCCGTCCATCTACTCGGTCCTCGCCGAAGACACCGCGGACCTCGTCGGCATCCTCTTCGCCGCGGCGGGCATCGCGATCGGGCAGGCGACGGGCAACCCGATGTGGGACGGCATCGCGTCGATCGCTATCGGCGTGCTGCTCGCCGGCGTCTCGGCGGGTCTCGTCCGCACCGGCCGGAGTCTGCTCACGGGCCGCTCGGCTGCGCCCGCTGTCATCGCCTCGATCCAGGCCATCGCCGAGTCCGACGCGTCGGTCGAGTCCTGCGCGACGCCGCTGACGATGCAACTCGGGCCAGACTCGGTCCTCGTCAACGTCGAGCTCGTGTTCCACGACGCGCTGCGGGCGCCCGAGGTTGCCGAGGCGTCGGTGCGCATCGAGGGGGCGATCCGCGCGGCGCATCCGGCGGTGACGCGCGTCTTTACCGAGGCCGCGCCCCGCGGCTCCTCCGTGGGCTTACCGCCCGAGGAATAGCCATCCGACGGCCAGCGCGCCGATATACATCAGCACGACGCCCGCCCCGATGGCGAGGCGCGCGAGCCGTGAGCGCCCGCGCGTGAGCTGGTCCGCCCAGACCGTCGCCGCGGCGAGAAGCGCCTCGGCGGGCAGCACGTAGGCTGCGACAGGTCCCCACATCGGCACGCCGACGGGCGTCCAGATCGGCAGCGCGTCCGAGAGCGCCTCGGACGACGCGAGCACGGCCAGCCCGAGGACGGTGCCCGCCGCGACGCCCCACGCCGGTCCACCGCGGCGCTCGGCGGCGCGCCCGGCGAGCACGATGGCGGAGAGCGGGATCGCCCACATGCCAGCCATGAAGACAGGGATCCGCCCGACGAACGGCGCGCCCGTGTCTGGAAACGCGATGGTGTGGAGCCCCACGGCCAGAAACTGGTCCGGCAGCAGGAGCAGGACCGACATCGGCGCCACAAGCACGTACGCCGACCGCCACGCTGCGTCGCCACGCCAGACCCCGACCGCGACGACTGCGACGTGCCAGAGCACGACGGCCGCGAGGATGCGCATCCCGACCGGCCCGACCGGCGCTGCCAGAAGCGCGCCCGTCGCGAGCGCCCACGCCGCCGAGAGGGCGAGCGCGGCGCGGTCCGAGGCTGGTGATCCGGGCACCATCACCGGTTGTAGAGCGCCGCCGTCTCGCGAGCGCTCGCGGCGACCTCCGCGGCCAGCGCCGCGGGCTCGACGACGCGCACCGCAGCGCCGAAGGCACGCACGAAGGCGACGACGTCCGGCGTGACGCCGACCTCGAACGAGACGACGACCGATCCGTCGGGCCTCGTCTCCTCGGTGAGCTGCGTCGGGTGGTAGGCCTTGCGGCGGAAGGAGGACGCGGCCGCAGCCGTCACCTCGAGACGCACCGTCTCGACCTCCGTCGCGGCGAAGCCGCCGAGCGACTCGCGGACATACGCGTCGAGGTCGAAGCCGTCCGGCGCGCCTCCGAACGCCTCGCCCGGCTCGGCCGCCTCGACGTCCGGCAGGGCATACCGCACGACGGCGCCGCGGCGCAGGTCGCGGCCGACAAGCTGCCACGAGCCGCCGGCGACGACGATGCCGTAGGGCTCGCACGCGTAGTCCTCGCGGCGCCGTCCTGCCGAGTTGGTGTACGTCATCCGCAGCGTGCGCCCGTCGCGGACGGCGCGGCGGACGGCCCGAAACACGTCGCGGTCCACGACCTGCGTGCCCGGCCCGATCGCCGCCATGCGGCCGTCCTCGGGCTCGAACGTGAGCACGGTGCCGTCGGGCGGGACGAGCTTGGCCACGGCCGCGTCGAGGGCTTCGGCAAGGGCGGTGTGCTCGAAGGCGGGCCGCGCCGCGGTGACGGCCATGTGGACCGCGAGCGCCTCGTCTTCGGTGAGCGGCTCCGGCGGGGTGAGCAGCGCGAGGTCCTCGGGCGCGTAGCTGTAGAACGCGCGGCGGCCGTCCGTGCGGGTCCGCAGCGGCGGGTCCTGCTGGCCGAGGGCGGTGACGATGCGCCGCGCCTGCCGCTCGCTTACCCCGAGGAGGTCGCAGATCTCGCCGGGCGAGACCTCGGCGCCGGTGCGGAGGTGGCGGCGAAGCGTGTCGGAGGAGTCTGGGCGGGCCATCGGCGCGGGGCGTGCGGAGGCCCAATCTACCGACCGCGTGGCCCGGAAACGACGAAAGCGGCCCCTCGGGGCCGCTTTCGTACTTCACTTAGCGCCCCGGGTAGGATTTGAACCTACGACCCTGCGGTTAACAGCCGCATGCTCTACCACTGAGCTACCGAGGCAAACGCCGAGGCGCCAGGCGCCTCGGGACGCCGAACATACGGCCGGCGGGGGGGCAGGGAAAATGCCCGCGCCCGCCCGCCCGCCCATTTCACCGGCCGTTCTACAAAGGGCGCGGGCTCAGCCTCCGTTCGTCCAGGCATCGTTGGACAGGTCGACATCCAGGATTGGGGCGGCGCCCTCGGCTTCGGCGCGGACGGGCGTGCCTGCAGGGAAGACGAGCGTCGCCTCGGTTGCCCCATCCAGCCATGTCTCGACCGGCACCGTCCGGCGCTCGACGCGGCCGTCGGCGTACGTCACGGCGACGGTGGCCGGGAACGGCGCCAGCCCGAGGTCGCGCACGACGACGCGCACGCCATCCGCGGAGGCCGACTCTACAGAGACGGCGTGGTCCACGGTCCACGTCTCGAAGAGCGTCGGCGTCCAGAGCCAGTCGAGGTCCTGCCCGAGGCCGGCCTCCATGCGGCCGAAGAAGTCGCCCGGGGCTGGATGCTTGAAGGCCCACGTGCGGGCGTAGTCGCGGAAGGCCGCGAGAAAGCGGTCGCGGCCGACGAGCGTCTCGAGCGCGTGCAGCATCACGGCCGGCGTCGAGTACGACGCGATGGTGCGGGCCGAGCCGCCGACGGGATCTACCTGCGGCGAGCCGCTGCCGATCGGGAAGCGGTCGTTGTGGCGCATCGGCTCGACGGCGTCGCCAGTGCCGGCGAGGCGGAAGTGCGCCTGCCGGCCCCGCGCCCACGCGTCGACGCGCGGGTAGGCGGCCGACGAGCCGTCGAAGAGGTCCGAGATGCCCCAGTTCTGGTCGTAGCTCGTCAGGCCCTCGTCCATCCACTGGTACGCGGGCTCATTGGAGCCGACGATCATCGGAAACCACATGTGCGACGTCTCGTGGTAGATCACCGAGAACAGCGAGGCGTCGGTGCGCGCGCCGCCGACGAGCGTCATCATCGGGTACTCCATCCCACCACCGATGAGCCCCTCGACGGCCGTCATCGCGGGGTACGGATACGGCAACACGAGGCGCGAGAGGTGCTCGATGGAGGCCTTTTCGAACTCGGCGGACCGCTCCCACGACGCCGTGCCGGGCCGGTACAGCGTGTGGATCTCGACGCGCGCCGGGGCGTCGGGCAGGATCCCGGCCGTCTGGTCGACCCTGGCGCTCGTCGCGTCCCAGACGTAGGCCGGCGACGCCGACAGCGAGAAGTCGCGCACGTCGTCTGCGTGCCAGCGCCACACGGCGCGGCCGTCTGGCCCTGCGAGCGTTGCGCGACCGCGCTCCCCGGCCGTCACGACGTGGACCGTCTCGTCGGAGGTCGCGGCCCGACCGAGGCGCGCCCGCGTCTCGACCGTCAGCACCTCGCTCGGATTGACGAGCGTACCGGTGCCGCGGACGAGCCAGCCGGCCGGCACGTCGAGCGACACGTCGTAGCTCGCGTAGCCCATGTAGTGCTCGCCGTTGCCGAGGTACGGGTCCGTGCTCCAGCCGTCGAGGTCGTCGTAGACGGCCATCTGCGGGTACCAGTAGCCGAGAAAGTAGACCTCGCCGTCCTGCCCCTGCCGGAAGGCGCCGCTGCTCGGCGGGACCGGATAGGACCACTCCATATCTAGCACAACCGTTGCCCCCGGAAGAACGGGCGTACGCGGCTGAAGCGTCAGGATGGTACCGTCGGTGCGGTACTGCCCCGGCTCCGGCAGCCCACCGACCTCCGTAACGGCCTGCCCCGCGACGGCGAGGCGCGAGAGCGTCAGCCCACCTGTGACGGTGACGGGCCGGTTGCGCGGTACGCCTGGCGCGTGGATGTTCTGGCGGAGCTTGAGGACGAGAAACCGCAGCGTGTCCGGCGAGGCGTTGCGGTAGGCGATCGCACCGGTCGCGGAGAGGGTGGTCGTCGCCGGGTCGAGGCGCGCGTCGAGGCGGTATGTGGCGGTGTTCTGCCAGTACTGCGGGCCGGGCCGACCGTCGGCCGTGCGTGTGCCGGCCTCGATGGCGCGCTGAACGTCGGGCGGCGTGAACACGGGGTAGGGGCGCGGCCGTTGCGCCACAGCGCTCGTGGAGACGAGCAGCGCGGCAAGGACGAGGGTCGGGCGGGGCATCGCAGGTGGAGAGGTGTCTGGAACGATAGCACGCCGCAGCACCGGGGGGCGGGTGCAGAAGGCGTGGAGAGTCCGGGGGCGTGGCGCGGACGCTGGCATGGTCGCTAGATTCGCCGTCCACTCGCCCGAGTGGCGGAATTGGTAGACGCGCACGTTTCAGGGACGTGTTCCTTTACGGGAGTGCTGGTTCGATTCCAGTCTCGGGCACCACGGAAACAGGCCTCCAGATCGCTATTGCGCGGTTTGGGGGCCTTTCCCGTTTGATATGACCCAGGCCCGTGACTCTCCCGCACTTTGTATGATCCGTGCTCGATCCGTGAGTGGCCGCGTTCTTTGACCCGCGATTTCAGTCTGCTCTGCGGCCTTCCGGCAACGAGCGCTCCGCCGCTGACAGCAGCATCACACAAAGTGCGGACGAACCGACAAAGCGGGGTCACAACGATCTAGAGACGGACTCGCGAGCCAGTGTGCGGCGAAACAACAATCAAGGTCGGCTGCGCCATCGGCATGGCGAGAGACTTTCGCGCCCGGATACCGCCGGCGGCGCAGCGGTTCGGGGCCCGACCAGGTGGTCGGCGGGGGCGGCCCCCCGAGTCGCACCGGGGGACTCACGGACGGCCGGGAGCCCGTGGAAAGTTCTACCTTTCAGACTCGGCATCAGAGCCATTCTCGTCTCTGCGCGCGCTTCTGCTCCGAACCCACCCATCTCGTGCAACCCTCCCGCTTCGTCTTCGCTGGCGCCCCTGATTCTCCCCACCTCCAAGCCCTAAGAGCGACGCCTGCCGTCGACGTCCTTACGGTCTCCGGCTGGGAGGCGGTCGGCGCGGCCATCGACGAGCGGGAGCGCGACGTGCTCGTCGTGGAGGAGACGCTCACGACCCCGGCCGACCTTGAGGTCTGGTTGCGCGCAGGGACACAGCGACCCGCCGTCCTCGTCGCGTGTGAGCGCGACGACGCGGCGGCCGAGGCGTCGTGGCTCCAGAGCGGCGCCTCCGACGTGCTGCCTGCGAGCACGCTCGGCGACGTGCCCGCGCTCGCGCGCGCGCTCAGCCGCGCCCGCGCCCGCCACGCCGCCTCGGCCGCGCGCACATGGAACGAGGAGTGGTACCGGCTCCTCGTTGAGCACTCCTTCGACATCGTCGCCGTGCTCGACGCCATGGGGACGTACATCTACGTCAGCCCGTCGGTCGAGGAGAAGTTCGGGTATACCCCGGCCGAGCTCGTCGGGCAGAGCGCGTTCGCGACCATCCACCCGGACGACCTCGAGACGCTGGCGGCGGCCTTCTTCGAGGCCGTCACCGAGCCCGGGACCACGCGCGCCTTGGAGTACCGCGCGCTGCGGAAAGACGGCGGGGTCCTCTACCTGGAGGCGGTCGGGCGGGCGGTGACTGGTCCGGACGGGGCCCCGGTCGGCGTCATCAACGCCCGCGACGTAACCGAGCGGAAGGCGGCTGAGGTGGCCCTCCGCGAGAGCGACGCCCGCTTCCGGGCGCTCCTCGGCGCCCTCCCCGACGTCATCGCACGGCTCCAGGACGACGGGCTCGTGTTGGACTTCCACGTCCCGGGCGCGTTCAGCACCGAAACGTTCCCGCAGCACATCCTCGGGCGCCGGCTCCAGGACGTCGTCGCTGCGCCGCTCGGGGTGCGGTTCGAAGACGCCGTCGCTCAACTGCGCGCGACCGGCGAGCCGGCAACCTACCGCTATGAGGTGGAGCTGAGCGGAGCGGTCAAGCACCGCGAAGTCCGCGTCGTCTCGACCGGTCCGGGCGAGGTCCTCAGCATTCTCCGCGACGTGACCGCCGAGGTGGAGGCCGCCGACGCGCTCCATCAGCAGGAGGCGCTCGTCCGGCAGATCGTCACGGCTGTCCCCATCATCGTCTTCGCATTCCGTCCCGACGGCCTCATCACGTTTGCCGAAGGGCGCGGGCTCGCCGAGGTCGGCGCCACCCCCGGCGACTTGGTGGGACGGTCGCTGTACGACGTCTACGGCAAATACGGCGACATCGTCCAAGCTGCAGCCGAGGCCGCGCAGGGTGGGACCTCGACGCTCGTCGTCGAGGTCCGCGGGCGGGCGTTCGACGCGTACCTCGCGCCGGTCCGCGACGTCACGGGGCGGATCACGAAGGTGATCGGGGTCGCGGCCGACGTGACAGACCTGAAGCACCACCAGGAGGCGCTCGCCGCCCAGGCCGACGCGCTGGAGCAGCAGGCCCTCGACCTGGAGCGTTCCCGGACCGATCTTCGGGCACTCACGGCCCACGTCAACGAGGTCCGTGAGGAGGAGAGCACGCGCATCTCGCGCGAGGTCCACGACGTGCTCGGCCAGGCCCTGACGGCCATCCGCCTCGGCGTCGGGTGGCTCGGCCGCCGGCTCGAAGGCGACGACGAGGCCGCCCGCCGCGTCGGCGACACGCGCGAGATCATCGACGAGACGATCCGGCACGTCCGCCAGATCTCGGCTGACCTCCGCCCCGGTGTCCTTGACGACTTTGGTCTCGTGAGCGCGCTGGAGTGGCAGGCTGCCCAGTTCGAGACCCGGGCCGGCGTGCCGTGCCGCTTCGCCGCGCGCGGGCCCGAGCGCGATCTGCCAGCTGACACCGCGACGGGCGTGTTCCGGATCGCCCAGGAGGCGCTCACCAACGTCGCCCGCCATGCCCGCGCGACCGCTGTCACCGTCGACGTGGAAACGGCCGAGACGCACCTGCTGCTGACCGTGCAGGACGACGGAGTCGGGCTGGAGGCCACGGCCGACGGCAGGTACCGCTCGCTCGGGCTCCTGGGTATGCGGGAGAGGGCCCGCCTGCTGGGAGGCACGCTCACGGTGGGAGGGGCACCCGGGGTCGGGACGCGCGTCGAACTTGTGCTCCCGCTCCTTCCTGCCGCCCTATGACCCGCGTTGTCATCGCCGACGACCACACGATCGTCCGCCGCGGCCTCGCGGAGGTCATCTCAGACGCTGTGGACCTCGCCGTCGTCGGTGAGGCGGCTTCTGGGGATGCCCTCCTGGGCCTCCTCCGGGGCGGCACGCCCGACGTTATCGTGCTCGACCTCTCGATGCCGGGCCCGAGCGGGCTCGACCTCGTGAAGCAGTTGCGCGCCGAATATCCGTCGCTCCCGATTCTCGTCCTATCGATGCACCCCGAGGACCAGTATGCCGTGCGCGTGCTGAAGGCGGGGGCCGCCGGATACCTCACGAAAGAGGCCGCCGAGCGGGACCTCGTGCAGGCGATCCGCCGCGTCGCCGGCGGTGGCCGCTACCTCACGCCCGTTCTCGCCGAGTCGCTCCTCGATCACTTCAACACGGACCCTGACGCGTCGCCCCACGCGTCTCTCTCGGACCGCGAGTTCCAGGTGCTGTGCCTCCTCGCCTCTGGCAAGCCGGTGAGCTCGATCGGCGAGCAGCTCTCACTGAGCGTCAAGACCGTCTCGACGTACCGGGCCCGGCTGCTCGACAAGATGGGGATGAAAAACAACGCCGAGCTCACCCGCTATGCCATCGAGAACGACCTGCCGGTGTGACGGGGCGGACCGTGTAGGACAGACGCGGACGCGAGTAAGGGCTTTCATCTGACGTTGGAACCAGCGGAGAGAAGACGGAGGTGCCGTACTCTGTCGGGCATCCAGGGGCGCCGGCGGTGCGGAGATTCCCGGCACCTTTCTGGATCGCCCATGTCGCCCTCAGTTTGCCCCGTGCCCGTCCCTCTCCACGTTCTCATCGCCGACGACTCTGCCATCGTGCGGAGCCACCTGGTCGAGATGCTCGACCAGATCGAGGACGTCGAGGTCGTCTCGGAGGCCGTCGACACGCGCACGGCGATCGCACAGGCTCGGGCGCACCGGCCCGAAGTGGTCGTTCTCGACATCCAGATGCCGGGTGAAGGTGGGGTGGCTGCTCTGCGCGAGATCAAGCACCTGCTGCCGGACACGTACGTGCTGATGCTCACGAACCACGCCGACCCGTTCTACCGGCGCCGCTGCCTCATGGAGGGCGCCGACGCCTTCTTCGACAAGTCCACGGAGTTTCTGGGCGTCGGTGAGGCGGTCCGCATGCTGGCCGAGGGCGGCATCCTCGGGCGCGGCGAGGCGTGAGCGGCGGGAGACCTCGCTGCGTGCGTAGGACAGACACCCACACGCTGTCGGCAGGAGCCGGACGCACGGCCGACCCGGAGACTGACGCGTAGAGTCGGCGCGGACCGATGGAGGCGAGGTGAAGGCGGGGTGCACTTTGGGTCACCCTTCGGCGGCGCCCCGCGGCACTGCCTCTCCTGTCCCTCGCCCCAACCCCTCGCGATGCCGACGCTTCCCTACACACGTCCCGACGCCCGCCTCTCTTTCCGGGCCTCCTGTCTCCGGTCCCTCGCCGTCCTGCTGCTCGCGCTCGCGCTCGCGCCGGCCGCGATGGCCCAGGCGGTCGTCAGCCGCAGCCTCTCTGACGCGCTCGCCGCTCTCCCGATGATGGGGACGACGACCGTGATCGTCTCGTTCGACCAGAGTGGCCCCCCGACGGCTGCGCAGATGAGCGCCATCCGGGCGCTCGGGATCACGCGCGGCGTCGCGTTCCAGTCGCTGCCCATCGCAGCCGTGCTGGCGACGCCCGTTCAGGTTGCCTCGCTGGCCTCCCGCTCAGATGTCCGCTCGCTGTGGGCGAACGAGCCGCTGACCTACTTCAACGACGGCAGCCGCAAGATTACCGGCGTGGACCGGCTCCGCGCCGACGCGTCGATGCGCACCGCGGCTGGGCTCCCGTTCTCGGGCCAGGGCGTGACCGTCGTCGTCAACGACTCGGGGATCGACGGCACGCACGCCGACCTCCAGTACGGCACGCACGTCGTCGGCAACGCGCAGGGGCTCACCAACCTCAACGCGTACGACACGACGCTCCCGATCACCTACGTGGAGAACCAGCCCAACACCGACACCAACTCGGGCCACGGCACCCACTGTGCGGGCATCGTCGCCGGCACCGGCGCCCGCTCGGGCGGGGAGTACGCGGGCGTCGCGCCGGGGGCCGACCTCGTCGGCTACGGCTCTGGCGCGGCCATCGCCATCCTCGACGCGATCGGCGGGTTCGACTACGCGATCACCCACCAGTTCAGCTTCCGCAACCCGATCCGCGTCATCTCGAACTCGTGGGGGTCCGAGGGCACGTTCGACCCGGCCGACCCGGTGAACCTCGCGAGCTACCGCGCCTACCAGCGCGGCATCAACGTCGTGTTCGCCGCCGGCAACTCGGGCTCCGGCGCCGACACCCACAACCCGTACGCCGTCGCCCCGTGGGTCATCTCGGTCGGCGCCGGCGACAAGACCGGCCTGCTCGCCGACTTCTCGTCGCGCGGGGTTCAGGGCCAGACGTTCTCGTTCGAGACGCCCGATGGCATCCAGTGGACGGCTCGCAACGAGATCACCGTTACCGCCCCGGGCGTCAACGTCATCTCGACGCGGTCGGCGACCAACGCGGCAGCCAACGGCGGCGACGCCGACGTCGACGCGATCCCGCCGGGCTACCTGCCCTTCTACACGATGATCTCGGGCACGTCGATGGCGACCCCGCACGTCGCCGGGATCATCGCCCTGATCCTGGAGGCGAACCCCGCGCTCCAGCCGGCCGACGTCCGCCGCCTGCTCCAGCAGACGGCCACGACGATGCCCGGACGGGAGACGTGGGAGGTCGGCACCGGCTACGTCAACGCCTACGCGGCGGTGCAGGCCGCCCTCGGCCGGTCCGCGCAGCCCTTCGGTTCGGCGGTCAACGCCTACCGCACGTTTAACGCGAACGCGCTCGTCGCAAACGCCGGGACGACCCCGTTTTCGATCGACTACGTCCCGGTCGGGACACCCCAGGAGATCTCGTTCGAGGTCGCGGCCGGCATCAGCCGCGTGACGGCCTCTGCCCGCGTGAGCGACAACACCGTCGCGCTCGTGCTCTTCGACCCCGCCGGCAACAGCTACGGCTCCTCCATCTCCCTGCCCCAGCTTGGCGAAAGCATCGCCGTAAGCGCGACGGGGATGCCCGGCACGTGGCGGCTGACCGTCCGGGGCATCGGCTCGGTGTCTGGCGTGGGCACGGACCCGCTCGGGCTCACCAACGGGACGTCGCTGCCGGGCACTATCGCCGGCACGCTGACCTTCCAGCGGACGTCGGGCTTCGAGGGCCTGGGGGACGTCCAGGGACACCCTGCTGCAGCCGACATCCAGTACGCCGTCTCGCACCGGCTCATGGACGGGTACGCCAACGGCACCTTCCGCCCGACCCGCAACCTCTCGCGCGTCGAGCTGGCCGACTACCTCACGATGGGGGCGGGCGTCCGGCAGTTCTTCCGGTCCGACCGGACGCTCACCTTCTCTGACGTCTCGGGCGTGCAGGCCGCCTTCAGCGAGGCCGCCACGGCGCGCGGCGCAGCCCTCCGCAACACCGATCAGTCGCAGAACGGCCTCATCCGGACGACGGGCAACCGCTTCGACCCGAACGGGAACGTGACCCGAGCGGACCTCGCCTACTCGTTCGTCCAGGCGCTCGGCCTCCAGGCTCAGGCCGCCGGCTACACGGGCAACGTGAGCGTGGCCTACGGCAGCCGCCGGGTCGCTATCGAGGACGCGGCGCAGATTCCGGCAGGGCTCCGGGGCTACGTCCAGGCTGCGCTCGACCTGGGCATCATCAACGCCCGGTTCGTGCTCCAGCAGGGCCCGTTCGACTTCCAGCCCACGGTGAAGGCGTACTTCGACCCGGCCACGACCATCAAGCGTGCCGACTACGCCGTCTTCGCGGGCCGCTTCTTCGACGGCTACTTCAACGGCTTCGCACCCGCGACCGAGGCTGGCAAGAACGGCTCCGCTCTCACCAGCGTGGCCGCGGCCACCGCAGGTGCTGCGGAGATCACGCTGGGGCAGAACGTCCCGAACCCGTTCACCTCCAGCACCACCATCGAGTTCGCGCTGAGCGCGCCGGCCGAGGTCTCGCTCTCTGTCTTCGACGTGACCGGACGTGAGGTCGCGCGCCTCGCCGACGGATCGATGGAGACGGGAACGCACCGCATCGCGTGGGACGCAAACGGCCTCGCGAGCGGCGTGTACCTCTACCGGCTCCAGTCGGGCCGCGAGGTGCAGACGCGCCGGATGGTCGTCGCCCGCTGATCGCCTCTGCGGGGCACCGGCGATTCGGGCCGCCGGTGCCTCGCATCACGTCTGTTTTCCCCACCACGCCCCTCCGGTTGCGCCCGTCGGTGATCGCCACTCTCGTCGGACCTGAAAACGGCTGGTGACGGCCACGCGCCGTCACGGTGACCGGCGAGAACCGCGATGAGAGAAGTACGGGCTTGGGCTCGACCGAGCGGTCGACGACTGCTCTAGCCAAAGGGTTGAGCCGGCGACGACGCGCTTGTGGCAGAGTCCGGCGCGATCGGCCAGATCGCACGTGACGTACTCGTCCGCATCGAGGCGACGGCCACGTCGGCGACAGCCACGTCGGCGACGGCCGTCCGATCCCACTCCACAGACTCACCAACCCGACCGCGAGGCCGGCATCCCATCTCCGGGATGCCGGCCTCGCGTCGTTTACGACACGACCATGAACAGCATCACGACCGACCAACGACACGAGTCCGCGACCCGCCTCGGCCTCACGCCTATGGTTCGCCAGGGCTGGGTCCGCGACGACCCGGACGGCCGCGAACGGGACCCACCGCGACATCCCGGACGATGGCGCGGGGGACGGGGTAGATCCCGGCGGAGTTGTAACCGCTCCCCGTCCACGAGCGGCCGTTGTCGACCGAGGTGACGTAGCCCGACTCGCCCGACGCGTGGATCCGCCCGTCGGGGGCGCGGGCGAACCCGCCCGTGCTGCTCGGGAACGGGTGGGCCGCCTGCGTCCACGTTGCCCCGCGGGTGGTCGTGTAGAAGAACCCGCCGGGCGCGGCGAGGATGGCCCCGTCGGCCGCCTCGAAGAGCGGCGCGCGGTACTCGGCGTCTGGGAGTCCGCTGCCGGCTGCGGCCCACGTCAGCCCGCCGTCATCAGAGCGGAGCACCTTGTCGGGCCCGCGCGAGCTGGCGTAGAGCGTGCCGTCAGATCGCTATAGCCGTCAACTAAGCCAGGCGGGTCGCCTCGTTGGGCGCGCGGAGCTGTCCGCACACCAAGAGGCAGAGGCCCGGCACCGAGGGATCTGTGACGCGGTAGACCGCGAACGTCCCCTCCCGGCGGACCCCGACGATGCCGCCCTCAGCGAGCAGTCGCAGGTGCTTGGACGTGTTCTGGTGGCTGTGGCCGGTTGCGGCGGCGAGCTCCTGGACCGTCGCTTCGCCGCGCTCCAGTAGCTCGTTCAGGAAACGAAGCCGGACCGGGTCGCCGAGGAGGCGAAACCGGGCGGCGGCTTCGTCGAGGAGGGGTGCAGGGACTGGGGCGTTCATCGAGTCAGTATACAACCTTGAGACGACTGGGGGTTTCTCGCGCGGGTCAGGAATAGCTCGTCAGGTGAGAGGGTGCGGCAGCAGTTCACGGTTCCTTTGTCGCGGACTGTGAATCAATGCAACTGGACGGTTGTACACTGAATCAAGAAACCCGCACTCGTCCCCTATGCCCGTCGTGCAAGAACCCTGGCCCTGGTACGTCGCCGGCCCGCTCATCGGTCTCATCGTTCCAGCCCTCCTTCTCTTCGGTGGCAAGGTGTTCGGCCTCTCGGCCAACCTCCGCCACGCGTGTGCCGCGCTCCCGGTCCCGGACCGGGCCAAGCCCAGCTTCTTCCGCTACGACTGGCGCGCGGCCGGACTCTGGAATCTCGTCTTCGCCCTGGGGATCGTCGCCGGCGGCTTCCTGGGCATCCAGGTCCTCTCCGATCCAGGCGCCCCTCTCGCGCTCTCGCCCGAGACGGTCGCCGCTCTGCGCGACCTCGGCGTGACGGACCTGCGCGGACTTCGTCCCCGCGCAGCTCTTGTCGTGGAGCGCGCTCACGACCCCAGTCGGGGCGCTCATGGTCCTCGGCGGGGGCTTCCTCGTCGGCTTCGGGGCCCGGTGGGCGGGCGGCTGCACGAGTGGCCACGCCATCTCCGGCCTCGCCGACCTCCAGCTTCCCTCGCTCGTGGCCGTGATTGGCTTCTTCGTCGGTGGCCTCGCCGTGACGCACCTCGTTCTTCCCCTTCTCCTCGGTTAGTCCCATGCGCCCGATCCGTCCTCTGTACCGCCAGCCCGACGATGCCGGGGCTGCTGCTCCAGGCGAGTGCCTCGACACCGAGCAGGTGGTGCCCTCGCTTCGCGCTCGCGCCCTCGCCGAGGGCAACGCCCCACTCGCGCTCGCCGTCTACGGCCTGCTCGGCGCCTTTCTCGGCCTCGTGTTCACCAAGAGCCAGGTGATCTCCTGGTTCCGGATCTACGAGATGTTCCGGTTCGAGTCGTTCCACATGTACGGCATCATCGGGTCGGCCGTGGTCACGGCCGCGCTCTCGATCTGGCTCATCAAGCGGCTCAAGCTGACGACCGTCCACGGCGAGCCGATCCAGCTGAGCCCCAAGACGTGGGGCGACTCGCGCGTGCCCGGCGCGCGCTACTGGATGGGCGGGACGACGTTCGGGCTTGGTTGGGCCCTCCTGGGTGCCTGCCCTGGCCCGCTGTTCGCCCTCGTCGGCGGGGGCGTCTCCGTGATGCTCGCCGCGCTCGTTGCCGCCTTGGCCGGAACGTGGGCCTACGCCGCCCTCCGCGACCACCTGCCCCACTAGGCCCGGTCGTCCCCTAGGCACGAACGGCGCTCGTGGGCATACACCTACCGCCGTCGGTCCGTCACTCTACTCTGACTCCCATGCTGCTCCGCCAGATCACCGACTCCAAGCTCTCGCAGTACGCGTACCTCATCGGCTGCCAGAAGACGAAGCAGGCCCTCGTCGTCGATCCCGAGCGGGACATCGACCGCTACCTCGCGATCGCCGCGAGCGAGGGGCTGACGGTCACGCACGTCGCCGAGACCCACATCCACGCCGACTTTCTGTCGGGCGCCCGCGACCTCGCCGAGGCCACCGGCGCGCGCCTCTACCTCTCGGCCGAAGGTGAGGACGACGGCTGGGGCTCGTTCTGGGCCAAAGACCGCGACGACGTCACGTTCCTGCGCGACGGCGACACGTTCGAGGTCGGCAACATCGAGCTGACGGCGGTCCACACGCCGGGCCACACGCCCGAGCACCTGAGCTACCTCGTCACCGACCACGGCGGCGGCGCGACCACGCCGATGGGCCTCGTCTCGGGCGACTTCGTGTTCGTCGGCGACCTCGGCCGGCCGGACCTGCTCGAGAGCGCGGCCGGGCAGGGGGGCGCGCAGGAGCCAGCCGCCCGGGCCCTCTTCGCGTCCGTCCAGCGCTTTCTCGACCTCGGCGACGAGCTCCAGGTGTGGCCCGGCCACGGCGCCGGCAGCGCCTGCGGCAAGGCCCTCGGCGCGATCCCGCAGTCGACCGTCGGGTACGAGAAGCGCTACAACGGCTCCATCGACGCCGCGCGCCGCGGCGAGGACGCGTTCGTCGAGGCGATCCTCGACGCCCAGCCCGAGCCGCCGCTCTACTTCGGCCGGATGAAGCGGCTCAACCGCGACGGCGTGCCCCCGCTGGCAGCGCTCCCGACGCCCCGCGCGCTCGCCCCGGCCGACCTCGCCGACGTCGGAGACGCCGTGATCGTGGACACGCGCGCGGACCGCTCGGCGTTCATGGCCGCGCACCTGCCGGGCGCGCTCTACGCGCCGTTCGACACGCAGTTCAACACGACGGTCGGGTCGTATGTGACTGATCCGGAGACGGAGATCGTCCTCGTCATCAACGAGGCGGACGTGGCGGAGGCCGTCCGCGACCTCGTGCGCATCGGGCTCGACCGCGTCGTGGCCTACGCCACGTTCGAGACGCTGGCCGCGCACGTCCAGGGCGGCGGTGCGACGGCGACGATCCCCGAGGTCGACTTCGAGGCCGTCCGCGACCGCGAGGCGGGTCCGCCGTGCTCGACGTCCGCCGGCTGGCGGAGTTCGCGGCCGGCCACGTCCCCGGCGCCACGAACGTCGCCCACACGCGCCTGGCGGACCGCTTGGGTGAGGTGCCCGAGGGGAGCCCGCTGTACGTCCACTGCCAGAGCGGTGTCCGCTCGGCGGTGGCCGCCGCGCTGCTCGCCCGCGAGGGGCACGACGTCCACTACGTCAACGACGCCTTCGCGCACTACCGCGAGATCGCCCCGGATGCCATCGAGTCCGGCCAGCCGGCCGACGCGTCCGCCTGACCTTGATCCCTGCTCTCTCATCCATCCCCCACCTCTCATGACTGCCCCCTCCTTCGTCCGCTTTATGGTCTCGCCGGCCGGCCGCGCGCTCCGCGTCGCCGTCGGGCTCGGCCTTCTCGCCCGCGGCCTGTCCAGCCGGCACACGACGGGCGGTAAGGCCGTGGCCGTGCTCTCGCTCGTCCCGCTCGCCGCGGGCTCCTTCGACGTGTGCGTGCTCGGCCCGCTTCTCGGCGCCCCGCTCGCCGGCGATGATGCACGCGCCGCCCTCGCCTGCTAACCCACGCTCATGCTCTACGCCCTCCTCGGCGCCGTCGCCATCGGCCTCGTCCTCGGCCTGCTCGGCTCCGGCGGCTCCATCCTGACGGTCCCGGTCCTCGTCTACCTCGCGGGCCAGCCGGACAAGGTGGCCATCGCCGAGAGCCTCGCCATCGTCGGCGCGATCGCGTCGGTCGGCGCCTTGAGCTACGCCCGCCAGCAGCTCGTCGACTGGCGCAGCGTCCTCGGCTTCGGCGTGCCCGGCATCGTGGGGACCTACCTCGGCGCCGTGGTCGCGGCCTACGTGCCCGGGTGCCGTCCAGCTCGTCCTGTTCGGCGTCGTGATGATTGCGGCGGCCGGGGCGATGCTGAAGGGCCGCACCGAGACGGGCGAGGCACGGGTGAGCAAGCCCGCGTGGCTCATCGCACTCCTGGGCGCGGCCGTCGGCGTGATGACAGGCCTCGTCGGCGTCGGCGGCGGATTCCTCATCGTGCCGGCGCTCGTGCTCCTCGTGGGGCTCGACATGCGGCTCGCCGTGGGCACGAGCCTCTCGATCATCGTGCTCAACAGCCTCACCGGCTTTCTCAAGTACCTCGACGTGCTCTCCGACGCCGGCGGTGCCGTCGACTGGCGGCTCGTCGGTACGTTCGCCGCGATCGGGATCGCCGGCTCGCTCGTGGGCGCACGGCTGAGCCAGCGGGTGCCCCAGGAGGGGCTCCGCCGCGGCTTCGCCGTGTTCCTCGTCGTGATGGGCGTGTTCATTCTCTACAAGGAGGCGCCCGGCGTGTTCGCCGCGACCACGCTCCCCGCGTTCCCTGTGCCCTAACCCTTCCCGTCAGGGACCAGCCCATCTGGCAACTCGCCCGCCCATCCGCACTGCGGACAGGAGGCGTCGGGAGCGGCGGCTTACCGGAACCGGGGCCGGAAGTCGCCGAGCCCGTACACGAGGCGCAGCGACGTCAGCGTGACGCCGCCCGGCCCGATGCCGACGAGCGCCCCGATGAGCGGGCGCTCGCGCCGGGCCGTGTGGAGGTTCAGCCCGAGCGCGAGGCTCGGCTGGAGCGGGACGGCCGAGCCCGCCGCCGTCCGGTCCGACGAGAACCGGACGCGTGGCGTGAACTCGCGGAAGACGTCGTCATACGCCGCGCCGACCATCACGAGCGCGACGCCCTCGGCACGGAACGGCCCGATGGCCGGGCCGATGACGCTCCGCCCGCCCACGCCGATTGAGAGCGCGTCGCGCCCGGCGAACCCGCGTCGCGGGTACCCGACGACGAGGTCGCGGTCGAGCTCCGGCAGGTAGAACCACGGGAGCGGGTCGGCCCCGTCCTGCCGGGTCACAGCGGCGTTGAGGCGCAGGAAGACCGAGCCGCGCTCAGCGAGAAGCGGGAGCTGAAACGGGGCCGGGCGGAAGAGGGTCGCGAGCGCTTGGGCGTGCACGAACCCGAGGCCCGAGCCGTCGAGCGCCTGGAAGCGGCCGACCTCGCCGTCGAGGTAGGCGCCATGCGTGGGCATCGACGGCGCGTCGCGCGTGTCGCGGACCGCCGAGAGGGCGAGGTCGACGCCGTAGCGGTCCGTCCCGACCAGCGCGTCGAGGCGGGCAGTGTCGGCGGGGTCTGCGGCGGCGAGGGCGCCGGTGCTCGGCTCGGTGACGCCGCGGAGCCGGTCGAAGCGGCCGCGAAGGGTCGGCTGGAGGAGGAGGCCGCCGGGCCCTGCGGGCGACCACTTCAGGCGCGCCTCGGCTTCGGCCGCGAGGCGGTCCAGGAAGAGGGAGGTCCCCGACGCCGAGTGCGGACCATGGCCCTCGAAGCGCGTCCGGCTCGTTGTCCACCCGCCGACGCCGAGCAGGCCCACGAGCGGGCTCCGGCGCGAGTCGCCGGTGAGGTACTCGGCGAAGCCGCCCTGGAGGTGCTGCGCGAGCCGCGCCTCGACCTGAAGGTGGTCGCCGGGGCGGAGGACGCGGTCCGCCGCGAACCCGCCGCCGACGCCGAAGCCCTTCGACCCCGAGTAGAGCGCGCTCGGCGAGACGATGGGCCGGACGCGAAGGCGCTCGACGTCCACAGCCGCCTCCGTCGCCGCGGCATCGACGGTGCGCGAGACCGAGACCGTGTCCGTGTCGGCGCGGACGGCTGTCCGCGGGAAGGGCGCGGCGGCGAGGCCGAGCAGGGCGGCGACGAGAGCGATCATGAGAAGCGAGCGGAGGGCCCACAGTGTGCGCTCCGGCGCGTGTCCGCCCTCTGTCCGCCGCATTACAACCTGGAAAGGCGTGGGCATCCGCCCGGCGCGCGCGTACGCTCCGGTCTCCACCCGTCGCTCCCGCCATGCGCCTGCTCGTCGTCGAGGACGACCCTCGGATCTCCGCGTTCGTCGCCGGCGGCCTCCGCCAGGCGGGCTACGCCGTCGACACCGTCGCAGACGGCGAGACGGCCCTCGGGCAGGCGCTCGCGGTCGACTACGACGCGGCCGTCGTGGACGTGATGCTGCCCGGCCGCGACGGCCTCTCGCTCATCGAGGCGCTCCGGCAGCGCGGCTCGGCGGTGCCGGTGCTCGTGCTCTCGGCGAAGCGCTCGGTCGCGGACCGCGTGCGCGGGCTGGAGACCGGCGGCGACGACTACCTCACGAAGCCCTTCGCCTTCGCCGAACTGCTCGCGCGCGTGCAGGCGCTCGTGCGCCGCGGCACGGCCGCGCCCGAGACGACGCGCCTCGTGGCCGGCCCGCTCGCGCTCGACCTGCTCACGCGCGAGACGACGCGCTCGGGCCAGCCGCTCGACCTCCAGCCGCGCGAGTTCCGGCTCCTCGAGTACCTCATGCGCAACGCCGGCCGCGTCGTGAGCAAGACGCTCGTGATCGAGCACGTGTGGGACTACGACTTCGACCCGCAGACGAACGTCGTCGACGTGCTCGTGCACCGGCTGCGCAAGAAGGTCGACGAGCCGTTCGAGACGCGCATGATCGAGACCGTCCGCGGCGTGGGCTACGTGCTGCGCCTTCCCGGCAGCACGCCGTGACCGCGCCCGCGCCGCGCCGGTGGACACGCTCGCTCAGCGCCCGGCTCGCCCTCGCCTACGCCGCGCTGTTTCTCGGGAGCACGGCGGCCCTGTTCGCGCTCGCCTACGTGCTCCTCGGGCAATCGCTTCGCGAGCGCGACCGCGCCGCGCTCCGCGACGCGGCGGCCGAACTCGCGGCGGACTATGCGCTCGGCGGGCGGCGCGCCATCGAGGCCGAGGTTGCCGAGATCGAGGTTGCGCCCGAGACCAGCCCGGTCCTGCTCCGCATCGCCGAGGCGGGCCGGCCCGCGCGCCTCGTGCCGGCGTCGCGGTGGGCGGCCTACGACACGCGCAGCCTGACGGACGGCAGCACGAGCGTCCCGCAGTCGCGGCGACGGTCCGCCGCTCGACGTGCTCCCGGTCCCGGTCGCCTGGCCTCGTGCTTCAGGTTGCAGCGCCGTCAGCGGCGCGGGCCGAGGTGCTCGAGCGGTTCCGCAACCTCTTCGGGGTCATCGCGCTGCCGGTCCTGCTCATCGCCCTCGGCGGCGGCGCGCTCCTGGCCCGCCGTGCGCTCGCGCCCGTGCGCGCGCTCGCGGACACGGCGCGGCGCGTCGCCCAGACCGGTCGCCTCGGCGAGCGCGTGCCGACGACCGGCTCGGGCGACGACCTCGACGAGCTCGCCGGCCTCGTCAACGGCATGCTCGTCCGTGTCGAGGCGCTCGTGGACGGGATGCGCGGCACGCTCGACGACGCCGCGCACGACCTCCGGACGCCGCTGACGCGCCTGCGCGCCGGTGCCGAGCGCGCGCTCGTCGCCGGCCCCGACGGCCAGCGCGAGGCGCTCTCCGACGCCGTCGAGGAGACCGACGCCGTGCTCGCGATCCTCGCGGCCGTGATGGACGTCGCCGAGGCCGAGGCGGGCACGCTCGCGCTGCGCCGCGTGCCCCACGACCTCGCGCACCTCGCCGCGGCAGGTCGTGGACCTCTACGAGATCGTGGCCGAGGAGAAGGGCGTCGCGCTCGTCCTCGCCCGGTCCGCGCCGCTCACGGCGCCGGTCGACGCGGCGCGCGTGCGGCAGGCCGTCGCCAACCTCGTCGACAACGCGGTGAAGTACACGCCGCCGGGCGGGCACGTCCGCGTCTCGGTGGGCAGGAGAGGGGACCACGCCGTCATCGCGGTCCAGGACGACGGCCCGGGCGTGCCCGCACCGGACCTGCCGCGCATCTGGGACCGCCTCTTCCGCGGCGACGAGAGCCGGAGCGAGCGCGGCCTCGGGCTCGGCCTGAGCGTCGTCCGCGCCGTCGCCGAGGCGCACGGCGGCACGGCGTCCGTCGAGGACGCGCGCCACCGCGGCAGTCGGTTCACGCTCTCGCTGCCCCTCACCAGCCCGCTCTCCTGATGCCGCCCCCTCTGACGGACCTCACGCAGACTGCCAACCGCCTGCTGCCCGACGCGGGCGGGCTCGTCTGGACCGGCGCGATTGCGCTCGTCGTCTCCGCGGTGCTCGTGTGGGGAACGTCCCGGTGGGACGCCCGCACGCGCGAGCCCGTCGAGGTGCACGCCGCGCCGGGAACGTTCGTCCAGGTCCCGCTCTCGGACGGCTCGGAGGTCCTGCTCGGCGGCGGGGCGGTGCTGCGCTACTCGCGGCGGTTCGGGGACGTTCGCGCGGTGGCGCTCGCCGGTGAGGCCTACGTCGAGGCGCGCCGCAGCGCGGTCCCGTTCGTCGTGATCACCGGCGAGGCGACCGTTACAGCGCTCGCTGCCCGGTTCGACGTGCGCTCGGCCGGAGGGCGGACGCGCGTCGCCCTCGTGCGCGGCGCCCTGCAGGTCGCGCCGCGAGACCTGCCGCAGCGCGCCTCGACGCTGGCCGTCGGCGACGTCCGCGAGGTCGGGCCCGGCGCCGTCGTCGCGGCGCCGGCCGGCACCACCGCCGCGTCCGCGGCCGCGTGGCGCCGTGCCGCCGGACGGCCATGACCGGCCGTTCTGCCCGCGTCCTCCGGCGCGCCGACGCGCCCACGTATCCTGTCCAACGTGTAATCCAACGGACAACCTCGGCTCACGGACGCGGCCCTTCCTTCGGGCTCACCCACCCTCCACGACGATGATCCGACAGGCATCCCTTTTCGCGCTCGTGCTCACCCTCGGCGCATGTGCCGACAACCCGACCTCGACGGCTGCCCCCGCGGCGACCGAGCAGGCCGAGGCGCCGGAAGGCTCGGGAAGCGAGGCGATGGATGGCGCCGCCGCCGTCGATCCGCCCGCGGCGGTCGCCGAGGCGTTTCGGAGCGGGCACGCCGCGCGCGACCGCTCTCGCGTGGTCCCGCGAGGACACCGGCGACTACGAGGCGTCGTTTACCGAAGGCGGCGAGCAGATGTCGGTCGTCTACGCCGCAGACGGGACGCCCGGGGCCGTCGAGACTGAGATGGCCGTCGCGGACCTCCCGGCTGCCGTCACCGCTGCACTCGCCCGCGACTACGCCGGAAAAACCGTGAACGAGGCCGCGCGGATCGTCTCGGGAGGCCAGACGACGTACGAGGCCGAGATCACCGAGGGCGGCACGGCGCGCGACCTCGTCTTCAACGCCGACGGCACGCTCGCGGCGTCGGCGGCTGCTGAGGCCGACTGACCTCTGTGCTGCGTCGCCTCGCCCTCGTCTGCGCCGCCGTAGCCGCCCTCACCGGCGGCGCGGGCTGCGCGCGGTACGCCGCCAGCCCGCTGTCGCCCGAGGCCGTCCGCGCCGCGCTCGTCGTCCCATCTCCCGACTCGCTCGCCGTGCGGGCGGCACGGCTGAGGCACCCGGCGCTCGCGCCGGTCGCGCTCGACCTCTCGGACGGCCTCACGCCCGACGAGGCGGCCGTCGTCGCCGTCCTCGCCAACCCCGGCCTGCGCGCGCGCCGTGCGGGCCGGGGCGTCGTCGCGGCGCAGCTTTTCGCCGAGGGGCTGCTCCCGCCGCCCCAGCTCGCCGCGAGCGCGGACTTTCCCGTCGTCGGGCGACTCGACGGCGCAGACGGCCGTCGGCCTCGGCCTCGCGCTCGACCTCGGGGCGCTCGTCACGCGCGGCGCGCGCCTCGCCGCAGCGAGCGCCGTCCGCGACTCGACGGACCTCGGGCATCGCGTATGCCGAGTGGCAGGTCGCGCAAGGGGCGCGCCTCTCGGCGTACCGCCTGATCTATCTCGGCCAGCAACGCGACCTGCTCGCGGTGGAGGTCGAGGCGCTCCGGCAGAGCCTGGACCTGCTCAACGAGGCCGAGCGGCGGCGCCTCATCACCGAGGTCGACCGCGCCGCGGCCGAGGCGGCCTTCCGCGACGCCCGCCTGACGGCGCTCGACGTGGACCGCCAGATCATGGAAGAGCGGTTCACGCTCATCGGCGCGCTCGGCTTTCCGGCGGACACGAGCGTCACGGTGCAGCCGGCCGCGCTCCCCGCGCCCGTCGTGCCGCCGTTCGCCACGCTCGCGGCAGGCCTGGACTCGACGCGCCTCGACCTGCGCGCGCTGCGCCTCGGCTACGCGTCGAGCGAGGCCGGCCTGCGCGCCGCTGTGCTCGGGCAGTTTCCCGCCATCAACGTCGGCCTGAACCTCGCGCGCAACGACGCCGGGCTCGTCACGCTCGGCCCGGCCGTGAGCGTCGGCCTGCCGTTCTTCGGGCTGGGCCGGGCGCTGCTGTTCGACCGCAACCAGGGCGGCATCGCGCTCGCGACGGCGAGCCGGGGCGCGCTCCTGGCCGAGTACGCCGCACGGCGCCGCGAGGCCGAGACCGCCGTCGCCCAGAGTGCGGCGGCGCTGGACCTCGCCCGGCAGCGCGTCGAGGCGGCGCGCCTCGCCTACGCCACGCGCCGGCACCTCGTCGAGATCTACGGCCAGGCGCTGCTCTTCGGGCAGGCCGACGTCGTGACGTACTACCAGGCCCGCGTCGACGCGCTGGGGCTCGCGCTCCAGCTGCTCCAGGCCGAGAGTGCGGTCGCCGAGACGGCCGTCGCGCTCGACCTTGCCGCCGGGCGCCCGCTCGCGCCGCCCGCCGGTCCGCCGGCCGAGCCCGCCCTCGACCCGCTCCCGCCGCCTTTCCGCACGACCGAGTGACCCGACTTCTTCTCCTGCTCGCCGCCGCGCTCGCGCTCACCGCCTGCGGCTCCGGCGCGCCGCGCCCGAGGCGGAGGCGCCCGAGCCCGTCGCCGACGTCGCCGTTCAGGTCGTCCGCGACGGGCCGATCCCGAGCACCTTCGAGGGCTTCGGGACGGCCGTCGCCGAGCCCGGCTCGGCGCGGACGTACACGGTCCCGTTCGAGGGCGTCGTCCAGAGCGTGGCCGTGGCCGCGGGGCAGACGGTGAGCGCCGGGGCGCTGCTCGTGCGCCTCGCGCCGAGCGCGGCGTCGCAGGCGGACCTCCAGCTCGCGCGCATCGACCTCGGCGCGCAGCAGGCCGCGCTCGGCACGACGCGCCAGCGCTACGACCTCCACCTCGCGACGCGCCAGGAGCTCGAGGCCGCGCAGGCGCTCGTCGCCGCGGCGCAGGCGCGCGCGTCGGCGCTCGGGCAGCGCCGGGGCGCAGCGGACCGTCACGGCGCAGGCCGCGGGCATCGTCGACACCGTCTTCGTCGCGCCGGGCCAGACCGTCTCGGCGGGCGCGCCGCTCGCCGCCATCTCGGGCGCCGGCGGCTTCACCGTCACGCTCGGCGTCGACGCCAGCCACGCCGTGGACATCACCGCGGGGCAGGCCGTGACCCTCGAATGCCGTGGACCGGCCGGACGTGCGCGTGCTCGGGCGCGTCCGCCGGGTCGAAGGGTCGCTCAGCGCCTCGACGCGCCTCGCGCAGGTCATCGTCGCCGTGCCGGGCCGCACCCCGTTCCTGCTCGGCGAGTACGTCCGCGGCCAGTTCGACGGCGCCGTGGCGCGCGCGCTCGTCGCGCCCCGAGACGCGCTCCTGCCGACGCCCGAGGGCCTCGTCGTGTTCACGGTCCGCAACGGGCGCGCCGTGCGCCACGCGGCGACGGTCGTCGCCGAGACGGACAGCCTGACGGGCTTCACGGCCGAGGGCGTGCAGGCCGGCGACTCGCTCGTCGTGTCCGACCTCGTGCAGCTGTCCGACAGCCTGCGGGTCCGCGCGACGCGATGAGCGAGCCCATCGTTCCGTACGGCGCCACGCCCGAGGCGCCGGCGCCCGAGGGCTGGATGGTGCGCCAGGGCCGCTTCGTGGCCGTGCTGCTCGTCGTCCTCGCCGCGGCCGGCGTCTGGGCCGGGCTGGGGATGCCCGTCGGCCTCTTCCCGCAGGTGGCGTTCCCGCGCATCGTCGTCTCGCTCGACGCCGGCGACCGCTCGGCCGAGCGCATGGCCATCGAGGTCACGACGCCGATGGAGACCGCGCTGCGGGCGCTGCCCGGCGTGCAGGGCCTGCGCTCGACGACGAGCCGCGGCTCGGCCGAGGTGTCGGTCGACTTCGGCTGGGGCCGCGACATGAGCATCGCGCTGCTCGACGTGCAGACGGCCGTCTCGGGCGTGCTCCCGAGCCTGCCCGCCGGCACGCAGTTCGAGGTGCGCCGCATGGACCCGACCGTCTTCCCGGTCCTCGGCTACTCGCTGACGTCCACGACGCAGGACCCGGTCGCGCTCTACGACCTCGCCGCAGTACACGCTCCGGCCCGCCCTCGCGACGGTCGACGGCGTGGCGCGCGTCGAGGCGCAGGGCGGTGCGACGGGCGAGGTCCGCGTCGAGGCCGACCCGGAGCGCCTCGCGCAGTTCGGGCTGACGCATCGGCGACCTCGCCGCGGCCGTCGGGCAGTCCAACGTCGTCACGGCGCTCGGGCGCATCGAGGACCGCAGCAAGCTCTACCTCGCCTTTACCGAGGCGCCGCTCGACACCGTCTCGCAGGTGCCCGACATCGTGCTCCGCGCCGGCCCCGAAGGCGTCGTGCGCCTGGGCGACGTCGCGACGGTCCGCCCCGCTGAGGCGCCGGTGTACACGCGCGCCACGGCCGACGGCAAGCCCGCGACGCTCGTGCTCGTGTACCAGCAGCCCGGCGGCAACACGGTCCAGATCGCGCGCGACGTCGAGGCGGCGCTCGCTGAGGTTCCACTGCCACCGGGGACGGTCGCGGCGCAGTGGTACAACCAGTCCGACCTTATCCTGGCGTCGTCGGCGAGCGTCCGCGACGCGGTCCTCATCGGCGTGCTCCTGGCCGCGCTCGTGCTGTTCCTGTTCCTGCGGAACTGGAAGATCACGGTCGTCGCCATCGTCGCCGTCCCGGTCGTGCTGGCCATCACGGCGCTCATCCTCGTCGCTCATCGGCCAGACGATCAACGTGATGACGCTCGGCGGCATGGCCGCGGCCGTCGGGCTCGTCATCGACGACGTGATCGTGATGGTCGAGCACATCGTGAAGACGCTCCGCGGCGAGGCGGACTCTACGGAGGCGGTGCAGGCGCTGCAGGGCCTCGGCCCGCGGCAGCGCGTGATGCTCGCGGCGCGGCAGTTCACGCGGCCGCTCGCGGCGTCCAGCGCCGCGACGCTCATCATCCACATCCCGCCCGCCTTCCTCTCGGGCGTGACGGGCGAGTTCTTCAAGGCGCTCTCGATCACGCTCGCCTCGGCCCTCGTCGTCTCGTTCGGCGTCGCGTGGGTCGCCGTGCCGCTCATCGCGGAGCACGTGCTGACGGAGAAGGACGCGGAAGAAAAACCGCCGGGGCGCGATCTGGCCGCGCGTGCAGCGCGCCTACGACGCTGCCGGGCGCGCGCGTCATCGCGCGGCCCGCTCCTCGCGCTCGTCCTCGTCGTGCCGCTGCTGGCCCTCGGGGCCCTCGGCTACACGCAGGTCGGCAGCGGCTTCCTCCCGCCGACCGACGAGGGCGGCTTCGTCCTCGACTACCTCTCGCCGCCGGGCACGTCGCTCGACGCGACGGACGCGATGGTCCGGCAGGTCGAGGCCATCCTGCAGGCGACGCCCGAGGTCGACACGTACAGCCGGCGGACCGGCTTCCAGCTCGGCGGCGGCCTCACCGAGGCCAACGAGGGCGACTTCTTCGTGCGCCTGAAGCCGCTCCCGCGCCGCGACATCGAGGCCATCATGGACGATGTCCGCGGCCAGGTCGAGGCGCGCGTGCCGGGCCTCGAGGTCGAGCTCGTCCTCCTGATGGAGGACCTCATCGGCGACCTCACGGCGGTCCCGCAGCCCATCGAGGTCCAGCTCTTCTCCGACGACCCGGCCGTCCTGACGCGCCTCGCGACGTCCGTCGCGGACGGCCTCGGCGGCATCGCGGGCGTCGTCGACGTCGCCGACGGCGTCGTGCCGGCCGGCGACGCGCTCGACGTCGTCGTGGACCGCACGCGCGCTGGCCTCCAGGGCCTGACGCCCCAGGACGTCGCGGACGGGCTCTCGGACATTCTCGACGGCAACGTCGCGACGCAGGTGCGCCAGGGGCCGAAGCTCGTGGACGTCCGCGTGTGGGTCGCGCCCGAGCGCCGGCGGACCGCCCTCGACGTGGAACGCCTCCTCATCCGCGCGCCCGACGGCCACCTCGTCCGCGTCGCGCGACGTGGCGACGATCCGGACGGTGACGGGGCAGCCGCAGATCGCGCGCGCCGACCTGCGCCGGATGGTCGCGGTGACGGGCCGCCTCGCCGGCCGCGACCTCGGCTCGACCATCGCCGACGTCAAGGCCTTCTTGGACCGGCCGGACACGCTCCCGCTCGGCGTGAGCTACCGCCTCGGCGGGCTCTACGCGCAGCAGCAGGACGCCTTCCGCGGGCTCCTCGGCGTCTTCGGCGCCGCGACGGCGCTCGTCTTCCTGCTCCTGCTCGCGCTCTACCGCCGCTTCAAGGTCGCGCTCGCGATGCTCGTGACGGCCCTGCTGTCGCTCGCCGCCATCTTCGTCGGCCTCTGGCTCTGGGGCGCGGCCGTCGACATCTCGTCGATGATGGGCATCGCGATGATCGTCGGCATCGTGACCGAGGTGAGCGTGTTCTACGTCGAGGAGCTGCGCGTGCTGCCGCCCGAGATGGAGAGGGGAGAGGCGCTCCTCGCTGCCGCGTCGAACCGGCTCCGGCCTATCGCGATGACGACGCTGGCCGCGATCCTCGCGCTCCTGCCGCTCGCGATCGGCTTGGGCGAGGGCTCCGGCCTGCTGAAGCCGCTCGCGATCGCCATCGTGTCCGGGCTGGCGGCGCAACTGCCGCTCGTGCTGCTCGTGCTGCCCGCGCTCCTCGTCGCGCTCCGCGCCGACCTGCCGGACGGGCCGCTGTCCTCCCGTCCGGCAGGAAGCGACCCTCCGTAAGTGGATCCAGGCTCGTTCTCTACTCAGCGGCTTCTTCCCGGGCGCGGCCGCGGCTATCCCTGTGGGGGGTGCCCCGTGCTTGGGCACGGTCAGAACCAGAGGTGACCTGACGGCGAGTCCTTCACGGAACGCACGCCCGAGGACTGCGCGTACCGCATCGGGGCCGCGTGTGCTTACCGGTCTGGTGTCTCCCTCCGGCCGCGCGCTGAGCGCGGCGGGGACACCAGGCAGACGGCTGGCGCCGCGTGCGCCGACGGCCCCGTTTCAGCCGCTCACACTGCGTCATCATGTCGACCTCCTCTGAGTTTTCCGGCTTCGTGCGCGTGCGCGGGGCGCGGGAGCACAACCTCAAAGACCTCTCGCTGCAGGTGCCGCGCGACGCCCTCGTCGTCTTTACCGGCGTGTCTGGCTCGGGCAAGTCGTCGCTGGCCTTCGGGACGCTCTATGCCGAGGCGCAGCGGCGCTACCTCGAGTCCGTCTCGCCGTACGCGCGCCGCCTCTTCCACCAGGTCGGCGCGCCGGACGTGGACGCCATCGAAGGGTTGCCTCCGGCCGTCGCGCTGCAGCAGCAGCGCGGGGCCCCGACCGCCCGCTCCTCGGTGGGCAGCGTCACGACGCTCTCCAACCTTGTCCGGATGCTGTACTCGCGCGCCGGGACGTACCCGCCGGGGCAGGGCATCGTCTACGCCGAGGGCTTCTCGCCGAACACGCCCGAGGGCGCCTGTCCGACCTGCCACGGCCAGGGCCGCGTCTACGAGGTCACCGAGGCCTCGATGGTCCCGGACCCGTCGCTCACCATCCGCGAGCGGGCCGTCGCGGCGTGGCCGCAGGCGTGGGGCGGGCAGAACCAGCGCGACATCCTGGTGACGCGGGGCGATCGACGTGGACGTGCCGTGGCGCGACCTGCCGCAGGACACGCGCGACTGGATCCTGTTTACGGACGAGCAGCCCGTCGAGCCGGTCTACCCGGGCCTGAGTCCCGAGCAGACCCGGCGGGCCGTGGAGCGCGGGGCGGAGCCCAACTACATGGGCACCTTCAGCAGCGCCCGCCGGCACGTGCTGCACACCTTCTCGAACACGGAGAGCGCGTCCATGAGGCGCCGCGTGCAGGCGTACATGATCGCGACCGAGTGCCCGACGTGCCACGGCAAGCGGCTGCGGCCCGAGGCGCTCGCCGTCACGTTCGCAGGGCTCGACATCGCCGACTTCTCGCGCCTGCCCCTCAAGCGCGTCGCCGCCCTGATGCGTCCCTACGCAAGCGGCGAGGCGGACGCGGAGCTCGCCCGGGACGAGCCCGCGCAGGCCCTCGCCCGGCAGCGCCTCGCCGAAGACCTCGCCGCCCGGCTCGATGTGCTGCTGGACCTCGGCCTGGGCTACCTGCACCTGGAGCGCTCGACGCCGACGCTCTCGCCCGGCGAGCTGCAGCGCCTGCGCCTCGCCACGCAGCTGTACTCCAACCTGTTCGGCGTGGTGTACGTCCTCGACGAGCCGTCGGCCGGCCTGCACCCCGCCGACACCGAGGCGCTGCTCGCGGCCCTGGACGGCCTCAAGGCGGCGGGCAACTCGCTCTTCGTCGTCGAGCACGACCTCGACGTCGTGCGCCGCGCCGACTGGCTCGTGGACGTGGGGCCGGGCGCCGGGGAAGGGGGCGGCGAGATCCTCTACAGCGGGCCTCCGGAGGGGCTGCGGGAGGTGGAGACCTCCAAGACCGCCGAGTACCTGTTCCGGACGGCTCCTCAGGATGCGCACGCGCCCCGCGCGCCCTCCGGATGGCTGGAGCTGAGCGGCGTGACGCGCCACAACCTGGACGACCTGAGCGTCCGGTTTCCGCTGGGCGTGCTGACCTGCGTGACCGGCGTCTCGGGCTCGGGCAAGTCCACGCTCGTCAGTGGCGTGCTGGCCGAGACGCTCGCGGCGCACCTCGGCGGGGGAGGCACGTCGCCCGCTCCACTCGCCGAGGAGGACCTCGGCGACGCCGAGCAGCCAGGCCCCACCGCGCACCTCGGCGGCGACGTGGAGGCGCTCTCGCGGCTCGTGCAGGTGGACCAGAAGCCGATCGGCCGGACGCCCCGGAGCAACATGGCGACCTACACCGGCCTGTTCGACCACGTCCGCAAGCTGTTCGCCGCCACCCCGCTGGCCCGGGAGCGCGGCTACGGGCCGGGGCGCTTCTCCTTCAACGTCACCGGCGGGCGCTGCCCCCACTGCCAGGGCGAGGGCTGGGTGATGGTCGAGTTGCTGTTCCTGCCGAGCGTCTACGCGCCCTGCCCGGTCTGCCACGGCACGCGCTACACCCCCGAGACGCTGGAGGTCCAGTACCGCGGCCGCACCATCGCCGACGTGCTGGGCATGACGGTCGACGATGCCTGGGACTTTTTCCGGGACGACACGGCCGTCTTCCGCAGCCTCGACACGCTGCGTGAGGTCGGGCTGGGCTACCTGCGGCTCGGGCAACCCGCCACCGAGCTCTCGGGCGGGGAGGCGCAGCGCATCAAGCTGGCGACCGAGCTGCAGCGGTCCGGACGCGGGCAGACGCTGTACATCCTGGACGAGCCCACGACCGGCCTGCACCCCGCCGACGTGGAGCGCCTCGCCCGCCAGCTGGACCGCCTGGTCGATGCCGGGCACACCGTGATCGCTGTCGAGCACGACATGCAGCTGGTCGTCGGCAGCGACTGGCTCGTCGACGTCGGGCCCGGCGCGGGCGACGAGGGCGGCCAGGTCGTGGCGCAGGGCACGCCCCGAGACGTGGCGCGGGCGCAGAACAGCCGGACGGCCCCGTACCTGGCGATCGCGCTCGGCGACGCGGAGCGAGCGGCGGACTGACGCGGCGGGTCCGGCTGCCCCGCCCGCGTCCCGCGCGACACGCAAAAGCCCCCGACCTGTGCGGAGGTCGGGGGCTTTCCGGTGCAGGTGCCGTGCGCGTTACGCGTCGCTCGGCGCCGTGTGTCCATCGGCGCGTCGTCCATCTGCGCATCCGGCGCCTCGGCGGGCGTGGCCGACGCGTCCGCGAGGATGTCCGTCCCGCCGTCCGCCTCGTCGTCCTCGATGGCGACGGCGGCCACGTCCGCGATGGCGTCGCCGTCGCGGAGCGCGATGACGCGGACGCCCTGCGTGTTGCGGCCCGTCTCGCGGACGTCCGCGACGGACATCCGGATCATCAGGCCCGCCTCGGTCGCGATCATCAGCTCGTCGCCGTCCGTGACCGACTTCAGCGCGACGAGGCGGCCCGTCTTGTCCGTCGTCTTCATCGCGAGCACGCCCTGGCCGCCGCGGCCCTGGTAGCGGAAGCTCGCCGAGCTCGGTCTGCTTGCCGTAGCCGTTGGCCGAGACCGTGAGGATGCGCGTCGCCTCGTCCTGCGCGACCACCATGCCGACGATCGTCTCGCCCTCGCCGAGGCGCATCCCGCGCACGCCGCGGCTCTTGCGGCCCATCGAGCGGACGTCCTCCTCGGCAAAGCGGATCGCGCGCCCGCCGGACGACCCCAGCACGACCTCGGCGTCGCCGTCCGTCATCCGCGCCTCGACGAGCTCGTCGCCCTCGACGATGTCGATCGCGATGATGCCGTCGGCGCGGACGCGCGAGAACGCCTCGAGCGGCGTCTTCTTGACGAGCCCGGCGCGCGTCGCCATGAGCACGAAGTGGGAGTTCAGGAAGTCCGCGGAGCGGAAGTCGTCCTTCTTCACCACGAGGACCGCCCGGATGACGTCGTCCTGCGCGATCTGGACGAGGTTGCGGACCGACCGGCCCTTGGCCGTGCGGCGAGCCTTCGGGCACCTGGAAGACGCGCAGCCAGTAGCAGCGGCCGTGGTCCGTGAAGAAGAGCAGGTAGTCGTGGGCCGAGGCCGTGAAGAGGTGCGAGACGAAGTCCTCGTCGCGCTGCCCGAGGCCCTTGCAGGCCGCGGCCGCCCCGCGCCTGCGTGCGGTACTCGTCCGCGCTGGTCCGCTTGATGAGGCCCTGGTGCGTGATCGTGACGACGCCGTGGTCGTCCTCGATAAGGTCCTCGTCCTCCATGTCGCCGCCGCCGAAGAGGTCGATCTCGGTGCGCCGCGGGTTCGCGTAGCGCTCGCTCGACGTCGCGGAGCTCGTCCTGCGATGATCCGCATCCGGAGCGGCTCGCTGGCGAGGATGGAGCTGGAGGCGCTCGATCTCGCGCAGGATCTCGGCGTACTCCTCGGCGATCTTGCCGCGCTCGAGGCCGGTCAGGCGCGAGAGGCGGAGGGCGAGGATGGCGTCGGCCTGCGCCTCCGAGAGCCACGGCTGCGGGACGAAGTCGGCGCGGAGGTCGTCCGCGAGGCCCTCGTCGCGGCGGGCCGGTCATGCTCGACGGGCGACTGCGCCGGGAGGCCCGAGGCGCTCGCGCTGCTCGGCCGTGAGGCGCTGCGGGTAGAGGCCCGCCATGAGGTTGCGCTTCGCCGCCTCGGTGTCCTCGGAGTGCCGGATGATGGCGATGACGGCGTCGAGGTGGTCCAGCGCGAGGACGAGGCCGTCGAGGATGTGGGCGCGCTCCTCGGCCTTGCGGAGCTCGTAGACCGTGCGCCGCACGACGATCTCGTGGCGGTGCTCGACGTAGTACTGGATAAGCTCCTTGAGCCCGAGCGTGCGCGGCCGCCCGGCGACGAGCGCGACCATGTTGACGCCGAACGTCTGCTGGAGCTGCGTGTACTTGAAGAGCTGGTTCTGCGTGACGGCCGGCACGGCGTCGCGGCGCAGCTCCATCACGATGCGCATGCCGTCGCGGTCGGACTCGTCGCGCAGGTCCGAGATGCCCTCGATCTTCTTGTCGCGCACGGCCGCCGCGATCTTCTCGATGAGCGTGGACTTGTTGACCTGGTACGGGATCTCGGTCACGACGAGCGCCTCGCGCTCCTGGCCCTCGCCGCGGCGCTTGATCGTCTCCTCGTGCATCTTGGCGCGCATGACGACGCGCCCGCGGCCCGTCCGGTACGCCTCGCGCACGCCCGAGGCGCCGTAGATGACGCCGCCCGTCGGGAAGTCCGGCGCGGGGATGTGCTCCATCAGCGCGTCGAGCTCGATCTCCGGGTCGTCGATGTAGGCCACGATGCCGTCGACGAGCTCGCCGAGGTTGTGCGGCGGGATGTTGGTCGCCATGCCGACGGCGATGCCGGACGCGCCGTTGAGCAGCAGCGTCGGGATCGCGCTCGGCAGCACGGACGGCTCCTCGAGCGAGCCGTCGAAGTTGGGCGTGTAGTCGACGGTCTCCTTGTCGAGGTCGCGGAGGATCTCCTCGGCGAGGCGCGTCAGGCGGGCCTCGGTGTAGCGCATCGCCGCCGCCGAGTCGCCGTCGACCGAGCCGAAGTTGCCCTGCCCGTCGACGAGCGGGCCGCGGACGGCGAAGTCCTGCGCCATGCGCACGAGCGCGTCGTAGACGCTCTGGTCGCCGTGCGGGTGGTACTTGCCGAGCACCTCGCCGACGATGCGGGCGCTCTTCTTGTGCGCGCGGCCCGCGGCGAGCCCGAGCTCCTGCATCCCGTAGAGCACGCGCCGCTGCACCGGCTTCAGGCCGTCGCGGACGTCCGGGAGCGCGCGGCTCACGATGACCGACATCGAGTAGTCGATGTAGGAGGACTTCATCTCCTCCTCGATGTTGATCGGGATGATGCGGCTCGCGCCGGCTCCGTCCATGTCGGCGCTGTCGGGGATCTCGGCCATGCGTCAAATCTGGGGTTCGTGGCAACCGGGAAAGATACCGACGCGGGGGTGACGACGGCCGGTCAGCGGCGCGCGCGCGACGAGACGCCGCGCGTCGGGCTCCGGGAATCGGGCCCGTGCGGATCTGGCGCGGCAGCGGCTGGCGGACACGTGGGCGCTCACCCACCGCACTGCGAGTACCCCGGCGAGAGACGGCACGCAGGAGATCCTATGCCGCCCGCGGTTTGCTGCCTCAGCCGGGTGGTCGGCTGCGCAGCCGGTGCGTTCTGCCGGCTCCGGAATGGGACCGCTAACACCCCCTTCGGTGACGCTAGACGCCGCGCTCGAACGGCGGTTGGGCCGGATGCGGGCGGTTCGCCCGCCCGACGGCCTGAGCGAGCATCGCAAAGTGGGTACCGAGCAGAGCCACCCCGGGCACCGTCCGGAGGACGTCGTAACGCACGAGCTTCCCGATGGCCTCCACCGACTTCGCGGCGTCGAGCGCTCCCTGGATGGGCAGGAAGACGAAGACTGTCACCCCGACAAGCACCGCGTTGAGGAGCACCGCTACAAGCGCGAGCAGGCGCGAGACGCCTGACGGACACCACAGGAGCACGCCGACACTGAGGAGCGCGGAGAGCAAGGAGAACGGGATGAAGACCCGGACGAGGCCTGCGCTCATCGCTGCGTGGTAGGCCGGAAACTCCGCAGCACCGATCTGCGCCCACGCCGGGTACTGCGCGCGTCCTTGGAGGATGCCGCCACCCAGCGCGTACGTAGCGAGGAGTGCGGAAGCGATGAGAAGGAGCCGGCGCTTATCCATGGGGCGCTTGCCTGCGAGTGAGGGGACAGTGGTCCGAGTCGTTTCCGGGGCTCTAACGGCGCGCTTCGAGGCGCAGCTCAAGCGGTTGAACACTCGGCCGCTCACCCGCCGCACGAGAGCGCCGAGGCGTGCTCGACGCGAAAGTAGACGGCGGCGCTGGCGCGCGCAACGACGCCGGCGGTGCGGTCGGCTGTGGCCGCGCGTTCTACGGGCCAGACTCAACTCTAGCAGACCAGACCCTGTTCGCTTCCACGCTTGGCTCGGAGGAGACGTTGGATGTCTGTCTCGGAGAGCGCGCCCGGTATGGCGTACACCCTGACGGCTCGTGCTCCGGCTGACACGGAAAGGTCCATGATCGCGCGAAGCTCGACCTGGGTCAGTCCGCCTTCCCACTCGTGCTGGATGTGGAAAAGGATCCGGCCAAGCCGTCGAGGCCACGATGGAGCGATACGATAGATCGCACCCTTCAATGCAGCGTCAGCGGCCTCAAAGTTGCCGACCGGCATTCTCGGATGACCGAACCCGTGGTTACTGACCTCCTCGCTCAGCCCCAGTTCTGGAATTCCTACGATGATCCGGCCTGGGAACGCCTGAATGTATAAATCGAAGTTGAGGCCGAACATCTCGAAGAGGTCAGGGCGGCGCGGTGTTTTCCTGGCCGGAGAACAGTTGACCGCTCAGCCGCCGAGAGGTGACGGCGCAGCGGTAGGGCAAAGCTATGACTGGCGACGTCGTTCGGACGAACTGAGGACGCTGCGCTCGGTCGGCCTGCAGTGGTGAGTTCTGCCGTGCCGGAGCGATCACGCCTCGTCGTTGAGCGACTTCACCCCTTGCTCTTTCAGCTTGTCGAGGCCGTCCTTCATCGCTTCGATCTGCTCCGGCGGATGCCCTTGCCACACGCCCACCTCTCCAACGACCTTGAACGGGTGGGTGGACCGGTACGACATCGTGGGGTTGCCGGGAAACTTCCGGTCGGTCAGATCGGGATCGTCCTCAACAGGGCCGGTCGCCTCCACGAGGTAGATCCTCCCGCGCCCCTCTCCGAAAGCGAGTTCGGCTCCCCAAATCGCGGCGTCGAGGGTCGCGGTCAGGAAGATGTATCCCGCGTTGTTCCTCTGGCCGAAGTTCGACGCGAAGCCGATCTCGATCAGATCTCCAACTCGGAGGTCGGCCTTTGTCCCATGGAAGTACGTCTGGGCGAACGGGGTCGCTCGGGATTCGTCGGGGTTCATCCTTCCGGACGGAGAGGGTGGAGGTTGTGGAGCGCAGAGAACGCTCCGGATCAGCGGTGGGCCACGCAGCGGAGCGTCCGCCGAAGCCGGTCTAGCCGCGCGCGCGCCGGTAGTGCAGGGCGACCGCACCGCTGCCGAGCGGCTTCGCCGATACCAACTCGAGCCGTCGCGTGCTGGGCAGCCCGCTCTGGTACAGGGTCGGGCCGTGGCCGGAGATCCGGGGGTGGACGAGGAAGGTGTACTCGTCGATCAGGTCCAGCCGGTCCAGCTCCGTCGCGAGCGTGCCGCTACCGAGAAGCACGCCGGCCGGAGTCGCGTCCTTCAGCTTCTGCACGCCCGCGCGCAGGTCGCCGGCGATGTGGTGGCTGTTGGTCCACGGGAAGTCCTCTCGCGTCGTCGACACGACGTACTTCGGCTTGTTCTCCAGCTTGACCGCCCAGTCGCGCATCGCCGGCGGTGCCTCGACGTCGCCGCGGGCGACCGCCGGCCAGTAGCTCTCCATCATCTCGTAGACCACGCGGCCCCACAGCATCGCCCCGCCCTCGTCCATGAGGCGGGTAAAGAAGGCGCGGGTCTCGTCGTCGACGATCCCCTCCCGGTGGTCGACGCACCCGTCGAGGGTGACGTTGAGGCTGAAGGTCAAGAGTCCCATGTCGAGTAGTCTACTCCAAGTTGGGAGGACCGCTGGACTGTCACGTGTCGACGAGCACCTCGAAGCGGCCTAACAATTTGGCCGCTCACCCGCCGCACAACGAGCAGCGAGGTGCGCACGAGCGCGCAGGATAGGCGGACAACGCCGCGATCGCAGACTGACGCTGTCCGTGCGGTCGGCTGCAGCGGCGGGTTATGCCGCGCGAGTGAGACAGAAGGCGTCTGAGCCGCCATGCTAGCCGCTCTCGCTCCGAGGATCCCTGCGACGCTGGATCGTCGTTGACTCTCCAGTCCGCCAACCGCGCTGACTTCCGTCCGTGCAGCGTAACGCTGCAAAAGGGCGTGGCCGGTTCGAGTTCTGTCGTCGCTTCCACGACGTCGAGCTTTCCACGATTGCCAACGTCTTATCCGGCGACTGGATTCGTCTGCGGTCTGTTGAACGAGCGCGGCAAGTCGCCGCTGAGCCAGTCGATCGCGCCTGAACGAATAACCGACGTTGTCTGCTAGCGGCTCGAGATCGCGCGGCGACTCTGCAGGGTCATCGCAACGACCGCTAGCGGTTGCCGTCGACGCCGTATTCTGAGACGTGACGAGCAGGTCGCAGACCGATTGCTTGCTCAATCAGTCTCAAAGGGACAGCTTGGAGCGAGCGCGGTAGAACTATTAGTTGAGCGGCGAGCGGCGCCGCATAACGGGCGGAGAGCGCCCGCAACGAAGCGGAAGGTAAACCGGGGTGCCGGTAAGGTCCCCAGCGCTCGCGAGGCGTCGCCGGCGCTCGCGGAGCGTCGCCGACGCTCGCGGAGCTTCCCCAGCGTTCGCGGAGCTTCCCCAGCGTTCGCGAGGCGTCCCCAGCGTTCGCGAGGCGTCCCCAGCGCTCGCGAGGCATCGCCGACGCTCGCGCGAGGCCCCCGCTTGCCGCGGAGCACGGAGCGCGTATGTTTGGCCTTCCACCTGGCCTCACGACCAATGCCTGATCCGGATCCGCTCTCTGACCGTGCGTCCCGCGCCCCGCGCGACTACGCCCGCCGCTCCCAGTCCGACCGCCTCCAGGATGCTCAGACGGCGCTGACGGCGCTCGCGACGGACGCGGACATCGCCGCGGCGATGGGGCCGCGCGGCTACGGCGCGGCCGGCATCGCCGAGGGGCAGGCGCTCCACGCCGCCGTTCGTAAAGCCGGCACGCAGCAGGCCACCGCGCGCGCGCGCCGCCTGGACCAGACCGCCACGCAGGACGCCGCAGTCGATGCGGCCGAGGCGCTCTACCGGCCGCTCGCCGAGACGGCCACGGTGATCTTCAAGAAGCGCCGCGACGACCTCGTCGCGCTCGGCCTGACGGGCGAGCACGGCGGCTCGCTCCCCGAGCGGCTCGACCGGATGCGGAACTTCACGCTCGTCGCCCGCGAGAAGGGCCGCGTCGAGGCGTTCGCGAAGATCGATGGGCTCGTGGAGCAGTTCGACGCGCTCGACGCCGCCGTCGAGGCCGCGGCCGTGCAGGCGGGCCAGCAGGACGACGACAGCAGCACGGCGCAGGACGCCTCGGAGGGCAAGAAGGGCGGCTTCGAGGGCCTCGACGAGTGGATGGAGACGATGCACGGCCACGCCCGGATCGTCCTCGCGAACAGGCCGCAGCTTCTCGAGAAGCTCGGCATCCGCCCCCGCTGAGGCCGGTGCGCCCGGCCGCCGCGGCGGCGCGGGCGCTACAGCCCGAGCGCGACGCCCACGCGCACCTGCCGCGGCTGCCCGTAGACGAACGGCGCGGCCGTGATCTGCGGCCCGCCGACGCTTACCGGGCCGCTGATGTAGCCCGCGTAGAGCAGCTCCCGCCCCGGCGTGCCGAGCGCGGACTGGCCCGCCAGCGTCTCGGAGAAGCCGTCGGCGTCCGGCCGTCCGGTCGCGCGGTAGACGGCGAGCGTGTTGCGCGCCCCGAGGACGTTCTCGACCCACACGAAGGCCGTCGCCGAGGCGGCGCCGAGGGCGACGCGCTTCTCGAGGCGCACGTCCGCCTGGACCGTCCACGGCAGGCGCGCGCCGTTGACCGTCCCGGCGACGTTTGTCGTGAAGCCGTCGAAGACCGAGAAGCGGTCGTTGGGCATCAGCGCCGTGTACGGCAGCCCGCTCTGCGCCTGCACGACGACGCCCAGGCCGATGCCGCCGAGGAGGCCCGCCGAGGCGGGCGTCCGCGCCTCGGCGGCGACGTCGATCGCGTGCCGCGTGTCCCCGGCCGAGGGCGCGCCGCCGCCGACGAGCGTTCCGTCGAGGCCGCCGCCGCCGTCGCGGGCGCGGGCGAGCGTGTAGCCGGCCCGCACCTCGACGCCCGGCGCGGGCGAGAGCTGCGCCGTGAGGTCGACGCCGGCCTCGTCGCGGCGGCCGGTGCTGCTCACACCCTGGACCTGCGGGAAGCCGCCGACGAAGGCGCGCGGCAGCGCGATGTCGCGCGTCTGCCGCCCGAAGGCGGCGACGCCGAGCACGACGCCCGGCGCCGCCTGGACCTCGACGCCGGCGCCCGCGGCGCGGACGTCCTCGGGGCGCAGCGCGGCGCTGCCGGCCAGGGCCGTGGCGTTGGACAACTGGTCGTAGGCCGTGAACGGGACGAACAGGCTCGGGTCCGGCCGCCGCGAGGCGCGCATCGCGTAGCCCGTCACGACGACGCGCGGCGACGCCTCGACGCGGACGCCCACGCGCGGCTGGAGCCGCGTGACGGCGCGCGTCGGCGCGAACGCCTCGGCGATGGGCGCGCCCGTCTGCACGACCGAGCCGCGGCCGTTCTGGAGGATGGCCTCCGCCGTCGCCGGACGGCCGCCGGCGTCGTAGAACTGGCCGTCGAGGTCGCGGAAGCCGACGACGCCGCCGCCGGGCTGGCCGGCGAACAGGTAGACCGCGAAGTCGTCGCCGATGCCGTCCGGCACGCTCGGGAGACTGCCGGCGCGCTGGATCGGGACGGTCGCGAACGGGTCGAGGAGCGTCGTCGCGCGGGGCTCGTAGCGATCGAGCCGCAGGCCGGCGTCGACCTCGACGGGGCCGACCTGGAACCGGTCGCGGACGTAGCCGGCGACCGTCACCGGCGCGAACGGCGCGACGCTCGTGCTGGCACGGGTGCCGGTCGCGTCCGGGAAGTACGCCGCGACGTTCTCGGTGTCCGTCTGCTCGAGCCCGTTGAACGCGTAGCCGTAGGTCTGGACGTTGAAGCGGAGCGCCTCGAAGCCGAGCTGGTCGTAGCGGTCGACGCCGGTCGGGAAGCCGGGGACGGGCTGGCCGTCGCCGTCGTCCGCGTACCGGGCGAGCGAGAGACCGTCGAGCGTGAAGCGGCGGAACGTCTGCGCCTCGACCTCGCCGCCGAGCTCGACCTGGTGCGCGCCGACCGTGCGCGCGAGGCGCAGCTCGGCCTGCGCGCTCGTCGCACGCTGGCGGTCGTAGAAGCCCGCGGCCGTGCCGGAAAGCGCGTAGCCGGTGAACGGCCGCTCGAACGGGCCGGAGTCGCCGTCGCTCCTGTACCGCGGGATGTAGCCGTTGCCCGTGAACACGACGTAGCGCTGCGCCGCGGCGAAGACGGCGTCGTCGGCATCGCCGTAGCGCAGCGCGTCCGCGAGGTCGTCGGAGAAGGCGGCGGGGCGCAGGAGGGAGCCGGTCGCCTCGAACGAGGCGCGGGCCGTCACCTCGATGCCGCCGGGCAGCGCCATCCGCTCGCCGGCGAAGAAGACGCTCGCGCGGTCGGCCGTCTGGCGCGAGAGGCCGTCGCGGTTGGCAAAGCGGCGGCCGAACGCCTCGGCCGGCGTCGCCGCCGTGGCGGACATCTCGCGGCGGAACACGGTCCCGCCGAGGCGCACGCGCCCGCCGCCCGGCAGGAACGCCGAGAGCTGGCCCGTGAGCGCGAGGTCCGTCAGTGGGTCGTCCTGCGCCCGCGCCCGCTCCACGTCCGCCGCCGTGGCGGCGTCGGCCGCCGAGATCGGGTTCGGAGCCTCGATGGTCTCGCCCGGACCGAGGCCGAGGGCCGCGCGGAGGTCGGCCTCGCTGTACGGCCCTCCGCCCGCGACGATGGGCAGCGGCACGGCGCGAACGCCTGTCGCCCCGCGGACGAGGATCGCCTGCGGCGTGGCGTTGAACCGGGCGTAGGCGTCGTCCGTGAGGCGCAGCGCGCGGCCTGCCGACGGCACAGCGTCGCCCGCGCGGCGCGCCTCGCCGCTCACCGAGAAGCCTGCGCTCCGGCCGAGCGGCCCTCGGACCGTCGCCGAGGCGAGGCGCGCGTCGAAGGCGTCGGCGGACGAGAAGCCCTCGACGCGCCCGCCGACGCGCTCGGCGTCGTCGGCCGTCGTGACCCGGATGATCCCGCCGCCGGCCTCGCCGATGCTCGCCGGGACGAAGCCGCCGAGCGCGTCCACGCGGCGGACGGCCGCGAACGGCACGTCGGGCGCGCCGAGCAGGCTCAGCGTGCTCGCGCCCATCGGCGCGCCGAGGCGCCGCACGCCGTCCACGACGAAGACGGGCTCCTGGACGCCGCCGAGGCCGCCGGTGCGGGACCGGAAGGCGAGCGTGCCCGTGGCGAGGTCGCGCCGGAAGGCCGGGCTGAGCGCCGCGGCCTCGCGGACCGACCGCAGCGGCAGCACCGTCGAGTCGGTCGTGACGAAGGCCGCCTCGCGCATCGCCCGGACGCCGTCCGGCGTCAGGCAGGGGTCGCAGGACGCCGTCTGGGCCCGTGCGGCCGGGACGAGGAGCAGAAGCAGGCCGGCGGTCGCGGCGCGGGAAACGAGGGGCATCCGGGCGGGAAATGGGAGGCCGAAGATCACACCATCGCGCGCGGCGGCACCATCCCGAAATCATCGCCCGAACCCCGCGTCACCGAGAAGCGACGTGGACGCGCGACGGGTCCGAGCGCCCGGCGGTCCGCAGCACCGGCACGCCGGGCAGCGCCGCCTGCGCGATGTCCGCGAGGAGCGCCTCGGCGATGCGCTCCGTCTCGTAGTGGCCCGCGTCGACGAGCGCGAGGCGCGGCAGGCCGTCCGGGGCGAGGGCCTCGGCCCAGCGGTGGTACGTCACGTCGGCCGTGACGTAGGCGTCGGCCTTGGCGCGGACGGCGGCGGGCAGGAACGACAGGCCCGAGCCGCCGCAGACGGCCACGCGCTGCACCGGCCGCGCGGGGTCGCCGACGTGGCGCAGCGCGGGCGTGCCGAGCGCCGCGGCGACGCGGTCGAGGAACGCTGGAAGCGCCTCGGGCTCGGGGAGGTCGCCCACGGCGCCGTAGCCCTCGCGCGCCGGGACGCCGCGGGCGGCGTGCGTCGTGATCACCGGCGTCTCGTACGGGTGCGCGGCCCGCACGGCCGCGACGGCGCCGGGCAGGTGCCACCGCTGCACGACCGCCTCGATTCGCACTTCGGGCGTCGCTGCTGCGTCGCCGACGGACCCGATGGCCGGCGTCGCGCCGTCGCCCGGCGTGAAGCGGCCGGTGCCGTCGGACGAGAACGAGCAGCCGTCGTAGAGCCCGATGCGGCCCGCCCCGGCGCCGGCGAGCGCGTCGCGGACTGCCCCGGCGGCGTCCGGCGGGACGTATGTCACGAGGACGTGCGCCGCATCGGCATCCGGCGCCAGCACGCGGACGTTTTCCAGCCCGAGCTGACCCGCGAGCGCGACCGAGACGCCGGCGGCCGAGGCGTCGAGGTTGGTGTGCGCGGCGACGTGCGCGACGCCCGCGCGGGCCAGACGCAGCACGAGCGCCCCGACCGGGTCGTCCGCGGTCACCCGCGCGACCGGCTTGAACAGGAGCGGGTGATGCGTGAGCAGGACCGAGCAGCAGCGCGCGGCCGCCTCGTCGATCGTCGCCGCGGTCGCGTCGAGCGCCACGAGGACGCCCGTCACGTCGTCCGCCGCATCGCCGACGAGAAGCCCGACGCGGTCCCAGTCGGCCGCCTGTGCCCACGGCGCGGCCGTGTCCAGGGCATCGAGGAGTGTCTGGAGGGTCACAGCGGCGCGGGGCTAGCGGCCGGGCGGCCTGAGGCGGCGACGCCGGCCTGCTCGTCGACGCCGAGCAGGATCGCCCCGCCGGCGACGAAGAAGACGAGGACCGAGGCGACGCCGGCCCGCTGCGTCGCGAAGGCCGTCGTGAGCAGGCCGAAGAGGAGCGGCCCGAACATCGAGGCGGCCTTGCCGGTGAAGGCGAAGAAGCCGTAGAACTCGTTCTCCTTGTCGGGTGGCGTGAAGCGGCCGATGAGCGAGCGGCTCGCCGCCTGGTTCGGCCCGGCCGCGATGCCGATGAGGATGCCGGCGACCCAGAACACCGCGCGGTTCGGCGCGAACACGGCGATGACCGTCGCGACCGAGAGCAGCGCGAGCGAGATGAGGATCGTCTTCTTGCCGCCGAGCGAGTCGTCCACGAAGCCGAAGCCGAACGCGCCGAGGCCAGCCGCCACGTTGAGCGCGATGCCGAAGTAGATGATCTCGGCCGTCGTGAAGCCGAACGTGCCGGCGGCGAAGACGCCGCCGAAGGCGAAGACGGTGTTCAGGCCGTCGTTGAAGAAGACGCGGGCGACGAGGAAGCGGAAGGCGTCGCGGTAGCGCCGGAGGTCGTGGAAGGTCTGCCGGAGCTCGCCAGCCGTCGCCCGGAGGATCGCGCCGACGCCGGGCGGCGGGTTCGCCGGCCGCACGTCCGTGAGCGCGAGGAAGGCCGGAACGCTGAACACGGCGAACCACGCCGCGACGAGCAGGCACGCCGCGCGGACGTTCTGTCCAGCCGCCGCGGTGACGCCGAAGGGCAGTGCCTCGGGCAGGATCAGCACGTAAAGCGCGATGACGAGCGCGATGAGGCCGCCGGCGTAGCCCAGCGCCCAGCCGTTGCCCGAGATCTTGCCGATGGCCTCGGGCGGCGCGATGTCGGGCAGGAACGCGTTGTAGAAGACGCCCGAGAGCTCGAAGGCCACGTTGGCGACGACGAACAGCGCGAGCGCGGCCAGAGCTTGCCCCGGGACCGGAAAGAACAGGCCGACCGTCGCCGTGATGCAGACGGCCGTCGTGCCGAGCATGAACGCGCGGCGCGTGCCCGTCCGGTCCGCGATGGCGCCGAGGAACGGCGAGCCCAGCGCGATGAGGATCGCCGAGAGCGTGACGCCGCGGCTCCACAGCGCAGAGCCCGAGATCTCGTCCGGCATCCCCGCCGCGTCGAGGACCATGCCCTTGGTGAAGAACGTCGCGTAGACGAACGTCACGATGAGCGTCGTGAAGGCCGAGTTGGCGAAGTCGTAGAGCGCCCACGCCCAGACGGTCTTCTTCGCGTAGGGCAGCCGAGGCGTCGGATTGGCGGGCGTCGCAGCGCGCGGCGCGTCCAGGAGGTCGTCGGACGAGCGGGTCGGTTCCATCGCGGCGCGGCGGGTGATGGCCGAAGCTAGGCGCGCGCCGCGCGGCGGATCCGGTTTCTATCTTGCGGGCGCGCCCACGTAGCTCAGCAGGATAGAGCGGTGGTTTCCTAAACCGCAGGTCGGAGGTTCGAGACCTCCCGTGGGCACCTCAGGCCTCAACACTGACGCGAGGCGGAACCGGCGGCGGGCGGCGGCGGGTTGGAGAGCCCATCCAATCTGCCCCCATGCCCGACATCCCCACGCTCACGCTCTCCGACGGCACCCGCATCCCGCAGCTCGGCTTCGGGACGTGGAACGTAAAGCCCGAGGACACCGCCCGAATCGTCGGTCACGCGTTCGAGGCGGGCTATCGCCACATCGACACGGCCGAGATGTACCGCAACGAGCGGCAGGTCGGCGAGGCGGTCCGCGCCGCCGGCCTCAGCCGCGGCGACGTCTTCATCACGTCGAAGCTCAACAACGACGCGCACCGGCCGGACGACGCCCGCCGCGCCTTCGACGCCACGCTCGAGGCGCTCGGCTCGGACTACGTGGACCTCTTCCTCATCCACTGGCCCCTGCCGACGCTCTACGACGGCGACTTCGTGCAGACGTGGAACACGCTGGTCGAGTTTGCCGATGCTGGCCGCGCCCGCTCCATCGGCGTCTCCAACTTTACCGAAGCGCACCTCGCGCGCCTCGCGGCGGAGTCGGACCGCGTGCCGTCCGTAAACCAGATCGAGGTCCACCCGACGTTTACGAACGACGCCCTCCGCGCCGCGTCCCACGCGCGCGGGATCACCGTTGAGGCGTGGTCGCCGCTCGGGCAGGGCGACGTGGTCACCAACGAGGCCGTCGTGCGGATCGCCGAGCGCCTCGGGCAGACACCGGCGCAGGTCGTGCTCCGGTGGCACGTCCAGCGCGGCGACGTCATCTTCCCGCGCTCCAACACGCCCGCTCACATCGCCGAAAACGTCCAGCTGTTCGGCTTCGAGTTGGCCGACGACGACGTGGCGGCTATCACGGCGCTCGACATGGGCGCCGCCGGCCGCAAGGGGCCGGACCCGGACACGTTCGACTGGGTGCCAGACTAAGGGCCGTTACGGCGCGTCAGCGGGGTCCGGGTTGCGGGTCCACGAGCCGTACATCGGGTTCGGGAGAACCCAGAAGCGGCCGCCGAAGTCGCCCGTGCGGCTCGTCTGAGACAGCGCCGGGAAGTCCTGGATGTTGTCGCCGAGCCACATCGCGACGCGCAGCGGCGGCAGCCCCTCCGTGCCCGCAGCGACGGCCGCGAAGCGCGGGTTCTTGTCGCCCGGCCCCGTCTGGCACAGGACTGCCGCGGCGACGATGCCGGCCGACGCGAGATTGGCGCGCGTCGCCGGGCAGCCCGCCTCGGAGCGGTTCGTCACGATCACGACGCGCCCGCCGAGCTGTGCCACGAGGCTGGTGAAGGTGACGGCACCCGGCAGCGCCGTCGCGGCGCGGCGCTCGACCCACGCGGCCCAGCTCTCGGACGAGAAGCCCTCACCGATGGCCGCGCGCTCGCGCTGGTAGAGCGAGTTGTCCAGCACCGTCTCGTCGGCGTCGAGGATCACGCCCCAGTCGCCGGAGAGGGTGTCGGACATGCGCTGGAGGCGGTAGCCCGCGAGGCGGTACGTCTGCTCGAAGAGCGCGTCGTGCTCGGCCGACGTACGCGTCCACTGGATCTCGAGGTGCGGGGCAGTCGCGGCAGACGCTGTAACGCCGGGCGACGTGGCCGTGGTGGACGCCGGCGGGGCGAGCGTCGTGCAGCCGGTGAGGAGCAGGGCGGCGAGAAGTGGGAGAGAGGCGCGCATCGGGAGGTCGGGGAGGGGAGCGGGCAACATGCAGAGTGCAGAAGGCAGAAAGGTGCGGTGGATTTCGCCCTCCGTCACGCCTCGGCGTGCGCCGCGACCCAGTCTGCCGTCTCGGCGATGATGGCGTCGCGGTCGGGCTCCTTCATGAGCTCGTGGTAGCCGCCGTCGACGAGGCGCAGCGTGACGTCCGCGCTCGGCGCGTGGGCGGCGAGCCACTCGGAGCCCGCCGCCGGCGTGATGCGGTCCGCCGTGCCGTGGGTGAGGAAGAGCGGGAGCGTAAACGCCTCGGGGTGCGCCTGCACACGCCTGGACGCGCCCAGAATCTCGTGCGCGAGGCGCGCGCGGATGCCCGAGACGGTGTTCAGCGGGTCCTCGCGGTAGGCCCGCGCGACGGCCGGGTCGTGCGAGAGCTTGGACAGGTCCAGCGTGGTCACGACCTGCATCGGCCGCCACTTCGCCACGTACGGCGCCGCCTTCTCGAGCAGGCGCGGGACCGGAAACGTCTGCAGCGCCGCCGACGACAGCGCGAGCCCGGCGAGCCCGTCCGCCCCGCGCTCCACGACGAACGACGCCGCGACGAGCCCGCCCATCGAGTGCCCGAACAGGACGGGCCGCCCGCCGACGTGCGCCAGAACGGTGTCCAGGTCGTCCACGAAGTCGGCAAACCGTTCGACATCGGCCCGCGCGCCTTCAGACTGGCCGTGCCCACGCTGGTCGTACGCGACCACCGTGACGCCGCGCGCCATCAGCGCCGCGGCGAACTGCGCGTGCCGCCCGCTGTGCTCGTGGACGCCGTGGACGAGCACGGCCGTGCCGCGCCCGCCAAAGTCAGGCGTCCAGCGCCTCAGGAAGAGGGCGGTGCCGTCGGGCGCGGCGAGGGTCTCGGTGGCGTGGTTCAAGAGGGGCGACGGGGGACAGGGTGTGGGATGAGCAGCGCCGGCCCTCGGCTGAATGAGGATGCAGAGGCTGCCGTTCCGCGGCGCGCTCACTCTGGTCCGATTCCGTTTCCCGCGAATAGGGCGTGCCGCCGGCTCCCGTGCTCTGCTCTGCCGTATTTCTCCTGCAACACCGTCACCCTCCGACTCCCCATGCGCGTCCGCTTCGCTCCAAGCCCGACCGGCCTGCTCCACGTCGGCGGCCTCCGCACCGCCCTCTACAACGTGCTCCTCGCCCGGCAGAGCGGCGGCACGTTCGTGCTCCGCATCGAGGACACGGACCAGGCGCGCTTTGTCGAGGGCGCCGAGGCGGACATCCTCGACAGTCTCGCGTGGGCCGGCCTTTCGCCCGACGAGGGGCCCGGCTCTGGGCTGCCGGACGACGGCCCGCACGCGCCCTACCGCCAGTCCGAGCGGACCGCCCGCTACGCCGCCGCCGCGCGCGCGCTCCTCGACGCCGGCCGCGCCTACGTCGCGTTCGACACGCCCGAGGCGCTCGACGCGATGCGTGAGCGCGGCGAGACGTACGGCGCCGCGACACGGACCCAGATGGACAACAGCCTCACAGACGCTGGATTCCAGACCCGACTCGCCGCTGGCGAGCCGCACGTCGTCCGCCTGAAGGTCGAGCCCGGGCAGACGGTCTCCTTCACCGACCTTGTTCGCGGCGACGTCGCGTTTGAGACGGACGGCGTGGACGACGCCGTCCTGGTGAAGTCCGACGGGTTGCCGACGTACCACCTCGCCAACGTCGTCGACGACGCGGCGATGGCGATCACGACCGTCATCCGCGGCGAGGAGTGGCTGCCGTCCGTCCCGAAGCACCTGCTGCTCTACGCGGCGCTCGGGCTCGCGCCGCCGCAGATGGCGCACCTGCCGCTCATCCTCGCGCCCTCCGGCGGCAAGCTCTCGAAGCGCAACGCCGACAAGGCCGGCATCCCCGTCTCGGTCCGCGACTACCGCACGCTGGGCTACGAGCCTGAGGCGCTCGTCAACTTTCTCGGCCTGCTCGGCTGGAACGACGGGACGGACCGCGAGCGCTTCACGCTGCCCGAGATGGCCGAGGCCTTCAGCATCGAGCGCATTCACAAGGCCGGCGCCAAGTTCGACCTCGCCAAGCTCGACTGGCTCAACGCGCAAACGCTCCGCGACCTGCCAGCCGGCGAGATTGCCCGCCGCGCGATGCCGGCCGTCGCCGAGGCGCAGGGCGCCGTCGAGCCGGAACGCCTCTCGGCGGCCGCCGACCTCATGCGCGAGCGCATCGTGTTCGCGCGCGACCTCGCAGACCTCGGCTACCTCTTCCACGACCCGGAGACGTATGACGAGGCCGGCCTCAAAAAGCGCTGGAAGGAGGACTCGGCACGCCTCATGGCGCTCTACGCGGACCGCCTCGACGCGCTCGACGCGTTAACGGTCGAGACGGCCGAGGCGGCGCTGCGCGACGTGGCCGAGGCCGAGGGCGTTGGCTTCGGGCAGGTCGTGCACCCGGCGCGCCTTGCCGTGACGGGCGTCACCATCGGTGCCGGGCTGTTCGAGACGATGGACTATCTCGGGCGCGCCGCCTGCATCCGCCGGATCCGTGCGGCAGTGGAGCGCCTCGGCTGAGCACGACGCGTCACATCGGTGCGTCGAGGGCGCGGACGGGCAGCAGGCCAGCGACCGCGACGGTCACCCAGAGCACGAGCAGGTGCGCGAACGCGTCGCGAAACTCGAAGAGGCGGTGGACGGTGCGCGGGTCCACCGGCCGGGGCGCGAAGGTCGCGAGCGGCCGACGCCCGGGAATCCCGTCCGTCTCGGGCGCCGTCATCGCCCGAGCAGGAACATGCCGCCGACGAGCAGGGCCATCCCGGCGGCGTGGACCGGCCGGATCGGCGCGCCGCCGCTCATCCACACGAGCACGGCCGCCCACGCGAACGTCGAGGCGTAGACCGGATACAGGACCGTCGGCGAGCCGCCGATGCGGTACGCCCAGCCGAAGAGGCCCATCACGGCGACGTAGCACGCGACGCCGCCGAGGAGCGGCGCGTTGAGCAAGACGCCGCTGCGGTCCCGTCGAGGCGGTCCGCACCGGTCTTGTAGAGCAGCTGCCCGAGCGCGCCGACGAACGCGGCGACGGCGAAGAGCGCGATGCTGAGAGCGGGCGCCGCAGGCACGGGCATCGGGGAGGACTGCCGCAGGGTACGCACCCGACACGCGCCGTGGCCTGATGCGTCCGTACCAGGCCGCTGTGCTCACACGACGCGCGCGCCGCCGATCCAGACGCCGCGGACGCGCCCCGGGCGGAAGTCGTACATCCACGCCGTGACGCCGGCCGCGTCGAGGAGCAGCACGTCGGCGCGGGCGCCGGGGACGAGCGAGCCGACCGTGCCCGCGAGGCCGACGGCCTTCGCCGCGGCCGACGTGGCGCCGGCGAGCGCCTCGTCGGGCGTCATGCGCTGGCGCGTGCAGGCGAGCCACAGCGCGAGGTGCAGGTCCAGGCTCGGCGCCGAGCCCGGGTTGAGGTCCGTCGCGACGGCGACCGCCACGCCTGCGTCGAGGAGGCGCCGCGCGGGCGTCGGCTCGACGCCGAGGACGAGGCTCGCGATAGGCAGGCTTACAGCGACGGTCCCGGCCGCAGCCATCGCCGCGATGCCGGCCTCCGAGACGCGCTCGAGGTGGTCGGCACTCGCGGCGCCGACGCGTGCGGCGAGCGCGCCGCCGCCCGTGTCCGTGATCTGGTCCGCGTGCAGCTTCGGCGTCAGGCCGTGCGCGCGGCCCGCGGCGAAGACGCGCTCGGCCTCCCCGACCGTGAACGCGCCGCTCTCGACGAACACGTCGCAGAAGTCGGCCAGCCCGTCGGCGGCGGGGATGATCGTGTCGCAGACGAGGCGCAGGTACGCCTCGCGGTCCGCGGCGTGCTCCGGCGGGACCGTGTGGGCGGCGAGCAGGGTGGGCACGATGCGCTGCGGGCCCTCGTCGGCGAGGCGCCGGTAGACGCGGAGCGTCTTGAGCTCGTCCTCGAGCGAGAGCCCGTAGCCCGTCTTGGCCTCGACCGTCGTCACGCCGAGCGCGAGCATGGCGTCGAGACGCGATCGGGCGCCGGCGAGCAACTCGTCCTCTGTCGCGGCGCGCGTGGCGCGCATCGTCGCGGCGATGCCGCCGCCCTGGCGCGCCTGCGCGAGGTAGTCCGCGCCGCGGAGGCGGGCGACGAACTCGTCCTGCCGGTCGCCGCCGAAGGCGAGGTGCGTGTGGCAGTCCACGAGGCCGGGCACGACGAGGCCGCCCTGCGCGCTCTCGCCCGGCGCGTCGGCATAGTCGTCGGGAAGCTCCGCCTCGGGGCCGGCCCAGACGACGGCGCCGGCGTCGTCCCACACGAGCGCCGCGCGCGCGACGAGCCCGATGTCGTCTTGCGGACGCGCGTCCGGCGGGCACGTCGCGAGCACGCCGATGTCGGTGAGCACGGTCATGGGCGGACGGCGGCGGGCGCGGGGCAGTCCGCGGCGACGGTGTCGCGGACGAGCGCCTCGACCGAGTCCACGGCGATGGTGCGGGTGTAAGCGCCGAGGTGGCCGTAGCCCGCGCCGCCGGCCACGCCTCGGCTCGGCGAGAGGCGTCCGCGGAGGCGTGCGAAGACTGGCACGTCGCGGCCGAAGGAGCCGGCCGAGTCGCCGACGGCGGCCGTATAGCGCGCCGTGAGGTCGCCCCGGGCGCGCATCTCGGCCGCCGCCCCGCTCGGCATGGGCTCGGTCCACCACGTCTCGGTCGTGTCGGCGCAGGGGACGAAGCCGGCGTGCTCGAATCCGGCCGAGTAGTAGCCCTCGAACGTGCCCGCGGTCGAGTCCGACGAGGGGAGGCCCGCGGGGTCTGCGCCGAGCGGGTTGTACGTGAGCGCGGACGGCGTCTCGAGCGGGGCGTCGTCGGCATCGCGCGTGCACGCAGCGAGCGAGGCGACGGCGAGAAGGAGGAGCAGAAGACGCATGGTCAGCAGAGGCCGCCCGAGGCGACGAGGGCGTGAGCGGCGGCAAGGTCGGCCTGGAAGAGGCCGTCGGCCGTCCGAAACGGGACGCGCGCGCGGACCGCGTGCCACGCCTTCTCGACGCCGGCGCCAGCGCGGAGCGGGCGGCGGAAGTCCAGCGCCTGGGCCGCGCAGAGCGCCTCGGCGGCGACGACCCGCTCGGCGTTCTCGACCACGAGCAGCGCCTTGCGTGCGCCCCACGCGCCCATCGAGACGTGGTCCTCCTGCCCGCGGCTCGACGGGATCGAGTCGACAGACGCCGGGTGGCACAGCGTTTTGTTCTCGCTGACGAGCGCCGCAGCCGTGTACTGGACCATCATGAAGCCCGACTGGACGCCGGTCTCGGCGAGCAGGTACGGCGGCAGCCGGTCGACGCCTTCGAGCAGCAGGTACGTCCGCCGCTCCGAGATCGAGGCGAGCTCGGCCGTCGCAATCGCGGCGACGTCGAGCGCGAGCGCGAGCGGCTGGCCGTGGAAGTTGCCGGCCGAGATAAGGTCCGGCTCGCCATCGTCGCCCGAGAAGACGAGCGGGTTGTCGGTCACCGAGTTGATCTCGGTCTCGACCTGCTGCGCGGCGAAGCGCAGCGCGTCGCGGCTCGCGCCGTGGACCTGCGGCACGCAGCGCACGGAGTACGGGTCCTGGACCTTGTCGCAGTCGGCGTGGCTCGGGCCGATCTCGGAGCCGGCGAGCAGCGCGCGCACGTGCGCGGCCACGGCGACCGCCCCGGCGTGCGGGCGGACGGCGTGGACGCGCGCGTCGAACGGCGCATAGGAGCCGCGGACGGCCTCGAGCGTCATCGCCGCCGTCACGTCGGCCGTCTCGGCGAGGCGCTGCGCGCGGACGAGCATCTCGGAGCCCAGCGCAGCCATGAACTGCGTCCCGTTGATGAGCGCGAGGCCGTCTTTGGGCGCCAGCGCGACCGGCGCGAGGCCGTGCGCGGCGAGGACCTCGGCGGCGGGGGCGGGCGCGCCGCCGTGCCAGACCTCGCCCTCGCCGAGAAGGGGCAGCGCGAGGTGCGCGAGCGGCGCGAGGTCGCCCGAGGCGCCGAGGCTGCCCTGGCAGGGGACGACGGGCGCGAGCCCCCGCTCGGCCATCGCGAGCAGCCGCTCGAACACGGGCACGGAGACGCCCGAGAACCCGAGTCCCAGCGCGTGGACCTTCAGCCGGAGCATCCGCAGAGACTGCGACTCCGGCACCGGCGCGCCGACACCGACGGCGTGGCTCCGGATCAGGTTTTCCTGCAGTGCCACGAGGCGGTCTGCGTCCACCCGCACCGATTTTAGCGATCCGAAGCCGGTGTTGAGGCCGTAGTGCGCGCGCCCGTCTTCCAGCGCCGCCTCGACGGCGCGGCGGCTCCGGGCGACGCGGCAGCGGTCCGTGCCCAGCGCGGCGCGGAGGTCGGCGAGGCTGCGGTCGAGGTCGGCGTCGAGCGTCGCGAGGCGCAGGACGGGAGCGTCGGGGGCGACGGGGAGTGCGGGCACGGGGCGGCAGGAGGGACGCGCGCAAGCTAGTCCCGGCGCTTCCCGAGGCGCCGGGCTCCCTTTTTCGGGAGCGGTGGCAGTCGTCGCAGCCGGCCTGCGTTACTTGAATTAACCGTGCGCGTGCGCGGTGGCGCAGCGGCGCCCGGTCGTCTCGTGGTGGGGACGGCCGGGCGTCGCCCGCGCCAGAGGGCGTTGGGCCCGCCGCATCACGCCCGCCGCATCACGCCCGCCGCGTCAGGGCGCCGTGATGCCGAGGGCGGCCGTCGCGCCGCGGAGCCGGCCGACGGCCTCGCGGATCTGCGCCGCGCGCGCCGACCAGTCCTCGGCCTCGGGCTGCATGTCCTCCGCCAGCGAGCCGTCCGGGTTCTGGACCGGCGCCGTCATCAGCGTCGGGTCGTCCGGCGGCGGGTTGACGGTCTCGGCGACCATCAGGAGCAGCATGTTCAGGCCGAGGGCATCCTCGGCGAGGGCCGCGTACACGCCCGCGCGCTCCGGCGGGTCGGCGAGGGCGATGCTGAACTGGAGCGACAGCGAGACCGACGCGGACGCCGCGGCCGAGGCGACGGCCGCCAGCGCGCGGGCGCGGTTCGCCTCGCCGGCGGTTTCGGGCGCGGCTCCTGCCGTGTCCGCCGCGACGTCGTCGAGCGCGCCGGCGACGGCCTCGGCGCCGTAGAGCGTCTCGGACCATGCCTGACCAAGCACGGCGTCCGGCGTCGCGTCCGAGAAGTCCTCGGCCGTCTGAGCGGTGGCCGCGCGGGCGCTGAGGGCGAGCAGGGCGAACAGGAAGGAGTCGGGTCATGGGAGCAGGGGGCGTCGCGGAGGTTACGCCGCCGATCCGTCCGCGCCGGGGACCATCGGCAGGTCGAGGCCGCGCTCCTGCGCCGTCTCGATGGCGATGGGGTAGCCGGCGTCGGCATGGCGCATCACGCCCGTGCCGGGGTCGGCGGTGAGGACGCGTTCGAGGCGCCGGCCGGCGCGCGCGGTGCCGTCCGCCACGGCGACCATGCCCGAGTGCAGCGAGTAGCCGATGCCGACGCCGCCGCCGTGGTGCAGGCTCACCCACGAGGCGCCGCAGGCCGTGTTGAGCAGCGCGTTGAGGATGGGCCAGTCCGCGATGGCATCGGACCCGTCCATCATGCCTTCGGTCTCGCGGTTCGGGCTCGCGACGGAGCCCGTGTCGAGGTGGTCGCGGCCGATGGCGAGCGGCGCCTCGACCTTGCCCTTCGCGACGAGCCAGTTGAAGCGCTCGCCAGCCGCGGCGCGCTCGCCGTACTCGAGCCAGCAGATGCGCGCCGGGAGGCCCTGGAAGTGGACCTTCTCGCGTGCCATGCGGATCCACCGGTGGAGGTCGTCCTTGTCCGGAAACAGCTCCAGCATCGCGTCGTCGGTCACGGCGATGTCCTGCGGGTTGCCCGACAGCGCGGCCCAGCGGAACGGACCCGAGCCGCGGCAGAAGAGCGGCCGGATGTAGGCCGGGACGAAGCCCGGGATGTCGAACGCGTCGGCGCGGCCGCGCAGGTCCGCGACCTGGCCGCGGAGGTTGTTGCCGTAGTCGAACGCGACCGTGCCGGCCGCCTTCAGCGCGAGCATCGCGTCGACGTGCGCCTCCATCGCGTCGAGGACGGCGGATTCGTAGCCCTCGGCATCGCGCGCGCGCCAGTCGCCGGCCGTCTCGGGCGTCGCGCCGCGCGGCAGGTAGCCCACGCGGAGGTCGTGGGCCGAGGTCTGGTCCGTGACGACGTCGACCTCGACGCCGCGGCGGACCAGCTCGGGCAGCACCTCGGCCGCGTTGCCGACGAGCCCGACCGACAGCGCCTGCCCGCGCGCCTTCGCGTCCAGGACGGCGACGAGCGCCGCGTCGAGGCTCGTCTCGATCCGGTCGCAGTAGCCCTGGTCCACGCGGCGCTGGATGCGCGTCGCGTCCACGTCGATGCCGAGGAAGGCGGCGCCGTTCATCGTCGCCGCGAGCGGCTGCGCGCCGCCCATCCCGCCGAGCCCGGCCGTGACGACGAGGCGCCCGGCGAGCGTCCCGCCGAAGTGCTGCCGCGCGACCTCGGCGAACGTCTCGAACGTCCCCTGGAGGATGCCCTGCGTGCCGATGTAGATCCACGAGCCGGCCGTCATCTGGCCGTACATCGTCAGGCCCGCCGCCTCGAGGCGCCGGAACTCGGGCCACGTCGCCCACTTCGGGACGAGGTTGCTGTTGGCGATGAGCACGCGCGGCGCCTCGTCGTGCGTCCGGAACACGCCGACGGGCTTGCCCGACTGCACGAGCAGCGTCTCGTCGCTCTCGAGCCTGCGCAGCGTCGCGACGATCGCCTCGTAGGCGGCCCAGTTCCGCGCGGCCTTCCCCGAGCCGCCGTACACGACGAGACTGTCGGGGCGCTCCGCGACCTCGGGGTCGAGGTTGTTCATGAGCATCCGCAGCGCGGCCTCCTGCTCCCAGCCCTTGCACGAGAGCGTCGTGCCGCGCGGCGCGCGGACGGGGCGGGGGCCGGCGATTGCGGCGTCCATCAGTGCGGTCTCCATCGCGAGGCGGGGCAGGTGGGCCGGCAAGGTACCGGAAGGGGGCGGCCGGATCTCCCGATGTGCGGTGCATCGGGCACACACATGACGGACGGCTGGCAGGCCACGCGCGCGTTCTTCGCCGCACGCTCACCCTCGCGCTCATGCTCAACGGACTCCTCGCCGCCCGCGGCCTCTGGCGCGGCACGACACGCCTCACGCTCGGCCCCGAGGCCCCGCCGGAAGTCTCGCCCGCGTCTGCCGCGCTCACGTTGGCCATCGGCGGCCGTTTCTGGCGCCTCGCCTACACGTGGTTCCACGAGAACCGCCCGCAGGAGGGCGAACTCCTCGTCGGCTATCAGCCGCGCGAGGACGTCGCGACGGTCCACTTCGCGGACACGTTCCACACCGGCGACACGGTCCTGGCGTGCACGGGGACGGTGGGCGACGACGGCGCGGTGGCCGCGGAGGGCGCCTTCGCCGTGCCGGGCGGGCCGGACTGGGGCTGGCGCATCGCCATCGCGCCCGTCGGGCGCGAGTCGCTGCGCGTCGTGATGCACGTCGTCACGCCCGACGGCCGGGTCTCTCCGGCCGTCGAGGCGGACTACGAGCCGGCCTGACCGACGACCGCCTCGACCTCGGCTGCCTCGGCGGCCGAGAGCGGCTCCTGCGCAAGCATCGCCACGGCCTCCTCGATCTGCCCGACGCGGCTCGCGCCGATAAGCGTCGACGTCACCTCGGGCCGGTGGAGCGTCCACGCCAGCGCCAGCTGCGCGACGCTCTGGCCGCGGCCCCGCGCGATCGCCTGCAGCCGCCGGACGGCCTCGACCTTCGCGTCGGTCACGTCGCTCTCGCGGAGCGCGCCCTCAGGCCGCGCCGCCCGCGAGCCGGCGGGGATGCCGTCGAGATATTTGTCCGTCAGCACGCCCTGCGCGAGCGGCGAGAACACGATGCAGCCGACGCCCTCGTCGGCCAGCGTCTCGAAGAGGCCGTCCTCGGGGTCGCGCTCGAAGAGGTTGTACTTCGGCTGGTGGATAAGCAGCGGCGTGCCCATCTCACGGAGCAGGCGGGCCGCCTCGCGCGTCTCGTCGGGGCCGTAGGACGAGATGCCGGCATAGAGCGCCTTGCCGGCCTTCACGGCGTGCGCGAGCGCGCCCATCGTCTCCTCGAGCGGCGTCTCGGGGTCCGGGCGGTGGCTGTAGAAGATGTCCACGTAGTCCAGCCCCATGCGCGCGAGGCTCTGGTCGAGGCTCGCGAGGAGGTACTTGCGCGAGCCCCACTCGCCGTACGGGCCGGGCCACATGTCGTAGCCCGCCTTCGTCGAGACGACCAGTTCGTCGCGGTACGGACCGAGCGCGTCCCGCAGGAGGCGCCCGAACGTCTCCTCGGCCGAGCCCTTCGCCGGGCCGTAGTTGTTGGCGAGGTCGAAGTGCGTGATGCCCAGGTCGAACGCCCGCAGCGCCATCGCGCGGGCGTTCTCGTAGGCGTCGACGGAGCCGAAGTTGTGCCACAGGCCAAGCGAGACGGCCGGCAGCTTCAGCCCGCTGCGCCCGGCGCGGACGTAGCGCATGGCGTCGTAGCGGTCCGGGGCAGGGGCGTATAGCGGGAGGTCGCGGTAGATCACAGCGGTGGGGTGGGGGAGAACCCCGCCAACGCCCGTGCCGCGCGGAGGATCGCGCCGCGCTCAGTCGGCGAGCGGGTGGCTCAGCTCGGTCTGCCACTCGGACGGATCCGCGCAGGACTCCGGGCCAACGAGGTAGCGCTCCCACAGGTCGGGCCGCCGCGTGTGCCCCGCGTCTGCGATCCACGTCTCGAACGCGCCCCATGCCGCCGCGAGGCCCTCGTACGGACCGTGGTAGACGGTCTGTGCCACGCGCGCCGCGGGCAGCGCACCCGCCTCGACGCGCCCCTGCGCCACCACGGCCGACGCGACGGGCACGCCGACGGCAAAGTCGAACGCCTCGGCGCTCATCCGGTGGTGGTACGAGAACAGGGGGCCGGCGGGCGTGAGGCCCTGCGCCGCAACCGCGGCCAGCACCTCGGCGCGGGCCGGGCCCATCATGGCCTGGATCTCGGCGCGCGGGATGGTAAGGCGGATGACGGCCGCGGGCGTCGCGACGGTCTGAGTGAGGGTCGGCGTGTCGATCATGGACGGTCCTCAGAACGAGGGGAAGGGGAGGCGCAAGTCTCGCCATCACAGGTGACACCTGCCGGTCAGGTTCCCCTAGGGCGCGTCCTCCGCGCTCCCGAGCACGCGCCTGGCGACGTCCCACAGCGCCTCGTAGTGCGCCCGCGCCTCGACGAGACGGTCCTGGAGGGCGTCGCGCGCCGCGACGACGAGCATCGTGAGGTGGTCGTACGCCCGCGGCGTGAGCCACGGCAGGTCCGCGCCCTTGTCGAGCGCCAGCAGCGCCTCGTCGTCGAACGCGTGCGGATCGAACGCCTCGGCGTCGGCCGGCGTCATCCGGGCAACCTCCTCCGCCTCCTGCCCGCGCGACGGCCCGACGAAGTGGTCGAACCAGAGGTCGAAAAACCACTGGCGGAACGCGGCGAGGTCCGCCGGGTCGAGCGCGGCGACGCGGGCTTTGAGGTCGTCGGGGTCGGGCATCGGAGCGTGCGGGCGAGGGCCGGCAGTCTACACGCCGCAGGGCACCCGGCGCACCTGCGCCAGAAGCCCGCCGGCCCTCGCCGGTCCCGCGCGGCCGCTCCGTCAGGCTGCGAGCCGTCGGAGTGCCGCCTCGATCTCACTCAGGTCTGCGTCTCGCGTCATGGCGAATGCCACCTGCCCGCCGCTTCGCTCCTCCCACGCCTCACCCACGGCCCGCATCTCCTTCGTCTCGTCAGTGGTCCCCTCGCGACTGCTCTTGTGCTCGACCACGAGCGCGCGGCCGTCGCTGCGCCCCGGCGGGCCGTCCACCTGCTCCAAACAGCCGTCTGCCTCACTCAAACAGCCGTCTGCCTCACTCAAACAGCCGTCTGTCTCGCCCAAACAGCCGACCTGCTCGCCCAAACAGCCGTCCGCCTGTCCCAAACGGCCGTCCGCCCGCCCCGGGCAGCCGTCCGCTTGCATCTGAGCCTGCTGCGTCGCACATTCGGATTCCCATTTGCCTGTAACCCCCATGCCCATCGGACCCAACAACCGGGACCAGGCCGAGCGCATCGGCCGCCAGCGCCGCCTCGTCGAGAACGCCCGCGACGACGCCGAGGCGCAGACGCTGCTGGCCGTCCGCGGCTACGACGCCCGAGCCCTCGGCGAGGGCCTCGCCCTGCTCGCCGCCGCCCAGACCGCCTATGAGGGCCGCGATACCGCTTCCGGCTCCCGCACCGCCGCCGGCAAAGCCCTCGCCGCGACGGACCGCGACGCCCGCGACCGCCTCAACGCCATCCGCGCCACCCTCCGCGCCCTCTACGCCGGCCAGCCCGAGCACCTCCAGGCCCTCGGCGTCGCCCGTGAGCGCGCCGCCGGCGACCGCGACACGTTCCTCACCGAGAGCCGCGCGACCCTCACCGCCGTCCAGAAGGCGCCCTACGCTGCCGAAGCCGCCGCCGTCGGCCTCTCCAAGGGAGACGTCTCGGCCGCCGAAGCCGCCGTCGAGGCCCTCGGCACGGCCGCCGGCCAGCACGACAGCGCCGAGGGCTCCCGCGAAGGCGCCACCGACGCCCGCGACGCCGCCTACGCCGACGCCCAGACGTGGATGACGCGCTACCGCCGCTTCGCGCGCCTCGCCTTCGCCGACCACCCCGCCGTCGCCGAGCGCGTCGGGATGTAGCGGCGCCGGCTTCGCAGAGTCCGGACGGAACGCGCGCCCGATAGCGCCGGTCCAGCCCGTTCGCTCTGCCTCACCGCCGCCCGCCCGATGCGCCGCCCGCTGTCCCTGCTCCTTCTGCTCGTCCTCGCCACGACGGCCGCCCACGCGCAGTCCGCCTACGACCAGGACCTCGTCGGCCAGATCCTCGACCGCCCCGGCGGAGGCGGCGCGCGGGTCCGTTACGAGCGCGTCACGCTCGCGGACCCCTCCGGCAACTCGGTCGTCGCCCGGCACCACCTCTACGAGCGCATCGGCGAGGGCGACGTCGAGCTCGGGCGGGCGCGCCTCGCGCTCACCCAGCTTCTCGGCGGGCCCCGCGCCGAGGACCTCCGCATCGGCGACCAGATCGTGATCCCAGCGGCCCCGAGCGACTACGACCTCGGCGCGCTCGCCTACGCGCCCTTCCCCGCCGAGTGGCCCGGCGCCGCCAGCCTCGAGAAGGTCGTCGTGATCGACAAGACGACGCAGACGTGGGCCGCCTACGACCGCGGCCAGCTCGCCCGGTGGGGCCCGTCCTCCACCGGCGCCGCCGAGACGCCGACGCCCTCGGGCCGCTTCACGATGAACTGGCGCGCGCTCGAGCGCGAGTCCTCCGAGGCGCCCGCCGGCCAGGTCTGGCTCATGCGCTACGTCATGAACATCCACAACCGCCGCGGCATCCACCTCCACCAGTACGACGCCGTCCTCACGGGCCCGCCGCAGGGCCACGGCTGCGTCCGCATGGTCACCGCAGATGCAAAGTGGCTCTGGGAGTGGTCGGACGCCTGGCGCACGCAGGGCGGCCGCACGACGCCGGGCACGACGGTCATCGTGCAGGGCACCGAGCCCGCCGGCGCCCCCGTCCGCTTTACCGACGGCGACGACGGCCGCCCGCACCGCGTCCGCGTAACGCTCCCCGACGACCCCGCCGCCGTCCCCCGCGGCGACCGCTGACGGCAGGCCCGGTCCGCCGGCGGCCGCGGCGCGGTAGCTTCCGGAACCCCTTCCACGCCGCCTGTGACCGACGACCCGACGACCGAGACGACGCCCGACGCGCCCGCCCGCGCCCACACCCTCGGCGCGCCCGCCCCGGCCGGCGCAGCCACCGACGCCCGCCGCGCCGCCCACGCCGCGATGCAGGAGGCCCTCGAGGCGCAGGCCGTCGAGGTCCGCCGCGGCGGCGGCGAGAAGTCCGTGGCCCGCGAGCACAGCCGCGGCAAGATGACCGCCCGCGAGCGCATCGCCTTCCTCCTGGACGACGGGTCGCCGTTCCACGAGCTCGGCCTCTTCGCCGGGCGCGGGATGTACGAGGAGGAGGGCGGCTGCCCGGCCGGCGGCGTCGTGATGGGGCTCGGGCCGCGTCGGCGGGCGCCTCGTGCTCGTCGTCGCCAACGACGCCACCGTGAAGGCCGGCGCGTGGTTTCCGATCACGGCCAAGAAGAACCTCCGCGCGCAGGAGATCGCGCTCGAGAACCGCGTCCCGATCGTCTACCTCGTGGACTCGGCCGGCGTCTTCCTGCCGATGCAGGACGAGATCTTCCCCGACAAGGAGCACTTCGGGCGCCTCTTCCGCAACAACGCGAAGCTGTCCGCGCTCGGCGTCCCGCAGATCGCCGCCATCATGGGCTGCTGCGTCGCCGGCGGCGCGTACCTGCCCGTGATGTCCGACGAGTCGCTCATCGTCGACGGCACGGGCTCGGTCTTCCTCGCCGGCCCGTTCCTCGTCCAGGCCGCCATCGGCGAGGTCACGGACGCCGAGACGCTCGGCGGCGCGACGACGCAGAGTCGACATCTCGGGCGTGATCGACTACAAGATGCCCGACGACGCGACGTGCCTCGCGACGATCCAGCGACCTGCTCGGGAAGCTCCCCGACGCGCCGCGCTTGGGCCTCGCTCGCGCTGAGCCTGCCGCGCCCGCGTATCCCGCCAGCGAGATCGCCGCCGTCTTCCCCGAGGGCCGCCAGACGCCCTACGACGTCCGCGAGGTCATCGCGCGCATCGTCGACGCGGACTCGTGGACCGAGGCGAAGCAGGGCTACGGCCAGACGCTCGTCTGCGGCACGGCCCGCCTCGACGGCTGGTCGGTCGGCATCGTCGCGAGCCAGCGCCTCGTCGTCAAGACGGAGCCGCTCAAGGGCAAGGCGCCCGAGATGCAGATCGGCGGCGTCATCTACGGCGACGCGGCGGACAAGGCGGCGCGCTTCGTGATGCAGTGCAACCAGAAGCGGATTCCGCTTCTCTTTCTGCAGGACGTGACGGGCTTCATGGTCGGCACGCGCGCCGAGCAGGGCGGCATCATCAAGGACGGCGCGAAGCTCGTGCAGGCCGTCGCCAACTCGGTCGTGCCCAAGTTCACCGTCGTCATGGGCAACTCGTACGGCGCGGGCAACTACGCCCTCTGCGGCCGCGCCTACGACCCGCGCCTCTTCCTCGCGTGGCCGACGGCCCAGATCGCGGTCATGGGCGGCGCGCAGGCCGCCAAGACGCTGCTCTCGATCGAGGAGCGGACGCTCGCAGAAGCGCGGCCAGGAGCTCTCGGAGGCGGACCGCGCCGCGCGCCTCGCGGAGATCGAGGCGCGCTACGCCGCCCAGACCACGCCGCTCTACGCCGCCGCCCGCCTCTGGGTCGACGCGCTCATCGAGCCGACGGAGACGCGGGCGATGGATCTCGGCGGGCATCGAGATGGCGGACCACAACCCGGACATCGAGCCCTTCCGCATGGGCGTCATGCAGACCTGACCGAGCCGCTTCCGAACACGGCGACGGCCTCTCGGAAGACCGTCGCGTGGAGCGCCGCCGTCTCGTCGGCGAGCGTCTCGAGGCCTGTCCGCGCGTAGCCGCCGGAGAGGAGGAGGCACAGCGGGACGCCCGCGGCGCGCACCGTCTCGCACACGTAGCGGTCGCGCCGCGCGAGGCCGTCGCGGCTCAGGGCGAGGCGCCCGAAGCGGTCATCGGCGACGACATCGACGCCGGCGAGGTAGACGACGAGGTCCGGCCGGGCCTCGTCTAGCGCCTCGGGCAGGTGGCGCGCGAGCGCCGCGAGGTACGCCGCGTCCCCGGTGCCGTCCGGCAGCGGCACGTCGCGCGTGGACGGCGGCTTGCGGAACGGGAAGTTCTTCTCGCCGTGCATCGAGAGCGTGTAGACGCCGCCGGTCGGCCAGGCGCGCTCGCCCGAGAAGAAGGCCGCGTTGCCGTTGCCCTGGTGCACGTCGAGGTCCACGACGAGCGCGCGGCGCAGCCACGCCGCCCGCTGCAGCATCCGCAGCCCGACGGCGACGTCGTTGAGGACGCAGAAGCCCTCGCCGTGGTCGGGCATCGCGTGGTGCGTGCCGCCGGCGAGGTTGCCCGCGAGGCCGTCCTCGAGCGCCATCCCCATCGCGTTGGCCGTGCCCTGGACGGCGAGCAGGCTTCGCCGAACGAGTGCGGGGCTCCACGGCAGGCCCATCCGCCGCACCTCGGCACGGGTGAGCGTTCCAGAGCAGAGGGCCTCGATGTAGCGCGGCGTGTGGACGAGCCGCAGGTCCGCCCGGTCCACCTCCCGCGGCGCGACGACCTCCGCCTCTCGGATCACGCCCTCGCGCAGCAGCAGGGCGTGGAGGGCGGCGAACTTTCCCATCGGAAAAGGGTGCCGCGCCGGCAGCGGGACAGAATAGCCGGCGTGGTACGAGACGCGCACGGGAAAACGCGGGGCTGAGGTCCGAGTCCTAACAGTCTGCTCGGGCTACCGTCCCGGCGTGATCGCTGGCACGTCAAACTGGAGCGGCGGCGTCGTGCCGGTGACGCGGGCCTTGAACTGCTCGAACGACTCGGTGTCGTAGGCGCCCTCCTCGACGTAGCGCATCACGAGCAGGAACGTCGCAGCGTCGGTGTAGCCCGGAAACTTGGAGATCGGCTGGCCGTCGGGCGCGACGAAGACGGTCGTCGGGGTGCCGGTGACGCCGAAGGCGCGGCCGAGCTCGGCCATCGAGAGCGTGTGGTCGAAGAACGGGACCTGGGCGGGGCTCTCGAGGTCGAGGCGCGTCGGCGCGAAGTGCGCGGCGATGTATGCCTGCACGTCGGGGTTCGTGTAGACCTCGCGGTCGAACTGCGCGCACCAGCCGCACCACACGGTGTAGGCGTGGACGAGCATAATCCTGTCCTGCATCCTCGCCTGCTGGACGGCCTCGGCCATCGGGAGCCACGCGAGGCGCGCTCGCCGGGACGGCCGAGGCGTCGGTCTGCGCCGCGGCGGGAAGCGTGGCGAGAGCGAGAGCGGCGGCGAGAGCGAGGCGGGTCATGGCAGAAGGCGAGAGGCAGAGGGCAGGTGCAGACGGCCGGTGTCCGCACGCGGAAAAGGTACCGTCACGCGCTGAGGACGCGGCGGAGGGCGTCGCGGAGACGCTGGGCGTCGGCGTCCGGGCTGAACGCGGCGCGGAGGCGGTCCAGTCCCTCGCGGAAGGCCGGCCGCTCGGCCGGGTCCAGTCCGCGGCGGATCGCCGCGGCGAGCGCCGGGGTGTCCTCGGGGTCGGCGACGACGCCCGCACCGGCCGCCTCGACGGCCGCGCGCAGCGGGACGATGCCGGCGCCGGCCAGAATCGGGACGTCGGCCGCAGCGTACTCGAAGAGCTTGTTCGGGAGGGCGAGGCGGAGGCTCTCCGTGAGCGGCTCGAGCGCGAGCGCGCCGAGGTCGGCGTCCGGGCGTGAGCGCGCGGAGCGCGCGCGGCGGCGTGAACGGCAGCACGTGCGCGCGGCCCGGCAGCAGGCGCGCGGCGAGGGCGCGGATCTCGTCGGCCTGCGCCCCTTCGCCGATGAGCACGAGGGCGGCGTCGGGCACGTCGGCCATCGCGCGGACGAGGTGCGGGAAGGCCGCGGCCCGCGCGGAAGCAGGCCCTGATACAGCACGAGCGGCTGGCCGTCCGCGATGCCGAGGCGCCGCCTCAGCGCGCCCGTCCGCGGCGCGCGCGGCGCGTCCGAGCCGTTGTGCAGCACGACGGGCCGCGCGATGCGCCGCTCCGCGGCGAGGCGGTCCGCGATGGCGTCGTTGACGGTGAACACGGCGTCGCAGCGCGGCGCGGCGCGCGCCTCGACCGTCGCCCAGGCGAGCCCGACGAGCGGCCGGCCGGCAGCCGAGTCGACGCCTTCGTACCACTCGCGGGCGTCGTAGGCGAGGCGCGCGCGGTGGCGCCGGGCGGCGGCCGCGGCGGCGGGGAGGACGTGCAGGTCGCTCGCCCAGACGAGGCGCGCCGGCCGGGCGAGCGCCGCGGCGCGCACGGCGCGGTGCGCCGCCCAGAACATCTGCGGCCCGCGCCCGGCGGGGAACGGGAGCGCCGTGTAGTCCACGCCGGACGGCAACGCGTCGGCGTCGCGCGGCGCGCCGAAGCCGACGGCCGCGACGCGGAGGCCCATCGCCGCCATCGTGGCGATCTGCCGCAGCGCGCGCGACGAGCCCGTCACGTCGCCGAGGTGCAGGAACAGGACGTCGGGGAGGGGCACGCGGGGCGCGGGGCGAGAGGAGTTCACCGATCTGCTCGGACCCGTGGGGCAGCCCGCCCCGTAGTTTACACGGCTGCCCGTGGCCCGGTTGTTGTTCTGGCCTGGCGCTCACCCTCTCGCGTCCCTCGCTGTGCTGCTCCGCCGGGTCCTGCTCGCCCTTGCCGCCGTCGGCGCGATCGGCCTCGTGGCGTACCCGGTCGTGCGGCCCGACGCGCCGAGCGTGCTCCCGAGCCTGCCGCTGCTGCCGTCGCAGCCCGAGGCGTCGCCGGCCGTCGTGGAGCCGGTCGAGCTCGGCGCGGCCGACGGCGACGCGGCGGACCCGCTGCCCGTGCCGGACTGGGAGGCGCTCAACGCGCAGACGACGACGGTGGCCTCGCGCGTCCGCGAATCCGTCGCCTACATCGTCGTGACGCCCGAGGGCTCTGGCGGCGACGTGGGCTTCGAGGCGGCGGACTCCGAGGCCGGCTCCGGCATCGTCCTCTCGCCCGACGGCTACGTCATCACCAACGCGCACGTCGTCGAGCGCGCCGGGCGCGTGGATGTTCGCCTCACGGACAGGCGCGAGTACCGCGCCGAGGTCGTCGGCCGCGACCTCACGACGGACGTCGCCGTGCTGCGCCTCCTTGAGGCGCGCGGCGCGGGCCCCCTCCCCGTCGCGACGCTCGGCGACTCGGACGCGCTCCAGGTCGGCGAGACGGTCCTGGTCGTCGGCAGCCCGTTCCGCCTCCAGGGGACCGTCACGCAGGGCATCGTCTCGGCGCTGGGCCGCCAGATCCAGGCCATCCAGGACGACCTCCGCATCGAGGACTTTATCCAGACCGACGCGGCCGTGAACCAGGGCAACTCGGGCGGCGCCCTCGTGAACCTCCGCGGGCAGGTCGTCGGCATGGTGACCGCCATCGCGTCCGAGACGGGCTACTCGGAGGGCTACGGCTTCGCGATCCCCTCGAACCTCACGCGGCGCGTGGCGGAGGACCTCATCGCCTACGGCGAGGTCCGCCGCGGCTACCTCGGCGTCGACGCGCTGACGGTGACGGCGGGCGACGCGCGGCAGGCGGGGATGCCGCGCATCCACGGCGTGCTCGTGCAGAACGTCGTCTCGGGCGGGCCCGCCGCGCGCGCGGGCGTCCACGCCGGCGACATCCTGCTGGCCGTCGGCGGGCGGCCCGTGGACGAACTGAACCAGTTTCAGAGCCGCCTCGCGCAGAGCCGCCCCGGCCAGTCCATCGCCCTGACGGTCTGGCGCGACGGCGCCGAGCGCGAGCTCCAGGCCAGCCTGATCTCGCAGGCGGACCCGCTCTTCCAGCGCTGGCTCGCCTCGCGCGACCCGGCGACGGGCCCCGCCGCGCCGCCGGCCGAGGGCGGCGAGGCGCCGTCGCGCTCGGACGCACCCGACTGGGGCATCCGCTTCCGGGACCTCACGCGCGCAGGACCGCGAGCGGGCGAAGGTCGCCGCCGGCGCGCTCGTCGAGGCGGTCACGCCCGGCTCCGCCGCCCAGCTCGACGGCCTGCCGATGGGCACCATCGTGGTCGAGGTCGAGGGCCGGCCAGTCGGCTCCGCCGAGGAGGCCCGGCGCGCGCTGGCGCGCCTCGCCCGGGCGGACAAGTCGGCCCTGCTCCGCGTCCGCCGCCCGGACGGGCGCACGGCCTTCTTCGACCTGCTCACGGCGCAGGGAGAGTGACGCTGGCCGCATGGACCGAGACCCCATTCCAGTCTGCCGAGGCGATCTTTTCTGGATCGCGCCGGACGCGTCGGAGGGATCGAGCGGTTCGCACCCGCACGTCGTGGTGCAGGACGACGTGTTCAACCAGTCTCGGATCGCGACCATCGTCGTCTGCGCGCTGAGCTCGAACCCGCGCCGCGCCTCGGAGCCCGGCTGCGTCCTCCTCGAGCCGGGCGAGGGCGGTTTGTCCAAGCAGAGCATCGTGATCGCCTCGCAGATCACCTCGGTCGACCGGAGCCGTCTCGGCGAGCGCATCGGTGCGCTGTCGGCTGAGCGCGTGGACCAGGTCGTCGCGGCGCTGCGGTTCCTGCAGGCCGCCCACTTCCGCGGCCGGTAAGCTCACACCGGCGGCAGCGCCTCGGCGTCGCGGTCGACCTCAACCGTGGCGACGATGGGCAGGTGGTCCGAGCCGCGCCGCGACGCCGCGCTCGCGTGCGCCTGGAGGCCGGTGACGCGCGCGCCGCGGGCGTAGAGGCGGTCCAGCGCCAGCACGGGCCGGACGGACGGGTACGACGGCGGCCACGCCTCGTTGTGGTGCCGCTCGGCGAAGGCGGCGTCCAACTCGCGCGAGGCGGCCGTCTGTCGCCACGCGTTCATGTCGCCGAGGAGGACGGCCGGGCCGTCGGCGAGGCGCGGGTGGTGGAGGAGCGCGCGGACCTGGCGGGCGCGCGTCCGGTCCACGAGCGCGAGGTGCGTCGCGGCGACGGTGAGGCCGCTGCCGGCGAGCGTCACCGCGACGGCCGCGCGGCGCTCGAGGCGCCCGAACGACAGGTCGATAACGTGCGCCGCAGCGAAGGGCACGCGCGAGAGGACGGCGTTGCCCAATTCGCCGCGGCGGTGCTGGCGCGAGACGCCGAAGGCGAGGTGCAGCCCGAGGCGCCGCGCGATGTCGCGCAGCGGGCACGCGTCGTCGGTCGGCCGCAGCACCTCCTGCAGCGCGACGACGTCGGCGTCGAGCTCGGCGAGGACATCGTACGCCTTTTCTGGGTCGTAGGCGCGCCCGCCGCGGACGCCCGCCCAGCGGTGCACGTTGTACGACGCGACGCGCAGCGGGCCGTCGGGGAAGGACGTGGCGCCGGGCGGCGCCGCGATGATCTCGGAGAGGTACGGCCGCTCGGGCCACAGAATCGACACAGCGGGGGGCGCGGCGGGGCCGGCGCGGTTCTGCGGTGAAGACGGCATCCGCCCGCAACGCGATCCCGGGCCCGCCGTTATCCTCTCCCAACCCCACCCGAGACACCCCGATGGACCGACTCCAGTGCAAGGCGTGCGGCTCGTTCTCGATGCTCCCGATGGAGCTCGAGGAAGCCGAAGCCGAAGCCGAAGGCCTCCACCTGCTCGACGAGCACGAGGCGCGCTTTTTCACCTGCCACGTCTGCGGCGACAACTGGCTGAGCGTGCGCCGCGTCGAGTCCGGCGACTGCCGCATCACGTTCGTTCACCAGATGGGCCTCCAGCCTCTCCTGAAGCGGACGGCCCAGATGTCGACGCCGGTCATCCTCACCGAGGAGACGGTCGAGCACTGGGACTACTTCCTCGGCGAGGAGGAGGTCGACGAGGACGAGTGGCGCGGCCGCCTCGACGAGCGCCGCCAGACGCTCCGCTCGATCGCGTCCAACTGACGCCTCAAACCCGTCTGGACAGAAGCACGAGGCGCGCTCCACTCTGGGGGCGCGCCTCGCTCGTATCTGGCCGGTGCCGGTTACGGCGCCTGGGGCGCCGGCAGCGCGACGCCCGAGAACAGTGCCAGCACGTCTTCCCGGTGCGCGGCCCAGACGGCGGAGGGCGCGTGCGCCTGGACGGCCCAGAAGGTGCGCCCGCGCTGGAAAAACGCCGTCGTCCCGCCGGTCCCGGCGCCGACGGTTTCGAAGGCGACGAGCGCCCCGCCGACCGACGCCGGTCCGGTCGGGCGCGTCCCGCCGTAGCCCCGCTCCGTGCGGCCCGTGCGCCACTGCTGCTCCTCGGCCGGGTTCAGCCCGACGACCTGCTCGACGCGGAGCGTCGCCCCGGCGAGCGGGCCGGACGTGGCGCGAAAGGAATAGAGCGCGTAGGCCGGCAGGCGCGACTCGTCGACGGCGGCGGGCTCGCTCCAGCCGTCGGGCAGTGTCACGCGGAGGCCCGTGCGGCCGAAGACGCTCAGAGCCGGCACAGCGGGGGCGAAGGCTTCGACGCCGACGACCGCCTCGGCCGGCGGACCCGGCAGTGCGGCCGGAGCCGTTCGGCGCGCCGGGCCAGTCCGCGGCGTGTCGTCCGTCGGCGCCGAGGCGACCGGCGCCTCGGCCGCGCGCACGTCGGATGGCTGTGCGGCGGGCGGCGACGTCCAGGGGCGGCTAAGGATGCGCCGCGTCGGGCGCTGCGCCGCGGCCGAGGCGCTGAGCAACACGAAGCAGAGCAGGAGGGCAACGAGGCGGGACATCGGACGCATCGGGAGGAGTCGCCCCGGTATCGACCGCCGCGGCCGAGACTTTAGCGGGAGGTTGGCGGACATGCAGAAGATGTCCGCCTTCCGAACGCCCTACAGCCCGAACCCGTCGCCGCCCGTGTCCGGCTGCTGCTGGTCGCGGGCGCGCCGCGGCTGGCCCGAGCCGAACGAGTACGTCAGCGTCGCAGAGACCTGCTGGATCTGCGGGTCGCGGACGCCCACGAGGCGCACGCCGTTGCGGTCCGACGAGTACTCGAAGCGCGACGTGTTGAAGAGGTCGTTGACGCGCGCCGAGAGCTGGAGCTGGTCCGTGATCTTCTGCGAGAGGCCGAGCGAGGCGAAGCCGAAGCCCGAGACGCGGCCGTCCTCGACGGTTTGCGGCGCGCGGTAGAACCCGAAGAACTGGAGGTCCGTGCCGCGGCGCACCTTCAGCTGGAGGCTCGTCCGGCCCGAGTACGACGTCGCGTTGGAGCCGAGGCCGGTCTCGACGGAGCCGCCGTCCACGACCGTCTTGGCGACGGTCCCCGAGAGGAAGCCGCGGACGCGGCCACCGAGCAGGCTCGCGAGCAGCGTCACGTCGGCCCCATAGGAGTTCTGCGAGTCGAGGTTTTGCGACGTCTGGACGGTCACGCCCGTCGCCGGGTCCGTGATGAAGCGCCGGCGGACGACATCCGTCGTGTGGCGGAAGAACGGCGTCGCGGTGATGAAGTACAGGTACTGGAACGTCGCCTCGTAGGCGTCCGTGTATTCGGGGCGCAGCTGCGGGTTGCCGAGGCTCACGTTGAGCGTGTCCTCGTAGGTCGGGAACGGGCTGAGGCTGCGCGAGCGGGGCCGCTCGATGCGCCGCGAGTACGACGCCTTGACGAGCGAGCCCGGACCGAAGGTGTACGTCGCGAAGGCGCTCGGGAAGAGGCTCTGGTAGGTCTGGCGCGTGTTGGTGAAGTCGATGCCGAAGTCGCCGATGACCGGCGGCACGTCGCCGACGAGCGAGAAGTCGCGGGTCGCGGCCTCCGCGCGGAGGCCGGCCTGCACGCCGAGCGCCCCGAACTCGCGGCCGGCCTGGACATAGGCGGCGTAGACGGACTCGTCGTAGTCGAAGGTGTTGGTGCGCGTCGGGTCGTTGACGAACGCGCCGTTGGCCATGCGCTCGTAGTCGAGGTCCGAGCCGATGGCGCGCTGGGTGACCTTGGCGCCGGTCTCGAGGCGGACCGTCCCGAGCGGGCGCGAGTAGTCCGCCTGGAGGTACGTCTCGCGCGAGGTGCCGACCGAGCCGGTCCGCGCGAGGTCGGTGACGGCGAGCGGGTCCAAGACCTGGTCCGTGATGAGGTTCGCCTCGTCGTCGCTGTTAAGCGACGTGCGGAGCTCGACGGCGAGCTCGTGGGCGCCCGTCGCGCCGCTGCCGCCGCCCGACCCGCCGCGCCCGCCGCCGCCGAAGCCGCGCCCGCCGCCGCCGAAGCCGCCGCCGCCCTGCGCTGCCGCCGGGCTGCCGGCCGGCGCCGCGGCGCGGTCGAACTGGCGGCGGAAGACGAGCGCGCCGTCGAGGTTGAGGTCGTCCTCGCTGCCGTCCGAGAGGCGCTGCGTGCGCGTGTCGGGGACCGACGCGAACGAGTTAAGGTAGTTGACCGTGTTGAGCGAGCCCTCGTTGCCGATGCCGCCCGAGCCCTCGAAGGCGACCGACGTGCTCGGCGAGAGCAGGTACGTCGCCGAGAGGCTCGCAAAGTGCGAGTTCTGGTCCTGCGCGTTGAGCAGGTCCTGGTTGGTCGTGATGCCGAGCGCGGTGCGGTCGGTGAGCGTCGTGCCGAGAAACTCGGACTGCGAGTAGCGGAAGCCGTAGGACGAGTAGACGTCCCACGGGCCGGCCTGGTAGCTCACGTTGCCGCCGAGCTCGGCGTTGGGCTGCGAGCCGCCGCCGAAGGTGAGCCCGCCGGAGAGGCCGCGGTCCGTGCCCTCGGCGAGCACGATGTTGAGGATGCCCGACATGCCGTCGGGGTCGTAGCGCGCGCTCGGGTTCGGGACGACCTCGACGCGGGCGACGCGGTTCGCCGGGATCTGGCGCAGCAGGGCCGCGAGCTGGGCGCCGCGGACCGGCACGGGCCGGCCGTTGATCTGCACGACGACATTCTGATTGCCGCGCAGCGACACCGAGCCGTCGGTGTCGACCTCGACCGAGGGCAGCGTCTGGAGCGTCTCGAGGACCGACCCGCCGGTCGTGACAGCCTGGTTCTGGACGTTGTAGACCGTCCGGTCGGCCCGCTGCTCGACGAACTCGGCCTGGCCGACGACCTCGGCCGAGCCGAGCGTCGCAGCGTCCTCGGAGAGGCGCAGCGTGTCGAGCGCCGTCGCCTGGCCGGCCGTGACGGCGATGCCGCGCAGGCGCAGGGTCTGGTAACCGACAAAGCTCACGCGGACCTGGTAGCGCCCCGGGCGCACGCTCTCGACGCGGAAGGAGCCGTCGAGGTCGGCCGCGGCGCCGGTGACGAAGCTCGAGTCGCTGTCGGCGTAGACGGCGGCCGTCGCCGAGGGCAGCGTCTCGCCGGTCACGGCGTCCACGACGACGCCGGTGATGGTGCCGCCGAAGCCGGCGGGCATCCCGCCAGGCATCCCGCCGGGCGTCTGGGAGGAGGCGGAAAGACTGACGAGCGCGAGTGCTGCGGCGAGGGGAAACCGGAGGGTCACGGGGTGCGGGGATGGGCGGAAAGGGGTGCCAACGGTTTAGCAGGCGCGAGGGTGCACGGAATCTGGCCCTGACACAAAATCAACGCAAAGTGGCCCGCTCCGACACAGGCCCGACGGATTTGTCGAATGTCACGAAGCTCCTGTCCCGCGTCCAGCCCGTCCGCTCGTAGAGACGCTGCGCAGCGGCATTGCCGGTCGCCGTCTGGAGGACGAGGCGGATTGCGCCGGCTGCCCGCGCGTGCGCCTCGGCCGCCCCGAGCAGCGCCTCGCCGACGCCGCGCCCGCGCGCCTCGGGCGTCACGAAGAGGTCGTTGAGGATCATCAACCGCGCCGTGCCGACGGACGTGAACGACGGGAAGAGGTGCGTGAAGCCGAGCCCGCGGCCGCTGGCGTCGAGGGCGAGGATCAGCGCCGTGTCGGCGCTCTCGAGGCGCTCGGCGAGAAAGCGGCGCGCGCGGGCAAGGTCCGGTAGCTGCTCGTAAAACTGCCGGTAGGCGTCGAAGAGCGCGGCGGCGGCGTCGAGGTCGGCGGGCGTCGCGAGGCGGAGGGTGACGTCGCGCATCGGAGGAGCGGGGCTGCGGGGTCGCAACGTAGCCCAGACGCTAGCTTGCCGGCCCTCCGCCCCCGGACCTGTGCGCCTGCCCCTCTCCGCCGCGGCGCTCGCCGCGGGCTCCGTCCTGCTGCTCAGCGGCTGCGTGCCCTACGCCGTCGGCACGACGGCGGCGACGGTCCCGGAGCGCCGCGTCGAGCCCAGCGGCGTCGTCCAGATCGCGTCCGCCCGCCGCGACCTCGACCAGGGCGACGGCCTGTCGAGCCCCGCCGTCTCGCTCGGCAACGAGGCGCGCCTTGGCCTCGACGCCCGCACCGACGTCGGCGTGCGGCTGACAGGCTTCGGCGGCGTCACGGCCAGCGTCAAGCGGCGCCTCTCGGGCAGCGGCGACTCGGGCATGGCGATCATGCTCGGCGCGGGCGTCGCCGGCGCGAGCCACATCCACACCGAGGCGACGCTCATCGTCTCGCGCGACCACCTCGGCGGGCGCCTCGGGCAGATCGTCGGACCGCGCGTGGCGCCCTACGGCGGACTGCGGTTCCAGGACCTCGCGCCGTTCGCGTCGGACGCGCTCAACACGCCGCCGGCCGTCGGCGCATTTTTCGGGGCGCGCCTCGGCTGGCCGGACCTCGCCATCAGCCCCGAGGTCGGCGTCTTCTACAGCCCGACCGACATCTACGGCGAGCGGGCGGTGATCGTCGTGCCGAGCGTGACGGTCCGCGGCGACCGCCTGCGCCGCGCGCTCGGCCTCTGACCGCGACGTAACAAGTCGCGCCTCGTCCCGTCAGAGCCCGCACGTCCGGCCCGCTTTCTCCGATCCTGCGCATGCGCCCGTTTTCGCTTCTGAGTGCCCTGGCGCTTTTCTCTCTGATCGGACCGGCCGCGGCGCAGACGCCCGCCGACACGGCGGTCGCGTTCGTCGCAGCGCCCGCGGGCGTCGTCGCGCTGACGCTTCCAGACGCTGTCCGGCTCGCGCTCGTCCGGAGCACGGACCTCGAGCGCGCAGGCTACACCGTCGCCCAGCGGGCGCTCGACGTGCGCGAGGCCGACGCCGCTGGCGACCCGACGCTGAGCGTCTCGGCGGGCCCCACGTTCCGCCTCTCGCGAACCTACGAGACGGACTTTTTCGGCATCCCGACGCCCGGCGACTCGCTCGGCGCCGTGACGCTCGGGGTTGGCAACCGGGCCATTTTTGGCGTTTCGGCTGGCGCAAACTTTGACCTGCCGCTCTTAGACGGCGGCGCGCGCCGCGCCAACCGCGAGGCCGCGGCGCGCGTCCTCGACGCCGCCCGCCTCGACCTCAGCCGGACCGCCGAGGACGTCGCACGCGTGGCCGCATCTCAGTACGTCCAGGCGCTTCAGTCCGACGCACTCGTGTCGGTCGAGGACACGAGCCTCGCGGCGGACCGCGCGCTCCTCCGCCGCGTCCAGGCCGAGTACGACGTCGGCAACCGCGACATCGGCGACGTGCTCCAGCAGCAGTCCGCCATCGCGCAGGGCGAGGTGCGCCTCGCGACGGCGCGGCGCAACGCGGCCGTCGCCCGCCTTGGCCTGCGCCAGTCGCTGCGCCTGCCGCCGGGCACCCGTCTCGCCCTCGACCCGAATGCCGACGGCGCCATCCCGCTGCCCAGCCTCGACGTGCCTGCGCTCGTCGCCGAGGCCCTCCGCGAGCGGGCTGACCTTACCGCCCAGGCGGTCCGCATCGAGGCGGCGCGCTTCGACGTGCGCGCGGCGCGCGCCGGGCGGGCGCCGAACCTCTCGCTCGGCGCGCAGGCCGGCACGAGCTACTCGTCGTTCGACGACAACCGCGGCGCCTTCGGGCAGGTGTTCAACGTCAACCCCAACACGAGCGTCGGGCTGACGCTCTCGGTGCCGATCCTCGACCGCGGGCGCACGCGCCGGGCCGTCGAGCGCGCCGAGGTCGTCGTGGCGGACAACGGCGCGTTCCTCGAAGGGCGCCAGCTCCAGGTCGCGTCGGACGTTGAGACGGCCGTGCTCGACGCCGTCGCGGCGCAGGCGCGCCTCGACGCGTCCGAGGCCGGCGTCGCCGCCGCGCGGCAGGCGCTCGCCGCCAACGAGGCGCGCTACCGCGTCGGCGCCGGCGTCTTCCTCGACGTGTTGGACGCCCGCCGCCAGCTCGTCCGCGCCGCGTCCGACGCCGCGACGGCGCGCTTCGACCTGCTCCTTGCCCGCATCGCCGTCGCCTACCAGACCGGTGCCCTCGGCGCCGCCCTCGTCGGCCAGTAGGACACGGCCTTTCGTTTCCACGCATTCACTTAATCCCACGTCACTCCTGCCGAAGCGGGAATCCACCGGCCTGACACGGGTCTCGCCAGACCAAAGATGGATCCCCACCTCCGCGGGGATGACGGTGTCAGACGAGGCATGGCAGGCCGGGGCAGCAACGCACCCGACCCGCCCGTCTCCCACATCCCTGCCCTCAATGAAGCGGTATCTCCGCCCCCGGACTCTCATCATCGCCGCCGTCGTGCTCGTCGTGGCCGTGCTCGTCGCGCGCGGCTGCGCCTCGGGCAAGGACGCCGCCGCAGCGCCGTACGAGACGTCCGACGCGACGCTCGGCAGCCTCCGCTCGACGGTCTCGGCGACGGGCACGCTCGGCGCCGTCGGCACGGTCGACGTCGGCACGCAGGTTTCGGGCACCGTAGACCGCGTGCTCGTGGACTTCAACGACACGGTCCAGAAGGGCGAGCTGCTCGCCGTGATCGACACCGAGTTGCTCGACGCGGCCGTCCGCGACGCGCAGTCCGGCATCGCGCGGGCGACGGCGTCCGTGCGGCAGGCCGAGAGCGGCGTCGCCTCGGCGCGGGCGGGCGTGGCGCAGGCCGAGGCGCAGCTCGCGCAGAGCCGCGCCCAGCAGGCGGAGGCGCAGGCGGCGCTCGCGCGCAACGGGCCGCTCGTGGCGCAGGGCTACCTCTCGGCGCGCGAGTTCGTCCCGATCCAGACCGCGGCGGCGAGCGCCGCGGGCGGCGTCCGCGCGGCGCAGAGCGCCGTCGAGGCGGCGCGGAGCAACGTCGCCTCGGCGCAGGCGGGCGTGGCGCAGGCGCGCGCGGGCGTCGTCTCGGCGCAGGAGGGCCTGCGGCAGGCGGCCAAGAACCGCCAGAACGCCGAGATCCGCGCGCCGATCGCCGGCGTCGTCATCCAGCGCTCGATCGACGCCGGCCAGACCGTCGCCGCCAGCTTCTCGACGCCCAACCTCTTCGTGATCGCCGAGAACCTCGACGAGATGGAGATCCTCGCTCAGGTCGACGAGTCGGACGTCGGGCGCATCGAGGCGGGCCAGCCGGTCGAGTTCACGGTCTCGGCGTACCCGGACCGCACGTTCCGCGGCGTCGCCCAGGAGCGCCGGCTGAAGCCGGAGACGGTCCAGAACGTCGTCCTCTACACGGTCGTCGTGGCCGCGCAGAACGACGACGGCCTCCTGCTGCCGGGCATGACGGCGACGGTCGAGTTCGTCGTCGGCGGCGTCGAGAATGCGCTGCTCGTGCCGGCGTCGGCGCTGCGCTTCGAGCCGCCGGACGACATCCGCACGGCCGCCCGAACGGCTCAGCGCGACTCGACCGCGGCCGACTCGACGGGCACGCCGCCCGGCACGCGCCCCGGCTTCGCGGGCGACGTCGCCGAGGTGTGGACGCCCGTCGGCGGGGAAGACCCGAAGGCGCTCCGGCCCGTCCTCGTCCGCATCCTCGCCACGGACGGCACGCAAACCGCCATCGCACCGCTCGACGCGTCGCAGGCTGGCGTCGTCAAACGCGGCTTCACGGTCGTGACGCGCGCCAACGAGACCGAGGGGGCCGGTTTCGGGCCCAGAGACTGATGACCCACGACCCAACCCCTTCCGCGCCCGACGTGCCCGTCATCGTCACGGCGGGCCTCGCCAAGACGTACCCCGGCGCCGAGCCCGTCCACGCGCTGCGGCCGCTCGACCTCACGATCCGCCGCGGCGAGTTCGTCGCCATCATGGGCGTCTCGGGCTCGGGCAAGAGCACGCTGATGAACCTGCTCGGCTGCCTCGACACGCCGAGCGCCGGCTCGTACACGCTCGACGGCGTCGAGGTGGCGGATCTCAAGCGAGACGAGCGGGCCGACCTGCGCTCGCAGAAGCTCGGCTTCGTCTTCCAGGGCTTCAACCTGCTCGCCCGCACGACGGCCGTCGACAACGTCCTGCTGCCGCTGCTCTACGACCGGACGGGCCGCATCAAGAAGCCGCGCGAGCGCGCCGTCGAGGCGCTGACGCGCGTGGGCCTGGAGCACCGGCTGGACCACGTGCCGTCCGAGCTCTCGGGCGGGCAGCAGCAGCGCGTCGCCATCGCGCGCGCCCTCGTCAACGAGCCGGCCGTGCTCCTCGCCGACGAGCCGACGGGCAACCTCGACACGCGGACGACCGTCGAGGTGATGGCGCTCTTCCAGGACCTCAACGACGCCGGCATCACGATCCTCGTCGTGACGCACGAGCCCGAGGTCTCGGAATACTGCCGCCGCGTGGTCGAGCTCCGCGACGGCCGCCTCGTCCGCGACGAGGCGGTGGCGCACCGCCGCGACGCCCGAGCCGACATCGCGGCCCTCGACGCGGCGAAGGCGACGGCTGAGGACGTTCCTCTGGTTTCCAGTTCATCGGCACTGTCATCCTGAGCGGAGCGAGCCCACGGCGACCGCTGTCGAAGGATCTCGACGCGTTAGACCTGACTTCAGCGGCTCCGGTTGTGCGTCGAGATCCCTCGCCACGCTCGGGATGACGTTGGGTTTGGTTCTGTACTGCTGCGAGCGTCGCGGCGCTGATCGCTCCTATCCATCCGATCCTATGAAGTGGAAAAAGCTGTTTACCGCGGCGCTCGACAGCATCCTCAAAAACCGGATGCGGAGCCTGCTCACGATGCTCGGCATCATCATCGGCGTCGGCGCGGTGGCGATCCTCGTGAGCCTCGGGCAGAGCGCGCAGGCGGCCATCGCGGACGAGATCGGCGGGCTGGGCGCGAACCTGCTCATCGTCACGCCCGAGCAGAGCGACGACCGCGGCGTCCGCGGGCAGGCCGGCAACCAGAACGAGATCACGATGCGCGACGTCGCCGCGCTGCGCCAGCAGTCGACCGAGCTCACCGACATCGCGCCGGCGACGTACGTCCAGTCGCAGGTCGTCGGCGGCATCGGCAACTGGCAGACGCAGGTCCAGGGCACGACGCCCGAGTACCTCACGGCCCGCAACTGGGCCGTCGCGCAGGGCACGGCGTTCACGCAGCAGGAGGTTGAAGGGCACGCCAAGGTGGCGCTGCTCGGCCGGACCGTCGCCGACGAGCTGTTCCCGGGCCAGAACCCGATCGGCGCGCAGATCCGCATCCGCAACGTCCCGTTCCAGGTTATCGGCCTGCTCGAGTCGCGCGGCAGCGGCCTCGGCGGCGGCGACGAGGACGACGTCATCCTCGCCCCGATCACGACCGTTCAGGAACGCCTCCGCGGCGACGAGACGGTCGACGTGCTGTGGGCGAGCGTCGGGGCGGCGGACCGGACGGACGCTGCCGAGGCGGAGACGAAGGCCATCTTCCGGTCGATCAACGACGTCCGCGACCCCGACGAGCAGGTCGTCCGCGTGCAGTCGCAGGCGTCCATCGCCGCCTTCGCGGACACGGCGCTGAGCCTGCTCACGGCCCTCCTCGGGGCCATCGCCGGCGTGTCGCTCGTCGTCGGCGGCATCGGCATCATGAACATCATGCTCGTCTCCGTGACCGAGCGGACGCGCGAGATCGGCATCCGCCTCGCCGTCGGCGCGCGCGGCGCGGACGTGCTCGGGCAGTTCCTCATCGAGGCGGTCCTGCTGTGCCTCTTCGGCGGGGCGCTCGGGACGCTGCTGGCCTTCGGCGTCGCGGCCGGCGTGTCGGCCGTGGCTCCGTTCAAGGTGACCGTCGGTCTGGACGTTGTCGGGCTGGCGTTCGTCTTCTCGGCTGCCATCGGCATCTTCTTCGGCTTCTATCCGGCCCGCAAGGCCGCGCGGCTGGACCCGATCGAGGCGCTGCGGCACGAGTAGGAGGGCGTCGGTTTGCTCCGCGGCGGTCCATCGGCGCGCACGAAAAAGGGCGGCTCCCGGTGTGGGAGCCGCCCTCCTGGCAGGATGCCCGCGCGGATCAGCGGCGGAACTGGCTCGCGTAGCGGCCGAGGCCCTCGGCCTGGAGCCGGGCGACGGGGACGAACCGCAGCGCCGCCGAGTTCATGCAGTAGCGCTTGCCCGTCGGCGCGGGGCCGTCGTCGAAGACGTGGCCGAGGTGCGAGTCGCTGCGTGCGCCGCGAACTTCCGTCCGCGCAACGCCCATCGAGCGGTCCGTGACCGTCCGCACGGCCGCGGCGTCGATCGGGCGCGTGAAGGACGGCCAGCCGGTGCCGGACTCGAACTTGTCGCGCGAGGAGAACAGCGGCGTCCCCGTGACGACGTCGACGTAGACGCCGGCGGCGTGGTTGCCGTTGTACTCGTTGCGGTAGGGCGTCTCGGTGCCGTTCTCCTGCGTGACGCGCCACTGGGTCGGCGTGAGCCGCGCGCGGAGCGCAGCGGTCTCCTGAGCGGAGCGCGCCGGGCGCCGCGACGTCTGCGAGCACGCCGGCAGGGCCGTTCCGATGACGGCGACGGCGAGGAGAGTCAGGGTCGAGATCGTGCGTGACATGGGAGAAGGGGCAGGAGATGTGGAAATGAAGGCGGGTGAGAGAGGCGGAGAGACAGGTTCAAACCCCATCGTCCGTCCCCTAAATGCGGCTTCCGGCGGACTCGGCTGCGGCGCCCCAGATCTGCTGGAGGCGTGCGTCGCGGCGGCAGCCGCGGCGGTACTGCTCGTAGCGCGCCGGGTTGAGGCGTGCAAAGTCCTGGTGGTACGCCTCGGCGGCGTAGAACGGTGCCGCGGCGCGGACCGTCGCGACGACGGGCTGGCTGAGGCGGGCGCGAACCTGCCGGAGGGAGGCGTCGGCCGTGCGGCGCTGGGCGGGCGTCTGCGCGAAGATCGCGGCGCGGTACGTCGCGCCCTGGTCGCAGAACTGGCGGTCGTTCGTTGTCGGGTCCACGTTGTGCCAGAAGAGGCGCACGAGCGCCTCGTACGAGACGACGGCCGGGTCAAACACGACCTGCACGGCCTCGATGTGGCCGGCGGGATTCGTGAAGGTGCTCTCGTAGCTCGGGTTGACCGTGGTGCCGCCCGAGAAGCCCGAGACGGCGCGCTGGACGCCGCGCTGGCCGTCGAACACGCGCTCCATGCTCCAGAAGCAGCCGCCGGCGAAGACGGCCGTCTCCATGCGGGCCGGAACGGGGGCATCGTCGGCGAGGGGGGAGGCCGGGGCAGCGGGCGCCGCCTCGGAGCGCGCACAACCGAGGGCGACAAGGCTGCACGCGGCAGCAGCAAGGGCAAGCAGGGGGAGACGCATCTGGGAATCGGGAGTGGGTCTGCTTAGAACGCCCGAGCGGCGTCGGTCTTTCCCCGGACGTGTGGAAAACCTGCGGGGTGCCGCGGACGAAGGGCGCGGGGAGGCTCTGCAGGCGCCCGCCCGCTATTTTCCGCGCTCTACTTCCAGAACAGAAATGGCACTCGTCGCCATCGTCGGCCGGCCCAACGTGGGCAAGAGCACGCTCTTTAACCGCCTCACCGAGAGCCGCGACTCGATCGTCCACGACGAGTCCGGCGTGACCCGCGACCGCCTCTACGGCGACGTCGAGTGGAACGGCCGCACGTTCGACCTCGTGGACACGGGCGGCCTCGTGCCACGCTCGGCCGAGCGCTTCGAGGCGGCCATCCGCGAGCAGGTCCTGCTCACGCTCGAGGAGGCCGACGTCATCTTGTTCGTCGTGGACTCCACGACCGGCATGACGACCGTCGACGAGGAGGTGGCGGCGCTGCTGCGCCGTGCGAAGCAGCCCGTCGTCGTCGTGGCGAACAAGGCCGACAACGCCGCCCGCGCGCTCGACGCGGCCGAGTTCTACGGCCTCGGCTTCGAGCACGTGTACCCGCTCTCGTCCATCTCGGGCATGGGCACCGGCGACTTCCTCGACGCCGTCGTGGGGCTGCTCCCGCCGGAGTCCGCGATGGACCCGGACGACGGGGCGCCGCGGATCGCGTTCATCGGCCGTCCGAACGTCGGCAAGTCGTCCCTCACGAACAAGCTGCTCGGCGTCACGCGCTCCATCGTCACCGAGGTGCCCGGCACGACGCGCGACGCCATCGACGCGCGCCTCGACCACAACGGCACACCGGTCGTCCTCGTGGACACGGCGGGCCTTCGCAAGAAGGCGCGCATCCAGGAGAACGTCGAGTTTTACGCGCTCCTCCGCACCCAGCGCGCCATCCAGTCCTGCGACGTCGCGGTGCTGCTCATCGACGCCGAGCGCGGGATCGAGACGCAGGACGTGAAGGTCCTCCGCGAGGCCGAGTCGATGAAGAAGGGCCTCGTGATCGCGGTCAACAAGTGGGACACGGTCGAGAAGGAGACCAACACCGCCCGCGACTGGGAGCGCACCATGCGCGACAAGATGGGCATGATGGACTACATCCCGGTCGTGTTCGTCTCGGCGCTCACGGGCCAGCGCGCCCCGAACGTCCTCGACCTCGCGCTGAAGGTCTACGCCGAGCGCGAGAAGCGCATCCCGACGCCCGAGCTCAACGAGGCCGTCGAGCGCGCCGTCGGCGCGCAGCACCCGCCGACGTACCGCGGCACCTACGTCAAGATCAAGTACACCAACCAGGTCCGCGAGGCGCCGCCGGTGTTCGCGTTCTTCTGCAACCACCCCGAGGGCATCGGCGAGAGCTACCGGCGCTATATGGAGAACCAGCTGCGCAAGGCCTTCGGCTTCGACGGCGTCCCGCTGACGCTGACGTTCAAGAAAAAGTAGTCGCGCCGACTGTGACACGGTCCGGGTTTACTAACCCGGGTGTCCTGAGCGGTGCGGAGGTGGTGCGATTGCACCACGCCGCCGCGGCGCGGCGCGTCTAGCTTCGCCGGACACCGCCGCCGCCGCCGTGCGCCTCACCGCCGTTGGCCCCGCCTTCCCCTTCGGGGTTCTGCTCCTCGTCGCCACGGCGGCGCGCGCGCAGCCAGCCGAGGCGCCGCGGTCGGCCGGCTACGTCGAGGCGGGCGGGCGGCTGTTCTACTACGAGGTCGTCCAAGACGGGCAGGTCGTGATCGGCGAGGGCTCCGAGGCGCGGCCGCGCGTCGCGATGCCCTACGGCGCGTTCGTGGACGTGCTCGGGCGCGCCGCCCGCGACGGCGCGCTCGTGCCCGACACCGTGCTCGCGGCCGGCGTCCCGCTCGCGCTCGACGTGGACGAGCGGTCCGTGGTGCGCCTCGCGACCGAGGTGCCGGCGGGGCAACTCGCGGTGGGGCTGCTCGCGGTCGGCCTCATCGGCCTCGTCGCCGGCGGGCTCGTGTGGGACCGGCGCGCGCGCCGTGCGGCCCGGCTCCGCCGGACCTTCCGGCACCGCCTCGCCGCCGCCCGCGAGGCCGAGCGTGCGCACGTCGCCCGCGAGCTCCACGACGGCCCGGTGCAAGATCTGTGCGCGGTCCAGATGGCGCTCGGCGGCATGGGTGGATCGGAGGAGTCGCGCCTCGCCGTGGCCGGCGTCGTGGGGGAGCTGCGGGCGCTGTGCGACCGCTTGCGGCCGGCCGCGCTGGACGCGTTCGGCGTCTCGGCTGCCCTCGCCGCGCTGGCCGACCGCGCCGCGGCCGTCGGCGGCATCGACGTGCGCTACGCCGCGACGCCGCCGGCCGAGGCCGTCGCCGGGGCGCTTCCGGACGCGCGGCGCCTCGCGCTGTACCGCATCGCGCAGGAGGCCCTGAGCAACGCCATCCAGCACGCGCACGCCGCGCGCGTCGACGTGGCGCTGCGCCTCGACGGCGAGACGCTGACGCTCGCCGTCGACGACGACGGCGTCGGCCTGCCGGACACCGACCCGATCGCGCTCGCCGCGCGCGGCCACTACGGCGTGCTCGGGATGCACGAGCGCGCCGATCTGCTCCGCGCCGCGCTCACCGTCGGGCCGAGCCCGCTCGGCGGGACGCGCGTGACGCTCGACATCCCCGTCCCCGCCCTCGTCTCGCCCGAGCTTCTCGATGACCAGTCTCTCTGACAGGGCCCCCGTCCGCGTCGTCGTCGCCGACGACCACCCGATGTTCCGCGCCGGCCTCGTCGCCGCCCTGCGCGACGGCGGCCGCATCGACGTCGTGGGCGAGGCGGCCGACGGCCGCGAGGCGCTGCGCCTCGTCGATCAGCTCGAGCCCGATGTGCTCGTGCTCGATATGCAGATGCCCGTGATGTCCGGCCCCGAGGTGGCGCTGGCGCTCCGCGGCGTCGCGGGCGCGCCGTGCATCCTCGCCCTCAGCGCCTACAACGACTCGGCGACCGTCCACGGCCTGCTCGATGCTGGCGCCGCGGGGTATCTGCCCAAAGACCAGCACCCGAACATCGTCCGCGAGGCTGTCCTGGCGGTCCACCGCGGCGAGGGCCGCTGGTTCGTCCCGATCCCGAAGCGCCCCGACGTGCTCTCGCCGCTGACGGGCCGCGAGCACGAGGTGCTCGTCGCGATGGCGCGCGGGCTGGACAACGCGGCCATCGGCGCGCGCCTGCGGATCGCCGAGAACACGGTCCGCAACCACCTCGCGGCGGTCTACTCGAAGCTCGGCGTCGGCAGTGCGCGCGAGGCCGTCGCGTGGGCATGGGAAAATGGCTTGGTGAAGAGTGAGTAGTGCGATCAGACCATGTGCGCGCACGCGGCTCGGCGCATCTTGCGTCTCCACTCGCCCGTTCGCCATGCGCCGTCTGCTGCTGCTGCTTCTCGCCTGCCTCTCTGCACCGATGGCCACCGCCCAGACGGCAGAGCCCGGGCGACTCACGTGGGTCGGCCTCGGGCTGGGCATTGGCTCCGACGTCGGGGGCTCGCCGAACATATCGAGCAGCTTCGGCAGGACAACGTCGCTGAGCCTCGCCGCGGACGTCCACGCGGTCCGCGGCCTACTCCACCTGCAGGCCGGCGCGTCGGCGCAGATGATCCTGCTTGATGCGGACGGAGTTTACGAGGGCCATCTCCTGGCCGGGACGGCTCGGGCGTTCGGGCCGGCCGTCATGACGGTCGCCGCTGGACCCTCGCTCGCCCACGTCGTCCGCTCGGCCTACGACCCGGCCGGGCGGTTCGTGCAGCACGACGGGCAGCGTTCTCCCAGGCCTCTACGCGAGCGTCGGCATGTCCTCCGTGCTCATCCCCGAGGTCGCGGTCGGGATTGAAGCGTTCGGGCACCTAACGCGCGGACGCCCGTCGCCGGGCTGCGCCTCGACGACGGGGTTCGGGCGGCTGCCGCGCGCGGTCGTCCGGTAGAGCACGTGCGGCTCGGACCCGCGCCGCGGCTCGGGCGTAGCTTCCGGACACGCAAACACGCCTCGCGCCATGCCCGGCACGCCCGTCTTTTCCGCCCCCGAGAACGAGCGGACGCTCAACTTCTGGGAGCGCCTCTACCTGCCCGAGATCTTCAAGGGCCTCGGCTACTCGGCGTCCAAGATGTCGCTCGAGAGCTACACCTTCGAGTACCCCGAGGAGCAGTGGTACCCGCCGGACTCGTACCGCGGCCGGCCAGTCCTCGTCGCCGAGGAGGGCCGCCCGCGGTGCGTCGCCTGCGGGCTCTGCGCGCGCTCGTGCCCGCCGCTCGCCATCTCGATGCAGGCCCACGAGGTCACGGACGACATCAAGGAGCGCGAGCCGGAGTGGTTCGAGATCAACATGCTCCGCTGCATCTACTGCGGCTTCTGCGAGGAGGTCTGCCCCGAGGAGGCCATCGTGATGTCGAAGGAATACGACCTCACGTTCCAGCACCGCGACGAGGCGCACTTCGGGCTGGACAAGCTGCTCGTGCCCAAGGAGCGCGTCGAGGACCGGCTGAACTTCCTCCAGCGCCGGCGCAACGGGCAGCCGCAGGGCGACTGGCAGCACAAGCCGGAGAACAACATCCACACGCTCCGCAACCGCCTCGACTACGCCGCGCTCGTCGCTGCGGCCGTCGAGGAGGCGCCGGCGACGGACCCGCTCGAGCCGCTCGCGCAGGAGGTCTGATGACGGTCGACCTCGACGCCTACGCGCGCCCCGCTGGGGACCCCGCGACGCTTGCCGCGCGCCGCGAGGCGCTCCTCGACCAGATGGGCTGGATCGAGGACGAGGCGACGGCCCTCGGCCCGCTCCTCGGCGCCCTCCAGCCGTGGGCCATTGAGCAGGCGCCGCTGCCAACGGACCTCTCGGTTCTCGACACGCTCACCGCCCTCGCCACCCTCGACCGCGAGACGCTGACGGGCTGGTTCGACGCCGCGCCCGGGACCTCGCTCGAGATTCCGCGTCCGCTCCCTGCGCCCCCGCCGACCGACGCGACGCTCGACCAGCGCCTCGCCGACGTCGCCGCCTGCGCGCCGCGACCTGCGCTCCCACGCCGCCGCCGTCGATCCTGCCACGTGGTCGCGCCCGCTGACGGTCGATGGCCGCGAGACGGACCTCTACGGCGCCGCGCTCATCATCGTCCAGCACGACGCCGACCGGCTGAAGGAAATCGCCTACCGCCTCCACGAGGCCGACGTGACGATGCGTCCGCCGGCGGAGTAGCACGCGCCGAATGGCCAAGAACCGCGCCGCCTCGACCGGGGCCTCCTACGACGACCTCGCCACGGCCTTCCGCCACGGCAACGTCGACCCGCTGTACTTCCTCTATGGCGAGGAGGGCTTCCTCATCGACGAGCTCCAGGCGCTCGCCGTGAAGCACGTCGTCGATCCCGCCACGCGCGACTTCAACCTCGACATCGTGTTCGGGCCCGAGGCGTCCGCCCCGGCTGTGCTCGCGCAATGCGCCCAGTTTCCGATGATGGCCGAGCGGCGCCTCGTCGTGGTTCGCGGCTTCGAGAAGCTGGACGACAACGCGCTGTTCAAGGCCTACGCTGAGGCGCCGAACCCGTCGGCCTGCGTGATGCTCATCTGCACCGGCAAGCCGAACCTTACGCAGCATCCGTACCGCGCGCTCAAGCAGCATGCGACGTGGGCTGAGTTCCCGGCCTATAAGGACCGTCAGATTCCGGCCTTTATCGAGACGCGCCTCAGCCGGGCCCGCGTCGAGGTCGAAAGCGGTGCGGCGGCGATGCTCGCCGAACTCGCGGGGACGGACCTGCGGACGGTCGCGCACGAGGTCGACAAGCTGGTGACGTTCGTCGGCGACCGGAAGCGGGTGACGCGGGACGACGTGGTCCACGCGGCCGGGCACAGCCGCGACGAGAACCCGTTCGAGCTCCAGTCCGCCCTCGCTGCGGGCGACGCGCCGCGCGCACTCGCCATCGCCGACGCACTCATCGTCCGCGCCTCGAATGGCCGCGGCGAGGCGATCAAGCTTGTAGCCCTGCTCTCAGCCTACCTGCTGAAGCTGTGGCGCCTGACAGGCTGTCTGAATCAGGGCGTGCAGGAACGCGATCTGGCCAGCCAGATCGGCGTACCGCCGTTCACCGTGCCCGAATACGTTCGCGCGGCAAGGAAATTCGGGCACGCCGGAATTCGGCGCGCACTCGATGCTCTCTTGGCGGCCGATCTGGAACTAAAAGGCGGTTCCCGGCGCGACGAGCGCCTCATCGTGCTACTTGCGCTGCGCCGCGCTGCAGCTCCGGCCGGGAACCTTCGCTGAGGTTTGTTCCCAAGGGCGCCCGTTTCGGCCCTGACACCGGCGGTGGGGCACGCTTGTTGGACGTCTCCGGATCACTGACAGTTTTGCCGCCGGGACCGTCCCGCAGCCTCCTCTCGACCCCGCGCCCCGATGCCGACTCTCAAGAAGCAGACGTTCACCAAGGCCGCCGCCGCCGTGCAGACGCCGACCTCGAAGAACCACGCCGTCCTCGTGGCCATGACGGATGAGGATCTGATGTCACAGTTCCAGATGGGGACGGTCGAGGCGTTCGACATCCTGGTGAGCCGGTACCACGACTCGCTGACGAACTACATCTACCGCTTCCTCGGGGACATCAAGGAGTGCGAGGACCTGCTTCAGGAGACGTTCCTCCGCGTCTACCGCAACCGCCACAGCTACCGCCGAATCGCCAAGTTCTCGACGTGGCTGTACACGATCGCCGGCAACCTTGCCCGCTCGGAGTACCGGAAGCGCAAGCGCCGCCGCCTGTACTCGCTCCAGTCCGTGAACCGCGACGACGAGGAGTATGAGGTGGAGATCCCGGACGAGACCTTCCTGCCGGACAAGCACGCTGAGTCGACCATCCAGGACCGCCACATTCAGGACGCGCTCGCGCAGATTCCGGAGGAGTTCCGCGAAGTCGTCGTCCTCCGCGACGTTCAGCAGCTCGCCTACGAGGAGATCGCGGACATCACAGGCCTGCCGATGGGCACGGTGAAGTCGCGCATCAACCGCGGCCGCACGAAGCTCCAAGGCATCCTCAAGGACGTCTACACGCCCGAGGAGATTTAGGCGACGACAGGGTCCGGCTCGCTGCCGGGGTTCAGAAGCCGGCCGGCGGACGCTCAGTCCGCCGGCCGGCTTTTTATGTTCGGACCGTGACCGGCCAGACCATCCTGCTCACGGGCGGCCGCGCGCCCGTCGCCCTCGACGTGGCACGCCACATGGCCCGCGCCGGCGTCCGCGTGGTCGTGGCCGAGAGCCTGTCGTGGCCGCTCACGCGGTCGTCGCGGGCCGTCGCGCGGAGCGTGCGCGTGCCACCGCCGCGCCAGCAGCCCGCGGCGTTCCTCGAGGCGCTCCGGCGCCTCGCCGTGGAGGAAGGCGCCGCGCTCGTCGTGCCGACGTGCGAAGAGACGTTCACCGTTGCCCGGCTCGACAGCGTCCCCGTCTTCACGTCGCCCATCAACGTGATCGAACGGCTGCATGACAAAGGGCGCTTTGCGGAGCGGATGGCCGCCCTCGGCCTGCCCGTCCCCGAGACGCACCGGATCACGTCGCGCGCCGCGCTCGAACCGTTCGTGACGGACGACTGGGTGCTGAAGCCCGCGTTCTCGCGCTTCGGCGCCGAGGCGCTCGTCCCACCGCACCGCCCGCGGCGCCTCAGAGCGCTAGAGCCGACGCCTGCTCGGCCGGTCGTGGCGCAGCGGTTCGCCGCGGGCCAGCAACTCTGCACGACGTCCGTCTGCCACGGCGGCCGCGTCGTGGCCCACGCGGCGTACCGGACGCCATTCGCGGCGGGCCACGCCGGCGTCTGGTTCCGGCACGTCGAGCACGTTGAGGCGCGGGCCATCGCCGCGCGCCTCGCCGCGGCCGAGCGCTTCACAGGCTTCCTCTCGCTGGACTTTATCGAGACGGAGGACGGGCGCGTCCAGGCCATCGAGTGCAACCCGCGCGCGACGAGCGGCCTCCACCTCTTCCGCGACGCCCGCCTCGCCACCGCGATTCTCGATGCCGAGTCCGTCGAGCCCGCCGGCGGCGAGGCGTGCCTCGCGCTGCCGCTGCTCGCCGCCGGAGCGGCCTGCCGCTTCTCCGCGGACTGGCGCCGCGCCGCGTGCGCCGCGCGAGACGTCGTGTGGGACGCCTCAGACCCGCTGCCGGCCGCCGCGCAGATGCTCACCGCAGCGACCTTCCTGGTCCGTGCCGCCCGCGCAGGCTGCTCACCGCTCGCCGCAACCACGCGCGACATCGAGTGGAACGGCGACCCCTGACCCATGCCCATCTTCGTCACCGGCGCGACCGGATTCCTCGGCGGGGCCGTCGCCCGTCGTCTCGCTGCAGGCGGCCGCGCGGTCGTCGGCGCAGGGCGCGACACCGAGGCCGGCGCGGCGCTCGAGCGCGACGGCGTTCGCTTCCTGCGCCTCGACCTGACCGACGCTGAAGCGGTCAGCAAGGCCGTTTCAGCATCAGAGTCCGTCGTCCACAGCGCCGCTCTCGCGGCGCCGTGGGGGCGCGCCGCCGACTTCTGGGCGGCCAACGTCGTCGGGACGCAGAACGTCGTCGCAGGGTGCCTCGCGGCCGGCACGCGGCGCCTCGTCCACATCTCGACGCCGGCGCTGTGCTTCGGCGTCGAGAGCCGCCTCGGCGTCTCCGAGTCGGACACGCTTCCGGACCTCCCGCTGACCGCCTACTCCGCGACGAAGCGCGTCGCCGAGGCGCTCGTCGCCGCGGCCGTCCGTGAGGGCCTCGACGCGGTCGTGCTCCGCCCGCGGGCGATCTACGGGCCCGGCGACCGCGCGGTCCTCCCGCGCCTCGCCGGCGCCCTCCGTACGGGCCGCCTCCCCCGCGTCGGCGACGGAATGAACGTCGCGAGCGTGACCTACATCGGCCACGCCGTCGACGCCGTCCTCGCGTGCCTCGACGGCCCGCCCGCCCTCGCGGGCCGCCTCTTCCACGTCGCCGACGCCGAACCCGTCCGCGTGTGGGACATGCTCGATGCCCTCGCCGAGGCCCTCGGTGTGCCCCGCGCGTCGCGGCGCATGTCGGTTCGCCGCGCGCTCGCCGCGGCGACGGCGCTCGAGTGGGCCTTCCGGCGCCTCGGCGTCCCACACGAGCCGCCAATCACGCGCTACGGCGTCTCGATCCTGGCGCACTCGCAGACGCTCGACGTGTCCGCGCTGCGCGACGATCTTGGCCTCGTCGGGCCCCGCCGCGTCGAGCAGGGTCTGGCTGAGTTCGTCGGCCAGCGCGCGTAACCCATGGACCTTCGCCTCGCCCTGCTCGCTGCCGGATTCTGCGTCGCGCCCGAAGCCGCGGCCATCACGGGTGGGCGGTGGCGCGCGCGGCGCTTTCCAGGCGGCTTTGCGCTCATCGAGGGGCACGACGCCGGGCCGGTCCTGTTCGACACCGGCTACGCGCCTCGCTTTTTCGAGGCGACGCGCCCGCTCCCGTACCGCCTCTACCGCTGGACGACGCCCGCGACGATCCGCCCCGACGAGACCGCCGCGGCGCAACTCGCGGCCCGCGGGATCGGCCCCGAGGCGGTCCGCCACGTCGTCCTGTCGCACCTCCACGCGGACCATGTCGCCGGCCTGCGCGACTTCCCGAACGCCACGTTCCACGCGCTTCCCGAGGCCATCGCCGCGGCGCGCGGGCTGAGCGGGCTGCGGGCCGTCCGCGCCGCGTTCATCCCGAGCCTGCTGCCCGACGACTTCTTCGACCGCGTCCGCCCCGTCGAGCGCCGCGCGCACCTCGACCTCGGCCCGCTCCGCGACGGGTTCGACCTGTTCGGCGATGGTCGGCTGCTCGGCGTCCCGCTGCCGGGCCACGCGCCCGGCCAGATGGGCCTCTTCCTGACGCCGCAAAACGGCCCGCCGACGCTGCTCGCGGCGGACGCCGCCTGGACGACGGCTGCCATCCGCGACAACGTCCCGCCGCCGGCCGTCGGGATGCGCGTCCAGCACGACGCCGACGCGACGCGCGAGACGCTGTGGCGCCTGCACCGCCTCGCAGCGATGCGGCCGGACGTGCAAATCGTTCTCTCCCACGAGGCGCCGTGACCGGCCGTCTGCGCCTGCTCGGCAGCTACCTGCGGACGCGCACGCAGATGCGCCGCGTCTGCCGGGTGTCGCGCGGAGACGTCGACGCGTGGCAGGAGCGCCAGGTCCGCGCGCACCTCGCCCGCGTCCTTCCCCACACGGCGTTTCACCGCGCCCGCTTCCCCGATCCGGCACGGTGGCGCGCTGCGGCGCCAGTAGGAAAGGCCGAGACGATGGCGCGCTTCGACGACGCCAACACGGCCGGCGTGCGCCTCGCCGACGCCCTCGCCGTGGCGCTCCGCGCCGAGCGTGAGCGCGACTTCGCGCCACTCCTACCCGGCGGCATCGCCGTCGGGCTGTCGTCCGGCACATCCGGCCACCGCGGCGTCTTCCTGGCGTCCGCGGCCGAGCGCGACGCGTGGGCCGGGGCCATTCTTGCACGCGTGCTCCCGCCGGGCGGCCTCGTGCGCCGCCACCGCGTCGCGTTCTTCCTCCGCGCCTCGAGCGCGCTGTATGCGCGCGTCGGCAGCCGGCAGGTCGCGTTCGCGTACCACGACCTCCTCGACCCGGTCGAGCGCCACGTCGAGCGTCTCAACGCCGCGCCGCCGTCGATTCTCGTCGCCCCGCCGTCCGTCCTGCGGATGCTCGCTGCGGCGGCAGAAACGGGCGATCTGCGCATCGCGCCCGAGCGGATCGTGAGCGTCGCTGAAGTTCTGGAGGACGTGGACCGGACCGTCATCGAGGCCGCGTTCGGCCAGTTGCTCCACGAGGTCTATCAGGCGACCGAGGGCTTTCTCGCCGCGACGTGCGCACAGGGCACACTCCACCTCAACGAGGCGCACCTCGTCGTCGAACGGGAGTGGCTGGACGCCGAGCGGTTCACGCCCATCATCACCGACTTCTCGCGGACGACCCAGCCGGTCCTGCGCCACCGGCTGGACGATGTGCTCGTCGTGCGCCCCGAGCCGTGCCCCTGCGGGAGCGTCTGCACCGCGCTCGCGCGCGTCGAGGGCCGCCGCGACGATGCCTTCCTCCTGCCGAAACGGGGTGGGGGAGAGGACATTGTTGTCTTTGCCGACTTTATCCGCCGCGCAATCCTCCTGGGTGCCGAACATGCGGACGCCTACACCGCTCACCAGCGCCGCGACGGGCGCATCGAGGTGTCGGTTTCCATCCCCGACGCCCGGCGATCCGAAACCGAGGCGGGCGTCCGGGCCGAATTCGACCGGCTCTGGAGGCGCGTCGGAGCCGAGGCGCCGACTGTCACGTTCGTCGCACCACCAGTGGGCGCGATGGGGCCGACGAAGCTGCGGCGCATCACGCGCCAGACGTGAGCGTCCGCCTGCTCTCGACGGAGGCCGCTCAGCAGCGCCTCGCGGCGTCCGACGACATGCAGGCCGGGTTCCTCACCGCGATGCTCGCGGACGGGACGGCGCAGTACGTCGCCAACGCGCCCGCCGCGCTCCACGTCCTCGACGTGGACGGTGCGCTCCTCCCCGTCACGCTGCCGCTGCCCGCTGCCGATCCGTCGTACGTCATCTCGCCGCACGCGCACTTTGCGCGCTACACCGCCGAGGAACTGCACAAGCTCAACAACCGGCCCGCTGAGGCGCTCCTCCGCGGCGTCATCGCCGCGACGGGCGCGGCGCTGAAGGCCGGCGGCGTGGACCAGACCGCCCTCGTCAACAACTACCTGCTCTCGACAAACCTGTGGCCCCGCCTCGGGCCGTGCGCTGAGGGTGGGATCCGCGACGCGCTCGTCGCCGCGTTTCCCGATCACGCCGTCGCCCTCCGGTCCGTAGACGCGCGGACGCAGACGGGGCGCCTCGGGCGGCTGCGGGCAGCCGGCTTCCGCCTCGTCCCGGCGCGTCAGGTCTGGATCCAGGACGCCGAGCGCGCCGCCGGCCTGAAGCGCGTCCGCAAGGATCTCCGGCGCCACGCTGGCCACCGCTGGCGCATCGCCGAGGTGACGGTCGCCGATGCGCCGCGCGTCGCCGAGCTCTACGGGATGCTGTACCTCGACAAGTACTCGCGCCTGAACCCGCAGCTGACGGTCCGCTTTTTCGAGCGCGCCATCGCGGGCGGCTGGCTGACGTTCCGCGGCTTCGCCCGCGACGGCGACCCGGCGAACGGCCTCGACGCCGTGCTGGGCTACGTCGTCCGCGAAACGGCGTGCGGGCTGACAATGACGCAGTCCGTCTTCGGCTTCGACACGCGCCTGCCGCTGCGCCTCGGCCTGTACAGCCTGCTCAGCACGCAGGTCTTTCTGGAGGCGCAGGCGCATGGGCTGCTCGTCCACCGCAGCGCCGGCGCGGGCGCGTTCAAGGCCGCGCGCGGCGCCGTGCCCGTCCCGGAGTTCCTGGCCGTCTACGACCGCCACCTGCCTGCGGCGCGACGTGCCCCGTGGGCGCTGCTCGAGGCGCTCGGGACGCGGATCGGCCTGCCGCTGCTGCGGACGTACGGGCTCTGATGCCGTCTGGATCGGGATTATTCCCCACACCACTGGTCCGAACGGATCAGGCGCTCCCTGGCCGCGCCTCGTACCCTTCGGACGAGCCCACACCCAGAGCGATGACCCGAGTTCAGATCGCCGGCCTCGGCCGGTACCTGCCGCCGCGCGTCGTGCCGAGCGCCGAGGTGGAGGCGTGGTGCGGCGTGCCGGCGGGATGGTCCGAGCGCTACGCGGGCGTCCGCGAGCGGCGCCGTGCCGAGGGCGAGACGGCGACCGACATGGCGGCGAAGGCTGCGGACAAGGCGCTCGGGGCGGCGGGCCTCGCCGCGGCCGACCTCGACCTCGTGCTGTGGGCGTCGGGCACGCCGGACCAGCCGATCCCGGACGGCGGGGCTCTGCTCCACCGCGCGCTTGGCCTTCGGGGCGTCCCGGCGTTCGCCGTCCACGCGACGTGCCTCGGCTTCCTCGCCGGCCTCCACACGGCGGCGCTCTACATCGCCGGCGGCGCCGCGCGGCGCGTGCTCGTCGCCTGCGCCGAGGTGACGTCGGGCGGGCTGAACCGCGACCAGCCCGAGAGCGCGCTCCTGCTCGGCGATGGCGCCGCGGCGGCCGTCGTCACCGCGACGCCCGACGGCGACGCGTCCTGCATCGAGGCGGTCCGCTTCGAGACGTTCTCCGAGGGCGCCGACCTCACGGCGGTCCGCGGGGGCGGCTCGCGCCTCCACCCCAACACGCTCCCGCACCGCGACGCCGACTTCCAGTTTGCGATGGACGGCCGCGGCGTGCTCCGGCTGACGCTCCAGCACGTCGGCCCGTTTCTCGAGGCGCTGCGGCCCGGCCTGTCGCGCAGCCTGCCGGGCATCGACCACGTCGTGCCGCACCAGGCGAGCGAGGCGGGCTTCCGTCTCATGGCCGGGCTGGGCTGGCCCGCCGAGCGCGTCGAGCGGACGCTGGACTGGACGGGCAACGTCGTCGCGGCGTCGATCCCGATCGCGCTCTACGAGGCCGTGGCGGCCGGCCGCGTCCGCCGCGGCGACCGGATCCTGCTCTCGGGCACCGGCGCCGGCCTCACGCTTGGCGGCCTCGTTCTGACGTACTGAGGCATGGAGACCAGCCTGAGGGCGGACTGCGGTTTATGCGCCCCCGATTCTCGCGTTCTCTCCACACGCCGCAGTTGATGCCGCCGCGCGGCGCGCGTAGGTTCACCGTCCGCCGGCTGCACCGGCGCTCGGGCCTTTAGCTCAGCGGTTTAGAGCGCTCGCCTCACACGCGAGAGGTCGTAAGTTCAAATCTTACAAGGCCCACCCAGGCAGCCCCCCGATCCGCCGCGGTCAGGGGGCTGTTTTTGGTCCGGCCCCCGACCGATGACGCTCCGCACCCAGATCCTGCTCGGTTACGGCGGCGTGCTCGCGCTCGCGGCAGGCGTCGTCGCGCTCGCTGTTGGCAGCATCGTGCGCCTCGGGGACGCTCAGGCGGCGGTCCTGAGCGAGAACTACCGCTCGATCGAGGCGGCTGAGACGATGGCCGACGCGCTCGAGCGGCAGGACTCGGCGGTCCTCCTCGGCGCGGCCGGGGCCGGGCAGTTCCGGTCCAACGCCCCGCGGTTTTCCGACGCGCTCGCGACCGCACAGGGGAACGTGACAGTCGTGGGCGAGGGCGCCGCGGCGGCAGACATCGAGCGGGCGTACGCCGCGTTCGCGTCCGCAGCGGCCGGTGGGGCCGACTACGAGACGGCCGTCCGGCCGCGCTTTGAGGCGGCGAAAGCGGCCGTCGCACGCCTGCGCGACCTCAACGAGGCGGCGATGGTGGCGGCCTCGGACCGTGCCGCGGCCGAGGCGCGTCGCGCCGTCGCGCGCGTCGTCGGCGTCGCGGCCGGCGTGCTGCTGCTCGGCGTCGCGCTGAGCGTTGCGCTGGCCGCGCGCGTCTCGCGTCCCGTCCGGAGGATGCGGGCGGCGGCGCGGCGCATCGCGGCGGGCGACCTCGACGTGGCTGTCGCGCCCGGGGCGTCGGACGAACTCGGCGCGCTCGCGGCGGCCTTCAACGAGATGACGGCGCGCCTGCGGGCCTACCGCGCGCTCGACGTCGAGCGCCTCGTCGCCGAGCAGCGCAAAGGAGCGGCTGTTATTGCAACTGTGACGGACGGCATCCTCCTCCTCCGCGCCGATGACACCGTGGACGGCCTGAACCCGGCCGCCGAGGCGGCGCTCGGGGCGGACCGGGGCGCAGCGCTCGGTCAGCCGCTGGCTGCCGTCTCCCGCGTGCTCGCCGCCGCGCGGCGCGCTCCCGGCGCCTCGCCCCGCTTTATCGACTCGCCGGACGGCGCGCGCCACTTCGAGGTCGTCGAGACGCCGGTCGAGTTGCCGGGCGAGGGCGCGCCGGGCGCGCTCGTCGTCCTCCGCGACGTGACAGGCCTTCGCGAGCTCGACCGCCTCAAGAGCGCCTTCGTCGCGACGGCCTCGCACGAGCTCAAGACGCCGCTGACGTCGATGAGCATGGGCGTGGCGTTCCTCAAAGACAGGCTCGCCGGCCGCGTCTCGGGGGTCGAGGCGGACATCCTCGGCGCTGTCTCCGAGGATGTGGAACGGCTCACGGACCTCGTTCGCGACCTTCTCGACCTCTCGAAGATCGACGCCGGCGGGCTGTCCCTCAGCCTCGCTCCGACGCCTGTCGCCGACCTTGTCGCGCAGGCCGTGCGCGGCGTTGGCCTGCCCGCCCACACGGCCGGCGTCGAGGTGACGGCCGACGTGCCGGACACCCTCGTGGTGCGCGCCGACGCGCCGCGCGTGCAGCACGTGCTGACGAACCTCCTCGCCAACGCGCTCCGCTTTACGGACCGCGGCGGCCACGTCGCCGTCTCGGCCCGGCCCGCCGGGGCGCTCGTCGAGATCACGGTCGCGGACGACGGGGACGGCATTCCCCTTGACCTTCAGGGCCGCATCTTCGACCGTTTCGTGCAGGCGCCGGGCGCGAAAGCTGCCGGCGGCTCGGGCCTCGGGCTGGCCATCTGCCGCGAGATCGTCGAGGCGCACGGCGGCACGATCTGGGTCGAATCCGCCCCGGGGCACGGGGCCACGTTCACGTTCACCCTGCCCGCCGCGGCGTGACGGGTGAGCCGGCGTCCTTCGCCTCAAGCGTGCGCACGAGGCGCGTGAGGTCGGCCGGCGTGAACGGCTTGGTGAGGTACTCCACCGCGCCTGCCTTCATCGCCTCAACGGCCGTCTCGGTGCTCCCGTTGGCCGTGATCATCGCGAGGTGGACGTCCGGAAACTCCTCGTGGATGTCGTTCAGCGCCTCGAGGCCATCCATGCCGGGCATCTGGTAGTCCATCAGCACGAGCCAGAACGGGCCCCCGGGGTGGGGCTTGCGGACCTCGTAGACGGCCTCCCATCCGTTGATAACCGTCGCCACGTCGAAGCCCATGTCGGCGAGCGTCGCGGAGAGGGTGAGGCGGATGTTCTTCTCGTCGTCGGCGACGAGGACGCGGCGGACAGACATGGCAGGGGAGAGCGTGGTGCGGGCCAAGATCGGCAGGCCGCGCCCGGCGCGCCCGCTCAGTAGCGGACGCTGCGGAAGGGGAGGCCCCAGCGGATCTCGAGGAGCGCCGTGAGCGAGCGCGTCGCGCCGAGCAGCGCGTCGTTGACGGAGTGCCCGACGAGCGCGCCCTCGGCGACGAGGCCCGGCAGCAGCTCGTAGCCCGCCCGCGCCTCGACGAGCGTCTCGGTCTGGCGGATGCCCGTGAGCGTCGGCACGCCGTCGAGGTCGAGCGCGGTGTCGCGCGTCGTGTACGGCAGCCTCGGGTCGGCGCCGACGTTCTGGCCGTCCGGGTTTCTCCCGCGGACGGTGTGGGCCACGTTGAGCGCCGTCTGGATGCGGATCGTCGGGCGGTAGCGGGCGAAAAAGCTCAGGTCGACTGCGTTCGGGCCAGCGGCGTAGCCGAGCACGTCGCCGTAATGCGTCGCCGAGGACTCCTCGGTCTTGTGCGAGTAGAGGTAGGGGCGCAGGCGCGCCGCCTCCGCGCGGAGCTCGAGGCCCGGCAGCCCGAGGTCGACGGTGTGGATGCCGCCGAGCACGCCCCACTTGTTGCCCCAGTAGTCGTCGAAGAAGCGGCTCGCCGTGAACTCGTCCAGCAGGCCCTGCGCGTAGACCCGGACGCCGCGCGCGGGCCGGACGGCGATCGTTCCGCCGAGCAGCGCGTTGTCTGCCGAGCCCAGTTCGGACTCGACCGAGCGGTAGAAGATGACCGGGTTGAGGTAGCCGAGCTCGAAGCCGCGGCGGTTGCCGCCCGTCGTGTCGTCGTGAAACATGACCTGCTCGAAGACCTCGAGGTCCACGCGCCCGAGCGTCACGCCGAGCTGGTGGAAGGCGCCGTACTTGGACGGCAGCAGGTTGTCGCCGACGCGGGCGGGCGTCGTGAAGCGGGCGAAGACGGAGGCGTAGCGAAACGGCCCCGCGTGCGCGCGCACCTCGAGGTGGTCGTACGGGGCGGCGTAGCTGCTCAGGAAGAGCGAGTTCTGCCCGGGCCCCCACTGGTTGCGGTCGCGCCCGAAGCGGACTTCGACGAAGCGGTCCTGGTAGCCGACGACGCCCGTCGCGGTGAAATAGTCGTAGGTCTCGCCGTCGGGCAGCTTCACGAAGCCGAGGCGCGGCGTCGTCGCGCCAGCCGCGTCGTAGTCGAGGACAGGGTCCACGCGCTGGTTTTCTTCGGCGCGCGTCTCGAAGAAGAGGTGCCGCCCGAGGTGCCCGCCGAGGCGGATCCCGCGCGACGCCTGGTACGCGAGGACGCTCGGGCTGCGCGTCTCGGTCTCGGTCCGGCGGGCGGGCCCGGCGGCGAGGTAAAGCAGGGGCTCCGCCTCGACGGCATAGCCGTCGCCCTCGATGCGGACGGGCACGGAGCCGTCTCGGTACAGCCCGAACGGCGAGAAGCGCGGCGGCGGCGCCTCGCCGCGGTAGCGCTGGACGAGCGCGCGGTCGGCGCGCGAAAGGTCCGTCCGCGTCGCGAGCGTGTCGAGAAGGCGGGACGCCTCAGCGGCTGAGAGCGGCTGGAGGTCCGCCGAGGCGGACGGGATGCGGCCTGCCGCCGCTTGCCGCACGAGCAGCTCGCTCAGCGGATTCCCGATCTGCAGCAGCCCCTCGCGCTGCGCCCGCGCCGCCGGGATGAGGAGGGCAGCGAGCAGGACGACGAGGGCGAGGCGCATGAGCGAAAGACGAAGGGGGGAAGGCAAAGAGTACAACGCGAGCTCCCCGCGGCGCGCGCCTCGTGCCAGACGAGACAGTAGACACGCGCGCTCCGAAAAGAAGTGCCGGGCCACAGGGCGGGGAGGAGATATCGCCCTCCGGTCTAATCCCGCGAGACGCGGACGAACGGGTCGTCGTCGTCCTCAACGTCCTCCTTCGGCATCATCATCGAGAGGATGAAGTAGAGCGGGATCGCGATGCCGTTGGTGAAGACCGCGAGCGCCACGAAGGCGATGCGCACGAGCAGCGGGTCGAGGCCGGTGTAGGTGGCGATGCCGGCGGCGACGCCCGAGATCTTGCGGTTGCGTCGGTCCTTGGTGAGACGCGTGCCGCGCACCTTGCCCTCCTTGCGGCGCTCGGACTGCTGGCGGGCATAGGCGAGCTCGGCGGCGCGCGTCGCGGCGCGGCCGGCGTCCATCGCGGCGCGTCCGGCGAGGCCGAACGCGGCGGTGGCCGCCGCCGCCGCGGCCTTACCCGGCGTGTCCGTGCGTGCGTCCCGGCGGTCCGTCTCGCTGCGGCCCATCGTCTTGCGCGCCTGGCGCTGCATCTTCGCCGCCCGTTCGCGGGCTTTGCGGCGGCGGCGTGCGGCGGGGCTCCACGAGAGCACGCCGAAGCCCGTCAGCATGATGAGCACGCTCGCGATGACCGGCAGGAGCGCGGCGAGCGTCGAGAGGTCTGCGAAGAAGGGCAGCAGGCCGATCTGCTGGAGCGAGTACAGCGCGCCGAGGCCGATCAGGCCGAGGCCGGAGGCCGTCTGCAGGTTGAGGAAGCCGGACTCCTTGCGGGTCTCGGTCTCGGCCTCGAGGTCCTGGTCGGCGAGGTATGCCGCGATGTCGGCGTCGGTGACGAGACCGAACTCGTCGTCGTAGACGTCGGAGTCTGGCGAAGGCGTCGTCTGGCGCTGGCGCGTGGCCATGAGGGGCGTGCGGTCGGGATCAGGGTCAAGCTACGGGGCGGCGGCGGAGAAGTTTGTGGTTTGGCGGATGCGGGCGCGTGGACCCCGCAACGCCTCAGCGCCTAGCCCCACGCCTCACCCCGCGTTCTCTCGAAACCGGATCGTCTCGCGGTCGGTCACGGCGGCGTCGAGGCATGTGTCGTGCGCCTCGGTCGGAAGCGCCGCGACGAGGCACGCGTGGGGTGCGACGCCGACGCGGAGCGCGGGCGTCGTCGGGAGAAAGGCGTCGTAGTAGCCCCCGCCGTAGCCGAGGCGGCTGCCGTCGCGGCCGAGCGCCAGCGCGGGCACCACGACGACGTCGATCGTGGCGGGGTCGACAGCCGGCGCGTCCGGCGCGGGCTCGCGCAGACCCCAGCGGCCCTCTGCGAGGTCTGCCTCGGTCACGAACCGGCGCGCGGCGAGGCCCGGCAAGGCGCCCGGGATCACAACGGGCAGCGCGACAGCCACGCCTCGCTCAGCGAGCGTCACGACGAACGGCCGCAGGTCGACCTCACCGGGCAGCGGCCAGAACGCCATCACGACGCGCGCCCCGGCGGTCTCGGGGAGCGCGAGCAGGCGCGCGATGATCGCGGCGTCCGCACGCTCCTCGCGGGCTCCGCGGAGGGCGCGGAACCGGGACCGCAACGCGGCTTTCTCGATGGACACCTTTGCCTCTTCCATTTTGGCTCTCTCAGACCAGACGACCGACGGCGCCTCGCGGCTAGACCGCTTCGACGCCTACCGCACGCGCATGAACCGCCGCATCCTCGACGACGGGACGCACCTCGGCACCAAGCGGTTCTTCAACCTCGACTCGGCCGCCTACCGCGACGGGGCGCTCGACGGCCGCACGAAAGAGCTGCTCGGGCTCGTCGCGAGCCTCGTGCTGCGCTGCAACGACTGCGTGGACTACCACCTCGACCAGTGCGTCGAGGCGGGCTACTCCGACGCCGAGATCGAGGACGCGCTGAACGTCGGGCTCGTCGTCGGCGGCTCGATCGTCATCCCGCACCTGCGCCACGGCATCGAGACGCTCGACCTGCTGCGGGAGCGGGAGGCGCGCAACTAGTCGGCGCAACGCGCGAGCCCCGCCCCCTCACCGGTCCACGCCGATGCTGAGGGTAACGTTGGCGTAGGCCCGGACAGGCTGGCCTCCGTCGCGGGCGGCGGAGAAGCCCGTGCCGCGGGCCGCCGTCAGCAGCGCCTCCTCCATGCCGTAGGGCAGCCTCGCCACGGCCTGCTCGCGGCCGCGGCGGTCGATGAGCGTCCGCTCGACGATCTCGACGCTCAGCGCGCGGCGGTCCGCGCCGACGAGCACGCGGATGACGGCGCGGCCCTTGACGCCCGCCCGCCGCGCCTCCTCGGGGTACACCGGGAAGGCGAGGCCGTTCGAGCGCGGGCTCTGCTCGGGACGCTCGACGAAGCGCTCGCCGGCGCCTGGGCCGCCCGGTCCATCGCCCGCGCCGCTGCCTGCTCCGCTGCCTGGCCCCGTCCCCGAGCCGCCTGGTGTGCCCCCGTTGCCCGCCGTGCCGCGTCCGCCAGGGACACCGCCCGGTGGGCCCGACGTTGGCGCGCCGGGCCCGGCCATGCGCGGCACCTCGGCCGCCGTCGCCGCCGGCACGACCGCGGACGACCGCGCCGGGCCGGCGCGGCTGACGGGCTCGGCGGTGCTCTGCGGGGTCACACGGTCCGGCACGGCGACGGCCGGCGCTTCTGTCTTCGGCGGAGGCTCGGACGGTGGCTGGTCTGCGCGCCCTGGCGCGGCGCCGCCGCCGGCGGTGCTCGGCGTCTCACCGAACGCGGCATCCGGGAGCAGCTCGACCTCCGGGATCGGGACGACGTCCGAGACGGCGTACTCGACGATCGGGAGGACCGGCGTCACGGGCACGGCTGGCGTCGCCCAGAGCCACAGCGAAACGGCCACGACGTGCAGCGCCGCGCTCGCAGCGAGGGCGGTGCCGAGACGGCGGTGGCGGGCGCGGACGCGCGTTGGGTCGAGGGACGGAAGCACGGGAGCGACGGGCGACAACGGAGGGTACGACGCGGGCGCTGCCTCGGACAGGCGAAACGGAGCGCCTGCCCGAATGCGCGTGGCCGTATCTTAGGGCCGCACGACGACCCTCCCCCGGTGCGCTTCCCGATCGCGTGGCCCGACGGCCCGATCTGCTCTCCCGCCGACGCCGCGCCCGCGCCCGGGCCGAGCAGCCTCCCGTTTCCGGGGGGCTTTTTTTGTGCCCAGCCCCGATGATCCCCTCCGCCCCTGCCATGCCGACTGACAATTCCCGCCCCGCGAAGCTCGCCCTCGAAGACGGCACCGTCGTTGCCGGCCTGTCGGTTGGCGCGGCCGGCGAGGCGGCCGGCGAGCTGTGCTTCAACACCTCGATGTCCGGCTACCAGGAGATCCTCACCGATCCGAGTTACGCCGGGCAGCTCATGATGATGACGTACCCGCACATCGGCAACTACGGCGCGATGGACGCCGCGACCGAGGCGGACCGCCCGCACGTGGCCGGCCTCATCGTACGGGCCTTCGCCCGGAACCCGTCCAACGCCGCGATGGAGGAGACGCTGGACGCGTACCTGCGCCGCCACGGCCTCGTCGGCATCACGGGCGTGGACACGCGGCGCCTCGTGCGGCACGTCCGCGAGAAGGGCGTGATGAACGCCGTCGTCTCGACCGAGACGCTCGACGACGACGCGCTCGTAGACAAGGCGCGGGCGCACCCGTCGATGGCGGGCCTCGAACTCGCGAGCCGCGTCACGACGCCTGAGGCCTACGACGTCGCGGCGTCCGGCAGCCCCCGCGTCGCCGTGGTCGACTACGGCGTAAAGCGCCACATCCTGCGCGAGTTCGCCCAGCGCGGCTGCGCCGTCCGCGTTTTCCCGTCGCACGCCCCGCTCGCGGACGTCCTCGCGTGGCAGCCCGACGGCGTCTTCTTCTCGAACGGGCCGGGCGACCCGCGCGCGATGCCCGACGCCGTCGCTGCCGTCCGCGGCGCCATCGACGCCGGCCTGCCCGTCTTCGGGATCTGCCTCGGGCACCAGCTTATGGCGCTCGCCGAGGGCCTGCCGGTGGACAAGATGAAGGTCGGGCACCGCGGCGCGAACCAGCCCGTGCTGCACGCCGAGACGGGGCGCGTCGAGATCACGACGCAGAACCACGGCTTCGCCGTGCGCGAGGACGGCGTGGACCCGGCCATCGCGACCGTCAGCCACCGCAACCTCAACGACGGCTCGGTTGAGGGCCTGCGCTTCGCGCGCTTCCCCGGCCTCTCGGTGCAGTACCACCCCGAGGCGTGTCCCGGCCCGCACGACAGCCGCTACCTCTTCGACGCCTTCCTGGACCTTATCCCGGCCCGCTCGTAGACCCGCCCGCTCACCCCCACACACGTTTTTCCTGATGGCCAAGCAGCACAAGACCCTCGTCGTCCACTACGCGCCGGGGCACCCGTCCGAGAGCGCCGACGCGCTCACCGAGCACCTCGACGCCGGCTGGCGCATCACGTCCTCGACCGCGATGGGCGGCGCGGGCGGGGCGACGGCGCCGCCGCAGTTCGCAGCGCTCGTCGTGCTCGAGCGCGAAGAAGAGCGCCGCGTCGGCGGCTTCTCCGGGGACTGATCCGTGCGCCTCGTGCCGCGACTGCCCCGTTTCGACTGGATCGTGCTGGCCGTGCTCGTCGCGTCCAGACTGGCGCTCATTGCGGCCGACGCGCCGCACCGGGCGCAGGTCGCGCGCGGCGAGATGCTGCCGTACGAGGAGATCTACTCCGGCCTCGCCGAGCACCTCGTCGGGACGGGCGTGTACGCGTGGCCGCCTCAGGACCCCGCGAGCGACGTCCGCCGCCCGCCGGCCTACCCGCTGCTCATCGCCGCGACGATGGTCGTAGCGGGGCGCTCGTGGCCCGTCGTCATCCTGCTGTGGAACGTCGTCGGCGTGGTGGTGCTGTACCTCGGGCTGCTGCGGCTGCTCGCGATTCTCGGGCTGGGGCGCCGCGCCGCCGCCATCGCGTTTGCCCTCGACCTCGCGTGGCTTCTGTACTCGAAGGAGGTCGTGACCGAGCCCGTCTACACGCCGCTCCTCGTGTGGGCCCTCGTCCTCCTGCTCGAGGCGTCGCGGTCGGCCGAGACGCGCGCGGCGCTCGTCGCCGCGGCGCAGGCGGGCGCGCTGCTCGGGCTCAGCGCGCTGATGAAGCCGATCTCGCTGTACCTGCCGGTCGTCGTCGTCCCGTGGCTGCTCCTCGCGCGGGCTCGCGCCTCGCCCGGGGCGGTCGGGAAGGCGTCAGGGCTGGTGGGTGCGGCGCCTCGGGTCGGCGGGCGCGTTCGCCGCCGTCTTCCTGGTGTGCGTCGCGCCGTGGGCGGTCCGCAACCAGATCGTCCACGGCACGCTGAGCTTTACCTCGATCCAGAACGACAACCTGCTGTTCGCCCACGGCGGCTTCGTTCGCGCCGAGGTCGAGGGCGAGACGCTGCTCGAGGCGCAGGAGGAACTGGACACCCTGCTCACCGCGCGCCTCGCCGGCGGGCCTCGCACGTTCGCTGCCGTGAACGCCGAGAAGGCGCGCCTCGCGCGGGCCGTGCTGGCCGCGCACCCGCTCGTCTACGCGGGCTCGATCCTCCGCGGCGTCGCTGTCACGATCTTCGACCCGGGGCGCCTCGTCTTCAACCGGACCCTCACGACGGAGGACACGCGGGCCATCGGCCTCACCAACACCGTTGCCCGCGACGGCATCCTGGGGACGGTCCGCGCGCTCGCGGCGCGGAGCCCGGTCACCGTTGGCGTGCTCGGCGCGTACAGCGTCTTTCTCGCCGCCGTCTTCGCCGTCGCCGTCTGCGGGATTCTTCCGCTCGCGCGGGCGCAGCCGGCCGCGTTCTGGCTGCTCCTGCTCGTCGCCGGCTATCTGCTCGCGCTCGGCGGGCCCAACGGCTACGCCCGCTTCCGGCTCTACGTGTTCCCCGTCGAGCTCGTCTTCCTCCAGGCCGGCGCCGAGGCGCTCGGCCGCCGCTTTCGCTCACCCATCGACACCGCTCGTGCCCAAACGGACTGACATCAAGACGATCCTGCTCATCGGCTCCGGCCCGATCGTCATCGGCCAGGCCTGCGAGTTCGACTACTCCGGCACGCAGGCCGCGCGCGCGCTCCGCGCCGAGGGCTTCCGCGTCGTGCTCGTCAACTCGAACCCGGCGACGATCATGACGGACCCGATCACGGCCGACGCCGTGTATCTGCAGGCGCTCACGCCGGCGTCCATCCGCGCCATCGCCGAGAAGGAGGACATCGACGCCGTCCTGCCGACGATGGGCGGCCAGACGGCCCTCAACCTCGCCCTCGCCCTCCACGACGAGGGCTTCTGGGACGAGCGCGGCATCGACGTTATCGGCGTCGACTACGCGGCCGTCCACATCACCGAAGACCGGCAGAAATTCCGCGACCTCATGGAGCGCATCGGGCTGGACCAGGCGCGGAGCCGCGTCGCCAACTCGCTCCTCGAGGCGAAGGAGGTCGCGCAGGAACTGGCCGGCGAGGGGACCGGCGCGCACGCGTTCCAGCCGGTCGTGCTCAGGCCGAGCTTCACGATGGGCGGGGCCGGCGGCGGCATCGTGTGGAAGGCCGAGGACTTCGAGCCGATGGTGAGCCGCGCGCTCCAGCTCTCGCCCGTCCACGAGGTCCTCGTCGAGGAGTGCCTCTTCGGGTGGAAGGAGTTCGAGCTCGAGCTGCTCCGCGACGCGGCCGACAACGTCGTCATCATCTGCTCGATCGAGAACGTGGACCCGATGGGCGTCCACACCGGCGACAGCGTCACCGTGGCGCCGCAGCAGACGTTGACGGACGCGCAGTACCAGATCATGCGCGACGCCGCGATCCGCGCGATGCGCTCTATCGGGACGTTCGCCGGCGGCTGCAACATCCAGTTCGCCGTCGACCCTGCGACGGGCCGGATGGTGGTCATCGAGATCAACCCGCGCGTCTCGCCGGAGCTCCGCGCTGGCGTCCAAGGCGACAGGCTACCCGATCGCCAAAGTCGCCGCGCGCCTCGCCGTGGGCTATACGCTGGACGAGCTGCCGAACGAGGTCACGGGCACGACGAGCGCCTGCTTCGAGCCGGCCCTCGACTACGTCGTGGTCAAGGTGCCGCGCTTCAACTTCGACAAGTTCGAGGGCTGCGACGAGGCGCTGACGACGCAGATGAAGGCCGTCGGCGAGGCGATGGCCATCGGGCGGACCTTCCCGGAGGCGCTCCAGAAGGCGTTCCAGAGCCTCGAGCAGGGCTTCGCCGGCCTCAGCAGCCCGCTGCCCGACCGCAGCCTCGTCCGCGAGCGCCTCGTGCGGCCGTACTGGGACCGTCTGCTGCACGTGCGCAGCGCCTTCCGCCTGGGCACGTCCGTGGAGGAAGTCGCCGACGTGACGCGCGTCGACCCGTGGTTCCTGAACCACATCCACGACCTCGTCGAGCTGGAACGCGAGGTCGAAGCGGTGCAGGGCGATCTGCCGCGCGACCTGATGCTCCGCGCCAAGCAGGCGGGCTTCTCAGACGTCCAGCTCGCCGGCTTCACGGGGTCGGACGAGCAGACCGTCCGCGACCACCGCGAGGCGCTCGGCCTTCGCCCGACGTTCCGCGTCGTGGACACGTGCGCCGGCGAGTTCGAAGCGGTCACGCCGTACTACTACTCGACCTACGACGGGGCGGGCGACCCGGACGCGAACGAGGTGACGGTCAACACCGCCAAAGAGCGCGTGCTCATCCTCGGGTCCGGCCCGAACCGCATCGGGCAGGGCATCGAGTTCGACTACTCGTGCGTCCACGGCGTGCTCGCGGCCAAGGAGATGGGCTACCACGCCGTCCTGGTGAATTGCAACCCCGAGACGGTCTCGACCGACTTCGACGTGGCGGACACGCTCTACTTCGAGCCGGTCTTCTGGGAGCGCGTCCGCGACGTGATCGAGCTCGAGAAGCCGGTCGGCGTGATGGTGCAGCTCGGCGGGCAGACCGCGCTGAAGCTCGCCCGCAACCTTCTCGAGACGGGCGTGCCGCTCTTCGGGACGCCCTTCGAGAACATGGACCTCGCCGAGGACCGCGGCAAGTTCTCTCGCCTGCTCGAGGAGCTCGAGATCCCGTTCCCGCCCTACGGCATCGCCCGGACGGTCGAGGAGGCCGTCGCCGTGAGCGAGGGCATCGGCTACCCGGTCCTCGTCCGCCCGAGCTACGTCCTCGGCGGGCAGGGCATGCGCATCGCCATCAACCGCGACGAGGTCGCGGACTACGTCGCGAACGTCCTCCGGACCTTCCCCGGCAACGAGGTCTTGCTGGACCGCTTCCTCGAGAACGCCATCGAGGTCGACGTGGACCTGCTGTCGGACGGCACGGACGTCCACGTCGCGGGCGTGATGCAGCACATCGAGCCCGCGGGCGTCCACAGTGGCGACTCGACGGCCGTCATCCCGCCGTTCTCGCTGAAGCCCGAGACGGTCGAGATCCTCAAGGCGACCGCGACGCGGATCGCGCTGCGCCTCGGCGTCGTCGGCCTGATGAACGCGCAGCTGGCCGTGCAGACCGACGCGGACGGCACGGACCACGTCTTCGTCATCGAGGCGAACCCGCGGGCGAGCCGCACCGTCCCGTTCGTCGCCAAGGCGACGGGCGTGCCGGTCGCCAGTCTCGGCGCGAAGCTGATGCTCGGCGCCTCGCTCGCCGAGATGCGCGCCTCGGGCGTGCTCGAGTCGACGCTCGTCGGCTTCGCCGTCAAGGAGCCGGTGTTCTCGTGGGACAAGTTTCCCGAGGTCGCGCGCGAACTCGGCCCCGAGATGAAGTCGACGGGCGAGGCGATCGCGTTCGTGGACTCGGTCCGCGACGAGCACATCTCGAAGCCGTACGAGATGCGCAACCTCTACCTCTCGCGGTAGACGACCGGTTCCGGCCATCGTTGCGGTCTGGCGCTGCGCGGTTTCGCCCCCGACCTCGTCCTGCCGGACTCGGTGGCCACCGCACAGCCGCCAGGCCTTCCGCGCCGCGCTCGCCGACGGCAGCGCTTCTATCCCGGTGGGCGGCTTCGGACGCTCTGTGTCGCGAGCATAAGGGTGCGCGCCTGACGCTCGGCGCGTTCATGAACGTGTCCGAGATGTCCGATGACACCCGCCGCCGGCTGCATGGCGCACCCCGGCGGCGTGCCGTCAGTCGCCGTCGTTGCGGTCGTGGAGCTGGAGGTCGACCTCGAACGGGTCGACGGCGAAGGCGAGGTCGGCCGCGCGGAGGCCGTTGCGCCAGAGGAAGGTGATGGCTGATGCGGGCAGCAGCACGAGGGCGACGGACGCGGCGGCGAGGGACTGGCGGAGGGTCATAGCGGTGGGTGTTTGACGCAGTGCAGCATGTACTGCCGCACCGCGTCAAAGGTTGCAGGTCGGTCGCTACGAGGGACCACGCGTAAGGGCCTTTGCGAACGCCTGGAGCGCGTCCGGCCTGGATCCGCGAGATCTACACCGCGCTCACGGGCTCACCTGCTGCCGCACCCGGACCGCGGTTCTGAGACGTCCCGATTCATGCCCCGTCCGCCAACCCTGGCGGGCGGCCCGTCGTATACGCCCGAAACCAGAGGACATGCCCATGGACGGTTCCACTGTCGGCTCATCCCCCCGCAGTTCTGAAGCCGTCCCGCGGTTTCACTCCGTCGACAACGCGGCGGCGGCGGACGGCCTTGCGCCGCGCCCGCGCGTCGTCGTGGTCGGCGTGGGCCATGGCGGCCTCGAATGCGCCCAGGCGCTCAAGCGCGAGCCGGTCGACGTGACGCTCGTCGACCAGCGCAACTACCACACCTTCCAGCCGCTGCTCTACCAGGTTGCGACGGCCGGCCTCGACGCCGACGACGTGACGCAGGCCGCGCGCCACATTTTCCAGAAGCAGGCCAACGTGGACTTTCGTCTCGGCACCGTCGTCGGCGCCGACTTCGACGCGAAGCTCTTGCTGATGGACGAGGGCCGTCCGATCCCGTACGACGTCCTCGTGCTCGCGGCCGGCGCGACGACGGCCTACTTCGGCGTCGAGGGCGCCGAGGCATACGGCTTCCCGCTGAAGAGCGCCGAGGAAGCCGTCGAACTGCGCAGCCATGTGCTTCGGCAGTTCGAGGCGGCCAACCGCAACCCGGCCCTCGTCGACGAAGGCGCGACGACGGTCGCCGTCGTCGGCGGCGGCGCGACGGGCGTCGAGATGGCGGGCGCGCTCCACGAGCTCTTCCAGCGCGTCCTCGCCGACGACTTCCCCGCGCTCGACATCGGCGGCCGCTCGCGCGTGGTCCTCGTCGAGGGCGGCGGCGACCTGATGACGGCCTACGCCCCCGAGCTCCGCGCGTACACCCTGGCGCAACTCCGGAAGCGCGGCATCGACGTCCGCCTGAACACCCAGGTGGAGCGCGTGACGCCGGCCGGGGCCGACCTGTCGGACGGGACACTGCTGAAGGCGCGGACCGTCGTGTGGGCGGCGGGCATCACCGCGGCCCCGCTCGCCGCTGCCCTCGGCGTCGAGACGACGCGCGGCGGGCGCATCGTCGTGGACGACGCGCTGCGGGTGCCGGGGCGCCCCGAGGTGTTCGTCGTGGGCGACATGGCCGGCGCGACGGACGCCGAAGGGAAGCTGTACCCGCAGGTCGCGCAGGTCGCGATCCAGCAGGGCCGCCACGTCGCGGCGCAGATGCGCGCCGCGGCGGCGGGCCACGCCCTGCGGCCCTTCCGGTACACCGACCTCGGCAACATGGCGACGATCGGCCGCAACGCGGCGATCTTACAGCTCCCGAGCGGCTTCACGATGCGCGGGTTGCTCGCGTGGCTCGGCTGGCTCGTCGTCCACGTGCTGGCCCTCGCAGGCTTCCGCAACCGCATCGCGGTGCTGTTCTCGTGGGTCTACAACTACTTCACCTACGACCGCGGGCCGCGAATCATCTTCGCGCCCGGCCGTCCCGATCCGCCCGACCCGTCGTGACCCGTCTGCTCTGCCTCGCCGCCCTCGTCGCCCTCTCCGCCTGCCAGGACGCGCCGCCCGCGGCGCCCGCCCCGCCCGACACGCCGACGCCGGGTGCCGCGCCGGCCGCCTCGACGCCGCTGCCGTCTGCCGTCTCGGCGGACACCCTCAAGGCGCTCCTCCCGTCGCTCGTCGGCGACATGGCGCGCCAGAGCGTCACGGCGGAGCAGGACGCCGCGATGGGCCTGACGGTCTCGCGCGCCGAGGCCGTCTACGGCACCGGCCCACAGGCCGTGACGCTGCTCCTCTTCGACGTCGGCTCGGCCGAGGGCGCGCGCCTCATGAACCTCTCGGTCCCGCCGACGGGCCGCCTCAACGGCCGGCCCGTCCAGCGCAGCCAGACCGCGACGGAGTCCAGCGTCCGCCTCCAGGTCGGCGGGCGCTACATCGTCGAGGCGCGCGGCACCCGCGTCGGGATGGACCTGCTGGACGTGTTCGTCAAGAGCATCAACCTCGCCGCGCTCCCCGGCGGCGCGTGAGCGGCTGGGCCTCCCGGCGGTAGCTTGCCCGAAACCTCCTGTCCGATGCCCGACGCCCCGCTCGCCGTCCACGACTCGCCCGACCTCGCGGCCGTCCGCGACCTCATCTTCGCCGCCGACCGCCTCGTCCTCACGACGCACCTGCGCCCCGACGGCGACGCCATCGGCTCCGAGATCGCGCTGGCCCGCGCGCTGATGGCAGCCGGCAAGACGGTCACGATCCTCAACACCGACGTCGTCCCGCGGACGCTCGACTGGCTCGTCGAGGAGCAGCCGGCGGGCCTCGTGCAGCAGGCCGAGTCCGGCAACCTCGCGCAGGCGCGCGCCGTCGCCGAGGCCGACGTGCTCGTGGTGCTGGACGCGAACGCGCGCCACCGCCTCGGCATCGCCGGCGACATGATCGCGCAGGCCGGCAAGCCGATCCTGCTCGTGGACCACCACCCGGACCCCGAGACGTGGTTCACGACGCCGTGCGTCCGCACCGACGCCTCGGCCGCCGCCGAGATCGTCTACGACCTCATCGCCGGCTACGACCCGGCCCTCATCGACCGCGCCGTCGCGACGGCGCTCTACGTCGGCATCATGACCGACACGGGCTCGTTCCGCTACGGCGCGACGACGCCGCGCACGCACGCCATCGTGTCGGACATCCTCGCGCGCGGCGACCTCCGGCCGGAGCCGATCCACGTCGCGCTCTTCGACGGCCGCTCGATCGCCAGCCTGCGCCTGCTCTCGGCCGCGCTCGCGACGATCCAGACGCACTACGACGGCCGCTTCGCGACGATCATCGTCACGCAGAACACGATCCGCCAGACGGGCGCCTTCTTCGACGAAGCCGAGGGCCTCGTCAACTACGCGCTCTCGCTCGACGGCGTCGTCGCGGCGTGCATCTTCCTCGAGCTGCCGTCGGGCGTCAAGCTGTCGTTCCGCTCCAAGGGCGACTGCCCGATCAACACGTGGGCCAACGCCTTCGGCGGCGGCGGCCACGCCAACGCCTCGGGCGCCTACGTCGCCAACGAGACGGTCCGAACGCTGCTGCCCAAGGTCATCGACGCGGCGCCGCTGCACATCATGGCGCAGCCCGGCGAGGCGGAGGCCACCGATGCCGACCTCTCGGACGACGACATGGCGCTGCTCGCGCAGTTCCAGGGGCGGCTCTGAGGGGACCGGGCACCGGCGGCTGGGAACTGACGGAGGCGGTGCGGTTTGAGGGAAGACGCTCGGGCGGGTGAACCTCAGCCCTCGGCCGCATTTAGTCCCCATTTCCCAGTCGCCCGATCCTTTCCCGATGCCCCTCCACACCGACCTCGTCCACGGCCCGCTCGCCGACATCGCCGCCGACGCGCTCGTCCTGCCCGTCCGAAGCGCCCCACGGAGGACGCCCCCACGGGGGACGGCGCAGCCCACGTGCCTGCCGCCTTCGCGGAGGCCTTCGGGGCGGCGCTCGCGGCAGCCATCGAGGACGCGACCGTCTCGAAGAAGGCCGTGACGGTGCTGCGCGACGGCGACGGGCCGAAGCGCCTCGTCGTGGTGCGCGTGGGGGAGGGGATGGACGCGTGGCGCATCGCCGCGGCGCAGGGGCTCCAGGCGGCCCGCGGCGTCCACGCCCGGCGCATCGCGATCGCGCTGCCCGACGCCGACGCGGCGGATGCCGCGGACGTCGCGGCCGCGCTCGTCGAGGGCGCACGCCTCGGCGCGTACCGCTTCGACACGTACAAGACGGCAGAGGCGCCGCCGGCCTTCACGCTCCAACTCCACGCGCAGGGCGGCGACGCCGAGGTGCTCGATGCCGCCATCGTCGCTGCGGACGCGCGCGCCGAGGCGACAGCCATCGCCCGCGACCTCGTCAACCTCTCGCCGGACGAGAAGGTGCCGGCGATGCTCGCCGAGCGCATGGCGGAGCTCGGCGAGGTGACGGGCCTGCACGTCGAGATCTGGGGCATGGACCGCATCCGGAAGGAGGGCTTCGGCGGCCTGCTCGGCGTCAACCGCGGCAGCCAGGACGAGGCGCGCTTCGTCTGGATCGAGCACGAGCCCGACGAGGCGACGGACGCCCCGCCGGTCGTCCTCGTCGGCAAGGGCGTCACCTTCGACACGGGCGGCCTGTCGCTCAAGCCGACGCTCGGCTCGATGGACAAGATGAAGGCCGACATGGGCGGCGCCGCGGCCGTCTTCGGGGCCGTCTACGGCGCGGCCGAGCTCGGCCTCCCGGTCCGCGTCATCGGCCCTCATCCCGATGACCGACAACCGCCCCGGCGAGCGCGCCGTCGTCCCGGGCGACGTGCTCCGGATGCACGGCGGCACGACGGTGGAGGTGATGAACACGGACGCCGAGGGCCGCCTCATCCTCGCCGACGCGCTGAGCTACGCCCGCGAGCTGCACCCGCGCCTCGTGGTCTCCGTCGCGACGCTGACGGGCGCGCAGGGCGTCGCCCTCGGCGACCGCGTCGCTGGCCTCGTCGTGCGGCCCGGCGACGAGGCGCTCGCCGAACTCATCCGGCAGGCCGGCGACGACACCGGCGACCTCGCGTGGCCGCTCCCGCTCTTCCCGCACTTCAAGGACCAGCTGAAGTCGCCCGTCGCAGACCTCTCGAACGTCGGCGGGCCGATGGCCGGCACGATCACCGCCGCCGCCTTCCTCGAGCACTTCACGCGCACCGCGGACGACGCCCCGGCCTACCCGTGGGCCCACCTCGACATCGCCCGCCCGGCCTCCCTCGACGCCGCGCACGGCTACCGCCCCGTCGGCGGGACCGGCTTCGGCGTCCGCCTCCTTATCCGCCTCCTCGAGGAGATGGCCGAGGAGGCGGCCTGAATGCCGCGCCCGACGCTCCTGCTCACGCTCGGCGACCCCAACGGGATCGGCCCCGAAGTCGTCCTCAAGGCCGCGCCGCTCGTCGCGGACGTGGCCCGCGTCGTCGCCGTCGGCAGCGCCGCGGTGCTGGCGGAGCAGGCCCACGCGCTCGGGCTGGGAGGCGTCGCGGCGCTGGGCTCTCTGACCGATGAGGCGCCCGCCGGGGCGCTGGCCGTGCTGGACACGGGCCTGAGCGGCTTCTCGTGGGGCGAGACGACGGCCGAGGGCGGCCGGCAGGCCACCGCCGCCATCGAGCGCGCCGCGGCCCTCTGCCTCGCGGGCCAGGCCGACGGCATGGTGACGGCGCCGATCTCGAAGGAGGCGATCCACGCCGCCGGCTCGCCGTTCCCCGGCCACACCGAGATGCTCCAGGCACTGACCGGCGCCGGGACCGTCGTGATGGTCCTCGCCGCGGACCTGCCCGCGGGCCCGCTCCGCGTCGCCCTCGTCACCGTCCACGTCCCCGTCTCGGCCGTCGCCGGCCTCGTCACTCCTGAGCGCATCGCCGCGGTTTGCGAGACGCTCGCCGCGGCGCTGCGCGTGGATCTCGGCATCGCGAGCCCGCGCCTCGCCGTCCTCGGCCTGAACCCGCATGCCGGCGACGGCGGCATCCTCGGCACCGAGGAGCGCGACGTCATCGCGCCCACGCTCGCCGCCCTCCGCGACCGCGGCATCGACGCCACCGGCCCGTTCCCCGCCGACGCCTTCTTCGGCCGCGGGGGATGGACGCGCGCCGACGCCGTCGTGGCGATGTACCACGACCAGGGCCTCGCCCCGTTCAAGGCGCTCGCCCAGGGCGCCGGCGTCAACGTCACGCTCGGCCTGCCCATCGTCCGCACGAGCCCGGACCACGGCACTGCCTTCGACGTCGCCGGCCGGGGCATTGCGGATTCGTCCTCGATGGTCGCCGCGATCCGCATGGCCGCCGACATGGCCCGCCGCCGCGCTGCCTGACCTGCTGACGCGCACTTGCGCAGCGACTCGCAGAAGCCAACGCGACTACGCGGAAGCCGGATGCGGTTGCGCGGCGTCTATGAGCGTTTCCTCAGAGCCCGACTCCCAGACTTCCCACATGGCCGACCCCTACTCGCTCCTCGCCGCCGGCTACGATGCCGTCATGGAACACGTCGACTACGCGATGTGGGCCGAGCACGTGCAGCGCCTCATCGACCAGCACCGCCCCGGCGCCTCGACGGTCATCGAGCTCGGCTGCGGGACCGGCGCGCTCGCCGAGCAGCTCCAGCCGCTCGGCCCCGAGCCCGCCGGCTACGCCTACCGCGCCTTCGACGGCGCGCCGGCGATGGTCGAGGCCGCCCGCGAGGCGACCGTCGCCTCGCCCGTGGTCTTCGGCATCCTTGACTTCCGCGAGCCCGTCCCCGGCCCGCCCGCAGACGTCGTTCTCCTGCTCTACGACGGCCTCAACTACCTTCTCGAGACGGCCGACGTCGCCGTCCTCTTTGAGCGCATCGCCAGCGCGCTCGCCCCCGGCGGCATCGCCATCGTGGACCAGTCCACACCCGCCAACTCGCTCAACCACGCCGAGGACTTCGACGACGCCGGCGACACCGAAGCCTTCGCCTACACCCGCACGAGCCGCTTCGACGCCGCCTCCGGCCTGCACACGACGATCTTCAGCCTCACCGAGCCCGGCCGCCCGGCCGTCGTCGAGACGCACGTCCAGCGCGCGTACACGCTCGACGCCGTCCGCGCCCTTATCGCTGCGAGCCCCCTCGCGGAGCGCGCCGCCTACGCCGAGTTCTCGACGCGCCGCGCCGGCCCGACGACCGAGCGCGTCCACTGGGTCCTCGAGCGGGAGCGTTAGCTGGGCCGCCGGCGCGCACGCCGCGCGCGGTACCTTGCCAGCCCCAGCCCGCGACGCCGTGGAGACGACCGCCGACCCCGCCCCGGACGCACCCGCCGCCCGACCCTCCGAGCGCCCGCTCGTCGAGATGCGCGGCGTCGCCGTGGGCTACACGGACCCCGCGGGCGCCCGCGTCGAGGTCGCCTCGGACCTCACGCTGTCGCTCAGGCGCGGCGAGATGGCCTACCTCATCGGGCCGACGGGCTCCGGCAAGAGCACGCTCCTGAAGCTGCTCTACATGGACCTCCGCCCCGAGTCCGGCACCGTCCGCGTCGGCTCCTTCGACTCGGAGACGGCCAAAGAGGCCGATGTGCCGTTTCTCCGGCGCAGTCTCGGCATCGTCTTCCAGGACTTCCAGCTCCTTCCGGACCGCTCGGCCTACGACAACGTCGCCTTCGCGCTCTACGCGACCGGAAAGAGCGGCCGCGACGTCCGCGACCGGACGATGGCCGCGCTCGCGCAGGTCGGCCTGAGCCACCGCGCCAAGGCGCGTCCGTCCGAGATGTCCGGCGGCGAGCAGCAGCGCGCCTGCATCGCCCGCGCCATCGCCAACGACCCCGTGCTCGTCCTCGCCGACGAGCCCACGGGCAACCTCGACCCGCGCGTCGCCGACGAGATCCAGAAGCTCCTCGTGCGCCTCAACCGCCAGGGCACCGCCTTCCTCATGGCGACCCACGACTACCGCCTCGTCAAGGCCTTCCCCGCGCGCACGCTCGCGCTCGTCCGCGGGCGCCTCGTCGAGGTCGACCCGGACTCTCTCTGATCCATGCCCCGTCTCGTCCTCGCGCTCGTCGCCCTTCCCGTCCTGCTTGCCGCCTGCCGCACCGAGACGCCCGGCTCGGCCGTCCAGCCCGCCGACATCAAGGCCGCCCTCGACGCCTGCATGCAGGACCGCGTCGCCGAGGGCCTCGATGCGCCTCGACAGCCTCGCCGGCGCCCACCCCGGCAACGCCGACGTGCTCTCGATCCGCGGCCTGTGCCGCTCGGTCCGGTTCGCCAGCGACTCGGTGATGGCCGACGCGCGCTCCGCCTTCTCCGACCTCTCGGCCGCTGCCGCGCTCATCGAGGACCAGCCGGACGCGTTCCAGACCGACCTCGCCGGCCTCTACAACCGCCGCGCCTTCGTCGCCCAGGCGCTCCACCCGGACGACCCGGCGTCGGGCCTCGCCGACTTCGACCGCGCCGTCGCCAAGGACCCGCGCAACTCGGCGTTCGTCCTCGACCGCGGCGTCGCCCGGGCGATGGCCGGCGACACCGCCGCGGCGCGCGCCGACCTGCGCCAGTTCCAGGCCCTCGTGCCCGGGGACTCGCTCCGCGCCGCGACGCTCCGCAGCGTGATCGCCGGCCGCCCTGCCGCCAGCGCCACCCCGTCCGATTCCGCCTTCACGCTCCCGCTCGCCCCGTGACCACCGTCGTCGACCACCCGCTCCTCCAGCGTGCCCTCACACGCCTCCGCGACCGCGAGACGACGCACGGCGACTTCCGCCGGACGCTCAACGACGCCGCGGCCATCCTCGCCTACGAGGCGCTCCGCTCCCTCCCCGTCGAGCCGCTCGCCGTGCGGACGCCGCTCGAGGAGACCGAGGGCGTCCACCTCGCCCGCGAGGTCGTGGTGGTGCCCGTCCTCCGCGCCGGCCTCGGCCTCGTCGACGGCTTCGTCCGCTTCGTGCCCGAGGCGCGCGTCGGGCACCTCGGCATGTACCGCGACGAGCAGACGCACGACCCGGTCGACTACTACTCGAACGTGCCGACGGCCGTCCGCGAGGCGCGCGTGTTCGTCCTCGACCCGATGCTCGCGACGGGCGGCTCGGCCGCCGGCGCCATCAACCACCTCAAGCGCCGCGGCGCCAAAGACATCACGTTCGTCTGCGTCGTCGCCGCGCCCGAGGGCATCGCACGCCTCGCCGAGTACCACCCCGACGTCGACGTGTTCACGGCCGCCGTGGACCGGACGCTCGACGAGAACGCCTTCATCCGGCCCGGCCTCGGCGACGCCGGCGACCGCATCTTCGGCACCTCGCCGTGATTGATCCCTCCTTCGGCGTCCTCCACGTCGACAACCACCTGCTCGTTGTCGACAAGCCCGCCGGGATGCTCGCGCAGGGCGACGCGACGGGCGACGCCGACCTCGTGACGCTCGCGAAGGCGTACCTCAAGGAGCGCTTCGAGCGCCCCGGCAACGTCTTCGCCGGGCTCGTGCACCGCCTCGACCGGCCCGTCTCGGGCGTCATCGTGCTGGCGCGCACGTCCAAGGCCGCGGCGCGCCTCTCGGAGCAGTTTGCCGGCCGCAGCGTCGAGAAGCGCTACCTCGCCGTCGTCGAAGGCCGCCTCGAGGGCGGCGGCGAGCAGGTCGACTGGCTCCTGAAAGGGGAGAAGGGGACCGTGAAGCGGGTCCGCGAGGGCACGACCGATGCGAAGCGGGCGGAACTGCGGTGGGAGGCGCTCGCCATCGAGGGCCGGCGGACGCTCGTCGGTGTGGAGCTGCTCACGGGCCGGCCGCACCAGATCCGCGTCCAACTCGCCGGCCTCGGCGCGCCCATCGTGGGCGACCTGCGCTACGGCGCGCCCGCGGCGCTCGGCAACGGCCGCGGCATCGCGCTCCACGCCACGCGCCTCACCATCGAGCACCCGACGACGCGCGACCGCCTCACCTTCTCCTCGCCCCCGCCGTGGAGCGGCCTGTTCGACGAGGCCGTCCGGCGCACGACGCGCGGCAGCACGACGCGCGGGAGCATGACGCGCAGGCGGGCGTAGAGCGGGACACTTCTCTTCCCGCTATGTCCCCCGACACTGCACGCCCGACCGTCTCCGCCTCGGGCTTCGACCTCACGCCGCTGCGCGGCGACGCCCGCGAGGCCGCTGCCGACCAGGCCGGCCTCTCCGATGAGGAGCGCCACGTGCTCCTCGATCACGGCACCGAGCGCCCCGGCTGCGGCCTGCTGCTCCACAACAAGGAGGAGGGCCTCTACGCCTGCCGCCTCTGCGGGCTGCCGCTGTTCGAGTCCGGCTCCAAGTTCGAGTCCGGCACCGGCTGGCCGAGCTTTTTCCAGCCGGTCGACCCGGACCACGTCTCGGACCTGCGCGACGTGAGCTACGGCATGGTCCGCATCGAGAACCGCTGCGCGCGCTGCGACAGCCACCTCGGCCACGTTTTCCCGGACGGCCCGCCGCCCGACGGGCAAGCGCTACTGCATGAACTCGGCCTCGCTCGAGTTTTTTACGCCCGGCGTGACGCCGCCGCAGCGCACGGCCGAGCATCCGACCGTCTGACGACGACCTCCGGCTTGACCCGTCGGTCGCGATAGCCGCTGCGGCGGCGGGCGCGCATTTCCCCCGCACGGGGGATTCGCTGTTTGCTCGGGGGGGCGTACCATCTGTGAGGCGCTCCACACCGCGGGCGCCACGAGACCAATCCCCCTGAGCCATGACCTCCCGTCGTCTCCGCGGCCTCGCGCTGCCCGCTGTCCTCCTCGTCTCCGTCGCTCTGCTCCAGGGCTGCTCGATGGGGCAGCGCTACATGCCTGGCAACTCGGGCTCCTCCGGCAACGTCGCCGCCGGCTCTGCACGCCTCGACGTCCAGAACAACTCGGGCCAGTCCGTTTACTCGATGGAAGCGTCCTCCTGCTCGGACTCCAACTGGGGTCCGGACCGCCTCGGGACGAGCGTCATCAGCTCGGGCCGCTCGATGAGCTTCGACCTCACGCCCGGCTGCTGGGACTTCCGCGCCGACTTCGACTCGAACCACTCGAGCGGCAACGAACTCGTTCAGCGCAACATCCAGATCGGCAGCGGAAGCTCGTGGACGTGGACCATCGGCGGCTGATCTGCCCCGGGCACCCACCGCGGCGGCGGGGCGAGCACGTGCTCGCCCCGCCGCTCGTGTTTCGAGGCAGGTGCGCCCTTCCGATCTACCGGGCGTCTCCGAAACAGAAGGCGGTTCCGGCACACCGATTTGTCCGCTGCCGGTTGAGAACACGGCCCGAGGCGATAGATTGAGCGCACGCGGCCTCGTCCCCCCAGCCCGCGTCCCCATGCCCGACATCCCCCCGGTCGGCGATCCCGCACCGGTCCGCCTGCTCGTCGCGGGCGACCTGCACCTTGGCCGCGCGCCCGCGCGCGTGCCCTCCGGCGAGGCGGCGCTCATGCCCGCCTCCGTCTTCTCCGCCGCCGCCGACGCGGCGCTGGCCCGCGGCGCCGATGCGCTCGTGCTCACCGGCGACCTCGCCGACGCGAGCAACCGCCACTTCGAGGCCTTCGGCAGCCTCGAGCGCGTCTTCCGCCGCCTCGCCGACGCCGGGATGCCCGTCTTCCTCGTCGCCGGCGACCAGGATTTCGACGTGGCCCCGGCCGTCGCAGACCTTGTCGCGTCGCCGCTCGTGCGCCTGCTCGGGCGCGGGCAGACGTGGAGCGAGGCACCGCTGCTGCGCGACGGCCGCGAGGTGCTCCGCTTTGTCGGCTGGTCCTTCGCCGGCCCGCAGGCCCTCGAATCCCCGCTCGCGACGTTCCCTGCGGACGCGCCGCTGCCGCCGGTCCCACTCGTCGGCGTGATGCACGCGGACGTCGACGTACCGGGCAGCCGGCTCGCGCCCGTCACCCTCGACAGTCTGCGCGCGGCACCCGTCGCGGCGTGGCTCCTGGGCGGCTCGCACGACGCGCTGACGATCCCGGGCGACGAGACGGCGCCGCTCGTCGTCTCTCCGGGCACGCTGCAGGCGATGGGGCCGGACGCACCGGGCGTCCACGGCGCGGCCCTCGTGACCGTGTTCTCGGACGGCCACGCCGTGTCCGAGGCCGTCCCGCTCGCGACCGTCCACTACGCGACGGTCGAGGTCGACCTCTCCGAGGCGCAGGACGGCGGAGCGGCCCGCGCCCTCGCCGCGGCCGCCCTGCGCGAGCACGCAGCGGCCGTCCGCGACGCCTCGCCCGCCGTCCTCCGCGCCGTCACGACGGTCAGGCTCACTGGCCGAACACCCGCCTTCGCAGACGTCGACGCGCTCGCGTCCGAGCTTCGCACCGACGGCGACCTGCCGCACGCGGGCCTCACGGTGAGCATCGACCGCGTCGAGGTCGAGGCGGCGCCCCTGCTGGACCTCGGGCGCCTCGCCGCCGGCTCCGGCGCCGTCGCGACGCTCGCGCGCCTCTCGGCGCGCCTCGGCACGGGCGGCGCGCTCGACGAGGCCGCGCTCGACGCGTCCGACCGCGCGCTCCTCGGCCGCGCCGAGCAGGCCGTGAGCGCCGCCCGCACGGCGCGCGTCTTCGAGCCCCTCGGCGCGGACGGCCGCCTCGCCGGCGACGTCCGCACCGAAGCTGTCTCGCGACTGCGCCGGCAGGTGTCCCGGCTTCTCGACACGGCGATCGCTCAGAACGACGACTGACCATGCGGTTTAAGGGTGACCGTCGGATGTTGGGAGCGACACACCTTAGGCCTCAAACCACCCCGCATCATGGATCGCCTCGACATTGACCGCCTCTCGATCCGCTCGTTCTACGGAGCGCCGCAGACGGGCCTGAGCGTCGCGCTCGGGCCAGGCCTGAACGTCGTCGTCGGCCCCAACGGGCAGGGCAAGACGACGCTCGCGCGCGCGCTCCACGGCGCGCTCTGGCCCGAGACGATCCGCCCGTACCGCCCGAGCTACGCCGCCCACTTTACGGTCGGGAGCGAGGCGTGGGACGTGGCCGTCGAGGCCGGCGAGGCGCGCTACGCCCGCGACGGCGTCGCGACGGACCGGCTGGCGCTGCCGGACGCGTCGTACCGCAGCCGCTACCTCATGTCGCTGAGCGACCTCGTGGTCGACGACGGGCAGGACTTCGCCGACGCCGTGCGCCGCGACGCCTCGGGCGGCGTGGACCTCTCGGCCGCGCGCGCCGCGCTGGCCTACCGCTCGACCGCTCCGCGGACGCTCGACACGGCACGCCGCGCCCAGGAAGCCGCCGCCGACGTGCGCCGCCGGCGCTCGTCGCAGGCCGCGCTGCGGACCGAGGCCGAGGCGCTGCCGGCGCTGGTCGCTCGGGGTGAGGACGCCGCGGAGGCTGCGGCTGCAGCCGAGATGCTGGACCTGCTCGAGCGCCGCGCCGACGCCCACGCCCGCGCAGTCGAGGCCGCGCGCCACGCCGCGGCGTTCCCGGCGCCGATGGAAAACGTCGCCCGCGACACCAAGGCGCGCTACGACGTCCTCGCTGAAGCAGTCCGGAGGACGGAAGACGCGCTCGCGGTCGCCCGCCGCGACGCTGCCGAGCACGCCCAGGCACTGCTCGGCCACCCGTGGGCGGCGTCCGACGCGCCGAGCCCGGCCGAACTCGCCGCCCGCGCCCGCGCCCTCGACGAGGCCACGCGCGGCGTCGCCGACGCCACACGCGCCGAGGCGACGGCGGCCGCCCACGCCGCGCACGTCGCCGACACGGTCCGCGCCGCGGGCGCCCCGGAGGGCCTCGCCGTCGGCGCCGATGCCCTGAACCGGGTCGCGGATCTCGCGACGGAGGCTGGCGCCGCGCGCGCCGCGGCAGCCGAGATGACGGCCCGCAGCCAGGTTCTCCGCGCGCACCACAAGCGCATCCAGCCGCAGGACCCCGAGGCGCTCCGGTCGGGCATCGAGGCGCTCCGCACGTGGCTCGCCTACACGACCGATGCCGAGCCGGCCAAGCCCGTCCTCACGCCGGCGCCGGTCTGGGTCGTCGCCGGCGTTCTCGCCGTCATCGCGCTCGCGGTCGGCATCGTGGCAGACCTCTGGGCGCTGCTGCTGCTCGCTCGGCCCGGCCGCGCTCGCGTGGGTCGCGTTCACGCTCGGCCGCGTCCCGGCGGCGTCGGAGAGCCCGGCGGGCCGCGCCCGCGAGGCGTACGGCCTGCTGCGCCTCGACGCGCCGGACGACTGGACGCCGGGCCTCGTCGAGCCGCGCTTGCAAGAGCTCGAGCGGCAGGCGGCGAGCCAGGACGCGCGGCGCCTGTGGCGGGAGCGCATCGCCGAGGTCGACCGCTCCGTCACCGAACTGAAGGAGGCTGTAAAGGCCATCGAGGCGCGGGAGGCAGCCCTCTCGACGGAGCTCGGCCTGCGCATCCCGCGCGGCGCCGAGGGCCTGCTCGTCCTCGCGCACCAGGTTGTCGCGTTCCACGCTGCCGCGGCGACGCGCGCCGCGGCCGAGGGCGAGCGCCAGCACGCCGAGACGGTCCGCGATGCGGCCCTCGCCGCTGTTCAGACGCTCTTGAAGGGCGTCCCACTCGCCCCGCCCGCCGACGCCGCCGGGGCGGCGGCGGCCGTCACGACGGTCGCCCAGGGCGTCGCCGCGCGCGACGGCCTGCGCCGCGCCTCGGCCGTCGCCAACTCGGAGGTCGACGCTGCTGCCGCTGCGCACACCGCCTCGACCGAGGCGCTCGCCGCCTTCCTCGCGCCGCTCGGGCTCGACCGGCCCGACCCGCCGGCCGTCGCCCGCCTGTGCGACGCCTTCGAGGCCTACCACGAGGCGCGGACGGCCTCGTCCACGGCCGCCGCGCTGGCAGACGAGGCGGACCGCCGCGCCCGCGCCCACCCGGCGTTCGACAGGGCGCTGCTGTCGCTCTCGGCGGGCGAGATCGCGCTCCGCCGCGACGCCGCGCGCCTCGTCGCCGCGGGACGCGACGGCCACCTCGACGCGACGGCCCGCCTCCGCGAGCGGATCGACCAGGCCCGCGCCGACAACGCCCTCTCGACGTCTGCCACGCGCCACCAGACCGCCCTCGACGCGCTCGAGGACGACTACGGCGTGGCCGCCGACGCGCTTGTCGGTGACGCGCTCGCGGGCTTCGTCGAGGACGACACGCGCGACCAGCACCTGCCGCGCGTCTTCCAGCGCGCCCGCGCCCACCTTGCCGGGATCACGGCCGACCGCTACCGCCTCGACTTCGACGCCGCGACGGGCGCCTTCCGGGCGTTCGACACGTCGACGGAGCGCAGCCTCGCGCTCGACGCGCTCTCCTCCGGCACGCGCCTGCAGCTGCTGCTCGCCGTCCGCCTCGCCTTCGCCGAGACGCAGGAGGTTGGCTTCCGCCTGCCTGTCCTCATCGACGAGGCCCTCGCGACGAGCGACGGCGACCGCGCCTCGGCCGTCATCGAAGCCGTCCTGGGCGTCTGCGCCGGTCAGGGCGACGCCGACGGTCGGCAGGTCGTCGTGTTCACGTCGCAGGCCGAGGAGGCCGCGCGGTGGGTTCGCCACGCCGAACACCACGCGGACCTCGAGTGCCGCGTCATCGCGCTTCCGGGCCTTCCGGGCGCGCCGGCCGACCTCACCGCGTCGCCGGCGACCGAGACGACGCGCGCCGTCGTAGACCCTGCCGGCCACACGGCCGAGTCCTACGCCCGCGCGACCCACGCCGCGCCGTGGACCGCCCGCGATCCGCTCGCGGCGCTCCCGGTGGCGCTCCTGCTCGACCCCGAGGCCGCGCACGCGTGCCTCCGCGCCGGATTCGACACGTGGGGCCCGCTCCGCGCGGCGCTGCGCCGCGGCTCGGCGTCGGGCGTCCCGCTCTCGGAGCCCGAGACGCGCCGCCTGCTCGCCCGCATCGCCGCCGTAGACGCGTGGCAGCAGGCGTGGCTGCTCGGCCGCGGCCGCCCCGTCGACCGCGACGCGCTCCTCGCCTCGGGCCTCGTCGGGCCGACGTTCCTCGCGGACCTCAGCGGTCTCGCCGAAGACGTCTCGGGCGACGCCCGCGCCTTTCTCGAGACGCTTCGCACGAGCCCGCCCAGCCACTTCCGCCGCGCCCGCGTCGACGACCTCGAGGCATTCCTCGTCGGCCAGGGCTTCCTGCCCTCTGGCACGCCGCTCTCAGACGCCGACCTGCGCGCCGCCATCGCCGCGGCCACGACCTCCGAGGCGCTCGACGACGCCCTGGCCACCCTCGCGCGGATCCGGACGCACGCCGAGGCGCTCGCCGCCGCGCACGCCGCCCGCCCGTCCGGCGACGGCCACGCCCGAACCGCCGGGCTGCTCCGTCCGGCCGAAGACGGCGCGTAGAAGCAGCCGCACGCCTCTACCGGGCCCTCCCTGTCCAAGGGAGACGCAATCGGTCCAGACGATTGAGGCGTCGGGATCCGCCGGACGTTTGACCCTGATCGGGTGCGTGTCGTTGCGTTGCCTGGACGCGTGGAAGGTCTTGGGGACCGCGTGCTGGGCGCCACTGTCTGAGGGGAGCGCTCCGGGTCGTCCCGCCGACACCGTGCGGCTTAAACACGGCACTCTGATGGCTACTGCGTCCACGGTCACGTCGTCGAGGTGCTGTGGGGCGGGAAGACCCTGAATCTTGTGCGGCGCTGAGACAAACGCCAGCACGTGCTCGTTGCTGACTCCTTCAGCCCGTCCACATCGCCCTGAGTCAACCGTGCGCCTCGCCCTGCTTCTCGCCTCCGTTCTGATTGCCGGCTGTATGCCCGGCTCGGCGCCGCTCACGCCCCTCGCGCCCGCGCCCGTCTTCCGCCCCGAGGCCTTCTTCGACGGCCCGAGCCATGGCGACCCGGTCCTGAAAATCCGGACTAAAGCGCCGCAGCAGCTTCATGTCCGGAGCACCGGCACGCCGCAGGCGGACGGCACCTTCCGCCTCGAGCAGGCGATCTCCTACCCGGACGGCCACGCCAACACGCGGACGTGGATCATGCAGCCGCTCGGTGGCGGCCGCTACTCCGCGACACTCACGCCCGACGCGACGGGGCCCGTCGAGGCCTATACCGAGGGCAACCGGTTCCACATCCGCTACCCGATGGGCCGCATGACGACGATGGAGCAGACGCTCGCGCTGCACGCGGATGGGCAGGTCGCGGACAACGTGGCGACGGTCCGGATACTGGGCGTCGTCATCGCCCGGATCACCGAGACGATCACGCGCGGCGCCGAGTAGCTACCTCTCTGAGGCGAGGCTGTCCGAGATGCGGGCGAGCGTCGCGTCGATCTGGGGCTGGAGCGCGGCGCACGCCGTCTCGGCCGTGTTCTGCCAGAGCATCGCCTCGGCCTCGCGGCCGGCCTGCTTGTACAACTCTGCCGCGTTCGTCGCCGCGGCGCACGAGGCGCTCCCATCGGCCGATGCCACCGCGGTCTGATACGCGGCAACCGACGAATCCGCGAAGGCGATGGTGCGTGCCGTCGAGTCGGCGGCCGCCGCGGCGGGGGCGGTGGAGTCGCCGGTGCAGGCCGAGACGGACAGGGCGAGGGCGAGCAGGGAGAAGCGGGTCATCAGGCGTCGGGGTCAGGACGGGCGCAGAGGCGCGCTGCCAGCGCGTCTCGGCACAGTGCACGAGAAGTCTACGCAGCCCCGGCGAGGCCTGCGGGCGTCGCGAGTGCCGGGTGCCGCCCGACGACGCCTGCGAGGAGCGCCTCGACAGCCGCGGTGTCTGCCGCGAGATCTCCCGTCGGAACGACGGCGCCTAGGCCGACGAGGCGCCGCTCGGAACGGCCATGCCCCCAGTCGAACGCCAGAACGGAGATGGGCACATTCGCGCCGGCGGCGGTCCGGTGCCAGCCCGTCTTCCAGCCCGCGCCGCGCGCGCGCGTGCCCTCCGGCGAGACGGCGATCCACAGGCGCTCGGCGTCATCCAGCGCCGCTATCGACTGCCCGACGGTGCCCCCCGGCGCGTCGCGGCGCACGGGGCGCCCGCCGAAGGCGCGCAGGATCGGCCCGGCGCCCCAGCGGAACAGCGAGTGCTTGGCGAGGATCGTCGGCCGGATGCCCGTCACCGCGACGGCCGCGAGCGCCACGATGCCGTCGAGGTTGGACGTGTGCGGCCACCCGACGAGGACGGCGCGCGGTGTCGCGGCGAAACCGCCGGCGAAGCGCACGCCCAGAACCGCCATCACCACGCGGCCGAGCAGGCGCACGGCGGCCGGGTATGGCCGCTGCGGCAGGCACGCCGGCAGCGCCGGCAGCAGGGCGGCGGGGAGGAGGACGTGGGGCGCAGTGAGGAGCGCAGCCGTCATGGGAGCACGGTCAGCGTGACGGCCGCCGAGTCGCGGCCGGCGGCGGCGCGGCAGACGTAGACGCCCGCAGCGAGGCCCGACGCGTCCAGGGAGACGCGGTGCTCGCCTGAGCCGAAGGTGGCCTCGGCCGCCGTCGCAACGGTCCGTCCCTGCGCGTCCACGCAGGAGACGCCGACGCGTGCCGGCTCGGCGAGCGTGATGGTCACGGCCGCATCGGCGGCATGGACGGGGTTCGGGACGGCACTCAGGCTGAGGCGCCCCGACGCCGGCGCCGCCTCGCCGGCCGACGGCCGCGCCGGGATGAGCGGGACCAGCACGTCGTCGATGTGCGCGCGCCAGTTGCCCCACGAGTGGCCCTCGGGGACCTCGAGGTAGGTCACGGCGTCTCCGCGCGAGGCAAGGATGTCGCGCATCCGCCGCGCCTCGGCCGCCGTGTCACGGATCGTGCCGGCCGTCATCGCAACGCGGAAGGCGCCGGCCGCAGACTGCTGCGCGAGGGCGTAGACCGTCGGCCCGGACCCCCACGCGGCGTTCTCGGAGATCCAGAAGGCCGGCGAGTGCACCGCAAGCAGACCGAACGTCCCGGGCTGTGTCACGCCGAGGTAAACCGAGAAGAGGCCGCCGAGGCTCGTCCCGAGGATCACGCGCGAGTCGCGGTCCGCCCGCGTCCGGTACGCCGCGTCGATGGCCGGCACGAGGTCTTCCGCGACGAAGGCTGCGAAGCCAGCGTTGTTGACGTACTGCTGCTGCCGCTGGTTGGTCGAGCCGATCCGTGGGTCGATAAAGACGGCGATGCACGGCTCGATCAGGTTCTGTGCGATGGCGTTGTCGAGGACCGTCAGCATCGCGCCGAGCGCCTCGTCCGGGTACTCCTGCCCGTCCGTGACGTAGACCACGGGCAGGCGGGTGGTCGAGGCGGCGTAGCCGGCGGGCGTCCAGACGCGGTACGTGACGGGTCCGGTCGTGTACCGCGTGCTGGCGATCGAGACAGCCGCACCGAGCGCGCCGCGCGGCACGGTGGGGTCGCGGACCGTCAGCGGCTCCTGCCGCCAGCCCGGCATCCGGAGCTCCGAGTTCGGGCCGGCGCCGCCGGATTGCCGGTTCGGGTTGGCGGCGTCCAGCGTCCAGTTCGAGCCGTTCAGGACGAGCTTGTAGTCGACGCGCGCGGCCGGGTCGAGGCGGTCGAGGCGCAGCCAGAGGCTGCTCGCGCCCTGCCGGGCGAGGGCGGCGTTCGGGGCCCAGCCCGTGTGGTCGCCCGCGACGGCGACCGTCTGCGCGGTGCCGCGCCAGAGGAAGACGGCCGAGTCGCCGGCGACGAACGGCACGCGCGACGTGGCCTGTCCGGGCCGGAGCGACGTCCAGAGCGCGTCAATGGCGGCCTCGCGGTCGGCCGGGTCGGCGATGGCGCCGGCCTGCGCCGCGGCGTCGAGGAGCGCCCGCGCCGAGGCGGGCGCCTGCGCGCGAGGTGGCGCGGCGAGGGCGACGAGGGCGAGGAGCGGGAAGAGCCGGAGCATCGGGCGGGAGCGAGGGAGCCGACCAAGCTAACCGCCCGGATCAGTTCGACCGCGTCCGGATCGTGCCGGCGTCGTCGGTGGCGAGCGTCCAGCCGGCCGCCGTGCCGGCGAGGGCGGGGTCGACCCCGGCGACCGTCAGCGTGTCGCCGCCCGCTGCGGCCGCGAGGCGCGTGCGGGCCGTCCGTCGGTCCTCCCACGCGAGCCAGACGCGGCCGGCGCCGTCGCGCGCGGCGCGCGTCTGCCCGAGCGGCGCGCCGGCGTCGAGCGGCGTCGGCGCGGCGAAGGTCATGCCGCCGTCTGTCGAGACGGCGTGCCAGAGGCCGGCGCGGCCCTCGGCGCCCGTGAACCACGCGACGTGGACGCGGCCGTCTGCATCGGCTGCGACGGACGGACCGGCGTGCGGGCAGCCGTCGATCGCCCAGCGGTCGGCGTGGACGCGGACGGGCGCGCCGAACGTCCGCCCGCCGTCGCGCGACGTGGCGATAGCCGGGTCGCGCTCGCCGCCGGCCCAGAGGTGCCGCCAGACGACGCGCGCGGCGCCGTCCGGGCCGACGTCGAGGGCCGTCCGGCAGCACGGGCAGACGTTGCCCGCGACCTCGGTCGGCGCGCCGAACGTGGCGCCGCCGTCGGACGAGCGGGCGACGACGAGCGATGAGCCCGGCCCCTGCCCGCCGTGGCCCGTCGCGCCGTGGTGCTCGTCCGCCATGGCACCGTGTGCGGCACCAGACGGCTCGGGGTGGTCGCGCGTCCACGCGTCCGCCTTCGTTCCGTCGAGCCACGAGACGAGAACGGTTCCGTCGGGTGCGACGGCGAGGTCTGCGAACGTGTGGCCCGACGGGAAGCCGACGTCCGGGTTGACGCGCGCCGCGGCGCCGAACGTGCGCCCGCCGTCGGGCGAGCGCGCGAGAAAGAGAGTGGACGCGGGGAAGCGGCGACCTGCGACCGTCGAGTCGCGGACGAACAGGACGAGCACGGTGCCGTCGGGCGCGACGGCCACGCGCGGCGCGGCCTGCGAGTGCCCCGAGACGCCGCGGGCGACCTCGACCGGCGCCGCGGTGCCGCGCGTCAGCACGAGGCGCGCCGCGTCGCCGACGACGGAGGTCGCGATGGCCTCGCCCTGCGACGACACGGCGAGGGCTGGGACGGACGCCGTTGCGTCGGCAGCAGCCGGGGCCTCGGCGGGCGTTTCGGAGCACGCGGCGAGGCCGAGCGCGAGGAGCAGGACGGAGCGGGTCATGGCGTCGGAGCGGGCAGGTCGTCGATGGAACGGACGATGGCGCGGAGCGGCAGCGTGGTGCCGCTCGTGAAGGTGGCCGTCGCCGAGAGCGTGTCGCCAGCGGCGAGCGGGCGCGCGAGCTCGACGAGCATCGCGTGGTAACCGCCCGGCGCGAGCGCGACCGTCGCGCCGGCCGGGACGGGGATGCCCGCGACGGGCTGCATCCGCCGCAGCCCGTCCGCCTCGATGACCGTTTCGTGGACGTTCGTCTTCGCGGCGCCGTCGAACGCGACCGAGGCGAGCGTGTCGGGCGTCGGGCCGCCGGCGATGGTGAAGAAGAGGGCGCTCGTGCCGCCACGGGGCGCCGCAGGCGCGTAGGCGTCCGAGACCGTGAGCGCCGCCGGCGCCGCCGGCGCCCGTCGTGGGCGAGGCGGCGCCCGTCTCGGTGGGCGGCGTCTCGGGCGAGGTGCACGCGGCGAGGCCGAGCGCGAGGATCAGAGAAAAGCGGGTCATGAAACGAGGGGTCAGCGGAGAAGGGCGCGGGCGTCGTCGGCGACCATCTGCGGCGGCGCGGAGGTGCCGCCGTACGTCTCGACGACGCGGCCATCCGAGTCGATGAGCAGCATCTTGTCCGAGTGCGAAAGCGTGTAGGTGGAACGTCCGCTGCCGAGAGTGTCGCGGTCGGAGACCTCGGAGCGGATGCCGAGGCGTTCCATCAGGGACGCGACCGTTGCGGTGTCGCCCGTCGCGAGGCGCCAGTCGCCGCGTGCGCCCCACGTCTCGGCGTAGGCGCGGAGGACGCTCGGTGTGTCGCGGGCGGGGTCGAAGGTGAGGGTGAGAAAGCGGACGCGAGCCGTGTCCGCGCCCAGCGCCGTGCGGACGCGCCGGACGTTCGCCATCGTCGTGAGGCAGACGTCGGGGCAGTGCGTGTAGATCGCCGTGACGACGGTCGGCGCGCCCTGGAGGTCGGCGGGGAAGGCGAGCGCCGTGCTGTCCTGCGTGAGCAGCGGCCACGCCGCGTCCGTGAGGTCGTCTTCGGGGGCGAGGTGCTCTGGCCGCGAGGCGCATCCGGCGAGCAGGAGGGCAGCGACGAGGAATCGGGACATAGGGCCGTTAGAGATGAGTGCCAATGCCGAGCGTCAACGCGCGGGGGAGGCCGGGCGTGTACTGCGCCTGCCCGAACGAGACGGCGGCCGTCGTGGCGTAGCGCTCGTCGGTCGCGTTGAGCAGGTTGGCCCAGATCTCAAACCCGCGAAGCGCGCGTGGCGCGGCGCTCGCGCGCACGTTGAGGACCGTGTGGCCGTCGTAGCGCGTCGCGTTCTCGGGGTCCATCCAGTAGCCGCTCACGCGCTGCACCTCGGCCGCGAGGCGCATGCCTGGCAGCGGCCGCACGGCGACCTCGCCGTTGGCGACGAACACGGGCGCCTTCTCGATGCGGTTGCCGTCGTAGACACGCTCGCGGCCCGCCCGCGCGTCCGTCGTGAAGGCGACGTACGTGTGCCGAGCGAGCGCGCCGCCGACGCGCGCCGACGCCCAGCGGACCGGCTCCGCGAGCAGCGACACCTCGATGCCTTCGTGGCGCGTGCGCCCGGCGTTCTGGTCCTGCGTGTCGGTGTCCGTGCGGACCGTCACGATCTCGTCGCGCCCGTCCATCCGGTACAGCGGCGACGTCGGCGGCGAGACGGCCGCCGAGCAGGCTCGCGAAGCCGCCGACCTCGCGCGACGTGAACACGGCCGGCCGGAGGACGGGCACCTGCACGCCGCGGTAGAGCTCGCCCGCCTCGGGCGGCACGAAGCCCTGGCTGAGGTTGGCGTAGACGCCCGCGCCGGGCGCGATCTCGACGACCGCCCCGATGCGCGGCGTGAGCCGCTCGAACGTGTCCGAGCGGTCCGCCGCGCCCGAGAAGGCGCCCGGCGGGAGCGCGTTGTCGAGGCCGTAGCGGATGCGGTCGTAGCGGAGCGACCCGACAAGGCGCAGGTGCGCGACCGGCTCGACCTCGCCCTGAAGGAACGCCGCCGAGTTCGTCAGGCGCACCGCGTAGTCCGTCAGCAGCGAGTCCGTCTCGACGAAGTCGACGAAGCGGCCCTGAGCGTCGCGGGTCGCCGTGCCGAAGCGCGCCTGATAGTCCGAAGGGGACACGTCGAGCATCGCCCCGGCGACGAGGCGGGCGCCGCGCCAGCCGGGGTAGACCTCGTGCTGCGCCGTGATCCCGAGCGACGTGAACGACTGCGCGTTCGTCTCGCCCGTCGCCGCGGTGGGGCCGGTCGGGCGGAGGCGGTACGACGGGTTCTGGGCGACGCGGTTGGCGCGGGTGAACAGCGTAACGCTCGTGAGCTGGCGGCTGCCCCAGACGCGGTCCAGCCGCACCGAGGCGCGCGCCGCGGCGACGCGGCGGTACGAGAACGTCTGGAGGCTGGACGTGCCGCCGGTCGCGAAGTTGAGCGAGTCCAGCGCGCCGTCGGTGTCGGTGTCGAGCAGGTTGCCCGTGGCCGTCGCGGTGAGGCGTGTGCCGGGCGCCAGCGCCGTCTCGGCGCGGAGCGACGCCGAGACCTTGGAGCCGTCGGAGTGGTCGCGGACGCCCGCGCGCTGGAGCGATGCGTAGCCGCCGCCGGCGATGCCGACGCGTCCGACTGTCCCCGAGGCGCTCGCATCCGCCCGCGAGTAACCCGTCCCGCTGCGCCGGACGGACGCCGCAGCTTCCATCTCGGGCGTCGGCCGGGCCGTGAGGAAGTTGATCGCCCCGCCGATGGCGCCCGCCCCGTAGAGCGCCGAGCCCGGGCCGCGGACGACCTCGACGCGCGCGAGGTCGGCCTGGTTGACCTCGATGAGCGCGTTGTGGTTGAACAGGCCCGCCGGGCGGATCGGCACGCCGTCTTCGAGGTAGAGAAACAGCGGCTTCAGCGAGAACGGCTGCCGGATGGCGAGCGCGTGCTGCTCGTTGCCGAGATCCACCATGTGGACGCCGGGGATGCGGTTGAGCGCCTCGGCGAGCAAGTTCGGGTGCGTCTCGCGCAGGTCCGCCGCCGAGAGCGCCGCGATGGCGACCGGCGCCTCCGAACGGGCCTGCTCGCCCCGGCCCGCCGTCACCACGACCGGCTGCAAGTCGGCCGAGACCTCGACGAGGCGCACGGCGAGGGGCGCCGCGCTCACCGCGACGCTCTGGCGGGCGTAGCCGACAGCGGAGACGCTGAGCGACGTCACGCGCGGCGGGACGGTGAGCGAAAAACCCCCGTCGGCGTCGGCCGCCGTGCCGAGCGGCGTGCCGTCGGCGCGGACGGTGGCGCCGGGGACGGCGAGGCCAGTCACGGAGTCGACCACGCGGCCGGTGAGAAGAACGTCGACCTGGGCGCGGGCGGACGGGGAGAACGACAGGAGCGCGCACAGAAGGGCGCTCCACGCGAGAAAGCGGGACATAGTGGATCCACGGAAACAGGGCAGAGCTCGCCCCGGCACGCCGAAGCGTCTGCCGGGGCACGACGGGCGGCCGCGAGGGCCGCCGAGGTGCTAGGCCTGTTCCGGCGGATGGAAGACGCCTGCGGGCTCGCCGCCCGAGGCGCGCGCGTCGCGCGGACGCGCATGGGCAGCCGTCTCGCGGGACGGCGGCACGCCGAGGCGCTCGGGCGTCGGGAGCCACATCGTCGCCGAGAGCGCCACGCCGAGGAGGACGGCGTCCTGCCCGCTCTCGCGCTCGTGCTGCGCGTCGAGGCGCCGCGCGAGCTCGCACTGCCCATCGCAGTGCAGCTCCGGCCTGTCGCGGTTGACGCAGTAGCGCGCCGCGATCTCGGCCCGGTTCAGCGCGAACGACGCCTCGATGAGGCCGTAGCTCTGGACGCTCACCAGAAGGACGAGCGTCAGGGCGAGGCGGGAGGCGGTCGCGGCAGCGGACATGGCGGTAAGGTAGAGCATCCGCGCGCCTGTCCCGACGCCAGGCTACCCCTCCGACACGCGAACAGACCGATTTTCCTAATGCCCGCCCTCTCCGCCGACCCCGACGCCCCGCTCGATGTCCTCGCGCTCGCCGCCCACCCCGACGACGTCGAACTGAGCGCCGGCGGGACGATGTGCCTGCTGCACGCGCAAGGCTACCGAACCGGCATCCTCGACTTTACGCGCGGCGAGCTCGGCACGCGCGGAACGCCGGAAGGGCGCCTCGAGGAAGCCGCTGACGCGGCCCGCATCCTCGGCCTGTCGTTCCGCCGCAACCTCGGCCTGCCGGACGGCGAGATCCGCAACACGAAAGACGCGCAGCGGCTCATCGTCCAGGCCGTCCGCGCCACGCGCCCGCGGATCGTGCTGCTGAACGCGCCCGAGGACCGCCACCCGGACCATGGCGACGCCGCGCGCCTCGGCGCCGACGCGCTCTTCGCGAGCGGCCTCGCGATGCTCGAGACGATGGGCGAGGACGGACGGCCGCAGGCACCACACCGCCCGAGCCACGTCCTCCATTACATGAACACGCTCGAGTTTGAGCCGACGTTCGTCGTCGACGTGTCGAGCGTTTGGGACCAGCGCCTCGCAGCCCTCCGCGCGTTCAGGAGCCAGTTCGACGTGGCCGACGGCGGCCCCGAGACGTTCATCTCGACGCCGGCTTTCATGCAGTTCGTCGAGGCGCGGGCGCGCAGTTTCGGCTACCGCATCGGCGCGGCCTTCGGCGAGCCGCTGCTCTACCGCCACGGCCCCGTCGGCATCTCGGACCTCGTGCGGACGCTGGAGCGGGACCGGGCGCTGTAGCGGAGACGTGCATCGGCGAGTGGGGAAAGGGCCTCGGGACGACTACGCGCGTCACTCCCCGTGCCTTTCCCCGAAACCCATCGCCCTGCCTACGATTCGAACGCGTAGGCCATCAGGTCCGGCGTGGACGTGAACGGCTCCCCGTTGGGGACGGAGACGGCGCCGACGGCGCGCAGGACCGCTTCGGCGTCGGCGCCGAGCGTGCTCCGGAGGTGCGCCTGGAGGCTCGCGAAGAGCGCCGAGGCGCCCTCGGCGCCGACGCCCGGCAGCACGATGACGGCGCGGCGGCGGGGAAGGTCTACGAGCAGCCGGTCCTCGGGGCGCAACCCGCGGCGGAGGCCGTCGGCGACGGCGAAGAAGTGCGCGCCCTCGGGCGCGGCCGCCTCCATCCGGACAGCAACGACGAGGAACGGCGTGCCCCCTGCGCGGGCGGCGAAAGCGGCGTCGAGCGCGGCGCGAACGGCCGCGGCGGTGTCCTCGGCCTGCGCCTCGGCGGCGGGCGCGGAGAGCGGCGCGAACGGCGGCGCAGACGACATCGCCCCGGGCGGCTCGGGCGTGATCGTCCCGAGAACGCTGCCAGCGCCCGAGTCCACGAGATAGCCCTGCTCGAACATTGAGGCGGCTGGATCCTGCGCGAACGTGTCCGTCGGCGGTTGCATCAGCGCCGAGTCCGCAGGGGGCGGCGGGATGATGCGCGTCCGTGGAATGCCGTCGTCATAGGGCTGGAGGTCTTCCTCGCGGCGCTGCGCCACCGAGTCCGACACTTCGTCTGAGCGGCGCTCGCCGGCGGGCGCGTCGGGCTCGGCGGGCGCCTCAGGCGCGTCGGGCTCGGCCGGCGTTTCGCCGTGGCGAGTGAGATCGAGGCGGCGCGTCTCGCCGTCCGTCGCCAGCGTCAGGGTGCCGTCGGCGAGGCCTTGGACGACCGAGACGAGGTGCTCCGAGGCGGCGTTCGCCGGCTCGCCGAGACCCATCAGCAGTGTGATGCCGGCGCTCTGGAGCGTCTGGATGAGGCCCGAGAGGGCCGCCTCGAGGCGCTCGAACGAGTCGAACTGGACGAGCGGGGTAACGTCCTCGATGACGACGCGCGTCGGCATCTCCTGCTGGACGAGCGTGACGAGGTCGCGGTAGGCGGCGTCGAGCCCGTCCGAGCCGCGCGCGGCGAGGTCGGCCGGCGCGGGGATGCGGAGCAGGCGCAGGCGGCCCGTCGCATGGAGCGCGCGCAGGTCCACGCCCGAGGGCGTGCCCGCGGCCGCGAGGTCGTCCGGCGAGCGCGGCGAGATGAGCAGCGCCCGGCCGCCGCCGTCGACGGTGGCCTTGGCCGATGCGAGGGCGAGGGCCGTGCGGCCCGCGCTGGCGCGGCCGATGAGCAGGTACGACTTGCCAGCGGCGAGTCCGCCCCAGCGGGCGTCGACGGTGGGCAGGCCCGAGGGCGAGAGCGAGGCGTCAGGCATAGCGGCGTGAAGGATCCACGGGGCAGTCGCAAAGGGTATGCCACGGCGCGCACATCGGTTCGCGGGGCGATTTACGCGCGCGGGGCGGTCCATTCTACACGTCCCTGGCAGATTGGAGCCCGCGGCCGCCGTCACGTCCGCGGCGTCTCTACTTTCCAGCACCCGACAGCCCCACGCCCGATGGACGCCGACCTCGCCTCGATCCAGGACGCCCGCGACGCCCTCACGGCCGCCGCCGCGGCGCAGGCCACGTACAAAACGTTTACGCAGGAGCAGGTAGACCGCATCGTGGACGCGATGGTCGAGGCCGGCGCGAACGCCGCCGAGCGCCTCGCCGTGCTGGCCGTCGAGGAGACGGGCTTCGGGCGCGTGGACTCCAAGATCCAGAAAAACCTCTTCGCCACGCGCACCCTCCAGGCGCGGATGGCGGGCATGAAGACGGCCGGCATCATCCGCAAGACGGACACCGTGTGGGAGGTCGCGACGCCGATGGGCGTCGTCGCGGCGCTTGTGCCGAGCACCAACCCGACGGCGACGGCGATGTACAAGTCCATCCTCGCAGCGAAGGCCCGCTGCGCGATCGTGATGAGCCCGCACCCGCGCGCCGCGCGCTGCACGGCCGAGGCGACGCGCGTCATCGCCGAGGCGGCCGTCGCCGCGGGCGCGCCCGAAGGCCTCTTCCACTGCCTCACCAACGTCACGCTGGCCGCGACGGACGCGCTGCTCGAGCACCCGCTCACGAGCGTCATCCTCGCGACGGGCGGCGGGCCGATGGTGCGCGCCGCCTACTCGAAGGGCAAGCCGGCCTACGGCGTCGGCTCGGGCAACGTCCCGGCCTACGTGGACCGCTCGGCCAACATCGCCAAAGCGGCCGCCGACATCCTCACCGGCACCGCGTTCGACTGGGGCACGCTCTGCTCGACCGAGCGCTCGGTCGTCGCGGACGCGCCCATCCGGACGAAGCTTCTCGACGCGATGCGCGAGCGCGGCGGGCACGTCTGCTCGCCCGAGGAGACGGCCAGGCTGAGGGCGATCATCAAGCCGAACGGGGTCTTCAACACCGACATCGTCGGGCAGAGCCCGCGGCGCATCGCGGAGATGGCCGGCTTCTCGGTGCCCGAGGGCGCGCAGGCGCTCGTCGCCGAGACGGACACGGTGGGGAAGGCGGAGCCGCTCTCGATGGAGACGCTCTCGCCGATCCTCTCGTTCTACACGTCGGACGGCTGGGAGGCCGGCTGCGAGCGCTGCCTCGAGATCCTGCACTTCGGCGGCGTCGGGCACACGCTGGCGCTCCACGCGACCGCCGAGCGCGTCATCGAGCAGTTCGCGCTGTACAAGCCCGCCATGCGCATCGTCGTCAACACCGTCGCCGCGCTGGGCTCGGTCGGGATGACGACGGACCTCTTCCCGGCGATGACGCTCGGGCCGGGCGCCGTCGGCGGCTCGATCACGAGCGACAACGTTGGCCCGATGCACCTCGTGGACGTGAAGCGCGTCGCCTTCGAGGCGCACCCGCTCAACGACGCTGCGGGCGAGCGGATCGCGGCCGGCGCGCCGGCGCGCCGGCCGGAGCCGCGTTCTGCAACGCGGCCCGAGGCGCCGCGCCCGCCGGCACGTCCCGACGTACGCCCACCGGACGCGGGCGGCGACGGCGCGTCGTGGATGGACCGGATCGAGGCGAACCTGATCGCCCGGGCGGGCAACCGGGTCCACGAGGCCGCCGACGCCAGCCCGTCCGCCCCGCCGGTGCCGCCGCCGGTGCCGCCGCCGGTGCCGCCGCCGGTGCCGCCGCCGGCGCCGCGGCCTGTTGCAACCGCGCCCGCCTCCGCCTCGTCCCCCTCCGCGACGCCCGCGCTGAGCGACGCCTCGATCGACGCGCTCGTCCGCCGGTTCCGCGCCTGACCCAACCGCTTCTCGATGGAGCCCTCCTCGCCGTCTGTCCTGCTGGGCCCCGCACTCCAGCCCGAGGAGGTCGGCGGCCTCGAGCAGCGCCTCGACGCTGCGCGCGGGCCCGAGGAACGCCTGGCCGCGCTCCTCGCGCTCGCGACGGCGCTGCCGCTGCAGGACGCCGACCGTCAGGTGGCGCTGACTCGGGAGGCGTACGCGCTCGCCTGCCGGCTAGACGACGCCACCGCGCAGGCGCTCGCCGTCGGGCTGCTGGGGCGGGCGCTCTACATCCTGTCGGACAACGCTGAGGCGCTCTCGCGCCTCGCCGAGGCCGTCGCCCGCTTCGAGGCGCTCGGCATGACCGACGACGCGCTCGCCGCGCGCGGCGCGCTCTCGGGCGCGCACGCGAGCCTCGGTCACTACGAGGCCGCTCTCAAAGGCGCCCTCGAAAACCTCGACCAGGTCCGCGAGTCCGGCGACCGCGTCGCCGAAGGCTGGGTGCTCAACGGCCTCAGCACGGCCTACGCGGACCTCGGCGACGCCGACCGTGCGCTCGACACGGCGCAGCAGGCGACGGCGGTGTTCGCCGAGGCGGGGCTCGAGATCGGGCTGGCGCGCGCGGAGACGAGTGCCGGCGCGGCGCACCTGCTCCGCGGGGAGCCCGACGCCGCCGAGGCCATCCTGCAGACGGCGCTCGCGCGCTTCTACGCGCTCGGCGACCCCATCGGCACGTCGCGCGCGCTGGACGACCTGGGCACGGCGGCGCGCCTGCGCGGCGACCTCGAGGCCGGCCTCGCGCTGCACCAGCAGGCGCTCGAGCAGCGCCGCGCCCGGCCGAACCGCCACGCGCAGAGCACAAGCCTGCTCCACGTCGGCGAGGCGCTCGCCGCGCTCGGCCGGCCGGCCGCGGCCGTCGACGCGCTCACGGAGGCACTGGCGCTGGCCGCAGCCGTCGGCGCACGGCCGCGCGAGGCGCAGGTCCACGCCGCACTCATGGACGCCTACGCCGCGCTCGGCGACACGGCGCAGGCGCTGGGCTCTGCCCGCGCCCACATCGCCGTTCGTGAGGCGATCCTCGACGCCGAGACGCGCGGGCGCCTCCAGACGATGCAGGTCCGCTTCGAGACGGAGCAGATCCGCGAGGCGCAGGAGGCCGAGGCGGTTCGCGCCGAGGCCCTCCGCGTCGCCAACACGCGCCTCGTAGATACGCTCCAGGAGTTGAGGTCCGCGCAGCGGCAGCTTGTCCAGACCGAGAAGCTCGCGAGCCTCGGGCGCGTCACGGCGGGCATCGCGCACGAGATCCGGAACCCCCTGAACTTTGTCGTCGGCTTCTCAGGTCTGGCCACGGACCTTGTCGCCGAGCTATCCGAGACGCTCACCGCGCACCCGCTCCCGGACGCCGCGGCGGCGGCCAGCATCAGCGAGACGCTGGGCCTGCTCGTCGCCAACGTCACGCGCATCGACGAACACGGGCGCCGCGCCAATGCCATCGTCACGAGCATGCTTGAGCACGTCCGGACCGTCGGCGGCCCGCGCGGCGAGGTCGTGCTGATGAACCTCGTCGACGCCGCCCTCGACGACGTGGCGGGCCTCGCGCCGGCCGGCCTGCACCTCGTCCGCGACGACGAGGCGCAGGGCGCCAGCGTCGTCGCCGTCGCGGGCTCGCTGCGGCGCGTCTTCGTGAACCTGCTCACCAACGCGTACGCCTCGCTCGCCGAGCGCGCCGCGACGGCGCCGGCCGGCTGGACGCCTACCCTCACGCTCTCGGCACGCCACCTCGGCGCGTCCGCCGTCGGCCCGGCCGTCGAGGTCGCCGTCGCAGACTCCGGCTCGGGGCTCTCGCCCGAGACGCGCGCCCGCGTTTTCGAGCCGTTCTTCACGACGCGCGCGACGGGGCAGGGAACCGGCCTCGGGCTGTCGCTCGCCTACGACATCGTCACGCAGGGCCACGGCGGGACGCTCGAAACCCGGGACACGCCTGGCGGCGGCGCCACGTTCGTCGTCACCCTCCCGGCCGCGTAGGCCCCCGGCGCGTCACGCCTCGACTGGGGCGCTGTCGCGGAACTGGCGGGCGGCGAGGGCGGCGTAGAGGCCGCCACGGGCGACGAGCGCCTCGTGCGTGCCCGTCTCCACGACCCGGCCCGCGTCGAGGACGACGATACGGTCCGCGTCGCGGACGGTGGCGAGGCGGTGGGCGACGACGACGGTCGTCCGGCCGCGCATCAGGACCGCGAGTGCCTCCTGGACGGCCGCCTCGGACGCGCTGTCGAGCGCCGACGTCGCCTCGTCGAGGACGAGGACGGGCGCGTCTTTGAGCAGCGCGCGGGCGATGGCGATGCGCTGGCGCTGGCCGCCCGAGAGCTTCACGCCGCGCTCGCCGACGGGCGTCTCGTAGCCGTCCGGGAAGGCCGAGATGAAGCCGTGGGCGTAGGCGGCGCGCGCCGCCGCCTCGACCTCGGCATCGGTAGCGCCGGGCCGGCCGTAGCGGATGTTGTCCGCGAGGCTCGCGCCGAAGAGCTGCACGTCCTGGGCCACGACCGCGACGGCCTCGCGGACGCTCTCGACGGTCAGCGTCCGCAGGTCGTGGCCGTCGAGCGTGACCGCCCCGGCGTCGGGGTCGTAGAAGCGGGGCAGGAGCGCGAGCAGCGTCGTCTTGCCCGCGCCCGACGGGCCGACGAGCGCGACCGTCTCGCCGGGCTCGACACGGAACGACACGTCGTGGAGGACGGGCGGCGAGGCGCCGCCGTCGAGCGTCTCGGTGCCGTAGCCGAACGAGACGCCGTCGAACGCGACGGCACCGCGGACGGGCATCGGCAGCGCGATCGCGGCCGGCGCGTCGGCGATCTCAGGCTCGGTGTCGAGCAGCTCGAAGAGGCGCTCGCTCGCGCCGGCGGCCGTGTTGAACGACGTGTAGAGCCGCGACGCGCCGCCGACCGTCCGCGCGATGTTGAGGGCGTAGACGATGAACGCGACGAGGTCGCCAGCCGTCAGCCGTCCGGCCAGCACCTCGCGCCCGCCGAGCCAGAAGATGCCGACGAGGCTCGTCAGGAAGAGGAACGCGACGACGTTCCAGAAGACCGCCGTGACGACGGAGCGCTTGCGCGCCGCCTCGAAGAGCGCTTCGACGGCCGCGCGGTAGCGGCCCACCTCGACCGTCTCGGCCGTGAACGCCTGCACGACGCGCACCGCCCCGATGGCCTCCTCGGCGACGGCCGTCGTCTCGGCGAGGTGGTCCTGGATCTCGCGCGACAGGTTCCGCACGACCACGCCAACGTAGCGCGCCGCGAGCGCCACAGGCGGCACGACGACCGCCACGCCGATCGCAAGGCGCCAGTTCAGCGTCACCATGAGCACGGCCGATCCGACGAGCGTCAGGCTCAGCGTGAGCACCTGCTGGAGGTCGTCCGTGACGGCCGTCTGGACTTTGGAGACGTCGTTGGTGAGCCGCGAGGTGATCTCGCCGGTCCGCGTCTCGGCAAAGAAGCGCAGCCCGAGGCGGTGCAGGTGCGCGTAGAGGCGCGTCCGGAGGTCCGCCACGACGCGCTCGCCGGTCCAGTCCAGCAGGTAGCCGCCGGCGGCGCCGAGGACGGCCTGGAGCGCGAACAGGCCGAGCAGGCCCGCCGCGAGGCGGTTCAGCAGCGCTCCGTCGGCGTCCGTGAACACGGAGTCCAGCAGGCCTTTGAGGCCGAGCGGGACGACGAGGCTCACGGCCGTCGCGACCATCAGCAGGCCGATGGACACGCCGAGGCGCGCGCGGTATGGCCGAGCAAGTGCCGCGAAGCGGCGCAGCGTCACGCCGAGCGGCGCCCGCGTCTTCGAGATCGTGGGATCGATTTGCATCGGAGCGGAACGCCCGGTCCGCGCGCCGGGGTTCTCGGAGACCCTACCTGCCTCCGGATGCCCGCTGGCCGTGCCCGGATGCCTGCTGACCATGCCGCGGAGTGCGGCTGAGACGCGCTGGGACGAGTGGTGCGATTTTACAGGCCGACCACCCCGACCGAATGCTCGCTGTCACGCTCCCGTTTCTGAACGAACTCGTCGCCCTGCTCGTCGCGAGCGTCGCCATCGCGTACGTCTGCATCCGGCTGCGCCTCGTGCCGATCGCGGGCTTCCTCATCGCTGGCGTGGCCATCGGGCCAAACGCGCTCGGCATCGTGTCCGACCAGACGCTCGTGGACATGCTGGCCGAGGTCGGCGTGATCCTGCTGCTCTTTACGATCGGCGTCGAGTTTTCGCTGAGCCACCTCTCGCGGCTGAAGCGCGCGATCCTCGTCGGCGGCGGCGTGCAGGTCGGCCTCACGATCGCGCTCGTCGCGGGCGGCCTCGCACTCGTCGGGACGCCGTGGGCGACGGGCGTCTACACCGGCTTCCTCGTCGCGCTGAGCAGCACGGCCATCGTGCTCGGGCTGCTCGCCGAGCGCGCCGAGACGGACTCGCCCACGGGGCGCCTCGCCGTGGCGGTGCTCGTCTTCCAGGACCTCGCCATCGTCGCGATGGTGCTCGTCGTGCCGGTCCTTGCGGGGCAGGGCGGGACGCCGGCCGAGATCGGGTTCGTCTTCCTCAAGGCGGCGCTGCTCATCGCGGCTGTGCTCGTGCTCGCGCGGCGCGGCGTGCCGTGGGTCCTCGAACGCGTCGCGCAGACGCGGCGGCAGGAGATCTTCCTGCTGACGGTCGTCGCGATCTGCTTCGGGACGGCGGCCGTGTCCAGCCTCGCCGGCGTGAGCCTCGCGCTCGGCGCCTTCCTCGCCGGCCTCGTCGTGTCGGAGAGCCGCTACTCCGAGCAGGCGCTCTCGGACGTGCTGCCGCTGCGGACCCTCTTCAACGCCGTCTTTTTCGTCTCGGTCGGGATGCTGCTCGACGTGCGGTTTCTCATCGAGCACCCCGTTCTGGTTGCCGTCGCGGCCGTCGCGGTCGTCGCGGTAAAGGCGCTTACCGGGGCGCTCGGCGTCGTCGTGGTCGGCTATCCCGTCCGGATCGCGGCCGCCGTCGGGCTGGCGCTGGCGCAGATCGGCGAGTTCTCGTTCGTCCTCGAGCGCGCCGGCCGCGCCGTGGGCCTGTCGCCGGCCGGGCTGGGCCCCGTCGGCGAGCAGGCGTTCATCGCGTCCACGGTCCTGCTGATGCTTCTCACGCCGGCGCTGCTCGCGGCCGGTCCGCGCGTGGGCACCGCGCTAGACGCGACGCGCCTGCGCAGCCTCGGCCGCGAGCCCGACGCGCCCACGCCGGTCGAGGCGGAGCTCGAAGACCACGTCGTCGTGGTCGGCTACGGGCCGGCAGGGCGCCACCTTGTGCGCGTGCTTCGCGAGACGGGCATTCCGTTCGTCGTCGTCGAGATGAACCCCGAGACGGTCGCCGAACTGACGGGGCAGGGCATGCGCGCGATCTACGGCGACGCGACGCGCCCGCACATCCTCGAGGTTGCGGGCATCGAGCGCGCCAAGCTCCTGGCCGTCGTCGTGAACGACGCCGCGGCGGCGGCGCGGACGGTCGCGCAGGCGCGCTTCGCCAACCCGACGCTCCAGATCATCGCCCGCGTCCGTTTCCTCCACGACATCGAGGCGCTGACGACGGCCGGGGCGGACATCGTGGTGCCCGAGGAGCTTGAGACGACGGTCCGCATCTTCTCGCACGTCCTCGGGGCGTACACCATCGCGCCGGACGAGATCGAGCGGCAGGTGCGCGTGCTCCGCTCGGAGGACTACGGCGTGCTGCGGGGCTCGATCCAGGAGGCGCACCTCATGGTGCTCCAGGGGCTCGACGAGGACGGAATGCACACGCGCGCCGTCGCCGTGCGCCCCGGCGCGCCGGCCGCAGGGCAGACGCTCGAGGCGCTCGCGCTGCGCCGCGACCACGAGATCACCGTCCTGGCTGTCCGCCGCGGGCAGGGCACGACAGCGAGTCCGGACGGGCGGTTCACGGTCGAGGCCGGCGACCGCCTCGTCCTCGTCGGCACGGCAGACCGTTTTGCCGCCGCCGCGCACCTTTTCCGGGCGCCCGTGTGACGGTTCCTGCTGCGATTTCAGACTGGCCGCCTGTCTCGCAGCAGCGCCGCGATATCGTCGGGTGTGCGAAGGACATGAGCGTGACGCAGCAGGTCGAGGTGGACCGCGTCGTCGGGGTAGCCCGACGGGAGCCCCGTCGTCTTGTTGACGACCCACGAGTGGAGCGGGTCACGCGGCCGGCCGCGCATCAGAAACATCGGCGGGACGCCGAGGTGACCGGCAACGGCGCCGTACGTCGCGCGCTGCTTGGCGGCGTCGAGGGCGAGGAGCACGTCGGTCAGCGGATCGGTTGGCATCGGGCTGGGGGTGGACGGTGCGCATCTGACGAGGCGCCGCGGCGGTGGGGTCCGGCGTAGGTTGCCGCGCCAATCTCGTCTCGATGACGCTGTACCTGTCCGACCCCGCCCGCGCCGACGCGACCTCCGCCATCCAGAACTTCTTCCAGACCGAGCGCGACGAGCACATCGGCGACCTCCAGGCCGGCTTCCTCCTCGACGCCGTCCTCGCCCATGTCGGGCCCGCCGCCTTCGACGCGGGCGTCCGCGCCGCACAGGCGCACCTGATCGGCGTCGTGTCCGAGCTCGACACCGTCGTGTTCGCGCCCGCGCCGGCGCCCCGGACGCGATGACGCGCGCCAGTACCTGCGGGCTCTCGCTGCTCGTGCTGCTGCTCGCGTGCGGCTGCCGCGTCGAGAAGACGCCTGGCGAGGCCGAGACCGGCACGGCGTCGGACGTGCGGACGCGGGCCGAGGCGTATCTCGACTCGGGCCGCCCGCAGCGCGCCGCCAGCCTCCTGTGGGCCTCCACGCAAGGCGACACCACGGGCCTCGACCCCGCGACGCGCCTTCTCCTCGCCCGCGCCGAGGCTGCCCGCGGCGGCTGGGCGCTCGTCAAGCACCTCCTCGATGGCACCGATGGGCTGGATACGCTGGACGATGGCCGCGGGCTGTACCTGCTCGCCCGAGCCGCGGAGACGTTGGGTGACACGACGGGTGTGGCCTACGACGCCTTTCTGGCGCTGCCCGACGCCTCCGGCAGACTGGGCCTCGAGCGCGCGGCGGCGCGACTCCGCCGCGCGCTCCTCCGGCTGGACCCGGCCGCGCTCGCTGAGGCAGGAGAAATGTCGGCGGGCAACCGCGACGTGCTCCTCGCCGAGGCGCTCGCGCGCTCGAACCAGCCCGGCCGCGTCGGACGCCATCGCGAGCCGCTACACGACAGGCGCGCTCGGCCAGCGCGCCTGGACGGCACGCATCGAGGCCGCGCGGCGCACCGGTGGCCGCGACGCTGCACGGGCGATGGCGCGGCGCGCGCTCTCCGCGGCGGACACCGACGAGGCGCGCGCCACGTTTGCCTACGCAGCCGGCGACCTCCGCGTCGCCGCGGCTGCCGCGCCCGGGAGCGCCGCCGGCCGCGACGCCGTCGCCATGCTTCTGGGCTCGGGGGAGCCCGCCGCCTTGCTCGTCGTCGCCCGCTCGAACCGCGCGGTCGGTCTCAACGACGAGGCGGCCTCAGCCTTCGCCGCCTGGTTTGGGACGGGTGCCGGCACGCCGGCCGAGCAGGCCGACGTCCACGTCGAGATGGCCGACGCACTTTCCGACGCGCAGCGGTACGACGCCGCGCTCGCGGAACTCTCGTGGGTCGCCGGCCGGACAGACGCGCAGACGCTCCGCGCGGGCATCCTCAGCCGCATGGGCCGCGCCCGTGACGCAGCCGCGCTCTATCTGGAGCTCGCCCGCGCCGACCCCGCCCGGAACCTCTACCTCGCAGCGGACGCACTCCACCAGGGGGGCGACGTCGCCGCGGCGCTCCCACTCTACGCGCGTGTCGAGCGCGAGCACGCCGGCACGCCGTGGGCCGGGCACGCGACGATGCGCCGCGCCGGGCAGGCGTTTCTAACGGGCGACTATGCCGCCGCGGCGCAGATGTGGGATGCCTACCGCGCTCGCAACCCGACGGGCGAGCACGCGCTCCGCGCCCGCTTCTGGGCCGGCCGCGCGCTTGCCGAGGCCGGCGATGCCGCCGCCGCCCGCGCGCACTTCGAGAGCGTCCGGCGCGAGGCGCGCGACTCTTACTACGCGCTGCTCGCGAGCGAAGCGCTCGGGGTCCCGTTCTGGCCGATCCCGATGGCCGCCTCGCCGCCCGACGACCCGGCCGCGGCCGCACGCGTTGAAAGGGCGCTCCGCGGCGCGGACGTGCTCCGCGAGGCAGGCTTCCCCGAGGCTGCCGAGACGGAACTCCACGCCGCGGCGGCGCGCGTCGCACCGTCCGACCGCTACGCGCTCGCCGAGGCGCTCGTCGCGCGCGGCGACGGGCAGCGGGCGATCCGCATCGGCGCGATGCTCCCCGGCGGCACGAACCTGCGGCGTCTGCGCATCCTCTACCCGTTTCCGTTCCGCGCCCTCATCACGGCCGAGGCGCAGGCGAATGGCGTGGACCCGTTCGTCGCGGCCGCGCTCATCCGGCAGGAGTCGCAGTTCTCGGCGCGGGCCACGTCGCACGTCGGCGCGCGGGGCCTGATGCAGCTCATGCCCGCGACCGCGCGTGCGCTCGCCGGTCCGCCCGGACCGAGCACGCCGGACGTCGTGCAGAACCTGGACAGGCCTGAGACGAACGTGCGCCTCGGGTCGCGCTACCTCGGGCAGCAGGTCGAGGCGTACGGCGGCGCGCTGCCGGCCGTCTTCGGGGCCTACAACGCCGGCCCGCACCAGGTCGACGCGTGGCGGTCGTTCCCCGAGTACGGGCGCGACGCGCTGTTCACCGAGCGCATCCCGTTCCGCGAGACGCGCGACTACGTCAAGACGCTGACGCTCAACCGCGCGCTCTACGCCGGCCTCTACGGGACGCCCTGACGCTCAGAAGCGGTAGCGGACCTGGAGGCCGAAATCGCGCACGCGGTCGCCCTGGACGAGGCTCGTGCCTGAGCCGATGCGGGTCACGCCGCGCAGCCACGTCGAGGCAAGCTTGGCCTGGACGGTGAGGCCGTCGATCGGCTCCGCGGACACCAGGACGTAGCCGCGGACGCCGCGGCCGGAGAGCGCCGGGATCGAGAAGACGCCCGTGAGGTCGTTCTCGAAGGCGTAGAGGCGGCTGTCGTAGTCGTCCGTCCGGAAGAGCGTGAGCCGCGTGTCGATGCGGAGCCACGGCAGCGCCTGGACCCGCACGTCTTGGTAGACGAGCGCGCCCGTCGTCGCGGCGGGCGTCGGCGTGTTGGCGAGGACGGCGGAGACGGCGCGCGAGCCCTCGACGCGCGCCCGCAAGCGGACCGTCCGGCTGGCGTCCCACTCGCCCTGGATGCGCAGCGTCTGCCGCGTCGCGTCGCCCAGCCCGCCGACGAGTGTGCCCGGCACGATGTTGCCGGCGTCCACGCCGACCTCGCGCGTCTCGGTCCGCGCCTGGACGTAGCCGCGGAGGTAGCTGCGCGGGCGGTACTCGGCCGTCACGAGCGCCTCGCGGCCCTGGCTCGGGCGCGGCACGTTGAAGCGGAGGTATGGGAAGCGGTACTGGTCGAGGTAGGCGTTGACGGTCCACTGCCGGCTCGGCTTCACGCGGACGCCGGCGTAGAGGCCCGTCTCGTTGTTGCCGATCCCGTTGCGCTCGCCGAAGGGGTAGCCGTGGAGGCTGTTGAAGTCCGGGTCGTAGTGCCGCCCGACGAGCAGGACCTCGGCCCCGCCGCCGAGGTCCGCGCCGAGCCCGAGGACGCCGCCGAGGCCGCCGCCTGGCCCGCGGGCGCCCTCGCCGAAGGCCTGGAGCCGGCGCGTCCGCGCCTCGCCGTAGACCGAGAGCGTCGTCGCCCGGTCGCCGGAGAAGGCGAACAACTGGTCTGGCCGGTTGCCCTGGCCGAGCGGCGTGTCAAAGACCGCCTGCGTGGCGAGGACGCCGGCCTTCGCCTGAAGGCGCCGCGTCGTGAGGCGCCCCTCGACGGCGCCGCCGACGAGCGTCTCCTCGATGGCGTCCTTGCGGGCGAGCTCAGAGGCCGTCCGGTGGAGGCCCGTCGCGCCGAGCGACGAGACGATGGCGCCGTCGAGGGCGTCCGGCGGAATGTCCGGGTCGTCGATCTCGAACGTGAGCGTGTCGACGGTGGCGTCGCGGGCGCGGCGCGAGGCGAACGCCGTCGCCGTGACGCTCGGCGTGAGGGCGAGCGAGAGCGCGGCGCCGCGGAAGAAGTTGTTCTCGTCGACCGAGCCGTACGGCCGGATGCCGCGGCCGGAGCGCACCGGCCCGCCGACGGCGTCGGGCCCCTTGCCGAAGCCCGAGGCGCGCCACAGCGCGACGCCCTGCCCGAACTCGGCGACGTAATCGCCGAGGACGAGCGCCTCGATGCGCCCGGCGCGGAGCAGCGCGATGTGCGCCGAGACGTAATCGAAGCCGTACGTGTTGGTGCCGGTGTCGAAGGCGAACGCCTCGCCGGGGTCCTTCTCGAGCGTGATGTTGGCGCTGAACTGCCGGCGGTACGTCGCGGTGAGGCGCGTGTAGACGCGCTCGGGCGAGCCGGCAAACGAGCGCGTCGAGTCGGCCGGATCGGTGATGTAGCCTGCCTGCCGGTCGAGGCGCCGCTGGACGCGCTGGATGCCGGTGTAGCGGAGCCCGGACAGCACCTCGGATGGCCGGGGTGCGCGCGGGAATCGGCCGTTGGTGACGGCGCCGGACGTCCGCAGGCGAGGGCCGATGGAGAGGTACGGGCGGGCGTCGAGGTAGACCCGCGCCGTGATGCCGGGGACGCTGCGGAGCTGCGGCAGGCTCGTGAAGGGTCCGTTGGCCGTGCGGTAGCGCACCACGTCGCCCGCGAGGAGCGCGTTGAGTGCGGGAACGATCGCCAACTCGGCAGCCGTCGCAGTGTTGACGTCGAGCGGGTTGTCGCGGAGGTCCGTGAGCAGCTCGAGAAGCTCTGTCGGGTCGCCGTCGGCGTCGTCTTCGAGGAGCGCCTCGAAGGTCGCGTCGAGGTCCGGCGTGAGCGTCGAGTCGGCCGGCAGGCCCGTCGAGTCGGCCGGCACGTCCTGCGCACGCGCCGGCACTGCGGCGAGCGTGACGAGGAGCAGGGCGAAGAGGGAGAGGCGCATCGAACAGCCGGGGCGGGGACGGGAGACGGGCGGCTGGCACGGGAAGCCGGGGCAGAACCGGCCCCGCTTCTCGTTCGCCAGTCCCCTAAAACGACACCTCGATGCCGACGGCGGGCGTCAGGCCGAGCGACTCGTGGCGCTCGACGGCGATGTCGGCGCGGAGGGCGCCGACGCGGACGCCCGCGCCGGCCGAGATGCGGCTCGGGCCGTCCGAGACGCCGAGGCGCAGTGCGAGGGCCGGGACGGGGTACGCCTCGAAGCCGGCGCGCAGCGAGAGGCCCGCGTCGAGGTCCTGCTCGGCGTCCAGGACGAGCGTCGCGACGGGGCTCGGTGAGTACGCGATCCCGACAGTGATGGCCGGGACGGTCGCGAGCGAGTGCCGCACGTCCTCGCCCTCGTCCCACAGGATGCCGAGGAGGTTGCGCCCGGCGAGGCCGGCGCGGAGGCCACGCACGACGTCGCCCTGCACGCCCAGCGACAGCAGCGGCGTCCCGACGCTGCCGTAGCCCTCGGTGCTCGCCGACTCGTAGCCGACCGCCACGCCCAGGTCCAGGCGCCGCGTGCGGCTGAGCGGGACCGGCCGCGCCACGCCCACTACGACGCGCGTCTCGCGGTGCTCGGAGAAGCCGTAGGAGCGCGCCGCGAGCGCGACCGTCCCGACGGGTGTCGGCGCGGCGGCGGAGAGCTGGGCGAGGCGCAGCTCGGAGAGGCCGAAGGCCTGGCTCGCCTGCAGCGCGCCGCGGCGCTCCGTCAGGCCAGACCACGCGGCGGGGTTGGCATGGCCCCACGCGCTCTGCCCGACCGCGACGCCGGCGCGGCCCATCCCGAGGTAGCGTGCGCCGCCCTCGGCGAGCTGCGCCTGCGCCGGGCGGGCGCCGAGCGGGGCGAGGATCGCCATCAGAATCCAGAATCGGCGCATAGTGGACAGGGGGCACGCGTTGGGGCAGGGCCTCCCGAACCGCCCGGGAGTCGGCCGAACATACACGCTAGCTTGGGATCTCCCGCACCGTTCTCGATGATGACGCGCCTCGCCCGCTTCCTGCCGCTGCTCGCGCTCCTGCTCGCCGCGCTCCCCGCCCACGCCCAGGAGCTCAACTGCACCGTCAACATCAACCGCGCCGCGCTGACGGGCAACGAGTACGAGTTCCTCGACGAGCTCCGGACGCAGGTCGAGCGTTACTTCAACGACCGCGCGTGGACGAGCGACGTCTTCGACAACCGCGAGCGCATCGACTGCACCGTCCAGATCACGCTGGTCGCGTCGCAGTCGCTCACGCAGTTCTCGGCCAACATCGCCGTCCAGGCCAGCCGTCCGATTTACGGGACCGCCCAGCGCTCGACGACGCTCCTCATCGGCGACGACGCGTGGACGTTCAACTACGCCCGCGGGCAGGCGCTGATCTACGACCCCAACCGCTTCGACTCGTTCACGTCCGTCCTGGACTACTACGCGCTCGTGGTCCTCGCGACGGACTACGACACCTTCGCGCCGCTCGGCGGGCAGCCCTTCTGGGACCGCGCGCGCCTGATCGCGGAGTTCGGCCGCGCCAACCAGTCGGACCTCGGCCGCGGCTGGTCCAGCCAGAACTCGACCGACGACCGCTCGCGCTCGGACCTCACGCAGCAGATGCTGGACCCGGCCTTCCTGCCGCTCCGCCGCGCGATGTACGACTACCACTACACCGTGCTGGACCACTTCACGGCCGCCCCTGAGGCTGCGTACGTCAAGGCCCTCGAGACGCTCACGACGCTCCACGACCTCTACCTCACCTTCAACCGGCGCCGCTTCGCGACGGACGTCTTCTACGCGTCGAAGGCGCCCGAGATCGCGCTCCTGCTGCGCGAGGCGCCGCAACGAAACGAAGCCTACGCGTACCTCTCGGAAATGGACGCGCCGCACCTTTCGACCTACGACGTGCTCGTGAACAGCCGCTAGGGCGCGCGGACGCGCCTGATACGGCGGCTGACGGGCCGACGCGCCCTGCGGCACGGCTCTTGTTCCGGAGCAGGCATCCATCGGCCGCTCCGAATGCCCGCTCCGCACGACCTCCTAGGCGTCCCGCCGACGGCCTCGCACGACGAGATCCGCCGTGCCTTCCGGCGCCGTGCCTTCGAGCTGCACCCGGACCGCAACCCGGCGCCGACGGCCGCCGACGATTTCCGCCAGCTTCGCGAGGCGCACGACGCGGCGCTCGCCAGCATCCCGTCGGCGGACGGCTTCGACGCGAACCGCATCGCGCGCGAGATTGAGGAGGCGGCGACCGAGGCGGAGCGCCGCCGCGGCGCCGCAGGGGGCTCCGCGCCCGTCTGGCAGCAGCTCCGGGTGACCCTGGACCGGACGCCCCGCGAGCGCCTCGCCGACGGCATCGCGACGCCGCGCGGCCGAACGGCGCTGGCATCGGGCGTCGCAGCGGGGCTGGCCGTGGCCGTCGCGCTTCTGCTCGCCGCTGGGGCCACCGTGTGGAGCGTCGCCGCGAGCGTGCTTGCGCTGGTTGGCTGCGTCGCGCTCGGCGTCCGCACGGCCTACGGCGCCGATGAGCGAACATGGGCCGTGGACACGCACTGGCGCGGCGTGCGCGACCTCCGCTGGGATGCGACGGTCGAGTGGGCCGACATCCAAGCCGTGCACGAGGGCGACGGCTGGCTGGACCTGCTCATCACGGATGCCGCTGCGTCGCGCCTCGTGCGGAGTGTCCCGCCCGAGACGCTTGTCCGCCTCCGCCCAACATCGTCCGGGGACGGGGCGCCCCGAGCGGCGGTCGTCGCGTACCGCCTGCCGCTGCGCGCCTCGGCCGGGCTCGCTGGCGTCGTCCGGCACCAGCTTGCCGCCGGCCTCGTAGCCTGAGTGGACCAGATCCGAAAGGCCGCAGTGAACGGCCTGTTCCCTTCGGCCCTGCCACGGGTCACCTATGGCCGCTCGATGTGCGCGCGGCGGACAACGTCACCCTGGAGCATCCGGTCTACGACGTCCTGGCCAGAGACCACGCGGCCGAAGGCGGTGTATTTCCCGTCGAGGTGCGGCTGCGGGCTGTGCGTGACGAAGTACTGAACGCCCTCCGTGTCCTTGCCCGCGCTCGCGATGCCCGCCGTCCCTGTCTCGAAGCGGAGGCGGGTGAACTCGGACCGGATCGGGATGTCCGGCCCGCCGTAGCCGTCGCGGCGGAAAAAATCGCCCCCCTGCACGACGAAGTTGGACACGACGCGGTGGAACGGGACGCCGTCGTAGCGCCCCGCAGCGGCCGCCTGAGCGACCGTCTGGACAGTCTGCGGCGCGCCCTCTGTGACCATCTCGATCACGACGCGGCCGCGGTCCGTGTCCAGCACGAGGTGCGGGCGCGGGCCGACGCGCGCGAGATAGGCCCAGTCGATGCCGGTCGTCTCTGTGGCACCGTCCGTGCCGTTAGCCGAGACGTCGATGCCCTCGGTGAGGCGCTCGTTGAGCGCGTCGCGCGCTGCGGCGCGGAGGACCGGGTGGCCGGTGAGCGCCACGCCGACGAGGAACTCAATCTCCTGCGCGTCGCGGATCTGGCCGAGCGCTCTGACGATCTCCACCATCGGCTCGACGTCCTCAGGCGCCGTCATCTGCGCGTAGACGCTCTGGAGAAGGCTGGAGGAGCCGCGGAGAACGAACAGCGAGTCGGAGAGGGCGGGCGCGGCGGACGTCGTCGTGGCGAGGTCACGGCGCGAGAGGGCGGCCGAAAAGGCGCCGTAGTAGCGGTCGGCGGCGGCCGGCCGCGCGAGCGAATCCGTCGATGCCCAGCGCGCGCGGAGCGCCTCGACGGCGGCGGCGGCGAGGCGCGCGTCGGAGTCTGTGGCGCGGGCGAACAGAACGTCCAGCGTCGCCGGCGTCGTCGCCTCGCCGAGCGCCGCGAGGTGCGCCGTCTGCGCGAACGGGCCGACGTTGCGCGCGGACCACGCCGCGACAGCGTCGAGGCGGCCTGCACGGGCGAGGACCGGCAGGAGGGGCGCCGTCGCCTGCCACGGACGGCGCGCATTCTGAACGGCCGCGGTCGCCGCGGCGAGCTCAGCGGCCGACGGGGTGTCCACCCGGGCCAGCGCCGCAGCGGCCGCCCCGGCAACGTGCGGGTTGTCCGCGTCGAGCGCGGAGACGAGCGCCATGCGGGCGGCGGGTTCGGCGCGGAGTGCTCCGAGCGCGCCGGCCGCCGTAACGCGCGTCCGCCAGCCTGTCGCAGCGTTGGTCAGGGCGGCTGCGAGGCGTGGCACGTCCTGCGCCTCGACGGTGCGGGCGAGGGCGCGGGCGAGCGACGTCCGCGCCGGGTCGGCCGGCGGGAGGCCGTCGAAGGCGGCGCGGATCGCGGGCAGGGCGTCGCGCCACGCGGCGACCGGCGCCCGCTCGAAGGCCTGCGCCGCGGCGATGCGCAGGGCCGGATCCGGCGCGCCGAGGCGCGCGGCGCTGTACGCGATGCTGGCGGGCGTCGACTCCCCGCGCATGGCGAGGCGCGCGAGGGCGCGGGCCCGCGCGGGCTCGACGGCCTGCGCCAGCGTCACGCGAAGCAGGTCCGCGACGTCGGCGTCGTCGCCGACCTTGCCGATAGCCCCGAGGAGCTCGGCCTGGACGGCAGGCGTCGCCTCGTCGCGCAGCGCGATCAGGAGCGCCACGCCGCGCGTCGAGTCGGCCGACTGGCCGAGCGCGAACGCGGCGTCGGCGCGGACGGCCGGCGTGTCGTCGCGGAGCGCCTCGAGAAGCGCGTCGACGGCATCGGCGCTCTGGACCGAGGCGAGTGCGAAGGCGGCGCGCGCGCGGACATCGGCGTTGGCCGACTGGAGCGCGGCGACGAGCGGGGCGGCGTCGCGACGCACCTGCGCGTCGACGAGCGCCTGGAGGTCCGGCCGGACGAGCAGGCCGTCGGTCGGGCGGTCGGCGAAGACGCCGGCCGGCGGCGCTGGCGGGCGGACCGAGGCGCAGCCGGCGACCGCGCCGGCAGCGAGCAAAGCGGCCAGAAACAGAGACGGGCGGCCGATTTTCGAGAGGGACACAGGCGGTCGGGGAGGGCGACGAGGAACGCCCGGCCCCGGCGTCGGTCTATCTTGCCGGGCCGGTTGGTGCGAGAGGGGGGACTCGAACCCCCACGGGCTGTGCCCGCCACACCCTAAATGTGGTGCGTCTACCATTCCGCCACTCTCGCGCGCCCCGAAGATAGGCCGCGCCCGGCCGTTCCATTCCGCTCACCCGCTCTCTCCCCGATGCGCTCCCTTCTCTTACTCGCTACGCTTGCCGTCACCGTGACGGCTTGCAGCACGTCTCGCGACGCCGCGGCGCCCCCGCCGATGACGGCGCCCCCGGCGCAGAGCCAGGCCATGATGGACGAGCCGGCCGCCGCGCCGCCCGCGATGACCGGTGCGATGGGTGTCGGCCTCGACACCGTCCGCGCCGGCCGCTTCGACAACGGCCGCATGTTCACGCTGGACGACGCGCCGCTGGACTACTTCCGCGAGACCTACAACTTCCGCCCGACCGAGGACTGGTTTACGCGCGCGCGCCTCGGCGCCCTCCGCTTCGCGACCTACTGCTCGGCCAGCTTCGTCTCGCCAGACGGCCTCATCCTGACGAACCACCACTGCGCCCGCGAGTCCGTGACGAAGGTCGGCGGGGAGCGCGGCGAGGACCTCAACCGCGACGGCTTCTACGCGCAGAGCCGCGCCGAGGAGGTGCCCGTCGAGGACCTCTTCGTCGAGCAGCTGGTCTCCATCGAGGATGTCACGGAGCGCGTCAACGCCTCCGCGACCGGCGCTGACGCCGCCGCCCGCCAGACGGCCCGCGCCGCGGCGATCCGCACGATGCAGGACGAGATGACGGCGGCCGTCGGCGAGGGCCAGCGCGTCCAGATCGTCACGCTCTACTCGGGCGGCCAGTACAAGGCCTACACCTACAAGCGCTACGGCGACATCCGCCTCGTCTTCGCGCCCGAGACGCAGATGGGCTACTTCGGCGGCGACCCGGACAACTTCACCTACCCGCGCTACTCCCTCGACTTCTCGCTCTTCCGCGCCTACGGGCCGGACGGCCAGCCGCTCCACCCGGACGGCTACTTCCCCTTCGAGCCGCAGGGCACGACGGCCGGCGAGCTCGTCTTCGTCCTCGGCAACCCGGGCTCGACGACGCGCCTCCAGACCGTCAGCCAGCTCGAGTACCGCCGCGACGTCTCGGACCCGGCGCGCCTCGACTACGTCACCAACCGCGAGCGCGTCTTCGGCGACTTTATCGCCGCTAACCCGACCGACCCGCGCACGCCGGAGCTTACGGACACGTACTTCGGCCTCGGCAACAGCCGCAAGGCGTTCACGGGCCGCCTCTCGGGCCTCCGCGACCCGTACGTGCTCGCCCGCCGCGCCGCCGCCGAGCGGGACGTCCAGCGGGCGCTCGCTGCCCGGCCGGACCTTCAGCGCCAGTACGGGGACGTGTTCGCACAGATCTCGGCCAACCGCGCCGCGGCGCTTCCGACGTCCGCCCAGGCGCGCGCCTTCTTCGGTCTCGGGCCGGGCTCGCCCTACAACGGGACGGCCCTCAACCGCGCGTTCTCGGTCGTGACCGCAGCCGGCAGCGCGCCGACGGCCGAGGCGTTCTCTGGCGCCGAGGACCAGCCGCTCGAGATCCAGCAGGGCCTCCTCGCCGTCCGCTTCCAGGACCTCCTGACGAACCTCGGGCCGACGGATCCGACGGTCGTCGCCGTCCTCGGCGGGATGTCGCCCGAGGCGGCCGCCGCGCGTGTGATCCAGGGCACGCGCCTCGCGACGGAGGCCAGCGCCGAGGAGGCGCGCACCACGGACCTCTCGAACGACCCGGCCGTGGTGGTCGCCCGCGTGCTGCTGCCGGCCGCCCAGGCCTACGCCGCCAGCCAGCGCGAGTCCGGCGCCGAGCTCAACGAGCTCACGACGCGCCTCGCCCGCGCCCGCTTCGACCTCTACGGCACGTCGATCCCGCCGGACGCCACGTTCACGCTCCGCCTCACCGACGGCGTCGTGAAGGGTTACGACTACAACGGCACCACGGCCCCGCCGTACACGACGTTCTACGGCCTCTACGACCGCTACTTCTCGCAGTGCGTCGCCACGGGCCGCGCGACGGACACGGCCTGCCCGTGGTACCTGCCGCAGCGCTGGCAGGACGCCCGCTCGACGATGTCGCTCTCGACGCCCTACAACTTCGTCGCCACGGCGGACATCATCGGCGGCAACTCGGGCTCGCCGGTCGTCAACCGCGACCTCGAGGTTATCGGCATCGCCTTCGACGGCAACATCGAGGGCCTGCCGGGCGACTACATCTTCGACGACACCGTCAACCGGACGGTCTCGCTGGACGTGCGCGCGATGCTCGAGTCGCTCCACTCGGTGTACGACCTCGACTGGCTCGTCCGCGAGCTCACGGCCGGCCGGATGGGCAACTAGCCCGCGGCGCGCGGGGCGGCCACGCCCCGCGCCAGGCCTGCGACGTGTCCTCGGACCCCTCGGACGTGTCCCCGATACTGGCGCGAGACTCTTTTTGCCTCGCGCGAGACTCCGCGGACACGTCCCGTGACTCGAAAAGACTCGCGCGAGACTCTCCAGACATGTCGCCTGACTGAAAAAGACTCGCGCGAGACTCTCCGGACACCTCGTCTGACTCAGAAAGACTCGCGCGAGACGCCCCGGACACGTCCGGTGACTGAGAAAGAGTCTCGCGCGAAGCTCCGGGCACCTCCGACGTGTTCGGGCCCGACACCTCCGACGTGTCTACAGACACCTCCGACGTGTCTCGGGACACCTCTGGCCCGACGAACGGAACGCCGCGGCGGGCGCGACCGCCCGGCCGGGCGCGTTCCGCCTGCCCCTCACCGCCCGTTCCGATGCGCCTCGCCCTTCTGACGCTCGCCCTCGCTGCCACCGGCTGCACGACCGCCCGCCCCGATTCGGCCAGTGCCCAGATGCCTGACGCGTCCGCGCCCGCCATCGTGCTCGAGCGGACGCCGTGCCGCGGCTTCTGCCCGGCCTACACCGTCGCCGCGTATGCCGACGGGCGCGTCGTTTGGACCGGCTCGGACCATGTCAAAACGCAGGGCGCGGCCGAGTGGCGCGTCGCTCCGGCCGTCGTCGCCGGGCTCGTCCGGCAGGCCAAGGCAGCCGACCACGCCTCCTTCCCGGAAATGCTCACGGGTCCCGAGACCTGTCCCCAGTTCGCCACAGACCTGCCCGGAGCCGTGACGACGGTTCGCATGGCCTCCGGGAGCCACGAGGTGACGCACAACCGTGGCTGCCGGGGCTTCCGTGGCGAGGCCGCGCTTACGGCCTTCGAGCAGGCCATCGACCGAGACCTCGGGACAGCCGCGCGCGTCGGACAGCCAAATCCGACAGCGCCGCGGTAGGCGCGCGTCAGCCCGCCAGTTCAGCGAGCTCGGCCCACCGCTCCATGTCCGCGTTGAGGCGAGTCGCGATGGCGCCCAGCTCCTGCGACAGCGTCACTGCCTTGCCGGCGTCCGCGGGGTTATCGGCGAGGAGCGCCTCGATCTCGGCCTGCCGCGCCTCGGCGGCGGCGATGCGCGCCTCGACCTCGCCCAGCTCGCGCTTGTCGGCGTAGGACATCTTGGCCGCGGCCGGCGCGGGCGCGGGCTTCGGCGACGGACCGCGGCGCGCGGCCGCTTGGCCGGCGCCGCGGCCAGCTCGGCGCGGAGCTCGAGGTAGGCCGAGTAGCCGCCCATCGACTCGCGCAGCGTCCCGTCCGGCTCGAAGCGGAAGAGGTGCTCGCACGTGCGGTCGAGAAAGTGGCGGTCGTGGGAGACGACGATGACGCAGCCCGCGAACGTGTCGAGGTAGTCCTCGAGGGCCACGAGCGTCTGGATGTCGAGGTCGTTCGTGGGCTCGTCGAGGAGCAGCACGTTCGGGGCCGACATCAGGATGCGGAGCAGGTAGAGGCGCCGGCGCTCGCCGCCCGAGAGCAGCCCGACCGGCGTGTACTGCTGCGGGCCGGGGAAGAGGAAGCGCTCGAGCATCTGCCCGGCCGTGATGAACGAGCCGTCCGCCGTCTTGACCACGTCGGCCACGGCCGAGATGTAGTCGATAAGGCGCATGTCGTCGTCCAGCGCGCGCGACTCCTGGTCGTAGTAGCCGACCGAGACGGTCTGGCCGCGGACGACGCTGCCCGCATCCGGCGGGAGGTTGCCCGCGATCATCTCGAGGAGCGTCGTCTTGCCCGCCCCGTTCGGCCCGATGATGCCGACGCGGTCCTGCCGCGTGAAGAGGTAGGTGAAGTCGCGGACGAGCGTGCGGTGCGTCCCGTCCGGCCGGTCGAAGCCCTTCGAGACGTTCTCGACCTCGACGACCTTGGTCCCGAGGCGCGTCGCCGCCGACGCGATCTCGATCTCGGCGGCAGGGCCCTCCTTCGGCGCCGAGATGAGGGCCGTCGCGCGGTCGACGCGGGCCTTCTGCTTGGTCGTGCGCGCCTTGGCGCCGCGGCGGAGCCACGCGAGCTCCCGCTTGGCGAGCTGCGCCGTCTTCTGCGCCTCGGCCTCCTGCACGACCTCCTGCTCGGCCTTCTGCTCGAGGTAGTCCGAGTAGCGGCCGATGTAGCGCGTGAGGTTGCCCTTGTCGACCTCGATCATGCGGTTCGTGACGCGCTCGAGCACGTAGCGGTCGTGCGTGACGAGCATGAGGGCGCCCGTAAAGCGCGAGAGCGTCTCCTCGAGCCACTCGACCGTCTCGGCGTCGAGGTGGTTCGTGGGCTCGTCGAGGATGAGCAGGTCCGGCTTCTCGACGAGCGCGCGGGCGAGGGCGACGCGCTTGCGCTGGCCGCCCGAGAGCGTCCCGACGACCGCGTCGGTGTCGGGCAGGCCGAGGCGGTCGAGGAGCGCGCGCGCCTCGGCGTCGAGGGACCACGCGCCGAGCGCGTCGATCTTGGCAGCCAGCGTCATCATGCGCTCGACATCGGCCTCGGTCTCGGCGGTGTGCGAGGCGGCGTCGTAGGCCCGGAGGACCTGCATCGCCTCGCCGTCGCCGGCGAGGACGGCCTGGAGCGCCGAGTCGGCGTCCGCCAGCTCAGGCCGCTGCGGCAGGAAGCCGATGCGCGTCGCGCCGTGGCGGATGACGCGCCCGCCGTCCGGCGGCTCGACGCCGGCCGCGATGCGCAGCAGCGTCGTCTTGCCCGCGCCGTTGACGCCGATCACGCCGACCTTCTCGTCGGCCTCGACCACGAGCGACGCGTCGGCGAGGAGCGGGCGGACGCCGTAGGACTTGCGGATCCCGTCGAGGGTCAGGAGGGGCATGGCGGGGGAGGGAGGTCAGCCCCGAAGATGCCCCCGCCCCGGCCCGCGGACCGCGAAAGCGCCGCGGATCGCCACCCCGCCCACCGGCCCACTCAATCGGCCGTCACAGCCCGACCACTGCCAGGGGCAGGCCGCCCGACGGCACCGGGACGGCCTCGGGTGGCGCCCCGGCGGGGAAGGTGATCGTAAACGCCGTCCCTTCGCCCACCGTGCTCTCGACGGAGATGTGACCACCGACGCTCGTGACGTGCCGGTGGATGAGGTACAGCCCGACCCCCTTGCTGTCCGCGTGGGCATGGAACGTCTGGTTCAGGCCGAAAAGCCGGCCCCGGACGTTCGGCAGGTCGAGCCCGAGGCCGTTGTCGCTCACGACGAGGCGGCAGACGTCGCCGGCCTGGTCAGACTGGATGCGGATGAGCGGCGCGACGCCGGGCCTCGCATACTTGATCGCGTTCGTGATCAGGTTGAGGAAGATGCTCTCCAGCAGCGTCGTGTGGATGGCCAGGTGGTCGAGCCGCGAGACGTCGGACTCCAGCGTGGCGCCGGAGGAGGCAATCAGAGAGGAGATCGACCCGGCGACGGTGGCGAGGCTCTCGCTGATGCAGGCGACCTCGCGCGGCGGCAGGCCGTCGGCGGGGCCGCTGAGCGCGTCCACGTACGTGTTCAGGTTGACATGCAGCACGTCCGCACTCCGCCGCAGCATCTCGATAAGCTCGACCGTCTCAGGGTCGTCGATGCGGTCCATGTCCAGCAGGTCCGCCACCATCAGCAGGTTGTTGAGCGGCGACCGGAGGTCGTGGGACGTGGTGAGCGTGAGCGCTTTGAGGTCGCTGTTGACCTTGGTGAGCTCTTCCACGAGCGCTACTCGCTCCGCCTCCAAGCGCTTCCTGTGGGTGACGTTCTTCGCGACGGCAAAAACCAGCCCGCTGTCCTCGATCAGATGCGAGGTCCACGCCAGCCAGACGACGTCGCCGGCTTTGGTGAGGTAGCGGTTCTCGAAGTTGCGCAGGGTCGCCTGTGCGAGGGACTGCCGCGACGAGCGCGTCACAGCGCTGTCGTCCGGGTGCACGAACGCATCGATGGGGCGGCTGTAGAGCTCCTCGTCCGAGTACCCGAGCAGGGCCGAGACCGCCGGGTTGACCCGCTTGAAGTAGCCGTCCGGGCCCGCGATGCACAGCAGGTCTTGCGAGAGCTCGAAAAACCGCTGGTAGTCGAAGTCGACCATCGGTGGGACGCTGTCGGCGGACATGGGGTCTTCTGGCATTCGTGGCCGAGGCCAGGACGTCGGGGCGGGTTCATTCCTCCACCATGTCCTGAGGCCTTGACAGTTTCGGCCCGAAACGGTCAACGTTTAGAGAGGCCCGGGAATTAACGCTCCCGGCCTCCGCTGGTCGTCCTCCTGCTACAGTCACTCCGGATGCCCGCCGGGCGGGACGCCGTCGCGGTAACCGTCTGCGTTCTCCCAGCCTGGGGCGGGCAGCGCGCCGAGGTCGCCGAAGTCGCCGATGAAGCCGACCTCGGTGCTGAGGCGGTAGCCGGTCTCTCGTTCGACCGTCTCCTGCACGTAGCCGATAAGGTGGCGCACGTCGCGGGCCGTCGCGGCGCCGGTGTTGATGAGGATGTTGGCGTGGCGCTCGGTGACGAGGGCGCCGCCGATGCGGCAGCCCTTGAGGCCGCAGCCGTCCGCGAGGCGCCCCGCGCCGACGCCGTCGATCTTCTTGAAGATGGAGCCGGCCGAGGGCTGCGTGTCGAGCGGCGGGTGCCGCGCGCCGCGCCACTCGAGGTTGGCGCGGACCGTCTCGCGCAGCACGGCGGGACTCTCGGGCGTGAGCTGGAACGTCGCCGTGAGGACCGAGTGCGGGTCCACGTGGAGCGTCGAGTAGTCGTAGCCGAAGGCGAACCAGTCGTGGTCGACGGTGTGGCGCTCGCCCTCGGGCGACAGCAGGTCGGCGGACGCCGTGACCTCCTCGATGAACATCGTCCGGCTGCGGTCCGGCGAGAGAAAGTGCAGGTTCTGCCAGAGTGCCCCGCCGACGGTGCTCGGGATGCCGGCGTAGTGCTCGAGGCCCGAGAGGCCCGCGGCGACCGTCGCCTCGATAAGGTCCGGCCAGACGAGCGCGCCGGACTCGGCCGTGACACGCCCTGCCTCGGCGTCGATGGTCACGTGCGCGGCGCGGTTGCGGATCACGACGCCGCGGAAGCCGCCGTCGCCGACGAGGATGTTGGCGCCGAGGCCGAGGCGGAAGACGGGCACGCCGGCCTCGCGGGCCGCGTTGAGCGCTGCGGCGAGCTCGTCGGCCGTCTCGGGCTCGAAAAAGGCGTCGGCCGGGCCGCCGATCCGGAACGTCGTCATCGGCGCGAGCACGACGCCTGCGCGGACGCGCGCCGGGTCGAGGCCGGGCAGGTGGCGGCGGAGCGCCTCGGCGAAAATGGCGGCCGTGTTGGAAGCGGAGTCGGGCACGAGGTCGGGGGCGGGAGCAACGCGAAAATGCAGGGAGGAGCGAGCCGAAAGGAGGGAAATGCGGTTCATTCCGTCTCCGGTCCTCCGCCCTCCGTATGGCCTCCGACTTTTTCGACCGCGTCTACGCCACCGTCGCGCGCATCCCGCCGGGCCGTGTTTCGACGTACGGGCACCTCGCGCGGCATCTCGGCATGGGCCGCAGCGCGCGGACGGTCGGCTGGGCGCTCAAAACCGTCGCGATGTCGTCGGACCCGCTCGCCGTCCCGTGCCACCGCGTCGTGAACCGCGCCGGCGCGCTGACGGGGCGCCTGCACTTCGAGACGCCGACGACCATGGAGGAGCGCCTCCGCGCTGAGGGCGTCGCGTTCTCCGACGACGGCTGCGTGGACCTCGCGCGCCACCTGTGGGACCCGGCGGACCATCCGGAGTAGGGCCGAGAGGCCTCAGTTCTTCTCGACCGACCCGCTGGCGATGCCCTCCAGCGCGTCCCAGAAGCCGGGGAACGAGACGTCGGCCGCCTCGGCGCCGAGGATCGTCGTCGGGCTCGTCGCGGCGAGCGCGGCGATGGCGGCGGCCATCGCGATCCGGTGGTCGCCGCGGGCATCGACGACCGCGCCGTGGAGCGGGCGGCCGCCATCGATGACGAGACCGTCCGGCAGCTCCTCGACCTGGGCGCCCATCGCGCGGAGGAAGGCCGCCGTCGCCTCGATGCGGTCGCACTCTTTCACCCGCAGCTCGGCGGCGTCGCGGATGACGGTCCGCCCCTGCGCGACGGCCGCGGCGACGGCGAGGACCGGGATCTCGTCGATAAGGTTCGGGACGATGGCACCGGCGATCTCGACGCCCGTGAGGCCGTTTTGCGGGGCGTCCACGCGGAGGTCCGCGAGCGGCTCGCCGCCGCGCTCGCGCTCGTTCGCCTGCCGGATGTCCGCGCCCATCGCGCGCAGCACGTCGACCACGGCCGCGCGCGTCGGGTTGACGCCGACGGCGTTCATCTGGATGACGGCCGCCTCCGAGATGCTGCCGGCGACGAGGAAGAAGGCGGCCGCCGAGACGTCGCGGGGCACGACGCGCAGGCGCGCCGCAGGGCGGCTCCCGCCCTCGACGGAGACGTGGCGCTCCGTGCCCATCGTGAGCACCGAGAGCTCGAGCATCCGCTCGGTGTGGTCGCGCGTCGGGACCGGCTCGACGACGGTCGTCGTGCCCTCGGCGAAGAGGCCGGCGAGCAGCACGGCGCTCTTGACCTGCGCCGAGGCGACGGGCAGGCGGTACGTCGTGCCGGCGAGGCGCGCCGGCCGGATCGTGACGGGCGCGTGGCCGTCCGTGAGGTCGATGTGGGCGCCCATCGCGCGCAGCGGGTCCGCGACGCGGCCCATCGGGCGGCCCGAGAGCGACGCGTCGCCCGTCAGCACGCTCTCGAACGGCTGGCCGGCGAGGACGCCCATCAGCAGGCGCATCGTCGTGCCCGAGTTGCCGCAGTCGAGCGGGCCGGCGGGGCGCGCGGAGCGTCCCACCGCTCACGATGAGGCGTCCGTCGTCGCCCGTCTCGATCGGGACGCCGAGCGCGCGCAGGCACGCGAGCGTGGACTGCGGGTCGTGGGCGTCCGAGTAGCCGACGATCTCGGTTCGGCCGGGCGCGAGCGCCGCGAGGAGCGCGGCGCGGTGGGCGACCGACTTGTCGGCCGGCAGGACAACGGTGCCGGCGATGGCCGCGGCAGGGTAGACGGTGACGGTCATGGGCGGGGGAAGACGACGGGCCACTCCTGCGGCGGCGGCGCCTCGGTCGCGCGGTCGTCGCAGTCGCGGGATCGGGCCTGGAGGAGGCGCGCCTCGCCGCCGCTCCCGACGGTGTAGCGCTGGAGGAGGCCGCAGTCGCCCAGCCCACGCGAGAGGGCGAGCGTCTCGAACGTCCGCGCGCCGGTGTCGAAGGCCGGCGTGGCGAAGACGGCCGAGGGCGGCCCGCTCACGGACCCGTCGAGGTCGATGTAGGCCGCGCGCAGGAGGTCGGCGCGGGCGCCGTCGAGGTGGACGAGCGCGTACGAGCCCTGGTAGGCGCCGAAGTCGCAGACGATGGCCGCGACGGCCTCGCCCGGGCCGATGTCGTAGAGGCTGTAGGTGCCGCGGAGAAAGTGGCCGCCGCCGGGCTCCATCGCCTGCGTGACCTCACGGTTTTCGGCTGCGTCCCAGTACGTGTCGCACGCCCGCGCCCAGCCGACGGCCGCGTCGAGCGTCGCGGTTAGCTGCTTCTCGGCGGCGAGGCGCGTCATCGTGGCGTCCGTCACGGCGTCGTCCTCGGCCATCCGGACATCCGCGGCGCGGGCCCGTTCGAGCCAGCCGGGGGCGTCGAAGCGGGCCGCGGCGATGGGGCGCTGCAGCAGGCCATAGTCCTCGTCCGGCTGCGACGCGGCGCAGGCGCTCAGGACGAGGAGCAGCGGCAGCGCCCGCATCATGCCGCCTCGGCCTCCACGGTCTCGGGGAGGCGGATGAGCGGCGTGACCTCGGCGAGCATCGCCTCCTTCTCGCCGTGCGGCAAGAAGGCGTAGCGGAAGCCGTTGAGGACGATCTCGCGGAGCGCGTCCGCGGGGATGCCGCAGCGCGTGTGCGCGAGCCAGAGCTCGTCCGTGACCGTCGTGTGCGAGAACAGGCGGTTGTCCGTGTTGATGGTCACCGGGACGCCGGCGCGGACGTACTCCGCGACCGGGTGCGCCTCGTAGCTCGCCACGACGTGCGTCTGGACGTTCGACGTCGGGCAGACCTCGAGCGGGATCTGCTGGTCCACGAAGTAGCGCAGCAGGTCCGGGTCCTGCCCGAGCGTCACGCCGTGGCCGATGCGGTGCGCACCGCACTTGAAGAGCGCCTGCCGGATCGACGCCGGCCCGAAGGACTCGCCGGCGTGGACGGTGATGTTGAGCAGGTGCTTGCGGGCGGTGTAGAAGGCCGAGCCGTGCATGTCGGCGGGGTTGCCGCGCTCGCCGCCGGCGAGGTCGAAGCCGAGCACGCCCTTGTCGCGGTACGAGACGGCGAGCTCGGCCTGCGCGAGCGAGGCGCTCTCGAAGCGGTCGCGGAGGCCGCACACGATCACGCCCGTGCGGATGCCGTACTTCTTCTGCGCGTCGGCGAGGCCGGCGAGGACGGCGTCGTTGACCTGCCACATCGTGAGGCCCTGCTCGGTGTGCAGGATCGGCCCGTAGCGGACCTCGATGTAGCGGACGTTCTCCTGCGCGGCGTCCTCGGCGAGCTCGAACGCAATTCGATACAGCGCGTCCCTCGTCTGCATGAGCGGGATCGAGTAGCCGAACCACGCGAGGTACTCCTCGAGCGTCGCCGAGCCGTCGATCTTCTGGAGCGCCTCGGCGAGGCCGGCCTCGGTGTCGGCAGGCAGGAGGTCGTCCTTGCCCTGCGCGCGGGCGAGGTCCAGCAGCGTGCCGAGGCGCAGCGAGCCGTCGAGGTGGACGTGGAGCTCGGCCTTGGGCCAGGCGTGGATGGTGGCGCGGTCCAGCGTCGGGGCGGTCGTCATCGGGTATGGGGTTGCGTCGGGGAAGGTAGGGCGGCGGGAGGAACCGGAGGGGGCACGAGGCATGAGGGATGGGGGAAAAGCAGCCGCTGCCAGCGACCGGGCACGCCAGCGTGGCCCATGCGTCCTGCCCGGAACGCGGCGCGGCCGGCGAGGAGTCCCCGCCGGCCGCGCCAGCCGTCTTGCCTGCCGGGTCAGCCTGGCTTCGTCAGCGCCGTGAGGCGCGAGACGTTCGAGCCCGGGTCCTGGACGCGGATGAGGAACGTCTGGCCGGCCTGCACGGCGGCGAGCGCCTGCTGGAGCTCGGCGACCGTCTGCACCGGCTGGCGGTTGACCTCGGTGATGAGCATCCCCGCGCGGATCTGCGCGTCGCGGAACGCCTCCGACGTGCGGTCGACGTCCGTCACCGCGATGCCGGACGTCGCGTCGATGCCGAGGTTGCGGGCGACGCCCGGCGTAAGGTCCTGCACGGTCAGACCAAGGTCCGAGTGCGTCACCGGCGCAGCCGGCTGGGCGCGGCCTGGCGCGGGCGGCCCGTCGCCGCGGCCATCTGCTCGTCGCCGGGGCGCGTGCCGAGGCGGACGCTCGCCGTGCGCTCCGTCCCGGCGCGGTTGTACGTCAGCTGCACAGTGTCGCCGGGGCGCTTGTTGGACACGAGCGACACGAGCTGGCGGCTGTCCGTAAGCACCGTTCCATCGACGGCCGTGATGACGTCGTCGACGCGGATGCCAGCGTCGGAGGCGGGCTGCCTGCCCTGTCCGTCCTCGGAGATCTCGGCGACGAGCGCCCCGCCGGGGCCGACGTCAAGTGCGCGGGCGAGGCTCGGCGTCACCGGCCCGAAGCGGATGCCGAGGAAGCCGCGCTGGACCGTCCCGGAGTCGATAAGCTGCTCGGCCGTGTTGCGCACGATGTCCGCCGGGACGGCGAACGAGATGCCCTGGAAGCCGCCCGAGCGCGTCGCGATGGCCGAGTTGATGCCGACAATCTGGCCCCGGAGGTTCGTGAGGGGTCCGCCCGAGTTGCCGGGGTTCACCGCGGCGTCGGTCTGGATGTAGTTCGAGATCGACTCCGAGCCGCCCTGGTAGCGGCCGAGGCTGGACACGATGCCGTTGGTGACGGTGTTCGAGAGATCCTCCGAGAGCGGGCTCCCGAAGGCGAGCACCCACTGCCCGACGCGGAGCTCGCTGGACGAGGCGAAGGTCAGCGCCGGGAAGTCCGCGCCGTCGACCTTCTCGACCTTCAGCACCGCGATGTCCGAGAACGGGTCCGCGCCGACGACCGTTGCCGGCAGCACGCTGCCGTCGAAGAGGCGCACGCTCAGCTCGTCGGCGCCCTCGACGACGTGGTTGTTGGTGACGATGTAACCGTCGGCGCGGATGAACGCGCCGGAGCCGAGGCCGTCCTGCTCACCCTGCCCGCCGAAGGGGCTCTGGCCGCCGAACGGGTCCAGCCCGCCGAAGGGGCTGTTGCGGCCGCTGCTCGGTCGTGCGAGGCGCGTCGAGCGGACCTGCACCACGGCGGGGTTCACGCGCTCGGCGACGGACGAGAACGCCTGCCCGAGCTCCTCGGCCGTGGCCACGGCCTGCGCTGTGCTGGCGTCGCGCTGCGCGTCGGCGCTCTGGAAGAGGGACGGCACGCCGGCGAGATTCGCGGCCGACGTGACGAAGAAGATGCCGCCGATGAAGGCGGCGGCGACGAGCAGGGCGGTCGAGGCTCTGCGGGTGGCGCGCTGCATGGTGGTCTGAGAAAGGGTGCGGTGACGTGCAAGGTGTCGGACGGCCGCGCACGCGGCGCGGTTGCACCGGCCGAGGTACAACGGCCAGTCGCGCGCAATCGTGCCGGTGCCCGCGCCCAGGCTCTCCGGCTGGCGCATAAAAAAGCGGGGCCTCGCATCGCCGCGAGGCCCCGCAGGTTCCAGTCGGCGGCCCACACACAGGCCGCGTCAGGAGGTCGCGCCGGCACAACACCGGCCGGGCATTTCTTCGTGCCCAAGAATCCAAAAGTTGCGCCCTGCGGCTCGGCGTCAGCGGACGGCCGAGAGGCGGCTTGTGGTGCGGGCGCCGCCCACCTCGAGCACGACGAGGGACACCCCGGCGCGAGGCCCTGGACGAGCGCCTCGTGCGCGCCTGCCTCGGTCGTGCCGTGAACGAGGACAGCGACCTCGCGGCCGAGCACGTCGACGGCCGAGACACGCGCTGCGCCCGCTTCGGCGAGCGGGAAGGCGTCCGTCGCCTCGCTGCGCGAGGGATTCGGGCGAACCGGCAGCAGTGCTGCTATAGGCTTGGCTGACTCCACACCGCCGGCGCGCCAGCCAAAGCCCGTTTCACACGGTCGCAGTCCGTAGGGGATTAATTTACAACACTTAGATGTTGTAATTGCTGGCGGTGGTTCCGAAATGGAGCGGCACACGTCGGTGGATGCCGCTCCACCGCCATCCCGTTACGCGCCCGGGATGCCGGGCTCCGTCATCGAGCGGACGTCGAGCAGCACGTCGAGATCCGCACCTTCGGGCAGGACGCCCATCTCGACGACGACGTCTCGGACGGAGCGGCCCTCGGCGGCGGCCTTCTTGGCCACCTTCGACGCCACGTCGTAGCCGATCGTCCGGTTCAGCGCCGTCGCGATGGCCGGGTTCTTCTCGAGCAGCTCGCGGCAGCGCTCGCGGTCCGCCGTGATGCCGTCGAGGCACGACGTGCGGAAGGCGTCCAGCGTGTTCGTCAGGATCTCGACCGACTCGAGCAGCGCGTGCGCCATGACGGGCATCATCACGTTGAGCTCGAAGTTGCCGTGCTGCCCGCCGACCGTGAGCGTCGCGGCGTTGCCCATGACGCGGGCGCAGACCATCATCAGCGCTTCGGACATCACCGGGTTGACCTTGCCGGGCATGATCGAGGAGCCCGGCTGGAGGCTCGGCAGGCGGATCTCGGCGAGCCCGCTCGTCGGGCCGGACGAGAGAAAGCGGATGTCGTTGGCGATCTTCAGCAGGCCGACCGCGAGCGCGTTCAGGGCGCCGCCGGCGAAGACGTAGCTGTCCTTGGCCGCCTGCGCCTCGAAGTGGTTCTCGGCCTCGACGAACTCGACGCCCGTCGTCTCAGCGAGGATCTGGATCGCCTGCTCGGCGAAGCCGTCCGGTGTGTTGATGCCCGTGCCGACGGCTGTCCCGCCGAGGGCGAGCTCCTTGAGATCGTCGGCGGCGAACTCGAGGCGGTCCGCCGCTCGGCGGACCTGCGCGGCGTAGCCGCCGAACTCCTGGCCGAGCGTGACCGGCGTCGCGTCCATGAGGTGCGTGCGGCCGGACTTGACGACGTCGGAAAACTCGTCGGCCTTGGCGTCGAGCGACCCGGCGAAGCGGGCGAGCGCTGGCAGCAGGTCCTCGAGGAGCGCGAGGCGCGCCGCGACGTGCATCGCCGTCGGGATGACGTCGTTGGACGACTGGCTCGCGTTGACGTCGTCGTTCGCGTGCACGCCGTGGTCCGTGCCGATGCTCTGGTTGGCGAGCGAGGCGAGGACCTCGTTGGCGTTCATGTTGGTCGACGTGCCCGAGCCGGTCTGGAAGATGTCCAGCACAAACTGGTCGTCGTGGTCGCCCCGCGCGACGGCCTCCGCCGCCGCCAGGATGGCCTCGGCCTTGGCCGGGTGGAGGATGCCGAGGTCGGTGTTGGCCTGCGCCGCGGCGCCCTTCACGAGCCCGAGCGCCTGGATGAAGCGTCGCGGGAAGCGGATGCCTGAGATGGGGAAGTTGTCGTGGGCGCGCTGCGTCTGCGCGCTGTAGAGCGCGCTGGACGGGACCTGAACGGGGCCGAGGGAGTCGGTTTCGGTGCGGAAGTCGGGCATGTCGGGGCGTCAGAAGGGGAGAGGCAACGTACCGGCGGCCCGGTGCGCGGGTTCGGGAGATCCCGGCGAAACGCGCGCCCGGCGCGGTGCACGTCCGGGCGCCGCGCCGATACCTTTCCCCGCCACCACCCCGCCGTCTGCCGTTGACCCGTTACCCCACGATCGCCGCGATGCAGGCCGAGGCCGATGCAGCCCGCGCCGCGGGCCGCCGCCTCGCGCTCGTGCCCACGATGGGCGCGCTCCATGCCGGTCACCTCGCGCTCGTCCAGGACGCCCGCCGCCGCGTCGGGCCGGACGGCCATGTGAGCGTCTCGGTCTTCGTCAACCCGACGCAGTTCGGCCCGGGCGAGGACTTCGATGCCTACCCGCGCACGCTGGACGCGGACACCGCGGCGCTCGAAGCGCTCGGGCCGGGCGTCGTGGACGCCGTCTTCGCACCGTCTGCGGCCGAGATGTACCCGTTCGGCCTGCCTCCGTTCGTGACGGTGAGCGTCCGCGACCTCGGGCGCTACCTCTGCGGGGCGAGCCGCCCGGGCCACTTCGAGGGCGTCGCGACGGTCGTGGCGAAGCTGTTTCTCGCGTGCCGGCCGCACGTCGCCGTCTTCGGCGAGAAGGATGCGCAGCAGCTTGCCGTGCTGCGGCGCCTCGCCGCCGAGATGGGCTTCGGGGTCGAGGTCGTCGGCCACCCGATCGTGCGCGAGGCGGACGGCCTGGCGATGTCGTCCCGCAACCGCTACCTCTCGGACGATGGGCGGCACGAGGCGCTCGCGCTGTCTCGGGCGATCCGAGCCGCCGAGCGCCTCGTCCACGACGGCGAGCGCGACGCGGCGCGCGTCGTCGAGGCGATGACGCGGGAGCTTTCGGTGCCGGGCGTCCGCCTCGATTATGCGGAGCTCGTCGACTCGGAGACGTTGCAGCCCGTCGAAACTCTCGTGGAGGACGGGCCGTCCGGCGGCCGGTACCTTGCCGCCGTCGCGGCCCTCGTCGGCACGACGCGCCTCATCGACAACGTGACTGTGGCGATCGGGGAATAGCGACCGGGGACTGTCTCGCCGCACGCTTCCCACTGCCCAGTCCTCATTCGCCAGTCCCCTCGACATGACCATCACGCTGTTCAAGGGCAAGCTCCACCGCCTCACCGTCACCGAGGCGGACCTCCATTACGAGGGCTCGATCACGCTGGACCAGGAGCTCCTCGATGCCGCGACGATCCTGCCGTACGAGCGCGTGCAGGTCGTGAACGTCAACAACGGGGCGCGCCTCGAGACGTACACGATCCCCGCCGTGGCCGGCAGCCGGACGGTCTGCCTCAACGGCCCTGCCGCGCGCCTCGTCGCGCCCGGCGACGAGATCATCGTGATGGCCTACGCGGACATGACGCCCGAGGAGGCGAAAACGCACCGCCCACGCGTCGTGCTCGTGGACAAGCACAACAACCCGAAGGGGACCTTCGACCTCGACGGGGCGCCGGTCACGGACCCGCACCTGCCAGCGGTCACGAACGCCATCGCGACGGACCCGGCGGACGAGAACCCGGGCGTCGCCGTGCACGACTGATACGACCGGTGTCGGATGCGGGGCATGTCATCCGCAGATCGTCTGCACGGGCCACCGATTGACTACACACGCCATTGATCGGCTGCACGTTGCCACTGATGGCCTGCGCGCTGCCGCCGATTGACTGCACGCGCCACTGGATGCGTGCGAGATGGCAGTGTTCGACCGCGAGGCGCCGCCGCGGAGCGACGGCCGGGCAGCGCGGGCCAGCGTCGTGACCAGCAGAAAGGGCCAGCAGCAGAGGGGTCTCTGCCACTGGCCCTTCAGCCTGCGGGGTCCGTCGCTTACGCGACCTGCACGTTGGCGAGGCGCTTGCCGAAGCGGACGTCGCCAGACTGCGCGAGCACGCGCTCGACGAACTCGCCGGGCACGTCCACGAGCGTCGTCCGGTCCTGGATCAGGATCTTGCCGAGCGCAGCGGCCCGGGATGTCCGCCGTGCGGGCGATGGCCGAGACGACCATGTTGGCGCGCACGCCGTCGGCGGCGCCGGCGTCGAGGGCGAGGCGCACCATGCCGGCCTCCTGGCCGCCGCGGTTCGGGCGGGCAACGTGGCCCGGGCGGTTGTCCTCCTCGGACTCGAAGTGGCGCGGCGCGGGGCGTCCGGCGCCGCGGATGTCCTGGATCGGGGCGAGCGGCGCGTTGGGCTGCGCGGCGCGCGCCTGCGCGACGGCGGCCGCGGCGACCTCCATCGGGTCGGCCCCGGCGGCGATCATGTCGACCACGAGCAGGCGGTCGGCGTCCGTCGGCTCGCTGGCAGCGAGCGCCTCGGCAAGGCGGCTCTGGCGGCGCGCCTCGACCTCCTCGATGCTCGGCAGCGGGCCGAAGACGACCTGGTGCCGGGCGTAGCCCTCGATGCGGCGCAGCAGGTTGCGCTCGCCGGGCGCGACGAGCGAGATCGCGATGCCCGTGCGGCCCGCGCGGCCCGTGCGGCCGACGCGGTGCACGTAGGCCTCGACGTCGACGGGCAGGTCCATGTTGAACACGTGCGAGACGTGGTCCACGTCGAGCCCGCGCGCGGCGACGTCGGTCGCCACGAGGATCTGGATCGTCTGGTTGCGGAAGCGGTTGAGCACGTCCGTGCGCGCGGCCTGGCTCATCTCGCCCGAGATCGCCTCGGCCGAGAAGCCCGCGGCCTGGAGGTCGGCGGCGAGGCCCGACGTCGCGGCCCGCGTCCGGACGAACAGCAGGGCGGAGGTCACGTCCTCCATCTCGAGGAGCCGCACGAGCGCCGCGAGCTTGTCGCGGCCGTGGACGAGGTGCGCGCGCTGCTCGACGGCCTCGGCCGTCTTGTCGGCGCCGCCGGCCATCGTGATCGTCTCGGGGTTGCGGAGCGTCTTGTCGGCGAGCTTGCGCACGGCCGTCGGCATCGTCGCCGAGAGGAGCACCGTCTGGCGGTCCTTCGGCGTCGCGCCGAGGATCGCCTCGAGGTCCTCGGCGAAGCCCATCGAGAACATCTCGTCGGCCTCATCGAGCACGACCGTCTGGACATGCGAGAGGTCCACGTTGCCCTGGTTCATGAGGTCCACGAGGCGCCCCGGCGTGGCGACGATCACGTCGACGCCCTGCTGGAGGCGGCGGATCTGCTTGCCGTACGGCTGGCCGCCCGTGATCGGGAGCGACCGCACGCCGAGCGCCTTGCCGTAGCTGAAGATGGCCGAGGAGACCTGGACGGCGAGTTCGCGGGTCGGCGCGAGGACGAGCGCGCGGACGGCGCCATCGGGGGCGCTGTTCTCGGCGGTCTCGTCGTAGAGGCGGTTCAGCAGCGGCAGCGCGAAGGCGGCCGTCTTGCCGGTCCCGGTGCGCGCCTGGCCGACGGCGTCGCGGCCGTCGAGGACGACGGGGATGAGCGCCTCCTGGATCGGCGAGGGCACGTCGTAGCCGAGGTCGGCCACGGTCTGAAGAAGCTCCGGGCGGAGCTGAAGGTCGGAAAACGTCACGGAGAGGTCGGCCCGCAGGGGGCGAAAAGGGAGCCACCCGGCCGGAGGCGGGCGTGCAGATGCCGGGACGGACCCGGTGCGATTCCAGAGGTCGGGCGCAGGCTCCAACTCTCCCCGGAGAGCGCCGCGGCATGCCGCGGTCCTCCGTTCCCGGAGGCGAACCAGAGGGAGCCGCGGTCTCTCGACCCCTGGTGGCTCCCGCCCCGCATTGCTGCAGGGCCTCCCCGCACGTGTGCGGGCGCGGACGAATCCGCGAATCCCAAGAACGCGATCCGCGGCGGCGCGTGTGCGCATCTCGGGTGACGACGAGGCGAAGACGACGGGAAGGCCACTGCCGGTCGCCCCGACGGAGCGCTCCCCGCGCCGGTGTCACACGATCCGCCCCGGTTCGTGGGCGTTGACGGGGCCACGAAGGCGGAAAACGAATTTGAGCGCCGTGATGGCGGCTCTCGTTTGAAGCGCCGCCGCCCACTGGTCCGCCGCACGGCGAACGCCGAGCCCGTAGCTCGGGTACGGGTGGATCGTGCTCGAGAGGCTCATCAGCGAGACGCCAGCCTTCATCGCGACGGCCACCTCGCCGATGAGGTCGCCCGCCCGCGCGCCGAGAATGCTCGCACCAAGGATTTTGCCCCAGCGCGTGGCGTGGATGCGAATCTCGCCCGTCGTCTCGCCCTCCGTGATCGCCCGGTCGACCTTCGTGTACGGGAAGCGGAACGTGGTGTAGCGCGCGCCCGCCTCATCCAACTCGGCGGCCGTCTGGCCGACGTGGGCGAGCTCGGGCGTCGTGAACGTGGCCCACGGGACGTGCGCCGTGTCGATGCCGCTCGGCACGTGGACGACGGCGTTCATCACGGCGATCTTGGCCATGTGCTCGCTCATGTGCGTGAGCGCGTAGCGGCCCGTCACGTCGCCTGCCGCGAAAATGTGCGAGACGTTGGTCCGGCATCGGTCGTCCACGGTGATGCCCTTTTTGGTCGAGGCGACGCCTGCAGCGGCGAGCCCCAGCGTCTCGATATTGGGCGTGCGGCCGACGGCGACGAGGAGCGCGTCGCCGGTGATCTGCGATTCGCCCGCGTCGTCCGTGACGGTCAGGGCGATGCCGTCTGCTGTCTTCTCGGCTCGGATAGCCGAGGCGCCGAGGCGGAACACCACGCCCTCGTCGGCCAGCACCTTCTGGAGCGCGAGGGCCGCCTCGGGCTCGGCGCGGTCGAGGATGCGGTCGCCGCGCTCGACGACGGTCACGCGCGAGCCGAGGCGGCGGAAGGCCTGCGCCATCTCGACGCCGATCGAGCCGCCGCCGAGCACGACAAGGTGCTCGGGCTGCTCGGTGATCTCGAAGAGCGTGTCGCTCGTGAGGTGCGGGACGCCGTCGAGGCCGTCGATGGGCGGGACGTTGGGGCGGGCGCCGGTCGCGACGATGATCTTGCGCCCCGAGAGGCGCGTCACCGTCCCGTCGTCGGCCGTGACCTCTAGGGTCCGCTCACTGACGAAGCGGGCGGCGCCGACCACCACCTCGATGCCCATCGTCTCGTAGATCTGCGGGTCGTCCGCCTCCTCGTAGACGTGCGCGCGGACGCCGCGGACGTGCGCCATGAGGCGCGGGAAGTCGACCGGGATCTCGATGTCCTGGAGCCCGACGCGCGAGGCCGTCGCAGCCTGCCGGGCCACGTCCGCGGCGTGGAGGAGGGTCTTGGACGGGATGCAGCCGGTCCACGTGCAGTCGCCGCCCAAGCGCGCGCGCTCAATCATGGCGACGCTCGCGCCGAGGTTGACGGCGATGCCGGCGGCGGTGAGGCCGGCCGAGCCGCCGCCGATTACAATCAGGTCGTGGGTCGTCGTCATGAGATGAGGGGTGAGAGAAGCGCGCCAACGCGCGTGTGCCGGAGCCGGCTCCGACCCGCGCGAGCCGGTCGCAGCCCTAGCCACTGAGACCGAGGCGCTCGCGCCATGCCGGTGAGGTGAGCGCACGGAGGCCGTCGAGCAGCGCCTCGAACTCGTCGCGGCACTCGCCGCACATGTCGAGGTGAGGCGCGACGAGGGGCTACGCCGTGGCGTCGTGCCCGCGGACCGCCCTGACCCACTCGGCGTCGGTCCGTAGCACGGCAGGGCGGAGCGACCACCCGCAAAGTATGCGCCGCCCTACCTTCGCCCGTCACCCTGCCTGCTAGCCGTGCCCGACCCACTCCTCGACGCGATCCGCACTGTCCCGGACTTTCCCACGCCGGGCGTCGCCTTCAAGGACCTCACGCCGATCCTCGCCGACCCGGTGCTCTTCGCGCTCGCGCTGGACCGCCTCGCGGCGCCCTGGATGGAGGCCGGCGTGACGCACGTCGTCGGGACCGAGGCGCGCGGCTTCTGGTTCGGGCCCAGCCTCGCGCAGCGCCTCGGCGCGGGTTTCGTCCCGGCGCGCAAACCCGGCAAGCTGCCCGCCGCCGTCCGCCGCGCGGCCTACGCGCTCGAGTACGGGACTGACACGCTTGAAATCCACGCGGACGCCCTGCCGCCGGGCGCGCGCGTGCTCGTCCACGATGACGTAATCGCGACGGGCGGGACGGGCGCGGCCGTCTGCACGCTCGTCGCCGAGGCGGGCGCGGTGCTGGTCGGCGTCTCACTCGTGCTGGAGATCGCGTTCCTCAACGGCCGGTCCCAGTTCCCTCAGGGCACGCGCGTCGAGGCGGTGCTGACGGTGTAGAGCCGCGGCCTGTGGGGAGCGCCAGGGCAGGAGATTTCGCCCTCCGCCTACCGAACCGCGATGCAGCTGATCTGGACGCGGGCGCCCCGTGGGAGCGTCCCAATCTCGATCGTCTCGCGTGCCGGCTGCGCGGCCGAGACGTAGCGTGCGTAAACCTCGTTTACCGGCGCGTAGTCCGCGACGTGCCGGAGGTAGACCGTCGCCTGGACGACGTGGCGGAAGTCCATGTCCGCCGCCTGGAGGACGGCGCCGAGCGTGTCCAGCACGCGCGTCGCCTCGTCCTGGATGTCGCCCTCGACGAGGCGCCCGGTGGCGGGGTCGAGGGCGATCTGGCCCGAGACGTAGAGCGTGTCCCCGACGAGGATGCCCTGGCTGTAGGGGCCGATCTCGGCCGGCGCGCCAGGCGCATGGATGCGCTCGCGGCGCGTCGGCGGGGGGATGGCCACAGCGGGCAGGGAGCGTGAGCCCGAAGGTCCGCAGGCCCGGCGCTCCGGCAAAGCGAAGACGCGCGCAACTCTGCGCCCGAATCCGATCCAAACGCCGTTTTTGCTATCTTGAGAACCACAAACGTCCGGATCCCATGAGCCGCCACGGCCGCGTCCTCGTCGCGATGAGCGGCGGCGTCGACTCGTCGGCGGCCGCGGTGATGCTGCACGAGCAGGGCTACGAGGTCGTCGGCGTGACGATGAAGACCTGGGATTACGAGACATCGCTCGGCGGGAGCGAGACGCCGCGCAGCGGCACGAAGAAGGTCTCCGGCTGCTGCTCGCTAGACGACATGAACGACGCCCGCGCCGTCGCGGTCAACCTCGGCGCGACGCACCTCGTCGTGGACCTCCGCGAGGAGTTCGGGACGGCCGTCACGGACCGCTTCGTCTCGGACTACCTCGCGGGCCGCACGCCGAACCCGTGCGTGCTGTGCAACACGCACGTAAAGTGGGGCGCGCTCGTCAAGCGCGCCGACGCGCTGGGCTGCGCCCACATCGCGACGGGCCATTACGCGCGCCTCGACCCCGGCGCCCGCGTCGGCGTGCGGCGCGGCCTGGATCGGGCCAAAGACCAGTCGTACGTCCTCTGGGGCGTCGCGCAGGCGAACCTCGCGCGGACGCTCCTGCCGCTCGGCGGGCACACCAAGCCCGAGATCCGCGCGCTCGCCGAGGCCGCCGGCCTGGCCGTCGCGCGCAAGAAGGACTCGTACGAGATCTGCTTCGTGCCGGACGACGACTACCGCGGCTACCTCCGCCGCCGCGTCCCCGGCCTCGACGCCCGCGTCGACGGCGGGCCGTTCGTCCACGCGGTGACCGGCGAGACGCTCGGGGCGCACCGCGGCGCGCCGTTCTACACCATCGGGCAGCGCCGCGGGCTGGGCCTCTCGGGCGCGGAGCCGCTCTACGTGACGGCCATCGAGGTCGAGACGAACACGGTCCGCGTCGGACCCCGCGCGGCGCTCGCCGCGCAGTCGCTCACGGCCGACGGCGTCGTGTGGGGCAAGGCGGCTGGCTTTGAGGGTGAGACGGCCGTGTGGGCGCAGGTCCGCGCGCACGGCCCGGCCGAGCCGGCGCTCGCCCGGCAGACGGGGCCGGACACGCTGGAGGTCGTCTTCGAGTCGCCGCGCCAGGCCGTCGCACCGGGGCAGGCCGTCGTGCTGTACGACGCCGCCGGAGACGGTCCTCGCCGGCGGATGGATCGCCACGGCCGGCGCCCCGGCGGTGCCCGAGGCGGACCCGGATTACCTCGCCCTCCCGACGCTCTGATGCCGCTCCGCGAATGCCCCGCCTGCGCCATCGACGGCCCCGAGGACGCGGCGGAGTGCCCGTACTGCGGCTACGAGTTTCCCGTCGCCCGCCGCGGCACGCGCCCCTCGGCGTGGCTCATGATCGCGCTGATGGCTGGCGCCACGTCGGTCGTCGCGTGGCTCATGGGCTGGCTGGGGTAGCCCGCCTCGGGCCGCGCTAGACCATCCGCCCGGCCTTGATCGAGCGCTCGAGCCAGAGCTTTTTGCGCTCGAGCTCGCCGAGGCTGAGGTCGCCCTGGGCTTTGGCGAGGCGCTCCTTGGCGATGCGGTGCACGTCGCGGGCGGCGACGGGGCGCGCGGGCGCGTCGAGGGCGAAGGCGAGGTCGCGGGCGAGGACGGCGCACTCGCGGCGGAGGGCGCGCTCGCGGCGGGCGATGTCGAGCGACTGCGGGCGCGCCTCGGGGACGGGCGGCGCGGCGTGGAACTGCGCCGCGCTCTTGTAGCCCGGCATCTGCTCGATGGACGTCGTCTGTGACGCGCCCTGCGTGACGGATTTGAGCTCCCAGACCGAGTTCTGGATGGCGCGCTCCGCCGGCGCCGGCAGGCCCTCGCCGCCCTGCTTGGACGTCCGCTTGACGCCCGCCTGCTCCTCGGCCGCGATCCAGCGCAGCGTGTCGACCACGCCCGAGTCGTCGGCGGCGTAGAGGTCGCAGCGGTTGGCGTCGTCGGGCCAGCCCGGGACGTGGCGCATGCCGCGGAAGACCTGCTGCATCGTCTTGCCGAGCGCGCGCACGAGGTCGGCCTTGACGAGGACCGAGATCGGCTTGATGTCCGTGCCCTCGCCGATCATGTCGACCTGCACCATCACGTCGATCTCGCCGCGGCGGTAGGCGTCGAGCGTCGGCCTGGCGCTCGGCCGCGGGCACGTCCTGCCCGATGCGCGCCGAGACGACGTCCGGGTAGCGGCGCTTGACGTGCTGTGAGGATCGCCGCGGCGTGGACGTTGCTCATCGCGATGACGAGCATCTGGTGGTTGCGCGCCGCGGGGTCCATGAGGCGGCCCGTCCGCGCGAAGGTGCGGGCGAGGGCGCCGCGCTTCTGCGCGAAGCGCTCGAAGGCCGGCCCGAGCAGCGTGTCGAGGTAGACGTCGTGGAAGCGGAGCTTCTTGCGCGCGAGGAAGGTGTCGACGTCGCGCGGCGTCTCGGCCATCTCGCGGAGCTCGGACAGCGAGACGTCGACTTCCTCGCCCGTGTCGGTCCGCACCATCCGCACGGTGTAGTCCACGACGTGCGCGTCGACGCGCTTGAGGATGCCGCCCTCGGCGTGCGCCTGGCGCATGCCGACCTCGTGGAGCGCCTCGTAGTACTGGAAGCCGTCGTCGTCGGTCGTGAACGGGACGCCGAAGAGCGTCTTGTTGTCCGAGCGGAGCGGCGTGCCGGAGAGCGCGACCGAGGCGGCGTGCGGGAAGCGCTCGATGGCGCGCGCCCACGTCCCGTCGGTCGCGAGGTGGTGGACCTCGTCGAACACGAAGAGCGCCTTCGACTGGCGGCAGTACTCGACGAGCGCGTCGTTGCCGCGCTCGCCCGACGCGTACTGGTAGGTCGTGATCACGACCTCGACGTCGAGGTTCTTGAGGAAGACGCGGTCCGAGTCGGCGACGCAGAAGCTCACGGGCCGGTCCACGCCGAGGCTGTGGAAGACGCGCGCGAGCTCGTCGCCGTCGGCGTACTGGTCGCGGAGGTTGCCGCGCGGGACGAAGACCACGAGGCGGTCGGCGACGCCGAGCGCGCGGGCCACGAGGAAGCTCGCGAGGGCCGTGATCGTCTTGCCGTAGCCCGGGACGAACACGCCGAGCGCGTTGCGCTCGTCGTTCTCGCAGCGCCGCGGCCCAGGCGCTCAGGAACGCGGCCTGCCCGTCGCGCAGCGCGAAGCCGCCGCGCAGCGCGAGGCCGGGGATGGACGGGGCTTCGACGGCGGTGGACGACACGGGCAGGCTGAACCGGGGGGCTCGGAACGTACGGCCGCCGCCGGGGCGCACGCTGTGTCACCCCTGTGAAACGGCCGCGGCCGGCCCCGATCGCTCGGAGCCGGCCGCAGATGCGCGAGGCGCCGTCGCCTACATCGTCTTCGAGTCGTTCGAGCGGTCCGTGTCCGGCAGAACGTGGTCCGGGTCCAGGCTGGCCGAGACGAGCGTGCGGCCGCCCAGCGGCGCCGCGGCGCGGGCCGTGTCGCCCGTCGTGAACGCCTCGACGGGGACCGAGGCGCGCTCGACCGTGCCGTCCGAGAACGTGAACAGGACGGTCGCCGGGAAGACGAGGCCGGCGTTGTTCGTGACCGTCGCCGTGGCCATCGGGCCGTCCGCGGTGACGGCCGTGATCGCGGCGTCGTAGGTGTCGGTCGTCATGAACCAGCCGCGCCAGAACCAGTCGAGGTCCTCGCCCGAGACGTCCTCCATCGTGCGGAAGAAGTCGGCGGGCTGCGGGTGCTTGTAGGCCCAGCGGCGGATGTACGTCCATGAAGGCGGCGTCGTAGCGCTCCGGGCCGAGGACGGCATTGCGCAGGACCGTCAGGCCCGCGCCGGGCTTGACGTACGCGTCCAGGAGCAGGCCGCCCGAGGAGAGCTGGTCCGGCGCCGTCATGAGCGTCTGGTCGAAGCGCCCGAACTGGCGGTAGAGCTGCGTGTAGCCGTCCGGCTGGACGAAGCCGACGGCCTGCGTCTGGCTGAGGTCCTCGGGCGGCGGCGAAGCCCTGCGGTGCCTGCTCGGTGTAGAAGCGCGTCACCGAGAAGGGGTTGATGAAGGTGTTGATGCCCTCGTCCATCCACGCGAAGCGCCGCTCGTCGGAGCCGACGATCATCGGAAACCAGTTGTGGCCGAGCTCGTGGTCGATGACCTCGTAGAGGTCCTCGCCGCGCGCGCGCGCGCTCGAGAAGTGGAGCATCGGGTACTCCATGCCGCCGGCGTTGGACGCGACGCTCGACCGCCTCGGGGTAGGGGTAGGGGTACCAGCGGCTGTTGTTGAGGATCGAGGCGCGGCCGAAGCGCGTCGCCTCCTCCCAGCCCGGGGTCGTCCGGCGTGCCGATCGCGGACGGCGGGTACGCGCTCAGGATGAGCACGTTGTTGACCGATCCGTCGCCTAGCGGGACGGCGGCGTTGGCGCCGTCGAGGACGAAGGCGGCGGAGGCGCCCCACGCGACGTCGCGGACGTTCTCGGCCTCGAACTTCCACGTCGCGGTGCCGGTGCGCGACGGGTGCGCGGCCGGGCCGACCTCGTCCGGCTCCGATGACGTACACGCGCTCGTCGGAGCGCCGCGCCTGCGCGAGGCGCTGCGCGCTGCTCGCGGCGTGTAGACGTCGGACTCGTTCTGGAGCACGCCCGTCGCGACGACCGTCATCGTGGCCGGGACGGTGATCTCGAAATCGACGTCGCCGTAGTCGAGGTAGAACTCGCCCTGGCCGAGGTACGGCAGCGTGTTCCAGCCGTTGACGTCGTCGTAGACGGCGGCGCGCGGGTACCACTGCGCGATGCTAGTAGACCGTGCCGCGCGGCGTCGCGAGGCGGCCCATCCGGTCCGATCCCTCCTGCGGGACGACGAACGAGTAGGGGACCGTGACCTCGACGCGGCCGCCGTTCGCCGGCGACGGGCGTCGGCAGGTCGATGCGCATCCGCGTGTCGGTGACGATCGGCGTGACGGCCGTGCCGCCGACGGTGACCGTGCCGAGGCGGTAGCCCTCGCCGACCGTCGGCCGTGCCGGCGTTGCGCGGGCTCGGGTTGGAGCGCTGGCCGCGGCTGGTCGGGTCGGAACAGGTTCTGGTCCAGCTGCATCCAGAGGAACGGCAGCGCCTCGGGGCTGTTGTTGGTGTAGCGCAGCGTGACCGTGCCCGTGATGCGTGTTGCGTCGTCGAGTCGAGCGCGGCGCGGATGCGGTAGTCGGTCCGGTTCTGCCAGTAGGCCGGGTCCGGGGCGGCCGTCGGCCGTGCGGTACGCGGCTGGGCGCGGGCAGCGGGAGCGTCGCGAACAGGGCCGCGTTGGGCGGTCTCGCTCGGGGCGCCGCCGGCGCCGCGGCGACGGGCGCGTTCGGGTCGACGCGCGTGCCGGCGATGGGCAGCTCGGGCTGGCCGGCGGCCTGGAGCGTGCCCGCGAACGTGTCGCCCGAGACCGTGCCGGTGACGGTGAGCGGGAGCGCCTGGCCGGCGACGCTCAGCGTCGCGGCGAGCGTGAAGGCGTTGCCCGACGCCGTGAGCGTCGCGCTGACGAGGTCGCCGGTGAAGCCCTGGCCCTCGAGGCCGAACGAGCCCGTCTGGCCGGTCTGCGGGACGACGAGGCGGCCGCGGTCGAACACCTCGGTCGAGCCCGGCGGGCGTGAGGGTGATGTCCCACGCGCCGACGGCGGGGGACTGCGCCGCGGCCGCGCGCCGAGACGAGGCGAGCGGCGAGCGCCACGAGAGACGCGAGGGCGTCGGGATGGAGCATTGTGCAGAGGAATCGGAAGAGTGCGAGCCGCACGGGACGAGACCAGAGGCATCAGCGACGGCAGGGCGCACGCCAGCGGGGCGTCGAGCCCCGGCTCTCGTGCGCCCTCCGGCTCGCGCAGGGCGTCGCCGCTACATCGTCGCCGTGTCGTTGGCGCGGTCGGTGTCCGGCAGCAGGCCGTCGGGGTCGAGGCGCGCCGAGCGGACCGTCCGGCCGTTCAGCGGGATGCGCGCCGCGGCCTGGTCGCCGACCATCCACGCCTCGACGGGGATCTGCGCGCGCTCGGTCGTGCCGTCGGTGAACGTGAACTCGACGGTCGATCGGGAAGACGAGCGACGCCGTTGTTCTGGACAGCTGCGACGGCCTGCCCGTCGACGACCGAGAGGCCGGCGAGGGCCGGCGTCGAACGAGTCCGTGCCGTAGAGCCACTCGCGCCAGAACCAGTCGAGGTCCTCGCCCGAGACGTCCTCCATGGTCCGCATGAAGTCGGCGGGCTGCGGGTGCTTGTAGGCCCAGCGGCGGATGTAGGTCTTGAAGGCCGTCGTCGAAGCGGTCCGGCCCGAGGACCTCGTCGCGGAGGACGCGCAGGCCCGCGGCAGGCTTGAAGTAGAGGACGAAGCCGCCGGCCTGCCCGGGCACGCGGTCCGGGTAGGTCATGATGGGCCGGTTGTTGGCCCCCATGCGCGCCTGGTAGTACTCGACGAACGTAGTCGCCGCAGCGTGAGCGTGACGTAGCGCGAGGCGCTGCCGGTGCCGTAGCCCGGCAGGCTCGGGTCCGTGCCCTCGTCGTAGAACGTGACCTGCGAGAAGGTGTTGATGAAGGTGTTGAAGCCCTCGTCCATCCACGCGTAGCGCCGCTCGTCGGAGCCGACGATCATCGGAAACCAGTTGTGGCCGAGCTCGTGGTCCACGACGCCGAAGAGGTCCGTGTGGCGGCTCGTGACGGCCGAGAAGTGGAGCATCGGGTACTCCATGCCGCCGATGTGGCGTCGCGACCGAGATGGCGACGGGGTAGGGGTAGGGGTACCAGCGGCTGTTGTTCATGATCGCCGCGCGGCCGTAGCGCGTCGCCTCCTCCCAGCCCGGCTCGGCGGGGTCGGCGGAGAGGCCCTCGGCAGGGTACGGCGCTCTGGATGAACACGTGGTGCACGTCGCCGTCGTCCTGCCGGATGCGCGGCGTCGGCGCCGTCGACGATGAAGGCGGCGGAGGCGGCCCACGCGACGTCGCGGACGTTCTCGGCGCGTGAAGCGTCCACGTCTTCGTGCCCGTCCGGCTCGGCGTCGCTGTGGCCGTGCCGACCTCGCGCGGGCTCGACGATGCGGACGCGCCGTCGTCGACTCGCGCGGGCCCGCGCGATGCGGGCGCGCTGCGCGGCCGTGTACACCTCGTCCGGGTTCTGGAGCGTCGCCCGTGCCGACGACCGTGCATCGACGCCGGGACCGTCACGCTGTACTCGAAGTCGCCGTAGCCGAGGTAGAACTCGCCCGAGCCGAGGTACGGCATCGTGTTCCAGCCCGAGACGTCGTCGTAGACGGCGACGCGCGGGTACCACTGCGCGAGCGCGTAGACCGTCCCCTGCGCGGCCTCCATGCGCCCCATGCGCGGCGTCCGGTCGCCCGGGACGAGGAAGGCGTACGGGATCGTCGACGGTCACCGTACCGCCGTTGGCGCGCGACGGGCTCCGGCAGGTCGATCGCGCATCCGGGTGTCCGTGACGACGGGCGTGACGGGCCGGCCGCCGGCCGTGACGGTGCCGATGCGGTAGCCCTGGCCGGGCGCGATGGTCGACGACGGCGCGGGTGCCGGCGCCGGTCGCGCCGCGCGCGCCGGGCGCGAAGAGGTTCTGCTCGAGGTGGAACCAGAGGATAGCGTGCAGCGCCTCGGGGCTGTTGTTGGTGTACGTCGAGCTGGACCGTGCCGGTGACCTCGTGCGGCGACGGTGTCGAGGCGCGCCTCGATGCGGTAGTCGTTGCGGTTCTGCCAGTAGTTCGGGCCCGGGCCGGCCGTCGGCGGCGCGGTAGACGTTGGGCGTCGGCAGCGGGAGCGGCGCGAAGATGGAGTCGTTGGTCGCGGCGAGGCGCGCCGGCGCGCCCTGCGCGAAGGCCGGAGCGGCCACGAGCAGCGCGACGAGGAGCGGGAGCGGTCGGGTCATCGGGTCGAGGGTAGGAGAGCAGTCGCCGTTCGGCGACAGGGTCACGGCGGGATCTGCCCCTGCCGAATGCGCTCGGCGAGGGGCAGTCGCTGCGGCATCAGAAGGGCAGGTCGTCGTTGGAGCGGTCGTCGTCGGGCAGCAGGCCGTCGGGTCGAGGCGCGCCGCGACGGGCGTGCGGCCGTTGAGCATCACGCGCGCCGTGCCCGGCCCGTTCACGAACGCCTCGACGGGGACGACCGCGCGCTCGGTCGTGCCGTCCGAGAAGCGGAACTCGACCGTCGCGGGGAAGACGAGCGGCAGGCGGTTCTCGACCGTCGCCGATGGCCATGTCGCCGTCGATGCGGAGGCCTGCGAGGGCGGCGTCGTAGAGGTCCGTGACCGTAGAACCACTCGCGCCAGAACCAGTCGAGGTCCTCGCCCGCGACGTCCTCGACGGTCCGGAAGAAGTCGGCAGGCTGCGGGTGCTTGTAGGCCCAGCGGCGGATGTAGGTCCCGGAAGGCGGCGTCCAAGCGCTCGGGGCCGACGATGGCGTCGCGGAGCAGCAGCAGGCCCTTGCCGGGCTTGCGGTACGCAAGCCAGCCGAGCGCCTCAGGCCGGATGCGGTCCGGGTAGGTCATCATCGGCTGGTCCGCGGCGTAGGGCTGCCGCGCGAGCGTGCGCGGTCCCGTCGCCGGTCACGAGGCGGCGGACGCGCGTCGAGTCGCCTTGGCCGGTGAAGGGCAGCGTGCGGTCCTCGTTCTCGTCGTAGAAGGTCTTCAGCGAGAACGTGTTGAGGTACGTGTTGAAGCCCTCGTCCATCCACGCGTAGCGCCGCTCGTCGGAGCCGACGATCATCGGAAACCAGTTGTGGCCGAGCTCGTGGTCGACGACGCCGAAGAGGCTCTGGCCGCGTGCGGTCGACGCCCGAGAACTGGAACATCGGGTACTCCATGCCGCCGACGACGCCGCCGACGGAGATCGCGACGGGGTAGGGGTAGGGGTACCAGCGGCTGTTGTTGATGATCGCCGCGCGGCCGTAGCGCGTCGCCTCCTCCCAGCCGGGGTTGGCGGCGTCTGCGGAGAGCCCTTCGGCGGGGTAGGCGCTCTGGATAGAACACGTCGTGCACGGATCCGTCGTCCTGCCGGATGGCGGCATTGGCGCCGTCGTAGATGAACGACGTGGATGCGGCCCACGCGACGTCTCGGACGTTCTCGGCGCGGAATTTCCACGTCGTCAGGCCGGAGCGGGCCGCGCTCGCCGCCGGCGTGCCGACTTCGCCGGGCTCGACGATGCGGACGCGGCTCGTCGAGCGGCGCGCGCGGGCGATCCGCTCGCGCTGCTCGCGCGTGAACACGTCGTCCTCGTTGACGAGCGTGCCCGTGCCGACGACCGTCATCTCGGCCGGGACGGTGATCTCGTAGTCGAAGTCGCCGTAGCCGAGGTAGAACTCGCCCTGGCCGAGGTACGGCAGCGTGTTCCAGCCCGAGACGTCGTCGTAGACGGCGACGCGCGGGTACCACTGCGCGATCTCGTAGACCGTCCCCTGCGCGGCGGGGAAGCGCCCCATCCGGTCTGCGCCGTACTCGGGCACGACGAACGCGTAGTCCATCGTAACCTCGACGCGGCCGCCGGCCGCGGCGACGGGCGTCGGCAGGTCGAGGCGCATCCGGGTGTCGTCCACGACCGGCGTCACGGGCGTGCCGCCGACGCGGACGGTGCCGAGGCGGTAGCCGCCCTGCGGGAAGGAGCCGCGCCAGCGGCTGTCCGGCGGCGTCCGGCGCGCGCCGCGGCTGTCGGGCGCGAAGAGGTTCTGCTCGAGGTACATCCAGAGGTACGGCAGCGCCTCGGGGCTGTCGTTGGTGTACGTCAGCGTGACTGTCCCGGTGACCGTGTGCGTCGCCGGGTCGAGGCGCGCGGCGATGCGGTAGTCGTTGCGGTTCTGCCAGTAGGCCGGGCCGGGCCGGCCGTCGGCGCCGCGGACCGCGTTGGGCGTCGGCAGGTCGAGGCGCCCGAAGGCCGGGTTGGGCGTCTGCGCCGCCCGACGGGAGGGCGAGGAGCAGCGCGAGGGCGGCGAGGAGCGAGCGGGTCATGCGGCGGTGGCGCGGTGTGCTAGAAAATACGCAGGGCGTCGGTGAGCAGACCAACGCCGGCGACGGGCCATCTCGTTGCCGGGCGCAGCAAAACGACGTGCGCCCGCCCGGACCGGGTCCGGGCGGGCGCTGCATCGGCGTCCGCTGACATCAGGCATCCTGGCCGGCGGCGGCGAAGGTCTCGACGAGCGCGGCGTTGAAGGCCGGCAGGTCGTTCGGGTCGCGGCTCGTGACGAGCGTGAAGTCGCCGTGGGGGCAGACCACGACCTCCTCGTCGCGCACGATCGCGCCGGCGTTCTCGAGGTCGGTGCGGATAGACGGGTAGGACGTCATGTGGCGCCCCTTGGCGAGGCCGGCCTCGATGACGAGCCACGGCGCGTGGCAGATGGCGCCGATGGGCTTGCCCGCCTCGGCGAAGGCGGTGATGAAGGCGATGGCGTCGTCTTCCACGCGCAGCTTGTCCGGGTTCATCTGGCCGCCGGGAAGGACGAGCGCGGCGTAGTCGCTCGCGGAGGCGTCCGAGAGCGTTCTGTCGACGTCGACCGAGTCGCCCCAGTCGTCCTCGTCCCAGCCCTTGATAGAGCCGGATTTCAGAGAGACGATGTGGACGGTGGCGCCGGCCTCTTTGAGGGCCTTCATGCGGCGACTCGAGCTCGGACTGCTCAAAGCCGTCGGTGGCGAGGATGGCGACGGCGAGGCCGTCGAGGGGCGTCTCTGACATGAGAGGGGGAGAGAAGATGGGACGGGTGGTTCGCCCGCGGCGGCGCCCATGTTCCAAACGGAGAGCGCCGCCGCCTCGGGTGAGACGGCGGCGCGGCGGTTACTCGGGACCGCGCTCGAAGGTGTCGGCGCCGCCGCGGTCGGCGCGCGTGGTGTCGTCGCCGTCGGAGGCCGGGCCGGCGCCGAAGGCCTTTTTTCCTTTGGAGCCGGGCGCGGCGTCGGTGCCGAAGTCCTCGCCCCAGTCGACGCTGTGGAGCGCCTCGTTGTAGTCGGGGTCGCCAGGCTGCGGCGTGCGGGGAGCGGTGTCGTCCATCGGTCGAGGCGCGGAGGGCGCCGGTTGTGAGGGGCCTTGCCGGTACGCAGCGAGCGACGGCCGGTTGCGCGGCGCGGCGTCCTGGCGGTGGACCGATCTTGCCCGAGCGCTCCCTTGCTCCCGCCGCCCCGTGTCCCGCCGCTTCGTCCTCCGCGCCGACCCCGAGGCGGCCCGCCCGGCCGCGCTCCAGATCGACTACGCTGCGGCGCTCGACCCGCAGCAGCACGCCGCGGCGACGGCCGGCGCCGGCCCGACGCTCATCGTCGCGGGGGCCGGCACGGGCAAGACGCGGACGCTCGTCTACCGCGTGGCGTACCTCGTCGAGACGGGCACGCCGCCAGAGCAGATCGCCCTGCTGACGTTCACGCGCCGCGCCGCGGCCGAGATGCTCGCCCGCGCGGCACGTCTCCTCGACGGGCGCTGCGAGCGCGTCCGCGGCGGGACGTTCCACGCCTTCTGCCTGTCCGTCCTGCGGCAGCACGCCGAGCGCCTCGGGATGCCCCGCGCGTTCACGCTCCTCGACACGGCAGATTCGGCCGACGTTATCGACCTGTTGCGCACGCAGGCCGGGTTCGACGCCGCGCAGAAGCGGTTCCCGCGCAAGGGCACGATCCAGGCGTTGCTCTCAGCGAGCGTCAACCGCGGCGTCGCGCTGGAGGACGTCCTCATGGAGACGGCGCCGCAGTTCGCGGGCCACACCGAGGCGATCGCCGACCTCGGCCGCGCCTTCGCCGGCCTACAAGCGCGCCGCCGGCCTGGCGGACTACGACGACCTCCTCGCGCTGCACGGCCGAGCTCCTCGACGCGCACGCCGACGTGCGGCAGGCTGTCTCGGGCAGCCTCCGGCACGTGCTCGTCGACGAGTACCAGGACGTGAACGGGTTGCAGGCGGGCATCGTCGAGCGCCTCGCCTCGGTCCACGGCAACCTCACGGCCGTCGGCGACGACGCGCAGGCGATCTACGGCTTCCGCGGCTCGGACGTGCGGCACATCCTCGGCTTCGGCGCGCGCTACCCGGGCGCACGCATCCTGAAGCTCGAGCGCAACTACCGCAGCACGCAGCCGATCCTGGACCTCGCGAACCACGTCCTCGAAGGCGTCGGCTACGAGAAGCGCCTCGTGTCGAGCCGGGACGGCGGTGATCTGCCCGCGCTCGTCCGCGCGCCGGACGACGGCGACGAGGCGCGCTTCGTCGCGCAGGTCGTGCTGGACGCGCGCGAGGAAGGGCTGTCGCTCGGGCGCATCGGCGTCCTGTTCCGGTCGGCGTCCGTCGCTCGTTCGCCCTCGAGGCGGAGCTTTCCAGGCGCGGCATCCCGTTCGTGAAGCGCGGCGGGCTGAAGCTTGCCGAGGCGGCGCACGTCCGCGACGTCGTCGCGCACCTGCGCCTCGCCGAGAACCCCGCCGACGCCGTCGCGTGGACGCGCGCGCTGAAGCTCGTCGAGGGCATCGGGCCGGCCGCGGCCCGCGCGCTGCTGCCGTGGGCCGCCGCACGCCGCCGAGACGGGCCGCGTCGACGCGGACGCGCTGCCGCCCGTCCGGTCGCAGGCGGCGACGGCTGGCGCGCTCGACCTCGCGCGCCTCGTCGTCCGCGCTGCGCGGCGACGTGGCGGCGACGGCCGAGGCGCAGGTCGAGCGCCTTCTCGCCTACTACCGCCCGATCCTCGAACGGATCTACCCGGACGACGCCGCGGCGCGCGCGGACGACCTCGACGCCCTCGCGGCGCTGGCCGCGGCGGCGCCCTCGCGCGCCGCCTTTCTCGAGACGCTCGCCCTCGACCCGCTCGACTACACGGCGCAGCCCGCCGAGGGCACGTTCGAGGACGAGGCGCCGCTCGTGCTCTCCACGATCCACTCGGCGAAGGGCCTCGAGTTCGACACCGTCTTTCTCATCCACGCGCTCGACGGCCTCCTGCCGAGCCACTACGCGCTGCGCTCGCCGGCCGAGACGGACGAGGAGCGGCGCCTGCTCTACGTCGCCCTCACGCGCGCCGAGACGAGCCTTTACGTGTCGTACCCGCTCGTCCACTACCGCCGCGGCTCGGGTGCGCTGCTGACGGAGCCGAGCCGCTTTCTCGCGGCCATCCCCGAGGCACTCCTCGAGCCGTGGTCGCTCGTCGAGGAGCCCGAGGCGCCGGCGCTGCCGCCGGCGCCCGAGCGGAAGCAGCTGCCGGGCTAAGGCTGTCGCGGACGCTCAGCGTTACGGTGCGAGATAAATCTCGCCGCCGCGCGCCTCGAACTCGGCCGACTTCTCCCGCATCCCCTCCGGGATCGCCGCCTCGACGTCCACGCCGTGCTCGGCCGCGTAGTCGCGGACGTCCTGGGTGATCTTCATCGAGCAGAACTTGGGCCCGCACATCGAGCAGAAGTGCGCCACCTTGGCCGAGTCCTTCGGGAGCGTCTCGTCGTGGAAGGCGCAGGCCCGCTCGGGGTCCAGCCCGAGGTTGAACTGGTCCTCCCAGCGGAACTCGAAGCGGGCCTTCGAGAGCGCATTGTCGCGCGCCTGCGCGCCGGGGTGGCCCTTGGCGAGGTCCGCGGCGTGGGCCGCGATCTTGTACGTGATGACGCCCTCGCGGACGTCGTCGCGGTTGGGCAGGCCGAGGTGCTCCTTGGGCGTGACGTAGCACAGCATCGCGCACCCGAACCACCCGATCATCGCCGCGCCGATGCCCGACGTGATGTGGTCGTAGCCCGGCGCGATGTCCGTCGTGAGCGGGCCGAGCGTGTAGAACGGCGCCTCGCCGCACCACTCGATCTGCTTCTGCATGTTCTCCTGGATCATGTGCATCGGGACGTGACCCGGCCCCTCGTTCATCACCTGCACGTCCTGCGCCCAGGCGCGCTTCGTGAGGTCGCCCTGGATGTAGAGCTCGCCGAACTGCGCGTCGTCGTTGGCGTCCTCGATGGAGCCCGGTCGGAGGCCGTCGCCGATGGAGAACGAGACGTCGTAGGCCGCGCAGAGCTCGCAGATCTCGTCCCAGTGCGTGTAGAGGAAGTTTTCCTGGTGGTGCGCGAGGCACCACTTGGCCATGATCGAGCCGCCGCGCGAGACGATGCCGGTCCGCCGCTTCGCCGTGAGCGGGCACGAAGCGCAGCAGGACGCCCGCGTGGATCGTGAAGTAGTCCACGCCCTGCTCGGCCTGCTCGACGAGCGTGTCGCGGAACAGCGCCCACGTGAGATCCTCGGGCGCGCCGCCCACTTTTTCGAGCGCCTGGTAGATCGGAACGGTCCCGATCGGGACCGGCGAGTTGCGCAGGATCCACTCGCGCGTCTCGTGGATGTGCGCGCCCGTCGAGAGGTCCATGACGGTGTCCGCGCCCCAGCGGATCGCCCACGTGAGCTTCTCGACCTCCTCGGCGATGCTCGACGTGACGGCCGAGTTGCCCATGTTGGCGTTGATCTTGACGAGCGCGTTGCGCCCGATCATCATCGGCTCGAGCTCCGGGTGGTTGATGTTCGCCGGGATGATGGCCCGGCCCCGCGCGACCTCGTCGCGGACGAACTCGGGCGTGATGACGCGCGGGATGCTCGCGCCGAAGCTGTGGCCGTCGTGCTGACCGAACAGGTCCGGGTTGGTCTCGCGGAGCGCCTCGAGGCGCTGCCCCTCGCGGATGGCGACGAACTCCATCTCGGGCGTCACGATGCCTTTCTTGGCGTAGTGCATCTGCGTGACGCACCGCCCCGGGGCCGCGCGCCGCGGCGCGCGGACGTGCTCGAAGCGGAGGTGCTCGGTCGTCTGGTCCCCAGCGCGCTCCTGCCCGAAGGCGCTCGTCGGCGCGGCGAGCCCGACGGTGTCGCCGCGCTCAGCGATCCACGCGCCGCGGACGCTCGGCAGGCCGGCGCGGAGGTCGATGGGCGCCGTCGGGTCCGTGTACGGGCCGGACGTGTCGTAGACCGGGAACGCGGCGTTGGCCTCGCCGCCGGTCGGGCTCTGGGAAATGATGCGCATCGGGACGCGCACGTCGGGGCGGCTCCCGACGACGTAGACCTTCTGCGAGCCGGGCAGCGGGCGGCGGACCTCGTCGGACAGCTCGGCGATCCGGGCGTGGGTGGCGTCGTTGGCGGCCTTCTTGGCGGCGGCGCTGCTCGAGGCGGCGAGGGGCATCTCCATGGCGGCGGTCGGATGTGGGGACATGCGAAGCCGGGGCGCCCGCGCGCCGCGAGGCGCGGCACCCCGAAGGATGCAGGCGAAGCACTCCCTACGCCGGTACGAACCGGATCAGGTGCGGAGGGTCTGTCTCAGTCCGGCGCGTGACGTGCGCCGGACACCCCTGGCTTCGGTGGCCAAGGTAGCGCGTCAGCGCGGCGCCGCTGGCGGCGGCTCGCATGCGCCCGAGACGCGAAACGTGATCGGAAGCGTCTGGCGGACCTGCACGGCCTGCCCGTTCTGCTTGCCTGGCTCGAAGCGCGCTCGCTGGACGGCTTGGATGGCGGCGCGGTCTAGGCCCGGGCTGACCGAGCGAACCACCTCGACATTCGACGCCCGGCCGTCGGCGCCGACGACGTAACGGACGATGACGCGGCCCTCGATGCGGGCGCGGCACTCGAAGTCTGGGTACCGGATTGACTGCTGGAGGCGCTCGATGCCGCCGATGAGGACCGGCGAGACCTCAGAGAAGTCGAGCGGATCGTTTGTTGGCGGCGGCGCTGGTGGGGGCTCCGGCGGCGAAGGTGGGCGGTTGTCCGGAGACCCTTCCGTTCCGTCGTCGCCGAGCGTCCAGCTCCACACATGGGGCTGGCCGCGCACGACCGAGACGATCTCAATGCGGTCATATCCGACAACCGGTGCGTCAGCGCCGAAGATGCGGTAGATGACGAAGAAGCAGGTTGGATTGGTGGCCGCGTCGAGCGTCCGCGCAACAGCGCGGCTCAGTCTAACCGACGGATGGCGGTCCGAAAGGCTGAGAGGAGGCTCTATTTGGCTGTCGCCCCATAGCCCTGAAGCCGCGCGGATGACGATGCTGGTTTCGCCCTGATACATCTTTGTTCGCGGCAGCGAATACGGGATGTCTGGCAAGCGGATTGCCGGCGCCGTCTCGCCCAGAACGAGCGCCTCGGCGTCCGCGTCGTAGCGCACGGACACGACGCCTCCGACGCGCAGCGTCCGGCTGCCGAAGGCTTGGAGAGCCGTGCGCCGCTGGTCGGCCCGGACGCGCTCGAGCCGCTCCTCCCACTCTGCGGTCGACTCGTAGGTGTCGCGGGCCGGCTCAGTGGACGGCGGCGCGAGAGCCGAGAGGCGTCGGCTAGCGTCGTCGACCGAGAGCACGTCGGGTGCGCCGCAGAGCGGCGCTGCCTGCTGCGCTGAGAGAGGCGCAGCCACAAGGAGCAGGAGAAGGGGTGCAATGCGCATCGGCCCGAGGAGTAATCAGAACGCGAGGCCCACGCGGACGAGGTTCAGCGTCTCGTAGCCGCTCAGGCCCTCGCTGCTCGTGACTGCCTCGATAAAGTCGCCGAACGAGTTCAACGCGCCTGACAGGCTCGATCCACGGTGGGTGTAGCCGAGCGACGCGCCGAGGCGCGACCCAAGTATGTTCGTCACGCGAACGCCCAGCGAGAGCGTCCCGGCACGGACGGCCAGCGGCTCCGGCTCGGACTCTGAGAAGTCGGCGAGGGCACCGGCTGATACGACGTACGACGCCTCGGCCGAGACGCGCCCGAAGCCGGACGTAAGCGCGGGGGGCGCGTCCAGCCCGATGCCGCCGCCGACACCGAGCGTGCCCTCGCCAAGGTTGCTCGACCGCGACCCGACCCCACTCTCAAACTCGGCGTCGACGTAACGGTAGCTCGCGCCGAGGCGAACGGGGACGAAGACCGTCACGGGCAGGTCGCCGGGGATGCGGACGAGCGTCGGGTTGCCGCCGGTGAACAGGTCGGCGCCGAAGAGGCGGACCGACGCTGAGTCGCCGGTGATGCCCGGCTGCTGGTCTGTCCCGGTGAAGGCTTGCAGGTACGTCCCACGGCCGTAAAAGCCGGCGACGTAGATGTCGCTATCAAACGTCGCCGAGGCGAGGGCGGTGGGGTAGGGCGCGCTGATGCTGCCGACGCCGACGCCGAGCGACTGGGCGGCGGCCGGCACGGCAGCGCAGAGCGAGAGCAGGAGCGCCGCACGGCGCAGGGTAGAAAAAGGCACGAAGGCAGCGGGGTGGGTGAGAAAGCGGGTGGAGGATACGCCTCCGGGACCACACGGCAGTCCACCCGTCTCCCGCCACGCTGACGTGCGGGCGTATTGCGTCGGGATTTCGCCACGTGTTCGCGTCGCGCGTCAGTCCGCAGCGACAGGCACCAAGCCGAGTTCGTCCGTTGCGAGGCGCACCGCTGTTCTCCAAGACACGTCCATTGGGATGGGCCGGAGCGTGCCGTCCGGGTAGACGAGGTACTTGCTCGGGTAGGCGGTGACGTCCAGCGCCGCCCCGAGCCCGTCGTCGCCGAGGTCGTAGAGTGCCGGATAGCGCACGCCGCGCTCGGCGACGAACGCCTCGGCATCTTGTGGCAGCATCCCGCCGGTGCGGGCGTCGGCGAGGATGCTCACGAAGGCGATATCGGTGCGGCCGGCGAGGCTGTCGTGGAACGCGTTGAACGTCGGGATCTCGGCGAGGCACGGCCCGCACCAGGTCGCCCAGACGTCGAGGAGCACGAGGCGTCCGGCGAGATCGTCGAACGAGAAGGCAGCGCGCGCAACGACGTCGGGCATCACGAGGCCGTCGAGGCGTGGCGCGCCGTCTAGGGCCGCGAGGCGGAAGGCGGGGCGCTCGGGAAGAAGCCGGTCGAAGCGTGCGAGGCCGCCTTCCGGATCCATCCGGACGTACGCGGCGCGGAGCGAATCGGGTGCCGTGAACCGGTCCGTCGTGCGCGTCAGGAGCGCGTCGAGCAGGCGAAGGCCGCCGTCGCCGCCGGTGCGCGTGGCGTGGCGGATGGCGAGCCCGGCGACGAGCGGCGCGTCGGCCTGCGTCTCAATGCCGGCGTCGAGCCGTGCGATGAGGCCGTCTATCGCCGCCGCATCGCCGCGGGCGGACGCCGCGACGAGCGGCCAGAGCACGTTCGAGGCGCGGGCGGTGTCGCGGAGGCGGCAGGCGACGCCGCCACGTGGGCCGAAGCCCGCGTCGGCCGCGCAGTACCGCTCGGCAAGCGCGACGACGCGTGCCGCCAGCGCCTCGGCCGCGGTCGCCGTGGCCGCATCCATCCTGAACGAGCGCGGGTCGGCTACAGCGAGGGACACCAGATCGCTAAGCACGAAGAGGCGAGACACGTGTGGCGGCTCGGACTCGAACGCATCGACGAGCGCGGTCATCCGGGGCAGGAAAACCGTCTGGAAGAGGTGCGCCTCGCGCCCGTCGCCGCGGCCCGCGCGGAACGGCAGGAGCGCGAACGGTTGCAACGGCAGCGCCGGGAAGCCGAGACGCGCGGCGTCGGCCGCCCAGGCGGCCTCTGCCTCGGCAAGGCGCGCGTCGACCTCGGCCGTCGAGAGCGAGTCGAACAGGGCGTCGCCCGAGCGCTCGACCCAGGCGCGGACCGAGGCGCCCTGCTCGAACAGCAGGTCCTCGACGCGCCACGCGCCGCGCGCGACGGACGGCACGAGCCACGCCTCGACCGTATCGCGAGCCGTCCGGCGGTCGCCCAGCAGCCGGTTGTCGCGCTCTCCGTCCGCCGCCGTCATCTCGACCGAGCGCCACGAGCCGAGCGTGTACTTGTAGGCGACCGAGTCGCCGGCGACGTCGAGCGTGAGGCGGAAGCGGTTGGGGCCAGCCGGCACCATCGGCAGCGCGGCGCCAGCCTCTGGCTGGTTGCCCGGGTTCCAGCCGTTGACGGTGCCGGCGAGGTAGACCGTGTCCAGCGGTGCGAGCACACCCGGCACGACGACCTCGAACGTGACGGGCCGCGTCTGCGCCGCGGCGGCGGACGCGCAGAGCACGGCGAGGAGCAGAACGCGGAGCATCGGGCAGCAGCGGGTGTCGGGCAAACTAACTGGCCGAATAGCAACTCGTGAAGCGGCTCCACGTCATCGCCGGTGTGCTCTGAGCTGGCCAGGCGTGCGCCACCCCAGCCACAGCGCCTCGCCGTGATCTGCGAGGCACCGCCTCGCCGCTCAAGACTGGCGGGATAGCCACGATGGGGCGCCACACGCCGAACGTGAATGACACCGAGCCGCCCGAGACGACGCGCACCGCCGGGCGCTCCGCTGTGAGTGCCTCCATGGCGGCAGCTTTCACGGGGTCTGGCGCAGTTGGTCAGCCGAGGCGCTGCAACCGGGCGTGGGTCCCGCGCCGTCTTGCTCGACGCTCAGCAGGCGCCTGTCGGCGAGGCTCTTCATCACGGGCGTGTCGGTCAGCTGCCGCTTCACTTCGGCGCATACGTGGGCGTCACGGACGGCCGCCTAGCCGAGAGCCCACCCGTGGCGGAGGACTTCCGCTTCGGGCCCGCCGAGGGCGGCGAGGGGCGCGCATTTAGACTACGACTTGGCTCGCAGAGTGAGGGACTGATCCAGACCGCCGTCCTAGCAAGTCCTGCTGATTTGCCGCCATGCTGCGCACCGCCTCTTGCACCTGTCGCGCCGATTTCCTACCGTACGCCTGGCCCACCGTCCGCCCGATGCAGATCCTCGACGCCCCACCGCTCGCACCCGAGCGTCCCGACCGCCTCGACGCCCTCGTCATCGAGCGTCTCGGCATGGACCGCTTCGACGAGGTCCGCGTCCTCAACGATGCCGTTTTCGGCGAGTCGCGCGTCATTCACCGCCTCGACCGTGAGTGCCTGACGCTGCTCGTGGCGCGTCGCCGAGGCCGGGCCGTCGGCTTCAAGGTCGGCTACGCCGAGAGCCGGACCACGTTTTACAGCGCCAAGGGCGGCGTGCTGCCCGAGGCACGCCGCGAGGGCGTGGCGCGCGTGCTCCTCGCGGCGATGGAGGACGAGGCGCGGCGCCTGGGCTTCGAGCGCTTCGCCTTCGACACGTTCCCCAACAAACACCCCGGCATGACGGTCCTCGGCCTCGCAGCGGGCTTCACGGTCACTGCTGCCGGCTACAACGCGGCCTACCGAGACTACCGGCTGAGGTTCGAGCGCGGGTTGTAACGCGCACCAGATCCGGCCCCGCCTCACAGGTCCGCTCAGAACAGGGCGTAGACGAACGGCGCCAGCGCGGTCCCGCTCACGGCGTAGACGAGCATCCCGAGCAGCACGAGGACGAGCACGATTGGCGCGAGCCAGAACTTTTTGCGGACGCGCAGAAACTGCCAGAACTCGCTCAGGACGCGGACCTTGGACATCGGACGGGGCGGAGGGGAGCGGAAAAGCTACGGCCAGCTACTCGTCCGTTCCCTCGAGGTCTGGGATAAGGCGCAGCAGACCGAGCAGGCCACCAAACTGGAGGCCCTCCTGCGCCGGGAGCAGTTCGGCGAGGCGCACGCGGCGGAAGCGCGCCTCGGTGTCGATGACGCCCTCGAGCGAGTCCAGCGGCAGCGCCCGCCGGCCGAGGTCGTAGACCTCGCGGCCGCCGTAGACCGGCCCCGCCGACCCGTATCGCCTCCCGAACCGGGCGGCCTCGCCTGTGCTGCCCGGCACCGTCAGCGTGAACGCCGACTGTTGATGGAAGCGGACGGTCGGCACGCGGTAGCCGGTCAGGTTGACTGTCACCGTGCCCTCACGTGTAAAGCCCGTCGGCATCCAGAGCGAGTCGCGCAGCGCCTCGTCGGCGTAGAGCGGCGCGAATTCCCAGCGGTAGGCCACGTCGAAAAAGTCCGCGCCCGACGGGCGCCCGCCGTCGAGGCGCAGGTCGGCGTCGGCGACGACGAGCAGCGTGTCCACGATGCGGATGCGGCCGGCGACGAGCCCGCCGCGCTTCGGCACGACGGCGACGTCGACGAGGCGCCTCCCGCCGTCGTCGAGGGTTTCGCCGACGCGGAAGGCGTAGTTGTCGAGCGCGTCGGGCGCGAGCGGGGAGGGGATGCGCTGCCCGTCGAGCGCGAGCACGTCGTCGAGGTAGAGGTTCGGCGCCGGGCCGGGCGGGGCCCAGCGGAACGGGCCGCCGGCGGGCAGGCGCCGCCGCGCGACGACCTCCTCGCGGCTGCCCTCGCGCACCGACCACGACACGTTAGAGAGCGTCTCGGTAAGCTGGACGGGGTGCACGCCCACATCGAGGCGGCCAGCGCGCACGAGCGTGAGGCGCGAGTATACCTCGGCGCCGACGTGCCCGAGGCGCTCCGCGAGCGTCTGCCGGCGCGCGAGGACGCGGCGCCAGAAGCGGTCGCCGGGGTGCTCGCCCGTCACGAGCGCCTCGCCAACCGAGGCGGGTGCCGGCGCGAGCCGGACGGTCCGCCGCACGACGCCGCCGCGCGCGTCGCCCGTCGTTACGATCGTCTGAGCCGGCGCGTAGCCCACGAAGCGCACGACGACGGTCGCGGGTAGGCTCGGCAACTCGAGGCGGAACGTCCCGTCGGTTCCGCTCGACGTGCCGCCCGAGGCGCCGGCAACCTGCGCCGTCGCGCCGGGCAGCGTCTCGCCCGTCTCGGCGTCGACGGCCGTCCCGAGGAAAATGGCGGACTGTGCGTGCGCTGCGGCGGGAAGCAGCAGCACGAGGAGCGTGAGGCGGAGCACGACAGGGGAGAGGGCGAGCCGAGTCAACGCCGACCCGTCCCGGTTCGTGCTGTCACTCGGCGCGGGCGGTGACGCTCAGCGCGGGCAAGTCGGCCGCGCCGCGGCCGGTCGCCTCGAGACGGTCACCGTCCTTGACCGGACCGACGCCGGCGGGCGTGCCGGTGTAGATAAGGTCGCCGGGCTCGAGCGTGAACACGGACGACAGGAACGCGACGAGGCGCGCGACCGGGAAGATCATGTCGGCCGTCGTGCCGCTCTGCCGCGTCTCGCCATTGACCGTGAGGGCGATCTCGACGGCCTGCGGATCGCCGAGGAGGTCGGCGGCGAGGAGCGGGCCGAGCGGGGCGAAGGTGTCGAACCCTTTGGCGATGCTCCACGGACCTTTGGACGCCTTCGCCTGCGCCTGGAGGTCGCGGGCCGTCAGGTCCAGCCCCAGCGCATACGCCGCGACGTGCGTCAGCGCATCGGCCTCGTCGATGTGCCGCCCGCCCGTCCCGACGACCACGACGAGCTCGAGCTCGTGGTGCACGTCGGCCGACTGATGCGGGAGGACGATCTCCGACCCTGAGGCGACGAGCGCCGTCGTCGGCTTGAGGAACACGACGGGCTCGGCCGGCGGTGCTGCCACGTCCCCCATCTCCTTGACGTGCTCGGCGTAGTTGCGGCCGATGCAGAGGACCTTGCCGGGGCGGAGCGTGCGGCCGTCGGGGAGGGAGAGCATCATCGGGAAGTAGGCGGTTTGGAACGTGAGGGGTGAGGCCGAGGAGCCTCACCTCCCGCCCCTCAACCCGTGGTCGCCAGAGCGCGGACCGCGCTCTGGCGATCAGGCGATGCGCACGCGCGCGAGCCAGTCCGGCGCCGTCACGTCTTCGACGAGCGAGATGATGCGGCTCGTGCGGAAGCCCTCGACGAGCGTCCGGATCTCGCTGCGCGTCTCGTCGAGCGCGTTCGCGACGAGGTCTGCGGCGAAGCCGCGCTCGCCCATCTCGATCGTCATCTCCATCGTGACGAGGCGCGAGATCGCGCGTCCGAGGTCGACGAGCTTGCGCTGCGGCATCTTCCAGTCGAGGTCGAACGCGAGCACGTCGCCGAGCATCGTCGAGGCGCGGGCGGTGAGCGGCTCGGCGGCGAGGAAGCGCCCGAGGTGCGTCTCCTTCACGCGCCGCATGGACTTCATCACGGACTCTGTGACCTGCTGGTACAGGATATCGTTCGAGCCCTCGAAGATCTGGAACGGCCGGCTGTCTACGAGCGAGCGGCCTGCGATGTGGTCTGACCTGTACCCCTGTCCGCCCACGAGCTGCATCAGCGACTGGGCGGCCTCCTGCATCCAGTCCGAGCAGGTCGTCTTAAAGGCGTTGGCCTTCAGCGCCTCGCCCGAGAGGTCGCGGTCGGTGCCGGCGTTCTCGGCCGTGTCGAGGCAGAGCGCGGCGCAGTTGGTGACGTGCGCCTGGAGGCGCGCGATGCGGGCGCGGACCTGGTCGTAGTCCACGAGCGCCTGCCCGCCGACGAAGCGCTCGCGGCAGTGCGCGAGGGCCTCGTCGAGCATCCGGCGGAGGTAGCCCATGCCCATGCCGGGGAACTGAAGGCGGCTGCGGTGCAGCACGTCCAGCATCATCTTGACGCCCGTCGTCTCGGGCTCGAGGCGCGCATCGTCCGGCACCTCGATGTCGACGCGGTTGCGGCCGTAGGGGAGCATCCGAAGGCCGAGGTTCGGGAAGACCTCCTCGACCGCGATCGTCTGGGCGGGCAGCGTACTGGTCGGCGACGAAGAAGTCGACGTCGCGGCGCAGGTTGCCGTCCGAAGCGAGCGGGCGGGCGGTGACGAGCCAGTAGTCGGCCCAGCCCGTCAGGCCGCCCCAGTGCTTGGTGCCCTCGATCCGGGCGGTCCCGTGGCCGGTCGCGCGCCAGGCCGTCTTCATCGACAGCGCGTCCGAGCCGTAGTCCGGCTCCGTGATCATGAGCCCGCCGAGGCGCTTGTCGCGCAGGATGCCGCCGAAGGAGCGCGCCTGGAGCGCATCGACGCCGTACTTGGCGACCGGCTGCAGGAACAGGCCGCCGTTGATGCCGACGAGCAGCGTCAGCGCGAGCGACTGGTAGCCGGTCTCCTCGAGCACGGCGAGGCCCTCGCGGACGTGCCCGCCGCGGCCGCCGTGCGCCTCGGGGATGTAGACCGAGAGCGGGTCCGTCGTCTCGCGCATCCGGTCGAGCACGAACGGCGGCAGGCCGCGCTCCGGCGTTGATGCGCGTCACACGAGACGCGCTCCTCGAACAGGTGCTTCAGCCGTGCGCGGTAGCTCTCGATGAACTCGGAGAAGGGCATCTTGGCGCGCGTGGCTGTGGGCGCCGAGCCCGTGGCGGGCGGCGCGGACGGGGCGAGGCGGCGGAGCGGGAGGGCGCACATACAGGGCGGATCTGGGGGCGGGCAAAATAGGGACAGGCACCCTGCGGGAGGCCTCGGGAACGGAGAAAGGCTGCCGTCCGTGTCCGGATTCCTCCGATGCCCACCGTATGCCCCCCGTTCCCTCCGGCCTGTACCTTCCGCCGCACGTCGCCGTCGCCCTGGCAACGCTGCCGGAGGCGCACGTGCTCTCGTCGGACGAGCGCGCGCGGATGGAGGCGTTCGCGAGCGCCGAGCGGCGCCTCGCCTTCGCCCTCGGCCGGACGGCCGCGCGGCGGCTGCTCGCCGAGCGCCTCGGGCTGGACCCGGATGTGGTCCCGCTCCGCGTCGCCGCGGACGGCGCGCCGACGGTGCCCGGCGCGACGGTCTCGATCGCGCACACCGGCCGCGGCGCCGCCGCCGTCGGCGTGGCAAGCGTCTCGGACGCGCCGGTGGGCATCGACGCCGAGCGCGTGGCGCCGCGCCGGGCGGATCTCTGGCGCCGCATCCTTGCGCCCGACGAGCACGGCCTTCTCGATGCGCTCGGCGGGCCGACAGACGACACGCAGACGCTCCTGTGGACGCTCAAGGAGTCCGTCCTCAAAGGCCAGCGCACCGGCTTCCGCGCCGCGGCGCAGTCCGTCGCGCTGACGCTCCACGGCGAGGGCCGCGCCTCAGCCGTCTCGCCGACCAGCGGCGCGTGGGACATCGCCTACGCGCGCCTCGGCGAGGCCTGGCTCACGGTCGCCTGGGCCACGGAAGGTGACGGCGGCTGAGGCAGAAGGGGCGTGGACATGCCGACAGTCGGAGCCGCTCCCACGCCTCACATCGCTGAGAAGGTGTCGCACTGGCCGGTGTCGCCCGAGTCGGAAGCCGCGGCGGAACCACTGCTGCCGCTGCTCCGATGAGCCGTGCGTGAACGACTCGGGCTGAACCTCCATCCCGGCCGACTGCTGGAGCCGGTCGTCGCCGACGGCCGCAGCGGCGGCGAGGCCTTCGTTGATCTCGCCGTCCTCGAGCACGTCGCGGTCCGTCTCGGCGTAGTGGGCCCAGATGCCGGCGTAACAGTCTGCCTGGAGCTCGGTCGCGACCGAGCGGGCATTGCTCTGCTGCCCCTCGAGCATGCCGTCGAGGTTCTGGACGTGGTGGCCGACCTCGTGCGCGATGACGTACGCCGCGGCAAAGTCGCCGGGCGCGCCCATCCGCTTGAGCTCCTCGAAGAAGGACGGATCGATGTAGAGCTTCTGGTCCGCCGGGCAGTAGAACGGGCCCGTTCGCGCGTCGGCGGTGCCGCAGCCCGAGTTGACGACGCCCGAGAAGCGGACGAGCGTCGGCAGGGGGGTACTGGGCGCCGCCGCGCTGGAAGATGCTCCCCCCAGACGCGTCTCGGTGTCGCCGAGGACGGCCGCGAGCCAATCGTTGATCGGGTCCGAGAGGTCCGCCTGCTCCGTCGTCTGGGCTGCCCCCGCCGCCGCCGCCGCCGACGAGGCCGCTCGCGTCGACGCCGAAGTACGCGCCGATAAGGAGCACGACGAGGCCGCCGATGCCGAGGCCGGCGCGCCCGCCGCCGCTGGCAACCTGGACGTTCTGTGACCGACCGCTTCCAAGGCGCATAGGAGTTCTGGCTGAGAGAGGAAGGACCTACGCGCCGAGCGGCCGTGCTGATCCGCCCGAGCGCTCGGCGCGTTCGGCGCGCTTTACTCAGGCGAATGGACGCCGATACCGAGCGCCGACCCGGATGTGAACGCACACTGTGCGCCCACCCGAACAGCCGGCCGGCCAGCCGGTTTACTCACCTCCCTTCTTGCTCCGCCCGCCATGTCCACGATCCCGATCCGCCGCAAGCGCTTCCTCGGCCTTCCCGTGTGGGTGCTGCCCACGCTCATCGCAGTCGTCCTGCTCACCGCCTGGATGGCGCTCTCCGCCGACGACACCCCGGACACGGACGTCATCGAGGCCGGTCCGGCGAACCCGCAGACGATCCCTGAGCCGCAGGCGGACCTCGGCCTGCCGCCCGACCCGCCTCCGGGCGCGCCGCTCCCCTCCGCCACGCCGGCGGTCGTCGCAGTGCCCGTGCCGGCATCCGACGAGGCGACGCTCGCCGCAGCGGTCGCGGCCGGCGCCGCGGCGGGCGCGCGTGCAGGTCAGGCAGTCCTCGCCTCGGCGGCCGACGTCGGCCGCATGGTCCGCGACCCCGGCCTCGCCGAAGGCGCGCTGAACGGCCGCGCCGTGCAGCTCTCGAACGTCCGGGTGGCCGAGGTCCTCAGCGACCGCGCATTCATCGTGGGGACAGGCGGCGACCGCGTGATGATCATCATGGACCCGTCGGGCGGCGATGCGCCGGTCCGGGCCGGCCAGCGCGTCTCGATCACGGGCGCGCTCGAGCGCTTCTCGCCCGGCGCCTCCGAGACGGGCATCGCGCCCGACGCCGGGCAGCGCGGCTACGTCGTCGCGACGCGCCCCGGCGGAATCGTGAGGTAAGAGCAGGGCGGAGGGGCGACGCAACCGCCTGTCCTTCGCCTTGCGCCAGTTCCCAGTCCACACTCCCCCTTTCCCAACTCCCCATGTCTCGCACCATCCTCACCGCCGATAGCGACTGGGAGCTCGAGAACCCGATGCAGGACGTCCGTGGCTTCGCGGCCATCGACGGCGCGGGCCACCCCGCCGGCACGGTGATCGCGCTCGTGATCGACACCACTGCCGGGCTCGTCTCGGCCATCATGCTGGACTCGGGCGACGAGGTCCCGGCGCTCGACATCACCATCGGCGACCGCGTGGTCTACCTCGCCGGCGCCATCCCCGGCGCCGCGACCGTCCCGGACGTGCCCGAGGTGCTCCACAGCGCCCTCCGCGATGCGGCCACCCCGAACGTGACCGTCATCCTCGAGCCGGCACTCGTGGAGGTGGAGCCGCTCCGCGAGGCTCGTCCGACCGACGCAGGCTTCGACGCCGTCGCCGAAGCCTACCGCTTCGGCTTCGCTGCCGGTCTCGACGAGTCGGGCGCTGCACCGCGTCCACTGGGCCAAGGCTGAGCGATGCCGCACGCGCAGCCGTCCGCTGGACTGCGCTCGGCAGGGCCAGACGCGCGCAGGCGCTGCTGACGCACGGGTTGCGTAGCCGTCGGCGTCTCGGGATTCCCTGAGACGCCGACGGCATTTAAGGAGGAATCGTGAGACGGCCGAACAGCGAGGCGCCCGGAGGGTAAGAGCAGGGCACGTCCGCGTGCCTCACTCACCTGACCTCTCCACGCTCATGGCTACGATACCCGTCGAAAGAAAATCTGGCACGCCCTGGTGGCTCTGGCTTCTCGGCCTGCTGCTCCTTTCCCTGCTCATCTGGTTCTTCTTCCTCCGGAACGATGACGAGGAGACCGCCACGACAGACACGACTGTGCAAACGCCGGTCGCGACACCGGCGAGCCTGGACCTCACAAACGTCTGGGTGACGCGGGTCATCGACGGAAACACGTTCTTCGTCTCGGCGGACTCTGCAGGCAATGCCTGAGACGCTCGTCCACATCGACGGCGCGGCGCCGACGCCGGCGCCGATGGCGGGCCAGAACGTGACCCTCGCCGGCACGTTCGAGACGGTCGGCGCCCAGGATCTCACGGCGTGGGGCCTCACAGCCGATCAGGCCGCGACCATGACGCCAAGCTCCGAGTACGTCCGCGCGACCAGCCTGGCGCTGCTCGGCGACGCGATGATGGACGACGGCATGGTGGACGCCGATACAGCGGCGGTGGCCGCTGCCCCGCCGCCGCCGGCGGCGCCCTCGACGGGCACGATCACGCGGACCGAAGACCTCTACGGGACAGACCTCAAGCCGATCATCGGCCGCCAGGTCGAGATCACCGAGGCCACCGTTCTCTCGGTCGTCGGCGACAGCACGTTCTACGTCGGCTCCGGCGGCCAGCGCTTCCTCGTGGCGCTGTCGCAGCTCGGCGAGAGCCAGACCGGCCCCGGCGACGGCTCCGACGGCGTCTTCAAGATCGACGCCGGCCAGCGGATCAGCCTCCGCGGGACCGTCCGCGCCTTCGACTCGGCGAGCGCCGTCTTCCGCGGCCTCTCGGCGGCCGACCGCACGGACGCCACGACGCGCGGCGCCTTCGTCAACGTGACGCGCGCCGCCGACCTCGTCAAGAAGTAACCGCCCGCGCCCGCCGCCCACGTCCGGCGGCGGGCGCTCCGCTCTCTTTACCCCTGAACCTATGTCCCGCATCTCGCTTTCCGACACTGGCGACTGGCAGCTCGTCAACGACGGCCAGGACATCCGCGGCTACCAGGTCGTGGACTCCAACGGCCAGCCTGTCGGCGTCATCGCCTCGATGATCGTCGACACCGACTCCGAACTCGTCTCGACGCTCGTCCTCGACACCGGCACCGAAGTCCCGACGGCCGACGTCACCATCGGCGAGAACGTCGTCTACCTCGGCACAGCGCTCGCCGGCGCGGAGGCCCGTGAGGGGGTCACCGTGTTCGACGACGGCGGACGCGTCGTCCGCCGTGAGGACGCGGCCGAGATGGCGGACTTCGACACCTACGGCGACGACTTCCGCGCGCACCACACGGCGACCTACGGCCCGGCCGGCCGTGCCTACGACGACGACCTCGACGCCTACCGCTACGGGTACACCGCCGCCCACGGCGACCCGTACCGCAACCGCGGCTACATGGACGCCGAGGACGAGCTGCGGAAGGGCTACACGATGGGCAACGACTTCGACGCCGACCGCGAGGCCGTCCGATACGGATACGACCGCGCTCAGCGCCGCCGCTCATGACGCCGATCCGCGACGCGGCCGGTGAAACGGCCTGGCTCGACGGCACCGTCGCCGAGGGCCAGCCCGTGCCCGTCCGCCTGGAATCCGGCCAGCAGGTTCGCCTCGCGCCCGACCTCGTCGAGCGCGCGGCGGACGGCAGCCTCGTCGCCCGCGTCTCGTTCGCCGACGTGGCCAACGGCGCGGCGCAGGCGGCCAGCCCGGCCGGCGAGACGTTCCTCGAGATTCAGGAGCGCCTGAACGTCTCGCGCGTCCTGAAGGAGGTGGACCGCGCGACGATCGCTGTCCGCACCGGGACGACCGAGGAGACCGTGACCGAGCCCGCGTGGCGCGAGACCGTCAACGTCCACCGCGAGGCGGTCGACGAGGTCGTGACCGAGCTGGAGGACGTGCGTCACGACGGCAACGTGACCATCGTGCCGATGTACGAGGAGGTCGTCGTCGTCGAGCGCCGGCTGATGCTCCGCGAGCGCCTGCACATTACCATCTCCCGCGAGGAAACCCGGATCCCGCACACGGTCGTCCTCCGCCACCAGTACGTCGAGGTCGAGCGCCAGCCCGTCCGCGACGTCCCGCCGGGCCCCGACGCTCGGAGCGCCGGCTAGCGCCACCGCCGCCGGCGCCTGCCGGCTGGCCACTCCGCTGCGCCCGCGCAGCTCCCTTCTCGTTGTCACATCTCTATCCCCATCCCCATGGCCAAGACTATCGTCGGGCTGTACGACGACCGCGCGACCGCGCGCCGCGTCGTCTCCGCCCTCAAGGACGCCGGCTTCACCGACCAGCACGTCCAGTTCGCGAGCAGCGAGACGGGCGACCGGACCGACTTCGAGGTCAACGCGAGCACGTTCCGCGACCCGTCGGCGCTCACCCGCTACGGCATCGAGCCGGGCGAGGCGGGCTTCTACGGCGAGGGCCTGCGCCGCGGCGGCTCGCTCGTCGTCGTTCGCGCCCAGGACCAGGACGCCGAGAGGGCCGTCGACATCATGGGCGAGGCCAACCCGGTCCGCTACGAGGACCGCATGGCGTCTTACCGCGATGCAGGCTACACGGGCTACGACGCCGCGGCGCCGGCCTACTCGGCCGACGAGATGCGCGCCGAGCGCTCACGCTATGCCGACGCGGGCACGCAGCGGCTTCAGGAGATCCAGGAGGCGCTCCAGGTCGGCACGCGCGAGGTCGTCCGCGGCGCCGTCCGCGTCTCGTCGCACGTCGAGAGCGAGGACGTCTCTGAGGTCGTCCGCCTCCGCGAGGAATCGGTCCGCGTGGACCGCACGGACGTCGACCGCACGCTGACGCCTGAAGAGGCCGACCGCGCCTTCGAGGACAAGACGATCGAGGTCGTCGCGCACGCCGAGGAGGCCGTCGTCGGGAAGACGGCGCACGTCACGGGCGAGGTCACGGTGGGCCTCGAGCAGCACACGCGCGAGGAGACCGTCGGCGGCACGGTCCGCTCGACGCACGTCGACGTCGAGCAGACGGAGGGCGGCATGGACGACGAGTCGCACTTCAACAGCGCCTACGGCGCGTCGGGCCGCACTTACGACGAGATGCGCCCGGCCTACGACTACGGCCGCTCGGCCCGCACGCGCCACGGCTCGGGCGACTTCGCCTCCAACGAGGACGCCGTGCGCCGGGACTACGACGAGACGCTCGGCGAGCAGGCCGGCGACGCGTGGGACGACGTCAAGGACGCCGTGCGCCACGGCTGGCAGAGCACCTCGCGCGCCGTCTCGTAACGGCAGGCTGCAGGCTCTCGCGGGGCACCGGGACATCCGTCTCGGTGCCCCGTTCTACGTGGGGGCGCCTCGGCCGGCCGGTATCTTGGGCCCTCACCCACGGATCGACCATGACGGAGCCGTTTACGCGCGTCGGCGCACTGCTCCCAGCACGTCGGCGAGCGCGTGACGCTCAACGGCTGGCTCTACAACGCCCGCGCCTCGAAAGGCCTCGCGTTTCTCGTGATGCGCGACGGCTCGGGCCTCGTCCAGATCGTCGTCAACGAAGCGGCCGTCGGGGCCGAGGCGTTCGCGGCGGCCGCAGTCGCTCACGCAGGAGAGCGCCTTCCGCGTCGAGGGCGTCGTGAAGGCGGACGCGCGGCAGGCCGGCGGCGTCGAGGTGCAGGCCGAGACGCTCACCGTGCTCTCCATCGCCGAGCCGTACCCGATCACGCCCAAGGAGCACGGCATCGAGTTCCTGATGGACCGCCGGCACCTGTGGCTGCGCATCCAGCGGCAGTGGGCCGCGCTGCGCGTCCGCAACCGCATCATCATGTCGATCCACGCCTACTTCCAGGGCGAGGGCTTCGTGCAGATGGACGCCCCGATCCTCACCGGCAACGCCGTCGAGGGCACGTCTACGCTGTTCGAACTGGACTACTTCGGCGAGCCGGCGTACCTCACGCAGTCCGGCCAGCTGCACGGCGAGGCGATGGCGATGGCCTTCGGCAAGGTCTACACGTTCGGGCCGACGTTCCGGGCCGAGAAGTCGAAGACCCGGCGGCACCTTACCGAGTTCTGGATGATCGAGCCCGAGATGGCGTTCTACGACCTCGCGATGAACATGGAGGTCGTCGAGGAGCTGCTCGTGCGCATCGTGACGGACGCCCTCGCGGACTGCCAGCCCGAGCTCGCCATCCTCGGCCGCGACACGGGCAAGCTTGAGGCCTCGGTCAAGACGCCCGTTCCCGCGCCTGACGTACTCCGAGGCCGTCGAGCTGCTCACATCGGACACCACGCAGAACCTGCTCGACGCCGAGGAGGCGGGCCTCGAGGACCAGAAGGCGGACCTGGAGCGCGAGCGCGACGCCAACAAAGCGCGCTACGGCAGCGTCAAGGCCGGAGAGAAGCGCCGCCTCGACGCCCGCGACATCGAGATCGGCAACCGCCTCGCGGACATCGACGAGACGCTCCGCTACCTCCCCGAGTGGAAGAAGAGCGCCGCCGAGTTCGAGTGGGGCGCCGACCTCGGCGGCTCCGACGAGACCGTCCTCACGCGCCACTTCGACACGCCGATCATCGTCCACCGCTACCCGGCGGCGGTCAAGGCGTTCTACATGAAGCGCGACCCCGAGGACGACCGCCTCGCGCTGGGCATGGACGTGCTCGCGCCCGAGGGCTACGGCGAGATCGTCGGCGGCGGCGAGCGCGCGACAGACCTCGACTTTCTCAAGGCGCAGGTGGCGGCACACGGGCTTCCGAGAGTCTGCGTTCGACTGGTACTTCGACCTGCGGCGCTTCGGGTCGGTCCCGCACTCCGGCTTCGGCCTCGGCCTCGAGCGGACGGTCGCGTACGTCTGCGGCCTGCCGCACGTCCGCGAGACGGGCCCGTTCCCGCGCCTCCTCGGCCGGCTGCACCCGTAATAGACGGGCGGGGTGAGGGGTTGAAGCCGAGGCGCCGCTCGGTGCCGTTCCCCTCCACCCATCACAGCCGTCCATGCGTCTCCTCGCTGCTGCGCTCGTTGCGCTCGTCTCCGTCCCCGCTCTCGCCCAGCCCATGCCTGCGTCCCCGCCGCCCGGCGTCATCTCCGTCTCGGGCGAGGGCGTCGTGAGCGTCTCACCGGACCGCGCGCGCGTCCGCGTCGGCGTCGTCACGCGCGCCGCGACGGCGCCCGAGGCGCTCCGCCAGCATGAGCAGGACGTCCTGCGCGTGCTGACGCGCGTCCGCCAGCTCGGCGTCGCCGACCGCGACATCCGGCTCGAGTCGCTCTCTCTCGGCGAGAATTACGGCCAGAACGGGCCCGACGGCTATGTCGCGCAGCGGACCGTCACGGTGACGCTGGACGATCTGCGCCTCGTGCCAGACCTTGTCGCCGCCGCTGTGTCGGAGGGCGCGAACCAGCTCCAGGGCATCGACTACGTCATCCGCGACCCCCGTGAGTCCCAGGCGACGGCGCTGGACCGCGCGATCGCGGACGCCCGCAGCAAGGCCGAGCGCATTGCGAGCGCCTCGGGCGTGACGCTCGGCCGCGTCGTCGGGGTGCAGGAAGGCGGCGCGCCCGATGTCCGGCCGCCCGGCCCGATGTTCGCCCGCGCGGCGAGCGATGCCGTCGAGTCCACGCCCGGCGCCTACTCGGCAGGCTCCAGCGACGTCTCGGCCCGCGTGATGGTCCAGTTCGAGATCGCCGGGCGGTAGCTGCCAGGCAGCCGTGGACCTCTGCTGCCTGGTCGTGATGCACGCGAGGCGCGCCCGAACCGGTTCGGGCGCGCCTCGCGATCTGTCTGACCGCGGCGCCACGCCGCGGCGACTGTGACGTGCCTCACATCATGCCCTTGAAGATCTGCTCCGCGCGGCGAAGGTGCTGCTCGACCGGCCCACGTGCCTCGGTGAGCAGCGCCCGGAGCTGCGGGTCGCGCGCGTTCGGGATGAGCACGTTGTTGAGCATGTCCAGCGTGTGGCCGTGCAGCACGACCTGCGTCTCCATATAGGTCTTGTCCTGCATCGCGCCGGACATGCTGGCGATCTGCGCGGACTTCGCCGTCGCGTTCTGGCGCATCGCCATCGCGACCATGTTATCGCGTGGTTGTAGATCGAGCGCCGCAGCGCGGTCGTTGACCGCCGTGTGGTCCGTGATCATCATCTGGGCGAAGGCCCGCACGTCGGCGTTCTGCGTGCGGCCCACGACGGCTTGGCTCGTCACGATTTCGCCGTCGTTGGACGTCATGAACACCTTGAGGACGTCGGCGTCCGCCATCATCGCCTGCGAGGCCATGGCACCGTCGGCCATCCGGCCGGTCATGGAGCAGGCCGATAGCAGGAGCGCCGCGCCGAAGAGGAGAGAGAGTCGCATGGAAAAAGCGGTGTGTGAAGGGACCCAAACCGGGCCGGCGCTAGACCGGCGGCGCGTGCACGAGGTTGCCGCTGAGAGCACGAGGCAGTGCGTTTGCGGAATTCCCCGACGCCGCCGTCCGGTCCAGCCGCACGGTCCATCTCCGACCATACAGGTGGCACACGCGCGGCCGATATTGACGCCATGACGTCTGTCCCCACCCGCTCTTCCTGGACCGGCGAGGCGCTGCTCGCCCTCGTCGCAGACCTGCTGCCGCTGCGCCGCTGCCTCACTGGCGATGGCCTCCGCGAGACGCTGGCCCGCCTCGGCCGAGATCGTGCCCGTCGCGGTGACCGAGGTGCCGACAGGCGAGGCGGTCTTCGACTGGACGGTCCCGCCCGAGTGGCGCGTCCGCGAGGCGTACATCGAGCTTCCATCCGGCCGCCGCGTCGCCGACTGGCGCGCGAGCGCGCTGCACCTCGTCCAGTACAGCCGGCCCGTCCGCGCCCGGATGACGTTCGCGGACCTCGCGTCCGCACCTCCATTCGCTGCCCGACCAGCCCGCCCTCGTCCCGTACCGCACGGCCTACTACGCGCCGACGTGGGGCTTCTGCCTGGCTCACGACGACCTCGAGGCGCTCGCGCGACGAGCTGGGCGGCAGGGGAGAGGCCGAGGTCGTGATCGACGCCGACCTGTTCGACGGCGTCGATGAGCTACGGCGAGATCGTCGTGCCGGGCGAGACCGACGACGAGATCCTGCATCTCGGCGCACGCCTGCCACCCGGCCCTCGCCAACGACAACGCGAGCGGGCTGGCCGTCGCCGCGGCGCTCGCCGCCGAGCGCGCTCGCCGGCCCGACGCCGGCGCCACACGCTGCGCGTGCTTCTCGCGCCGGGCACGCTCGGCGCCATCGCGTGGCTCGCCCGCAACCGGGAGCGCCTGGGCGCGCATCCGGCACGGCCTCGTCCTCTCCAACCTCGGCGACGCCGGCGGCTTCACCTACAAGCGATCGCGGCGCGGCACGCTCCACGCGCCGCTCGCCGTCGACCGCGCCGTCGCGCTCGCGATGCGCGACGCGGGCGAGCGCGCTCGACGTCCGCCCGTGGACGCCCGACGGCTACGACGAGCGCCAGTTCGGCTCGCCCGGCATCGACCTGCCCGTCGGCCGGCTCACGCGGACGCCCCACGGCGAGTACCCCGAGTACCACACGTCGGGCGACGACCTCGAGCCTCATGCGTGCCCGCGTCGCTCGCGGGCTCGCTCGCCGTCCTCCGGCGACACGCTCGCCGTCCTCGACGGCGACGCGCGCTTCCAGAACCTCGCGCCGTTCGGCGAGCCGCAGCTCGGCCGCCGCGGCCTCTACGCGCCCATCGGCGGCCACGCCGTCCCGCCCGAGGCGCAGGCCGCGCTCTCGTGGGTGCTCGCCCTCGCCGACGGCGAGCACTCGCTCCTCGACACGTCCGAGCGCTGCGGGCTGCCGTTCTCAGTCGTCCGCGACGCCGCGGACCGCCTGCTCGCGACCGACCTCCTCGACACGGTCGACCCGTTCAGGTTAACGTCTGTGGCGACACCGTACGCCGATTCTAAACGTCAATCGCCGGCTCGACGCCATGACCTACCGCCCGCCCGACCCGTCCCGCTGGGCCGCGCTCGCGCGCGCACCAGGCCGCCATGCACCGCCTGGTGCCCGGCGGCGCGCACACGTACGCCCGCGGCGACGACCAGATGCCCGAGGCCATGCCCGTCGTGATCGCGCGCGGCCAGGGCTGCCGCGTCGAGGACGTCGACGGCAACCGCTACATCGAGTACGGGATGGGCCTGCGCGCGGTCACGCTGGGCTACGCCGAGCCGCGCGTGACGGCGGCGGCGGCCGAGTGGCTCGGGCGCGGCGTCGGCTTCTCGCGGCCGGCGAGCATCGAGCGCGACGCCGCCGAGACCTTTCTCGACCTCATCCCCACCGCCGAGCGCGTCAAGTTCTGCAAGGACGGCTCGAGCGCCACGACGGCCGCCGTCACGCTCGCGCGCGCCGCGACCGGCCGCGACATCGTCGCCGTCTGCTCGGACCACCCGTTCCTGAGCCAGGACGACTGGTTCATCGGCACGACCGACATGGACGCCGGCATCCCGAGCAGCGTCCGCGACCTCACCGTCTCGTTTCCCTACGGCGACATCGCCGCCCTCGACGCCGTTCTCGACGCCCATGCCGAGCGTGTCGCCTGCGTCGTGATGGAGGCGACGCGCGGCGCCGACGACCCGACGGCCTACCTCCACGCCGTCCAGGCGCGCGTGCCGGGCGCGCGGCGTCGTGTTCGTGCTCGACGAGATGATCACCGGCTTCCGCTGGCACGCGCGCGGCGCGCAGGGCCTCTACGGCCTCACGCCCGACCTCTCGACCTTCGGCAAGGCGCTCGCCAACGGCTTCTCGGTCTCGCGCGCTCGCCGGCCGCGCGGACCTGATGGACCTCGGCGGGCATGGCGACCGACGCCGACCGCGTCTTCCTGCTCTCGTCCACGCACGGCGCCGAGACGCACGCCCTCGCCGCGGCCGTCGCCGCGATGACGGATCACGCGCGCCGACGACGCCGTCGGCGCGATGGAGCGCGCCGGGGCGCGCCTGCGCCGCGGCGCCGAGCAGGCCATCGACGCCGCGGGCGTCCGCGGCTTCGTCGGCCTCGCCGGGCGCGACTCGAACCTCGTCTTTACGACGGCCGACGCAGCCGGCGCTCGCGAGCCAGCCGTACCGCACGCTGATGCTCCAGGAGCTCACGCGCCGCGGCGTCCTCGGCCCCAGCTTCGTCGTCTCCGCCGCCCACGACGACGACGCCATCGACGAGACGGTCGACGCCTTCGCCGAGGCGTGCCGCGTCTACCGCGACGCGCTCGACGCCGGCTCGGTCGCGCCGTTCGGCGTCGGCCGGCCCGTCCAGCCCGCGCTGAGGCGCCGCGCCGGCCTCGTCTGGACCCCCTCCGGCGCCTCCGGGGACGGCTCCGCCTGCCCGCCGCTTCCCTCACACCGTCTGCCCCGAGCCCATGAAAGTCGTCCTGTTCTGCGGAGGTCAGGGCACGCGCATCCGCGAGCACTCTGGCGAGCTGCCGAAGCCGATGGTGACCGTCGGCTACCGCCCGATCCTGTGGCACGTGATGAAGTACTACGCCCACTACGGGCACACGGACTTCATCCTGTGCCTCGGCCACGGCGCAGACCACATCAAGCGCTACTTCGTCGACTACGACGAGACCGTCTCGAACGACTTCGTGCTGACCGGCGGCCACGACGTCGAGCTGCTCCGGTCGGACATCCACGACTGGCGCATCACGTTCGTCGACACCGGCTACGACAGCACGCATCGGCGAGCGCCTCGCCGCCGTCCGCCCGTTCCTCGACGGCGACGAGTGGTTTCTCGCCAACTACGCCGACGGCGTCACGGACGCGCCGCTGGACATGGTCATCGCCGAGGCGCAGCGGACGGGCCGCGCCGCGACGTTCCTCGGCGTCCACCCGAACTACACGAGCCACGTCGTCCAGGCGACCGAGGACGGCGAGGTCACGGACGTGCAGCACGTCACCGAGATCGGCCTGCGCATCAACGGCGGCTTCTTCGTGATGAACCAGCGCGTCTTCGACTACATGCGCGCGGGCGAGGACCTCCTCAACGAGCCCGCGCAGCGCATGGTCGCCGAGGGCGACTTCGGCATGTGCCGCCACGACGGCTTCTGGGCGTGCATGGACACGTTCAAGGAAAAGCGACTCCTCGAGGACATCTACCAGAGCGGCGGCGCGCCGTGGGAGGTCTGGAAGCCCCGCCAGGGCTGGTCCGGCGACGGGATCGCCGGTGAGCCTCTGGTCTACGGATAGGAACCGGTAGGGGCACCCGCCGGTGGCTCCTCGTTTACGTCCCCAGGAGCGCTGCGACGGCCTCTTCGAGCGCCTCGACCTCGTGCAGGTCGATCTCCCCGTCGCCGCGCCACGCGATGGCGCCGTCGGGGCCGAGAAGGAACGCCGTCACGTCGCCTCGGCCGGCGCCGAGGGCGTTGCTGACCTTTTTCGGCTTCGCATAGGCCACGGCCGTCTGCGTGCCGGACGCCTCGGCGCGGGCGCGAACGCCCATCAGCGCGAGGTCGCCGACAAGCTTCAGCCGCGGCGGCACCACGACAAGGTCCAGCACGTCGAGGCCGGGCGCGTGGCTGGCGAGGCGCGCGCCGAGGCGCGTCCACTGCCCCGCGAGCGGCGCCGCGTCGTCGCCGAACGACAGCACGACGAGCGTCGCCGCACCGAGGGCGTCGGGCAGGTCGAACGCGTCGCCGTTCATCTGGACGCCCGAGACGGGCGGGAAGTGCGTCGCGTCTGAGCGGGAGAAAAGGCCCATCCAGGTGTGGGAACGTGCGCCGGGAGGATACGCCGCGCGGTGCGCGGCGCCTGTTCTCGCACCAGGCGCCGCGCCCGCGGCTAGAGGTCCTTGACGACCTCGGGGATGGCCTCGCTGTCGCCGTCGTCGTAGTTGTCGATCTGGGCCCGCTGGAGGCCGCCCGAGAAGTCAACGTAGACGGTCTTCGTCTCGGTGTAGAAGTCGTAGACCTCCCAGCCGCCTTCGCGGTGGCCGTTGCCCGTCGCCTTGACGCCGCCGAAGCTCATGTGCGCCTCGGCGCCGATCGTCGGGCCGTTGATGTACGTGATGCCGGCGTCGAGGTCGCGCATCGCGCGGAAGGCGCGGCCGACGTCCTTCGTGTAGATCGCCGACGAGAGGCCGTAGATGACGTCGTTCGCCACCGAGACCGCCTCCTCGTACGACGTGATCTTGATGACCGAGAGGACGGGCCCGAAGATCTCCTCGCGGGCGACGCGCATGTCGCGGGTGACGCCGGTGAAGAGCGTCGGCTGGAAGAAGAAGCCGTCGTCCAAGCCCTCGCCCGTGGCGCGCTCACCGCCGAAGGCGATCGTGGCACCGTCGGCGCGGGCGACGTCCATGTAGCCCGTCACCTTGTCCATGGCCTTCTGGTTGATGAGCGGGCCCATCTCCGTGTCGGCGTCGTTGCCGTAGCCGAGGCGCAGGGCCGTCGCCCGGGCCGTCAGCTTCTCCACGACGGCGTCGTGGACGTCCGCGTGGACGATGAGGCGCGACGTGGCCGTGCAGCGCTGGCCCGTCGTGCCGTACGCGCCCCAGAGCAGGCCCTCGACGGCGAGGTCGATGTCGGCGTCCTCCATGACGATGACCGGGTTCTTGCCGCCCATCTCGAGAGACACACGGGCGTGGCGCTCGGCCGCCTTTGCCGCGAGCGCCGCTCCCGTCTCCGAGGAACCCGTAAACGAGATCGCGTCGACGTCCGGGTGCGCGACGATGGCCGCGCCCGTCGCCCCGGCGCCCTGCACGAGGTTGACCACGCCCGGCGGCACGCCCGCGTCGTGCATCACCTGGACCAGCAGCATGCCCGAGTGCGGCGCGTCCTCGGACGGCTTGAACACGACCGTGTTGCCGCTCAGGATGGCCGGAAACATCTTCCACGTCGGCACGGCGACCGGAAAGTTCCACGCCGTGATGAGGCCGCAGACGCCGATCGGGCGGCGGACCGTCATGTTGAACTTGTCGTTCATCTCCGACGGTGCCGTCTTGCCGAAGAGCTGGCGGCCCATCGTCATCGCGTAGTACGCCGTGTCGATGGCCTCCTGCACGTCGCCCTTGGTCTCGAAGAAGGGTTTGCCCATCTCGCGCGTCATCGCATGCGCGAGCTCGGCCTTGCGCTCCGTCATGAGGTCGCCGACGCGCTTGAGGATCTCGCCGCGCTTCGGTGCCGGCATGAGGCGCCACGTCGTGAAGGCCTCCTTCGCCGCCGCGACGGCCGCAGCCACGTCGGCGTCGCCGGACGAGGGGAAGGTGCCGATAAGGTCCGACTGCTTTGCCGGGTTGCGGCTCTCGAACGTCGCGCCGCTCTGGGCGTCGACCCACTGGCCGTTGATGTAGTTCTGGAACGTGTCGGGCATGAGGCGGGAATGGGGGTTGGGACGCGCCAAGCTAGCGTGGCGGACGAGGAGGGAAGGTGGATGGGAGGTGCGGACGGGGCGCCGCGCCGTACGCGTATCCTGAGCCGGATGCCGGCGGACACGTCGGCACGCCGGATCTGTGCCCTCTTACCCTTCCCACCGGAACGCACGCCATGAACCACACAGAGGCCCTCAAGGCCATCGCCGAGGCGATGGCGGCCATCGACTTCTGCATGGTGCAGACCGTCGGCGCGGACGGCGTCAACACGCGGCCGATGTCGACCAACGGCGAGGTGGAGTACGACGGCGACAGCTGGTTCTTCTCCAGCGCGGCGTCCACCAAGAACGCCGAGATCGCCCACGACGACCGGGTCCAGCTCACGTTCACGCACGCCGAGGGGCCGAGCTTCATCTCGGTCTGGGGCCGCGGCGAGATCGTCGACGACGTCGAGATGAAGCGCCGGCTGTGGCAGGAGGAGCTCGGCCGGTGGTTCGAGAACGGCCCCGACGACCCCGACGTGACGCTCATCCGCGTCCGCGCCGGCAAGATCCAGACGTGGGGCCGCATCGGCGACGCCGAGCTAGACATGACGGACGCGTAGGCCGCGAGGCGCTCGGGCGACGCGCCTGAGCGCCTCGAAGCCTGGGACGACTGTGCCACGCCCGCGCTGTGCCGTCTCGTGGCGCCGCTCTGGATCGCGTTCGCATACTCCCTCGTCAGGTGCTGCACATGGCTCATCGAGATTCGATCACCCCGCTGCTCCGGACCGCTCTCCTGGCGCTCGTGGTGCTTCTGTCGTCTTGCCGCGCCAAAGACCTGAGTCGGTCGTGCCTGCCACTCCGCGCGCCCACGACCGTCGTTCTGGTGAGTGATGTCCACACGATGACGTGGACGAAGGCGGACCTGCTGCTGGATCCGGCCAACCCGAGCCGGGTCGACCCGATGCTCGCCGCCGGAACGCGCCCGCGCATCAGCAGGATTTCTCAGCCCGTCGCGTTCGACTCCAACAACGCCGATATCGAGGTGTTTGGAGCGCTTGACGACGGGCGGACGTTCGTGTACCGGTGGGGATTCGGGCGCACGCTGTTCCGCGCACCGTGGGAGCCTGCCGGCACCCCTGAGATGCGCGCCGTCCCCTGCGCCAACAGCTGACGCGGCACCTGGCCGACACCGTGTCGCTTCACCGGATCAGTCGCGCCGCCGCCGTCTTGCCTCATCCGAGCCGTCCTCCTTGCGCGAGCGGAAGCCGGGCGGTATCGTGCCGTCTCCCGCACATTATGCGGATCGCGTCCGCATAATCCTTGTTATAAAACACTCCGCTCCGCATGACTCTTAAGTCCGGAGACGGCACAACGACGGAATCGCCGACTCCCCACCAGGTCCGTAACGCGCTCGCTCAACTCGAAGGGCAACGGGACCCGTTCGTCATCTTATCGCGAGCGGACAGCACGTTCATCCAAGCGTGGGGCTCGCCGTCGGAGGGCTTTCTCCTCGAACACCGACAGTCCTGGGGTGAGATCCAGCGGGCAAAGAACCAGTCTCTCGCTCTCTCGACGGTCGCTCGCGCCTTTGATTCTTATGCGGCCGGAGCGGCGAATCCGTTAGAAGGTCTCGCCGTCGAGCGAGCAGTTCTACCGCGCTCCGATGCGGATCGACCGCATCGCTGGTCGTACTGGGTGGCAGTGGTAGCAGCGGGTGTCTCCGGGGTAGTCTGGACTGTAGCAGGTGAAGATGCAGGCGTTCGTGTAGGAATGCTGGGGTTCGCGCTCTTCCTTTCGGCGCTCGTCGCGGATGGCCTGCGCCGGGGCGTGATTGATGCCAATATGCCGCTTGACCGAGAGGAGTACCCTGGGACTTTCGCGTTCCTCATCATGTTCTACGCGGCCTGTGCCCTCGTGATAATCGGCTTGGTGCTGTTCGCCTGATCCCCGTGCGTTATAACCCGCGCTCGCAGCGGACGAAATGCTCGGCCGCCTTGCCCCACTCGTGCGTCAGCGCCTACGTTGCCCCAGTCCACCGCTAGCGCGCGTTTCGACGCTGAAGCGCCAGTCGTTACCCCCCGCTACAGCCCGAGCCGGTCCAGCTCCTCGGGGTCGTCCGAGAACTCCGCCCGCGCGACATCCAGGAACGGCACCATCCATTTGTCGAGGGCCTTCTTCGCCTTGCCCTTCGCCTTCGTGGCCCGCGTCGCGTCTGCACGCTCGCCCTGCTGATCGCCGCGCGTCTCAGCGACGGCCTCGACACGCGCCAGCCCGGCCTCCAGCACCGCCCGGTCCAGCCCGGTCGCGTCGAGGCGCTTCGACAGGTCCGGCCGGGCCAGCGCCGACGAGTAGAAGTTGTGCGCCTGGTCCATCGCCTGCACCCGCCCGATGCGGCGGCGCTCCAGCAGCCCCAGGTCCTCGAGCGCGTCGCGGTCGCCGGCCAGCGCCGCTTTCGCAAACCGCACCTCCTTAAGGTACGGCTTCTTCGCGTCCAGCCACGCGTCGCCCGCCTCGTCCGTCGCCCCGAACTGCTCGCCCAGCTCGCGGTCCTGCGTCCGCCGCCCCGTCCGGACGGCCTCGACGAGCGCGGCCCTCGTCCAGCCGCTCCTTCGGGTAGCTCCGCTTCGCCATCCGCGCCAGCATGTCGGCGTCGGTCGCGAGCGCACGGAGGGCGCGCTCGCTCTCAACCAGCGTGCGACTCCTCCCGACCGGCGTGTAATACCTACCCACCAGCGCGCGAGACCTCCCGACCGGCGTCGGCGTCCTGCCGACCGGCATGCGCGACCTCCTCGACCGGCGGGCAGGCGTCCGCTCTGAGCCGCCGAAGAACCCGCGGAGACCGCCAGCCGGGCACCGCGGCGCGTACCGCCGGCGCAACCGGCCCCGTCTTTGCGCGGTTCCGCCCGTACCTTGCCAGGTGCGCCGCGGCGCGCCCGCTCAGCGCCCCGGCGGCGCCTCCCCCCGACACGCTCGATCCCGATGCTCAACGCTCTCAGAAAGGTTTTCGGCGGCGACAGCAACCAGCGCACGCTCAAGAAGCTGTGGCCCGTCGTCGACGAGATCAACGCCCTCGCCGAGGGCCTCACCGGCCTCTCCGACGACGAGCTCCGCGCCCGGACGGACGGCTTCAAGGCCCGCATCCGCGAGGCCGTTGCGCCGGTCGAGGCCGAGCTCGAGGAGACCCGCGCGCGCCTCCGCGCCGCCGGCTCGAGCGCCGACGCCTCGGGCGACGGCGCCGCGCCCGACGCCGAGGCCCTCACCGTCCGCGACCGCCAGGACCTCTACTCGCGCCTCGACGACCTCGAGGGCGAGTGGCTCGACGCCGCCGAGGACACCCTCGACGACCTCCTGCCCGAGGCCTTCGCCGTCATCAAGGAGACCTGCCGCCGCTTCGTCGGCAAGAGCTGGGTCGGCCGGCGGGACCGAGGTCGAGTGGAACATGGTTCCGTTCGACGTCCAGTGGATCGGCGGCATCACGCTGCACCAGGGCTCCGTCGCCGAGATGAAGACGGGCGAGGGCAAGACGCTCACCTCCGTCGCCCCGATCTACCTCAACGCGCTCGTCGGCCGCGGCGTCCACGTGGTCACGGTCAACCCGTACCTCGCCGTCCGCGACTCCGAGTGGATGGCGCCCGTCTTCGCCTTCCACGGCCTCAGCGTGGACTGCATCGACAAGCACCAGCCGCAGTCGCCCGAGCGCCGCGCGGCCTACCGCGCCGACATCACGTACGGCACCAACAACGAGTTCGGCTTCGACTACCTCCGCGACAACTCGTTCGTCTCGGAGGCCGAGCAGCTCAGCCAGCGCGGCCACCACTTCGCGATCGTGGACGAGGTCGACTCGGTCCTCATCGACGAGGCGCGCACGCCGCTCATCATCTCCGGCCCGGTCCCGACGCCGGACACCGACGAGTACCAGACGTTCCAGCCGCTCGTGGACCGCCTCGTCCGCGAGCAGCAGCGCGTCGTGGCCGCCTTCGTCGCCGACGCCGAGCGCGCGCTGAAGATGCGCGACGAGCTCCTCGCGGCCGGCGACAAGAAGGGCGCCAGCCGCGCCGAGCGCGAGGCCGGCCTCGCGCTGCTCCGCGCCGAGCGCGGCTTCCCCAAGAACAAGCGCCTCATCAAGGTCAAGGGCGAGACGGGCGTCGCCCAGCTCATCCAGAAGACCGAGTTCGAGTACCTCCAGGACAACGCCAAGCGCATGCCCGAGGTCGACGAGCCGCTCTTCTTCGCGCTCGACGAGAAGCTCCACCAGCTCGAGATGACGGACAAGGGCCGGACGCTCATCGGCACGCAGGCCGGCACGGACGACCGCTTCTTCGTCATCCCGGACGTCGGCGAGGAGGTCGCCCGCATCGAGCGGCAGTACGAGGAGGACAAGGAGGACGCCCTCGCGGCGGTCATGAAGCGACACGTCCATCCCGCAGGAGAACCGCGACGCCGCCTTCCAGGAGAAGGTCCGCGACCTCCGCGACGGCGTCGAGAACAAGAAGCGCGAGATCTACACCGACTACGCCGAGAAGTCCGAGCGCATCCACGCCGTCAACCAGCTCCTGCGCGGCTACACGCTCTACGAGAAGGACATCGAGTACATCGTGCAGGACGACAAGGTGATGATCGTCGACGAGCACACGGGCCGCGTCCTCGCCGGGCGCCGCTACTCGGACGGCCTGCACCAGGCGATCGAGGCCAAGGAGCGCGTGAAGGTCCAGGCGGCGACGCAGACCTACGCGACCGTCACGATCCAGAACTACTTCCGCCTCTACTCGAAGCTCGCCGGCATGACCGGCACGGCCGAGACCGAGGCCGAGGAGTTCTTCAAGATCTACAAGCTCCCCGTCGTCGTCATCCCGACGAACCGGCCGATCGTCCGGGACGACATGGAGGACCTCATCTACAAGACGAAGCGCGCCAAGTACAGCGCGCTCCTCCAGCGGATCGAGGACATCCACGCCACGGGCCAGCCGATGCTTATCGGCACGGCGAGCGTCGAGACGTCGCGAGCAGCTCTCGCGGATGCTCACGCACGCCAAGATCCCGCACAACGTCCTCAACGCGAAGTCCAGCCGCGCGCAGGCCGAGGCGCAGATCGTCGCGGACGCCGGCCAGGTCGGCGCCGTCACGATCGCGACCAACATGGCGGGCCGCGGCACGGACATCAAGCTCGCGCCGGGCGTGCAGGAGCTCGGCGGGCTCGCCATCCTCGGGACGGAGCGCCACGACAGCCGCCGCATCGACCTCCAGCTGCGCGGCCGCGCCGGCCGCCAGGGCGACGCCGGCGCGAGCCAGTTCTACGTCTCGCTCGAGGACGACCTCATGCGCCTCTTCGGCCACGACCGGACGGCCAAGATCATGGACCGCCTCGGCATGGAGGAGGACGAGGTGCTCACGCACAAGTGGCTCACGAAGGGCGTCGAGCGCTGCGCAGGGCAAGGTCGAGCAGAACAACTTCGCCGCCCGCAAGCGCCAGCTCGAGTACGACGACGTCCTCAACAGCCAGCGCGAGGTCATCTACGACCGCCGGATGCACGCGCTCGAGGGCGAGCGCCTCAAGGGCGACATCCTCGACATGCTCCGCGAGCTCGCCGAGCGGACCGTCAAGGAGCACTACCGCAACGGCGCGCTCGAGGAGATCCGCGAGACCATCATGCGGACGCTCGCCTTCGACCTCGCCGCTCGACCCCGACACGGCCAACCGCCTCGGCGAGGACGGCGTCGTGGAGTACATCCTCAACGAGGCGACGGCGCACTACCGCCGCAAGCGCGCCGCGCTCGCGCGGCCGTTCTTCGACTCTGCCCAGACGATGCTCGCCGGCACGGACGAGACGAACCGCCCGTCCAAGCTCTTCGTCGACTTCACGGACGGCCGCAAGGTCCTCCGGGCGATGGTCACGCCGGACGACGTGCTCGAGCTCGGAGGGCCAGGAGATCAACGACGCGCTCGAGCGCGCGGCCGTCCTCTCGGTCATCGACGAGCGCTGGACGGAGCACCTCCGCGACCTCGACGAGGTCAAGGAGGGCGTCGGCCTGCGGGCCTACGGCCAGAAGGACCCGCTCATCGAGTACAAGATGGAGGCCTATCGCCTCTTCTCCGAGATGATCCAGGAGATCGACGAGGAGGTCGTCGGGCTGGTCTTCAAGGCCGGGCCGCTCGTGCAGGGCGAGAACCGGGTCCCGCAGCAGCGCGTCCAGCAGGCCGCCAAGCCGCGCCTCGACGCGCGCCGCGCCAAGACGGAGCACGAGGCGGCGGACCCGAACTACGCCTCCTCGATGGGCGGCCAGACGCCGGCCCCCGCCGGGCGCCGCGACGCACCGGACACGCGCGAGGCGCCCACGGTCTCCGCGCCGATCGTCTCGGACAAAACCTTCGGCCGCAACGAGGTCGTGACGATCCAGAACGGGCAGGGCGAGAAGCGCCAGGTGAAGTACAAGGTTGCCCAGGGCATGCTCCAGCAGGGCTGGGTCATCGTCGACTAGAAGGGCATGGGGGACGGGGCATGGGGAGACCCACTGCCCCGTGCCCCTGCCTCATCCCCCTCCGATGCTCCGCACGCTCCACATCCGCGACTACGCGCTCATCGACGAGCTCGAGGTCGAGTTCGACAGCGGGCTCAACATCATCACGGGCGAGACGGGCGCCGGCAAGTCGATCCTGCTCGGCGCGCTCGGCCTGCTCCTCGGCGACCGGGCGAGCACCGAGGCGCTGCGGACGGGCGCGAAGAAGGCCGTCATCGAGGGCCAGTTCGACAACGCCGACGAGGGCCGCGTGCCCGCGCTGCTCGAGCAGCACGGCATCGACCCGTCGGAGAACGGGATGCTCGTCGTGCGCCGCGAGATCTCGGCCAAGGGCAGCCGCGCGTTCGTCAACGACACCCCGGCGACGCTCGACGTGCTCCGCGAGGTCGCGTCGAACACGATCGACCTGCACGGGCAGCACGAGCACCAGTCGCTGCTGCGGACCGAGACGCACGTCGAGCTGCTCGACACGTTCGGCGGGCTCGGCGGGCTCGTCGCGACGTACCGGCTCGCCTACCGCGACGTGGCGAGGCTTGTCTCGGAGCGTGCAGGCATCGTGCGCCGCGAGGCCGAGCTCCGCCGGCAGAAGGAGCTCTACGCCTTCCAGATCGAGGAGATCGACAAGACAGCGCCCGTCGTCGGCGAGGCGGACGGCCTCGAGGCGGAGCGCCGCATCCTCGAGAACGCCGAGCGCCTCTACGAGGCCACGGCCGAGCTCTACGGCCAGATCTCGGAGTCCGACGACGCGCTCTACGACCGCCTCGTGCTCGTCCGCAACCAGCTCCAGGACCTCGCCCGCATCGATCAGGCCTTCGACGAGACGCTCTCGGACGTCCGCTCGGCCGAGATCGCGCTCAAGGAGGCGACGCAGTTCCTGCAGGACTACAACGCGCGCATCGAGTTCAACCCGGAGCGGCTCGACGAAATCCGCGAGCGCCTCGGCGAGCTCGACTACCTCGCGCGGAAGTACGGCGGGACGGTCGAGGCCGTCCTCGCGCACCGCGAGGAGATCGGCGCGACGTACGCGCTCGCTCAGGACGTCGAGGGCGCGCTGGGGCGGCTGGACGTGCAGATCGCGGCCGCGCAGGAGGCCCTCTCGACGGCGGCCTACCGGCTGTCGCAGAAGCGGCACGAGGTCTCGGAGCGCGTCGAGGGCATGATTGCCGTCGAGCTCGCGACGCTCGGGATGCCGCACGCGCGCTTCGAGGTCGTGTTCAACCTGCAGGACGACCCGGCCGGCTGGGTCGCCTTCCCGGAGGGCACGCGCGCGCGGCGCGTCGTCGCCTTCCCGGCCGGCGCGGATCAGGTCGAGTTTCACATCTCGGCCAACCTCGGCGAGACGCCGAAGCCCCTGGCGCGCGTCGCCTCGGGCGGCGAGATCTCGCGCATCATGCTGGCCATGAAGGCGATCCTGGCGAAGTCCGAGCGCCTCCCGATCCTCGTCTTCGACGAGATCGACACGGGCATCTCGGGGGCCATCGCGCGGCGTGCGGGCGAGAGCATGCACCGCCTCGCGCAGTACCACCAGATCATCGCGATCACGCACCTCCCGCAGATCGCGAGCCTCGGCGACGTCCACTTCTCGGTCGAGAAGTTCGTCGAGGACGGGCGGACGAAGACGCGCATCCGGCGCCTCGAAGAGGACGAGCGCGCCGAGGCGGTCGCCGAACTGCTCGCCGGCGGCGACCTCTCCGAGGCCGCGCTTCAGAACGCGCGGGAGATGATCGAAGGCGGACGAATCACGGGCGAGGGCTAAGCGGAACGAGGCGCGGGCTGGCGCGCGTTCGTCTGACATGACGACCCCCGACACGGCGCTCGACGCGCTCGCCGACCTGCTTCGCGGCCGCCGCATCGCCGTCCTCTCGGGCGCCGGCCTCTCGACGGACTCCGGCATCCCGGACTACCGCGGGCCCCAGACGCGCCTCGTCCCGCGGACACCCGTCCTCTACGACGACTTCGTGCGCTCCTCCGAGGCGCGGCGGCGCTACTGGGCGCGCGCCGCACGCGGGTGGGCGCGCGTCGCCGGGGCGCAGCCGAATGCGGGGCACCGCGCGGTCGCGCGTCTCGAGGCGGCCGGGCTGGTGGCTGGCGTCGTCACGCAGAACGTGGACGGGCTGCACGGCGCGGCGGGCTCTCGGGGCGTCGTGGACCTGCACGGCCGTCTCGACCAGACGCGCTGCCTCACCTGTCCGCACACTGAACCGCGAGATGCAACGCAGGCGGCCATCGAGGCGCTCAACCCGGGCTGGACGAGCCTTCAGCCCGCACGCCTCGCGCCGGACGGCGACGCCGAGGTGTCGGACGCCGGCTTCGCCGCCCCGACGTGCCCCGTCTGCGGCGGACCCCTCAAGCCCGACGTGGTCTTTTTCGGCGAGAGCGTGCCGAAACCGCGCGTCGCTCGCGCAGCTGAGATCGTGGGCCAGGCCGGGGCGCTGCTCGTCGTCGGCTCCAGCCTGACGGTCTACAGCGGGTACCGCTTCGTCCGGCAGGCCGAGGCGCTTGGGGTGCCCGTCGCCATCGTGACGCTCGGCGAAACGCGCGGCCATCGCCATGCCGCCATCTCACTCGACGCGCCGCTCGGCGCAGTCCTGCCGGCGCTCGCCGACGCGCTCGGCGCGTGACGTGTCCGGCGGAGCCGCCGCGGCGTAAACTGACCGCCCCCACCCGCCACCGCCATGCGCCTTTTCCTCTTCCTGCTCGTCATCGCGGCCGCCGTCTTCCTGCTGCTCGCGACGCAGTCCGGCAACCTCGACCAGGGCGCGACGCTCCAGCTGCCGTTTACGACGCTCCAGGTGACGGGCACGCTCATCGCCTGGATCGCCGGCTCGCTCGGCGTCGGCTTCCTGCTCGGGTATCTCGCCGCGCTGCCCGGGCGCTTCGGCGCCGCGGCGCGCGCGCGGCGCGCCGAGAAGCAGCTCGAGAGCGTCTCGGCATCGACAGCCTCAAGCGTGTCGGCCGCCCGTGCCGATGCGGCCACGGCCCGCGCCGACGCCTTCTCGGCCAAGACGCGCGCCGCCGAGGCGCAGCACGACGCCGCCGAGACGCAGCGCCTCGCCGACGAGGTCGCGCGGAGCATGGCCAACCGCGACGTCCCGCCGCCGCGCAGCATCTAGCCGTGCGCACACCGACCGAGACCGCCGGGCTCGCCGCCCGCGTCGCCGCCCGCGCCGTTGCGCGCACGGCCGAGCGCCTCGTCGCGCCGCGCCACCCGATCGTCGAGCGCCGCTCGGACCGCTTGGGGGCGGTCCCGGGGACGCTCCCGGCCAGGCGCGAGGACGTGTCCACCGCGGTCGTCACGGCGTTCCACTACACGGCGGACGCCGCCGAGGAGCACGACGGCCTCACGGCCGAGGAGGCGCGCGTGCTCGCGGACAAGCCCGGCGTGACGTGGATCAACGTCGACGGCGTGGAGGACACCGAGACGGTCGGCGCCTTCGGCGAGGCGTTCGGCCTGCACCCGCTCACCATCGAGGACGTCGCGCACCCGACGCAGCGCCCCAAGCTGGACGTCTACCCGGACCGCGTCATCGTCTTCATCCGGTCCGTCCGTGCGACCGACGCCGCGCCCGAGGCCGCGTACTGCGACGCTGGCGCAGCCGTCGCGGGCCACACCATCGAGCAGATCGCCCTCGTCCTCGGCCCCGGCTTCGTGCTGTCGTTCCAGGAAGACGTCGGCGACGTGTTCGACGCCGTCCGCGACCGCATCCGCTCCGGCGCCGGCCGCATCCGCCGCCTCGGGCCGGACTATCTCCTCGCGTCCCTCCTGGACCTCGTCGTGGACCACACGTTCATCACGCTCGAGCGCATGGGCGACGCGACCGAGACGCTGGAGGCGCAGGCGCTCGACGACCCCGAGCCGCGCGTGCAGGCCGCCATCGTGCGCCTGCGCCGCGAGGTGTCCGTCCTGAGGCGCGCCGTGTGGCCGCTCCGCGACGTCCTCTCGGGCCTCTCACGCGACGACACGCCGCTGGTGACGGACGAGACGGTCCCGTACATCCGCGACGTGCAGGACCACCTCGTGCAGGCGGTCGAGGTCCTCGAGTCGCTCCGCGAGATCCTGGCGAGCCTCGCCGACCTCTACCTCTCGGCGCTCGGCACGCGCCAGAACGAGGTCATGAAAGCGCTGACGGTCGTCGGCTCCATCTTCCTGCCGCTAACCTTCATGACGGGGCTTTACGGCATGAACTTCGACAACATGCCCGAGCTGCACACGCGCTACGGCTACTTCGTGCTTCTCGCCGTGATGGCGCTGGTGTCGACCGGCACGCTGTCGTACTTCAGGTACCGCGACTGGCTCTAGGCGGTCCGAGCCTCGCCGACGTGTCCGCGAGCCTGGCGCGTGAGGCTTTTTGCTCGGGACGTGAGGCTTTTTGCTCGGGACGTGAGGCTTTTTGCTCGGCGACGCGAGGCTTTTTTCTCGGGACGCGAGGCTTTTTGCTTCGCCGACGTGTCCGAGAGCTTCGTGCGCGAGGCTTTTTGCTTCGCCGAGGTGTCTCGGGACACGTCGGCTGGCTCGGCGAGCCTCACGCGCCAGGCTCCGGACACCTCCGACGTATCCGGCGACACCTCCGACGTGTCCCGAGACACCTCGGCTCAGTTGAGCAGCTCGAGGAGCGCCTCGCCGTAGAGGTCCGCCTTGCCCGGCCCGATGCCCGGGACCGCGAGGAGGTCGCCGGACGAGGCGGGGCGGCGGGCGGCGAGCGCGCGCAGCGTCTTGTCCGAGAAGACGACGTAGGGCGGGACCTCCCGCTCGCGCGCCTGCTCCGTCCGCCACTGCCGCAGCGTCTCGAAGCGCGCCTCGCCGGCCGCGTCGAGGCGCTCGTCGAGCGAGACCGTCGACGCCGAGTCGCGGGATTTGGAGCGCGAGGCGGGGGCGGCGCCGAAGCCCTTGATCTCGAGGCCGACGTCCTCGCGGTGCGCGAGCGCCTGCTCCCCGAGCGGCGTCAGCTCCACGACCGGGTACTCGCCGCCGCCGAGGCGCAGGTAGTTCGAGAGGAGAAGCTGCTTGTAGAGGCGGTCCACCTCGGCCTGCCCGACCGTCTGGAGGCGCCCGAAGTAGGGGTGCTTGACGTATTTGTCCATGCCCTTGGCGTGCGAGCCGGCGAGGATCTTGGACATCGTGAGGCGCCCGACGGGCCACGCCATCCGCTTGACGGCGTCGAGGAGGCCGATGCCGATGCGGCCGGCCATCGTCATTTCGGAGAACGGCGTGATCTCCTCGGGCGGACCGTCTTTGAGCCGGCCGCGCATCACACACGCGTCGCAGCAGCATGCCGGCTCGACGTTCGTCTCGGCGTCGTCGCCGAAATGGTCCAGGATGCGGCGGCGGCGGCAGTCGCCGGTCTGGGCGTAGTCCACGATCGAGCGCAGCTCGGCCGTCTTGCCGTCGGCGTGACTCTCGGACTGCCGGAGGGCGTCGCGGGCGGGGCGCTCGGTCCATGGGTGCATCCGCCACACGCGGCGCGGCCCTTCGTCGTCGAGGCGCTCGGCGAGGCCCGAGCGCTCGAGCAGCGTCAGCGCCACGCGCCCGCCGACGGGGTGGCGGTCTGCGGCCTCGCTCACCTCGTCCGGCTCGCCTCGGGCGATGTCGTCGTCGTCCGCGCGGCGCTCGAGCGCGCGCCAGAGCGCGCGGAGGTCGTCGAGGCCGGGCGCAGACTGCGCGATAAACCACTCGCGCAGCATCCGGTCCTGCGGGGCGTAGAAGAGGACGGCGCGCGCCGGCTTGCCGTCGCGCCCGGCGCGGCCAGCCTCCTGGTAGTAGGACTCGAGGTTCGGCGGGATGGCCCAGTGCGCCACGAAGCGCACGTCGCCGCGGTCGACGCCCATGCCGAAGGCGTTCGTCGCCACGACGAGGTCCAACTGGCCGGAGAGGAAGCGGTCCTGCACGTCCGAGCGCTCGGCGTCGGGCAGGCCGGCGTGGTACATCTCGCACGGCCGGCCGCTCACCTCGCGGACGAGCCGCGTGAGCGAGTCCGCCTCCTTGCGCGTGGAGACGTAGAAGAGACCCGCCTCGCCGGCGTGCTCGGCGAGGAAGGCCGCGAGGGCCTGCTTCTTCTCGGCCGCGCCAGGTGTGCTCCGGACCTCGAAAAAGAGGTTCGGGCGGTTGAAGCCCGTGACGAGCTTCGCCGGGTTAATGAGCGCGAGCTGCTGCGCGATGTCCGCCTGCACCGTCGGCGTGGCCGTCGCTGTGAGGGCGACGCAGGGCGGCCCGCCCATCGCCTCGCGAGCGCTCGCGACGTGCAGGTAGTCCGGCCGGAAGTCGTGGCCCCACTGGCTCACGCAGTGCGCCTCGTCCACGGCCAGCAGTGCGACGTGCGCCTCGCGGAGCGTCCGCGCGAACGACGGCACGCGGAGGCGCTCCGGCGCGGCATAGATCATCGTGAGGCGGCCGGCGCGGAGGTCGTCCAGGACGTCCCGCTGCTCGGCCTGCGTCTGCGACGAGTTGACGAACGCCGCGGAGATGCCGCGCGCGCGCAGCGCGTCCACCTGGTCCTTCATCAGCGCGATGAGCGGGCTCACCACGACCGTCACGCCGCGCGGCTGCAGGAGCGCCCCGAGCTGGTAGATGAGGCTCTTGCCCGCTCCGGTCGGCATCACCACGAGCGCGTCGCGGCCCTCGACGACGGGCCGCAGCGCGTCCTCCTGGCCCGGCCGCAGCTTCGGGAAGTCGAAGTAGCGCTGGAGCGCCGCCTCGACGGCGCCCGAGGCGAAGGCGTCGGGCGCGCCACGGGGCGGAGCAGGGGCGGAGGCGTCGGTCACGTCGGGCGGGGCTGGGTCGGGCAAGCTACAGGATGCGCCGCTGCGCTGACACCGTGGCGTCACGAGGGCGGGTGCGCGGTCCGGAAGTCGAGGCGGTCCCTCTACTCCCACCGCACCGTGACCACGAGGCGCGACTGGTCATCGCCGAAACGCAGGGCCGTCGTGTCGCCGACGGCAGCATCGCTTATGCGTGAGGCGAGGCTCGAAATTTCAGTCGCATACAGCACGTCGTCCGCACCGAACTCGCCGCCGTCGCGGTCCGCGACGACGATGCGGAGCGCCATCCGGACCGATAGCGGGAACGCGCCGGCGTTCACGCGGAGGTCGCGCGGGAGGTCGCCGGGCTCGAGGTCTTCCGCGATCTCCGTCCGGACGAGCGCCGCGCGAAAGTCCAGCGGCCCGCGCGCGTTGCCCTCCTTGAAGTCGACGTAGACGTCGGGCGCGTTGGCCGTCAGGGTGCCGTCCCAGTCGTGGTCCAGCGGCAGCGCCTCGGCGACGACGCGCGTCACGACGGCGCGGCGGATGGCCTCGCGGCGCGGCGTGCAGCCCGCAGCAGCGGCGAGAAAGAGGAGCAGGGCGAGGCGCAGCATCCGACAGGGGGAAGGCCTGTAAGATCGTGCTATGCGCCGATGTGCGCCCGGACGACAGTCTCGATCTCGTCCGCCAGCGGCGTCCAGTCCGCCTCGGTCCGCTTGGTGACCGTCACGAAGGTGGGCACGATGAGGATCGAGAGCACGCCGGGGAGGGCGAAGAGCGCGGCACCGAGCGGGCTCCCGGCGGCCTCTGCGGGCGAGTGGAACGCGAGCAGCCCGCTCTCGATGGCGACGCCGCCGTCGAGGCGGAACATCAGGGCGTCGGGGTTGGGCGTCGGGCGGACGGAAACGGTCACGGTAGCGGGGGTGTCGGTCGGGGAATATCCGAACGCCGCGTCCTGCGCCGCGGCCGGCAACCCGGCAGGGGGGACGCGGGTACAGACAGAGCTCCTCTCCCGAACCCGTCTCCCGATGCCCGACCCGTCGTCCCGGCTGCCTGCCACGATCGAACACCCGTCGCCCGTGCTCGACCCCGACGCGCGGCGCGTCGACACGGCGCATCAGCTGCCGCCGCACCGAGACAAGCTCGGCCGCGTCACCGACCACGTCGCTGCCCTGACGGCCGATGTGAAGATGTGGACGGAGCTTCAGATCGCGCTCATCGAGCGGAAGGTGGAGGGCGTCGTGGGCATCTTCGAACGGTTCCAGCATCTGCTGCCGGCGATCAAGCTCTACGCCGTCGCAGCGCTGATGGTGCTCATGGGCCTGCTGTTCCTGCTCGTGACCATCGGCTTCGGCCTCGGCGCGCTCGTCGGGAGCGTGTGGCTCGGGTTCGGCATTCTAACACTCGTGCTGCTCGGCGTCGGCGGCCTCTTTGGCCTGCTCGGCTGGCGGAAGCAGACCCGGACCGACGCTGTCGCGGCCAAGATCAAGGAGGCCGAGCGTAACATCACGAGCTCCACGCGCGACGATGTCGCCGCCACCGAGCGCCTCTCGGCGCGCCAGTCTACCGTCTGATGCCAGAACTGCACCTCACCCCCGACGAAGAGAAAACGATGGCCGAGGCGGGCCTGACGCCCGGCCCGAGCTCGCCGCTGGCCGACGCCGTGGACCGGTCGCCGATGCTCCTCCCGCCAGCGCACGAGGACACCGTCGACCTGAAAATGCTCTCCCCGGAGGACATTCGCGCCCGCATCCTCGCCCGCGAGCGCGACATGAAGTTCCGCCTGGCCGCGCTCAAGCACGAGGCGAAGACCGTCGGTGAGGACATTACCTTCGAGGGCCGCCCGCTGTTCGACATCGTCCGCGGCGCACCGCTCCAGACGATCGCGATCGTCGGCGGGTCGGGGGTCGCCGTGGGCGTCGTGCTCGGGATGCTCGCGCGGCGCCGGGCGCGCGTCGAGCCGGACTACGGGGCCCAGGCCGTCCGCGCGCGCGTGGCCCACATGATCGACGAGGCCGCGGAGTTTGTTCGGCGCGGAAGCTCGACCGAGGACGCCATCCGGCACACGACGAAAAGCTTCCCCGTCTACACGCCGTCCGCGCCCACCGCGTCGGTCGCTGCGAGCCAGGCCAAGTCGTCCGTGCGCCAGGCCGTGGACTTTGCCGTCAAGTCGGCTGTCGGCTTCGCCGTGAAGGCCGGCACGGACCAGCTCACGAAGACGCTGACAGGCAAGACGGACACCGTGGACGCTGTCTCGGACGCGACGCAGAGCTGAACACGGGCCGGAGGATGCGGTCCTGAAGCGTAAACCGCGCCCACGTGCCCCGTACCTTCCGGGCCGGCTTACCCTTTCTCGATGCGTCTCGCACTGTTCGGCCCGCCCGGCGCGGGCAAAGGCACCCAGGCCAAGCGCCTCGCCGAGCGCCACGGCCTCGTGCACCTCTCGACCGGCGACCTTTTCCGTGCGGCCATCGCCGCCGAGACGCCGCTCGGGAAGGAGGTCGCGGGCCTGCTCCGCGAGGGGCGCCTCGTGCCCGACGGCGTCACGAACGCGCTCGTCGCTGAGAACCTCGAGGCGCTCCAGTTCGACGGCTTCGTCCTCGACGGCTTCCCGCGAACGGTTCCGCAGGCCGAGTGGCTGCTTGCGTACCTGAAGCGCCACGGCGCGCCGCTCGACGCCGTCGTGAGCCTCGTCGTGCCGGACGACACGGTTGTCGGGCGCCTCTCGCGGCGCCGGACGGATTCGGAGACGGGCGCGATCTACCACCTCGACTTCAACCCGCCGCCTGCGGACGTGCCCGCCGAGCGGCTCGTCCACCGCGCGGACGACCACGAGGACGCGATCCGCGAACGTCTCGCCGTCTACCACGCCGACACAGCTCCGGTCGAGGCGACGCTGGCGTCGGCCGTCCCGCTCGTCGAGGTCGATGGCACGGTGGCGCTGGACGCCGTGCAGGACGCCATCGCCGAGGCGCTCGCGGACCACGTGAGGACGGCATGACGGACAGCCTTTCCGCGCGCCTCCGCGCCGATGTCGAGGCGGGCCTCGTGGCTCTCGACCTGCCCGCCGAGCCGGCCAGCCTTTACGACCCGATCCGATACGCGCTCGCCTCAGGCGGCAAGCGCCTGCGGCCCGTCGCGCTGCTCCTCGCCGCCGACGCCTTCGGTGGCGACGACGCCCGCGCCCGCGCCCTGCCGGCCGCGCTCGCCGTCGAGGTCTTCCACAACTTCACGCTCGTCCACGACGACATCATGGACCGCGCCGAGACGCGCCGCGGGCGGCCATGCGTCCACACGGCGTGGGGCGAGCCCGAAGCCATCCTCGCCGGGGACCTCATGCACGGCATCGCCGCGCGGCTCGTCCATGCCACCGAGACGCCGCGCGGCGAGCAAGCCCGCTCGCTGTTCGACCGGATGGTGGTCCGGCTCTGCGAGGGGCAGGCCCTCGACCTCGCCTTCGAGACGCGCGCCGACGTCTCCGTGGACGACTACCTCGACATGATCGACCGCAAGACGGGCGCGCTCCTCGACCTGTCGCTCGAACTCGGCGCCCTCGTCGGCGGCGCGGACGACGCCCACCTGGCCGCGATGCGGCGAGCCGGTCACGCCCTCGGCCGCGCCTTCCAGATCCAGGACGATCTATTGGATCTCACGGCGGACCACGCCGACTGGGGCAAGGTCATCGGCGGCGACCTCATCGCGGGCAAGCGGACGTTCCTGCTCCTGCGCGCCCTCGAACGCGACGACTGGTTCACCGGAGCGCTCGCCGGCCTCGATGCCGCGGACGTGCCCGAGGCGCGGGCGCGAATGGAGCGCGCGGGCGTGCTGTGCGACGCCGAGGCAGCCGTCGAGGCGTGCGTCGCGGACGGCCTCGAGGCGCTCGGCGTGCTGCCTGAGGGCGCCGCCGCCGAGGCGCTGCGGGCGCTCGCGCTCGGCCTCGTCGGCCGCGCGGTCTGACGCGGGCGTTGCCCTCGGGCGACGCCGCTATCTTCATGCGCGTGCCATCCCGAGCCGCATGATTACCCGCGAGGTCACCGTCCGCAACCGCGCCGGCGTCCACACCCGCCCCGCCTCGATGATCGTCCGCGAGGCGTCCCGCTTCGCGTCCGAGTTCTTCATCCGCAAGGACGGCTACGAGATCAACGGCAAGAGCATCATCGGCGTGATGACGCTCGCCGCGGAGCAGGGCTCGACGCTCGAGCTCCTCTTCGACGGCCCGGACGAGGCCGAGGCCGCGGACGCCATGGCCGCGCTCTTCGAGATCGGCTTTCACGAGGTGCTGTAGCCTCCGGCGCGCCCTGGCACGCTTACACAGGTGATTTGAGAGTTAGGGTCCGACGCGCGGCCTTAAACGGTATGCTTAAAGTCGCATTTACTCTATGACCGATCCCGACGCCCCGCCCGCCATCGACCCGGTTGCCGACGAGGTGCGCGTGGCCGGCATCGGCGTCGCGCCGGGCGTGGCCATCGGGCCGGCGGCGGTCTACGCCGGCGGCGGCTACCACGCCGAGCCCGAGAAGATCGAGCCGGACGCCGTCGAGGCCGAGCTCGTGCGCTTCGAGGCGGGCGTCTCGAGGAGCGAGCGCGAGCTGGCCCGCGTCACGACCGTTGCCCGCGAGAAGCTCGGCAACCTCTCCGCCGGCATCTTCGACGCGCAGGCGCTGATCCTCCGCGACCCCGACTTCTACGACGCCGTCGTCGAGCGCATCCGCGGGGAGCACGAGCGGGCCGGGTGGGCCGCGCAGGACGTCCTCACAGACATTCGGCAGCGCCTCGAGGGGGCGCCGACGGCTGCGCTGCGCGAGCGCGCCGCAGACTTCCTAGACGTCCAGAACCGCGTGCTGCGCAACCTTCAGAAGGGGCGCGCCCTCGCCGTCGTCGAGCCCGGGACGATCGTCTTCGCCCAGAACGTCGCCGCGGCGGACATTCTGCTGTTCTCGCGCCGCGGCATCCTCGGCATCGTCCTGGACTTTGGCGGGCCGACGAGCCACGTCTCGATCATGGCGCGCGCGCTCGGCGTGCCGGCCGTCGTCAGCCTGCACGGGCTCTCGGGCGACGTCGTGCCCGGCGAGGAGGTCGTGCTCGACGGCTTCGCCGGAAGCGTCACGCTTCGCCCCGGCGCCGAGACGCGCGCCCGCGCCGAGCGCCGCGCCGAGCGCTTCCGCCGCCTCGCCGAGGACGACGCCGCGGCGGCGGACGCGCCGGCCGAAACGCGCGACGGCCACGCCGTCCCGCTGCGCGCCAACGTCGAGTTTCGCGAGGAGCTGCCGCTGCTCGAGACCTATGGCGCCCAGGGCATCGGCCTGTTCCGGACCGAGATGCTCTTCCTCTCGCAGGGCCGCGCGCTCGACGAGGCGCACCAGCTCGACGTCTATCGCGACGCCATCCGCCGCGCGGCCCCGCACCCGGTCACGTTCCGCCTCGCCGACCTCGGCGGCGACAAGGTGCTGCCGCTCTCCCGCCGCGAGGCCAACCCGTTTCTCGGCTGGCGCGGCATCCGCATCCTGCTGGATAAGCCGGACCTGCTGCGCCCGCAGCTCCGCGCCATCCTCCGCGCCGCCGCCGACGCCGCCGAGGGCGCCCCGCCGAACATCCTGCTGCCGATGGTCTCGGCCGTCCACGAGGTCGTCGACCTGCGGGCGGCGATCACGGCCGTCGAGGCGGAGCTCGCCCAGGAGGGCACGCGCTTCCGGCCGGCCCTGCCCGTCGGCATCATGGTCGAGGTCCCCGCCGTGGCGCTCCTCGCCGACCGCTTCGCGCCGCTCGTGGACTTCTTCTCGGTCGGCACCAACGACCTCACGCAGTTCACGCTGGCGGTGGATCGCGGCAACGACCTCGTCGCAGACCTCTACCGGGCGCTCCATCCGGCCGTGCTCGCCCTCATCGCGCAGACGTGCGCCGCGGCGCAGCGCGCCGGCCTGCCCGTGTCGGTCTGCGGGGAGGTGGCCGCGGACCCGCGCGTGACGCCGCTCCTCGTCGGCCTCGGCGTGGACTCGCTCTCGGCGAGCCCCGCTGCTCTGGGCTTCGTGCGCCGCGTGCTCCGCGCGTTCACCCGAGCCGAGGCGCAGGCCCTCGCCGAGGCCGCCCTGCACCAGGCCGACGCCGAGTCCGTCCAGCGCCTCCTCGACGCGTTCCTCGCGACTCACAACGCCGACCTTTCCGCCCTCCTCGCCGCCTGACGAGGGGCCGCGCGGCACCGCGCGCCCAGCCTGCGGGGCGAGGACGTTTGCAGCGCGTTTCAGCCGGACATGGAGAGACCCTCGATGCCCGATCTGCCAGTTTCCACTAGCCCGCACCTCCTGATGCCCAACCTCATCACCGACGCCGCCCGGCAGGATCCGCAGGACATGCGCGGCGCCGTCCGCGCCTTTCCGGACCATCTCGACATCGGCTGGGCGCGGGCAGAGGCGGTGGACGACCTCACGCGCTTCTTCGAGTCGCCGGGCCAGCCGACCTTCGACGCGCGCGCCCTCAACGGCGTCGTGCTCGTCGGCATGGGCGGCTCGGCCATCGGCGGCGACCTCGTCCGAACGCTCGTCGAGGCCGAGGCGGACGTGCCGTTCGCCGTCGTCCGCGGCTACAGCCTGCCGGCGTGGGTGTCGGAGCGGACGCTCGTGATCGCGTCGAGCTACTCGGGCGGGACCGAGGAGACGCTCGCTGGCTACGACGCCGCCGTGCAGCGCGGCGCGCGCGTCGCCGTCGTGACGTCCGGCGGCGAGATCGCTGAGCGGGCGGCGGCCGACGGCTTCCCGACCGTCACGATCCCGGGTGGCCTCCAGCCGCGCGCCGCGCTCGGCTACTCGTTCGGCGCCGTGCTGCGGCTCGCCCGCGCCCTCGGCCTCGTCGCCCTCCCCGACGCCACGTTCCACGAGGCGCTGCAGGAGGCCCGCGACCGCGCGACCGTCCACGACCTCGACGACGACGCGAACCCGGCGCGCGCGCGCTCGGCGGCGTACGTCGGCAACCTGCCCGTGATCTACACGGCGGCCGGGCTGATGGAGGCCGTCGCGCTGCGCTGGCGCGGGCAGATCCAGGAGAACGCCAAGCACCCGGCCGTCGGCAACGTCTTCCCGGAGCTGGACCACAACGAGATCATGGGCTACGAGTCCGGCCCCGAGGACCTGCTCAGCCGGATGCATGTCGAGGTCCTGCGCGACCTCGACGACCACCCGCAGGTCCAGAAGCGCTACGCCGCCACACGCGCGCTCGTCGCGTCCGACGTCCACGGGTGGACGGAAGTCCACAGCGAGGGGGAGAGCCGGCTGGCGCGGATGCTGTCGCTGGTCCAGCTCGGCGACGCGGCGAGCTTCTGGCTTGCCGTGCGCAAGGGCGTCGACCCGACGCCCGTCGAGACGATTCAGGCGCTCAAGCGGACGCTGGCCGGGTGAGCGAGCGAGGGACTGGCGACTCGGATTATTCCTCAGGCTCTGCGACGAGGACCAGGCCTGCCGGCGTGCCCGAGTGCGCCTCGAGCGGCTCGCGGACGCTCCGCAGGACGAGCCCGGCGGACGCCAGCACGCGGACCCATGACGCGAACGTCCGCGCGGCCGTCGGTTCGCCTCCGGCGTCGACGAGGGCGTCCTCGTAGGGCCGCAGGCCGGCGGGGTGGACCGCCTCGACCACGATGCGCCCGCCAAGGTCCAGCCCGGTGCGCGCCGCGAGCAGCGCCGAGGCGTCCGCCGCCGCGAGCGGGAACGCGACGGCATCGACCGGGACTGCGGCGTCGGTGACGATGGTGATCCCGAGCGCCTCGAGTGCCGCCGCGAGCCACGGCGCCTCACCCGCGATGCGGACGCGCCCGCCCGGCGGCAGCCCGTCCAGGATGGCCTCGACCGTCGCCGCGTCGGCCGCCTCGCGCGACGCGCCATGCATCGCCGTGCGCGGGCTGGGGATGAGGCGGAGCGGCGGTCGGTCGGTCATGGCGATGCGGGCATACGTCCCGGAGGATAGCGCCGCGCTTTCCAGCGCTCCGCGCTCGCCGTAGGTTCTGCGCATGCCGCTTCCCGCCGAGACCCTCTTCGATTCGCCCGCCGACGCGCAGGCCGACCCCGCCGCCGAGGCGCGCGCCGCCGTCGCGTTGTCACTCGTCGCCGGCGTCGGGTCTGGCCGGATGCGCGCGCTCGTGCAGCGCTGCGGCTCCGCCGCCGCCGTCTTCGCCGCGCCCGTGTCGCGCCTGGCCAGCGTCGAGGGCGTCGGCCGGCAGACGGCGCAGGCCGTCCGTGCGTTCGCGGAGTGGGACACCGTCGACCGGCACATTGCCGCGGCCGCCCGCGTCGGCGCCCGCCCGCTCGCCTTTACGGACGCAGACTACCCGGACCTGCTGCGGCGCATCTACGACCCGCCGGCACTGCTCTGGCTCCGCGGCCGCCTCGACCCGGCCGACGGCACGGCCGTCGCCATCGTCGGCACGCGCAAGGCGACAGACTACGGGCGCCGCGTCGCCGAGCACTTCGCGCGGGGCCTCGCCGAGGCCGGCGTCACGGTCGTCAGCGGGCTGGCCTACGGCATCGACGCCGCCGCTCACAGAGCCGCGCTGGACGCCGGCGGGCGGACGATCGCCGTCCTCGGCTCGGGCGTGGACCGGATCTACCCCGCGGCCAACGCCGCGCTTGTCCGCCGCATCCTCGACACCGATGCCGGCGCGGTCCTCTCCGAGATGGCGATGGGAGCGGCGCCCGACGCCGGCAACTTTCCGCGCCGCAACCGCATCGTCTCGGGCATGACGCTCGGGACGGTCGTCGCCGAGGCGCGGCCGGCCGGCGGGTCGCTCCTCACGGCCGCGCTCGCGCTCGAGCAGAACCGCGAGGTCTTCGCCGCGCCCGCGCCCGTCTTCTCGGAGCTCGACGGCACCAACAAGCTTATCCAGGGCGGCGCGGCCGCCCTCGTGACGTCTCCCGACGAGGTGCTCGAGGCGCTCGCGCCGCGCCTCCCGGCCCGCGCCGCGGCGCCCCCCGCGCCCGACCCCGCCGACCTCACGGCCGTCGAGCGTCAACTGCTCGAGGCGCTCACGTCGGCCCCGCAGTCCTTCGACGCCGTCTGCGACGCCTCGGGCCTCGACGCCTCAACGGCGCTCGTGTACCTGCTCCAGCTCGAGTTCCGCGGGCTCGTCCGGCAGCTTGCCGGCAAGCAGTTTTTCCGCCCGTGACCGAGCCGTTGCGCCTCTCCCTGCTCGCGCTCGCCGCGCTCGTCGCCCTCGCGACGGCCCTGCCGGCCGTGCGGAAGCCGTACTGGTGGGTCCGCTCCTTGGACTTCCCGCGCATCCAGATCGCTGCGATTGCGGCGCTCGTGCTCGCCGGACTGGGAGCGGCTGCGCGCGCGCGCGGCGGGTTCGAGACGGCCGACTGGGTTGCGAGCGCCGCGCTGGCCGTGTCGCTGCTCTACCAGACCGTCCGGATGCTGCCGTACTCGCCGCTGTGGCGCGTCCAGACGAAGCAGGCCGCCGCGCCGGACCGTGCGCGGTCGCTCCGCCTCGTCGTCTCCAATGTGCTGATGACGAACCGCGACGGCGCCCGCTGGCTCGAGGTGGTCCGAGGCGCCGACCCGGACGTGGTCGCGGCGGTCGAGACGGACGCGTGGTGGGCGGAGACGGCCGGCGCGCTGAAAGCGACGCACCCGCACGCGGTCGAGCTCCCGCAGGACGACACGTATGGCATGTGCCTCTACTCGCGCCTCGAGATCGTGGAGCAGACGGTCGAGCACCTTGTCGAGGACGAGGTGCCGAGCCTGTTCCTGACGCTCCGCCTCGAGTCGGGCGAGACGGTGCGCCTCGTGATCCTGCATCCGCGCCCGCCGCGCCCCGACATCGGGCAGGACTCGACGCTGCGCGACGCCGAGCTCGTCCGCGCCGCCCGCCGCGTCGCCGCCTTCGACGCGCCGACGGTCGTCGCCGGCGACCTCAACGACGTCGCCTGGAGCGCGACGACGACGCTCTTCCAGCGCATCGCGGGCGTCCTCGACCCACGCGTCGGGCGCGGCCTCTTCGCCACGTTCCACGCCCAGCACCGCCTCCTGCGCTACCCGCTGGACCACGTCTTCCACTCGCCGCACCTCGAGCTCGTCTCGCTCGCGCGCCTCGACGCGGTCGGGTCGGACCACTTCCCGATGTGCGTCGAGCTCGCCCTCGTTCCGGAGGGCGAGCTCGAGCAAGACGCCCCAGATGTGACGGCCGACGCCCGGGACCACGCCGAGGACGTCGAGGACGAGGCGCAGGCGTTCCTGGCTGACGAATCGCCTGCTGAGGAGGACGAGCGCAAGGCAGCGGACGTGTGACGATTGGGGGATGGGCGGAATCCTCGCCGCGGCGCCCCCGGCCGCGCCGTAACGTCCGGCACGCACCGCCACCTCCGCGATGACCCTCGACGCCTACCGCGCCCTCTTCGACCTTCCCCCGGACCTCGCGTACCTCGACCACGCCGCGGCGGGAGTCCTCTCTCGGCCCACGCACGATGCTGCTCTCGGCGCGCTCGGCCGCCACGCCGGGCACGTCCCCGGCGCTTCGCCCAACACGTTCCCCGCCGACCTCGAGCGCCTCGACCGGCTCCGCACACGCGCGGCGACGCTCCTGAACGCCGACGTGCGCGGCGTCGAGGTCGTGCCGAACACGTCAGCCGGCATCAACTGGCTGGCGCAGGGGCTGGACTGGAAGGCGGGCGACCGCGTCGCCATTCCTGCCTGCGAGTTCCCGACAAACCACCTGCCGTGGCGCGCCCTCGCGGCCCGCGGCGTAATCGTGGACCGCGTCGGCTCGCCCGGCGGCACGGTCACGCCCGAGGCCATCGACGCCGCGATCACGGACCGCACGCGCGTCGTCTCGGTCTCGTTCGTCCAGTTTCTCTCCGGCTTCCGCGCCGACCTGCGCCGCCATCGCCGAGGTGTGCCGCGCGCGCGGCGTGCTGTTCTGCGTCGACGCGATCCAGGGCGTCGGCGCGCTGCGCCTCGACGTCCAGGCGCTCCGGCCGGACCTCGTCGTCGCCGGCGGGCACAAGTGGCTCTGCGCGATGCACGGGCTGGGCGTCGCCTATGCGTCGGATCGGCTGATGGAGCGCCGTCACGCCCGTCCGCGGCTGGCTCAACGGGCCCATCGACTGGGACGACTTCGACGCCGTCACGGACGACCTGCACGCCGACGCGACGCGCTTCCGGACGGGCACGCTGCCCATCGCTCAGGTCTACGCTCTCGACGCCTCGGTCGGCGCGATGCTGGACGTGACGCCCGACGCCATCGAGGCGGCCGTGCTCGACCATGCCCGGACGCTCGCCGACGGCCTCGACGCGCTCGGCCTGCGCCGCTACGGCTCGTCCGACCCGAGCCACGCCTCAGGCATCGTCACCGTCGAGCCCGACGCGCCAGAGGCGCTCCTCGAAGCACTCACCGCGGCCGGCGTCCACGCCTCGCTGCGGAGCCGCAAGCTTCGCTTCGCGCCCCACGCCCACACCCGGGCGGACGACGTGGCGCGCGCGCTCGACGCCGTCACCGAGTTCGTCCACCACCCCGCCCGCACCGCCGTCGCATGACCGAGTACGCCAACAGCCACCCGACCTCCAACGAGCCCGACAAGGTCGAGACGCTCGTCGGGCTCGACGTGCCGCCCGGCCAGGCGCCGATCCGGATCGACCTGTACCTCACCGACAAGCTGCCCAACGCGACCCGGTCCAAGGTCCAGAAGGCGGTCCGCGAGGGCTGCGTCGACGTCAACGGCGAGACGGTGACGAAGGTCTCGACGCCCGTCCAGCCTGGCGACCAGATCGCGTGCCGCCTCATGAAGCCGCCGCCGATCGAGATCGTGCCCGAAGACATCCCGCTCGACATCGTCTACGAGGACGACGTGCTGATCGTGCTCAACAAGCCCGCGTCGATGGTCGTGCACCCGGCCTTCGGGCACCGCTCCGGGACGCTCGTCAACGCGCTGCTGCACCACGTCGGCGCGGGCCCGCTCGCCGCGGCCGACCTCGCAGACGACGCAGAGGACGGCGAGGACGACGAGTCGCTCGGCCTCTCGACGAGCACCGCCGGCCCGCGCTTCGACGGCGACCCGACGGTCCGCCCGGGCCTCGTGCACCGCCTCGACCGCGACACGACGGGCCTGATGGTCGTCGCCAAGACGGACGTGGCCGCGGCGCACCTCGCGAAGCAGTTTCACGACCGCACGACGCGCCGGCGCTACCTCGCGCTCGTCTGGGGCGAGCCCGACCCTGCGGACGGCCGCATCGAGACGTTCCTCGGGCGCTCCCCGCGCGACCGCAAGAAGATCGCCGTCGTGAGCGAAGAGCTCGGCAAGTGGGCGGCGACGAACTACGAGACCGTCGAGCCGCTCGGCCACTTCGCGCTCGTCCGCTTCCGCCTCGAGACCGGCCGCACGCACCAGATCCGCGTCCACGCCAAGGCGCTCGGCCACCCCGTCTTCGGCGACCGGACGTACGACGGCGACCGCATCCACTACGGCCCGGCCGAGGGCTCGCGCCGGCAGTTCGTCCACAACCTGCTCACGGCCCTCCCGCGGCAGGCGCTCCACGCGCACACGCTCGGCTTCGAGCACCCGACGACGGGCGAGCCGATGGACTTCGAGGCGCCGCTCCCGCCGGACATGGCCTACGTCCTGGACCGGATCCGAACCGTGGAAGGGGGGAGGACGGAAGACTGAGGACAAAACTATTCGTCATCCGCATTTCGCCACGCGAGCGCGGCGAGGAAGGCGGGTCCGACGCGCAGCGCCTCCTCGTCGACCACGAAGCGCGGCGTGTGGAGGCCGTGCGGGCTCGGGCCGACGCCGATGACCGAGAACGCGGCGGGCACACGCTGCGCGTAGAAGGCGAAGTCCTCCGAGGCGTACCACATCGGCAGGTCCACGACGCGCGCCGCGCCGACGAGTGCCTCGGCCGTCGTCCGCGCGATGGCGGCTGACTCCGGGTCGTTGACGAGGGCGGGGTAGCCGATCCGGATCTCGACGCCGCACGTCGCGCCGAAGGCGGCCGCCGTCTGCTCTGCGATGAGCCGGATGAGGCCGTGGGCACGCGCGCGCCAGTCCTCGTCCATCGAGCGGAAGGTGCCCGCGATCTGGACCACGTCCGGCACGACGTTCGTCGCGCCGAGCGCCTCGACGCGGCCGAACGACAGGATCGAGGGGACGCCCGGCGGGCAGTTGCGCGAGACGACGCTCTGGAGGGCCACCAGGATGTGCGCCTGCACGAGGACCGGGTCCACGAGCACCTCGGGCTGCGCCGCGTGCCCGCCCTGCCCGCGAACGGTGAGGTAAATCTCGTCGGCGGACGCCATGAAGGCGCCGCTCCGCACGCCGAGAACACCGGCCGGGAGCTGCGGCGCGACGTGCTGGCCGAACATCCGGACCGGCGCCGCGACGCCGTCCATCTCGCCGAGCACGCCCGCCGCGATCATCGCGTTCGCGCCGCCGGGGATCTGCTCCTCGCCGGGCTGGAAGACGAGTCGGACGGTCCCGGCGAGCGCCTCGCGGTTCTGGTGCAGCAGCTTCGCCGCGCCGAGCAGGCACGCCGTGTGGACGTCGTGGCCGCACGCGTGCATCACGCCTGGACGCTCGGACGGGAAATCGACGCCCGAGTCCTCCGTGATCGGGAGCGCGTCAATGTCTGCCCGCAGCGCCACGACGGGGCCGGGCTCGCCACCCCGGACATGCGCCACGACGCCCGTCCCGCCGACGCCTTCGAGCGGCTCGAGGCCGATGTCCCGGAGCGCCTGGGCGATGAACGCGGCCGTCTCGTGCTCGTGGAAGGAGAGCTCCGGGTTCCGATGCAGGTGCCGGCGCCAAGCGACGGTCTCGGCGTGGATCGCGTCGGCGAGTCTGAGGAAGGGCGGCATGGACAGGGCAGTGGAGGGGCAGCAGCAGGATAAAACCGGGCGGCCGCAGCGCGTCTGTTCCCGAGGCACGGGCCTGCACTCGGCCTCTACATTCCCGGACGCGCTTCTCATCCGCCACCGGCCGCCATGACCCGTCGCTTCGCATTGCTCGCCCTGCTCGTCGTTGCGCCCGGTCTCGTCGCGGCGCAGACGTCCGTCACGCTCACGGCGCCCGACGGCCAGACCGTGACCATCGACCGCGACGCCTACGGCGTGCCCGTCATCGGCGCTGGAACCGAGCGGGCGCTGTTCTTCGGGCAGGGCTTCGCCGTCGCGCAGGACCGCCTCTTCCAGATGGAGACCTTCTGGCGCTCCGCGACGGGCCGCCTCGCCGAGCTTCAGGGCGCGGCCGCGCTGACGCAGGACCAGCAGGTCCGGACGGTCTACTACACGCCTGCCGAGCGCGCGTCAGCAGTTCGCCGCGCTCTCCGCGCCCGTCCAGACGATGCTCGACGCGTACATCGCCGGCATCAACGTCTACATCGACTCGACGGCCGCGCGGCCGGCGGCGTACCTGCCGGTCGAGTACACGCAGGTCGGCGTGGCGCCGGAGCGGTGGGACCGCGACAAGATGGTCGCCGTGCTGCAGTTCTTTATGCGCCGCTTCGGCGAGGTCGGCGGGCAGGAGCTCACGCGCCTCGCCGAGCTCGACGCGCAGGGCGCGGCGTGGTTCGAGATCAACCGGCCGGTCAACGACCCGGGCGCGGCGACGACGATCACCAACGCGCCGCCGCCCGGCGCGCTCGGCCTCAACGCTGGTCCGGGCGCTGCCGTGGCCGGCCCGGTCTACGACGCTGGGGACCGCGCCTTCGCGCGAACCGGCTCGGCCGAGCTCATTCGCCAGCGCGCCGCGTCCGACGCGTTCCTCTCGGGCCTCGGCGTGCCGCTGAAGTTCGGCTCGTTCGCCGCGACCGTGTCCGCCGACCTCTCCGAAGGCCGACGCGATGCTGCTCGGCGCGCCGCAGATGGGCGCCCCGACGCAGACGGCCAAGGCCGTCACGAGCGAGGTCGCGCTCCGCTTCCCCGGCGGCAACGTCCTCCGCGGGATGACCGTCCCTGGCATCCCTGGCGTCATCATCGGCACGAACTGGACCGGCAACGGTGGCTTCGCATGGACGCTCACGACGGGCTACACGGACAACGTCGACTCCTTCCTGTTCGAGCCCGTCACGGCCGGCTCATACCGCTATGCCGGCCTGGAGCGCCCGTACGATGTGTTCACCGAGACGATCCGCGTGCGCGGCGGCGTCGACGCCGTACTTGGATCGCCGGCGGACCGAGCAAGGGCCCGTCGTGCTCGTGGACCCGGCGCAGGCACGCGGCGTGGCCTACCAGTACGCCTTCTGGAACCGCGAGCTCGACATGGTCGAGGCGTTCTACGACATCTGGCACGGCCGCACGGTCGACGACTTCGAGGCGGCGGGCCGGCGCGTCACGATGTCGTTCAACCTGCTCTACGCGGACACGGCGCTCAACACGGCATACTGGCACGTCGGGCGCTACCCCGAGCGAGCGGGCAGCCAGGACCCGCGCCTGCCCGCCCGCGCCGACGGCTCGGGCGAGTGGGTCGGCATCGTCCCGTTCGAGGTGCAGCCGCAGCAGCGCAACCCCGCCTCGGGCGTCTTCGCGAACTGGAATAACAAGCCCGCGCCGTGGTGGAACCAGGGCGACAACCAGAACTGGCGCCCGGGCCTGCGGACCTACGACGGCGTGACGTTCCTCCAGAACAGCCTCGCCGCGGCGGCGCCCGTCGTGACGTTCGCCGAGGTGCAGGAGCTCACGCGCGTCGTCCGCCAGAACGGGACCTACAACGAGTACCCCGGCACGTACCAGCAGGTCGTCTCGTTTTCCGGGCCGGCGTGCTTCGGGGTCCGAATGGAGACGGTCGTGCCGCCGGGCCAGAGCGGCTTCGTGAGCACCGCCGGCGTGCCGAGCGTGCATTTCGCGGACCAGTGGGCACTCTACCAGTCGTCTGTGGGCGCAGGGGCGATCCAGATGAAGAATGCGGCGGGCCAGTTCACGGTCTGCACCGCGGGCGAGGTGCCAGCGGGCGAGGAGTCGTTCGGCCTCTCGGCGCCCGCGCCGAACCCGACGGCCGGGACGTCGACCCTCCGCGTGCGCCTCGGATCGGCCCAGACGGTCCGCGTGAGCGTCCTGGACGCGCTCGGCCGCGAGGTGGCGCTGCTCCACGACGGCGCGATGCCGGCCGGCGAGACGCCGGTGAGCGTCGCGACGCAGGGGCTGGCACCGGGCGTCTACACCGTGCGGATGGCGGGTGCGGGCAGCATCGCCTCGCAGCGCCTCATCGTGGCGCGCTGACGCCCCTCATACGCCCCCTGCCATGATTCCTCTGTTCTGGAGCGGCTTCGGCTTCCTCGTTCCGCTCATCACGCTCGTGAGCCTCATCCTCGCGCAGTTGGGCAGCGGGGCGCTCTTCGGCGATCCCGACTATTTCCGGACCCACGGCTGGCCGCTCGGGCTGGGCTTCATTGTTGCGGCCGCGGCGGTGTATGCGCTCGGGGAGCGCTTCGGCCGCGGCGCCTCGCGCATGCTGCGCGACGAGGCGACGGGCGAGCGGGTCGAGTTGCGCCGGCGGCACACGTTCTTTTTCGTCTCGATGAAGGGCTGGGCGGTCGTGCTGCTTGTGCTGGGCTGCGTCGCCCCGTTCCTTCCCCGGTAGCGCGTGGTCCGTATGCTCCGGAACGCTCTCTCGATGTCCCCATGCGCCTCGCTGCTGTCATCGTCCTGCTCGCCGGAGGCTTCGCCGCCTGCGTCTCGGCTCCGCCGCGCCCCGCGGACGGCGTGCGGCCGCCCGACCGTGTGCTGCCGCACGACTCCCTGACGATCCAGTCGGACGCCGTCGGCGAGCTGCGTCGCATCAACGTGTACACGCCGCCAGGCTACGCCGACGACGCCAGCACCGCATACCCCGTCCTCTACATGCCCGACGGCGGCATTCAGGAGGACTTTCCGCACATCACCGACACGATCGATGCGCTCATCCGGAGCGGCGCGATCGCACCCGTCCTCGTCGTCGGCATCGAGAACACGGTTCGCCGGCGCGACCTCAACGGCCCGACGACGGACCCGCGCGACCTCGAGATGGCGCCGCTCGCGGGCGGCTCGGGCGCCTTCCGCAGGTTCATCGGCGACGAGTTGATGCCGGAGATCCGCCGGCGCTACCGAACGACGGACCAGACGGCCATCGTCGGCGAGTCGGCCGCGGGCAGCTTCGTCGTCGAGACGTTCTTTCTCGAGCCGGACCTGTTCGACCGCTACCTCGCGATGGATCCGGCGCTGTACTGGAACAGCCGCGAACTCGTCGCCAAGTCGGGCGAGCGACTGCCAGGGCTGGCCGGGCGGAATCTCGTGCTGTGGCTCGCGACGGGCGATACGCCCGGGATTCAGCCCGCCGTCGCCGCCCTCGCCGACTCGCTCCGCGCTCACGCCCCCGCGGACCTGCGGTGGAGCTACAGCCCTCGCCCGGCCGAGCACCACGGCACGATCTTCCGCGCCGCGAAGGCGGACGCGTTTCGCGAGGCACTCTGGGCGAACCCGTAGCGCGGCTTACGGCGCGCGCCGCGTGGCCGACACCCGGTGAACCCGCTTCGCCTGGCCGCGTACCGTGCCCACCCGATGACTCCCGCCGCTCTGATCCCCGACTCGCCTCTCGCCGCCCCCGCGGTGCCGCCCGCTCGCCCCGTTCCTGCGCTCGTCGATGCGTGGCCGGATGCCCGGCCGTTTGCGCTCACCGGCTGGACCGAGCGCAGCGGCTTCACGCCGGGCTGGACCGCCGTGCTCGCCATCGTCGCGGCGTTCATCGTGTTCCAGACCGTCGCCAATCTTGGCGTCGCGGCGTCTGTTCTCCCTGAGATTCTCCGGCAGCGGCTGGCCGACGGCGCCTCGGCACCGCCGACGGTCGACGACATCGGCGCGGCCATCCTGGGGCACCCGCACGCCGTGCTGCTCTGGAACTCGCTCGGGCAGGCCCTCGGCTTTGGCGCGTTCACGTGGCTCCTCGCGAAGCTCAGCACGCCGCAGGCGGCCGCCTTCCTCCGGGCCGACCGCATCGACGGGACGGGCCTCGGTCTGGCGGCCCTCGGCTGGGCCGCGCTGTACCCCGTCGTGCTCGTCGCGGGGCAGCTCAACCGGCTCATCCCGCTGCCGGACGTTTTCTCGCAGGCTGATGCGGCGCGCGAGCAGATGCTGGAGGGCTTCCTGCTCGGCGGGCAGCTCTCGACGGCCTTCCTGTTCGTCACCGTCGCGCTCGTGCCGGCCATTTTCGAGGAACTGCTGTTTCGCGGCTACCTCCTGCGGCAGGTCGAGCGCCGAGCGACGCCGGCGCGCGCCTTCGCCATCGTCGGGCTGGCGTTCGGGGCGTACCACCTCAGCGCGGCGCAGCTTCTCCCGCTGTCGATGCTCGGCGCGTACCTCTGCTTCGTCGTCTGGGCGACGGGCTCGGTCTGGACCGGGACGCTCGTCCATGTTCTCAACAACGGGCTGGCCGTGATCGTCTCGGGGGCTCTGCGTGGGCAGCCGGATCTCGACCCGGCGACGGTCGGCGAGGTGGGCGGGCCGTGGTATGTTTCGGCCGCGCTCGCCGCTGTCGGCGCCGCCGGCGTGTACCTCGTCGGAAAGGCGCTGCTCGCGCGGCGCATCGAGCAGACGGGCGGCCGCCCGGACGCCGCCCCCCTTCTTCCCGCACCCATCGCCTCCCCGCCATGAAAGAGCCCGCCGGCCCGCCCGAGCACGACGACGCCGCCTCGCGCGAGGCGCGCACCTACGAAGGCTGGATCAGCATCTTCCAGTGCTCCACCGACTTCGAGGCCGACCTCGTCCGCGACCGCCTCGACGAAGAGGGCCTCGCGGCGGTCGTGTTCACTCAGCGCGACCACAGCTTCAACCTCAACGTCGGCGACATGGCGTCCGTCCACGTGATGGTGCGTCCCGAGGACGAGCAGGCCGCGCGCGCATCGCTCGCCCAGCCGGTCATGTCCGACGAGGACCTCGAGGCCGCCGCGATGTCCGCCGACGTGATGGCGCCCGACGCGCACTCGCCCACCGACGAGGCCGCGCTGGACTCGGGCATCGAGTCGATAAGCTTTGACATGCCGGACGAGACGGACGACGATCAGGATCTGGGCTGATCTCCGGGGATGCAGGCTTCGCGTCCCCATTTCCCATTTCCCGGTATGTCCAACCTCGCGCAGCGCATCCTGACCGGCCTCGTCGGCGCGTTCGTCGTCGTCGGGGCCGCATGGATCGGCGGGTGGGTGTTCGCGGTGGCCATCGTCGGCGTCGCGCTGGCGGCGCAGCACGAGGTGTACGGCCTGCTGCGGGCCGCAGGAACACGCCCGATCGAAGGCCTCGGGCTGGCGATGGGCGTCGCGGCCGTGCTGCGTCCGCTCGCGCCGCAGGCCGACGCCCTTCTCGTTGTCGGCGTGCTGGCCGTCGTCGTGGCGGGCCTGTACCGCGCGAGCGAGACGCCGCTCGTGGACGCCGCGGCGACGCTCTTCGGCGTCGCCTATCCGGCGGCGCTTTGCGGCGCGCTCGTCGCGCTCCGCCTCGGCGCGCCGTGGCTCGAGCCCGCGGCGCACGGCGCGTTCTGGCTCACGACGGCCTCCCTCTTCTGCGTCTGGGGCGCGGACTCGTTCGCCTACTTCGCCGGGCGCGCCCTCGGCCGGCACCCGCTCTTCCCGAGCGTCTCGCCCAAGAAGACGTGGGAGGGCGCCGTCGGGGGCGCCCTCGGCGCGGCGCTCCTCGCGACGCTGTTCAAGCTGTTCACGCCGCTCATGGCCGTCCTCACCTGGACCGACGTCGCAGCGATCGCCATCGCATGTGGCCTCGCGAGCCCCTTCGGCGACCTCGCCGAGAGCCACTTCAAGCGCTCTGTCAGCGTCAAGGACTCCGCCTCGTGGCTCCCCGGCCACGGCGGGATGCTGGACCGCATCGACGCCGCCGCCGTCGCCGTCCCGCTCCTCGTCGTCTGGTTCGGACTGGTCAAGGGGTGAGCGGGGAGAGGGTGCTTGGCGCGTCCCTTCGATCCCCCCTGCGATTCCTACCGGTTGCGCCCGAACTTCTCGTGGCTGCTCACCCAGTCGTTCGAGGAGATCGCCGAGCCGAGGCTGATCTCGCCGGCGAGGACGACGCCCGCGATGATCTCGGCGAGCTTTTTGGCCTTGCCCTTACCGACGCAGCCGAGCATCCCGAGGCACTCGCTTCTGCGTCGCGAGTCCGGTCCCGCCGCCGTGCGTCGCGATGATCAGTGAGGGGATCGTGATCGACATGAACAGGTTGTCGTCCGGCGTGTGCTCGACGTAGAGGATGGCGGCGCTCGACTCCGAGACGTTCGCCACGTCCTGCCCGGTCGCGATAAACATGGCCGTGATGCCGTTCGGCGAGTGCAGGCCGTTGTTGTTGGCGCCGGAGAGGAGGGACCCGATGCCTGCCGCGACGCCCCAGTGGTACGCCAGCCCGGCCGGCTCGACGCGCATCACCTCGCGCAGCACGTCGCCCTTGATGTGGCACTCGGCCGTGACGCGCTTGCCGCGCGTGCGCATGATGTTGACCATCGACGCCTTCTTGTCCGTCGCGAAGTTGGACTCGAGGTAGAAGCGCCGGATCTCGGTGTGCACGTCGAGGATCCACGAGCACGCTGCGAAGGTCGCGCGGCCGACCATGTTCTGGCCCGCCGCGTCGCCGGTCGAGAAGTTGAAGCGGCAGAAGGCAAAGTGGTTCGAGAGGTACGTGTCGATGTGCAGCAGCTTGCCGACCGACGTCGTGGACTCCGCCTGCGCCCGGATCTCGTCCATGTGCTCGTCGAGCCACGTGCGGAAGTCGCGCGCCTCGCGGGCGGTCTCGAAGATGAAGACCGGCGCGCGCTGCATCTGGTCGTCCGAGACCGTGCAGGTGACGCCGCCCGAGAGGTTCAGCACCTTCATCCCGCGGTTGTAGGACGCGACGAGCGTGCCCTCGGTCGTCGCCATCGGGATGAGAAAGTCGCCCTTGGCGTGCTCGCCGTTGACCGTCAGCGGGCCGGCGATGCCGAGCGGGATCTGGGCGACGCCCGTGAACGCCTCGACGTTGCCGGTGAGCGCGTGCGGGTCGAAGGAGTAGCTCTTGATGTGGGTAAACGTCTCGCCCGAGTACTGCTCGGCGAAGCGCTGCCGCGCGGCGATGGCTGCCTCCGAGTAGTCGTCCTCGGTGTCGCGTGGGACCCGCGTCATCTCGGGGTGGGTCGCCTGGACCGAGTCCTTGACGTCAAACTCCATCTCGCCCATGCCGTCGATCTCGAAGCGGAGCGCGATCTCGTGGACGCCCTCGCTGGCCTCGACACCCGGCACGTGGACCGTCACGACGCAGCGCATCGGGAAGGCCATCGGGCTCGTCGTCGAGACGCTCGAGGCGGGCACGGGTGCGGCGTCGTCGAGCGACAGCGAGATCTGATCCGCGCCGACCTCGGTCCCGTCGATGGTGACGCTCGTGAGGCCGGTGAGCGCCGTGTCCATAAGCCGGTTCTTGAGGCTGAACAGGACGCCGTCATCCGTCGGCGTGAGCGAGCCGTTGGTGTAAAGCTGACGAAGGACGAGGCTGGGGATCTTCATGAGCGCGGAGTCGGGAAGGGGTGCACGTGAAGGTACGGTGGAACCCCTCCCAGCCCCCGCCGGCCCTCGCCCCCGCCGGCCCACTCGGTGCCGCAGAACCGCCCCGGCGGGTCGGCCACGGCACCCCGGCAATAACCCGGGAAAGGTGCCGTTGGAACGCGGAGCGCCCCGCCGGACCCGTCCGGCGGCCGTCTTCGCCGATTCCTGCACCCCGCTCGCGGAGGCCGCGCCTAGCTTCGCGCGGTCCGCCCGACCTGCCCCCGCCGCCCGTTTTGCGATCTGCCCCCGGTCTGCCGCGCCTCGTCGCGCTGCTCGTCTGCCTCCTGCTCGTGCCCGCCACCGGCGGCCCCGCCGCGGCGCAGACGCCCGCCGCGCCCGCCGCGGCGCCTGCGCCGTACGAGATCCTCGCCGTGACCGTCGAAGGCGCGTCCGACGAATCCAGCGCCGCGCTCGCGCGCCAGATCGCCGGGCTGAGACCCGGGATGCAGGTCCAGCTGCCATGGGACCCCAGCTTCTCCGAGGCCGTCCGCGGCCTCTACACGCGCGGCTACTACTCCGATGCCGCCGTCGTCGTGTCGCAGGTCGTCGGGCAGGGGGTCTTCCTGACCCTCAAGGTTACCGAGCAGCCGAAGCTCGCGCAGTACACCATCGAGGGCCTCGGGACGAGCGATCAGAACGAGCTCCGGGACCAGATCCCGCTGCTGCGCGGCCGCGCCGTCCGGCCGTCCGATGTCGAGCGCGGGCGTATTGCCATCGAGGGCTTCCTGCGAGGCAAGGGCTACCGCGCGCCGGTCGTCACCGCCGCCCAGGTGCCCGCCGCCGACGGCCGCGTGGACCTGACGTACACCGTCGCGCGTGGCAACCGCGAGTCCATCGCCGCGGTCGAGTTCACGGGCAACACGGCCTTCTCGGACCGCACGCTGCGGCGCCAGCTCAAGGGCACGCCCGAGCGCCGGTGGTGGCGCTTCTGGAAGCGCTCGACGTTCCGCGACGAGGCCTTCCAGGAGGACCTGACGAGCCTCGTCGCGTTCTACAACGACCGCGGCTACTACGGCGCACGCATCGTGAGCGACTCGGTGTTCACCGGTCCCGAGGGCGTCGTCGTCCGGATCGGCGTGGAGGAGGGGCCGAGGTATGCCGTCCGCAACGTCGACTTCGAGGGCAACACGCTCTTTTCGGACGCGCAGCTCCAGCAGGCGCTCGAGGTCCAGCGCGGCGACGTCTACAACGCGTCGCGCCTCGACCGCAACCTGAACTACAACGCGGCCCACACGGACGTCCGGAGCCTCTACAACGACCGCGGCTACCTCCAGTTCAACGCCGTCCCCCAGATCACCGTCGCCCCCGGCGACTCGCTCGACCTCGCATACGAGCTCAACGAGGGCGACGTCTACGAGTTCGGGCAGGTCACGATCGCGGGCAACACGCGCACCAAGGACCACGTCATCCGGCGCGAGCTCCGCACGATTCCTGGCCAGCCGTACAGCCGGACGGCCGTCGAGCGCAGCATCCGCGAGCTCGCGACGCTCAACTACTTCGACCCGGCGTCCTTCGGCAACGGACCGACGATGGACGTCGACGACGAGGACCACACCGTCGCGCTGACGTACCGCCTCGCCGAGAAGAGCTCGGACCAGCTCGAGCTCTCGGGCGGCTGGGGCGGGTCGGGCACGGGCCTCATCCTGACGGCCCGCGTCACGTTCGCCAACTTCTCGGTCCAGAACCTGCTCCGCGGGCGCGGCAACCCGATGCCCTCGGGCGATGGGCAGCAGCTCGCGCTCCAGGTCCAGACCTACGGCAAGCGCCAGCAGGTGTACTCGCTGTCCTTCACCGAGCCCTGGTTCCGCGGCCGCCAGACGCCCGCCGGCTTCTCGGTCGGGTACTCGAGCGCCAACGGCGTCGCGACGAACCCGTACCACATCGCGCGCGGCTTCGGGCGCGTGTTCTACCGCCAGCGCCTGCGCTTCCCGGACGACTACTTCCAGACCGGGACGGACCTCGGCCTCCAGATCTACGGCATCTCCGGCATCCAGAACCAGACCATCGTCGGCGGGCTGCCTGAGGGCACGAGCCGCGAGTTCACGATCGCGCAGTCGCTCACGCGCAACGCGCTCGACAACCCGCAGCTGCCGCAGTCCGGCTCCAACCTCGGCCTCACGCTCACCGTCGCGCCGCCGATCCCGGGCTTCATCCAGTACGCCAAGGGCGACTTCCGCACCGGCTGGTACACGCCCATCGCGCCGCGCCTCTCGGCGAGCGTCCGCACCCAGTTCGGCTACATCGGCTCGCTCACCGGCGACGACGTCCAGTTCCAGCGGTACCTCATCGGTGGGACGGCCCTTGAGGCCTCGGGCGCCTCGGGCGGCATCAACGGCTTCGGCAAGGACCTCGTGTTCATGCGCGGCTACCCGCTCCAGTCTATCGGGCCGCGCCGCGACGGCCAGCCCGTCGGCGGGCGCATCCTGAACAAGTATCAGGCCGAGGTGCAGTGGCTCGCGCTCCAGTCGCCGCAGCTCACCGTCGCGCCGTACCTCTTCCTCGACGCGGCCAACACGTACGACGGCTTCTCGGACTACGACCCGGCGCGCCTCTACCGATCGGCCGGCTTCGGCGCGCGGCTGTTCCTGCCCATCGTCGGCCTCGTCGATCTCACGTACGGACGCCAGATCGACGCTTACACGCCGCTCGGCACCTCAGACGACGGGCAGCCAAAGTGGAACTTCCAGTTCACCCTCGGCGGCGGCTCCTGATGCGGGAAAGGGCACGTGCGACCGGGTTGCCGGGCGGACGGGCTCTGCGGTACGCTGTGACCTCCCGACACCAGCCTCTCCTCTCAATGCGCCTGCTCCTGCCCGCCCTCGCCCTCGTCGCCCTTGCGCTGCCCGCCGCAGCGCAGCAGAAGGTCGGCTACGTGGACTCCGAGCGCATCCTCGCGCTTATGCCTGAGTACCGGACAGCCCAGCAGGACGTCGACCGCCTCGCGTCGCAGTGGCAGGCGGAGGTCGACGCGACGGCGCAGGAGGCGGACGCCCTCCAGGCCGACTTTTCCGCCCGCGAGCTTCTCTACACGGCGGAGGAGCGCACGCGCGGCCTCGCCGACATCACCGCCCGCCGGCAGGCCGCCGAGGCGCTCCGCCGCCGCTACTTCGGCCCCGATGGCGAGCTTTTTCGCGAGCAGCAGCAGCGCCTACGCGCCGTCCAGGAGCGCCTCCTGACGGCGGTGGAGACCGTCGCGACGGACGGCGACTACGACTTCGTCTTCGACCGCACCGGCGACGTCGTCTTTCTCTTTGCCCGCGCGCGGAACGACCTCACGGACCGCGTCCTGGACCGCCTCGGCCTCACCGTCGGGCCGGGCGGCGCGCGCCCTGCCACGACCGCGCCTACCGGCGACCTCTAACCCTCACCCGACTCGCCTCTCGATGACCCGCTTCTCGATCCCCCTCCGACTCCTCGGCGCGCTCGCGCTCGTCCTCCTCGTCCCGGCCGCCGCCCAGGCGCAGAGCGCCTTCAAGGTCGCCTACATCGACACCGACCAGATCGTCGTCCGCACGCCCGAGTATGCCCAGTCGCAGCAGCAGCTCCGCCAGGAGCAGCAGGCTGTCGGCACGCGCGTCCGATTCGTGCAGGACTCGCTCAACACGGTCCTCCAGACGAAGCTCGCCGACTACGAGACGTTCCGCGCGTCGGCCGCCGCCACGCCGGACGCGCGGCGCACGCGCGAGGCCGAGATGCTCCAGATCCAGGGCGCCATCGAGCAGGCTGAGCAGCAGGGCCTCCAGTTCCTCTCGTTCCGCGAGGCGCAGCTCTACCAGCCGATCCTCGACCGCGTCGACGGCGGCATCCGCGCCGAGGCGGCCGCGCAGAGCATCGACCTCGTGATCCCGAACACGGCCAACAACGCGCCGGTCGTGCTGTACGCCAGCGAGCGCCTCGTCGACATCACCGAGGCCGTCATGCGGCGCCTCGGCATCGACCCCAACGCGCCCGCCCCGGGCCAGCAGGGCGCGGCGCCGCAGGCCCCGGTGGCCGCGCCGGGCAACTGAGGAGGGGAGTGAGGCGAGGGGCTAAGGCCTCCTGTCCCGCTCACCCCACGCGTTGCATCGGCTTCGCCCCGTCTGCGCGGGCGTCGGCCTCCGGGCCGGCGCCCGCGCGCGTATTCTGACCGCCCACCCTCGCCGCCCGCGCCCGTGAGCACGCAGACCGTCGCCCCGACGCCCACCTCGCAGCCGCTCGGCGTGACGGGCAACGACACCACGCGCCGCGTCACGACGCAGACGCTCCACGAGATGAAGGCGGCCGGCACGCGCATCGCGATGCTGACGGCCTACGACTACACCTCAGCGCGCCTGCTCGACGCCGGCGGGGCGGACGTGCTGCTCGTCGGCGACTCGGCCTCGAACGTGATGGCGGGCCACGAGACGACGCTGCCGATCACGCTGGACCAGATGGTGTACCACGCGCAGTGCGTCGTCCGCGGCGTCACGCGCGCGCTCGTCGTGGTCGACCTGCCCTTCGGGAGCTACCAGGGCAACTCGCGCGAGGCGCTCGCCTCGGCGATCCGCGTGATGAAGGAGACTGGCGCGCACGCGATCAAGCTCGAGGGCGGCCGCGAGGTCGTCGAGTCGGTCAAGCGCATCCTCGATGCCGGCATCCCGGTGATGGGCCACCTCGGCCTCACGCCGCAGTCGATCTACCAGTTCGGGACCTACCGCGTCCGCGCCCGCGAGGACGCTGAGGCGGACAAGCTGCGCGCCGACCTGCTCGCGCTCGACGAGACGGGCGTCTTCGCGATCGTGCTCGAGAAGATCCCCGCCACGCTCGCGGCGGAGGCCACAGCCATGCTCCACGCGCCGACGATCGGCATCGGGGCCGGGCCGGACTGCTCGGGCCAGGTCCTCGTCACGCACGACATGCTCGGGCTCACCAAGGAGTTCCACCCCCGCTTTGTCCGCCGCTACGCCGCGCTCGCGGACACCATCGCAGAGGCTGTCCAGCACTACGTCTCGGACGTCCGCGCAGGCACCTTCCCGAGCGAGGAGGAAAGCTACTGAGCGGGGGCGATGGAGCCGGGAATCACTGCCTCGCTCTGCCACGCCACAGCTCTCACCTCACCGTTTCCTGATCGATGTCTGACGTTCTCGACGCGCCCACCGACCGGCCGCTCATCCTGCTCTCCAACGACGACGGCATCGACGCGCCGGGCCTCTGCGCGCTCGCCGCGGCGCTCGATGGCCTCGGGACGCTCGCCGTCGTCGCTCCATTCGAGGAGCAGAGCGCCGTTGGCCACGCCATCACGGTCCGGATGCCGATGCGCGTCCACACGTGGGCGTTCCGTGGGGCAGACGCGTGGGCCCGCGCCGTCACCGGCACGCCGGCCGACTGCGTCAAGATCGCGGTCCAGAAGCTGCTGCCGCGGCGGCCGGACCTCGTGGTGTCGGGCATCAACCACGGGCCGAACACGGCGGTGAGCGTGATGTACTCGGGGACTGTCTCGGCGGCGACCGAGGCGACGATCCTTGGCATCCCGTCGGTCGCCGTCTCGCACGGCGACTGGCGGCCGACGGACTTCGGGGCGGCCGGTCAGGCGGCGCGCCTCGTCGCCGAGCGCGTGCTCCAGGAGGGCCTCGCGCCGGGCGTGCTGCTCAACGTCAACGTCCCCGGCGGGCCGCTGCGCGGCTGGCGCACGACGCGGCAGGGCCGCGCGCGCTGGGACGAGACCTTCGAGGAGCGCCGCGACCCCTTCGACCGGCCCTACTTCTGGCTCGGCGGCACCTTCGTCGACCTCGACGACGGCGTCGACTCGGACACGAAGGCCGTCGACGCCGGCTTCGTCTCCGTCACCCCGCTCCGCATCGACCTCACGGCGTACGACGAACTCGAGACGGTCCGCACGTGGACCGACGGCCTCAGTGGCCAGTCAACGAGCTAGGCAGCACACCCAACCGCGCTTACAATGTCGATGCCAGAGCCCGGCGACCTCGCCCCGGACTTCGAGGGGCCCACGCAGACCGGCGCCACGGTCCGCCTCGCCGACTTCCGCGGGCGCCCCGTCGCCGTCTACTTCTACCCGAAGGACGACACGCCGGGCTGCACCGCGCAGGCGTGCAACCTCCGGGACCACACCGAGGCGCTCGACGCCGCCGGCATCGCCGTCGTCGGCGTCTCGCCCGACTCGGCCGAGTCGCACGAGGCGTTCGCCGGCCGCTACGGCCTCCCGTTCCCGCTCGTCGCCGACCCGGGCCACGCCATCATGACCCGCTACGGCGTCTGGGGCGAGAAGTCGTTCTACGGCAAGACGCTCATCGGCGTCAAGCGGACGACCTTCCTCGTCGGGCCGGACGGGCGCATCGTGCACGTGTTCAAGCGCCCGAAGACGGCCAACCATGCCGAGGAGGTCCTCGCGATGTGGGAGAAGAAGGGCGCGTAGGCGCTCCTCGTCATTTATCTCTGATGCCTGCTGATATGCTGATCCTGGGAAACTGGAAGATGAACACCGGCCTCGCCGAGGCCGTGCGCCTCGCCTCGGACGTGGTGCACGCGACGCAGGGCGCCGCGGCGACCGTTGGCGTGTGCCCGCCCACGGTGTGGCTCGAGGCTGTCGCGGAGCGCCTGCGCGGCTCGGCCGTCGCCCTCGGCGCGCAGAACGTGTACCCGGCCGAGGCGGGCGCCTTCACCGGGGAGACCTCGCCGCAGATGCTCGCCGGCGTCGGCTGCCACTACGTGCTGTGCGGCCACTCGGAGCGCCGCGCGATCCTTGGCGAAGACAGCGCGTTTGTGGCTCAGAAGGTCGCTGCGTGCCTCGAGGCGGGCCTCGCGCCCGTCCTCTGCGTCGGCGAGACGCTCGAGGAGCGCGACGCCGGCAACGCCGAGGCGCTCGTGGCGGACCAACTCGAGGCGAGCCTTGCAGGCGTCGCCTCGGCCGGCGCGCTCGTCGTGGCATACGAGCCGGTGTGGGCCATCGGGACCGGCCGCACGGCGAGCCCCGAGCAGGCGCAGGCGATGCACGCCGCCCTCCGCGCGCGCCTCGCGGCGCTCTTCCCCGGCGCGCAGGTTCTGCTGCTCTACGGCGGCAGCGTCAAGCCGGACAACGCCGCCGAGCTGTTCGGGCAGCCAGACGTCGACGGGGCGCTCGTCGGCGGCGCGAGCCTCGACGCGGACGCGTTCGCCGCCATCGTCGCGGCCGCCGTCTGAGCGCCAGCGAGACGCGCCGCACCCGCGGGCCGAGTCGTCGGCCGGCTACTCTTTCGCCGGCGCCGGCGCTGCGGCAGGGGCCTTGGCCGCTGGCGTCGACTCGGACGACGTCTCACTCTTGGCAGGCTTCGACTCGGGCTTTGGGTCCGGCGTGCCGGACTTCTTGACGTAGTCCGTGCCGTAGAAGCCCGTGCCCTTGAACTGGAGGCCCGCGCCACCCGAGATCACGCGCACGACCGGCCGGCCCGATTCGGGGTCCTCGGTGAGCGTGGGGTCGGAGATGCGCTGGAAGACGTCGAAGGTTGTTCCGTCCTCGCGGCGGTAGACGTACGTGGGCATGGGTCGGGAGTGAGGGAGCCGGCGTCAACCCGCGGCGCGGCGGTGGGGTTTCGGCTGGCGCTCGCCGAACTACCGCACGACGATCTCGCGCGAGCCGACGAAGAGCGTGCGGCCCTCGGCGCTCCGCCCCTCAACGCGGACGACGGCCGGGCCGGGACGCGTGCCCGTCAGCATCACGATCCGCGAGTCGCCGGCAAAGTCAACCGACGCCTCACCCGTTCCGCTCACCGACCATGTGTAGCTCGCGACGGCGGAGAACGCCTGGGCACGAAACTCGACCGGCTCGTCAACGCGCAGCGCCGCGTTGCCCTTGACGTACATCTGGCCGACCGCAGCAGCGGGCGGGCCCGGCTGAAGGACAGGAGCGTCGGCGGCGTAGCGGTCGCACCCGGCGAGGGCGAGCACGGCAGCGAGTGCGACGGCAAGGCGCGGAGCAGTGGTGGTCATGACGGTGCCGGTGAAGTGGGCGAGAAGGATACGCCGAAACACCCTGCCGGCGATCACGACCCGAGCACGGCGTCGATAACCTGGATCACCCCGTTGTCCGCGTCGAGGTCTGGCGTCGCGACGCGGGCCGTGGCGCCGCCGGCGCGGACCGTCAGCGGGTCGCCGGGGACGAGCGTCATCTCCTGCCCGCCGACCGACACGACGGTCTGCTCGTCGAGGACGTCGCCCGAGAAGATGCGGTAGGAGAGGGCGTGGCCGGCGAGGCGCGCGCGGAGGGCCTCGGGGTCGGCGCGCAGCGCCGCGAGGGCGTCCGCCCCGAGCGCCTCGAAGGCGGCGTTGCTCGGCGCGAACACGGTCAGCGTACGCGCCGTGTCCTGGAGGACGGCGTCGAAGCCCGACGCGCGGGCGAGGGCGACGAACGTCGAGAGGTCGGCCGACGCCGAGGCGACGCCGAGGAGGGTGTCGGTGCCAGGCAGCGCCGCCGCGGCCGAGTCGGCCGCGGCTGTAGCGGCGGCGGCGGAGGCGTCGCGTCGGGCGCCTTGGCGTCGCCGCAGCCGGCGAGCGGTGTGAGCAGGGCGAAGGCCAGGAGGGCGAGGGGGCGTGTCACGGAGCGAGCAGGGCGGGAAAGTTGGAGCGGAGCGCCTCGTAGAGCGCGCGCAGCGGGAGCCCGACGACGGTCGGGTAGTCGCCGGCGATGCCGGTGACGAAGAGGGCGCCAGCGTCGTCCTGGATGCCGTACGCGCCGGCACGGTCCATCGGCGAGCCTGAGGCGACATAGGCGTCGATCTCGGCGTCAGAAAGGTCGGCGAAGGTCACGCGGGTCGCTCTGTGATCCGTTATTGCATCAGTATCAAACACCAGCGCGAAGCCCGTGTAGACGGTATGCGTCTGTCCCGAGAGGCGCCGCAGCATCCCCCGCGCCTCGTCCGGCGTCGCCGGCTTGCCGAGCACGTCGTCTCCGAGGACGACGACCGTGTCGGCCCCGAGCACGAGCGCTCCGGGCGCGTCAGGCGCGACGGCCTGCGCCTTGCGCAGCGCAATCTCCTCGACGGCCGCACCGGGCGCGCCGCCCGGCCACGTCTCGTCGGCCGCGCTCGGGCGGACGTCGGGCGCGAGGCCAAGGTGGCTGAGCAGGTCGAGGCGCCGTGGGCTCGCCGAGGCGAGCACGAGCGGGACGCGGAGCGAGAGCACGGCGGCGGGGCGGGTGGCCGGCCAAGATCGCTCCGCTGCAGCAGACGGTGCGCGTCGACACGGTTCGTGTGTGCTCCTCGGTCGTCGTTATGCACGGACAAACGGACACCTCGCCCTGAGGCTAGCGACCGATCTGATTAGAGGCTATCGAGAGCAACGCGACCGGTTGCGTCCAGAGTCATCTCTGGTTCAGAACGATACGGCCCAGGAACCTGCGCATGTTCTCGGCCGACGGCCTACGACCGCATTCGAGCCGGACGGAGGCCGGCCGCGGAGCGCGATGTTGAGCCGTGGCAGAAGCCACAGCATGGTACCGAGCGCACCGTAGAGCAACAGCGCCCCGGCGAGCGCCCACCGCCCGACCCAGTCGCCGTGGCGCGTGTAGTACGTGTCCATCCGCACCATCGGGACGTCGAGGGGCACGAGGCCCTGCTGCATCCAGTCGGCCGCCTGCTCGATCTGGCCGAACGGCGTGATGACGGCCGAGATGCCACCGGCCGACGTGACGACGACTGGCCGCCGCGTCTCGATGGCCCGCAGGCGCGTCGCGTGGAGGTGCTGCTCGAGGCCGGGCGACTGGCCCCAGCGGTCGCTCTGCGCGAGGACCACGAACAGGTCCGCGCCCTGGTCGGCAAAGCGCCGCGCGTGGTCGCCGTAGAGCGATTCGAAGCCCAGCAGCGTCGCAACGCGGACGCCGCCGACGGGCATGAGCGTCCGCTGCGTCCCCAGCACGGCGGGCGCGTCGGCGACGGGCATGCGCCGCATCTGGTCGTAGCGGACAGTCTGGCCGCCGGGCGTGATGAGCATCGCCGAGGTCGCTGTGGCGTTGTGCGGGGCCTTCGTCGTGAGGCCAGTCACGAGGGCGACGTTGCGCAGGGCGCACCACTGCTCGATGCGCGCGACCGTCGCGGCCTCGCGCTCGTTGGAGCCCATCCACGGCAGGGTGCCCTGGGGCCACACGAGCAGCCCGACCGACGCATCGCGGCCGCGCCGCGCAGAGACGCGGCCGAAGATCGGGTTGTCGGCCGCGCGCGACGAGTCGGCCGCGTGCCAGCGCTTGAGGAGGCGGTCTGAGAGTTCCGCCATGAGGTCCACGCGCGCTGCGCCGCTGCGCTCCCACGCCGCTGGCCGGACGCCCGGCTGCACGATGCCGACGCGGGCGTAGCCGGCCGGGTCCTCGGACGCCCCGGAGCGCGCTGCGCCGTAGGCGGCGGGAAGGGCCAGCAGGACCGCGAACAGCGCCACCGCGATGCCGCTGTCGCCGGCGCGCGGCACCCACGAGGCGAGCGGCGTCCCGGCCGGCGGCAGCATCGGCAGCGCCGCGAAGGCGACCGTGTTGAGCATCAGCACCCACAGGCTCAGGCCCAGCACGCCGACCGTGTCGGCCATCTGCACGAACGGCAGCGCCTCGACCTGCGTGTGCCCGGCCAGCAGCCACGGCATCCCGACGGGCAGTGAGACGAGCGCGTACTCCAACGTCACGACCGTCAGCACGAGTGCCGCGAGGCCGGGCACGAGGCCAAACCGCCGGCGGACGACGCCCGAGAGCGTCGCCGCGGCGACGAACGGCAGGGGGGCCGTGAGGATGCCGAGCCCGCCGAGCACCCCCAGCACCGCGTCCTGGTGGAACAGCAGCCAGAAGCCGCTGCACGCGGTGAGCGTCAGCATCAGCGCGTACGTCTCGCGCGCGCACTCGGCCGCCGACCGGTGCAGGCTCCAGCGCACGAGGAACGGCACGAAGCCGACCCACGCGAGCGGGTAGAACCCGACCGGCGGCAGGCTCAGCGACACGCCGACGATGCCGGCGAGGGACCACCCGAAGGAGCGGAACGGCCGCGCGGGGGGCGCGGCAGCGGCAGGAGGTGGCATGGGCGTGGCGGGGAAGCGGTCCCGGTATCGCCCGGATCGTGCTCCGGGTTAACCGGCAGGCGCGCCGCGGCGCTGGCTGTCAGTGCGCCTTGCCCGGCTATCTTGGCGCACAGCCTTCCGCGACCCGTGTCCGTCCTTACGATTTGCAACCACAAAGGGGGAACAGGCAAGACGACCTCCTCGATCCACCTCGCCGCCGCCCTCGGCCACGCCGGCCGGCGCGTGCTCGTCGTCGACCTTGACCCGCAGGGCTTCCTCACCCGCACGATCGGGATGGACGAGCCGCCGACCGAGGCGTCGTCGCTCGCGCTGCTGGACCCCGAGGCGGACCTCGCCTCGTTCCCCGTCCAGCACGCCTCGGGCTTCGACGTTATCGGCTCGTCGATGGGGCTCACGCGGGCGCTGCGTGCGCTGACGAAGCCGACGGACGTGCTGTGGCTCCGCGAGACGCTCGCCACGGGCCACGGCTACGACGACATTCTGCTGGACACGGCCGCCGCCCTCTCGGTTTTTACGATGAACGCCCTCGTCGCGGCGGACCTCGTCGTGATCCCGGTGACGCCCGAGTACCAGCCCGTCGTGGGGGCGGAGCAGACGTGGCAGACGTGCGGCCTCGTGCGGGCGAAGCTCAACCCGCGCCTTCGAGAGCCCCGCTTCCTGCTCACGCAGGTCGACGCGCGTCTGAACCGCCACGCCCGCTACACGGCCTACATGCGCGAGAAGTACGGCGACGCGGTCCTCTCGACACCCATCCGCACGTCGTCGTCCCTCGCGACGACGACGCACGACGGCCGGACCGTCTTCGACGTCAACACGACCGTCCGCGGGGCGGTCGACTATGCCGCTGCTGCCGTCGAAATCCGCGCCCACCTGCCGCCTGACCCGGTCCCCGCTGCGACATCAGCCTCTGTCGAGATGCCGCTCGCGCTGGCCGAGGTGCTGGCCGAGGCGCCGGACGCTCCCACCGATGCGCCCGCAGCGGCCCCGACGGCGTGGACCTCGCTCGACCAACTCTAGCCGTGCGCCCTGCTCTTCTCGCCCTGCTTCTCGTCGGCGTCACCGGCTGCGCCGGGACGCGCCGCGCCTCGACCGAGGCGCGCTCGCCCGGGCCGCTCACGCGCGCCGAGCGCACCGCCTTCGCCGAGACAAGCACGTACGCCGACGTGCTCGCCTTCCTCGACGCGCTCCCGCCGGACTCGCGCCGCCACCGGACCACCTTCGGCACGTCGGGCGAGGGCCGTGCCCTGCCGCTCGTCGTGTGGGGCGCGCCCGATGCCTCGCCCGCGGCCATCCGGGCGACGGGCAAGACGCGCGTCCTCGTCTTCGCCAACATCCACGCCGGAGAGGTGGATGGCAAGGAAGCCCTCCTGATCCTGCTCCGCGACCTCGCCGCCGGCCGCCACACGGCGTGGGCCGACAGCCTCGTGCTGATGATCGCCCCGATCTACAACGCCGACGGCAACGAGCGCGTCGCCGTAGACAACCGGCCGCTCCAGTACGGGCCGGTCGCGGGCATGGGGCAGCGGCCGAACGCCGCCGGGCTGGACCTCAACCGCGACTTTGCCAAGCTCGCCGCACCCGAGAGCCGCGCGCTCGTCGGCCTCATCCGCGACGCGGACCCGCACGTCGTCGTCGACCTGCACACGACGGATGGCTCGGCGATGGCGTACGGCCTGACGTACGCGCCGGGCCTGCACCCGAACACGCCGGCGCCCATCTCGGACGACCTCTTCGACCGGTGGCTGCCGCAGATCTCCGCGCGCCTCGAGGCGACGGGCGGGCCCCTCACGTACCACTACGGCAACGTCCCCGGCGCCTTCGGCGAGGAGGCCGAGGCGCCACGCGGGTGGTACTCGTACAGCGCGCAGCCGCGCTACTCGGCCAACGCCGTCGGCCTGCGCGGGCGCTACGGCATCCTCTCGGAGTCCTACAGCTACGACCCGTTCGACGTGCGCGTCCGGTCCTCGCGGCGCTTCGTCGAGGAGATCCTCGAGCAGACCTACCGCGAGGCGACGCACGTCCGGCAGGCCGATCGAGGCGGCGGACCGCGTCTCGGCCGTCGGGCAGGACATCGCGGTGCGGACGGCCTTCGAGGCGGACGCCCGGCCCGCCCGCATCCTTCTGGGCCGCGTCGACACGCTCGCCAATCCGACCGACGGCGCCCCGATGCGGCGCAACACGGGCGAGGTCTTCCCCGAGACGATGCCGGCCTACATCCACTTCCGCGCCTCGGAGACCGTCCGCGCGCCGCGCGCCTACGTCGTCCTTCCCGGGCTCTGGCAGGACGCCATCGCGAGCCTGCTCGATGCTCACGGCGTCCGCTACGAGCGCGCGTCCGCCGGGAGTGTGCAGGGCCAGGGTGCGCACGAGGCGTTCCGGATCGACAGCACCGTCGTCGCAGACCAGCCCAACCAGGGCATTCTGCGCCAGGAGACGTTTGGGCGGTGGGAGGCCGTTCCCGGCTCGTCGGCCCCGCTGGGGCCGACCGGTAGCTTTCTCGTCGTGCCGGTAGACCAGCCCCTCGGGCGCCTCGCCGCCGTGCTCCTCGAGCCACGCTCGGACGACGGCGTGGCCGCGTGGGCGCTCGTCCCGGCCTCGGCGCTCCGCGCCGGCGGCACCGCCCCGATCCTCCGCATCCCCTGACCCGATGAAGCCGCTCCTCGCCCTCCCGCTCCTCCTCGCTGCTGGCTGCGGCGGCGGCGCCACCGCTCCCGCCGAGCAGTCGACCATCGTCGAGGTGTCGGACGCCGCGACGATCGTGCAGAACGTCGCGTCGCTGAAGAAGGAGGCCGTCGTGCTCAACTTCTGGGCGACATGGTGCGGCCCGTGCCGCGCCGAGTTCCCCGAGTTTGTCCGCTTCGACGCGGCGCACGCCGGTGACAACGTCGAGGTCCGCTTCGTGTCGCTGGACGACGCCGCGGACCTGCCGGCCGTCCGCACCTTCCTCGACGAGCACGGCGTGACCGATCCGTCGTACCTGTACACCGGGCAGGAGGAGGTTACGGCGCAGCTCGCGGAGGGCGTCGGCGGGGCCATCCCGATCACGATGATCACCGACGGCACGGGCGCCGTCAAGAGCGTCACGGTCGGCACGACGAGCTACGCCGAGCTCGAGCGCCGCGTCGCGGCCGTCCGCCGCGGCGAAACCCCCTCCTAACTGCCCCTCCGAATGATCGATTCCCCCGCCGACCTCGACGCCCTCGTCGAGCGCTGCCTCGCCGCCGACGCGGTCGCCCTCGACACCGAGTTCGTCTGGGAGCGGACGTACGTGCCCGCGCTCGGCGTGGTGCAGGTCGGCCTCGGGCCGGACGACGTGCACCTTCTCGACGCTGTGGCGCTCGACCTCGCGCCGCTCGGGCGCGTCCTCGAGAGCGCCTCGGTGCAGATCATGCTCCACGACGCGGCGCAGGACCTGCAGATCCTCGCTCGCGCGACCGGCGCTCGCCCGCGCAACGTCTTCGACACGCAGCGCGTGGCCGGCCTCGTCGGCCTCTCGGGCACCGCCTCGCTGCAGGACCTCGTGGAGTGGGCGACGGGCGTCCACCTCGAGAAGGGCGAGACGCGGACCGACTGGCTCCGCCGGCCGCTCTCGGACAACCAGGTCGCCTACGCCCTCGACGACGTCCGCTACATGCCGGCCGTCCGGGAGAAGCTTCTCGCCGAGGCGGCGCAGCGCGGGCGCATGGACTGGATCGCGGAGGAGATGCGGCGCTACGAGGACCCGGCCCTCTTCGAGGCGCCAGACGCGCTCGACGCCATGGACCGGCTCAAGGTGGCGGGCATCGGGCGCCTCTCGGGGCGCGCCCGCGCCGTCCTGCGGCAGCTCGCCGCGTGGCGCGAGCGCGAGGCGCGCGACCTCGACCGCACGCGCCGCATGGTCCTCCCGGACGAGGGCATCCTGGACCTCGCCGTCCGCGCGCCGACCTCGGACGACGACCTCGCGCGGACGCCGCTCACGGACAAGCAGCGCGCGCGCTTCGGCGCGGGCATCCTCGCCGCCGTCCAGGCGGGCCTGGACGCGGAGCCCGAGGCGACGGAGCGCCGCGGCCGGCCCGGCCCCGAGGACGAGCGCGACGCCGCGCGCCTGCTCGTCGCCCAGGCGTTCCTCGCCGGGCGCTGCGCCGCCGAGGGCGTGGACCCGGCCCTCGTGGCGACCGAAGGCCGTCCTGAAGGACCTCGTCGACGGCGGGGCGGACTCCGTCGCGGGCGCCCTCACGGGCTGGCGCGCCGCCTTCGTCGGCGACGACCTCGCGGCCCTGCTCCGCGGCGACCTCGCCGTGCGCCTCGACGGGCCCGACGGCTGGCCGGCGGCCTGAGGAACGCCGTTTGCGGCCGGCGGTAGCTTGGCGGCCCGCCTCACGCCCCTCGAATGTCAGACCTCTCGGACCGCATCGACACGCTCGGCCGCTACCTCGACCTCGACGCCCGCCGCCGGACGCTCGCCGAGCTCGAGACGCAGCGCCTCGCGCCCGGCTACTGGGACGACCCCAACGCGGCGCGCGTCACCGAGCAGGCCGTGGCGTCCGAGACCGAGTGGATCGAGTCCTTCGACCGGCTCGCGCAGCGCCGCGACGACATCGCGACGTACCGCGAGATGGAGGCCGAGACGGGCGAGAGCCTGTCGGCCGAGATCGCAGCCGAGGAGGCCGCGCTCGTGAAAGAACTCGACGCGCTCGAACTGCGCGGGATGCTCGCCGGGCCGGACGACGAGCGGACCGCGATCATCACCGTCAACTCGGGCGCGGGCGGGACCGAGAGCCAGGACTGGGCCGAGATGCTGCTCCGGATGTACACGCGCTACGCCGAGCAGCACGGCTACGACCCGACGCTGCTGGAGTACCAGGAAGGCGAGACGGCCGGCATCAAGAGCGCAAGCCTGCGCGTCGACGGCCGCTTCGCGTACGGCTACCTCCGCGCCGAGAGCGGCGTGCACCGGCTCGTCCGGATGTCGCCGTACGACGCCTCGGGCCGCCGCCACACCAGCTTCGCCTCGGTCTTTGTGTACCCCGAGATCGACGACACGATCGAGGTCGACGTGAACCCGGCGGACCTCGAACTGCAGACGTTCCGCTCGGGCGGCAAGGGCGGCCAGAACGTGAACAAGGTCGAGACGGGCGCGCGCTACATCTGGACGGGCACGCTCTCGAACGGCGAGCCGGCGCGCGTCGTCGCGGAAAGCACGGAGCAGCGCTCTCAGCTCCAGAACCGCGAGCGCTCGATGCAGATGCTCAAGTCGCGCATCTACGCCCTCGAGCAGGCCATCCGCGAGGCGTTCAAGGACGCCGAGGAGGCGGGCAAGAAAAAGATCGAGTGGGGCTCGCAGATCCGCTCCTACGTCTTCCAGCCGTACACGATGGTCAACGACCACCGCACGGACGTCAAGCTCACGGACGTCCAGAGCGTCATGGACGGCGACCTCGACGTGCTCATCAAGGCGTACCTGTTGCAGGAGACGGGCCGGGGAGGGGAGAGCGACGACTAGCACGCCAGCCGCGGTGCCCCGAACACGTCCCCAGCCTCTAGCCCGTCCTTCCCGATGCGCCTCTCGTTCGACTTTCTCGTCATCGGCTCCGGCGTCGCCGGGCTGTCGTTCGCCCTCCGCGCAGCCGAGCACGGGACGGTGTGCATCGTCACCAAGAAGGAGTCAGCGGAGTCCAACACGAACTACGCGCAGGGCGGCATCGCGGCCGTGATGGACCCCGGCGACGACACCGAGGCGCACGTCGAGGACACGCTCGTCGCCGGCGCGGGCCTGTGCGACGAGGCCGTCGTGCGGATGGTGATCGAGGAGGGGCCGGAGCGCGTCCGCGACCTCATCGCCCTCGGCGCGGCCTTCGACCGCGAGGCCGACGGCGACCTGCACCTCGGGCGCGAGGGCGGGCACTCGGCCAACCGGATCGTCCACGCGACGGACATGACGGGGCGCGAGGTCGAGCGGGCGCTGCTCGCCGCGGTGCGGGCCAGCGACCGGATCACGGTCCTCGAGTACCACTACGCCGTCAACCTGCTCACGGAGCACCAGCTGAAGCGGGGGCCGGGGCCGGACGGGCTCCACTGCTTCGGCGCATACGTCCTCGAGGAGCCGACGGGCGAGGTCCACACGGTCCTGGCGAAGGCCACGCTGCTCGCGGCCGGCGGCGCGGGGCAGGTCTACCAGCACACGACCAACCCGCGCGTCGCGACGGGCGACGGCATCGCGATGGCCTACCGCGCCGGCGCCGCGGTGGCCAACATGGAGTTCATCCAGTTCCACCCGACGAGCCTCTTCCTGCCAGGCGTCGACTTTGGCGGGCGCTCGTTCCTCATCACCGAGGCCGTCCGCGGCGACGGCGGGATCCTGACGAACCTCGCCGGCGAGCGCTTCATGCCGCTCTACGACAGTCGCCTCGAGCTCGCCCCGCGCGACGTCGTCGCCCGCGCCATCGACGACCAGATGAAGCGCCGCGGCGAGGACCACGTCTGGCTGGACATCTCCCACAAACCCGCCGAGGAGATCCTCAAGCACTTCCCGAACATCGCCGAGACGCTCCTCACGTACGGCATCGACATGACGCGGGACAAGATCCCGGTCGTGCCCGCCGCCCACTACACCTGCGGCGGCGTCGTCGTGGACCGGCAGGCGCAGACGAGCATCGCCGGGCTCTTCGGCTGCGGCGAGGTGACGTGCTCGGGCCTCCACGGCGCCAACCGGCTCGCGTCGAACTCGCTCCTCGAGGCGCTCGTCTACGCGCACAACGCCGTCGAGCCGGCCGTGGCCTACGCTGCCGGTGCGACGGCCGAGGAGGGCATCCCAGACTGGGACGAGTCCAACACGGAGAACCCGCAGGAGTGGATCCTCGTCTCGGCCAACCGCGACGAGCTGCGGCGGCTCATGCAGAGCTACGTCGGCATCGTGCGGAGCGAGCTGCGCCTCGAGCGCGCCGCGCGCCGCATCGACCTCATCGCACGCGAGACGGAGGACTTCTACCAGCGGACGAAGCTCTCGGCCGAGCTGTGCGAACTCCGCAACCTCGCCGCGGTGGCGTACCTCGTCGTCGCCTGCGCGCGCTCGCGGACGGAGAGCCGCGGGCTGCACACGATGACGGACTTCCCCGAGACGGACCCGGCGCAAGCCCACGACACGGTCCTCCAGGCCCGCGCCGAGGCGTAACCGGGCGAGGAGCGAGGCCGGAGAGGAAGGCGTGAAGCGGCGGCCACCCGCTGTTCCATACTCCCAGAGGTGGTTCTGGACACACCGAGACGCCTCGGCCGGTTGATTCTGGAGCGTCCGCGGCTGTATCTTGCGGGCCGTTCGAGGCGTGGATGCACGCTCCGAGCGCCGCCTGCGGAGCAGGCACTGCCTCCTTCGGCGCACCGCCCGGGTTTCATCCCCGCGCCGCGCCGCTCGACGCCCGTTCCGCCGAACGGGCGTTTTTCGTCTCCCAGACCCGCCGCCGACCGCCGTGTCCGACTCGCCCACCCCTGCTCCCGGAGCCGCGACCCCGCCGCCGTCCCTCGAGGCGCGCCTGCGCGCGCTCGCCGAGGAGGCCGCGGTCGACTCGGGGCTGTACATCGTCGGCCTCTCGGTAAAGGGCCACCCTGGCAGCCGCGCTTGTCGAGGTGTTCGCCGACGGCGGCGGCATCGACGACCTCGCCGGGCTCACGCGGCGCCTCAACTTCCTGCTGGACCTCGAGGACCCCGTCGCCGGGCCGCTACCGCCTCGACGTCTCAACGCCGGGCGCCGACCGCCCGCTCGTGGACGTCCGGCAGTACCCGCAGCACGTCGGCCGGACGCTCCGTGTGACGCACGGCCCCGAGGGCGCCGACGCCGTCCAGACGACCGGGCACGCTCACAGACGCCACGCCAGACGCGATCACGCTCGAGCCCGACGGCGCCGAGGCCGTCGTGGTCCCCGTCGCGGACCTTCGGGAGGCGCTCGTCGTCCTGCCCTGGTAACCTCCTCTCTTCCGACTTTTCCCCTCCTGACATGCAGAGCACCGTCCTCGTCTCCTCGTTCGCCGAGATCGCGCGCGAGAAGGAAATCGACCGCGACACGCTCCAGGTCATCATCGAGGACGTGTTCCGCGCGATGATCAAGAAGCGCTTCGGCGCCGACGACCCGGAGGCGTTCCAGATCGTGTTCAACCCCGACAACGGGGACTACCAGATCATGCACGTCCGGGAGGTCGTGGAGGACTTCGACCTCGAGGACCCGGTCCTCCAGATCGAGGAGACCGACGCGCTCACGATCGAGGACGACTACGTCGTCGGGGACCAGGTCGCGGAGACGATCCGGATCGAGGACTTCGGCCGCCGCGCCGTCCAGACGGCCCTCCAGACGTTCCGCCAGCGCATCCGCGACATCGAGAAGGACAACGTCGAGCGGCAGTACGTCGAGCTCGAGGGCGAGATCGTGGTCGGCGAGGTCTACCAGACGCGCCGCAAGGAGGTCCTCGTGCTGCACAACAAGACGGAGCTCATCCTGCTCCGGCAGGACCAGATCCCGAAGGACCGCTACATGAAGGGCGCGATGCTGCGCGCGGTCGTCCGCGAGGTCGTCCGCGAGGAGGGCGCCGCGCCGCAGGTTCTCATCTCGCGCACGGCGCCGGTCTTCATCGAGCGCCTCTTCGAGAACGAGGTCCCCGAGATCTACGACGGCATCATCGAGATCAAGAAGATCGTCCGCCTGCCCGGCGAGCGCGCCAAGATGGCCGTCATCTCGCACGACGAGCGCATCGACCCCGTCGGGGCGTGCGTCGGCGTGAAGGGCTCGCGCATCCACGCGGTCGTCCGCGAGCTCCAGGGCGAGAACATCGACGTCGTGCCGTGGACGTCGGACCCGATCGAGTACATCAAGCGCGCGCTCGCGCCGGCGCACCCGATCGCGGTCGAGCTGCACCCGGAGCTGAACCCGCCGCGCGCCCGCGTGACGGTGCCGGCGGACGAGGTCTCGATGGCCATCGGCCGCGGCGGCCAGAACATCCGCCTCGCCTCGATGCTGACCGGCTTCGAGCTCGACGTGTACCGCAACATCAAGTCCGACGAGGAGGACGTGGACATCGAGGAGTTCTCGGACGCCATCCCGGCCGAGATCATCCGACGCCTCAAGGACATCGGCTGCGACACGGCCAAGGCCGTTCTCGAGCTGCAGCCGGCCGAACTCGCCCGCCGCACGGACCTCCCCGAGGAGACGGCGCAGAAGATCGTCTTCCTGATGAAGGCCGAGTTCTCGGGCGCCGGTGTGGGCGCGGGCGGCCCCGTGATCACGCTCGACGACCCGCTCGCGCCGGCCCCCGCTGAGCAGCGGCCGACGCCGACGACGCGCCTCCGAGCTGCGGCGACGAGCCGACCGCCGAGGCACGCCGAGGCGGCGGGCGCAGATTCTTCGCCGGAGACGGCGCCGGAATCCGGGACCGCAGACGCCGCTGAGGCGTCCGATACGACTGACACGCCTTCTGACGCGCCCGCGTCGTAGCATTCGGGCGCCCGCTTTCTGATTTCCTCTGCCGGCTCTGCCGGCCACCCCGCTTTCTATGCTCACGCGCAAGCGCCCGGCCAAGCCCGCCGGCGTCCGTCTCTTCCAGGTTCTCCGCGAGCTCAACGTCGCGGCCGACACGATCGTGGACACGCTCCGCGAGCGCGGCTTCGAGCTCGACGCCAAGCTCGCTGCGGGCGACGTCAACGCCCGTCTCGAGCCGGCCATGTACGCCACGCTCGTCGAGACGTACTCGGACGACGCCGAGGCGAAGGCCCGCGTCCGCGAGCTCCGCGCCCAGATCGCGGCCGACGAGGCCGCGGTCAGGAGCCTGCCGCCGAGGCGCCCGCGCCGGAGCCCGTCGCCGAGACGCCGCCTGCGCCAGAGCCCGTCGCCGAGGCGCCTGCACCGGAGCCCGTCGTGGAGGCGCCGCGAGCCCGTCGCCGAGCCGTCGCCGAGCCGAGCCGGTCGCGGAGACGACGGAGCCTGTCGCCGAGGCGCCGGTCGAGCCGGAGCCGGTCGCGGAGACTCCCGCGCCTGTTGCCGAGACGCCAGAGCCCGTCGCTGAGCCTGTCGCCGAGCCCGCCGCCGCTGAGCCGGTGGCTGAGGCGCCTGACGGCCGATGCGGCCGCCGATGCAGCGCCGGCCGAGCCAGTCGAGGAGGGGCCGGAGACCGACGCGGGCGGCATCGTTCGCGCCGACCGCTACGCGCTGACGGGCACGACCGTGCTCGGCAAGATCGACCTCTCGGGCCTCGAGGGCTCGGGCCGCCGCAAGCGCAAGACGGCCGGCGGTGCTTCCGAGGCGCCCGCCTCCGGTGCGCGCTGCGCCTGCCCGTGACGCCGCCCGCCCGGCCCGCCCGGCCCGCCCGCTGAAGCCCGGCGAGGTCGCCGACGGCCCTCCGGCGCCGCCGCCCGAAGATGGCGAGACGAAGGGTCGCGGCCGCAACAAGGCCAAGAAGGGAGGCCGCAAGGCCGAGGTCGATCGAAGACCGAGGTCGATTCCAACGTCTCCGAGACGCTGAACAAGCTCGGGTCCGGCGCCGGCGGTGGCCGCACGCGCCAGAAGCGCCGCCGCGCCCGCCGCGACGAGCGCGCTGCCGACCGCGAACGCCGCGAGCAGGAGTTCCAGGAGGCGTCGACGATCCTCCGCGTCATGGAGTTCATCTCCACCGGCGACCTCGCCGAGGCGATGAACGTGCCCGTCACGGACGTCATCTCGAAGGGCTTCGGCATGGGCATGATGGTGTCCATCAACCAGCGCCTCGACGCCGACACGATCGTCCTCTTCGCCGACGAGTTCGGCTTCGAGGTCGAGTTCATGACGGAGACGGAGGACGAGTACGACCTCGACGCCGAGGACGACCCGGAGGACCTCGTCGACGCGCGCCCCGATCGTCACGATCATGGGCCACGTCGACCACGGCAAGACGTCGCTGCTGGACTACATCCGCAAGGCCAACGTCGTCGCCGGCGAGGCCGGCGGCATCACGCAGCACATCGGCGCCTACCAGATCACGACCGACGGCGGCCGCGACGTGACCTTCCTGGACACGCCGGGCCACGAGGCCTTTACGGCCATGCGCGCCCGCGGCGCGCAGGTCACCGACCTCGTCATCGTCGTCGTCGCCGCCGACGACCAGGTGATGCCGCAGACCATCGAGGCGATCAACCACACGCGCGCCGCCGAGGTGCCGATGGTCATCGCCATCAACAAGATGGACCGCCCGGCCGCCAACCCGGACAAGATCATGGCGCAGCTCTCGGACCAGGGCGTGCAGGTCGAGCAGTACGGCGGCTCGGTCCAGTGCGAGCTCATCTCGGCCGCGACCGGCGACAACGTCGACTCGCTGCTCGACAAGGTGCTTCTCGAGGCGGACCTGCTCGAGCTCACGGCCAACCCGGACCGCATGGCGGTCGGCACGGTCGTCGAGGCGCGCCTCGACAAGGGCCGCGGCGTCGTCGCGACGGTCCTCGTCCAGAACGGCACGCTCGAGCCGGGCGACGCCTACGTCGTCGGCCTGACGTCGGGCCGCGTCCGCGCGATGTTCAACGAGCGCGACATGCGCGTCGAGACCGCCGGCCCGTCCGCGCCGGTCCAGATCCTCGGCCTCGTCCGCCGCGCCCGAAGTCGGCGACCGCCTCTACGTGCTCGCCGACGAGCGCGAGGCCCGCGACATCGCGAGCCGCCGGCAGGCGCTCATCCGCGAGCAGACGCTCCAGGGCCGCCGCCGCATCACGCTCGACGACCTCTCGCGCCGCATGGCCGAGGGCGAGATCACGAACCTCAACCTCGTCGTCAAGGCCGACGTCGGCGGCTCGGTCGAGGCGCTCTCGGACGCGCTGCTGAAGCTGTCGAACGGCGAGGTCGCGGTCGACATCGTCCACTCGGGCGTCGGCGCGATCACGGAGAGCGACGTCATGCTCGCCGCGGCGTCGGACGCCATCATCGTCGGCTTCCAGGTGCGGCCCGGTGACCGGCGTGCGCCAGATCGCCGAGCGCGAGGACATCGACATCCGCCTCTACTCGGTCATCTACGACGCCATCGGCGAGGTCCGCGACGCGCTCGAAGGGCTGCTCGTCGCCGGAGCAGAAGGAGACGGTCACCGCGACCGTCGACGTCCGCGAGGTCTTCCGCGCGCCGAAGATCGGCACCATCGCCGGCTGCTACGTCGTCGAGGGCAAGATCAGCCGCAACGACCGCGTCCGGCTCGTCCGCGACGGCGTCGTGGTCTACAACGGCGCAGCTCGAGTCCATGCGCCGCTTCAAGGACGACGTGGCCTCCGTCGCCGCCGGCTACGAGTGCGGCCTCTCGATCAAGAACTTCAACGACATCAAGGTCGGCGACCAGATCGAGTCCTACGTCGTCACCGAGGAGAAGCGGACGCTGGTCGTTTGATGGGGACTGGGGATGGGGACAGGCGCCTGGCTCACTCAGTCGCCACTCTCCAGTCCCCATGTCCATTTCCCGACCCCCATGAGTATTCGCACCGACCGGGTCGCGCGGATGATCCAGCGCGAGGTCGCGGACCTGCTCCAGCAGGACTTCGGCGAGGCCACGCAGTCGCTCACGACCGTCACGGGCGCCCGGATCACGCCGGACCTCGGCACGGCCTACATCGACGTGTCGGTCTTCGGCGCGACCGAGGCCGCGCGGCAGGCCGGCTTCGCAGCGCCTCGTGACGCAGACTGTCGAGATCCGGACGGCGCTCGCCGCCCGGATCCGGCACCAGGTCCGCCGCATCCCGGAGCTCAAGTTTTTCCTCGACGAGGGACCGCAGCGCTGGCGCAGATGGACGACGTCTTCGCCCGCATCCGCGCCGACCGTGAGGCGCGCGGCGTCGTCGGACGAGCCAGAGGTGGAGGATGAGCAGGACGACGCCGACTTCGCGCCGGGCGAGTACTAGGCGTGGCTGAGATCCGCATCGTCACGTCAGCGGACGCGCTCGCGCTGCCGCTCGGGCCGGCGGCCGTGCTCGTGGACAAGCCGAAGGGCATGTCGTCGTTCGGCGTCGTCAAGAAGGTGCGCTGGGCGAGCCGCGAGACGCGCGTCGGCCACGCGGGCACGCTGGACCCGATGGCGACGGGCCTGCTCATCGTCCTCGTCGGCCGCGAGGCGACGCGCGAGCAGGACCGCTTCATGGGCCTGCCCAAGGTCTACACGGCCACGGTGCGCCTCGGCCAGACGACTGCCTAGCGCCGACGCCGAGACGCCGGTCGACGAGACGCGCGACGCCTCGGGCGTGACCGACGCCGACCTCGAGGCGCTGCTCCCGGAGTTTATCGGCGACGTCACGCAGATCCCGCCGTCCTACTCGGCGATCAAGGTCGGCGGCGAGCGGCTGTACAAGAAGGCGCGCCGCGGCGAGGACGTCGAGGTGCCGAGCCGCGTCGTGCACATCGCTGAGCTCGGCGATCACGGGCCGCCGCGGCGACGACGTCGACATCCGGATGCTGTGCTCGAAGGGCACGTACGTCCGCGCGCTGCGCCGCGACATCGGCGCCGCGCTCGGCGTCGGGGCGCACCTCGTGGCGCTGCGCCGCGAGGCCATCGGCCCATTCCAGGCGTCCGAGGCGTTCGAGCTGGACGCCTTCGACGCGCTCCGGGCACGGCAGCCGGCATGACGCGCGAGGCTCGGGCCCGAGATCGTCTGCGACGCCCGCTCCGTCGTCACGACGGGCACGTTCGACGGCGTCCACCTCGGCCACCGCGCCATCGTGGCGTACCTCGTCGACGCGCGCCCGCGCCATCGGCGGCGTGCCGACCGTCGTCACGTTCAGCCCGCACCCGCGCGAGGTCATCACCGGCCAGCCGGTCCCGCTGCTGACGACGCTCGACGAGCGGGCCGACCTTCTCGAGGCGCTCGGCGTCGAGCGCTTCGTCGTGCTCCCGTTCTCGCGCGCGCTGAGCCAGCTCGAGCCCGAGGCGTACGTCGAGGACGTGCTGCTCGGGAAGGTCGGGATGCGCGAGATCGTCGTCGGCTACGACCACCGCTTCGGGCGCGGACGCGCGGGCGACCGCGAGACGCTGGAGCAGATCGGCGCGCGCCCGCGGCTTCTCCGTGGACGTCATCCCCGAGCAGATTTACGGGGCGGGCGAGGGCGTCGCGGGCGACGGGCCGGCGCGCGGCGTCACGATCTCGTCAGTCGAGGTACGCCGGCGGCTGCTCGAGGACGGCGATGCCCGGGCGCGGCGCTCCTGCTCGGGCGTCCGTACAGGTCTCCGGGCCCGGTCGTCAAAGGCGACCAGCGCGGGCGCACGATCGGCTTCCCGACGGCCAACGTGCAGCCGTCGAGCCCGGCGAAGCTCGTCCCCAAGACCGGCGTCTACGCCGTCCGCGTGCGGCTGAGGTCGGGCGCCTCGCGGGCGGCATGATGAACGTCGGCATCCGGCCCACGTTCGAGACCGACGGCCGCCGGACGGTCGAGGTCCACCTCTTCGACTTCGACGGCGACCTCTACGGCCAGACGCTCGCCGTGGACGTCGTCGCGCGCCTGCGCGACGAGCGCAGGTTCGGCGGCATCGAGGCGCTCGTGGCGCAGCTCGGTGAAGACGCGGGGCAGGCAAAAACCGCCCTCGCAGCCTAGGTTGGAGTGCGGCGGGCCTCTCGTGGGCCGCCGACTTTCCGACTGTTTTCGGCCCGCACTCCGGCGGTCCCCGGGAGCCGTCTTCTTCCGCATCCCAGATCGGACGAGGATCTCACCATGATCAGCAAAGAGCAGAAGCAGAACATCGTCGAGAAGCACGGCGCCGCCGAGACCAACACCGGCAAGCCGGAGGTCCAGGTCGCCATCTTCACCGCGCGCATCAACGACCTCACCGAGCACCTCAAGACCCACCGCAAGGACCACACGTCCCGCCTCGGTCTGCTCAAGATGGTCGGCCAGCGCCGGCGCCTGCTCGCCTACCTCCGCGCCCGCGACATCGAGCGCTACCGCGCCCTGATCGCCGAGCTCGGCCTGCGCCGCTAGGCGTACGCGCGGCGGCGACTCCTTCGGGGGCCGCCGCCGCGCCGTTTTCGAGGCCCGCATCTCTGGGCCCTGGCCGCACGCTGCGGCCGCCCTCTCCGACGGCAATCCGTTCTCTCCAGCCCGCCCGCGCTTCGGCACGACGCACCGCCGGCGGCCTCGCGAGAACAGATTCCCGACCGCCTCGCGCCATCCGGCGCAGCGGGCCCACGCAGGGCAGGGGAGGACACCACCGGAGCCGACGGCTCGACCGAGCCTGCTCCACACCGACCTTTCTATGCGCGCTCCTAACGCGATTACCCAGACGATCGACGTCTGCGGAAAGACGATCACCCTCGAGACGGGCAAGCTCGCCCGCCAGGCCGACGGCGCCGTCGTCGCCTCGCTCGGCGACACGATGACGCTCAACACGGCCGTCATGGACGCCAACGTCCGCGAGGGCCAGTCCTTCTTCCCGCTCACGGTAGACTACCGCGAGCGCTTCTCGGCCTCGGGCACGTTCCCCGGCGGCTTCTTCAAGCGCGAGGCGCGCCCGACCGACAAGGAGGTGCTCACGAGCCGCCTCATCGACCGCACCATCCGCCCGCTCTTCCCGGACGGCTTCCGCAACGAGATCCAGGTCCTCACGACCGTCGTCTCCGCCGATCCCGAGATCGACGCGGACGTCCTCGCGGGCGTCGGCTGCTCGGCGGCCCTGTCGCTGACGGGCATGCCGTTCGACGGCCCGACCGCGCACGTCCGCGTCGGCCGCGTCGACGGCGCAGTTCATCCTGTTCCCGACCGTGTCGGAGCGCAAGGAGTCCGACATCGACCTCGTCGTCGCCGGCAAGGCCGACGCGATCGCGATGGTCGAGGGCGAGATGGACGAGATCTCGGAGGCCGACATGGTCGCCGCGCTCGAGTTCGGCTTCGACGCCATCAAGACGATCGTCGCCGGCATCAACACGTTCGTCCAGACGGCGCAGGCCGAGACGGGCGAGCCGGTCGCCAAGGCCTACAAGACGGTCGCCCCGGACGCGGGCCTCGTCGACACGGTCTACGGCAAGATCAAGGACGAGATGGACGCGCACCTGCGCGCCAAGGACTACTCCAAGGAGACGTTCTACGCGGGCGTCCGCGAGATCCGCGACCGCCTCATCGACTCGATGTTCGGCGACGACGCCGAGGTCACCGAGTCCGTCGAGACGGGCGAGATCGGCGGCGGCACGTCTGAGACGCTCCCCAAGAAGCTCCGCACGACGACGGCCGACGGCTTCTCGACGACCGACGTCAAGAACGCCTTCTCGGCCGCCGAGTCCCGCGTGATGCGCGAGATGATCCTCTCCGAGGGCCTCCGCCTCGACGGCCGCTCGACGACGGACGTCCGCCAGATCTGGACCGAGGTCGACTACCTCCCGCGCGTCCACGGCTCGGCCGTGTTCACGCGCGGCGAGACGCAGACGCTCGTCCAGGTCACGCTCGGCACGGGCCGCGACGTGCAGGCCATCGACCAGCTCTTCGACCAGGTCGACAAGCGGTTCTACCTGCACTACAACTTCCCGCCCTTCTCGGTCGGCGAGACCAAGTTCCTCCGCGGCCCCGGCCGCCGCGAGATCGGCCACGGCAACCTCGCCGAGCGCGCGCTCAAGGTGATGATGCCGGCCGAGGACGAGTTCCCGTACACGGTCCGCATCATCTCGGACGTGCACCGAGTCCAACGGCTCGTCGTCGATGGCGTCCGTCTGCGGCGGCTCGATGGCGCTCATGGCGGCCGGCGTCCCGCTGCGCAAGCCCGTCGCGGGCATCGCGATGGGCCTCATCGCGGACGGCGACCGGATCGCGATCCTGAGCGACATCCTCGGCACCGAGGACCACCTCGGCGACATGGACTTCAAGCTCTGTGGCACCGCGGACGGCATCACGGCCTGCCAGATGGACATCAAGATCGACGGCCTCTCGATGGACACGATGCGCGCCGGCGCTCGACCAGGCGAAGGCCGGCCGCCAGCACATCCTCGCCGAGATGGCGAAGACGATGCCGGAGGCGCGCGAGGAGATCTCGCCCACGGCCCCGCGCCTCATCCAGGTCGTCATCGACCAGGACTTTATCGGCGCCATCATCGGGCCGGGCGGCAAGATCATCAAGGGCATCCAGGCCGACACCGGCGCCCAGGTCAACATCGAGGAGCGCGAGGGCAAGGGCTACGTCACCGTCGCCGCGCCGAACATGGAGATGGCGCACCACGCCGTCGACATCATCCGCGGCATCGTGTCGCAGCCCGAGGTCGGCGAGACCTACGAGGGCCGTCGTCAAGGGCCTGCTGCCCTTCGGCGCGATCATGGAGATCATGCCGGGCAAGGAGGCCATGCTGCACGTCTCGGAGATGGCCCACGGCTTCGTCAACGACCCGGCCGACCTCGTCCAGATCGGCGACAAGATGGAGGTCCAGCTTATCGAGGTCCGCGACGGCGGCAAGCTGCGCGTCACGCGCAAGCCGTTCCTGCGCGGAGATGACCGAGGAGGAGAAGGAGGCGGACCGCGAGCGCCGCGCCAACCGCCCGCCGCGCTCGGACGACGACCGCGGCGGCCGCGGCGGCGACCGCGGCGGACGTGGCGGCGACCGCAACGGCGGCGGCGACCGCGGCCGGGGCCGCCGCTAGGCTCCCGGCTCGTGACGCTCAGCGCGCCCGCTCTGGCCTCGGCCGGGGCGGGCGCGTAGTTTTAGAATCTCGACGCGGCCTGAGCGACGCCCTGCGGGGATTCGTGGGGCGCCGCTCCACCGAAGTAATAGTCACTCCGCCTCCGAGAACTTGTCGTCCCTGTCAGAGGCATACCGCCGGAGCTTCAGAAGAGGTCGCAGGATCGCGGGCAAGTTGATCGAAGGTCCCGACGGGATTGGTGCGCCTGCGCGAGGGCGGGGCGGCTATTTCGACCCGGTTCTTGCTGTCGAGTGGTGGCCCAGCCCGGTGGGCCGTGCGAACGTGTGCTCAGCCTCCGTGTACGTCGACAACACGAATGGGCGTCACGAGCGTTTCCTCGCGCCCCTCGTGCGGTTCGCGAAGTGGGAGCGCGCCTATGAGGCCCAAGTCAGACGGGTCCGCCGGTGGCCTCGCGTGGAGGTTCGGCAGCACGTGCTTGACGAGGAGGAGTGCGCCGAACTCGACCGGCTGATGCGTCGTCTCGATGAACGACTCGGCCGCCCTGGATTTGTCACGGGCGGGCTCATCCGGGACCGAATGCCGCCCGAGGGGTGCGCGACTGAGACGCCGTTCTCTGGCGGCTTCAAGGTCAAGCGGTGGAACTTCTGCCAGCAGATTGAGCTGTCGCTCGGCCTCGAAGTGGCTGCTACCCAGGAGGTCGAGGTTGCAGCAGGCGACATCCTCCGGTACGTCGACACCGTCAGCATAGTAGACCGGGTGCGGTACGAGGAGTGGTTTCACGGGCCCGGTCGCCACGATCCGGATGGGTTCAAATACAGGCCGACGCTGCCCAAGGCGGTGTAACCCGCGGCAGCACCGGACGCGCGCCGTCGAACAATGGACCCGCCGTGTCGAGCAATGAACCGTCGGAGCCAAACTATGGACCGATAGAGCCGAGCAATGGACCGTCGGTGTCAAGCAATGGACTGACAGAGCCAAGCAATGGACTGGCGGAGCCGAGCAGTGGACCGGCGGTGTCAAGCAATAGACTGGCAGTGCAGAGCATTCAGGACACCTTCCCGGGGACCCGGCCCGGGGGAAATTTGGACGGCCACGACGCGGCACATACCTTCGCGCCTCCCACCAGCCCCGCCCCGTCGGGCGACCCGAACTCTATGACGGACAGTCTCCAGCCCCGGATCGACATGCTCCATCGCACGCTCGACGTGTTCGACGGTCAGCCCGACCTCTGGACCGCCAAACGGCCCATCGCCTCCAACGTCGCCCTCGTCCGCGACGGCCTCGCCGAGATCGAGCGCGCCGTCAGGGCCCAGGTTGCAGGTGACCCGAAAGGGCTCACGCAGAACAAGGCCATCGTCCGCGAGACGGCCAACACGCGGCTCGCCGTCCTCGCGGCCAAGACCGAAGTCTTCGCCGCCATGACCGGCGACGCCGACCTCGAAGCCGCCGCCGACATCAGCCTCACACGGTGGCGCCGGATGCCCGAGGCCGTGTTCTTCGGCACCGCCGACAGCCTCCTCGACCGGATCGACGCCGCCCTCGACGCCCTCGCCGAGTACGAGGTGACCAAGACCGACCTCATTGACGCCCGCGCGGCCCTCGACGCGCTCCAGCCGCTCACGTCCGTCCGCGACCGGCGACGCGGCGAGCGCGTCGCCGCCACCGAAGACCTCGACGTCGGCTACTCGGCCGTCGTCGCGCCGCTCGGCTTTCTCGACACCCTCGTCCCGCTCCAGATCAAAGACCGGGACTTCGTGGCCGCCTACCGCATCGCCCGCCGCATCGACGGCGACTGACGCGCTGGCCCGCCCACGCGGCGCGCGGCCTTCCGAACGGGCACAAACGAGAGCGGGCGGCCCTCCCGGAGGAGAGCCGCCCGCAGAGCAGAGCGCAGAGGCGCGGACCTTAGAAGTCCATGCCGCCGCCCATGCCGCCCATGCCACCGCCGCCGCCCATGCCGCCCATCGGCGACTCCGGCTCCGGCATGTCGACGATGACCGTCTGCGTCGTGAGCAGCAGGCCCGAGACGCTGGCCGCGTTCTCAAGCGCCGTGCGCGTGACCTTCGTCGGGTCCACGACGCCCATCGCGAGCAGGTCGCCGTACTCCTCGGTGCGGGCGTTGAAGCCGAAGGCCCCCTCGCCGTCCTTCACCTTCTGGACCACGACCGAGCCCTCGAGGCCGGCGTTGTTCACGATCATGCGGAGCGGCTCCTCGAGCGAGCGGCGCACGATCTGGACGCCCGCCTTCTGGTCCTCGTTGTCGCCCTCGAGCCCGTCGAGCGCCGCGATGGCGCGGACGAGCGCGACGCCGCCGCCGGGGACGATGCCCTCCTCGACCGCTGCGCGCGTCGCGTGGAGCGCGTCCTCGACGCGGGCCTTCTTCTCCTTCATCTCCGGCTCCGTCGAGGCGCCGATCTTGAGGACCGCGACGCCGCCCGAGAGCTTGGCGAGGCGCTCCTGGAGCTTCTCCTTGTCGTAGTCGCTCGTCGTCGTGTCGACCTGCGCCTTGATCTGGTTGATGCGGGCCGTGATGCCGGCCTGGTCGCCGGCGCCGTCCACGAGCGTCGTGTTGTCCTTGGTGATGACGACGCGCTTGGCGCGGCCGAGCGACTCGAGCGTCGCGTTCTCGAGCTTGTAGCCCGCGTCCTCCGCGATGACCGTGCCACCCGTCAGGACCGCGATGTCCTCGAGCATGGCCTTGCGGCGGTCGCCGAAGCCCGGCGCCTTGACGGCCGCCACGCGGAGCGTGCCGCGGAGCTTGTTGACCACGAGCGTCGCGAGCGCCTCGCCGTCGATGTCCTCGGCGATGATGAGCAGCGGCGCGCCCATCTGCGCGACCTTCTCGAGCGTCGGTAGCAGGTCCTTCATGGCCGAGATCTTCTTGTCGTGGACGAGCACGAGCGCGTCCTCGAGGATCACCTCCATGTTGTCCGGGTCGGTCACGAAGTACGGCGAGAGGTAGCCGCGGTCGAACTGCATGCCCTCGACGACGTCGAGCGTCGTGTCGGTGCCCTTGGCCTCCTCGACCGTGATCACGCCGTCCTTGCCGACCTTGTCCATCGCCTCGGCGATAAGGTCGCCGATCTCGACGTCGTTGTTGGCCGAGATCATGCCGACGTTGGCGATCTCGGACTTGCCGCCGACCTCGCGCGACTGCTCCTTGAGGTTCGCCACGACGGCCTGGACCGCCTTGTCGATGCCGCGCTTGAGGTCCATCGGGTTCGCGCCCGACGTGACGTTGCGCAGGCCCTGCGTCATGATCGCCTGGGCGAGCACGGTCGCCGTCGTCGTGCCGTCACCGGCGACGTCGCTGGTCTTGGAGGCGACCTCCTTGACCATCTGCGCGCCGACGTTGGCGATCTTGTCCTCGAGCTCGATCTCCTTGGCGACGGTCACGCCGTCCTTGGTCACCGTCGGGGCGCCAAACTTCTTCTCGATGATGACGTTGCGGCCCTTCGGGCCGAGGGTCACCTTGACGGCGTTGGCGAGCGCATCGACGCCAGCCTTGAGCTGCGTGCGTGCGTCCGCGTCGAACGTAATCTGCTTAGCCATTGTAGAGTTCTGGATGAGGGTGTGGGGTTTGCCGGGCGTGATGTCTGGGCGTAGCAGCCTCAGTCATCACACGTCAAACCGCGTTCAGCTGTTGACGACGGCGAGGATGTCGGACTCGCGCATGATGAGCACGTCGTCGCCGTCGATCGTGATCTCGGTGCCGGCGTACTTGCCGTAGAGGACGATGTCGCCCTCCTTCACCGTCATCGCGACGTGCGTGCCGTTCTCGGTCTTGCCGGGGCCGGCCGCGACGACGGTGCCCTTCATGGGCTTCTCCTTGGCGGTGTCGGGGATGAAAAGGCCGGAAGCGGTCTGGGTCTCGGCCTCCTGCGCCTTGACGACGACGCGGTCGCCGATCGGCTTGATCGATGCCATGGTGGTTGGGTTGGGTGTCGTGGGATGCCCGAGGGGCGGGCGAGAGCTTGGCACTCTCGCGGGGAGAGTGCTAAGGTAAACGGCGTCTCGCCCCGGTGGGTCCGTCCCGAGCCGTGAAGCGTGCGTAAAGCGCAGAGGCTACGCCTCGTCGCCGCGGGAGAGCGCCGCCCAGAGTGCAGCGCCGGCGCCCGCGATGCCCGCAGCGCCGAGCGCGGTCCTGACGGCCGAGTGCGGATGCAGCAAGCGCTGAGCGACGAGCCAGCCGGATGCCCCGTTGTTGCCGGGCCCGGGCCACGTCCCGGCGCCGCACGCCCAGAGCGCCTCGACCGGCGTCGCGTAGCGGCTCCAGCCGGGCACGGGCCGGTACAGGAAGTTCTGCCGCAGGTGGATGCTCCCGCCGAGGCTGTCGCCACCGACGAGGCACGCGTTGTCCGCCTCTAGGTCCGCGGGCGACATCACGGCCTGCCCGATAATCTGGCTGCGGACGCCCGGCGCGTAGCGCTCGAGCTTGTCCAGCACGCGCTCGGCAAACGGAGCGGACGCCTCGGCCCAGTCGGTCGCCGAGATCTCGCCCGCGGCGTCCCCCAGGATTGCGCCGGGCAAGGTGCGGACCTGAATCCACAGGACGTGCGTGCCCTCGGGCGCCCCAGGGCCGACGCGCGTCGGGTCGACGGCCGTCGTCTGGCCGACGATCAGGAGCGGGTCGTCCGGGAGCAGGCCCGCCAGCGACTGCTCGTACGTTTTCGCGAGCGCGTCCACGCTCGGCGGGATGTGGACGTAGGCGAAGCCTGCGATGTCGTCGCCCGCGGCCCAGCGCGGCGGGCCGTCGAGGGCGAGGTGGACCATCATCGTGCCAGGACCATAAGCGTAGCGCTCGATGGCGGTCTGGAACGCCTCGGGGAGGGGCACGCCGTCGAGGAGCGATCCGTAGAGGACGCCCGGCGTGAGCCCGGCGACGACCGCCTTCGACGCCTCGAGGCGCTCGCCCGAGGCGAGCTCGACGCCCGTCGCCTTGCCGTTCTCGACGAGAATGCGGGCGACGCGCGCGTTCGTCCGCACCTCCCCGCCGGCCTCTTCGATCATGCCGACGAGCGCCTCGGAAAGCTTCGACGCGCCGCCGGTGGCGACGACCATGCCGTCGGCGACGTTCGAGAACGTCTCCATGAGCGGGAAGACGGCGCCCGACGAGACGTCTGGCCCGAAGTCCATGTGCATGCCCCACGTCGCGAGGAGCGCCTTGCCCTCGTCCGTCTCGAAGGTGGCGTCGCCGAGTTCGCGCGTAGACGAGAGGAGCAGCTGCGTGAGCTCGACCGTCGCCTCGACGCCAATCTGGGCGCTGCCTTTCGCGAGGATCGCCGCGGCCTTCGCGGACGGCAGCTCGGCGCCGTAGAGCGGCAGGAAGACCTTCTGGAAGTCCTCGAACTTGGCCTTGAGGCGCAGGAACCCGTCCGCGTCGCCGGCGCTGTGCGCGCGGAGCTCGGCCTCCGTCCGGTCCGCGTCGGCGTAGACGCGCAGGGCGGTGCCGTCCGGGAAGACGTTACAGAAGGGGGCGTCCGAATGTGAGAACGTCAGGCCGTGGCGCTCGAGGTCGTCCTTCCAGGCGCCGTACGCGGGCGAGTTCTTGAACAGGTTCTGGTTGGTGGAATACAGGTCGTGGACCACGCCTGGGAGGGTGACCTCGCCGCTGCGGACGCACCCGCCGACGGCGTCGTTGGCTTCGAGGACGAGGACGGACCAGCCGCCGCGGGCGAGCGCCGCTGCGGCGACGAGCGCGTTGTGGCCGGCTCCGAGGATGAGGGCGTCGGGCATGGGAGGAGAGGGGAGATGTGGCCGGTTGGACCGGCGCGCGCGCGGCGGGTTCGCGCGGCGCGGCGGTAGGTTGGCCGGATGACCCGTACGCCGTCCGTCTCGCCCGGCTGGGCCGTCGCTGGTGCGCTGGCCGTCGGCGTGGTGCTGCTCGCCGCGTCACCGCCGGTTCTGAGCGAGAGCCCTGCGGCGCTCGTGCGCGCGGTGTTCTCGCCGTTCTGCCACCAGATGCCGGCGCGGAGCCCGAGCGCCCACGGCGTCCCGTTCGCGCTGTGCCACCGCTGCACCGGCATCGTCGCCGGGCTCGCGCTGGGCGTGGTCGTCGGGCCGCTCGTGCCGCGCCTCGTGCGCCGTCTCGGTGCCGTGCACCCGCTCGCCGTGCTCGCTCTGGCCGGCCTGCCGACAGGCGTCGACTGGCTGCTCGGCGTGACGGGCGTCTGGGCCAACACCGGCGCCTCGCGCCTGGCGACGGGCGCGCTCTTCGGCGTGGCAGCGGGCCTGATGATCGCTGCCGCCTTTCTCCCTCGCGACGCCCCGACATGACCACACGCGTTCCCTCCATCGCGCTCGGCGCGGCCGTCTACGCGCTCCTCTCCGTCCTGCTCGCCGTCGCGACGGCGCGGGCGAGCGGCAGCCTCGCCATGCTGGGCCTCGCCGGGCTGTGCGGCGTGATGACTGCGGGCCCGCTCGTCGCCGTGCGCCACGCGGCGCGGCGCGCGCCGATTCTCGCCGGACCGGCTGCGGGCGTCGGCGCCCTCGCTGCCTGTCTCGGCGCGCTCGCCTCGGCGGGTCTCAACGAGGCGCTCATCGCAGCCGGCGTGCTGCCGACGCTCGCCGAGCAGACGGCCGCCGAGCAGGCCCGCGCCACCGCGCTCGGCGTCGACCCGCAAGAGGCGGCCGACGCCATCGCTGCGGCGAGCAGCGGCGCGCTCGGCAACCCGCTCGTCGTGGCGCTCCTCACGGCCGCACTCGCCGCTCTGATCGGCGCTGCCGTCGGCGCGATCGCGGCGCCGCGTCGCCCGCCGACCGCAACCCGTCTTCGCTAGCCGCGTCGAGCGGGCGCCGTACGTTTGTGTCCTCCCTGCCGCCCACGCGATGTACCCCCGTCTCAGCGACCTCACCCGCGACCTGTTCGGGTTCGACTTCCCGATCCCGCTCTACACGTTTGGCCTGATGGTCGCCGTCGCCATCCTCATCGCGACGGCGATGACGCGCCTCGAGCTGGACCGGATGTTCGCCCGCGGGCAGGTGAAGCCGGTGAAGGCAAAGATGACGGACGACAAGGGGCGCGAGCGCACCCTCGAGACAAGTCCGTCGGTCGTCATCTGGACGCTGATGGGGCTCGCCGCTGTCTTCGGCATCGCCGGCTCCAAGCTCTTCCACATCTTCGACTTCTGGGACGATTTCCTCCAGGACCCGCTCGGGATGATCTTCGCGACCTCGGGCCTGACGTTCTACGGCGGCCTCATCTGCGCGAGCATCGCGATCTCGATCTTCGCCCTCCGCAAGGGCATCAACCTGCCGCGCCTCACGGACGCTATCGCGCCGGGCCTGCTCCTCGCCTACGGGATCGGCCGCATCGGCTGCTACCTCTCTGGCGATGGCGACTGGGGCATTTGCTCTACGCTGGCAACCAAACCGGCCGTCCTGCCAGGCTTCCTCTGGTCCGAGACGTTCCCGCGCAACCTCGTCGGGCCGGGGCAGACGCCGATGAACCCCATCCTGTTCAACGAGCTCGTTCGAGGCGAGGCCTGCGGCATCGCCAACCCGACCGGCGTCTACCCGACGATGCTCTACGAGTTTGCCGCCTGCGCCGTCCTCGCGGGCATCCTGTGGTCGCTCCGGAAGCACCCGTTCCGCGCGGGCTGGCTCTTCTCGCTCTACCTCATCTTCCAGAGCATCGAGCGCTTCACGATCGAGTTAATCCGCGTCAACCCGGTGGACGCGTTCGGGCTGTCGCAGTCGCAGCTTATCTCGGTCGGCCTGTTCGTGGCGGGAGTCGTCGGCCTCATGCTCACGTCGCGGCGCGCCGTCGAGGGTCCGGCCGTCGCCGTCGCTGCCTGAGCCGATGCCTGCCGACGGCATGTTCCGCGCGCTGAGGCACCGCAACTACCGCCTGTTCTTTGTGGGGCAGGGCGTCTCGCTCGTCGGGTCGTGGATCACCCGGGTCGCGATGAGCTGGCTCGTGTACCGTCTGACGGGCTCAGCTGTGCTGCTCGGCGTCGTCGGCTTCGCCGGGCAGATCCCGACGTTTCTGCTGTCACCCGTGGCGGGTGTCTGGGTGGACCGGCTGGACCGCTACCACGTCCTTATCGCGACGCAGGTGCTGGCGATGGCACAGTCCGCGGCGCTCGCCGTGCTCACGATTTCGGGGCGTATCGAGGTGTGGCACCTTATCGCGCTGGCCGTCGTGCAGGGCCTAATCAGCGCGTTCGACGTGCCCGCGCGTCAGGCGTTCGTCGTCGAGATGGTCGAGGGCAAGGACGACCTGCCCAACGCGATCGCCCTCAACTCGTCGCTCGTCAACGGCGCGCGCCTTATCGGGCCGTCCATCGCGGGGCTGCTCGTGGCCGCCGTCGGCGAGGGCTGGTGCTTCGCGGTAGACTCCGTGTCGTACATCGCCGTCATCGCGTCTCTGCTGGCAATGACGGTCGTGCGGCAAGCGCGCGTCGTGCCCGAGCGGAACGTCCGCGCCGACCTCGCGGCAGGCTTCCGCTACGCGTTCGGCTTCGCCCCGATCCGTGCGGGCCTCGTCCTGCTGGCGGTCGTGAGCCTCGCCGGGGCACCCTACACGACGCTCATGCCAGTCGTGGCGGACCGCGTGCTGCACGGCGGGCCCAACACGCTCGGCCTGCTGATGGGTGCGACGGGCGTCGGCGCGCTCGGTGGGGCGCTCTGGTTGGCAGCGCGCAAGAGCATCGTCGGCCTCGGCACGGTCATCCCGATCGCGGCGGCGTCGTTCGGCCTGAGCCTCGTCGCCTTTGGCTTCTCGACCGTGCTGTGGGTGTCGATGCTGTGCCTCGTCGGCGCGGGCGCGGGCTTCATGATCCAGATGGCGTCCACGAACACCGTCATCCAGACGCTCGTGCGGGACGAGATGCGCGGCCGCGTGATGGCCTTCTACACGATGGCCTTTTTCGGGACGCTGCCCTTCGGCAGCCTCCTCGCCGGGACGCTCGCCGAGACCATCGGGACGCCGTGGACGATCGCGGGCGGCGGGGCGGTCTGCATCGCCGGCGCGCTCGCCTTCTCGCGCGTGCTGCCCGCGCTGCGCGAGCAGGTCCGCCCGATCTACGTCGAGAAGGGCCTGCTGCCCGAGATCGCCTCCGGCATCGGGGTGGCGACAGCACTGCGCAGCGAGTCGGCGCGCTAAAGGGCGACGGGCCCGAAACCGCAAACCGCTAGCTTCCGGCGTCCGCCTGACTGCCGATGCCCGCCCGACCCGCCGACGCCCTCGCCCTCATCCAGACTGCCTACGCGCGCCTCGACGCGTGGGAGGGAGACTTCGGGCCCGTCCAGCCGCATGCCGCGATGGCGGCCGACGCCGAGCGCCTCGGCGCGGCGCTCGACGAGTTCCTCGGGCGCCTGACGGCGCCGCCGCGGGGTGAGACGCCGGGCATGTACCCGTTTTTCCACCCGCGCTTCGCGGGGCAGATGCTGAAGCCGCCGCACCCCGTCGCGCTCGCCGCGTACGCCGCCGCCGCCCGCATCAACCCCAACAACCACGCCCTCGACGGCGGGCCGCCGACGGCCGCGATGGAGAAGGAAGCCGTGGGCTGGCTCGCCGAGATGCTCGGCTTCCCCGGCGACAGCCTCGGGCACCTGACGGGCGGCGGCACCGTCGCCAACCTCGAGGCGCTCTTCGTCGCCCGCGAGGAAACGGGCGGTAAGGCGGTCGCTGTCGCGCGCGACGCGCACTACACGCACGCGCGCATGAACGGCGTCCTCGGCGTCGAGACGGTGCGCGGTCGAGGTGGACGACGACGGCCGGATGCGCCTCGACGCGCTCGAGGACGTGCTCGAAGCCGGCCGCGTCGGGACGGTCGTTCTCACGGCGGCGACGACCGGGCTCGGAACGGTCGATCCCATCGCCGAAGCGATCCCGCTGTGCCGCGCTCACGGCGCCCGCGTCCACATCGACGCCGCCTACGGTGGGTTCTTTCGCCTGCTGGCTCACAGGCGATGCGCCGCAAGGGTTTCCGGCTGCCGACTTCCTGGCGATTGCGAGCGCCGACTCGGTCGTGGTCGACCCGCACAAGCACGGGCTTCAGCCGTACGGGTGCGGCTGTGTCCTCTTCCGCGACCCGGCCGTCGGGCGGCACTACCGGCACGACTCGCCCTACACCTACTTCACGTCCGAGGCACTGCACCTCGGCGAGATCAGCCTCGAGTGCTCGCGCCCCGGCGCCGCCGCCGCGGCGCTGTGGCTGACGCTTCGCGCGCTGCCGCTGCGAGGCCGACGACGGCCTCGGCCCGATCCTCGCCGCCGCCCTCCGCGCTGCCCGCGGCCTCGCCGCGCGCCTCGACGCGTCCGACGCGCTTCCGCGTGTGGGCGCCGCCCGAGACCGACATCGTCGTTTATGCGCCCCGCGCGGACGCCGTCTCCACGACCGACGCCGCTTCCGCCGCGATCTTCGACGCGGGCATGGCCGACCCCGCCGACCCGCTGTTCCTCTCGCTGTACCGCCTCGACGCTGCCCGCCTCGGCCGCCGCTGGGGCCTCACCCCGGACGCTCCTGCGGCGCGCGTGCTGCGCTCCGTCCTGATGAAGCCCGAGCACGAGCCTGCCGTGCCGTGGATCGCAGAGCGGCTCGAGCGGCTGGCCGACGGCATTCCGGGAGACGCGAGCCGGTGAAATGCAGAAGACGGGAGCCAGCGGACGGAAAAATGCGGTTCTCCATCCTCCGTCCTCCGTCCTCCGTCCTCCGTCCTCCGTCCTCCGTCCTCCGTCCTCCGTATGCCAGAACCCACCGCCTCCGTCCTCGTCGGCCGCAACCCTGTCCGTGAGGCGCTTGAGCGCGGCGATGCGCGCGTGGAGAAGGTCGTGCTGCAGCGCGGCGTCCACGGCACCGGCATCGACGCGATCCGGCAGGCGGCGCGCATGGCCGGCGTGCCCGTGCAGAGCGCCCCGGCGCAGCGGATCGAGTTCCTGGCGCCGCGGCAGACGCATCAGGGCGTCGTCGCCATCGTCGCGCCCGTCGCCTACGTGGACTTCGACGAGATGCTCGCCGGCATCGCGGAGAACCTGGACGCGGTCCGCGAGACGAAGCCGGTCGTCGTGGCGCTGGACGAGATCGAGGACCCGCACAACTTCGGCGCGGTCCTGCGGAGCACGGTCGCAGCCGGCGGCGCGGGCGTCGTCGTGCCCGAGCGCCGCATGGCGCCGCTCTCGACGACGGCCGTGAAGGCGAGCGCCGGGACCGCCCTGCGCATCCCCATCGCGCGCGTGTCGAGCCTCGCGGCGGCCCTCGAGCAGGCAAAGGAGCGCGGCTACTGGGTCGTCGGGCTGGACGGCGGCGTGCCGTCGAAGGGCGACCCCGAGCGGTTCACGGTCTGGGACTACGACTGGGACCGGCCTGTCGTGCTCGTGGTCGGCAACGAGGGCCGCGGGCTGCGGCCGGGCGTCCGCACGGCGTGCGACGCGCTTGTCGAGATCCCGATGCGCGGCGCGGCCGAGTCGCTCAACGCGTCCGTCGCAGCCGGCATCGCGCTCTTCGCCGCGGCGCGCGGGCGAGACGCTAGTCCCTGAATGCGGAGGCAAAAAACGGCGGGGCGACACCCTCAGGCATCGCCCCGCCGCTCCCTCTGACCGAGCCCGCCGGGCGGGCTCAGCGTCTCACCCAACCCGGGAGAGAGTGGTCCGCGGGGCGCCGGGAACGCGCACCGCGAGGCGCCCTAGGAGCGGCGCCGCAGGCCGTAGACGATCTTGCGGATCGTGTCGAACTGGAGGTACGGGTGCTGCTCGCGGAGCTCCTCGATGGCCTCGTAGGCCGGCACGTTGGCCTCGCGGAGCGTCCGGAACTGCTGCCGGATCTGGTAGTCGCGCACGCCCTTCTCGTTGAGGAGGTTGTGCTGCGCGAGAACCTCGTAGACGTCCGGCGGGACGAGACCGACGAGCGGGTTCGGATCGAAGCGGATCTCCATCGGGGTGGCGGCGAGTGGCGGTCGGCGGGCCGGGGCCCGAACCGAGGGTACGGAGCGCCCGCACATGTCCCAAGCGGGCCGTTCCGAACGGTCTATTCCTCCGGCTGAACGGTCGGGTGTTCTCCTGAGCGGCGCCCGACGCCCAGCGTGACGCTCTCGACGCGCGTGAGCGTCTCGACGTCGAGCCAGCGGACCGTCCCGCTCTCGCGGACGCGGCCCGTGACGAGCACGCGCTCCTCGATCCGGAGGCTGTCGTCCGCGACGCCGCGAAGGGCGAAGGCGTGGTCGGCCGACCCGATCCACACGTTCTCGTCTGGCCCGATGGCCTGCACGACGCCGCCGACGTGCGCCGTCACGATCCGGGCGTCGACATCTACCGTGTCCAGCACCGCGAGCGCCGTCTCCCCGAGGTCGAGCGCCGTCGAGGCATCCTTGTGGACCGACAGCGCGACGCCGACGACGACCAGCACCGCGGCCGCGACGCCGAACGCAAGGGCGAGGCGGTAGTCGTGGCTGGCGGGGCGGGAGGTCACGACGCGGCGCGCATGTCGGCCGTGAGCGTGGGCGGCTCCTCGGGCAAGTCGACCTCGACGGCCTCCTGCGCCGCAGCCGTCGCCGCGCGCAGGCCGGTGCCTTGCACGAGCAGCGCGATGCTGCCGGCGACGGCGTAGAACAACAGCTGCGCCGCGTGCGCGAGCACGGCGTACGACGTCGCCGGCTCCTTCGCGACGCCGAACAGCATCACGAGCGTCTGGATCGTGGCGTAGTGGAACGAGCCCGCGCCGCTCGGCGACGGCAGCGACATCCCGACCGCGCCGACCGTCATCAGGCCCCACGCGTCTACGAGGCCGAGGCCGTAGGTCGCCGTCATGCCGAGGATCTTGAGCGGCAGGTACGACATCACGGCGTAGCAGCCCCAGATCACGAGCGTCGAGACGGTGAGCGCGGCGGGACGGCCGGTGCGGACGAGCGTCAGCGCGCCGTCGCGAAACTGCGCGGCCAGCCCGGGGCCCTGCTTGGCGGCGTCGCCGCGGCGGCGGCGCGCGCGCACGCGCAGCGTCGCGACGGCGATCACGACGGCGATGACGCCGCCCACGATCAGCACGTCCAGCGACGCCGGCAGGCCGGCGACGAGCCGCTCGATGCCGCGGCCGGCCTCCTTGGCCACGGCGCCGAGGCGGTCGCCGAAGATCAGCGAGACGCTCACGAGCGCCACGACGAGCATCGCCACGTCCAGAAGCCGCTCTGCGACGACCGTGCCCACGACGGCTGCGAACCCGACGGGCCGCCGCGCCGCGATGTTGCCGGCCCGCACGACCTCGCCGAGGCGCGGCACGGCGAGGTTGACGAGGTAGCCGATAAGGACCGAGTTCAGCGCGACGCCGAACGGCGTCGGCTCGGTCTGCGGCCGCCCATCCTTCTGCGGCAGCGTGTCCAGCAGGAGCATCCAGCGCCACGCGCGCGCCGCGACCGAGAGCACGGTCACCGCGGCGAGCGGGACGACCCAGCCCCAGGCGCCGTTCACGATCTCCCGCCACACATCGGCGAGGTCGACCCCGCGCAGCGCGACGTAGAGGAGGCCGCCGCCGAGGGCGACGCTGCCGACGAGCGCGAGGCCGGTGCGGACGCGTGGGGACACTGGATCAGGGAGCGGGAGACGGAAAGCTAGGGCGCGCGCACGCCGACCGGGGTCAAGCGTTCGCGCGCATCCTGTCTAGCGCAGGTCGACGGTCTCGGTCCCGCGCGGCGCGTCGAAGCGGAACAGGGTGGCGGCGAGGGTGCGGTTGAGGCGCACGTTCGAGACGTCGAACTGGAGCGTCCCGCCGTTGCGGTCGTGGACGCGCACGCGCGTCGGGACGGCGTCCGACGAGCGGACGTAGAGCGTCGCGTCGCGAACGGACGTGCCGGACGAGCGCGGACGCAGCGAGAGCACGTCGTACTGGACGCCCGAGATCGTCGCCTTGGTGGCGCCGGTCGCGCGGAAGACGCGGAGGTAGTCCGTAAAGAGCTGGCCGACCGAGAAGCCGACCTGGCCCTCGTTATAGGCCTGCACCACGACCTGGCGCTCGTCGGGGGTGTACGACCACATCGTGCGGCCGTCGGTCACGAGCAGCTGCTCGCCGAGATCGAGCCGGAAGGCGTTGCCGCGGACGGCGAGGGTCCCGCGGAGGCGCTGCCCGCCGGAGGACTGCACGAAGTCCGCCTGGAGCGAGGTCACGCGGCCGTAGCGGCGCTGGAGATCGCGGGCGACCGCATCGGGCGACTGGGCGAGCACCTGTCCGGCACAGAGGACGGTCAGGAGCGAAAAGGCGGCGCCGAGGCGCAGGAGAGAGGCGAAACGGGACATGGGAGGGGCGGTGTGCGGGGGGATGCCCGAGAGAGGCCAAACCCCGTGCCGCGCCCGGCGGGTCCGCCGTCACGCCGTCTTCGCCCCGGTGCTCAGTACGTGTCCGAGCCCGGCGAGGCGTCGCGCCAGTCGTCGAGAACCTGGAAGCGGACCGGCATGGTCATCTGGAATGCGATGGGCCGGCCGTTGGCCGTCCCGGCCGGGATCCACCGCGACGCCTCGACGGCGCGGACGGCGGCCGTGCGGATCGACACCTCGCCGGGGCCCGTCGCCGGCGTGCCCTCGGGGCGCGCGTTGCGGACCGTCCCGTCGGCGCCGATCTCGAAGTGGACGAAGACGGTGCCGTCGGTGCCGTAGCGCAGCGCGATGGGCGGGAAGCGCAACCGGCGGTTGAAGGCGCGGATGCCGCCGACGAGGATCGGGGCGGACGCCTGGCACCCGCCCGCGCCGTCGTCGGCGCACGGTGGCGCGCGGAAGCTCCACGTCCGCGCCGCGAGGTCATAGGCGAGGTCCGCGCGGGACGGGACGCCGTTGATGCCGAGTTCGTGCGCCGTGTAGTAGCCGGCGTCGTCCTTGGCCACCCGCTCGGCCTCGATGGCGGCCGCGAGGCGCTGAACGGAAACCAGCGCCGGAGTGCCGGGGCGCGCCATGACAGTGATGGCCCGCAGCGTGTCGCGCTGGACGTCGGCCGTGATGCGCTCGGTCTCGGCGTCAGGGGACCGCCAGACCATCCGCTGCCCGCCGCCGGTCGCCTCGATCGTGTCGGGTTCGGCGAGGTGTGCGCCCGACCATGTCCGGCCGAGGCGGTCGAGCAGTGCGCCGGCGTCGAGCGCCGTGCGCTGGGCCGCCGGCTCGGCGGGCGCGAGGCGGAACGAGACGGGCAGCGCCTGTCGGACGAACACGGGCGGCGCCGTCCTGCATCCCGGGCCGGAAGCGCGCCGCGCGGAGGGCGGCGACGGATGCCGAGTCGAGGCCCGGCGTGAGGCTGCGCGCGACCTGGATGCTCACCGGCACACCGTCCGGCGCTGACGACGAAGCGCAGGATGACGCGGCCCTGGATGCCGGCCCGGCGCTCCATCTCGGGGTAGGCGATGGACAACTGGAACGCCGCGATGCCGCCGACGAGCTCGGGCGCCACGTCCGAGAAGTCCAGCGTATCGGCCGGCGTCTGCGCCGCGGCAGTGTGGGCAGTAAGCGCGAGAAGGAACGCGAACGCGGCGCGGAACATCGACGGCATCGAACGGGGGAGGTGTGGCAGAGGAAGCTAGGCCCCGAAACGGAGGAAGGCGCAGGTCGGAAACCCGCGCCTTCCAGCTGCCAAGCCTGACGAAACGATTAGGCGGCCGCGTCCGCCGTCTCGGAGGTGGCTGCTTCGGCGTCTGCCATCCGGTCGATAGACGCGTCGCCGTCAGCCCGCGTCGCTGTGCCGCCCGCGACACGGTTCTGAGAGCGAACCTCGATGCGGCGCGGCTTGGCCGTCTCGGCCTTGCGGACCGTCACGGTCAGCACGCCGTCCTCGAGGCCCGCCTCGACGGTGCTCGCGTCGACGTGCGGGCCGAGGCGGAACGAGCGCGCAAAGCGCCCGTAGCTGCGCTCGACGCGGTGGAAGCGGCCCTCTCGGACCTCGTCGCGCACGGAGCGCTCGCCCGAGATCGTGAGCACGCCGTCGTCCAGCGTCACGTCGAGCGATCCGGGGTCGATGCCGGGCAAATCCAGCGTGACGTGGTACTCGTCCTCGAGCTCGACGATGTCGGCGCGGGGCGACCAGGCGGCGGACGCGGCGTCGGTGGGGGCGAGGGCCTGGAGCAGCGTGTCCATCTCGCGGCGGAGAGAGGTGAAGTCCCCGGCGGCGGGGCGCATCAGGGAAGCCATGACGGAAACAGGTTGGTGAGAAAGAGGCCTGGCAGCGCGCCAGGTGCCGATCTCTCATCGAAAGACATGCCAATCGGACCCGCATGCCGTTATTGCACATCGAGGTCGGGAGTCCGCCGTGCCGACGCCCAGTCGCCGCTTCGACCGACTGCCGGCGTGGCACGCGCCCGCCCGCCTGGATAGGTCTCGTCTGCCGCCTCGTCAGTCCTCGAGGTGGGCCTCGCCGCGGCGCCGGACGCCTCGGCCGGTCCTGTTCGCGTAGAGGTCCTCGCCCGCGCGCAGGCGCTTCAAGGCCGTCCACAGCACGAGCCCGACGAGGAGCGCGCCGCCGAGCGTCACGACGAGGACGGGCAGCCAGAACGAGTGCTCGAAGGCGCCTGAGACCCAGCGCGGGCGCTTTAGCGTCACGTCCGGGTTCGTGGCCGCTGCCCACACGAGCCAGCCGCCGACGGCGACGACGAACGCCGCGACGACGCCGAGGCCGGTCCGCAAGAGACGCCCGCCAGTGTCGTTCGCGCCGCTCATGCCGGGATGGGACGGACGGCGACGCCCTGCGCTGCGAGGGTAGCCTTGACCTCGGCGACGGTCGTGTCGCGAAAGTGGAACATCGAGGCGGCGAGCGCGGCCGAGGCGCGGCCCTCGACGAGCCCGGCACGGAGGTGCTCCGCCGTGCCCGCGCCGCCCGAGGCGATGACCGGAATCGTGAGCGCGTCGTCGAGGGCGAGGAGCAGCTCCAGGTCATAGCCGTCGCGCGTGCCGTCGCGGTCCATGCTCGTCGCGAGAAGCTCACCGGCCCCGCGCGCCTCGCCTTCGGCTGCCCATTCGACCGCGCAGCGTCCCGTCGCCGTCCGGCCGCCGTGCGAGAAGACCTCCCAGCCCGACGCCGTCGTGCCTGTCCGCCGTGCGTCGACGGCGAGGACGGCGCACTGGGCGCCGTAGCGCCCGGCGATGTCCGCGAGAAGGTCCGGGCGGGCGAGCGCGGCCGAGTTCACGCCGACCTTGTCGGCCCCGGCGTCGAGCATCGCCCCGGCGTCGTCGGCCGTGCGGACGCCGCCGCCGACGGTGAGCGGGATGCCGAGCACGTCGGCCGTCGCGCGGACGACGGCGCGCATCGTCTGCCGCGCCTCGGTCGTCGCGGAGATGTCGAGAAAGACGAGTTCGTCCGCCCCGGCCGCGTCGTAGACGCGCGCCTGCTCGACCGGGTCGCCGGCGTCGCGGAGGTTTACAAACTGCACGCCCTTCACTACGCGACCGTCGTGGACGTCCAGGCAGGGCACGATGCGCTTGGTCAACATGGGATCGAGGGGTTGGCGAGCAGCGGTGACAGGGCAGCGAGCGAGGGCGCCTGCTCACCTGCCGCCGGTCACCCTTTCAGCGGAGCCGAAGAAAAGAGGTCCAGGTCGACGTCCTGCTTGCGGTGCCAGCACCAGAACTGCTGGCAGGGGAAGGCGTTTTCGTAGAGCGCGCGGCCGACGATGACCGAGTCGACGCCGAGCGGCTCGAGGGCCTGGAGCGCGAGCAGGTCGCGGTAGCTGCCGACGCCGCCCGAGGCCGTGACGCGCGTGCGGCCGAGGCGCGACGCCATGTCGCGGTACGCGCCGAGGTTGGGCCCGTCGAGCATGCCGTCGCGCGCGATGTCGGTGTAGACGATCCGGCGGACGCCGCGGCGCTCCATGTCGAGCGCGAGATCCACGGCGTCGACGCCCGAGCCCTGCTCCCAGCCCTCCGTCCGCGCCTCGCCGTCCTTCGCGTCGATCCCGACGACGATGCGCGAGCAGCCGAAGCGCCGGACGGCCTCCGAGACAAGGTCCGGCTCGCGCGCGGCGACCGTCCCGAGCACGACACGGTAGACGCCGACGGCGAGCATCGCCTCGATCTCGTCGAGCGTCCGGATGCCGCCGCCGACCTGGACCGGGATGTCGAGGCTGGCCGCGACCTCCGCCACGACCGACCGGTTGTCCGCCGGCACCGCCGCCGTGGACGTCCGCGCCGCGTCGAGGTCTACGAGGTGCAGCACCTTCGCGTTCATCACACGCCACAGCTTGGCCATGCGGACGGGATCGTCGAAGTAGACGGTCTCGTCCTCGTAGCGGCCCTGCCGCAGGCGCACACAGCGGCCGCCGCGGAGGTCGATGGCGGGGATGACGAGCATGGGAAAACCGGTCGGGTGAACTGTAGAACGCTAAAAACGGTGGGGCTGCGGCGGTTAGCCTGCCATCCAGCCCCGCAGGATGCCGAGGCCGACGGGGCCGCTCTTCTCGGGGTGGAACTGCACGCCGGCAATGTTGGCGCGGGCGACGATGGCCGGAACCGCTCCCCCATAGTCCGCCACGGCGACGATGTCTGACGGATCGTTCGGCACGGCGTGGAACGAGTGCACAAAGTAGACGAACGGGTCGGGCGGGAGCGCGTCGACGGTCGGGTGCGGACGGCGCGGCTCGAGCGCGTTCCAGCCCATGTGCGGGACCTTCAGCGTCCGTCCGTCCGGCCCAGGCATCTCGGCGGCGAAGCGGACGACCCGGCCGGGCAGCAGGCTGAGGCCCGCCGCGTCGCCCTCGTCCGAGTGCTCGAACAGGAGCTGCATCCCGACGCACACGCCGAGCAGCGGGACGCCGGCCGCGGCGCGCTCCCGCACCACGTCGTCCAGTCCCGTCTCGCGCAGCGCCGCGGCGCAGGCGCCGAACGCGCCGACGCCAGGCAGCACGAGGCGGTCGGCCGCGCGCGCGTCCGCGACGCTCCCGGAGCGCACGACGGGTACGCCGGCGCGGCTGAAGGCGCGCTCGAGCGAGCGCAGATTTCCGATGCCGTAGTCGAGGAGGACAGTCAACCGAACGCGAGCGGTGAGCGGGGGGGCGGAGCGAACGCGCAGGCTAGGCGCGGTTCCGCGGAGCCGGCGCGAATCGCGCGGCAAGAAATGCAGGGATACCTGTGGCGCGGGTGACGTGTGGCGCGGCACCACCAAAAGGTATCCGCCTGTTATCTTCAGCACATGCCGCTGATTCGCACCCTCGTTCCGGCCGCAGTCGGCCTCGTCTGGATCGCTGCCGGCGCCGTCTGCGCGCAGACGGCGCCGCTCAACGTGCAGTTCGACCGCCTCGGCACGGACGACGGCCTCTCGATGAACACCGTCCCGGCGCTGCTCCAAGACCGCGCGGGCTTCCTCTGGGTCGGCACGGAGACGGGGTTGGACCGCTACGACGGGTACGGGTTCGAGCACTTCCGGCACGATCCCGACGACACGACGACGCTCTCGAGCTCGTTCGCCGCCGCACTCGCCGAGGACCACGCGGGCGCCCTCTGGGTCGGGACGTACGGCGCGGGCCTGAACCGCTTCAACTCGGCGACGGGCGTCGCCGCGCGTTTCCGCCACGGCGCCGCGCCGTCGTCGCTCGCCGACGACCGCGTCGAGGCGCTGCTCGTGGACCGCCGCGGGCGCCTCTGGGTCGGCACGGGCGACGGGCTCGACTTCCTGGACCCGCGCACCGGCACGTTCCGCCACTTCGGCGCCGCGATGCGCGCTGCGGCTGACATCAAGGACGGCGTCTACGTTCGCGAGATCCGCGAGGCGCCCAACGGCGATCTCTGGGTGGCCACCATGTCGGGCCTGTTCCGCATCGACCCGTCGCGCGGCGTCGTCCGCCTGTTCGTCGGCCCCGAGGCACTCGGCGGCGCGCACGCCATGGCCGTCTGGGTGGACCGCGGCGGGACCGTCTGGGTGGGCGCGGGCGGCCTCGCCCGCGTCGACTCGCGGACGGGCGCCGTCACGGTCCTGCACCACGATCCCGATGACGGCGCCTCGCTCTGCGGCGACGCCGTCGAAGACGTGATCCGAGACCACACAGGGGTGCTGTGGGTCGCGACGCGAGGCGGCGGCGTGTGCCGGCTCGACGCCGCGGCGAGCGCGCAGTCCGGCCGGCCGCGCTTCGTCTCCTACCGCACAGACGCGGCCGACGTCCACTCGATCAGCACCGATGGCGCCCGCACGCTCCTCGCCGACCGCGGCGGCGTGGTCTGGGTCGGGACGTGGACGGGCGGCCTCAACCGGATTCGGCGGACGCCGTTCGAGCTTTTCCGGATGGCGCCCGAGGCCGGCTTCCCGTCGCCCGAGGCGGCCGCCTTCGCCGACGCGGGCCGCGGCGACCTGTGGGTCGGGACGTTCGGCGGCGGCCTGCACCGCGTCGACGCCGCCGGCCGGCGCATCGCGACGCCCGACCTCCCGGCCATTCTCCGCGGCGTCGACGTGCGGGGCCTCGCCGTGGACCGAGCGGGCGCTCTCTGGGCGACCGGCGACCCGGCCGCGCTCTGGCGCCGCGCCTCGGCCACCGCCCCGAGGAGCCTCTGGACGCGCGTCCCGTTCCCCCCCAGTGTCGGCGTCTCGCGGGCGACGCGCCTCGCCCTCGGCCCCGACGGGACGCTCTGGATCTCGGCGTACGGAGCAGGCCTCTGCCGCGTGCTGCCCACTCAGGCGGCCGCGGCGCAGCCTGCCATGGACTGCCTCGCGGCGCGCTTCCCCGCGGGCCGCCGCCTCTCCGGTGACACCGGCTACGCCGTCTTCCCGGAGGCCGACGGCACGGTCTGGGTAAGCATCTGGGGGAAGGGCGCGGACCGCGTAGACCCGGCGCGCGGCGTCATCGAGCACGTCGAGAACGACCCGACGCGCACTGGCAGCCTGTCGCAGAACAACGTTACCGCATTCGCCCGCGACCGCGCCGGGCGCCTCTGGATCGGGACCTACGGCGGAGGCCTTAACCGCTACGTCCCGGGCCGCCGCGGTGGCCCGAACGGCGCCTCGTTCCGCCACGTCGGCGTCGCCGCGGGACTGCCCGACGAGACGGTCTACACGCTCACCCCGGACCGTGCCGGCGCACTCTGGGCCACGACCAACCGCGGCATCGCGCGCTTCGACCCCACCACGGAGCGCGCCACGGCATTCGGCACCGAGGACGGGCTCCAGGGCGACGAGTTCAACGGTGGCGCGGCGCTCGCGCTGCCTGACGGCCGGATCCTCGCCGGCGGTATCGCCGGCTTCAACCGCTTCGACCCGGCGCGCGTCACCGCGCAAGGCCCGCCGCCGCCGCTCGCCGTGACTGCCCTTCGCGTGATGGGACTGCCGCGCCGCCTGCCCGCCGAGGGGATGCTGCGCCTCGCGCACGACGAGACGGCCATCGCCTTCGACGTCTCGGCGCTGGACTTTACCGCGCCCGGCCAGAACCGCTACGCCTTCCGCCTCGACGGCCTCGACCACGCGTGGACGCCGGCGACGACGCGCCGCGCGGTGGCGTATACCAACCTCGCCCCGGGACGCTACACGCTCCGCGTGCGGGCGATGTCGTCGTCGGGAGCCGTCTCGGGCAGAGGCGTGGCCTTCGAAATCCTCCCGGCCTGGTGGCAGACGTGGCCCGTCCGCGGCGCGGCGCTGCTGCTGCTGCTCGCGGGCCTCGTCGGTGGTGTGCGCACCGCGTCGCAGCGCGGCCTCCGCGCCGAGGTCGCGCGGCTCGCCCGCGAGCGCCTCGTGCAGGACGAGCGCGCGCGCATCTCCCGCGACCTGCACGACCACGTCGGCGCGCAGCTCTCGACGCTGCTGGCCGACGTCGAACTGGTCCGGCTTGAGGGGGCCGAGGGCGTGCGCGACGACTCGCTGAAGGCCGTCGAGGCCGACGCCCGCGAGACGATGGCGCAGCTCCGCGAGTCGATCTGGGCGCTCGGTGAGACGGCCGTGACGCTGGGCGCCCTTCGCGACCGCCTCGTCGCAGACCTCCGCAACCGCACGCGCGGCCGCGCCGCGCCCACCGCGGAGGTGACGCTGGACGGCCCGGCCGACCGGGTGCTCGGTCCTGAGATGGCGCTCCACCTCTACCGCATCGCCCGCGAGGCGTGCACGAACAGCCTCAAGCACGCGCACGCGACGCGCCTCGAGGTCCACATCCGCGCCACGGGCGGGACGACCGTCGTGGAAGTCGTAGACGACGGGTGCTACGTCGAGCCCGCCGGCGCCTCGGGCGACGGCGCGCCCAGCACGGGCACCGCGGGCCTCTCGGGCTTCGGCGTCGCCTCGATGCGGACGCGCGCCGCCGCCCTCGGCGCCACGTTCGAACTCGAGACCGACGGCGGCACGACGGTGCGCGTCAGTGTCCCGGACGCGTGAGCGACAGGGGCAGGCAGAGTTCGCCTGATGCGTGCTACTTCGCCTCCAGCGTCTCGTCGAGGTGCCGGTCGTCGGCGTCGAAGGGGAGGCCGGGCGGGGGCTCGCCGGCCGTGAGGTCGTCCGACGCCGGTCGCTCACGCCTCGCGACGATGTACGAGGCGAGCGCAGCGCCGCCGAGGCACGTCGCGATGACGAGGAGCGAGAGCCACGTCGGCAGCTCGACGCCGTAGGAGTGCAGGAGGGGCTCGGTGAGCATCTTCAGGCCGATAAACGACAGCACGAGTGCCAGTCCGACGTGGAGGTAGCGCACGCGCTCGATCACGCCCGCGAGCAGGAAGTACAGCGCCCGCAGCCCGACGACCGCCATGATGTTCGAGCCGTAGGCGAGGAACGGGTCCGTCGTTACGCCGAGGATCGCCGGGATCGAGTCGACGGCGAACACGACGTCCGTGAGCTCGATCATCACCAGGACGAGGAACAGCGGCGTCACGAGCAAGCGGCCGGCGTGGCGGACGAAGAAGTGGTCGCCGTGGTAGTGCTCCGTCACCGGCAGAATGCGCCGCAGGAAGGTGAGCAGGCGGTTCTCCGAGACGTCCGACGCCTCGTCGTTGTGGCGGAACATCCGCAGGCCGGTGATGAGCAGGAAGGCGCCGAAGACGTAGAGCAGCCACGCGAATCGGTCGATGAGCGCCACGCCGAGAAAGATCATGCCTGCCCGCATCACGATCGCGCCGAAGATGCCCCAGAACAGCACCCGGTGCTGATAGGGAGGCGGGACGGCGAAGTAGCCGAACAGCACCGCGATCACGAACAGGTTGTCGACCGACAGCGAGACCTCGACGAGGTAGCCCGTCAGGAACGTCAGCGCAGCGGTGTGGCCGGCCGCCGGGCTCACCGTCTGGCCCACGTACACCCACACGAACGCATTGACGGCGAGCGCCGCGGCGACGAAGAACGCCGACAGCTTGGCCGCCTCTCGGAACCCGATGGCGTGGCTTTTCCGGTTGAACACCAGCAGGTCCAGCAGCAGCAGCGCGACCACGAACGCGTTGAGCCCGACCCACACGGGGGTCGGGATGTCGAGGAAGGCAGACGGCGGGGGCACGGCGGAGAGGTGTGGGGCGGGCATCGGCACCCTACCGCGCGCACGGCATGAAAGTGCCCGCTTGGCGTGTTAGTCTCGCACGGTGCGCCGCGGCACGCATTATGCTAACCGCGAGCCACTGCCGCAGCCCGCTCGATGCCCGACCGTACCGACCTACGCCCCCGCGTTCTGCTCCTCGCCCATGCCTGCAGCCCCGTGCGCGGCTCCGAGGAGAAGGTCGGCTGGAACCGCGCCGTCGCGAGCGGGCAGCACTTCGACACCGTCGTGATCTGCCGGGCCGGCCGCGACGCGGACGAGATCCGCGCCTTCGAGTCCGTGCACGGTGCTGCGCCAGGCGTCACGTGGGCGTTCCTCGCGCCGTCGCAGCTGGAGCGCCTGCTGGACCGCCTCCCGGGCGGCACGTGGCCGGCCTACAACGTCTGGCAGCGCCGCGCGCTCGCGCTCGCGCGGCGCCTCGACGCCGAGGCGCGCTTCGACCTCGTGCACCACGTCAACTGGGTAAGCTTCCGCGAGCCGGGCTACGGGTGGCGCCTCGGGCGGCCGTTCGTACTCGGGCCCGTCGGTGGGACGCAGAACACGCCGCGGCGCTTCCTGCTCTCCGGCGGACCCGCGATGGCGCTGCGCGAGGGCCTCCGAAGCGTCCTCAACCGGCTGCAGCTCGTCGCCGGCTGGCGCCTGCGCCGCGCGGCGCGCGCCGCCGCGCCGTTCCTCGCCGCCAACTCGACCGTGCAGCGCGACGTCCGCCGCTTCCTCGGCGTCGAGAGCGTGCGGATGCTCGAGACGGGCTCCGGCTCCGTCGGCGCGCCGCGGCGGTGGGCGGACCGTGCGCCGGGCCCACTGCGCCTGCTCTGGGTCGGCGACTGCCTCAACCGCAAGGGCGCGCACCTCATGATCCGCGCGATGGAGCGGCTCGAGCGCGAGACGCCCGGCGCCGTGGCGCTGACCGTCTTGGGCGACGGCCCAAAGCGCGCCGCCTTCGCACGCCTGCCCACGGCGACCGCCCCGGGCCTCGTCCCGCACGTCGAGATGGCTCAGGCCTACGCCGCTGCCGACGCGCTCGTCTTTACGAGCCTGCGCGACACGTCGGGCAACGTCGTCCTCGAGGCGCTCGGGCAGGGCCTGCCGGTGGTCTGCCTGGACCATCAGGGCGTCGCGGACATCGTGACGCCAGACTGCGGCCTCAAGGTGCCCGTCACGACGCCCGCTGCGGCCGTCGCCGGCATCGCCGCGGCCGTGCGCACCGTCGCCCGGGATCCGGCGGCGTACGACCGGATGAGCGCCGCGGCCGTCGCACGGGCGCGGCACTACGACTGGAGCCGCAGCACCGAGGCGCTGCGCCGCATCTACCTCGCGGCGATGGGGCGCGGCCCGGCCCTCGACATCCCCGCCGGAGCAGACGCGCTCGACGTGCTGGCATCAGGTCTGTCGGGTGGCCTGCCCGGGGCGCCGGCCGTGCCCGCGGCCCGGCCCGACGCTGCGATGCTTCGCCGGCCGATCTCGCTGCCCCTGTGACGGCCGCGACGCTCGCACGCCGGACCGCTGGCTGGGCCGCTGTCGCCGTCCGCACCGTTCTGGGGCCGAGGTCTGGCCCGGCATGCGGCATCCTCGTCTACCACCGCGTCGTGGACCGCGTGCCGGGCCTGCCTGCGCCGACGCTCAACGTCTGCCCCGAGGCGCTCGCCGCGCAGATCGCCGGCCTCCAGTGCCGCGGCTGGACCTTCGTCTCGCTCGGCGACCTCGTCGCGGACCGCGGCCGTGCGCCGAAGCGCGTCGCCATCACCTTCGACGACGTCTTCGGGTCCGTCGAGCAGCACGCGCTCCCGATCCTGCGCGCCGCCGGCGTCCCGGCCGCCGCCTTCGTCGCCTCCGCCTTCGTCGGCTCCGACATGCCGTTCCCGTTCGACGACTGGGCGCTCGCGCACCGCGACGCGCTCGCGCCCGACGCCTACCGCCCGGCGACGCTCGCGCAGATCCACGCGCTCCACGCGGACCCGCTGGTAACGCTCGGCGCGCACACGCACACGCACGAGGCCTTCGTGGACCGCCCCGGCGACCTCGCCGACGACCTCGCCCGCAACCTGGAGTGGCTGGACGAGACGCTCGGCGTCCGCCGCCCGCCGCTCGCGTTCCCCTTCGGCCGGACCGCGCTGGGCTTCGCCGGCGGCGACCTCACCGCAGCCGCGCTCGGCCTCGGCGTCTCGGCGACGTTTACGACCGACGGGGACCCGCTCACGCCGGGTACCCCACCCGTCGACTGGCCGCGCATCACCGTCTATGACGACGACACCGCCGCCACGCTCGACGCCAAGCTCTCGGGCTGCTTCGCGTGGACGATGCGCGTCTCGGAGCGCATTCGCCACCTCTTCGGATGGCGCTGACGCGTCTGCGAGTCCGCCTCGCCCGGCTCTGGGCCGGCATCGCCGGCCGCGGTGCGCTCGCGCTCGTGGACCAGGCCGCCGTCTCGGGCGCGCGCCTCGCCGCCTCCGTCCTCGTCGGCCGGTCGCTCGGTGCTGACGGGCTGGGCACGTACACACTTGCCTTTACCCTCGTCGTCCTTGCCGAGACGCTTCTCGAGGCGCTCGTGACGATCCCGTACACCGTCTTCAGCCAGCGGGCGGACGTGCGGCCGGGTGCGCTCGGCAACGCGTTCGGGCAGGCGATGGGCCTCGCCACGCTCGTCGCGGTGGCGGTCGCGGTGGGTGGCACCTGGACAATCATGGAAGGGAACGCGGGCCTCGGGACCGTGCTGCTTGTCGTGGCGCTGATCCTGCCAGTCCGTCTCGGGCTCGAGTTCGCGCGGCGTGTCGCCTTTGCCGAGCACCGCGTCGGCGTGGCGCTGGCGCTTGACGCGGCGATGGCGAGCGTGCTCGTCGGCGGGCTCGCCTCGGCGCTGTGGTTTGGCCGGTTGACGGTCGTCGCGGCGTACGGCATCTACGGGCTGGCGTGCGTGCTGCCTGCGGCCGTATGGGCCGTGCGTCGCCGCCACGACCTTGTGCTGACGCCCGCCGCGGCGCGCGCCGACGCCGCCGAGGCGTGGCGATTTGGCCGGTGGATCGCTGGAAGCCGCGTCGCCCTGGCGGGCCGCGAGACGGCGATGCCGTGGCTTCTCGCGACGCTCGCCGGGACCGCCTCGACGGGCCTCTTCGACGCTGCAGGCAAGGTCGTCGGGCTCACGACGCCGCTGCTGTCGGGCCTCTCGAACGTGCTCACGCCGACCGTCGCGGCCGCGTTCACGCGCGGCGGCGCTCCCGACGTCCGCCGTGTCGTCTGGCGAGCGACGGCTGCGCTGACCGGCGCCGTCGCCACCGTGGCAGCCGTGCTCGGCCTCGTGGGCGGCCCGGTGCTCGTCCTGCTCTACGGAGCCGCGTTCGCCGGGCAGGGCCTGGTCGTCACCGCGTTCGCCGCGTCGATGGTCGCCGAGGCGGCGGGGATTCCGTCCGATGCGGGCCTGTGGGCTATCGGGCGGCCGAACGTCGGGTTCGGGGTGCACGTGGCCGGCTTCGCGGCGGCCGTCGCGGCAGGGCTGGCGCTCATTCCGGCATTTGGCGTGCCCGGCGCCGTGGCGGGGCTGGCCGTCGGCAAGACGCTCGCCTCGGTGTTCCAGATCGCGCTGTTCGCGCGCTACAGCGCCGCCGCGGCGTGACGCGGCGCCTCGCCCGAGCAGGTCATGCCTCGGAGAGGTCGCGGTGGCCAAAGTAGAAGAGGCAATGCGCGAGCTTCTTCGCCTTTAGCGGCCCGAAGCCGGGCAGCGCCTGGATCCGCATCTCGACCTCTGCCGCCGTTCCGGTTTCCCAGAGCGCCCCGCCGCCGCCCGCGGCGTCGAGGTGCCGCGCGACCTCCTGCGTCCGCGCCGCCATCGAGGAGGTGAAGCGGTGGACGGCCGGCGTCTCGGCGAAGACGGCCTGGAACGCCTCGGCGTCCATCGCCGCGACGCGCGCCATGTCGAGGTGCCCGAGGCGCTCTTGAGCTTCAGCGGCCCGCAGAACGCCGTCTCGGCGAGCACGCGCTGGTCGAACAGCAGCCCGAGCACGACCGCGTTGGGGTCGTCGCGGAGCAGCTGGTCGGCCTCGGGGTCTTTCGTCGCCGTGCCCTCCGCCTGGAGACGGTCGAGCATCCGCTTGAGGCCACCGTCGAGGTAGGAGTAGTCGGACGCGTCGTAGGGCATCGGGGAATGGAAAAGAGGATCTGAGGAATGTCCGACCCGTGGTCTGATCCGGCGTCGTCGCCCTGTTGATGCGCCGGGCTGAGGCGTCGCAGGACCAGGCCGCTGCGGCGAGGGTCACGCGCTGCGTCGCGCCCATGTCGGGCCCGCCGGTGTGTCCATCACGACGACGTCGAGGGCGTCGAGTTCGGCGCGGAGGGCGTCGGCGCGGGGCCAGTCTTTGGCAGCCCGCGCCTCGGCGCGCTCGACGAGGAGCGCCTCGACCCGCGCCGCGAGGCCGTCGTCGGATGTCTCGGCGAGCACGACCGGCGCCTCGTTCCGGACGATTCCGAGCAGCGCTTGCACGCGGTCCAGGAATGCGACGGCGGCACGGCCTGAGGCGAGCAGACAGCGGCTCGGAGCGCGCCGCGGCGAGGACCGCGTTGGCACCGCGGAGAGCCGCCGCGATCGCGATCGGCGTGTTGAGGTCGTCCGCCATCGCCGCCAGCATGTCGTCGCCTGCGGCGACGAGCGCCTCCGAGAGCACGTCGGGCCCGTCGCCCGATGCCGCCTCGGCCGCGTCGAGCGCCTCGGCGAAGCGCTTGACGTTCTTGGCGGCGTCGTCCAGCGCCTTGCGCGTGAGGTTGAACGGGCGCGCGTAGTGGCCCGAGATCAGCACGAGGCGCAGCGCGAGCGGGTCGACCGGCGCGCCCCAGTCCGCCCGGCCGCCGTCGTCGGGCGGCGCGATAAGCTCGTGGACGGTCAGGAAGTTGCCCTTGGACTTGGACATCTTCTCGCCCTCGACCTGGAGAAACCGGGTGTGGACCCAGTAGCGCGAGAACGGTTTGCCCGAGAGCGCCTCGGCCTGCGCGATCTCGCACTCGTGGTGCGGGAAGCGGAGGTCCTCGCCGCCGCCGTGCAGGTCGATCGTCTCGCCGAGGTACTTCTGCGCCATCACGGAGCACTCCAGGTGCCAGCCGGGGAAGCCCCAGCCGCCCGTCGTGCCCTCGGCGAAGGGGCTGAACCACTGCATAAGGTGCGCGTCGTCCTTCTTCCACAGCGCGAAGTCGCGCGGGTCGCGCTTCTCGCCGTCCTGGACCGTCCCGCGGGCGTCGACGACAAGCGCCTCGGCGTCCGTGTTGCCCGAGAGCTGGCCGTAGGCGGGGAACGAGGGCACGTGGAAGTAGACGCCGTCCGACGTCTCGTACGCGTGGCCGCTCGCGATGAGCGCGGCGACGGCCTCGATCTGCTCGCGGACGTGCTCCGTCGCTCTTGGGCGAACGTCCGGCTCGCGCAGGCCGAGCGCCTGCCAGTCGGCGAGGAGCGCCTCGGTGTAGTGCCGCGCAAGGTCCCAGACGTTGGCGAACTGCGCGCCCTCCTTGGATTCGAGGGCCTTCTGCATCTTGTCCTCGCCGGCGGCGTCGGCCACGTCGTCCTCGGTAAGGTGCCCGACGTCGGTCACGTTCAGACGTAGCGAACGGCCCAGCCGAGCGCCTCGGCCGTCCGCACGACGAGGTCGGCCGTGAGGAACGTCCGGAAGTTGCCGATGTGGGCCGTCGAGTAAACCGTCGGGCCGCACGAGTAGAAGCGCAGCAGCGGCCGCCCGTCCGCGGCGAAGGCGACGGGCTCGACCGTCTCGACGGACCGGCTGAGCGTGTTGGTGAGGCGGAACGGGGGCATCGGGGCGCGGGCAGGGCCGGGAAAGCTACCCAGAGACCGCGGCGGCTCGGCGCACGGTCAGGCAGGCAGGGGAACGGAGAACCGTCCGTAAATCCTCAGCCGCGTGAACCGGGTGATCGAGTTCTCCGCAACGATCGCGAACCGAACGTCGAGCCCTCCCTCCGTGCCCTCGACCCGCGTGACCCGGTTGAGCCCGGACCACTGGCCCCGCATGGGCGCTGAAAACCCGATCCCGCGTGCGGGAATCTCCTCTCCGGGCCGCGCACGCTCCATCTCCGCTCGGTTGAACCCGAGCGCGAGTCCCTGATCGGGTGCGCCTGGCCACGACAGGAGAACGGTGATGTCGGACGGGTCGTAGCTCCTCACCGTGACGACGGCAACACCCTCGACCCGGTCAGTCCGGTTGTCCGAATCGACGACGTCCATCACGTACCGTCCGGGTGCCGGTGGAGCGAACGGGCGGAGGGCGATGGTCGCGTCGGTCGCAGCGATCTGCCGCTCCACGGCATCGCAGCCGGCGAGCAGCACCAGCGAGAGCAGGAGGGCGCGCGTCATCGGGCTCAGTAGCGGCTGTCCGAGAACGTAAGGCCCACGAGGAGGCTCACGCGCGGGCCGTCGCGGCCGAGGACGGCGGCGACGTTTATCGGCACGTTGATCTCGCCGACGGGGTTCGCGAAGCCGGCCGTGATGGCGTAGGCCGCGCCCGTCGCCGAGAGGTTCGGCCCGAGGCCGAGCTCGAGCCCGCCGGGCGTCCGCACGCCGACGATCAGCGAGGCGCTCGGCAGGGCGATCCCGCGCTCGAGCCCGCCGATGAGGAACACGGACTCGGTGACGATGGCGAGGCCGCTGGACGTTTGCGCCATCTGGCGCTCGAACTGCCAGCCGAACTGCGTCACGACTGGCAACGTCGTCGAGATCAACTCCTCATCGCGGCACGCGCCGGTCTGCTGGTCGTACGTGCACTCGCCGAGCGTCTCGTTGATCTGGCGGACGACCTTCTCACTGAGGTAAGTGAACCCGAAGCGGGGCCCGGAGAGTCGGTGCGCGCCCATCCGGTCCGGCGGACGCGGCCTGACGACGGGGCGGGGACGCGTGGCGGGCGCCGCGGCAGTCTCGGCGCCCGTCGTGTCGGCGACCTGCGCGCGAGGCGCTGCGGCGAGGACAAGGAGCGCTGCGAGGGCGAGGAGTAGACGAGCGGGCATCGGGGCAGGGGAGAGGCGTCGAGAAAGATGCCTGATTGTGCGCCTCGCTCCCTGATCCGTTTGCACTACCCGCGGCGGAACCGCACGCGATACATCCCCCGTTATGCCGCCCTTCTACCCGATTGCCATGACGACTCCGGACGCGGCCGACGCAGGCCTTCGCTACGTGGACGACACGCGCCCCGGCATCACACGCCGCGGCGCGGGCACCGGCTTCTCGTACCGGATGCCCGACGGGTCGCTCGCCCCGAAATCCGTCCGCGCGCGCATCGAGGCGCTCGTCATCCCTCCAGCGTGGACAGACGTCTGGATCGCGCCGGACCCGCGCGGCCACCTCCAGGCGACGGGCCGCGACGCCCGCGGCCGCAAGCAGTACCGCTACCACGACCGCTGGACGGAGCACGCCAACCGGCTCAAGTTCGACCGGATGGTGCCCTTCGGCGAGGCGCTGCCCGCCCTCCGCGCGCGCGTCGAGTCCGACCTCGGCGGGCGCGGGCTGACGCACGACCGCGTCGTCGCGCTGGCCGTGCGCCTGCTGGACGAAACGCTCGTCCGCATCGGCAACGCCGAGTACGCCCGCACGAACGGCACCTTCGGCCTCACGACGCTGCGCGACGAGCACGTCGCCTTCGCCGGTGGCGGCGTCACGCTCTCGTTCGTCGGCAAGAGCGGCAAGGAGCACGCGCTGTCGGTGGCCGACAAAACGCTCGCGCGCCTCGTCCGCGCCTGCCGCGACGTCCCCGGCCACGACCTCTTCCAGTACCGCACGCCGGACGGCACCGCGACCGTCGGCTCGGCCGACGTCAACGCCTACCTCCGCGAGACGATGGGCGACGACGACGTCTCGGCCAAGAGCTTCCGGACGTGGGGCGGGACCGTCCTCGCCGCCGAGACGCTCGCCGCGGCCGATGCCGCCGCGGACGCCGACGACCGCGGTAAGCGAGGCGATCCGGGCAGCCTCCGGGCGCGCTCGGCAACACGGTCGCCGTGTGCCGCCGCTACTACGTCCACCCGGACGTGCTGGACGCATACCGCGCCGGCGGCTTCGCCGAGCGAATGACCGTCTCCGGGAAGACTCCGGGCGGCCTTCGCCCTGCCGAGGCAGCCGTGCTCGAGGTGCTGCGCGCGGCGTGACAGGCGGTCCACCAGAACGTCGAGCACGTTCCAGACGCGCGCAGGTCGTCCCCTTGCACAAGCGATGGACGGCGGCCTCCGCTCGCTGCTTTCAGAGCGGCGCGGGCGCCTCACCGGTGCGCTCTGGCGCCGTGGCCGGGCTGCGGACAGCCTCCCAGACGAGGTGCTGAAGGTCCGGCAGGATGAGCCGCTCCATCGCGAGATGGAGCGCCTCGACGCCGCCGGGGCAGCAGAACAGCAGCGTCGAGACCGGGCCGTCCTCGCGGCCGTAGAGGCCGGCGGTGGCGCGCGTGAGCATCGCCGAGGCGCCGAACGTCTCGAAGGCGAGCATCCGGAACAGCTCGCCGAAGCCGGGCAGCGCTTTGCGGATAAGCCGCTGCGCGACCTCGATCGTGGTGTCGTGGCGCGCGATGCCCGTCCCGCCGGACGTCACGACGACCTCGACGCGCCCGGCGAGGTGCAGCAGGACGGCGCGGATCCTCTCGCCGTCGTCCGGCACGATCCGGTAGAACTCGACGCGGTAGCCGGCGGCGTGGAAGAGGTCCTTGGCGCGTGTGCCGGCGTGCGTCCAGTTCCTCCGAGAGGCCGTCGGCGATGGTGATGACGGCGCAGGTGACGGGCGCGTCGTGCTCGGAGGATCGAATCGGTCATCGGGCGTCGGCGGGTGCGAGGGCTCAACCCGCAGCGTCGGGCTCCGTTCCGGGGGCCACGGGCGTGTCGTCGGCGCATCCAGTCGGGCGGCGGCGGAGCCGGGGTGCCGAACGGGCGCGGTGGGTCCCAGCCGCGCCCGCCGAGCGGGTGGCACCGCGCGATCCGCCACGCGGCGAGCAGCCCGCCGTAGAGCACGCCGTAGCGCCCCACCGCCTCGGCGGCGTACTGCGAGCACGTCGGCACGAAGCGGCACGTCGGCGGCGACAGCGGCGAGACGACGCGCTGGTACCACCGGACCGCCGCGACGAGCGCGCGCCGCGGCGCGAGCAGGATCGCGGGCGGCATCAGTCCCCCGAGACGAGCGTCTGGAGCTTCCACGCGCCGTCGCCCTCGTGGAAGAAGATGGCGCGGTAGCCGAGCGGACTCATCGCGCGCTCGGTCGGGACATAGCCTGAGCGGCCCGACGGAAGGCGCACGCGGCGGAAGCCTGCTTCGGCGGGCGCCTCGGCCGGCAGGATCGCGTGTCGCACGAGCGCCACGACCTCCGCCGTGTCCGACGGTGCGACGCGTGCCTCGACCGCGCCGTCCGTACCCTGCCCGACGACGGCGACATGCGTGCCGGCGTCGATGCTGTCCGGCCACGCGCCGAAGACGTACGGGCACCGTCACAGCGCCGTCCTCGTCTACGGATCCGGCGTCGAGAAGGCGGGCGAGCAGGTCCCAGACGGGCGTGCCGCCGGGCGGCGTCGCCGTCGAGCCACATCGCGCGGAGGCCGTCCGGCCCGCCGGCGTCGTCACCGAAGGAGAGGCGTGCGCCGTGGGCGACGGTGGCGAGCAGCGCCGCCGTGTCCTTGCGGGCGATGATGGCGCGGAGCGAGTCGCGGAAGACGCCGAAGCCGGGCACGCCGGCGCCGTCGTCGATGAGGGTGAACGTGCCATCGACCGCAGCGGGCGGCGGCGGGGCGGTCCGTGCAGCCGGCGAGCGCGGCGGCGAGAAAGAGGGACGGGACGAGCAGGCGCATGCGGGACGGGGCTGAGCGGGGAACGAAGGGTCTACGCACCAGCCGCGCCTGAGGCTTCACAGGTCGCATGCACATTTCTCGCACGGCACATCGCAGCGCCCGACGGGGCGGCATTCTGCCTGTCGGGCGTGTCGCATCTTGCCTGCTCCCGTCCGACATCCCGTCCCCTCGCCATGCCGTTCTCCGTCTCCGACCCCGAGCCCGCTCATCGACGCCGCCCGCTTCGACGACGCTGGCCTCGTCGCCGCCGTCGCGCAGGACGACGCCACGGGCGACGTCCTGATGCTGGCCTACATGAACCGCGACACGCTGCGGCAGACGCTCGAGACGGGCGTGATGACGTACTGGAGCCGCTCGCGGCAGAAGGTCTGGGTCAAGGGCGAGACGAGCGGCCACATCCAGCACGTCCGCTCGGTCGCGGTGGACTGCGACGGCGACGCGCTGCTGTTCCGGATCGAGCAGGTCGGCGGGGCGGCGTGCCACACGGGCCACCGCTCGTGCTTCTACCGGGCGCCCGGTGCGGACGGTGGGCTCGAGGAGACGGCCGCGCCCGTCGTCTCGGAGGCCGACCTCTACAAGAAGGCGTAGCTCAGCGCCGCACGATGCGGACGCCGGCGTAGCGCGCGCGGACGGTCACGAGCGTCGTGTAGCTCCGCAGGCGCCGCCGCTGCCGAACCTCGACACGCGTCTCGGCGGCGCTCGGCACGTCGAGACCGCCGGCCGGCGCGTAGTCGACCGTCCGGACGAAGGCGCCGCCCGCGGAGTTCGCCCCGGACGCGCATCCGCAGCAGGCGCGGCGCGTCGGCGGAGCGCGAGAACCACGCCTCGGCCGTCGGCGGCGGACCGGGCGGAGGTCCTGCTCGCCGGCCCCGATGCCCGCTCGCCCGGCGGTCCCTGCGGTGGGCGGCGGCAGGTCGAGCGAGACGCGCCACGCCGGCCGGCCGTCTACGTCGGAGGCGTCGAGGCGCGTCGCGCGGCCGCGCGCGAGCGGGAGGGGCACGAGGCGCAGCTCGTCCGACGCCTCGGCGACGCCGGGGCCGAACGCGCGCGCGTAGGCGGTCGTCGAGGCGCTCGAGGCGCTCGGGCGAGAGCGCCGCGCCGTCGAGCGTCGCCTGCGTGACCGTCCGGCGCCCCTGCTCGCCGGGGGCGAGGGCGATGCGGGCGACGGTCCTGATCTCGACCGCCCCGCGCGGCCCGTCGATGCGCCGCTCGGCTGTCTCGTCGACCTCGACGCGGTCGACGCCGCGCGCGGCGGCGCGCGTGCGGGCGCGCCACGCGTCCACGACGGGGCCGGGCGCGGGCTGGGCGCGCGGCGCGTCGCTCACGAGCGTGGCGGCGGTCAGGGCGAGGAGCAGGGCGAGGCGCACGGCGGCAGGGCGGGATACGCTGAGGAAACGGCCCCATGCGGCCGGAGGTGTCACAGACCCGTCACGGCGCTGCGCTCGTTCGGACACGCGCGCGCCGCAGCCTGCGCCAGCAGTCTAGCTTCTCGCGACCACCGCCCGGTCTCCCCGTGACGCCCGCCCGACTGCTCCTCGTCGAAGACGACGACGCCCTCCGCGACCTGCTTGCCCGGCGCTTCGCCGACGCCGGCTACGCCGTCGAGACGGCCGCGACGGGGCCGGACGGCCTCGCGCCGCGCTGCGGCACAGCTGCCCGACCTCGTCCTGCTGGATGTGATGCTGCCCGGCCTCGACGGCCTCGACGTCTGCCGCCGTCTCCGCGCCGATCACCCGCTGCTGCCCATCCTCCTGCTGACGGCTCGCGCGGACGAGCTCGACCGCGTCGTCGGCCTCGAGGTCGGGGCGGACGACTACATCACCAAGCCGTTCTCCGTCCAGGAGGTCGTCGCACGGGTGCGCGCTGCGCTGCGCCGCAGCCGCGCCGTGACGGAGCGCCTCGGGGTGGAGGCGCCGCCGGAGGCTGTCATCGAGGCGGGTCCGCTGCGCATCGACGTCGTGCGCCGGGAGGTGACGCGCGCGGGGGCGCTGGTTCACCTCACGGTCCGCGAGTTCGACCTGCTGCTGTTTCTCGCGCGCCACCCCGAGCGCCCGTTCACACGCGCGCAGCTCCTCGAGCAGATCTGGGGCATCACCTACGCCGGCTACGACCGGACGATCGACAGCCACGTTCAGCGCCTGCGCGCGAAGGTGGAGGAGGACGCGGGCAACCCGCGCTATGTGCGGACGGTCTGGGGCGTGGGCTACAAGTTCGGCGGTGGGGAATAGAGAACGGGAGCCAACGCCAGCGCTCAGCCATCGCTCCCGCCGAGGATGCTGCCGAGCAGGCCCGCTCCGGCAACGCCGCCGACGATCCCGCCGAGGCCGCCCGCGATGCCGCTCTCGCCCTGCTGCCGGCCGTACATCCGGCTCGCCGCGACGATGCGGTCCGCGAGGCGCGAGAACGGGAGGCTCTGGAGGTAGACGAGGCCCGGCCCTTCGAGGCGCGTCAGGAAGAGGCCCTCGCCGCCGAAGAGCGCGTTCTTGAAGCCGCCCTGGAACTGGATGTCGTAGTCCACCATCGGCCGACATGCCGACGAGGCAGCCGGTGTCGACGAAGAGGACCTCGCCGGCGGCGAGGTCGCGCTCGACGATCGTGCCGCCGGCGTGCGCGAACGCGAGCCCGTCGCCGGTGAGGCGCTGCAGGATGAAGCCCTCGCCGCCGAACAGGCCCGCGCCGATCTTCTTGGTGAACGCGACCTCGATCTCGATGCCCGTCGCGGCGCACAGGAACGCGTCCTTCTGGAAGAGGAACTCGCCGCCGTGCTGCGCGAGGTCCAGCGCGACGACCTTGCCGGGGTACGGTGCCGAGAAGGCCGCGCGCGCCTTGCCACCGCCCGTGTTGGTGAACGACGTGATGAAGAAGCTCTCGCCGGCGAAGCGCCGCTTGAGGCCCGCCATGAACCCGCCGCCCGTCCCGGTGTCCATCGTGATCGTCGGCGTCCATGTAGAGCATCGCGCCGGCCTCGGCGCGGACCGACTCGCCGGGATCGAGCTCGATCTCGACGATCTGGAGGTCGTCGCCGATGAGGCGGTAGTCGATGTCGTGGGAAGCCATGGCGATGGGGAGGGGTGGAGGGTTTCCGAGACTACGGACGCGCAGTCTCCCGGAGAACACTCCTCATGCGAGAAACGCGCGGCTGGCGGGCAGCGGATCCGCACGCCCGGCGCCGGGTTCGTCCCGTCACCCCCACGACCCATGACCGACTCCAGCCGTCATCTCTGAGCGCGCCGCGGCAATCTTCGAGCGCATCGCCGACGGCCGCGGCCGCGTCCGGCCGCGACGCCCGCGGCCGTGACGCTCGTCGCCGTGACGAAGACGCACCCCATCGAGACGGTCCGCGCCGCGCTCGACGCCGGACTTACCGACCTCGGCGAGAACCGCGTGCAGGAACTCGCCGACAAGGCCGAGGCGATCCCCGGCGCCGCTGACGGCGGGGCCCACCGGTGGCACCTTATCGGGTCGCTCCAGCGCAACAAGGCCCGCGACGCCGTCCGCTATGCCGACCTCATCCACGGCGTCGACTCGGAGCGCCTCGCCGCGGCGCTCGGTGCCAGGGCCGAGGAGGCCGGGCGCGTCGTGCCAGTGCCTCGTGCAGGTCAACATCTCGGGCGAGGACAGCAAGAGCGGCGTCCGCCCCGAGGCGGCGCACGACCTCATGGCGGCTGTCGCCGGGATGTCCGGTCTGCGCCTTGCAGGTGTGATGGGCATTGCCGCGCCAGCCGAGGACGCCGCCGGCGCGGCGCGGATCGTCCGCCCTGCCTTCCGCCGCCTGCGGTCTCTGTTCGACAGCTACTCCGGGCCCGGGCGCGACGGTCTCGCCGTCGTCTCGATGGGCATGTCCGGCGACTTCGAACTGGCGATCGAGGAGGGCGCGACGCTCGTCCGGGTCGGGACCGCACTGTTCGGGGCACGGTAGCAAGGGGGTCGGTTCGGGGGTCTGGAGGCAGTGGCTGGCTCGATCCAAGTGCGTGAACCTTCAGCCCACGAATCGCATTCCTATGCCCGGCGTCGGCCGTACCTTTCCCCACATGTCCCCCCTCGCCGTTTTCCTGCTCTGCGCAGCCGTGCTCGTCGGCGTCCTGACGGCGCTCGCCGTTGCGGCGCAGCGGCAAGCGGCGCGCCTCGAGGCGGCGCACGCACGCCTCGCGGCGGTGACCGCTCGGGCGGCGGCAGCCCGGGCGTCGCTCGACGCGCTCGCCAGCCTGCCGCTCCTCGACGAGCCCCTGCCGGCGCCCGCGCGCCGGCCCGACGCCCGCCGCCGCGCGCACGCCCCGCGCCCGCCCCGGCCCGCCCCCGATCCTCTCCCGCCGGCCCGCCCATGAAGCTCAACCCCCTCGACATCCGGCGGCAGCAGTTCGCCCGCAAGACCTTCGGCGGTGTCGACTCCGACGAGGTCGACAGCTTCCTCAAGCAGCTTGCCGACCAGTGGGAAAACCTCCTCGACGAGCTTCACCAGGCGCACGCGCGCACGCAGGACGCCGAGACGAAGCTCAAGCACTACGAGCGCGTCGAGCTCGCGCTCCAGGAGGCGCTCGAGACGACCCGCGACACCGGACGCCGCGCCGAGGCGATGGCCGAGCAGAAGTCGCGCCTGGTGATTGAGGAGGCCGAGCTGCGCGCGCGCCAGATCGTGCAGGACGCCGAGCGCGAGCGCTACGGCATGCGGCAGGACCTCGCCAAGCTCTCGACGCGCCAGAACGAGATCGGCGCGCGCCTGCGCGGCTTTCTCCTCTCGGAGCTCGAGATCCTCGCCCAGTTCCAGGGCGACGACCCGGTCGGGTTCATCAAGCTCCAGCCCGCCAACCCGCAGTCGGAGGAGGCGCACGCCATCGCGGCGTCGCCGGAGCGCCTCGCCGCGCCACGCTCCGAGGCTGCCGCTGAGCCCGCTGCCGAGGCCCCGCCAGCCGACCCCCTTCTGGCTGAATCGCCACCGGCCTTCCAGCCGTCTGGATTGCCGCCCGCGGACGCCCCCGCGCCGCCCGAAGCCGAGGCGGCCTATCCTCGCCGCCGAGGCGCCGCCCGCCGATCCGCCGGCTCCCGCCGAGCCGTCCGCATCTTCCGAGGCGCCGCGGACCGACGAGCCGTCCGCCCCGGCCTCGTGGGACCTCCGCTCGCTCGTGACGGGCTCTGACGCCAACGTCGCCGGCTCCGAGGCCGAGCGCGAGCGCATCCGCCGCATCCTCGATGACCTCGACTGATGACTGACGACTCGCAGGCCGCCGTCCAGCGCGCCGCCGACACCCTTCGCGCTCGCGTGGGAGACGCCGCTCGTGTCGGGCTCATCCTTGGAACTGGTCTCGGTCAGCTCGCCCGCGAGATCGACGCCACGGCGACGGTGCCGTACGCCGAGATCCCCGGCTTCCCGCTCTCGACCGTCGAGAGCCACTCGGGGCAGCTTGTCGCCGGGACGCTCCGCGGCGTGCCGGTCCTCGCGATGGAAGGCCGTTTCCACCTCTACGAGGCGTACTCGGCGCAGCAGGTCGCCTTCCCGGTCCGCGTGATGGCCGCGCTCGGCGTCGAGACGCTCGTCGTGTCCAACGCCGCCGGCGGACTGAACCCGGCGTACGAGCGCGGCAGCCTCATGCTGCTCTCGGACCACATCAACCTCCAGGGGGCGAACCCGCTTACCGGGCCGAACGTGGACGCGTGGGGGCCGCGCTTCCCCGACATGTCGGACGCCTACGACCCGGGCCTGCGCGCCGCGGCGCACGCCGCCGCCGAGGCGGCGGGCATCACGCTGCACGAGGGCGTCTACGTCGCCGTGGCCGGGCCGAGCCTCGAGACGCGCGCCGAGTACGGCTACCTCCGCCGCATCGGCGCCGACGCCGTCGGGATGAGCACCGTCCCGGAAGTCACCGTCGCCCGGCACATGGGCCTGCGCTGCATGGCCGTCTCGGTCATCACGGACGAGTGCGTGCCCGAGACGCTCGTCCCGGTCTCGCTCGCCGACGTCCTCGCAGCCGCGGCCGAGGCCGAGCCCCGCCTCACGCGTCTCGTCGGCGACGTGGTGGAGGGACTCGGCTGACGGCTCAGTCTGTGACGGGCGTCAGGCGGAGGTCCTGGAAGTCGAACGAGAAGTCGGTCTCCGGCGAGACGGGCTCCATCCGCGCCTCGCGGACCGACCCGTCCGGGTTGAGCGCGAACGTGAGGTAGGCGTCGGCGCGGAGCGTGCGGTCGGTCCACCGGGCGACGAACGTGTCGTGCTGCCAGTGCTCCAGCGTCCCGACGAGGAGCGCCGTGTGCGCGAAGCGGATCGCCAGCTTCCGGTTCTCCATCGCCAGCACCACGTCGCCGTACCACGGGTCCGAGTACGTGCCGGCGTACCGCGCGAGCGGCAGGCTCGGGCCGGACGACGCGTCGCGCGTGGCGCCCGCCGCCTCGACCGTCCGCGCCGCGGCGGCCGCGCGCCGCGCGGCGAGGTCCGCGTAGACGCCCGCCCAGTCCGTCTGCGGCTTGCCCATGTACGCGTCGAGGACGGCCTGCGTGATCGACTGGAAGGCTGCGCCGGACTCGCCGTTCGTCAGCACGGCGACGCCGAGCTTCATCGTCGGCACGAGCGTGAGCTGGGACACGAAGCCGGGCAGGCCGCCCGTGTGCGTGATGATCTTGGTGCCGTAGACGTCCTGCACGTTCACGCCGAGCGCGTAGCTCCGGAACTGAGACTGGAGCGCGGCGCAGCGCGGGCGGGTTCGGGCGGACCGGGATCGGGGTGACGGGCGCCCAGAGCTGGGTCGTCGTCGCCGACGTGTGGAGGCGCCCCGAGGCGACGCCCGGCAGGGCGACGCGGCCCGAGTCCAGCTCGACGATCATCCAGCGCGCCATGTCGGCCGCGGTGCTCGTGATGCCCGCCGCCGGGTTGGCGTTCTCGCCGTCGAAGACCGCGACGGGCACGGTCGTGCCGTCGACGGTCGCGAACGTGCCCGAGACGTTGTCGCCCTGGATGCCCTCGCCGACCGCGGCGCGCGTGTCCGCCATGCCGAGGCGGTCCAGGATGCGGGTCTGCACGAACTGCTCCCACGACAGGCCCGAGGCGGCCTCGACGACCTCGCCGGCGACCATGTACAGCACGTTGTCGTAGGCGTACGTGCTCCGGAAGCTCGTCGCGAGCGGCAGGTGCCGCAGGCGGGCGACGGTCTCCGTCCGCGAGAGGTTCGTCGCCGGCCACCACAGCAGGTCGCCCGCGCCGAGGCTCAGGCCCGAGCGGTGCACGAGCAGGTCGCGGACCGTCAGCTCGTGTGTCACGGTGGGGTCGATGAGCGAGAAGGCGGGCAGGTAGCGGGTCACGGGCGCGTCCCACTCCATCGTGCCCTCCTCGACGAGCATCCCGAGCGCGACGGCCGTGAAGTACTTCGAGTTCGACGCGATGCCGAAGCGCGTGTGCTCGTCCACCGGCGCGGCCTGGCCGAGCTGCCGCGTGCCGTAGCCGCGCTCGAGCACCACGCGCCCGTCCTTCACCACGGCGACGGACACGCCGGGGACGTGGAACGTGTCGAGGATGTGGCGGACGGTGGCGTCGAAGTCGGCCGGGAGGGCCTGGGCGCGCGGCGCCGCGGAGAGCGCGACGGCGGCGAGGACGAGGAGGCTGCGGGAGACGAGGCGCATCGGGGCGGTCTGGGGAAGGGATCGGTCCGGGAACGTACGCGCGGTAGCCGGACGCGTCTCCGGTCTGCGCCTGCCCCGTTCCGCCGACACTCCACCAAGGCGCCGCGCCGCGGGCGGTAGCTTTCCGGCCCACTGCCGCCCGCCCCGTGCCCGATCCCGCCTACCCCGCCGTCGACCGGTACGACGCTGTCGCCGTCGAACGCGACATCCTCGCGCAGTGGGAGCGCGACGACACCTTCCAGCGGAGCCTCGCGGCCCGCGCTGGCGCGCCGCACTTCGTCTTCTACGAGGGCCCCCCGACGGCCAACGGCAAGCCCGGCATCCACCATGTCATGGCGCGGACGGTCAAGGACCTGTTCTGCCGCTACAAGACGATGCAGGGCTTCCGCGTGGACCGCAAAGCGGGCTGGGACACGCACGGCCTGCCGGTCGAGATCGAGGTGGAGAAGCAGCTCGGGCTGAAGGGCCGCGAGGCCGTCGAGGCCTACGGCCTCGAGAAGTTCAACGCCGCCTGCCGTGCCTCCGTCCTGACGTACACGGACCTCTGGGACGCTCTCACCGTCCGCATGGGCTACTGGGTCGACCTCGAGCACCCGTACGTGACGTACCACACGGACTACATGGAGTCCGTCTGGAACCTGCTCAAGCGCATCTCGGAGCGGACGGACGCGAACGGCGAGTCGCTGCTCACGCGCGGCCACCGCATCCAGTGGTACAGCCCCGCCAACGGCACCGTCCTCTCGTCCCACGAGGTGAGCCTCGGCTACAAGGAGGTCCAGGACACGTCCGCGACGGTCCGCTTCCCCGTCGAGGGCGAGCCCGGCACGTCCTTTCTCGCGTGGACGACCACGCCATGGACGCTCCCCGCCAACGCCGCACTCGCCGTCAACCCGAAGACGACCTATGCCAAGGTCCGCCTCGACGTGGACGGCGAGACGGAGCACGTCTGGATCGCCGAGGCGCTCGTGCCTGCGCCTCAAGACCGAGGGCGAGATCGTCGAGCGCGCAAGTCGGGGACCGACCTCGTCGGCACGGTCTACGTCCCGCCGTACCACATGGCCGGCGATGCGTCCGAGCTGTACGGACTCGCCGAGGCGCTCGCCGACGAGGCGCGCCCCGGCCACGTCTGGCGCATCGTCGCGGCGGACTACGTCACGACTGAGGACGGCACGGGCATCGTCCACACCGCCCCCGCCTTCGGCATGGACGACTGGGCGACGGGCCACAAGGAGGGCCTGCCCGTCTTCAACCCGATCAACCCGGACGGCTCCTTCAAGGACGGCTTCCCGCTCGTTGGCGGGCTGGACTTCAAGGCGGCGGACCGCCCGATCCTCCGCGACCTCAAGGACCGCGGCCTGCTCTACCGCGAGGACTCGTACGTCCACAACTACCCGCACGACTGGCGCCGCGGCACGCCGCTGATGCAGTACCCTGTCCGCTCGTGGTTCGCCCGCACGACGGCCGTCAAGGACCGGATGGTGGAGCTCAACGCCACCGTCAACTGGCAGCCCGAGGGCATCGGGGCCGGCCGCTTCGGGCAGTGGCTCGAGAACAACGTCGACTGGGCGCTGTCGCGGATGCGCTTCTGGGGCACCCCCTTGCCGATCTGGGTGTCGGACCGCGACGAGAACGTCTACACAGTCATCGGCTCGGTCGAGGAGCTCCGCGAGAAGGCCGGCGGCACGTTCCCGCCCGAGGCGATCAACCCCGAAACGGGCGAGGTGGACCTCCACCGCCCCTACGTCGACGCGATCACGTGGCCCGATCCCGCCGGCGGCACCATGCGCCGCATCCCGGACCTCGTCGACGTCTGGTTCGACTCGGGCGCGATGCCGTGGGCGCAGTGGCACGCGCCGTTCGAGAACGAAGACCGCTTCCGCGCCAACGTCCCCGCCGACTTCATCGCCGAGGGCGTCGACCAGACGCGCGGCTGGTTCTACACGCTCCACGCCATCGCCGCGCTCGTCGACGACCGCGTGGCGTACAAGAACGTCGTCGTCAACGGCCTCGTCCTGGACGCCGAGGGCCAGAAGATGTCCAAGTCCGTCGGCAACACCGTCGATCCGTTCGCGACGATCGAGGAGCACGGGGCCGACGCCGTCCGCTGGACGATGATGAGCGCCTCGCCGCCGTGGGAGAACCTCAAGTACTCCGACAAGGCCGTCCTCGACACGCGCCGCAAGCTCTTCGGCACGCTCGTCAACACCTACGCCTTCTTCGCGACCTACGCCGCCCTCGACGGTTACCGCTACGGCGCCGTGGCGGCCGTCCCCACCGAAGCGCGCACCGAGCTCGACCGCTGGGTCCTCTCGCGCCTCCAGTCTACGGTCGCCGAGTCCACCGCGGCGCTCGACGCCTACCACCCGACGCGCGCCGCCCGCGCCGTCGAGGCGTTCGTGGACGACCTCTCGAACTGGTACCTGCGGCGCTCGCGGCGCCGGTTCTGGTCGAAGGGGGACGCGGGGCAGTCCGCGGGCCGCGACAAACAGGCTGCGTACGACACGCTCCACGAGTGCCTCGTCGCCGTCGCGACGCTGATGGCGCCGAACGCGCCGTTCACGGCCGAGTGGCTCTTCGGCATGCTGACGGACGGCGAGACGTCGGTCCACCTCGAGCGCTGGCCTGACGTAGACACGTCGCGCCTCGACGCGGACCTCGAGGGGCGCATGGCGCTCGCCCGCGCCGTCGTCACGGCGACGCTCGCGCTCCGCAACGAGGCGGCCGTCAACGTGCGGCAGCCGCTCGCCTCCGTGACGGTCGTTGCCGGGCCAGGCGGCGTGGACGAATCCGCGCTGCGCTCGGTCGAAGCGATCATCCTGGACGAGGTCAACGTAAAGCGCCTCGAGACGGCGTCCGGCGGCATCGTCTCCAAGACGGCGAAGCCCAACTTCAAGGCGCTCGGCCGGCGGCTCGGGCCGCAGATGAAGGCCGTGAACGCGGCCGTCCGCGACCTCACGCCCGACCAGGTGGACGCGTTCGAGACAACGGGTGAGCTGGTGCTCGACCTCGGCGGCGCCCCGGTGACGCTCGTCGCCGGCGACCTCGACGTGGTGAGCGAGGGCGTCGGGGGCCGGCCGGTTCGGCAGGAAACGGCCACGATGCCCGACGGGACGTCGCAGACGGTGACGGTCGCGCTCGACACGACGCTGGACGACGCGCTGCGCGCCGAGGGCGTCGCCCGCGAGTTCGTCAGCCGCGTCCAGGCGCTGCGCAAGGAGGCCGGCTTCGCCGTGTCGGACCGCATCGTTCTTACCTTCGAGGCTCCCCCCGCGACAGCGGCCGCGCTCGCCGCGCACGCCGAGACGATCCGCGCCGAGACGCTCGCCACGGCCTTCGAGGCCCGCCTTGCCGCGGGCGCCGAGGCGACTGCCGAGGCCGACCTCGGCGAGGGCCCCGTCGCCTTCGCGGTCCGCCGCGCCTGATCCCCCCGCCCGTGCCTTCCGCAGACATCCGCCGCACGCCCTTCTCCGACGCCGAACTCGACGAGTTTCGCGTCCTCATCGAGTCCAAGCGCAGCCACGCCCTCGCTGAGGTGGAGACGATGCGGTCGCGCCTCAAGGAGTCCCGCGAGTCTGGCGGCGACACCGCGTTCTCGCTCCATATGGCTGACTCCGGCACGGACGCTGCGGACCGCGAGCAGGTCGTCGCTATGATCGCGCGGCAGCAGACGTTCGTCTCGCACCTCGACCGCGCGCTGAAGCGCATCGAGCACAAGACCTACGGTGTCTGCCGCGTCACCGGAGAGCCGATCGCGAAGGACCGCCTTCTGGCCGTGCCGCACACCGAGACGTCCATCGCCGCCAAGCGCGAGGAGCAGAAGCGGCGCTAGGGAAAGGGCACCGGCCAACGGCCATCGGGTGCCCGCGCCGCGTTTCCATTCCCGTTGGCCTCGTTCCGCTGGCCGTTCCCCCTCCCGTATGCGCGTCCTCTGGGCCACGTTCATCATCCTCGTCGTCGATCAGATCACGAAGGTCCTCGTGAAGACGTCGATGTTCCTGTACGAGGACATCCCGGTCGTCGGGCGGCTGTTCCGGCTGACGTTTACGGAGAACCCGGGCATGGCGTTCGGGCTCGAGCTGGGCGGCGGGGACGCGGGCAAGCTCTTCCTGAGCGTCTTCTCGGTTCTCGCGACGGCCGCGATCTTCGTGTGGCTGTGGCGGGTCCGCGAGGCGCCGGCGTCGTACCGGCTCGCGCTCGCGCTCGTGCTCGGCGGGGCGCTCGGCAACGTTATCGACCGCGTGTTCTACGGCGTCTTCTGGGGCTACGCGCCGCTCGGCTTCGGCAACGTCGTGGACTTTCTGCACCTCGACATCGGGACGCTCCGCATCCCCGAGGCGGTCCCCGGCATCGGCGGCGCCGCGTGGCAGCTGTTCCCCATCGGCAACGTCGCCGACGTGTCGATCCTGGTCGGCATCGGACTGCTCCTGTTCGCCCAGAAGGCATTCCAGGCCTACGTCAAGGAGCGCCAGGCGCCGGTCTCGGTCCAGCCGCCGCCGGTGCATCCGCCGGTCGTCCGCGCGGACTGACCGTCGGGAGCGATGGCGCAGGTGCGGGGCGCATCCCGTGCCCGGCCGGGCGGTGGGGGTCGGCAGCGCCGGTCCATCCCAGCGCGTCTCGAGGCGGTCTGATCAGGGGAGCCGAACGCCGAGCGCGCCGCGTCCGGCCGTAGCTGGCCCAACCAACGGCGGCCTGCCGACGAGCGCGAACACGCTCGCCACGACGAGGACGGCACCGGCGACCCGGGGCCACGACGGGACGTCGCCGAAGACGAGCACGCCCCACGCGAAGGCGAACGCGACCTGGACGTAGCCGACGGCCGTCGCCGTGGCTGCGTCGAGAAGGTGGAGGCCGCGCGTGAGCGTCCACTGCCCGGCCTGCGTGCACACGGCGACGCCAGCCAGAAGCGCCCAGCCGTGCGGCGTCGGCCACGCCCAGCCGCCGCCGAGCGCGAACGGGACCGCCAGCACGACGCCGGCCCACGAGAGCGCGTAGATGATCGCGAGCGGGTGGTCCGTCTCGCGGAGCTTCCGGACGGCCGTGTAGGCGCCCCCCATCAGGACAGCTGCGGTACCGACGAGCCCGACGCCGATAAGGTCCAGCCCGCCGGCGCCGTGCCCGAACAGGAAGGCGGGCCGCGCCACGAGCACCACGCCGGCGAGGCTTACGACAAGGCTCACGAGGACGGCAGGGCGGAGGCGCTCGCCGAGCGCCAGCGCCGCGAACAGCGCCGTCCAGACGGGGGCCGTGTTCTGGATCGTCACGGCGTCGCCGAGCGGGAGCCTGCCGAGCGCGACGTAGAGGAGGCTCAGCGCGACGGCCCCAGCCGCGCCGCGAGCAACGAGCAGCGGCCTGTTTACACCGCGCCGCGCCACGCCTGCGGCGCGCATGAGCGCGAGCGTCGCGAGCGTCATGAAGGCGGACCGTACTGCGACGATCTCCATCGCCGGGAGTCCGGCCGAGGCGAGCTTCACGAACAGGCTCATCCCGCTGAACGCGAGTGCGCTCGCCACCATCAGCGCTGCGCCGCGGAGGCGCTCGGACCGAGGCGCGAGGGCGGGAGAGACCAGCATCGGGGAGCAACGGGCCACAACGAGGGCGGTTCGCTGCGGCCTCCCCGTTTTCCTCCTCTTCACCTGCTCCGGCTTCTACCTTGGCGCCGCACCTGCCCGGCCCCGATGCGCCTCGTTCTGCTGATCACTCTCCTCGCGGCCCCCGCCGTGCTCGCTCAGGCACCCGCGCGCTACGCCGACGTCCGCCTCTCGGGCGAGCGCCTCGCCGAGCGCTTGGCCGCGGCAGGGGTCGGCATCGACCACGCTGAGGCGGGCAAGGCGGCCGACGGCACGCCCAGCCTCCGGACCGTCCTCTCGGTCCGCGATCTCGACGCCGCCCGGGCCGCTGGCCTGGCCGTAGACGTGATCACGGCGGACGTCGCGGCCGCGCGCCGCGGTGGCGCCTGCCCGACGCCGCCCGCGCCCATCACCGGCACGATGGGGTGCTACCCGACCTTCGACGAGGCCGTCGCCATCCTGGACCAGATGCGCGCCGAGTTTCCCGCCCTCGTCTCGGCCCGCACGTCCATCGGCACGACGGGCGAGGGGCGGAGCGTCTGGATGGTCGAGGTCGGCGACAACCCGGGCGTGGACGAGGGCGAGCCCGAGATGCTTCTCACGTCGCTCCACCACGCGCGCGAGCCCGAGGGGCTCGTCTCGGTCCTGCTCTCGCTGTGGGACCTCCTCCGCGGCGGCGCGGCGGGCGACGCCGAGGCGCAGTTCCTCCTCGCCAACCGGCGCCTCTTCGTCGTCCCCGTCCTCAACCCGGACGGCTACGTCTACAACCAGACGACGAATCCGGCGGGCGGCGGCCTCTGGCGCAAAAACCGCCGTGCCAACGCCGGTGGCACGCGCGGCGTGGACCTCAACCGCAACTACGCCTACGAGTGGGGCCGCGACGACATCGGGTCGTCGCCCAACGGAGGCTCCGAGACGTACCGCGGCACCGCCGCCTTCTCCGAGCCCGAGACGGCCGCCATCCGCGCCTTCGTCGAGGCGCACCGCATTCGGGTCGCGATGAACTACCACAGCTACTCCAACGACCTCATCTATCCGTGGGGCTTCGAGGAGGACCTCTACACACCCGACTCGGCGGCCTTCGTCGAGCAGGCGGTCCGCCTGACGGCGGACAACGGCTACGTCTACGGGACGGGCAACCAGACCGTCGGCTACGTCACCAACGGCGACTCGGACGACTGGATGTACGGCGCCGCGGCCGCGCGGCCGGCCATCTTCGCGTACACGCCCGAGGTCGGCTCGGCGGACGACGGCTTCTGGCCGGGCCCGAGCCGGATCGTCCCGATCGCGCAGGAGAACCTCCGCGCGAACCGCCTCGCGATGCGCTTCGCCGGCGCAACCCCGGTCGTGGCGCGCGTCGCCGTGGTCGGAGAAGGCAACGGCTTCCTCGACCCGGGCGAGTCGGCGGCGCTGCGCGTCGTCGTCTACAACCTCGGGCGGTCGGACCTCACGGGCGGCCTCCGCGCGCACCTCGCCTCGACGAACCCGCGCGTAACGGTCTCGGGCGAGGCGCTCACGATCAGCCAGACGCTCGCGCCGGGAGACTCCGTCGTGCTCGGCCCATTCACGGTCCAGACGGATGCGCAGACGCCACTCGGCGCCCTCACCGGCCTCTCCCTGGAGACGACGCTCGTCTCGGAGTCCTTCACCGAGGCGCTCGCGCTGCCCACGATCACCGTCGGCACGCCCGAGACGGTCTTCTCGGACGACGCCACGTCACTCGCCCGCTGGACGCCCGCAGGCGCCCCGGCGGCGACGGGCTGGGGCCTCACACCGACCGTCTTCACCTCCGCCCCGACCGCCTTCGCAGACAGTCCCACCGGCACCTACACGGCCAACACGGACCGCACGCTGACGCTCACCGCGCCGCTCGCGCTGACGGGCACGGAGCGCCTCCGCTTCCAGATCAAGGTGGACACCGAGCCGAACTACGACGTGGCGACGGTCGAGGCGCAGGTCGGGGCAGGGCCATGGACGCCGCTCGCCGGCCGCCTCACGGTGCCGTCGACGGGCGCCGCACCGTTCCCCATCGGGACGCCGGTCTACACCGGCACGCAGCCGTTCCGAGCCGAGGAGGTCAGCCTCGCCTCGGTCGCGGGCCCGAGCGTGCGCCTCCGCTTCCGCCTCCGCTCGGACGGCTCGCAGCAGCGCGACGGCGTCGCCGTCGACGACATCCGCCTCGAGCGCCTCGTGAATGGCAGCGGCGTCGTCGCCTCGGAGCCGGGCGCCGCGCCTGCCGCCGCGGCGCTCGGGTGGCCGATCGCCGAACCCGGCGCGCGGGCGCGTCCGGATCCCGGTCACGCTGCCCCAGTCGGGCGGCGAGGTAACGGTTGTGGACGCCCTCGGCCGCCGCGTCGCTGTGCTGGCCGTCGCGGGCGGCGTCGCCGAGTGGGACACGGCGCGGGTCGCGCCCGGCGTCTACGTCGTCCGCCTGCAGAGCGCGCAGGGCGAGGCAACGCGCCGCGTCGCCGTGCAGTAGACCGTCTGCCGTCCACCCTCCGCCGCCCCATGCGCCTCGCCGACCTCGACGCCTCGTCCGCCCGCTTCCAGACGTCCGCCGACGCCTTCGACGCGCTGCATGCGGCGTGCGACGCGAGCCCGCACATCGCCACGTTCGAGACGATCGGGCACAGCGAGGAGGGGCGCCCGATCGCCGGCGTCACGCTCGGCACGGGCCCGCGCGTCGTCACGCTGATGGCTGGCGCGCACGCCGACGAGCCCGTCGGCCCGGAGACGCTGCGCCTCCTGATTCTGGACGGCCTCGCGATGCAGGGCTGGGGCGCGCCGGACGGCGGCCTCGAGGCGCTCTTCGAGCAGGTCACCTTTCGCATCGTTCCGCACGTCAACCCGGACGCCGAGGCGCGCAACGCCGCCTGGATCTCTCGGTTCGACGCTTCCCGGCCCATCGACTCGCTCACGGCTTACCTCCGGCACCGCCTCCGCGAGGCGCCGGGGCGCGACGTCGAGTTCGCGTTCCCGGACGGGCGCCCCGAGACGGCCGCCGTCTCGCGCTTTCTCTTCTCGGCCGGACCGCCCGCGCTCCACGCGAGCCTCCACGGCATGGGCTTCTCCGAGGGCGCCCTCCTGCTCATCGACCGCGACCACCTGGAGGCGACGGCCACCGAGGCGCTGCGCGAGGGCTTTCGCCGCGCGGCCGCCCGCGCCGGCCTGCGCCTGCACGACCACGACCGCGGCGGCGACAAGGGCTTCCGCTACGGCGGTCCCGGCTTCACGTCGACACCGCTCGGCGCCGCGATGCGGGCTCATTTCCTGGGCGTGGACGACCCGGAGACGGCGTCCCGCTTTGGCCTCTCGTCGATGGAGACCGCGGCGCTCGGGGCGCCCGACGTGCTCTCGGTCGTGACCGAGCTGCCGCTGTTCGTCCTCGACGCTGAGACGGAGCGGGTCCCGGGCGTCCCCGGCCTGCTTCACCGCTGGACGGCACTCCAGCCAGACATCGCCGAGGCGCTCTCTCGCAGCGACGATCTTGGTCCGCTCGTGGCGCCGCTCGGCCTGCGCGCCTTCGACGTGCCGACGGCCGTCCGCCTGCACCTCGAGACGCTGGACCTCGCGCTGGGCGCGCTCTGACAGCCGCCGGTCCTTACAGCGTCGGCGCGGCGCCGGCGGGGTCCATGCCCGTGACCATGTTGACCGTCTTCGTGTCCGTGCACTCCGGGTTGCCCTCGCACGAGTCGGCGAGCATCGGCGACGGCGTGACCGACAGCACGACGCTCTGCCCGACGAGGTCGTCGCGCTCGCACATGCGGTAGTCCGCGATCTCAGTCCGCTCGGGCAGGCCATCGGGGCGGACGGTGAGGTAGCACGCAGCGTCGCCGGGCGCCATCGAGACGAGCGTGACCGGCGTCTCGTAGTCCGCGCTGGACGAGTCCGACTCGAGGGCCGCCTCGGGGATCGAGTCCGTCGTCGCGACCGGGTTCGAGCCGCTCGGCGACGGGCCGGCGGCGACGGACGGCGGCGGCGCCTCGTTCTGGCAGGCGGCGAGAGCGACGAGGGAGCAGAGCAGCAGGCGGGCAGACACGTCGGTGCGGGTCAGGTGAACAGCAGGCGGCAGATCCAGACGGCGATGAGCATCGCCGAGATGTCGGCGATAAGGCCGGCGGGGACCGCGTGCCGCGTGCGCTTGATCCCGACGGCGCCAAAGTACACGGCGATGACGTAAAACGTGGTCTCGGTCGACCCGAACATGGTCGCGCCCATCCGGGTCCGGATGTCGTCGGCGCCATACGTCGCCGCGAGATCCGCGACGAGGGCGGCCGATCCGGAGCCGGTCAGCGGGCGCACGATGGCCATCGGGAGCAGCTCCGGCGGGAAGCCGATGAGGCTGAACAGCGGGTCGAGCGCGTTCGCGAGGGCCTCCATCGCGCCCGAGGCGCGGAACATGCCCACCGCGAAGAGGATGGCCACGAGGTACGGGATGATCCGCACGGCGACCGTGAAGCCCTCCTTGCCGCCCTCGACGAACGACTCGTAGACCGCCACGCGCTTCGTGAGCCCGTAGAGCGGGATGCCGACGATCATCAGCGGCAGGACAAAGGTCGAGAGGACGCCGACGGCGTCGCGGAACGTCTCCATCGTCAGGCGGGGGTCGGGGTGGAGAGGCGGTACCGCTTCGAGCGCGCGAGCACCTTCGCCGCCGTGACGCCGATGACGAGCGAGGCGAGCGTCGTGAGCACGATCGCGACGTAGACCGTGTTGATCTCGAGCCCGATAAGCGCGATGAGCAGAACCGGCGGGACGAGCTGCACGGACGCCGTGTTGATCGTCAGCAGCATCACCTGCGCGTCCGACGCCGTCTCTGGGTCCGGGTTGAGCGTCTGGAGCTCCTCCATGGCCTTGATGCCGAACGGCGTCGCGGCGTTGCCCAGCCCGAAGATGTTGGCCGCGATGTTGAGCGCGATCATGCCCAGCGCGGGGTGGTCCGGCGGGATGTCGGGGAACAGCGGCCGCAGGAGCGGCCGGACGAGACGCACGAGCGCCTTGACGATGCCCGCATCCTCAGCGATGCGCGTCAGCCCGAGGAACAGCACGAGCACGCCGATAAGGCCGAGCGCGAGCGTCGCGGCCGTCTCGGCAAAGTCCAGCGCGGCGGCCGAGATGGCGGTGAGCTTCACGAAGCGGACGGGCGCGAACGCCAGCGTCCCCGAGGCGCGAGTGCCGCTCGGGCCGAGCGCGAGCCCCTCGAGGCGCCCCTGCAAGACCTTGTCGCGCGGGTTCGTTGCGTCGCGGACGACGTCGAGCGGCGCGGGGAGCGCGGCCTCGGCGTCGTCGAGGCGGAGCTCGTAGCCGGCCTGCGTCTTGCGGAGCGTCGCGGCGTAGGCCGAGTCCGGCGTGCCGTCGGTTCCGAAGTGGTCGCGGAAGGCGCCGGCGTCGAGGTGCAGCGTCGCGGCCTGCTCGCGGGCGGCGGCGTCGAAGGGCGCCGCGAGGTCGATCGCGACGGGCAGCTGACTGCCGTTGCGGTACGTGTCGCGCGCGAGGTCGCGCGCGTCGGAGCCGAGGGCGAAGACGAGGCTCAGCACGATGAGCCCGGCCCAGATATAGTTCAGCACGGCGGCGCGGCGGGGGAGCCCGAAGGTAGGCCCGGCAGATCACGCAGCGCGTCCGTCGAGGGCGAGACCCCCACGGTCCGCCAGGAGTGCGCTCGCCGACCGCGTCGGCGGCCGGCAGGATGTCGCCTGCGGCGCGGTTCGCGTCTGAGCGCGGCCTCGGTAGCTTGCGCCATGATCGACTTCCGCCGCCTCTCGGGCCAGCTCTCCGGCTTCGCCGACTACCGCCGCGCCGAGGACGGCCGCCACCTGGACCGTCTCAGCCGCAGCGTGGAGGTGCTTGCCAGCTGCGACGCGTGGGAGGCGCTGGGCGAGCGGGCCGCTGCGGCGACGTCCGGCCCGCTGCGCGCGCTCCCGCAGTCGGACCCACGCCAGTCGCACACGGCCCCGCCGCGGCCGCCGACCGTCACGGTCGTCGCCACGGACGGGTCGCAGATCTTCCCGGACCGCCACGTCGAGCCGGCGTGCTACCTCCTCAACGTCGGGCGCGTCGCACTGCACTACGGCACGCTGGACCCGCCGCTCATCCAGGCCGAGCCGTCCCTGCGCTACCGCGAGGCTGACATGGACGCGCTCACCGAGGACGACGACCCGACGGCGGCGCCGGACTTCACGGCCGAGGTCGTCTCGGCCCTCCGCGACGAGCTCGAGCTGCACTGGCTCTTCCGCACCGCCGACGATGAGCGCCGCTCCGGTCGCCCCATCGTGGCCCTTGCCGACGGGACGCTCATCCGCTGGATGCTCCGCGGCATGAAGAACCGCGCCCTCGAGGACACGCTCATCGCGCGCTACGTCGCCGAGCTCGAGAACTTCCGGCAGGCCGGCATCCCGGTCGCCTCGTTCGTCTCGCGCCCCGGCAACGCCGAGGTCGTCAACCTGCTGCGCCTGCACCGCGGCGAGGCGGACTGGGACCCGGCGCCGGACTCGCTCCGCGGCCTCCTCGACCGCCACCTCTTCGAGCAGACCCTGGAGCCGGGCCAGCGCTCGGCCCTGTTTCTCTCCCGCAGTAAGGTTCTGGACCAGTACGGCCCGCACCGCATCGCCGCGTTCTACGTCCATGTTGGCGTCGAGATCGGGCGCGTCGAGATGCCCGAGTGGGCGACGGCCGTACCAGGCTGGACGGACCTCGTGCACGCCGTGGTTCTGGACCAGGCCGAGAAGGGCGGCGGGTACCCGATCGCGCTGCAGGAGGCGCACCAGCGCGCGGTCGTGCGCGCTGAGGAGACCGAGATCTTCCACCGCATCCTCGCCCGTACGGTCCGCGCGGCCGGCGGCAACGTGCCGACCTACTCGGGCAAGGCCGCATCGAAGCGCGCCCCGCGGGTGTGAAGCGCCGGGGTGTGACCCGGTTCGGGCCCGCCGATTCCCCCGATTCCGGGGAGTTGACGCGCGCCTCGCCCAGCCCGACGTTAAGCGCATGACCGACACCCCGCTCCGCGTCGCCGTCGCCGAGGACCATCCGGCGCTCCGCGACTCGCTTCTGCGCCGCCTCGCCTTCTTCCCGGCTGTCGAGGTCGTCCTCACGGCACCCGACGGCGCCGCGCTCGTGGAGGCTATCGCGTCGGCGTCGGCCGAGGCGCGCCCGCAGGCCGTCCTGATGGACATCGAGATGCCAATCCTCGACGGCGTCGCCGCGACCGAGCAGGTCATGCAGGCGTGGCCCGACACGGCCGTCGTGATGCTGACGGTCTTCGAGGACGAGGCGCGCATCGCCGAGGCGCTCGCCGCCGGCGCCGCGGGCTACCTCCTCAAGGACGAGCCTGCCGAGACCATCGTCGCCGCTCTCCTCGACGCCACGCAGGGCGGGGCGCCCGTCTCCGACGCGGTCGCCACGACGCTCGTCCGGCGCGTGCGGGCCCAGGAGACGGAGAGGCGCGGTGCCGCGCGGCGCCTCGCGGCGCTCGGGCTGACGCCGCGCGAGCACGAGGTCCTCACCCTCATCGCTCAGGGCGTCTCGGACGACGCCATCGCGGACCGCCTCTTCCTGAGCCTGCACACCGTTCAGAGCCACACCAAGAGCCTCTACCGCAAGATCGACGTCCACTCGCGCGCAGCGGCCGCCGCGATGGCGGCAGGATTCGGGCTGGGATAAGCTCGTGAGCGCGCGTCGCCGCGTGGCGCGTCCACGCCGTCTCTCACAAGCGTGTGGCCCGGGCGCTCGCCGCGGAGGTGGCGCTGCGCGAGCGCCCGCAGCGCGTCGTACACGACGGGGTAGAGAGCTCCCGGCCGCAGCATCGCCACGGGCGAGGCCGCGGAGCAGGACGGTGACGGCGGGCGGCGCGTTCACGCGGCGGCGGGCGGCGGGCTCAAGATGTCGAGCGCAGCACCCGCCCCGCAGATCCCCGGATCAGGGGAAGCGCCGGGGACGGAAAAAGTGAGACCTTGGGCCAACCATCGCAGCCCACCAGTGCGCTTCAGGAGGTGCCGGCCACCCGCCCCGCCTCTCTCACTGTCCGCTCTGCGGACGCTCCGCCTCCCGCCCATGACCCGCCTCCTCGCCCTGGTCGCCATCGCGGCGTTCGCCGCCGGCCCGGCCACGGCCCAGTCCTCGCTCGTCGTTGCCAACCAGACCGGCACGTCGGTCTTCTACTTCTACGCGTCGCCGTGCAGCTCGAGCGGCTGGGGCGAGGACCGGCTCGGGTCCGACGTGATCTCGGCCGGCTCGTCCTACTCGTTCGACATCACGCCCGGCTGCTGGGACCTGAAGGTCCGCTTCTCGGACGGCGACGAGCTCACGCAGTCGCGCCAGCAGGTCCGACGCGGCGCGACGGTCACGTGGACGCTCGGCGGATCGAGCGCCCCGTCGCAGCCGGCGCGCCTCAGCGGCAACGGCGGCGGCAGCGGCTCGTTCGTCGTGGTCAACCGCACGGACCAGGCGCTGATGTACCTCTACGCCTCGGCGTGCAGCCGCAACGACTGGGGCAGCGACCAGCTCGGCTCCGACACGGTCTCCTCGGGCGAGACGTACACGTTCACGATCACGCCCGGCTGCTGGGACTTCAAGGCGCGCTTCACCGACGGCCAGGAGACCGTCCAGCGCGGCCAGCGCATCCAGTCGGGCGGCTCGCTCCGCTGGACGATCAACTCCAACTGACCGCGTAGACCGCGAGCGCCGCGGCGCCGAAGGCCGTCACCCCGCCGGGGTGGCGGCCTTTCCTCGTCTCAGAATCCGCCGCGGCGCCGGGCGTGGAGAACAAGAGCGCGGCTCGCCTCTTTCGCGGCCGCTTCGACGCCTCGTTCACCACCCCCAGACGGTAGCGCCATTCACCCCGACGGGGGAGGCGTGGGTCTGCGCCTTCCCCGTAGCCTGACACCCCACCCGACCGACAGCCGCCATGAAGCCTGTTCTGCTGTGCCTGCTCGCGCTCGCCGCGTCCGCCGCAGCGGCCCAGCCGGCCGCGGCGCCCGACGCGCCCGGATGCCTCGCTGGCTCCTGCCAGGATGGCCCGAGCACGCTTCGCTACGCCAACGGGACGGTCGTGACGGGCCGCTTCGCCGGCGGCGTCCCCGTCGGCGAGGTCACGTTCGGCTACCCCGACGGCAGCCTCTACACGGGCGCCATCGAGGGCCTCCAGCTTGAGGGCCGTGGGACGTTCACCTTCGCCGACGGCGAGACGCAGTGGACGGGCACGTGGCGCCGCAGCTTCGGCACGGAGGGCGTGTTCTCCGTCCGCCAGCGCGCCGTGCGCCGCGGCGCCTACCCCGGCCACTGGGCCGGCGAGGCCGGCTTCCGCTGCGCCGCGGGGACTTGCCGCACCGGCACCGGCACGGGCGTCTGGCCCGACTCGACGCGCTACGTCGGCCGCTGGCGCGACGGCTTTCGCGACGGCGCCGGGACGACGACGCAGGCCGACGGCACCGTCGCCACGGGCACCCGCAGCGGCGGGGCGATGAGCGGCGCCGGGCGCATCGCCTACGCCGACGGCTCGGTCTACGAGGGCACCTTCCGGCTCGGGATGCGCGACGGCGAGGGCACCTACACAAGTCCCACAGACTCGATGCGCTACGTCGGCGAGTGGCGCGACGACCGCTACCACGGCCGCGGCCACTTCTCCAGAGGCGGAACCGTCGTCGACGGCCAGTTCGCGGACGGGTTCGTGGACGGCGTCGCAACGATGACGGCGGGTGGCGACCGTTACGAGGGCACCTTCCGGAGGGACTCTATGCACGGCCGCGGCACGTACACCTGGGCGAGCGGCGCCACCTACACCGGCGACTTCGCCGACGATCGGAAGACCGGACAGGGCACATTCGCCTTCGCCGACGGGGCCGGCTACTCTGGCGGTGTCCTCGACGGGCGCTCCGAGGGCGACGGCGTCTACCGCTTCCCCTCCGGCGCCTCGTGGGCCGGCCGCTTCGCCGACGACCTCGCGGTCGGCACGGGCGTCTACGCGGACTCTGCCGGGACGGCGCTCACCACGGGCCCGATGGACCCGATGTGGACGCCCGGTTTCTCCGGCGGCTGCCGCCGCGGCGACTGCACCGACGGTGAGGGCACCTTCCGCTGGCCGGAGGGCTTCGTCCACACCGGCCGCTTCGCGCGCGGGCACCGCGAGGGGCCGGGCGAGACGACGAGCCCCGAGGGGGTCATCTTTACGGCGACATTCGCCGCTGGACTCCCTGTGGGGCGTGGGACGGTCTCTCACCCCAACGGCAACGTCTACGAGGGCGATCTGGACACCAGTGGACGGGCGAACGGAACCGGGCGGACGCTCTACGCCAACGGCGCCGTCTACGAGGGCGCCTTCGATTCCGGCGTCGAGCGCGGGGCGGGCACGCTCACGGCCACCGACGGGTGCCAGTTCGCAGGCACCTTCGACACCCGCGGAGATCAGATGTCGATCGTCGAGGGCTCCCGGGCCTGTCCCGACGGAACGACCTACCGCGGCGGATGGGCCGACGGCCGCCCACACGGCGACGGCGTCTACGCCTTCCCCAACGGCGTCACGTGGGCCGGCCGCTTCGACACCGGTAATGGAACGGGCGACGGCGATTGGCGCGACGCTGCTGGCGTCGTCTACGCCCGCGCCCCGTTCACGAACACCGCGCGCCCAGGCGCCGCGACGACGACGGCACCCGTGGCTCCGGCGAGCAGTGGCGTTCGGGTCACGACCGAGATGGGCCCGGGCCGAGCCAGCGTGACGGTCGGGACGGGCGACCGGGCGATGCAGGAGCGGGTCCGCGAGCAACTCGAGGAGCAGATGCGCGCCCGCCGCCCATGATGCCGCCGTCCGCGGCTTCCTCCGCCCGTGGGAGGCTTTATCGCGGGCCTCTGGCCTAGCTTGTCCGTCACGCCACCTCCGCGCCGATGCCCCGCCTGCTCCTCCTCGCCGTCCTGCTCGCCGCCTCGTCGGCCAGCGCCCAGACCCGCTCCGGGGCGCTCGCCGCCGGCGACGCCACGCTCCGCTCGGGCGAGTTCACCGACGAGGTACCCCGTCCAGGTCCGCGCCGGGCAGACGGTCAGCGTCACGGTTACGTCGTCGGAGTTCGACACGTACATCATCATGAAGGACGCCTCGGGGCGGCAGGAGGAGAACGACGACTGCACCGAGGGCGACACCGGCCGCTCGTGCGCGGCCTTCACCGCCGACGCCGACGGGACGCTCACCGTGGTCGTCACGAGCTACGCCCCCGGTGAGACGGGCCGCTACGAGGTCGAGATCACGACGGATGGGGGCATCGCCTCCGGGACGGCCCCGCGGCGCAGCTCGGAGCGCCCGCCGGGGCCTGGAGCGGGGCTGGCCGGCGGACGCAACCGCGTCCGCGCACGGTGCAGCCCGGCGACCCGATCCAGAGCGGCCGCCCGGCCCGTGGGCGCCTCGACGCCAGCGACGCGGCGCTGCGCACGGGGGAGTTTATCGATGCGTACACGCTCGACGTCCGCGCCGGCCAGCGCATCACGGTCGACGTCGCCTCGAGCGACTTCGACACGTACGTCATCCTCACGCGCCCCGCGGGCGACCAGGACGACAACGACGACTGCGAGGGCGACACCGGCCGCTCGTGCCTCGACCTCGTCGCGGACGTCTCGGGCCAGTGGCGCGTCGGCGTGACGAGCTACCGGCCCGGCGAGACGGGGGCGTACACGGTCACCGCGACGCTCGGCGACGGCGAGGCGCCGCGCCCGCAGGCCGGCGGCGTGACGCCCGTCGCCCTCCGCGGCGGCAGCGCCCGCTACGAGTCTGGCTCCCTCGCCCGCGGCGACCGCACGCTCCAGACAGGCGAGTTTATGGACACGTTCACGTTCGACGGCACCGGTGGGCCGGTCACCGTCGACCTCCGCGGCCGCGGCTTCGACCCGTACCTCATCGTCCGCGGCGCCGACGGCGAGCAGTCCGACAACGACGACTACGAGGGCGCCCTCGACCGCTCGCTCGTCGTCGTGGACACCGAGCGCGGGCAGACGTACACGGCGACCGTCACGAGCTACGCCTCGGGCGAGACCGGCGACTACGACCTCACGATCCAGGGCGGGGGCGATGGCCGGCCGGTGAGCGCCGAGTCGGCGGGCGTCCGCACCGAGACCGGGAGGCTCGAGGGCTCCGACGAAACGCTCCGCTCGGGCGAGTTCGTCGACACGTTCACCTTCGACGGGACGCCCGGGCAGCGCGTCGCCATCGACCTCACGTCGGACGACTTCGACACGTACCTCGTCGTGGAGCCGCCGCGCGGGGCCGCCGTGGAGGACGACGACGGCGGCGGTTCGACCGAACCACTCGCGCCTCGAGATGGACCTCACCGAGCCGGGCGCCTACACCGTCTACGTCACGAGCTACGCCGCCGCCGAGACGGGTGCCTACCGCCTCGCCATCGACGGCACGGAGCGCTTCGGCCAGCCCGCGCCGTCCACGCGCACCGTCTCGGCCGATGGTCCGGGCGGCGGGCCGGTCCGCCCCGCATCCACGACGCCGCGCGCCACGCAGCCGACGACGCGGCAGGTCGCGGACTGGACGCTCGCCGAGACCTTCGACGGCACCCTCGACGCGTCGGACCAGCGCCTCGACTCGGGCGAGTTCACCGAGGTCCACACCTTCGACGGCGACGCCGGCGAGCCCATCCGCATCGACCTCACGAGCCAGGACTTCGACACGTACCTCATCGTCACCGCACCGTCGGGCGAGCGCGTCGACAACGACGACTTCAACGGCTCGCAGACCGAGTCTGTCGTCGAGTTCACGATGCGTGAGTCCGGCCGCTACCGCGTCACCGTCACGAGCTACCGCGCCGGCGAGACGGGCCGCTACGCGCTGCGCCTCTCGCAGACCGACGCCATGCGCCCGGACCCGCCGGCCTTCGACCGCATCGTCGGCATCTTCGCCGGCATCTCGGACTACGGCGGCCGCATCAACAACCTCGACTACACCGCGCAGGACGCGGTCCTCGTCCGCGACGCGATGATCGCGCAGGGCATGCGCCCCGAGGACGGCATCCTGCTCCAGGACGCCGACGCGACCGTCGCCGGCATGCAGCGCGCCTTCGACCAGCGTCGCGCGGACGGCCGACGACCACACCCTGTTCGTCTTCTTCTACTCGGGCCACGGCGGCCAGTACCCGCGCACGACGCCCGAGCGCGCGGACCCGGACAACCTCGACGAGTCGATCGAGCTCTACGACGCCGAGATCCTCGACGACGACTTCGACCGATGCTCTCGGCTCTGCCGTCGTCGCGGATGCTGATCGTGCTCGACGCGTGCTTTTCGGGCGGCTTCGCGAAGGACGTCATCTCGAGCCCAGGCCGCATGGGCCTGTTCTCGTCCGAGGAAGACGTCGTGAGCGCCGTGGCCGTCAAGTTCCAGGCCGGCGGCTACCTCTCGCGCTTCTTCGCCGACGCCACCGAGACGACGCAGGCCGACGAGGACGCCAACGGCGCCGTGACGGCGCTCGAGCTCTCGCAGTACCTCCACAACCGCTTCGACGCGGACGTTCGCGGGACGGGCCGTGAGCTCATCGTCGCGCGGGACACGCGCCCGGAGCACCAGAAGCTTATCGTAGACCGGGGCTCGATCGGCCTCTACGAGACGCTCTTCTCGCTCGGGCGCTAGACCGCATGGACGCCCTCCGCCCCAGGAGAGCGCCTCAGAAAGCGCCGCGGGAGCGGATCTGGAGGTAGCGGTTGACGGCGTCCGACGTGACGGACTCGGGGCGCGTGACGAGCGCGCCGATGCCATGGCGCTCGAGCGTCCGCGCGACCTCGCGCGTCTCCATCGCCAGCCCCTCGGCGACGGCCTTCACATAGACGTCCTCGAGGCGCTCAGAGCGCGCACCGATAAGCTCGCGGATGCCCGTGTTCTCGAACAGGACGACGCAGAGGCGGTGCATCCGCGCGATCTGGCGGAGGTACGGCAACTGCCGCTCCAGCCCCGCCACGGTGTCGATGTTGGTGAACAGCAGCACGAGCGAGCGCGTGCGGATCTGGGTCCGGAGGGAGCCGTAGAGCGCCTCGAACGACGGGTCGCGGAAGCCGGGGTCGAGGCGGTAGAGGGCCTCGAGCAGCCGCGGCAGCGTCGCCGGCGTGCGCGTCGGCTGGAGGACGGCGCGGACCTCCTGGTCGAAGGCGACGAGGCCCGCCTTGTCGTCCGTGAGCAGCGCCGTGTTGAGCAGCACGAGGCTCGCGTTGACAGCGTGGTCGACGAGGGTCAGGCCGTCGAAGGGCGCCCGCATGGCGCGGCCCATGTCGATCGCGGCGACGACCGGCTGCGCGCGCTCCTCCTGGTACGTGTTGACGTAGAGCGTCTGCCCGCCGGACGTCTCGCCGCGCCGCGCCGTCGCGGTCCAGTTAATCGACCGGCGGTCGTCGCCGGGAACGTAGGCGCGGACCTGGTCGAACTCCATCGTCTGGCCGAGGCGCCGCACGCGCCGCACGCCGGCCTCCTGGAGGCGGTTCGACGTCGCGAGAAAGGCGTAGCGCTGCATCTGCAGGATCGACGGGTACACCGTAGCCTCGCCGCCGGGCGCGGCGCGGAAGCGCCGCCGCGCGAGGCCGAACGGGCCCGTCGCGTAGAGCAGCAGCCAGCCGAAGCCGTATGTCCCGCGCGCCGTCGGCCGCAGGGCGTAGCGGACGGCCGTCTCGCCCCGGGCCCCGATCTGAACGACCGTCCCGGCCGTCCGCGCCTGGAACTGCACCGGCACCTCGTCCAGCACGACGACGCGCATCGGGAAGGGGTAGCGGCTGCGGACCGTCACCTCGACCGTGTTCGGGTCTCCGAGCGACATCTTCGCCGGCACCTCGCGTGTTCCCTCGAGGCGCCCGCCGAGCGCGTAGAGCGCCAGCGTATCCGCCAGGACGGCTATGGCGAGCGCCGCCGTCGCGAGCTGCGCCGGCCCGAGCAGGGGCGCCCAGAACAGCGCCACCACGAACGCCACGACGAGCGCGGCAAGCACGGCGAAGACGCGAGACGTGAGGAACAGGCTTCTCATGTCCCCCTACCGCGGCACGTCGATCTCCTCGACGATGCGCTTCAGGACGTCGCTCGGGCGGACGCCCTCGATCTCGCGCTCGGGCGTGAGCTGGACGCGGTGCCGCAGGGCCGGCGCCACGACCGTCCGCACGTCGTCCGGCGTCGCGAAGGCGCGGCCATACATCGCGGCGACGGCCTTCGCCCCGACGACAAGCGCGAGGCTCGCGCGCGGGCTTGCGCCGAGCGACAGCGCGGGGTGCTTGCGCGTCGCCGCGACGATCTGCGCGGCGTACCGCAGGACGGCCTCGTCCACGCGGATGCCGCGGACGGCAGCCTGCGCCGCCTCGATCTCGGCGGGCGTCAGCACGGCATGGACGGTGCTCAGCGGCACGAGGCCGCCGGCCGTCTGGAAGCGACGCAGCATCTCCGTCTCGTCATCCACGCTCGGGTAGCCGACGAGCGTCTTGAACAGGAAGCGGTCCAGCTGCGCCTCGGGCAGGCGGTACGTGCCCTCGTGCTCGACCGGGTTCTGGGTCGCGAGGACCATGAACGGCGCAGGCATCGGGTACGTCGTGCCGTCGATCGTCGCCTGGCGCTCCTCCATGACCTCGAAGAGCGCGGCCTGCGTCTTGGCCGGCGCGCGGTTGATCTCGTCGATGAGGACGACCTGGGCGAAGACGGGGCCGCGGTGAAACGAGAACTCGCCGGTCTTGGGGCTGAAGACCTGCGTCCCGAGGACGTCGCTCGGCATGAGGTCCGGCGTGAACTGGACGCGCGAGTAGTCCATGCCCGAGGCGCGGGCGAGCAGCTTCGCCGTGAGCGTCTTGGCCACGCCCGGGACGCCCTCCACGAGCACGTGCCCACCGGCGAGGAGCGCTGCGATAAGCTCGTCGATAACGCCTTCCTGGCCGACGATGATCGCCCCGACGGCGTCGCGGAGGCCATCGACGACGCGGGCGACGGGCGCAAGCACGGCCGGCGCATCGAAGGCGTCGGGCACCGCGACCGTCGCTTCGGACGTGGGGGAGAGGGTAGGCGCCTCGGAGAGGGCATCGGGCGGGATCGCGTCGGGCGTCATACGGTCTGGGCGTCGAGGTGTCGGGCGGCGAAGAAGGCGTCGACGTCGCGGTCGGCGGCGAGGAGGGCGGCGGGCGTCGGGTTCGAGGGAAGGTCGCGCAGGCGCGCGAAGAGGGCGAGCGCTTCGCTCTCCGGGACACCCGCGCGCGCCGCGGCAAGCCTCGCCGTCGCGTCGGAGAGGTCGGCGTCGGCGATGCCGAGGCGCGTCCTCAGCGCGTCCTCGACGAGCCGTGTCTTGCGCTGGGCGAGCCAGCCGCGGTCGCCGCGGACAAAGAAGAGGCGGCCGACGGTCCGCGCGAACTCGCGCTGCGCGTTCGGCGGCGGCTGGACGACGGGGATCGGGCGCTGCCGGCGCCGGCCCCACACGAGGACTGACAGCACGACGCCGATGCCGACGAGCCACAGCGCCCACCGCAGTGCGGGCGTCCGCGCGGCGTAGGCGAGCGTCGAGGCGCGCGAGCGGAGCGGCTTGTAGGTGTCGTCCCACAGCACGAGGCGCACGGGCGGGACGTAGGCAAAGAGCGCCGCGAGGTAGTCCGCCCCGCCGCCTGAGGGCGCGATGGCCGCGTTCGTGAACGCGAGCGGCGTCGTGGAGAGGACGATACGGCCGCGGCCTTCGGTGATGGCGACGGCCGTCGGGTCGCCGCTGTCGAGGTCCGTGGATAGGATGGCCGTGCGCGCGCTGTCGAGCCCGCTGAGGACCGCGCCGTCGAGCGGGACCGGGAACGCGAGCGTGCGCCTTCCGAGGCGCAGCGTGTCGGCCCCGAGGATGGTGCCGTCGTCCGCGGGGTCGGGATCAGAGTCGCCGCCGAAAAGGGGCCCCGGCGTCGGTCGCCACTGGGTGAAGAGGCCGGGGGCGTCGACCACGCTGTCCGAGCCCTGCTTCTCGATCTGCGACAGCGGCACGTCGGCGCCGAGCGTGTCGGCGCGCGCCGGCAGGTCGGACAGGCGGCCGAGGGCGACGAAGAGCGGCCCCTCGATCTGATCGGCGGCGATGACGAGCGTGTTGCCACGGCGGACAAAGCGCAGCAGGCGGTCCGACTCGGCCGGGTCCGGCCCGAAGACGCGGGTGACGAAGACGTAGGCGGCGCCCGTGATGCGTCGAGTCCTCGAGGCGCTCGAACGGCGTGATGTCGACGGGCTCGACGGGCGCGCCGAGCCACTGGGGCAGCAAGCGGTAGAGGACCTCGGAGTCGAACGGCTCGGTCCCCTCGCGCTCGGCGCGCAGGCGCGGGTCGTACGGCCGCGGCTGCGCGAGCGAGAGTGCGACGAGCAGCGCGGCCACGCCGCCGATGATGAGGAAGGGCAGCGCGCGCTTCATGCGGACACGTCGGCCGCACGCCGCGCCGGCGCGGGCGAGGGCGGCGTCGAGGCGCTCGAAGCGGGCGTCGATGCGCGCCCACAGGCGCTCGTCGACGGCGAGGCCGCCGTACCAGACGGTCTCGAAGGCGCGCGTAACGTCCGTAAACGTCCGCCCCACCTCGGCACCGCCCGACGCCTGCGCCTCGCGTGCGAACGTCCGGTTGGTCTTGTCGCGCGCCCACGCGATGAGGCCCCGTTTGTCGAGGCGCTGGAGCGCCTCGAGGTAGCGCAGGCGGACGGCGGCGCGCCACTCGCGCTTTGCGAGGGCCGCCGCGAGGAGAGACGGGAGGTCCACCGCCGCGATGTCCTCGACGCCGAGCAGCGGGTCCACGCCGTCTCCATCGGCGGCAGAGCGGCGGCCGAAGATGCCGCCGACGCCGGTCTGCGTGAGGCGGTACGCGACGGCGGCGAGCACGAGCACGGCGACGACGAGCCAGAAGCCCTGCCCGCCGCGCGTGCCAGAGGCCCGGAAGAACGGCGCGAGGGTTTTCTCGACGACCCACGCCCAGAACCGCTCCCACAGCGACGGCCGCTCGGCGACGGGCCGGTCGTAGCGGTAGCGCGGGTCCTGCCGCATCCCGCTGAGCGCGTCGGGCGCAGGGCGCTCGGCCCCGGGTTGCGGCACGCGGGCCGAGGCCGGATCGCGCTGCGCCCGCGGCGTGAGCGCCGCCTCGGGCGGCAGGGCCGGCGCCGCCTCGGGCAGCGGGACCGCCGGCTGGGCAGCGGCAGGCGCTGCGAGCAGCAGGAGCAGGGCGAACTGGCGCGTCACGGGTTCTGGAAGCCACCGCCGCGGAAGCCGCTGGCAGAGGATTCGCCCGTCGGTGCCTCGACCGACTCGTCCGGGTCGGGCGCCTCCGCCCGGCCGGACGGTGGGCGGAAGGACTCGGGCGGTGCCTCGTCGCGGTGCGGCTCGTCGTGCGTCTCGCCCCCACGCGGCGCCTCGGGGCGCCGGCCGACGCCCAGAAGGTCGGTTCCGGCGAGGCGCTCCAGGTCGGACCCCAGCGACGCGCCCTCGACCGTGTCGGCGAGGCTGCCGTAGAGCAGGACCCACACGAGCGACGACAGGACGCCGACAGGGAGCAGGACGAGCGTCAGCACGGCCGAGGACAAGGCCACGGCCGGCCCGCCGGTCGGGTCCGCCGAGGCGACGCCGGAGACGATGAGCGCACCGAGGACGCCCGAGAGGACGACGAGGACGAACACGGCAATGGCAACCATCAGGAGCATCGTCAGCACGACGTGCTTGCGGCGGCCCACGATGAGCGCCTGCACATGCGAGAGCGCCGCCCCGACGCCCATCCCGTCCACCGCGACCGCGACGATGCCGAGGCTCAGCGGCGGGACGACGTACACGACGACTCCGATAGCCAGCACGATCCCGACGACGACCAGCACGGGCACGCTCATCCCGGCGAGGGCCGACCCGATGAGCGAGACGGGGATCAGCAGCGCGAAGAGGCCGAGTGCGATCACGAGGAGGTACACGAAGAGCGGCCCGATGAGCGCCTTCGCCTCGTCCCACACGTCCCCAACGTCCCGCGTCCTGCCGGATGCGTAGAGGCGCACAAAGCCGAACACGGCGGCCGAGGACATCACGCTCGCCCACAGGTCGAGAACTGTTCCGACGGCGTCGCCGACGGTTGCGCCGCCGAGGACGCGGGCGAGCGCCGCGAGCAGCACCATCGGACCGGCAATGGCGAAGACGGCCGTAAACAGCGGCCGCGCTTCGGACGTGGCGAGGTTGATGGCCGCGGCGAGAACCGCGCCGGGCTCGCGCTCCTCGCGAATGCGGATCGCCCCGACCTCACGGAAACTCGGGTCGGAGAGCGGGGGCAGGTCAGACATCGGCAGAAACCGCGGAGGGCGAGGCAGGCAGGACGGCGGCCGGCGTGAGCAGCGGCAGGCCCGGCGTGGCTAGTCCGCGGGCGACGCGCCGGGGCCACCACACGTAGTAGACGCCCATGAACAGGAACGAGGCGCCGATGATCGCCACGGCGAGCCACAGCGGCATCTCGGTGTGGCGCGTCACGAAGCCCTCGAGCGCCGCCGCGACGAGGAAGATCGGGACGAGCCCGAGGATGAGCTTGGCCCCGCGCACTGCGCCCTCGCGGAAGCTCACGAGGCGCGGGTATGTACCGGGAAACAGCAGCGCGCCCCCCATCGCGAAGCCTGCCCCGCCAGCGACGACGATGGCCGACAGCTCGAGCGCGCCGTGGATGAACACAACACGCGTGAACGGACCCGCGAGCCCGCGCGACGCGAAGAGGTGCGTGAACACGCCCACCATGACGCCGTTCTGGACGAGCGCCTGCGCCGTCCCAAGCGCAAACCCCGGCAGGATGGTCCCGCCGACGTGGAGGAGCCCGACGAACGCCAGAAACGACACCATGACGTTGTTGAGCGCGATAAACGTGCTCATGTCCAGCGGCTGCGCGTCTTTGTAGACCGCGAGCGGGTCGCCGGCCTCGATGTTGGCCTCGGTCATCGAGACGTAGCCGTCGCCGAGGACGAGGCGCGCGAAGCGGGCGTCGCCGGAGGCGGAGACCGCGCCGAACCCGGCGGCGCCGAGAAACAGCAGCAGCGCCAGCCCGAGCGCCCGCCGCGAGGCATACGCCGCGAGCGGCACCTCGTGCGTCCAGAAGCGGACGAGCCGGCCGCGCTCCTCGCGGCGGTTGCGGTACAGCCGCCGGTGGGCCTCGGCCTGCAGGTCGTTGAGGTACGCCGCCGTCACGGAGCCCGGGTAGAACGTCTGCGCGAACGCGAGGTCGTCGCCGAGGCGCACGTAGCCGTCGGCCAGCGCGTCGGCATCGGCATCGCCGGCGTCGGCGAGGCGCTCCTCGAAGGCCTCCCAGTCGGGGGCGTGGCGGCGGACGAAAACAGACTCGCGCATGGCTGCAAAATAGGACCCGGGCAGTGGGGAAGGGAGGCTGGCGTGACCGGGCAGAGCCGCGGAGCCGTACTTTTTGGCGAGGCCGCTGCGACGGTCTGCGGGCGGACCGTCCCATTTCCCTGCCGCCATTCCCAGGCCCCTGCATGGACGACCGCTTCCTCATCCAGACGGCCCAGAACGTCGAGCTGGCGCTTGCGTCGGCCGGCGTCGGCGACCGCATCCTCGCGTGGCTCGCCGACGTGTTCGTGTGGGGCCTCTATGCGCTCGCCGCGTCGGCGCTTCTCGACGAACTCGGCCTCACCGGTAGCACGACGATGACCGTGCTCGTCGTGCTGCCGGTGCTGCTGTACCACCTTGCTTTCGAGACCCTCGCCGAGGGACAGTCGCCGGGCAAGATGCTGCTCAAGATCCGCGTCGCGCGCCTCGACGGCGCCCAGCCGACGCTCGGGCAGTTCGCGCTGCGCTGGCTGCTGCGCTTCGTCGACGTGACGATGTCGTCGGGCACGGTGGCCGTGATCGCGGTCTCGGTCTCCAAGCGCCAGCAGCGCCTCGGCGACGTCGCGGCGGGAACGACCGTCGTGCGGCTGCGCCGGCGCGTCGCGCTCGACGAGGTCCGCTACCCAACGTCCTCCCGGGGCTACACGCCACGCTTCCCCGAAGCCGCGGCCCTCAGCGACGCCGACATCCGAACCATCCGCGCCGTGCTCGTCCGGATGCGCCTCGCCAAGCGAGACCGCCGCGGCCTCGCGCTCGCCGACCGCGCCCGCGCCGCCGTCGAGGCACGCCTCGAGATGGCGCCGGCCGCCCTCGAGACGGAGGACTTTCTCGAGGCGATCGTCCGGGATCACACGGCCGTGGTCGATGCCGGCGTGAGGCTCGTCAGCCCGACCCGTCTGCGATACCAAGCGCGCGCCTCGCGTCCGGCCCATGCGTCAGGAGCACGTCGAGGACGCTGAGGCCGGGTGTGAGCGCGTCGCCCCAGACCTGCCAGCGTGGCGGCTCGGCATAGGCGAACGGACGGACGTCGGGCACGGACGCCGCGTCGCGGTCGGGGGTGAGCGAGAGGAGGGGGCCGCCGCCCGCGGCTTCCCACACGCCGGCGAGCGCGGCGGGTGCGCCGGGTAGGGCCGAGGCGAGCGCCACGTCGGTCGTCGCGCCGAGGCGCCGGAGGGCCCAGGCGGTCGTCGCCGCAGCGAGGGCGCCGAGCGATGCGTGCGGGCCCTGGAGCAGCGCCTCGACCTCGGGCAGGAGGTGCTCGGCGAACGGCGCCATGCCGTAGGCCGTCCGCAGCGCGCGCACGTGCGTCCGCGGCCACCCATCGTCCACGACCGCGACGCGGCCCAGCGGCGTCCCGACAGGCGCGTGCACGCGCGGGACGCTCAGCCACAACGGACCCTGCGATGTCCCGATGAGCGCCCGGTTGTGCGTGGACTGCCGGCTGAAGGCGAACGTGTCCGCGAGCACGACGCGGCTGGCCGAGGCGAGCAGCGCCGCGTGAGCCGCAGGCGGGAAGTAATCGGGCGGGCGGACAGCGAGCACGGCGGGCACGGGACGAGTGGAGCTGAGACAATCTGGCCTGCGCAGGTCGCGGCGATGCTGGGCGTAGTTCCATGGAAGCGTTTCCTTTCGTACCATCGGGCTCCCCCCAGACCTGCGACTGATGAGCAAGAAACGCGTCTTCGTCGTCGACGACGATCCCAAGATCGGCGAGCTCTTCGCGAGTGTCCTCGCCCGCGACGGTTACGCCACCAAAGGCTTCACGACCGCCGAGGCGCTCCTCCAGACCGTCGACGACGGGACCGTGCCGGACTGCGTCCTGACGGACCTGATGATGCCCAACGTCTCGGGGATGCAGCTTATCGAGGCCCTGCGCACGCGCGGCGTCGTGGCGCCGGTCATCGTGATGACCGCCCACTCGTCCGTCCAGACGGCCGTCGAGGCGATGCGCCTCGGCGCGTTTCACTACCTCCAGAAGCCCGTCAACCTCGAGGAGATGCGGGCGCTGCTGGCCAAGGCGCTGGACCTCTACGCGGACAAGCAGGAGCTCCAGGAGATCAAGCGCGAGCGCAAGCAGAAGAACTCCCCGTCCCGCATCCTCGGCGAGTCCGACGAGGTCCAGCAGGTCCGCGACACCATCGAGACGCTCGCCGACATCCCCAACACGATCGTCCTCGTGCGCGGCGAGACCGGCACCGGCAAGAACCTCGTCGCCCAGAGCCTGCACTACGCGAGCCGCTGGGCCGCGGGCCGCTTTATGGAGATCAACTGCGCGGCGCTGCCGGACAACCTGCTGGAGTCCGAGATGTTCGGCTACGAGAAGGGCGCCTTCACGGACGCCCGCGCGGCCAAGCCGGGCCTCCTGGAGGTCGCCGATGGCGGGACGCTCTTCCTCGACGAGATCGACTCGATGAGCCTCTCGCTCCAGTCCAAGCTGCTCTCGTTCCTCGAGTCGCGCCAGTTCCGCCGCCTCGGCGGCACGGACGACATCAAGGTCTCGACGCGCATCGTCTGTGCGACGAACGCCAACCTGCAGGAGCGCGTCGCCGAGAAGGCCTTCCGCAAGGACCTGCTGTACCGCATCAACGTCGTCTCGGTCGAGCTGCCGCCGCTGCGGCGCATGGGCCGCGACGTGCTCGCGATCGCGCAGGCCGTCGGCGCGGGCTATGCCAGCGAGTTCGGCAAGCCGTTCGAGGGCTTCACGCCCGACGCCGAGGCGAAGCTGCTCGCCCACGCGTGGCCGGGCAACGTCCGCGAGCTGCGCAACGTCCTCGAGCGCGCCCTCATCTTCGCCAAGGCGCCCACGCTCGGCGCGGCGGACCTCGTGCTGATGAACTCCGACGCGTTCGACGACGCGGCCTCGGACGCCGACACGTTCCGCATCCGCTCCGGCGGCTCCCTCGAGGACCTCGAGCGCGAGTACATCCGCCACATCCTCGGCACCCACCGCGGCACGTCGTACGCCGACGTCGCGAAGCTGCTCGGCATCTCCAAAAAGACGCTCTGGGAAAAGCGCAAGCGCTACAGCCTCGACGCCGAACTCGAGGAGGCGGAAGGATGAGGGTGGCAGGCGGGGCGGCGCCCGTAAGTTGACGGCCGAACGGAGATCACCTGTCACCCGCCACCCGCCACCTGTGACCGCTCAGGAAAAAGACGCCCTCGCCGCCCGCCTCGGCGGATCGACCCCGCGCGCTGGCGCGCCGGACCGCCTCGAGACGGCTCTCGAGCGGATGCTTGGGGCCGGCGCGAGCCGCTTCGGCATGCGCGCCGACCGCACGGGCGCCTCGGAGGCGTGCGCCCTCGCGCCGCCGCTCGCTCGCCTCATCGACCACACCGTCCTGAAGCCCGACACGACCGAGGCCGACGTCCGCGCGCTCTGCGCCGAGGCGCGCGCCAACTGCTTCGCCTCGGTCTGCATCAGCCCCGTGTGGGTGCCCGTCGCCGCCGAGGCGCTCGCCGGCGCGACGTCGGTCGTATGCACGGTCGTCGGCTTCCCGTCGGGCGCCGTGCGGACGGCCGTGAAGGCCTACGAGACGGAGGTCGCCGTCGCCGACGGCGCCCAGGAGATCGACATGGTCATCTCGATCGGCCGCCTCAAGTCGCAGCAGTTCGACGCCGTCGAGGCGGACATCCGGGCGGTCGTCGCGGCGGCGCAGGGGCGCACGACGAAGGTCATCCTCGAGACGGCGCTGCTCACGGACGAGGAGAAGGTTATCGCGTGCGTCCTCGCGCAGAACGCCGGCGCGGACTTTGTCAAGACGTCGACGGGCTTCGCCTCGGGCGGCGCGAGCCCGCAGGACGTGGCGCTGATGCGGCGCGTCGTCGGGCCGGCGATGGGCGTGAAAGCGTCGGGCGGCATCCGCTCGCTCGAGGACGCGCAGACGATGGTCGATGCCGGCGCGTCCCGCCTCGGCGCGAGCGCGTCGGTCGCTATCTTGAAGGGCCTCCGATCCGACGCGGCGTACTAGCCCCCCGACATGATGCAGAACGCTCGCCTCGCGCTCGTCCTCGCCCTCGCCGCGACGCTCACGGCGTGCTCGGGCACGCGCCCCCGGACGCCGTCGGGCCCGAACGCCACGCCGGACGCTGTCCCGGCGTCGTTTCCGGTCTACGAGACGTTCGATGCCTCTCCGTACGACGCGGCGCCGGCGGCGCGGACCGAGATCGTGCACGACGTGCCGGCCGTCGTGATGGCGGGCCGCGTGGTCGTCCCGACGCGCGCCTCGGCGCCTGCCCCGACCGAGCCGACACCGCGGCAGGTGGACGGCTACCGGGTCCAGATCTTCTCGAGCAACAGCCGCGCCGCGGCGGAGCAGACGCGCGACGGCGCTGCCGCCTGGTGGGGCCGCGCGCGGAGCCGCGTCGGGCGCGCCGCGCACCCTCGACCCCGTCGTGGTGTACATCCAGCCGTACTACCGCGTCCGCGTGGGCGCCTTCGCGAGCGACGCCGAGGCGGACGCCGCGCTCGAGTTCGTCCGACAAGAGTATCCCGAGGCCTTCCTCGTGCCCGACGTCGTGACCGTCATGCAGTGACGGGCGTCCTCCAGACAGCCGGCTCACCTTTCCCCCCGATCCGATGCCGACCGTTCCTGCCCGCGCGACCCTCGTCGCCGCCTTCGCCCTCGCCCTCTCGGCGTGCTCCGGCACGCGCCCCGCGCCCACACCCGAGGCACCGCCGGTGACCTACCCCGACGCGCCCGCGTCGGAGACGACGTATGAGCCGACGCCTGCGCCGGTCTACGAGCCGACGCCGGCCCCCGTCTACGAGCCGACCCCCGCACCGGCCCCGTCGACCCGCCAAGTCAACGGCTACCGGGTCCAGATCTACGCCTCGCAGTCGTCCGCCGGTGGCGAGCAGTCCCGGGTCGAGGCCGAGACGTGGTGGCGCGCCGAGCAGCGCCGCTCCGGCTTCACGGCCCCGCTCGACGCCTACGTCGTCTATCTCGACGGACTGTATAAGGTCCGGATGGGCGCCTTCACGAACCGCGCCGACGCCGAGGCGGCGCTCCAGATCGTCCGCACGCGCTTCCCGGACGCGTTCCTCGCGGCGGACCTCGTGACGATCGACGGCTGAGCGAGCCGTCAGTCCTGAGCGCGGGCGCCCGGCCGATGGCCGGGCGCCCGCGCGTCGTTTACGGCTGGCCGGGTCAGTTGAAGCCAGTCCCCGAGACGGCCGGCCGGGCGTCGGCGTTGGCGATCTCCCAGGCGGTTCCAAAGACGAGGCGCGCGATCATCGCCATCCGGTCGTAGTCGATCTTCCACGCCTCGTCGCCGGGCTGGTGGTAGTCCTCGTGCGTGCCGGTGAAGTAGAAGATGAACGGGATGCCGTGCTTGCCGAAATTCCAGTGGTCGCTCCGGCGGAAAAACTGGTTCGGGTCGTCCGCCCGGTTGAAGCGCTTCGAGAGGTCGATGTTCAGGCCCGTTTCGGCGTTGACGCGGTTGCTGACGGCGTCGATGTCGGCCGAGATGAGTTCGGAGCCGAGGATGTAGACGTAGGGGCTGCCGGCGCCGTCGTAGGTCGGGTCCCGACGGCCGATCATGTCGATGTTCAGGTCCGCAGCGATGCTCGCGAGCGGGACGAGCGGCTCGCGGTCGGCGAAGTACTCGGAGCCGAGAAGTCCCTTCTCTTCGCCGGTGACATGGACGAACAGGACCGAGCGCCGCGGGCCGTGGCCGTCCAGCCGGGCCTGCTGGAACGCCTCGGCGATCTCGAGCAGAGAGACCGTCCCGGAGCCGTCGTCGTCTGCGCCGTTGTTGATCTGATCGCCCTCGCCGAGCCCGACGCCGATGTGGTCGAGGTGGGCGCTCACGATGACGTACTCGTTCTTGAGGACCGGGTCCGAGCCTTCGACCATCGCGACGACGTTCTCGGTCGGCACCTGGACGGTCTCCTGCTGCGCCGCGATGGCGAGCATCACGCCGGTATCAACCGGCGAACGGTCCGTGCCAGCGACCGTTCGGCCCGTCCCGGTGAGCATCTGGTCCGCGACGGCCGCCGAGGTGAGGAAGATCGGCGGGAAGCGGTCAGGGGCCGCCGCCTCGTCGGCAGCGGCCGGCAGGGCGAGGCCCCCGCCACCAAAGGCGCGGCCCGCCTGGGCCGCCACCTCGTCCGGCTGGAGCATCGGCACGAGGACACCGCGGACGCCGCGCGCGCCGAGCACGCCGGCGCGGCCATACGTCGCGCGTCGGCTCGTCGGGTCCTCGGGCGTTCCGGGGAGGGCGAGCGCGTAGGCGCCCGTGAGGTCGAGCCCAGCAAGGGTCGCCTCGTCGGCGTAGCCGACGTAAACGACGCGGGCGGGCGAGGCGTCGGTGACGGCGCCGTAGACCGGCGCGAGGAGCGCGCCGGCGGTGTCGCCCTGGCGGATCGCCGCCTCGGCGATCGTCTGGCCGCCGCGCGTCACGGTGACGCCGAGGCTGCGGAGCACCTTCTGCTCCAGCATGAACGGCTGGAGGTACGGCGCGATGTCGTACGGATAGGCAGCCAGCCCCGTGCCGTGCGGCATGATTCCCATCGTCTGGTACTGGCCGGCGAGGTAGCGCGCGGCAAAGCGCTGGCCAGGCTCGCCCGTCTCGCGGCCGGCCATGTAGTCGTCTGCGTAGACGTAGAGGTGCCCGGCGAGCTCGGACGGCGTGATGGTCGCCTGGTAGCGCTGCACCAGCGGCACGTTGGGCGTCTGGGCGCCCACCGAGACGGCGGCGAAGGCGAGCGTGGACAGAAAGAGTCGGCGCATCGAATGGGGAGAGAGGGGAGAGGCGGGAGGTTACGCCGCCGCAACGTGCAGTGGCAAGATTTTAGCACTCAGAAGAGGCGACGGCGTGCGCCGAGGTACGCACGGAGGGCGTCGGCGTAGGGTGCGGCTGTGTCGAGGGGCACGTAGTCGACGCGCGCCTCGCGGCAGCCGCTGGCGCATCGCCGAGACGAAGGCCTCGGCCGAGGCGACGACCTCGGACCGGATCTGGGCAGGCAGGATGGTCTGCTCCGCCCCCGTCTCGAGGTCGCGCACGCGCACCGGCGCGTCCGGCAGGGCAAAGCGCAACTCGGTCGCGGCGTCGAGGATGTGGAACACGACGACCTCGTGGCCGCGGTGCCGCAGGTGCTGCAGCGCGCGGACGACCGCCCGCGGGTCGCCCTCAGAGTCGAACAGGTCCGACAGCAGGATGACGAGGCCGCGGCGCGGTAGACGCTCGGCGACGTCGTGGAGGGCGGCAGCCACGCCCGTCTCGGTCGCGGCCGGCGCGGGGCCCGTTGCGATTCCCTCGAGCGTCGCGAAGAGGCGCGCGAGGTGCGCGCGCGTCGAAGCGGGCCGGATGAGCGTGTGGACGCGCTGGTCGAAGGCAGCCAGCCCGGTCGCGTCGCGCTGGCGCACCATGAGCGCGTGGAGCGCCGCCGCGAGCGTCGCGGCGACAGTGAGCTTCGGGCACGCCCGCCTGCCCGGCGTAGCGCATCGAAGCGGACGTGTCGAGGACGACGGTCTGGCGCAGGTTCGTCTCCTGCTCGAACCGCTTCACCGAGAGCCGGTCGTTGCGCCCATACGCCTTCCAGTCGACGTGCCGGAGTTCGTCGCCGGGGTTGTAGGCGCGGTGCTCCGCGAACTCGACCGAGAAGCCGTGGAAGGGGCTCCGGTGCATCCCGGTGAGGAAGCCCTCGACGATCAGGCGCGCGCGCAGCTCGAGGGACTCGACGCGGGCGAGGGCTTCGGGCGTGAGCAGAGCCATCGGGTCTGGGCGTGTGTCGGAGGAAGGGTACGTCCGGCAGGTGCGGTTGAGTCTGTCCGCAGCGCGGCCGATACCCGCGCGTCCCACGCCGCTCCTGCCGATGCGCGCCCTCACCGCCCAGCAGCGCTTCGCCGTGTCCGAGGTCGCCTCGGGCCTGTGGCTGCTTCCCGTCTGCGCCTACTTCGCGCTCGTGCCCTACGGCCAGCCCGGCGCGCTCGGCCTGCCGTGGTTCCTCGTCCACAGCCTGAACCTGCTGCCGCACGAGGCGGGCCACTTCGTCTTCCGCTTTTTCGGCACGTTCATGACCATCGCCGGCGGGTCGATCCTGCAGCTCGTCTTCCCGTGCCTGTGGGCATGGATCGCGTTCGCATCGGACTCGCGCCTCGGCGTCCAGCTGAGCCTCGTGTGGCTCGGCCAGAACTGGATCGACGTCGCCGCCTACGCCGCGGACGCGCAGGCGCGGGCGATGCCGCTCATCGGGCGCCTCGGCCCGGAGTCGCACGACTGGTGGAACCTGCTCTCGATGACGGGCCTGCTGGACCAGACGCCGCTCGTCGCCTTTCTCCTCTTCTCGTGCGCCTTCCCCGTGTGGGCCGCGATGCTGATCGTGCCGAGGTACGTGGGGTGAGAGCCGCCGGCAGGGCTCCAGCCGCGCCGCAAACGCCTTCGCCGGCGTGCGAATGGCGCCGCCGACGTGAACCCGGCTCCGGCCCGCTGGGGCGGGTGGGCCGTTTGCCCTGCAGGGGCTTACACGTCCAGATACGCGACGAGCGCCGGGAAGAGCGGCAGCAGGAAGCGCTGGCTCGTGACGAGGTAGGGCATCCCGCCGCCGCCCGTGCCCGAGTCGTCCGCGACGTGGCGGCGGACGGTCTTGCGGTGGACCGTCAGGAACGACTCGCTCCGCGGGCTGTGCAGCGCGTCGTCGACAGAGACGATCCGGTCGAGGACGTGAACGAGGGCTGCCCCGGGCGACTGCGCGTGGAGCGCCGTCGCGCCGACGCGGGCGGCGTCGAGGCCGTCTCGGCGCGCGTTCTCCTGCGTGGTGGCCGCCTCGATGTCGGCGCGGAAGTCGGCCGCCGCGTCGGCGGATGCGTCCGGCCCGAGCGTGGAGGAGAACCGGGCGACGGCGCGTTCCACGTCGTCCGGGTGGATTCGCGAGACGGCGGGCGGCGGCGGGGCGGCGGCGTCCGCCGGGATGCGGGCGAGGACGAGGTGGACGAGCCGGTCCAACTGGCCTGCCATCCACGCCGCGGTGCCCTCCGGAGGTGCGGCCGTCTCCGTGTGGCCCCGCAGAATCACCGGGTCGCCCAGCGACACATGGCCGCACGGTGAGCCGGTGTAGTGCTGTCCGTAGGCGCCACCGGGAAAGACGCGGAGGTCGAGGAGCGGCCCTTTGCCGAGCGCGCGCTGGATAAGGCGGAGCTGCGCCGTCTGGAAGCCGGACGACGGCTCGAGGTGCGCCCGGAAGGCGTTGAACTCGAGGCGCGAGAACAGCACGTCGTCGTCCGCGCCGCGGCCCATGAGCTGCATCACGGGCGGCAGGATGGCGCGCGCCGCATGGCGCAGGCGGTTCGCGGCCGTTATTGCAGGTCGCCAGAAGGCCGACGCCTCGGTGTCCTCGTCGACCTCGCCCCGTGCGAGCGCCATCGCGGGAAGGCCGTCGCCCAGGCGCAGCAGGCGCTCCATCGTGCTGGCGACGACGGCGAGGTCGAACGTCATCTGCTTGAACACGAGCTCGCAGAGCTGGTGCACGATCACGAACACGCGCTCGTCGGGCACGGAGGACGCCGGGTGCTGCGCCGTGAGGAGCGCGTCGAGGCCGAGATAGCCGGCGTAGTCCAGCGCGAGGCGCCCCCCCGCCTCGGGGGCGTTGATGAGCGGCACCCCGTCGGCGTCGCGCAGCCGGTTCCGGTCGGCATCAGAGCGGTGGTCGGGCGACAGGGAGAAATCCCACCAGGCGGACGAATCGGGCATCGGAATGTGAAGTCTGAAGGCGTACGTTACGCGCAGGGCCGGGCTGTCCCGGCGTTTCCCCTCACCCAATGGCCTTATGGACGCTCCGTTCACCTTTGCCATCGACCCGGACGCCGGTTTGGCCTACGGACGCATGTGGGGCGACGTCCACGGCGAGGACATGCTGCGCATGATCCAGGCCGTCCATAGCGACCCGGCGTGGCAGGATGGCTTCGACGCTGTGTGGGACTGCCGCGCGGTGACGGCCCACATCGTCCTGCCGGCTGACATCGAGCCGCTCGTCGTCGAAGAGGTCGCATCGGGGGACGGGCGGGACGTGCTCATCGAGAGCCCGGTGCTTGGCGAGAGCGCTGTTTCGGAGATGCTCGCCGCGGTGGTGCGGCGCCGCGGCAAGGCCATGACGGTCTGCTTGACGCTCGACGCGGCCCTCGTCAGTCTCGGGCACGCGGCCTTGCCGACATCCCTGCACGTGGTCTGATCTCAGCAATCCGAGTCGGATGAGAACGGGGTGCCGTCCACGGAGCCGTCTCACAGCAAAAGAGTGTCCCGCTGACCGCCGTCTCCAGAATTCCGCCAGATCGAGCTGTTAGTCATAGACGTGACCGGACGCCGCTGATGAGCGCGGATGTGGCGCGCCTGAGCGGTCCGTGGCAGGCGCCCGTCATGCCCGGGCGTTCTCACTCGCCCTTCACCGGACGGGGCGGGCTGCGCGGCTAGATTTGGTGCTGCCCCGTTCGGACCCCTCGTCGGGGGTACGGCTACGGCCTGCTCGCTGAGCACCGTGGTCCCGCCCCCGTCGCCGCGATGCCCACCCGTAACGGGGTCGCGGACACCCAGCGCACTCCCGCGCAGTCGGTCCCCAACAAGGCACTCTCCAATGTTCGAGACTCTCTCTGAGAAGCTCGACGTGGCCCTCAAGTCCGTCAAGGGCGATGGCCGCGTCAACGAGCTCAACATCGCCGAGACGATGCGCGAGGTGCGCCGCGCGCTCCTCGACGCCGACGTCAACTACGACGTCGCCCGCGCCTTCACCAACAAGGTGAAAGAGGCCGCGCTGGACGACAAGGTCCTCCAGGCCGTCTCGCCGGGCCAGCAGTTCGTCAAGGCCATCTACGACGAGCTCGTCTACCTGCTCGGCGACGTCCACGTGCCGCTGAACAAGGCCAAGCGCCCGCCGACGGTCATCCTCGTCGCCGGCCTCCAGGGCTCGGGCAAGACGACGTTCACGGGCAAGCTCGCCCGGATGCTCAAGGCGCAGGGCCGCAGCCCGATGCTCGCCGCGGCCGACGTCTACCGCCCGGCCGCCGTCGATCAGCTCGAGACGCTCGCGAAGCAGGTCGGCGTCCCCGTCTTCGCCCGCCGCGGCGCGGACGGCGTGCCGCTCGGCGACGCCGTCGCCGTCGCCCGCGAGGCGCTCGCCGAGGCCAAGCGCCAGGGCCGCGACACCCTCATCATCGACACCGCCGGCCGCCTGCACGTCGACGAGGCGATGATGGACGAGGTCGTCGCGATCAAGGAGGCCGTCACGCCGGACGAGATCCTGTTCGTCGTCGACTCGATGACGGGCCAGGACGCCGTCAACACGGCCAAGGTCTTCAACGACCGCCTCAACATCGACGGCGTCGTGCTGACGAAGCTCGACGGCGACACACGCGGCGGCGCCGCGCTCTCGATCCGCTCGGTCGTCCAGAAGCCGATCAAGTTTGCCTCGACCGGCGAGAAGCTCGACGCGCTCACCGAGTTCTACCCGGACCGCATGGCGCAGCGCATCCTCGGCATGGGCGACGTCGTGTCGTTCGTCGAGAAGGCGCAGGAGCAGTTCGACGAGGCCGAGGCCGAGAAGCTGCAGCGCAAGTTCCGCAACCAGGAGTTCGACCTCCAGGACTTCTACGACCAGCTCCAGAAGATCAAGAAGATGGGGTCCGTCAAGGACCTCCTCGGCATGATCCCGGGCGTCGGCAAGGCCGTGAAGGACCTCGACGTCTCGGACGACGCCTTCAAGCACATCGAGGCGCTCATCCAGTCCATGACGCCCTACGAGCGCTCGACGCCGGACGCCATCAACGGCCCGCGCCGCCGCCGCATCTCGGCGGGCGCCGGGCTCGAGATCCAGGACGTGAACGCGCTCCTGAAGCAGTTCCGCGAGATGAAGAAGATGATGAAGACGATGGCCCGCTTCCAGGGCACCGGCCGCAAGCCGACGGCCGCTCAGCTCCTCGGCAACCGCCGCTAACCCCTCGGGAGCCGTCGGCTCTCCGTTCCAACACCCGACTTTTCCTATGTCCGTCAAGATCCGGATGCGCCGCATGGGGCGCAAGCAGCACCCCGTCTACGCCCTCGTCGCCACCGACTCGCGCTCCGCGCGCGACGGCAAGTTCATCGAGGACCTCGGCCGCTACGAGCCCGTCGCCGAGCCGGCGCGCTTCTCGGTCAACGCCGAGCGCGTGATCTACTGGCTCGGCCAGGGCGCGCAGATGTCGGACACGGCGCGCAACCTGCTCCAGAAGGAGGGCGTGCTGATGCAGTCCGCGATGTCGCGCGCTGGCAAGACGGCCGACGAGATCGCGGGCTCCCTGGCCGAGTTCCAGGAGCGCCGTGCGGCGAAGACGCCGACGAAGATGACGAACGCCGAGAAGCGTGCCGCGAACCTCAAGACCGAGCGCGACGCCGCCGCGGCGAAGGCCAAGGAGCTCCGCGCCGAGCGCGAGGCCAAGGAGGCCGAGCTCGAGCGCCTCCGCCAGGAGACGGAGGACCTCGCCCGCGCCGAGGCGCAGCGCATCGCCGCCGAGGAGGCCGCGGCCAACCCGCCGGCCGACGCTGAGGCCGTCAACGAGGCGACCGCGATCACGTCCGACGGCGCCGAGGCGGTGAGCCAGGCGGCGGAGGAGAACGACGGCGAGGCCAACCCCGAGCCGATGGGCGACACGTCGACCGCACCGGCCTCGAACACGGGCGCCGACCAGGGCGCCGTCGAGGGCACCGACGCGCTCGCCGAGATCGTCGCCGAGACGAACGTGCTGGACACGCCGATGGCGGAGGTCCGCGAAACCGTCGCCGCGGCCGAGGAGGCTGCCGAGGCGAACGCGGCGTCCGCAGGGGAGAAGGTCGCGGAGGACCAGGCCGCCATCGAGGCCTCGGGTGAGGCCGGCGCCGACGCCGCGACGGCCGACGCCGACGCGTCGGGCGTCGCCGAGGGCGCGCCGGACTCGGCCACGGAGCAGCCGGCCGTCACGGACGACTCGGCCGACGCCGTCGCTGACGACACGGGTGCCGCCGTCGCCAACCAGGCCGACGCCGGCGCTGCGGACGGCAACGACTCCCCGGTCGAGGCCGAGTCGGTCGCCGGCACGGAGCCGGGCTCGGAGGCCGACGCCGACACGGGCGCCGCCAACGCGACCGAGGAAAACACGGAGGACCCCGCTGAGGGCGCCGACGACGCTGCCAAGGCCTGATTCTGACCCTGCGCGTCCCGCCTGTGCGTCCGCACGGCGGGACGTGCCATGTCCAGCCGACTCGTGACCGACTCTGACTCCCTGCTCCTCATCGGCCGCCTCGGCCGCCCGCACGGCATCCGCGGCGACGTCAAGGTGACGCCCGAGACGGACGACCCGAACCGCCTCGCGGACCTCAAGCGCGTCTTTGCCGGGCCATCGCCTGACACTGCGCGCGAACACGCCGTCCGCAACGTCCGCTTCCAGTACCCCAAGGGCCGGACCGTGGTCCTGCTCGCGTTCGACGGCGTGGATTCTCCCGAGGGCGCCGAGGCGCTCCGCGGCCTCAACCTGTACGCTCACGCCGCCGACCTGCCGCCGCTCGCCGAAGGGCAGGCGTTCCTCCACGACCTCGCCGGCCTCACCGTCTGGGCCGTCGACGACGTGCGGCGAACCGACCGAGCTGCTCGGGACCGTCCGCGACCTCTACGACGGTGCGCAACTGCTCTTCGCCATCGCGCGCGAGGGCAAGGCCGAGGTGCTCCTGCCCGACGTCGAGGAGTTCGTCGCTCGCGCTCGACCTGCCCGGCCGCCGCCTGCTCGTCCGCCCGCCCGTCGGCCTGTTCGACGACGACGCGGAGGAAGTCGGCGGGAAAGGCGAGAACGAACCCAAGGTCTAAGCACGCCGTGATCATCGACCTCGTCACCGTCCTGCCGGACCTGGTGCGGAGCCCGCTCGAGCACTCGATCCTGCGCCGCGCGCAGGACAAGGGGCTCGTGGAGGTGCGCGTGCATGGCCTGCGCGACTGGGCGACGGGCGACTACCGGCAGATCGACGACGAGCCGTACGGCGGCAAGGGCGGGATGGTGCTCAAGCCGGAGCCCCTCTTCGCCTGCATCGAGTCGATCCTGGCTGATGCCGAGGCCGAAGGCGTGCCCGTCGACGAGGTCATCTTCCTCACGCCGGACGGCGAGACGCTCACGCAGCCGCTCGCCAACCGCCTCTCGATGACCGGGCGCCTCGTCCTCATCGCCGGCCACTACAAGGGCATCGACGAGCGCGTCCGCGAGGCGCTCGTCACGCGCGAGATCTCGATCGGCGACTACGTCCTCTCGGGCGGCGAGCTGCCCGCGCTCGTGCTCATCGACGCGCTCGCGCGCATCATCCCCGGCGTCATCGGCGACGCCGCCTCGGCGCTCTCGGACTCGTTCCAGGACGGGCTCCTCGATGCGCCGAGCTACACGCGGCCCGCATCGTTCCGCGGGATGGACGTGCCTCCGGTCCTGATGTCCGGCGACCACGGCGCCATCCTCGACTGGCGCGAGGCGCAGCGCCTCGCGCGCACGCGCGTCCGCCGCCCCGACCTCCTCGGCGAGCCCCTCGCGGGCACGCCAACGGGCTCCGCCGGTGACGGCGAAGAGTCCGCGTAAACCCATCGCCCGGCGCGAGCCGAGCCTCCTTTCCCTAGCTTCCGGGCTGCCCGTGCGCGAGTCGCGCGGCTTCACCCGACCGATACCGCCATGGCGACCGACCTTCTCGGCCTCATCGAGGCCACCCAGCTCCGCGACGACCACCCGTCCTTCGCCCCAGGCGACACCGTCCGCGTCCACGTTCGCGTCATCGAGGGCGAGAAGGAGCGCGTCCAGCTCTACGAGGGCGTCGTGATCGCGATCCAGAACTCGGGCACCTCGCGCTCCTTCACGGTCCGCAAGATCTCGAACTCGGTCGGCGTCGAGCGCATCTTCCCGTTCGCGAGCCCGCGCATCGCGAAGGTCGAGGTGGTCCGCGAGGGCCGCGTCCGCCGCGCGAAGCTGTACTACCTCCGCGGCCTCCGCGGCAAGGCGGCGCGCATCCAGGAGAAGCGCCGCGTGAGCACGAAGTAACCGTGCGCCTCGCCGTCTGGCCCGGCCCCGCGTCCGCCGCCCTGGCGGACGCGCTCGGCGCATCGGGCGTCGTCACCGAGACCACCCTCGTCGAGCCGCACGAAGCCCGTGCGCTGCTCGACGGCGAGGGTGCAGACCTCGTGCTGCTGACCGCGCTCGACGTGCTCCGCGCGCCTGACGGCCTCTCGGTCGTCCCGGGTGTGGCGCTCGCGGGCGAGCGGTCGGACCGCCGCGCGCTCGTCGTGGGCGCGGCGTCGAACGAGGTCGACACGGTCGCCTTCGACCCGCGCGACATGCAGGAGGCGCTCCTCGCGCAGCTTCTCCTCCGCGAGCACTACGGCAACAAGCCCGTCTTTTCGCGCTCGGCACGCCCGGCGCATCGCTCGACGAGTGGCTCGTCGGCGCCGACGCCGCACTCGTCCCGCTCGACGTGGCTGCCGAGGCGCAGGACGCCGGCGCCGTCGTGCTGGACCTCGGGCAGGAGTTCGTGGACCTCACGATCCGCCCGATGCCGTGGGGCCTCGTCGCGGCCCGCGCCGGCACGCTCGCCCCGCAGCACGCCGCTGCCCTCGCCGATGCGGCGCGCCTCGCCGACCCTGAGGACGAGCGCCTGCGCATCGACGGCGTCGCCGCGTTCCAGCTCACGCTGGACGGCTACGCGATGGACGGCCTCGATCAGCTCGCCGAGCTCTGGTTCCAGACAGGCACGCTGGAGGACGTCGCCGAGGTGCCCTTCGCCCCGACGATCGCCCCGAGCGTCACGGACGATGAGGACGACGACGTGCTCGATCTGTAAGGCTCCTTCGGCACCCTGGCCGGACGGTCCGTGTCGACGTGTCGCAGCTCTGAATCTGCGGCAACCCGGGCTCTATCCGGGATCGCATCAGGTCAGGCGGCGCAGAGCGAGACGGTGCCTGAAGATCCCAGCTCCCAGATTCGGTAGAGAGGCGTTTGAGGTGACTTTCTAGACTCAGGTCGGGCGGAGGAGCGCGAGCGCCTGTTCTGCGATCTGCCGTGCTTCGGCCGGCGTGGCCGCCGTCGCGGTGATGTGGCCCATCTTGCGCGCTGGCCGGGACGCCCGCTTCGCCGTAGAGGTGGATGCTCGCGCCTCGAACCGTCAGAGCCGAGGCGAGATCGGGCGCGAACGGGCCGTCGGACCAGCCGAGGACGTTGACGGTCACCGCAGCCGGAACGCGCAGGCCCGGGTCGCCGAGCGGCAGGCCGAGCACGGCGCGGACGTGGTTCTCGAACTGCGAGGTGTGGCACGCCTCGATCGACCCATGCGCCGTGTTGTGCGGCCGTGGCGCGACCTCGTTGACGAGCACCGTCCCGTCCGCGAGGCGGAAGAGTTCGACCGTCGCCACGCCGACTGTGCCGAACGCCTCACACGTTGAGACGGCGATCCGCTGAGCCTCGGCATCGTTCGCCTGTCCGGCGGGCAGCGTCGCGGCGTGGAGGCGGTGGTCGCGGTGCTCGCTCCGGACGACCGGGTAGACCGCCGTTTCGCCCGCAGCGCTCCGGGCGACCGTCACGGCGACCTCACTCTCGAACGGCACGAACGCCTCGATCAAGAGTCCATCAGGCGCCGCGAGGCGTTCCCACGCGTCCGCAACGTCCGCGGCCGAGTGGCACGTCGCGTTGCCGTAGCCGTCGTAGGAGCCCTCGAACTGCTTGGCGACGACACGCCCACCGAACTGCGTCAGCGCGTCCTGTGCCTCGCTGAGCGACGCGGCGCGAACGTAGGGCGGCTGTGGGAGGCGCGCGGCCGCGAGGGCGTCCCGCTGACGACCCTTGTGGCGGATGGCATGGAGCGTCTCGGGTGCAGGCCAGATCGCGGCGCCGGCCGACGCCGCGGCGAGGGCCCCGGCAGGTGCCCACTCGCTCTCGCACGTGATGGCCGAGCACCCGGCTGCAAAGGCATGCAGGACAGCGGAGTCGTTCCAGTCCGCGACCGTCACGTCTGCGAACGCGGCTTCGGGTCCGGTCGCCTCGTCGGTCAGGATTCGGACGGCGATGCCGAGGCGCTCAGCGGCGTGCGCCGTCATGCGGCAGAGCTGTCCGCCACCTAGAATCCCGAGCCTCAGCGAGCCGTCAGCCATCGGATCTGCGCGCGGGTGGAACCGGTGCTGAAGCTAGCCCTGCCCGAGCTCGCGGCTGCGCGCCGTCGCCGTTGCGACGGCGTCGATGAGCATGGTGCGCAGGCCGTGGCGCTCGAGCTCGGCGACGGCGGCGATCGTCGTGCCGCCGGGCGTCGTGACCTCGTCGCGCAGGATCGCCGGGTGGCGGCCCGTCTCGAGCACGAGGCGCGCCGCGCCGAGGACCGTCTGCGCCGAGAGCTTGAGCGCGACCGCGCGGGGGAGGCCCTGCTTCACGCCCGCGTCCGTCAGCGCCTCGATGACCATGAAGACGTAGGCCGGGCCGCTGCCCGAGAGGCCCGTCACCGCGTCCATGAGGTACTCCGGGACGACCTCGACGACGCCGACGGCGGCGAAGACGGTGCGCGCGAGGTCGAGGTGCGCCTCCGTCGCGTGGTCGCCCGGCGCGAGCGCCGTCGCGCCTTCGTCCACGAGGGCCGGCGTGTTGGGCATCGCGCGGACGATCGGGAGGTCCTGCCCGAGCGCCTCGGCGATGCGTGCCGTCGTGACGCCGGCGAGCGTCGAGAGGACGAGCGTGCCGGGCCGGATGTGCCCGGCGACGTTCGCGAACAGCTCGGACGCGTTCTGCGGCTTCACCGAGACGACGACGATCGTCGCGTCGCGGACGGCCTCGGCGTTGTCGGCCGAGACGGAGACCCCGGGGAGGGCGGCGCGGAGGTCGTCGAGGGCGAACGGGTTGCGGCGCGTCGCGCGGAGGCGGTCGGGCGGCATCCCGGTGCCGTGGGCGTCGCCTCGAAGAAGGCCGCCGAGCAGCGCGCGCCCGATGTTGCCCGTCCCGAGGACGGCGAGGGTGTGGTCGCGGAGCATGACGGTCGGGAGGGGGTAGCCGGGCATGCTACCCGGTACGCGCCGCGCAAGCCGCGAACTCGCCGGGAAGTGGGCACCGTGCAGGCTCGCCTGCTACAGCACGGCCCGGTGGCCGGCGGGTCGGACGCTCACGTGGAGCGCCTCGACGCGCGGCCCGGCCATGCGCACCACCTCGACGTGGAGCGCGCCGGCCTCGACGGTGTCGCCGACGCTGGGAACGCGGCCGAGACGGGCAACGAGCCAGCCTGCGGCCGTCCGGTAGGCGCCCACGGCCACTGGGAGCGCGACGCCCGTCGCGTCCTCGACCTCGTCGATGGTCGCGGCGCCGCTGACGGTGAACGACCCGTCGGCGAGGCGGACGACGCCGGGGCTCTCGCGGGCGTCCGGAAGGGCGCCGACGAGCGCTTCGAGAACGTCGTCCAGCGCCACGAGGCCGGCCGTCGTGCCATACTCGTCCGTCACGACGGCGACCTTGTCGCCCGACTCGCGGAAGAGGTCCAGCACGCTCAGCGCCGGCGCGTGCTCGGGCACGAAGCGGACCGGCCGGAGGGCAGCCTCAATGTTTAGCTCGGCACCGGCGAGCAACTGGCCGAGGAGGTCGCGCACGTCCACGACGCCGACGACGTGGTCCAGGCCGTCGCGGCACACGACGAGGCGCACATGGCCCGCCGCGGCGACGGCGGCCCGGAGCGCCTCGGGACCGTCGTCGAGGTCGAGGGACGCGATTTCGGTCCGCGGCGTCATCACGCCGGCGATGTCGCGGTCGCCGAAGCGGAAGACGCGCTCGACGATGCGCCGCTCCTCGGTGTCGATGACGCCCGCCTCGGTGCCCTCGTGGAGGAGCAGGCCGATCTCCTCCTCCGCCGCCGTCGTGCGGTCCATCGGCCGGACCCGCAGCAGCCGCAGCAGCAGGTCCGTCGAGCGCGACAGAATCCAGACGAGCGGCGTCGCGACCTTCGAGACCATCTGCATCGGGCGTGCGACGGCGATCGCGATGCCCTCGGGGTTGTTCAGCGCGATCCGCTTTGGCACCAGCTCGCCGATGACGAGCGAGAGGTACGTGATCACGAGGACGACGAGGAAGATGGCGAGGCCGTGGGCGACCGGCGCGATCGGCCCGATCCGCGCGATTACGGCCGCGAGCGGCTCGGCGAGCTGCGCGCCACCGTACGCGCCGGCAAAGATGCCGACGAGCGTGATCCCCACCTGAACCGTCGCGAGAAAGCGGTTCGGGCGGGCGGCGAGGTCGAGCGCAGCGCGCGCGCCCGGGTCGCCGTCGTCGGCGCGCTTCTGAAGGCGGGCTTTGCGCGCCGAGACGATCGCGAGCTCGGACATCGAGAACACGCCGTTGACCACGATCAGGGCGAAGATCAGCAGGGCTTTGGCCGTCGTCGAGGACATCAGAGGCGGGAAGCGTCGGGCGTGAGCCGACAGGCGTGAGACTGCACGTGTTCCATCAGGTCCACAGCACGAGCACGAGGGCGAGGGCTGCCGGGAGCGCCTGCACGACCAGAATGCGGCGGTTGACTGTCGCCGCGCCGAAGACGCCGGCCACGACCACGCAGGCGAGGAAAAACACGGCGACGGGCCGGCCCGCAGCGCCGAGGAGCAGGCTCCAGACAAGGCCCACGGCGAGAAAGCCGTTGTAGAGGCCCTGGTTCGCGGCCAGAGACTTCGTGGCGGCGGCCATCTCGGGTGTGAGCCCGAAGATGCGCCGGCCTGTCGGCGTGTCCCACAGCGCCATCTCAAGTACGAGGAAGCCGGCGTGCAGGGCCGCGACGACGCCGACACACAGGGCGGCGGCAGTGCTCACCGGCTCACGGCGCCAGCCGCGACGCGAGCCAGAACGCTGCCGTCAGCTGCGAACGGACGCAGGGAGGCATACGGGATCGTGACCTCCTCGGCGCACGCCTCGGTGACGTGCGGGAAGCTGGGCTGGACGAGCACGCCCGCCTCGTCGAGGGCGTAGCTGAACGACATGCTCTGCATCGCCTCCGTCGTGAAGAGCTCGGCGCAGTCCTCTTCGCCGCCCGTCGAGGTCGGAGCGAGCGTCGACTGGAGCACGCCGGCGATGGCGGCGCGGTCGGCGTCGTAATCGCGGAAGAGGCCCTCGAAGGAGACCTGCTCGCCCGACGTGAGGTCGTAGGTGACCGACATGTTGGCGTCGTTCGTCGGGTACGCGCCGCCGCACTCGTACGCGGCGTGGACCGAGACGCTGAGCACGTCGTCGGCGGCGTGCGTCACGGCCGTGCGTGCCTCGAAGCTCATGTCCTCGGCGCTCGGCCCTCCTTCGTAGACCTCGCACCGCATGGACGCCGCGAGCGAGTCCAGGCTGGTATTCACCCGCGCCTCGACGTCGGGCTTTCCGGGCAGCGTGACGCGCGGCATCTCGACGCCCGTCGAGTCCTCACGAACCATTCGGACGTCGACGCTGTCCGCAGACGCAGCGGTATTCGAGGGCGCGTCTGAGTCGGCAGGCGTGTCGGTGCAGCCGGCGGCCGTGAGGAGGGCGACGGCCAAGGTGAGTGAGCGCATACAGAGTCGGGGCGAGGGAGGCGGCGAACCTACGACGCGGCGGGTGCCTCGGCGTCCCAGCCCCACTCGAGCAGCGGCAGCGCGGCGCGCCCGAACGCGACGACCTGAGCCGTGAAGGCCGGCGAGAGGACATCGGCATCCGCCACCTTCAGCGTCGCGACGGCGCCCTTCCAGCGGAGGGCGTCCGCCACGTCCGAGTCGGCGAAGGACTCGTAGCCGCGCGGCATCCGCTTCAACGGGTCGCGCCCCTCAACGGAAGGGTGCGTCCCGCCGACCTCAGCCGCCTCGACCTCGGCGATGGCCGCGAGGAATCGGGCGGGATCGGCCGCGATGGCCTCGCGCCAGCGGCGGACGAGCGGCGGATCGGGGGCCCAGAAGCCGGCGCCGAGGAAGCAGTGCCCCGGCTCGACGTGCGCGTAGAGCGCGCCGGCGTCGTCCTTGCGGCCCGTCCGCGACCAGACGAGGCCGATGTGCGTCTTGTACGGCGTCTTGTTCTTCGAGAAGCGCGTGTCGCGGTAGATCCGGAAGACGCCCTTGCCGGCGTCAGCCGTAAGCGGTACGCCCGTCCGCGCCGCCTCAGCCGCCACGTCGGCCACGAGAAGGCGTGCCGGGTCCATGAGCTCGGCGTCGAACGTCTCCTTGCGCGGCTTGAACCAGTCGCGGTCGTTGTTGGCGCGGAGGTCTGTGAGGAACGCGAGGGCGGCGGGGCGGAAGCCGGGGAAGGGCGGGAGGTCGGTCACAGGCGCGTGGCGGTGAGGAGGGAGGACGGAGGCGGCAGCGCAACGTTCCGGCCGCCGGGTGCCGACGGAGTGGCACGGCGCGGGCCGGTATCTTGCCGCGATCCCCGCGCCCCGATGAACGCCGACCCGTCGCTCACGTCCCTGCTCACGCCCGCCCGCGTCCACGTCGGGCTGCTCGCCGAGACCAAGGCCGACGTGCTCACCGGCGTCGTGCGCCTCGCCGCGACGTCGCCCGCCGTCCGCGACGCGGCGATGCTGCTGGCCGACGTCGAGGCGCGCGAGGCGACGCTCTCGACGGGCGTCGGCGACGGCATCGCGCTGCCGCACGCGCGCACCGCGGGCGTGACCGAGACCGTCGCCGCCCTCGTGACGCTCGCCCGGCCCGTCGACTTCGACGCGCTCGACGGCGCGCCGGTCCGCCTCGCCCTCCTGCTCGCGACGCCCGAAGGCAACGCCGGACAGCATGTGCGCCTGCTCGGCCGCGTCTCGCGCATCCTCAGCCAGCCGGGCATCCGCGACCGCCTTCTCGCGGCGTCGACGACCGAGGATTTTTGCGCGACGCTCGCCGACGCCGAGGCCGCGTTGTAAGCCACGTTCGACGACAAGAGGGTTGACGGGGCGAGATCTGCACCTCTTTCTACCCGCATCCCCCGTATCGAGATGTTCCAGTCTATCCGAGGCACCTTCGACGTTCTCCCCGAGTCGCACGGCAGCGTTGAGGCGCGCGTCGCGTCGGCGGCCGCGTGGCGCCACGTCGAGGCGACGGTCCGCGAGACGATGGCGCGCTACGCGTTCGAGGAAATCCGCACGCCCGTCCTCGAGCCGCTCGAACTCGTCGCCCGCGGCGTCGGGGCGACGACCGACATCGTGAGCAAGGAGATGTTTACCGTCGAGCGCGGCCGCGAGACGTATGTGCTTCGGCCCGAGGTGACCGCCCCGGTGATGCGCGCTGTGTTGCAGCACGGCCTGCTCGGGCAGAAAAGCCCGCAGCGGCTCTACTACATCGGGCCCTGCTTCCGCGCCGAGCGCCCGCAGAAGGGCCGCTTCCGCCAGTTTCACCAGTTCGGGACCGAGCTTATCGGCACGGACGATGCCCGCGCCGATGCCGAGACGATCGCGTGCATGCGCGCGGTCTACACCGCCTTCGGCATCACGGGCACGCGCCTGCGTCTCAACACGCTCGGCGACGCCGCGGACCGCGCCGGCTTCCGCGACGCCCTCCGCGACCACCTCGCGCCGCACGTGGACACGCTCTCCGAGACGAGCCGGCACCGCCTCGATGCCAACCCGCTCCGCATCCTCGACACCAAGGACCCGGCCGAGCGGGCGCTCCTCGCGGGCGCCCCGATCCTGCCAGACTTTGCAGGCCCCGCCGCGGCGGATCACCACGCCGAGGTGAAGGCGCTCCTGGACTCGATCGGCGTGCCGTACGTCGAGGACCCGGGCCTCGTGCGCGGGCTGGACTACTACGCGCGGACTGTCTTCGAACTGGAGTCGGACAGCCTCGGCGCTCAGGCGTCGCTCGCCGGCGGCGGCCGCTACGACGGGCTCGCCGAGGCGGTCGGCGCAAAGCAGCAGGTTCCGGCGGTCGGCTTCGCCGCGGGCATCGAGCGTCTGTTCCTCGCCCTCGCCGCTCAGGATGCCGCCCTTCCCGGGCCGCCGCCGCCGGACGCGTTCGTCGTCGCCCTCGGCGATGCGGCGACGGCCGCATCCGTCTCGCTCGCCGAGTCGCTGCGTGGCGCGGGCCTGCACGTCGAGACGGCGCTCGGCGGGCGCTCGATGAAGGCGCAGATGAAGGCGGCGGACAAATCCGGCGCGCGGTTCGCGCTCGTCCTCGGCGACGACGAGATCGCGGCGGAGACGGTGAGCGTGCGGGACCTGTCCGCATCCGAGCAGGAGGCGGTCCCGCGAGAGCGGCTTGCGGAACGGCTCGCAGAGCGCCTCGCAGGGCGCTGACCCGCGGCCGTCACCGGCGTGCGCTAGTTTGGCCGGACGCAAACACCCCCCGCATGAAGCGCCTCGTCGTCGTCGAGTCCCCCACGAAGGCCCGGACCATCCGCAAGTTTCTGCCCGCCGGCTACCAGGTTGAGGCGTCGATGGGCCACGTCCGCGACCTGCCGTCGTCGGCCGCCGAGATCCCGGCCGCCGTCAAGGGCGAGAAGTGGGCGCGCCTCGGCGTCAACGTCGCCGACGGGTTCACGCCGCTCTACATCGTCCCGGCGGACAAGCGCAAGACGGTGAAGCAGCTCAAGGACGCCCTCAAGGACGCCGACGAGCTCTACCTCGCGACGGACGAGGACCGCGAGGGCGAGTCCATCGGCTGGCACCTGCTTCAGGTCCTCAAGCCGAAGGTGCCCGTGAAGCGGATGGTCTTCCACGAGATCACCAAGGAGGCCATCCTGCGCGCGCTCGACGAAACCCGCGACCTCGACACCCGCCTCGTGGACGCGCAGGAGGCGCGGCGCATCCTGGACCGCCTCGTCGGTTACTCGGTCTCGCCCGTGCTGTGGCGCAAGGTGGCGCCGAAGCTCTCGGCCGGCCGCGTGCAGTCCGTCGCCGTGCGCGTGCTCGTCGAGCGCGAGTGGGAGCGCCTGGACTTTATCAGCGCCTCCTACAACGACCTCACCGCGACGCTCGAGCAGAGCGGGACGCGCTTCGAGGCAAAGATGACGCACCTCGGCGAGCAGCGCCTCGCGACGGGCAAGGACTTTGACGAGAACACCGGGAAGCTGAAGGCGGGCGCTAATGTGCTCCCGCTCGCCGCAGCCGACGCCGAGGCGCTCGCCAAGCGCCTGGCCGATGGGCCGTGGCGCGTCTCGGCCGTCGAGCAGAAGAACACGACGCGCAAGCCCGGCGCACCGTTCATCACCTCGACGCTCCAGCAGGAGGCCAACCGCAAGCTCGGGATGAGCGCGCGGCGCACGATGCAGACAGCCCAGAAGCTCTACGAGCAGGGCCACATCACGTACATGCGAACGGACTCGCCGACGCTCTCGCAGGAGGCCCTCGACGCTGCCCGCACGGCCGTCGAGCGTCGCTATGGCGCCGAGTTCCTCTCGCCCAAGCCGCGGCAGTTCTCGGCCAAGGTCCGCAACGCGCAGGAGGCCCACGAGGCGATCCGCCCGGCCGGCACCAAGATGCAGACGCGAAGCGAGATCGGCCTCTCGGGCGACGAGGGCGCGGTCTACGACCTCATCTGGAAGCGGACCGTCGCCTCGCAGATGGCGGACGCGCGCCTGCTCCAGACGCGCGCCACGATTCTCGCCTCGGAGGGCACGGCCGACGCCTCGACGTTCCGCGCGAGCGGACAGGTCGTCGAGTTCGCAGGCTTCTTCCGCGCCTACGTCGAGGGCAAGGACGACCCCGGCGCGGCGCTCGACGACCGCGACAACCCGCTGCCTGCCCTCAAGGAGAACGACCGCCCGGACTGCCGGAAGGTGGACGCCGTCGGCCACGAGACGAAGCCGCCGGCGCGCTACACCGACGCCTCCCTCGTGCAGAAGCTCGAGGCCGAAGGCGTCGGCCGCCCGTCGACGTATGCGTCCATCTTGGACACGATCGTCTTCCGCGGCTACGTCACCCGCGTCGGCAATCAGCTCGTGCCGACGTTCACGGCCTTCGCCACGACGAACCTGCTCGAGAAGAACTTCGAGCGGCTCGTGGACACGCAGTTCACGGCCAAGATGGAGACGGAGCTCGACGAGATCGCGAGCGGCGAGGAGCAGACGCGGCCCTACCTCGAGCGCTTCTTCAACGGGAAGGACGGCCTCGAGGCGCTCGTCGCGTCGGGCGTCGATGCCATCGACCCGCGCGAGATCTCGACGGTCCGCCACGCCAAGTGGGCGCCCTACATCGTCCGCGTCGGCCGCTACGGGCCGTACGCGGCCAACCCGGACGACGAGACGAAGCGCGGCTCGCTCCCGCCCGACATCGCCCCCGCGGACGTCACGCGCGAGGACCTCGAGGCGATGCTCGACGCCGGCGGAGACGAGCGCGTCGTGGGCATCCACCCAGAGCACAACCTCCCCATTCTGCTCAAGCAGGGCCCCTACGGGCCGTACGTCCAGCTCGGCGAGGACGACGCGGACGCGCCGAAGGGCGCGCCGAAACCCAAGCGCGCCTCGCTCGACAAGGGCACGCCGCTCGACGCGGTAGACCTCGACATGGCGGTCCGCCTGCTCATCCTGCCGCGAACCCTCGGCGACCACCCCGAGACGGGCAAGCCGGTCTCCGCCAACGTCGGCCGCTTCGGGCCGTACGTGCAGCACGAGAAAACCTTCGCCAACATCAAGCCGGGAACCGACGACGACGTGTACACGGTCGGCCTCGACCGCGCGCTCGAGCTCATCGCGGCGAAGGCGCAGCGCAACGCGCCGCTGCGCCGCCTCGGTGACCACCCGGTGACAGGCTCGCCCATCGAGGTCTTCGAGGGACGCTACGGGCCGTACGTCAAGCACGAGAAGACGAACGCCACGATCCCGAAGGAGATGGACAAGGACGCGATCACGCTGGCCGAGGCGGTCGCGATCATCACGGACAAAGCGGGCGCCCCCGCGCCGAAGAAGGCAGCAGCCCCGAAAAAGGCGGCGGCGAAGAAGCCTGCCGCGAAGAAACCGGCCGCAAAGAAGACGGCCGCGAAGAAGACCTGCTGCTAAGAAGGCCGCCGCGACACCCAGCGCGCTCCGTAAGGCGTCTTGAGTGCTTTCGGCTGGACCGGAAACGGTCCTGCGGGGTGCCGCTCGTGACGGGCGCCCGAGTGGCTCTGCCCGCCAGACGTCTCTCGCGGCAGGGCACTCGGTTGGCCTTGACGACAGCCGTGAGATGCCCGACGTTGGGCATTCATCCGTGCCCCATGCTCCGATGCTCCGACTGACCATTCTGCTCGCTCTGATCGTCCCGGCCGTCGGTCTCGCGCCGGGTGCACAGGCGCAAGCCGACGAACATCCCGAAGTCGACGCGGCCGAGGCTGCCTTCCGGGAGGGGCGGCCCGAGGAGGCGGCCCAGCGTCTCGATACCTACCTCCGCGGCCACGGTGACGACGCCGAGGCGCAGTATCTCTACGCACGCATCCTCTACACCGAGGGGACGTCCGTCCACGACCCGCGGCGCGCGGCGCAGGCGCTGGACCGCGCCGTCGAGATCGACCCTGACAACGTCGTCTACCTCGTGGCACAGCTCGAGGGGCAGCGCCTCGAACGGTCCAACATCCTGCTGGACCTTATCCGCGCGCGCCGGCGCTACGTCATCGCTCAGCGGATCCTCGCGCTTGACTCCACCAATGCCTACGCGCATGAGGAGCTCGGCACGTGGGCCATCCGCGACTACTACCAGTACCGCAACGCGATCTCGATGCCCGGCGTGAGCTTCGAGACGACTGCCCGCGGCCGCAACGGCCCCACCACCGTGGACGAGCGGGCCAGCTCCGGGCAGGTCGCCGGTGACGACACAGGAACGCTCGCTGTCAAGTCGACGGTCGGGATGGTGGGCTTTCTCGACTACGATGGGCAGGACGCGGCATTTGGCATCGATCGCTTCAACATCGAGCAGCTCCGAGCGCAAAACGTCGGCATCGTCACCTTCGAGACGCGTGCGAACGCCGCCTACGAAACGGCCACGGCGCATCTCCGGACGGCGCTTCGTGCGGACCCGCGGCGGCGCTCCGTCTACAACCACATTGTGCGCCTCGCGCTCATCTCGGGTCGGTGGGACACGGCTGCACCGGATCTGCGCGAGATGTACGTCCAGTTCCCGACGGACCCCGAGATGTGGCTTTACACCGGCCTCGCCGCCCAGCGGACGGGCCGCTACGACGACGCCGACGCCGCGTTTACCGAGGCGCTGCGGCTCATGCCGGAAGATGAGCGCGGCGTCTTTACCGACCTCGCGCTCATCCTCCCGCCCGACGAGGTGTCGACCTACCGTGCCGACCCCGACGCCTTTGCGCAGCGCTACTGGACCAGCCGCGACCCACGCTTCCTCAACGGCGTTAACGAGCGCCGGACGGAGCACTATGCGCGCCTCGTCGAAGCGGACCTGCTGTACCGGTCCGACGCCCTCGGCCGGCCGGGATGGACGACCGAGCGCGGCCTGCTCCACGTCCGGTACGGCCCGCCCGACACCGACATCATCATCGACGGCTCGTTCGCGCAGGCCCTCGAGACCTTTCAGGCGGACGAGATATTCGGCGTCCGCGGCTCGGACGGCATCATCGCTACCCCGCAGAACGTGGGCGTGAGCGAGGCGGAGCAGAGCGCCAACCGCTTCAACGTCTGGACCTACGCCGACGGGCTGCGCCTCGCCTTCGAGGACCCCAACCGCAACGGCCAGTTCCGGCTGTACTCGCCTCCGGCGTATGCCTATGCACTGTCGTCGGCCCGCAATCCGGCCCGCATGGACTTTGTGACCATCGCCCGCCAGGCTGTTCGCGAGACGCCCGAGCGCTACACGTACGTCGCTCCGGGACGTCAGGTCGAACTGCCGTACCGCGTCACCGCATTCAAGGGAGACGGCGCGCGCACCGATCTCTACGTCAACTACGGCATCCCGCTCTCAGAGGACGCGGCGCGCACGGGCGACGTGGACCTCACGATCCAGACGGGCGCCTTCCTCGTCGGGGCCGGCCGCGACCTGCTCGCCGAGCACCGCCGCACGATCTACGGCCTGCGCGCGGCCCAGATCGTTCCCTTCGCCGCGACGCGCCTCTGGACGGCGACGGAGCCGCTCGAGGCGCCGCCCGGCCCGAACGAGGTGTCGGTCGAGTTTGAGACGGCCGGCGGCGGCGCCTCGGCCGTCCAGCGCCGCGCCGTCGACGTGCCGGACTTCTCGCGTCCGGGCCTGCTCATGTCCGACGTGATGCTCGCGTACGCCATCGACCCGGCGGGAGCGGCCGTGCCGGGGCGCGTCCAGCGCGGCGGCGTCTCGATCCTCGCCGCGCCGTGGGGCGTCTTCGCCGCCGGCCAGCCCGTCTACCTCTACGCCGAGGTGTACGGCCTCACGCCGTCCGGCGGACGGACGGACTTCGAGATCGAGGCGCGCCTCGTCCCCAAGGACGGCTCGACGGGCCTGCGGCGCCTCGGCCGCCGCCTCTTCGGCGGCCGCGAGAGCGGCGTCGCCTCGACCGCCGAGGCGCAGGGCACGGCGACGGACGACTCGGCCGACCTCCGCCTCTCGACCGAGGGCCAGCCGCCGGGCCTCTACACGCTCACCGTCACCGTCCGCGACCGCACGACGGGCGCGACGGCAGACCGCGAGACGGACCTGCTGCTCGAGGACCCAGCCGCCGTACTCCCGTGACCGCTCGCGACGCCGCCCTCGATCGCGATGCGGCCCGACGTTCCGGCCGAGCCGGCGGAGGCGGGCCCCGAGCGGTTTCTCCACGCGACCCTCCGGCCCGTTCTGAAGCTCCAGAACGAGACACTGCTCGCGCTCACCGCGCACCACGTCGCCGGACTCGTGCCGCGTTTTGCCGGCTTCGCGCCGGACGATCGCCGCGAGCGTCTCCATGCGATGCTCCGCACCGACTCCCGACTCAAGCGGACTCTCGTCGGCTCCGTTCTCGGCGTGCTCACGACGGACGAACTCGCGTTCGCACTGCGGCACGAAGCTGAGACGCGTCGGCGGATCGTGGCCCTGCTCGCCGAGCGCCTCGCGAGCCAGGCCGACGCCGTTGCGGCGCGCATCGCGGCGCCCTAACCGTCCGTCGTGCGCGTCGGGGCCGGCGCGGAGCCGCGCCGCAGTGTGATCGTCGTCAGCTCGGGCCGGCAGTTGACCCTCACGGGGAGCGTGCTGAAGCCGATGCCGCGGTTGACGTAGAGCCGGTTGCCGGCCGCGCCGAACGACGGGTCGATCCAGCCGTCCGTTACGACCTCGCCCGAGCGGACGATGTGGAGCCAGCTCCAGCGCGGCAGCCCGGGCAGCCGCACCTGTCCGCCGTGCGTGTGCCCTGCGAGCGCGAGCGGCGCCGCGCCGGCAGGCATCTGCTCGTACGACTGCGGGTTGTGCATGAACACGAGGCGCGGCGTGCCCGGCGCGAGCCCCGCGAGCGCTGCGGCCGGATCGCTATGGCCAGCCCAGACAGAGCCCACGCCGGCGATCATCAGGGTGTCGCCGCCAGCCACGACCGGCACGTGGCTGTTCTCGAGCACGCGGATGCCGGCTGACTCGAGCGCCTGCCGGACGTTTGCTGCGAGCGCCTCGTCGGGCTGCTGATCCTTGTAGTTCATGCCGTAGTCGTGGTTGCCGAGCACGGCCAACGTCGGGATTCCCGCCATGACGAGCGGCCGGAACACATCGATGGCCCGGTCCACCGTCGCCGAGTCGGCTTTGTAGACAAAGTCTCCGGCGATGAGGGCCAGTGCAGGATGCTCCTCCACGGCGTCCTCGACGGCCTCGCGGGCCATCGCCTCGTTGTCCAGCCACATGCCCGTCTGGGTGTCTGCGAAGAGCACGACGCGCTGCCCGACCCACCCCGGCGGCAGGTTGGGAAGCTCAGCTTCGTATTTCTCATCATCGAGCAGCATGCGTGGCTCGATAGCGATGCCCCACAAGGCGGCCGCGAGCAAGAGCACGACGGCAGAGGCGAGAACACGGCGGAACAAGAGCATCTGGGCTAGGCTGGACAGTAAAGGCGCCGCTCGTCGAGGTGCCCGGGTCATACGGCCGAGGCGTACCAGATGTCCCGACGGCGCCGTTCGAGCAGTTCTCCCTCCTGCGCGATGCTCCGCACCTCTGCTCTTCTCTCTCTGTTCCTGCTCGCCACCGCGGCGTCCGCACAGACGCTTCCCGACGCCGCACGCGCGTACCTCGGCGACTGGACTGTCGTTGACGAGGGGTCGGGCGAGGCGCAGGCCGTCGTCCGCATCGCGCAGGTCGGGGCCGGCGTCGAGGGCCGCATTGTCCGCGTCTTGCCGACGCGCCAGTACCCGCGTCCGACGTTCGACTGCTCGGACTGCCGCGGCGAGCACCAAGGCGCCGACCTCCGCCAGATCCGCCTTATCCGCGACATGCGCTGGAACGGCGAGCGCTTCGACGGCGGCCGCATCCTGGATCCCAAGGCGGACCGCCTCTACCGCGCCTCACTGACGCTCGACGGCCCGACGCGGCTCCGCGTGCGCGGCTATCTCGGTGTCCGCGCCCTCGGCCGCACCCAAGTCTGGACGCGCGCCCGCTGACGCCGGTGCAGGCGCGCTGAAGCGTGGGCAAAGGCGGGAACGGTGCGCGCCTGAGCCCGGTCTGGACGTCCTCAGTCTCCCCGCTCCCGTGACCGACTTGCTGCTCGACGCCGACGCCCAGAACCTGCTCTTCCGCGAGGCGCGGACGGCCAACGCCTTTACTGACGCGCCCGTATCGGACGACCAGATGCGCGCCGTCTACGACCTTATCCAGTGGGGCCCGACGTCGGCCAACGGACAGCCGCTGCGCGTCCTGCTCGTCCGCTCTGACGCGGCGCGGGGGCGACTGTTGCCACTCATGAGCGAGGGCAACCGCGCCAAGACGGGATCGGCGCCGCTCGTGGCCATCCTGGCGTTCGACGCAGACTTCCACGAGAACTACCCGCGCCTCTTCCCGCACGCGCCGGACGTGAAGTCGTGGTTTTCAGGGTCGCCCGAGGCGGATGCCGGCCGGCTGGCCTCGGCTCGCGAGAACGCGGCGATGCAGGCGGCCTACTTCATCCTCGGCGTCCGCGCCGCCGGCCTCGCCGCCGGTCCGATGGCCGGCTTCGACAAAGCAGGAGTCGACGCTGAGTTTTTCCCGGATGGCCGCTGCCGCACGTTCCTCGTCGTCAACGTCGGGGTGCCAGCGGCCGAGGGCGCGTGGTTCGACCGCTCGCCGCGCCTCGCGTATGACGAGGTGTTCCGGACGGTCTGACGCGCCGGCTCCTGAGGACCTGCTCCGTCTCGGCTCCCGGGGCGAGTATGCTGGACAGGAGCGCTAGTAGTCAGCGGAGCGTCCCATCTCGCAGATTGTGGACACGGAGACGCTGTTCGTCAGCGGGGCCTCGCGATGTTGCCTTAGCCCTCGCCCTCGAGGACGACCTGGCGCGCGCCGACGATCTGATTGAGGCCCTTCATGAAGTCCGGCGTGAGGTCCACGACGGCCGTGCGCGCGTGGAGCCGGACCGGACGCGGCAGGTCCCGGCTCGTGAGCTCGACGTAGACCTTGCACGCGCCGCGGTGCGCCTCGCAGAGGGTCGCGATCGCGTCCACGTCCGTTTCCTTCAGGAGGTCCACGTCGAGGCGCAGCACGACGGCCTTGACGAGCTGCTCGCGGACGCGCCACATCGGGATAACCTCACGGCCGATGATCTTGAGGTCGCCGCGGGTCGTCTCGGCCTTGCCGCGCACGAGCAGCACGTCGTCCACGATCAGGAGGTGCCCGCAGCGCTCGAGCGACTGCGCGAAGAGGACGAGCTCGGACGTGCCCGTCGTGTCCTCGAGCTGCACGAACGCCATCGGCCGGCCAGACTTGGACGTGCGGCGGACGATCTCCGTCACGATGCCGATGCCGGTCACGTCGGACTCGTGCATCACGCTCTCGCTCTCGCCGAACTTGACGGTGGCAAACGTGGCCGTCTCGGCGGCGTAGTCGTCGAGCGGGTGGCCCGAGACGTAGAAGCCCATGAGGTCGCGCTCGTAGCGGAGCTGCTCGCCGCGGCCCCACGGCGTGACGGACGGCAGGGTGGGGCGGTAGGTCGCGGCCTCGGCCGCGCCGCCGCCGAAGAGCGACGACTGGCCCGCCGCCTCGTCCGCCTGCTGCTTCTGCGCCCAGCCCCACGCCGTCTCGACGGCGGCCGTGAGCTGCGCGCGGTGGCCCTCGAACGCGTCCAGCGCGCCGGCCTGCGCGAGCGCTTCCAGAGTCTTCTTGCCGACGAGGCGCAGGTCGAGCGACTTCGTCAGCGCGAAGACGTCGTCGAACGCTCCCTTCGCCTTCTCGCGGGCGGCCACGACCGAGTCGATCGCCGACTGCCCGACGCCCTTGATGGCCGCGAGCCCGAAGCGGACCTTGCCATGCTCGACCGTGAAGTGCGCCTGGGAGCGGTTGACACACGGCGGCAGGATCTCGATGCCCGCAACCCGCGTCGCGTCGAGCGCCAGGCCGAGCTTCGCCGAGTCGGCCATTTCGGTCGTCAGCACGGCCGCCATGAACTCGGCCGGAAAGTGCGCCTTCAGATAGGCCGTCTGGTAGGCGACAACCGAGTAGGCAGCCGAGTGGCTTTTGTTAAACCCGTAGCCTGCGAACTTGGCCATCATATCGAAGACCTCCGTCGCCTTTGCTTTTGGCACGCCCTTTTCGATAGCGCCTTCGCAGAACGTCTCGCGCTCCTTGGCCATCTTGGCGTGGTCCTTCTTGCCCATCGCGCGGCGCAGCAGGTCGGCCCCGCCGAGCGTGTAGCCGCCCATGACCTGGGCCATCTGCATCACCTGCTCCTGGTAGACCGGGATGCCGTAGGTCGCGTCGAGGATCTCGGCGAGCATCGGGTGCGGGTGCTCGACGGGCTCGCGGCCGTGCTTGCGGTCGATGTAGCTCGGGATAAGGTCCATCGGTCCCGGCCGGTAGAGCGCGTTCATCGCGATAAGGTCGTCCAGGCTCGTCGGCTTGAGCTTGCGCATCCACTCGCGCATGCCCGACGACTCGAACTGGAAGATGGCGACGGTGTCGCCGCGCTGGAACAGCTCGAACGTCTTGGGGTCGTCGAGCGGGATCGTCTCCAGGTCGACCTCGATGCCCTGCGACTCTTTGATCAGAGCGAGCGCGTCGTCCAGGATCGTCAGGGTTTTGAGACCCAGGAAATCCATCTTGAGCAGGCCGAACTCCTCGATCCACTTGCCATCGTACTGCGTCATGAGCGTGTCGCCCGCGCCGCCCTTGCCTTTCTGAATGGAGACCGGGACGTACTGGCTCACGTCGCCGGGCGCGATGATGACGCCGGCGGCGTGGACGCCCGTCTGCCGCGCCGAGCCCTCGAGGACGTTCGCGTACTGGACGAGGCGGCGGATCTGCGGGTCCGGGTGCCGGTCGAGCTCGGCGAACTCCTTGGACGCGGCGCGCGCGTCGGCGAGCGACACCTTGACGCCGTCCGGGACCATCTTCGAGATCCGGTCGACCTCCTGCAAGCGGGAGCCCGAGCACGCGGCCGACGTCCTTGATGACCGACTTCGAGCCCATCGTGCCGAAGGTCACGATCTGGCAGACCGACTCGCGGCCGTACTTCTCGACGACGTAGTCGATGACCTTGCCGCGCCCGCGGTCGTCGAAGTCGATGTCGATATCCGGCATCGAGACGCGCTCGGGGTTGAGGAAGCGCTCGAAGAGGAGGTCGTACTTCAGCGGGTCGATGCCCGTGATGCCGAGGCAGAAGGCGACGGCCGAGCCCGCGGCCGAGCCGCGGCCGGGGCCGACCGAGACGCCGAGCGCGCGCGCGGCCGTCGTGAAGTCCTGGACGATGAGGAAGTAGCCGTCGAAGCCCATGTCCGCGATGACGCCGAGCTCGAGGTCGAGGCGCTCCGTGACGTCTGGCCCGAGGTCCGGGTAGACGCGCTTGGCGCCCTCGTACGTGAGGTGCCGGAGGTAGTCGGACGGGCCGGTGAAGGCGGGCGGGATCGGGAAGTGCGGCATGAGAAGCTCGCCCATCGGGATCTCGAGCCGGCACTTGTCCGCGATCTCGCGCGTCGCGTCGAGCGCCGCGGCGACGGCCTTCTCGCTTGAGAACGCGCCGTCGCGGACGCCCTGCCCGAACGCCGTCATGCATCTCGTCGCCTGTCTTGAAAAAGAACTGGTTGTTCTCGAACCGCATCCGGTTCGGGTCCGAGATGTCCTTGCCCGTCTGGAGGCAGAGCAGCACGTCCTGCGCCTCGGCGTCCGCCTCGTGGACGTAGTGGACGTCGTTCGTCGCGATGACGGTCACGCCGTACTCGGCCGCCCAGCGCATCAGGACCGCGTTGCAGGTGCGCTGCTCGGGGATCGCGTGGTCCTGGACCTCGATGTAGTAGTCCTCGCCGAAGATCGAGAGGTAGTCCTCGAAGACGAGGCGCGCCTCGGCCTCGCCCTTTTTCAGGATCGCCTGGAGCACCTCGCCCTGGAGGCAGCACGTCGTCGCGACGAGGCCGGCGCTGTGCGCGCGGAGCATCTCGCGGTCGATGCGCGGCTTGTAGTAGTAGCCGTCCGTGTAGGAGCGGCTGGAGAGCTTGATGAGGTTGCGGTAGCCCTCGACGTTCTTGGCGAGCAGGACCTGGTGGTAGCGCGTCCGGTCTGCCTTGTCCGCCATGCCGCTGGGCGTGACGTAGAACTCGCAGCCGATGATCGGCTGGACGCCCGCCTTCTTCGCCGACGTGTAGAACTCGGGGACGCCGTGCAGATTCCCGTGGTCCGTTATGGCAACGGCTGCGTGCTCAAGCTCTGCCGCGCGCTGCACGAGGCTCTGGATGCGGGCCGCGCCGTCGAGCAGCGAGTACTGGGTGTGGCAGTGGAGGTGGCAGAAGTCAGGCATCGCGCGCGCAGGGTCCGGGGTGCGGCAAGATGCCGGGCGACCGGCCCGGGGGCAAGGCGTGTGGAGAACTTGGCCGCGTCCGCGCGCCGGTTTCAGCGAACGACCACGAGGCGTCGTGCGGCGGCGTCGCGGCCGGACGTGGCGCGGACGACGTAGACGCCGGGCGGCAGCGCGCCGAGGCGCAGCGTGAGCGGCCCTGACGCCACAGGTCCGTCGTGGAGCAGGAGGACGCGCCGGCCGAGCGCGTCGAAAACCGAGACGTTCAGGTCGGGCGCTGCGTCCAGCGTGAGCGTCACCGCTGCGCCGGCGCGCGCCGGGTTTGGAGCGATCGTGAGAGCGAGCGGCACGTCGAGCCGGCCGGGCGCGTCAGCGACGACGGTCGAGGCGGTCGTCCGGAACAGGCCGCCGCGGCCGAGGGCGGCCCAGAGCACGCCATCTGCGCCGAGGGCGAGATCGATGGCATACTCGGTTTCGGGCAGTCCGTCTGCGACAGGCGCCCACGTCTGCCCGTCGTCGAGCGAGCGGAGGACGGGCGCGCCGCGGTCGGCGCCGGCGAAGAGCGAGCCGTCGGGACCGCGGCGGAGCACGTCGAGCTCGTAGAACGGCTGTGCAAACCCGAAGCTGATCGTCGTCCACGTCTGCCCGGCGTCCGCGCTGCGGTAGCCGAAGCCGCTCACGCCGACGATGACGGCGCCGTCGCGGGCGACGACGAGGGCGCCGGTGCGGAGGCCGGGCGACGGCGCGAGGGCCGTCTGCCACGTTGCACCGCCGTCGGTCGAGCGGGCGACCGAGACCTCGGGCTGGTCCGACCCGACCCACAGCGTTCCGTCGCTGCCGACGGCGAGCGTCTTGCTGTGCGGTGCCGTCGACATGAGGTGCCACGTCTCGCCACCGTCGAGCGAGCGGTAGAGGGCGCGCGTGACGAACAGGGCCCAGAGCGCGCCGCCGGGCCCGCTGGCGAGGCGGCCGGGCGAGCCCGTGGTCGGGAGCGTGAGCGCCGTCGCGGCCCACGTGAGGCCACCGTCGAGCGAGCGGTAGACGCCCGAGGGTGCGCAGCCGGCGTCAAAGCAGCGGTCCGGGACGGCGAAGAGGCGACCCGCGGCGTCGAGGTGGAGGTCCGAGAGGCCACGCGGGGCGAAGGCCAGGTCGAGGCGGCGCCACGTCGCGCCGCGGTCGGGCGAGCGGTAGAGGCCGGTCCCGACGCCGTAGTCGGCGAGGCGTGCGGCGACGACGAGGTCGCCGCGGACCTCGACCTGGCTCACGTCGGCGCGCCCGAAGCCCGCCGTCGCGTCGGCGATGGTCGCGAACGTGTCCGACGTCCGAACGATGCCCTGGCGGGAGGTCGCGACGAGGAGGTCCGGGCCGGGCCCGGCAGCGAGACCGGTTACGATGAGCGGTGCCGTCGCCCACGTCACGCCGCCATCCGACGAGACGAACGACTCCGTCGAGTACCCCGTCACGGCCGCAGTCTGGCCGGCCGCGGCGAAGCTCGCGACGACGAAGCCTGCGGGAAGGCCGCCGACAGGCGTCCACGTGAGCCCCGCGTCTGTCGAGCGGTGCGGAGACGCCGCGCGTCCGGTGTCGCTCGTCGGGTAGCCGCCCATGAGAACCGCGCCGTCGGCGAGCACGACGAGGCCCGTGACCTCGGCCGGCCGGTACGACCCGACCGGCACGGTCTGCCAAGACTGCCCGCCGTCGGTGGACCGCGCGACCGAGAAGACGGTGGAGCCGATGCCGGTCGAGGCGAGCCCGGCGAGCAACACCGGTCCGGCTGCGGACGGCGCGACGGCGACGATCGAGGTCGGATCCGCGAAGGGCGTCGGCTGCCACACCGGCGCTCCGGGCGGGCGACGAAAGACGCCGGCGGAGGTCGCGGCGAAGCTGGTGCCGTCGGGAAGGCCTGTGATGCTCCGCGCCCCGCCGTCTGGGAGGCCCGCGCCAGCCGGCGTCCACGCGACGCCGTCGGTCGACCGCAGCACGAGTGCGCCGGTCGACCAGAACGCGCCGTCGGGCGTCGCCGCGACGCCGGTGAATCCCGTCGCCGCGAGCGACAGCCGCGTCCACGTCGCAGCGTCGGAGCTGTGATAGAGCGCCTCACCATCCGTGGCAACGGCTGCGCCGCTCCTGCTGGCGACGCCAAGCGCCGTGCCGCCGAACGGACCGTCGAGGCGCTGCCACGAGAGGTCGGGCGCCTGCGCGTGCGCGAGCGAGGTAAGCAGCAGCACCGAGACGAACACACCGAGGCGCACGGGGACGGAGAAACACATGGCAGCGGCGGACCGGGTCCGGAGCGGTCGGGGAGAGACGCCAAGGTAGAGGATCCCTCACCGCCGCAGCGCGATCCAACCCGGCCACCCGACCCCACCGCGATGCTCGTCGACACGCACGCCCACCTGTACCTCGCCGCGTTCGACGCCGACCGCGACGCCGTCGTCGCGCGCGCCCGCGCGGCCGGCGTGACGCGCATCCTGATGCCGCCGACGGATGTCGCCTCGGTGCGGACGGCGCTCGACGTGGCCGACCGCTACGCGGGCGTCTTCGCGATGGCCGCCGTCCACCCGACGTCCGTCGCCGAGATGGCCGACGGTGACCTGACCCGCATCGAGGCCTTCCTCGCGGACCCGCGCGTCGTCGCCGTCGGCGAGACGGGGCTGGACTACTACTGGAGCCGCGATGCCGCCGACGCTCAGCGGGCGTCGTTCCGCGCGCACGCCCGGATGGCGCGCCGCGCCGACCTGCCGCTGGTCATCCACAACCGCGACCAGAAGGGCTCGACCGAGTGCGCCGAGGACCTCGTCGCGATCGTCCGTGAGGTCGCGGCCGAGGCGGAGGGCGCACCTCTGCGCGGCGTCTTCCACTGCTTCGGAGGTCCGCCCGAACTCACCACCGACGTGCTGGGCCTCGGCTTCCACCTCGGCCTCGGCGGGACGCTGACGTACAAGAAGGGCGGCGTCCCGGAGTCCGTCGCGGACGTGCCGCTGGACCGCCTCCTCCTGGAAACCGACGCCCCCTACCTCTCGCCGTCGCCGTTCCGCGGCGAGCGCAACGAGCCTGCCCGCGTCCGGATCGTCGCCGAGAAGCTCGCCGCGCTGCGCGGACTGCCGCTCGAGGAGATCGCCGCGGCGACGACCGAGGCCGCCGAGCGGCTGTTCCGTCTGGCGCCCGATTCCGTCGGTGCAGCCTAACCACGCCGCGCCGACACCGCGCTGGAGCGTGGGTCTCGCGCCGCCGCGGCATCCTCGACGGGGACGACGGGTGGCGAACCGGGGAGGGCGGGCCGGTCGCCGCGGCGCATCACCACGAGGCCCGCGATCACGAGCGCCCCGCCCACGACCTGCAGCGGCACGAACGGCTCGCCTAGAAACACGACCCCCGCCGCGACGCCGACGAACGGCGTGAGGTTGGAGAACGCTGCCGCCCGCGCCGGCCCGACGCTCAGCACGGCGTCGTACCACAGCCAGTACGCGACGCCCGTCGAGAGCGCGCCCGAGTAAACGATCGCCGCCCACGCCTGCCAGCTTACCGCCGCCCACTCGACGGCAGCAAGGTCGGGCAGGGCAAGCCCGCTCAGGACCGGAACGGCGACGAGCACGCCCCAGAACGACAGCCCGACGGCCGTCGCCCCGCGCCCGAGCAGCGTCCGGCTCCAGACCGTCGAGAGGCCCCACGCGACGGCCGCGCCGAGCAGCAGCGCCACCCCGAGCGCATCGGCGTCCGCGTGGCCGGACGCCGCGGCGGGCTTGGACAGGATGACGAGCGCGACGCCGGCGAGGCTCACGGCGAAGCCGATCCAGCCGAGCTTCTTGAGGCGGTCTATGCCGAAGGCGTGGCCGGTCGCGGCCGTCACGAGGGGGCTCGCCGCGATGAGGATCGCCGCCAGCCCCGCCGTCGTCCGGTTCAGACCGAGGATGAAGCCGACCTGGTACACGACCTGCCCGAGCAGGCCCAGCCCGATGACCTGCCACGCGCCCGCGCGGAACGTCGAGAACAGGGACACGCCGCGGGCGCGGCACTGCGCCGCGTGGACCGCCCCGAGCACGAGCGCCGACAGGATAAACCGCGCCGCGTTGACGACGAGCGGGGGCATCTCGGCCAGCGGGATCTTGATCGCGGCAAAGTTCAGCCCCCAGAACAGGACGACGAGCGAGAGGCCCGCCTCGGGCGGCAGCGGCAGCAGACGGCGCACGGACAGCACGGTGGAGACCTCGAACGTAGCCCGCGCGCCCGCGCCTCGTCCGCCGCCACGTCGGCATTCGGACCCGTCGCGCCCGTTCGCACGTATTCTGCACAGCCGACGCACCCGCCGCCGCGATGCCCGCCATCCGCAAGCTGTACCACTCCATCCGCGAGGTCAGCGAGATCACCGGCCTCAAGCCGCACGTGCTCCGCTACTGGGAGAGCGAGTTCGACGAGCTCCGCCCCAAGAAGAACCGCGCCGGAAACCGGACCTATACGGACCGCGACATCGAGGTGCTCCTCCGCGTGCAGCGCCTGCTCCGCGACGAGAAGTACACCATCGAGGGCGCCCGCACCGCCCTCGCTCGCGAGCTCTCGGGCGACGAGGCGCCCGCCGCGCCGCCTATCCCGGAGGGTGCCGAGGACGCCCGCGCGCGCCTCGCCGACCTCCGCACCTTCCTCGCCGAGCTCCTCGCCCAACTCGAAGCGCAGTGACCCGGCCTACCCTCGAAGCTTGTCGGGGTAGAGCTCGTTTACCTGGTACGCCATATCCGGTGTGTGGTGAGACGCCGGATCTGGACCGGAACGGGCCGGGCTCGTGCCCTCTAAGACCTCCGCGGCGCGGCGGGCCGCGGCGGCTAGCTCGGGCTCGTGCTGTCCGTCAAGCCACTCGCTGAGGCGGTGCAGGCGGCCGACGTCGGCGAGGAGGAGGGCGACTGGCGTTGACATGGAGGGGGCGTGGGCGACGCGAATGGTAGCGACCTTGGCCCCGCCGGTCGGCCAGGAAATGCCCGATCCGCGCCCCGGACTTACCCGCAAACGTGTGCACGCCCGACTTCTCGCCCTCTGGGACGACCTCCTCTCGAGCTACTGGTTCATCCCGTCGCTCATGACCGGCGGCGCGCTCGCCGCCGCGTTCGCACTCGTCCATCTCGACACGGTCCTCGGGCCGGACTGGATCGAGGGCGTCTCGTGGCTGCGCGCCAACAAGCCCGACGGCGCACGGCAGCTCCTCGCGACCGTCGCGGGCTCGATGATCGGCGTCGCCGGCGTCACGTTCTCGATCACGATCGCGAGCGTCGTCTACGCGAGCGGGCAGTACGGCCCGCGGCTGCTGACCAACTTCATGGCGGACCGCGGCAACCAGATCACGCTCGGGACCTTTATCGCGACGTTCCTCTACTGCCTGCTCGTGCTCCGCACGATCCGCGCGGCCGACGAGCAGGCGGGCGACGTGGCCGACGCGTTCGGGCCGTTCGTGCCGCACCTCGCCGTCCTCGTCGCGTTCGGGCTCGCGCTGGCCAGCATCGGCGTCCTGATCTTCTTCATTCACCACGTCCCCGAGTCGATCCACGTCTCGAACGTCGTCGCCGGCGTTGGCCGCGAACTCGACACGCGCGTGCAGACCCTCTTTCCCGAGCGCGTCGGCGCCGAGGCCGCAGACGATGTTGCCGAGGCGCTCCCGGCCGCCGTGGCCGAGGTGGCTGCCGACGGCGCCGGCTACGTCCAGGGCGTCGACGCGGACGCGCTCGTCAGGATCGCGGTCGAGCACGACCTGCTGCTGCACGTCTGCGCCCGCCCCGGCGACTTCGTGGCCGAGGGCGACGCGCTCGTCGCCGCTGCGCCACCCGAGCGCCTCACGGACGACGCGCGCCGCGCGCTGCGCCTCGCCTTCGCGTGGGGAAACCAGCGGACCGGCCGGCAGGACGTCCGCTTCCTCTTCAACGAGCTCGTCGAGATTGCCGCCCGCGCGCTGTCGCCGGGCGTCAACGACCCGTTCACGGCCATCTCGTGCCTCGACTGGCTCTCCGCGGCCCTGAAGCGCCTCGCCGGCTGCGACATTCCCGGTCCGAACCGCCTCGACGACGCAGGCACGCTCCGCGTCGTCGCCCGCCCGACGCACTTCCCCGAGTTCGTCGGCGTCGTCTACGCGCAGCTGCGCCCGTACCTCGCCGGCGACCGCAACGCTGCCCTCCACGCGCTCGTGACGATCGGCGAAGTCTCCGGTCGAACGCGCACGCCCGAGCAGCGCGGCGCGCTCCGGTTCGAGGCAGACGCGCTCCTCGAGGCTGCCGAGGCGACGCTCTCCATCCCAGCGGATCTCGCCGCGATCCGTGAGCAGCACCACGCCACGATCCGACGTATGGCGGCGTGAGCGCCCGGCGGACGCGTGCGGTTTTGTCGGAGGCCTTGCCGCGCCCCGCGCCGCCGCCTAGCTTCCGACTCCGCCGCGGCAGCCGCCGCCGGCCGGATTCGGGTAGTGGCGCAGCCAGGTAGCGCACCAAGCTGGGGGCTTGGGGGTCGTGGGTTCAAATCCCGCCTACCCGACACGACGACGCGCGGTCTCCGACGAGGAGGCCGCGCGTTCTCGTTCAGGCACGACCCCGGCATCTCCCCGACCCATGGACCCGCTCCGCATCGGCCTCATCGGCTACGGCGGCTTCGGCCGCTTCCTGCACCAGAGTTGGGAGGCCGACGGCGCCGCCCGCATCGTCGCCGTCTCCTCGCTGGACGACCTCCCCGATGGCGTTCCGCCCGTCGCCGACTGGCGCGCGCTCCTTGGCCGCGCCGACGTCGACCTCGTCGCCGTGGCGACGCCGCCGGGCACGCACGCCGAGATGGGCGTCGCCGTCCTCGAGGCGGGCAAGCACCTGCTCCTCGAGAAGCCGGTCGCGACCGACCTCGCCGGGGCGGACCGGCTCATCGCGGCGCGCGACCGGTCGGGGCGCGTCGCCGCCGTGGACTTTATGCTCCGCTTCAACCCGGTCGTCGAGGCGCTCGTCGCGTGGGGCGCCTCGGGCGCGTTCGGTCCGCTCGTCCGCGTCACGGTCGAGAACGAGGCGCAGGACGCGACGCTGCCGGCCGGGCACTGGTTCTGGGACCGCGCGCAGTCGGGCGGCATCCTCGCCGAGCACGCCGTCCACTTTCTCGACCTCGTCAACGCCATTGTAACGGCCCAGGGCGGGCAGCCCGCGACGGCGACGGCCGAGGGCTGGTCCTCGCGCCGCGCCGACGGCCGCGAGGACCGTGTGCTGGCCGTCGTACAGCACGGCGGGGCGGGGCCGCTCGCGACGCACGCCCACGCGTTTACGCGGCCGGGCGCCTTCGAGCGGACCACGATGCGCCTCACGTTCGCCCTCGCCGAGGTCGACATCGACGGCTGGGTGCCGCTCTCCGGGACCGTCCGCGCCATCGTCGGTCCAGGCGCAGAGCCCGACCTTGAGCGCCTGCCTGGCCTCCGCGTGCTTGATGAGACGCCGTGGCCCGATGCCACTGCCACCGTGGGTGGCGTGGCGTATCCGGCGTCGCGCCGCATCGTGGCCACGTTTGCTGTGCCCTTCCCCAAGCCCGAAGCCTATGCGGGCGCCCTCCGTGCGCTCCTCGCGGATGTCCGTGCGAGCATCGACACGCCGGGGCGGCCCGTTCGGACGAGTCTCGAAGTGGGCCGCGAGGCACTCCGGCAGGCCCTCGCCGCCCGTGCCGTCGCAGACGCGCGCGGCTGACCTCCCTATCTCGCAGGCAATAAGGGATAGTCGAAACGCTTCGACCGGAGACTCCGGAGCGGTTTGAGCCACGAGTGAAAGGAACAGGCGCCGTTTAAGAAAATGTGACGCGCCGCGGCTTGACGGGCACGCGTTCGCAGGGTATTTATCGAAGCGCTTCGATCGGAAGCGCTCCCAGCCCGACCTGTATGTCCGCGCGCGCCACCATCACCGACGTCGCCGCCGAAGCCGGCGTCTCGATCTCGACCGTCTCTCTCGTGATGAACGGGAAAGGAGCCGTCGCCGACGCGACGCGCTCTCGGGTGCAGACGGCCGCGACGCGCCTCGGCTACACGCCCTCGCGCACGGCCCGCGGTCTCGCCGCCGGCCGAACGGGCAACCTTGGCTTCGTGCTCCGTGAGGACCACTTCTGCCAGTCCGAGCCGTTCTACACGCGCGTCTTCCTCGGAGCCGAGTTCGAGGCGCGCCGCCGCGGCCTGTACGTCCTGCTCTCAACCGTCCCGCCGCGCTACCGCCCCGACGCCGCGCCGCGCTTCCTCCAAGAGCACACCGTCGATGGCATTGTCGTCGCCGGGCGCGTCGACGACGTGTTTCTCGAGGCGCTCGGCGCCTCGGGGATCCCGTTCGTCCTCGCGGATTACGCGTGGCAGGGCGCCGCCTCGGTGCAACTCGACAACGAGGGCGGTGCGGCCCTCGTCGCGGCCCACCTGCTCGCGAACGGCCACACCCGCGTCGGCTTCCTGACGGCCGACCGCGACCATCCGAGCATGGCCGCTCGCGGGACCGGCTTCCGGGCCGCGATGGCCGCGGCCGGGCACGCGCTGTCTGAGTCCTGCATCGTGACGAGCACGGAGCCGGCCAACCGCACTTCCGGCACGGAGCTGGCCGCCCGCCTGCTCGACGGCCCCGACCGGCCGACCGCCGTCTTCTGCGCCAACGACGCGCTCGCGCTCGGCGTTCTCGACGCGGCCCGTGCGCACGGCCTTGACGTACCCGGCGACATCGCCGTCGTCGGCTTCGACGACGTCGAGGGCGCGGCGCTGGCCGAGACGCCGCTCACGACGGTGCGCGTGTACAAGGAACAGCTCGGCGAGGTCGCGTTGGGGATGCTCGCCGAGCGCTCGCTCGCGACGGCCGACGCCGCGGCCGAGGCCGCTCGCTTCGCCCGCGCGCCCTCCGTGACGCGCATCGCTACGGACCTCATCGTCCGGGCCTCCGGATAGTCCCCCCACGGCCCGCCGTCGGGTCTTCGTGCGCCTCCTCGGAAGCGCTTTTCGTTCTCTCACTCCCCATCATGATGATCCGATCGCTACTGCGTGCCCTGCCGGCCGCCGCCCTTCTCTGGGGCGTCCTCCCGGCACAGGCGCAGGACTCTGCCGCGCTCGCGGCGGTCAACAAGCTCGCCGACGGCGGCTTCGAACTCCGCGCCCCGTCGTACTGGACGCCGACGGGTGCCCTGGCGACATGGCCGATCACGCGCGTCCACTCGGGCACGCACTCGATCGCGCTCGGCGGCGCCACCACCGGCGCGGCCTCCTGGACCCAGTCCGAGGTCGTCCGCAACTGGGTCTCCAAGATCAGCGCCAACAGCGCGCTCTTCTCGGCGCGGGCCTGGGTCTACACCGAGGGCGTCAACACGAACCCGACGACCGACGCCGGCAAGTACCAGATGGTGCTGACGTTCAAGAACGCGGCCGGCGCCGTCATCGGCGGCCAGGACCTCGTGACGGACGTGCCGCAGACGGCGTCGGGCACCAACGGCTGGGTCCAGATCCAGTCGCAGAGCGTGTCGCTGCCCGAGGACGCGGTCTCGGTCACGGCGACCGTCCGCCGCGGCGCGACGGCGACGGGCACGGTGTGGTTCGACGACTTCGCGTTCGTCAAGGACGACGGCAACACGCTGACGAGCTGGCACGGCGGCAACGTCGACCTCTCGGGCGACTGGTTCACGTACTGGCCGGGCTTCGACGGCTCGGTGTCGACGCCGCGGTGGTCGGTGGGCAAGACGGTGGCGCAGCAGCACACGGGCGCGGCGTCGCTGCGGATCGAGCGGCTGGGCACGTCGACGGCGTCGCCGGCTGACGGCGAGAGTGTCGTCATCTCGCCGCTCGTTCCCATCACGCCCGGTCGCCCCGTCGTGATCTCGTTTTGGCTGAAGACGGAGGGGAGCGTGGACCCGTCGACGATCGGGACGGGCACCGGCAACTCGGCCACGGACAACAACGTCGGTCTGTCGGCGCTGTGGTACAGCAGCCTCCAGACGGGCCGCAACGGCTACGACGCGCTGCGGGTCGGTGGGGCGGACATCCGGCTCAACGGCGAGTACAACTCGCAGGTGATCCCGCTGCTGCCGCGTCAGGCCGCTAACGGATGGACGCAGTACTCGTTCGTCCTGAACCCGCTTCCGGGGTCAGTCGGTCTGGAGCTTCGGCTGCGCTACTGGCACCAGTTCACCGGCGTGACCTACTGGGACGACGTGTTCATCGGCGACGCGGCTGACGTCGTGACGCAGATCCCGAACCTGCTCGCGGGCGTCACGCCTGGATCGGGCGGCTTCGAGGACCTGCTCCCGAGCTACTGGACGCGGAGCGACGCGGCTCTGGCGACGTGGCCGATCACGCGCGTCCACTCGGGCACGCACTCGATCGCGCTCGGCGGCGCCACCACCGGCGCGGCCTCCTGGACCCAGTCCGAGGTCGTCCGCAACTGGGTCTCCAAGATCAGCGCCAACAGCGCGCTCTTCTCGGCGCGGGCCTGGGTCTACACCGAGGGCGTCAACACGAACCCGACGACCGACGCCGGCAAGTACCAGATGGTGCTGACGTTCAAGAACGCGGCCGGCACCGTCATCGGCGGCCAGGACCTCGTGACGGACGTGCCGCAGACGGCGTCGGGCACCAACGGCTGGGTCCAGATCCAGTCGCAGAGCGTGTCGCTGCCCGAGGACGCGGTCTCGGTCACGGCGACCGTCCGCCGCGGCGCGACGGCGACGGGCACGGTGTGGTTCGACGACTTCGCGTTCGTCAAGGACGACGGCAACACGCTGACGAGCTGGCACGGCGGCAACGTCGACCTCTCGGGCGACTGGTTCACGTACTGGCCGGGCTTCGACGGCTCGGTGTCGACGCCGCGGTGGTCGGTGGGCAAGACGGTGGCGCAGCAGCACACGGGCGCGGCGTCGCTGCGGATCGAGCGGCTTGGCACGTCGACGGCGTCGCCGGCTGACGGCGAGAGTGTCGCCATCTCGGCACTCGTCCCGGTGTCTCAGAGCCAGCCGGTTCTCATCTCGTACTGGCTGAAGACGGAAGGCAGCGCGGACCCGTCGACGATCGGGACGGGCGGCGGCAACTCGGCCACGGACAACAACGTCGGTCTGTCGGCGCTGTGGTACAGCAGCCTCCAGACGGGCCGCAACGGCTACGACGCGCTGCGGGTCGGTGGGGCGGACATCCGGCTCAACGGCGAGTACAACTCGCAGGTGATCCCGCTGCTGCCGCGTCAGGCTGCTAACGGCTGGACGAACTACGCCTTCGTGCTCAACCCGCTCCCGAACTCAGCCGGTCTGGAGCTTCGGCTGCGCTACTGGCACCAGTTCACCGGCGCGACCTACTGGGACGATATCGCAATCACGAACATCGCGGGGGCCAACCTTTTCAACCCGGTCGCGGGCGAGGAGGCCCCGGCGCCGGGCGGCACGGCTGCCGCCGCGGAGCGCTGGATGAGCGCCAACACGCCGAACCCGTTCTCGGCCTCGACCGAGATCCAGTTCGCGCTGCCGGCCGCTGAGGCCGTCACGATCGAGGTGTATGACCTGCTCGGGCGCCGCGTGGCGCTGCTCGCCGACGACGCGCCGATGACGGCCGGTGGCCAGACCGTCACCTTCGAGCGCGGGGATCTGCCGAGCGGCAGCTACCTCGTCGTGCTTCGGACCCCCTCGCACAGCGAGGCGCGGCAGATAACGGTCGTCCGCTAGAGCGGAGGCCGTGTGCCCGGCACCACACGGGCACGCCGGTTCGCCGGCCGTCCTCTTCGCGAGGGCGGCCGGCCGCCGGTCCACGTGGTCCTTCCCTGATCCCGACCACCGCCCTGGCGATGACCCACTCGGTCCAGACCGCTTTCCGCCTGCTCGGCCTCGCGGCCGTCCTCGCCCTGCTGCCTGCAGCACATGCGCAGACAGGCAAGATTGCCGGCCGCGTCCTAGACGCCGCCACGCAAGAACCGCTCATCGGCGCGACCGTCGCTCTCACGGGAACCGGCAGCGGCGCCGCGACCGACATCGACGGCTACTACCAGATTATCGGCGTCCGGCCCGGGACGGTCTCCGTCCGCGTGTCCTACGTCGGCTACACGCCGCAGACGTTCGAGGGTCTGCGCGTCCAGATCGACCAGACGACGACCGTCGACGTCGCCCTCTCCGAGGAAACGGCCGAGGGGCAGGAAGTCGTGGTCATCGCGCGCGCGCCCATCATTCAGCGCGACCTCACGTCGTCGCAGGCGTCGGTCTCGGCTGAGGAGATCGCCGCGCTGCCCGTCCAGTCGTTTCAGGACGTCGTCAACCTCCAGGCGGGCGTCGTCGAGGGCCACTTCCGCGGCGGACGCACCGGCGAGGTCGCGTACCTCGTCGACGGCGTGCCCGTCAACGACGTCTACGACCAGTCGTTCGCATTCCAGGTCGAGAACCAGGCCATCCAGGAGGTGCAGGTCATCTCCGGCACATTCAACGCTGAGTACGGCCAGGCGCAGTCCGGCGTCGTCAACATCGTCACCCGCGACGGTGGGCAGAACTACACCGCTAGCCTCGCGGCCTACGGCGGCGACTACGGCACGACGCGGACCGACCTGTTTGAGCGCCCGAGTGCCTTCTCGCCGCTTGGCGCGGCCGAGGTCAACGGCTCGGTCTCCGGCCCCGTCCCCGGCCTCGGCAACCGGCTGACGTTCTTCGCGAGCGGCCGCGCCGTCCGCAACGACGGCTACCTCTACGGCCGGCAGGTCGTGACGCCGACGTACGCCACGCAGGGCGACCGCATCCCGGTCACGTTCGACGGGCGGACGGTCTACGTGCCTGGCCTCGGCGACAGCACGCTCGCCAGCCTCAACGGATCGCAGCAGCAGACGCTTCAGCTCAAGCTGACGGGCCGCGTCCCCTTCGGGCGCCTCTCGGTCAACGGGCTGCTCCAGCGCGATGAGGGCCGCAACTTCGACCCGATGTTCCGCTTCAACCCGGCCGGCCAGACGACCGTCCACGGCCGCTCGTCGTCCGTCCTCGGGACGTACACGGCGCTGCTCTCGGCCAGCACGTTCCTCGACGTCAAGGGCGCCGTGTTCTCGAACAGCGTCGACGAGTACGTCTACGAGGACCCGCTGGACCCGCGCTACCCGCAGGACTCGGCGCTCCGCGAGCTCTCGCCGCAGTTCAGCTTTTACCTCGGCGGCGTCCGCAACACGTACTTCACCCGCGACACGCGGACGGCCGTCGGGCGCTTCGACCTTACGAGCCAGGTCACGCGCCGGCACCTCGTCAAGGGCGGCCTCGAGTTCAAGGTCCACACGCTCGGGCTCAACTCGTTCAACGTCCTCAACAACGCCTCGACGGGCTTCGTGCCTGCGATTCCGCCTGCCGGGACGCCTGCGCACGTCACCTACGAGCAGCGGCCGGTCGAGGGCTCGGCGTACCTCCAGGACAAGCTCGAGTTCGACTACCTCGTCGTAAACGTCGGTCTGCGCGCGGACTACTTCGACGCCCGCACGACGGTCCCGGAGGACTTCACGCGCCCGACCACGGGCCCACGCGTGCCCACGTCGGCCAAGGTCCAGCTCTCGCCGCGCCTCGGGCTGGCGTACCCGATCTCGGACCGCGGCGTCGTCCACGTCGCCTACGGCCACTTTTTCCAGCTGCCGCCCTTCGACTACCTCTTTACGAACCCGGACTACATCTACAACCCGACGGAGGGCCGCACGCGGGCGTTCGGCTTCGCCGACCTGAAGCCGCAGCAGACGGTCGCCTACGAGATCGGCCTCCAGCAGGCGCTCTCGGACAACATCGGCCTCGAAGTGACGGCGTTCTACAAGGACATCCGGAACCTGCTCGGCATCCGCTTCGAGGAGATCGCGCCGGGCGTCGGCGAGAACTTCCAGGGGTCGCGGTACGGGCGCTACACCAACACGGACTACGGCAGCGTCCGCGGCGTCACTGTCGCCTTCGAACGCCGCGCAAACTCGGGCGCTGCGGGCCGCGCCGGGCTCAGCCTGAACGTGGACTACACGTTCCAGATCGCCGAGGGCTCGGCCTCCAATCCCGCCGACGTCTTCCTGAACGAGGGCGCGCTCGACGGCCGCGTCGTCGCGACGCAGCTCAACCCGCTGGACTGGGACCGCCGGCACCAGCTCAACGTCCGCGTCGGCGTCGGCGAGGCGGACCGCGCCTTCGGCCTCGTCAGCCTCGTCGGGCGCCTCGGCTCCGGCCTGCCCTACACGCCGACGCGCGCCGACGAGCGGACGGGCGTCGTCAACTCGGCGCGGCGCCCCGGCGTCGCGAGCCTGGACCTCTTCGCGACGCGGCAGGTCCGCATCGGCGGCCTCCGCCCGGGTCTCTTCCTGCGCGTCTATAACCTGTTCGACACGGCCAACCTGACAAACGTCTACTCGGACACCGGGCTCGCCACGCCGAACCTGCGCTACTACTCGGGACAGGCCGCCGGCCTGAACACGCGCGACCAGTACCTGCTGCGGCCGGACTTCTACGCCGCTCCGCGCCAGATCCAGATCGGCGCCTCGGTCGACCTCTAAGGTGACGAGTGGAAGGGCGGCAGAGAACAGGTGATGGCCTGTCCTGCCCCGATGTCTTTCCACTTGTCCCCTGGCACCCGCCACTTGCCACACCCCATGCTTCGTCCGTCCACCTGCCTGTTCCTCGCCCTCGCCGCGCTGCCCGCCGCCGCGCAGCGTCTGCCGGACCCGAACCAGGGCAACCCCCAGCTCACGCAGTGGGGCATCCTCGACGGCAACCGCGTCCGCACGCTCTACGCCAACCACGGCGAGATCGCGCGGTACCCGGACCAGCCGTCGGCCGAGTGGCCGAAGGGCTCCGGGCACTCGTACATCGACGGCATCGCCTTCGTCGTGTCTGCCGCCGCCCGCGATGCAGCCGGCAACCCGATCTACCCGATGTCCACGAACTACCGCGAGGACATCGACCGCGACCCCGTCACGCAGGTGCCGTGGGGCTGGGCGCCCGTGCCGGGCTACTCCAACCCGCGCCAGGGCAGCCCCGCGAGAAGCGACGACGAGCGCACGTGGCCCGCGACGTGGCCGGACCGGCCCATCGACTGGGCCGGCCAGTGGAACGGCCTTTTCGGCCGCGGCGTGACGAACGCCGACGTCGAGACGTACTTCGTCATGGACGACTCGAACGACCCCGAGTGGACGCAGCCGCCCAGCCGCTTCTTCCCGTGCCCCGGCCAGGAGGGGAGAGGCGGCCTCGGCCTGGAGGTTGCCGTGCGCGGCCTCCAGTGGAATCACCCGCTCGCGCAGGACGTCATCTTCTGGGTCTACGAGATCACCAACGAGTGCCAGCAGGACTACGACGATGTCGTGTTCGCGCAGTACATCGACTGGGGCGTCGGCGGGACGGACGACTCGGGCGACGACGAGGGCGCTTACAACACGCGCCTCGACCTCGCCTTCGCCTACGACGCCGACGGCATCGGTTCGCCGGGCCAGTTCAGCCCCGTCGGGACGGCCGGCTACGCGTTTCTGGAGTCGCCGGGCAACTCCACCGACGGCCAGGACAACGACGAGGACGGCATCACGGACGAGCGCCGCGACAGCGGGCCCGGTGAACTCATCCTCGGCGCGGACGCCATCCGCGCCGCCGTCGCCGCGCGCTACAACGTGGTCCGCTTCGAGGCCTTCTACGGATCACTCGACAACACCGCGGCCGTCCGCGACGGGCGCTGGTGGACGGGCGACGAGAACCTCAACTGGCAGAGCTACACCGACCTTGACGGCGACGGCCAGTACACGGCCGGCGAGCCGCTCAACGACGACGTCGGCGAGGACGGGCTCGGGCCGCAGGCGGAGAACTATCCCGGCCGCGACGTCGGCGAAGGCGACGGCCGCCCGACGGCCGGCGAGCCCAACTTCGACGCCCTCGACAAGGACGAGTCCGACCAGATCGGCCTGACCGGCTTCAAGATTTTCAACGTCCACGACTTCGAGCTTATCGATGACGTGCAGGACTACAACATCTTCCGCGAGGCGCTCCCGCCGCAGGATGTCGTGCTCGAGGGCGGTCGCAACCTCGGCATGTTCTTCGCCTCGGGGCCGTTCCCGCTGCGCGCCGGCCAGACCGAGCGCTTCTCGATGGCGCTCATCTTCGCCGACAAGGACTTCTCGGACCCGCGCCAGATCGACAACTCGTCGCTCGCCCGGAAAAAGCAGACCGTCCAGCAGATCTACAACGCGAACTACCAGTTTGCGCGCCCGCCAGACAAGCCGACGCTCCGCGCGACGCCCGGCGACGGCCAGGTCACGCTCTCGTGGGACGACCGCGCCGAGCGTTCCTACGACCCGTTCCTGCGCGAGTTCGACTTTCAGGGCTACATGATCTACCGCTCGACGGAGCCCAACTTCCGCGAGAACCTGCTCGTCACGGACGCCTACGGCAACCCGGTCTACCAACGCCCGCTCGCCCAGTTCGACCTCGCCGACGGCATCCGCGGCCTGCACCCGGTCCCCGTCAATGGCGTCCAGTTCAACCTCGGAAACGACTCGGGCATCCGCCACAGCTACATCGACCGCGACGTGGTCAACGGGCAGACGTACTACTACGCCCTCGTCGCCTACGACCGCGGCCTCGTGACGCGCAACGCCGACGGCTCTTTCCCGACGACGCCCGACGGGCAGATCGACGGCCTCTCGCCGTCGATCACGACGGCGATCATCAACAACGACCTCTCGGGCAACGTCACGACGGACGTCAACACGGCACAGGTGACGCCGCGCGCGCCGGCTGCAGGCTACGTCGCCCCGGCCGTCGCGACGTACACACCGGACGTGCGCGGGACAGGCGCGATCGGCCTCTCGATCGTCTCGCCGACGGCGCTCGACGCGGCCGGCCGCTACCGCCTCGCGTTCGTCAACCCGGACCCGTTCGACACGAACCTCGCGCCGACGTACACGCTTTCGGACACCGAGACGGGGGCCGTGTTCGAAACCGGGACGATCCACCCCGGCCTCAACGAGCTGCCGCTCACGTCCGGTTTCGCGCTCACGATCGACGCGCCCGCCGCGATCGCCGTCCCCGACACCGCCGTCGTGTTCACCGCGGGCGACGGCGGGACCTACGTGCCAGTCGTGCTGCCAGGGACCACGTCGCCCGTCGTCACACCGACCCGCTACATCCCGTTCCCATACGACTTCGAGGTCCGCTGGGCGCCCGAGGGCACCTTCCCTCAGACGAGCCGCGTGCTCGCCTTCGGGCAGACGGCCATCCCGCTGCCGTTCCAGGTCTGGAACACGACGCTGGACCGCCAGCAGGAGGTGCTGCTCGTTGAGGACGACCCGGCCCTGCGCAACCAGCGCTGGGACCCCGGCGACCTCATCATTCTCGTCGACGGCGTCACGCCGGGTGCGCCGCCGGTCCAGGCCAACGGCAACTGGCGCGCCGGCTGGGCCGTCCGCCTGCTCCCGCCCGACGCCGGCATCACGCCGCGCGCGCCCGCGCCCGGCGCCGTCCTCTCGTTCGGCCCGACGAAGCCCTTCGCCACCGGCGACTACGTCGACTTCTCGTTTACCGCGCCCGCCTTCGACGCCACCGCCGCCCGCGAGGCCATGCGGGAGGTTTACGTCGTGCCCAACCCGTACGTCGCGACGAGCCTCTTCGAGCCGGCCAACCCGTACGTCGTCGGCCGCGGCGAGCGCCGGATCCTGTTCATGGGCCTGCCCCCGCAGTGCACCATCCGGATCTACACGGTCACCGGCGACCTTGTCCAGACGCTGACGCACGACGCGGCCGTCGACGACGGACAGGAGCCGTGGAATCTGGTCTCCCGCGACGGCATGGACGTCGCCTACGGCGTCTACATCTTCCACGTCGACGCGCCGGGCGTCGGCGAGTCCGTCGGGCGCTTCGCCCTGATCAAATGAAAGCTCTCCTACTCGGCGTCTCGCTCGCGTCCGGCGCGCTCGCGTCCGGCCCGGCGGCGGCGCAGAACGTCTCGCGCACGGGCACGACGGCCGCCACGTTCCTCGAGATCGGCGTCGGCCCACGCGCCGCCGCGCTCGGCGGCGCCGTCACCGCCGGCGTCAACGACGCGACGGCGCTCTACTGGAACCCCGCCGGGCTCGCCCAGATGACGACCGGCGAGGTCGTCTCGGCGCACTCCGAGTGGCTCGCCGACGTCCGCCACGACTACGTTGGCGTGGCCGTGCCGCTGCTCGGCGGCGTCGCCGGGGCGAGCGTGACGCTGCTGGGCGTGCCGGACCAGGAGGTCCGCACGGAGCTCAACCAGGACGGCACCGGCGAGACCTTCGACGCGTCCAGCATGGCGATCGGGCTGAGCTACGGCCGCGCCCTCACCGAGCGCTTCTCGCTCGGAGGGACCGTCAAGCTCGTCCAGGAGCGCATCTGGCACTCGAGCGCCTCGGGCGTCGCCGTCGACGTCGGCACGCAGTTTCGGACCGACTTCTTCGGCGGGCTCACCATCGGCGCGCAGCTCTCCAACTTCGGCACCGACCTGCGCCTCGACGGCCGCGACACGCGCGCGACCATCGACCCGGCCCCGAACCAGGACGGCAACAACGGCCAGATCCCGGCGGACTACGCGCTCGATGCGTGGAGCATGCCCCTCGACTTCAAGCTCGGCGTCGTAGCGCGGCCCATCAACTCGGCCCTCAACCAGCTGACAGTGGCCGTGGACGCGCTGCACCCGTCGACGAACTACGAGAGCCTCAACGTCGGCGCGGAGTACGGCTTTCGGCAACGGTTTTTCCTGCGCGGCGGCTTCCAGGGCCTCTTCCTCGAGGACGCCGAGGGCGGTCTGTCGCTCGGCGCGGGCGTCCACCAGCCGCTGCCGTACCCCAACGGCATGGCCAAGCTGGACGTCGCCTACCGCGACGCTGGCCGCCTCGGCCGGATCCAGACCATCGGCCTGAGTCTCACCTTCTGACCGCAGGAGACTGAAGGCCGGGAGGTGGAGACTGCCAGCGTCTTCTCATCCCACGTCCCAGTCCCCGTCGCCCCCACCCGATGCGCGTCGCCTCGCTCCTGCTCGCTCTCGCCTCCGGCACGCTCGCAGCGTGCGGCGGTGGCGAGCGGGCGGCCGAGGCAGCCGGCGGGCCCGTCCGCCTCGTGTACTGGACGAGCCAGAACCCGCAGGAGCGAACCGTCGCCGACTCGCTCACGGCGCGCTGGAACCGGACGCACCCGGACATCCAGGTGACGGTCCAGCCGATTCCCGCCGGGCAGTCGTCCGAGGAGGTTATTCTCGCCTCGATCGTCGCCGGGACGACGCCGGACGTCTGCTCGAACATCTGGCCGGGTGTGCTCCATGACCTCGTCCGCGCGCAGGGCGTGCTGCGCCTCGACAAGATGCCGGGCTTCGACAGCCTCATGACGGCGCGGGTGCCAACCGAGCTGCGCGAGCGCTTCAGGTCGGCGGACGGCGGCTATTACCAGCTGCCGTGGAAGACGAACCCGATCCTGATGATGATCAACCCGGCGATGCTCCGCAGCGCCGGCGTCGCGCGCGTGCCGCGGACCTACTCGGAGTACCTCGCCGCCGCCGCCCTCGTCACGAAAGACACCGACGGCGACGGGCGGACCGACCGCTGGATGGGCGCCCGCGACATCCGCCCGATCTGGTGGCAGCGCTACTTCGACGTCTACCCGCTCTACGTCGCCGCGAGCGGCGGAAAGACGTTGTTCGACGACCAGGGCGCCCTCGCCATCGACACGACGGCCATGGCGGACGTGATGGGCTTCTTCCAGACGCTCTACGCCCGCGGCGACTATCCGCGCTCGACGCTCCAGGGCAATGCCTTCGCTCAGCAGCGCATCGCGACCGAGTTTACGGGGCCGTGGACCGTCGGCTGGCTCGCCGAGAACGCGCCCGAGGTGCCCGTCGACTTCGCGCCGGTGCCCGTTCCGGACGGCACGCCGCTCGGGGACGGCCCACCGGTCACCTACGGCGACTACAAGAACATCGCCCTCTTTGCGACGACGCGGCACCCGCGCGAGGCGTGGGCCTTCGCGCAGTTCCTCGTCTCGCCCGAGGCGGACCGCCTGCTCCTCGAGACGACGCGTCAGATCCCAATCCGCCGAGGCCTGCTCGACGACCCTGCGCTCGCGGCCTTCTTCTCCGCCAACCCGGCCATGCGCCGCTTTGCCGAACAGGCCGTCGCCACGCGCGGCGTCGACGCGGTGCCGAACCTGCCCGAGACGTTAGACGCCGTCGCGCAGGGCTACGAGCGCGCTGTCTACGGCATCGAGACGCCCGCGCAGGTCGTCCGGAGCGTCACCGACCGCATCGAGGTCCTGCAGGCATGGGCGCGATGACTGAGACGCCCGACACCCTCGCCGCGAAGACGCTGCCCGCCCTGCAGCCCGGGACCGATGCCCCTGCGGCGGTCGCCCGTGCGCTGGCGCCGCCGGCGCCGCGCCGCGCAAGGTCGAACTGGCGCGGGGCCGCCTTCGCCGCGCCATACCTCGTGCACCTCGCGGTGTTCT
>CAWHKM010000007.1:0-244010 GCA_963829985.1 Rubricoccaceae bacterium
TGCTCACGCGGTGACCTGCTGGAGCATGGCGTCGGCGCGGGCGGCGAAGCGCGGGACGGCGAAGTGCGCGAGGCCGTCCGGGATGCCCTTCGGCGTGGCGAGGGCCTGCAGGATGGCGGCGTCGAGGCCGGCCGGGTCGTCCGGGCGGACGAGCTGGCCGAGCGCGCCGAGGCGCAGCGCCTCGCGGCCGCCGTCGGAGTCCGAGCCGACGCACGGGGATGCCGCAGGCGAGCGCCTCGAGGAAGACGAAGCCGAAGCCCTCGCCGTCGCTCGGCATGACGTAGGCGTCGGCGAGGCGGAAGTGGTCCGCCTTCTCGGCCTCGTCGACGAAGCCCGTGAACGACACGCGGTCGCGGACGCCGAGCGTGCGGGCGAGCGCCTCGATGCGCGGCTGGTCGTCGCCCTTGCCGACGACGACGTAGGCGAGGTCCGGGTGCTCGGGGCGCGAGGCGCGCGAGGGCGGCGAGGGTCTGGTCGAAGCCCTTGTAGCGCTCGCGGGCGTCCATGCGGCCGGTCGTCATCAGGACCCGCTTCCCGGCGAGCCCGTAGCGCTCCACGAGGTAGGCGGGGGTCTCCCCTGCCGCGTAGGCGTCGAGGTGCGATGGCGTTGGGCAGCAGGAAGGCCGGCGTGTCGGCGACGGGCGCCCACGCGCGGAAGCGCTCCAGCGTGAAGTCCGAGATCGAGTAGACGGCGTCGACCTGCCGGAGCATCCAGTCGAGGCCGCGGCGCGCGGGGCGCGTCCACGCGTCGATGCCGTAGATGCCGAGCACGAGGCGCGCGCCGCGTGCAGCTTCGAGACGGCGACGGCGACGGGCAGCAGGTTGAGGTGCGCGCACACGACGACGTCGGGCCGCGTCGGGATCTGGGCGAGCGCGTGGCGGACGAAGCGGGCCGTGCTGCCGGCGCTCTGCGCGTCGAAGCGGACGCGCGGCGGGAGCGCCTCGGTCGGCCCCGACGACGACGCGCGGCACGACGGCCGTCTCGCGCACGGCGTCCGACGCGCTGAAGGCGGCGAGGAGGTCGCGGTTGTACTGGGCGATGCCGCCGTAGCCGCCGTACGCATCCGTGCACAGGTACAGCACCCGAAGCGCGCCGCGGCGTCCTGCGCCGGGCGTCACGTCCGTAGACGCCGGGACGCGGCTCGCTGTCGTGGCTCGCAGGTGCAGCGTCTCGGCAGAGCGAGCGTCTCGGTCATGCCGTGAACGAGGCGTAGACGTCGCGGGCCCAGCCGCGGAGGCCGCGCTCGGACGGCGGGCGCGTCCGCCCCGGCGAGCCAGTCGCGGACCGGGACCGTGAAGCCCGTCTTGGGCCGGTTCAGGACCGCGTCCGGCAGCGCGTGGAGGCGGCGAGGCGGCGAGGCGCGCCTTCGAGACGCGGTCCGGGCGGCAGGCGGCGTCCGGCGCGAGCGCGTGCAGCAGGGCCGCGTCGACGAGCGGCGTGCGGACCTCGAGGCTGTGCGCCATGCTCGCCCAGTCGGTGTCGCGCAGCAGCTGGTTGCGCAGGTACTGCGTGGACTCCATCGCCGCGACGCGCGCGTGGCCCGACGCCTGCCCCGCCGCCGCCGCGTCGAGGCGGGCCGTGAGCCCGAGCGCGTCGAGGCCCGCCCGGGCGAGGTCGCGGCCGAGGACGGCGTCGAGCTCGTACGGCATGAACAGGGCGCGGCGCAGCAGGTAGGCGCCGCCCCACGAGCCGCCGTACTCGGCGAGCCCGGCGGCCTTGGGGCTCGCGCGGTGCCGCAGCAGCGGCGCCGCCGCGACGCGCGCCGCAGCGCCCGACCGGCCGCGGCACGACGCGGCGCCGCGCGGACGAGGCGCGGGATCTCGCGGAAGCTCGGGTAGCCGCCGAAGAGCTCGTCGCCGCCGACGCCCGAGAGCGCCACCTTGAGGCCGGCCTCCGCGCGCGGCGCGGCTCACGAAGTACGTGTTGACGCCGTCGAGCGTCGGCTGGTCCATGGCCGCGAACGACGTCGCGCGCGGGCGTCGGCGAAGTCGCTGGCGCGTCGTCCAGACCGTCTGGTGGTCGGCGCCGACGTGGCGGGCGACGGCCTCGGCGAGCGGCACCTCGTCGTTCGCGCGTCCCGCGGTACTCCTCGAAGCCCAGCGTGACCGTGCGGAGCGTCCCGCCGACCTCGGTCGCGAGCGCGGCGAGCGTCGCCGAGTCGCGCCCGGCCGAGAGGAAGACGCCGACCGGGCACGTCGGCGACGAGGTGGTGCGCGGACGCGTGTCGAGGAGCGCCTCGCGGACCGTCGCCGGCGGGGCGCGCTCGCGCGCCCGGCGCGGAAGGCGCCGGTCGACGGACGCGAACGGGACGCGGCTCATGCGGCGCGGACCCTCGGCGTCGATCCACAGCGTGTGGCCGGCGGGGAGCGCGCGGATGCCGCGGTAGAGCGTGTACGGCTCCGGGACGCGAGCCCCAGAGGAAGAAGCCGGCGTGCCCGGCGGGCTCCGGCGCCGTGTCGATGCCGCCGCCGGCGAGCAGCGCCTTCACCTGCGACGCGACGCGGACCGTGCGGCCGTCGTCGGCGACGTAGAGCGGCTTGATGCCGTACGGGTCGCGCGCGAGCAGGAGCGCGCCGCGGTCGGCGTCCCACAGCGCGAAGGCGAACATGCCGCGCAGGTGCTCCACGAGGCGCTCGCCGTGGCGCGCGTAGAGGTGCAGCAGCACCTCGGTGTCGGAGTCCGACGCGAAGCGCGCGCCGTCGGCCTCGAGGCGCGCGCGGAGGGCGCGGTAGTTGTAGATCTCGCCGTTGAAGCGCGACGGCGGTGCGGCCGTCGGCCGAGACCATCGGCTGCGCGCCGCCGGCGCTCAGGTCGATGATCGAGAGGCGGCGGTGGGCGAGCGCGGCGCGCCCGTCGGGCGTCGGTCCACAGGCCGTGGCCGTCCGGCCCGCGCCGCGCCATGTGCGCAGACACGCGCGCGAGCGCGTCGAGGTCAACCCCGTGCCCGGTCCGGTCCACGGTCGCCGCGATGCCGCACATCAGGCGCCCCGAGCGGCCGCGCCGCGGACAAGGTGACTCTGCGAGCGGTAGAGCGAAGCTTCCTGGGGCTCTCGGAGCACGCCCGCGACGAGGCGGAGCCGCTGAGCGTCATGCCGAGTGGCCTCAAGCGTCGCAACAACACCGTCATCCCGAACAGCGAGCTCGCCAGGCGAGACGTCGTTGAAGGGCATCTCGAGCGGCAGCATCTGGGGCCACCGCGCTCCTGCAGCCCCAGTGCGTCGAGATCCCTCGACAGGCTCGGGATGACGTTGACTTTTGTGTCGAAGCGAGGCGCAGACTCTGAGAACGTGGAAACCCGTCTCCTCCCTGGGCTGGCGCTTGGTCTCGCGCGCATTCTGATAGTCTGCGCTCTGACGGGCGTGTGCCATGTCCAGGACCGGGGACCGCGTCACGCACAGACGGCGAGTGCGCGTGGAGGACGTGGGGGAGAGCAGAATCAGAGACGAAACGAGCAGCGGAATGGAGCGTCTGGAAACGGCTTCGCCCCGTCAGTCCCACGCCGCGCGTGGTCCCGTGGGGGCCTGGATGAGTCAGGATCAAAACATACGGGCCGCCTCCCGGCAGAACCGGACATCGGGGGGCCAGATCGCGATATGCCGTGTGGAGTCTGAGCCAATAGGCCCTGACGCGACAACCGAACGAGGTCAGCCCATCTGCGGGCGGACGAACCGCGCGCGGGATTGTTTTTTCGCGACGGGCGCGGGCGCGGCCGAGGCGGCGGGGCGCGTCGCCCAGTCGGTGGGCATCTGGATGCGGATCGACTGCCGGATGCTCGGCACCTCGACGAGCAGGTGCAGGTCGCGGGGGTGCCCGATGACGCGGCCGTGGACGCCCGCGAGCGGCCCCTTCGCGACGTACACCTCGGCGCCGAGCGGGAACGCCTCCCGCGCGACCGCCTCGATGCGGTCCGGCGCAGCGACGAGCGTCTTGAGGAGGGCGATCTCGCGGTCCGGCACGTGGGCGAGCGTCCCGCCGAAGTGGACCGTCTTCACGACCGCCTCGTCCTCGAGGACGGCGAGGCGCGCGCGCTCGTCGACGCGGGCGAAGAGGTACGACGGGAAGAGCGGGACGGCGACGCGCTGCTTCCGGTCGGACCACTGGCGGAGCGTCTCGCGCATCGGCAGGAAGACGTCGTGGCCCCCGGCGGCGAGGCGCTCCTCGACCTTCTTCTCGGTGCGCGGGCGCGTGTAGAACACGCGCCAGAGCGGCGTCGCGGGCGTGCTCATGCGCGCGCGTCCGTCTTGCCTGCCGCCACGGACTCGAGGTAGCCGTAGCCGTACTTCGTCGCGTAGCCCGTCGTGTAGCGGTACTTGTAGCCGTAGGCCTGGCTCGCGTCGAAGCCGTTGAAGACGGTCCCGATGACCGGGGCGCCGACCGAGCGGAGCGCCTCGAGGGCGCGGTCGAGCTCGAAGTCCTTCGTCTGGCCGGCGCGGACGACGACGAGCGCGGCGTCGACCTGCGTCGAGAGCAGCACGGCGTCCGTGGCCGCGAGGACGGGCGGGGCGTCGATGATGACGACGTCGTAGTGGTCCGCCCACGCGTCGAGGCGGTCGCGGAAGGCGCGCGAGCCGAGCAGCTCGGACGGGTTCGGGGCGTGGACGCCGGCCGGGACGACCGTGAGGTCCTCGACGCCCGTCGCGGCCAGCCCCGGCGGCAGCAGGCCCTCCTCGAGCGGCTGGAAGAGGACGTCGGACACGCCCGGCGTGCGCGACGTGCCGAAGAGGCTGTGCGCGCGCGGCCGCCGCAGGTCCGCGTCGACGAGGAGGACGTTGCGGCCGGCCTGCGCCATCGTCAGCGCGAGGTTGGCCGCCGTCGTGGACTTGCCCTCGGACGGGCTCGCGCTCGTCACGAGGATCTTGCGCACGACGACGTCGGGCCGCGAGAACTGGACGGACGTCCGGAGCGAGCGGTACGCCTCGGAGGCCTGCGCGAGCGGCACGAGCAGGACCGTGAGGTGCGTGTCCAGCGTGCGCCCGTCGACGGTCACCGTGGGGGCGCCGCCGAAGTCCTGCTTCACGAGGTCGTCCGTGTTCGGGATGGTCCCCAGCACCGTCACGCCGCGGTCGCGGAGGTCCTCGGGGCGGTGCAGGCGGTGGTCCAGGCGCACGCGCAGCAGCGCGAGGCCGACGCCCGCGCCGAGCCCGAAGAGCAGGCCGAGGATGGCGATGCGCTTGCGGTTGGGCTCGAAGGGCAGGCCCGGCGCCTCGGCGCGGCGGACGACCTCGGCGTAGCCGAGCTCGGACTGCTCGGCGACGCGCGCCTCCTGGAGGCGCTCCTGGAGCGCCGTCATGAGGCCCTCGGTCGCCTGGCGGGCGCGCGTGAGGCGCGCGAGCTCGACGGCCTGCGTCGGGATGCGCGACAGCTCGCCCTCGTACTGCGAGAGGCGCTGCGCGATCGTGCCGTCCTGCGCGGCGAAGCCGCTCTGCTCGATCTGCGCGTCCGTCCGCCGCCGCCGCAGCTCGGCCACGCGCCCGACGCCCTCGTCCGACGGGTCGACGCCGCCCGAGGCGACGGCGCCGGCGGCGTACTGCTCCGAGAGCTGGGCCGTGCGGCGGCGCAGGCGCTGGACCTGCGCGCGGCGCGTCTGGATGACCTCCGGCACGTCGGCGTCGGCGGCGTCGCGGAGCTCGGGGTTGCGGGCGTAGTACGTCTCGAGCTGCGTCTGGAGCGTGCGGATCTCGCCCTGCGCGGCCTCGATCTCGGCCTCCGTGCCCGGCGCGACGCGCGCGGCGATGCGCCCGGCGAGGTTCGGCTGGACCGTCTGGAGCTCGCTCCCGATGGCGGCCGCCGAGGCGCCGCGCATGCGGCCGGCGATGCGCGCCTCGTCGCGCTGCGCCTCGAGGGCGGCGATCTGGGTCACGAGGCGGTCCGCCTCGTCGTCCAGGCGCACGGCGCCCTCGCGCGTCATGTAGGCCCGGACGGCCTCCTCGCGCGTCACGAGCTCGCTGCCGAGCGAGTCGACCTGCGCCTCGAGGAACGTGCGCGTCGCCGAGACGCTGGCGCGCGAGCCGTTGCGGGCGCGCAGGATGTACTGCTCCGCGTAGGCGTTGGTGACCATCGCGGCCTCGGCCGGGACCGTGCTCGTGGTCGAGATGCGGATCGCGTCGAGGTCGCGGCCCTCGGGCGCGACGGCGATCGCGTCGCGGAGGCGCCTCGAGACGACGCTGGCCGGGGCGGCGCCGCCGGCGTCGTCGGCGAGGATCGGGAAGCCGTCCCCGGCGTGCTCCTCGAGAAGCTGCGCGGCCGTCTGGTCGAAGAGCGCGTCGGACTGCCGCAGGCGGAGGACCTCGTTCTCGATCTGGCGGCCCTTGCCGCCGCCGCCGAGGGCCTCGGCCGCGGCGCTCGGGAGGACGTTGGCGAGCTCGTTGCTGCTGCCCGTCTCGACGAGCAGCGTCGTGTCGGCGCGGTAGACGTTCGGCAGCGACAGCGCGTACCAGATCGTCGGCACGAGGACGGCGACGAGCGTGGCCAGGATGATCCAGCGGCCGCGGTAGGCGACGTCCAGCCACTCGCGGATCTGCGCGCCGCGGTCCACGGGGTAGCCGTAGCGCGGGTTCGGGTCGCGAAGGCCGCCCCCGAAGACGTCCGGCGGCGGCAGCGGCGGCGGCGGGCTCGCGCCTGCGGGCCGGCGGTCCGGAAAGCCGGCGGGGACGTGTTCCATGGTCGATCGGGAATCAAAGGCCGTAGCCGGCGAATATAGAGGCTCCATTGGGCCCATCGCCGCACGGTCCGATCTTCCTTCCGCGTCCCACGCATCTTCACGCCAGAGGCGCGGCCGGCCGAGGGCCTGCTGGGTGTAGCCCGATACGCGCGTCCACCCAGAAGCCTTGGGCCAAGGCACGCAGGCCCCTCCTACCGCAGCCCCTCAGCCAGCCGCCTCACGACTTAGAATCTCATCTCGCCTCTACTACGACGTCATTCCCGCGAACGCGGGAACCCAGAGTACCGACCGCTGCCGTATGCTCCCTGGATGACGCGAAAGACCGGCACCGTCTACCTCCTCGCCAGTCAGCGCAACGGGACGCTCTACCTCGGCGTCACGAGCGATCTCGTCGGCCGCATCCGACAGCACAAGGAAGGCACGCACCCCGGTTTCTCGAAGCGCTACGGCGTGACGGCCCTCGTCTGGTTCGAGCAGCACGCCGGCATCGCTGATGCTATCGCCCGCGAGAAGCAGCTCAAGAAGTGGCGGCGGGAGTGGAAGCTGCAGCTTATCGAGGAGACGAATCCTGGATGGATGGATCTGTACGAGCGTGTGGTGCATGGCGGCTAGAACACCTCACGACTCTGGATTCCCGCGTGCGCGGGAATGACGGTGAGTGGAGGGTGGAGGACGGGATCGTGCGCATCGCGCTGTATGGCTCGCCAAGGTGTGGGACGGACGCATCGCGGCGGGGGACGGTACATCCGGCGCGGCGCGCGGCGCGGGACGGACGCGGCGGGGGACGGATGCGGCGCGGGGCGGGACGCTGGTCCGCGGATCATGCCGCTCCCGCTGGGACGCAGCCGCGGGCGGCGAGGAAGGCGAGGAGCGCGCGGGCCGCGGCGTCCGCGCTCAGCGCGTCGGTGTCCAGCGTGAGGTCAGGCGCGGCGGGCGCCTCGTAGGGCGCCGAGACGCCGGTGAAGGCGGCGATGGCGCCGGCGTCGGCGCGGGCGTAGAGGCCCTTGGGGTCGCGGGCGCGGAGCGTCTCGGGGCGGGCCGTGACGAGGACCTCGGCGAAGTCGTCCGGGGCGAAGAGGGCCCGGGCGGCGTCGCGGTCCGCCCGGTTCGGCGAGACGAACGTGCACAGCACGACGGCGCCGGTCTCGACGAGCAGGCGCGCGACTTCGGCCGCGCGGCGGACGTTCTCGCGGCGGTCCTCGGGCGAGAACCCGAGGTCGCCCGAGAGGCCGTGGCGGACGTGGTCGCCGTCGAGCACGATCACATGCGCGCCCAGATCGAAAAGGGCGCGCTCGGCGCGCCGCGCGACGGCCGTCTTGCCCGCCCCCGAGACGCCGGTCATCCACACGACGCCGCCGCGGTGGCCCTGCCGCGCCTCGCGCTCCGCGCGTGAGATGTTGAGCCCCTCCCAGACGACGTTCGGGCTCACCGGCCGCCGCGGCTCGTCTGGCGATGCGGCGAGCGCCTCGTCCGGCTCGGCCTGCGCCGTCGTCATCGCGGCGCCGCCGCGGATCATGCCCGCGGCGACGGTCGCGTTGGTGTCGGGGTCGATGAGGATGAAGGCGCCCGTGGCCGGGTTCTGGCGGAACGGGTCGAAGCAGAGCGGCGCGGCCGTCGTGATGCGCACGCGGCCGATGTCGTTGAGCGCGAGGCGCTCGGCCGGCGCGCGGTGCAGCGTGTCCACGTCGACGCGGTACACGACGGCGTCGAGGGTCGCCGCGACGGTGCGCGTGGTGTGGCGCAGGAGGACGCGGCGGCCCATCGGGGCGTCGGTCATCCAGCACAGCATGGCCTCGATCTCGGTCCCGACGTGCGGCCGGTTGAGGTCGCGGACGACCATGTCGCCCCGCGCGACGTCGATCTCGTCCGCGAACGTGAGCACGGCCGCGTCGCCGGCCTGCGCCTCGTCCGTGGTGCCCGCGGCCGTCCGCACCGAGGCGACGGTCGTCGGCGTCCCGGCGGGCAGGACCACGACGCGCTCGCCGACGCGGATCGCGCCCGAGGCGACGGTCCCGGCGACGCCGCGGAACGAGGCGTCCGGCCGCAGCGCGAGCTGGACCGGGAAGCGGAAGTCGACGCGGTTGCGGTCGCCCGCGATGTGGACGCGCTCGAGGTGGTGCAGCAGCGTCGGGCCGTCGTACCACGGCATCGCGGCCGAGCGCTCGACGACGTTGTCGCCGACGAGCGCCGAGACGGGGATGAACGTCACGTCGGGCACGGCGAGGCGCGCCGCGAAGGCGGCGTACTCGCGCACGATGCCCTCGAAGACGGCCGCGTCGTAGCCCACGAGGTCCATCTTGTTGACGGCCACGACGAGGTGCTGGATGCCGAGCAGGGACGCCAGGAAGCCGTGGCGCTTGCTCTGCGTCTGCACGCCGCGGCCCGCGTCGACGAGGATCACGGCGAGGTCGGCGGTGCTCGCGCCCGTCACCATGTTGCGCGTGTACTGGACGTGGCCGGGCGTGTCGGCGACGATGAACGAGCGCCGCGGCGTGGCGAAGGCGCGGTAGGCGACGTCGATGGTGATGCCCTGCTCGCGCTCGGCGCGGAGGCCGTCGGTGAGCAGCGCGAGCTCCGCGTGGTCGACGCCGCGGCGCCGGCTCGCCTCGGCGACGGCCGCCATCTGGTCGTCGAACGTCGAGCGCGTGTCGACGAGCAGGCGCCCGATGAGCGTGCTCTTGCCGTCGTCGACGGAGCCGGCCGTCGTGAGCCGCAGCAGGTCCGGGGGCGCGTCGGTCTCGGGCGCGGGCGCCGGCGGGAGGAAGACGGCGGGGTTCATGGGCGAGGGCGAGGCGTGCGGCCGCCAAAGTAGCGGCGCCGCGGGGCGCTCGACAGCGGACACGCGGCGGCCGGACGCGCGGCCTTTCGGTCGGTACTCTCGTCGTGACGGTCGGCCACCGTCCCCGGCGTGCCGGGGTGGACCTCGTCCCCGTGGTGGGGGGCGAGGTCCGACGGCCGCCTCTCCCCCGCCCCAAGGCGCCTCGCTTGGCGGGTCGAGACCCACTCCATCGCCGCACGTGTAGTCTGCTCGTCCGATGCGGTTCGGCCGTTTGGCTCGTCTGTCTCTCTCTAAGCGGCAGGACCGTTGTGTTTCGCGCCCCCTTTCCGGAGTTGTCATCCTGAACTCGTTTCAGGACTGTCCTCCTCGGCCTCCCCGTGAAATGCAGATCCTGAAACGAGTTCAGGATGACAAAACCTGAGAGACCTAGAACTCAACGGCCCTGCGCGGCGTGGCGGACAGGCGCAGCGGGAGTGGAGCGACCCGAGCGGAGAAGGGGGGGCGGCGCCTCAGAAGTAGCCGGCGCGCTTGCGGTCTTCCATCGCCGCCTCGGAGCGGCGGTCGTCGGCGCGGCCGCCGCGCTCGGTCTCGCGCGCCGCCTCGACCTCGGCGATGACGGCGTCCAGCGTCGCGGCCGTGCTCGCCGTGGCGCCGGTGCACGTCGCGTCGCCGACGGTGCGGAAGCGGACCGTCCGCGTCTCGGGCGCCTCGCCCGGCAGCAGCGTCAGGACGTCGGTCGCGGCGAGCAGCGTCCCGCGGCGGTCCACGACGGCGCGCTCGTGGGCGAGGTAGAGCGTCGGGACGGCGATGCGCTCGGCGCGGATGTAGAGCCAGACGTCGCGCTCGGTCCAGTTGCTCAGCGGGAACACGCGGACGTTCTCGCCCGGCGCGAGGCGCCCGTTGTAAAGGTCCCAGAGCTCGGGGCGCTGGTTGCGCGGGTCCCACTGCCCGAAGCGGTCGCGGTGGGAGAAGATGCGCTCCTTGGCGCGCGCCTTCTCCTCGTCGCGGCGGCCGCCGCCGAAGGCCGCGTCGGCGCGGAGGGTGGCGAGCGCCTCGAGCAGCGTGGCCGTCTGCAAGCCGTTGCGGCTCGCCTCGGGGCCGGTCTCCTCGGTGACGAGGCCGCGGTCGATGGCGTCCTGCACGGACGCGACGTGGAGCGTCGCGCCGGTCTCGGCGACGAGCCAGTCGCGGAAGGCGAGCGTCTCGGGGAAGTTGTGGCCCGTGTCCACGTGGAGCAGCGGGAACGGCATCGGGCCCGGCGCGAAGGCCTTGCGCGCGAGGTGGACCATCACGATCGAGTCCTTGCCGCCCGAGAACAGCAGCACGGGGCGCTCGAACTGCGCCGCGACCTCGCGCATGATGTGGACGGCCTCGGCCTCGAGGCGCCGGAGGTGCGGCTGGGGCGTCATCGGGGGACGATGGCGAGCGTGCAGCGGCTGATGCAGATCAGGCGCCCGCCGTCGTCGCGGAGCTCGGCCTGCCAGACCTGCGTCGTCCGGCCAACGGACACCGGCGTGGCGGTCGCGGTGAGCGTGCCCTCCTTCATCGGGCGCAGGTGGTTCGCGTTGATCTCCATGCCGAAGGCCGCGTGGCCCTCGGGCGCGGCGAGGTACGCGCCGACCGAGACGACGGTCTCGGCCAGCGCCACGCTCGCGCCGCCGTGGAGGTAGCCCAGCGGCTGGTGCACGCGCGGCCCGACGGGCATCGTCGCGACGACGCGCTCGGGCGTCGCCTCGACGATCTCGATGCCGAGCGTGCGGCCGAGGCTCTCGCGGTCCGGGAAGTCGGCGATCGAGTTGGGCACGGGAGCGGTCAGGCGAGGAACGAGGTGCCCTCCCACTCCACGCCGAAGGCAGCGGCGACGGTCGCGGCGTGGTCGGCGAACGTTGCGCGGGTGCCGAGGTCGTGGCCCGCGCGGCGCCGGCGACGTGGAGCAGGATCGGGACGCGCTCGCGCGTGTGGTCGCTGCCCGAATAGGCCGGGTCGTTGCCGTGGTCGGCCGTGAGCATCAGGACGGCGCCGTCGGGCAGGGCCGCCTCGAGGCGCGGCAGCGCGGCGTCGAAGGCCTCGAGGGCGCCGGCGTAGCCGGGCACGTCGCGGCGGTGGCCGAAGAGCTCGTCGAAGTCCACGAGGTTGGTCCAGACGAACGTGGGCTGGCCCGAGGCGCGCGCCTCGGCGATGGCCTGAAGCGTCTTCTCGACGCCGTCGGCGTTGCCCGTCGTCTTCGTCTCGACGCTCACGCCCTGCCCGGCGAAGAGGGCCGCGACCTTGCCGACGCAGACGGTCCGCACGCCGCCGGCCTGGAGCGCCGTGAGGAGCGTCGGGCCGGGCGGCTCGAGCGAGAAGTCCTTGCGGGCGGCCGAGAGGCGCCGGTAGTCGCCGGCCGTCCCCTCGAACGGGCGCGCGATGACGCGCCCGACGGCGTGCTCGCCGACGCAGACGCGCTCGCGGGCGGCGCGGCACATCATGTAGAGGCGCTCTAGCGAGATGACGTCCGTGTGCGCCGCGATCTGGAAGACGCTGTCGCCGGACGTGTAGACGATGGGCCAGCCCGTCGCCTCGTGCTCCGCGCCGAAGGCGTCGATGACGGCCGTGCCCGAGCCGGGCGCGTTGCAGAGCACGCCGCCGACGCCCGCGGCGTCGCAGAAGGCGGCGACGACGTCCGGCGGGAAGCCGGCGGGGTAGGTCGGGAACGGGACCGCGATGTCGAGGCCGGCGAGCGACCAGTGGCCCGTCGTCGAGTCCTTGCCGGCGGCGACCTCGACGAGACGGCCCCACGAGGCGGCGGGCGCCTCTGGAACGGCGAGGCCGGCCACGAGGTGCCCGAGGCCCCAGCGCGTCAGGTTCGGCAGCACGGGCGATTCCTGCGCGACGACGTGCCCGAGCGTGTCCGCCCCGGCGTCGCCGTACGCCTCCGCGTCGGGCGCGCCGCCGACGCCGGCGCCGTCGAGGACGATCGTGACGACGAGCGGTGCGGGCATGGGCTCAGGCGGCGACGACGCAGACGACCTCGCGCTCGTACGCGCTCTGCAGCGCCTCCGTCGCCGCGGCGCGGACGGACTCCTCGGAGCCGGTGGCCGGCACGGCGCCGACGAGCAGCGGGTGGCCCTGCGCCGAGAGGCGCTCGGCCCACTGCACGACCTCGGGCCCCTCGGCGTCGAGGAAGACGCCGAACAGCAGGCTCCCGAAGGGCTCGACGCGGCGCACGGCGCGGGCGGCCGTGAGGCGCTGCCGCAGGGCCGCCTCGGCGCGGACGACGCCGGCGTCGCCGGCGCGGACCACCGTCTCGGCGTCGGCGAGCGTCACGAGGGCGAACACGAGCAGGCGGCGGTCGCGGCGGGCGGCGTCGATCTCGCCCGTGAGGATGATGCCGCGGGAGGTGCGCGGCGCGGCGCGGCGCGTGCCGGGGCGGGCGACGGTGCCGTCGGCCGGCGGCGCTTCGGTGGCGTCGGGCGTGAGCGCCTCGGTGGCGTTCTCTTCCGGCTCGGCCGCGCCGGCGTCGTCCGGTATGCCGGCGTTTGGCGTGTCAGCGTCCGGCATCGCGTCGCCCGGCACGTCGTCCTCGTCGAGCACCGCCTCGTCGGGGACGTCCGGAAGGTCGGGCGTCGACGCGGTCTCGCTGTCGGGCGCGAGCGGGGCGCGCGTGAGGCCTGCGAGGAGATCCGCGTAGCCGCTCACGAGCGCGGCCGTGGCGCCGTCGATGTCGGGCGCGCCGGGCGGCACGTCGGCGACGAGGAGCACGCGCGCGTGGGGCGCCTCGGCGAGCGTCTGCACGAGCGTCTGCCGCGGCGCGTCGTGGTAGGGCAGCGCGGCGCCGTGGCCGAGCAGCGACAGCACGCCGTCCTGCGGGACGCGGTGCAGCGGGTGGCCCTCGGCCGCCAGGGCCTCGAGCGCCGCATCGGCCGGGACACGCTCGGCGGCGTCGCCGGCGAGCAGCTCGACGAGGTAGTCCGCGCCGTCCTGGCGCAGCACGGCGACGGTCCCGCCGAGGTGGGCGGCGAGCGAGGCGGCGAGCAGGGCAGCGGCGGCGTCCCCCTTGGGCCACAGCGCCTGCCCGTCGCGGACGTAGGCCGGGCGCGCCGTGGGGGCTGTGGCAGGCGCGGCCGTGGCTGCGGCGTCGTGGTCGAAGGTCCAGACGGTCGAGTCGTCTGGCGCCTCGTCGGGCTCCGGACTGTAGGCCGGCGCTGCCCCGGCCTCGTCCTCGACGAGCGTGTCCTCGACGTCTTCGGGGGACAGGTCGAGGAGCGGTCCCGCCGGCGCACCGAGCTCGGCGAGGTCGAGGCGTGCGGCGTCGAGCGGCTCGGCGTCCAGCGTCTCGAGCGGGTCGGCCTCGGCGTCCGCGCGGCGGGGCGGATCGTCCGGGGCGTCGAGCACGTCGCCGATCCACGCCGAGGGCGTCGCGCCGCCACGCGTAGCGGCGACGGGCGATCCGATGGGACGAGCGGTGGGCTCCGTGACAGGCCGCGGGCCGTCCGCGCGCGGTGTAGCGGGCCGGGGCGCCGACAGGCCGAGCCCGGCGAGGTCGTCGCGCGGCACCGGAGGGACCCGCAGGCGCTGCGCCTCCGAGATCCGGGCCGCCGGGCGCGTGCGCATCACCGTCGCGGCAGCGACGGCGGCGGCGATGAGCAGGAGGACGATCCAGGCGAGAAAGGTCACCGGGGGGCGCGGTCGGGGGCACGCAGTTGCGAAACGGTCCGGCAGACCGCCGAAGGTAGCGAACGCAGCCGTCGGCGCAAACAGCAGCGCCCGGCCCGCCGAAGCAGACCGGGCGCCCTGTGCACTCTGGCGAGGCGCGCGTCAGTCGGTGATCGTCCAGGCGAGGTCGTCGCCGTCGCCGATGGCGATGCCGAAGTGCTCGAGCTCCTGGCCCTCGGTCGTGACGGCCTTGAGGTCCCAGCAGCCGGCCGGCATCGTGATGACGGCCTCCGAGCCGGGCTCGAGGATGTCGACCGGGAGCAGGTCGTCGCCCCAGTCGGCGTCGTCGCAGGTCGAGGCGTAGACGAATGCAACCGTCGTGGAGCTCTCGTTGGAGAGCGTGACGTTGCCGACGCGGTGTGCGGGGGAGAACGCGGCGAGCGTGAGCGCGGCGCCGAGGACGAGCAAGAGACGCATTGACAGGGGAACAGATGGTGGGCGCACCGGCCGGGATGGCGGTGCGGGAGGCAGAGTGTACGTCACGCATCGCGCCCACGCACGCGATGTCCGAAACGGCGCGCCCTCAGAGGATGGAGCGCTCCATCTCGCCGTCGACCTCGATCTCGATGCCGCCGACCCAGCCCGCGACGAGGTTGTAGAGGAAGCCGTAGATCAGGCCGCCGATAAACCCGGCGACCGCCCCCATGAGCGGGAACGTGATGAGGGAGGCGATGCCGAGCCCGCCGAAGACGTTTCCGACGCCGGACGCGTCGTTCATCGCGGCGCCCATCATGGCCCCGAAGCATCCCATCGGGAGCGCAAAGAGGAGGGCGAAAACGGCGTAGAGGACGGCGAAGACCTTCGCCACGGAGATCGGCTCGACTCGGGTAACGACCATGTGGATGCGGAATTGGGTGAGACGGCAGAGTACATCACGCGTCCTTCACAGTGCAACCCGCTGTGCTCATTCCCCGCTCCGTGTCGCAAAGCCAGCATCAGGAGGGCTATCGGCGCCAGTGGGGTGGCGGCACGCGTCCGCCAGAGACCAGCGCAGCCGTCGGTGGACCCGCCGGACCGAAGCCGGGGCGAAGCGTGCGAGGTTTCGGTCACTGCTCTGCCCCGAGACCGATGCTCCGCTACGAAGAGACGCCGCCGTCACCGGCCCTCGCCCCGTTCGTCCAGGCCCTCTGGGCATTCCGCGTTCCCACCGACGCCGCGCCAGTCCTCCACCACGTTCCGCCCGACGGGTGCGTGTCGCTTGTCGTCGCGCGGAGCCCCGACGGCCTCTTCGCGCGGCTGTGCGGGCCGCGGCTTACGAGCCTTCCCGTGCACGTTTTTCCGGGCGACGTCTACCACGGCGTGCGGCTGCGGCCCGAGGCCGCGGGCGCGCTCACCGGGATCGCGCCCCGTGCCTGGGTGGACCGCACGGCCCCGCTCGGCGACGTGCGCCCGGACCTCGTGCCGTCCGGAATCGATGTCGACGCCGCGGCCGAGGCGCTCGTCGGATGGCTGGGCGCGGCTGCGGAGCGCGCGCCGCGGCCCGACCCGCTCGTGGCCCGCGCCGTCGCCGCCATCCGCGAGGCCGAGGGCGACGTGCGCGTCGAGGCCATCGCCCGCCACGTCGGGCTGAGCGTGCGGGCGCTGCAGCGCCGCTTCGCCGCGGCGACCGGCCTCACGCCGAAGCAGTTTGCCCGCGTGCGGCGCTTCCGCGAGGCGGTCGGGAACACGCTCCAGCCCGCCCCGCAGCCGTGGGGCCGCGTCGCGGCCGAGCAGGGCTACGCCGACCAGGCCCACCTCTCGCGCGAGTTCGCCGCACTCGCCGGGGCCTCGCCGACCGAGTTCCAGGTCCGGACGGACGGCATCGACCACGCGGGCGTCGCCCCGTAGTGAGCGCTCGGCATCGCCTTTGCCGCATTTGTTCAAGCGCCGCGGCGCGGGTGTGGGCACTATAGCCGCCTCCTCCTCCTCCCCTGCTGTCCCGATGCGTGTTCACCTCCTCCTCTGCTTCGTCGCCCTCACGGCCGTCCGGCCCGCCGACGCCCAAGCCGTCGCCGACTCGACGCTCCAGCCGTTCGCCTTCCTCGTCGGCCAGTGGGAAGGCCCGGGCTGGTACCTCGCCCCGACCGGCGAGCACGTCGCCTTCGTCCAGACCGAGACCGTGCAGCCGATGTCGGGCGGGCAGGTCCTCGTGATCGAGGGCCGGGGCCGGTCGGCCGAGCCGCCGGGCGAGACCATCTTCCGCGCCTTCGGCGTCCTCTCGCCCGACGCCGCGACCGGCGCGGTCTACTTTGACGCCTACACCGACGGCCGCCACATTCGGACCGAGGCGACGCCGACGCCGGGCGGGTTCGCGTGGGGCTTCGAGGCGGGCGGCCGCCAGATGCGCTAGGTCATGCACCTCGACGGGGCCAGGCGCTGGATCGAGACCGGCGAGGTGCTCGTCGGCCCGGACCGCTGGATCCAGAGCGTCGAGCTCACGCTGTCGCGGCGCGCGCCCTGACGGCGGTCAGGCCGGCTCGCCGTAGACGAACGTCGGGGCACCCGTCGGGACGGTCCGCGCCTCGGGCGGCATCGCGATCTCGGGCAGCGTCACGGCGCACGAGAAGCCCGGCGGGAGCGGGTTGGGCTCGGCCCAGAGCGTCCCGCGCGTCGTCTGCATCACGACGTGGTCGCCGGCGCGGCCGAGGACGTAGTCGCGCGTGAGCGGCACCTTGCCGTCCGGCGTGTCGAGGACGTAGGCCGGGACGGCGAAGCCGGTCGTGTGGCCGCGAAGGTCGCGCATGAGCGCCATGCCCGCCTCGATGGGCGTCCGCAGGTGCGCCGTGCCGCCGATAAGCTGCGCGTGGTAGAGGTAGTACGGGCGGACGCGCATCCGGACGAGGCCCTCGACGAGCGCGCGCATCGTCGCCGCGTCGTCGTTGATGCCGGCGAGGAGCACGGTCTGGTTGCCGACGGGGATGCCCGCGTCGGCGAGGCGCGCGCAGGCGTCGGCCGCCTCGCGCGTAAGCTCGCGGGGACTGTTGAAGTGCGTGTTGAGCCAGAGCGGGACGCGCGCGCCGGGCGGGTTCAGGACCGCGCACAGCGCGTCCGTGATGCGCATCGGGTTGACGACCGGCAGGCGGCTCCCGATGCGGACGACCTCGACGTGCGGGATCGCGCGGATCTCGCCGAGGAGCCACGCGAGCTGGCCGTCCGAGAACACGAGCGGGTCGCCCCCGGTGAGGAGCACGTCGCGGATGGCGGGCGTCGCCGCGATGTAGGCGATGGCCTCGCGCAAGTCGTCCTTGCGCATCATGAAGTCCGCGTCGCCGACCATGCGCTTGCGCAGGCAGTAGCGGCAGTAGACGGCGCACTCGGACGTGACGCAGAAGGCCACCTTGTCCGGGTAGTTGTGGACGAGGTTCTTGACGGGGCTGTGCCCGACCTCGTCGAGCGGGTCTTCGACGCCGACGATGTCGGGCAGGGTCTCCGCACCCAGCGGCACGACCTGCCGGCGGACGGGGCAGGCGGGGTCCAGCGGGTCCATCAGGCTCGCGTAGTACGGCGTGATGGTCCACCGGAAGACGCCGGCGGTCGCGGCGATGCCGGCCGCCTCGTCGGGCGTGAGGCGGACGTAGCGGGCGAGCGCCGCGGCGTCGTGGACGCGGTGGCGCATCTGCCAGCGCCAGTCGGCCCACTCGTCGAGGCTCGCGTTGTGCTGCGGGAAGGCGGTCACGGGATCGGCGGCGTGGGGGAACGGGGCGCAAGATGCACCTCGCACGCCGGCGCCGGCCTTCCGCGGACCTTCGAGCGCGCCGCTCGCTGGGTCCCTCCAGAGCGCCGACACCTCCGACGGGACGTTCGGTGGAGCCACGTCGTGAGACGGGTCCGGAGGCCGTCCGGTGGGAGCGGAGCCCGCCGGTGCAGCCCACGTCGTGGAACTGCCGAGTGCAGGGGTGCCCCTTACGCGCCGCAGGCGCCGAGCGTGGCGCCGCGGCGGAGCGCGGCGCGCGCGGCCTCGGCCGTGATCGTCTGCGTGGCGCCGGCCGCGCAGACCGTGACGCCGCCGGCCGTGCCCGTCGCGGACGACGCCGCACTCTCGCCGATCACCCAGTGCCGGCTCGACGAGCCCACGTGGGCGACGGACGTGCCGGCCAGCCCGAGACGCGCCGCGATCGGGGCCATCCGCGGGACGCTGAACGACAGCCGCGCGCGGGCGCCCATCTCGAGGACGGTGCCATACGTCGTGCCCGCGGCGAGGCTCGCGCGCCACGCGGCCTCGGCCGCCTCCTCGGCGCGGTGCTCCACGCCGCCGGGGTCCTGCGTGTGCCAGTACATCGAGGCGTCGTAGACGACGCGGTCGTCGCTCGCGCGGACGACCTCGAGGGCGAGCGCGCCGTCGCGGTTCTGCGTCTGGCCGACGCACGCCGGGCGATTCGAGCACCGGCCGCCCGGCATCCAGTCCGCCGACGACGGCGCGATGCCCGACGCGTCGCCGTTGGTGAGGTGCGCGAGCAGGCGCAGGCTGCGGACCTGCACGACGAGGCGCTGCAGGTCGGCCGGCGCGAAGGTCCGCGTCTCGAAGGGGCGCGACGTGCTGCGGGCGAGGCCCGGCGGGAAGCCGGCCGCGGCCGAGGCCGTGTAGTCCGTCAGGCCGAGGCGGACGGCGATCGACGACGCGCCGTGGTTCTCGGGGTTGACGAGGCGCAGGTAGACCGGGCCGCTGGCCGCGGCGAGCGTCTGCTGGAAGCGCGTGCGCGTCTCGTGGCGGCTCGTGCCGGGCTCGTCGAAGTAGAACGTCCGGTCCGGGATGGTCGCCTCGATGCGGTGCGTGTGGCGCAGCGCCCACGGGTAGTCGCCGGCTTCGCCCGTGGGCCGTGGTCCACGCGCCCGTGAGGTCGCGGTTTACCGTGAGGTCTGTGTGGCCGCCCGGCGGCGGTGCCTCCTGGTCCACCATCAGCGAGCCGCGGACCTCGACCGTCCCCGGCAGGCGCACGCGGGCAAGCTGCGTCGGCGGCACGACGAGCACGAAGCCGTCCCACCGCAGCGTCCCGGCGACCGTCAGGTCGCCCTCGACGACGAGGATGCCGTTGCCCGTCAGCGTCGCGCCGGCGGGCACCGTCAGCGGTCCGACGACGCGCACGATGCGCGGGCTCGGAGTGTCGGCGTCGTCGAAGTTGCCGTAGGCCTCGGTGCCGGAGACGACGTGGGCGGCGGCGAACGTGCGGTCGGCCGGCCCCATCGCCGTCATCGCGCGGCTGTAGAGCTCGGCGAGCGTCGGGGCGCCCGTCGCGGCGAGGACGCCGGCCATGCCGGTCTGGACGGAGAGGCTCGACCCGCCGCGGCGGAGCTGGGCGCCGAGGGCGGCGTCGAGCGTCGGCAGCGACAGCGCCGTGCCGAGACGGTAGGCGGTAAAGCGCGTCGCGTCGAAGTAGGCGGGGCGCGTCGTGCCGTCGGCCGCCGCGCCAGCGATGCGCGCCGCCGCGTCCACGGTGGCGACGGCGACGGGCGCGTCGATCCACAGCGGGCCGGGGAAGTCGGCGAGCGAGAGGCGGTAGCGGCTCGTGACCTGGTGCGCGACGCCGCCGGCGTAGCCGGTCACGGTGACGACGGCGACGGTGCCGCCGGCCTCGAGGTGGTAGTCGTCGAGCGTCGCCCGGTCCGTGCCGAAGCGGAGGTCCGTGGGGAGCGTCAGGGCCGAGCGGAAGCGGCGCGTCGCCGGGTCCACCATGTCGCCGACGGCAGCCGCGTGGGCCGACGCCGCGACGCCGCGGGCGAGCGCCGCGCTCTGCGACTCGCGCTCCTGGCCCGCCGCGGCAAGGTCCGGCCGGCCGGCCGTGAGGGCATAGCTGCCGAGGGCGGCGGCGGCGACGACGAGCAAGACGAAGCGTCCCATGGGATCCGGCGGAAGTGTGACCGAGGGCTGGAAAGCGGCGTGCCGGCGTCGCGGCGGGCGCGTTCAGCGCGCGCCTCGGTCGCGTCAGCGCGCCGGGCCGAGGTTCTGAGGGCGGACGGTCGTCTCGGCGCGGGACACGAGCGTCGCGCGCGTCGACCGCTGGTCGGCGGCCGCGTGGCCGCTCCCCCGCCCCGCCACGGCGACGCGGATCTGGACGTGCGAGACGCCGGCCGGCGGCGCGCCGTCACGGACGAGCGGCCCGGCCGCGGCGCCAAACGCGACGCCGAAGTCGCTTACGACGCCGAGGGGCCGCGGCGCGTCGGTCCCGACCTGCCGCGTGAGGCGGTACAGCGCGAGGCGCTGCCCGGCGACCGTCGCCGTGTCGCCGGCAGCCGTGAGGCGGTAGCGGACGACCGCGGGCACGGGCGCCGCGCCGGGCGCGCTGCGGACGAGCGTCGCGAGCGTGTAGGTGGTCGTGACGGAGTCCGTGCGGGCGAGGCGTGTCGGGTAGGCGCCGCCGAGCAGGATGTCCGACTGGGCGCGCGGCAGCAGGTTGTCCGTGTCCCGCGCGACGACGTCGAGGACGGCCTCGGCGCGGGCGCGGCTGCCGTCGGCGAGCGTCGCCTCGACAGCCGCGAGGCGGTCGCGCGTCTGGATCACGAGCAGCGACGACAGCAGGATGACGCCGGCGACGACGGCGATAAGGTGGTCGTAGAGAGCGGGCATGGCGGCGGGCGGCTCAGGCGTGGAGAAACTGGCCCGCGGGGGTCACGCGGACCGGCAGGGTGGCCGTCGCCGGCCGCTCGCCATCCGTGCGGACTTCCGTCACGGTCACGACGGCGACCTTGGCAGTCGTGATGGCGCTGCCCGAGACCGGCGCGAACGTGGCCGGGTCGGCGTAGGCGACGGCGATGCGGACGCGGAAGGCGACGACGCCGAGCGCGGCGCGCTGCGTCTCGACGAGGTCGAGCCCGTCGTAGTCGTCGACGTCGTCGAAGGCCACGACGGCGGGTTCCTCGGCCGGGCCGAAGCGGGCACGGGGCGTGAGGCCGGCCGTCTGGCCGGCGAGGCGCATCGGCTGCGTCCGGTCGAGGTCGGCCTCGTCGAAGGCGGCGTCGACCAGCGTCGCGGCCCAGCGCTCGGTGGTGGCGAGGGCGGCGGCCTCGGTCTCGCGGCGCGCTTCGGAGCGCTCGGCGGCGGCGAGGGCGCGGTGGCGGCCCAGCCCGAAGAGGCTGAACACGAGCACGGCGGCGAGGCACAGGAGGGTTTGCTGCATGGCGGGCGTCGGCGGGTCTGGTGGGCGTCGGTGCAGACCCGTGCCGCATCCGGCCCGGCGGCGTTCACCGCGGCGCGATGGAATCCGGGCGTACCGGCGGGCGCGGGCCGGGCGCCCCAGTGCGGCGCGCGTCCCGGTCCGGGATGAGCGGATCGCGGCGGCGCCAGAAGACACGCAGCGCCCGTGCGGCGCGGACGGACGCTGCGGCGGGGCCGGTCCGTGCCCACCGGCCACGGCGCCTCGGCTGCCCCGCCCGATCCCCACTCCTCCCGTTCCGCCGCCCGTACCTTTGCGCCATGACCCGACTGCTCCTCGGCCTGACGGCCTTCCTGATCCTGCTCGGCGCCTGCGCCGACGACCCGGACTCCACCGCGGCGCTCCTCCAGCGGATGCGCGCGCGCTACGACGCCAACCGCGGCGCCGTCGGGGGCTTCGTCGCCGTCGGCGGCGGCGCCCGCGCGACCTACGGCCCGCTGCCCGACAGCACCGGCCGCCTCGACCCGCCGGCCGTCGAGCCGACGGGCAGCACCGCGCCCGACCAGCCCGTCGTCCAGCTGCTCATGCAGCAGATCGCCAACGTGCGCCTGCTCGCGGACACGCTGCGGACGGCCAGCTTCGACGGCCCGCGCGACCTCCACGGCCACCGCGTCTACATCCTCACCCGCAACCCGAGCGCGCCGGACCAGCCGACGCTCTTCGTCGTCGTCGACGCCGAGACGTTCGACATCCGCGAGATCGAGCAGTCTATCAAGCCGGACTCGCTGCAGCGGCCGCTCGTGCAGCGCATCGTCTACGACGACTTCCGGACCGTCGACGGCTTCACGGCGCCGTTCCGCGTCCGCCAGATCACCGAGGGCATCGACCAGCTCATCCCCGAGACCGAGCGCATCGTGATGGGCGGCCAGGCCACGATGGCGCGCGGCCAGACCGAGATGCTGCCGCCGGGCGCCGAGCGCGAGGCCCGACGTGCCCGCCTCGACGCGGACATCCGCCTCTATACCAAGGGCGAGCGCGAGACGGACCTGCGCATCGACAGCCTCCGCGTCCTCCCCCGCGCGCCCGCACGGTGACGGCGCCGGGAACCTCCCGCGCGTAGGGCGGGTGAAGTGCCCTTTGGAACCCACCCCGTTCGGGGGTATGCTTCCATGTGCGCCGTAGGTGCGGCCTCATCCGTTTCCATCTCTTCCCCTTCTTCCATGATTTCCTTCCGTTACGCTGCGCTCGCGCTGCTCGTCGCGGCTGCGCCCGCTATGGCGCAGGAGGTGAGCGTCGACTACGCGCCGTACTTCGGCGCCGGCTCGGCCTCCAGCAACCTCGTCCTCCGGGACTCGCTCATCAACGACACCGGCGACAACTCGGTGCAGTTCACCGTCGGCTACGGTTTCCCCGGCAACCCGGGCGGCAACAACACCCCGGGCGATCCGGGCGAGTTCCGCGCCCGCCGCTACACGACGCTCGCGACGTTCACGGTGCCGGCCTCGCGCACGACGCCGTTCGTCCTCACCGGGATGCGCATCAACTACCGCACGCAGACCGTCTCGGGCGCCACGTCGTCCCCGCCGCGCGTGCTCTACACCGCCGAGGAGAACCCGCTTTGGGCCGTCTTCCGCAACGCGAACGGGTTCGATACACGCCCGTACCCCGAGGATGACAGCACGCTCGCCGTGGGCGCGCTCGGCCAGGGCACGCTCCCGCTGACCACGGCCGTCGGCGCGCCCTCCACGGTAGACGGCTACCAGGCCCCGATCACCGAGTCGCGGCGCATCAGCTTCGTCCCGGCCGGCCAGACGCCCGTCCCGGCGTCGTTCGTCTTCCAGCCCGGCCAGAAGATCACGATCCGCGTCCAGTACTTCAACGTGCCGTTCCCGGCGCAGATCGAGGCCGGTGGCCCGACGGTCGTCAACTCGGACAGCACGAGCCTCGGCTGCCAGGTCGGCTTCGCGTGCAGCGCGCCGGACCTGCTGAAGTTCAACGGCCTCAACATCGCGGACACGGGCGCCGCCGACGGCATCCTCGACCAGTGGTACATCCGTGCCCTCTCGGACGACGCCTTCTACCCGAACACCGCGGGTGAGGAGGGCGCCGGACAACGTCGCCGTCGCGCTCGGCCAGCCGTACCCGAACCCGGCCCGCGGCATGGTGGACCTGATGTTCTCGCTCCGCGACGCCGGCCGCGCCCGGATGGCGGTCTACGACGTCACCGGCCGTCAGGTCGCCGTGGTCGCGGACAAGACGTTCAGCTCGGGCGGCCAGTCGACGCAGTTCGACGCGTCGGGCCTCGCGTCGGGCGTCTACATCGTCGTCCTCGAGGCGAACGGGCAGCGCGCCACGCAGCGCCTCTCGGTCGTCCGCTAAGGACTCCCGCCGGACGCGCCCGCGTCTGCTCGGTCCGTCGCCGGGCCTCTGCCTTCGGGTGGAGGCCCGGCGTCTGTTTCGGGCGGCCGCATCGGGAGCCGCGGCGGCGCAGCGGCGTTGCCCGGGGCCACACCTCTCCCCTCTCGATGATTCTCTCAGACGCTGTCGCCGTCGTCACCGGCGCGAGCGAGGGCATCGGCCTCGCCGTGTCGCGCACCCTCATCGAGGCGGGCGCGACCGTCTACGGCCTCGCCCGCTCGAAGAAGACCCTCACGTCGGTCGCCGCAGGCCTGGGCGACCGCTTTGTCCCGACGCCGTGCGACGTCACGGACGCCGCGGCCGTCCGAAAGGCCATCGACGGCGCCGCCGAGGTGTCCGGGCGCCTCGACGTGCTCGTGAACAACGCCGGCGTCGGCCGCTTCGGCGACGTGGACGCGTTCGCCGAGGCCGACTGGGACGCGCTCGTCGCGACCAACCTCACGGGCGTCTTCCTCGCGACGCGCGCCGCCGTCCCGCACATGAAGGCGGCCGGGCGCGGGCACATCGTCAACGTGGCGAGCATCGCCGGCCTCGTCGGGAATGCCGGCCTGAGCGCCTACAACGCGACCAAGTTTGGCGTCCGCGGCTTCTCCGAGGCGACGATGAAGGAGTTGCGTCCGCACGGCATCAAGGTCTCCTGCCTCTACCCCGGCTCCGTCGCGACAGGCTTCGCGGACTCGGACCCGAAGGCCACGGCGATGCCGCCCGAGGCCGTCGCCGCGACGCTCCGCCACGTTCTCGAGACGCCGGACTCGACGCTGATCTCCGAGGTCATGATGCGCCCGATGGTGGTCGGCTGACCGAGGCAGTGATGTACGAGTCCGCCGTCGCTACCCGCGGCGCGTGGCCGAGGACGCGGTCCACGTCGGCGGGGTCCGGGATGACCGTGTCGAGGACACGGGCCGACGAGAGCACGCCCGGCATCCCGGCGCCCGGGTGCGTCCCGGCGCCGACGAGGAACAGGCCGTCGACGTCCTCGGAGCGGTTGTGGGGGCGCATGTAGGCGCTCTGCAGCAGCGTCGGCTCGAACGAGAACGCGGCGCCCTTCAGCGAGAGGTAGTCGTCGTGGAAGCCCTGCGGATCGAGCGTGATGCTCGCCGTGAGGTGCTCGGCGAGGCCGGGCAGGACCGACTCGGAGAGCGCGGTCTCGATGGCCTTGCGGTATGTCTCCTTGGTCCGCTCCCAGTCCGTGCCCGAGTCGAGGTGCGGGACGGGCGCGAGGACGTAGAAGGCGTCGTGGCCCTCCGGCGCCATGCTCGGGTCCGTCGCCGTGGGGCGGTGGAGGTAGAGCGAGAAGTCGTCGGCGAGCAGCTTGTTGTGGAAGATGTCGTCCAGGAGCTTCTTGTAGCGCGGCCCGAGCAGGATCGTGTGGTGCGCGACGTCGTCGTACTGTCTGTCGGTTCCGAAGTACCACACGAACAGGCTCATCGAGAGCTTCGCCCTGTCGACTTTGCGCGTCCGTCCACTTTGTGCGGTGGGCGCTCGAGACGAGGTGCTTGTAGGTCCACGCCGCGTCGGCGTTGGAGACGACGAGGTCGGCCTCGATGGTCTCGCCGGACTCCAGCCGGATGCCCGTCACGCGCGGGCTTTCCGCCCGGCCGCGGCACGGCCACGATCTCGCTGACGGTCTCGCCGAGGCGGATCGTGCCGCCGAGGCGCTCGATGAGGTCGGCGATGCCGCGCACCATCGCGCCGGTCCCGCCCATCGCGTACCACACGCCCCAGTGCCGCTCGAGGTACGCGATGAGCGCGTAGATCGAGGTCGTCGAGAACGGGTTGCCGCCGACGAGGAGCGGGTGGAACGAAAAGACCTGCCTCAGCCTCTTGTTCTTGATGTACTTCGCCACGAGCCCGTAAACCGTCCGGTGGCTCTCCAGCGCGACCATCGACGGGATGATCTTCGCCATGTCCGTGACCTTCCCGAACGGGACGTGGCCGAGTTCGAGGAAGCCGGTCTCGAAGATCTGCTCGGACTTGGCGAGGAAGCGCTCGTAGCCCGCGACGTCGTCCGGGTTGAAGCGCGCGATCTCGCGGCGCATCGCGTCCGCGTCGCCGGTGTACTCGAACGTCTCACCGTCGTCGAAGCGGATGCGGTAGAACGGCGTCACCGGCACGACCTCGACGTGGTCCTCGCGCCTCTCGCCGGCGATGGACCACAGCTCGTCGAAGAGGAACGGGGCGGTGATGAGCGTCGGACCGCCGTCGAAGGTGTAGCCGCCCTCTTTGAAGACGCGCGCCCGGCCGCCGGGCTGGTCGAGGCGGTCCACGACGGTCACGCGGTAGCCGCGGACGAGCAGGCGGACAGCTGCGGCGAGCCCGCCGAAGCCCGCGCCGACGACGACGGCGTGCGGCGCGTCAGGTCCCGCTGCCACGGGCGGGCGGTCCGTGTTGAGGCGCGCGTCGGTGCGCGTGGCGAGGCGTCGGACGAGGGTCGGCATGTGCGGGGCGGAAGCGTCGGGCGAGTATCGCGCGCGGCGCTGCGGCGTTCCATCCTCCGGCGCGGCGTTTCGTTGAATCGGGCCTGCGCGCGCGCTGCGCGCCGGCTCAGGCGCGGCCGCGCGCAGGCTCCGGCACCTGCCCGGCGAAGCCGTCGCCGGCGGCGTTGTCCGGCACGGCAGCTGGAATCGGAGCACCGACGAGCGTCCGCGCGTCGGCGCGCCCCGGCACGTCCGCCTCGACGCGGTGCCACGCGACGCGGTGCGCCCGCAGGCGGCCCGAGGCGTCGGCGACGGTGTGGAGCGCGAGGAACGGCGCGGTGCCGGGGTTCCAGAACCATGCCGTGAACAGCGCCCGGTCGGTGTCCGAGAGGCCGAGCGCGGCCGCGACGGCGGCAAAGTGTGGGACGTCGCGGACGGTCCGGCCCGTGAGGGCACGGGCGCCGCCGGACCACCGGCGGGTGTTGCCGCCAGCGTCGAATGACGCCACGGCGACGCCCGCCGCGTCGAGGATGCGGCGCAGCGACTGCTGCCCGGCCGTGAGCTGCTGCACGCGCTGGTCCACCATGAGGTCCAGCGTGTCCGTGAACGCCTCGACGCGCCCTTCGAGGCGCCGTCGCACGGCGAGGTCCGTCGCCTGGATCACGACGGCGTCCGTCTCGCCGAGGCGAAACGCGCGCAGCGAGACCTCGACCGGGTGTGCCCCATCGTCGGCCGAGACGAGCCCGTAGTCGATGCCACCGATCGAGGCGCCCTCGGCGAGGCTACGCTGCGCGAGGTCGAGAAGGGGCGTGAGCGGGAAGACCTCGTCCAGCACGGCCGCGTGGCCGTCGCGGATGACCTCGGGCGGCATGCCCGTCGCGGCGTAGAACGCCGGGTTGGCCTCGACAAGGCGCCCGTCGAGCGTCGCGAGAAGGACGGGGCTCGGGTTGACCTGGTACAGCGCGGAGACGTGTTCGCGCAGGCCCGACCGTTCTTCGGCCTCGCGGCGCAGGCGCGCGGCGACGGGCGCGAACGCCTGCACGAGCGGCCCGAGCCCGGCCGAGGCGCGGCGCAGCGAGGCTGCGTCGGTGTCGCCCGTTGCGATCCGCTCGCCAAAGGCCGTCAGGCGCTCCACCGTCCGCGGCCCGTCTGCGCGGGCGCGCAGCACGAGCAGGCCGACGACGAGGCCCCACAGCACGAACGTCCACACGAGCGTCTCCCGGACGCCCGTCCAGGCGCCCTGTGCGCGCGCGGCCGTCGCGACGACCATGCCCGTCCCGCCGACGGGCGCGGCCGCCACGCGGTACGTCGCGGTCCCGACCGTGAGGTCGGCCAGCCGCCCGCCGCCCGCGCGGCGCGTCGCGACGGCCCAGTCGACGGCGCGGCCCAGGTCAGCGTCCGAGGCGGCGTAGACGGTCCCGGCGTCGTCCGTGAGGACGCGCTCGATGCCGTCGTCGAGGGCGGCGAAGGGGATGAACGCGGCGGCGATGCGCGTCGCGGCGGCCGGCGTGCCGGCCTGCGTCGCCAGCACGGTCGCCTCGGCCTCGGCGTGCGCGCGGAGGACGTCTGCCGCGGCGGCGCCCGCCTGCCGCTGCTGCGCAGCGAGGTGAAGCCCGGCCGCGAGGAGTGCGGCGAGCGTCACGGCGGCGATGCCGACGAGGGCGGAGCGGACGGCCGGGTGCGTCATGGCGGGAAGGGCGCGGGCCCCAAGCTATGCCCCGCCGCCGGCCGGCGCGAACAGGTCCGCGAGATCGGCCCTGCGGTCGACGGCGCGCAGCCCCTTCGCCGTCGCCTCGACGCGCGCCGCAGCCGTCTCGGCATCGTGTTCGAAGAGGAGTGTCCAGCCTTCGTCGGCGGCGCGGGCGAGCAGGCGCTCCTTCTCTGAGATCGTCACGAGCGGCTCGACGTCGTAGGCCATGCCCCAGAGCAGCGGCACGTGGGCCGCCGTCGGGACGAGGTCGGCCGGGTAGAAAAGCGTCCCGGCGGCGCCGTGGATAAGCGGCAGCTGCTGCCCGCGCGTGTGCCCGTCCACGACCACGGTCTCGATGCCGGGGAACGGCTCGCCGGGGCCGTCGTGGAGCACGAGCTGGCCCGACGCCTCGAGCGGGTCGAGGTTCTCGGGCAGGAACGAGGCCCCTTCGCGCGGGCTCGCGTGTGCCCAGTCCCAGTGCCGCGCCTGAACGTGGTGCGCCGCGCCGGGAAACGTCAGCGTCAGCGCACCGGCCTCGTCTCGCGTTGTCGCGCCGCCTCCGTGGTCGAAGTGGAGGTGCGTGAGGAAGACGTCGGTGATGTCTCCGGGCGAGACGCCGAGGGCAGCGAGGCTCGGCAGCAGGTCTGAGTGCGCGTGGTCTACGGCGTAGATGCGCGTGAACGTCTCATCGGCCTTGTGGCCCATGCCCGTGTCGACGAGGATCGTGCGGCCGTGGCCCCGCAGCAGCAGGCAGCGCATCGCGAGCGGGATGCGGTTCTGGTCGTCGGCGGGGATGTGGCGCTCCCAGAGGGGCTTCGGGACGATGCCGAACATCGCGCCGCCGTCGAGGCCGAGGCGCCCGGCCTCGACGAGGTCGATCTGGTATCCGGCGTGGGTCATGGCGGAAGGCGGAGAGTGGAGAGCGGAAGATGGCGCCGTTCTCCCCTAACGTGCTCTCCCGACGCCCGATCCGGGAGGCGCCTCGTTCGACAGACCCCGGCCCTCTACCCGTCGCCCGGCTCCGGGAATCCCGTCGCGTGGCCGTCGCCGCGGGCGAGCGTGCTGATCTTCTTCGCCTCGCGGACCCGCATCAGCAGGCGCCCGAGGTGCTCCGAGAGCATCCCGAGGCGCTCGCCCTCGGTCTCCATCGCGAGCAGCGCCTGCTTGCTCTCGAGGTCCAGTCCAGCGTTTCGGCCGACGACGAACGACAGCGGCCACGGCTCGTCGTAGAGGCCCGGGCGAACCGGCTCGCCGGCGAGCTCCAGCAGCTTCATGTGCCGTGCGACGACGCGCTGCCGGACGCGCGCAGGCGCCTCGGCCTCCGCGTCCTCGACCGGCGCGACATCCGTCGTGAGGTACGGGCGGTCGCGGTGGATGTCCAGCACGCGGAAGCGCTCCTCGCCGACGGCCACGATGTCCAGCCGGCCGTCGTCGTAGCGCGTCGCGACGGAGCGGATGCGGGCCGTGCAGCCGACCGGCGCGAGCGCTGCGGGGGACGCGTACACGATGCCGAACGGGCGGTCGCCGTCGAGGCACACGCGGACCATCTCCTTGTAGCGCGGCTCGAAGATGTGCAGCGGCACCGGCTCCCCGGGCAGGAGCACGATGCCGAGCGGGAACAGGGGAAGGCGGGAGTCGGGCCCCTCAGAAGAGCTCATAGCGGACAGGCAGACGCGGGGCAGCCGAGCGTACACGGCGATAGTGGCGCGGTTCTCCCGAGCCGGGGATTCACGTCCGGCGGGCCGGCGGGGTAGCTTGCCGCCCGCCCGCCGCCGCCTCGTGACCCGCCCCGCCCGCCTGCTCCGCCTCGCCCTGGTCGCGCTCGCCGCGAGCGCAGCGTCCGCGCAGTCGCCTGTCCTACCGCCGGCCTTCGGCTCCGCGGACGACCTGTTCGAGTTCGGAGGCCGCGACGCCGACGCGCCGCTCACGGTCGGCCTCTTCGGCGGGGCGGCCTACCTGCCCGACACGTGGCGCGTCGCGGGCCGCGCCGAGGTCGCCGCCCGCCGCGGGCTGCTCAGCGCGGCCGCCGCGCAGACGCTCCACCTCACGGCCGGCGGCCTCTACGGCCCCGAGGCGGACGAGCTCTACGACCTCGTCCGCGCCGTCGAGTACGTGCGCCTGGACCGGACGGCGCGGCAGCCGCTCTACGCGCGCCTCGGGCCGACCGAGCGCGTCTCGCTCGGAGCGGGCGCCCTCGCCCGCGACTACCGCACCACGACGGCGTGGGACGAGCGGACGCTCGGCGCCGAGGCGGCCCTCGACGCCGGCCCGCTTTCGCTGGCTGCCTTCACAGACGACGTGCGGATGAACGGCGTCGTCGGTGGCGAGGCGACGGTGCGGACGCGCGCCGGCGTCGGCCCGCTCGGCGGGCTCCGCCTGACGCTGGGCGCCGTCCACGACCTCGGCCTGCCCGCCCGTGGCGACTCCGCCCTGACGGGCATCGAGGCCACGCTCGCCGGCAGCCTCCGCGGCGGGCGCTTCGCCGTGGACGCGCCGTTCGCCGTGTCGCCGTTCGTCACGGTCGCCGCGTACGCCGGCAAGGGCCGCACGCTGGGCGTCGGGGCTGACGTGGACGCGTTCCGCTTCTCGGACGCCCTCCGCGCGCGCGTCCGTGCCGCCGTCTTCGTCTCGTCGGCGCGCTTCCTCCCCGGCGCCGTCAACCCGTTCTACGCGCTCTCCAATGCCGACGAGCGCATCGCGGCCGGCCTCACGCGCGGCGAGGCCGCCGTCGACTCGCTCGTCGGGACGCCGCTGGACCGCCTCCGCAGTGGCGTCGATGTCGTGCTCGACCTCCGCCTCGTGGCGTTCGGGCGCTTCGAGGCCTCGCAGTACGTCCGACGCCACATCGGGGCGGACCGGGCGAGCGCCTACGGGATCCGCCTTGCCGCGCGCCTGCCGCGCCGCGCGCGCGCCGAGCTCGCGCTCGAGCGGCAGGGCTTCCGCGGCCTGTTCGGCTTTCTCGGCGGCCTGGGCGATGAGAACGCACTCGTCCTCGACGTGACGGCGCCGGCCGGCCGCGGCGCCCAGCTGTTCGTCCGCTCGCGCTACGGCTACCGCCGGTTGCCGGGCGACGGGCCGGGCCGGTTCATCGCCGAGCGCCGCTTCGAGCCGCTCGTCGGCGTCCGCCTCGCGCTGAGGTGAGCGCGTGAGCGAAACGGCCTCTGCCGGGCGCCCCGTGGGTCAGTCGTCCACGGCCTCCTCGACGGTCATCAGGAGCGCCTCGAGAAGCGTCACGACGGCGTCGGCGTCGAGCGGGAGCAGGACCTGGTGCGAGAAGCCGCGCGCCTGGAGCTCGGCCTGCCCGAGCGCCTCCGCGGAGACGCGCAGAAGGGGCGTCCCGGCATAGCCCGGCACCTTGCGGAGGAGCGCGACGCGCTTCGCCTCCGTCTCAGGCGTCGCCTCGGCGACGAAGACGGCGTCGTAGGCCAGCTTCTTCGCCTCGCGAACGGCCTGCCCCGACGTCTGGGCGTCGCAGACGGTGCCGCGCGCGCCGATCCAGGCCCGGATCTCGTCCGCGTGCTCGCCGATGCCGACCGCGAGGATGTGCGCCCCGCCAAGCGCCGGGTTGTTCGCCGCCGCCGCTGCGCGCCGCTCGGACGCGCCGATCGCGCCCCACCGCGGCAGCGTCATCCGCACCGCCGTTCCCTCGCCGCTGACGCTCTCGACCGTTACCTCGCCGCCGATGGCGCGGATGAGCCCCCGGACGATGGCGAGGCCGAGGCCGTTGCCCTCGTGGCTGCGCGAGAAGCCCGTCGAAACCTGCCCGAACGGCTCGAAAATGGCCTCGATGAGATGGGCCGGGATGCCGATGCCGGTGTCCACCACCGAGATCACGACGTCGCGCTCGGTCGCGTCGACCAGAACTGTGACGCTGCCGACCTCCGTAAACTTGACCGCGTTGCCGACGACGTGCGTCAGCAGGCGCTCGAGGACGCCCCGGTCCATCGCGGCGGGCAGGTCGAGCGTCTCGGGGAGCACGGCGAACGCGAGCCCGCGCGCCGCAGCGAGCGACGCCAGGCCGGCCACGCTGTCGCGAACGACCTGGCCCACGTCGAGGTGCTCGTTGAACGTCTCGACCGTGCCCGACTGGAGCGCGAACATGTCCAGCATCCCGTCGACGGTCGCGAGGAGGCGCTGGCCGCCGCGCTGGATGCCCTCGGCGAGGTCGCGGTACTCCTCGCCGGCCTCGAACAGGAGCATCTCCGAGAAGCCGAGGATGGCCGTGAGCGGCGTTCGCAGCTCGTGGCTCGTGTTGTCGAGGAGGTCGTCCTTGAGCTTCTCGGCCTGCCGCAGGCGCGTGTTCGCGTCGCGGAGGCGCTCGCCAAGGCGCTGGATGCGCTGGTTGCGCGCGCGCGCCGCCTCGAGGCGCAGCTTCTGCTCGTGCAGCCGCCACGCGGTGAAGGCCCAGATCGCGCCGCCGAGCGCGAGCAGGTACAGCGTGTACGCCCACCACGTGCGGTACCACGGCGGCAGGATGCGGAGCCTGAACGTGGCCGTCGTGGACTCCTGCCCGATGTCGTTGCGGCCGCGAACCTCGAACGTGTACGTCCCCTCGCGGATGCCGATAAACTGGGCGACGCGCTCCTCGGTCCACGGCCCCCACGTCTCGTCCTCGGAGCCGAGCAGGCGCGTCTGGTACTGCGTCCGGCCGGGCCGGTCGAACAGGGCGGCGGCAAACTCGAAGCGAAGGCCTGTCACGCGGTGGAACGCGAGCGTGAGGTCGAGGCCGCGTTGCCCGGTCACCCCAGCCGCGCCGCCGTAGAACACGGTCAGGTCTCGCGCGGTGATCCGGCGAACGAGCGCCGGCCACTCCCGCAGGCCCGGGTCCACGCGGGCGTCGTAGCGGATGAGGCCGTCTGACGTGGCGATCCACGCGACACCGTTCCCGTGCTGGATAAGGTCGGCCGGCTGGATGCCGCCCATCTGAAAGCCGCTCGGCGAGTGCAGGACGCCGTCGACATAGGTCCACATGTCCGCTCCCGAGTCGAAGAGGCCGTAGACGCCGCGGAGGGTGCGGAATGCGGCGGCGCGCGTGAGGCGCACGCGCGCACCGCGGCGCTCGACGCGGAAGACGCCCTCGCGAGAGGCCATCAGCAGCTGGTCGCCGGAGCGCGTCAGCGCTCCGGTCGCGACGCTCAGCCCCTGCGCCTGGCCGTACACCTCGGCCACGGGGTGCAGCGCGCTGGGGTCCGCGATGCGGTAGAGGACGCCTCCGAGCTGCGACATCCACAGGCCTCCTTCTGCGTCCGCGTACATGTAGCGCGTCTCACCTGACACGCCCTCGACGCGCCCGGCGTCTGTCCACTGCCCCCCGCGCAGCGCGAGCACGAGCACGCCGTCTGCCGTGCCGACAAAGAGTCGGTCTGGGCGCCGCGGCACGGCCGTGATGGTGTAGGCCGTCCCGTCGAAAATCTTGCGGACGCTCCTCGCCGTGACGGTGTAGAGCGCGTCGTGTGCGGCAACGACGAGTCCGGCGCGCGTTGAGGTCAGGTCCCAGATCTGCATCCGCTCCCACGGGAAGCCACCGATACGCTCGAACCGCGCATAGTCGGGGCCGCGCGGACCCGGGACGCCGAGCCTCCCTGACGCCTGCCGGTACAGCCCCACGTCGGTGCCCACGTAGATCGTCCCGGCGTAGTCGGCGACGGCGTTGGGGCTCCCGATGAGGCCGTCGCGCTCCTCGAAGACGGTGTAGCGCGGGAACAGGTCGAGGCGCGTGATGCCGTTCTGCAACGCGACCCACAGGCCGCCCTGCCGGTCGGGCATCAGCCCGAGTGCATCGTCTCCGAGCGTCAGACCGACGTCGGCGCCGAAGACGCGCAGGAGGGTGCCGGAAGGCGAGACCAGCGCGACGCCGCCGCCGAACGTCGCGACGGCGTAGAGCACGCCGCGGCCCGCGTAGTGGTCCGGCACGGCGACGGCCGCGTAGGCCCGGAAGGCGGTGAGGTATTCCGAAGCCGCTCCCGAGACCCGGCGCGTCATGCCGGTCGGGCTGATGGCGACGAGCCCCTCGTCCCGGACGATCGCGATGAGCCCGCGTCCGTCTGGAAGCAACGCGTCCACCTTGCGGTCTGCGAATGCGCCACCGCCTGGGATCAGCGCGAGCCCGCGCGCACCGAGCGTCTTGATTCCCGTTCCATCCTCCCACACGTAGACCGTCCCCTGGACCTGGAAGGCCGTCCGGAAACGCGTCTCCGTTCCCCACGACGCCATCCGCTGGCCATCCCAGCGGAAGATCCGGGACGCCGTCTGAAAGACGATGCCGCGCGCGGTCGTGTAGGCCGTCCACACGTCGCCGAAATCACGCTCCGCCTCGGGAATGAAGCGGTTGAGGCTGTGGTACTGGAGCGTCCCGATCGAGTCGGCTCTGAGGTATCCGATGTCCCCGACGCCACCGACGTACACGCGGCCATTCAAACCTACGGCCAGAGCATGGATGAGCATTCTCTGGCTCGTCGGTGTGTAATACTGTCGCCACTCCTCTCCATCGTACTCCAGAATTCCCTCTGTGTTGGCGACGTAGAGGCGACCGTCCTCACGCTGCGCAAATCCCCAGTTCTGCGAACTCCCACGGTACTCGGTCCACGGGATGTGCCGGGATAGCATGGGACGCCCTTCCGTCCCCGAGGGTACGGTCTGCGCGACGGCGACGGCCGAACACGTGAGATACAGAGCGAGCAGCAGGCGCGGCACGGGCGGAGTCACCGCAGGTGCGGCGGGGAGGACACGCCGGGTATCGGATCCGACTGGCCATCCTTAAAAAAGTTGGGAGGGCACGCGAGCGTTCACCACTGAGGGTTGTCATGTTTCGTATCCTCATCATATGGGTGTGGGACACTCCGGCACCCATTCTCTCCCTCAACCTCCCCTCCTCAATGAAGACGATCCTCTTCGCCGCCACGCTCGCGCTTGGCATTCTCCTCGGCACCGATACCGGCGGCGGCACGACGGCTCCCAAGGGCGGTGTCCTTGATGTTGCAGCCGCTGAGACCGGCGGTGGCACGACGGCTCCCAAGGGGGGCGTCCTCGACATCGCCGCGACCGAGACGGGCGGCGGCACGACGGCTCCTAAAGGCGGCGTCCTCGACATCGCCTGAGCCCACCGCTCAGACACTCGCTCCTGCCTCAGCGGAGCGGGCCTGCTGACTGACCGCCGTGCCGACGAAACGGGCGCGGCGGTCTCTTTTTGGGCTGTACAGGCCGATGAAATGGGAACGCAGACGTTCCTGCTCAGGACTCCTACTTCACGCCCGCGCTCATCTGGAGCATCCGCTCGATAGGCTTGAGCGCGGCAACGCGGAGTGCCTCGTCCATCACGAGTTCCGGCGCCTCGTGCTTTAGGCAGAGGTACAGCTTCTCAAGTGTGTTCAGCTTCATGTGCGGGCAGTCGTTGCACATGCAGCCGTTGTCTGGGGGTGCCGGTATGAATGTCTTGGCAGGGCTGTCCTGCTGCATCGCATGCAGAATGCCCGCCTCGGTGGCAACGATAAACTCGGTCGCCGGGTTTTCTTTGGCAAAGCGTCGGATGGACGGCCGTCGATCCGATGTGGTCAGCGTGGCGGAGGACGGCCGCCTCGCACTCCGGATGCGCGAGAACGAGGGCGTTAGGATGGCGGATTTTGAGGCGCGATGAGCTTCTGATCAGAGAATATCTCGTGAACCATGCAGGAGCCGTCCCACAGCAGCATGTCCCGTCCGGTCTGCTGGTTGATCCACCGGCCGAGGTTTCGGTCTGGCGCGAAGATGATCGGCTGGTCGTCCGGGATCTGCCGGACGATGTGCTCTGCGTTGGAGCTCGTCACGATGATGTCCGTCTGCGCCTTGATGGCAGCCGAGCAGTTGATGTAGCTGATGACGAGGTGGTCCGGGTGCTCGGCGCGGAAGGCCGCGAACGCGTCTGGCGGACAGGAGTCGGCGAGCGAGCAGCCGGCGTTGAGATCCGGGAGGAGGACCTTCTTGGCCGGGTTCAGGATCTTGGCCGTCTCTGCCATAAAGTGGACGCCGGCGAAGACGATGACGTCGGCGCTCGTCTCGGCGGCCTCGCGCGCGAGCCCGAGCGAGTCACCGATGACGTCGGCGATGTCCTGGATGTCGGGCTCCTGGTAGTAGTGGGCGAGCAGGACCGCATTGCGCTCGTGCTTGAGGCGCGTCGATCTCCTCGAACAGGTCGAGTGTCGGGTCGATGGCCTCGCGGACGAAGCCGGTGCGGGCGACTTCGGCGGGCGCGGCGGGGTCGAGCAGGTCCAGCATCGGAGCGAGGGTTGGTAACCGAGGAGACAACGAGCGAGCGCCGCGATCAGTCCCGCCGGAGCGGGAAGCGGGCGTCAATCCGGCGGGTCAGGACGGCAGGCCCCAGGCGCGCGAGAGGCGCCGGCGGGCGTCGCGGGGAAGCTGCACGAGAACCGGCTCCTGGCCGGCGTCGAGCCATGCGAGGACGGTCTGGAGCGAGGCGTCCGGCATGGCGGTGCAGCCCGAGGTGGTCGACGTCCGGCGAGCGCCAGACGTGGAGGAAGATGCACGAGCCGCCGGCGCGCGTGGCCGGGCGGCGCAGGGCCGGTGCGATGCCGCCGGGCACGATGGCCGGGTCGATGCCGGCGCCGTTGTGCGCCACGACGACGCCGATGCGGTACAGGCCGTCCGCGCGGCGCATCTCCTCGTGGCTGCCCCAGTCGGCGCGGGGCGTGCGCTCGCGGACCGAGTTGTAGGCGACCGACTCGGTGTCGTCCACGCACTCGACATCGGCATCGGTCTGGACGTACGGCAGGCCGGTGGCCTCGGTGCTGGCGTAGCCGAAGGCAGCGGAGAGGCGGAAGACGCCGGCCGGGGCGCGGCCGTCGCCCTCGCGCTTCGTCGGCTCACCGCGCTGCGCCGCAGCGGCGGTATGGAGCCCGATGCCCCACCCGAGACCGCCGCGCCCGACACGGACATCCACCGGCGCCCCGACGGCGCGCCAGGCCGCGCCGGCACGCTCATAGCGCTGGAGCCGGCCGGCCGTCGCGCTCCACGCGTCGGTCGTGACGAGCAGCATCTGGCGGCTCGCCGCCGGGATCGGCGACGGCGGGGCCGCGACGAGGAGCAGGAGCAGGGCGACGAACGGGGGCACGGCGGCGCAGGAGAGGCCTGGCAACCTACCGCCACGCGGGACCCGCGCCCGCGCGTGCGTCGTCTCCGAGGACACGCCTGTCCGCCGATGGATCCGACCCTCTCCCCTGCCGAGACGCCCACCGGACCGCCGCCGCGGCGCTCCGCAGCCACGGCCGACTTTGGGCCACGCCTGCGCCTCGCGCTGCGCCTCGCCGGCATCGCGTTCGTCGCGTCGCTCGCACTCGTCCTCCTGGACGTGCTCGTCGGTGTGCGCCTGCCCGGCGCCGTGCGCCCCCTCCTGCCGTGGGTGCTCGTCCTCGCCACGCTCGCTGGGATCACGCTGCTCGTCGGAGCGCTCGGGATGCCGAAGAAGCCGAGCGATGAGCCTCGCTCATCGAGAGCCCAGGAGGTGACGGTGGGTGGGACCGTCCTCCAGCCCGGCCCCTTTCCAGACCTCTACTCTGCCGGCGTGCTCGCGAGCGAGCGCTCGACCCACAGCACGGCGCGCTGCACGAACTCCGGCGCGTGCTCGATGCCCATCTTCTTCTTGATGTTGGCACGGTGGCTCTCGACCGTCTTCGGGCTCAGCCCGAGGCGCTCGGCGATCTCCTGCGTCGTCCGGCCGCGGCCGAAGTGCTCGAAGACCTCGATCTCGCGGTCCGTGAGCGGGTCCACGGCCGACGTCTGCATCGGCGCCTGCGAGATGCGGCTGAGGATGAGGCGCTCGCGGAGCTTCTCGGAGAGGTAGAGGTGCCCCTCGATGACGCGGCGGATGGCGTCGATGACGTTGCCGGCCGACTCGTGCTTCATGAGGTAGCCGCGCGCGCCGGCCGCGAGCGCGCGCTCGGCGTAGAGCGACTCGTCGTGGGCGGAGACGACGAGGATGGCGCCGCAGGCGTCGAGCGCGATAAGGCGCTTGACGAGCTCGATGCCGTTGACGCCCGGCAGCGACAGGTCCGCCACGACGACGTCCGGGTGCAGGCCCGGGATGAGCGAGAAGGCCTCTTCGGCCGTCGCCGACTCGCCGCAGATCTCGAGGTCCGGCTCGTGCGAGATGAGGCTGGCGTAGCCCTCACGCATCACCGGGTGGTCTTCGACCAGAAAGATTCGGTAGGCCATGTTGAGGAGGGCGAGGGCCCGCAGTATCGCTCCAATCCTATGTGCGGCGAATAAGGAAAGTCCTTACTCACAGGCGAAGGGAACGCTTACGGCAAGGCGGGCGCTTCGAGCGTTACGGCTGTTCCCCCTCCAGGTCCAGAGGCGATCCTCAGCGTCCCGCCGATAAACCCGAGGCGCTCGCGAACGCTGACGAGCCCGAACCCGTCCACATCGGGGGCGTCGAGCCGGGCCGGGTCGAAGCCACCGCCGGCGTCGGTGACGGTGATGCGGAGGTGGCCGTCGATGCGCGTCACGCGGACTACCGCCTCGGCCTGACCGGAGTGCCGCACGACGTTGACGAGCAGCTCGCGGACGAGTTGGAACAGGAGCGTCTGGACGTTGGGCGCCGCCTGCGTGTCGCCCTCGGCGTAGACGGTCGTGCGGAGGCCGTGGACGGCTTCCATGCGCGCGGCGAGCCACTCGAGCGAGCGCTCAACGCCCTCACCGACGAGGACGGGCGGGCTGAGGTCGACCGTGAGCGCGCGCGTCGTTTCGATGGCCTGCCCGAGCGTCGCGTCGGCCGCGGCGAGCGCGGGGCGCACGTCGCCGTCGGCCTCGGCGATGCGGCCGAGCAGCTGGAGGCGCATCTGGACCGCGACGAGCTGCTGCTGGAGGTCGTCGTGGAGCGTCCGCGCGAGCGTCCGGCGCTCGCGCTGCTCGGCCTCGGTGAGGTCGCTGAGCAGGCGCCGCACCTGCAGCGTCCGCTCGGCGACGCGCGCCTCGAGGCGCGCGGTGAGCCCTTCGAGGGCTGTCTGGGCGCGGCGCAGCGGCGTCACGTCCTGAACGACGATGCACACGGCCTCGGGCGGCGCGCCGACGGGCACGAAGCTCACGAGCCAGTCGAGCGCGGTCTCGGGGTCCGCACCGGTCGCGATGTGGACGTCATTGTTCAGGATCGAAACGCCCGTCTGGAGCACGCGCGAGACGTACGGCTCCATGACCGTCGGGTAGGCCGCGTTGACGCGGGCCGCGGGCTGGCCGACGAGTTCCTCGGCCGTCATGCCGGCCAGCGCCGCGAGGCGCGCGTTGACGCGCACGTAGCGGTGCTCGGCGTCCAGAATCGCGACCCCGACCGGCACGGCCTCAAAGTGCGACTCGAGGCTCGCCATCTGGCGCTCGATCGTGTCGCGCACGCGCGCCTTCGCAACGGCCCCGCCGAGCACGAGCGCGACCGACTGCACGAACAGCGCGTCCTCCTCTCCGAACGCGCCGGCGCGCGTGTGGTGCAGGCCGAGGATCCCATACGGCAAACCGAGGCCGGACGGGATCGCGGCGCAGATGTAGCTCTGGATGCCGAGGTCCTCGAACAGGCCAGGCATCCCCAGCGGGTCTGCACCAGCGTCCGGAACGACCACGGCCTCGGCCTGCGCGAGCACCTTGCTCGCCCACGTACCCCCGTGCACGGGCAGCGTCGTCACGGCGCCGGCGTCCCAGCCCGTCCCGGCAACGAGGCGAACGAGCGCGGACTCAGGCTCGAAGCGCAGGACGGACGTGAGGGGCGCCCCGACCATCTCGCTCACGTTGAGCGTCGCTGCGTCGAACACGGCGCCGAGGTCTTCTTCGGTGAGGACGAGGCGGGCGAGATCCGCGATGGCCCGTTGCTGCTGCACGCGCGACGCGGTGGGGTCGAATGCAGGAGTCATCGCAGAACGCTGGCGCTTCGGGGGCAGAAACCTACGGCCCGGCTGGCCGAGCACCGGTCAGGCTTTGCCCGAACGCGAGGCCGTGCGCCCGTGGTCTTCGAGCGCGGCGAGCATCGCCTGGCGGGCCTCCGCCCCGAGCGCGCCGTCGCGGACGAGCGCGTCGAGCGCGGCGACGACGGCCTCGAGGTCTGTCGCGCTGGCGAGGTCGTCCGGGCGCGCCACGGCAAGCATCGCCTCGCGCAGGAAGCGCTCGACGAACTCGGCGGCGCCCGGGTGGGCCGAGACGTCGAGCGTCTCGGTAACGGTGGCGCGGCCGCGGTTGAGGTCCATCTCGACCGAGCGCCCGCCGAGCAGGCCGCGCGTCTGGCGGACGCCCACGAGGTCGTCGTACCGCACCGTCCGCGGCGACTGCAGCGCGTTGTTCTGGAACACGAGGCGGTCGGCGAGGAAGAGCGCGCCGTCCTTCGCCGAGCCGAGCCGCGTCGCGTCGTAGAGCGCGAGCACAGCCGAGGCGCTCACGTCCCGGCCGTAGTCGCCGGTCGCCGCGGCGAGCTTCTTTGCCGGGATGTCCGGCACGGTGAAGAGGCCGAGGTCCGGCGCCGTCGGGAGGAGGTCGCGGATAAGGTGGTCCATGGGGGACTGCGGCTAACGGTTAACGGCGCCCCGAGGCAGACAGGACCAGGCCAACACGTCCCTCTCAACCCTCGGCCCGCTCAGGGCAGCACGGCGAGCGCCGCGGCGCCCTCGACGGCCGTCCGCGCCAGCGAAATGACGTGGCCAGGGACGATGCCGAGCAGCAGCAGGCCGAGCGCGCAGACGGCAACGACCGACATCGTGGCTGTGGACGGCAGGAACGCGGCGCTCCGGGCGGCCTCGGGCGCGTCCTCCGAGCTCTTCATCCACATCACGACGAGCACGCGCAGGTAGTAGACGGCCGAGACGACCGAGGCGAGCACGCCGATGATCGGCCAGCCACGTCATCCCGCCGTCCACGACGGCCTGGAACACGAGGTACTTGCCGATAAAGCCGCCGAGCGGCGGGAAGCCGGTGAGGGCGAACATGAACACGCCCATCGCGACGCCCAGCACCGGCCGGCGGTAGCCGACGCCCGCGAGGCTGTCCAGCGTCTGGTCTGCGCCCTCGCGGTCGTCCCACTCGAGCGCGCCCATCACGCCGAACGCGCCGACGTTCATCACGGTGTAGGCGAGCAGGTAGAACAGGGCGGCCGAGATGCCCGCGGCCGTACCCGACAGCGAGCCCGGCGAGGATGTAGCCCGCGTGCGCGACGCTGGAGTAGGCCAGCATCCGCTTGACGTTGGTCTGCGAGATCGCGGCGACGTTGCCGAAGACCATCGTGATGGCCGAGACCGCGGCCAGCGCGACCTGCACAGGCCCGGCGATGGAGCCCGCCGGGACGGCGCGGCTCAGCACGACGGCGAGCGCCGCGAAGGCCGCCGTCTTGCTCGCCGTCGACATGAAGGCCGTGAGCGAGGTCGGGGCGCCCTGGTAGACGTCGGGCGTCCACTGGTGGAACGGGACGGCGCTCACCTTGAACAGGAAGCCGATGAGCAGGAGCGCCACGCCGATGCCGAAGAGCGCCGGGCGGCCCTGCGTCGCGAGGCCCGTCGCCATCTCGGAGAAGACCATGGTGCCCGTCGCGCCGTACATCAGGGCGATCCCGTAGAGGAAGAAGCCCGTCGAGAAGGCACCGAGCAGGAAGTACTTCAGCGCGCTCTCGTTGGCCGTGGTGTCCGCACGGACGAGCCCCGTGAGGACGTACAGGCAGACCGACATCGTCTCGAGGCCGACGAAGAGCGTCACGAGGCTGCCGGCCGAGGCGAGCGTCATCATGCCGGCCGTCGCGATGAGGAGCAGCGCCGTGGACCTCGCCGTAGTTGTGCCGGATGCGCGCGAGGTACGGCACCGAGAGCACGAGGCTCAGCAGCGCGCCGATGAGCACGACGAGCGTCGCGAAGCCGGCGACGCCGCCGACGAGGATCTGCCCGTTGAAGGCGGCCGCCGGCGAGCCGATCCACAGGGCCGTCCACACGCCGGCCGCGACCATCGCGGCGCCCGCAGATCCACGGGATCGCCGGGCTGTCGTTGCTGAAGCTGTCGATGAGCACGACCGCCACGCCCACGGCGGCGACGAGGAGGATCGGGCCGGTCGCGGCGAGATCGGCAAGAAAGTGGTCGTACATCTCAGGGAGGGTGTCGGGGTGACGGGCGGGCGAGCGCTCAGTCCGTCAGTCCAGAAAGCGTGCGGGCGAGGGCGAGGTCGGTCTCGGTGACGCGGTTGCCGGCGTCGTGCGTCGAGAGGGCGAGCGCGACGCGCGTGTAGACGGTCGTGATCTCGGGGTGGTGGTCCGCCGCCTCGGCGGCGAACAGGACGCGGACGATAAAGGCGGCCGCGGCCGGGACGTCCGCAAACGTGTGCTCCCACGCGATGGCGTCGCCGCGCGCGCGTCCAGCCTGCGAGGTCCGGCGCGGCGAGCGCGGCGTCGAGGTCGGCAGCCGAGAGAGGTGTTCGAGTCGGCATCGTCACATCGGGTGCGGGATGATCCAGCCGCTGAACCAGACGAGCCACACGACGAGGTAGATCGGCAGCAGGATCGGGAGCGAGTACTTCACGACGTACGTCACGAACGACGGCGTCTCGGCGCCGGCGCTCTCGGCGATGGCCTTCACCATGAAGTTCGGGCCGTTGCCGATGTAGGTCATCGCGCCCCAGAAGACGGACGCGATGGAGATCGCCTGGAGGTAGTACCAGCTCTCGGCCCCGCCGAGGTGGCGGTGCGCGAAGAAGGCGACGTGCTGCGGGTTGCCGATGTCGAGGTGCAGGCCCGTCACCGGGTCGATAAACTTGGCCATCGCCGCAGTGACGAAGGCGATGTACGTCGGCGCGTTGTCGAGCACGCCCGAGAGCATGCCCGTGCCGAAGTAGAACGTCGTCGCGTTGAGGGCGCCAGAGTTGGCCGCCGCCGCGATGCTGATAAGCTGGAGCGCGGGCTGCATCGTCAGGAAGATGCCGATAAAGAGCCACGCGACCTCCTGGATCGGCTCGAACGAGAAGCGGTTGCCGTCCAGCGCCGTCTTGTTCGCCGTCTTGTAGGCGAGGAAGGCGACGCCGAGCATCAGGATCTCGCGGATGCCGAGCGGGCTGCCGAGCGCGTGGAGGTCCGGCACGCCGGCGATGACGTTCGGGTCGACGAACACGAGCGCGACGGTGAGCCGCGATCCAGCCGAAGCCGCCCCAGCCGTCGATGGCGATGTGCTTCTTGGTGTGGACGGCGTCGATGTCGTCGGCGTACTCGCCCGGCTCGACGTCCTCGTCGCCGAAGACGACGGCGCGCTCGCGGCGGCTCTCGTCCGTGTTGCGGCTGTCGAAGACGTAGAAGACCGCCAGCAGCGACGAGGACGGTCGGGAGCCAGATGTACCAGAGGTGCTCGACGGTCCAGAAGAACGGGACGCCGCGGAGGAAGCCGAGGAACAGCGGCGGGTCGCCGATCGGGCGTCAGCGCCCCGCCGACGTTCGAGACGATGAAGATGAAGAAGACGATGTGGTACGGCTTCAGGCGGCCCGCGTTGAGGCGCATGAACGGCCGGATGAGCAGCATCGAGGCGCCCGTCGTGCCCATCAGGTTGGCCAGGACGGCGCCGACGAACAGCATCGCCACGTTGGCCCGCGGCGTGCCCGCGAAGTCGGTCCGGATGAGGATCGTGCCGGACGCGACGAACAGCGCCGCGAGGAGCGCGATGAACGAGACGTACTCCTGCGCCGCGTGGACGACCGGCGTCCCGTTGCCCGTCGCGAGGTAGTACGCCACGACGAGCGCGCCCAGCCCGACGGCCACCTTCGGGTACTGCTTGTGCCAGAAGTGGGCGTAGAACAGCGGCCCCGTCGCGATCATCGCGAGGAGCGCGACGAACGGGACGATGAGCCAGACCGGGGGCGCCGCGCCGACTGCAGCGAGGAGAAGCGCGGTCATTCAGCCGTGGGGAGAGCGGCGGGGGCGGCCGCGACCTGCGCAGGCCACTGCACCGGCACGATGACGGCGACGCCCGGTGCGGCCGACGCCGTGGCGTCGGCCTTGGCGACGGCCGTCGTGAGGATCGACTCGACGGCCGCCTCGGACTTGCCGAGGAACGGGGCTCGGGCCGAAGCCGAGCCAGATCATCAGCGCCACGAGCGGCAGCAGCAGCGCGATCTCGCGGCCGTTGAGGTCCTTCATCGTGCGGTTCTCCTCGTCGTGATCTCGCCGAAGAACGTGCGGTAGACCATGTAGAGCAGGTAGACGGCGGCGAAGATGACGCCCGTCGTCGCGACCGCGATGAGGGCCGGGTTGCCGACCGTCGCCGACTTGAACGAGCCGAGCAGGATCATGAACTCGCCGACGAAGCCGTTGAGGCCGGGCAGGCCGGCCGAGGCGAAGACGCTGAACAGCATGAAGAACGTCAGGATCGGGACGCTCTTGGCGATGCCGCCGAAGTCCGCCATCGCGCGCGTGTGGCGCCGCTCGACGAGCATGCCGATGATGAGGAACAGCGCGCCCGTCGAGATGCCGTGGTTGACCATCTGGATGAGCGCGCCCTGGACGGCGACCGCGTTGAAGGCGAACAGGCCGAGGACGACGAAGCCCGAGGTGGCGAGACGGACGAGTAGGCGACGAGCTTCTTGATGTCCGTCTGCGCGAACGCGACGAGCGCGCCGTAGACGATGCCCGATCACGGCCAGGATGGCGATCGGCATCGCGAACGTCTGGCTCGCGTTCGGGAAGAACGGGACGACGAAGCGCAGCAGGCCGTACGTCCCCATCTTCAGCAGCACGCCGGCGAGGACGACCGAGCCGCCGGTCGGCGCCTGCGTGTGGGCGTCGGGCAGCCACGTGTGCAGCGGGAAGAGCGGCACCTTGATCATGAACGCCAGCGCGAACAGCCCGAAGAGCCAGTACTGCTGCGCGAGCGGGACGCCGAAGCTCGCGAGGCGGTACCAGTCTGTCGTGAAGCCGCCCGCGGCGCCCGTCGCGGCGCCCGCCGCGAAGCCCAGCCACAGCACGCCGACGAGCATCAGCAGCGACCCGACGAGCGTGTAGAGCACGAACTTGATCGCGGCATACGTCCGGTCCTCGCCGCCCCAGACGCCGATGATGAACACCATCGGGATGAGCGTGAGCTCGAAGAAGACGTAGAACAGGAAGAGGTCGAACGAGGCGAAGACGCCCGTGACGCCCGTCTGGAGCAGCAGGATGAGCGCGTAGTAGCCCTTGTGCGCCTTGCCGATGTAGGTCCACGAGCTCAGCACGACGATCGGCCCGAGGAGCGTCGTGAGCAGGATCAGCAGCAGGTTCAGCCCGTCCACGCCCACGTGGTACGTCGTGTCGACGCCGGGCAGCCACTGCACGAGCTCCGCCATCTGCGGGGCCGACGGCGGTCGAGACGGCCGGGTCGAAGCCCATCCACAGGCCGAGCGACAGCACGAACGTGACCGTCGTCACCGCGAGCGACGTCCACCGGATGCCGTTCACGCTCGGCATCGCGAGGACCGCGAGCGCGCCGAGCGCCGGCAGGAAGAGGACGATGGAGAGGAGGTGGGGGAACGCCACAGAGCGGGAGGGTTCGGGTTCGGGGGTGCGGGTGTGGGGGTCGGCCCCTCACACGCCACCCCTCAAACCGCATTTAGCCAAAGAGAATGACCGCGACGACGAAGACGACGCCGAGGACGAGCGCGAGCGCGTACTGCTGCACGAGACCCGTCTGGAGACGCTTCATGCCGAGCGAGGCGAGGCGGAAGCCGCGGCCGAGGCCGTTCACGCCGCCGTCGACGACGGACTTGTCGAACGGCGCCAGCCCGCGGCGGGAGCCCTCGACGATCGGGGTGACGATGGCCGCGTCGTAGGCCTCGTCCCAGCCCCACTTTTTCGAGGCGGCGGTGTAGATCGGGCCCAGCGCGCGCTTCACCTTGGCATCCACGACCGGCCCGCGTCGGCCGAAGCCGAGGACGAGCCACGCCCCGGCGACGCCGGCAACCGCGACGCCGAGGCCGAGCGCCAGCAGCGCCCACTCGGTCGCGTGCGACAGCTCGTGGTTGAACATGAAGTCGCGGACCGGCCCAATGTGCTCGCCGTGCCCGACGAGCCAGCCGTGGAGCCACGACGGCCCGAGGACGGCCGGCAGGCCGAGGAAGCCACCGACGGCGGCGAGGACCGCCAGCACGACGAGCGGCAGCGTCATCGTCCACGGGCTCTCGTGGGCGTGGACCGAGTGGGCGCCGGGCCAGCGGCTCTCGCCCTCGAACGTGAGCAGGTACGCGCGCGTCATGTAGACGGCCGTGAGCAGCGCCGTGATGAGGCCGACGGCCCAGAGGACCATGTAGCCGATGTGGCCCTCGGGCGAGGTGCCGGCGATGAAGGTCCGGAAGAGGATCTCGTCCTTCGAAAAGAAGCCCGAAAGCGGCGCGATGCCGGCGATGGCGAGCGTCGAGACGAGGAAGGTGATGCGCGTGAGCGGCATGCCCTTCTTGAGGCCGCCCATCGTCCGCATGTCCTGCGCGTCGAACGGCCCGTCGTAGGGCAGCGGGTTGGTGCGGAGCGGGTTCTGGTGCGCCTCGGAGTCGAGCGGCGTGTCCGCCGAGTCGTGCCCGTGTCCGTGCGAGGACGGGATCAGGCCCTTGTGCTCCAGGTCGTGCTCGATGTGGTGCATCGCGTGGATGACCGAGCCCGAGCCGAGAAAGAGGCAGGCCTTGAAGAAGGCGTGCGTCATCACGTGGAAGATGGCCACGTAGAACGCGCCGACGCCCGTCGCGAGGAACATGTAGCCGAGCTGGCTCACGGTCGAGTACGCGAGGACCTTCTTGATGTCGTTCTGCGTGATCGCGACCGTCGCCGCCATGATCGCCGTCAGCGCGCCGACGGTGGCGATGATGGCCATGACGGTCGGGGCCTGGAGCACGAGCGGGCTCATGCGGGCCAGCAGGTAGAGGCCGGACGTGACCATCGTCGCGGCGTGGATGAGCGCCGAGACGGGCGTCGGGCCCGCCATGGCGTCCGGCAGCCAGACGAAGAGCGGGATCTGGGCGCTCTTGCCCGTCGCGCCGATAAACATCAGCAGGACGATCGCGAAGGCGGTCCCGCCGGTCATCAGGGCCAGGCTCGGGGCCGAGAGCATGCGTCGTGAAGTCGAAGCCGAACGGCCCCGGCGATCCCGGCCGTGACCGTCTTGAAGACCAGGAACATCGCCAGCAGGAAGGCGAAGTCGCCGATGCGGTTGACGATGAACGCCTTGTTGGCCGCCGCCGAGTTCTTGAGGTCCGTGTACCAGTAGCCGATGAGCAGGTACGAGCACAGCCCGACGCCCTCCCAGCCGAGGAACAGCACGACGAGGTTCTCGGCCAGAACCAGGTTCAGCATCGCGAAGATGAACAGGTTCAGGTACGGGAAGAACCGCCAGAACCCGGCATCGTCGTGCATGTAGCCGATCGAGTACAGGTGGATGAGGCTGCCGATGCCGGTCACGATGAGCGTCATGATCAGCGAGAGCTGGTCGACGCGGTACGCGAAGTCCACCTGGAGGTCGCCCGCCTTCAGCCACGTGAAGATGGTCACGACGTGCGGCTCGCCCGAGAAGCCGAGAAACAGCGCCACCGCGGCCCCGAACGGCACGAGCACGGCCGCGAGCGCGAGGCCGCCGACCAGCCACTCGTTCTTGCGCCACGCGGGCGCGAACAATCCCATCATCCCGTTGAAGGCCGCCATGAGCAGCGGCGGGAGCAGGATGAGTTGGACGAGGAGTTCCATAGCGGAGGGCTTGGGGCAAGCCGGGTGAACCCGGACCTGAGGATGCGGTTGTGGAGCGGAAGGCTGAGGCACGGTCTGCCTCAGCCTCATGCCCCCGGCCTCATCCCCTGAACAGCGACACGTCGTCGACGTTGACGGAGAGCGTGTTGCGGAAGAGCGCGATGACGATGGCGAGCCCGACGGCGGCCTCGGCCGCGGCGACGGACATCACGAAGAAGACCAGGACCTGCCCGTCGACGTCGCCGAACGACTGCGAGAAGGCGACGAGTGTCAGGTTGACCGCGTTCAGCATCAGCTCGATGCTCAGGAAGACCACGATCACGTTGCGCCGCAGCAGCACGCCGAGCACGCCGATGACGAACAGGACGGCGCTCAGCGAGAGGTACCAGGAGAGATCCATAGGGCGTGACAGGTGGCAGGTGGAGACGTGGCAGGCGAGACAGGCGGCACCTGTCACCTGGCACTCGTCCCCTCTAGACGAGCTTCTTCTTGGCGAGGAGCACGGCGCCGATCGTCGCGCCGAGAAGCAGGACGCCGATGATCTCGAGCGAGAAGGCGTGGTCCGTAAGCAGCGACACGCCGAGCTTGGTGACGCTCGTGTCGGCGGCGCGCGCCGCCGCGGCGGCGTCGGCCCCGCCGGGGTTCATCGCGCCGGGGATGACGGCTGCCACGACCGTGAGCAGCTGCGCCAGCACGGCGACGCCGAGCACGAACGCAGCGCCCTTGCGCCAGTCGACCGCGCCGAGACGCGGCGTCTCGTCGAGGTTCAGCAGCATGATCACGAACAGGAACAGGATCATGATGGCGCCGGCGTAGACCAGGATCTGCACGACGCCGATAAAGGCGGCGTTGAGCGTCAGGTACAGGCCGGCGATGGCGATCATGCCCATCACCATCCAGAGGGCGCTCGCGATGGGGCTGCGCGAGATCAGCATCCCGAGGCCGCCGGAGACGGCGAGCACGGCGAAGACGAAAAACAGGAACGGCTCGAGCATCAGGCGAGGCGGCGGGGTCGCGGAAGATACCGGCCGGCCCCCGGAGGGGACAACCGCGCGGGCCACCTCGGGGAAAGGCTCAGTGAAGAGGGCACTCCGCAGCGCCCTTCCGGGCGGAGCGCGGGCAAGAATCCTTCGCCCGAGCGCCCGCCGCGGCGGATGAGCGCCTCGCTCGCGGGCTCCCAATCGCCGCGGCCGAGGCACTCCGGCTCTCCCTCTCGCAGTGGCGGACAGTCTGGTCCTCGACGCCAGCCGTCCAGAGTGGCGCTAGCAGCGCTGACCGGATCGACCGGCGCCGCGACAGGGTAGGTTGGCCTCCCCCCTCCTCGCCTGCCCCGATGACCGACACCCACCTCACCATCGCTCGCGACGGCGGCGTGCTGCACCTCGCCCTGGACCGGCCCGCCAAGAAGAACGCGATCACGCGCGCCATGTACGCCGGGCTGGCCGAGGCACTGACGGGCGCCGTGACCGACCCGGACGTCCGCGCGGTCGTCCTTTCGGGCACGGACGGCGTGTTCACGGCGGGCAACGACCTCGGCGACTTCCTCATGGACCCGCCGACGGGCCCCGAGAGCCCCGTCTTCCGCTTCCTCGAGGCCGCCTCGACGTTCCCGAAGCCGCTCATCGCCGCCGTCGCCGGCCCGGCCGTCGGCATCGGGACGACGATCCTGCTGCACTGCGACCTCGCGTATGCCGCGCCGGACGCGCGCTTCAAGATGCCGTTCGTGGACCTCGGGCTCGTCCCGGAGGCCGCGTCGAGCCTGCTGCTGCCGCGCGTCGCCGGCCCGATGCGCGCTGCGGGCTGGCTCCTCTTCGGCGAGGCGTTCTCGGCGAGCGACGCACTGGCCGCCGGCCTCGTCAACGAGGTCTGCGACGACCCGACGGCGCGGGCCATCGAGCGGGCCAAGACGCTGGCAGCGAAGCCGCCCGAGGCGGTCCGCCTCACCAAGGCGCTCCTGCGGCGGCCCGACGCCGCGGCCGTCCGCGAGACGATGGCCGTTGAGGGCGAGCGGTTTACCGAGCGCCTCGCGTCGCCCGAGGCGCAGGAGGCGTTCATGGCCTTCTTCGAAAAGCGCGCGCCGGACTTTTCCCGCTTCAGCTGATCCCGCCGGCGGCACCCCGTCCGCCCCACCCTCTTGCCGAGATGGAATTCGTCCCCGACCCGCCGGAGAACGGCCTCGCACGCGCCCTGCGCCTCGCCGCGACGGACCCCGCTGCGCGTCCTGCCTTCTACGAGGCGCTCCTAGGCGCCACCGTCTATGCCATCGGCCCGCCGACGCCGGCCGGCGAGACGCTCGGCGTGGAGCGCCTCAAGGCCGGCGACACGGTGTCGATGATCACGTGGGAGCGGAAGAGCGGCGAGCCCATCGTGCCCATCTTCTCGTCCGCCGAGGGGCTCGCCAGGACACTGACGGAGCCGGCGACCTTCGTCGCGTTGCCCGCCCGCGCGATCCTCGAGATCACGGCCGGCGCGTGGCTCGTGCTGGACCCCGGCCTCGGCCACACCAAGGAGTTCTCGCCCGACGAGGTGACGGCGCTGCTTGCCGGCAACCTGCCCGGCGCGCCGACGCCGCGCGTCGTCGACGAGGACACGACGGTGATGATCGGGGAGCCGACGGAGCAGCCTGAGGTGCTCCTCGCGACGCTGAGGCGCTTTTTCGGGACCCGCCCGGCCGTCCGCTCCGCGCGCCTCGCGCTGATGCACGACCCGTCTCGCGGCGAGGAGCCGACGTTTCTCGTGGGCATCGAGGTGGACGCCTCGGAGGACGAGATCGACCGGCTGATGCACGCCACCGGCGCCGTCGCGGCGGACGTAGCGGCGGAGGGCATGGCCGTGGACCTCGTGCGGGTCGCAGATGGCGGCGGCGCCCTGGCGTCCATCGCCCCGTTCTACACCGCGGCGGGCTGACGGCGGCGGAGCGTCACTCACACGACGCCCGCGACTTCCTTCGGCAGGCACACGAACGCCTTTTCACCGCGCTGCGCCAGCGCCTCGGACGTGCCGCCGTTGGCGATCTCGAGCGCCTCGGAGAGCTCGCGGACCGTCCCGTCGCGCTCGAGGATGCAGATCGGGTCCGACGAGGCGCGGTACGCGGAGAGGCGCTGCGTGCCCGTCGAGACGTAGAGCGCGGCGTCGGCGAGCGCCTCGGCGGGCGTCGAGAGGCCGCTTTCGACGAGCCAGGCGGCCGTCGCGCTGCGCCAGCGCGGCGACGTCGGCGTCGGTCGGCGGCTCGGGGAGGACGACGGTGCGGAAGAGGCGGCGGTCCGTGAAGCGCCGCGCGAGGTCGGCGAGGACCGGGTCGGTGGCGGTCGCCCAGCGCTTGAGGCTGTAGAGGACGTCCGTGTCGTCGAGCGCGGTGAACGCGTCGAGGAGCGCCTCGTGGGCGGGCGTGCCCGGCGCGTCGAGGGCGTCGGCCGTGGCGGCGCCGGAGAGGAAGAAGGCGAGCGCGGGCGACGTGTGGGCGAGGGCCGGCTCGCGGTCCCACAGCGCGCGGGCGCGCAAGAACGCGGCCCGCAGCACGTGGTCCGCGGCCACGACCGTCTTGTGGAGGTAGACCTGCGCGTACATCAGCCGCCGGCTCAGCAGCACGTTCTCGACGGCGTAGGCGCCCTTCGCCTCGATCACGAGGCGCCCCATCGGGCCGGGCGGGTGGACCCGCATCGTCTTGATGACGCGCTCGACGCCGACGACGCCCTCGGCGACGCCCGTGTAGAACGAGTCCCGGCGGAGGTAGTCCAGCCGGTCCATGTCGAGCTGGCTCGCGAGGAGGCTGTGGAAGAACGGCCGCGCGTAGGCGTCGTCGAACATCTCGAGCGCGACGCCGAGCGCGCCGCCGAAGCGCGCGTCGAGGCGCACCATCAGGGCGCGGCTCATGGCCTCGTGGCGGAACGGCCGGCCGTCGGCGTAGGGCAGCAGGTCGCCTTCGAGCGTGTGCGAGAACGGCCCGTGACCGACGTCGTGGAGCAGCGCCGCGGCGAGCGCGCCCTCGACCTCGTCCGTCGCGACGAGCGTGCCCTTCTCGCGGAGCGCGTCGAGCGCCGCCTGGAGCAGCGCCATCGCGCCGAGCCCGTGCTCGAAGCGCGTGTGGACGGCGCCGGGGAAGACGAGGAAGCCCAGGCCGAGCTGCCGGATCCGGCGGAGGCGCTGCACCTCGGGCGTGCCCACGAGGTCCAGCACGAGCCCCTTCGGAACGCTCACGAAGCCGTGGACGGGGTCGTTGAACAGAGAAAACCGGCTGGTCACAGGCTTGCGGCGGGCGGCGGCGCAGTCTACCATTGCGGCCGTCACTCCTCCGCCCGCCCGATGGACGACCCGCGCCCCGACGACGAGCCCGTCTCGAAGCACCTCCACGCCTCTCGCAACGCCCACTGCTGTCCCCACGCCCAACGTGCGCGGACGGCCGCCGTGCGCGGCGACGCCTGAGTGCGGCTGCGCTGCGCCATCACCGGGCCGGATGCCGGCCCGCGAGGCTACGCCCTCACCGAGTTGCTCCGCGGCCTGGGCCTCGCGCCCGAGTGGACCGGGCCGGAGACCGCCGACCTCGTCGCGGGGCCAGACGCGGCACGCCCCGAGGCGCTCTACCTGCCCATCGCGGCGGACGCGCGCCTCGACCGGAGTCCCGACCCGGCGCTCGTGGAGTGGCTCGAGCACGGCGGGCGCCGGACGCCCCTGCCGGTCGAGGACATTCTCGGGGCAGCGTTCTGGTGGCTCGCAGGCGTCCAGGAGACGGCGACGGTCGGCCGCGACGCGCACGGGCGCTTCCCGTTCGCCGCCTCGCTCCAGCACGCGCTCGGGTCCGTCGAGACGGCGCCCGTCGATGCGCTGCGCGCGTGGCTCGGCGACGCACTCCGCGCGCGCGGGCACGCCGTGCCTGGCCGAACGTGGGGCGGAGCGCCCTGGGCCGTCGCCCTGACACACGACCTCGACGCCGTCGAGACGCCGCGCGCGCGCGCCTTCGCCGGCGAGCTGCTGCGCCGGCAGCCGCGGCGCGCGCTCGTCCGCGGCCTCGGCCCCGACGCCCGGCGCCGGAGCCTCGGCGCGCTCGAGGCGCTCGCGCGGCACCACGGCGCGCGGTCGACGCTGTTCGTCAAGACGGTCGAGCCCGGGTCGCCGGAGGACGTGCCGTACCGGGTGCGCGGCCGCCTCCGGACGCGGCTGCGGCGCCTCGCCGCCGACGGGTTCGAGATCGGCCTGCACCCTGGCTACGCGTCCCACGACCACGCGTGGCGCCTCGCCGCCGAGCGCGCGCGCCTCGCCGCCGCCCTGGCGGCCGTCCCGACGGCCGTCCGCTCGCACTTTCTCCGCTGGTCCGAGCCGACGACGCCGCGCCTCTACGCGCAGGCCGGCTTCGCCATCGACAGCACGCTCGGCTTTGCCGAGGCGCCGGGCTTCCGCCGCGGCACCACCCACCCGTTCCGCCTGTGGGACGCGGCCGGGCGCGTCTCGGACCTCTGGGAGTTGCCCCTCGCGGCGATGGACACGACGCTGTTCACGCACCGCGGCCTCTCGGACGGTGCTGCCGAGGAGCGCCTTGCAGCCGTCTTCGCTGAAGCGCGCCGCTGGGGCGGCGTCGCCGTTGTGCTGTGGCACCCGGCGATGGACGCCGACCCGGCGTGGCCGCGCCGCCTTGGCGTCTTGGACCGCGCGCTGGCCGAGGCGCGCCGAGGCGGTGCCCGCATCGGCCCGCTCGGCGAGCTGCTCCGCCTGTGGACGGCCAGTCAGCCCAGCCCGTAGGCGCCGCGGAACACGGTGAGGTGGTGCTCGACGTGGCCCGCGCAGACGAACAGCGCTGCCCGCGCCGTCATCGGCACGCCCGAGGCGACACCGGCGCGAGCGAGCGCAGCCCCTGAGAGGCCGTCCGCGAGGGCGAGCGTCGCGGCGCGGGCGGCGCGGAACTCGGCGACGAGCGCTTCGACCGGACGGCTCGGCGCCGTGCCGGCCCACGCGTCCTGGTCGAAGCCCGGCAGCGGCGCCTCGGCGGCGCGGGCGAACCAGAGCGCGCGGAGGGCGAACACTCGCTCTGTGTCTACGAGGTGCTGAAGCGCCTGCGCGACGGTCCACTTGCCCGGCGCGTACGCGGCGTCGGGGTCCGCGCCCGCGACGAGGCGCGCGAGAACATCGGGCTGCGCGGCGAGCGTCTCGGCGAGCGGCGCGTTCGGGACGAGCGCGACGTAACGGGCGTAAAACGGGGCAAACTCGGACGGGTCGGGCCGGGTCATTTGTGGCGCGGAGCGGGACGGACAGAATACGCGCCCGGGCCCGCAACCCTGCACGCGAGCTCCGGTTGGACGGGCTCGACCGGCCCCCTGGACAGACCCGAGCGCCGCAGCGCACATATCCCCCGTCCGGCGCGCCGTCCGGAGCGTTCTGGCTAGCTTGCGCGCACGAAAGCGAGGCGCAGGCACTGGCTCGCACATGCCGGCACGGCTATTGACGTGCACTGCCCGTCCGGCCTTTGCCGGTCCGTCTTCACCCCGCTCTATGTCCTGGCTCCGTCCGTCTCCCGTCGCCCGCTACGGCCCTGCTCTCATCGACCACCTGCCTATCGGCATTTCGGTCTACGTGCTCGAGAACCTGCGCGACGATGCCTCGCTGCGCCTCGTCTACGCCAACGGGGCTGCCGAGCAGATTACCGGCCTCGACGCGGCTGCCGAGACAGGCCGGCGCGCGGTCGAGATCTCACCGGGCATCGTCGGGACGCCGCTGCTTGCCGCCTACGCGCGCGTCGCACGAACGGGCACTGCCGAGACGCTCGGCGACATCACCTACGGGGACGCGCGCATCGCGCTCGGGACGTACCGCGTCGACCTCGTCCCGCTTCCGAAGCGCGCCGTCGCCATCGTGTTCGAGGACGTCACGGTGCGCGCGGAGAACGAGGGCCTGCGCCGCGACCGCACAGTCCTCGCCCGCGACGAGGCGCGCTACCGGACGCTCGTCGAGGCGACGGCCGCCATCGTCTGGACGGCCGGACCCAACGGCACCTTCGACGAGCCGCAGCCCGGCTGGCAGGCCTTCACCGGCCAGACCGAGGCCGAAACCCTCGGCAGCGGCGGCTTCGACGCGCTCCACCCGGACGACCGCGCGCGCACGGCCGACGCCTGGGCCCGCGCCCGCCGCGACGTCGCGCCGTACGTGCTGCGCCACCGCGTCCGCCGCGCCGACGGCGAGTACCGCATGATGTCCGTCCACGCGACGCCCGTCCGCAGCGCCGACGGGCAGGTCGTCGAGTGGGTCGGCGTCCACACCGACGCCGAGCAGCAGAACGAGGCCGCGGCGGCGCTGGCCGCGAGCGAGACGCGCTTCCGGACGCTCTTCGACGCCCTCGCAGACCCCGTCCTCGTGTACCCGCTCGGCCCCGACGGCCCCGGGCCGTTCATCGCGTTCAACGCGGCGACCGTGGACCGCTACGGCTACTCGGCCGACGAGCTCGCCGGGATGACCATCGACGACCTGCTCGGGCCCGGGGGCGGCGAGAGCAGCGAGAGCGCCCTCGACACGCTGCGCCGCACGCGCCAGGCCAGCTTCGACTCGACGCACCTCACCCGCGACGGCCAGGCCCTCCCCGTCCAGACGTCGGCCCGCCTCATCGAGTACGAGGGCCGCCTGTGCGTGCTCGCCCTCGCCCGCGACGACAGCGAGCGCCGTGCCTTCCAGCGCGACCTCTCGCGCGCCAACCTCGCCCTCGAGCGGACCGTCGCCGCCCGCACCGCCGAGCTCCAGTCGTTCGCCGACGCGCTCAAGATCCTGCACCGCATCACGACCGAGGACTACGCCACGCCCGAGGCGCGCACGGACGCGTACCTCCACGCCGGCTGCGCGATGTTCGGCATGCCCGTCGGCATCCTCTCGGCGACGCCGCTCGACGAGGCCACCGGCGAGCGGATGTACCGCATCGAGTCGGTCGTCTCGCCGGATCCCGCCCTCGAGCCGGGCCTCACCGTTCCTATCCGCGAGGCCTTCTGCGACGCCGTCCTTGAGCAGGAGGCCACCGTCTCCCACGGCGACGCTGCGGCCGACGAGGGCACGGCCTGCCACCCGGCCTACGCCACGCGCGGCCTCCGCGCCTTTATCGGCACGCCGATCTGGATCGAGGACGACATCATCGGGACGCTCAACTTCGTCTCGCCGGAGGCGCGGCCCGGCGGCTTCCTGCCGTTCGAGCGGGACCTCGTCGAGATCATGGCCGACGCCATCGCGCGGCGCATCGTCGCGGACAGCGCCGAGCGCGAGCGGCGGCGCCTCGAGGAGTGGTCGCTCCGCGTCGTCGAGACCGTCTCGGACGGCATCATCCTCGTCGCGCCGGACGGCTCGATCCTCTTCTCGAACCCTTCCGCCCGCGACCTTCTCGGCCTCGACAAGCGCCACGACCACACGGACGACATGCCCGCGCGCTGGCCCGTCGTCGACGAGGCCGGCGAGCCGATCCTGGGCGACGACCTCCCCGAGCAGGAGGTGCTCCGGACGAAGCGGCCCGTCCGCGGCCAGATCCAGGGCATCTGCCCGCCCGGGCAGTCCACGCGCTGGTACCGCGTCAACGCGACGCCCGTGGACCACGACGCCGACGGCATGACCGACGCCGTCGTGGTGTCGTACGCCGACGTGACCGAGCTTCGCGCCTCGTCCGAGGAGGCGCGCCGCTCGGCGGCCCTGCTCACGTCCGTCCAGGCGGCGACGCCCGAGGGCGTCATGGCCTTCCGCGCCTGCCTCGACGCGGCCGGCGCCATCGAGGACTTCGAGTTCGTGCTCGCCAACCCGCGCTCGCTCGAGATCACGGGCCATCCGGGCGAGGACCTCATCGGGCAGCGCCTGCTCTCGGTCTTCCCCGGCAACGTCGAGACGGGCCTCTTCGACGCCTACCGCCGCGTGACCGAGACCGGCGAGACGTACCAGTCGCAGACGGACTACCCGGCCGACGGCGTCGGGGCGCGCCTCCAGATCACGGCCGTCCCGCTCGACGTCGGCGGCGACGGGTCGCCGGACGGCTTCGTCGTCGTGTTCGCGGCCATCGCCGCGGTCGGCTAGCGCGCGACGACGAGCCGCGCTGTCGCGCTCTGGTTGCCCACCGAGGCGCGGACGACGTACACGCCGGGGGGCCACCCGCCCGTCTCGACGCCGGCATCGACCGCTCCCCTGCCGCGACGGCGCCATCGAGCACGACGGCCACCTCGCGGCCCAGCGCGTCTACGACGACCACGCGCGCCACGCCCGCCTCGGTGGCATTCAATACGACGGCGACACGACCGCCCGCCGGGTTCGGACGCACCGAGACGCCGACGCGCTCCGAGGCCTCCGGCAGTGCCTCACCTGCGACGGCAACGGGATCGACCGTCCGCCAGAGCCCACGATCTGCGGCGAGATACAGACGCCCGTCCCGGCCCAGGGCGAACGCATTGACGGCCCACCCGCCGAAGCCGTCCGCGGCCGCCTCCCACGTCTGGCCTCCATCCCACGACCGTACGACTGTGCCAAGGCTCGGTGATGGACCCGTGATGGTGTACCTCAGTCCACCATAGAGGACACCATCTGGACCAACGAATACAGTAACACCGTCGGGGCGGACGAGGAATTCACCACTCACAAAGGCGTGAACGCGCTGCCATGACGCTCCGCCGTCGTCCGAGGCGTAGACCGAGCCGAGTGGGTCGGGGCCGCGGCCGAATTCAAGCCCGCCGGCGTAGAGCGTCCCGCCGTATGGGTGCGAGGCGTCCGGCGCGAGCGTAAGGTTCTCAATGATGGTCGGCCCGTTGAAGCCGACCGTCCACGTCACTCCGCCGTCGTCCGAATAAGCGATACGCCCCTGCGTGCCCCCGACGAGGCGGCCCTCTGGGAGTGCGGACGAGACGGGCAACTCGAAAAGGGCGCGCAGTTCCCCGCCCGGCTCGCCGACAATCTCCCACGTGTGAAAGGCACCGCCCTGGAACGAACGCCAGACCTCGGGTCCGCAGCCGGCGTAGATAGCGCCGCCGAGCGCGGGAAGTGTGGACTGGAGTAACGCGACGACCCCGCAGCTGTGCTCAGCAGGCAGGCCGTTCACGATGATCGGTATGGTGATGATGTTGTTCTGCCATGTCCGCCCGTAGTTCACCGAGCGCGTTCCATCCCCTCCCGTACCGGCACGACTTCCACCGAGTATGAAACCACCGGACGAAACCGCCAGTTGCTGTCCCTCGATTCCGTTCACCTTACTTTGTGATGTCAGAGCTTGGACCTGGAAGCCTTTTCCATATTCCAGCGTACGATCCGAGATACAACGTGTCCAGTTCGGGCGAGGCACCGTGTACGATCACAATGCGCTCGATGCTTCTGCTGCTCGCCAGACCAGTCTCATAGATCATCCCGACGAGTTCCCAGGCGATGGGCGACTGGCACAGGGCGCGCGGGCTGCTCGCCCCCGCCACGAGGGCGAGAGCGAGCAGACGAAGGATCGTGGTGGTCATCGCGCTACCGTCGACCCCGGCTCGTCTGACGAACAGACTCACCCGTGCGGCTGCGCACGTCGAGCCGCACCACGTACACGCCCGGCGCCAGACGCGACGCATCGAGCGTCGCTGCGTGCTCGCCAGCCTCGAACGCGCCGTCCACGAGGACGGCTACGGAGCGGCCCAGCACGTCGTAGACGCTTACCTGAACGTGGGCCGATTCGGCGAGGCGGAACGGGACGACGGCTGCGCCGCCGGTCGGGTTCGGCCGCACGGCGAGCAGTTCCGTCGCCGCTGCAACATTCTCACCCGTCTTTGCAGCGGTCTCCTCGCCCGATGCCACGCGGCCTTCCGCTACCGGCAGTCCGAGCGAGCGTCGCGCGAGGGCTGCTTCCCGGCTTTCCGGTAGCAGCCGCTCCAGCGTGCCGAGCGCGTCGAGCGCCTCAGCGTCACGGCCGGCCTCAGCGAACAGGTACACGCTCGCGAGTGCGCCGAATGCAGCGTCGTCCGCCTCGGGCGACTCTGCGAGCGTCCGTGCGGCGTCGAGAGCGCCGTCAGCGTCGCCCGCGTCGTGCCGCACGCCGACGAGCGCCCGCAGCGCTGCCATCTGGCGGCGCGGCGGCGCGCTCGCGGCCTGCTCGGCGAGGAAGGCGCGTGCCGCGGGGAGTGCCTGCCTACCCGAGGCGATGCGCCCGGCCTCGGCGATGGCCGCGCTCGCGAGATCGTCGTCGCCCTCGGCGACGACCTGCCGGAGCAAGTCGAACGCCTCGGCCGGCCGGATCATCGCGAGGCCCGCGGCCTCCTCGAGAAACTGCCCGAGGTCACCATCGCCTCGCGCCGCAGCGGACCCGCCGCCCGGCGTCTCGCCGCTCTTTCCAAGCTCACCCACCACATTGATGTTCTGGCACGCCTCGAACGGGTTGGCGCGCGGGTTCTGAGTGAGGTACGTAGACAGCGTAACCGTACCGCCTGACGTGGCAGAGGTCTGGAACGGCGGCGCCGAGTTCGGTCCCCAGTAGTCGCACGAGACGTACGCGCGCGAACCGGAGCCGACTGCTTCGGCCTCGTTGCCTCCGTTGAGGAAGAAGCCGTTGCGGCGGTTGGCAGTGCTACCGCCGCCGGCGATGGCAGAGCCGAGCACGACCCGGTTTCCGGCGAGCGTGTTGCCGCGGATCTCGTTGTAGCCATCGGCGTGCGCGTATCCGGAGCCGGCGTAGTAGTACCAGCCGTACGTGATGTACGTCGACGATCCGGAGGCGTAGACGCCGTTGCCGGAATTGAACAGGATGTCGTTCCCGATGCGGTCGTTGTTCGGCGCGTCGGGCGAGAGGAATGGAGTCGCGCCGTAGCCGGCGAGGACGCCATCCTCGCCGTTATCGCGGATGACGTTGTGAACCAGTCGGCCGTGGGCATAGCTACCGATAGTGACGCCAGTTCCACTCATGTCTCGAATCGTCGTCCCCTGGATCGTCGGATTACTTCCTGAACCGATGACGTAGAAGCCATCCGTTCCGCAACACGGACTGTCGGAGATCCGCACGTTCTGAAACGTCGGGGACGCATTCGTGATCGAGACAGCGGCACCTCCATACGTCTTGACCTTCGTGATCTCGCCGCCGGTAATCGTGCCACCCGAGCCGGCGTTGTACTGGATCCCACCCCAGCCCTGGCTCACATTCTCGGCCGTCAGGGCCAGCCCGGTCGAGTTGAGCGTCCCGTTCACGGTGATGTGCCCGCCCGTCCCGTACATGATCTGCGACACGTCTGCCGATGACCAGTTGTAGGTCACGCTGCTCGGCACGCGCCAGTCCGCTTGAAGCGCCGCGTGGAGCGGAACGGGCAGGGAGGCTGGGCCGCTCGCGAACGGGATGCGTGACAGGAACATGATGTTACTACCAGCCGGCACACCGTTCTGGTAGGCAGGACCGGGGCAACTGCTCGGAGCGAGCGCGCAGTAGCGGGTCACATCATAAGGCAGCACCCACGACTCGCCTAATGGCACCGTCGCGAACACATCCTCGACCGACTGCCCGACCCCGAACGCCCCGAACGCCGCCAGGTATGTCTTCGGGCCGTCGTTCCCGATGAAGAACACCGCGTCCCCCTGGCCGCCGATTTGGCCTCCAGGGCAGAAGACGTTTGATCCGGCAGTGCAGAAAGTTGGCAGGTAGTAGTAGAACGAGCCCGGTGTGGCAATGGACGTCGGGCTCGCCGGAAACATGTCGATGCGGTAGAGCCGGTCGCGTTCGAACTGGACGCGATTGGGGAAGGACGACTGCGTGGTGTCTGCGTACGCGTAGTACTGGCAGCCGTAGTTGTTCGGCGTCGCAGCCGAGATCGTGCGGCGGCTTCCCGTTAGTTCGAGGCCCGTCGTCATGTCGAACATGACGATGGTGTAGGCCTCTATCCCTTTCTCCATCACGACGCCGACCTCGAACTGTCCACTATTCGCACCGCCACCCTGGCAGTTCGGACTCGGTCACCGCCTGAGCCGCGGCCTCCGGGGCGACTAAGCTCAACACGGCCAGAGAGAGAGAGAGAGAGAGAGACGACGGGTAGAGAACACACGCATGACAGCTACCGGAAGGTGAGTGAATGCGACGACGACCGCGCCGAGGCAGGCGCTTCCGGCATGGTAGGGCACCGCCGCAGGATTCGCGCGGCATCCACGTGTGAATTCGAATAGACTGTGAAATGCGGTATCCTCGTCACCTCACGACCGCCGTGCCGATGTCCATCGCCCGCCTCGATCCCGCCCTGCCGCGCCTCGGGGCCGCCGTCGCGGCGTTCGCCGCCGGGCACACGGCCGTGCTTTCCGCCGCGCCCGGCGTCCCCGAGGCGTTCCTCGTCTCAGGCCGAGGCCGAGCTCGCCGCGCCGATGACGGCCGTCCTCGGTCCGGACGCCGCGGGCGGCCTCGCCGTGCTCGGCCTGACCGAGATCGTGCCCGGCCTGCTCGCCGCGGCCTCCTTCGAGGCGGCCCTCCGCGACGCGCTCGCCGCCGACCTCGCCGTCGTCGTGCTGCCCGAGGCGCCGGCTCCGGAGACGCCCCACGCGCAGCCGGCGTAGTTTCGCCGGAACCGCTTCCAGCCGCCGCATGACCTCCGATACCCCCGCCGCCCCGATCACCATCGTCCCGCGGGACGGCCTCTCGGGCGGGACGTCCTTCAAGACGCTCGAGCAGTTCATCATCGAGCGGCAGGACGAGGTGCCGGGGTCCAAGGGCCAGTTCTCGCGCCTCCTCCGCGACATCGCCGTGGCAGCCAAGATCGTGGACCGCGACGTCCGCAAGGCCGGGTTGGTCGATCTGTTCGGCGACACGGGCGACGTCAACGTGCAGGACGAGATCCAGAAGAAGCTGGACCTGCTCGCCCACGAGGAGTACGTCCGCGCGCTGCGCCGCGGCGGCGAGGTCTGCCTCATCGGGAGCGAGGAGCACGCCGAGGCGATCCCGCTCCTCTTCGAGGGCTGCGAGGGCAAGTACGTCGTCCTCTTCGACCCGCTCGACGGCTCGTCCAACATCGACGTCAACGTCTCGATCGGGACCATCTTCTCGGTCTACCAGATCCCCGAGGACCACGTCGGGCACGTGACGATGGCGAGCGCGCTGCAGTGCGGCCGCAAGCAGGTCGCGGCCGGCTACGTCATCTACGGCTCCTCGACGATGCTCGTCTACACGACCGGCGCGGGCGTCAACGGCTTCACGCTGGACCCGTCGATCGGCGAGTTCCTGCTCTCGCACCCCAACATCCGCACGCCCGCGACGGGCACGATGTACTCGGCCAACGAGGGCAACTACAACTCGTGGGAGCCCGGCCTGAAGGAGTACATCAAGTGGATGCAGACCGAGGACACCGCGACGAACCGGCCCTACACGACGCGCTACATCGGCTCGTTCGTGGCGGACTTCCACCGCAACCTCGTCAAGGGCGGCATCTACATCTACCCGTCCAACGCGCGCTCGCCGCAGGGCAAGCTGCGGCTGATGTACGAGGCGAACCCGCTCGCGATGATCGTCGAGCAGGCCGGCGGCATGGCCTCGACGGGAACGGGCGCGGTCCTGGACGTCGAGCCCGAGGCGCTGCACCAGCGGACGCCGCTCTACATCGGCTCGCGGGACATGGTGCTGCGCTGCGAGGCCTTCCTCCGCGGCGAGATGCCGGCCTGACAGAGGGCGACGCGGCGCTCCAGACGGGACCGGCTACGCCTCGCGGACGGCGTAGCCGATGTACCCGACGGCCGTCGAGCGCGTCGGCGTAAAGCGGAAGCCGGGGTCCACGCTGCGGCGCGCGAGCGAGCGCCAGAACGGCGCGCCGAGGCGCGGCCGCAGGCCCATGAGCTCGTCCACGCGCAGGCCGACGTAGCGCGCCGAGGCGCGGAGGCTCTCCGGCGGGACGAAGTAGCGCGCAACGTGGACATGGTCCGGCGCGTCCTGCGTCACGAAGCGGAAGCCGTGGACGGCGACGAGCGTCGCGAGCGGCGTCCGGTTGAAGGTGTTGAACAGGACCGGCCCGCCGGGCTTGACCACGCGCGCCGCCTCGGCGAGCAGCGCGGGCACGCTCTCGACGTGCTCGAGCACGTCCAGCAGGAGGACGGCGTCGGCGGAGGCGTCGGCGTCGGGCAGGTGCGCCGCGTCGGCGACCTCGAACGTCGCGTCCGACCCTGGCGGGACGCGGCGGCGCGCCACGTCGAGCGCGCCGGCGGCGAGGTCCACGCCGCGGACGCGGTAGCCGGCCGCGGCGAGCGGGAGCGAGACGAGGCCGGCGCCGCAGGCGACATCCAGCACGCGCCCGTTGGCCGGGACGCCGGTCTGCTCGAGCACGCGCCGCGTGTAGTCCGTCTTGAAGTGGCCTTCGGCGCGCAGCAGCGCGATCGCGTGGCCGTCGTCCTCGAACCAGCGCTCGCCGAGGTCGTGGTAAAAGTCGTTGTTAACCGTCTGGGCCATGGGGCGTACGCGTTCGGGCATGAGAAAAGGCTCAGCGTCTGGAGACCCTTACACCCCCTGTCCCGTCCCCTTTCGGAGCAGGTTGCCGACGACGGTGAGGCCCGGGCCGAAGGCGACCGAGGCGACGAGCGCGCCGTTGGGCAGTGCAGCGTCGTCGAGCATCGCGGCCCAGATGTGCGGCAGCGTCGTGGAGGACATGTTGCCGCGCGTGCGGAGGACCTCCTGGCTGTGCCCCACCTTGCCGTCCGGCAGGCCGAGCGCCTCGGCCGTGGACTCGATGACGCGCGGCCCGCCGGGGTGGACGGCAAAGGCGTCGATGTCGTCCACGGTGAGGCCGTTGCGGGCGAGCAGGCCCCTGAGGAACGGCGCGACCTGGTTGCGGATGTGCGTCGGGACGTCGCGGCTCAGCGTCATCCGGAAGGCGGGGCTGGCCGTGCGCCACGTCATCTCGCCAAGCGTGTCCGGAAGCAGCGCCTCGGCGTGGTCGAGGAGCGCGAAGTGCGGGGCGTCGGGCGCCGCCGTCGTCACGTCGACGCGCGCGGCGCCGTCGGCGAAGAGGCACTGCTGGACGATCTGCTCGACGTCGGTCGTCGCCGGGAAGTGGTGCAGCGTGCACAGCTCGACGAGCAGGATCGCGGCCGTGGCGTCGTCGCCCGTCCGCGCCGCCATCGCCGCGACGACGTCGGCGGCGGTGGCGAGGGCCGGGACGGCGGCGTAGCAGCCCATGTGGCCGATGTTGAGCACGCGCGGGCCGTCGGTCCACTGCTTCTCCTGGAGAAGGTGCTGGACGGCATTCGGGCTGTCGTAGCCAGTACACGACACCTGGAGCACGGCGTCCGGCGCCTCGGTGTCGGCCTCGAAGGCCTGGCGCGCCATCGCGCGGGCGGTCTCGGAGAAGACCTCCATGCGGCCGTCGAGCGGCGCGCGGTACCACGGGTGCTCCTCGGCCGTCGCCTGCCCGTCGCCGGCGTGCGGCGCCGTGTGGACCCGCATCCGGTCCCAGTCCTGGTGCGTGTAGTCCTCGAGGCACGTCACGCGGCTGTCGATGTGGCTCTGGCGCGCGAGCAGGTCGTAAAAGCGGAGCGCGCGCTTGAGGTCCGGCACGGGCGTCGTCTCCGCGACGCGCTCGAGGGCCGCCTTCATCCAGGCGACGCCGTCCTCCTGGCGCATCGTCATGCCGAGAGCGAGCGGCCGGACGGTGATGAACGCACGGGGGGTAGGCAGAGAGTCAGTCATCGGTTTCTGGAATCGTGTGTGGCGCTGCAACGCGCCGCGGGCAGCATCGGCTCAGCCCGCACAAAAAAAGTGCCGGCCGCATTTAACCCCCCGCCACCGGCGGCCGACATACGGGGCAGCCCCACCCCCTTACCCGGCTCACTCCCATGCGCAAGACCGTACTCTTCACCCTCGGTGCCCTCGCCCTCGCCGGCTGCGACTTCGCCGGCGGCTCCAGCGCCACCGCGCCGATCGGCAGCCTCAAGGCCCAGAACCTCCCTGCCGCGACCGGCCCCTCGGCCGACCTCTTCTTCGAGGTCCAGGATGCGACCGGCCGCTCCTTCTACCGCTCGGCCGTCCAGCAGGGCGCGAGCACGGCGGAGATCCAGACCAGCCTGCCGGCCGGCTTTGAGATCCCGTCGGCCACGTCGACGATGTACATCGCCGTCTTCGACTTCGAGGGCACGCTGCTCGACTCGCGCCTCGTCGCCCGCAGCGCCGGCTTCACGGCCGCCGACCTCAGCGGCTCGGAGCTCGTGCTCCAGGACGCGCCGTTCCGCGGCTCCGCGGACTCCGACGCGACGTTCACGGTGACGCGCTCGGCGCAGATCTCCCAGTAGGCACCCCCGTTCGGGCTTGCGCGCGCCGGCCGTCCCTCGGGGCGGCCGGCGTTGTGCGTTTCGGGCGCTGGCCGTCGTCCGGAAGAGGCTTAGCGCCTCTCGAATCCTGTCACGACGAGACGCGAGAACCCGTCGGCAATCCGGGGATCCGTCGTGCCCTCCTCGAGAAGGATCGGGATCTGAGGCGTCCCCGCCGAGAGGCGGACGCGCGCCTCGTACATCTCGGCCGACTCGGCCGTCCGGAGGCTGCTCAGGGCCTCGTCGAAGAGGCGGTCGATGGTGCGCGCCTCGGCCACGTCGCCGCGCGTTGTCCGCACGGCGCGGCCGCTGCGGACGGTCACGCGCTCGCCGGGGGCGCAGAAGCACTCGAGGACGTACTCGAACGTGTAGTCGGCAATGCCGCTGGCCCGCCACGCCGCCTGCGCCGCGACAAGCTGCGCCTCGGACGTCACGGCAACGCTCGCCTCCTGGTCGACGGCTGCGATGGAGTCGGCACTGTCGCAGCCGGCCACGAGAAGGAGGACGAGCGCGGCGAGCGGGCGCATGGGGCGGCGGGTGAGTGGCCCGCCAGGATAGAACGCGGCGCGCGTCACCCGCAAGGCACCTGTGCTCACCCCAGATCGCGGAGCGTCTGCTCCAGCGCCGCGATCTGCGCCTCGGCGTCGGCCACCTTCTGCCGCTCCGTCGCGACGACCGCCTCGGGCGCGCGTGAGACGAAGGCTTCGTTGGCCAGCTTCTTCTCGACGGACGCCCGGAAGCCCTCCTTCGCCTCGATCTCCTTGCGCAGGCGCGCGCGCTCGGCGTCGAGGTCGATCATGCCTTCCAGAGGCATCGAACACGGCCTCGCGGCCCGACGACAGCCGTAGCAGCCGCGGCGCGGCAGGTCTTCGTCTGACTGCAGGTCCACGCCGACCGTCAGCGCGCCGAACGATGTAGGCTGAGGCGCTCGATCGCTCGGCTCCGATGTCGTGCGGCCAGAGCCACTCGCCTCATGCAGGCGTGAGCGCGGACACGGACGCCTGGATTTGCTTCGCCGGGCGGAACGTTGTACTGCAGCGCGAATCTGCCGGAAGGCGCCGACGATCTCTTGAACGAGTCGCGAACTGCTCGGCGGGCTCGGGGAACGTCTCCCCTGCCATCGGGCCACGCGGCCACGGCGAGGGCGTCGCCGGCCGGGCGCGGACGCAGCTTCCACCACAGCTCCTCGGTCACAAACGGCATGAACGGGTGCACGAGGCGCATCACGTTCTCGTAGAGGCCGACCGAGAAGGCGAGGGCGTGCGCGCCCATCGGCTCGCCCGGCGCCGGCTTCGCGACCTCGAGGTACCAGTCGCACACGTCGCGCCAGACGAAGTCGTAGACCGTCTGCGCCGCCTCAGAGATGCGGTATTTGGCCAGCGCCTCGTCGACCGCCGTGATCGTCTCCGCGAGGCGCGTCGCGATCCACTGCTCGACGAGCGACTCGGCAGCCGGCATCGCGCCGACGTCCGTGGTCGGGTGCGCGGCGTCGTCCGTCTCGAGGAAGCGGCCGAAGACGTTGAAGGCGTTCCAGAGCTTGTTCGCGAAGTTGCGCCCGCCCTCGAAGCCCGACGGGTCGAGGCGGATGTCCTGGCCCTGCGCGCACAGCCCGGCGAGCGTGAAGCGGACGGCGTCGGCGCCGTACTGGTCCGCCATGTCCAGCGGGTCGATGCCGTTGCCGAGGCTCTTGGACATCTTGCGGCCCTGCTTGTCCTTCACCATGCCCGTGATGAACACGTCGCGGAAGGGCGCGGCATCCGTGAAGTGGAGGCCGGCCATGATCATCCGCGCGATCCAGAAGAACAGGATGTCGTGCGCCGAGACGAGGACCGAGCCGGGGTAGAAGGCCTGCATGGCGGGCATCGGGGCGTCGCCGCGGGTCTCGGGCCAGCCGAGCGTCGCGAAGGGCCAGAGCCACGACGAGAACCACGTGTCCAGCGTGTCCTCGTCCTGCACGTAGCCCGGCCCGGGTGAGTCCACGCTGACGACGTACGCGTCCTCGTCGCGGCTTCCGTCGGCCTGCGTCGGGTACCAGACGGGGATGCGGTGGCCCCACCAGAGCTGCCGGCTCACGGGCCAGTCGCGGACGTCCTCGAGCCAGCGGAAAAACTCGTTCTTCCAGCGGTCCGGGTGGAAGCGGATCGTGCCGTCCTTGACGGCCGCGACGGCCGGCTCGGCGAGCGGCTTCATCGCCACGTACCACTGCGGCGAGAGCAGCGGCTCGATGACGGCGCCGGAGCGGCTCGAGACGGGCGTCTGCACGACGTGGTCCTCGGTCTTCACGAGGTCGCCGGACGCGTCGAGGTCCCGGACAATCTGCTTTTTGGCGGCGAAGCGGTCCAGCCCGGCGTAGGCGCCGGCGAGGTCGTTGAGCGTGCCGTCAGGATTGAGGATCGAGAGAACGGGGAGGCCGTGGCGCTTGCCGATCTCGAAGTCGATCTCGGAGTGGCCGGGCGTCACCTTCAGCGCGCCCGCGCCAAAGTCCATCTTGATCACGTCGTCCGCGACGACCGGCACGAGGCGGCTCGGTCGTCGGGACGCGAACCTGCCCGCCGACGAGGTGCCGGAAGCGCTCGTCGTCCGGGTGAACGGCGACCGCCACATCCGCGGGGATCGTCTCGGGGCGCGTCGTCGCGACCATGAGGTACTCGCCGGTGTCGGTCCCGTCGGCGTCCACGACGGCGTAGCGGACGGTCCAGAGCGAGCCGTTGCGCTCGACCGTGTCCACCTCCTCGTTGGACAGCACGGTCTGGTTGTCCGGGTCCCAGTTCACGAGGTAGTCCCCGCGGTAGACGAGGCCCTCCTCGTAGAGCTTGACGAACGTGTGCTGGACGGCGCGGGACAGGCCGTCGTCCATCGTGAAGCGCTCGTAGCGCCAGTCGCACGAGTCGCCGAGGCGGCGCTTCTGCTCGAGGATGACGCCGCCGTACTCGGCCTTCCAGTTCCAGACGTGCTCGAGGAAGGCCGCGCGGCCGATGGTCTTTGCGCTCGATGCCCTTGCTTCCGCAGCTCGCGCTCGACGACGTTCTGCGTCGCGATGCCGGCGTGGTCCATGCCCGGGATCCAGAGCGCCTCGAAGCCGCGCGCGCGGTGGTTGCGGATGAGGAGGTCTTGCACCGTGTCCTGGAGCGCGTGGCCCATGTGGAGGCGGCCGGTGACGTTCGGCGGCGGCATCGGGATCACGAACGGCTCGCGCTCGCCCGAGAGGACGCGCTCGGGGTCGGCGTGGAAGACGCCGGCGGCCTCCCAGTACGCGGACCACTTGGCCTCGACGGCCGGCGGGGTCGTAGGGCTGGCCGGAGGGGACGGCGGCGGGCGTCTCGGGAGCGGTCATCGGCATCGGCGGAGTGAGCCGGCGAAACTACCGAGGCGCGCGGTGACGCCGCGGTGAAGGCTCCGCGGGCGTGTCGGCGGTCGTGACGGGCCGCCGGCCGAGGCGTGCGATCAGGGGCCGGGAGCCAGTGATCCGGGGGTTGGAGCCAGTGATCCGGGTGCGGCGGAGTTAGTGATCGGAGGGCGGGAGACTGCGTCCCCACCACGAGGCGCGGCCTCCGGCCCTGCGGCGGCGCAGGGCCGAGCGCGGCGCGGGCCGTTAGCTTCAGCCACCCCCACACGCCGCCCCGCCATGCGCCGCCTGCTCCTCTCCGCCCTGCTGCTCGTCGTCGCGGCGCAGGCCCATGCCCAGTCCGACGCCGCGCGCGTGACGCTGGACCGCCTTTTCGCCTCGCGCGACTTTGCCGGGCAGGGCGCCGGCGTCGGGACGTGGCAGGACGCGTCGCACACGACGACCTTCAAGCGCAACGCGGCGGGCGGCGTGGACCTCGTCCGGATGACCGTCGCCACGGGCGAGACCGAGACGCTCGTCACGTCGGCCCAGATGACGCCGGCCGGCGCCGCGGAGCCGCTCGAGGTCGAGGACTACGCCTTCAACGCGGACGAGAAGGCCCTGCTGCTCTACGTCAACTCGCAGCGCGTCTGGCGCGACAACACCCGCGGCGACTACTGGCTGCTGGACCGCGCCTCGGGGCGCCTGCGGCAGCTCGGCGGGCCCGACGCCGCGCCGTCGAGCCTCATGTTCGCGACGTTCTCGCCCGACGGCAGCGAAGTGGCCTACGTCCGCGAGCACAACCTCTACGCCGAGGACGCGCGGACGGGCGCCATCACGGCGCTCACGACCGACGGCTCGACGACGGTCATCAACGGCACCTTCGACTGGGTCTACGAGGAGGAGTTCGGGCTGCAGAACGGCTTCCGCTGGAGCCCCGACGGCGCCCAGATCGCGTACTGGCGCCTCGACGCGGGGGGCGTGCGCGACTTCCTGATGATCAACGACACGGACTCGCTCTACAGCTTCACGATCCCGGTCCAGTACCCGAAGGCCGGCGAGACCAACAGCGCCGCCAAGATCGGCGTCGTCGCCGCGACGGGCGGCCCGACGCGCTGGTTCACGCTCTCGGACGACGAGCGCAACCACTACCCGGCGCGCATGGACTGGGCGGCCTCATCGACGGAGCTCGTCATCCAGCACCTCGACCGGCCGCAGCAGCGCAACGAGCTCCTGCTCGCCGACACGCGCACGATGACGACGCGGCCCATCCTCGTCGAGACGGACGCGGCGTGGACGGACGCCATCGACGACGTCGTCTGGTTCGACGACGGCCGCCACGTGACGTGGATCTCGGACCGTGACGGCTGGAAGCGGGTCTACGTCGTCGCCCGCGACGGGACGGGCCTGCGCGCCGTGACGCCGGCCGGCATGGACGTCCTCTCGGTCCTGCAGATCGACACGCAGGGCGGCTGGATCTACTACACCACCGCCCCGCCCGAGGCCGCCACGCAGCGCATCCTCCAGCGGACGAAGATCGACGGGACGCGCACGGAGCGCCTCACGCCCCAGAGCGAGCCCGGCTCGCACCGCTACGACCTCTCGCCCGGCGCCCGGTTCGCGGTCCACTCGTGGAGCCACTTCGGCGACCCGCCGCGGACCGAGCTCGTCCGCCTGCCCGAGCCATGAGACCGTCCGCGTCCTCGCCGACAACGCGAGCCTCCGCGCGACGGTCGAGGCGCTGGACCGCGGCCGGTCCTTCTTCACCCGCATCCCCGCCGACGACGGGACGCTGCTCGACGCCTACGTCATGCTCCCGCCGGGCATGGACTCGACGCGGACGTACCCGGTCCTGATGAACGTCTACGGCGAGCCGGCGAGCACGACCGTCAACGACAGCTGGGGCGGGACGGGCTACCTCTGGCACCTCATGCTCACGCAGCAGGGCTACATCGTGATGAGCGTGGACCCGCGCGGCACGCCGAGCCCGCGCGGGCGCGCCTGGCGCAAAAGCGTCTACGGCCGCGTCGGCGTGCAGTCCTCGGCGGACATGGCGGCGGCGGCGCGCGGCCTCGCCGCGCAGCACGCGTACGTCGACCCCGCCCGCGTCGGCATCTGGGGCTGGTCCGGCGGCGGCTCGCAGACGCTCAACTCCATGTTCCGCTACCCCGACGTGTTCGCCGTCGGCATGGCCGTCGCGCCGGTCCCGGACCAGCGCCTCTACGACACGATCTACCAGGAGCGCTACTCGGGCAACCCCAACACGGACCCCGAGAACTACCGCCTGGGCTCGCCGATCTCGTTCGCCGAGGGCCTCCAGGGCGACCTGCTCATCGTCCACGGCACGGGCGACGACAACGTGCACTACCAGGGCACGGAGCGGCTCATCAACCGCCTCGTCGAGCTGAACAAGCCGTTCACGATGATGGCGTACCCGAACCGCAGCCACGGCATCTACGAGGGGCGCGGCACGACGCTGCACCTCTACAGCCTGCTCACGCGCTACCTCGAGGAGCACCTGCCCGCCGGCCCGCGGTAGCACGCCTGGCCTGGATGGACTGCGACGGCCGCGCCTCCTCGTGGGGCGCGGCCGTCTGCACGTCTGCGCCTCGCACGAAAAGTGGGAGGCGGTCCGCTCGATTCAACGGCGGGTTGCGCTTGGAGGACACACACCCCTCCGACACCGATGCGCTTCTTACTCCTCACAGTCGCCCTGCTGACGGCGAGCTCCGCGCTCGCGCAGGCACCCGTCCAGACGGCCGCCCTCGCGGCCCCGTCGACGCCTTCGGTCGACAACTTCGGCTTCCGGGTCGCGCTCGGGCCAGACCACGCCTACGTGTCGAGCACCCGCCCGACGCCGTCGGAGACCAATTTCTCCTTCGCCTTCGCCCGCGACGGCGGAACTGGCGCGTGGACCTCGCGGACCGATCTCGCCGCCGGAACAGAGGACTACTTCGGCGCCGGGATCGATGCGACCGCGACACACGTCGTCATCGGCGCGCCGACGCAACTCGCTGCTGGCGCGGCGTACGTGTTTGCCCGCACCGGGAGCACGTGGTCGGCGCCGGCCCGGCTCACCGCCCCCGGCGGTGGGTCGTTTTGGGACAGCTTCGGAAGTGCCGTCGCGATCTCAGGCGACCGGCTCGCCGTGAGCGCCTACGGCCAGGTCACCTCGGCGGTGTACCTCTTCGACCGGACGCCGGGCACCAACGAGTGGGTGCTCGCGGGCAGCGTCACCGGGCGGCCCAACGTGACCTCGAACGAGTTCGGCCGGTCGCTCGCGCTCGACGGCGACGTCCTCGTCGTCGGCGCTCCAGGCGAGGCGCAGAGCGGAGCATCTGGCCGCGAGGGTGCCGTCTACATCTACCGCCGCAACGCCTCCACGGGCGCATGGGTGCTCGACTATGATCTCGCGGCAGACTCCCGCTGGACGGACAACGCCAGTTTCCCGGGCCGCGTCGGCGAGGCCGTCGCCCTCGCCGACGGCCGCGTGTTCGTCGGTCAGCCTCAGTTCGTGACCGGAACCGTCACGGCGGGCCGCGTGCTCCGCCTCGAGCGCGCGACCGACGGGTGGAGCGTCGTGGGCGACCTCCGGCCGCCGGCGCCCGTCAGCGGCAGCCACTTCGGCGCTGCCGTCGCTGCCGACGGCAGCCGCCTCGTCGTTGGCGCGCCGGGCGCGCCGAGCGCGACCGGCCCGACGTCCCCCGGGGCGGCCTACACCTTCAGCCGGGCTGCCGACGGCGCGTGGAGCGCGGGCGTGGCTCTGACGCCGAGCGCGTCTGCGCAGCGGGGCGGCTTCGGGACGTCGGTCGACGTCGTCGGGACAACGGCCCTCGTCGGCGCGCCGGGCGTGTCGCCGGCCCGCGGGTCGGCGTTCGTGTTTGAGCTCGCCCCCCCGCCGGCCGAGGTCCAACTCGTCCACGCGAGCGCCGCCATCCTCACCCTCGGCCGCCTCGAGGTGTACCTCAACCAGCCCGCCACGTCGACGACGCCCGACGCCATCGTCGGCTTCCAGGGTGCGACAGCGTACCTCGAGGTCCCGGCCGACGCGCCGCTCCAGGTCCGCGTCCGGCCCGTCGTTGCGCCCCCGGCTCCGGCCCCGCGCGAGTACGCGCTCACCTCGGCCCCGCTCGCCGGCGGCACCCGGTACGTCGTCAACCTCGCCGGCATCCCCGACGAGCTCCTAGCGCTCTACGCGCCGCACCCGACCGGGCTCTCTCAGGCGCTCGCGCTCCTCGCGCGTGCGTTCGACGCCGCCCTCCCTCGGTCGGGCGGCGGGATCCCGGTCGTCGTCACGCACGCCGTGACGGACGCGTCGGCCCTTGACGTCGTTGTGGCCGAGACAGGCCAGGTCCTCGCCGACGACCTCCCGTATGGCCAGTCTGTGACAGCGACGCTTACGCCCGGGACCCACCGCATCGAGGTCCGCAACGCTTCAACGGGTGCGCTCCTGACAGCCATCCGGTTCACTCTCGACGGGACCGAGGGCGCGTTCCCGCTCGCGATCACGGGCTTCCTCAACCCGGCGGCCAACCAGAATGGCCCCGCCCTCGCGCTCACGGCGACGGACGCGTCGGGCGCGACGGTCGCCGGCGTGAACGTCACCGGGACAGACGAGGCGACGGCCGGTGGCCTCGAGTTGTCCGTCCCAAACCCGGCGCGCTCCGCCGCCGCCGTTCGCTACACGCTTCCCGCGTCGGGCCCGGTCCGGCTCGCCGTCGTGGACGTGCTCGGCCGCGAGGTCGCCGTCCTCGCCGAGGGTGCGCAGGCCGCGGGCAGCCACGAGGCGCACCTCGGCGGGCTGGCGCCGGGCGTGTACGTGCTGCGGATGACGGCCGGCGCGGCGACGTCGAGCCGGACGATAACGGTCGTGCGCTGACGCCACACGTCTCGTAAGACCGGAGGAGGCCGCGCCCTGTGGTGGGAGCGCGGCCTCCTTTTTCGCGTCGGCGCGTCAGCCGGTCCGACGGTCGAGCGCTGCGAGGCGCTGGCGAGCGAGGACGGCGCGGGGGTCCGGCACGGCGCGGTGCGTCGTGTCGAGCGCGAAGAGGGCGACGGCGTCGCGGAGCTGGGCGCGCGCCTCGGCGATGCGGCCGCCGCGGGCGAGGCAGGCGCCGTAGTGGCTGCGCGTGTCGGCGGTGTAGGGCGATCCGGGCGTGCCGAGCGGCGCGAGCTCCGGCGCGATGAGCGCCACGCCCTCGCGGCACGCGCCGAGCGCCGCGAGCGTGCGGCCGAGGGCGCGGCGGGCGTCGCGCGAGTCCTGGCTGTCCGGCCCCGTCGTGGCCTCGTAGACCGCGCGGGCGTCGCGGTAGGCGGCGGCGGCCGTGGCGTCGTCGCCCATCGCCTCGAGGATGCTGGCGTAGTTCCAGAGGACCGTCGCCGCGAGTGGGGTGCGCCACTCGGAGGAGCCGCGCAGCAGCGCCACGGCCTGCCGGAGGTGCTCGCGGGCGGCGAGGGTGTCCGCGTGCGCGAAGAAGGCGGCGATGCCGAGTTCGCTCTGCGCGACGGCCATCTGGTGGCGGCTGCCGCCGAACGTGGCCTGCTCGAAGGCCGCGAGGCGCGTGTAGATCGCCTCGGCCTCGGGCGCGCGCCCGAGCGCGATCAGGGCGGCCGCGCGCTGCGCCTCGGCCTCGGCCGTGCGGACGTGACGCGGGCCGTAGGCGGCCTCCGCGATGCGCACGCCCTCAGCGGCCGACTGCTCGGCGTCGGCGAAGCGGCGCTGCCGGAAGCGCACGGCGGCAAGGTTGACGAGGGCCGTCGAGACGTCCGGGTGCGCGCGACCGCTGCGCCCGCGCGTGCGGCCCAGCGTCTGCTCGAAAAGGTGGGCCGCATCGTCCAGCGCGCCGCGGTCCGAGAGGACGGTGGCGAGGGTGGACCGCGCGTCGTCGGCGTCGCGGGCCAGCGCGGGGCCGGCGGCGTCGAGGCGGACGATCGCCGGGCGGAGCAGGCGCTCGGCCTCGTCCAGCCGGCCTGTGTCGAGGGCGATTCGGCCGAGGCGCGCGCGCGTGCGCGCCGTCGCGGTGCCGTCGGGGTCGGTCCCGCTCGCGGCGAGCCAGGGCGTCGCGAAGGAGGGCGCCCGCGCGGGCGAGGTCGTCGTGCTCGGTCGCGAGGTCGGCGAGGGCCTCCTGGGCGTCGAGCGCGGCGGGCGCGTCCGGACCGCCAAGCGTGCGCTGCCGGCGGAGGGCGTCGGTGAGCAGGCGCTCGGCCTCGCGGTAGCGCCCGATGGCCGTGTACGCGCTGCCGACGACCGTCATCATGCGCGCCTGCACGGCGGGCTGGCCGGCGAGGTCCGTCGAGAGGCGCCGCGCGCCCTCGTCGAGCACAGAGCGGACCGTCGGCTCGCGGCCGAGGCCCTGCGCCGGGTCCGACGCGGCGAGAAGCGTCTCGAGGAAGCCCGCCACGGCGGCCGACTGCGCGGCCTCGCGCGCGACGCGCCGGCTCTGCACGACGACGACGGCGACGGATGCGGCGACGAGCGCGATGACGAGCGCGCCCGCGGCGACGCCCCAGCGGTGGCGGCGCACGAAGCGGCCTGCGCGGTAGCGGGCGCCGCCGCCGCGGGCGAGGACCGGCCGGCCAGCAAGGTGCCGCCGCAGGTCGTCCGCGAGCGCGTCGACGGACGCGTAGCGGGCCTCGGGCTCGGGGCGCAGCGCCTTCAGCACGACCGCGTCGAGGTCGCCGCGGAGGCGCGCGCGGAGGCGGTCCGGCGTCGAGGCGCGCGCGCGGGCGACGGCGTCGGGCGCCGCGGCCGGCGCCTCGCCCGCACGGGTCGCAGCCGTCGACGGGCGGGCCGGCGGCGCGTCGCGGATGGCGAGCGCCAGCGCCGTCGGCGCGCGGCCCGCCGAGGCGTGCGGCCGCCGCCCGGCGAGCAGCTCGTAGAGGACGACGCCGAGCGCGTAGACGTCCGTCGCCGTCGTGACGGCCTCGCCGGCGAGCTGTTCGGGCGCGGCGTACTCGGGCGTCATCGGCCGCGGCCCGTCGCCGGTGAGCGTGAGCGCCTCGGGCGGCGGGCTGAGCAGGTGGGCGACGCCAAAGTCCAGCAGCGTCACACGCGGCGCGGCGCCCGGCGCCTCCGGGTCGGCGACGAGAATGTTGGACGGCTTGAGGTCGCGGTGGACGACGAGGCGGCGGTGGGCGTGGGCGACGGCCTCGCAGACCTGCACGACAAGGCGCACGCGCTGCTCGACCGTCGCGTGGTGACGGTCGGCGTACGCCGTGACCGGCTCGCCGGGGACGAGGTCCAGCACGAGAAAGGGCCGGCCGTCGGGCGTCGTCCCGCCGTCGAGGAGGCGCGCGATGGCGGGGTGGTCCAGGCTGGCGAGGACGGCCCGCTCCTGCGCGAAGCGCCGCACGACCTGCGCCGAGTCCATGCCGCGGCGGACGACCTTCAGCGCGACGGCCTCGTCGTGGACGCCGTCCGCCCGGCGCGCGCGGTAGACGACGCCCATGCCGCCCGCGCCGATCTCGTCCTCGACCGTCCACGGGCCGACGCGCGTGCCCGGCGCGAGGCCAGCGTCGGCGTCCGGCACGAGGTCGCGGCCTGCCTCGGCGAGGAGCGTCGCGAGGTCGGCGAGCGGGGCGTCGCCGGCCAGCACGGCGTGGTCGGCGGCGAGGAGCGCGCGGACCTCGGCGGCGAGCGCCGGCTCCGCAGCGTCGAGGAGCGCGCCGGCGTCGGCGCTGTCGCAGGCGGCGGCAAAGAGGCGCTCGACCTCAGGCCAGCGGTCGGGGGGCAGCGGGGTCATCGGCGCAGGAGGGTTCTCTCGGGAGAGCGAGAAACGCGGCCCGACCGGGCGGCCCTGGAGGGGTCCAGCCGTGCCGTCAGAGCGCCGCGTCGGGGTCGAGGACGGCGGCGAGCCAGGCGCGCGCGAGGCGCCAGTCCACGCGGACCGTCGTCGGCGAGACGCCGAGCGCCTCGGCGGTCTCCTCGATGGTGAGCCCGGCGAAGGTGCGGCACTCGACGACGCGCGCCTGCCGCTCGGAACGCAGCGCGAGGCGCTCGAGCGCCTCGTCGAGCGCCAGCAGGGCGTCCGCCCGGTCCGTCTGCCCGACGCGCTCGGCGACGCCCGTCGCGTCCAGCGAGACGCGCGCGGCGCCGCCGCCGCGCTTGCCCGCGCGCCGCGCGCGCGCCCAGTCCACGAGCAGCCGCCGCATGACGCCCGCAGCGACGGCGTAGAAGTGCGCGCGGCCCTGCCACGAGACGCCGTCGGCGTCGACGAGGCGGAGGTAGGCCTCGTGGACGAGGTCGGTCGGGGCGAGCGTGTGGCCGTCGCGCTCGCGGGCGACGAACCCCTGCGCGATCCGGCGCAGCTCGGCGTAGACGAGCGGCATCACGCGGTCGGCCGCGCGCGCATCGCCCGCGGCGAGGTCGTGGAGCAGGTGCGTGACGTCGCCGGCGAGAGGAGTGCCGGCCGAGGCGTCGGGTGGGGCGTCCATGGAGGAACGGGCGGGGCGGCGCAATCTAGGCGCCCGCGACCTAAACGGAGCCTGCGAGGCGCGGCGTAGGTTGCGCGACGCCATCGCCACCCCCATGCCCGCCGCCGTCCCGTTCGACACCGCCGCCGAGATGTTTACCGGCCTCGCCGCCCGCTTCGCCGGGACCGGGAAGGCCGCCCTCGGCTTCAAGAACCGCGAGACGAAGGCCTGGGAGGACATCGCGTGGGACGCGCTCGCCGCCGACGTCCGCGCCCTCGCCGCGTTTCTCGTCTCGGCCGGCGTGCAGCCCGGCGACCGCGTGGCCGTCCTGAGCGAGAACCGCCCCGAGTGGCTCGTCGCGGACCTCGCGACGCAGATCGCCGGCGCCGTCACCGTCGGCATCTACCCGACGCTGCCGGCCCCGCAGGTGGCCGCGATCCTCCGCGACAGCGGGTCGGTCGTGGTCGTCGCCTCGACGGCGCTGCAGGTGCGGAAGGCCGTCGCGGCGCTCGCCGAGTGCCCGGAGCTGCGCCTTGCCGTGGCGCTGTCGCGCCCGAAGGGCGGCCCGACGGAATCTGTTATCGAGTGGGACGCGGCGCTTGCCACGGGCCGCGCGGCAGGGCTGGACGCTGAGGTCGCGGCGCGCGCCGCCGCGGTGACGCCGGACGACCTCTCGGCGCTCATCTACACGTCCGGCACGACCGGCGAGCCGAAGGGCGTCCGGATGACGCACCACAACCTCATGGCCAACGTCCACGCCGTCCACGAGCGGATCGCCGTGACGGAGGACGACGTGCACCTCTCGTTCCTGCCGCTCTCGCACGCCTTCGAGCGGACGACCGGCTACACCACGGTCCTCTCGGCCGGCGCGCAGATCGTCTTCGCCGAGAGCACCGACACCGTCGCCCGCGACCTGCCCGAGGTCCACCCGACGATCATGGTGTCCGTCCCGCGCCTGTTCGAGAAGGTCTACGCCGCGATCCAGAAGTCCGTCGCCGAGGGCGGGGCGGTGAAGCAGGGCGTGTTCGCGTGGGCCGTCGGCGTCGGGCAGGCGGTCGCTGCGGCACAGCGGGCGGGCACGGCGCCGGGGCTGCTGCTGCGCGTGCAGCACGCCGTCGCGGACCGCCTCGTGTTCTCGACGCTCCACGAGAAGCTCGGCGGGCGCGTGCGCCTGGCCGTCTCGGGCGGGGCCGCCCTCCCGGCGCCCGTCGGCGCCTTCTTCGAGGCCGCGGGCCTCAAGCTCATCGAGGGCTACGGCCTCAGCGAGACGGCGCCCATCCTCGCGGCCAACCCCTTCGAGGCGCCGCGCGTCGGGACCGTCGGGCACGTCTTCCCGGGCGTGACGCTCGCGATCCGCGACCTCCACGCCGGCCGGATCATCGGCGAGGTCGCGGGCGATTCGTACCCGAACACGCTCACGACGGGTACGGGCGAGATCCTCGCGAAGGGGCCGTCCGTGATGAGCGGCTACTGGAACCGGCCCGAGGCCACGGCCGAGGTCTTCACGGAGGACGGCTGGTTCCGGACGGGCGACGTCGGGCGCTTCGAGGACGGCTACCTCCGCATCACGGACCGCATCAAGCACATGATCGTGACGCTCGGCGGCAAGAACGTCTACCCCGGCCCGATCGAGGAGCGCCTCGTGGCCCACCCGCTCGTCGACCAGACCATGGTCGTGGGCGAGGGCCGCGAGTTCCTGACGGCCCTCGTCGTGCCGGACGCCGACGCGCTCGCCGCGGCCGCCGCGGCCGGCGGCTGGACGGTCCCCGCCGACCTCAACGCGTCGCCCGAGGCCGTCGCCCTGTTCGAGGCGGTGATCCGGGAGCAGGCCCGCGAGGCGGCGAGCCACGAGAAGGTCCGCGCTGTGCGCCTCGTCGCGGAGCCGTTCTCGGTCGACAACGGCCTGCTCACGCCGACGCTGAAGCCGCGGCGCACGCTCATCGAGGCAGCCTACGCCGGTCTCATCGAGGACATGTACGCCGTGGCGGCGTGAGGGCACGCCGAGTTGCCCCGGGCGCGGCGCGGCCGCCGCGTACGTTTCCAGCCCGCTCTGCCCCTGCGATTATGCGCCTTGCCGCTCTGGTTTTCGTACTCGCTGCCCTTCCCGCCGCGGCGCAAACGGCGCCGGCGCCCGGCACCTGCACGCTCGGCACCGCCACGGCCGTCCTCGACGCCGGCGACGTCTCGGCCCGCGTCTTCAACACCGGCTCGCTGTTCTACGGCAACGGCTACCCAGCCGCCTACATCGTCCCGAAGCGCGACGGCGTCTCTGCGATGTACGCCACCAGCCTCTGGCTCGGCGGCAAGGTCAATGGCGAGCTCCGCGTCGCCGGAGGCACTACGGCGCGCCGTCCGTCGACTTCACCTTCTGGCCCGGCCCGCTCGGCACCGATGCCCGACCCGTCGACCCGGCCGACTGCGCGCCCTTCGACCGCATCTACACCGTCTCGCGCGACGACGTCGCCGCGTACTACCGCACCGGCGTCGCGACGCCCGACCTGCGCGACTGGCCGGCTGCGCTCGGCGCGCCGGTGCTCGACGGCGACGGCGACCCGACGAACTACGACCTCGCCGCCGGCGACCAGCCCGCGATCACGGGCATCCAGACGGCGTGGTGGCTCATGAACGATGTCGGCGGACGCGCACCTGGCGCAGCGCACGCCGCCGCTCGGCGTCGAGGTGCGCGTCGAGGCGTCGGCGTTCCCGGTGGCGAGCGTCCTCGGCCAGACGACGCTCTACCGCTACACGGTCACGAACCGGACCGAAGCGACGATCGACGATCGCCTACGTCGGCCTGTTCGCGGACCCCGACCTCGGCGACGCGGCGGACGACCAGGTCGGCACGGACACGACGGCGAGCATGGCGTACGTCTACAACAGCGACAATCAGGACGGGACCGGCACGGTGACGATATACGGAGGGGCGAGCTACGGGCTGAACCCGCCGGCGCTCGGCCTTCAGGTGGTGAGCGGGCCCGGTGGGCCTGCCGAACCGCCGCGACGACGACGGCGACGGGCAGGTCGACGAGCCCGGCGAGCGCCTCGCCCTCACCGGCGCGCCTTACATCTGCAAGGCTCTGGGCGGTGTCTGTTTCAACCCCCTCGGCGGGCTCCAGATCTATTATCAGTTGCAAGGTCTGTTTGCCGACGGCTCCACGCTCCGGGAGTTTGGGAATGGCGCCCAGCAGACGCAGGGCACGCCGACGCGCTTTTACTTCGCTGGCGACCCGGTGACGGGGACGGCGTGGAGCGCCGTCAACCCCGGCGCGGGACAGACGCCGATCTTCGGCGCAGACCGCCGGATGGCCGTCGGGACCGGCCCGTTCCGCCTCGGTCCGGGCGAGACGCAGACCGTCGTCTTCGCGCTCCCCTACGCCCGCGGCGCCTCCAACCTCGACTCCATCACCCGCCTGCGCGGCGTCGCCGGCGGACTGCTCGGCGCCTACGATGCTGGATACCTCGAACCGAAACGCGTCGAGCGAACGGGCGCCGGGGCGCCGGACGTGGACCAGGCGGTCCGGCTGAGCCTGCCCGCGCCGAACCCGTTCCGCGAGCGCACCGTCGTCCGCTACCAGATCCCGACCGGCACGCCCATGCGCGCGACGCTCACCGACGCGCGCGGCCGCCGCATCGCCGTCCTCTTCGACGGGCCGACCGCAGGCGCCCGAGGGCGAGCTCGATCATCGACGGCGCGGGCCTCGCGCCGGGCGTCTACCGCGTCCGCGTCGTCGTCGCGGCCGGCGAGCGCATCCTCACGCTCGTCCACACCCGCTAAAAGACGGCGGCCCCCGCCGTGAGGCGGGGGCCGCAGGCCGGGATGTCACGGAGGTCGACGCCGCCCGGCGGTCGCCGCCTCCGTCCGAGGGCCGCCCCGGCACGACGCCAGAGCAGATTGCGGCCGGGGAGCACGTTCGGTCAGCAGATCGACATGGCCTTTTCCCGCTCTGCCGGCACGTCGTAGCGGTCGAGCATCATCACCTTGTGCCACGCCGCGACAAAGTCCGTCACGAGGCGCGCGTGGCCGTCGTCGGCGGCGTAGACCTCGGCAGTGTGGCGCAGCTCCGAGTTCGCGCCGAAGACCAAGTCGCAACGCGTCGCCGTGAACCGGGTCTCGCCGGTCGTGCGGTCGGTGAGGCTGAACGTCGTCTCCTGCCCGTCCATCGGCGTCCACGCGTAGTCCATCGAGGTCAGGACGCGGAAGAAATCGTTCGTCAGGACGCCCGGCCGGTCGGTGAACAGGCCGTGCGTCGACCCGTCGGAGTTGATGCCGAGAACCTTGAGGCCGCCCGACAGCGCCGTCCACTCGGGGGCCGTCAGCGTCAGCAGCGCGGCCTTGTCGAGAAAGAGGTGCTCGTCCGGGACGCTGAACTGGACCGCGTCGTCGTGGTAGTTGCGGAAGCCGTCCACGACGGGCCGGAGCCACTCGAAGCTCTCGCCGTCGGTCAGTTCGTCGGTCGTGTCCATGCGGCCCGGCACGAACGGGACCGTGGTCGCGATGCCCGCGTCGCGGGCCGCCTTCTCGACCGCGGCGGCGCCGCCGAGCACGATGAGGTCCGCGATGGAGACCTTCTTGCCGCCCTGCTGGGCGCCGTTGAAGTCCGCCTGGACGCGCTCGAGCGTGCGGAGGGTCTCGGCGAGCTGGTCCGGGGTGTTCACCGCCCAGTCCTTCTGGGGCGAGAGCCGGACGCGCGCCCCGTTGGCGCCGCCGCGCTTGTCGCTGTCGCGGTAGGTCGAGGCCGAGGCCCAGGCCGCCGACACGAGGGCGGAGACCGAGAGACCGCTGGCGAGGATCTGCGCCTTGAGGTCGGCGACATCTGCGGCGTCGACGAGCGCGTGGTCGCGGGTGGGAATCGGGTCCTGCCAGGGCAGCAGCACGTCGGGCACCTCGGGGCCGAGGTAGCGGTCCTTCGGCCCCATGTCGCGGTGCGTGAGCTTGTACCACGCCCGCGAGAAGGCGTCCGAGAAGTAGTCGAAGTCGTCGTGGAAGCGCTGGATAATCTCCCGGTAGACCGGGTCCACCTTGAGCGCGATGTCCGACGTCATCATCATCAGGGCGTCGGTCTTGCCGTCGATGTGCGCGTCCGGCGTCTTCGGCGCGCCCGGGTCGACGGGCGTCCACTGGAGGGCGCCGGCCGGGCTTTCGGTCTTCTCCCACTCGAACCGGAGGAGGTTCGTGAGGTAGTCGTTGTCCCACCGCGTGGGGTGGGGCGTCCACGAGCCCTCGATGCCGTTCGTGGACGTGAACTCGGCGTTGCCCGTGCCCACGGGGTTGTGCCAGCCGAAGCCCTGCGCGCTCATCTTCTCCCCCTCCGGGGCGGGCCCGATCTTGTCGGCCGGGACCATGCCGTGCGACTTGCCGAAGGCGTGGCCGCCGGCGATCAGCGCGACCGTCTCCTCGTCGTTCATGGCCATCCGGGCAAAGCTCTCGCGGATCTCGCGGGCGCTGTCCATCGGGTCGCCGTTGCCGCCCGGCCCCTCGGGGTTGACGTAGATGAGCGCCTGGTGCGACGCCGCGACGGGGTTCTCGAGGTCCCAGTACGCCTCCTTCGGGTCGCCCTTCCAGCGCTTGTCGAGGTTCACCATCTCGTCGGGGTGGCCGATGTGCTTGTCGCCTTCCCAGCCTTCGGGCCCCCAGTACGTGGCGCGGTCCGCCTCCCAGGCGTCGAGGCGCCCGCCGGCGTAGCCGAAGGGTTTAAAGCCCATCTCCTCGAGCGCGACGTTGCCCGCGAGGATCATGAGGTCCGCCCAGCTCAGCGCGGCCCCGTACCGCTGCTTGATCGGCCAGAGCAGGCGGCGCGACTTGTCCGTGTTGCCGTTGTCCCACCACGAGTTGACCGGGGCGAAGCGCTGCATGCCGCTGCCCGCGCCGCCGCGACCGTCGGCGATGCGGTAGGTGCCGGCCGAGTGCCACGCCATGCGGATCATCTGCGGCCCGTAGTTGCCGTAGTCCGACGGCCACCAGCCGACCGAGGAGGTCATCAGCTCCAAGAGGTCCGCCTTGACGGCGGCGTAGTCGAGCCCCGAGAACGCCGCGGCGTAGTCGACATCGCGGAGCGGGTTGGCCTGGACCGGGTTCTGGTGGAGCAGCTCGACCTTGAGCCGGTTCGGCCACCAGTGGTCCAGCTGCGGCTCCGAGCCGATGGCGCCGCCGACGCGGGTGCCGCGGAACGGGCAGGCGCCCATGGTCGCGGTGCGGCCGGTCACCGTCGTCGTCGTGTCGTGCCCGCCGTTCGTCATGTCGGCGTGGACGTGCCCGTTCGTGCCGGTGGCGTGCCCATCTGCCCTGGCGTCGGTGGGCGTATCGGTCGAGTCGTTCATAGCTGAGATGGAGTGGTCTGGCGAAGGAGACGGATGGACGCGCGGGGAGTAGACGCCGTTCGCATCGCCGGGTCTCGACCGGACCATGAGAAGTTGGGTAGCCCAGAGCACTCTCGGCTGCTCGACTCCAGGCTGCTTCCACCTCCCCGCGGCGAGCGCTCTCCTGCGTGCGAGACCATCTCAGGGGCACCACTCCAAAGCTCTACCGGAGCAGGAGGGGTGGGCCAGGGCGACGGGACCCGATGCGGACAGAGCCAGCACCTCCGCCTGCGTTCCTCTGACTGTCTTGAAACGGTTCAGCCCTGACGTTCGGGGAGAGCGGGAGGCAGCGCCGCGACCTCAGGCGAAGGAACGGGCCTCAGCCTCCAGCCAAAAACAAAGCCCCGGCCTCTCGAAAGAAGCCAGGGCTTTGCTGGTCGGGATGGCGGGATTCGAACCCACGACCTCCTCGTCCCGAACGAGGCGCGCTACCGGGCTGCGCTACATCCCGAAGACGCGTAATCTACGGCGGGCCGCAGCCCGCACCCGCCGGGGCGAGTGAAGCTCGGGCGAACCTCGCGGCGGGCGGGCACGCCGAACAGGATTGAGCGGCAGAAGAGCGGGCGCTACTCTTCGCATTCCCCTCGCCCCGTCTCGATGCGCCTCGTTACCCGCTTCGCCCTGCTCCTCGCCGCCGCCCTCCCCGCTGCCCACGCACAGACGGCCCCGACGCCCGGCACCTGCGCGCTCGGCCGCGCCACGGCCGTCCTCGATGCAGGCGAGGTCTCCGCCCGCGTCTTCAACACCGGCTCGCTCTTCTACGGCAACGGCTACTCCGCTGCCTACGTCGTGCCGAAGCGCGAGGGCACGTCCCCGATGTATGCCACCGGCCTCTGGCTCGGCGGCAAGGTCAACGGCGAGCTCCGCGTCGCCGGAGGCACGTATGGCGCGCCGGGCGTCGACTTCACCTTCTGGCCCGGCCCGCTCGGCGCCGATGCGCCGCCCGGTCGACCCGGCCGACTGCTCGCCCTTCGACCGCATCTACACCGTCTCCCGCGACGACGTCGCCGCGTACTACCGCACCGGCGTCGCCACCGACGACCTGCGCGACTGGCCGGCTGCCCTCGGCGCGCCCGTCCTCGACGGCGACGGCGACCCAGCCAACTACGACCTCGCCGCCGGCGACCAGCCCGCGATCACGCGGCCATGCAGACGGCGTGGTGGCTCATGAACGATGTCGGCGGGCCACATCCGGCTCAGAACACGCCGCCGCTCGGCGTCGAGGTCCGCGTCGAGGCGTCGGCGTTCCCGCTGCGAGCGCGCTCGGCGAGACGACGCTCTACCGCTACACGATCACGAACCGGACCGAGGCGGCGATCGACTCGGCCTACGTCGGCCTGTTCGCGGACCCAGACCTCGGGCGACGCGGCGGACGACCAGGTCGGGTCGGACACGACGCGGGGCATGGCGTACGTCTACAACGACGACAACCAGGACGGCACCGGAGAAACGAACATCTACGGGGGAACGAGCTACGGCCTGAACCCGCCGGCGCTCGGCCTTCAGGTGGTGAGCGGGCCGGTCGGCCTGCCGAACGGCCGCGACGACGACCGCGACGGGTCCGTGGACGAGCCCGGCGAGCGCCTCCGGATGACCGCCGCGTTCTACTTCACCGGCGGTCGACCGGCGGCAACCGCGGACCCGGACAACGGCGTCGAGATTTACAACTACCTGCGCGGGCGCTGGGGCGACGGCTCGATCATGCGCGCGTTCGGCGACGGCTACCAGGAGACGCAGGGCGCCCCGACGACGTTCGCCTTCCCCGGCGACCCGGTGACGCGACACACCGTGGAGCGCCGTCAGACCCGGGCGCGGGACAGACGCCGAATCGCCGGAGCGGACCGCCGCATCGATGATCTCGACGGGCCCGTTCCGCCTCGCGTCCGGGCGCCTCGCAGACCGTCGTCTTCGCGCTCCCCTTCGCCCGCGGCGCCTCCAACCTCGACTCCATCACCCGCCTGCGCGGCGTCGCCGGCGGGATCATCGAGCGCCTTCCGACGCCGGATACCTCGACCCGACACGCGTCGAGCGCCGCGGCGCCGCCCGTGCGACCCGGCCGTGCGGCTGAGCCTGCCGGCGCCGAACCCGTTCCGCGAGCGCACCACCGTCCGCTACCAGATCCCGACCGGCACGCCGATGCGCGCGACGCTCTCCGACGCGCGCGGCCGCCGCATCGCCGTCCTCTTCGACGGGCCGACGCAGGCGCCCGAGGGCGAGCTCGACCATCGACGGCGCGGGGCTCGCGCCGGGCGTGTACCGCGTCCGCGTCGTCGTCGCCGCCGGCGAGCGCATCCTCACGCTCGTCCGCACCCGCTGACTACTCCACGGTCCACGTGTCCCCCGAGGCGAGAAGCTCAGCGAGGTTGCCGCGGCCGTGCGTCGCCACCACCGCCTCGACCTGCGCGTTGAGGAGCGCGTCGTAGGTCGGCCGGGACGTCTGGTAGAGGACGCCGAACGGCCGCGGGAGGTCGGGCGACCAGAAGAGCTGGTCCACGACGAGGTGCGCGAGCGCGCGGTCCGAGCGGTCGTAGGCCAGCACGTCCGACGCGCCGTCCTTCTCGACGTCGACCTCGCGCAGCACCAGGCCGTCGAGGCGCAGGCCGCGCGTGCCACCGGCGTAGAGCATCGGCTGGCCGTGCTCGACGAAGAGCGCGCGCTCGGCCTTCGTCTCGCGGTCCGTGAAGTCCGCGAAGGCGCCGTCGTTGAAGATGTTGCAGTTCTGGTAGATCTCGACGAACGACGTGCCGCGGTGCTCGTGGGCGGCGCGCAGGACGGCCTGCATGTGCTTCGGGTCGCGGTCCAGAGTCCGCGCGACGAACGTCGCCTCGGCGCCGAGCGCGAGCGCGGCCGGGTTGAACGGATGGTCGACGGACCCGAACGGCGTCGACTTGGTGACCTTCCCCTCCTCGGACGTCGGCGAGTACTGGCCCTTGGTGAGGCCGTAGATCTGGTTGTTGAACAGCAGCACCTGCACGTCGAGGTTGCGGCGCAGCATGTGGACCGTGTGGCCGGCGCCGATGCTCAGCGCGTCGCCGTCGCCGGTCACGATCCAGACGTCGAGCTCTGGCCGGGCGGTCTTCAGGCCGGTCGCGATGGCCGGCGCGCGGCCGTGGATCGAGTGGAAACCGTACGTGTTCATGTAGTACGGGAAGCGGCTGGAGCAGCCGATGCCCGACACGAACACGACGTTCTCGCGCGTCTCGGCGAGCTCGGGCAGCGCGCGCTGCACGGCCGCGAGCACGGCGTAGTCGCCGCAGCCCGGGCACCAGCGGACGTCCGCGCCGCTCACGAAGTCCTGCCGCGTGAGGACGGGCAGGCCGAGCGCCACGCCGTCGCCGGTCTCGGTCGGGTCCACGACGCGGGCGCGCGGCGGCGCCGACGGCCGTGGCATCCCCGGCGGACGCGCCGGCTTCTTTAGCGGCAGCGCCGCCGTCGCCGAGGCGGCGGGCGCCTCGGGCGTCGGGAAGCCAGGCTCGGAGGCGGCTCGGCGTCCGTCGCCTGGATGGCCGGCTCGGCGGGGGCGCCATCGAGCGCAGGCAGCGCGGGCGCGACCACCGGCTTGCGCGTGCCGGCCGGCTCGGGCGTATCGGGCCGCGCGCCTTCGTCGCCGCGGGGCGCGGGCGGCGTTCCGCCGGGGCGAGAGGTGTCGTCGGACATGGGGGCTGGAAAAGTGTGGACTGAGAACTGGACTGCGGAGAGGGGGCGGCCTGGGCCAGCCCCTAGTCCCCGACTGCCAGTCCCCGGATCGCGGCCTCGATCTCGCGGGCCTTGAACGGCAGGCCCTGCACCTTGGAGAGGCTCTTCGCGTCGACGAGGAACTCGGCGCGGAGCAGGCGCACGAGCTGGCCGCCGTTGAGCTCGGGCACGAGGACGTGGCGGAAGCGGCCGAGCGCCTCGGCGAGGCCGTCCGGGAACGGGTTGACCCAGCGCAGGTGCAGGTGCCCGATGCGGAGCCCGCGCGCGCGCTGCCGCTCGACGGCCGACGTGATCGCGCCGTACGTCCCGCCCCAGCCGACGACGAGCACGTCGCCGTCATCGTCGCCCTCGACCGTCACGGGGCCGATGCTGCGCGCGACGCGGCGCACCTTCTCGGCGCGGAGGTCCGTCATGAGCTGGTGATTGGCCGGGTCGTACGAGACGCCGCCGGTGCGGGCGTCCTTCTCGATGCCGCCGATGCGGTGCTCGAGGCCGGCCGTGCCGGGCAGCGCCCACGGCCGCGCCAGCGTGTCGGCGTCGCGGACGTACGGCAGGAACGTCTCGCCGTCCATCGGGGCCGAGTCGCGCGTGGCGAAGCCGGGCGTGATCGTCGGCAGCGCGGCCGCGTCCGGGACGCGCCACGGCTCCGAGCCGTTGCCGAGGTAGCCGTCGGAGAGGAGGAGAACCGGCGTGCGGTGCTCGACGGCGATGCGCGCCGCCTCGAAGGCCGCCTCGAAGCAGTCGGACGGTGTGCGGGCCGCGAGAACGGGCATCGGCGCCTCGCCGTGGCGCCCGTAGAGCGCCATCAGCAGGTCCGACTGCTCGGTCTTGGTCGGCATCCCGGTGCTCGGGCCTGCCCGCTGCACGTCGATCACGACGAGCGGGAGCTCGGTCATCACGGCCAGCCCGAGCGTCTCGCCCTTGAGGGCCAGGCCCGGCCCGGAGGTCGCGGTGACGCCGAGCGCGCCGCCGAAGCTCGCGCCGAGCGCGGCGCCGGCGGCCGCGATCTCGTCCTCGGCCTGCACCGTCGTGACGCCGTAGCGCTTGTACTTCGCGAGCGCGTGCAGGATGTCCGAGGCCGGCGTGATCGGGTAGGTCGCGTAGTACACGCCCAGCCCCGAGGCGGCGCCGGCCGCGACGAGCCCGAGCGCGAGCGCCTCGTTGCCGTTGACGGCGCGGTACGTGCCGGGCGCGAGGGCGGCCGGGGCGACCTCGTAGCGCGAGACGAAGCCCTCGGAGATGTCGCCGTAGTTGTAGCCGGCGTCGAGCGCGATGCGGTTGCCGTCGCGGATGTCCGGCTTCGCCGCGAAGCGGTCGGCGATCCACTGTCGCGCGGGCTCGATCGGGCGCGTGTACAGCCACAGCGCGAGGCCGAGCGCGAACATGTTCTTGGCGCGGTCCTGCTCCTGCTTCGAGAGATCCGTCGCGGCGAGGGCCTCGTGCGTGAGCCGCGTGAGCTCGACGCGGTGCGCCTCGTACGGCGCGAGGGTGTCGTCGTCGAGCGGGCTCGTCTCGTAGCCCGCGAGCGCGAGGTCGCGCGCGCCGAAGCCGTTCGTGTTGACGATGACGGCCCCGCCGGGGCGCACGCGGTGCAGGTGGACCTTGAGCGCGGCCGGGTTCATTGCCACGAGCAGGTCGACCTCGTCGCCGGCCGTGTGGATCGTGCCGGAGCCGAAGTGCAGCTGGAAGCCCGAGACGCCGTAGAGCGTCCCGGCCGGCGCGCGGATCTCGGCCGGGAAGTCCGGCAGCGTCTTGAGGTCGTTGCGGGCGTGCGCCGTCGCGAGCGTGAACTGGCTGCCCGTGACCTGCATCCCGTCGCCGGAGTCGCCGGCGAAGAGGACCACGACATCGTCGAGGGCGACGATCGGGGCGGTGGTGTGTGTGTCGGTCATGCCGTCGGTACGCGAGGGGTCGGGGGCGGATTCCCCACTTACGGTCAATTGGGGGTAAGCCGGCCCATTCGTCGCGGTTTCACGCCGCGCAGGCGCTGCGGCGGGACGCCCTCGGGATCGCCTCGCCCCGGGCCCCGTTCAGACACACCACCCTCCGCCCGCCCGTGCCTCATTCGACCCCCGGAACGCTCCGCCTCGCCGCCGCCGTCCTGCCGGATCTCCGCGAGGCGCTCGTCGCGCACCTCGCCGCCGCCGGCTTCGACGCCTTCGAGGAGACGCCGGACGGCGTCGCGGCCTACGCGCCGACGGGCCAGATCGACCGCTCGGCGCTCACCGAGGCGCTCGCCGCGATGGGCGTCCACGAGACGACCGAGACGACGCTGCCGGACCAGAACTGGAACGCCGAGTGGGAGAAAACCATCCAGCCGACGCGCGTCGGCTCGTTTGTCGTCGCCCCGACGTGGGCCACGCTGCCCGACGACCTCGCGGCCCTTACCGTCCTGCGGATCGACCCCAAGATGGCGTTCGGGACGGGCTACCACGAGTCGACGCGGCTCGCGCTCGGTCTGCTCGCGGACTGCGTCCCGCCCGGCGGGCGCGTCCTCGACGTCGGCGCCGGGACGGGCGTGCTCGCGCTCGCAGCGCTCAAGACGGGCGCCGCCGAAGCGCTCGGCGTCGACATCGACCCGTGGAGCGTCGAGAATGCGCAGGAGAACGCCGTGCTCAACGGCGTCGCGGACCGCTTCGAGAACCGCCTCGGCAGCCTCGACGAGGCGCCGGAGACGGGCTTCGACCTCGTGCTGGCCAACATCTTGCGCTCGATCCTCGTCCCGATGATGCCCGGCCTCGCCCGGCGGATGGCGCCCGGCGCCTCGCTCGTCCTCGCCGGTATCCTGCAGACCGAGCGCCAGACGATGCTCGACGCGACGCGAGACGCCGGCCTCGCGCTGGACGCCGAGGCGACGGAGAACGAGTGGTGGGCCGGGCGGTTTGTGAGGGCAGGCGTCGAGCGCTGACCCGAGACCGTGGACTTCGGAGACGGGACTCTCTACTCTATGCCGAACAGCATGCTCTAGGCCAAGAACTATATCCACCTTCCTTAAGCTTACAAACTTAAATCTCTTTTATGAAAGTCTGCGCCATCGATGTCGGCACCAACACCGTCAACACGCTCGTCGCGGAGGCTGCAGACGGGCGTCTCGTGATCGTGGCGGACGAGGAGCGGTTCGCGCGCCTCGGGCAGGGCGTCGATGCCCACAAACGGCTGGCGCCGGACGCGATCGCGCGCGTCCTCGGCTGCCTCGCTGAGGCGCAGGCGACGGCGCGGCGCGCTGGCGCCGAGCGCATCGTCATCGGGGCGACGAGCGCGAGCCGCGACGCCTCCAACGTGGGTGTGCTCGTGGACGCCGTGCGCGAGCGCTTCGGGCTGGACTACCGCGTGATCTCGGGCGCCGAGGAGGCCGCGCTAAGCTTCCGCGGCGCGCTCGCCCAGTGGGGCGACGCGCCAGAGGGGCCCGTCGTCGTGGTCGACGTTGGCGGCGGCTCGACCGAGGTCGCCGTCGGGACGCGCGCCGCGGGCGTCGCGGCGCGGAAAAGCCTCGACGTCGGCTCGGTACGCCTGACGGAGCGCCGCTTTCCCGTCCGCCCGCCCGCCGCCGCGGCGGTGCAGGCGGCCCGCGACGACGTGAGGTCCGCCGCGGCGACGCTCCCCGGCGATGCCGCCGCGGCCGTCCGGGCCGGCGCGCCCGTCGTGGCCACGGGCAGCGTCGCGCGTCTCGTCGCCCGCCTCGCCGGCTTCAACACGTCGCCCGGCGCCCCGACGGTCCCGATCGCGGCCGTCGCTACGGTCTCGGAGCGCCTCCTGGGGCTCACGCCGGCGGAGACGCTCGCCATCGACCCGACCGCGCTTGGCGGCCGTGAGGACATTGCCGCCGCGGCCGTCCTCGTCCTCCACGAGACGCTCCGCGCCCTCGGCGCCGGCGCCTACGTCACGACGCGCGGGGGCCTCCGCCACGGCCTCGCCCTCGCCGCCGCCGACTGAGCCACGCTTACCCATCCCACCTGAACCGCACTTCCAATGTCCGACCCGACCCCCGCCCCGCCCTCGGGCGTGTCTGCCGTCACGCACATCGTCGCCGTCGCGAGCGGCAAGGGCGGCGTGGGCAAGAGCACCGTCTCGGCGAACCTCGCCGTCGCGCTCGCCGCGCGCGGCCTCCGCGTGGGCCTGATGGACGCCGACATCTACGGGCCGTCCGTGCCGCTCATGTTCGGCGTCCCGGCGGACGAGAAGCCGCGCGTGAACGAGGCGCGTGAGGTCGTGCCGCTCGTCCGCTACGGCGTCTCGCTGCTCTCGATGGGCTTTCTCACCGACGACCGCCGGGCCGTGATCTGGCGCGGCCCGATGGTCTCGTCCGCGATCAGGCAGTTTCTCGGGCAGGCCGCGTGGGGCCCGCTCGACGTGCTCATCCTGGACTTACCGCCGGGCACGGGCGACATCCAGCTCACGATCGTGCAGACGGTCCCGCTCGCCGGCGCCGTCATCGTGACGACGCCGCAGCCCGTCGCCGTAGCGGACGCCCGCAAGGCCGTCGCGATGTTCGGGCAGGTGGACGTCCCAATCCTCGGCATCGCCGAGAACATGGCCTACTTCACGCCGCCGGACCTGCCGGACCGCCGTTACGCCCTCTTCGGCGAGGGCGGCGGCCGCACGCTCGCCGAGGAGGCCGGCGTGCCGCTGCTCGCTGAGATCCCGCTCGAGCAGGCAGCCCGCGAGGCCGGCGATGCCGGCGTCCCGGTCGTCCTCCGCGAGCCGGACGGCGCCGCGGCGAAGGCCTTCGAGGTGCTCGCGACGGGCGTCATGGACGCGCTCGAGCGGAGGAAGGACGAGCCGCAGGCGCCGCCCATCGAGATCCTGTATCGGTAGCGGAGGCGTTTGGAGAAGGCGCCCCCTCACATCACGACGCCGTACGTCTGGACCAGGCCGCCGTCCGACTCCAAACTTCAAACGCCAAATGCCCCTGTCCGACGTTCACGCACGGGCCGGGACGGTCCCCGTCCGTACCTTTCGCCACAACAACCTCTGAGGTCATGGTCTCGACTGCACAGAACCCGACCGACCCCGCCTTCCTCAGCCGCATCGAGGAGACGCTGGACTCGATCCGGCCGTACCTCATGGCCGACGGCGGCAGCGTCCGCCTGCGGACCGTCACGGACGAGATGGTGGTCGAGCTCGAGCTGCTCGGCGCCTGCGGGACGTGCCCGATGTCCATGATGACGCTCCGCGCGGGCATCGAGCAAGCCATCAAGCGCGCCGTGCCCGAGATCACGCGCGTCGAGGCGGTCACGCCCGGCGCCTGAGGCTAGCCCGCCACTGCGTCCCGATTCTCCCCACCCGATGTCCCTTGCGACTCCTGGCGCGGCCGATGCACGCCCCGACGACTCCCCCACCACCCGTGGCGACGGCCAGTCCGGCAACGCGCCCGTCGTGGCCGTGGACCGGCACCACGTGACGCGGATCGACATCGAGCCGACCGAGCGTTACCCGAACCGCCACGCGACGCACGGCTGGCAGGTCCGCGCGCGGCGCAACGGCGAGCGCGAGTCCAAGTTTTTCGCCGACGTGCGCCACGGGACCTCTGAGGCCGCCCTCACCGCGGCCGTCGCCTACCGCGACGACCTCCTCGCGAGCCTGCCCATGCCGACGGCCCCGCGCCGTGCGTGGTCTAACACCGGCGTCGTCGGCCTGTCCGTCCGCGAGAAGCCCGACGGCGACCGCGCGCGGCTCTACGTGCAACTCAACTGGGTCGACGCCGGCGGGACACGCCGGGCCTCGTCGTACTCGGTCGACAAGTGGGGCCTGCGGCGGGCGCTGTGGAACGGCTGCCTGCGGCTCTACCGCGAGCGCGGCGCCGCGGGCGCACCGACGGAGGAGCCGCACGTCATGTTCGCGCGGGCCCAGGAGCCCTTCCAGGACCTCCTCGTGGCCGAGCTCGCCGCCGAGCGGGCCACCGAGCAGACACGCGCTCCGGAGACAGAGGCCGTCGCGCCTCCCACCCGCCCGGCGCCGCGTCCCGCTCCAGCCAACCCAGCCGAGGCGCTCGACCGCGAGACGGAGACGATGCAGCGCCTCGAGTCGATTCTCTTCGGCTGATGCCGTGCGCGGGCGTGCCCGGCGCGGCCGGCCTCCCGCCGTACCGCGCGCCGCGCGGCTTCGGCAGCGGCAACGTGCAGACGCTCTGGGCGTCGCTCGTCCGCTGCGTCCCGCCCGTGGCCTACCGCCGCGAGACGCTCGCCCTGCCTGACGGCGACGTGCTGGACCTCGACCGCGCGCCGGCCGGTTCCGGCGCGGCGCGGCGCGTCGTGCTCATCGCGCACGGGCTCGAAGGCAGTTCGAGCCGGACCTACGTCCGCGGCATGGTGCGGGCGGTCACGGCGCGCGGGTGGGACGCCGTCGCGTGGAACCTGCGCGGCTGCGGCGGCACGCCGAACCGCCTCGTGCGGGCCTACCACAGCGGCGCGACCGAGGACCTCGAGGCGGTCGTCGGCCACGTGCTTGCCGAGGGCTACACGCAGGTCGGGCTCGTCGGCTTCAGCCTCGGCGGCAACCTCACCCTGAAGTATGTGGGCGACGCGGGCACGGACCTCGACCCGCGGATCGTCGGCGCCGTCGGCATCTCGGTCCCGGTCGACCTCGCGGGCTCGTCCGCGACGATGGAGCGGCCCACCCGGCGGCCGTACATGCGGCGCTTTCTGCGGACGCTCGTGGAGAAGGCGGAGCAGAAGGCGGAGGTCTTCGCGGACGCGCCGTCGACGGACGGAATGCGGCGGATGCGCTCCTTCCGAGAGTTCGACGGCCGCTTCACGGCCCCGCTGCACGGCTTTGCCAGCGCCGAGGACTACTGGGCCCGCGCCTCGGCCCTGCCCGTCCTGCAGGGTATCCGTACGCCGACGCTGCTCGTCAACGCCCTGGACGACCCGTTCCTCTCGCCCTCGTGCTACCCGACGGGCCTCGGCAACCCGCTACCTCACGGTCCTGACGCCGCGCGACGGCGGGCACGTCGGCTTCGTGACGCGAGGCGCCGAGTACTGGTCGGAGACTGTCGCTGCAGGCTGGCTCAGCGCACACGCGGCGTGACGCCGACGTACAGGTCGAGAAAGCGCTGCAGCAGCACGTCCGCGTGGGGCGTCGGGCGGAGGGCGGCGATCATCGCGTCGAAGGCGGCGTCGTCGCCGGACTCGGGGTAGTGCGCGCGGTAGGCGACGAGGCGCGCGTGCTCGGCGGCGACATCGAGCTCCGGGTGGAACTGGGCGCCGTAGACCGGCGCGCCGCCGAGGCGGAAGGCCTGGTTCGGCGCGCACGCGTTGTCGGCGAGTTCGACGGCGCCCGGCGGCAGCGCCGAGACGCGGTCGTGGTGGCCCATCTGCGCGTCGAAGGCGTCCGGCGTCTCGGCGAAGAGCGGATCTGCCCTGCCAGCATCCGTGAGGTGGACGGTGTGCGTGCCCATCTCGGCGCGGCCCGCGTCGTGGACGACCGTCCCGCCGAAGGCGCGGGCGATAAACTGGTGGCCCCAGCAGGCGCCGAACGTCGGCATTCCAACGTCCGCGGCGCTGTGGCAGAGCGCGATCAGCGCCTCGGTCCAGCCGTGCGTCTCGGTGACGGAGTAGGCGCCCGCGCCGCCGATGAACAGCGCGTCCGCGCCGTCGAGGACGGACGCGCCGAGCGGCTCGTGAAGCGCGTTCGTGGTGACGACCTGCTCGACGGCGAGGCCGCAGCGGGTGGCGAACGAGGCGCGCTCTTCGGCGAGGACGTCCGCGCGCTCGCGGATCTGGATGAGGCGGACGCGGGCAGGCACGGGCGGGTCGGTGGACGGAGGACGAACCTAACGAGAAACGGGAGCGACGGCCGGAGCCCTGCGCGCCGACCCGCGTACGGACGGTCTAACCCACCGAAGACACACGATGGCAACCCAAACGATCACCCTCGGCGGCGGCTGCTTCTGGTGCACCGAGGCCGTGCTGAAGCCGCTCCGCGGCGTCGAGTCCGTCACCTCCGGCTACGCCAACGGGCAGCTCAAGAACCCGACCTACCGCGAGGTCTGCTCCGGCCAGACGGGCCACGCCGAGGTCGCGCGCGTCGCGTTCGATCCGGACCAGATCTCGCTCGACGACCTGCTGGGCATCTTCTTCGCCACCCACGACCCGACGACGCTCAACCGTCAGGGCGCCGACCGCGGTACGCAGTACCGCTCGGGCGTCTTCTACGAGACGCCGGAGCAGAAGGAGGCCGCCGAGCGCGTCGTGGCAGACCTCACCGCGCAGGGCGTCTTCTCGGACCCGATCGTGACCGAGATCGAGCCGCTCGACGTGTTCTACGCGGCCGAGGACTACCACCAGGACTATTTCGAGCGCAATCCAGAGCAGCCGTACTGCGCCGCCGTCATCGCACCGAAGGTGTCCAAGCTGCGCCGGCACTACATGGAGAAGCTCGCCGCCTGAGCACGGCGCCGTCAGGCCCGGTCGCGGCGCCTCGGCGCGGCGGCCGAATCGGGTGCCTCATCCGTGGCTAGGTCGAGCGCCTCGGCGTCGAGCAGCACCGGGTCGATGCGGCCGGCTGGGCGCCCGGGCACGGCCTCCGGCGCGTCGGCGCGGGCGGCCAGTTCGAGGCGGTCGAGGAGCGCGTCGCACCGGCGGACCTGCGCGCGGTGCCACGCCCTCAGGCCGACCTGCGTCCCGCCCAAAAAGACGATCGCCATGGTGCCCAGAATCAGCGCCGGAATCCACAGTTCCGGGTCGACGCCGAAGGCGTAGAGCATTCCGAAAATCACGCTCATGACGCCTGTAATGCTCCCCCCGACCGTGAACCCGAGAACGGCGTCGCGGGCGGAACGGGTCACGACGATCCGTGTATCGCCGCCGACGGGCTCAAGGGCGAGCCGCGTCGTGGCCTGTGCGTTGCCGGCGCCGGTCGCGGCCGTCCATTCACGCGTTTGCCCGATCTGCCCGGCCGTGCCGGTCCGGCCGAATTCGACGCGTGCCGTCGCGACCATCGCCGCCCACGCCTCCTCGGACACGGGCCCGCGGACGACCCGCTGCACGAGGGTCTCCTCCCGAGCGCCGAGGAGGCTGCGGCCGGACTGCGGTGCGTCTATTTCAGCCGCGGCTGCAGCGACCAGAGACGCGTCAAGGCCCGCCGCGTGAGCAGCTTCCTCGAGGTCGCCGAGCGAGAGGCCGGCGGCGTCCGTGTCCGCTGCGCGCTGCTTCTCGGCGATGCGGGCGAAGATGCGCTGCGCCTCGGCTTCCGTAAACGTGCGGGCCATCGGTGGGTCGGCGAAAGGCTGCAACCTACCGCACGTAGCTCGCCGCGTTCACGTCGACTGTCGTGCCCGTGGCATGGTCGGCCAGGCCCGATGCGAGCAGAACGACGAGCGGCGCCACATCGTCGGGCTCCGTGAGCCGGTCCAGCGCGACGCCCTGCGCGATCGCGGCCTCGCCGTACGCCTCAAGGGACGCCGCGGCCATGTCGGTCCGCGTAAAGCCCGGCGCGACGCCGAACGCGGCCACGCCGCCGCCGGCGCGGGCGATCGACTTCGTGAGGGCCACGAGCCCGCCCTTCGACGCAGCGTAAGCCCAGTAGTCCTCGTCGTCGCCGCGGAAGGCGGCGCGGCTCGAGACGGTGACGATGCGCACGGCGACACCCACCTCTCCCCCATCGCGGCGCGCGTGTGCGTGGAGCACGGCGCGCCGGCAGAGCGCCGCGGCGGCGCGCAGGTTGACGGCCTGCGTCCGCTCCCACGCCTCGAGCCAGTCGGCCGACGACAGCGGCGCCGGCTCAAAGATGCCGGCGTTGGCGACGAGCACGTCGACCTGTCCGAACGCGCCGAGGGCAGCGCCCCAGAGGTGGTCTGGGGCGCCGCGCTCGGCGAGGTCGGCTTGAAACGCTGTACCGCCCGTCTCATCGGCGAGGGCGTGTGCGGCGTCGGCGTCGCGGACGTAGTGGATGCCCACGCGCGCCCCGGAAGCGGCGAGGCCGCGCGCGACGGCCTGCCCGATGCCGCGGCTCGCGCCGGTGACGAGCGCCGTCCGCCCGTCGAGGCGCACGTCCATCCTACTGCTGCGCGAGGTCGTCCGAGCGGCGGAGGTGGACGACGAGGCCGTCGGTCGTCGTCAGGCGGATCTCGTTCTCGGCGATGACCTCGTAGGAGACAGCCGGGCCCTGATCGGCGACGATGCGCCCGTCGAGCGTGACGAAGCGGAAGGTCCGATCCCGGGTCATCGTGTCCTGATCCTGCTCGATCTCGAGCATCACGTGTGCGCTGCCATCGGCGCCGAACTCGCAGGACATCTCGTCGACGGCGGCCCCGAAGTCTTCGATCGTGCCGAGGCGCTCGACGTTGGCGAGCTCCCACTCACCGACGAGAGCAGGGTCGATCGCGGCGCCGGCGATGCGCGCGGCGGGGACGCCGGGGGCCTGCCTCGGCGCTTGCGCCTTCGCCGGTACAACGAGCAGGCAGGCGGCAGGGAGGGCAAAAAGGGCGCGGGACATGGTCATGTGTGGAGGACAGGTGATGATGGACTAGTCGGTCAACGGAGCGACGGGTGCGGATGGTACGGTGCCCGTCGCGGCGCGTGTTAGGTCGGTCGTCAGGCCGTCGCGACTTAGAATCAGGCGATCGGCCAGAAAAGCTAAACAGATATGTGTCCTCGTCAACGAGGAGGTACGGGCCGGCGACGGTGTACGGCTCGAGGTGATCGCGGCCCTGGTCATCGCGACGAACGTACGACATGCCGTCGGGTTCAAAGCGAAATGTCCAACCGTGGCCCTCACCCTGCCCGGCCCACGTCCCGAAAAGGCGCGGATCGAGCGCGTCGGCGGCATCCGCCGGGCGCAGTCGCAGCGTGACGCCGGAGAGGACGTCGCGAACGACAAGCTCATCAGCTCCCACAGCGTCAAGCCCGCGCGACACGTCCAGAACCGTCGTGCTGCCGTTGGCGCGGACCAAGAGTTGGCCGTTGGCCTGCGCGTAGGCATCGTTCGAGACGCGCGCTGAGAGCTCTGCGTCGTCCGCGTCGAGGTAGATCGACGTCGTCTTGAGGCGCGTGCCGTCGAAGATCATTCGCGTAAAGACGAGAATGTCGTCTCCAGGTGTGTCCTCGGCGGCGGCGAGTTCCCACGTGCCAATCTCACCGAGCGTCGTCCGCCCATCGCTGTCGGCGAAGGGCTGGCGCACGGGCACCGTCACAGCCTCCACGCCGGGCTGCGCTGCGGCCGCACAGGGCAGCAGTGCGAGCAGCAGGGAGAGACGCGACCAGAGCGGCGGCATGGTGAAACGGATGTGTGCGATCTGTTTCACGCATCCGCCACACGCCCGGTTCTCCCGATCGGCGGTCTTCACCGAGACGCGCGTGACGGCAGCGTGGCGCGCGCCGCCGGGCGCGCAGGAGAGGCCTCTGAGCGAGCCTCGGTGGGCCGACGCCACACGGGCACGGCCGAACACGGCTCACCAAACATGACCTTCGCTGCGACCCCCTGGAGCGCGACGGTCGCCTGTGCGAACGCGTCGAGCGGGACGTCTCCCGTCCCGCAGCCCTTCAGCACGACGGATTTGCCGGCGTGCTGCGCCCAGTCGTAGGCGCGGACGCACTCGCCGGCGAGCGCGTCTCGCCGCGCTGCAGCGCTCGCCACGGCGACGCTCGCCGCGACGGGCGCGAGGCGCGCCGCGACAAGCATCACGGCCCATGCCGGCACGAGCGCCCCGTCGGGTACGCCGATGGCGACATGGCGGCCGGCGAACGCCTCGGCGTCGAGGCCGGCGACAGCGGCGCGGAAGTCTTTCTCACGGACGACGAGGCCGCGGTGCATCAGCGCCGTGAGGTCGAGCGCGACGACGTCGAGCGAGCCGGCGATGGCGGCGAGGTCCAGCGTCTCGATCGCGCTCTGCGCGACGCGGTTGACGACGAGGCCAGGGTCCGTGAGGTCGGTCATAGCGCGGTGAGCGGTGAGGCGCGGCGGGGCAGCCCGCGGCGCCCCGTTACGCCGCGAGGCGGTGGCGGACGGAGCGGACGGCCTCGGCGACCTGCGCCGCGGCGGCGTCGATCTCCTGTGCCGTCGTCGGGCGGCCGAGCGAGAAGCGGACGGCCGAGAAGGCGGCGTCGTCCGAGTAGCCCATCGCCGTGAGGACGTGCGACGGCTGCTGGGCGGCCGTCTGGCACGCGGCGCCCGTCGAGGCGGCGAGGCCGTGAAGGGCCGGCAGCAGGTCGCCGGCGCGGACGCCCTCGAAGAGGACGTACGACGTGTTCGGCAGGCGCTCGACGTCCTTCGCGACGATCGTCGCCGTCGGCACGGCGGCGGTGAGGGCCGCCTCGAAGCGGTCGCGGAGGCCCGTCTGGCGCGTCGTCTCCGCAGCGAGCCCACGCCGGGCGAGCGTCGCCGCGGCACCCATCCCGACGATGCCCGGCACGTTGAGCGTGCCCGCGCGCAGGCCGCCCTCCTGCATCCCGCCGTTGTGCAGCGGCGCGAGGCGCACGTTAGGCCCGCGGCGGCGGACGTACAGCGCGCCGGCGCCCTTCGGCCCGTAGAACTTGTGCGCCGAGAACGCGAGCAGGTCCACGCCCGACGCCTCGACGTCCACCGGCACCTTGCCGACGGCCTGCGTCGCGTCCGACATCAGCAGCGCGCCGGCCTCGTGCGCGATGTTCGCGATGGCACGCATCGGGTGGAGCACGCCCGTCTCGTTGTTGGCCCACATGGCGGCCACGGCGAGCGTCTTGTCCGAGAGCGTGTCCTTGAGCTCGTCGAGGTCGAGCTGGCCGTTGCCGTCCGTGCCGAGCGTAGTCACCTCGAAGCCCTCGCGCTCGAGCGCGGCGCACGTCTCGAGGACGGCCTTGTGCTCGGTCGCGACGGTGACGATGTGGTGGCGGCGGCCGCCGTAGATCTCGCCGATGCCGTTGAGCGCGAGCGAGATGGACTCGGTCGCGCCGCTCGTGAAGACGATGGTGCGCGGCGTGGCGCCGATGATGCGGGCGGTGCGCTCGCGGGCCTGGCGGACGGCCTCGTCGGCGGCCCATCCCGGCGCGTGGTCGCTCGACGGGTTGCCGAAGTGCTCGCGGTAAAACGGGAGCATCGCGTCGAGCACGTCCTCGGCGACAGGCGTCGTGGCGTTGTAATCGAGGTAGATCGGGGAGGGCATCCGGAGGGGAGACGGTGGACGCCGAGGCGTCCCGGAACACTGGTTCTGTGGCTCCCAAGTATTACGGCCACCTCGGGCCCGATGTTGTGGAGAAACGCTGGAGAGACAGCCCGGCGCGGACGCGCTCGGGACGCGACGCGCTCTATCTTTTGCACCTATCTCGCGCCGCCCATGCTCCGCACCCGCCTCGCCCTGTGCCTCGCTGTCGCCGTTTTCGCCGGCTGCGACACGCAAAGCCCCACCTGTCCTGGCGCGCCCGAATGTCCTGGCCCCGGGCCGGACGTGCCGGACATCGTCGCCGGCGTCGACCTTGCCGCGCTCTTCGCCACACCGACGGCCGCCGAGCGCGACTCGGTGAGCACGCGCCTCGCACGGACCGGCGGCACGGACGCGGCGCGCATCACGTCGGCAACTGGAACAACGCTCGCGGCAGACCCCAATGGCACGCGGTACACGCTCGTCTCGCTCACCAACGCCGACGGGCAGCTCGTCACGAGCGCCGTCGCCCGCATCCCGGCCAACGACGGCGGGGGCGGCCCGCTGCCGGTCCTGTTCATCCTCCCCGACGGCGCCGGCAACGCCTCGGAGGCCGACTTCCTGACGGGGCCGTCGGCCAATGGCCTCGACACGCGGACGGTCCAGATCGTCGTCGCCGATCGCGGCGCGACGCTCACCGCGCGCGGCGTCAGCGTCGTCAGCTCGACGCCCATCGCGCGGCCGTCGCAGGTCCCGGCGGACCCGTACCGGGCGGACGTGTTGGACCTGCTCGCGCTCACTCAGAACCTCAGCGCCGTGCCGCGCACGAACGCGTCGAAGCTTGCCGCGACCGGCATCGGGCGCGGCGGCGCCGTGGCGCTGCTCGCGGCCGAGCGCGCGCCGGGCCGCTTCAAGGCGGTCGTCCCGCTGAGCGCGCCGACGAGCCTGTTCGAGGCCTCGTTCCGCCTCGACGTTCGCAGCGCGCTGAGCGGCGGGTCGGCCGGGCGCCTGCCTGCCGCCGAGACGCTCGTCGCACCGGCGCTCGCCGTCTCGCGCGGCCAGATCTCGCTCGCGGAGGCGCGCCTGCGGATGCTCGAGCTCTCAGCTATCGCGCTCGCCGACCGCCTCCCGGCGACGCACGCCTACCACGCGGCGTCCGACGACGTGGTGCCGCTCGCGCACCTCGCCCGCCTCCGCGAGCAGGGCGGCGGCACGACGCTCGAGCCGCGCCTCTTCGACGAGGTCTCGGAGGTCACGCACGCGGCCCTGCTCAGCGACACGACCGTGCGGGGCCTGCTCGCCGACTTCCTGAACCGCTACCTCCTCGGCCTCACGCCGACATGACCGCGCCGCTCATCGTCCGCGAGGCCGTGACGGAGGCCGACTGGCAGGCTGTCCGCGCTGTCCGCGAGGCCGTCTTCGTCCGTGAGCAGGCGTGCCCGCCCGAGGAGGAGTGGGACGCCTTCGACGCGCCCGAGCGCCGCGGTGCGGACGTTCACCACCTCATCGGGACAGCTCGACGGCGCCGCAGCGGCCTGCGCGCGGTGGCGCCCCGTCGGTGGCGGCGTGGCGAAGCTGGAGCGGTTCGCTGTCCTCGTTCCGTTCCGCGGGCGCGGGCTGGGCCGCGACTCGGTCACGGCGGCGCTCGCACACGCCCGCGCGGCCGGGCACGTCCGGTTCGCGTTGCACGCGCAGGTCCACCTCGAGGCGTTCTACGCGTCGTTCGGGTTCGCGCCCGTCGGCGAACGCTTCTGGGAGGCGGGCATCGAGCACGTGAAGATGACGTTGTCCGATTGAACGGGCCGCCAGAGGACGGTATCTTGAGCGTCCACTCGGGAAGAGTGGCCTCTGCCGCGTTCGTCTAGAGGCCTAGGACGTCGCCCTCTCACGGCGGTAACACGGGTTCAAATCCCGTACGCGGTACCACGCCCCGGCGCTCACCCGAGCGCCGGGGCGTTCGCGTTTAGCGTCCGGCCCGAAACCGAGCGCCCCGCCATCCGGGAGGACAGCGGGGCGCTCACGAAGCTGCCGAGGCGCGGGAATTACTCCGCGGCCGGCGCGTCGTCCGACGCCTTCTCCATCTCGACGATGTCCTTGGCCGGCTCGCCGACGCCCGGCCGCAGCACGGTGTCGATGATGCCGTACTCCTGCGCCTGGTCCGGGCTCATGAAGTTGTCCCGCTCCGTGTCCTTCTCGATCTTCTCGACCGGCTGCCCGGTGTGGTGCGCGATGATCTCGTTGAGGCGCTGGCGGATAAACAGGATCTCGCGGGCCTGGATCTCGATCTCCGTCGCCTGCCCGCCGCCGCCGCCGGACGGCTGGTGGATCATGATGCGCGAGTTGGGCAGCGCCGTCCGCTTGCCCTTCGCGCCGCCGAGCAGGAAGATCGAGCCCATCGACGCCGCCAGCCCGACGCAGATCGTGGCCACGTCGGGCTTGACGAACTGCATCGTGTCGTAGACGGCCATGCCAGAGTAGACCGAGCCGCCGGGCGAGTTGACGTAGAGGTTGATGTCCTTGTCCGGGTCCTCGGCCGCGAGGAAGAGGAGCTGCGCCACGGCAAGGTTCGCCGTCTGGTCGTTGACCGCCGTCCCGAAGAGGACGATGCGGTCCTTCATCAGGCGCGAGAAGATGTCGTAGGAGCGCTCGCCCCGCGACGTCTGCTCGACGACCATCGGGACGAAGTTGTGGATCGGCGCGGCGTCGAAGCCGCCCGAGTGGATGCCGGCGGGCATCGACGTGATGCCCTTGGCGAAGGTGACGAAGTCGCTGATCTGGTCGCTCATCGGGTCGTGTTCGGTTGAGGGGGTCGGGCGTTCACCCGAGGCGGGCGGCGCGGTTCCGGAAAGCCGGGGGCCGAGAGGTGGAGGGCAGACAGCGGCCGGTCGCCCTAGCCGGGGCCGGTGCGTTCCGCCCTCCTCAGCTCAGCCCTCGCGCTCCTCCTTCTCGCGCTCGAGGTCCTCGCGCGTCTTGTCCACGACGAGGAAGCGGCGCTCGAGCGCCTCGAAGACGCGCTGGTTGAGCAGGTGGTCCGCCATCTGGTCCATCATCTGCGGCTGGCTCTTGAGGTACTGCCGGATCATCTCGGAGTCGCCGCTGTCGCCGGCGAGGCGCTCGAACTCGGCGTCCAGGTCCGCGTCCTGCACCTCGATGCCCTCGTGGCGCACGAGCGCGTCCTTGACGAGGAGCCAGCGCACCTGCTGCTCGGCGCGCTCGCGGCTCTGCTCGCGGAAGGCGGGCACGTCGAACGTCGGCGGGAGCTGGCGGTTGTTGCGCTGCGCGATGTCCTCGAGCATCCCGTCGAGCGCGCCCTCGACGAGCACCTCGGGGACCGGGATGTGCGCGTGCGCCGAGACGAACTGGTCCACCATCTTGGCCTCGAGCGCCTGCTTGGAGCGCTGCTCCCACGACCGCTCGAGCTCCTCGCGGACCTCGGCCCGGAGCTCGTCCACGGTCCCGGCCTTGCCCTGCGTCTGCTCGCGGACAAACTCCTCGTCGAGCTCGGGCACGACGCGGACCTTCACGTCGGTCACGGTCACGTCGTAGCGGTCGATGTGGTCGTGCTCGGGGCCGCCGTCGTCGCCGACCGGCGCCTCGCCCTCGGGGTGCGCGTGCGGGAGCTCGACGCGGACCGTCTCGCCGACCGTCTTGCCCGTGAGGGCCTCGAGCATCTCGGCGCGGAGGTCCGGGTTCGAGAGGACGAGGCGGGCGCCGTTCTGCGTGCCGCCCGTGCGCTCGCCCTCGGCGTCGACCGGCGTGATGTCCACGATGGCCGTGTGCTCCGTGCCGAGGGCCGCGCCCTCGGGCGCGTCCTCCTCGGTCGCCGCGAGGTCGCGGCGGCGCTGCACGTCGGACTCGACGTCGTCGTCGGTGAACGCCTTCACGAGGCGCGTCACCGGCACGCCGTCGAGGTCGGCGAGGGCGATCTCGGGGCGGACGCCGAAGCTCACGACGGCGCGCAGGTCGGCGCCGGCCACGGTCGGGTCGAAGTCGAGCTCCGCGAGGCGCGGCTGCCCGATGATGTCGAGCTCGGCCGGGTCGGCCACGGCCTCGCGGAAGGCGTCGGCGATGGCGCGCTCGGCGATCTCGACGGCGACCTGCGGGCCGACCATCTTGCGGACGACGCCGAGCGGCACCTTGCCGGGGCGGAAGCCCTTGAGGTTCATCTGGCCGCGCTGCGCCTTCAGCGCCTCGTCCACGAGCGGCGCGAGCGCCGCGGCGGGCACGAACACGTCGAGCGCGTAGTCGACGTCGGTGACGGGGCGGATCGTGGTCGTGCGGCCGGAGGTGTCGGGCGCGTCGTTGGTCGTCTCGGGGTCGTCGGACATGGGTCGGGCCGGGGGCGGCCTGTGCAGGTGCGGAAGTCGGGAGCAACGCCGAACCTACCCGCCCGGAGCCCGCGGCGGGATGAGAAAGGCGGGAAGCGGACGCCCGGAGTTGCCCGGCGCCTCGTCCTGATGCGACAGCCCCTCCGCGGGGCAGGGCCGCTACCTCCTGGCTCAGCATCCTTCCACTGTCCTCCTATCCTTCCCCTGTCATCCTGAACTCGTTTCAGGATCTGTCTTTGCTCTGGCCCTCCCCCTGAAATGCAGATCCTGAAACGAGTTCAGGATGACAAGGAGTAAGAGCGCAGGCAGAACGTAGCAGCCCTGCCCCCGCGCGTAGCCGGTTGCCCCGCAACCGGGGGGCGGTTCCGCGTCGCCCCTCTACCGCGCCACGACGAGCCGCGCCGACACCTGCCGCGCCCCGGACGACGCGCGCACCACGTACACACCTTGGGGCCACCCGCTCGTATCGAGCGCCGCGACCCTCTCCCCTGCCGACGGCGCCATCGAGCACAACCGCCACCTCGCGGCCCAGCGCGTCCACCACGACGACCCGCGCCACGCCCGCCTCCGAGGCGTTCAGCACCACCTCGACACGGCCGCCCGCCGGGTTCGGACGCACCGAGACGCCGAATGCGGCCGGCGCCTCGACGGGCGCCGCCTCGCCCGCGACCACCGCCCCCGTCGTTCGCCACACGCCGCGCACCGTCGCCGCGTACACCACGCCCGTCCGGCTCACCGCCAACTGGTTTGTCGGCCACCCCCGGCCGTCCGCCGCCGCGAACCCCGCGTCTGCACGCGCCCACGTCGCCCCGCCGTCGAGCGACCGCATCATCCCACCCCGCGGCGCGGACCCCACCGTGAGCCCGACCCCGGCCCAGAGCGCCCCGTCGGCCGTCGCGAGCACATGGACCTCAGCCACGCTCGCCCCAGCGATCGGCGGCTGCCCGGTCTCCTCGGCCGTGAACAGGTGCGCGAGCGTCCATGTCGCCCCGCCGTCGTCGGAGCGGTACACCGATGCACCGGCAGACTCGCCATAGGCCATGTCCTGGACGCCCGCGTAGACGACCCCGCCGAAGGGGTGAGCCGCGTCAGGCTGGAACGAGAACGACCAGACGATGAAGCCGGCCTGGCCGGGTCCGCCGGCCGTGAGGTAGCTCAGTCCGCCGTCGTCGGAGTAGCGGATGCCGCCGACGACGCCGATGAGGACGCGCCCGCCGGGCAGCGCCGCCGAGGCGGGCACCTCGCCGAACGACTCGGGGAAGCCGCGCCCGGTGCCGCCGCGCGACCCACGTGCCCGGGGCGCCGTCGGCGGTCGAGCGCCTCGTCTCGCCGCCGTCGCCGCTGCCGACGATCACGGCCGGCTCACCGGCGGGTCCGGCGGCGGAGGGGACGGTCGTTTCGAAGAACGGGTCGGCGCCGATGTCGTCGTAGTTGACGAGCCACGTGCGGCCGCGGCGAGTGCCACGGGCTAAGCTGCGTCGCACCGGCGCCGGAGCCGACGAGGATCGTGCCAGTCGATGTGACGAGGCCAGCGCGTGCGGGCTCCTGCGAAGAGCCGGTGCCAGGCGCCCCAGTCCCCGTTGGCACCAGCCGCACCGGCGGCGCCGGAGGGGTTGTAGAGGAAGACGCCACGCTCGGTGACGGCGACGAGAGTATCGGCGGGGGGGTCGGCGGCGGCCGGCCCCTCGCCGCGAAGGAAGCCGAGGGCGCCGATGGGGTCGACGTCGGTCGGGAAGTCGGCGATGACGGGGAGCCGCTCCCACGTCACGTCCTGCGCGCGTGCCGGCAGGGCCAGCCCCGCGGCGAGCAGGACGAGCACGCCCGCACGGGGGAGGGGCCGCCCCCCACCCGCAGAGCCGCCACAAAAAGCGAGCGCCAGATCCAACCAGACATACGTACGGTGTAAACGAACAGACGTAGCATACGCCGCACGCCGGCCACGCACCAAACACACCCCCGCCCCCTTCGACACGACCGCCGCCACCTGCGACCCGCGTCCGGGCCCCTTCGACGCCCGCCCGGACCCCTACGACCACCGCCCCCACCGCCTCGAACCCGCTCCGGACCGCTTCCGAACGCTCTCCCGCCCCCGACGAACCGCCTCCGGACCCCTGCAGAACAGCGCCCCCGCCCCCTACGAACAGTCTGACGGGGTCTTTCTACCCATCCACCCCCACCTCGCCCCCATGCCCGCCGTCGCCGACGGCCCCATCGAACCCGGCGACGTCGTCAAGCGCCAGGCCCTTTGCCAGCGCGGCTCCTGAGCCCCCGCGCCTGGGGGACGCCGAGGGCACTCGCCCGAACGCGCCGCGCCCCGGCGCCGCGACGTGCGGCGCCGGGGCGCGGGCGTTCCTCCAGACGAGATCCCGTTACGGCGTCTCCGCCGGCAGCGGCGGCGCCTCGGGCACCTGGATCTGCCCCGACGTCTCGATCGGCCGCGTCCGGTCGCCCGCGCCCGGGTTGAAGTCGTTCATCCGCTGGCGGTAGTCGTCGCGCTCGCCCCGCACGAGGTCGCGCGGGAGGTCGCGCAGCGCGCGCACCGAGAGCGGGTCCACGAGGCGCGCCATCAGCACCACCACGAGCTCCTTCTGGACGACCTGCCGCTGGCGGTACGAGAAGAAGAAGTTCAGGATCGGGATGTCCCGCAGCACCGGCACGCCGCGGCGCGTCGAGCTCTCGTCCGTCGACGTCAGGCCGCCGATGGCCCGCATCTCGCCCGAGAGCAGCGGGATCTGCGTGTTGATGTTGTTCTTGTTGATCGCGCCGCCCGGCAGCGCCGTGCTCTTCTCCACCTTCACGTCGAGGTGGATGAACTCCAGCGGCGTGTCGCCGCGGTCGTCCACGATCAGCGTCGGCGTGACGTTGATGATCGTGCCCGTCTGGACGTAGCTCGTCGTCGTGTTGCCCGAGAAGTCGCGGATGTTCACCGGGATGTCCTGGCCGGACTGCATCTGGCCCTGCTCGCCGGACTGCACCGTCGTGAACGGCGCCGCCACGGTCTGCCCGAAGCCCTGCTCCTCGAAGTAGCGGAAGAGGCTCAGCACCTGCGAGAGCGGCACGCGGTCGCCCGAGACCTCGAGGAAGCCGTTGAGCGCGTCGAAGAACGTCCCCGCGTTGAGGAAGAACGTCGGGCCGGACGTGCTGCTGCCGCTGTCGGTGCCGCCGGTCGTGCCGCCGGTCGTGCCGCCGGTCGCGCCGCCGCTCGACCCGCTCGCCGCGGCCGCCGCCCCGAACAGGGCGGGCCAGTTCGTCCCGACCTCGCGGGCGCGGCTCGTGTTAAGCTCGAAGATGATGGCGTCGATCCGGATCTCGCGCGTGTCGCCCGTCGCCGGCAGGGCCGCCTCGGCGGCCGTCGGGCCGGCTGGCGCCGAGGCCGTGGCCGAGATCGGCGCCGCGCTCACCCCGTCGGTCGTCGCCGCGACGACCTCGGGCTGCGTCACGATGAAGTACGAGTCGGACTCGTTGAAGTCCAGCCCGTAGCGGTCCAGCACGAGTTCGAACGCGTCGATAAAGTGGACGCCGTTGAGCGCCACCCCGATGGGGTCCGTGCGGTCGAGGGGGTCCACGACGCGCTTGCCCGTCACGCGGAAGAACGTCGGGTTGACGAGCCGGAAAAACTGGTTCATCGGCGTCGACGGCGGGAACGAGACGAGCTCGTCCGGCGGCACGTAGCCGCGGACGACACGCGGCGTCGTCGGGCGCGGGGCGCGCTCGGCGGTCTCGGTCTGGGCGTGGGCGGCGGGCGCGGCCGCAGCCACGGCGAGCGCGAGCACGGCCAGCGTGCGGAGGAGGGCCGGCCGGAAGGCGGAAACCCGGAAGGCGGGGAGCCGGTCGCGGAAGGTCGAGGTCATGGCGGTGGGGGGAGGAACGCGGTCGCCGGGGCGACGGGAGTCGGGCCGGGGCCCGGGGTCGGGCGAGGCGCCCGAGGTGGGGCCGCCGCGCGTGCCGGAGCACGCGGCGGCGGTCGTCTCTATCGGTCGGGCCGTCAGCGGCCCGGGCCGAGCGGCGCCGCGCGGTACGGCTGCGGCGTGCGCGGCATCGGCGAGGGGCGGGTCGGCGCCGGGACGCCGTCGGGGCGGTCGTAGAGCGTCGTGCCGCGCGCCTCGGGCGTGCCCGGCGCCGGCGGCGCCGTCTCGAGGCTCGGCCCGGCCGGGATCTGGATGCGCCGGCCCGCCGGGACGAACGTCGCCCCGCCGAGGTGCTGGCGGTAGCGCTCGCCCGTGTTGAGGTCGAGCTCGACGCGCTCGCTGATGCCGCCCTTGTTGAGCTGGACGGTGACGCGGCCGCGCTGCGGGTCCACGTTCGAGATGCGGCCGAGGTAGACGCGGTCGCCCGCTCGGAGCTGGCGCATGTCCTCGCCGTGCGAGAAGACGGCCGTGCCGCCGATCACCGACAGCAGGTTGTCCGTCTCGATGTCGACGAGGTCGTCCGTGTTGCCGGGCAGCGTGTCGAGGACGTACGGGAAGAACGGGTTGACCGCGGCGCGGCGGGCCGGGAAGGCCGCCGCCGGCGGCGTCACCGCGCTGTCCGGCGCCGAGATGTCGAGGTTGCCCGAGAAGTAGCCGTCGACGGCCATCGAGAAGTCCGCGAGGATGGCCTGCCGGGCGACGCCCGTGCGCGGGTTCGGGATGTCCGTGACGGCCTTCTTGATGGTGAGGTCTCGGACGCGGTAGAGCCCGCGGCTGTTCTCGAGGTGCCAGATGAAGGCGTAGAGGCTCTCGAAGTAGGCCTGGCCCGTCACCTGGTACGTGTAGTACGAGGCGCTCGGGCCGGGCGTGAGGCCCGTCAGCGAGAGGTCGAAGCGCTCGAAGCCGCGCGTCGAGAGCGCGTTGAGGTACTGCACGACGTCGGCCGACGTGAGCTCGGACGGGAGGACCTTGTAGCGCGTGTTCCAGCGCTGCAGCGTGAGGGCGGCCTCCTCGGACGCCTGCGACTCCTGCGCGAGCAGCGTCTCGACCTCGGCCGAGCGGTTCTCGATCGCCGAGATGTCCTCGTTGATCTTGGCCAGTTCGGCCGGCTGCTGCTTCTCCGTCACGTAGTACCCCGTGCCGACGGCGGCGGCGAGGAAGACGGACAGGATGAGGGTGTTGAGGGCCTCGTTGGACATGTCGGGTGCGGGAAGGCCGGGCGGGTGCCTGGCGTCGGAAGGCGCGGCGCGGGTGGGCCGCCGTCAGCGGCGGCGGGCGAGCATCAGGGGCCGGTGGCGGCCGGGTCTGCGGCGGCGTCTGGCGCGGCCGCGGCGGGCGCGGCCGGTGCCGCGGCGGGGGCGGCTGCAGGCGCCTCGGGCGCCGGGGTGCCCGCGGCGACGCCCGAGAGGCCGGCCAGCGGCAGCGGCGCCGGCGCGGGGAGCGTCTCGCCGGCCGCCTCGCGCATCACCCGGGAGATCTGCGGCAGCTCGTTCGGCAGCGCCAGCGTCATGCGGTACTCGAAGACCGGGATCTCGCGCAGCGCCTGGAACGTGACCTCGTTGATCGTCGCCTCGAGGCGCTGGGCCAGCCCGACGACGCGCGCCCGGTTGGTGGCGTAGCCGTGGAGCTGGAGCTCCTGCCCGGAGGGCGTCATATCCTCGATCCAGACGCCGCCCGTCTGCGCCGCGGCGCGCGTCGTCCGGAGCAGCGTCTGCGTCCAGAGGTCGGTGCCGATAAGCAGCGAGTCCAGCGCGACGAGGCTTGCCGTCATCTCGGCCTTGCGCGTGTTGAGGCTGTCGATGCGGGCCTGGAGCTCGGGGGCGGACATCCGCGTCTCGGGCGGGAACTCGGCGAGGCGCTGCTGGGCCTCGGCGATCTCGGCCTTCTGCTGCGTGTAGCTGTACATGAAGTAGAGCACGCTCATGAACAGCAGCACGGCCACGACGAGCGTGTGCCACGCGAAGGTGAAGGCAAACTGGCGGGTCGTCCGCGTGAGCGCGGCCGGCAGGAGGCTGGCGTCCTCGAACGGGCCCTTGCCCTTGGCCGGGCGGAGGTGCCCCGCGAGCGCGGCGCCCGTCGCCTCGACGAGGCTCGGCGCGAGCGGCCCGTACGGCCCGACGAGGCCGAGCCGCGCCATGCCCTCGCGCAGCGTCTCGACGCGCGCCTCGGGGTAGAACGCGGCAAAGCCCTGCACGAGCTCGCGCTCGCGCTCCTCGGCCATCACGATCACGTTGTGGACCGTCCCGATGCCCTGCACGTCCTGCTGGAGGAGCACGCGCGAGCAGATCGTGTCCGGCCCGTCGAAGGCCGTCACGGACTGCATCATCTCGTAGTGGTGCAGCTGCCCGCCGGCGAGCAGCAGCACGACGGTGTCCTCGGAGCCGACGCGCACGAGGGCCGTGTTCTCGTTGGGCTCGGCCGGCATCGTCATCCGGGCCAGCCCGATGAGCAGCGGCACCTCGGCCTCGAGCGTCCGGAACTGCGTCTTCCGGTGCTGGACCTGCTCGCGGAGCATGAACAGGCTCGGCGCGACGGGCTCGGACGGCGCCGGCATCACGGCGAAGTAGCGCTGCTGGCCGTCGCGGGGCGTCATCGGGACGAAGGCCGTCCGCTCGGTGTCGGCCGCAGGGAACTCCTTCTGGAGCAGCGCCACGAGGCGCTCGCGCTTTACAGGGCCCTCGGCCTTCGACGCAGCGGGCGTCGCGCCGGCTTTGTCCTTCTTGGCCGGCGCCTTCTTGGCCTTCTTCGGGTCCGGCACGACGGTGACCTCGGCATAGTCGACGTCCGGCGCGCCGACGACGAACGCCAGCGCGGGCTTGGCGAAGCCGGACTGCGCGCACTCCTCGAGGATGTCGCGGAGCTCGTAGATCACCGGCTGCGCGCGGACGGCGGCCTGCGCACTCGCGGCGGGGTCCAGCATCGCGTCGAAGCTCATCTCGGCGTCGCCGCCCAGCCCCGCGAACTCGGCCGAGAGGTCGATCTGCCCGACGCCGCCGAACTGCACGTCCGAGCCGACGCTGTCGTCGAGGCCTGGCGTGAACCCGGCCGCGTCGATGCCGCCCGAGACGGCCGTGCCATCGCTGGCGGCGCGCGAGCGCACAAACTGGCGCAGCGGCTCGTAGCCGTCGGCCGTCGGGCGGACGAGCACGCCGAAGACCTGCCGCGGCGTCACGTGGAGGCCGAGCATCAGGCTGTCCTTGACGCGGACGGGCTTCGCGGCGCGGCGGCTCTTGGCAGGCGCGGCGGGCGCCAGCTCGGGCGCCGTCTCGGGTGCGTCCTCAACGGCCACGGGCGCGTCCTCGAAGGCGGCGTCGGTGGCGTCGAAGGCGAGGCCGGCAGCCTGGAACGGGGCGCCCGCGTCGAACGCGGGCTCGAACGGCGCGTCGAACGCGGGCTCGAACGGCGCGTCGAAGGTGCCGCCGAAGGCCTCGAAGGAGCCGTCGAACGTGCCGCCGAACTCGTCGGGCGCGTCGTCGTCGGTGAAGCTGAAGGAGTCGGACATCGGGGTCGGGGGGACAGAATGCGGGTTTAAGGCTTAATGCTTAAGGTTCTGAACGCTTACCGTTAAACCTCAAGCTTTAAACCGCATTTATGCGGCCTGCAGAAGCTGCTGGAAACGCTTCTTGTTGTTCGCGTACTGGAAGCCCGTCTCGGGCGTGATCTTGCGCTCGCGGACGAGCCGCGCGAGGTCCTGCTCGAGGGTCGTCATGCCCTGCCGGGCGCCCTCCCACATCATCTGGTAGATCTCGCCCGTGTTGTTGTTGAGGATGGCCGCCTTGACGGACGCCGTCACCCAGAGGACCTCCTTGCAGAGCACGCGCCCGCCGCCGATCTTCGGCGGCAGCTTCTGCGACACGACGCAGTTGAGGACGTCGGCGAGGCGCGCGCGGACGCGGTTCTGCTCCGTCGGCGGGTACTCCGCGACCATGCGGTCCAGGCTCTCCACGGCGGAGGCGGTGTGGAGCGTCGAGAAGACCTTGTGGCCCGTGTCCGCCGCCTCGATGGCGGCGTCGATCGTCTCGGGGTCGCGCATCTCCCCGATCATGATGATGTCGGGGTCCTGGCGCAGCGCCTGCTGGACGCCCGACTTGAAGCTGGGCACGTCCGGCCCGACCTCGCGGTGGCGGATGATGCAGCGGTCCGGCGCGTGGACGTACTCGAGCGGCTTCGCGATGATGACGATGTGGCCGTCGAAGTCGTGGTTGTTCGCGTCGATGATGGCGTCGAGCGTCGTGGACTTGCCCGAGCCGGTGACGCCGGTCACGAGGGCGAGGCCGGCCTTGACGTTCGAGAACAGCAGCCCGCGCTCGATGGCCGGGTGGAAGCCGAGGCTGGAGATGTTGCGGACCGAGTCGTTGATCGCGCGCAGACAGACGCCGAGGTGCAGGTTGTCGTAGTAGGCCGTGCAGCGGAAGCGGTAGCGCTCGCCGTCGGCGTTCTCGAGCTGGTGCGAGAAGTCCGCGGAGCGGGCGTCCCAGAGGTCGGTGAGCTGGCGCTCCGAGAGGAGGTTCAGGACGAGGACGTCGATCTCGTCGAGCGACTGCATGCCCGTCTCGAAGTGCGGCGTCTTGTCGCCGTCGACGCGGTACCACACGCGGCCGCCCGTCGCGGGGCCGCCCATGTCGAGGTCGGAGGCGCCCATCGGGTGCATCCGGGCGACGAACTGCTCGATGAAGTCGCGGAGGCCGGCGCGCTGGTCCGCCGAGAGGCGGGCGATCTGCTCGGAGTAGAACTTCAGGCGCTCCTCGCCGACGTAGAGGCGCGGCGCTGAGCGGGCGATCTCGCGGGCGAGCACCGGGAAGGTCGTGAACCCCTCGGAGTTGCGGGCCGGCTCGTCGGCAGGCGCGGCGAACGACGGGGCGGCAAAGGGCGGCGCCTCGAACGGGGCCGCCGTGAAGGCGGGCGGCGCGGGCGCGCCCATCGGGGCGAAGCTCGGCGGCGCAGCCTGCGGCGCGGCGCCCAGAGGCGCGGGTGCTAGCGGCGTGGCCCACGCCGGCGGGGCCGGCTGGCCGGAGTGCCCGTCGCCGGGTGCGGAAGGATCGAAGCCGGGCTGAGGATGAAACGCGTTCACAGAGGTAGGGGATCGACGGTGAGCGGTGAGGCAAGAGGTAGGCCACGACGCCTGAGCATCGGCAGACCGGCCCGGATGCGCGATTTGGCGCGTCCACACCGCTCAGATGGAGTGTTTCCTACCCCTACCGTGCACGATTGGTAACTGCCCGGCCCCATGCGCGGCAGGAGTACGGGGCCGCCACGAGGCCCCGGAACAGCGCGGGGCCGCCCTCCAGAGTGGAGAGCGGCCCCGGTGGCACGCGGCCGAAGAGAATGGGCCGAGAGGCGGTCAGGAGATCACGCGTTCGCCGGCAACGGCCGGATCTCGATCATGATGACCTGGTCCGAGAAGTCGGCCGGGCTGCCCGTGTCGCGGAGGTCATGAAAGCCGTCCGAGCCGGACTTCTCACTGACCTTGTACCCCTCCCACGGTTTCTTCGGGTCCTTCAGCTCGATGACGGTGCGACGGACGTCGTCCCAGCCGTCGCCGATGTTGTCATGGTTGGTGTCGTAGCCAAAGCGCTTGGTCGCCCAGAGGCTGAGGTTCGGGTTGTTGTAGCCGGGGTTGGTCGGCGGGAGGTTCCAGTTGTCGATGTCCTCGAACGCGATGCGCCAGCGCTGCGCGTTGAGGGGGTCGCTCTCGACCATGCCCCACGGAGCCTCCTGCGGGTCGCCGTTGACGAGCGAGCCGCTGTCGAGCGCCCAGTGAACCCAGTTCCAGTCGGCCGCGCGGTAGGTGTAGTTCGCCATGAACTGCTGGACGCCGACCGAGTCCACCACCATCTCCCCCTTCGCGTTGCGGAGGAAGTACATCCGGTTTCCGCCGGACTTGTTGACGTACTGGCCCTTGGCCGCGTCCCACTTGGCGTTGCCGTCCTCGAAGTACTTGTTTTGCATTGCGCAGCCCGTCTCGACGCCGATGGCGAAGTTCATCTGGACGCCCGGCTCAAGCACGCGCTCGAGACCGACGTTGCGGTCGCCGTTGCGGTTGTGGCCGGGGACGTACACCATCTCCATCGGGCCGGCGACGCCGCCGGGGGGCGTCCGCTGCAGGAAGATGGCCGAGCAGTAACCCGCCTGCGAGTCGACAAACTGGATCGAGAGGATGCCGCTGCGCGCCACCTGAAGCACCCCGACCGACCGCATCTCGTTGATCTCGTACACCTTCGGCACACGAACGTTGCGGCCGAAGTTGGGCTGGGTGTTGTCCGTCTGAACAGCCGTGTAGTCATACTGGCCACGCGCGTAGATGTCGACGCGGTTGCCACCGGTAATGCTGGCCTCGACGCGGTAGCGGCCGCCCTGCATTGCGCCCTCACGGCGGTAGCAGACAGGGACGCCGTTGGCGCACTTGTTGGCTGCCGTCTGATTCTCGCTCACGACTGGCACGCCGACGGCGAGCAGGGCTGCCGGGACGTCGCTGCCCTCGAGGTTGGCATCGGCCACGGCGGCGTTGTAGGCCGACCGTGCAATCTCGCGGGCAAGGAGATCGGCGTCGTACTCGCTCTGCCCCTGCGACGCCTTGATGTCGGTTTCTTGGGTGGAGGAGAGGAGTTTGGCTCCGGCGACGCTGAACGCGGCGACGAGCAGGAGGGCGTACTTACCCATGGGTGTAGGGGTGTTGGAGCCGGCAGAGCCGGCAGATCAGAACGGTCGGATTTCGAAGGTGCTCGCCCAGCTCAGGCCGGACGCGTTGATGTAGCGGGCCCGGTGGACCGGGAATAGCATCGGCAGGACGCTGAACTGGACGTGCATGTAGTCGGCGTCCGTCGCACGCGCAGAGTCCGTGATCGGCGCGCCGTCCGACGTGCGCGGCTCGATGTAAAACGACATGAGGCCGGCGGGGCTGCCGTACCCCGTGCTGCGGACGTAGGCGGGTGGGCCGGTTGTCGCGCCTGCGGCGTCGACCCAGTGGCCGTTCTTGTAGCGGCCGGCGCCCTCGTAGCGTTCCAGCTGGTAGAGACCCTGGTAGCGCACGGGCGCGACCGAGACCTTCACCGAGTCCGTCCGCGTGAGCACGTACTTGACGGCGATGCGGTCGGCCGACTCGTCTGCGTTCTCGCGCTCGTTGTAGTAGAACTTCAACGTGTCCGTGAAGGCGACGCCGCCACGCATGACCGGGGCGGTATAGTCGAAGCGCTCGCGGTCGTCGCCGAAGCGGGCGCCGAGCCGCACCATGTCGCGCTCGATCCACGTGGCGAAGCCGAGCGTCTGCGCTTTCGCGCTGTACACGGACTGACGCTCCATCGCGTCCTGGCGTGTCGAGGTCTGCTGGGTGAGCAGCAGCACCGCGAGCGACGCCGCGACCATGATCGCGATCAGGTTGTCGAAGAGGAGTTGCATGGATCTTTAGGGTGAGGTCGTTAGCTGCGGCAGCCGCCGTCGAAGGCGCTCAGCGCGGCCTGGGCCGCGGCGAGGACGCGGTCCGCCTCGGCTGCCGCTACGATGGCGGCGGCGGCGTCGGCCTGGGCAGTGGTGAGGGCGCGCCGCGCCGCGTCGACCGCCTGCTGCGCCGAGGCGAGGGCCGTCGTGGACGCCGTGACAGCCGCCTGGGCCTGCGTCAGCGCGGTCTGGGCCGCCGTCGACGCCGTCTGTGCCTGAGCCAACGTCGTCTGTGCCGCTGCCGACGTCGACTGGGCAGCCGTTGAGGCCTGCTGGGCCGCGGTCAGCGCCTGCTGGGCCGTTGTCAGCGCCTGCTGGGCCGTCGCCGCCGTCGCCTGAGCCGCAACGAGAGCCAGACGTGCGGACTCCGCCGCGCTCGCTGCCGTTGCCGAGGTCGTCTGCGCAGCGGTGACGGCCTGCTGGGCCTGGGTCGAGGCCGTCTGCGCCGCCGTGTTAGCCGTCTGGGCGGCCGTTACGGCTGCCTGCGCCTGGGTCGAAGCCGTCTGCGCCTGCGTCACGGCCGTCTGCGCCTGCGTCACGGCCGTCTGCGCCTGTGTGACCTCCGCGGTGGCGTCCGCGTAGTCGGCCTGAGCGGTGGCGAGTGCGCGCTGAGCATTCGGCAGCGTGACGTAGGTCAGGATGAACCAGTTGAAGCCTGAGGCGGTGCGAATGTCACGCTCGATACGCGTCACCTCGGCCTGCGCGGCTGTCTGAGCGCTGAGAGCCGTGGCCTGCCGGCTCTGAGCCGCCGTGAGCTCGGCGCGGGCAGCCGTGAGGTTCTGGCCGGCCTGCGTGACCTGCGTCGCGGCCGCCGCGGCCGCCGTTTGTGCAGAAGCGAGCGTCGCCGCGGCGGTTGCAGCTGTCGCTGCGCGCTGGGTCGCCGTCTGCTGGGCCGCCGTGAGCGCCGCGGTCGCCGCGGCCGCGTCCGTTGCCCGCAGGTTGTACGTCTGCTGCGCCGTTGCGACAGCCGCCGTGGCCGCCGTGGCCGCTGCCGTACGCGTGTTGACTGTCTGCTGCGCCGCGGTAACGGCGGCGGCGGCGGCGGCAGCCTCGGCTGAGCGAGTGGTCGCGGTCTGCTGGGCGGCAGTGAGTGCGGCCGTCGCCGTTGTCGCCGCTGCCGTTCGCGTCGTGAGCGTCTGCTGCGCCGTGGCGAGGGCGGCCTGCGCCGTGACGACGTCGGCGGCGCGCTGGTCTACGGCCAGCTGAGCGGCCCGAACGGCGGCGGCGGTCGTCGTGATGCGCAGCTGGGCGGCGGCGACGGCCGTCTGTGCGGCCGTCACGGCAGCCTGGAGACGGCTGATCTGCGACGCGTTGCCCGTCGTCGAGATGCAGGTGGTCCGCTTGAGGTACTCGAGCGCGACGGCCGGGTCGAAGCTGATGACGCGGTTCATCCGGACGCTGTAGTCCGTCCCGGGATAGAGGCGCGCGAGCACGGGTGAGCGCGCGAAGACGTCGACGCGCTTGTGGTTCGTGCGGTAGTTCACGTCCACGTCCGGCGCGCTGGCCTCGACGTAGTGGACCTCGGTGCGGACCTCGACCGGCAGCGGCTCGCCGGTGGGCGTCTCGAGCGTGATGTTGCGCCACGTGTCCCGCGCGGTTGCGACGTCGTTGAAGTCCGAGACGTCGTTGCACCCGACCGAGGCGAGCTGGTTCATCGGGTCGCAGAGGGCCTGGTCACCCGTCGGCGTCCGCCCGAAGGAGCCCGGCGCGGCGAAGTTGCTGACTGCGATGGTGACGTCCTGAACCGTGAGCGTGTCCAGGTCGACCTGCGAGAGGATGCGCGGCAGCCCGAGGCGCAGGCGCATCCGGTCCGGCGTCGTCGCCTCGTCGAAGGCGCGCGAGTCGGCAAACTCGGTCGTCTGAAGCAGCGCGCCCGCGACGGCGACCTCGAACTCGTCGCGCACGATGGACTGCATCGTGCGCGTCGAGGCCTGCTTCTGGCCGATCGTGAAGAACGCGGCGGCGACGAGCGCGGCGAGCGAGAGGAGCGTCTGGGGCATGGGGGATCAGGCGTGGTTGCGGACGGTACCTGCACGGCGCGTTCCGCCCGTCTCACTCTGGAATCGCAGGCCGCGAATGGCACGGCCGCGTGCCCGGGGCTGGAGTCATTCCGTCTCAGGCCGTCTCACGCGCCTCGCCGCCCGGCCTAACACGTCCATTTCTACCTGCCGGCACATTCCGAAAGGTGGCGAGCAGCGGCGCGCTCCAGCCCCTTACCGGTCATCCTGAGCGCAGCGCCGACCCTCGGCGCGTTGCGGCCAGACGCTGCCTGGCGAGCGCCGCCCGTCGCCCTAGGCCGCCTGGGCGGAGCGAACCCCTGATGAGTGCTGCCGGCGGCAAACGGTGCAGAGAGGGGCCGCATCGCCGAACACCCTCGCACGGATGACGCGGGCGAGGGCCGGCCCGTGGCCACCCGTCAGTGCTCGCCGGCCGTGACGCGCATCATCTCGTCGATGGACACCTCTCCCCTGCCGACGAGCACGCGCGCCGAGGCGGCGAGCGTCAGCATGCCCTCGCTCTCGGCGATCTCGCGGATCTCGTCCTCGTTGATCTCCCCGCCGGCAGCGACGATCGCGGCGCGGACGGCCGGCGAGAAGTAGAGCGCCTCGGCGCAGGCGCGGCGGCCCTTGTAGCCGCGGCCCTTGCAGTTCGGGCACGAGCCGGTCTCGGTGGCTTTGTAGAAGACGTTCGAGCGGATCTCCTCCTCGGTGAAGCCGAGCTCGCGGATGAGCACCATGTCCGGCGCCGGGTCGGGCCGCTTGCACGTGTCGCAGAGCGTGCGGATCAGGCGCTGCGCAACGACGAGGTTGATGGCGTACGCGATCAGGAAGGGCTCGAGGCCCATCTTGTACAGACGGGACACGGCGGACGGCGCGTCGTTGGTGTGGAGCGTCGAGAAGGTGAGGTGGCCCGTGTTGGCGAGCTTGATCGCGAGCTCCGCCGTGTCCTTGTCGCGCATCTCGCCGACCATCACGATGTCGGGGTCGTGGCGGAGGATGGCGCGGAGCGCGCCCTCGAGCGAGAGCTTGTGCGAGAGCTTGATCTGACGCACGCCCGGGATGATGTACTCGACCGGGTCCTCGACCGTGAGCACGTTCACCGCGGGCGTGACGACGTTGGACAGCGCCGCGACGAGCGTCGTGGACTTGCCCGAGCCCGTCGGGCCCGTCAGGATGACCATGCCGTGCGGCTGGCGGATCGCCTTCTCGAACTTGGCCATCGCGCCCTCGAGCAGGCCGAGCTTCGAGAGGTCCGTGACCACCTTGCGGTCGTCGAGGATTCGGATGACGACGGACTCGCTCCGCACCTCGGGGTCGGCGTTGGCGATCGGGAGGATCGAGACGCGGTAGCGGATGAGCGTGCCGTCGACCTTGCGCTGGATAAAGCCGTCCTGCGCCATGTCGCGCTCGAAGCGGTCCACGTTGAGCGCGGCGTCCTTGAACACGGAGAGCAGCGCCTCGGGCGAGCCGCGCTCCTCGAGGTGCCACCGCGCGAGGCGGCCGTCCACGCGGAAGTGGATTTCGGTCTGCTTGTGCGCGTTGGGCCAGATGTGGATGTCGCTCGCGCCGAGGCGCACACCCTCCATGAGGACGGCCTCGACGAGGTTGATGAGGCTGGACGACGCGATCTCGGCCTCGAGCGCGTCCTCGTCGACGAGCGTCTTCTGGCCGCTCTCGAACGACACGCCGAGGTCGAGGTCCGCGTTGGTGTCGGCGGACATGCGCTCGAGAAACTCGTTCTTGCGCGGGAAGGCCTCCGTGAGGACGCGGTCCACGACCGAGCCTGGCGCGTAGCACAGCTCGAAGCGCTCGAGCTCGAGCGCGTTGACGACCTTCTGCAGCTCGGGCCGCATCGGGTCCTCGGTGATGAAGACGAGCTTGAGGATGCCCGACGGCTGGTCCTGCGCGTAGGCGTAGGGCACGGCCTCGAGCGCGACGAGGCGCCGGCCGAGCTCCTCGTCGAACGACTCGATGACGGTCTTGGCGAACTCGGCCTCCGGCTCGCGGTCCTTGACGGGCGCGAGGCGGAAGGCGTACGTCGCCGCGGCCTGCTCGAAGACCTTGTCGCGGTCCACGTGCGGGACGGCCGCAAGCGAGCGCCAGAGCGGCACGCGCGGGTCCGTCCGCGCCTTCTCGGCCTCGACGACCTGCGCCTCCTGCACGATGCCGCGGCGCAGCAGCGCCTGCACGACGCGGTCCTGGACGTTGGCGAAAGCCTGCGGCTGGACGGCCGGCGCCGCGGGCGCGGACGGCACCGTGCCGCCAAGCGGGCGCGAGAGAGCGGTCGTTAAAGCAGACATAGATGCGATGCGGTTTAAGGTTTGAGGCTTAAAGGTCTGCGCGGTCAACGCCGACCTTTAAACCGCCTTTTCTGCGTGGGCCTACTTGCCCATGCCCATGATGTCGTTGGACGACGGGCGGATCATGGCCGTCTCGGCCGAGAGCACCGTGAGGAAGGCCACCATGAGGCCGATGAACAGGCCGACGCCCGTCTGGATCGTCTCGACGGCGACCTTCAGCTTGAGCGTCGTCTCGCGCTCGTAGTAGTCCGCCATCTGCTGGGCAGACTTGCGGACGGCGCCCGTCTCCGCGCCGGTCCGGAAGCGCGAGAGCGTCATCGCGGTAAAGACGCCTGCAGCATCCATGGCCTTGACGAGGTCCGCGCCCTGGCCCATCATCATCGGGATCGTAATCGTCTTGATCTGGTGCTCCATGTAGGGGTTGCCGCACGCCTCGGCCGAGACCTTGATGACCTCGAGGTTCTCGCCCGAGCCCGAGTAGAGGATGGCGAAGACGCGCGCGAAAACCTCGATGTTGAGCTTGTGCAGCAGCTGCCCGATGACCGGGATCCGGATCATGTACTTCGCCATCAGGAACTTGCCCTTCGGCGTTCGGAAGTAGGCGAAGAGCCCGGCCCCGATCATGAGGCTCAGGACGGCCATCCACCCCATCCAGCGGTCGAGGAAGGCCGACATCTGGAGCGAGAACGTCGTCAGCGGCGGCAGATCGATGCCCTCGAAGGTGGCGAAGAGGCCGGCCGTGGCGGGCACGATGTACCAGACGTACCACACGAACACGCCGAGCGTCGCGAGGATGGTCACCATGGGCATGATGAGCGCGCTCTTGACGGACTTGCGGAACTCGTCCTTGCGCTCGAGGAAGCGGGCGGTGGCCTCGTAGATCTCGGCCATGTTGCCGGACTGGCTGGCCACGCCGAGCATGTACGCCGTGAACATGCCGAGCTTGTCCTGGTGCTTCATAAAGGCCTGCTTGGCCTCCATGCCGCCCTTGAGGTCCGAGTTGATGTCCCGCAGGATGTGCTTCAGCGCCGGCGACGAGATGTCGCCCATGAGCAGGTTCATGACCTCCGAGAACGCCATCTTCTCCATCAGCAGGTTCGACGCGAGGCGCACGAACATGATGACGTCGTTCGTCGGCGGCTTGCGGGAGATGTTGATGAGGTTCTTCTGGATCGAGAGCACCTCGAGGCCCATGCGCTCGAGGGCCGTCCGGATCTCATCCTGCTGGTAGGCCTTCTGCTCGCCCTTGACGACCTTACCGGTCGGGTGCTTGACCTTGTAGCGGAAAAGCATCCGCTCCTCGAGGTCGCGGAGCGTGAAGGTGTGCTTCTGTGCAAGCGTCTCGACCTTCTTCTGGGCTGTCCGCTTGTTGGGCGCGTAAACGGTGCCCTGAACGGTCTGGCCGCCGGCGGAAAGGCCGCTGAAGCGGAACTCTGCCATGGATGCGCGGGGAGGGCGGCCGAGGCCGCAGGTGGGGGCCGTGGGTATCGCCCGGATCCCGGCAGTCCTGAAGTATCCCGACCGCCGATTCAGCAGCGACTCTGGCCGGCTGCACCGCAGCACTGGGGGTTCGGCGCCTCGTGCGGCCAGCCACGCAGACGTCCCCCCGCGGCAGAGGCCGCAGGGGGACACGGAAGCCGACCCGTCCCGGAGGACGCTCAGCTGCTTACGACAGAAGCGCGCAGCCCGAGGCGGCCGCCGGGTTCGACACCGTCGCACCGATGTCGTTTGCCCTATGGTGCGGGAAGGCGTGGCGGAGCGGGGGCCGCAGTGGACCGGTGACTGCTCAGAGTAGCATGAACGCTCTCCACTCAACAGAAACCACGGATGTCGGCAGAGATCCGGAGGTTGCAAACTCCCCTGTAGGCAGGGGCAGGGCTATCCCCAGCCTTTCCGTCCCGAGACCAGCCGGAGCCCAGACAGAGGCGCGCCCCCGCCGGCCGAAGCCAGCGGGAGCGCGCCCGGCAGACCAGCAGCGAGCCCGCTGCCTGTCCAGACCGTCTCTTAGCAGGTCGTCGCCGCGGCGGCGAGGTTCGAGACGACCGTCGCGATCTGGCCGGGGCCGGTGCCCGTGACGGTCGCGACGACCTTGTTCTTCTGGTTGAAGTTGCAGCCGGTGATCGTCAGCGTCGCCGCGCCCGGCGCCGAGAGCTTGTAGCCGCTCGAGGCGCCCGTCGTCGCCGCGTCCGCGTTGAGGTTGGCGTAGACGCCGGCGATGCCCGATGCCCGTGACCGTGTAGCCGAGCTTCTCGAACGTGACGTTGGCGAAGGAGCCGTTGCCGCCGCCGAAGGCCGTCGGCTTGAGCGTCCACGCCTGGGCGTCGGAGGCGATGCGGATGACGTCGTTGGTGATGGCGTCCTGGTTGGACTTCTTCTGGTTCTCGCCGAAGGCCTGGATACCGACGACGACGGCGAGGCCGACGATGACGATGCCGAGGACGAGGAGGAGGAGCTGCTGCTGGCCCATAGGATGCTGGGGACGGTGGAGCGGGGGCTCCTGTGGTTTTCCGGGCTTCTGTTGGAGCCGTCTGTAAGGGAGGGACGGCCCAAAGGGCTCGTCGGAACTGACAGGCGACTGGCAATTGCCGTGCCGCCCGGTGCAGATCTGCCAGACATGTATCCAGCAGCGTCTTCAGGAACGCTCCGTAGACCTTGCCGATCGGTATTCACACCAAGCGGGTGCCTCGACGGCGCGGCGCTATCAGCGGGGCGATGCACAGAAACGGACCCTCGCAGGTCGTAACTGCCCCTTTCGGAGTCTGCCTGCGAACCCCGTCACCCCTGAGTGCCGCGAGCTGGCGCAGACACGCAGGGAGCCAGAGCACCGAGCAACAGGCTTGATCCCGCTCGCCCGGATGCTCCTTCGCTGCGCAGTCCTGCAACACGCGGGGATGACAGAAGGGGCGTAAGGCCGTCGTTCATTCGCAGCCAGCTTTGCGGACCGAGTGTGCCGCAGGCGGGTGGGCCGTGTCTTCCGAGTCGCGCGCCTCGCGCGCCGAGGGCCGGCGCCGTCCAGTCGGCAATCTGTCGACCGGACAAGCGTCTCGCTGGACCGGAAATGAGCTGTGCCCGCTCCCCGAGTGCCCCTCCACGAACAGGGCTGCTCTGTTCGTCAAACTGCCCACTCTCGCTCTATCCCATTCCTGCGACAGCGGAAATCCAGCGGCCGGGCGAGCACATCGCCGGGTTGAGGTTAGAGCCCCACCGTAGCGAGGACGACACCGTCCCTACAAAAGCGCGCCCCCGCCGGCCGAAGCCAGCGGGAGCGCGCCCGGCAGACCAGCAGCGAGCCCGCTGCCTGTCCAGACCGTCTCTTAGCAGGTCGTCGCCGCGGCGGCGAGGTTCGAGACGACCGTCGAGATGTCGGTCGGGCCGGTGCCCGTGACGGTCGCGACGACCTTGTTCTTCTGGTTGAAGTTGCAGCCGGTGATCGTCAGCGTCGCCGCGCCCGGCGCCGAGAGCTTGTAGCCGCTCGAGGCGCCCGTCGTCGCCGCGTCCGCGTTGAGGTTGGCGTAGACGCCGGCGATGCCCGATGCCCGTGACCGTGTAGCCGAGCTTCTCGAGCGTGACGTTGGCGAAGGAGCCGTTGCCGCCGCCGAAGGCCGTCGGCTTGAGGTTCCACGCCTGGGCGTCGGAGGCGATGCGGATGACGTCGTTGGTGATGGCGTCCTGGTTGGACTTCTTCTGGTTCTCGCCGAAGGCCTGGATACCGACGACGACGGCGAGGCCGACGATGACGATGCCGAGGACGAGGAGGAGGAGCTGCTGCTGACCCATGATAGGTTGGGGCTGGTAGAGCCGAGGCTCTGGTTCTGCCCCGGTTAGGGGCTGGGTGGTGTGGCGGCCGGAATGGCTGCCGGGGTTCGGGGATCGACCTAGCGATTGGCGTGCCCGATCCCCCGTCCACCACAAACACCCCGTTCAGATGGCGAAGCCGTCGCGCAAATCGTCCGATTCGGGCTGCCCAATGGCCTTCCAGGCCCATCCAGGCTTCTCAGAGCGCCTCGAGGCTCTGCTACCCTCTGCGTTCCCATTTGAAACATTGCGGGGTAGAAGGGACTACACGCCCCACGCCCGGCCGCAGTGGCCGCCCCTCTCCCCTGCCCTTTCGCTCTCATGGACGACGACCGCACCCGCTCCCTTCAGTCTGAGGCCGCCCGCCTCGCCGACGCTGCCCGCGACCGGGCCGCCGACACCCTCGAGGACGTCAAGGTGGCGTCCAGCCAGATTGTGGACAAGGTCCGCGAGCTCATCGAGGAGGGCAACGTCCGCCGGATCTCGCTCCGCAAGGGCGACCGCGTGCTCTTCGAGATCCCGCTCACCGTCGGCGTCGGCGCCGGCGCGGCGGCGCTGCTCACGAGCCCGCTGCTGGCCGCCGTCGGCGCCGTCGCGGCACTCGTGTCGGACATTACGGTCGCCGTCGAGCGCGACGACGACGCCGCTAGCGCCTCGAAAGCCGACGGTGCGCCCCAGGTGGACGCCTCGGCAGGCGACGCGCCGAAGACGGCGGGCAAGCCTGCCGAGCACGTCGCCAACGTCAACGACCCGATCGCCGATGCGGCGGCCGACGCCGCTACGGGCGAGTCCGGCGGCAAGACCGTCGGCAAGCCCGCCGCGGGCAGCGCCGAGGGCGACGCCCACGCGTGAGCGCCGACGCTCTCCGCCCCGAGGGCCGTCTTCACCCCGAAGACGGCCCTCGGCCATTTGAAGGCGTCGCGCTCGACGGCCTCGCGGCGCACCCCGAGGCGCTCCGAGCGACCCTGGACGCGCTCACGGCCCGCTACGAGCGCCTCGCCTTTATCGCCGACGACCCCGTCTCGGTCCCCCGCGCCTTCGACGATCCGGCCGACCAGGAGACGATCGGCCTCTTCGCGGCGGTCCTCGCGTGGGGACGCCGGGCGACGATCCTCTCGAAGCTCGCCGAATTGGTCGAGCGGATGGACGGCCGGCCCGCCGCCTTTGTCCGCACCTTCGACGCCGGCCGCGACGCCACGCGCCTCGCCGGCTTCAAGCACCGCACGTTCACGGAAGGCGACGCCGTCGCCCTGACGCTCGCCATCCAGGCGGTGCAGGACGCGTACGGGTCGCTCGGGGCGCTCTTCGCGTCGGGCCTCCCGCCCGGCGCGCCCGACATCGGCCCGGCGATCCAGACGTTCTCGGACACGCTCGCGACGATCGTCCCCGAGGCGCCCGTTCGCTCCAAGCACCTTGCGCGGCCCTCAACCGGCAGCGCGTGCAAGCGCCTCGCGATGTACGCCCGCTGGATGACGCGCCCCGGCCCGGTCGATATGGGCCTGTGGCCGGCCGTCTCGCCGGCCCAGCTCCTCGTGCCGCTGGACGTGCACACGGGCCGGCAGGCGCGGCGCCTCGGAATGCTGACGCGTGCGACCGACGACTGGCGCGCGGCGCTCGAACTTACCGAGGCGTGCCGCCGCCTCGCGCCCGACGACCCCGCCCGCTACGACTTCGCCCTCTTTGGCCTCGGCGCCTACGGCGGCGACGCGATCTAGAACCTCGCCCCGACGCCCGTCGTCCGACGCGCATGACGACTCAGACGCACCACGACCCCGCTCCGGCCGACCGCACGGACGAACATCCGGACGCCATCGCGTCGACGGGCGACGCGCTCCGCGGGATGCTCCGCGCGCTCGCGAGCCCGGTCGTCGTCGTGACTGTCTCGGCCGCGGGCGAGACGCGTGGCGCGACCATCGGCTCCTTCGCGAGCGTCTCGCTGGACCCGCCGCTCGTCTCGTTCAACGTCACGCACGGCACGCAGCTGCACGTGGCGCTCGACGCGTCGGACGCCTTCTCGGTCCACCTCCTCGCCGCCGACCAGGCCGACGTGGCGACGCACTTTGCCCGCCCGGACCTCGACGCCGAGGCGCAGATGGCCACCTCTGGCCTCGCCGAGACGCTCGGTACCATCGTCTGCACGGTCGAGGCGCGCATCACGGCGGGTGACCATACAGTCGTCATCGGCGCGGTGACGGACCTCATGCCTGGCCGCGGCGCTGCCCCGCTGCTCTACTACCAGCAGTCCTACCGCGGCGTCGGCGGCGAGGTCTGAGGGCGGAGTTTCTGGCTTCCGCCCTCTGTCCTCCGCCTGCCCTACCCGCCGAGGGCGTCCTTGACGCGGCTGAAGAACGAGCGCTTCGTCTCCTTGCCCGGCTGCGGCTTGAGGTCCGGCTCGAGGCGGAGCTGCTCGAGCGCCTCGCGGAGGCCCGCCGAGAGGTCCTGGGGCGTCCACACGTGGACGTGGACCATCTGGTCGCCGCGGCGGCCACCGCCGACCTCGGGCAGGCCGCGGCCGCGCATCCGGAGGACGCGGCCGGACTGGATGCCGGCGTCGACCTGGAGCTTGGCGCGGCCCTTCAGCGTCGGGACGTTCGCCTCGGTGCCGAGCGCGGCGTCGGGGAACGAGAGGTAGAGGTCGTGGACGACGTCGAGGCCGTCGCGGACAAAGTGCTCGTGCTCCTCCTCGTCGATCTCGACGCGGAGGTTGCCGGCGGGCCCGCCGCGCATCCCGGCATTCCCGGCGCCGCGGATCTGGAGGTACTGCCCCGAGGCGACGCCCGGCGGCACCTCGATCGTCACCGTCTCCTCGCCCTTCACGCGCCCCTCGCCTGTGCACACGGTGCACTTGGACGTGATGACGCGCCCCTCGCCGTCGCACGTCGGGCACGGCGTGACGTTGACGAACTGGCCGAAGAACGACGACGCGACCTGCCGGACCTCGCCCGAGCCCTGGCACGTCGGGCAGGTGTCGGTGGCGTCCGTGCCAGGCTCGGCGCCCGAGCCGGCGCAGTGGCCGCAGGCCGTGAACTTGCGCAGCGTGATCTGCCGCTCGACGCCGTCGGCGATCTCCTCGAGCGTGAGCGACAGACGGACGCGGAGGTCCGTCCCTGGCCGCCCCTGGCCGCGGCGCCGCGACCGGGCACGGCCGAAGACGTCGTCGAAGCGCGAGTCGCCGCCGAAAATGTCCGAGAAGGCCGAGAAGATGTCCGAGATGTCCTGCGGCGCACCGGGCCCGCCACCCGCGCCGCCCAGGCCCTGCTTGCCGAAGCGGTCGTAGCGCGCGCGCTTGTCGGCATCCGAGAGGACGGAGTACGCTTCGGCGGCCTCCTTGAAGCGCGCCTCGGCGTCCGTATCGCCGTCGTTGCGGTCCGGGTGGTGCTCGAGCGCGCGCTGGCGGTAGGCCTTTTTGATCTCGTCCGGCGTCGCCGTGCGCGGCACGCCGAGGACGTCGTAGTAGTCGCGCTGGTCGGTCGCTGAAGCCATAAATGCGGTTTGGGGTGTGAGATTTAGCGCGTCCGGCTCACGCCTGACGCGCTAAATCGCCTGTCACTGCGCGACGATGACGCGGGCGTGGCGGAGCACGCGATCGCCGATGCGGTAGCCAGGCTGCACCTCGGCGAGGATGGTGCCCGTCGCTTCGCCGTCGGGGGAGGGCTGCTGCATCACGGCCTCGTGGAGGTCCACGTCGAACGCCTCGCCCGCGGTCTGGATCTGCGTCACGTCGAAGCGCTCGAGGAGGCCTTCGAACTTGCGGTAGACGAGCTCAACGCCCTGCGAGAGCGCGTCGAAGGCTGGCGAGGCGCCATCCTGGTGGGCGACGCGGCGGGCCGCGTCGAGCGAGCGCCGGAGGTCGTCGTAGACGTCGAGGAGCGGCAGCAGGATGGTGGCGCGCGCCTGGCGGTCGGCCTCGGCGCGGTCGGCATCGGTCCGGCGGCGGTAGTTCTGGAACTCGGCGGCGCGGCGGAGGAGCTGGTCGCGGAGGTCGTCGATCTCGGCCTGGAGGCCGTCGGCGTCCGCCGTGATCTCGGCGGGGTCCATCTGGTCGTCGGTCATCGCGGGATCGGATCTGGAAGTGTCAAACGCCGGAACGCGGCAAAGATCGTACGGCGGACGGCGAAGCGCGAACGAATCGGGCGGGAAGGCGGCGGGCTCGCCGGCAAAGCCCCAGCCCTAGCCTTCGTCGCCGAGGAGCGCCGCGACGTACTCGACGAGGGCGACGGCGCGGGCATAGTCCATCCGCGTCGGGCCGATGACGGCGACGGCGCCGAGGGCGCCGCCGACGCGGTACGGCGCCGTCACGACCGAGACGGCGGTGGGCGCCTCGGGCGAGGCGCCGGAGGCCTCGCGGCCGATGAGCACGCGCGCGCCGTCGGGTGCCGCCGCGCCGTCGCGGAGCGCGGCCGTCTCGAGCAGGTGCACCACGACCTCCTCGTTCTCGGCAAGCTCGACCGCGCCGCGGACCGCCTCGGGGCGCATGAACTCGGGCTGCGCCACGAGGTGGCCCGTCCCGGCGATGGCCGCGCGGCGCTCGGACGTGGGGTCGCGGAAGAGCGTCGGCGCGTCGCGGAGGACGAGGCGCACGATGCCCGTGCGGTCGCCATCGGCGAGGTCCTGCACGCGCTCGGCGCCGGTCCGGCGGATCTCGTCGAGGGAGTGGCCGGCGAGGCGCTCGTTGAGGCGCTGCACGACCGCATCGAGCGTGCCCGGGCGCACGTCCACGTCGACCTCCGCCGCGACGGTCCGGGCGAGGCCGCCGCGGAGGGCGAGCACGAACAGGACGCGGCTGGCGCCGAGCGGGACGACCTCGATGCGCTCGAGGACGCCCGTCGCGAGGCGCGGCGTGAGCACGACGCCGAGCAGGCGCGCGAGGCTGCCGAGCAGGCGGCTCGTCTCCTGCGCCACGGCGTCGAGGTCGCCGAGGCGCCGCGCGACGCTCTCCCGGAGCAGCCGCGCCTCGCTCCCGGAGAGCCCCGCGACGTCCATCAGGCCGTCGACATACAGGCGGTAGCCCTGCTCCGTCGGGACGCGCCCGGCCGACGTGTGCGGGTGCCCGAGGTAGCCCGCGCCCTCGAGGCGCTGCATCGTCGTCCGGACGGACGCGCTCGACAGGTCCACGTGGTCTGCGACGACGCGCGACCCGACGGGCGCGGCCGTGTCGATAAAGGTCTGCACGACGCGCCGGAGGACATCGCGCTCGCGGTCGGAGAGCTCGCTCATGGCCCTGCGGGGATGCCCCACACCATGATCCCGCCGAGATGGGCCGTCCACGCGACGAGGGCGGCGGCGGCGACGGCCGGCAGGAGTGCCGCGAGGCGCCACGCGAGTGGCTCGGTGCCGCCCGCCCGGCGCCGCGCGGCGACCGTCAGGCCGCCGTAGGCGAGCGCTGCGGCGATCGCCGTCCACATCGTGACCTCCGCCATCCGCTCGTGCGTCGGGAGGACGGCCTCGACGACCGGTTCCCCCTCCATGTCGTGTTCCATCGTTTCGCCCGTCTGCCGCGCTGCGAAGGCGCCGGCCGCACCGAGGACGAAGAGGACGAGCGCCGCGCCACGCCACACGGGTCGCCCGAGGGCAGCGTAGAGCACGGCCGCGCCTGCCGCGAGCAGCAACAGCACGAGCGGGAAGTGCACCATCAGCGGGTGCAGGTACGGGATGTCGTACTGCTGGATAAGGTCGAAGCGCATCGGGGAGTCCGGTCCAGGGGTGACGGCGAGACCGCCGCTCCCCAGACCTCAGCTGGCTACATGCTCTCGTGGCCGCCGACGCCGACGGTGAACGGCTCCATGCCAGACGGGTAGGCGCCAAGCTGGATCGTCTCCAGGACCGCGCCGTCCATCGAGAAGGCGGTGACGTTGCCGAACCGGGCGGCGGGGAGCGCCTCGCGGACGCCCGCGGCGTTGGGCGGGCCGAGCCAGTCGTACATCGGCGCCCACTTGCCGTTGAGGTTGGAGCTCGTCACGAAGAAGCGCGTGCCGTCGTGGCCGGGCGCGGGGCTGTGCGGCTGCGAGAGCGGCCCGCCCGGCGCCGACGCATCGACGGTGCGGAGGGTCTGGTGCGTGACGGCGTCGAGGATCGTGACGGTGTCGCCGCGCTGGTCCGGGATGAGCATCGTGCGGCCGTCGTGGCCGACGTGGGCGTGGTAGGGGCCGTTGCCCGCCGGTGCCGTCGTGGTAAGCGTGAGCGTGCCGTCGAGCGCCAGACTGTAGAAGAGAATCGTGTTGGTGGACTTCGAGGTCAGCGTCGCCTCGTAGGCGTGCATCGCCGAGGTGCTTGCGTCTGCCATCCCGTGGTCCATCGTGCCGTGGTCCATGCCCGGCATCGCGTGGTCCATACCGGCGGCGCGGCCGCCGTGGTGCGCGCCCAGGACGGCGAAGTGGATAAGCTCGTGCGGACCGTTCGGGACGGACTGGATCGTGAGATCCTCTGTCGCCGGGTTGTACACCGCGACCTGGTTGCCCGTGAGCGAGGCCGTGAGCACGTACTTGCCGTCCGGCGTGACGGCCATCGCGTGGGGCACGTTGAACGGCGTCGCGACCTCGCTCAGCGCCATCGTCTGGCGGTCCACGACGACGAAGCCCGAGGTTGTGGACGCCGAGAGCGTCGAGCGGCCGACGTACATCCGGTTGGAGGACCGGTCGAGCGCGATCATGCCGGGCGTCGTCGTGCGGGCGGAGCCGAGGACGTAGGCCGGGGTCGACGGGTCCATCGTGAGATCCGTCGAGAGCTTCAGGATGGCGCCGCCGGTCGTGGGCGTGCCCGAGATGAGCGTGACGTACCACGCGCCGCCGCCGGGCTCGAAGGCGACATGGTGCGGGCCGTAAGGCGCGCTCGGGAAGCCGAGGTCGTCGAAGCGGACGCGCCGGATGGTGCGCATCGTGTGCTCGTCGAGGACGTCGACGTAGTTCTCGCCCTGGACGCAGACGAAGAGGAGGTGCTCGGCGTCTGCGAACGGTACGGCGCCGCCGGGCGTCGAGCGAGCGCCGGCTTCGATCCACCGCCCGAGAAAGCGCCGCTCGTCGGGCTCGAGGCGCCGGAGGTTGGGGAACGGGATCGCCGCCGTGTCGGGCAGGTCGTTCACGAAGCGCAGCATGAGGCTCCCCGCCGCGTCGAACGGGACGACGAAGCCGGACGGGCCGGCGGCGACGAGCGCGTCGAGCGTGTAGTCCGCGGCGCTGCCAGGCGCCGTCGTCGCCGTGGGCGACAGGACGTTGCGGGCGACGAGCAGCGGCCGGACCTCCGTCTCGTAGTCGAGCCGCGTCAGCGCGTCGTAGTCGATCGTGGACGGGTCGACGACCGGCGTGACGTTTGGCGACGCGTCGGCGGTGTCACATGCGGCGAGGCTAACGAGCGACGCGGCGAGGGCGACGAAGAGCGAAAGACGAAGCATCAGGCAGGAGCGCAGGGAGGCGGACAAGGTAGGCCGGAACGGAGACGGCGCGACCAATCGCGCCCGCATCCCGAGCCCTCACACTGGAGGGGACACCGCGCGCTGCGTCCGCGTTCGGAGCCTCCATCCCACCCCGACGATGCCCGACACGCCGCCTGTCACCCGCCGCCCCGACGCCCCGAAAACGCACCACCGCCCCGGCGGCGGCTTCCAGAACCCGTGGTCGCACCCCGACGACGCCGTGAGCGCGCTCCGTGCCGCGCGCTGGATGGCCGGTCGCATCACCGAGACGCGGCAGGGCGCGCCCGCGCCGCGCCGCAGCCTCACGGCAGACGACCTCGAGGCGCCGGATGCCGGCGTGCAGACCACGTGGCTCGGCCACGCGTCAGTCCTGATGCAGACGCCCGAGACGGCGCTCGTCGTCGACCCCGTCTTCTCGGACCGCGTGAGCCCTCTGTCGTTCGCTGGTCCCGGGCGGTTTGTCGCGCTCCCGCTCGCCCCCGCCGACCTGCCGCGCGTCGGCACCGTCCTCATCACGCACGACCACTACGACCACCTCGACACCGCGTCGGTGACGCTGCTCGCCCGTCGGGACGCGCCGCTCTTCGTGTGCCCGCTCGGCGTCGCGGCGTGGCTGCGGAGCACGCTCGGACGCGACACGCGTACCGTCGAGCTGGACTGGTGGGACGCCGTGACGCTGCCCGGCGGTGTTCGCGCTACAGCGACGCCGACGAAGCACTTTTCGGGGCGCGGGCTCACCAACCGCGATGGCACGCTGTGGTGCGGCTACCACCTCGCCTTCCCCGATGGCACCGTCGTCTACAACGTCGGCGACACGGCTGCGGCGCCGGTCTTTGCCGAAGTCGCCGAACGCCTCGCCCCCGCCGACCTCGCCATCGTGCCCGTCGGAGCCTACAGCCCGCGCTGGTTCATGTCCCGCGTTCACGTTGACCCCGCGGGCGCGCTGGACGTGTTCGAGGCGACGGGCGCTCGCGCGATGCTCGCCGCCCACTGGGGCACGTTCGACCTCGCCGACGAACCGCTCGACGAGCCGCCGCTTCTCCTGCTGGAAGAGGCCGAGCGTCGCCGGATCGCAGGCCGCGTGACCGTCCTGCCGGTCGGGGGGCAGATGCAGATTTCGGCCCGTGGCCTGTGACATTCAGATGGCAGCGCCGCGGCGGAGCTTGTCCTCACACGCTCCCACACCCCGATGCGCGCCTCCGATCTCGCACTTCTCGCCGCCCCCTTCGACTCGGCCGACGTCGAGTGGAAGCCCGGCGCCGTGACTCGCGACAAGTCCAAGGGCCTCGCGATGGCCTACCTCTCGAACCGAGCCGTCCAGGACCGCCTCGACGCGGTCTGCGGTCCTGCCGACTGGCGCAACGAGTACCGCCCCGGCCCCGACGGCGGCGTCGTCTGCGGCCTCTCCGTCTACATCGACCGCGAGGACGGCGCGGCGCCGGAGTGGGTCACGAAGTGGGACGGCGCCGACAACACGGACGTCGAGGCGGTGAAGGGCGGCCTCTCGGGCTCGATGAAGCGGGCCGCCGTGATGTGGGGCATCGGGCGCACCCTGTATGGCCTGCCGGCGCAGTGGGTCCGCCTTGACGAGCGCGGGCGCTTCGCCGAGCCGCCGCGCCTCCCGCGCACCAGTACAGCGCCGGCCCGTCCGGAGCCGCCGCGGCGCTCCGAACCGGCCCGCGTCGAGCCGCGCGCCGAGGCGCCGCGGCCGGACCAGCTCCGCTCCGAGGTGCCGCGCTCTGACGCGCCCCGCTCCGAGGCGTCGCGCGCCGAGGCGCCGAGGCCGAGCAGCCCGGCCGGCAACCGCCGGATCGTCCGCCCCGCACCCGGCCGCGCTGGCGACGGAGAGTCGCGGCAGGTCGATCCGGGCTTCTGACCGAGAAGGGGCCTGGACACCAGGCTCCGTATCTCAGCCCAGGCCCCAGCCGGAGCGGTCCAACGAGCGGTACTGAACCGCCTCGGCAACGTGCTCGGCGCGGATCGCCGGCTCCGCGGCGAGGTCCGCGATCGTCCGCGCGACCTTCAGGATGCGGTCGTGGGCACGGGCCGAGAGGCCGAGGCGCGTCAGCGCGGATTGCAGGAGCGCCTGCCCCGAGGCGTCGAGCGCGCAGTGGCGGCGCACCTGGGGTGCCGTCAGACCGGCGTTGCAGGTAGGCGCCTGGGCCTCGTCGGCGACGCGCGCCGCCTGCCGCTCGCGGGCCGCGACGACGCGCGCCCGCACCGAGCGGCTCGGCTCTGCGTCGGCCGTCCGCCGGAGGTCCTCGAACGGGACCGGCGGGACCTCGATGTGCAGGTCGATCCGGTCCAGCAGTGGGCCGGACACCTTGGCGAGGTAGCGCTGCACCTGCCCCGGGCCGCAGACGCAGGTCCGTGTCGGGTCGCCGGCGTGACCGCAGGGGCACGGGTTCATTGAGGCGACCATCATGAAGCGCGCCGGGAAGCGGACCGAGGCGCGCGCCCTGGAGATCGTGACCTCGCCCTCTTCGAGCGGCTGCCGGAGCACCTCGAGGACGGCCCGGTCGAACTCGGGCAACTCGTCGAGGAAGAGGACGCCGTTGTGGGCGAGCGAGATCTCGCCGGGCTGCGGCGTCGAGCCGCCGCCGCAGAGGCCGGCGTTGGAGATGGTGTGGTGCGGCGAGCGGAACGGCCGCACCGAGACGAGGCCGGTCCGCGCGTACCCGTTGAGGCGCCCGCCGACGGACAGGATCTTGGTCGTCTCGAGCGCCTCGGCGGCCGTGAGTGGCGGCAGGATCGTCGGGAGGCGCCGCGCGAGCATTGTCTTGCCCGCGCCCGGTGGCCCGACGAGCAGCGCGTTGTGTCCGCCGGCTGCCGCGACCTCGAGCGCCCGCTTGACGAACGCCTGCCCGCGGACGTCCGCGAAGTCAGGCCCGCCCGCCTCGCCGTCGTCGGCGCGAAACGGCTGCGCGGCAGCGCGCACGCCTCTTCCCTGCCCTACCGTGAGCAGCTCGACCGCCTCGCGGAGCGTCGCGACCGGATACACATCCAGCCCAGCGACGACGGCTGCCTCAGCAGCATTTTCGGCCGGGACGATGATGCCACGGCGCCCGTCCTGGAGCGCACCGACGGCCATCGGGAGCACGCCGCGGACGGGCCGGACGGCGCCGTCGAGCCCCAGCTCACCGACGATCGCGAGCTCGTCCAGCACGGCCTGCTCGATGTTGCGGGCGCCGCTGTGCGTCGGCTCCGCCGCGAGCAGCCCGAGCGCCATCGGCAGGTCGTACGCCGAGCCCTCCTTGCGGACGTCGGCCGGCGCGAGGTTGACCGTCACGGCGCCGCGCGGGACGGGCAGGCCCGAGTTCTTGAGCGCGGCCCAGACGCGGTCGCGGCTCTCGCGCACGGCCCCGTCGGGCAGCCCGACGACGGTCCACCGCGGGATGTTGGGCTCCGAGTGGGTCTCGATCTCGATCGGGATGGCGTCCACGCCGACGACGGCGGCGCTCCAGACTCTGGACAGCATGGCGGGCAGGGTAGTGTGCCCGCCAAGACTCGCCGCGTGGCCCGGTCTAACCTTCGGCCACGCGCTGCGCCAGCTTGTACGCGATAAAGCCCGTCACGCCGAACGTCAGCGCGTACAGGTTCGAGTCGTAGCTGCCCCTCGCGACGGCGTCGAAGACGACGGCCATGATGCCGGCGGCCAGGCCGCCTCCGATGGCGAACGCGACGGTGTAGAGGACGAACAGGCCGAGCGCGCGGCCGGCTGAGACGGGGCGCGGGCGGGGCTCGACGGGGGTGGGAATGGGCATCGGGTCAGTGGGTGTCGGGGGTGGGAGGCGCCGTCGTCTCGGGGTGCTTCGCGCCGCGGTGGCACGTCCAGCAGGTCACGACCATCTCAGGCTCCGGGCCGTGCTCCACAGCGTGCTCCGGGGCTGCATGCACGTGCTCCGCCCCGTCTGCGTGGCGGTGCGTCTCGGTGCGCGCGGCGGCGGGCGCCGAGCCGCTGCCGCCGTGGTGGTGCTCGCCAAGCGCCTCGGGGACGCCGGTCGTGTTGAGCGCCATCGTCATCCGCATCATGCCCCGTGCCGCGTTCTTGTGCGGCTTTGCGTCCGACGCAAAGTCCCACGTGTTGAAGTCCGGCCCGGAGCCGACGTGGCACTCGGAGCACCGCACGCCGAGCGCCCGCGTAAACGACTGCATGGTGTGGCGAAGCGCCGCGGCGCCGGTCGAGTTCGGCAGCACCTGCAGGTTCTGGCTGTGCTCCGGCCACTGCCACGTCGAATCTGGGAGCACGGCCGGGAGCACATCGCGAGGCGCAGCGGGTGCCTCGGGAGCATACGCCGCGGCGATGGCGACGGAGAGGGTGGCGCCGAGCGCCACGAGGCGGAGGGAGGCGGTCATCGGAGGCTGGGTTGGACGGCACAGGTTCGGCACCACACGTCGAACCTGCAAGCGGTTTCGCACGCGCCTCGGGCACCGCGGCGGGCGCGTGGGGTACGTTCCGCTCTCCGCCCCACCGCGATGACGTACGGCATCCTCGGCAACGCCCGCAAAGACGCCCTCTGGCCCGCCCTCGCCGCAACCACGACGTGGCTCGCCGAGCGCGGCCTCGCCTTTTGCCTCGACCGTCCGCTCGCCGAGGGACTCGCGGAACGCGGCCTCGCGACGCCCACGACGGACGGCGCCGCGACAGACGACCCGGTCCGTGGCGCAGACATCCTGCTCTCGTTCGGCGGCGACGGCACGATGCTCCGCTCGGCCCACCGCGCCGGGACGCCCGGCCCGCCGATCCTCGGCGTCAACGTCGGCCGCCTCGGCTACCTCACGCGGGCCGACGTCGGCGAGGTGACGGACGTGCTCGCGCGCCTCGAGGCCGGCGGCTTCACCGTCGAGGAGCGCACGACGCTGGCCGTCGCGCTCGACGGCGCCGAGGCGCCGGGCGTGCCGGACTGGGCGCTCAACGATGTCGTGGTGGACAAGTCCGGCACGACGTCGATGATCCAGATCGAGGCGACCGTCGACGGACTCTTTCTGAACACGTACTGGGCCGACGGCCTCGTCGCGGCCACGCCGACGGGCTCGACGGCCTACGCGCTCTCGGTCGGCGGCCCGATCGTCGTGCCGGGGACGCCCGAGACGGACGTCGTCGTCCTCGCACCGATCGCGCCGCACACGCTCACCGCCCGGCCCATCGTGCTGCCCGGCCTCGTGCGAGCTCGCCCTGCGCGTCGTCACCCGCGGCGACGCCTTCGCGTTCGCCGTCGACGGCATGTCGGCCCTGCTGCCGGGCGACGCCGACGTGACGATCCGCGTGAAGCGCGCGCCAGGCACGGTTCGCCTCGTGACGCTCCCCGGCCGCGACGTCTTCGCGACGCTGCGCGACAAGCTCTCGTGGGGCAAGGGCGGCGTCTTCTGACGCCTGCGGTCCGGTGAAGCCTGGCGGCTAACTTGGCGCATGCCTCTACTCGACCGTATCTCTGCCGCCCGCCAGCGCCTCCGCGACGGATCGCTCGCCAACGAGGCGTCCGTCAGCATCGGCGTCGTGCTCCCGATCCTCGACGCGCTCGGCTGGCCCGCGTTCGACCCCGGCATCGTCGCGCCCGAGTACAGCGTCGGCACGCGGCGCGTGGACTTCGCGCTGCTCACGCGCGGCACGCCGGCCGTCTTCGTCGAGGTGAAGCAGCCTGGGCTGGCCGGGCACGCCGACCGGCAGCTGTTCGAGTACGCCTTCCACGAGGGCGTCCCGATCGCGATCCTGACCGACGGCGCGACGTGGCACGTCTACCTCCCCGCGATGCAGGGCACGTACGACGACCGCCGCGTCTACCTCCTCGACCTGCTCGAGCGCGACCCGGCGGACAGCGCCGCGATGCTCCGCGCGCTACCTCTCGCGCGACGCCGTCGAGAGCGGCGAGGCGTTCGAGCGGGCGCAGGCGGACTACAAGCGGTCGCGCCAGCGCAAGGGCGCCGAGGCGCGCGATCCCGCAGGCGTGGGCGAACCTCGTCGTCGGAGCCACGCCTCGCGGACCTGCTCGCGGCCGAGGTCGAGAGCGTCTGCGGCTTCCAGCCCGACCCGGGCGACGTGGTCAGCATTCCTCGCACGTCGCTCCAGACCAGCGGCAGGTCCGCTCCCCGACACCAACGTCAGCCTCCCGGATGCCGAGCCGCTCGAGCGTCTGGCTCTCCAGCGACACCCTGACCGCAGGCAGTTGGACCGGAAAGGGCGTCATTCTTCCTGCCGGGACCGAGTTCAGAGGCCACGTACAAGAAGCAAGAGCGCCTCGCCCGCGTCGAGGAAGGGCACATCGTCTACGACAGGCCGCGGCTTCGGCTCGCCCTCGGCCGCCGGTGCCGCGGCCGTCGGCCGAGCGTCCTGCAACGGCTGGACGTTCTGGGAGGTGAAGCGCCCGGAGGACGCGCGGCTGGGTCGTCCTGAGTTCGCTCCGGGGCTGACCGACGCGTCAGTGCGCGTCGAGCCAGTTGGGGGCGACGCCGAGGCCGATCACGATGGGGACGGAGAGCGGCAGCGCGCCCTGCATCTCCTCCATCACGATGCGCCTTGACTGCCTCGACCTCGGCCTCCGGCACCTCGAGGACCAGTTCGTCGTGGACCTGCAGGATCATGTGCGCCTTCAGGCCCTCGGCCGGCAGGCGGTCGTGGATGGCGATCATCGCCAGCTTGATCATGTCCGCCTGCGTGCCCTGGATCGGCATGTTGATCGCGATGCGCTCGGCGTAGGCGCGGTCGTTCGGGTTGCGGCTGGTGATCTGCGGGACGTAGCGGCGGCGGCCGAGCAGCGTCTCGACGTAGCCCGTCCGGCGCGCGTCCTGCAGGATGCCGTCGAGCGTCGCGATGACGCCGGGGTAGGCGGCGCGGTACTCGTTGATGAGCTCCTGCGCCTCGCTGTTCGAGACGCGCAGGCGGTTGGCGAGCCCGAAGGCCGAGATGCCGTACGGGATGCCGTAGTTGACCTGCTTCACGCGGTCGCGCTGCTCGCGCGTGACGTCCGCGTAGGGAACGCCGAAGACGCGCGCGCCGGTCGCGGTGTGGATGTCCTGGCCCGTCTCGAACGCCTCGACGAGGCCGGCGTCCTCGGAGAGGTGCGCGAGGATGCGCAGCTCGATCTGCGCGTAGTCCGCCGAGAGCAGGAGCGAGCCGGGCTCGGCGACGAACGCGCGGCGGATCTCGCGGCCGACGTCGGTCCGGATCGGGATGTTCTGGAGGTTGGGCGACGACGACGACAGGCGGCCCGTCGCCGCGATGGTCTGGTTGAAGTTGGTGTGGACGCGCCCCGTCTCGGGATGGATGAGCTCGGGCAGGCGGTCGACGTACGTCGATCTTGAGCTTCGAGACCTTGCGCCAGTCGAGGACGAGCGCGGGAGCGCGTTTTCCTGGGCGAGCTCCGAGAGGGAGTTCTCGTCCGTGCTCGGCCGGCCCGTGCTCGTCTTCGAGAGCGGCTTCAGCCCGAGCCCGAACGTCGGGGCCTCCTCCTTGAGCTGCTTCTTGGACTTGCCCGAGAGCGCGCTGTCCACCTCCTCCTGCCAGACGCGGGCGAGCTCTTTCTCCTCGTCGGTCGGCGGCGGGTTGAACAGGACCTCGGCGAGCTGCTGCGTCGAGCCGATGAGGAACGTGCGGCCCGCGGCGGCGAAGACCTTGGTTTCGAGGTCCGCGAGCGTCGCGTCGAGCCCGACGCGGATGTCGGCGAGGACGCGCTCGTCGATCTTGACGCCGGCCATCTCGATGTCGGCGAGGACGCGGACGAGGGGGAATTCCATCGTCTCGGCGATCTCGAGCACGCGCCCGCCGCCGCGTGAAGCCGCCCTCGCCGTCGGGCTCGGCGTCCATCTCGCGGAGCTTCTCGCGCAGGACCGGCACGAGGCGCAGCGCGACGTCGGCGTCCTCGCAGGCGTACGGGCCGACGTCCTCGACCGGCACGTCGCGCATCGAGAGCGCGTTCTTGCCCGTCCCGATAAGGTCCGTGATCGGCTGCGGGCGGTAGTTGAGGTGGAACGAGGCCACGTCGTCCAGCTTGTGGCTCGCCTCGGGGTTGATGAGGTAGTGGGCGACCATCGTGTCGAAGATCGGCCCGGCCACGCGGACGCCGTGGCGCGCCATCACGACGAGGTCGTACTTCACGTTGTGTCCGACCTTCAGCAGGTCCGCGTCTTCGAGGCGCGCGCGAACGGCCTCGACGGCCGCGGGCGTCGGCGTCCCGTCGGGCAGCGGCGTCGGGACGTAGACGCCGGATTCCTCGTGGTCGGACAGCGCCACGCCGACGAGTTCGGCCTCCATCGACTCGACGCTTGTCGTCTCGGTGTCGAACGACAGCATCTCGGCGTCCACACCGACGGCCGTCGCGAGGCCGAGGCTGTCGCGGTCGTAGACGATCTGGTAGTCTGCGCCAGACTCGCCCATCGCGGTGACGGGCTCGTACGGGCCGAAGTCGAACGACAGCGAGGGGTCGTCGTCGGGCAGCGTGGTCTGGCGCGTCGTGCGCGCGCGGCCCTCGGCGTAGTCCTTGACGCGCGCGCGCAGGCGGCCGCCGAAGCCGACCTCGTCGAAGAGCGCGTTGACGGCCGTGAGGTCCGGGTCGGTCCGGCGGAGCGTGTGCCAGTCGAGCGGACTGCCAGGCGGGACGGCCGTCTCGATGCAGACGAGGTGCTTCGAGAGGCGCGCGTCGTCGGCGTGGTTCGTGAGGCCCTCCTGCGCCTTCTTGCCCTTCACGTTCGCGGCGTTCTCCAGCAGGTTCTCGACCGAGCCGTAGGTCGAGATGAGCGTGACGGCGGTTTTCTCGCCGATGCCCTGCACGCCCGGCACGTTGTCCGCGGTGTCCCCCATGAGCGCGAGCAGGTCCACGAACTGCGCGCGGCTCGAGGCCGCCGTACTTCTCGCGGAAGGTGGCCGGCGTCTCGCGGTCGAAGGCCTCGCCCTGGTACGGCGGGCGCAGCATGTGGACCGCCCCGCGCCCGGACTCGCCCTGTGCCGGCACGACGCGGTCTGCGAGGAGCTGGCGGAAGTCCTTGTCCGGCGAGAAGATCACGACGTCAACGTCCTCGGTCTGCGCGCGGCGCGCGAGCGTCCCGATGACGTCGTCCGCCTCGACGCCCTCGACCTCGAGGACGGGAATGTCGAGCGCCTCGACGAAGCGCTTGATGAACGGGAGCGCGCCCTTGATGCCGTCCGGCATTGGCGGGCGGTGGCCCTTGTAGTCCGGGAAGGCCGCGGTGCGGAAGTTGGGGACGCCCGTGATGCGAGTCGAAGACGACGGCGATGTGCTCGGGCTGCGTGGTCCTCGAGGAGCTTGAGGATGGCCGTCGCGAAGCCGTAGAGCGCGCGCGTGTCCGTGAGCCCGTCCGGCGTGGTGAGCGGGCTGTTGCGCATCGAGAAGTACGCGCGGTAGGCGAGCGCGAGCGCGTCGGCGAGGAAGAGCGTCTCGCGCGCGGAGTCGTCTGCGGCGGCCGGCATGTCGTCGCCGTCCCACGGCGGCGCCTCGGCGGGTTTCTCGGCGGGCGCCTCGGGCATCTTCGCGGAGTCGGGCGGCGGGACGCCCGGGGGGAGGGGCGCGTCGAAGAGGGTCGGCTCGGTGGGGTCGGTCGGCATGGCGGCGGCGGCGGAGCCCCGGAGGTTAACGCCCCGCGGTGACGACGCCCGGTCACGCCCGGTTCGCCGCGCGCACGAAGCGCGCGGTCACCGCGCCACGACGAGGCGCGCCGTCGCCGTCTGCGCGCCCACTGAGGCGCGGACGACGTACACGCCGGGGGGCCACGACCCCGTCTCGACCGGCACCGCCGTCTCGCTCGCAGACACCGCCCCGTCGAGCACGACCGCTACCTCGCGGCCCAGCGCGTCTACGACGACCACGCGCACCGCCCCCGCCTCCGCGACGTTCAGCACGACTTCGACGCGCCCGCCGGCGGGGTTCGGGCGGACGGAGACACAGAGACGGCCGAGCGTCTCGGGCACTGCCTCGCCCGCCACGACCGGCGCCACCGTGCGGAACGCCCACCCCGGATTCGCACCGCCGAGACGGATTCCGCCGACGTACAGCCGGCCGTCCGAACCGAGCATTCCCCAGCCCACGCGTCCGTTCGTCGGCGAGCCCGCCGGGTCCACGAGCGCGCCCGGCACGATGCCAGCGATGGCCCACGTCTCCCCAGCGTCCGTCGTCTGCCAGACGTGCCCGCCGTCCATCACGAGTACGGCCCGCCCGCCGCCGAAATCGACGACCGCGACCGCTGCGCCATTCGGGTCGCCGGTGATCGTGAACGTCTCGCGCCACGTGTCCCCGCCGTCGTCGGAGACGTAGACGAAGCAGACACGGCCAGGGCGTGTCGGGTCGATAAGCGTAGCGACGAGGCGGTCGGAGCCGTCCGGCGCGCCGTGGTCCAGCACGCTTATGGCCTGACCGAAGAATCGGAAGTACTGCCAGAGGCCGGCGACGGGCGTGAACGTCGCCCCGCCATCGTCGGACGTGGCGAGACCCCAGTAACCGACGCCGACGATGCGACCAGCATGGACACCTCGCCGGACGACCGTAATGTCCTCTGCACCCGGACTGTCGTTTGCCCCGATCCCGGATACGGTGGCGAGGCGCCAGCTCGCGCCGCGGTCGCGCGAGTAGGCCGCGAAGTGACCGTACTGCTCGCCGACGAGCGTCCCGGCGAACGGCAGCCCCTGTGGGATCTCCAGCATCTGATCGACCGACGAATCGCTCGATATCTGCTGAAATGATTGTCCATTATCCAGCGAACGCAAAAAGACGTTTGTGCTCGCGACGAGCGTGTCCTGACCGAGGGCAAGCAGATCAGCATCCGAGGAGCGCCCATCATCGGGACTGACACCGACCCATGCTTCGGTCGGGCTGTAGGGCCGTGAGAGCCTGAAAACTCTTCCGAAGCCGCCCGCCCACAACGTGCCATCGGGACCGACGGACGGCCGCGCGGCATTGATGGGCGAGGATCCGACATGCTCCCAGGCGAGCATCTGCGCACGCGCCGTTGAGCCGAACGGTGCCAAGACCAGAGCGCAGAGCAGGGAGAGAAAACAGCGTGTGAGGCTCATGGCAGGACCGGAGATCAACAGGCAACGCGACGCCGCCGCAGCCCCAGACCACGGCGGCGTCGAACAGGAAAGGCGCTCAGCGCGCGACGGTGACGGTGCGGGCATACACGGACGAGCCGGCAGCGCCGCGGACCACAGCCCGCACGACGTAGACGCCGGCGGGGAGTGCGGTGCCATCGAGCGACAGGCCGAGCGCGCCCTCCGGCGCCGGCCCCTCGCGCAGGAGCGCCACCTCGCGCCCGAGCGCATCGAAGACGGCCACACGCACGTCGGCGACCTCGGCGAGCGTCAGCGACACGCGAATCGCCCCCGCCGACGGGTTCGGACGAACGCTGAACTCTGTTGCCGTATGCTCGGCACTCGGTGCGGCGGAAGTGGTTTTGCCAGCCTCGGCTGGGCCTTCGCCGGCCCCGACACGGCCCAGCGCCAGCGTGAGGTCCAGGTTCGGGAACGCGACGGCGACCGGCAGCAGCGCGTCCGCGGCGCCCTCCGGATCTACAGCAGCCAGCGCGTTCAGGGCGACGAGTGCGCCCGTGCTGTCGCGGCCCGCCACGGCGATCCCGACGAGCAGCGCGAATCCACGTGCACGGTGGGTCTCTGCCGTCTCGCTCGCTCCGGCGCCGTCCTCATCCGCGAGCGCCTGCGCGACGGCCGCGGCCTCCGCCAGCCGGCCCTGTCCGGCGAGCGAGAGCGCGAGCGCGCGGCGGCCCCACGGCCGGTCTGCTCCCTGCGAGGCGGCGGCCGTTTCGGCCCACGCCACGAGCGCAGCCGGATGCGTGTCGACCAGCGTGCGCCCCGCTGCCTCGGCGACCGCGAGGCGGTCGTCGTCGGTCGCGCCGAGCGTCCACGCGTCGAGCAAGCGTGTCGCAGCCAGCGTGCTGTCACCGGCCTGTGCGGCGCGGTCGGCCTCAGTGATAAGCGCCTGCACGCCCGCCTCGACGCGACCCCTGCCGGCGGCCGGCGGCGCACCATGCCCGGCTGCGCGCGCCGCGGCAGTGCCTCCGCCGCCCGGCGCGGCGGTGAGGATGGGGTCGATCTGGACGTCGCTCGACCCGTCTTCCTCGACCTCGATCAGGCTGCGCTGGTCCGTCCCCCAGAAGTTGTAGGTCGCGAGGACCTGCGAGCTCATTCGAGCCGAGGCGTCGAAGGCCGCGCCGGAGTTGTTGTTGACGAAGCTGTTCTGCCCGAGCGGTGGTGGTGAGCACGGCGCCTGCACGCAGTTATACGCCGCCTCGGTGCTGACGACGCCGCCCGGCTGCTTGCCCGTCCCGCTCGCATAAAGTCCACCTATGTTTCGGGCCAGACGGATGGCCTGCGTCGAGGTCGCCACGAACGAGGACGTGCCGCCGCCGGGCGGCAGGAAGCGAAGCACGTCGGCGCGCGCGCCGGCCGTCGCGCGGACGCCGGGGCCGCTGTTGTCTCGAATCAGTGCGCCGTTGACGGTCGCGAGCGAGCCGGAGCCCGAGGCGAGGATGCCCTCGGCATTGCCGAAGATCTGCACTCCGTCCCCGTCCACCTGGACCGACCCACCGGCATCGACCCGGATTCCCGGCCCGGCCGTGTTGTTGAACACCTGCGTCGCACCTGTGACGGTTCCGTGGGCGTCTTTGCCGGTGACGTACAGGCCCGCACCGTCAGTTGTGCCCGACACACTCGCCCCGTTCAGCGTCGCCTGCCCACCCGGCATCACGACGATGGACGCCGGGTGCTTGGACGACGCACCGACGTGCGACACCGACGTACTCCGCGCAGGCGTGTTCGGGCCGGCCGGCATCGTTCCGAGCGTCAGGTTCCCTCCGGCGGAGACGGTCACACCGGGCCACGACGACGTTGACGTTAGTGTTGTCCCGGACGTGATCAGCGAGCCTTCCACCACGAGCTCCGCGCCTGAGAACTGCAACTCCAGGTTCGGCACGTCCCACAGGAGCGGCGGGTTCTCCGCCGGGAGCAGCAGAGGCCTGTTGATGACGAACTCTGGCTTGAGCACGAACGTGCCGGGGTAGAGCCGAACGTCATAGCTAATGAACTGGCCGAGCCCCCTCGGAGTCGCGGCTGAGCCGCCCGCGCCAGAAGTTCTCAGCAGCCCCGCAGAGTACGCAACGTAAGGCATCGTCCATACGTCTCCGTAGTCGCTGTTGATGTACGTTCTTCCCTCTCCTGACACCCTGTAATCTTCAGAAGAAACCAGTATCTTATTTTGAAACAGGCGAAAGCAGGTGTCGATATAAGGAGTACGGCCAGATGGAACCGGGTTATAAAATCCCGGCAGCGGAAAGCTGTTGGGTCCGGCAAACCCACTTCCGCTCCATGCGATGGCGAGCGGCTGGAGGACTGACTGAAAACCCGAAGCCTGGTAGAACACTAAAACGTATAGTGCATTCGGGAGAGACAGCAGGTGTCTTACAGGATCATAGCTGACAGTCGTTCGGGGATCAAAATTTGTATCCATGAAAAAATCCCCGCCCAGTCCATTTCCGGGAATACCAACGATCCGATGCCGGCCCTCACCCTGTGGCCACAGCTTCTCTCCAGTCAGGGCGTTTGCGACCACAAGATCCACTGCGCCATTGCCTACGTCGATACCACCTTCCGTTCCGCCAGCGATGCAGTCCTGGTAAGGGGGAGTGAGTGTCTGAGCGCCTGACTCAGGGGCAGCCAAGCTCAACATTGCAAGGAGAGAGAGAGAGAGAGAGAGAGGACGGAAGACACACGCATGACGGCTACCGGAGAGTGAGAGGAGGCAGCGCGGGGGGATTCGCTGCCCGAACGGTAGGGCGTCCTGCCGCGCCGTCCTAATGAATTCGAATATTCGATGCAGACGCATCACACCCGCTCGCAGCCGGCCGGTCGGGCCCGGTTCACCTCGGTGCCATCTGCCCGGATGCCCGCGCGTGTGCCGTTTCCGACGCGCCACCCCACGCCCGCCCGGCCCTGCCCACGACCGGTTGGCATCGGCCGGCTCCCGTTTGCCTCTGCCCACGACCGGTTGACACCGACCGGCAATCGTTTGGCCTCGACCGACAGTCCGCCGGCCCTGCCCAGGACTGTTTGTCATGAACCGGCAGTCCGTTGACGTCCACTCCCGATCCGCCGGCTCTGCCCAGGACAGGTTGACATAAACCGGGACTTTTTACCCACCGCCCGCCGCCCGCACCGCATCAGAACCCCGCCGCGGCGTCGTCCGAGCGCCGCGGGTCCGCCGAGGCGCTGAGCGTCCGCGTCCCATCCGCGGCCGTCCGGACAGCGATGCAGTTGGCCGCCCCGAAGCGCTCGGTCGCCTCGACGGCCCAGCCCAGTCCGCGGAGCGCGTCGAGCGTCTCGGCGGGCACGTCCCGCTCGGCGTAGAGCACGTCCGGCAGCCACTGGTGGTGGACGCGCGGGCGAGCGGCGGCCTCCTGGATCCCGAGCCCGTCATCCAGGACGCCCATGAGCACCTGGGCGACGGTCGAGATGATGCGCGGGCCGCCGGGCGAGCCGCAGACGAGGGCAAGCCGACCGGCCGAATCCTCCACGATCACCGGCGTCATCGAGGACGCCATGCGCCGCCCCGGCGCAACGGCGTTGACCTCGCCCTGCACGAGGCCCCACACGTTCGGCAGGCCCGGCGCCGTCGCGAAGTCGTCCATCTCGTCGTTCAGCAGGAAGCCCGCCCCGCCGACGACGACGCGCGACCCGAAGTAGTCGTTGAGCGTCGTCGTGAGCGCGACCGCGTTGCCCTCGGCGTCGACCACCGAGAGGTGCGTCGTCTCGGTGTGCTCGCGCCCGGCCGGCTCGCCCGCCGCGAGGTCGAGGCTCGGTGTGGTGCGGCTGGGGTCGAACGTCGCCATCCGCGCCGCGACGTACGCCGGATCGACGAGGCCCGCGACGGGGACGGACACGAACGCCGGGTCGCCGACGTACCGGGCGCGGTCCGCGAACACGCGGCGGAGCGCCTCGCCGAAGACGTGGAGCGCGCGCGGGCTCTGGCTGCCCCACGCGGCGACCGGGTACGGCTCGACCGCGGCGAGCGTCTGCAGCAGGGCGATGCCGCCAGACGACGGCGGCGGCATCGTGAGGAGCCGGTAGCCGCGGTAGCCGCCGCGGAGCACGTCGCGCTGGACGGGCTGGTACGCCGCGAGGTCCGCCTCGCTGATGATCCCGCCCCCGCGGCGCATCTCCTCGACGATGAGGCGCGCCGTCTCGCCGCGGTAGAAGCCGTCGCGGCCGCGGTCGCGGATGCGCTCGAGGGTCCGGGCGAGGTCCGGGTTCTCGAGGCGGTCGTCGGGGCGCCACGGCGCGTCGCGGACGAACAGCGCGCGCGACGAGGCGAACGAACCGAAGTCGGACTGGTAGCGGTTGAGCAGGCTCGCCGCGCGGAACGAGAGCGCGTGGCTGCGCGCGAGGCGGATCGCGGGCTCGATGAGACGCGCGAGCGGCAGCCGGCCGCCCTGTTCGTGGGCTGCGAGTAGGCCGGCGACGCTACCCGGCACGCCCGCCGCGAGGTGTCCTTTGGTGGAGCGCTCCGGGACGGGCTGGCCGTCCGGACCGAGAAAGAGGCCACGCGTCGCGGCTGCCGGTGCCGTCTCGCGGAAGTCCCAGCTCGTCGTGCTCCCGTCGGCGCGGCGGAGCACGAGGAAGCCGCCGCCGCCGATGTTGCCCGCGTCCGGGAGCACGGCTGCAAGGGCAAACGCGGTCGCCACGGCGGCATCGACCGCGTTCCCACCGTCACGGAGCACGGCGACGCCGACGGCCGTCGCCTCGGGGTGGCCCGACGTCACGATGGCGTGCGCGGCTGTCGCGCCGCGCATGGGCTGGGCCGAGGCGAGCGGCGCCGACACGAGCAGAAGGACGGCGACGAAGCGGAGCATGCAGGTGAAGGAGAAGCTGACGGACAAGATGGGCGGCCGCAGCACTCGGCCGGATGAATTTGGACGGAGGCTGCGCCGACCCATCTGCCGAGACCATGGCGATGGGCACAGGGGTGTCACAGGTAGGAGGGCGTCTCCCGGCACCCCTCGTCTCACCCGCGAGTCCTTCTAAAGCCCGAGATGGGGGATTCCCTGAACATTAACGCGCATCACAGGGCGCTTCGGATTGCCCCAGTCTCATTATGAGCCTACCTTCATCTCGGTTTTGTTCCGGTTCACCGGTTCTTGACCGAGGGATCCCTCATTCCCGCCCCAACCCACCACGACGAATGAACCGCCTCATCCCCGTGATGTCCGCCGCCGCAGCCCTCGTCGGGATCGGTGTGTGGGTCGTCTTCCAGTTTTAGGAGTCCCGAGCCCTGCTCGCGACCGCTCGGACGCGCCGCCCCGACCTTGTTCGGGCGGCGCGTCCGGCGTTCGAGCCCTCCGCCTAACCCAGCACTTCCGTCCGGAACGCGTCGTCCTGCTGGACGGAGCGGACGAAGGCCGTCAGCAGCGCGACGGTGTGCTCGACATCGCCAAGGTCGACCGTCTCGACGGTCGAGTGCATGTAGCGCATCGGGACCGAGACGAGTGCGGCCGCGATGCCGGCGCGGGACGTGAACACGACATCCGTGTCGGTCCCCGAGTAGCGGCTCGACGACTCGTGCTGCAGCGGGATGCCCTCGGCCTCCGCCACCTCGATGAGGCGCGCGACGACGGCCGGGTGGTTGACCGTCCCGTGCGTGACGCTCGGCCCGCCGCCAAGCACCACCTTGCCGTGCTTGGCCGCGTCGATGCCCGGCGTGTCCGTCGCGTGCGTCACGTCCAGCACGACGGCCACGTCGGGGCGGATCGCGAACGTCGCCATCTTGGCGCCGTTGCCGCCGATCTCCTCCTGCACCGCGTTCAGCACGACGGTCGTCGCGGCAGGCGTGTCGCCGGCGGCGAGGCGCTCGAGGACGGCCGCGATCACGAAGCCGCCGAGGCGGTTGTCCAGCGCCCGCCCCGCGATCGCGCGTCTCGCCGACGCGCTCGCCGGAGTCCGCGTAGACGCCCGGCTGCCCGACGCGCAGGCCCAGCGCGGCGACGCCCTCAGGGCTCGACGCGCCGACGTCGACGAACAGGTCCTCGACCTTCGGCACCTTCTCGTCGTCGCGGTCGCGGAGGTGGATCGCCGTGTTGCCGAGGACGCCTGGGACGGGCCCGGTCGCGCCTGCAAAGACGACGCGGCGGGCGCGGGCGATGGCATGGTCGGTCCCGCCGATGCGGTCCACGCGCAGGAAGCCGTCGTCGGTGACGTGCTTGATGGCGAAGCCGATCTCGTCGGCGTGCGCCTCGAGCATGACGCGCGGACCGCCGGTCCCGTCGAGCGTGGCCCAGGCGTTGCCGTAGGCGTCGGCCTCGATGCGGTCGGCGTGCGTCCGGGCGCGCGCGGCCCAGACGCGCTGCCCGGGCGCCTCGAAACCGGTCGGCGAGGGCGTTTCGAGGAGCGTGAAGAGAAAGTCGAGGTCGGCGTCGGAGAAAGGCATCGAGGGGTCAGGGATGGGGTGTTGGAGCGGGGTCGGGCGACGGACCCGTCCGGGCTCAGTTTGCTGCGTCCGCATTCCAGACGGCGTCACGCCCGATGGTACCGCCGCGGCGTAGTGCATTCGGATCAGACGGCGCGCGGCGCGCGGACGGATCATCGGGGCACACCCGCCCCCGCCCCGATGCGCCTCGCCCTCGCTGCCCTGCTCGCCCTCATCTCCGCGAGCGCCTCGGCGCAGACCGAGCCGACGCGCCCGCTGCCGCGCTGGCACGCGCGGCGTCACGGCAACTTCGCGCCGCCGCAGACCTCGGCTGCGCGCGCGTCCTGTCTATGCCGGCGTCACGACGGGCGCACTCGTCGGCGCCGGGTACGCTCCTCGATCGTCACCCGGCGGGCGCATCGACACGACGACCTGCTGACTCGACCAGCGCTAGAGGCATCGGGAAGTTCCTGATCACGGCGCGGCGTGCTCGTCGGCCCGGCGTTGGGCAACATGTCGCTCGGTGCCGGGGCGACGGTTCGACCGCGGGCTGGACATCAGCCTCACCGGGATGAAGGTCGGATGCGGCGCTCATCGTCGCGGGCGCCGGCGTGCTGCTCGTCGACTTCGGCGCGGCGACTCGGAAACAAACCTCGCCATGCCCACGCTCGCTCGTGCTCGGCGGGCGGGCTCGGCGTGGCGGCCGGCGGATTCGTCGTGGCGGCGGTCTACAACCTCGCGACGATCCCCGCCAACGCGCGGTGGGCGCAGCGTGCCCGCGCGGCCGGCAACCGCGTGCCCGTCGCGGCGCCGCGCGTCTCGGTGGCGACCGGGCTACGACGTGCGCCACGAGGCGCCGCTGCTGACGCTCCACGTCGGTCTCTGAAACCGCGGCGCGGCCGGCGGGTCCCGTACCTTTTGGACCCTCTCCCGCGCCTCGATGCCCCGCTCCTTCGTCCTGATCGCGGCCGCTCTGCTCGCCCTGCCCGCCGCGGCGCAGCCCGCGCGCGTCGTGATGAACCTCGCGGCGCACCCCGACGACGAGGACGGCCTGACGCTCGCCTACTACCGCGGCAACCGCGACGCCACGGCCGTCTCGGTGGTGTACACGCGCGGCGACGGCGGGCAGAACGAGATCGGGCCGGACCTCTACGAGCGCCTCGGCGCCATCCGGACCGGCGAGACCGAGGCCGCCGCCCGCATCATCGGCTCCCACGTCCTCTTTCTCAACTACTACGACTTCGGCTTCTCGAAGCACGCCGCCGAGGCGTTCGACGAGTGGAGCCGCCCGCGCCGCGGCTTCTGGGACATCGCGACGGCCCGCGCAGGCGCCGACGTGGGGCGCGAGGCCGTGACGGCCCGCCTCGTCCGCGCCATCCGCTACTACAAGCCCGACGTCCTCTTCACGAACCACGACACGCTGACCGCGTGGCCGAACGCCCAGCACGGCCAGCACCAGGCCGTCGGCATCTCGACGGCCGACGCGTTCCGCCTCGCCGCGAACCCGGCGTATCACCCGGAGCAGCTCGCCGAGCCCGGCGTCGGCCTGTGGCAGCCGGCGCGCCTGTTCGTCAGCCAGCGCACGCGCGGGCCGCAGACCGCCGCCGCGGTGCCCGTCGGTGACACGTGTGCCGCCTCGGCCGTGCGCCCTGCCGAGGCGTGCGCGGACCGCGCCGTCGCCGCGGCGTCGCTGCACGCGTCGCAGGGCTTCGCGACGTTCGCGCCGCGCTTCCGCCGCGACACGACGTACTTCGAGCTGTACGCCGCGGCCCCGGGCGGCCCCGCCCTGCCCCGGGGCGCGACCGACTTGGCCGCGGGCCTCCCGCCGCACGCCGCGGCCGTCCCGCTCGACGCGCGCATCGACAACGGCCGCTTCGCCACGCTCGCCGGCCTCACCGCCGATCCCGCCGAGGCGATCCCAGGCACGCGTGTCCGCCTGGCGTGGACGCCCCGGCCGGGCACGCTCCACCTGCCGCCCGGCGCCGCACGGGCGCCCGAGCAGACGCTCGACCTCGCCGCGGGCCGCGGCTCGTTCGTGATGCCGGCGGCGATGCTGCCGACGCTGCCGCTCCACGTCCGCATGTACGACCGTGCCGAGAGCACACCGCCGATCGCCTACGTCGCGACGGCCGGGTCCGACACCCTCGCCGCGGGCTACGTCCCCGTCGAGGCGACGCCGCGCGTCATTCTAGACCTCTCGGCCGCGCCGATCCGCCTCGTCGCCGGCCGCAACACGATCCCCGTCGCCGTTCACGTCGCGGATTCCAGCGTCGACTCCGTCAGCGTGACCGTCATCGTATCGACCCGGAGCAACCTGCCCGTGGCGTACACGACCGTCCGCGCGCCGGCCGGCCAGACCCCGCTCGAGGCGACGATCACGTTGCCCGCGGATGCGGCGCCGGGTGCCTACCGCGTCCGCGCCGAGGAGCGCTCCATCCCGGGCTGCGGGACGCCGTTCGAGGGGGTCGAGCGCCCCGCGGCGCTCCTCCCGGACGTCTCGGTGGCGCCGGGCCTGCGCGTCGGCATCGTCCGTTCTTACGACGACACGACCGAGCGCGCGCTCCGCGCCATGGGCGCGACGGTGACGGAGATCGACAGCCTGACGCTCGCCCGAGGCGACTTCTCGGCCTTCGACACCGTCGTGCTCGACATCCGCGCCTTCCTCGTCCGCGGCGACCTCCGGGCGCACGTCGGGCCGCTCTGGGACTGGGTGCGCGGCGGTGGCAACGTCGTCATCGGGTACCACAAGACGGCCGAGTGGAACCCCGGCCCCGAGTCCGGCGCGCCGGCCGGCGGCTGGACGCCCATCCCGCTCGTTCTGGGCCGCGACCGCGTCACAGAGGAAGACGCGGCCGTGACGGTTCTCGCCCCCGCCTCACCCGTCTTCGCGGCACCCAACGCCATCACCGCGGCGGACTGGGACGGCTGGGTGCAGGAGCGCGGCCTCTACTTCCCCGAGGAGACCACCGACGCGCGCTGGGAGCGCCTCGTCTCGATGCACGATGCGGGCGAGGCGCCGCTCACGACGGGCCTGCTGCTCGCCCACGTCGGCGAGGGAACGGTCGTCTACTCGGCGCTCGGCTGGTACCGGCAACTCGAGGCGCTGAACCCGGGCGCGTGGCGCCTCTTCGCCAACCTCGTCTCGCTGCCCCGCGCCGCGACCCCGTGACCGACGCCCTCACGCTGCGCCCGCTCGTCGAGGCCGACGCGCCGTTCGTGCTCCGCCTGCTCACCGACGCCGGCTGGCTCCGCTGGATCGGCGACCGCGGCGTCCACTCGCTGGACGACGCGCGGGCATACGTCCGGAACGGGCCGCAGGCGATGGACCGCGACCACGGCGTCGGCCTGCGCCTCGTCGAGGTGAATGGTGCGGCGGCCGGGCTGTGCGGCCTGCTCGTCCGCGACGGCCACGACGGCATGGACCTTGGCTTCGCGTTCCTCCCCGAGTTCCGCGGCCGCGGCCTGGCGACGCAGGCCGGGCAGATCGTTCTGGACGACGCCCGCGACCGTCTCGGGCTCGCCCACGTCTCGGCCTTCGTCTCGCCCGGCAACGCCGCGTCGGTGGCGGTCCTCGCGCGCCTCGGCTTCGCGTTCGAGGCGGTGACGGCGCTCGGCGGCGACCCTGTCGAGCAGTACGGGGCTGCGCTATGACCGGCGTCGCACCGGCCGAGCGGCGGCGCGCCTTCGCGGCGCTCCTCACCGCCGGCGTCCTCTGGGGCACGACGTTCGCCCTCGGCAAGCACCTCATGGATGAGATCGGGCCGTCGTGGCTTATCGTGGCGCGCCTTTCTCTCGCGAGCGCCGTCCTGCTCCCGCTCGTCCCGTGGCGCCGCATCGCCGGGCTGTGGACGGCCGGCGAGATCGGCCCGCCGGACGCCGCGCGCGTTCTCGTAGGGGCGCTCATCGCGGCCTACATCGTGTTCGTGATGCAGTTCGAGGGCCTCCGGCTCACGACCGCCTCCAGCGCCGCGCTCCTCGTCGCCGTGGCGCCGCCGCTGCTCGCCGTCGGCGCCGCCGTCGTGGACGGCGAGCGGGCCGGGCGGACGGCCTGGACCGCGATCGCGCTCTCGGCGATGGGCATCGTGCTGCTCGTCGGCGCCCCCGGCCCCGGGCGCACGCTCGTGGGCGACCTGCTCTGCGCGGGAAGCATGGTCGGCGCGACGGCGTGGACGCTCGTCTCCCGGCGCCTCGGGCACCGCGTGGGGGCGCTGCCGGCGATGGCCTTCCAGTTCGCGCTCGGCGGGCTTCTGCTGCTGCCGTTCGCGTTCTGGCGCGAAGGCCCGCCACCAGCGCTCGGCGCCGGGGCGCTGTGGTCCCTCCTCTTTCTCGGCGTCGTCTGCACGGCCGTCACGTTCGTGCTGTTCACGTGGGGCGTGATGCGCGTCGAGGCGGCGCGGGCGGGCGTGATCTCGAACGTCGAGCCAGTCGTGGGCAGCGTGCTCGGCGTCGTGTTCCTGGGCGAGCACCTCGGGCCATGGGCGCTCGTCGGCGGCGGGCTCCTCGTCGCGGCGGCCCTCCTCGCGACGCGCGCCGAGTCGGCCGTCGTCCCCGACGCGCCATGAGGCTCGCTCCGCCGAAGCGCTACGACGAAGCCCGCTTCGCGGCGTACGCCCCGCAGACGGCCAGCCAGGCCGAGGCGCTCCAGCGCGCGCGAGCGTTCGTGCGCCTCGTGCGCGTCCGCTACGGCCGGCCGCGCTGGTTCGGCCTCGGGCCCGCGCGCGAGACGGGGCTGCGCGGCGGGATCTACCTCGTCGGGCCGGTCGGGACCGGCAAGACGCACCTGCTGGCGGCCATCTACCACGCCCTCAACACGCCCATCACCGAAGGCGCCGTGCCCGTCGCGTGCGCGTTCACGCACTCGTCCGCCCTCTTCCGCTCCACGGAGACGCCCGAGGCGTATGCCGAGCGCATCGCCCAGACGGCGCGCGTGCTGTGCCTCGACGAGGTCGAACTGGACGACCCGGCGTCCGAAGTCCGCCTTATCGCGGTGCTCCGGGCGCTGCGCGAGAAGCGCGTGACCCTCGCCGCGACGTCCAACGCCGAGCCCGACGCCTTCGTCTCGGGGCAGTTCGGCCGCGACCGCCTCGAGCGGTTCATCACCGAGGAGTTCGCGGACACCTACCACGTCGTCCCGGTCGGCGGCGCGGACTACCGGCAGGGCCTCGACAAGCCCGGCACGGCGTGGATCGGCTCGCCCGGGGCGACGCAGCAGGCGATGCAGGCCGCCTTCGACGCCGCTCCCGAGCCAAAGCGCTGGCTGACGTTCCCCGAACTGATCGCCCTCACGACGACGACCGAGCGGACGCGCCTCGCCGCCGACCTCGCCCTCAGCCGCGCCCTGTTCATCGACGGCGTCGCCGTCCGCACGACCGACGACGCGCTGCGCCTGCTCCGCGTCGCGGACGACCTTTACGGCCTCCCCGAGGCGCCGGTCCTCTCGTTCACGTCCGAGCACGAGCCGGCGGCGTGGTTCACGTCCGAGGGCGCGCGCGGCGTCGAGCGGGCCATCGCGGACAAATTCCTGCGCACGACGAGCCGCCTCACGGCACTCGCCGAGATCGTCCGGGTCGGCTGACCCGAGTGGGACTTCGGTGAACATGTCTGCACGGTGGCACGCGCGCCCGGTGCGTGTCGTTCTTGCCGTCATGCGCACCGCCTTGCACACGCTCGCCGTCGTCCTGACCTCCGTGGCGCTCGCCGCGGCGGGGCCGGCGCGGTGCGTGAAGCCTGTCGTGCCGGCCACGCCGCCGTGCCACGGGATGCCGGCGAACACGCCCGCGGACCAGCCTGCGATGCCGGCCGGGACGCTCGCCGCGTGCTGCCCGCTTCCCGCTGCCGCGGCGCCCGCGCAGGCCGACGTGCCCGCCGCAGCACTCGTCGCGCTGCCGCCCGTGGTGGAAACACTCGAGACTGTCTCGGAGCAGGCCGAGCGTCTCGGCGTGACCGAGCGGCCGCCGGACCGGCCGCCGGGCCTCGCGCTCTTTGGCTGCTATCGGATTTGAGAGGACGCCCCGCCGGCCGCCCCGTGCAGTCGGTGTCGTGTTCTGCTCCTCTTTTTTCCGATCCGATGACTCGCTTCTCGATCCGCGCGGCCGCTCTGGCTGCGCTCGTTCTCGCGGCCGCCCCGTTGCGCGCGCAGCACTCCCACTCGATGCCGGCCGACACGTCGCACGCGATGCCTGGCATGGCCGACCACGGCGCGATGGGTCACGGCGCGATGCCCGGCATGGCGCATGGCGCGATGACGAGCGCGGTCGACCCGGCAGCCCCGATGACCGCCGACGCCTCGGGCACATCGCGCATCCCCGCCGCAAGCCCGCTCGAGGCGACCATGACGACCGCCGGCGGCTGGCACCTGATGCTCCACGGCGCCGCCTTTCCCCGCCTTACCGCCGTCGACGCCTTCAATGCCGGGTCGCGCGGCGGAACTGCGCTCGGCGTGCCGAACTGGCTCATGGGCATGGCGCAGCGCCCCGTCGGGCCGGCGCGCCTCACGCTCCGCGCGATGGTCTCGGCCGACCCGATCACAGAATCCGCCGACGGTTACCGTCTCCTGTTCCAGTCCGGCGAGACGGCCGGCGGCGCGCGCCTCGTCGACCGTCAGCACCCGCACGACGCCGTCTCGGAGCTCTCCGCGACCGTCTCCGCGCCCGTCTCGCAGGGCGTCGCAGCGTTCGGCTACGTCGGCTATCCCGGCGAGCCCGCGCTGGGACCGGCAGCGTTCATGCACCGGCCGTCCGCCCGCTTCCTGCCGGACGCGCCGATCGCGCACCACTGGCAGGACGCGACGCACATCGCGTGGGGCGTCGCCACGGCCGGCATCGCAGCAGGCCCGCTCACGGTTGACGCGTCGCTCTTCACAGGCCGGGAGCCGGACGAGAACCGCTGGGCGCCGGACCGCCCACGCTTCGATTCGTACAGCGCGCGCATCGCCTTCTCACCCTCGCCGCGGTGGGCGTTCCAGGTGTCGCGCGGCTTTATCCGCGAGCCCGAGGCGCTCGAGCTGGGCGTGGACCAGTGGCGCACGACGGCCTCCGCGCTCTACGCCATGCCCACGCCCACCGGCGACGTCACCGCGACGCTCGCATGGGGGCTCAACGAGTTCCGGTCCGACGGTCACCACGGGTCGAGTCCTCAGCAGGCCGTCCTCGCCGAGGTCGCGCTGCGGCGCGGGCGTCTGGCCCTGTTCTCGCGCGGCGAAGTCGTCCGAAAGTCTGGCGAGGAGCTGGCGCTGACGGGCGACCTCGGCGAGGGCCTGTTCACAATCGGCGAGGTCGGCCTCGGCGCAGGCGTGGACGTCGCGCGCCGCGGCGGCGCTGTGGCAATGCTCGGCGGCCAGGTCACGGGATACGGCGTCCCCGAGGCGCTACGCCCGCTCTATGGCCGCGTGCCCGTCTCCGCACAGGTGTTCCTGCGGATCACGCCGGCGGCGATGCGGTGACGCGTCGGGACCAGAGCGCCGTGAAACGACTCGCGTCGCTCCCCGAACTCCGTCGCGCCTCGGGCGGTACGCCCGGACGCCCTCCCGCCCCGCCGTGATCTCCTACACGTCCCGCCTCGACGTCCCCGTCTCCGCCGCCGAGCTGTTCGCGTGGCACGAGCGCCCCGGCGCGTTCCAGCGCCTCTCGCCGCCGTGGCAGCCCGTCCAGGTCGAGCACATGGAGGGCATCCGGACCGGCGACCGTGCCGTCTTCCGTGTCGGGCCGGGTCCGGGCATTCGGTGGGTCGCGGAGCACCGCGGCTATTCCGACGCCTGCTCGCGGCCAGATGGCGGTGGGATGTGCGGGTTCGAGGACGTCATGATCGAGGGCCCGTTCGCGGCGTGGACCCACACGCACCGCATGATCGCCGCCGGCGCCGAGGCGTCGGTCCTCGAGGACCACGTGCAGTTCGAGCTGCCGCTCGCGCCCCTCTCCGAGAAGGTCGGCGGCGGGTTGGCGCGGACCGAGGTCGCGCGGATGTTCGGCTACCGCCACCGCGTCACGCGGACGGACCTCGAGCGTCACGCCGCGTGGCAGGCCACCCACGGCGACCGCCGCCTTACCGTCGCCATCACCGGCTCGGGCGGGCTCCTCGGAAGCGCGCTGGCCGCGTTCCTCACGACCGGCGGGCACCGCGTCGTGCGCGTCGTGCGGAGCCGTGGCGAAGCGGGCGCGCTGAGCCGCGGCCCGCAGGAGCAGACAGTCTACTGGAACCCGTCCAAGGACGAGATCGACACCGGCGCGCTGCGGCAGGCCGCGCCCGACGCCATCGTCCACCTCGCCGGCGAGCCCGTCGCCTCGCTCGCGTACACCGCCGACAAGAAGCGGCGCATCTGGGAGAGCCGCACGCGCGGGACGGACCTTATCGCGCGCGCCGCGGCGCAGCTCGACAAGAAGCCCGTCCTGATCTCCGCCTCGGCGTCGGGCTACTACGGCTCGCGCGGACAGGAGGCGGTCACCGAGGCCGACGCCTCAGGCCACGGCTTCCTCGCGGACGTCTGCCGCGCGTGGGAGGCCGCGACGCGCCCGGCCGAGGAAGCGGGCGTCCGCACGGCACACCTGCGGACAGGCCTCGTGCTGTCTCCGGCCGGCGGGATGCTCGGCGTGCTCGGCTCCGTCACGAGCCTCGGTCTCGGTGGGTGGGTCGGCAGCGGGCAGGACCAGTGGCCGTGGATCGCGGCCGACGACTGGGTCTATGCCGTCCACCACCTGCTCGGGTCGGACGACGCGCGCGGGCCGTACAACCTCTCGGCGCCCAGTCCGGCGACGGCGAAGACCGTTGTGAAGACGCTGGCGGACGTGCTGCACCGGCCGGCGTTCGCCTCGATCCCGCGGCCGCTCGTCCAGGCGCTGGGCGGCGAGGCGGCCCGCGAGGTCGCGCTCGCGAGCGTCCGGATGCTGCCCGTTCGCCTCGAGGAGTCCGGCTTCCGGTTCTCTTATCCCACCCTCGACGGCGCGCTGCGGCATCTCTACGGACGGACCGCTGGCACCGGGCAGTCGTAAGCTGTCCGACCAACTCTGCCCGGCCCCGCGCCGGCTTTTCCCATGCGACTCCTCCTGCTCCTCGCCGTGGCGCTCGCCGCGGCGCCGGCCTTCGCCCAGCGCGACTCGCCGCTCGCGGCGACGGCCGAGACGTTCCAGGACGACCTGGAAGACCTCGCGCGCCTCGCGACGACCGCCGCGCTCGTCCACGAGCGGACGGGCACCTTCCCGGCGACGCCGTTCGCGCTTCTCGCCTCGCCCGAGGCCGACGGCACGCGCGTCCGCGACTTCCGCCTCTCTGCCCTCGACGTGACGGCCGCGGGCGACAGCCTGGTGATGCGTTACGTCCCGCTGCCCGTCGCGCCGTACGTCCGCGAGGACCTCGTCGTGACGGCGACCGTGCGCCGCGACGCCGACGGGCGCTACGCCGTCCGCCACGAGATGCGCCGCTTCGCCGACGCCGACGACGGCGGCCGCCGCCTGCTCTACGACCGCGCTGGCGTCTACCGTGTCGAGCGCGGCTACGGCGCGCTCTGCGTGGACCCTGTGATGGCCCGGACGCAGATCGCCGCCGGCACCTACACGCCGGCCTCGGGGCTGTACACAGCCTCGGGCGACCTCACGGTGCGCGTCCACCCGCCGGGCGAGGCGGAGCCGGTCTTTTTCGAGGCCGCGACGCGGACGGTGCCGTGAGCGAGGGGATCGCCGTCATCGGGGCGGGCCTCGCGGGGCTCGCCTGCGCCCGCTCGCTCGCGCAGGCCGGCCACGCCGTAACAGTCTTCGAGGCGTCCGACGCCGTCGGCGGGCGCGTGCGGACCGACGTCGTCGACGGCTACCGCATCGACCGTGGCTTTCAGGTCCTGCTCACGGCCTACCCGGAAGCGTCGGCCGTGCTGGACTACGCGGCGCTCGACCTGAGGGCGTTCGAGTCCGGCGCGCTCGTGCGCCTCGGCGGCCGCTGGGAGCACGTCGGCGATCCGCTGCGCGACGTCTCGGCCCTCGTCCCGACGCTCTTCGCCCGCGTCGGCTCGCTGTCCGACAAGGTCCGCGTGCTCGGCCTGCGCTCGGCGGTCACGCGCGGCACGGCCGAGAGCCTGTGGCGACGCCCCGAGATGACGACCGAGAAGGCGCTCAAGACGCGCTACGGCTTCTCGGACGGGATGATCGACCGCTTTTTCCGCCCGTTCCTCGGCGGCGTCCTGCTGGACCGGCGCCTCGGCGCGTCGAGCCGTGCCTTCGAGTTCTACTTCCGGATGTTCTCCGAGGGCGCCGCGGCCGTGCCCGCGCTCGGCATGCAGGCCATCCCCGAGCAGATGGCCGCGCGCCTGCCGGCTGGAACGGTCCGCCTCAACACGCCCGTCGCCGCGGTCGCCGCGGACGGACGCGGGCTCACGCTCGGATCGGGCGAGACGCTCCCGTTCGCCGCCGTCGTGGTGGCGACGGACGCCGCGGCGGTGCCAGGCCTCGTCCCTCAGACGTCCGTTCCGGACTGGAAGGGCACCGTCCAGATCGCGTGGGGCGCCGAGGCGCCGCCCAGCGACAAGGCCATTCTCATGCTCGACGGCGAGGGTCGCGGGCCCGTCAACAACGTGCAGGTTATGAGCAACGTCGCGCCGGACTATGCGCCGGCCGGACAGGCGCTCGTCACCGCCTCCGTCCTCGGCACGCCGACGGCGGACGACGAGGCCCTGGACCAGAAGGCGCGCGCCCAACTCCGCGGCTGGTTCGGTCCGCAGGTCGACGCGTGGCGCCGCCTCGCAGTAAGCCGCGTCCCGCACGCGCTCCCGAGTCTGCCAAGCCTCGAGCCGCCCGAGCGCCCGCTCCACATCCGCGACGCCCTCTTCATGACCGGCGACTGGCTCCGCAACGGCTCCATCGACGGCGCGCTCGTCGCCGGGCGCCACGCCGCCGAGGCTGTGACGGAGGCGCTGCGATGACGCGCCTCGTTTTCCTGCTCCACATCCTCGCGACGCTCACCATGTTCGGCGCGATCTGGATCGTCCAGGTCGTCCACTACCCGCTGTTCGGGCTCGTCGGGAGGGCGGGCTGGGGCGCGTACGAGGCCGCGCACCAGGCGCGGATCACGCTCGTCGTCGGCCCGGCGATGGTCCTCGAGCTGGCGACGGCCGTGTGGCTCGTCTTCGACCGGCCGGCCGCCTTCCCGCAGTGGGCCGTCGTTGTGGGCGCCCTGCTCGTCGGCCTGATCTGGCTGTCGACGGCGTTCGTGCAGGTGCCGCTGCACAACGCGCTCTCCGGACCCGTCTTCGACCCCGAGGCGCACGCGCGCCTCGTCGCGACCAACTGGATCCGGACGGCCGCGTGGTCGGTCCGCGCCGGCCTCGTGCTGTGGTTGGCGTCCCGCGCGATGCCCGGGCTGCCGTAGGGAGCACGCCGTATCCTGACGGCCGTTCTCCCATCCCACCGATGCGCCTCACGCTCCTCCTCGGGCTCCTGCTCGCCGCCCTCCCCGCCGCCGCCCAGTCGGACGATGTCCGGATGTGCACCGACACCACGTTTGTCCGTCAGGGCGATGACGGCCTCCTGACGTTCGGGATAGATGCGGGCGATCCGGACCAGGAGTTCGTCTGCATCGATAGCGTCTCAATCGAGAGCGGCGCGGTGCGGTTCCGCGGCCGCATGATGCTTCCGGGGTCGACGTTCGACGGCATCGCGACTGGGCTCACGGAGGCTATCGGGGCCGAGCTGCCTGCCGACTCCGGGGTCGCGTCGGCCGACCTCGCTGCGCTCGGCAGTGCCGTCTCACTGGCGCTCTCCCGCTCGTTCGTCATCGATATGAATGCTGCTATCGACTGCGGTGCGGCGACGCCGCCACAGCTGAGCCTTCGGCTTGTCGACCTCACCGGGGCCGTCATCGTCGAGCTACCGCCTGCAGTCGTCGCGTCCTCGTTCGGCAGTTTGCTCGTGGAGCTTCGGGAGAGCTTTGCCGACATCTGCCCTGACTGACCGCGCCCCGGCCGACGCGGGGTCAGCCGGGGCGCGGGGACATCGCGTGCCAGGATCAGCCCGGGATGCGAATCTGCTGGCCCGGGTAGATCTTGTCCGGGTCGCCGATGACCTCCTTGTTGGCCTCGAAGATCTTGGTGTAGTCGCTGGCATCGCCGTACATCTCCTTTGCGATCTTGGAGAGCGAGTCGCCGCTCTTGACCGTGTAGTAGCGCGTGGCGGCGGGCGCTGCGGCACCGGCCGCGGGCGCGGGCGCGGCGGGCGCCGTCAGGCCATTGTCGTTGACCGACGAGACGCCCTGGATGTTGCCGGCGACGAGCGCGGCCTTCTCCTTGGCTGCCATCGAGTCTGCATGGCCGGTAAGCGTCACCTTGCCGTCATCGAAGGTGGCGTTGAGGTTGGAGACGTGCGAGCCGAGCGCGGCGGCGACGGCGTCCTTCACGGCGTCGCCCTGACGGCCGTCCTTGCCCTTGAAGAGGTCTTGGCCGGCGTCTTTGAGGAAATCGAGGAGTCCCATGGTGTTGGATCGGGTGCGAGAGAGGGGGCCCGAAGCAGCCGAGCCTGTAGCGCTTCACGCAGCGACCGCTCGTGGTGTTCCATCGGCCGCGCGCCGGCCGTGCCGACGGGGTCGTCTCATGGCGTCCGCGAGGCGTTTACGCTGGTCGCCGGTTATTCTGTCTCGACAATCGGCCCGATCATTGTGCGGGCACGGTCGCATGGCCCTGTCCTGACTATGCGCCGTCTCGTCCTACTCTCCCGCTCTCGACCCTGACCATGCGGCATTCCCTCTTCGTCTTCGCCGCCGCCGTCGCCCTGACGGCCTCCGGCTGCGACACCACCGGCATCGATACTCCCACTGGCGGCGGCAACACCCCTGGCGGTGGCGGCAACACCCCCGGTGGCGGCGGCACGCCCGCGCCGGCACTGACCTTCGCCCCGGTCAACCCGGCCGCGACCTACCTCCGCGCGGACGCTGGCACGGCCTTCGCCACGCCGGTCCTGCTCGCGGACTATGGCCTCGTGCCGGGCGACATCGCCTGCTTCCGCACGGTCGGCGACGCCGATCTCGGCGGCGGCACACTCGCCTCGGCCGGCGACGTCCGCATGACGGGCGCCTTCAGCGCGGGCAGCGCCCTCAGCGCACCGTCGGAGCTCAACCGCATCAAGGACATCATCGACGGCGACTGGTTCGTCGCGACGCTCCCGGTGACGTCCTCCGGCGAGACGACAGACGTCGACGCGGATTTCGACGTGACCAACGACTGCTGGCCCGTCCCGGCTGGCGCCGCCTACGCCTTCTTCAGCGTCTACGACGGCTACTTCGCCGACAACACGGACGCGAACGCAGGCGGCCAGCCCTTCGGCGTCGTCGTCAGCGAGCAGTAGCACACGCCTCCCCGATGCGCCGCGGCCGCGGGCTCCGACTCGGAGCCCGCGGCCGCGTTCAGTTTAGAGCGGTGCGAGAGCCCGGCGCCCCGGCCTCTCCAAACGCCGTCCTTGTCGTCAGATCGTCGCCGTGCGGCCGGCGTTCTGGACGCGCAGCCACTCCATGAGCGGCGCGAAGTAGTCCAGCATCGGCTGCGCCGTCAGCGGCTGGCCCGTAGCCTCCTCGAGAAGCCGGTTGCCGTCGACGATCGCGCCCGGGCGAAGGAGCGTCTTGAGAAAGTCCCCGACCTCGCGGCGGCCGTAGTAGTCCGTGTCGCGCGGGTCCTCGTGGAGGATCTCGCGGGCGATGTGGTCGTGGAGCTGGAACAGGAGCACGTACGAGAGGGCGTAGTCGTAGTACTGCGCCGGGTCGTCGTTGATGTGCGTCTTGGTGGCGGCGTCGTTGAACGGCGCGCCGACCGCAGCGCGGGCCGGGTCCGGCGGGGCGATGCCCTGGAACTCGCGGGCGTACTGCCACCAGCGCGCGTTCCACTGGTCCTGCGGCATGTTCTCGGCGTAGAGGTCGTGCTCCCACGAGGGCATGACGCCGGTCGAGAACGGGATGAACGTGACGTAGCTCAGCGCCTCGCGAAGCAGGTTCTGGATAGGGTCCGGGGTGGCGACCGAGTCCGTCTCGAGGCCGACGTGGGCGATAAAGCGCGGCTGCATCGCGGCGAGGCCCATCAGGCTGCCGACGGCCTCGTGGTACGCGCGGTTGGCACCCTCGCGGAGCAGGACGGGCACCTCGGGGCGGCTGTACGAGAGGTAGTAGTAGATGTGGCCGAGCTCGTGGTGCGTCGTCTCGTACCACTCGGCGTTCGTCTCGACGGACATGAGCGAGCGCACGTCGCGGTCGAGGTCCATGTGCCAGGCGCTCGCGTGGGTGTTCTTCTTGTACGGCGAGCCCGCGGGCAGCGGGTAGAGGCTCGAGCGGTCGAAGAACGTCCGCGGGAGGGGCTCGAAGCCGATAGACGTGTAGAAGCGCTCGGCCTGCCCGACGAGCCACTCGGGCGTGTGCTCGGCCAGCGCCGCGTCGAGGCCGGCGCCGGCGTCCGGGCCGCCGGTCGTGTCGGCGAGGCTCGCGAGGGCGGACCAGTCCTGGCCCCAGCGGTTCGGCAGCCAGTCCGCGGGGATCATGTCGGGCACGGGCTGGCGGTACTTGCGGGCGAGTTCGTAGCGGGCCCACGTGTGGAGCTCGCGGTAGAGCGGGCGCAGCTCGTCGTTGATCTGGCGCATCTGGGCCAGCATCTCGTCCGACGACTGCCCGTAGTCCTGGACCTGGTACGAGAAGAAGTCCGGGAAGCCGAGCGCCTGGACGGTCCCGTTGCGCAGGTCGCGGAGGTTTGCGAGGCCGTCCGTGAGCGTCGGGCCGATGTCCTTGGACGCGTTCCACGCCGCGCGGCGCTCCGCGAGGTTCGTGGACGACCGCAGGATCTCGTCGATGTCGTTCGGGGTGACCTCGGCCGAGTCGATGCGGAAGGTGTAGCCGTAGAGGAGCTCCGTCTGAGCGGCCTCGGCGGCGATGCGCTGGCGGACGAGCGGGGCGACGGTCTGGGGGTTGGCGGCGGCCTTGTAGAGGATGGCTTCGAGCTGACGCACCTGGAGGTCCGTGAGGATCTCGCGGCGCGCGAGCAGCGCCTGCGCGCGCGCGATGTTGTCCGCAGAGCCCGTAAACGTGGCGAGCGCCTCGTTGGCGAGGCGCACGCGCGCGGCCTGCGCCGTGTCGCCCTCGACGATGCGCGTGTTGGCGTCCCACTCGGCGTTCGACGACGCGGTGTAGAGCGGGACGTAGCGGCGGTCGTAGTCGTCGAGGAAGAGGGCGGCCTCCTCACGGACGCCCGCGTCGGTGGCAGGCGCGAGCGTCTCGGTCGACGGCGGCGGCGCCTCGAGACGCGCCGTCTCGACGCTGGCGGAGCACGCGCCGAGGGCGACGGAGGCGGCGAGAACGGTGAACAGGGATCGGGTCACGGTGGAGCGGGTTTGGGACGGCCGAAGGTACCGGCCAGAGTCGGTGTCGGGGACGAACGCCGCGGCGACGTGCGTCCGTGCGCGAGCGGCGTGCGCTGGGCGACGCGGGCGACGGGCGACGGGCGACGGGCGGATTTCTTTGCCCCTGCCCACGGGCTGCTGCCCTCTGGCTGCATTTTCCCCGCTCTCCGCTCCTCGCCGCTTTGTCCACCGTCACGCACGCCGCCGGATCGTACGCCATCCATACCGAGGCGCTCGCCACCGCGCCGCGCCGCCTCCGCGATGCCGGGGTCGCGCCGGGCCTCGCGCTCGTCGTGACCGACGAGACGGTCGGCGGGCTGTACCTCGAGACGCTCGCGGACGCGCTGCGGGCGGACGGCTGGCGGCCGCACGCGGTCGTGGTGCCGCCGGGCGAGGCCTCGAAGTCGTTCGCGGTCTTCGCCGACGTGTGCGACGCGTGCCTCGCGGCGGGGCCGAGCCGGGGCACGCCGCTCCTCGCCCTCGGCGGCGGTGTCGTGGGCGACCTCGCCGGCTTCGCAGCTTCCGCGCTGCTGCGCGGCCTTCCGCTCGCGCAGGTCCCGACGACCGTCCTCGCCCAGGTCGACTCGTCGATCGGCGGCAAGACGGGCATCAACACCGCGCGGGGCAAGAACCTCGTCGGGGCCTTCCACGCGCCGCTGTTCGTCCTCTCGGACCCGGCCGTGCTCGCGACGCTCCCCGAGCGCGAGGTGCGCTCGGGCCTCGCCGAGGCCGTGAAGCACGCGCTCATCGCCGGCGGCGACCTTTTCGAGACGATGCGCGACGAGGCGCCGTGGAGCGGGCGCCTCGCGGAGATCGTCCCGATGGCCGCGGCCGTCAAGGCGGCCGTCGTCTCGGGCGACGAGCGCGAGGCGGGCGCACGGGCGTTCCTGAACCTCGGCCACACGTTTGGCCACGCGCTCGAGGCCGCGGCGGGCTACGGCACACTCACCCACGGCGAGGCCGTCGCGGTCGGGATGCGGGCCGCGCTGCACCTCTCGGCGAGCCTGGCCGCGGGGCGCGCCGCCGAGACGCTGCCGGCACCCTTTGCGGAGATGGACGCGCTCGTGCGGCGCCTCATCCCGCCGGCCGTCCCCGCCGCGCTCACAGACGACGCGCTCGTCGCGGCGATGACGCTCGACAAGAAGCGCGACGCGTCGGGCCTGCGCTTCGTCGTGCTGGACGGCGTTGGCAAGCCGCGGCTGGCGTCGGGCGTGCCCCAGGCGCTCGTGCAGGCGGCGTGGGCGTTCGCGCGGCGCGCCTGATCACGCGCGGCGCTCGATCCGCTTGGCCTCGTCCCAGAGCGCGTCCATCTCGTCCAGCGTCGCCGCACCGAGGCGCTCGCCCAGACCCGCCTCGACGTGGCGGAAGCGCCGCGAGAAGCGCTCGACGGTCCCGCGCAGCGCCGTCTCCGGCACGACGCCCTGCATCCGGGCCACGTTGACGACGGCGAAGAGGAGATCCCCGATCTCCGCCTCGAAGCGCGCCGGGTCGTCCGCGTCGAGCGCCTCGCGGACCTCGGCCGTCTCTTCCACGACCTTCGCCCACGCGCCCTCGGCGTCCGGGAAGTCGAAGCCGACGGCGGCGGCCTTGTGCTGAACGCGCTCGGCGCGCAGGAGCGCCGGCATCGCGTGGGGCACCCCGTCCAGCGCAGACGGCGGCGGGGCATCGGGCGCGCCAGCGGCGCGGCGCTCCTGCTGCTTGATCGCCTCCCAGTTTCGGAGCACCTCGCCCGTGCCCGAGACCACGTCGTCGCCGAAGACGTGCGGGTGGCGGCGGACGAGCTTGGACATGATGGCCCGCATCACGTCCGACAGCGTGAACGTGCCGTTCGCCTCGGCGATGTCGGCGTGGAAGAGGACGTGCAGGAAGAGGTCGCCCAGTTCGGCCGCGATGAGGCGCGGCTCTCCCGAGTCGACGGCGTCGACGACCTCGTAGGCTTCTTCGAGCGTGAGGTGTTTGGTGGAGTCGTGCGTCTGCTCGCGGTCCCACGGGCAGTCGCGGCGCAGGCGGCGCACGATGGCGACGAGGTCCTCGAAGGTCGGCGCGTCGGCCGCCTGCCGGTCCGCGTCCGTCAGGCCGAGGTCTGCGACGGCATAGGGAAACGTGAAGAGCGGGGTATGACGGTCGGCTGACACAGGGGCTGAGATATTTTGAGTCGTGCAGGTTACGTCCGCCGCCGTGGCGCGTCTATCCTGCCGAACGCGACCGGGAGCACCGCCGAGAGGCACCGTTCCCGCCGCGGCTCATCCGACAGTCGGCCACCTCCGGACCGACGGACTCCTATACGCGGGCAACCCCCGCACCGAGGCGCCTCACGGCCCTCACATCCACACGCCACCATGGCACGCGGAATCAACAAGGTCATTCTCATCGGCAACCTCGGCCAGGACCCCGAGCTGCGCTACACCGGCTCCGGCACGGCCGTCTGCAACCTCCGCCTCGCGACGTCCGAGTCGTACAAGGACCGCGACGGCAACATGGTCGAGAACACCGAGTGGCACTCGGTCGTCGCGTGGAGCCGCCTCGCCGAGATCTGCGGCGAGTACCTCAAGAAGGGCTCGAAGGTCTACATCGAGGGATCGCTCCAGACGCGGCAGTGGGAGGACAAGGAGGGCGCCACGCGGTACACGACCGAGATCAAGGCGCGCGAGATGCAGATGCTCGACAGCCGCGGCGGCGACATGGGCGGATCGGACGGCTACGACCAGTCCGAGCGCGCTCCCCAGCGCCAGCAGTCGGCACCCCGCTCTGGCGGTGGTGGCGGCTACGACGGTGGCGGCAACGACGGCGGCGGCGGTCGTCCGCCGCAGCGGCAGGCCAAGCCGGCGGCCTCGGACGACGGCGGGTACGACTTCTCGCCGGACGACGACCTCCCGTTCTAAGCGTTCGCGGCGCCGCCTCCGGCAGCGCTCGCTGCCCTGAACGTCCCGCGCGGGGCGGCGCCCGTCGGGGCGCCGCCCCGCGATCCGTTTCGCACGGCGCTGCGCACCGGCCGGCGCTGCATCTCGGGGAGGACCGGGATCCGCACCCGCGCCCGAACCGCTATCTTCGCCGCCCGTCGCGGTCTCACCGCGGCGCTCCGCCTGCCGTCCCGCCAGCCCCCCGTTGGAGCCTCCCCCTCTCCTCGCCGCCGCGCTCGCCGCGGCGGCACAGGGCGTCCCGCCAGACGCGATGGCGTCGCTCAGTCCCGGCGCGATCGCCGTTCAGGGCAGCGTGCTCGTGGCGCTGCTGACCTTCTCGAGCTTCTGCTCGGCGAGCGAGGTCGCGCTGTTCTCGCTGTCGCCTGGCGAGCGCGAGGCCCTCGCCGAGAGCGGCACGCCCGGCGCGCGGCGCGTGCTCGCGCTCCTCGAGCGCTCCCGGCGCCTGCTCGTCGCGATCCTGCTGCTCAACACGGTCGCCAACGTCGGCATCGCGCTCATCGCGGCGGGCCTTGTCAACGCCATCGCCACGGCGCAGGGGTGGGACCCGACGGTCGCGCTCGTGCTCAACGTGGCCGTGGTGACGTTCGTGATCCTCGTCGTGAGCGAGATCGCGCCGAAGCTCGTCGCCAGCCGCCGGCCGGCCGCGACGGCCCAGCGCCTCGCGCCGCTGCTCGCGCCGCTCGTGCGCGCGGTCGCGCCGCTCGCCGACGTCCTCGCGGCCGCGGCGCAGGGCATCCAGAACCGCGTCCGCGCCGTCGCCGAGCCCATCTCGTCCGCCGACCTCAAGACGATGGCCGACGTCGGCGAGGCGCAGGGCTCGCTCGAGGAGGGCGAGCACGCGCTCATCCACTCGATCGTCGAGTTCGGCGAGACGACCGTCCGCGAGGTCATGGTGTCGCGCGTCGACATGACGGCGCTCGTGGACGACGCGACGCTCGGCGACGCGCTGCACCTCATCCGCACGAGCGGCCACAGCCGCTTCCCGCTCTACCGCGACAGCCTGGACCACGTCCTCGGCGTCGTCTACGCCAAGGACCTGCTGCCGCGCCTCTCGGACGACCCCGAGGCGCCCATCGACTGGGCCACCATCGCGCGCAAGCCGCTCTTCGTGCCGCCGGCGAAGCCGCTCGACGACATGCTCGCCGACTTCCAGCGGACCAACACGCACATGGCCATCGTCGTCGACGAGTACGGCGGCACGGCGGGCCTGCTCACGCTCGACGACCTGCTCGAGGAGGTCGTCGGCGAGATCCGCGACGAGCTCGACAGCGAGGAGGACGAGCGCCTCGTGCACGCCCTCCCCGACGGCGCCTTCCGCGCCCAGGCGCGCATCGACCTCGACGACCTCGCCGACGCCGTCGGCGTCCCGCTCCCGACAGACACGTTCGACTTCGAGACGCTCGGCGGCCTCATCCTCGACGCCCTCGGCCGCCTCCCGGACCCCGGCGACGAGGTCGACGTGGACCGCCTGCGGCTGCGCGTCGAGACGATGGAGGAGGCCCGCATCCTGGACGTCCGCGTCGAGGTCCTCCCGCTGCCCACCGAGCCTGAGGCGTAGCGCCAGCGGGCGGCGTCCTCCCGACACCGAAAGGGCGCTCGGCCACGCCCGCCGCCGTCCCTAGTTCACGTTCAGCGGCGCGTCGTCCGAGGCGAAGTCCAGGAAGCGGATGGGCGCTTCGACAAGGCCCTCAGCCATCCGCGACAGCGCGTCCCGCACGTCCGTCGTGGTCTCGCCGCAGGGGCGCGCCGGCTGCCGCGCGATCCCGAGCAGCCCCTCCCGCGCGTCGTAGTACGTCTCGTGGACGAAGCACGTCCCGTCGGGGTGCGTCACGACGCGGAAACCCCAGTACGCGATCGCCGCGAGACCGGTGTCCGTCGAGATGGTCGTCGTGGCAAGGTCGAAGCCGCAGGGCGGCGTGAAGGCGTTACGGAGCATCGCAGGGATGAGAATGGGGAGAGGTGGCGAGAAACCGGGGCGGCACCGTCTGCGCGCCTCTAGTCGCTCACCGTCAGGTAGGACACGTCCGCGAACGTCTCGAGGCGTATGTCCGGGCCGATGCGCCCGCCGGGTATATCGAGCGTGCTCAGCGCGGCGTTGGCGTGCGGGAAGTCTGCCATGCGCGCCAGGCCGGCGTCTGGGAGCGCGCCGGCGAGCAGGATCCGCAGCAGGCGCCGGTGCGACACGATGAGCACGTTGCCGGCGGGGTGCGCCGCGCCGATCTCCTCGAGCACCGGCCGGACGCGCGCCCACACCTCGTCCGGCGACTCGCCGCCGGGGACGCGGACGTCGGTTTCGCCGGCCGTCCAGCGGCGGTTCAGCGTGTCGTAGCCCGACGCCATCGCCTCGTCGCCGTGTCCGTGCGTGTAGGCGTGGCCCTCGTGGTCGCCCCAGTGCATCTCGTCCAGCCCGGCGCGGACGACGAGCGGCGTGCCCGGGTGCAGAGCCAGCGTCGGCGCGGCCGTCTGCTGGGCGCGCTTCTGCGTGCTCGTGTAGACGGCCGCGAGCGGGACGTCCGCGAGGCGCCGCGCGAGCGCCGCGGCCTGCGCGCGGCCGGCGTCGTTGAGGTCTGGGTCCAGCCCGCGCCCCTGCACGAGGCCTGCGGCGTTCTCGGCCGTCTCACCGTGCCGCGCGAGGTAGAGAAACATGAGGGTGACAGTTGGAGAACGGAATGCCTCGAGCGCGACCTCGCGAAACGCGCTACTCCCCCGCCTCCATCCGCGCCTCGCGCTCGGCGAGCTGGAGCGCGCGGACGATCGGGGCGAGGTCGCCGTTGAGGACGCCGGCGAGCGCGTGGTTCTTGTCGTCACCCTCGAGCCGGTGGTCCGTGACGCGGCCCTGCGGGAAGTTGTACGTCCGGATCTTGGCCGAGCGGTCGCCCGAGCCGACGAGTTCCTTGCGCGCCTCGGCGCGCTCGTTGTGGATGCGGTCGCGCTCCAGCTGGTAGAGGCGGCTGCGGAGCACCCGGAAGGCCTTGTCCTTGTTCTTGAGCTGGCTCTTCTCGTCCTGGATCGAGACGACGAGGCCCGTCGGGACGTGCGTGAGGCGGACGGCCGAGTCGGTCGTGTTGACGGACTGCCCGCCGGGCCCGGACGCGCGGTAGACGTCCACGCGGACGTCCTGCATCCGCAGTTCGACGTCCACCTCCTCGGCCTCGGGAAGGACGGCGACGGTCGCGGCGCTGGTGTGGATGCGGCCCTGGCTCTCGGTCGCCGGCACGCGCTGCACGCGGTGCACGCCCGACTCGAACTTCATCGCGCCGTAGACGCCGCCCGCCTGGCCGCCCTTGAGGCCGAACGTGATCTCGCGGAAGCCGCCCATGCCGCCCGCGCTCGCGTCCATCGCCTCGATGCGCCAGCCGTTCGCAGACGCCCACTTCTGGTAGAGGTCGTAGAGGTCGCCGGCGAAGAGGGCCGCCTCGTCGCCGCCAGTCCCGGCGCGGATCTCGACGATGACGTCGCGGGCGTCCTCGGGGTCGCGCGGGATGAGCGCCTCCTCAAGGGCCTCCTCGGCCGCGGCGAAGTCCGCCTGCTTCTCGTCGACCTCGAGCTCGGCGAGCTCAGCCATGTCGGCGTCCGGGCCGGCGATCATCTCGCGGAGGCCGGCGACCTCGTCGCGGAGGGCGCGCCAGTGGGCGGCGGCCCGCACGGCGGGCTCGAGGCCGGCGAGCTCACGGCCGAGGCGCGTCATCTCGGCGACGTCGTTCGCCACGTCGGGCGCGGCGAGCGCGGCGGTGACCGCGCCGTAGCGGGCGTCGAGGGCGGCGAGGGCGTCCGGGCGGATCATCAGGGCGAGCAGCGGGCGGGGCCGGGCAAGCTACCGCCCGGACCGGCGCGGGGCGCTCAGCGCGGCCGCGGGCCGGGGATCGTGACGGTCGTCCGGACCGAGTCGAGGCGCGCCGGCGTGCGTCCCGGTGTGCCCGCGTCGTAGGTGTACTCGTCCACCTGGCCGCCGAAGAGGATGTCGACCGGCAGGCGCTGGGCGCCGCCTGTCTCGAGCGTGATCGTCCGCCGGACCGGCGCGACGGTGTCGCACATGCTGCTCGGCGCCTCGACGCCGAGCACGTTAACCTGGAAGCGGCCGTTGGCGAACTGCTGCTCCGTCGCGATGCGCGGCCCGCAGGGAAGGTCGAGATCCGATTCGAGCACCATCTGGGTGCTGCCCGAGAGCGAGACGTAGAGCCGCCCGCCGAGCGGCTGGACGCCGCCCGTCGAGTCGCAGGCGGCGGAGGCGAGGGCGAGCGCGGCGACGAGGGCCAGGCGGGCGAATCGGGGCATGAGCGGTGGAAAGGCGCGGGCAGGTCCACGCAACGTCGGGACGCGCAGGCTGGGCGTCAAGGCAGTTTCGCGCGAACAGTCGGGCGCCGCGATCTTAGCCCGCTCCCGCCTCCCTGCCTCGTGGACCGCCTCCCCCACCCCATCGTCGTCGTCGCGCACGACCTCCGCTCGGCGCACAACGTCGGCTCGGTCTTCCGGACGTCCGACGCCGCCGGCCTCGCGCACGTCTACCTCACCGGCATCACGCCCGGCCCGGAGCACCGCGGCGTCGCCAAGACGGCGCTCGGCGCGCAGGACGCCGTCCCATGGACCCAGGAGCCGGACATCGACGCGCTCCTCGCGCGCCTTCGTACGGAGGGCGTCACGGTCGCGGCGCTCGAGCGGACGCCCGGCGCCATTCCGCCCGAAGCCGTCCCGCTGGACGCGTTCCCGCTCGCGCTCGTGCTCGGCAACGAGCTCGACGGCGTCCCCGAGCGGCTCCTCGCTGCTGCGGACCTCGTCGTCGGGCTGCCGCAGTGGGGCGTGAAGGCGTCCCTGAACGTGTCTGTCGCGTTCGGCGTCGCGGCGTACGGCCTCGTCGCCCGCGCTCGGAGCGCACCGTAACGGCAGCACAAAACGTCGATCCGGATGTTCATCCGAGCTTCGCCACGCGAACGAAACACTCAATACCTTGTCTGGTAAGAAAAGACAAGCACGCCAGACGACAGGCTGCACTTCTCTATTCCACCCATCACCATCCTCTCTAAAATGACTGTTCTCTCTGCTACCTCGCTCAACGGAACCAACGTCCTCAACCCGGCCGGCGACTCGCTCGGCGAGATCAAGGACCTGATGATCGACACCGGCTCGGCCCGCGTCCAGTACGCCGTGCTCGACTTCGGCGGCTTCCTCGGCATTGGCGACAAGCTTTTCGCCGTCCCGCTCGAGGCGTTCCGCGTCGACACGGCCAACGAGCGCCTCGTCCTCGACATGGACAAGGAGCGTCTCGAGACGGCGCCCGGCTTCCCGAAGGACAACTGGCCGAACACCGCTGACGATACGTACCTCGAGACGGTGTACGACTTCTACGGCCAGCGTGACGCCTTCCAGCGCAGCCGCATGACGCGCCCCGGGGTCGTCAACTGATCCGGCACTGCCTCGAAGCGCGACCTTCAGGCTCCGCCCGCCCGAGCATGCGTCGGGCGGGCGGATTCTTTATGCCTCCAGACGGAGGAAGCGCTCGGCGTGTTCGACGACCTCGTGCTGGTCGTCTTCGCGCAGCACGAGCGTCTCCTGCCGGAAGCGGACTGCAAAGCCGCCCTCGGCCGGCAGGAATGAGACGCCCTCGAACGTCTCGCGGTCGCCTATGTGGACGAGCGTCCCGCGGGCGTCGCGGAAAGGCCGGATGACGACGTACGTCTCGCCCGGCTCAAGGTCCGTGATTCTCATGCCGTGTGCTGGCCTTTGACCGGCGCCTCGGGCTCGACGTCAGGCACGTCCTGCGGCGGGGCCGGCGCGTCCACCGCCGCGGCAATGTCCGACCCGAGGAGCGCGTCCGGAATGCCGAACGCGTCGACGGTCTCGACGGCGACGGGCCGCAGGCGCGCGAGCAGCGCGTTGACCTGGGTCCGGACCGCCTTGGCGACGGGCGCATCGAAGAGGTTCTGCTCGAGGAACCACGCGCGGTCCGCCTCGACGCGCGAGAGCGCGTAGAGCGCGCACTGGAGCGAGAGCACGGTCCGCACCTGCCCCTCGGGCGTGCGGTCGACGGCCGCCTGGAACGCCTCGAGCACGAGGCGCTCGCCGTGTGCGTGCGCCAGCGTCAGGAGGTGGTCCTGGACGTCGACGAAGGCGTCGAACGAGTCCTCGCCGCGGTCGATGCGGCCCTTGAGGCGGGCGGCGGCCGAGACGAGAAGCTGGCGCTCGCGGCGCTCGAAGAGCGCGCGGTGCCACGCCGGGTCCAGAAGGTGCGCCGGGTCCGTGTTGCGCCGCGCGACCGGGTTGACCTCGCCGAGCGCCGCGTCGGCGCGGTCGCGGAGGAAGCGGACGATGCCGGCGACGTTGAGGTCCGAGAACTCCTGCCGGTACGCCGAGAGCAGGCCCTTCGCGACCTGGAGCATCAGGACCGTGTTGTCGCCCTCGAACGTCGTGAAGATGTCGGCGTCGGCCTTGCGGTGCGCGATGCGGGACGTCCAGCGGTAGCCCTCGCCGCCGGTCGCCTCGCGGGCTTCCTGCAGCGAGCGCGTGGCGTGCCACGAGGCGAGCGACTTGAGGGCCGCGGCGTGCGCCTCGATCTCGCGCGTGTCGCCGCCGGGCGGGAGGGCCGCGAAGCGCTCGGTGAGGTCGTGGAGGGCAAAGTTCAGGCCCGTGCTCGCCGCGACGAGCGGGAGCAGGCGGCGCTGGTGCGAGAGGTAGTCGAGCAGGGGCACCTCCGCGGCGCCCGCCGGACCAAACTGCCGGCGCCGCGCGCCGTAGCGGACGGCAATGGTCAGGCCCGCCTTGGCGGCGCTGTTCGACGCGTTGCCGACGGCGATGCGCCCGCCGACGAGCGTCCCGAGCATCACGAAAAAGCGCTTGCCCTCGCTCGCGATCGGGCTCGTGTACGTGCCGTCCTCCGATACCTGCGCGAAGCGGTCGAGCAGGTTGGTGCGCGGGATGCGGACGCTGTCGAACCAGATGCGGCCGTTGTCGACGCCGTTGAGGCCCATCTTGTAGCCCGAGTCCTCGATCCGGATGCCCTGCAGGATCTCGCCCGCCGCGTCGCGGAGCGGCACGAGGAAGGCATGGACGCCGTAGCCCTCGCCGTCTATGACCAGCTGCGCGAAGACGGTTGCCGTGCGGGCGTGCGCCGCGGCGTTGCCGATCCACTCCTTGTGGTCGCGCGGCTCGGGCGTGTGGATGATCCACGCGTCGCCGTCGAAGGTCGCCGTCGTTTTGAGGTCGCGGACGTTGGAGCCGTGGGCGCGCTCGGACATCGCGAAGGCGCCGGGCAGGTCCAGGCTCGCGATCCGAGGCAGGAGTTCGGCCTTCTGCGCCTCGCCGCCGAGCTGTGCCACGGACCCGCCCCACAGCCCGAACTGCACGCCGTACTTCACGACGAGGCTGAGGTCGTGGAAGGCGAGCGTCTCGAAGGCGGCGATAAAGTCCCCGATGGAGCCGCCACCGCCGGTCTCGGCCGGGAAGGCAAGGCCGCCGAGGCCGTCGTCCGCGAGGCGCTGGAGCCATGTCAGGACCAACTCGCGGTACTCCTCCTTGGTGATCGACGGCTCCGGGTAGGCGAAGAACGGGTCCTGCAGAAGCGCGCGAACGCGGTTGCGCACGCCTGCACGGTCGCCGTCGAGGACCGCCTGGAGGGCAGCGACGTCGAAGGCGGCGGGCACCTCGGGCGGGAGCGCGGGCGGGCCAGGGTCTGCGGCAGCGTCGCCCATCTCGCGGATCTCCTCGGCGCCGTCGACGCCGAGCGCGGCCTCGATCTCGTCGAGCGCGGCGCGGACGTCAGGACCGCCGCCGTCGCCGGTCGCGGAGAGCGTGGCGAGAGCCGAGCCGAGGGCGGCGAGCGAGCCGCGCGCCTCGTCCGGCACGCGCCGGAGCGTCGTGCGGAGCGTCTTCGCCCAGCTGTGGAGCGTCGCGGCGTCGGGCGGCGCGGCCGGGTCGAGGTACGTCGCGAGGCGCGCGCGCTCGTCGTCCGAGATCCACGGCTGCGCGTCGAGCGCCTGGCGGATGGCATCGACCTCGGCGGCGTCGAGGCGGCCGTCGGCCCACGCGACGTACAGGAACGGCAGGACGGCGGCGAGGCCGGGCGGGACGTCGGCGAGCGCGTCGGGACGGTCGGGCATGGGAGCGGAGTAGGGTCTGGGGCGGAGTACGGGGCCGTTCGGGAAAGGTGCCGCAGTGCGGCATGATTTCTCCGCGCCCCAGGATCGCCGTCGGGGAGCGTCCTACCTTGACGGCCATGCCCGCCATCGCCCCCGATGAACCGCTCGTCCGTCGTCGCCTTCGCGTCCCTGCTCGTTGCCCTGTTCGCCGTCGTCACGGCGCTGTTCGCCGTCTTCCGGCCAGATGTCGGGACGGAGGCGTCGCGTGGCGTCGAGATGCAACGTGACGTGCAGCGGGACACGCAGGCGCTGCTCGTCCACATGGTGCTCTACCAGCGCTACGCCGAGAAGGCGCAGATGGCGGCGGAGGCCGACAACTGGCCGCTCGCGGCATTTTACGCGGCTGAGATCCAGGAGAACACGGAGCGCCTCATCGACGGCGGCATCATGAACCAGCGCGTCGACATCAGCGCGATCGCAGCCGAGGTGGCGTTGCCGCGGGCGCAGCGCCTCGTCGCCGCGGCGCGTTCTGGCCAGCGGGCCCGCTTCGACTCGACGTACGCGCTGATGCTCGACGGCTGCAACGCGTGCCATAAGCGCTCGGGCCACCGCTACGTCCAGATCCAGACGCCAACGGCGCCGGGCGCCTATCCGTCCCAGTCGTTCGTCCCGATTCCGGGCCTGCGGCCCGAGTAGGCGCGCGTCATTTCAGCCGGAACGAGACGCCGACACCGACGAGTAGATCGTCCGCATCGCCCGAGACGCCAGCGTCGAAGAACGCGTCGAGCTGAACGTCCGGGCTGGCGCGGGCGAGCACGCCGCCGCCGATGTAGACGGGCGTCGCGTTGCCGTCGATGACCGGGAAGGCGGCGGCCTCGACGTACGCGCCGAGCGTGCGGCCGAAGTCGCGGCCGAGTGAGCCGACAAGGTTCAGCGTCGTCGTGCCGTTCTGGACGACGACGCCGGGCGAGAGCGTCAGGCTCGCGTCGCCGAGTGCGACCGCTGCGGGGGCGTTGAACTGCACCCCGAGCGAGCCGCCCCGCGTCGGGACGATGGCTTCGGTGATGAGCGCGAGCGAGACGCCGCCGACCGGGACCTCAACCTTGACGCCCGCCACGACCGGGTCGAACGCGCGCCTGACGTCCAGCCCGCCCGCATCGACGGCCCGGAAAGCGGGCGCGAGCACGCGGACCTCGAGCCCCGGCAGGAGGCCATAGCGGAGTTGCACCGGGACCTGATAGACGTCCGCGTTTGAACCGAGCGTCGCCTCGGGCAGGCCCGTCTCGGCCTGGAACACGCCCGGGTCGACGACGCTGGCCCCGAAGGTGAAGCCGGGGCGGTCGGTCGAGATCTGGGCGCGCGCCGCCGGCACGAGCAGCGCGGCGAGGATGAGGGCTGTAGCGCAGCGCATGGCGTTAGCGGCGCATCCGCCCCGTCGTCAGCTCGTCCGCCAGCGAGCCGAGGTCGTAGACGTCGCGGAGCGCCTCGATGATGTAGCGCGCGTCGACCATGACGTTGCGGCCGCGCTCGGGCGCGTAGAGGTAGTCGCGGACGAGACCCTCGATGGAGCGGTCGAAGTTGAGGCCGACGAGCTCGAGACGGCGGTTGACGACCGGCGAGCCCGAGTTGCCTCCGATGGTATCGGACGTCGACGTGAAGTTGACGGGCGTCGTGAGGTCGAGCTTGGGCTCGGCGTCGATCCAGCGCTGCGGGAGCTGCCAGTCGCAGGCCGGCTGCCCGTTCGGGCCGACGACCTCGGGCGCGCCCGCGCCGGCGTCGCAGAAGCTGTGGAAGCGGTCGAAGACGCCGAAGAGCGTCGTGAGCGGCGGCGCCTCGGTCCCGTTGTAGCTGTAGCCCTTTACGAGGCCGTCGGTGAAGCGGAGCGAGAACGTGGCGTCCGGCGGGACGGACGCGCCGTAGGTCGCGAAGCGCGCGCGGCCGAGCAGGCGGCGGACTTCGGCCTGGCGCTCGCCGAGGCGCTCCGTGCGCTCCTGGTAGCCCTGGAGGTCCGGCAGGATGCGGGCGACGAGCGCGACGGCCGGGTCGTCGACCGGCGCGCCGGCCGCGGTGCTGGCCGCCGCGAGGGGCGACGAGGCCAGAAGGCGGTCGGCGATCTGCGCCGGCGTCTCGCCGGACTGGAAGATCTTCGGCATGCTGTCCGCCGGGCCGCCTGCGGACAGGAAGTAGGCCTGAAGCTGGGCGAGCTCGGCCGTGAGGTAGGCGCGCTCAAGCGGGCCGGGCGGGGTCACGACGGCCGTCGCCTCGGCGGAGCGGCCCGAGGCGACGAGGAGCCCGCGGCGCAGCGTCGCGGAGCCGTAGCGGCGGTTGAAGAGCGTCGAGAAGGCCGTCGCCTGGCGGGCGTCGCGGCGCGCCTCGACCTGGAGCGCGGCCTGCCGGTCGACGAGGCCCGCGGCCTCGGGGCTGGCCTGCCGGAAGGCGCGCTCGGCCGCGGCGCGGCGCGCGATGACGACAGGGTCCTGGAGGCCGCGCAGACGGCCGTGGTAGGCCTTCTGGCTGTTGCGGAGGCTCTGGATCTGCTGCCGCACGGCGTCCGGGTTCTCGGCCGTGCCCGTGTTGAGGTACGCCACGAGCGCGTCGACGCGGCTGTCGATGAACGCCGACGTGGCGGGCAGCTCGATGTCCCGAAGCGACTCGAGCTCGGCGACCGTCAGCCCGCGGCTCGTCGAGCCCGGGTTGCCGACGACGAACACGAGGCTGTCGGCCGCGACGCCCTGCGTAGAGAGCGGGAAGTAGTTTGGCGACTCAAGCGGACGGCCGTCGTCGCCGTAGATCCGGTAGAACGAGAAGTCGGCGCCGTAACGTGGGTAGGTGAAGTTGTCGTAGTCGCCGCCGAACTGGCCCACGGTAAGCTCGGGCGCCATCACGAGGCGCACGTCGCGGTAGCGCCGGAAGGTGTACGCCGAGTAGCGCCCGCCGTCGTACAGCGCGACGACCTGGACGACGAAGCGCGCGGTCTCCTCGTCCGTGTTCGCCTCGCCCTGGGCCGCGAGCAGGCGCGCCTTGACGCGCGTCGTTGCGGTCTCGAGGGCGGCCTCACGCGCCTCCGGCGTCGTCGCAGCATCGACGGCCGCGGCGATCTCCTGCGTAACGTCCTCGATGGCGACGGCCTGGTCCATCGTCATGCCCGGCGCGGCGCGCTCGTCGGCGAGGCGCCGCGCGGCGAAGCCGTTGTCGAGGAGGTTCTCGCCGCCGCGGTCCACCGCGACGACCGAGCCCTCGGCGCAGTGGTGGTTCGTCGCGACGAGGCCGTGAGGCGAGACGAAGCTCGCGGAGCAGCCGGGCATCCGGAGGCTCGCGAGGCGCGCGCGGTCGTACCACGCGGCGTCTGGGCGGAAGCCGTACGTCGCGGCGAGGTAGTCCGTCGGCGGCTGCTCGAAGAGCCACATCTTCCCGCCGTCGAGCGGTCGGGCGGTGACGGTGTCGAGGGCGGCCGTCTGGGCGAGCGCCGGGCCGGCGCAGAGCGCGGCGAGGGCGGCGGCCGCGGCGAGGCGGTGGAAGCGGGACATCGGGCGAGGGGCAGAAACGGAATGGACGGGCGGCGCGGAGCGCTCGTACCCAAGCTAGCACGGCCAACGACCCGCTGGCCGAACTGGTTCAGCACGCGCTCCAGGAGCGCGAAACCGACGCAATTACCACCTGCAAATTTGACTGCTCTGTGTCCTCGGTTCGGCGCGGCGATTGCAGGGTGCGCGCTCCACCGGTTCTCCGCCCCCGATGTACGCTCTTCTCTACCGCTCTTCGGCCACGTGCCCGTTCGACACCGACGCCGAACGCGACATCGTCGAGGCGGCACAGGAGCGCAACGGCCTCTGGAGCATTGCCGCCCTCCTGCTCTACGGCCCCTGCGCCGACGGCCGCGCCGGCTTCGCGCAGTGGATCGAGGGGGAGCACGAGTCTGTCGAGGCGCTGTTCAGGCTCGTCTCGGCAGACCCGCGCCACGACGGCGTCGCCGTTCTCGGGCGCGGCGAGGGCCTCGGCGGCGCGCCGTTGCTCGCCGACCACGCCATCCGGTCGGCTGCGGCCGACCCGCTCCCCGGCACGCTCGGCGCGTTTCTCGCGGCCGCTGAAGCACTTTCTGGGCCGGGCAACCCGACCAACGGGACTGAGTCCTGAGAAATGTGCGCGTCGGCGTCTAAGAAGTCCAAAAAGGACGACGGTGTGGTCGAGCCCACGCCCCGAAACGCGCACCGCCCGCGGCGACGGGCGTCGCGCGGGCGGTGGGTGGCGCGGTGCGCCTGCGGAGGGGGTGGGATTCGAACCCACGGTACCCTTGCGGGTACTCCGGTTTTCGAGACCGGCCCGATCGACCTCTCTGGCACCCCTCCGGGGGGCGCGCAATCTACGCCCGCCCCCCGCCTCCCGGGAACCGCTGCCGGGTGAATTGCGGCCGAAGCCCTCCCTCCACGATGCCGCACCGCCTGCCCGACCCGGGCCTCTACACGCTCGCTGACCCGAGGACGCTCGGCACGGCAAACGGCGTGACGGTCCACGAGGGCGGCCTGTCGGGCCTCGATCGCCTCGCCGACGGACGCCTCGTCGCCGTCACGGACCGCGGCCCCAACGTCGATGCGGCCGTCTCTGAGGGGCGACCCGCCAAGCGCTTCCCCGTCCCGGACTACCGCCCGACGCTCGTCGCGCTGCGCCTCGCCGACGGCCGCATCGACGTACTCGCACGGACGCCGATCTGCGACCCGGACGGCAAACCCGTCTCGGGGCGACCGCCGCTAGGTGTCATGCTCGACACCGAGACGGCGCTTGGGCCGGACGGCGAACGCCTCGCGCCGGACCCATGGGGCCTCGACGCCGAGGGCGTCGCCGACGCAGGAGACGGGTCGGTCTGGATCTGCGAGGAGTACCGGCCGTCGCTATGGCGCGTGGACCTCGCGTCAGGGTGCGTCATCGAGCGCGCCCTTCCGGTGCCCGAACTGCCGATAGACCGCCCGCTGCCGGCCGTCTTCCTCACGCGCACGCCCAACCTCGGCTTCGAGGGCCTCAGCGTCGCCGAGACGACGGAAGGTCCGCGCGTCGTCGCGGCCGTGCAGGGGCCGATGCGGCTCCCCGGGGCGGACGCCGCGACGCCCGTCGCCCGCCTGCTCGTCTTCGACCCGGCGACGGGTGCGGCCGAAACGCGGGCTTTTGCGCTCGACGGACCGCAGCGCAAGGTCGGCGACGTGGCGGCGTTGCCGGACGGCCGTCTGCTGCTCATCGAGCACGGACCCGTCGATGGCGTGTGGGGCGCGGCCGTGCACGCGCTGGACCTCGCCGCGGGCAGTGCGGTGGACGACCTGACCACGCCGCCCGAGGCGTTCGGCTCGGCAGAGGCGGCGCTCGCGGCCGGCGTCCGGCTCGTCCCGAAGCGCCTCGTCGTAGACCTCCTCGCGTCGGGCTGGCCCGCCGCCGCGCGCAAGCCTGAGGGACTGCTCATCGACGGCCGTCGCCTCGTCGTGCTCGGCGACAACGACTACGGCCTCGACGCACCGGCCGGCGACGGCCGCGCCGTGGCGACGGGCGTCCCGACGGTCGCCCTCGTCCTCGACCTGCCCGAGGCGCCCTGAACGCACCGCGGGGCGGCCATCCTCTCGGACGACCGCCCCGCGGCGTGAGCGAGACACGGTGGCGCGTTACTGCGCGAGCGTCACGCGGCGGCTCGCCTGGAAGCGCTCGCCGACGGCGCGGTAGACGTAGACGCCGGGCTGAAGGCTCGCCGCGTCGAGCGAGAACGGGTAGCGCTGGCCTGCGAGGACGTTGCCGTCGAAGAGGACGGCGACCTGGCGGCCGAGCACGTCGAGAACCTCGACGCGCACGTGCTGCGGGTCCGCCACGACGAGCTCGAACGCCGTCTGGCCGTTGAACGGGTTCGGCGTCGCGGCCGTGAGCTCGCCCGCGACAGCGTCCGGCAGCGCCTCGCCCGCCGTCGGGTTCGGGGCCGTGAGGCCGGTGTAGCCCTGCTGCACGTAGTTCGTGTACATCGCGTTGAGCTCCGTGTACGAGTAGCCCATGTTCGTCGCGGCCTGCATCACGGCGCGCGCCGCGACCGGCTGCGTCGCCGAGCCGTTCGTCATGCGGATGCCCTCGAAGACGGCCTTGTCGGTCCGCTCGCGGCCGACGGCGTTCCAGATGCGCATGTTCGAGGTCGCCCAGTTCTGGCCGACGCCGTGCAGCTGGCCGCCCGAGGGGTACGTGCCCGCGTAGGCCGACGTGCGGCCGGGCCAGCAGGCGTTGTGGCCGTCCCACTTGAAGACCCAGTTGTACGACGCCGCCGAGGGCGAGAGCAGCCCGAGCGAGCGCCCATAGCTCTGCGCGACGTAGTCGCCGAAGCCCTCCGAGAGGCCGTCCGCGGTGGAGTTCGAGATCGTGCCGAGGAAGTCGTGGAGGCCGTGGCCGAGCTCGTGGATGATGACGTCCGCGTCCTCGTTGTCGTCGACGCAGCCCTCACCGAAGGCGAGGTCCTGGCCGGCGCCCGAGTAGCGCGAGTTATCGGCGCCGCTCTGGCCGTGTGCGTCGTAACGGACGCCCGTCGTGTAGCGGTCCGGCTTGGCCACGACGCCCAGCGTCGTGTTGACGTAGCGCATGTAGTTGTCGACGTGCCAGTACGTCATCGCGGCTTCGAATCCGTCCGCGTTGCGCGTGAAGCTCCAGTCGGCGGTCGGCTGCGGAAAGAGGCCCTTGGCGGGCGCCTCGATCTCGCGGATCTCGGCCCACGGGCCGACGAGGTTGTAGTTGGTGCCGTCGAAGGTGATGTCGCGGAGCGTGACGGCGGTGCGGGCGGCCGTGAGCTGCGGCGTGTCGGCGTCGTTGCCGTCGACATAGCCGCCACCGTAGGCCACGCCGGCGCGCGAGAGCGGGTCCGGGTCGAAGATCATCGCGGTCGCGTCGACGAGGAAGAGCGGGCTCGTCTCGACGGTCGGGAGGGCCGTCGGGCGCGGGTCGTCGGGGCCGTGCTCGTAGACGGCGCGGTCCGCGACGCGGATGAGCGCGCCCGTCTTGGCGTCGACAATGGTCTCCCAGTCGCCGAGGCGGTCCGGGCTCGTCAGCATCACGGCGTAGGCGAGGCGCGCGCCGTCGAGGGCGGGCCACACCACGAGGCGCGTCTCCTCGATGGCGGTCGTCGTCAGGCCGAGGTGCTGCATCGCGGCGGCGCGGGCCGCGGCGGCCGAGATGGCCGGCGTGACGTCGGCCAGCGCCACGTCCTCGCGGACGGCGTTGACGACGAGCTGCGCGCGCTTCTGGAGGTCGAGGTTGACGAGCGTCTCGGGGCCCCACACGGGCACGCCCTGGACGGTCTGGCGGAAGCGGACGACGGTCCCGGCCTGGCCGGTGAACTCGTGCGTCATCTCGAGGTCCGCGACGGCGGAGCGGCGGAAGCCGAGCGTGCCGCTCGTCTGGGCGAGCGCCTCGCGGGCCATGTCCTCGCTGGAGCCGGGCGAGACGTAGAGGTTGAGCCCGGCGAGCATCATCGGCTGGCCGCTCGCGAACTGCGAGGCATCGGCGCTCAGCGCCGGGTTGGGGTCCGTGCCGAGCTCGAGCGCGCTTGCGGGCCGGGCCTTCTGAGCGAGTGCCGGACCGGCGACGAGCGCGGCGGCGGCGAAAAGGATCAATCGGTTCATAAGTGGGGGCGGTGGCAGCGCCGGGCTGCGGAAACGGGGTCTGTGAAGGATAAACCCGTTTGCCGCTGCGTCCCAATGAATCCCGCCGGCGCGCGGCGGTGGGAGAGCGACTCCCCGTTACTGCTCCGCTTCTGCGCAGCGCCCCGCCGCGCGCACGTCCGCGTTGTCGACGCGCCAGCACGTGCCGTAGACGTCCGAGTAGAGGATCCTGGCATGGAACGACGAGTCCTGCACGAACGCCGAGAGCCGGTCGCCGAGGACGGCGCTGTGCTGCGTCTGGAACAGCGGGAGCTCGTCGCCCGGCCGCAGGACCATCCCCGGCGCGACCGTGGTGCTGATCTTGCCGGCCGCGTACGACGTGTCCCCCATCGGGCCGAGCACATCGCGGTACAGCAGCTCCGAGAGCTGCTCGGTGGTGCGCCCGTGGGCCGAGAAGCGCGCCTCGCGGACGATGGCCGGGCCGATGCCGTCGTTGCGGAGCTGGTAGAGGAACGTGTCGTCCAGCTGCCCGGCGCTGACCGAGAGGCGCGGCCACACGGTCGCGCCCTGCTGCTCGCGCAGGATCTGCGCCTGGAACACCGAGACCACGAGCGCGCCGCAGCTCAGCAGGATCGCCGCGATGCCGACGAGGATCTCGGGTCCCGCGCGCCGCCGCGGCGCGGGCGCACCCACGCGGCGCCGTCTCTTCCGCGAGGCGGTCACTGCGACGTGTAGACGGCGAACTCGTCGCGGCGGGCGTGCAGGTTCAGCGCGATCGCCAGCATCGTCGTGTTGGCGAGCAGCGCCGAGCCGCCGTAGGAGATAAACGGCAGCGGGATGCCGATGACCGGCATCAGCCCGATCGTCATGCCGATGTTGATCAGGATGTGGACGAGCAGGATGCCCGTGAGGCCCGCCACGAAGAGGCGCGGGAGCGCGAAGCCGGCCTGCGCGCCGAGGCTCGCGAGGCGGATCAGCAGCACGCCGAAGAGCGCTAGCAGCGCAATCGTCCCGATAAAGCCGAACTCCTCGCCGATGACGCAGAAGATGAAGTCCGTCGAGTTCTCCGGGATGTACGCGAGCTGCGTCTGCGTGCCGTTGGTGAAGCCCTTCCCGAAGAGGCCGCCCGAGCCGATGGCCGCCTTCGCCTGGATAATGTGGAAGCCCGCGCCGTAGCGGAACGACTCGGGGTTGTTGAAGGCGACGATGCGCGAGATCTGGTGCGGCTGCAGGATCTTGAACAGCGCCGTGTGCGCGGCGATGGCCATCACGCCCGTCGCGGCGAACATCATCGCGGCCATGCCCTTCGAGCGGGTCCAGACGAAGAAGCCGACCGTCGCGGCGAGCGCGAACAGGCCCGCTAGAAAGGGGTTGCCGATGACGAGGTAGACGGCCACGGCCGGGGCGGCAAGCAGCGCCATCGTCGGCAGGGGCACGGCGCCGGACCAGAACAGCATCACGGGCACGAGGGCGAGGTAGACGAGCGCCGTCCCGGTGTCGTTGGCCGCGAGCAGCAGCCCGACCGGGATCAGCAGCAGCACGGCCGCCCCGACAAGGTGCTTGATGCTCCCCTGCCGCGCCTCCTTGGACGCCAGCAGGGCCGTCACGGCAAGGACCGTCCCGACCTTGCCGATCTCGCCCGGCTGGAGGCCCCACACCCACGCCTTGGCACCGTTGACCTCGCGCCCGAACACGATGGCGGCGGCGAGCAGGCCAAGGCAGAAGAGGTACGCCAGCGGCGCGAGGCGCACGATGAGCCGCGCCGGCAACAGCAGCACGATGAGCATCACCACCGCCGAGACGCCGAACCACTCGAGCTGCCGCGTAAAGTTTTGCTGGACGGTGTCCTTCAAGAACTCCCGCGCCGGGCCGTGCGTCGCCGAGTAGATGGCCGTCAGGCCGACGCAGACGAGCGCGACCCAGATGAGGATCGTGAACCAGTCGAGGTTCTTGTACCAGGGGCGCATGTGCGGAGGGCGGAGGACGGGGGGCGGACCGAGTCTACGAACGCCGGTCGGGCGCCCTGCCGTGCGTGGTTCGACGCGAGGCGATCAGGAAGCGTCGCGAGGCGCCTCGGCGGCGCGGTCGGCAACTGCGGCGTCTCGGACGGCGAGGAGGTGCGCGCGCGCCTCGGCGTCGCCGGCCGGCAGGTCGTCCGTGAAGAGGGCGTCTTTGATGGCACCACCCGCGGCGCGGTCGGGGCCGCGCAGGGCGGGCACGATCTCGAGAAAGAGCGCTTCGCGGCGCCGCGCCTCGCCGAGGCGCTCCACGACGAATGCCTCGGCGGCGGCGGGCTCGTTCGGGATGGCGCCGTCGAGGATCGCCTCGCGGACCCACTGCTTGAGCATCCCGACGGCCACGCCCTCGCCCGCGCCGAGCAGCGCCATGATGCGCTCGCCTGAGACCGGCGGCTGCCAGTTGCGGAGGTTGTCGCGCGCCTCGACCTCGGCCATCCGCGCCTCGACGCGGTCGTAGCCGGCGAGGTAGGTGCGCGAGCGGCGCGCGTTCTTACTCGTCACGTCGGCGCGCACGAGCAGCATCAGGTCCTCGATGTCGTCGCCGGCGTCGACGATGAGGCGGCGGACGGCCGAGTCGGTGACGTCGGCGTCGACGAGCGCGGCGGGGCGGTGGTGGAGGCGGACGACCGTCTGCACGAAGTCGAGCGGGTCGCCGAGGGGCAGGCGCAGGCGGCGGAAGACCTCGGGCACGAGGCGCCTCGGCCCGACGTCCTCGTGGCCGTGGAACGTCCAGCCCGTCCCGGTCTCCCAGCGCTTCGTCTCGGCCTTGCCGATGTCGTGCAGGAGCGCGGCCCAGCGGAGCCAGAGGTCGTAGCCCGCCGCCCGCTCGCCGACGCCGACGCCGTGCTGCAGGTGCGCGAGGTTGTCCACGACCTCGAGCGTGTGCCAGAAGTTGTCCTTGTGCGCGCGCCCGCCGACCTCCTCGACGCCCGCGAGGCGTGTTACCTCGGGCAGGACGCGCTCGAGCAGGCCTGTGCGGTACAGCAGCCCCAGCCCAAGCGACGGCACGGGAGCCGCGAGCAGCTTGCTCATCTCGTCCGTGATCCGCTCCGGGCTCACGATGTCGAGGCGCTCCGCGTTGGCTGCCATCGCAGCGACCGCCTCGGGTGCGACGGTAAAACCGAGCTGCGCCGCGAAGCGGGCCGCGCGCATCATCCGCAGCGGGTCGTCGGCGAAGGTGACGGCCGGGTCCAGGGGCGTCCGCAAGGTGCGCGCCCCGAGGTCGGCGAGGCCGCCGTGGAGGTCGACCGTCTCGCCGAAGCGGTCCGGGTGGAGGTCTGCGGCGAGGGCGTTGACGGTAAAGTCGCGGCGGGCGAGGTCGTCCGCGAGCGTCCCGTCCTCGACGATCGGCTTGCGCGAGTCGGCCCGGTAGCTCTCGCGGCGGGCGCCGACGAACTCGACGACGAGCGGCGCGCCGCCCGAGGCGCCGGCGGGCACGCCGAGCGCGGCGAGGCGCAGCATCGGCACCGTCACGGCCGCCGTCCCGAACGCCTCGTAGACGGCCGGCGCCTTGACGCCGAGCGCCGCTGCGGCCGCCCGAGCCAGCTCGACGCCCGGCCGCGGCCGCCCATCCGGCGCCACCGCGACGACGTCGAGGTCGGTCGTCTCGCGGTTCAGCCGCGCGTCGCGCACGGCCCCGCCGACGGCGTACGCCGCCACGCCGAGGCGCGCGGCCTCGCGGCCGACAAGGCGCAGGACGGGGTCGAACGGGAGCGTCATGAGCGGGCGGTGGCGGAGACGGGAAGATGCGGCCAGCGCCCCGCCGCAAGTGGGCAGGGGCGGCGAAATCCGGACGCACACCGGCCCGCTCCATCGGCTTTCCCCACTCCGCCGGCGCGCCGCCCGGTACCTTGGCCCGCTCCCACGCCAGCCGCCTCGATGTCCGACACGCCCCGCCTCCTCCCCACCGACGCCCCGACGCACGGCCTCCGCACGACCACGTGCGGCGCGCTCCGCGAGGACACCGTCGGCGAGACCGTCACGCTGCAGGGCTGGGTGGACACGCGCCGCGAGGTCGGCGGCGGCCTCATCTTTACCGACCTCCGCGACCGCTACGGCATCACGCAGCTCGTCTTCAGCCCCGAGCTCGACGCCGCGGCGGCCGAGCTCGCGCTCCACATGCGCGCCGAGGACGTCGTCTCGGTCCGCGGCGAGGTCCGGAAGAAGGACACGCCGAACCCGCGCTTCGAGACGGGCGCCGTCGAGGTGTGGGTGAGCAGCGTCGAGGTCCTCGCCGTCTCGGAGACGCCGCCGTTCGTGGTCTCCGAGTCCGACCCGAAGTCGGGCAAGGCGGGCGAGGAGCTGCGCCTCCAGCACCGGACGCTGGACCTGCGCCGGCCGAGCCTCCAGAAGAACCTCGTCCTGCGCCACCGCCTCGCGCAGTCCACGCGCCGCTACTTCGACGCGCACGACTTTATCGAGATCGAGACGCCGGTCCTGATGAAGTCCACGCCCGAGGGCGCGCGCGACTACCTCGTGCCGAGCCGCGTCCACCCGGGCCGCTTCTACGCGCTCCCGCAGAGCCCGCAGACGTACAAGCAGCTGCTGATGGTGGCCGGCATGGACCGCTACGTCCAGATCACGAAGTGCTTCCGCGACGAGGACCTGCGGGCGGACCGCCAGCCGGAGTTCACGCAGATCGACGTCGAGGTGACGTTCGCGACCGAGGAGATGATCTACGGCCTCATCGAGGGCCTCATCGTCCAGCAGTGGGCGGACACGCGCGGCATCGACATCCCGGCCCCGTTCCCGCGGATGGCGTACGCCGAGGCGATGCGCCGCTTCGGGTCGGACAAGCCGGACCTCCGCTTCGGCATGGAGATCGCCGACGTGACGGAGGCCGTCGCGGCGTCGGGCTTCGGGCCGTTCGGCGAGCGGCGCCTCGGTCGTCGCGATCCGCGTCGCGGGCGAGGCCGAGCGCGGGCGCAAGGCGATGGACACGCTCGACAAGACGGTCGTCCGCCAGACGATCGGGGCCGGCGGCCTCTTCTACGCCAAGCTCCCCGCGGACGGCTCGCCGTTCACGTCGTCGGTCAAGGAGGAGGCCCTCCCGCGCGAGCACGTCCAGGCCGTCGTCGACGCCGTCGGCGCCGAGGCGGGCGACCTCGTCCTGATCCTCGCCGGGCCCAGCTAAAAAGGTCTTCGGGCAGATGGGCGACCTGCGGCTCCACATGGCGCGCGAGACGGGCCTCGTGCCCGAGGGCGCAGACGGCCCGTGGGAGTTCCTCTGGGTCACGGACTTCCCGCTCTTCGAGTACGACGAGGCCGACGGCCGCTTCTACGCGATGCACCACCCGTTCACGAGCCCGCGCCCCGAGGACGTGCCGCTGCTCGACACGGACCCCGGCGCGGCCCGCGCCCGCGCCTACGACCTCGTCCTGAACGGCTCCGAGGTCGGCGGCGGCTCGATCCGCATCCACCGCCCGGACGTCCAGCGGCGCATGTTCTCACTCCTCGGCATCTCGGACGAGGAGGCGGAAGCGCGCTTCGGCTTCCTGCTGGACGCGTTCAAGCTACGGCGCCCCGCCGCACGGCGGCATCGCGCTCGGCCTCGACCGCCTGGCGATGCTCCTCACCGGCGCGACGAGCCTCCGCGACGTCATCGCGTTCCCCAAGACGCAGCAGGCGTCGCGAGCTCATGTCCGGCGCGCCGGACGTCGTGGACGCGCAGCAGCTCGCCGACCTCCACATCGAGACGGTCGTCGAGACGCCGGACGTGACGACGACGCGCCCGCTTTCGGCCGACCCGACGTCCGGCGCCGCGAGCCGGCGCCCGTCGTGATGAAGTTCGGCGGCTCGTCGCTCGCCGACGCCGACCGCATCGCGCACGCCGCCGACCTCGTCGCGGCGCAGGCGCGGACGGGCGCGCAGCCCGACGTCGTCGTCTCGGCGATGGGCGGCGTGACGGACACGCTGCTCGCGCTCGTCGCCTCGGCCGCCGCCGAGGCGCTCGACGCCGAGGCGCTCGACGCGCTCGCCGCCCGCCACCGCGACGCCGCGACGGGGCGCCTCGTGAGCGACGACCGCGAGGCTGTTCTGGCCGACCTCGACGCGCTCACGGAGCGCCTCGGGGACCTGCTGCGCGGCATGGCCGCGCTCGGCGAGGCGAGCCCGCGCGCGACGGACCGCGCGCTCTCGTTACGGCGAGCGCGCGGCGTCCGTCCTGATGGCGTCCGCCCTCCGCGCGCGCGGCGTCCACGCCGCGGGCGCTCGACGCGACCCGCCTCGTCGCGACGGACTCGGCCTTCGGCGGCGCGCACGTCGACGCCGCCGAGACGACCCGCCGCATCCGCGCCGCGGTCGATCGGCCGGCACGGTCGCCGTCATTCCCGGCTTCACCGGCGCCGACGCGCAGGGCCGGACGACGACGCTCGGCCGCGGCGGGTCGGACCTCACGGCGTAGCCTCGTCGGCGCCGCGCTCGGAGCCGAGCGCATCGAGATCTGGACCGACGTCGACGGCGTGCTCACGGCGGACCCGCGGCTCGTCGAGGACGCCTTCCCGATCCCGCAGATGACGTACGCCGAGGCCGCCGAGATGGCGCACTTCGGCGCCAAGGTCCTCTTCCCGCCGACGATGGCGCCCGCGCTCGCGGCCGGCGTCCCGATCCACGTCCGCAACACCTTCAACGCCGACGCGCCCGGCACCGTCGTCTCCGCCCGAGGCGCCGGTGCCGACGCGGGCCACCCCGTCCGCGGCGTGGCGTCCGTGCCCGGCGTGGCGCTGCTGACGCTCGCCGGCGGCGGCCTCTTCGGGATGCCCGGCGTCGCGGCGCGCCTCTTCGGCGCGCTCGGCCAGCGCCGGCGTCTCGGTCGCGCTCATCACGCAGGGCTCGTCCGAGAACGCCATCAGCGTCGCCGTCGCGCCCGGAGCAGGCCGAGGCGGGACGCGCGGCCGCGGACGCCGAGTTCGCGCCCGAGATCGCCCGCGGGACGGTCGCGCCCGTCTCGGTCGAGAACGGACCTCAGCATCCTCGCCGTCGTCGGCGAGGGGATGCCGCAGACGCCCGGCATCGCCGGCCGCGTCTTCTCGGCCCTCGGCCACAACGGCGTCAACGTCCGCGCCGTGGCGCAGGGCTCGTCCGAGCGCAACATCTCGGTCGTCGTCAGCGCCGCGGACAGCGCCAAGGCGCTCGCGGTCGTCCACGACGGCCTCTTCCTCTCGGGCGCGGCGCGCCTGAACCTGTTCGTCGATCGGGACCGGCCTCGTCGGGGCGGCGCTCCTCGACCAGATCGCCGCTCCAGGCGCCGGCGCTGCGCGCGACGCGCGGCCTCGAGATCCGCCTCGCCGGCGTCTCGAACTCGCGCACGATGGCCTTCGACGCGCGCGGCATCGACCTCGCCGACTGGCGCGCGGCGCCGCGACGCGGGCGAGCCGGCCTCCGCCGCCGCGTTCGTCGACCGCGCCATCGCCCTCAACCTCCCAACGCCGTCGTGGTAGACGCGACGGCCGGGGCGGACGTGCCGGCCCTCTACGACGCGCCTCCTCGAGCGCGTCCGTGGGCGTCTCGACGCCCAACAAGGTCGCGCTCTCGGGTCCGCAGGCGGACTACGACCGCCTCAAGGCGCTCGCCGCGCGCCGCGGCGTGCCGCTCCGCTACGAGACCAACGTCGGCGCCGGCCTGCCCGTCGTGTCGACGCTCGGCGGACCTCGTCTCGTCGGGCGACCGCATCCGGCGCATCGAGGGCGTCCTCTCGGGCACGCTCTCGTTCCTCTTCGCGACGTTCTCGGCGCCCGGCGCGACGGTCCCGTTCTCGGCCGTCGTCCGCGAGGCGCAGGCGCTGCGGCTACACCGAGCCCGACCCGCGCGACGACCTCTCGGGCGCGGACGTGCGCCGCAAGCTGCTGGTCCTCGCCCGCGACGCCGGCCTGCGCCTCGAGCCCGACGCCGCCACCGTCCGCCCCTTCCTCCCCGCCGCCTGCACCGACGCGCCGACCGTCGACGCCTTCTACGCCCAGCTCGAGGCGCACGACGACCACTTCGACGCGCTCCGCCGCGACGCCGCCGCCCAGGGCCGCGTCCTCCGCGCGCTCGCCGTCGTGGACACGGAAGCAAACGACGGGGCGGGCGCGGCGAGCCTCTCGGTCGAGGCCGTCGGCCCCGAGCACCCGGCCTTCGCGCTCGACGCCGGCGACAACCTCGTCACGTTCCGCACGGACCGCTACCCGGACCGCCCGCTCGTCGTTCGAGGCCCCGGCGCCGGCGCCGAGGTGACGGCGGCGGGCGTCTTCGCCGAGCTCGTCCAGATCGGCGCCGCCATCCGCTAGTGCCGCCTCGGCGCCGCGGTGCGAAATCTGCGCGGCGCGCGCGCCCTGCCCGCCGGCCCCGTTAACCTTCGGCCCCACCACCGGCGCCCACCGTGGACAAACCGCGCGACCACTGCGGCCTCTTCGGCGTGTTCAACCACCCCGACGCCGCCCGGCTGACGTATTTCGGCCTCCACGCGCTCCAGCACCGCGGCCAGGAGTCGGCCGGCATCGCGACCCAGCACCGCGACGCGCTGACTGGCCGCCCGCGATGCCGGTCTACAAGGACTTCGGCCTCGTGCTCGACGTCTTCGACGACGAGGCCATCTTCGCCGAGACGCTCCTCGGCGACGCGGCCATCGGCCACACGCGCTACTCGACGACGGGCTCCGCGACCAACCCGGCCAACGTCCAGCCGTTCGCGGTCCACTTCCAGGAGGGCAACCTCGCGCTCGCGCACAACGGCAACCTCTCGAACAGCCGCGCGATCCGCGAGCGCCTCGCCGCGCGCGGGACGCTCTTCAACACGTCGTCGGACTCCGAGCTCTTCCTGCACCTCGCGGCCCAGAGCACGTCGCAGGGCTCCGTCGCGCGCATCATCGACGCGCTCCACGAGGCCGAGGGCGCGTTCTCGCTCGTGATGCTCACGGACGACGCGCTCATCGCCGTCCGCGACCCCAACGGCTTCCGGCCGCTCGCGCTCGGCGTGCTCCCGCCGGCCGAGGGCCGCAGCCTGCCGGCCTACGTCGTCGCCAGCGAGACGTGCGCCTTCGACATCGTCGGGGCGACGGTCATCCGGGACATCGAGCCGGGCGAGGTGCTCGTGATCGACCGGGCGGGCGTCGAGCGCGTCGCGGCCGGCGCGCGGCCCGAGGCAGGCGAGGGCTTCGACGGCGTCTGCCTGCCGCGCGTCCCGCGCCCGGACCGCCCGCACGGCGTCTCGCAGTGCGTCTTCGAGTACGTCTACTTTGCCCGGCCGGACTCGCGCATCTTCGGCGCCTCGCGTGGACAAGGTGCGGCGCAAGATGGGCAAGCGCCTCGCCCACGACGCGCCCGTGCCCGACGGCAACGGCAAGCGGCCGGTCGTGATGGCCGTGCCGGACTCGTCCAACACGGCGGCCATCGGCTACGTCTCGGAGTCGAACAAGCTCGGCCGCCGCTGCAAGCTCGACATCGGCCTCATCCGCAACCACTACGTCGGGCGGACCTTCATCTCGCCCGGCCAGACGAGCCGCGAGCAGAAGGTGCGGACCAAGTTCAACCCGGTCGCGGGCGTCCTCAAGGACCGCGTCGTCGTGATGGTGGACGACTCGATCGTGCGCGGGACGACGGCGAAGCAGCTCGTCCAGATGGTCCGCGACGCGGGCGCGGCCGAGGTCCACTTCCGCTCCGCGAGCCCGCCCGTGCGCTGGCCGTGCTTCTACGGCATGGACTTCCCGAGCCGCGAGGAGCTCGCCGCCAACGCCTTCCCGTCCGTGGACGCCATCGCCGAGTGGCTCGGCGTCGACTCGCTCGGCTACCTCTCGGTCGAGGGGATGCTCGGCGCCGTCGAGGCAGGCGCACGACGGCCGCGACCGCTACTGCCACGCCTGCTTCTCGGGCAACTACCCAGTCGCCGTCGTCGAGGAGGCCATCAAGGAGGCCTACGACGCCTAGCCCGCCAACTCTTCCGTTCTCACGCGCTCATGCCCATCCTCCTCTTCGACATCGACGGCACGCTCTACGACGGCCACGGCGTCGGCCGCCGCGCCATCGAGGCGACCCTCACGGCGCGTCTCGGCCGGCCCGTCGACACCTCGAGCGTCTCGTTTTCGGGCAAGACGGACCCGCAGATCTTCCGCGCCATCCTCTCGGACACCGCCCTCGTCGGCGAGATCGACGCTGAGGCCGTGCTGGCGGATGCCCTCTCGGACTACCGCACGGACATGCTCACGCGCCTGCCGGGCTCGCGAGCGACGGCCATCGCCGGCGCGCACGACGCCGTCCGGCGGTTCGCGGATGCCGGCGTGCCCGTCGGGTTGCTCACGGGCAACCTCGAGCCGCTCGCGTACCTCAAGGTCGAGGCCGTCGGGCTGGAGCGCGGCCTGTTCCCGTTCGGCGCCTACGGGTCGGACGACGAGCACCGCAACGCGCTCCCGGCCATCGCGGCCGCCCGCGCCGCGGCGCGCCTCGGCCGCGACGTGCCGCACCACGAGCTCATCGTGATCGGCGACACGCCGCTCGACGTCGCCTGCGCCCGCGCGGTCGGTGCCCGCGCCGTCGCCGTCACGACGGGCCGCTACTCCGCGGGCGACCTCTCGGACGCCGACCTCGTTCTCGACTCGCTCGACGATCTGACGGTGGACGGGGTGAACGGGCTGGTGGGCTGACGGGTCGGGAGGAAACCCGCACGCGCCCCCGCCCACGGTCACCCCTCCTCCTCCCGTGCCACGCGCTCTTCGAAGCCGGCGCGGCGGCGGTACCACTCCATGAGCGGCGTCACCGAGAGGCCGTGGACGAGTGCGCTCGCCGCGACGACCGTCAGCACGATGCCCAGCAGGCGTGACGCCGTCGGGCCGTCGACGCCGTGGACGACGGCGTAGAAGAGGTAGTACAGCGAGCCGATGCCGCGGACGCCGAACCAGCCGATCAGCGCGCGCTGAACGGCGGAAGTCGCCGAGCCGATGAGGCCGACCGCGACGGCGGCGGGGCGCACGACGAGGAACAGGGCCGCGACGAACGCCGCCGTGTGCCAGTCCAGCGCCGCGAGGTGGATGAGCGCGCCCGTCAGCACGACGACGGCGACGGCGCTGATGCGGTCGACCTGCTCGGTAAAGCTCAGCACGGTCCAGGCCATCATGGCCGGCGCGGCCGTCTCGTCGAGGGCGGCCTCCTCCAGTCCGGCCTCCTGCGTGAGCGCCTTGATCTCCTCCTTCGACGTGTCGCCCGTCGCGCGGCGCTCGACGGCCCGCATCGCGAGGCCCGCCGCGAAGACGGCGAGGAAGGCGTACGTGTGCGCCAGCAGCGCCAGCCCGTAGCTCAGGGCGACGAGCCCGAGCGCGAGGTACTCGTCGGTCCCGGCCGCCTCGCGGTGCACGCGCCGCAGGTACAGCACGACGTAGCCGACGCCCGCGCCGAGCGCGGCGCCGATGGCGAGGCCACCCGCGACGGCCCACAGCACATCCACGCCGAGCCACGTGGTCCAGCCGTCGCCGAGGTCGTGGAGGCCCATCAGGCCGAGGCCGAGCATGACGAACGGGAAGGCCGCGCCGTCGTTGAGCCCCGCCTCGCCGGTGAGGCCGAAGCGCACGCGGTCCGTGTCGCCCGTCTCCTCGATCTGGACATCGCTCGCGAGCACAGGGTCCGTCGGCGCGAGGATGGCGCCGAGCAGGACGGCCGCGCCGACGCTCAGGCCGAGCCCCCACACGCCCAGGCCGGCGACGAACGCGACGGTGAGCATCATCGAGACGGTCGCGAGGCGCAGCGGCAGCTTCCAGCGGCCGTCGGAGAGCGGCGTCCGCAGCTTGAGGCCGGCGGCGAAGAGCGACAGGATGACGGCGACCTCGGTGAGCCGCTCGAGCGCGGCCGCAGCGGCGAGCGGCTCGATGACGAGCAGCCCGATCCCGAGCGGTCCGACGGCCATACCGACGGCGAGGTACAGCTGCGCCGCCGTCAGCGGCACGCGCTTGAGCACGGTCGAGGCCAGCGCCATCAGCGTCAGCAGGGCGCCGGCGACGACGAACCAGATGGAGAAGGGCATGCGGGAGCGACCGAGGGGTGGGGGTGCGGGCGGGCCGACGCGGTGCCACACGTTCCGCCATTCCCCTCTCGCCGGTCTCTAGTTCCCGATCTCCTGCCGCAGATCTCGCACGAACTGGCGGATCGTCTCGGCGCGGCGCTCGGCCTCGGCGCGGCCCGCGGCCGTCTGCATCGTCTCGGGCAGGCGCAGCAGCTTCGCCTCGACGTGGTCGAGGGCCCACCGGCGGTCGTCGAGCGCGCGGCCCGTCTCGGCGAACGGGTCGTCGGGGTGCATCAGGGCCGAGCCCATCGCGCCGGCCGTCGCGAAGATGCGCGCGATGCCGACGGCGCCGAGCGCGTCGAGGCGGTCGGCGTCCTGCACGACGCGCGCCTCGGGCGTCGCGGGCGCGATGCCGGCCGAGAAGCTGTGCGCGGCGACGGCGTGGGCGACGTCGGGGACGAGCGCCTCGGGGAAGCCCTCGGCCGTGAGCCACGCGGCCGCGGCGTCGGCGGCGAGCGTCGAGGCGCGGGCGCGGTCCGGGCTGTCCTTCGGCACCGTCACGACGTCGTGCAGCCACGCCGCCGGCAGCACGACGCGCAGATCGGCGCCTTCCGCCCCGGCGAGGCGCCGCGCATTTCCCACGACGCGGCGGACGTGCGCCACGTCATGCGCCGCGTCGCCCGCCATCGTCTGCGCGACGTGCGCCGCGCAGCGCGCGGCCCACGCCTCGGCGTCGATGCAGGGTCGTCGGTCACGCCGATCGACGATGTTGACGAGGCGGCCCGGCACGACGATCTCCTTGCGGACCGTCGCGCCGTCGAGGTAGCGGGCCACGTTGGGCTCGGCGCGCGCCGCGGCGAGGACGGATGTCCTTGTCGGCGTCCGCCGCGACCTCGACCGTCCCGCGGAGCTTGCCGTTGACCTGCACCGCGATGCTGACGGTGTCCTGCGACGAGGTAGCGCTCGTCGGCCTCGGGCCACGGCGGCGTAGGCGAGCGAGTCGTCGTGGCCGAGCGCGCGCCAGAGCTCCTCGGCGAGGTGCGGCGCGAACGGCGCGAGCAGGAGCACGAACGGCTCGGCGATGCTCCGCGGCACGTGCGTCCCACTTGGTCGCCGCGTTGACGAACTCCATCATGGCCGAGATGGCCGTGTTGAAGCGCAGCCCCTCAATGTCGTCCGTGACCTTGCGGATCGTGAGCGTGGAGCACGCGGAGCTGATCGGGCGTCGCCTCGGCGTCCGAGACGGCGTCGCGGAGCGCGCCCGTGTCCCGGTCGAGGAGCAGGCGGTAGGCGCGGGCGAGAAAGCGGTGGACGCCGTCGACGGAGCGCGTATTCCAGGGCTTGACCTGTTCGAGCGGCCCCATAAACATCTCGTAGAGCCGCAGCGAGTCCGCGCCGTACTCGGCCACGACATCGTCCGGGTTGACGACGTTGCCTCGCGACTTGGACATCTTGTGCGCCCGGCTCGTCACGCGAACGTCCGCGTGCTCCCGGAGCACGAAGCCGTCGCCCTTCTTCTGCACGTCGCCCTCGGGGACACGAACGGCGACGAGCGCGCGTCCGTCGCGCGTCATCGACGTACGCCGCGCTCGTCGTCGCTGCCAGGCCTCGGCGTGCTCCGACGAGACAGCCGAAGACATCGCCCGCGCGTCGATCTGGCGGAAGGCGGTGTACTCGACCTCGCCGAGGATCATGCCCTGGTTGACGAGCTTCCGGAACGGCTCGTCCGTGGACACGACGCCGGCGTCGAACAGGACTTTGTGCCAGAAGCGGGCGTAGAGCAGGTGGAGCACCGCGTGCTCCGCCCCGCCGACGTAGAGGTCGACGGGCATCCAGTAGCGCTCCTTCTCGGGATCGACCGGCGCTCCCGCGTTTGTCGGGTCGATGAAGCGGAGGTAGTACCAGCACGAGCCGGCCCACTGCGGCATCGTGTTCGTCTCGCGGAGCACGGCCTCGCCCGTCTCGGGGTCGGTCGTCTGCACCCACTCGGGGATGGCGGCGAGCGGCGACTCGCCCGTCCCGGCCGGCGCGTAGCTCGACGACCTCCGGGAGCAGGACCGGGAGCGCCGACTCGGGGAGCGGACGCGGCGCGCCCGCCGTCGGCCGGATGGACCATCGGGATCGGCTCGCCCCAGTAGCGCTGCCGGCGAGAAGAGCCAGTCGCGCAGCTTCGTCGTCGTCTGCGCGCGGCCGACGCCGTTGGATTCGAGCCATTCGAGGACGGCGCTCCTTGGCCTCGCGCGTCGTCGAGCCCGTTCAGATCAGACGCCCGCGTCGGCGATGCCGTCGACGCCGCGTGCCCGGAGGCGTCCGAGTGGATGTGCGGCCCGTCGCCGGTGTATGCCTCGGTGAGGGCGCCGTCAGCGTCCAGCGTGCCGCCGTGCGACGACCGGGCGGACCGGCAGGCCGAAGGCTGTCGCGAACTCGAAGTCGCGCGCGTCGTGGGCCGGGACGGCCATGATGGCGCCGGTGCCGTAGCCCGCGAGCACGTAGTCGGCGATCCAGACCGGCACCTTCTCGCCGTTGACCGGGTTGACGGCGTGCGCGCCGGTCCAGACGCCCGTCTTGGTGCGGTCCTCCATGCGGTCGCGCTCGGTCTTGCGCGCCGTCGCCGTGCACGTAGGCCTCGACGGCCGTCGCGCTGCTCGGCCGTCGTGACGGTCTGCACGAGCGGGTGCTCGGGCGCGAGGACGAGGTAGGTCGCGCCGAAGAGCGTGTCGGGGCGCGTGGTGAAGACGCGGACGGGCGCCTCGGCGTGGCCGAGGATGCGGAAGTCGACCTCGGCGCCGACCGCTGCGGCCGATCCAGTTGCGCTGCATGCTCCTTGATCGGTCGCCGGCCAGTCGAGGTCGTCCAGGCCGTCGAGCAGGCGGTCGGCGTAGGCGGTGATGCGGAGCATCCACTGCCGCATCGGGAGCTGGCTCGACGGGGTAGCCGCCGCGCTCGGACTTGCCGTCGATGACCTCCTCGTTGGCGAGCACGGTGCCCAGCTCCGGGCACCAGTTGACGGGCGCGAACGACTCGTAGGCCAGCCCGCGCTCGACGAGCTTGAGGAAGATCCACTGCGTCCACCTGACGTACGCCGGGTCGGTCGTGTCGACCTCGCGGTCCCAGTCGTAGGAGAAGCCGAGGCGCTTGAGCTGCCGGCGGAAGGTGGCGATGTTCTGGTCCGTCGTGACGCGCGGGTGCGTGCCGGTCTGGATGGCGTACTGCTCGGCCGGCAGGCCGAAGGCGTCCCAGCCCATCGGGTGGAGCACGTTGAAGCCGCGCATCCGCTTGTAGCGCGCGACGATGTCGGTCGCGGTGTAGCCCTCCGGGTGGCCGACGTGCAGGCCCGCGCCCGAGGGGTACGGGAACATGTCGAGCGCGTAGAAGCCGGGCTTCGCGGCGTCGAAGCCGGCGTCGCCGGGGCCCGGCTGGCGGAAGGTGGCGTGGTCGTCCCAGAAGGCCTGCCAGCGGGATTCGATGTCGTCGTGCGGATAGCCGGCCATGTGAGGGGAGCTGCGAGCGGAGGCCTGGAAACTACGGGGCCTGAAACGGGCGGCGGGGCCGGACCCGAAGGTCCGGCCCCGCCGGGTCGTCGCGCCCCGCGGCGCGGCCGACGCATCTGCAGATGCCGTCGCGGCAGCAGCCCATCAGGCGAGTTTGTAGACCTCGACCGGTGCCCGCCGGCCGTCGAGCGGGAGCAGCCCGAGCGGCTCGCCCGTCGCCTCGTCCCCGAGGCGCTCCCAGACGGCCTCGGAGACGAGCAGGCAGGCGCCGGACGCCTTGCAGAGCTTCTCGATGCGCGCCGTGACGTTGACGACGTCGCCGGTGACCTTGTACTCGCGGTGGACGCTCGAGCCGACCGGGCCGGTGACGGCCTCGCCGGCGTGGATGCCGATGCCGAGGCGCGTCTCGGCGAGCGTGCCCGCGGTGCAGGCCGCCTCCACGTCCGCCAGGATCTCGCGCGCGGCGCGGACCGCCCGGCGCGGCGCGGCGGGGTCCGCCTCGGGAACGCCGAACAGGGCCATGAAGCCGTCGCCGAGCAGCTGGTGCACGAGACCGCCGTGCCGGTGGACGGCCCCGACGGCGATCTCGAAAAAGACGTTGAGGTAGGCCACGACGGCCTCCGGCTCCCACGCCTCCGAGAGCAGCGTGAAGCCGCGCAGGTCGAGAAACATCACGCACACGTCCTGCCGGCGCACCGCGACCTCGCCCGCAGCGGCGAGCAGCACCTCGACGACGGCCGGGTTGGTGTGCTGCCCGAACAGGTCCACGATGCGCGCGCGCTCCTCGCCGAGGCGCATCTGCTCGACGGCCTGCGCGGACTGGGCACCGAGGATGCCGAGCAGGTGCGCGTCCTCGTCCGTAAACGCGCCTCCGCCGCGGCGGTTGTAGAGCGCGAGCACGCCGACGAGGCGCCCGCGCACGAGCAGCGGCGCCGCGACGACGCTCCGGACGGCTGCGGGCCACGACGCGCCGCGGAAGCGCGCGTCCGTCTCGACGTCGGCGACGAGGAGCGGGCGGCGCTCGCGCTGGATCCAGCCGACGAGCGAGACGCCGGCGCGGATCGCGTCGTGCTCGCCCGACGACGCTGCCGAGCGGACGAGCGTCACGGCCGGCCCGCCGGCGGTCTCGTCGACGAGCGCGATCGCGCCCTGCTCGGCGCGCGCCGCCTGCGCCGCGCGGTGGACGAGCGCCTCGAGCGCGCCGGCGAGGTCGGTCGCCTGCGCCATCGCCGTCGCGGCGGCGTTGAGCACGGAGAGCTCCTCGACGGCCCGCCGCAGACGGGCGTTCTCAGCGAGGAGTGCGTCGGACGACGGCATCAAGCGCTCGGGAATCGATCGCGTTGCGCTGACGCGGATGCGAGGGCTGGTCGTTACTGCGTGCCGCCACTGGATATCGCTCGGAGCGCCGCCTAGCTATCACTCTGCCCAGCTTCGCGCTCGTACTCGTATACATCGCTCGGCTTATCCAGTCGGGTCGCCAACGAACATCGACGTCACGACACTGCGTCATCTGGACGAGAATAGTGTCGAGACTCGGGCACATAGCGATCACGTCTGGCTCGAAGGTCAGAACGACGAGCGTATCTCGCTTGGCTCATGTTGGTCCCATCCGAACCATTTCTCCATCTGGCATCCCGACCATGTCTCCGCCAGACTGGCATTCACAGATATGTTGTTACCCATAACACGGTTCCAGATTATTAGTTGTCGGTGCATGTCGGGTCTCTCGCGTTGCAGTAGCCATGTGCTGGGCCCTGAGGGCCGTTGTGAATCGTACAGGGTACGTCACCGGCACCGAACGGCGCTACCGGGCCGGGCTTCAGAAATCTTCGGAGGTTGGGGTCGCTCTCGGCGAGGTCGCGCGGGTAGCCTTCGGCGAGGGCCTGACTGGAGCCAGCGCCGCGCCGCGGCGGCGTCCCCGAGCGTCCCGTAGACGTTGGCCAGCAGCGCCTGCACGTCTGACCGACGGCGCGAGCTCGCGGCACGCCCGGCCGCGCGGCGGGCGTGCCGCGGAGCGGCCGAGGTCGGCGTAGAAGTTCGCGAGCGTGGCCTGGACCTCAGCGTCGCGCGGGTTGATGGCCAGAAGCGCCTCGGCGCGGCGCGCGCCCTCGGTGTAGACCCGGCGGATATCGGCGGCGCGGCCGAGCGTGTCGTAGGCGGCTGGCGAGGTTGGCCCACACGACGACGTCGGTCGGGACGAGCGCGAGCGAGCGCTCATACGCGCGGGCAGCCTCGGCGAAGTGGCCCGTCGTCGTAGTCCATCGTGCCGAGGTTGGAGAAGGCCGGCGCGTTGGGCTGCGCGGCGATGCTGCGCTCGAAGAGGCGGCGCGCGGCGGCGGCGTCGCCCTGCGTCCACAGCACGCTGCCGAGGTTGAGGATCGCCTCCGCGTTGCCCGGCGCGAGCCGAAGCGCCTCGCGGAAGCGCGCCGCCGCCTCATCGTAGCGGCCGGCGTGGAAGTAGAACAGGCCGAGGCGGTTCTGCGAGGCCCAGTTGCCGGGCCGGGCGCGGACGGCGCGCAGGTAGGCCTGCTCGGCGCGTGCGTCGTCGCCGGCGCCGGCGTAGTCGAGAGCGAGCTCGACCATCGCCTCGTCGGACGTCGGCTCCAGGGCGACGGCGCGGCGGGCGCTCGCGATGCGCGGCGTCGGTCTGTCCGCGCAGGCGCGCCACGCGCGCGAGCAGCACGTGCGTCGCCGCGGCGTCGGGCGCGAAGCCGAGCGGCGACGCGGGCCGCCGCCTCGGCGCGGATGAGCCAGCGCTCGTCGAGCGTGGTCGTAGCGGAGCGTGTAGCGCCTCGCCGAGGCGGGCGTGGGCGAGCGCGTAGCCCGGGTCCAGCGCGAGCGCGCGCTCGAACAGCGCGACGGCGCGCGCGACGTCGGCGGGGTCCGTGGAGCGGTCGAGGAAGCCGACGCCCTGCGTGAGCGCGTCGAAGGCCTCTGCGGAGTCTGTGCCGGCGGTGGCGCGGGCGACGCCGGGGCGCAGCTCGAGGTCGAGCATCTCCTCGAGCGCGGCCGCGACAGCGGCCGGGAGCGTGTTCAGCTGCGCCTCGGCGACGTCGACCGTCGTCGAGCGGAGCTGCCGCGCCGACGTCGCGTCGACGAGGTTGAGCGGGACGCGGACGCGCCCGCCCGTCCGCTGGACGCTGCCGGTCACGACGAGCGTCGCGCCGAGCATCTCGCGCGCGGCGGACGGGCTGTGCACGTTCTGGCCGCGGACCTCGCTCGCGGGGACGACCCACAGCTCGCCCTCGAACTGCGCGAGCTGCGACAGCCCGCTCGTGAGCTGCTCGACGAGGCCGTCCGAGAAGGCCTGCGCCTCGGCGTCCGCGCCCGCCGCCGTGAACGGGAGCACGGCGACGTGGCGCTCGTCGGGCAGCATCCGCCACACGAAGAGGGACGCCGCGGCGACAGACACGAGGGCGGCGGCGGCGAGCCACCACCGCGACGCGCGCCAGCCCTGCCGGGCGCGGACCCAGCGCCGCGCCGAGCGCCAGGCGCGGCCCGATGGAGCGGAATGCTGCACGCTGCCGCCCGCGAAGGGCGCAAGCGCAGCCGCGGCAGCGTCCATCGTCTCGAAGCGGTCGGCAGGGCGCTTTTCGAGCAGGCGCTCGGCGATCTCGACGAGGCCCGCGGGCGTCTCGGGGCGCAGCGCCGCGAGAGGCGGCGGGTCCGTGTTGAGGACCGCGTAGAGCAGCGCCGCCTCGTAGGGCTCGTCGAAGGGCCGCTGGCCGGCGAGCATCTCGTACAGCAGCACGCCGACGCTCCACTGGTCCGACGCCGGCCCGACGTCGCCCTGCGCCTGCTCAGGCGCCGCGTACTCGACCGTGCCCAGCGTCGCGCCGTCGCGCGTCAGCAGCGCGCCCTCGACGCGCGCGACGCCGAAATCCAGGAGCTTCACGCACGGCCCGCCGCCCGGGCTGCCCTCGGCCGTGAGGAAGACGTTGGACGGCTTGACGTCGCGGTGGACGATGCCCTTGTGGTGGGCCGCCGCGAGGCCCATCGCGACCTGGTGCGCGATCGCCGCGGCGTCTTCGACGGGCAGCGCACCGCGTTCGAGGCGCGCATCGAGCGCTTCGCCTTCGTAGAGCGCCATCGCGACGAAGAGCGGCCCGAAGCCAGAGGTCGGCGCGGGCTCGCCGACCTCGAAGACCGTGCAGACGTGCGGGTGGTCCAGCGTCGACGCCGCGCGGGCCTCGGCTCGCAGCCGCGCGACGCGCTCGGGGTCGCGGTGGAGGTGAGCCGGCAGCAGCTTCACCGCGACGTCGCGGCCGAGGGCAGGGTCGTGGGCGCGGTAGACGACGCCCATGCCGCCGCGCCCGATCTCGTCGCCCAGGATGTAGTGCCCGACGGTCTGCCCGGCCACCGGCGCGCCGGTGGCCTCTTCAGCAAGGGGCAGGGAGGGCGGTGAGGGCATGGCCGGAGCGGCTGTCCCGGTGTCAGACGCCGCCGCGCTCCGGTTGGTGCCGCGCGCTGCGGCGCGTCTCGACGACGTGCACGGCAATCAGGACCGAGGCGAGCCACGCCAGCCCCGACGCCCATCCTGCCACGACGTCTGTCAGAAAGTGGACGTTCAGGTACACCCGCGACAGCCCGATCGCCGCGACGCCGAGGATGCCGACGCCCGTCGCGAGCCAGCGCGCCCACGCGGGCCGCACGAGGCGCCACGCGAGGTAGACCATCATGCCGTAGAAGACCGTCGAGGCGAAGGCGTGGCCCGAGGGCAGGCTGTAGCCCGTCGCCTGGATGATCTGGTCGATCGGCCGGTCGCGGTGAAAGAGCGTCTTGAGGCTCAGCACGACGAGCCCGCCCACGCCCGATGCGAGCACGACGCGCAGCGCGAGCGTCCACTTCCGCGCGTAGAGCAGCGCGGCCGTGGCGAGGACGACGAAGGCGATGAGCGTCGCGTTGTTGCCGAAGAAGGTCACGGCCCGCGCCAGCGCCTCCTGCTGCGGCCCGACGAACCCGTAGACGGCAGCGTGGGCGCCGGCGTCGAAGCGGGCGAGGTCGTCCCCCTCGAGGACGCTGTCCACGACGGCGGCGAAGAGCCACACCGCGGCGACGGTCAGGAGCACCGCGATCGTCAGGCCGAGGCCGTAGGGCCCGCCGCGCTCGAGGCGGTGCCGCACGAAGCGGCGAAAGTCTGAGACGGCGCCGCTCACAGAATCATCCAGGCCAGCGCCACAGCGCCGGCCAGCGCCACGACGGCGTTGAGGGCGACGAGCGCGAGCAGCCCCAGCACGAGCGGGAGGCTCGCGAGGCGCGCGAGCCCGGCCGTCCGCGCCCACGCCTCCGTGCTGCCCATCACGACGGACCGCAGCGCCCACGCCGTCTGGAGCAACCCCGCGAGGCCGCCCGCGCGCGTCGGCACCGGAACGTCGCGGGCTGCAGCGCGGAGGTCGCCGGGCAGATCGACGAGCCCGCCGAGCGTCCACGCGAGGACAGCGGCCGCGGCGGCGGGAACGAGCAGGACGGCGGCGACGAGCAGCGCCGCGCCCCACGGCGTCGTCCCGTGCGCGAGGCCCGCTTGGAACAGCGCGGCCCACACGGCCGCAGCGCCCAGGGCTCCGATGGCAGCGGTGCGCCACGAGAGACGGACGGCGCCGCGCGCCGCGGGCGCGACCCACGCGAGGCGAGAGCCGGGCCTCGGCCGTCGCCTCGGCCGGCGGCGGTGCGGTGAGAACGGTGGGGTCAGAATCCATCGCGGCGGTTGGTCGTTAGGACGGGCCGTCTAACACGCCTCCGGCCGTCTGTGAGTTCGCCCCCCGCCCCGCCCGTCGACATCGCCCAAACCGTCCGCACGATGCGGACGATCGCCGTCGTCGGCTGCTCGCCGCGCGGCTTCCAGACGAGCCACCGCATCGCGCAGTACCTCCAGAACGCTGGCCTGCGCATCGTGCCCGTCAACCCCAACCAGACCGAGATCCTCGGCGAGCCGTGCTACCCGAGCCTTCTCGCCATCCCCGAGGAGATCGAGATCGACGTGATCGATGTCTTCCGCCGCTCGGAGCACACGGCCAGCGTCGTGCAGGACGCCGCGGACCGCGCGGAGCGGACGGCACAGAACCCGGTCGTGTGGACGCAGCTTGGCGTCTCGTCGCCCGAGGCCGAGGCGCTTGCGGGCGAGCTCGGCGTTCCGTACGTCGTGGACCGCTGCCTGATGGTGGACCACGCCCGCGCCCGGTAGAAGCAGAGACAGGGTCGTGAACCTCGATCCCCTGGCCCACATCTAGAGCTCGACCACGTGGTGAACCGTCGGATCGAACGGGACGGCGGCGACGGCGGCCGGGAGCGCCTCGATGCCGTGGAGGGCGACGACCTGGAGCGGTGAGAGCGCGCGTTCCTGGAGCGCCCCGGCGGGCCAGAGCGCGGCGCGGGCGCGCTCGAGGCGTGCAAGGATGTCCGCATGGTGCCGCTTCTCGACGCGGACCGTCTTCGTCTCGAGACGGTCGACGGCATGGCCGACCGCGGCGCGGAAGGCGCCAGCGGCACCGTCGAGCGAGCCGTCGATGGCAGCGGCGAGGCGCTCCAGGTCGTCCGCGAGGCGCTCGGCCTGCGCGCGGGCGTCGGCGAAGGCGCCGGGCACGTCCGAGGCGACGAGGGCGAGGCGCTTCCAGAGCGCGTCGGTGCCGCCGCGGAGGTCGGCGAGGTCGAGGCTGTAGCGGTCCAGGATCTTCTGGATGCCCGGCTCGACGAGCGTGAGGCTCAGGCGCGGCACGATGGCAGGCATCGGGATGCCGAAGCGCGGCGTAGACCGGCGTGAGCTGGGCGTAGTACGCCGCCTCGCCCGGCCCGGCGACGTAGGCGACCGTTGGCAGGAGCGTGTCCTGGACGAGCGGCCGCATGGCGACGTTGGGGCTCACGCGCTCGGGACCCCGCGCGACGTGCGCCTGCCACTCGGCGTCGGTCCACCGCACATCCGTGCCCCGCAGCGTCACCCCGCCGCCCTCCAGCGGGTCGACCGGGCGGCGGATGCCGGCGTCGTCGATCCAGAACAGGCCCAGCGGAGACGGGTCGATCTGCGCGTGGAAGCCCGCCGCGACGAGGCGCTCGGTCTGCTCGGCGAGGACGCGGGCCGTGTCGCGCCAGTCCGCCGCCTCGCGCTGAAGCACGGGCGCCGCGAGGCGCTTCAGGCGCGCGTCGTCCGCGGACATGAGGACGATGCCGGGCACGAGCGATGCGCAGCAGGAGCGCGAAGGCGTCGCGCATCGTCCGGCCCGGCCGGTAGGCGTCGCGGGCGAGCGCGAGCGCTTCGGCGCGGAACGGGCCAGCGCGGCAGGGCGCGCTCGAGCTGCGCGAACGTGTCGGCGAGCGCCGCCTCCGTCGAGGACGATGTGGCCGACGGGCGGACGCGGGCCGTCGAGCGGCAGCCCGTCGTCGTAGGTCGCGAAGCGGACGTCCGCGCCGTGCGTGAAGACGGCGCCGCGGACCTCGGCGAAGTCGTGGTCCTCGTCGGCCAGCCAGAAGACCGGCACGGCCGGGCGGCCCGTCTCGGCCTCGACCTTTCCGCGAGGCGGACGGCCGTGAGCGCCTTGTAAACGGTGTAGAGCGGCCCGGCGAAGAGCCCGAGCTGCTGCCCCGTCACGACGGCGACGGACGCCGGGTCGCGGAGGCGGTCGACGAGCGCCTCGGCGCCCGTGCCCCACGCGCGGTTCTGCTCCGCGAGGACGTCCGCAACGGCGTCGCGGTGTCGGGGCTGCCGGGCGGCGGCCGAGGCGGCGCTGGCGAGCGGCCCGTGCGGGTCGTGGGCGTAGAACGCCAGCGCCGCGGCGTCGCGCGCGGCGAGGCCGCGGACGAGCGCAGAGGCGCCGATGGCGTCGAGCGGGAGCGATCGGACCGTCACAGTCGGGAGGATTGAGAGGAAGTTTTCTGCCACTCCCCACGGGCTCCGTCCCTCAGTTGTCGCCCTTCATCTTGGCGATGTCGTCGCGGAGGCGGGCGGCGGCCTCGTAGTCCTCGTCCGCGATGGCCTTCTCGAGCTGCCCCGTGAGGCGGTCGAGGGCCGAGACGGTCTTGCTGCCCGTCGTCTCGGGCTTGCTGCTGCTCCGGGGCGCGACCGGCTCGTCGTCGGGCTCTTCCGCCTCGTCGTCGTCGTCGGCGGGGATGCCGGCTTCGTCGAGGACGGCCGAGGAGACGAAGATGGGCGCGTCGGCGCGGACGGCGAGGGCGACGGCGTCCGAGGGCCGGGCGTCGAGCTGCGCCTCGTCGTCGTCGTAGACGTAGCGGACCTTGGCGAAGAAGGTGCCCTCGCGGAGGTCGTCGATGACGATGTCCGTGACCTCGGCGCCGAGGGCGTCGAAAAGGTTGCGGATGAGGTCGTGGGTCATCGGGCGCGGCGGCTGGATCTTCTCGAGCTCGAGCGCGATCGCCTGCGCCTCGAAGGCGCCGATGATGATCGGGAGGCGGCGGTTGCCGTTGACCTCGCCGAGGACGAGCGCGTAGGCGCCGCCCGAGGACGGGCTCGTCGAGAGCCCGATGATGTCGACCTGGATGTAGTCCATGCGTAGAAGTCAGAAGCAGTGTCGGCGGCCAAGATACGGGGCCGAGAAAGCGGGGTTGGACGGTGGAGCGTCGGACGGGCCGACCGGGAAAGCCCTCACCAGGGGACGCCGTCCCTGTTCCGCCCGGCCACCGGACGGTCGTTTAGCCTTCCTCCAGGACGGCCGCCAACGCGGCGGCGAAGGCGCGGTTCTCAGCCGGGCTCCCGACGCTCACGCGCGTCCAGCCGGGACGGCCGTCGCGGCCGGCGAGCTCGGGGTAGCCGCTCATGTCGCGGATGAGCACGCCGCGCGCGGCGAGGCGCCGGCGCAGATCGGCGACCGGCGTCCGGAACAGGAAGAAGTTGGCCGCGCTCGGGACGGCCTCGACCCCCCGCATCGTGCTGACCTCGTCGAAGAGGCGGTCGCGCTCCTCGACCAGCGTCGCGACATGGTCCGCGAGCAGGTCCGGGTGCGCTCAGCGCCTCGATGGCGACGGCCTCGGCGAGGCGGTCCACGAGGAACGGCAGGCGCGCCTTCTCCATCTCGGCGATGAGGTCCGGGTGGCCGACGAGGTAGCCGACGCGGATGCCGGCGAGGCCGATGGCCTTCGAGAAGGTCCGCATCACGAGCACGTTGTCGTGGTCCGCGAGGAGGTCGATGGCCGGCCGGCCCGTGACGAACTCGTGGTACGCCTCGTCCACCAAGAGGATGCCGGGGACGCCGGCGGCGAGGCGCTCGAGGTCGTCGTACGAGACCGTCTGGCCGGTCGGGTTGTTGGGCGTCACGACGACCGTCAGCGCGGCGCCCGAGTCCTGGGCGGCCGCCAGGATGGCGTCGGCGCTGTGCGAGAAGTCTGCCTCGGGCGCGACCTCGTGGACGTCGGCGGCGTGCATCCGGGCGACGGACGCGAAGAGCGCGAACGTCGGGGCCGGGATGACGACCGGCGTGCCAGCGTCGAGAAAGCACAGGCCGAGCGAGTGGACAAGGTCGTTGGAGCCGCGTCCGACGAGGACGCTGCCCTCGGGCACGCCGAGGCGCTCGGTGAGGGCGGCGGTGAGCGCGTGCGGGCGGTCGTCCGGGTAGCGGTTCCACGGCTCGGCGGCGAAGCGCGCGAGGATGGCCTGCTTCATCGCGGCGGGCAGGTCGAAGGGGCTCTCGTTCTGGTCCACCTTGGCGCCGGCCTCGGTCGTCGTCGGGACGAGGTAGGCGCGCTCGGCGCGGACGGCGGGGCGGACGAGGTGCAGCGGCGGCATGTCGGGGATGCAGATGGGTCGCGCAAGATGACGCCAGCCGGCGGCGGCGGGTGGGCAGTGGCGGAGAAATCGGCCGCGGGCCGCGGATCGCCTCCCGGAGAGCGGCAGGGCCGAGCACCCCTCTCGCCTCGGTATGTGGATTCACCGTTCAGCGGCTCTAGGAGACGCACCTAGCGCCCGGTGAGGCGTTCTTCGGGCATGACCTCTGACGTGACCCTCTACCCCGCCGACGCCGAGCAGCGCCTCGGCTTCGACGTCGTCCGCGCGCGCCTCGCGCACCACGCGCGGACGCCCTACGGCGCCGACGTGCTCGCCGGTCTCCGCCCGTCGTCCGACGAGGCCGACGTCCGCGCACGCCTCGGGCGGGCCGGCGAGATGACCAGTCTCATCGGCTTCGACGACCCGTTTCCGCTCGCCACGAGCGACGACGTGCGCCCGACGGTCGCGCGCCTGCGGCCGCACGACTCGCTCGTCGACGGCGCGGACCTCGCCGCGTTCGGCCGTGTGCTCGCAGTCCTGCGGCTCGTCCACGACTACCTGCACGCGCGCAAGCTGAAGGCGCCGGGCCTGTGGCGCGTGGCCGAGCGGATCGTCGTGCTGAAGGCGCTTGAGGACCGCATCGCGCGCACGATCGACGACGCCGGGAACGTGCGCGACGACGCGAGCCCGCTCCTCTCGGACCTCACGCGGCGCCTCGTCTCGTCCAACGGCCGCCTGCGCGAGACGCTCAACGCGGCCCTCCGCGCGGCCATCGCGGCCGGCTGGGCGACCGAGGCGCAGCCGACGATCCGCGGCGGCCGCGCCGTCATCCCGGTCCGCGCCGAGGCGAAGCGCAAGGTGCAGGGCTTCGTCCACGACGTGTCCGCCTCGGGCCAGACGGTCTTTATCGAGCCGACGTCTGTCCTCGATCTCAACAACGAGATCCGCGAGCTCGACATCGAGCGCGCGCGCGAGGTCGAGCGCATCCTCCGCGAGCTCTCCGCCCACGCCCGCCACCACGGCAACGACGTTCTGGATGGGATCAGCGCGCTCGGCCGCCTCGACGCCGCGGCGGCCGTCGCCCGGCTGAGCCTCGAGACGGGCGCGCTCGTGCCCGAGGTCGGCGCGGGCGGCGCGCTGCGCCTTATCGGCGCGCGCCACGTCGGCCTCGTGCTCCGCGAGGCGCTGAAGCCGAAAGACGAGCAGCGCCCCGTCGTCCCGCTGACGCTCTCGATGGGCGACGGCGACGGGCCCGAGGACGACCGTCCCGAGGCGGCCACCGTCCTCGTCGTGACCGGCCCGAACGCGGGCGGCAAGTCGGTCGTGATGAAGACCGTCGGGCTCACCTCCCTGATGGCCGCGTGCGGCCTGCCCGTGCCGGCCGCGCCGGGCACGCGCATCCCGCTGTCAACGCAGATCTTCGTCGACGTCGGCGACCAGCAGTCCATCGCGGACGACCTGTCGACGTTCACGAGCCACCTCACGCACGTCGCGGCGATGCTCGACGCGCGCAGACGACCGCTCGCTGTGCCTCCTCGATGAGGCCGGAACCGGGACGGACCCGGCCGAGGGCGGCGCGCTCGCCGAGGCCGTCCTGCGGCGCCTCGCGAGCCGCGGCACGCGCGTCGTCGCGACGACGCACGTCGGCGCGCTGAAGGCGTTCGCGCACGACACGCGTGGCGTCGCCAACGGCTCGATGGCCTTCGACCGCGAGACGATCGCGCCGACCTACCGCTTCCGCGCGGGTGTGCCGGGCTCGTCGTACGCCTTCGAGATCGCCACGCGCGTCGGCCTCCCCGACCCTGTCGTGACCGACGCCCGCGCCCGCGTCGGCGAAGGGACCGTCCGCCTTGACGCGCTCGTGGCAGACGTCGAGAAGCGCGCCGAGGACGCCGAGGCGAACCTCGCAGCCGCCGACGCGCGCCTCGCCGAGTCCGAGGCGCGCCTCGCCGACGCCGAGCGCATCCGGAAAGACTACGAGCAGCGCCTCGAACGCCTCCGAGCGGACACCGACGCGCGGCGCGCGGCGGCGCTCGCCGAGGCGGACGAGATCCTGGCCGGCGCCAACGCGGCCGTCGAGCGGGCCGTCCGCGAGATCCGCGAGGCGCAGGCCGACCCCGAGGCCACCCGCGAGGCGCGCGAGGCGCTGGACGAAGCGCGCGCCATCGTCGAGAAGCGGACCGGCGCCGTGCGGAAGCGGCAGAAGCAGCGGAAGGCCGCGCCCGCGCCGCAGGTCGCGGCGACCGGCCCGATCGAGGCCGGCGACCACGTGCGCGTGGACGAGGCCGGCCCGGTCGGCGAGGTCATGGAGCTCACGGCGAAAGAGGCGGTCGTGGCGTTCGGGCACCTCGTGAGCCGCGTCAAGCTGTCGCGCCTCTCCAAAGTCGGCGGGCCGATGGCGAGCGGCTCGGGGGCTATGTCCAAGCGCGCCGAGCGCCGCGAGCGCCGCGGCGCCTCGGGCCACACACCCGCGCTGAGCGTCCGCACGCGCCTCGACCTGCGCGGCGCCCGCGTCGACGAGGCTCTCGCCGACGTCGAGCAGTTTGTGGACGCCGGCCTCGTCGCGGGCGTGGACGCCCTCGAGATCGTCCACGGCAAGGGCACGGGCGCGCTGCGGCAGGCGATCCACGAGGCGCTCGCGCGGCGCCGCGACGTGGCGGGCTTCGCCGTCGCGCCGATGGACCAGGGCGGCGACGGCGTGACGGTCGTCCGCTTCGCGTGACAGAAGGCGAGAGGCGGGAAACCGCCTCGATGCGGCCGCCCTCCTCTTTCCCTGCGCCGGACGGTCAGGAGGGCTCCGCGCGCTCCCGGATGGCCCGCTCGATCGTCGTGGCGAGGTTTCGTGGGTCGACAGGCTTCGAGAGGTACTCGTCGCAGCCGGCCGCGAGGCACCGCACGCGGTCCTCCTGCATCGCGTTCGCCGTCAGCGCGACGATGGCCGGCATCCGAGGGAGAGCCGTGTCCGCCCGGATGTGGCGCGTCGCCGTGTAGCCGTCCATGACCGGCATCATCATGTCCATCAGCACGACATCGTAGGCGCGGGCGCGGACGGCCTCGACCGCCTCAAGGCCGTTCCCGACGAGGTCGGGCGTGTAGCCGAGGCGCCGGAGCGTCAGCGAGGTGATCCGCTGGAGGACCGCGTCGTCCTCGACGACCAGGACGCGCGCTGCGGGCAGGATGGTGTCCATGGGCATCACGACGGTGCCCGCAGTATCTGCGGGGCGCAGGGCGTCCGTGGGCGGGACGATCTCAGCCAGATCCATCGCCTCGAGCTCGGCCGGCGGCTCGGGTGCGCCGAGCATCTCGCCGTCTCCAGACGCCTCGCCATCTCCAGGCGCCTCGCCGTCCCCGAGCATCTCAGTGGCCCCGAACTCCTCGAACGCGATCCCGGCGGCGGGCGACTCCAGCGCGGCGGGTACCGTGAACCGGAAGACCGAGCCCTGGCCCGGAGCCGAGTCGGCCGTCAGCTCTCCACCCATCATCCCGACGAGTCGGCGGCAGATCGAGAGCCCGAGGCCCGTCCCGCCATGCGTACGGGCGGTTGACGGGTCGGCCTGCTCGAAGCGCTCGAAGACGGCGTCGAGGCGGTCTGCGGCGATGCCTTCGCCGGTGTCTGCGACCGAGAAAACGAGCGCCTGCGGGCTGTCGGCGCCTAGTCGGACACGGACGCGGACACCGCCGGTCTCCGTGAACTTGATCGCGTTCGCGAGCAGGTTGATGAGCACCTGCCGCACGCGCGCCACGTCGCCGTAGACCGTCTCGGCGACGGCGTCGTCGATGTCGGCGCTGAGGTCGAGCCCCTTCGCTGCCGCCTGCTGCGAGACCATGCTCAGCGCCTCGGCGACGGCCTGGCGGACAGGGTATGGCGCGGTCTCGATCTGGAGCATCCCGGCCTCGATCTTGGAAAAGTCCAGGATGTCGTTGATCACCGCGAGGAGCGCGTCGCCGGACGTCCGAACAGTGTCGACAAACTCGTGCTGCTCGTCGGTGAGGCTCGTTCCGAGCAGGAGCGAGGTCATGCCCGTGACGCCGCTCATCAGCGTCCGGACCTCGTGGCTGGTCGTCGCGAGAAACTCGCGGTTGGCCTGCGCCGCGGCCTCGGCAGCGTTCTTGTCCGCGAGAAGCTGCGCCTCGGCCGCTTTGAGGGCCGTCACGTCGTGCGCGATGGTGACGAGCCCGACGACGGCGCCGCTCGGGGCGCACACGGGGACGCGCGTGGCGAGGTGTGTGCGTCCGGAATAGCCGGTCTCCTCCGCCTGGAGGACCGCGATTCCGGACTCCATCACGGCCTCGGCATCGTGCCATTCGTCGGGCGAGAGGGTATCAGCGCCGCCGTCCTCTCCGGCGGTCCCGTGCGGGCTGCCGGCGCGGAGACGGGCGCTCGCCGGGTTCCGCAGCACGACGTGCCCCGCGCGGTCGACGGCCACGATCGGATCCGGGATCGCGTCGACGATGGTCTGGAGCGTGCGCCGGCGGGTCTCGGCCATGGTGGGCGCAGACGTGTCGGCCTCGACCGGGCGTAAGGAGACGCCGGTGACGTTGCGGCCATCGGCTGTCGCGGGGTTGAGGGAGAGGTCTGCCGCAAACTCACTGCCGTCAGCGCGGAGGGCGGTGACGCGCTCGGGCGCTCCCACGGCGTAGGAGGCCTCGGTGGTGTTCTGAAGGCGTGAGCGGAAGGCGGCCCGGGAGGTCCGCGCGAGAACGGTCTCGGCGAAGCCCGATCCGACGAGCGCCCCGAGTGCGTGCCCCAGCGTCACGTGGGCCGCGCGGTTCGCCGCCAGGATCACGCCCTCCGCATCGATGACGACGACGGCGTCTGGGACGGCGTCGAGGACACTGTGGGATAGGCTGGCGTCGGGGTCGTCACGGAACCGACCGAGCGCGCGCCGCAGCCAGCGCGCCGCTGCCGATCCGTTCTCCCTTGAGACGACACTGCCGGACGAGAGCGGATCGGACATGGCGGCGGAAGGTGTAGGGGTCGGGTATCGGGGGCCAGGCAGGCGGCTTAAGTGCCAGACCGTGGATGACCTTGGACCGCTGGGCGTTGGGTCCTCCCTGCCCGCCTTGACCGCCGGCCCGAGGGATCGCGCCTCGGGCGCACACGGCGCCGGCCGCAGTGCCCGGTCCGGCGCAGCCGTCGTCCATCGCGCGCTGCGGCGTGTCCACGATCGCCGACATGCGGGGCAGACTCTTCCGGCCGTTAGACAGCGTCCGAGCCGTGGCCTACCTTTTGCACACGTCCGAGTCCGTCCCCCACGCGTCCGCATGACTGCAGGATTTCCTCCCCGCCTCCTCCTCGCCGTGCTCGCGCTGTTCGCCGGCGCCACGATGGCCCAGACGTACGCCGGCGACGAGGTCGCCCGCGTCGAAGCCGGCCTACTGGCTGGCGACGCCGACGCGGTGCTGGACGGCTCCGCGCCGCGCGTCGAGGTCGTCCTGTTCGGGCAGGGCAGCACGTACCGCCGGGCGCAGGCCGTGCACGTGCTCCGGGACTTTTTCCGCCGCTACCCGCCCGAGCGCGTCGCCCTCACCGAGCGCGCGTCGTCGGACGACGGGCGGACAGCCATCGGGCGTTACTGGACGCAGGACGGCGCCGCGCCGCTGACGGTTCGTGTGCTGCACCGCGCCGACGGCGACGACTGGGAGCTCGCCTCGATCCGCATCGAGCGGCAGCCGCTCATCCGCGGCGGCGGGCGGTAGACGGCCGCCGTCGCCGCAGCGCGATCTTGCGTCTCCGCCAGCCCCGCGCCCGTGTCCCGCTCCGTCTTCGTGCTCGTCGTCGGCGCGCTCGTGCTGCTCGGCGGCCTGGGCGTGGCGACGGGCGTCGAGGCGTGGCAGGCGCGCTATGTCGGGACGGCCGCGGCGGCGCAGACACGTGCCGTCGAGGATGTCCGCCAGGCGCTCGCTGACGTCTTCGACGAGATGGACCGGGCCGCCAACCGCGCCGCCGAGAACCCGGCCGTGCGCCGCGCGCTCGCCTCGGGCGACACCGTTGCCGATGCGCGCGCGATCGAGGCCGTGGCCGACCTCGGCCTGCCCGCGTCGACATCGGTCGAGGCCGTCGGGCCGGACGGCGCGCTCGTCGCGTGGGCCGGCTTCTCGTTCCCGCGCGCGCCCGGCGGCGTGCCCGACACGCTCGTCTCGCGGACCGTCCGCGACGGGGCGGGGCGCCGCGCGCTCGTCCTGTGGCAGCCCGTCCTGAGCGACAGCGGCCGCGTCGTCGGGGCCGTCCGGATCGTGCGCCTCGCGCAGGCCGCCGTGCCCGTCCGCAACCGCTACCTCCAGGACTACGACGTCGCCGACGAGTGGCGGCCGGGCATCGCCGTCCCGTTCACGGTCCAGTTCGGGACGTCCGGCCCGGTACCCGACGCCGAGGCGCTGCGCGGGCCCGACGGGCGCGTCGTCGGGCGCGTCTCGGCGGCCCTGCCGAGCGCGCGGGCGCTCGACGCGCTCGCGCGGCGCGGCCCGCGCTCGGCCGAGGCGCTCTTCGCGACGCTGCTGATGCTGTGGGGCGTCGGCGGGCTCGTCGCGGCCGTGCTGTCGCTCATCCGCGCCGCCGAGGCCGACAACACGCGCGCGCGGTGGGTCCGCTCCGGCACCGCCCTCGCCGCCCTGCTCGCGGCGCTCGTGGCCGTCCGCTACGGCCTGCTCGCGCTCGACGTGCCCGTCCGCTGGCTGGACCGCGCGCAGCGGACGGCCGCCCTCTTCGACCCGGCCGTGCTGGCCCTCGACGCCGGCGACGGCCTCTTCCGCTCGCCCGGCGACCTCGCCCTGACGGCGCTGGCCGCGCTCGTCGGCGTCGGCCTCGTGCTCGCGTTCGCGCTCCGCTACGCTGCCGCGGCGGCCATCAGCGGGACCCGCTCGCCCGTCCGCCGCACGCTCGGGCTCGCCGTCGTCGCCATCGTCACGCCTGTCGCGGCGCTCGTCGTGGCCGCGCTCGCCCGGCAGGCCGTCCTCGACGCGACGATCGGGTACACGGACCGGACCGGGCCGGTCCTCACGGGCGTGCTTCTCGTCGTGCTGGGGGCGCTCGCGGCGATCCTCGCCGCGGCCATCGGCCTCGTCGCCGCCGTGGTCGTGACGGCGCGGGCCGGGCTGGAGCGCGACGGGTGGCGCGGCTGGGCGCCGCCGGTCGCGCTGGGCGTCGTGTCGACGGGCATCGCGGCGCTCGTGCTCGCGGCGCAGGGGGCCGACAGCCTGCCGCGCCTCGGCGCGGTGCCCGTCGTCTCGGTCGTCGCCGTGGCGGCCCTCGGCGGCGCGCTCGCGGCGGCGCTCGTCGGGCGCCCCGAGCGCTGGGTCTGGCCGCTGACGTTCCGCGGCGCGCTCGTCGGGGCGCTCGTGCTGGCGCCGGTCCTCTACGGCATGATGCAGGGCGGCCTGCGCGAGCGGGCCGACGCGCAGCTCTCGGACGCCGCGCAGGCCTTCGCCGACGCCCGCGACAGCCGCGTCGCCTTCGCCGTGGACCAGGTCCTCGCCGAGGCGCGCGCCGACGACGCCCTCCGCCCGGCCCTCCTGGACGCCGTCGCGCAGGCCGACTCGGTCCGCCGGACCGGCCGCGCCGGGCCGGGCGACTCGACCCGCGTCGTGCTGGACGACCTCGCGGCAGGCCTGCTCACGTCGTCGCTGCTCGGCTCGCTCGCCGACGTCGCGGTCGAGGTGCGCCTCGTGAGCCCCGCCGGCGACACGCTCGGGAGCCACGTCGAGGGCACGCCCGCGCCGGGCGTCCGCCGGGACCCGCTGGGCTACGACGCCATGCGCGCGACGTTCGCCGGGCGCACCGGCGAAAGCTTCATCCGCCGCTCGGAGCCGCTCCCCGGCCGCCGCGGCCTCTCGCGCACGGCCGCCATCGGCCCGCTCCTCGGCGACGACGGGCAGCCCGTCGCGTGGGTCTACCTCCGGACGACGCCGCGCCCCGCCCGGTTTGCGACCGAGACGCCGTTCCCCCGCGTCCTCGCCCCCGCCGGCCTCTTCGGGCTAGACGACGAGGCGCTGGCCTACGCCGAGTACGACGACGGCGTGCTCGTCCGCTCACGGGGCGACGCCGCGCTGCGCCTCGACTCGACGGTCTACGCGCGCCTGCAGGGCCGCAGCCGCTCCGAGTACCGGACCGAGCGCTTCGGCGGCGCCCTCAGCCGCGCCTACTACGAGGGCATCGGGGCGGACGCGCAGGACGTGGTCGTCGTCCGCGGGCCGGCCAACGATGGCCTCGACGTGCTGTTCGTGCTGCTGCGGCTGTGCCTCTCGGCGCTCGCCGCAGGCGCGCTCGTCTACGCCCTCGGGCTCGGCATCCGCCACCAGATCGGCCTCATCCCCGCGCCGCGGACGCGCTTCCGCGACAAGGTCCTGAGCCGGTTCCTCGCCGTCGGCCTCGCGTCGGTCGTCCTCACGGGCCTCGTCGGGCAGCGCGTGATCGTGGAGCAGAACCGGCAGGCCGTGCGCGACGGCCTCCGGCAGCGCCTCGGCCGCGCCGAGGCGGCGCTCAACGCGACCGCGCCCGACGCAGGCGCGCCCACGGCGACGCCCGCCGTCCGCCTCGACGCCGTCGCGCAGGCGCTCGGCACGGACGTTCACCTCTACGAAGGCGCCGACCTCGAGGCGTCGAGCCGGCGCCAGCTCGTGCGGCAGCGCCTTATCGAGCCGCGCCTGCCCGGCCCGGTCTACGCCGCGCTCTTCCTCGACGGCGAGCCCTACGCCTTCGCCGAGGACCGCATCGGCACGTTCACCTACACGACGGGCTACAAGGCGCTCCCGAACGCCTCAGGACGCCCCTCCGGCGCACTCGCCATGCCGACGCTCTCGGAGCAGGCGACGATCGAGGTCGGGCAGGCGCGCATGGTCGCGTACCTCTTCGGCGGCCTGCTCGTGCTGCTCGTCGCCATCGTCGTCCTCGCGATCCTCCTCGCAGGGCAGCTCACGCGGCCCTTCGGGCGCCTGCGCGCAGGCCTCCAGAACGTCGGCGCGGGCGGGACCGAGGCGCCGATCCCGGTCGAGACGCACGACGAGGTCGGCGAGCTCGTCGAGTCCTTCAACGCGATGCAGTCGCAGCTTGCCGAGTCGCGCCGGCGCCTCGCGGCGCAGGAGCGCGAGATCGCGTGGTCCGAGATGGCGCGCCAGGTCGCGCACGAGATCAAGAACCCGCTCATGCCGATGAAGCTCTCCGTCCAGCACCTTCAGCGCGTCTTCCGGCCCGCCCCCGAGGAGGCGCGCCCCGAGGAGGTCCGGTTCGCGGGCCAGTTCGGGCGCACGACGGACATGCTGATCGACCAGATCGACACGCTCTCGCGCATCGCGTCGGACTTCTCGGCCTTCGCGCGGATGCCGGCCGAGCGCCCCGAGCGCCTCGACGTGACAGAGGTCGCCGAGGAGGCCGCCGCCCTCTTCGAGGGGCCGCTTGCCGAGCAGGGCCGCGCCCGCCTGGTCCTCGACCTCGCCCCCGACCCGCTCCCGGCCCTCGCCGACCACGACGAGCTGCGGCGCGTCTTCGTGAACCTGCTCACGAACGCCCTCCAGGCCGAGGCGACGACGATCACGCTTCGCACCTTCCAGGACGCCGACGGCGTCGGCGTCGAGGTCCGCGACGACGGCACGGGCATCGCCGCCGACGTCCAGCCCCGCGTCTTCCAGCCCAGCTTCTCGACCAAGACGAGCGGCATGGGCCTCGGCCTCGCCATCTCGAAGCGCGCCGTCGAGGGCGCCGGCGGCTCGATCTCCTTCGAGACGGCCGAGGACGCAGGCACCACGTTCACCGTCCGCCTCCCCCGCGCGGTGCCCGCAGACCCCGTCGCGTAGAGACGCGCCCGGCCGCCGCGCCACGGCCGGAACAGGCGCCGCGCACCCCGAAGAGCGACTGCGGAAGCCGACAAGTGGCCGGGGAAGCCGCCAAACGGCTGGGGAAGCCGCCAAACGGCTGGGGAAGCCGCCAAACGGCTGCGAACCATAAAAAGTAAGGAGCACGGCTCAGCCCGCGCTACACCGCCACGGGGAAGCGGATGGTCGGCTGCGGGCTGTACCCGACGACCTCGAAGTCGTCCATCGAGAGCGCATCCAGGCCCTTCGCCGAGCCGTCCGCGTTCGCCGCGATGACGAGACGCGGCGCGGGCGTCGGCGTGCGGGCGAGCTGCTCGCGCAGGCCGTCGATGTGGTCCACGTAGACGTGCGCGTCGACGAGCGTGTGGGCAAAGCGGCCCGCGCGCAGGCCCGCGATGCCGGCGACGACCTGCGGTGAGGAGCGCGTAGCAGGCGAGGTTGAACGGGACGCCGAGCGCGAGGTCCGCCGAGCGCTGCGTGAGGTGGCAGTTGAGCAGGTCCGCCCCGCCATCCTGCGCCGGCGAGACGTTGAAGCAGAACGTGTAGTGGCACGGCGGCAGCCGGCTCACGGCCGCGTTCGCCGGGTGCCACGCGCTCACGACGAGGCGCCGGCTCTGCGGGTCGCGGCGCAGCGTGTCCACGACGTAGCCGAGCTGGTCGAACGAGAGCGACCCGTCCGCCTCGTTGCGGACGTTCGGGTGGCGGGCGTCGGCCCACACCTCGCCGCCCAACGCGGCGCCCGCTTCGGGGACCGGGAAGCGGCGCCAGAAGCGGCCGTAGGCCGTCTCGAGGTCGCCCGTCTCGGTCGCCCACGCGTCCCAGATTTTGGTGTGCTGCTGCAGGTCGCGGACGTGGTCGTCGCCGCTGAGGTACCACAGCGTCTCGCGGAGCATCGCCTTGAACGCGACGGTCTTGGTCGTGAGCAGCGGGTAGCCCTCGGCAAGGTCGACGGCGTAGTGCTCGGCGAAGCACGAGAGCGTGTCCGTGCCGGTCCGGTTGGCCTTGCGGACGCCCGTCTCGAGGACGCGGCGGACGACGCCGAGATAGGCCTCCTCGGCGTGTGTCGTGGTCGCGGCAGGCGGGTCGAGCGTCTCGTGCATGGCGGCGGAGATGGCGGTTTCGGAACCTACGGCCGGTCCGCGCGCGTCTTCGAGGGCCCCACTCCCCGCTTCATGACCGCCGCCCTCGCTGATCTGCTCGCCCTCGCCGAGGGCCTGCTCGCGCTCACGCTCGGCGGCGCCGTGGGCCTCCAGCGGCAGCGCGACGGCAAGGACGCCGGCTTTCGGACGATGATGCTGATCACGTTCGCGTCGTTCCTGTTCGTCAAGGTGAGCATGGTCGCAGGCGCGCTCAACCCCGGCGACACGACCGTGCGGACTGACCCTGTCCGTGCGATCCAGGCCGTCGCGACGGCGCTGGGGTTTGTCGGTGCGGGCATCGTCTACCGCGACCGCCGCGACAACCGCACGCGCGGCCTGACGACGGCGGCGGCCGTGCTCGCCGTGTCGCCCGTCGGCGTGGCCGTCGCGCTGGGCCACCCGGTCCTCGCCATCGGCGCGACGGTGCTGCTGGTGCTCGTGCTCGGCCCGGCGACGCGCCTCGAGAAGCGCCTCACGGCCGCCCTCCCGCCGCGAGACGCGCAGGCTGACTGATGCGCATTCCGGACGACAACGACGCGCTCCTCGGCGAGTGCGACGTCGAGACGCTGCGTGCCAGCACCAAGGGTGGGCAGCGCGCGAACAAGGTCGAGACGGGCGTCCGGCTCACGCACCGCCCGTCGGGCCTGCGCGTGACGAGCCACGCGAGCCGCTCGCAGTTCCGCAACAAGGCGCTCGCCGTGGCGGAGCTGCGCCGGCGCCTCGAGGAGCTGAACCGCCCCGTGACGCCGCGCACCGCCACGAAGCCAACGAAGGGCTCCAGGCGCCGGCGCGTCGAGGCAAAGAAGCAGCGGGCTCAGACGAAGGCGCTGCGGCGGCCGCCAGAGGGCGGATGAGGGGTGGCATGAGGGAGACGCTTTCTCCCATGCCTCATCCTCCATGCCCCGTGCTCTGTTCGGCGATCCCCGACAGCAGCACCCGTTCCGCCTCGGAGACGGCCTTCCCACGCCGCGCCATCACTGCCTCGGCGACGCGCAACGCCTTGTCGATCCGGTACGGCACGAGGCCCTCGCCGCCGCCCCACGCGAAGCTCGGCACATGCCGCGGCGGCACGCCGGACCCGAACACGTTGGCGAAGACGCCGACGACGGTCCCGGTCGAGAACGCGGTGTGGATCGCGCACTTCGAGTGGTCGCCCACGACGAGGCCGAGAAACTGCCGGCCCGACGCCACGAAGTCTTGCGCCACGGCGTCGAACAGCGTCACCTCGCCGTAGTCGTTCTTGAGGTTCGACGTGTCGGTCGCAGCGCCGAGGTTCACCCACCGGCCGAGCGCGCTGTTGCCGAGGTAGCCGTCGTGGCCCTTGGACGAGAACGAGTGCAGCGAGCTCTCGTGGACCTCGCCACCCAGACGGCACTGCTCCCCCGCCGCGCTCCCGTCGATGCGAGCCAGCGCCTTGACGGCGGTCTTCTCGCCGAGAAAAAGAGGCCCGCGCAGCACAGCGTTGGACTCGACCGTGACGCCGGCCGCGAGGTGCACCGGCCCGTCCGACGCGTCGATGACGGCGCCCGCGCGGATGCTGACGCCCGCGCCGAGGAACACGTCGCGCGGGTTCACGACGTGCGCGCCGTCGGCGACGCGCGCGCCCTGGTGCTCGCCGAGGCGTGCCAACGCGAGCACGTCGTGCTCGACGCGCGCGGGCAGGTCCGCGACGACGTCCCACAGGCGGTCGATCATCGTCGCCGCGACCTGCTCGGTCGGCGTGCCGTCCGGGATCTCGAGCGTGAATCCCGCCGGCGGGTCCGGGTGCCACAGCGCGACGAGTGCGCCGGCGGGCGTGACGAACGCGCGGGCCGGCTCGCCACCGCGGAGGACGCGGATGAGGGCCGCGGCGAGCCCGCCCGGCCGCGCGAGCCACCGCCCGTTGACGAACAGCGTCGGCCCCTGCGGCGCCGCGTTGACCGCGATGCCCGGATGCTCGTCGCGGGCGACGCCGGCGACCTCGGGCCGCACGAGGAGCGACAGCGTGTGCGCGCCGTCGGCGTTGAGGAGCGCCTCAGCGCCGGCGCCGAGCGTCCGCGCGCCGACGCGGAGGTCGCAGGCGGCGCGGGTGAGCGTGAGCGGGGCGAGGTGCGCGGCGGCAGCGTCCTCGAAGAGGCAGATCGTCATCGAAACGGCGGTGGGCGAGCGTCACGACGCCCGCGGGCGCCTAGTCTGCTCCAAGGTCGTACTTCTTGAGCAGCCGGTACATCGTCGCGCGGCCGATGCCGAGCTCCGTCGCGGCGCGCTCGGCGTTGCCGCCGCATGCGGCGAAAGCCTGCTCGACGGCGCGGCGCTTCATGTCCTCGAGCGGCACGATGGCGTCCTGCGCTGATGGGGCAAAGCTCGGCAGGGCGACGAACGCGTCGGCAAAGTGCGCCCCACCGGCGCTGTCGCCGGACGTGAGCTCGTCCGGTAGACCGTCGAACGAGGCGAAGCCGTGGCCGGGCGTTGCGAGCGCGTAGGGGTCCGGCGGGGCACCGTGGTCGCCGTCGCCGGTCGGCTCGGGCGGTGCAGCATGCGCCGCCGCTGCGCGCGGCGCCTCGGGGCGGGCAGCCTCGGGTCGGGCGGCCTCGGGACGAACACGCTCCGCCCACGGCTTCACGGCGCGCGTCGCGCCGAGCAGCAGGTCCGCCTCCTGGATCTCGTCGCCGTCTGCGACGAGCACGGCGCGCTCGACGGTGCTCTTCAGCTCGCGGACGTTGCCGGGCCACGCGTACGCCTCGAGCGCGCGCACGGCGGCGTGCGAGAAGCGCTTGCCCTTGAAGCTCGGGTTCGCCACGAGGTAGGCCCGCAGGAAGTCGTGGGCGAGGACGAGCACGTCGGTCCCGCGCGCGCGCAGCGGCGGCAGGTCGATCGGGAACTGGAAGAGGCGGTAGTAGAGGTCCTCGCGGAACGTGCCCTGGGAGACCATCGCGAGGATGTCCTTGTTGGTCGCCGAGATCACGCGGCAGTCGAAGCGGATCGTGCCCGTCCCGCCGACGCGCGTGATCTCGCGGCTCTGGAGCGCGCGCAGCAGCTTGGCCTGGAGGCCGAGGTCGAGCTCGCCGATCTCGTCGAGGAAGAGCGTCCCGCCGTCGGCCTGCTCGAACTTGCCGATGTGGCGGCCGACGGCGCCCGTGAACGAGCCCTTCTCGTGGCCGAAAAACTCGGACTCCATGAGCTCGCGCGGGATCGCCGCGGAGTTGACGACGACGAACGGCCCGACGGACGGCTCGCCGGGGCGCGGCGGCGAGTTGAAGTGGATCGCGCGCGCCACGAGCTCCTTGCCCGTGCCGGACTCGCCCTGGATGGCGACCGTCAGGTTGCCGCGGAGCGTCTTGCTCAGCAGCCGGTAGACGGCCTCCATCGCCGGGCTGTCGCCGACGATCTCGTCCATGCCGTACTTCTTCGCAACCTCCGTCCGCAGCCGGTCGACTTCGCGGGACAGGGCCACGCGCTCCTTCATCCGCTTCACGACGGAGTCGAGCTTTACGAGGTCGTCGTGGCCCTTCGTGATGTAGTCGTCCGCGCCGCCTTTCATCGCCTCGACCGCGACGTCGGCGGTGCCCTGGGCAGAGATCATCACGACGGGCGTGTCGGGCTTGAAGAGCTTGAGGCGCCGCAGCGTCTCCATCCCGCCGATGCCCGGCATCATGATGTCGAGCAGCACGAGGTCCGGCGTGTGCACGTCGAGCGCGTCGAGGGCGTCCTCGCCGGACGTGAACACGTGGACCTCGTGGTCCTTGTCCTTGTCGATGCGGTAGCTCAGCAGGCGGGCATAGTGCCGGTCGTCGTCGACGACGAAGAAGCGCGTGGTCACGGTGAGGGTGTCGGGTGGGCCGGTCGTATCGGCCGGCGCCGCGCCATGTTGATTCGACATGCGGCCGTTTGGAACAGGCGGCGCGTCGGGTGCGCCGAGGCCCTGTCTCGGCGCCCTGTTTGTCTCAGGCTGAGACAGCCGCCCGCTGCGCCACGTTTGTTACCTCCGTGTAAAGAGTGGCCACTCAGACCAAAAAGCTCGTCGCGACGGAGACCTGCACGCTGCGTGCGGCGTAGTCGCGGCCCCAGAGTCCGCACGTGTGTCTTCAGACGCCCCCGCCTCGTTCATGCCCCTCGGATCCGTCCTGCTCCGCCTCGTGCTGACGCTCGTCCTGTCGGCGAGCCCGCTCGTCTCGTCCGCGATGGCGGCGAGCCAGGGCCAGTGGAGTCAGTTCTGGGGCAACCCGCTGAGCGGGACCGTTCAGATGGCGGAGGAAGAGGAAGTCGGGCACGATGCGTCGGACCTCGAGCCGGCCGTGAAGGCGGTGCTCTGGTCCGAGGTCGGACACGCGCTACCTGCTGCGGGCGTGGCCTTCTGCGGTGTCGCCGCCGGACCGCCCGAGCCGCCGCTGAGCGCCGCTCCGACGCCGCCGCCCCAAAACGGGTAGAGCCCTCCTGCGCCACGCGGCGCGGTCGAGGTCCCTGTTTCTGCGCGCGGCGCGCGCTTCGACACGCCTGCACTGCAGGCGTCACTGCCGCCGGAGTGGTCCGGCGCGCTCACCACCTTCTGTTCGAATGATTCCCTCCGTACCGAAAGGCGTCGTGGCCAACCTGCGCCACGACGGCCCCGCCTCCCTCGTCGTCTTCCTCGTCGCCGTCCCGCTGTGCCTCGGCATCGCGCTCGCGAGCGGCGCTCCCCTCTTCTCCGGCATCATCGCCGGCATCGTCGGCGGCATCGTCGTCGGGCTGGCGAGCCGGTCCCAGGTTGGCGTGAGCGGGCCCGCGGCCGGGCTCGCCGTGATCGTGCTGACGGCCATCGAGTCGCTCGGCTCGTTCGAGTTGTTCCTGCTGGCCGTCGTGCTCGCGGGCCTGATGCAGATCGCGCTCGGCATCGCCCGCGCGGGCGTGATCGGCTACTACGTGCCGTCGTCGGTGATCAAAGGGATGCTGGCCGGCATCGGCATCCTGATCGTGCTCAAGCAGATCCCGCACGCGCTCGGCGTCGACAGCGACTATATGGGTGACGAGACGTTCGCGCAGGCGGACGGCTTCAACACGATCACCGAGGTCGCCCGCGCTGCTGGCGCGCTCAGTCCCGGCGCGGTCCTGGTGTCTCTGCTCGGCCTCGCGATCCTCGTCGGGTGGGACACGGCGGCCGTCAAGCGCGTCCGCGCGCTCGCCATCCTGCCGGGCCCGCTCGTGGCCGTCGTCTTCGGCATCGCCGTCGCCGCGTTCGCGGCGGGGACGGGCTGGGCCTTCCGGCCCGACCAGATGGTGGCCATCCCGGTCGCGTCGAGCCTTGCCGAGGTCGGCGGGCTGCTCTCCTTCCCCGACTTCTCGGCGATCGCCAACCGCGAGGTGTGGGTCGTGGCCGCGACGCTGGCGGTCGTGGCGAGCCTTGAGACGCTGCTCTCGGTCGAGGCCGGCGACAAGCTCGATCCCTACAAGCGCGTCACGCCGACCAACCGCGAGCTCGTCGCGCAGGGCCTCGGCAACACGATCTCGGGCCTCGTCGGCGGACTGCCGGTGACGCAGGTCATCGTGCGGACGTCGGCGAACGTGCAGTCGGGCGCGCGGACGCACATGTCGGCTGTGTACCATGGCGTTTTGCTGCTCGTGAGCGTGCTCGCCTTCCCGTTCGTGCTCAACCGGATCCCGCTCGCCGCCCTCGCGGCCGTCCTGCTCGTCGTCGGCTACAAGCTCGCCAAGCCGGCGGTCGCTGTCGACGCGTACCGGCGCGGGTGGGCCTACTTCGCGCCGTTCGCCGTGACCGTCGCGGGCATCGTCTTCGTGGACCTGCTCGTCGGCATCGGCATCGGCCTCGCCGTCTCGACGGTGACGGTGCTGTACCAGCAGTGGCTCGCGCCGTACAAGATTGAGGATGCGAAGCCCGGGGCACCCGTGCACCTCGTGCTCTCAGAGAACGTGTCGTTCTTCAACAAGGCACCGCTCCAGCACGCGCTCGAGAGCATCCCCGACGGTGGCTCGGTCATCGTGGACGCGCGCCCGGCGCTCTATGTCGACCTCGACGTCGCCGAGATGCTCCAGGAGTACCATGTCAACGCGGAGTCGCGTGGCGTGGACTTCCAGATTCTCGGCAACCCGCGCGGCCGCGCGGTCGTGCCGCCGGTCGTGCGCAAGCGCTACCTAGAGCGCAAGATCGCGACCTCGCTGCGCGGCTCCGGCGACGGTGCCACCGCTCCTGTCTCTACCCTCTGATTCCACCTCCCATGCCAGATTCGATCTCCCGTACGTCGCCGTGGCTCACGCTGGGCTCGGCAATGCTGACGCCCAACGTCGTCCTCCAAATCCTGAAAGACGGCAACGAGCGCTTCGTCAACGGCGCGTCCGCCGGCCACGACGTCCACGAGGCGCTCAAGATCACGCGCGAGGGGCAGTCGCCGTTCGCGGCCGTCGTGAGCTGCATCGACAGCCGCGTCCCGGTCGAGACCGTCTTCGACCTCACGATCGGGCACGCCTTCTCGGCGCGCGTGGCCGGCAACGTCATGGGGCCGGACGTCGTGGGTTCGCTCGAGTTCGCCTGCGCCGCGGCCGGTTCGCGGCTTATCGTCATCCTTGGCCACACCGGCTGCGGGGCTGTGAAGGGCGCCGTAGACGGGGTCGAGATGGGCTCGCTCACGGGCATCCTGGACAAGATCCAGCCCGCGGTGAAGCAGGTCGCGACGACGCGCAAGCCGGCCAAGGGCGGTCCGCCGTCCAAAGACGCCGCCTTCGTCGACGCCGTCGCCGAGGCCAACGTCGTGCTCGCGATGGCGAACCTGATGGAGCAGTCGCCGATCCTGCGCGGCCTCGTCGAGGCCCGCACGGTCGGGCTCGTGGGGGCGATGTACGACGTTCGCACGGGCGCGGTCACGTTCTACGAGATGGAGCACGCGCAGACCGACGCGAAGACCGTCGAGGTGGACCTCGACGCGGCGAGCGTCGCCGAATGAGCCTGGCCGAGCCGGTCGCGGCGGCCGACCCGTTCCAGCACGGCCTGCCCGTGCTGGACGGCGCGCGCGTCCGCCTGCGCGCCCCGCGCCAGCCCGAGTCGGACGGCGGGGCCGACCTCGACGCGATCTGGGCCATCTTCTCGGACGCCGAGACGCTGCGCTACTGGTCCCACGAGCCGTTCGAGACGCGTGAGCAGGCCGCCGCCACCCTCGCCGACATCGGCCGCGGCGCCGCCGAGCGCACCTTCTTCCAGTGGGCCATCGCGGACGCGGCGACGGACGCGCTGCTCGGCACGGTCACGCTCTACGCGTGGGACCGCCGGCACCGCCGCGCCGAGATCGGCTTCCTCCTCGGGCGCGCCCACTGGGGCCGCGGGCTGGCGTCGGACGCGGTGCAGGCCGTGCTCGCCTTCGCCTTCGCGGAGATGGGCCTGCACCGCGTCGAGGCGGACGTGGACCCGGAGAACGGCGCCTCGTTGCGGCTGCTCGCGCGCCTCGGCTTCCGCGAGGAGGGGCGCCTCGCAGAGCGGTGGTTCACGTTCGGAACCTGGAAGGACTCCGTCGTGCTCGGCCTACTGAAGGCCGGCTCTAGCGCACCGTGACCGGCGCCGAAAACGTCTCGGCCGGCGCGGTGCCCTCCGAGTCGAACGGGCGGCGGTAGACGAGGCGCAGCGTGCCCGCGCCAGCGCGCGCGCCGCGGAACGTCCACGTCTCGGTCCCGCCGCGCCCGACCATCGGCGGAGTGCTGGCGGGCGCCGGATCCTGCGTGTACACCGCAGCGCCGTCGAAGGCGAGCGCGCCGCCGGCCGAGTCGGCGAGGGCCCAGCTGTAGCCGGTCGTCCGGTTGGAGGCCAGCACGAGCGTCGCGCGCTGCCCGACGGCGAGGGCAATCGGCCGGCCGGCGTCGGCGGCGGTCAAGGCGAGCGCCTCGTCCGAAGAGGACGAGGCGCCAGGGGCCGGCGCGCAGCCAGCGAGGAGAGCAGCGCAGACGAGGGCGAGACGAGCAGACATCGGGCCAGAGGTGGGTGAGGCCCGAAGATCGCCTACATCGCCGCCTGGATCGGGACCGGGACGCGCACGCGGTCCCAGCCGAGCATCAGCGTCGCACCGTCGTCCGTGATCTGGTCGAAGCTTACCGTGAACAGTCTCCTGCGTGTGCGGGAAGGCCTCGGGCGTGACCGTCACGCGAAGCGCGTCCTGCGCGGGGTCGTAGCGGAAGGCGCCCCACTGCTCAGCGGTCCGGTTGAAGATGAGCGTCCACGCGTCCGCGCCGGGGATGGCGAAGACGGCGTAGGTGCCCGCCGCGAGCGGCTGCCCCGCGATGCGGACCGGGGCGGAGACGGTGAGCGTCGTGGCCTCGTTGGCGCCGAGGCGCCAGACCTCGCCGTAGGGTACGAGGGCGGTCGAGTCCGGCCCGAAGACCGCGCGCCCGCGGACGGCCGGGCGGCCGTACGTCACGAGCACGTCCGTCGTGCCGACGGTCTGGCCGACGACGGCGTTGGGGCTCGGCCGCACGGCGTCGTGCGCGCGCGTCTGGGCGGAGGCCGCCGAGGCGAGGAAGAGGGAAAACAGGGCGAGACGGAGCATGGACGTGCGGTTGGGGTCGTTAGGGGTGGCGGTCAGCAGCGGACAGGGGCCAACGGGAAACGGCCACCGGGGCAGTGCAGTCCCGGTGGCCGTCGACCGCGAGCCTCTCAACTCACCACAGCCGGATGCGGTCCTCAGGGGCGACGTACATCGGGTCGCCGGGCTGGACGTTGAAGGCCGTGTAGAACGCGTCGAGGTGGCCGAGCGGGCCGTTGGCGCGGTACTCGCCCGGCGAGTGCGGGTCCGTCTGAAGCTGCTGCCGGAGGGCGGCCTCGCGGGCCATCGAGCGCCAGGCGCCCGCCCAGCCCATGAAGAAGCGCTGGTCGCCGGTGAAGCCGTCGATGACCGGCGCCTGCTCGTCCGCCGAGACCGTGCCGTCGCCGTTGTGGTCCAGCGAGCGCTGGTAGGCGCGGTAGGCCATCGTCAGGCCCGAGAGGTCCGCGATGTTCTCGCCGAGCGTGAGCCGGCCGTTGACGTGCGCGTCCGGGTAGGGCGCGTAGGCGTCGTACTGCGCCGCGAGGCGGTCCGTCTTCTCGGTGAAGGCGGCGCGGTCGGCGTCGGTCCACCAGTTCGAGAGGTTGCCCTGCGGGTCGTACTGCGAGCCCTGGTCGTCGAAGCCGTGCGAGAACTCGTGGCCGATGACGGCGCCGATGCCGCCGTAGTTCACTGCGTCGTCCGCGTCGACGTCGAAGAACGGCGGCTGGAGGATGGCGGCCGGGAAGACGATCTCGTTGAAGCCCGGGTTGTAGTACGCGTTGACCGTCTGCGGCGTCATGCCCCACTCCGTCCGGTCGGGGTCGGTGCCGAGCTTGGAGATCATGTCGCGGTAGCCCCAGTCCGACGCGTTGCGGATGTTGCCGACGAGGTCGTCCGGCGCGACGGCGAGGCCCTCGTAGGGCTCCCACTCGGTCGGCGTGCCGATCTTGTAGGTGTACGTGTTGAGCTTGTCGAGGGCGCGCTGGCGCGTCTCGGGGCCCATCCACGCGAGGTCCGTGATGGACGACCGGAAGGCCTCCCGCAGGTTTCCGATGAGCGACTCCATGCGGTCGGCGGCGGCCTGCGGGTAATGCCGGGCGACGTAGACGCGGCCGACGGACTCGCCGAAGGTGCCGGCGGTCGCCGAGACGCCCTTCTTCCAGCGCGGGCGGTCCTGCGTCTGTCCGCTGAGCTGGCGGCCGAAGAAGTCGAACCGGGCCGTCGCGTAGCGGGCCGGGAGCACGCCGGCGGCGGACGAGAGCGTGCGGACGCGCGCGTAGTCGGTCCACGTCGCGAGCGGCACGCTGGCCATGAGGCTGTCGAGGCTCGCGAGGAACGGCGGCTGCGCCACGACGACCGAGTCGACCCGGCTCGCGACGCCCATCTCGTCGAGGAGGACGCCGACGTGGAGGTTCGGGTAGCCTGCCTCGAGGTCGCGGACGGCCGTCATGTTGTAGGTCGCCTCGGGGTCGCGGTTCTGGACGCGCGTCCACTGGGCCGTGGCCAGCTGCGTCTCGAGCGCCATCACGCGGGCGGCGCGGGCGGCGCCGTCGTCGGTCATCGGCACGCCGTCGGCGTGGGCGAGGTCGAACAGCGTCGTGAGGAAGGCGACGTAGCCGGCGCGGGCGTCGGCGAAGCGGTCCTCGAGGTAGTAGCTGCGGTCCGGCAGGCCCGTCCCAGACTGGCTGATGTTGAAGACGTAGCGGCTCGAGTTCTTGTCGTCGACGCCGACGTAGGCGCCGACCGGGCTCGGGCCGAAGGAGCGGCTGTTCTGAGCGAAGTAGCGCACGAGCGTCTCAACCGAGGTCACCGCCGCGATGCGGTCGAGGTCCGGCTGGAGCGGCGAGATGCCGCGGGCCTCGACGCGTGCCGAGTCCATGTAGGCCGTGTAGTAGTCGCCGACGCGCTGCGCGTCGCGGTCCTCGACGCGGCCCGCTGCGGCGTCCTCGATGATCGCGCGGACATCGCGCTCGGCCGCGTCGCCGAGGATGTCGAAAGAGCCGAAGCGGGAGCGGTCGGCCGGGATCTGGGTCGTGGCGAGCCAGCCGCCGTTGGCGTACCGGAAAAAGTCGTCCTGCGGACGGACGGCCGGGTCCATGTTGGCGCGGACAATGCCCGAGCGCATCGGCTGCTGGGCCTGTGCGGCCGGCGCCAGGGCGGCCGGGGCGACGAGGAAGGCTGCGGCGAGGGCCGCGAACGCGGGAGCGCGCATAGAGTCGGAAGGAGAAGGAGCGGGGACGGTCGAGGCGTGTGCTAAAAAGGTACCACGCGGTATGCCCCAACGGCGAGGCGGCGCGCCAAAGTGCCCGGCGGGATGGGAGAGGCGAGACGGGCCGCTCCGAAGTGGGGCGTCACGGGGACGCAGGGTCGTGGGCCGATGCGCGCCTCGACGGCGCCTCCCTATTTTAGAGGCCAGAACCCACTCCGGGGTCTGCCAGTCGACGGGACCCCTCTCGAAACATGGGTTTAAAATAGATTTATGACTCTCCTATTTTAGGATCCATTCCGCACGGAAGAGGCGCGTCTGCCCAGCCGTTGTAGGACGCGTCCACCCACGCGCGTCTTCCCCATTTCCCACGTTCCACTCCTCTCATGGACCCCGGCCTCCACGTCAAGCAGGCGATTAACCACCTCGACAAGGTCATCCGCTACGCCCCGTTCGTCGCTGAGGACGGCCCCGACGGGCGGACCGCCCATGTCGCGCTCACGCCAGAGGACTGGGGCGTCGTCGTGGACGCGCTCTTCCACATGGACACGCCGCGCGAGGTCTTCCCGGCCGAGCTCGCGGACTTCGCCTTCACCGACGGCGGCCGCGCCGTCCTGCTCACCCTCACCGATGGCACCGCCGTCACCGTCGATGCCGGCTGACCTCCGCTATCCCGTCGGCCGCTTCGAGCCGCCGCCCGTCATCACGGCGGAGGTGCTCGCGGGCTGGGTTGACGACCTCGCCGCCCTTCCCGCCGCGATGCGCGCCGCGGCTGAGGCGCTGCCAGCACCTCGACCGCCCCTACCGCCCCGGCGGCTGGACGGCCCGGCAGGTCATCCACCACGTTCCGGACAGCCACGCCAACGCGTACGTCCGCTTCAAGTGGGCGCTCACCGAGGATGCGCCGCGCATAAAGGCCTACGACGAGGCCGCGTGGGCTGACCTCCCGGACAGCCGCGCGCCGGTCTCGGGGAGCCTGGACCTTCTCGAGGCGCTCCACGCCCGCTGGGTCGGCCTCATGCGCACGATGTCGCCCGACGACTGGGCGAGGACGTTCGTCCACCCTGTCAGCGGCGAGGCGCGGCTGGACCGGACGGCAGGCATGTATGCATGGCACGGGCGGCATCACCTCGCGCACCTGAGCCTCACGATGGACCGTTAGGTTCTTTCCGAGGAGGACCACAAGTCCTCAGGTTTCTTATGGAAGCAAACGGGTCGCCGATATCCCTGCCGCGTCCTGTATACCGTGTGCCCATGCGCTTCTTGCCGCTCCTCTCAGTTCTGACAATCGCCGTCCTAGCGGGCAGTGCAGCGGCGCAAACATCCCTCGTGTTGGACCCGGCGCGGCCGGCCGAGCGCCTCGTCGATCACGCCGGCGTCTTGGACGGATGGCCGGCTCGTCTCGAAGGCGCGGCATTTCGGCCGTCGGCCTCGCTGGACCCCAACACCTTGCCGCCAGCGTTCTGGCTCCGCGTCCCGCTCCGCTCGGCCGCGACGCGTACGACGGCGTGGGTCCTGCCGCTGTCGTTCGACGACGTCACCGCGGTGCTCGCCCATGCCGATGGCCGGCAGGACGTCATGCGCACCGGCGCGCGCGTGCCTCGCGCCGAGTGGACCGATCGCGTGGGCCGGCCGACGGGCATCCGCTTCACGCTCGGCGCCGGCGAGACCGCCGTGCTGTACCTGCGCGTCCGCCACCGCCCCGGCGGCTACGCCGACATCGTGGACCCGCGGCCGGTCGAGGCCTCGGCGTTCATCGCGGCGCGCCGCGGCAGCGACGTCTGGAGCGCGATGGGCCTCGGCATCTTCCTCGCGCTGGCCGTCTACAACCTGTTTCTCTTCGGCACCTTCGGCGACCGGAGCTACCTCTACTACGTCGGCTTCCTCGTCGGCTCGGTGGCGTACTGGGGCGTGACGTGGGGGTTCGTCGCCGAGTTTGCGGTGCCGGCGCACCTTGTGCTGCCGCCCGAGATGCAGCTCTACGCGCTCGCCGCCAGCGCGGTGTCGTACCTCCAGTTCGTCCGCCACTATCTGCGGACGCCGCAGCACGCGCCGCGCATGGACGCGGCGCTGCGCGGGGCGATGGTGCTGTGGGCTGCGGCGATCGGCACCGCGATCGCCGTGTCGTGGCCCGTCGGGCAGCAGGTCGCCGCCGCCGCCGCGCTGGTCCTTCTCGGCACGTCGCTCACGGCGGGCGTCGGGGCGTGGCGCGCCGGCTTCCGGCCCGCCCGCGCGTACCTCGCTGCAGCGAGTCCGTTTCTCGTCATCGGGACCACGTTCGCCATCCTCTTCGCGCTGAACCCGGCCAACGGCGACGCCGCGCTGCCGTGGTTCCAGACGGCCATTGCCGCCGAGGCGCTCGGCCTCGCCCTCGCGCTCGTCGTCCGCATCCGCGTGCTCCGCACGGAGCGCGAGGGCGCCGTCGCGGCCCGCGAGGTAGCCGAGCGCGCCAGCGTGACTCTGAAGGAGGCCAGCGACATGAAGACGCACCTGCTCGGCATCACGGTCCACGACCTCCGCAGCCCGCTCACGACGATCGCCGGCGCCGCCGAAATGATCGAGCACGAGACGCCGGACCGCCCGGACCTCCACGACCTCTCCGACCTCATCAGCCGCGGAGCGGGCCGGATGCTCGGCCTCATCGACGACCTCCTCGTGACGGCCGCGCTCGACAGCGGGCAGGTGGCGCTCCACCGCACCCGCACGGACGTCTCGGCCATCGCCCGCGAGGTCGTGCTCGCGTACAGCCAGCCTGCGGCCGACAAGCGCCAGACGCTCGTGCTGCACCCCTGTCCCGACGCCGTCGACGCCAGCGTCGATGCCGAGCGCATCCGGGCCGTCCTCGACAACCTCGTCTCGAACGCCGTCAAGTACACGCCCCTCGGGGGGCGCATCGACGTGACGTGCCACATGACAGAGGGCGAGGTCCGGATCGCCGTCCAGGACTCGGGCCCGGGCCTCGGCCCGGACGACCTCGAGGGCCTCTTCCAGCGCTTCCGCCGCCTCTCGGCCGTGCCCACCGGCGGCGAGACGTCGACGGGCCTCGGCCTGGCCATCGCGCAGGAGTTCGCGGCGCTCCACGGCGGCCGCATCGAGGCGGCGAGCACACCCGGCGAGGGCACCACGTTCACGCTCGCCCTGCCGGCGGAGGTCGTGGAGGGCGCCGCGGCCTAGTTGGCGAGCGCGCGCAGGTGGAACAGCGGGATCTGCGCGTCGAAGGCGCCACCCGCATGCTCCATCTCGTAGACGCCCTCCATCGTGCCGTCGAACGTCGGGAGGACGCAGAACGAGTGGTACTCGTGGACGCTGCCCGGCGCGATCGTCGGCTGCTGCCCGACGACGCCCTCGCCTTCGACCGTCTGCACGTGCCCGTGGGCGTCGGTGATGGCCCACTGCCGACGCACGAGGCGCACCGCCTCGTCGCCCTTGTTCTCGATTTGCACGAAGTAGGCGAACACGAAGCGGCCCGCGAGCACGTCCGACCGGTCGTCGAGATAAACGGGGCGGACCGTCACGCGGACGGTCCCGGTCGTGGCGTCGTACGTCACCATCAGCACGTGGGGAGAGGGACGGGTGCGACGCGCCGCGGCGCCGAGCGGGTCCGACGCGGCCGGTGAATTCGCCTACTGCCGGACCTCCTGGCCACGCGCGTACTCGACCTCGCCGACGAGCGCGCGCACGCGCTGCTCGCAGACGGGCGCCTGCCAGCGCCCGTGCTCCTTGATCCCGGCCCCGACGAAGACACCGCCGACGACGCCGAGCACGTCCCCGACGTTCTCGGCGCAGTAACCGCCACCGCAGAACGTCGGCAGAGCCGAGAGGCCGGCAATGTGCCGCACGACGACAGCGTCGGGCGCGCGGCCGACGCTCGGCCCGAGCACGACGATCGCACTCGGGCGCCCGCTCTCGACCGTCGCGACGAGCGCCTCGAGGTCTGCCGTGGGCGTCGGGCGGAGGTCGGCGAAGACGGACAGGTTCTCGGCGCCGATCTGCCGCGCGTAGCGGTGCAGGCGGCCCGCCGCGGCAGGGTCCGTGTCCCAGCCCGCGGCGCGGATAAAGTCGCAGCCGGCGCCGAGCGCCACAGCCATCGCCACGCGCCCCGTTCCCTCGACGACGCGCACGCCAACAGGCAAGCGCCCGGCGTGGCGCTTCACGGCGGCCGCGACGCGGGTGAGGTACGCCACGACCTCGTGGCCCGTCTCAGCCTCGGCGACGGCCGGCGCGTCGTACGCGTTCTCGACGAGCAGGCCGTCGACGCCGAGGGCGACGAGCGTGCGTGCCTCGGCCACGGCGCGGTCCACCGAGGCGCGCACGTCACCCGCGCCGGGCACGCCGGGCGACGGGCCGGCGTGAAGCACGGCCACGACGGGCGTCGGGCGGGGGAACAGGTGCGCGGTGCGCTGCGGCATGGACGGGGGATTTCCGGATAAACCCGGCCGAGGGCCTCCGCAGTTCCGTGAAGACGGAAAACGAGGAAATGAGGCGTGGAGACAGGGGCTCGCCTCGGACAGAAATCGCGGGTGGATCCACCGCTAGCGTCCGCCGGAACCGCTGCCGGATTTGTAGCGGGGACCCGGCTCGCAGTGCCCTTCCTCCAGAACACCGTCGACTCCAGCCGCCGGCGTAGCCACAGATCACGGGTGGCCGTCAGTCCGCCACGGCGCGTTCGATGTGGAGGCCCCACGCGTCGGGATCGTCCGGTGCATCGCCGCCGAAGTCGCCGAAGGCGTGGCGGCCGTTGGTGACGACGTGCGCGGTGTAGCGGCCCGCCGGCAGGACGATCGTTCCGTCGAAGCGGCGGTTCTGCGAGGCGCCGCCGGCGGGCTCTGTGTTGCTGCGCGTGAGCGCCCAGACGCGGTTGTTCGAGGCGTCCGCGATCCACCCGTAGTCCAGCGCCTCGTCCGGGAAAAGCTCGCCCTGCGCAACGATGTGGAGGCGCGACGGCGCCTCGAGCGTGAAGGCCGTCTCGAGGCGCGCGTCGTTCCCGACGCGGGCGAACGTGACGAGCGTCCCGCTCGCGCGGCGCGTGCCGTTGTCGTCGGAGTTCGAGTCGTCGCTGCTGTCGTCGCCGGCCGAGTCGTCCCGCGTGCTCGGCGCCTCTCGCTGGAGCGTCGAGGCGTCGAAGGCCGGGTCGACGGCGATGAGGACGGCGCCCCAGAGGCTCGGGTCGTCCGGTTCCTCGCCGCTGAAGCCACCGTCGCAGTCGTGCGAGCCGTCCGTCTGGAACGTCAGGCGGTAGTCTCCGGGGGCGAGAGAGAGCAGCGCCTCGGCGCGGCGGTTGCGCGAGGCGCCGCCGGCGGGCTGTGTCGCGTCGCGGGTCATTTGCCAGATCTGGTCGCCGTCGCGGTAGAGCGTGGCGTAGTCGTAGCGCTCGCTACCGCTGATCTCTCCCTGCGCCACGAGGAGCGCCTCGACGGGCGTGGCGAGCGTGAAGCGCGCTTCCCACGTCTGGTCCGGCCCGACGCAGCGGACGCCGGCGATCTCGGGCAGGCGGCCGGCGCGGGCGTCGGCCGCCGCCGTGGCGGCGTCGAACACGGCGACGGCATCGGGCGGGCTGCCGGCGCGGCGCAGGCGGACGCCCCAGGCCCACGGCGCCCACGGCGGGTTGGCCGTCCAGTCGCCGACGGCGTGCGCGTCGTCCGTGTGCGCCGAGACGCGGTAGAGGCCGGGCGCGAGGCGCAGCCGGGCGCGGGCCTGCCGGTTTTTGACCGACCCGCCGGCCCACGCCGAGCCCTCCGCGCGGAAGGCCCAGAGCGTGTCGAACGGCGCCGTCGCGCGGACGAGCGCCGCGCTGTCGGCGACGGCACCGCCCGCCGCCTCGAGGACAGCGTCGATCTCGACCGTCGCAGGCTCCGAGACGCGGACGAGCGCGCTCGGCGTCTCGCCGTTCCCGAGTGCGCCCGTCGTCCAGACGAGGTCCGGGTCGGGCGTCGGCTCGTCGTCGCTGAGCAACGCGGCGCGGCCGCGGTCGGCGGGCGTCGCCGGCGAGACGAGGAGGCGCCAGCGGCCGGCCTCGCCCTGCCACGCCAGCCCGCCCTGCGAGAGCGCCTCGCGGATGCGCGAGCCGAGGCCCGTCTGGGCCGGTCGCGCCGGCGTCGCCGCGGCGCGGGCGAGCGGGTCGCCGTAGCTCGCGAAGTACGCGTCGTAGGTCCCCGGCGCGAGCTCGACGGTGTCGCGGACGGCCGAGACGAGGCCACGGGCGGGGCGAGCGCCCGGCCGCTGGCGCCACATGACGGCGCCGTCGGGGCGCCGCACGATCCAGCCGAGCGCAGCGAGCGCCGTGTCCGGCCGCTCCTCGAACGAGCCCGCGGCGTCAATGGCAAGGCGGGCGGGCTCGGTGACGGTGAACGCCTCGTGTGCGAGCGCCCCAGCGTGGAGGCCCTCGAGCGCGACGACGGCGCCGCCGCGGCTGCCGGCCGCGACGCGGTACACGGCCACGCCGGCGGCGAGGGCGAGGGCGACGAGCAGGATGCGGGAAAAAATGCGACGCACTAGATTTATATACCTGTGTTTATTTTAAAGCATTAAACAATCAACGTCTCTTCAAGTGACGTGGGGACCTGCACAAACGAACCCGAAGGATCTCTGTCGCACGTCGCACCTCGGCAGCGCGCTGATCCACGACACGGTGTCCGGTTGCCGAAGCAAGCCGAGAACAGAGTGATCGAGGGAGACAGGCGCTTCTCAAGAGCTGACACGGGCAGACTACGGGCTGGGGCACTGGCGGGTTGCCCGGATATATTCGCACCGCCGACCGCCCTCCACTCGGCCGCCCCGCATCCGTGCCCACCGTCCCGCCTGTCCTCCGGAGCGCGCCGCGCGCGCTCGTCGCCACGGCGCCGCGACGGGCCGGGGTGTGGGCGCTCATCGCCGCGGCACTCGTAGCCGTCGCGCTGGCGCGCGCGGCGTACGCCCTCGCCGGGCTCGCGCCGACGCCCGGCACGGCAGCCGCCCTGGACGTGGCCGCGCTCGCCGTCGTCGCAGCGGCCGTCGCGCTGGCAACGGCGCGCGCGCGCGTGGCCCCACCGGTGCGGACGCTCGCGCGGCTGCTCGCTGCGGCTGGCGTGCTCGCCGCGGCCGAGTGGGCCGCAGGCATGGCCGGGACGGGAACCGTCGGCGGGGGCGTCGTTCACGGCCTCACGGCAAGCGCCGCCGGCACGGCGCTTGGCATCGCCGAGGCGGCGTTCGTCGTCGTGCTCGTGGTGTCGCTGCGGCCGCTCGTGCTGTTCCGCCGCGGGCGGCTGACGCTCGGCCTCTGGCGCGCAGCGTGCGGCATTGCCCTGCTGGGCGCGCTCGCGTGGGCCGGGCAGCCGCTCGACGCCCCGCCCGGGCGCATGGCCTTCGTGCTCGATACAGCGTCCGTCGTCTTCGGGATCGCGCTCGTGCTGCGGCAGCGCTGGGTGGCGGCGCTGGCTGGCCGCGAGCGCCTCGCCGCGGCCGGCCTCGCGCTCGCGCTGTGCGCCGGCCTCGTCGGGCTGCTCGTGCTCCGCGCCAACGGCGGGCTCCTCCTCGAGGGCGATACACCCGTAGGCAGCGGGATGAGCGTGCCGGCGAGCTACGTCCTCAGCCGCTCGCTCGGCAGCCTCACGACGTTCGCGATGGGCATCGGGGCGCTGTACAGCCTCACGGCGGGCCTCGTGCTCGTCTTCCAGTTGCCCGCGGCCGAGCCGACCCGCGCCGCCGAGCGCCGCGCCTTCCAGGGCCTCGCCGGGCTCGGCGGGAGCGTGCTGGACCGCGACGCGCTCGCCGCGGCCATCGCCCGCGGGCCGGTCGAGGCGGGCCTCGCCGACACGGCATGGGTCGCGCTGTCGGACGACAGTGCGGGGCGCCTCACGCTCGACGTCGCCGCCGCCGAGGGCCTCGACGCGGCCGACGCGCAGGCCGCCGTCGACCTCGACGCGCTCGTCCGCGCCGCGCAGGACGCGCCGCTCGTGCTCGGGCGCGCCGAGGCAGACCACCGCGTACGCGTGCGCCCCGGCTCCGGCCTCGGCAGCCTCGTCGTGCTGCCGCTCGTCGCGGCGCGCGGAGGGCCGCCGCGCGGCGCGCTCGTCGCCGCACGGCGCACGCCCGACGCCTTCGAGGCTGACGATGTCGCCGCGCTCGACGCCTTCGCCGCGCAGGCCGCGCTCGCGCTCGACAACGCCGCGCTCGTCGCGGGCGCGCTGCAGAGCGAGCGCCTCACGCGCGAGCTCACGCTGGCCCGCGAGGTCCAGCTGCGCCTCTTCCCCGCCGAGCTGCCGCGCATCGCCGGCCTCGAGATCGCCGCAGCCGAGCGCCCGGCGCTCGAGGTCGGCGGCGACTACTACGACGCCATCGCGCTCTCGGAGACGTGCGCCGGCATCGTCGTGGCAGACGTCTCGGGCAAGGGAACGGCGGCGGCCTTCCACATGGCCGAGCTAAAGGGCGTCTTCGGGATCGGCGCACGGCTCACGCGCGCCCCGGCCGAGTTCCTGGTCCGCGCCTCGGAGGCGCTCGCGCCGAGCCTGCGCCGCGGCACGTTCATCTCGGCCGCTTACGCCGTCGTGGACGCCGAGACGGGCACGCTCGCCGTGGCACGGGCCGGACACTGCCCGCCGGCGCTCGCCCGCGATCCCGCGCTGCCCGACGGCGGCGCGCGGCTCGTCCGCGGCCGCGGCGTCGCGCTCGGGCTGGGCTCGCCCGCCCTCTTCGCGCGCACGCTGGACGAGCAGACGGTCCGCCTCCAGCCCGGCGACGCCATCGTCCTGTACACCGACGGCCTCGTCGAGGCGCGCGATGCGGCGGGCGACGAGTGGGGCTACCCGCGCCTCCTCGACGCCCTCGCGCGGCACCGCGCGCTCCCCGCCCCCGCGCTTCTCGAGGCGCTCCTCGCCGAGCACCGCGTGTGGTCCGCCACCCCCGACGCCCCGGCCGACGACGTCACGGTCGTCGTGATGAAGTGGACGGGAGCCGACGGGTTCGAGGCTGAAGGCTGACAGGACAGACCTTCACCCTTCCACCCACACCGAGCAGTTACCGCCTTCGCTATGAACTCGTTCTCCGTCACCTTCTCGCGCCTCGGCGCGGCGCGCGTGCTCGCCCTCGCCGGCGACCTCGACGCCCACACGGCGCCTGAGTTCGAGGCCGCCCTCGCGGCGTCTCTCGACGCCGGCGACGCCCGGATCGTCGCCGACGGGTCCGGCCTGAGCTACGTCTCGTCGGCCGGGCTGGGCGTGTTCATGGCGTTCCTCGAGCCGGCCCGTGCGCTCGGTGGCGACATCGTGATCGCGGCGCTGCCGGCGCGCGTCTTCGAGACGTTCGACCTGCTCGGCTTCCCCGAGGTGTTCCGCTTCGCCGAGACGCCCGAGGCGGCGGCCGCGCTGTTCGAGGCGGCGGCGTGAGCCGCGCCGCGCCCCGTCCCGAGCGCCCCGAGGCGCCGCGCCTCGCGCCCCTCCGCCTCGCGCCGCGGACGGGCGAGCTTGCGCGCCTGCGCCGCGCCGTCGCGGCGTGGGCCGCCGCGTGCCGCCTTCCGGAGGCGGCCGCCCGGCGCCTCGTGCAGGCCGCGGACGAGGCGGCGGCCAACGCCATCGAGCACGGCATCGCCGACCGCGACCGCGGCCGCATCGCCGTCTCCGCCGAGCCGACGCCCGGCGGCCTCACCGTCCGCCTCCGCTACCGCGGCCCCCGCTTCGACCCGACGGCCCCGCCCGCCGCCGGCCCCGCCGAGGCCCTCCAGCAGCGCGCCGTCCACGGCTACGGCCTGCTGCTCATGCAGCGCCTCGTCGCCCACGTCGGCCACGACTACACGCGCGGCGTCAACGAGGTGCGGCTCACGGCGAAACGCTGATGCGCGGACGGGCGGAGCGCCTTGCCCTCGTTCCCCCCTCCCGTTTTCGTCCGGGATTCGACCGGCCGGAAGCGCTCCCGCGCGGACTCCCGAGTATCCTTATTCCGTTCTCTTTCCCCGCCCTCACGCCCCCACCCTCATGAAACTGACCGTCGTCGGAGCCGGCAACGTCGGCGCGACCGTCGCCGAGTGCGTCGCTCGCATGGACATCGTCCAGACCATCGCCCTCATCGACATCAACGCGGGCGTCGCCCAGGGCAAGGCCCTCGACCTCATGCAGACGGCGCCGATCCACGGCTTCGACACCGTGATCGAGGGCGGCGACGACTACGCGCTCACCGCTGGCTCGGACATCACCGTGATCACGGCCGGCCTGCCGCGCAAGCCCGGCATGTCCCGCGACGACCTGCTGAAGGTCAACGCGGACATCGTCTCGAGCGTCACGCGCCAGGTCGTCGAGCAGTCGCCGAACACGATCATCATCGTCGTCTCGAACCCGCTCGACGTGATGACCTACGTCGCCTACATGGAGTCCGGCTTCCCGTCGGAGCGCGTCATGGGCATGGCCGGCGTGCTGGACACGGCCCGCTTCCGGACGTTCCTCAAGATGGAGCTCGGCGTCTCGATCCGCGACATCAACGCGATGCTGCTCGGCGGCCACGGCGACACGATGACGCCGCTGCCGCGCTTCACGACGGTCGGCACGCAGCCCGTGACGGACCTCATCCCCGAGGCGCGCCTCAACGAGATCATCGAGCGCACCAAGAAGGGCGGCGGCGAGCTCGTCGGCCTCATGGGCACGTCGGCGTGGTACGCGCCGGGCGCCGGCGCGGCCGAGATGGTCGAGGCCATCGTCAAGAACTCGGGCCGCGTGCTGCCCGCCGCGGCGTGGGTGACGGGCCAGTACGGCCTCACCGACATGTTCATCGGCGTGCCGGTGAAGCTCGGCACGGGCGGCATCCAGGAGACGATCGAGCTGTCGCTGAACGACGCCGAGAAGGCGACGATGGCGCAGTCCGGCGCGGCCGTCCAGGAGCTGCTCGACGCCTACGAGGCGATCAAGAACGCGGCCTGACGCCTGCGTCTCGGCCCGTTCAGCGCGGAGGTCCGGTGTGCCGGGCCTCCGCGCTGCCGTGTCGGGCCGCCTCGGCCCCGTCCTGCGCGTCGCGGCGCCGCGCACGGCCTCAGTGGCAGGGTACACCGCCTCAATGGCAGCGCGCAGCGAATCGGCGGCCCGTGCAACGGTTCGGCGGCCCGTGCAACGAATCAGCGGCAGCGCGCACCGAATCGGTGGCCCGTGCACCGAATCGGTGGCTTAAAGACTGTCTGGCGAACTCCTTCCTACATCGTCATCCTGAGCGAAGCGAGCCATCGGCGAGCGCAGTCGAAGGATCTCGACGCGTATCTGAGGCCGCTGCGCTCCGATTCACGCATCGTCGCTCAGGGCAGGCCGGATACCCTCGACAAGCTCGGGATGACGCTGTAAGAGTAGGGTTTGCCTCACCGACCAGCCTCTCACAGCCGCACGACGCGGGCCGACGCGGGCGCCTGCCCGGCCGTCGCGCGGACGACGTAGACGCCCGGCGCCCACGCCGACGCGTCCACGGCGAGCGCCTGGGCGCCGGCGGAGAGCGCGGCCGTCCGCTGCCACACGCGGCGGCCGAGCGCGTCGAACGCCTCGAGGCGGACGGTCTCGGGCCTCGGGCAGCGCGAGCGCGAGGCGCAGCGCGCCGGACGTCGGGTTCGGCGCGGCGGTGAGCGCGAGCGCTTCGGCGGCGCGACGGCACGATCTCGCCCGCGACGGGCCGCTGGCCGTACTCGACGCCGCGGACGCGCGCGAACTCGAACGTGCCCGTCTGGAAGGCGCCGACCGGGCGCTCCGCCGGGCCGATGCCCGCGAGGAACGCCGCCGGCGCCACGTTGGCGAGCGTCGAGAGGCGCTTGCTGCTCGGGACGACGTACGTGGCCGAGCCGATCTGGACGGTCGTCTGCGCCTCGATGTACGCGGCGCCGTCGCAGCCCTCCGGCAGCGGCGCGCCGAAGTCCGCCCCGAGGCGGCAGAAGAGGACGCTCGAGACGCCGGGCGCGAGCCTCAGCACGACGTCCGTCGTCACTGGGTCTAAGCGGACGCGGCGCTCCGTCCCGCAAGCCCACGTGGGCGCCGCGTCGCGCTGGTTGAGCGTGCACGTCTGGTCCACGGCGTAGAGCAGCCCGTCCACGGTCTCCTCGCGCAGGACGCGGCGGCGCTCGTACGTGTCCGAGACGTAGGACGGGCTGTTTTCGGTGTAATGGTAGATCCACTCGTTGCCGACCTCGAGCGGGTAGTAGTCCGCCGCGGGCGTGAGGTCGGGCTCGAACGGGAGATCGGGAATCTTCTGCCCGTACGTCACGCCGTCGACGCGGGCATATTCCAGGCGTTTGTCCGTGCACGAGATCTCGCAGCCCTCGACGCCGACGACGCCGATGCCGGCCGCGAGTTGGGTCGTGAAGTAGAAAAAGCGCACACTCCGGACGTAGCGCGGAATGGGGCCGCCGGTGGGAACAGCCGGGGGAGCGAGCACGCTGTAGGCTGAGAGCGGCCCGTCCCCGCACGGGACGAAGACTCCGTCGGGGGTGACCGGGAGATCGAGCCGGCACGCGAACAGGTCCTGCTCGTTTGACGCACCGGTGGATGTCCGTCGCACCATCGCGGAGTCAGCGTCGAAGCGGAGCAGGGCTTCGGAGCGCTGGACGTCCCACGCTTGGCTGTACCGCCGGAAGCGTTGCGTGACGACAGTGAAATACTCTCTCCCGGCGAGCATGACCTGCCCTGTCACGGTCACGCGCTCGTACGGATAGCGGAAGCTGTTAGGCTCAGGGTCGTAATCGCGATACTCCCACTGGTTGCCGACGGCGAGCGGATAGTAGTCCGCAGCGGGCGTCGGGTCTGGCGTCTGCGCGTGGAGCGCGGGCGCGGCGAGGAGCAGGGCGAGCAGCGGAGCAAGGCGCATCGCGATGGCGTCTGTGGACCTCAAGCATAGAAGTTTCCCGACGCGCATACAACGCGACGCCTCGGAACGGCTTCCTTTAATTGAAAACCGCCTGAGGCGGATCAGCCCCGGCGGGCGCCGGTTCAAGCCTTTCCCATCTCCACCCCTCTCATGGCAAAGGCACAGACGAAGGCCGACACGGCCCCGAAGAACGGCTCCAAGGGCCCCAAGGCGCAGCAGCTGCCCTACGCGACCCGCATCGACCTCTCCGAGGAGAAGCGCCACAAGCTCGTGGCCCTCCTCAACCAGACCCTGGCGGACACGTCGGACCTGTACAGCCAGACGAAGCAGGCCCACTGGAACGTCAAGGGCAAGGACTTCTACCAGCTCCACCTGCTCTACGACGAGCTGGCCGAGAAGCTCGAGGAGCCCCTCGACCTCGTCGCCGAGCGCGTCGTGCTGCTCGGGGGCTACGCCTTCGGGACGGTCCGGATGGCCGCGCAGACGAGCCGCATCTCGCCCTTCCCCGGCGCCGACACGGACCACGACGGCCCGGACGACCCGTCGTTCATGAACACCCTCGCGGACCGCTGGGCCGAGTACGCGAAGCTTATCCGCGAGGACGACGACAACGCCGACACCATCGGCGACCCGGGCACGACGGACCTCTACGACCAGATCACGCACATCGCGGACCGCGGCCTGTGGTTTATCGAGGCGCACACGCAGCGCTACCGCGGCGGCCTCACCGGCGACGGCGCGGACCCGTCGTAACGCAGCCGCCTGCACGGACGCGCGCGGGGAGCGGGAGCACGGCCTCCCGCTCCCCGCGGTCGTTTTTTGCCTCCCCACACAGCCCGCCCCGTTTATGCCCGAGATCGTCGTCGTCGCCGCCGTCGCGGACGCCCCCGGCCGGCCCGGAGACCGCCTCATCGGCGACGGCCTGAACCTGCCGTGGCACCTCCCCGCGGACCTGCGGCGCTTCAAGGCGATGACGCTCGGGCACCCGCTCGTGATGGGCCGACGCACGTTCGAGAGCCTGCTGCACCAGTTCGGGGGGCCGCTGCCCGGCCGCGAGACCGTCGTGCTGACGCGCCACCCCGAGGCGTCGCACCACCCCGGCATCCACGTCGTGTCCAGCCTCGACGCCGCCGTCGCGGCCGTCCCCGACGCGCAGACCGTGTTCATCGGCGGCGGCGCGTCCGTCTACGCCGAGGTGCTCACGGGCCCACGTCTCGCCGACCGCCTCGAGCTGACGTTCGTCGAGGGCGAGTTCGCGGGCGACACGTTCTTCCCGCCGTACCGGCACCTCCTCGAGGACGAGGGCGGGCCGTACGTGCAGACGTTTAGCGAGCGGCACCCCGCAGAAGGCGGTCGCCCGGCGTTCCGCTTCGAGACGTTCGTGCGCCGCGGGACGGGTTAAGGCGGCAGGCGGTCCGGCCGATGCCCACGCGGACCAGCACCGCCCGAATGCTCCATCGATTCGCCCCTGTCTTCGCCTCGGTAAACCCGGTTCAGGGCGGCCTCAGCGGGCCGGCCCTCGCCCTGCGCGCGATGCGCATGACGGCGCTGCTCGCTGCCGCGATGCTGCCCATATTCGGCATGCTCTATCACCTCGACGACCCGACCATCGCAGACCCGATGGAGCTGCGGTGGGGGCTCGCGGCCCTTCTCGCGGCAGGCGCCGCCGGGACGTACGCCAGCGCATGGATGCGCCGCCACGCAGCCGCGCTGCATGAGGTCCACGTGTACCTCATGACGCTGTACTTCGGCGGCCTCGTCTACGCCAACGGGCTCTCGCCGAACTACGCGACCGGCTATCTCTTCGTGTTCGTCGTGCTGGCGCTCTCGCACAGCATCGCCCATACCGAGCGCCGGCCGTTCGTGCGCTACCTGCTCGCCTCCATCGCGACGGCCCTCACGGTCGTCGCGGCGACGCCCAGTCCCGGCGTCTCGGCGCCGATCTTCGTGCTGTGCGTCTGCGGGGTGGCCCTTGTGCTCTACATCGCGGCCGCGGCGCGGATGGCGACGCACGAGGCGCTCCTCGAAAGCCGCGAGCAACTCGCCGCCGCCGAGACGCTCGCCGGGACCGGCACCTGGACCCACGACCTCGCTGACGCCTGCCGCACCTGGTCCGATGGCCTCTATCGCCTCGCGGGGCTCGTCCCGCGAGGCGGGCCGGCGCCCAGCCTGCTAACGGTCCTTCACCCCGACGATGTCGCGCGCGTGACCGACGAGCGCACCGCCCTCTTCGCGACTGGCGAGCGCATGACATCAGAGATTCGCATCCTCAGCGCGCAGGGCGACATCCGCCACGTCCGCTGCATCGTGGACATGCTCCTGGACCGCGCCGGGCGGCCCGCCCGCACGCGCGGCGTCGTCGTGGACGTCTCTGCCAACGTGCGCCGCGAGGAGGCCCTGCGTCAGGCCCGCGACCGCGC
>CAWHKM010000008.1:0-25875 GCA_963829985.1 Rubricoccaceae bacterium
ACCTTGCCCGTCATGCGCACCAGCGCGTCGGCGACGGTCTCGCCGTCGAGGCTGGCGGCGCGGAACGCTTCGAGCGAGTCGGGGCGCGTCGCGAGGGCGAGCGCGGCGAGGGAGTCGGCGAACGTGACGAAGTCGCTGTTGCGGGCGACGAAGTCGGTCTCGGAGTTGACCTCGACGAGGACCGCCGTCTGGCCGTCGCCGGTCGCGGCGGAGACGATGGCGCCCTCGGTCGCGTCGCGGTCCGAGCGGGCCGCGGCGACCTTCTGGCCCTTCTTGCGGAGCAGGTCGATGGCCTGGTCGAAGTCGCCGTCGGCCTCGGTGAGGGCCTTCTTGCAGTCCATCATGCCGACGCCCGTCGCCTCGCGGAGGCGCATCACGTCCTTGGCGGAAATAGCCATTGTCTTGAGAGTCTGGAGTTGAGAGAAACGGAGAGAGGAGAGAAGAGGGTCGGGCGTGTGCCGGCCTTCCTCTCTCCTCTCGGAGCGGAAGCGGGGCGCGCGGCCCCGCCGGTTACGCGTCGCCGCGGCCGGCCTCGGCGTCGGCCATCGTCACGACCTCGTCGGCGCCCTCGGCCTCCTGCGCGGCCTGGCCCTTCTCGGCGAGCTCGGCCATCTCGGAGGCGCGCGTCGCCGCCTCGACGGCGGCCATGTCGCGGGCGGTGTCGCCGGCCTTGGCGCCCTCGAGGCACGCGTCGGCGATGACGCGCGTGAAGAGCTGGACCGACTTCATGGCGTCGTCGTTGGCCGGGATCGGGAAGTCCACGAGGTCCGGGTCGACGTTCGAGTCCACGAGCGCGATGATCGGGATGCCGAGCTTGCGCGCCTCGTCGACGGCGATGTGCTCGCGCTTGATGTCGACGACGAAGAGGGCGCCGGGGAGCTTGCCCATCTCGTCGATGCCGCCGAGGACGCGGTCGAGCTTCTCGAGCTCGCGGGAGCGCATGAGGCGCTCCTTCTTCTTGAGCTGCGCCGCGGTGCCGTCGGCCTCCTGGCGGCGGAGCGTCTCCATCCGCTTGAGCGAGCCGCGGATGGTCTGGAAGTTGGTCATCATGCCGCCGAGCCAGCGGTCCACGGCGAACGGCTGGCCCGCGCGCTCGGCCTCGGTCTTGACGACCTCCTGGGCCTGCTTCTTGGTGCCGACGAACAGGACCTTGCGGCCGCGGCTCGTGAAGCGGGCGGCGGCGTCGGCCGCCTCGTCGAGAAGCTGCTGGGTCTGCTTCAGGTCCAGGATGTGGATCCCGTTGCGCTCCATGAAGATGTACGGGGCCATCTTCGGGTTCCACCGGCTCGTGAGGTGCCCGAAGTGGGCACCGGCGCGGAGGAGGTCTTCGATCGATACGCGGGGCATAGCGGTGGCGCGGGGCGCCGGAGTTGGGTTGTGCCGCCCCCGCGGCCGGTCGGTCGCTCCGATGCCCGCACAGCGAGGGAACCCGGGAGCGCGGCGCGCGGGGTGAGAGATGAGGAGGCGGCGCCGAGGGTAGCGTACCCTGCACCGCGTACCCGAGCGCCTTAGCGCTTCGAGAACTGGAACTTCTTACGGGCCTTCGGCTGGCCGTACTTCTTGCGCTCGACCATACGCGGGTCGCGCGTGAGGTAGCCGGCGTCGCGGAGCGGCTTGCGGAGCTCGGCGTTGAACTCGACGAGGCAGCGGGCGATGCCGAGCCGGATCGCGCCGGCCTGGCCGGAGAGGCCGCCGCCGTGCGCGTTCACGAGCACGTCGAACTGGCCGCGGAGCTCGGTGAGGTCGAGGGCGGCCGTCGCGTGGCGCTGGCGGATCTCCGTCGGGAGGTACTGCGCGAGCGGCTTCTTGTTGACCACGACCTCGCCCGAGCCGGGGCGGAGGTAGACGCGGGCGACGGAGGTCTTGCGGCGGCCGACGGCCTGAAACTGGGTTGCCATAGAGAGAGGTCGGGTGGTAAGGTTTGACGTTGAGGTCGGCTGTGCAGCCGGAGACGGCGAACCTCAAACCGCATTCAGAAGGTGAGCGGCTCGGGCTGCTGGGCGGCGTGCGGGTGGTCCGGGCCGGCGTAGACGTTGAGCTTCGAGAACATGCGCGCGGCCGAGCTTGGTGTGCGGCAGCATGCCCTTGACGGCGTTCTCGACGATGAAGGTCGGCTTGAGCGCGCGGGCCTCCTTGGGCGTGCGCAGCTTGACGCCGCCGGGGTAGCCGGTGTGGCGGAGTACTCCTTGTCGGTCTCCTTCTTGCCGGTGAAGCGGACCTTGTCGGCGTTGATGACGACGATGAAGTCGCCGGTGTCGACGTGGGGCGTGTACTCGGGCTTGTGCTTGCCGCGCAGGACGGTCGCGATGCGGGCGGCGAGCCGGCCGACGACTTCGTTCTCGGCGTCGACCACGTACCACTTCTGCTCGATGCCGCCGGGCACGCCGGCCGAAAGACAGGTTTGATGTTTGGGGTCTGATGGTCGGGCGATACAGCCTCGGACCCCAAACCTCAAACCGCATTTAGAAAGTGAGCGTCTCGGGCTGCTGGGCGCCGTGCGGATGGTCCGGGCCGGCGTAGACGTTGAGCTTTGAGAGCATGTGGCGGCCGAGCTTCGTCCGCGGGAGCATGCCCTTGACGGCGTTCTCGACGATGAACGTCGGCTTGGCCGTGCGGACCTCCTTGGGCGTGCGGAGCTTCACGCCGCCGGGGTAGCCGGTGTGGCGGAAGTACTCCTTCTCGGTCTCCTTCTTGCCGGTGAAGCGGACCTTCTCGGCGTTGATGACCACGATGAAGTCGCCGGTGTCCACGTGGGGCGTGTACTCGGGCTTGTGCTTGCCGCGGAGGACGGTCGCGATGCGCGCGGCGAGCCGGCCGACGACTTCGTTCTCGGCGTCGACCACGTACCACTTCTGCTCGATGCCGCCGGGCACGCCGGCAGGCTTCGCGGTGAAGGTCTGGAACGAGTTGGGGTTCATGTCGGGGGCGGACTCGGTCCGCGGAGGCAGGGCCGCCGCGCCGCGCGCAGGCGCAGGACGGCAGGCGGAAACGCAAACGCCCGGTAACCGGGCGTCCCGCGGGCCGTGCAGCGGCACGGCATACGGGCAGTAGAGCCGGGGAAGCTAGGCCACGCGCCCCGCTCCCGCCAACCGCCGCGCCTTCTCAAACGCCGCCGCCGGCCGGGTTAACCCATTCTTCCCGTGCGGACGTCTGCCTCTATCTTGGCCGCCTCGCTCGCCCGCCCCGCTCCCGTGCGCCCCCTCGCCCGCCTCGCCGCCGAGCTCCCGTTCTCGCTGGACGACTCCGACGCGGCGGCCGGGGCCTTCGCGGCAGGCCGCGCCGGCGACGCCGTCGCCCGCCGACACGCCGACCTCTGGGCCTATGCTTGGATGGTTCGCTACGTCACCCGCAAGTTCCTCACCGAGCGCGTCGGCACGCCGAGCGATGTGGACGCGGTGCAGTCGCGCGCGATGGACGGCATCGTTCAGGCCGCCGAGCGCGTCACGGACCCGGCGCGCTTCCCGGCCTACGTCTCCGTCGTCTGCAAGAACGCCCTGCTCACGCACCGCGCCCGCCGGCGCGTCTCGGTCGAGGCGGACGACATGACGCTCGAGGCGGAGCCGGAGGACGCGCACGCAGGTCTCGACGGCGCCGCCATCCGCCGCGATGTCGCCGCGGCCGTCGAGGCCCTCCCGGCGGGCATCCGGACGGTCGCGCAGATGCGCTTTCTCGACGGCGCAGCGTTCGAGGACATTTCCGAGGCGACGGGCCACCCGCTGCCGACTGTCCGCGCGTACGCCTCGAAGGCGACGGCGCGCCTGCGGACCGTTCCGTCCCTGCGGTCGCACTTCTACGACGACGTGCTGCCGCCGGGCTCGGACGGTGGCGCAGAATAAATGTGGGCCGCGCGGTTATACCGGCCCGCGCGACGAGTCTAGGCTGTCGACCCACCCATCTCTGCCGTGAATCCCCTCTCTGAACGCCTCGACGCCTACGCCTCGCTCGCTCCCGATGAGCGGGCCGCGCTTGCGCGCGAGGTCGCTGCCACGGCCTCGCCCGATGACGCTGCGGCGCTCGCCGAGGCGCAGGCGCTCGCCCACGTCCTCGACGCCGCCCAGCGCCCTGGTAATGCCGTCACGGACGACGACCTCGCGGCCTATCTCGCGGATCAGGCCCTCGGCCTCGATCCCCACGACGCTGCCCGTATCGAGACGGCGCTCGGCGCGGATGCTGGCCTCCGCGCACGAGAGCACGCGATGCGGACGCGCCTCGGTCTGCTCGACGCGCACACGCCCGACGAGGCGCTCGACGAACGCATTGAGCGTCTCGTCGGGCACGCGCCTCTCACTGACGAGCCCCCCGAAACAGCATCGGCCGAAGCGCGGCGCACGCATCGCGCGCCCAAGCGCCGCGCGGCGGCCGAGCGCCCCGCCGCCGCCCCGCCGCGCGCGCGCCGCGGTCTGATGACGCGCGCGCTCGCCGTCCTCGGCGCGCTCGTAGTCGTCGTCTACGGTGGCCTGTACCAGTTTGGCCCTCAGTTCCAGCACACGCCCGGGGAGCGCGCCCGCATCGCCGTCGCGGACCTTGCGGACCTCCCGAGCTACACGCCGCTGGTCACCCGTGGGTCGGAGGCGGACACGCTCGCCGGGCGCCTCGACACGGCTCTCGATGCCGTCGCGGGCGCGCGCCGGACGACGCTCGGCCTCTTTCCACGCTACGACGATGCTCGCCTGAGCGCCGCCGCGACCCGCCTCGCGGCCCTTATCGGTGCGTCTGCCCCGTCCACATCCGTCTCTCAGGAGGCCCGCTTCGCGCTCGCGCGCGTTCGCCTGTACCAGCACCGCGACGCCGAGGCGGTCCGCCTGCTCGGCGCGCTTGTCCGCGAGCAGAGCTACCGCGCGCCCGAGGCCCGTCGCCTCATCGACTTCGTGCGAACGCAGGGGTGAACGGGGAGCTGGGTTGACCCGCTCCCTGCCCATCGTTCAGCCCCTGAGCGCTGCACGCAGGGCATCCGGAAAGGCGCTCGTCCGGGCGTCGCGGCGGCCGGCGGCGGCGGCGAGCAGGTCGGCCGTGCCGATGATGACGAGCGGGACCGGCACGGCGTCCGTCGCGCCGCGGGCGCGGGTGACGGCCGTGTAGGCGAGTTCCCGCGTGAGGCGCTCCGCCTGGGCGGTCCCCGCCTCGGGCAGGACCACGACGACGCGGTCGAACTCCGAGCCCTGGCTCTTGTGGACCGTCGTCGCCCACGCCGTCTCGTGCTCAGGCAGCCCGCCGACAGGGATTTCGCGCAGCCCGCCGGCGCCTTCGAACACGACGACCGGCGCCGCGTCGCGCGCCCACACCACGCCGACGTCTCCGTTGTAGAGCCCGCGGTCGTGGTCGTTGCGCGTCACGAGGACCGGCCGGCCGTGCATCCACGTGCCCGGCGTGGCGTGCCCTTCCGCGACGAGGCGCGCCTCGACGAGCCGGTTCAGCGCGTGGATGCCGCGGCGCCCGCCGCGCGTGGGGGCGAGCAGGCGGAAGGCAGCGGCCCGGCGCAGCGCCTCGGCCGGATCGGGGGCCTCGACGAGCGCGACGGCGTGGTCGCGGACGTGCGCCCACGCGTCGCCATTGGCCTCCAGGGCAACGTCTGCGGCATCGGCGAGGGCTGACCGGACGGCCGCGGCGTCGCCGTCGCGGAGGGCACGGGCTAGGGCGCCGAGGCCCGACCCGCTTCGCGTACCGATACGTCTTTTCGAGGCGGACGACGGCTGCGCCGAGCGCTGAGGAGGGCTCGGGCACCCCGAGCACCCCGAGCGCGGCGCAGAAGTTCGAGAACCCGCCCGGCGCCTCGGCCGGCTCGTCTGCGACCGTACACACGTCTCCGAAGACGGCGCCAGCATCGACGCTCGGCAGCTGGTCGCGGTCGCCGAGGAGGATGAGGCGTGCGTCCGGCCGCAGCGCGGCGGCGAGTCCGGCGAAGAGGCCGAGGTCGATCATCGACGCCTCATCCACCACCACCACATCGGCAGGAATCGGACGCGATGCGTCGCGCCCCATCGCGCGGCGGCTCGGCGAGAAATCCAACAAGCGGTGGAGCGTCGTCGCGGTCGTCGGCAGCCCGGCGGCGAGCGCCTCGGGCAGGGTCGCGGTGCCGGCGATGACCGACTCGGCGAGACGGTTGGCAGCCTTGCCCGTCGGTGCGGCGAGGGCGACACGCAGGCCCGGCCGCGCCGCCGCGAGCAGCGCGAGGATGCGAACGACCGTCGTCGTCTTGCCCGTCCCGGGCCCGCCGGCGACAACGGCGAGCCGGTGCCGCAGTGCGCCCGCCGCCGCGACGGCCTGCCGGTCGGACGCGTCGGCGTCGGGGAAGAGAGTGGCAAAGGTGGCGGCGAGGCTCGCCGGATCGGCAATCGGGTCGGGCGTCGCGGCGAGAGAGGCGAGGCGCTCCGCGAGGCGTGTCTCAGAGCCGGCGTCGCGTGCCGTCTGCACGCGCCCGTCGGCGTCCAGAACGAGCGGCCGAACACCTGAACGCGCGTCGGCGGCTGTTGACACAGCAGAGCTGTTGCGGAGCGCCGCGGCCCACGCGTCTGCGTCGGGCAAGCGGAGCGTCGTGCCGGGAAACTCCTGGCCGGCCCACTCGGCGAGGCGCACGGCGCTGTCGCCGCGGCGCCGCACGACCGAGACGAGGGCCGCGGCGAGCGCGACGGCGCGGCCGTTTTCCGGATCTGCGCGGGCGAGCGTGCGGGCGAGGGCCACGTCGAGCGGGGTCGTCTCGTCGGACTCAGCGAGGGCGTCGAACAGGAAGGCGTCGGCGGTCATCGGAGGGTGGCGGGGACGAGGAGGGCAGCGTCGAGCGCCTCAATGAGTGCCAGAGACGGCTTCTCAATGTCGAACCCCGTCGCTGGCGCCTCGGCGGGCTCCCCCTCGGGCACGCCCCGCAGGAAGATGTACGCCACGCCCGCCACGTCGCGGTCGTAATCGTACGCCGCGCCGAGCCGCGCGCGGAGATGGCGGTGCAGGCCGAGCACGTAGAGGTGCGACTGAATACGGTAGTGGTTTGCCGCCATCGCAGCGTCCATCGCCGCCGGGCCGTAGTGCGCGGGCGTCGGGCCGAGCCAGTTGGACTTCCAGTCGAACACGGCATAGCGCGGGCCGTCCGGAGACGGAATCTCGGCGACGAGGTCGGCTGTGCCCACGAGCAGGCCGTCGGCCTCGCGAGCCGTCAGGCGGTGGATCCGCGGGGCGAGCGCGCGAAGACGGTCGTCGCCGTGGGCGTCGAACGCCTCGGCGATGATGGCGGGCGCGACCTTGTTCAGCGGCACAACAAAGCGCCACTCGGTGTCGCGGCGCTGCGGGTCCGCCGGCACGTCTTGGAGGCGGGCGCCGATCGTCGGGAGGGGCGTTCGTAGGAGTCGGTAGAGCAGATCGCAGACCGTCCCGGAAACGTCCGCGATCGGCGCGCGGTGGACCGTCCGGCCGCCGATGCGGGCGCGGCCATCGGCAAGGCCGTGGAGGCGGAGCGTTCGCGCGACGGTTCGTGACGCCGGGCTGGCGGGGTCGCGGTACGCGTCTGGATCGTGGTAGGCGGCCGTCTGCATCACCGTGTGGAGGGCGGTGCCGGCCGCGGCGCCCGAGGCGAAGGCGGCCATGCCCTGCGGCACCGCGTCGTCGTCCGGACGCTCAGGTGCTGCACCGTGAGCTTCATCGACCTCTTCGGCGGTGTTCAGATCGTCGCGGGGCGCGCCCGAGGTCCAGCCCGAGAAGCTCGCGCGTCGCATCGGCGTCGCGATGCGCTCGGCGGAGGCACGGGACAGGCGCCGCGCGTCACCGACAGGCGACGCCGGTTCTGGAGCCTGGGGACGCGTAGCCACCGGCGGCGCGGCAGCGGGGAGCGGCTCGACCGCCATCTGGCCCGATAATCCCTCCGCGTCGATCCATGCCCGCAGGGCAGCGACCGTCCCCGGCAGTGCGGCCTTCGCCGCCTCGCGCGAGGCGCGGGCAAACTGTCCGTCGCAGCCGGCGTGAACGGCCCGGTGGCCGTGCAGAAGGTGCCCGATGCCCGATGCATGCGCGCCCGAAAGCGGACCCCAGACGACGTATGCGCGGTCCTCGGCGCGTGTCAGGGCGACATACGTCAGGCGGAGGTGCTCGGCGAGGCGCTCGGCGTCGGCCAGCGCGCGGTGGTGGTCGAGCTCCGGCGAGCCGACGTCGTAGACGATCTCCGTCCCGCCGTCGGCTGTCGTGACGTGCGCCCGCGGCGGCGACAGCTCGGAGTTGGAGCCGTGCCAGGTCTGTTTCTCGCGTCCCTCCCACAGAAAGGGCGCGAACACGACGCGGTACTGAAGGCCTTTGCAGCCGTGCATCGTCGCGATCTGCACCGCGTGGTCGTCCGACTCGAGGCGCATCTCGACCGTCTCTCCGCTCGCCGACTGCGTGTCGCGCGTGCGGAGCCAGCGCAGGAGGCGGTCTGCGGAGCGGGCGCCGGCGCCCTCGGCGTCGTGGACCAGTTCGAGGGCGTGGCGGAGGTTCGTCGCCCGCCGCTCGCCGTCCGGCCGCCCGAGCAGGCGTGCCAGCACGCCCTCGCGCTCGATGAACGTCGTGGTCGCCTCGAAGACACCGCGGCGCTGCCAGACAGCGCGGACTACTCGTAATCCGTCGGCGACCGCCGCCCAGCCGGGCTCGTCGAGCGCCGCGATCCGGGCTGCGTCCCAACCCCAGAGCTCTGTTGCGAGCGCCGTCCGGACCGCCGCGCGGTTGCCCGGCGCATCGACGGCGCGCAGGATGTGCTCGAGGTCGGCCATCTCGGGCGAGTGGCGCACGTCACCGCCCTTGCCGACGACGGACGGCAGGCCGGCGCGGCGAAGTGCGTCCTGCACTAGGGCAGCCTGCCGGTTCGTCGCGACGAGCACCGCCAGATCCGCCGCGCGCAGACGCCGCCAGCGGTCTACGCCGTCGATCGTCTCGCACACCTCGACGGCAGGATCATCCACGAGGCGCCGCGCCTCGGCGACGACGGCCGCGACGCAGGCCGGCGTGGCGACGGCCTTCGTGATGCTGTCTCGCCCCTGTGGCAGACCCGCCGCGCTCCACCAGACGAGCGGCGCCGACGAGCCGTCCTGCGCCGCGACGCCCCGGATGCGTGGCGCTTCGACGGCCGCCTCAGCCGGCGCGAAGGGGATGTCGCCGTGGACGAACGGCCGCGCTCCCGATCCCGCGCCTCGGGCAAAGAGCGCGTTGACGGCGCCGACGAGGGCGGGCGCCGAGCGGTAGTTGCGGCCGAGCGTGAACGTCTGCGCCGCGTGGCGCCGCGCGCCGAGGTAAGCGAACACGTCAGCCCCGCGGAAGGCGTAGACGGCCTGCTTCGGGTCGCCGACGAGCACGAGCGGCGCGCCGTCGAATGCCAGGCGGAAGACCGCGTCCTGCCGCGCGTTCGTGTCCTGGAACTCGTCGACGAGCGCGAGGCGGTACTGCCCGCGGATGGCGCGGCCGAGGACCGCGCCGATCCGCGGGTGGTGCAGCGCGTCGTGCACGCGTCCGAGGAGGTCGTCGAACGTGAGCGTGCCAGCGCGCGCGGCAAGGCGCTTCCGCGCGGCGTCGACGGCCGGAATGACGTCCGCGAGGAGCGCGAGGCGCATCGCCTCGATGGCGTGCCCGATGCCGTCGCACGCGGCAAAGGCGGCGTCCGCGCGGATCTCGGCGATGGCCGCCTTGCCGCGTCCCTTGTGGACGCCCTCCGCGAGCCCCTCGCTCGACGCTGCCAGCACAGCGTCGACGTGCGCCGCGCCACCTCGGGCGACGAACGCCGAGACCCGGCCGAAGAGGCCACTGGGGTCGGGCGGCGCGGCCTTCGTCAGCGGCGCGTCCTCCAGCAGAGCGACGGCGCGGCGCTCGTCCCACACGTCGGCCAGCCTGTCGACGGCGGCCTGGTAGCGGGCGACGGCGGCGGCGAGCGGCTCGGGCGCCGGCACGACGCGCGTCCCGATGTGGCGCGTCACGTCCACGATCGCCGCGTCGAGGCGACCGAGCGACCATGGCGTGCCGCCGGCGATGGCGACGGCGGCGAGGGCCGGGAACTGACGCACGCGCGCCTGCCACGTCTCGACCAGCGCGCGCTTCCGCAGGTCCGCGTCCGAGTCGGCGACGGAGAAGGCGAACGGCTCGCCGCTCTCGAAGGCCGAGCGCTCGAGGACGCGCTTCAGGAACCCATCGATGGTGAACACGGACGCCTCGCCCGAGGCGAGGGCCGCCGTGAGGCGGCGCCGGCTGAGCGCGCGCGCCTCGGCCGTCTGCCCCCACCGGTCGAGAAGCTCCCCGACCGCCCGCGGCGTCTCGGCGCGGTCCGCCGTCTCCTGGAAGTAGGCCGACGCCTGCCGGAGCGTCCGCCGGATGCGCGTGACAAGCTCGGCCGTGGCCGCGTTCGTGAACGTGACGACGAGCGCGCGGCGCAGGTCCGGCCAGCCCGCGTCGTCGTCGATGGCGTGCGCGTCGGGGTCGACGACGAGGCGCGCGACGAGGGCCGTCAGCGCCGTCGTCTTGCCCGTGCCCGCGGACGCCTCGACGAGCGTCACGCCGGGCGTGAGCGAGACAGAGTACGGGTCGAAGGCGTCGGGCACGGCGGCGGGGAAGCAGTCCGGCAAGATCGCCTCGCGCCTCCGGACCACTGAAGTGCCGAGGCGTGGCAGTCGGTCTGTCTGGATGGCGTTGATCCGAGTGAGGCTGCCTATGCTCCCCCGATCAACTTCTAGTGTGGCTGCAGAAGACTGAACGACGGACCTGTTTTTACGCTCTACCAACTCCACACCTTGACGAGACACAGGGGGTTGCACCTGGTTCTAAATAGTCTCATCTTGAGACCAACAGCCGATCTGCCGCTGCCCTTCTCCTCGGGCGCGGCGCGGCGCGCGGGGAGCGGATGGAACCGGATCGAACCCGCCTCGCCCCCTGAACACCTCGGGATTTAATCCGTCGGGATAACCCGACGATTCCAGCCTGACCTTTTTCCTCGCCGGGAGCCCCGGCACCTTTATGACGCTTAGACTCGCCTTCGCCACGCTCGCCGTGGCCCTGATCCTCCCGCTCACCGGCTGCGACGAGACCAGCGGCACAACGACTGACGCGGCAACCGTCATCGCCGACGCCCAGATCGCCCGCCAGAACGGCGACTTCGACCGCGCCGAGGAACTCCTCCGCGGCGCGCTCGAGCAGGACGCTGCCAGCGCGCCGATTCGCTCCGAACTCGCCGCGACGCTGATGGCCCGTCAGGGCCTCAACCTTCTCGACCTGGACCGCATCGCGCAGTTCGTCATCGACGGCACGAGTGGCGCCACCGCGCCGGCCGCGGCCGGCCGTGGCACGTGCACGTTCTCCGGGACGGGCACGCCGTTCGACCCGACGACCGTCGCCGGCTTCCCGCAGATCACGGCCAGCCGCGCCCAGATCGAGGAGGCCATCGCGCTGACGGCGCCGCTGCTCCCGGCGGGCCTCACGTCGTTCGACGCCTGCACCGCCATTGCGGCGGACGGGTCGCTCGTCTACGACCGCGCCGGCGCCACGACGCAGCTCCGCGCGTCGGGCCTGACGGACGCCCAGATCAGCCAGCTGCTCGCCAACAACGCGCTCGCGCGCTTCCTCTCGGCGTACCTCACCGTCTCGACGGGCCTCAGCCAGCAGACGACGTGGTACCGCCTCCCCGACGGCAGCGTCGGCATCTGCGCCGACGACACGGACGCGCTCGCCGAGCAGACGCGGCCGGCCGTCGAGCGCCTCGGCACGGCCGTGCTGTCGCTCGACACGCGCGCTCGCTCCTTCGGCGGCGCGACGGACCTCGTCGACGCCGCGACGGACGCGTTCGCGGACATCCGTGAAGGCATCGCCGGCTTCTGCGCCACGATCTAATCCCGCTGCCCGGCGGGCCGTGAGGCCCGCCGGCTCGTCCCCCCAGCCTTCCGACCCATGATTCGCACGCTCGCGCTCGGCGCGGCCCTCGCCCTCTGCGCCCCCGTCTCGGCCCAGACCTTCGGCACCCTCGACCAGGACAGCCGCGCCGGCATCACCGACGTCGTCGCGGCCGGCATGGGCGGCGCCGTCGCGGCGACGGCGACTCCCGACTCGCCGTTCTTCTCGAACCCGGCCCACATCGCCGGCACGAAGCGCCTCGGCTTCACCATCTTCGGCGCGACGGCCGGCGTCGGCGGCAACGTCCGCGAGACGTACGACTTCTACGACCAGACGCTCGGGCCGGCCATCGAGGAGGGCCTCGACGACATCCGCCGCTCCGACCCGGACCGCCTGCAGGCGATCTACGACGAGGCCTTCCGCATCGGGACGTCCCAGAAGACGGCGGACCTCGCCGTGCTCGCGCCGAGCGCCCGGATGCGGTTCGGCCGCGTCGCGGTCGGCCTCGGGCTCTTCGGCTCGGGGACGGCGCGCGCCAAGATCTCGGACGGCGGCGCCGGCATCCCGTTCATCGACCTCTACTCGCAGGCCGACGTGCTCGTGCCGCTGACGGCCGCGACGGCCGTCCCCGGCCTGCCGTTCCGCCTCGACGTCGGCGCCTCGGCGACGTACCTCCAGCGGCGCCTCACGGCCAAGGCCGACGCCGTCGACGCGCTCGACCCGGACAACGAGAAGGTCTACCTCTTCCGCGGCGACGGCCTCCGCCTCGGCCTCGGCGCGCAGGCGACCGACGTCGGCACGCCGGGCCTCGACGTGGGCCTCGCCCTCACCAACGTCGGCGGCGCGCTCGACATGTCCTTCGACCGCTCGATCCAGATCGAGGGCCCGGACGGCGCAGCCGACGACACGGCCGAGATCGCGCGCCTCGAGCAGCGCTTCGACGCCCGCAGCTCGGCGGCCGCCGTGCGCCTCGGCGCGGCGTACCGCGTGCCGGTCCGCGTGCCCGGCGTCTCGGGCCTCACCGTCGCCGCGGACTACACGTCGGCCTCGACGGCCGAGTTCGGCCAGTCCTTCCAGGCCGGCCTTCGCGGCGGCGCGACCGTCACGCTCGGCGGGGCGTTCGAAGTGCGCGCCGGCCTCAGCCAGGGCATGCCGTCGGCCGGCGTCGGCGTCCGCACGCGGTTCGCGCGCATCGACTACGCGACGTTCGGCGTCGAGGACGGGCGCCTGCTCGGCCAGCAGAGCCGCCGCAACCACGTCGTCCAGGTCCGCTTCGGCCTGTTCTGACGGCTGCGGACGGAGGGCGACGCTCTCGCCGTCACGCCGTCCTCCTTCTCTGAGCGTCGCCCCCGGCTGTCTCCCCATGGCGGGAGGCAGCCGGTTTCGCATCTGGCCGGCGCGAATTCGGCGTGGGGCGGGACTGCGGCGCAGCGGGCGCGTAGTCTCGCGCGGTGCCCGCCTCGCCACCCGGACGAGGCGCCGCCGGTCCACCGTCCCGCCTGCCCGTGGCGTCGTACTCGCAGAAGCGCCTGCTCGCCCGTGTCCGCCGCGCGACCACGCGCCGCGGTGGGCGGGCTCCCAGCGCGGCGGCAGCGAGTGAGGTCAGCGCGTACCTCCACATCCGCCAGGAGCGCAAGAAGCTTTTCCCGCGGGCGATCCTCGTCGGGCTCGCGTCCGGTGGCCTCGCCGTCGTCTTCCGGATCGCGCTGACGGCGACGCAGGCGCTGCGCAACTCGCTCGTCGGGTGGTCGCACACGGTGCCGCACGTCGGCTGGGCGGCGCCGGTCGCGTTCGGCGCCGTCTGCGCGGCGGGGTCCGTGTGGCTCGTCCGGCGGTGGGCGCCCGAGGCGTCGGGCAGCGGCATCCCGCACCTCGAGGCCGTGCTGCACCGGCTGCGCGACATCCACCCCGGGCGGCTCATCCCGGTGAAGTTCTTCGGCGGGCTGCTGGCGCTGGGCAGCGGCATGGCGCTCGGCCGCGAGGGCCCGAGCGTGCAGCTCGGCGGCGCCGTCGCGGCGGCGCTGTCAGACCGCATCGCGAGCGACCCGCGCGACCGGCTCACGCTCATCGCGGCGGGCGCAGGTGCCGGCCTCGCCGCCGCCTTCAACGCGCCGCTCGCCGGCCTCATCTTCATCCTCGAGGAGGTCCAGCGCGATTTCCGGCCGCTCATCTTCGGCGCGACGTTCATCGCCGCCGCCGTCGCGACGGCGGTCTCGCAGACTGTCTCGGGTCCGTTTCCCGTCTTTGAGGTCGCGGCGTACCCCGTGCCACCGGTGCGCCTGTTGGCCGTCTTCGGCATCGTCGGCGGGCTGTGCGGCGTCTTCGGGACGGCCTTCAACCGCGCGCTCCTCGGCACGGTCACGCTGGCCGAGCGGTTCGTGCTGACGACGCGGCGGGCCGTCGCCATCGCCGCCGCCGTCGGCGCCCTCTCGGGGGCTGCGGCCTACGTCTCGCCGGACGTCGTCGGTGGTGGGCACGACATCTCCACGGTCATCCTGGGTGGCAACGTGGCCCTCGCGATGATCCCGCTCCTGTTCGGCCTCCGCTTCGTGCTGACCGTCTCGAGCTACGGCACCGGCGCGCCGGGCGGCATCTTCGCGCCGCTGCTCGTGCTCGGGGCGCTCGTCGGGCTGGGCGTCGGCGAGGCCGTGGCGCTGGCCGTCCCGGCCGGGACGGTCGCGCCGGGCGCGTTCGCCGTCGTCGGGATGGCCGCCTTCTTCGCGGCCGTCGTGCGGGCGCCGCTGACGGGCCTCGTGCTCATCATCGAGATGACGGGCAGCTACGCGCTCATGCTGCCGCTGCTCGTGGCGTGCTTCGTGGCGTACCTCGTCGCCGAGGCGATGGGCACGGGTCCGATCTACGAGGAGCTTCTTGAACGCGACCTCGCGCGCAGCGGCATCGCGCCCGCCGCGGCGCCGATCGTGGTCGAGGTCGAGGTGATGCTCGGCGCGCCGTTCGCCGGCAAGACGCTGCGCGAGCTCGGCCTGCCGCGCGGCTGCGTCATCGTGACGATCCGCGACGGCGGCCGCGAGACGATCCCGCAGGCGGACACGCGCCTCGCGCCGCATGCCCGCGTCACCGCCGTCATCGCGCCCGAGGCGGTGGGCGCCTACGAGATGCTCCGCGCCGGCGTCACCGCCGCCCACGTCGTCGACGCCTCGGACTAGATGGACTCTGCTGCAGCCTCCCGGATCTGCAATACGGCGGCCAGCGCATCGTCCATGGTGGGTGTACAAGTGCGGCATTGCCCGACGGAACCGGCAGAGGCGATTGGCCGAGCCCATCCGCAATCTGGCTGGATCCTTGGCGCGTGCAGGCCTATACAACGGCTTCACACGCCCCGATCGCCATGCGTCTCGCCGCCTTCCTGCTCGCCGCGCTCCTGCTCGCGCCAGCGGCCATCGCCCAGACCGGCGCGGTTCAGCCCTCACCCCGCCTCACGCCGGAAGCGGTCGTCCGCATCCAGGTCGAGGCGATGAAGCGCAACGACGTGCCGAGCCGTGACGCCGGCATCGCCGTCGCCTTCCGGTTTGCCTCGCCGGGCAACCGGCAGGCGACGGGTCCGCTGCCGCGCTTCGCGGCCATGATCCGCGCTGGCTACCCGGACCTGCTCGGCTTCCAGCGCGCCGAGTACGGCGACGCTCGGATAAGCGGCGACCGCGCCGTGCAAGCCGTGACGCTCGTGCAGCGCGACGGCCGGCGCGTGACGTACGGCTTCGCGCTCTCGCGGCAGGCCGGCGGCACCTGCGACGGCTGCTGGATGACCGATGCCGTGGTGGAGCGCCCCGAGCCGCCGGGCGGCCTGCAGCGCATCTAGTTGGCATGCAGGGGGCGCGTGGCCGTACCCTTCCGAGCCCCGCACCCTATGTCGTCTCAGACCATCCTCCTCGTCATTGCCGGCGTGCTGTCGCTCGGCGTCGGCGCGCAGTGGCTTGCGTGGCGCTTCCGGCTGCCGTCGATCCTGCTGCTGCTGCTCGTCGGCTTCGCCGTCGGCCCGGTGACTGGGCTCGTGCCGGCCGAGATGCTCCGCGGGACGTGGCTGTTTCCGTTCGTGTCGCTCGCCGTCGGCATCATCCTGTTCGAGGGCGGGCTGAGCCTGCGCCTGAGCGAGCTCAGAGAGGTCGGCGCGATCGTCCGCAACCTTATCACCATCGGCGTCGGCGTGACGTTCGGGCTGGCGACGCTCGCGGCGCACTATCTCGTCGGGTTCGGGTGGAACGCCGCCTTCGTGACCGGCGCGCTGCTCACGGTGACCGGTCCGACCGTCGTGCTGCCGCTGCTGCGCCTCGTGCGCCCCGAGGGCCGCGTTGGGACGATCGCGAAGTGGGAGGGCATCACCGTGGACCCTGTCGGCGCCATCTTCGCCGTCCTCGTGCTCGAGGCGGTGCTGCTCGTCAACGACCCCGCGTCAGGCGCGGCGCACGGCAGCTCGACCGCCGTGCTGCCGTACCTCCTCGAGGGGCTGCTGCGCGAGGTCGTGGTGGGGACCGGCGTCGCCGGGCTCGGCGCGTTCGGCGTCGTGCTGCTGCTCGAGCGGCGGATCGTGCCCGAGTGGCTCGAGAACCCGCTCGTGCTCGTCACCGTCGTCTCAACGTTCGCGCTCGGCGACTGGCTGCAGCACGAGGCCGGCCTGCTCGTGACGACGCTCATGGGCATCTTCCTCGCCAACCAGAAGCGCGTGCCGCTGCGGCGCATCATCGAGTTCAAAGAGGACTTGCGCGTGCTGCTGCTGTCGGTCCTGTTCATCATCCTCTCGGCGCGGCTGGACCCCAGCGCGCTGGCGTACGCCGCCTCGCCCGGCCCGCTGCTGTTTCTCGGAGCGCTCTTTCTCATCCGGCCGGTCGCCGTGGGGCTGTCCAGCCTCGGGACAGGCATCTCGTGGCGCGAGCAGGCGTTCCTCTCGTGGATGGCGCCACGCGGCATCGTCGCCGCGGCCGTGGCGAGCCTCTTCAGCTTCCGCCTCGCGCCGCTGTATCCCGAGGAGGCGGCCGTGCTCGTGCCGCTCGTGTTCCTCGTCATCGTCGGGACGGTCGCGATCTACGGCCTCTCGATCACGCCCCTCGCGCGCTTCCTCGGGCTGGCGCGGCCGGCACCGCAGGGCGTCGCCTTCGTCGGCGCGACGCGCTGGGTGCGGGAGGTCGCGACGGCCCTCGTCGCGCAGAAGATTCCCGTGCTGCTTCTGGACACGAACCCGCAGAACGTCCGCGCCGCGCGCACGGCGGGCCTGCCGGCGAAGCGCGTCAACGTCCTCGCCGAGGGCATCGGCGACGAGATCGGGATGGGCGACATCGGGCGCCTGCTCGCCGTGACGCCCAACGACGAGGTCAACGCGCTCGCAGCCCTCAACTTCGCCGAGACGCTCGGCCGCAGCGCCGTCTACCAGCTCCCGGCGCGGCCCGTGCCCGGCGCGCCCGAGTCCGAGACGCCGGCCCACCTCCGCGGGCGCCCGCTCTTCGGCGCCGCCGCGACGTTCCCCGCGCTCACGGCCCGCTTCGACACGGGCGCGACCATCGCAACGCTCACTGTCGGCGAGGAGACGGCGTGGGCGGACCTCCGCGAGGACTACGACGGCGCTCTGCCGCTCTTCCTCATCCGCGCCGGCAAGCTGCACGTCTTTACCGGAGAGACGACCGACACGGCGCCTCTGCCGGGCGACGCCGTCATCACGCTCATCGACCGCCCCGACGACACGCCGCTGGACGCGCCCGCGGCGCCGGCCGGCCGGCTCGCCGCTCCGTCTCCGACCTGATCCGCATGCAGACCCCTCCCGATTCGGCCGCCTCGGCGATTTCCGGCATCACGCGCGTCGCCCGCGACCGCGTGGGCGACGCTGGACCGCCTCCTGGACCAGACCATCGCCGCGCTGCCGCGCCTCGCGGTCGCGGTCATCCTGTACCTCGTCTTCTGGGGCATCGCGCTCGGCGTCCGCGGCGCTCATCCGCCGCACGACGACCCACGGCAAGAAGCAGAACGTCGGCATCGTGCTGAGCCGCCTCGCGTACTACGGCCTGCTGATCTTCGGCATCTTCGTCGCGGCCGCGGCCGTCATCCCGTCGTTCACGTTCGGGAGCCTCGTCTCGGCGCTCGGCATCGGCGGCGTCGCCATCGGCTTCGCCTTCAAGGACATCTTCCAGAACCTGCTCGCAGGGATCCTGCTGCTCCTGCGCGAGCCGTTCCGCGTCGGCGACGAGATCACGTCGGGCACCTTCACCGGGACGGTCGAGGCCATCGAGACGCGCGCCACGTTCATCAAGACCTACGACGGCCGGCGCATTATCGTCCCCAACTCGATCATCTACACCGAGTCGGTGACGGTCATCTCGGCCTACGACATGCTCCGGAGCGAGTACGACATCGGCATCGGCTACGGGGACGACATCGACGCGGCCAAGCAGATCCTGCTCGAGATCGCGAGAGCCACGGACGGCATCCTCGACTCGCCGGCGCCGGACGTGCTCGTGTGGGACCTCGCCGGCTCGAGCGTCAACCTCCGCCTGCGCTGGTGGAGCCACCCGAAGCGCTCGGACGTCGTCGTGATCCGCGACGCGGTCCTGCAGGCGGCCAAGGAGAAGATCCTCGCGGCCGGCATCGACCTGCCGTACCCGACGCAGCACGTCCTCTTCCACGACCAGACCGAGGCGACCGACGGCGACCGCGCAACTCAGCGCGAGGGCTGGCCTCCGCGCCCGGACGGCAACCCGGGGCAGAACCAGATCGCCTCCGCCATCGCCGCCCGCCCCCAAGCTCCCAGCGCCGCCACAAGCGCCTCGGACACGAACGCCTCGGACGGCGCCTGAACGGTGCCGCAGCGCTTCGAGACGCCACCAAGGCGCGGGGTTGCCAATGCAACAGCGCTCCGGCCGGGGCGTTCAAGGAGACAACCGAACACGACTGAACAGCTTGAACGAAACGAATGCCGGCCGCCGCGAGGTGGCCCTCCTCATCGGCGTCCACACGCAGGGCTCCCCCGACCAGGACTTTACCGAGTCCCTCGACGAACTCGCGCTCCTCACCGACACGGCGGGCGCCGACGTCGTCGCGCGCGTGACGCAGAACCTGCCGCGCATCCAGTCCTCGACATACGTCGGCTCGGGCAAGGTCAAGGAGATCGCGGCGGCCGTCGAGAAGCACGGCGTGGACCTGCTCGTGGTCAACGATGACCTCACGACGGTCCAGACGCGCAACCTCAACAAGATGCTGCGAGGTCGAGAAGATCAACCTCAAGATCATCGACCGCTCGGGGCTGATCCTGGACATCTTCGCCCGCCGCGCGCGCTCCTCGCAGGCGCGGGCGCAGGTCGAGCTCGCCCAGCTCGAGTACCTCAAGAGCCGCCTCACGCGCGCGTGGACGCACCTCGAGCGCCAGAAGGGCGGCATCGGCATGCGTGGCCCGGGCGAGACGCAGATCGAGACCGACCGCCGCATGATCGGCAAGCGCATCTCGGTCCTCAAGGAGCACCTCGCAAAGGTGGACCAGCAGCGGACGACGCAGCGCAAGTCCCGCACGGACCAGACGCGCGTCGCGCTCGTCGGCTACACCAACGCCGGCAAGTCCACGCATGATGAACGCGCTCGCCGACGCGGGCGTCCTCGCCGAGGACCGCCTCTTCGCGACGCTCGACGCGACGACGCGCCAGATCGCGCTCGCGCCCAACAAGCCGGTCCTGCTCGCCGACACCGTCGGCTTCATCCGGAAGCTGCCGCACGCGCTCGTCGAAAGTTTCAAGTCCACGCTCGACGAGGTTCGCGAGGCGGACGTCCTGCTGCACGTCGTCGACGTGACGCACCGCGCGTTCGAGGACCACGTCGCGGTCGTCCGCGAGACGCTCGCCGAGCTCGGCGCCTCGGCCAAGCCGACGCTCATGGTCTACAACAAGGTCGACGCGCTCGAGGACACGGGCCTCCTCGACGCGCTCGAGGCGCAGGCCGAGGCGGACGGCCAGACGGCCGTCTTCGTGAGCGCCCAGCGCGGCATCGGGCTGGACCGGCTCCGCGACGAGACGCTCCAACTCGTCGAGGCGGACTACTCGGACCACACGGCCCTGCTGCCGATGTCCGAGGCGAAGTCGCGGGCGTACCTCCACTCGGTCGCCGAGATCCTGAAGGAGGAGTCGGGCATGGCCACGGACGCCTTCGACGCCTCGGCTCCGCCCGTCGCGGTCTTCCGCTTCCGCTACCGCGCCTCGGCCAAGAACGCGCCGGACCTCGACCGGATGCTCGGCCGCTTCGCCGCGCTGCGCTGGATGGAGTTCGACGCGCCGCCGGAGCCCTCCGGTGACGGTGCCGAAGACGAGACGGCCCCGAATGCTGCCGCATAGCTCTGTGCGCCTGACAGCCGCGTTTTCCCTCCGCATGCCGCGTTCCGTCTGGGCGCTCGCCCTGCTGCTCGGCGTCGGTCTCTGCCGTCCGTCGCAGGCGCAAGCGCCGGCCGACGTCCTGATCCTCGGGACCTACCACTTCGACAACCCCGGCCTTGACGTCGCCCAGTTTCAGGTCGCCGACGTCCTTCTCCCGGAGCGGCAGGTGGAGATCGAGGCGGTCGTGCAGTCACTCCTAGCGTTCCGCCCGACGAAAGTCCTCGTCGAGCGGCTCCCGGAGCGCGCGGCGCGGCTGGACAGCCTGTACGACGCCTACCGGGCGGGCCAGCACACGCTGGCCCGTGGCGAGGACGAGCAACTCGGCTTCCGCATCGCGGCGCAGTCGGGCCTCGACCGTGTCTATCCGGTCGACCACAGCGGCGAGCTCCCGTTCAGCGAGTTCGCGGCTTACGCCGCTCAGCACGAGTCGCCGGCAGCCGCGAGAATCGGGGCAACGATCGCCCGCGTGGAGGCACAGATGGACAGCTTGCAGGCGGGAACGATCGGCGAAACGCTGCGCGTCCTGAACACGCCCGCCTCGCTGCGCGAGAACCTCGGGGTGTACCTGATCGGCTCGTCCGTCGGGGCGGGCGACGGCTACGCCGGGGCAGAGCTCGCGAGCGCGTGGTACGACCGCAACATCCGGATCTTCGCCAACGTGGCGGCGCTCACCGAGCCGGGTGACCGTGTGCTCGTGATCTTCGGGTCGGGCCACGCCGCGATCCTCCGGCACCTCGTCGAGACGTCGCCGGAGATGCGGCTCGTGGACCCGGATCTCTACTTCTGACCCGATGGCGCGTCGCTCGGTGCGCCGAACGGCCGCCCGAGCGGCCGAACGGTCGAAACACGCACACGGGCGGCGCACCATGGAACGCCGTTTGCACGTCTTCGATGGGGACGGCGCCGCTACTTTGCGTCCCCTTCGTCGTCCCCCCGCTGCCATGACGATTGCCACGCTCCTGAGCCCGATCGAGCCGCTCGACACGGCCGACACCGTCGCCGAGGCGCTCGAGATCCTCGCCGAGGACCACGTCGGCCACCTGCCGGTGGTCGCACCGGACGGTAAGCTGGACGCCATCGTCAGCGACACCGCGCTGCGGCTCCACCCGGACCCCGACACGCCCATCGGCGCCCTCGTCGCCGGGCCGCCCGTCGCGGCGCTGCCCGAGACGCACGTCTTCGACGCGGCGCACCTCATGCGCACCCACGACCTCAGCACGCTGCCCGTCGCCGACGCCGACGGCCGCTACGTTGGCCTGGCCATCCGGCAGGACGTCTTCGCGCAGCTCGCGCACATGCTCGCGACCGAGGAGCCCGGCGCCATCGTCGTCCTCGATGCGGACCGCCGCGACTTCTCGCTCGGGCAGGTCGCGCAGCTTATCGAGCAGAATGGCGTCCGCATCCTGTCCGTCTCGACGGAGGACGACCCGGGAGCGGGCCGCGTGCGCGTCACGCTGAAGCTCAACGTCACCGACACGGCGCGCGTGCGGCACCTCATGGAGCACTACGACTACCGCGTCGTGGCCGTCTTCGACGAGCAGCAGGACGACCTCGAGGAGCGCGCCGCCGCCTTCCTCAAGTTCCTGGAGGTCTGATGGCCGAGGCGTCCCGCCCGTTCCACGCGATCGCGCTCGTCGCCGCGGCGCGGACGGCCGCGCACGCCGCGCGGCAGGTCGCGGACCGCCGCGCCGGCCGCGACGCCTCGGAGCAGCAGGACGCTGCCCCGGCGCGGGCTGGCCTGAACAGCGCCCGACAGGACCTCGCCGTCGCACTCGTCCGCCTGCGCGTCCGCGCCGCGATGGCGACGCCGGCCGACGCCGACCGCGGCGCTCGTGCAGGCCTTCGAAGGCCGCCTCGTGCTCGACGACGTGGCGCGGGCGGCGCGGCGCGCGCACCAGTCGCTCCTGAGCCTGTACCCGGCCATCGCCGAGACGCTGGCCGAGGACGCGCGGCGCCTCGCCACCGACGCGGCAGCGCTTGCGGTGGCGGATGCGCCGGATTCCGCCGCCCTCTCCGGGCGCCTCGCGGACTGGCTGGACCGCGCCGCGGAGTAGCATCTGGCGGAAGGCGTCGGGATACGGATCGCGGGCACCGAAACGGGCGTCGCGGGCGTTCTATCCGGGTCACAAAATGCCCCTTTCGGCCGTATCTTTCACGGTTCGACTGTCCCCCGACCCCGACCTGATGCCCGACCAGACACAGCCCACCGATCCGACCGCCGCCCTCGCTCCGCTCGGAACGGACAGCCTGCCCGACACGCTCGGCGACGGCGCCCCGGCCGCGCCCGCCGCACCGAACGGGCGCGGCGATTATGGCGCCTCGAACATCCAGGTCCTCGAAGGGCTCGAGGCCGTCCGCAAGCGTCCCGCGATGTACATCGGCGACGTCGGCGTGCGCGGGTTGCACCACCTCGTCTACGAGGTCGTGGACAACTCCATCGACGAGGCGCTCGCGGGTTACTGCTCCAACATCGCCGTCACGATCCACGGCGACGACTCGATCTCCGTCGTCGACGACGGCCGCGGCATCCCCGTCGGGATGATGGAGAAGGAGCAGAAGCCGGCCGTCGAGGTCGTGATGACGATCCTGCACGCCGGCGGCAAGTTCGACAAGGACACGTACAAGGTCTCGGGCGGGCTCCACGGCGTCGGCGTGTAGTGCGTCAACGCGCTCTCGACGCGCCTCCAGGTCGAGGTTCGGCGAGACGGCGGCGTCTACGCGATGGCGTTCGCCTGCGGCGACACGTCCGAGCCGCTCGTGCGCGTCCGCGACATGACGCCCGCCGAGCACACCGGCACGACGGTCCGCTTTCACCCGGACGCGTCCATCTTTACCGAGACGGTCTACCGCTTCGACACGCTCGCCTCGCGCATGCGCGAGTTGGCGTACCTCAACAGCGGCATCACGATCACGCTCTCGGACGAGCGTGAGGAGGACGACGCGCTGAGGACCGAGACGTACCACTCCGAAGGCGGCCTCACCGAGTTCGTCACCTACCTCGACGAGGCGCGAGAGTCGCTGTTCGACGGCGCGATCGCGCTCGAGGACGAGTCCGGCGATGTGCCCGTCGCGCTCGCGATGCGCTACAACACGGGCTACCAGGAGAACGTCCTCTCGTTCGTCAACAACATCAACACGCACGAGGGCGGGACGCACGTCTCGGGCTTCCGCCGCGCGCTCACGCGCACGCTCAAGGCCTACGCGGACGGCTCCGGCCTGCTCAAGAACGCGAAGGTCGAGCTCTCGGGCGAGGACTTCCGCGAGGGCCTCACGGCCGTCCTGTCGGTGAAGGTGCAGGAGCCGCAGTTCGAGGGCCAGACCAAGACCAAGCTCGGCAACGGCGACGTCGCCGGGGCCGTCGAGAGCCTCGTCGCGGCGCGCCTCCAGGAGTGGCTCGACGACCACCCGAAGGAGGCCAGGACGTCGTCAACAAGGTGATCCTCTCCGCCCAGGCGCGGACGGCCGCGCGGCGCGCGCGCGAGCTCGTGCAGCGCAAGAGCGCCTTCGGCGGCGGCGGCCTCCCGGGCAAGCTCGCCGACTGCGCGAGCAAGGACGCGTCGGAAAGCGAGCTCTACCTCGTCGAGGGCGACTCGGCCGGCGGCTCGGCAAAGCAGGCCCGCGACCGCCACTTCCAGGCCATCCTCCCGCTGCGCGGCAAGATCCTCAACGTCGAGAAGGCGCGGCTGGAGCGCATCCTCGAGAACGAGGAGATCAAGAACATCGTGACCGCGCTCGGCGTCGGCCTCTCCGGCAACCCGGACGACTTCGACGCGAGCCGCCTCCGCTACCACAAGGTGGTCCTGATGACGGACGCCGACGTCGACGGCGCGCATATCCGGACGCTCCTGCTGACGTTCATCTACCGCCACCTGCGGCCGCTGCTCGAGTCGGGCTACATCTACATCGCACTCCCGCCGCTCTACCGCGCCAAGAAGGGCGCGAACGAGATCTACGCGTGGACCGACGAGCAACTGCAGGCCGCGATCCTCGAGGTCGGCAACGGCTCGAACCGCGGCGTCGGCGTGCAGCGCTACAAGGGCCTCGGCGAGATGAACCCGGAGCAGCTCTGGTCCACGACGATGAACCCGGAGAACCGGATGCTCCAGCAGGTGACCATCGACGACGCCGCGGCCGCAGACCGCACGTTCTCGACGCTCATGGGCGACGCCGTCGAGCCGCGGCGCAAGTTTATCGAGCGCAACGCCTGAGCGACGCCCTCGAGCCGCTCGTGCGCGTGCGCGACATGGGCCCGGACGAGGGTCCGCGGCACGACGGTCCGCTTCCACCCCGACGCCTCGATCTTTACCGAGACCGTCTACCGCTTCGACACGCTCGCCTCGCGCATGCGCGAGCTGGCCTACCTCAACCGCGGCATCACGATCACGCTCGCGGACGACCGGCGCGAGGAGGACGCGGCCCTGCAACCAAGACCTACCACTCCGAGGGCGGCCTGGCCGAGTTCGTGGCCTATCTCGACGAGACGCGCGAGAGCCTCTTCGACGGCGAGATCGCCCTCGAGGACGAGACCGGCGAGGTGCCCGTCGCGCTCGCGATGCGCTACAACACGGGCTACCAGGAGAACGTCCTCTCGTTCGTCAACAACATCAACACGCACGAGGGCGGCACGCACGTCTCGGGCTTCCGGCGTGCGCTCACCCGGACGCTCAAGGCCTACGCCGACGCCTCGGGCCTGCTCAAGAACGCCAAGGTCGAGCTGTCGGGCGAGGACTTCCGCGAGGGCCTCACCGCCGTCCTGTCAGTCAAGGTGCCGGAGCCGCAGTTCGAGGGCCAGACCAAGACCAAGCTCGGCAACGGCGACGTCGCCGGGGCGGTCGAGAGCCTCGTCGCCGCCCGCCTCGCAGGAGTGGCTGGACGATCACCCCAAGGAGGCCCGGACGGTCGTCAACAAGGTCATCCTGGCGCCCAGGCGCGGACGGCCGCGCGGCGCGCGCGCGAGCTCGTGCAGCGCAAGAGCGCCTTCGGCGGCGGCGGCCTGCCGGGCAAGCTCGCCGACTGCGCCTGCAAGGACGCGAGCGAGTGCGAGCTCTACCTCGTCGAGGGCGACTCGGCCGGCGGGTCGGCGAAGCAGGCCCGCGACCGCCACTTCCAGGCCATCCTCCCGCTGCGCGGCAAGGTGCTCAACGTCGAGAAGGCGCGGCTGGACAAGATCCTCGCCAACGCGGAGATCACGAACATGTGACCGCGCTCGGCGTCGACCTCTCGGGCAACCCCGAGGACTTCGACGCGAGACGCTCCGCTACCGCAAGATCGTCCTGATGACGGACGCCGACGTGGACGGCGCGCACATCCGGACGCTGCTGCTGACCTTCTTCTACCGCCACATCACCGCTGATCGAACCGGCCACATCTACATCGCGCTTCCGCCGCTCTACCGCGCCAAGAAGGCCGCGCACCGAGAACTACGCGTAGGACCCGAGCAGCTGCGGAGGCCATCCTCGAGGTCGGCAACGGCTCCAACACCAACGTCGGCGTGCAGCGCTACAAGGGCCTGGGCGAGATGAACCCCGAGCAGCTCTGGTCCACGACGATGAACCCGGACCACCGGATGCTGCAGCAGGTGACGATCGACGACGCGGCGGCGGCCGACCGGACCTTCTCGACGCTCATGGGCGACGCCGTCGAGCCGCGGCGCCAAGCTCATCGAGCGCAACGCCAAGTACGCCACCATCGACACCTAGGC
>CAWHKM010000009.1:0-135688 GCA_963829985.1 Rubricoccaceae bacterium
CAGGTGCCGTGGGGCTGGGCGCCGGTGCCCGGCTACTCCAACCCGCGCCAGGGCAGCCCCGCCCGCTAGGACGACCCGCGCACGTGGCCCGCGACCTGGCCCGACCGCCCGATCGACTGGGCCGGCCAGTGGAACGGCCTCTTCGGCCGCGGCGTGACGAACGCCGACGTCGAGACGTATTTCGTCATGGACGACGCCAACGACCCGGAGTGGACGCAGCCGCCGAACCGCTTCTTCCCGTGCCCCGGCCAGGACGCGCGAGGAGGACTTGGCCTGAGGTCGCCGTGCGTGGACTCCAGTGGAATCACCCGCTCGCGCAGGACGTCATCTTCTGGGTCTACGAGATCACCAACGAGTGCCGCCAGGACTACGACGACGTCGTGTTCGCGCAGTACATCGACTGGGGCGTCGGCGGGACGGACGACTCGGGCGACGACGAGGGCGCCTACAACACGCGCCTCGACCTCGCCTTCGCCTACGACGCCGACGGCATCGGCTCGCCGGGGCCAGTTCAGCCCCGTCGGGACGGCCGGCTACGCCTTTCTCGAGTCGCCGGGCAACTCCACCGACGGCCGGGACAACGACGAGGACGGCATCACGGACGAGCGCCGCGACAGCGGGCCCGGGCGACGCTCATCGTAGGGCGCGGACGCCATCCGCGCCGCCGTCGCCGCGCGCTACAACGTGGCCCGCTTCGAGCGCTTCTACGGGCCGATCGCGAACACCGCCGCCGTCCGCGGCGGGCCGCTGGTGGACGGGCGACGAGAACCTCAACTGGCAGCGTTCACCGACCTCGACGGCGACGGGCAGTACACCGCCGGCGAGCCGCTCAACGACGACGTCGGCGAGGACGGGCTCGGGCCGCAGGCGGAGAACTACCCCGGCCGCGACGTCGGCGAAGGCGACGGCCGCCCGACGGCCGGCGAGCCCAACTTCGACGCGCCTCGACAAGGACGAGTCCGACCAGATCGGCCTGACGGGCTTCAAGATTTTCAACGTCCACGACTTCGAGCTCATCGACGACGAGCAGGACTACCGCATCTTCCGCGAGGCGCTCCCGCCGCAGGATGTCGTGCTCGAGGGCGGTCGCAACCTCGGCATGTTCTTCGCCTCGGGCCCGTTCCCGCTGCGCGCCGGCCAGACGGAGCGCTTCTCGATGGCGCTCATCTTCGCCGACAAGGACTTCACGGACCCGCGCCAGATCGACAACTCGTCGCTCGCCCGGAAGAAGCAGACCGTCCAGCAGATCTACAACGCGAACTACCAGTTCGCGCGCCCGCCGGACAAGCCGACGCTCCGCGCGACGCCCGGCGACGGCCAGGTCACGCTCTCGTGGGACGACCGCGCCGAGCAGTCCTACGACCCGTTCCTGCGCGAGTTCGACTTCGAGGGCTACATGATCTACCGCTCGACCGAGCCCAACTTCCGCGAGAACCTGCTCGTCACGGACGCCTACGGCAACCCGGTCTACCAGCGCCCGCTCGCCCAGTTCGACCTCGCCGACGGCATCCGCGGCCTGCACCCGGTCCCCGTCAACGGCGTCCAGTTCAACCTCGGAAACGACTCGGGCCTGCGCCACAGCTACGTCGACCGCGACGTCGTCAACGGGCAGACGTACTACTACGCCCTCGTCGCCTACGACCGCGGCCTCGTGACGCGCAACGCCGACGGCTCCTTCCCGACGACGCCCGACGGGCAGGTCGACGGGCTCTCGCCGTCGATCACGACGGCCGTCATCAACAACGACCTCTCGGGCAACGTCACGACGGACATCAACACGGCGCAGGTGACGCCGCGCGCGCCGGCTGCGGGCTACGTCGCGCCCGGCCGTCGCGAGCTACACCGCCGACGTGCGCGGGACGGGCGCGATCGAGCCTCGCCATCGTCTCGCCGAGCGCGCTCACGCGCCGGGGCCGCTACCGCCTCGCAGTTCACCAACCCGGACCCGTTCGACACGAGCCTCACGCCGACGTACGAGCTCGTCGACACGGCGACGGGGGCCGTGCTCGAGACCGGGACCGTCCGGCCCGGCCTCAACGAGCTGCCGCTCACGCACGGCTTCGCGCTCACGCTCACGCGCCCGCCGCCGATCGCCGTCGCCGACACGGCGGTCGTGTTCACGGCCGGCGACGGCGGGACCTACGTGCCCGGTCGTGCTGCCGGGGACCGACGTCGCCCGTCGTCGCGCCGACGCCGCTACATGCCGTTCCCGTACGACTTCGAGGTCCGCTGGGCGCCCGCGGGCACGTTCCCGCAGACGAGCCTGCGTGCTCGCCTTCGGGCAGCGCGCGGTCCCGCTGCCGTTCGAGGTCTGGAACACGACGCTGAACCGCCAGCAGGAGGTGCTGCTCGTCGAGGACAACCCGGCCCTGCGCAACCAGCACGTGGGACCCCGGCGACCTCATCATCCTCGTCGACGGCGTCACGCCGGGCGCGCCGCCGGTGCAGGCCGGCGGCGCGTGGCGCGCCGGCTGGGCCGTCCGCCTGCTCCCGCCCGACGCCGGCATCGACGCCGCGCGCGCCCGCGCCCGGCGCCGTCCTCTCGTTCGGCCCGACCAAGCCCTTCGCCACCGGCGACTACGTCGACTTCTCGTTCACCGCCCCGCCGTTCGACGCCGCCGCCGCCCGCGAGGCCAATGCGGCGACGTTTACGTCGTGCCCAACCCGTACGTCGCGACGAGCCTCTTCGAGCCGGCCAACCCGTACCTCGTCGGCCGCGGCGAGCGGCGGATCCTGTTCATGAACCTGCCCCCGCAGTGCACCATCCGGATCTACACGATCACCGGCGACCTCGTCCAGACGCTGACGCACGACGCGGCCGTCGACGACGGGCAGGAGCCGTGGAATCTGGTCTCGCGCGACGGCATGGACGTCGCCTACGGCGTCTACCTCTTCCACGTCGACGCGCCGGGCGTCGGCGAGACCGTCGGGCGCTTCGCCCTCATCAAGTAGCCTCATGAAAGCTCTCCTACCTCGGCGCGCTCGGCTCGCGCTCTCGGCGCGCCTCGGCGTCCGCGCCCCGGCGGCGGCGCAGAACGTCTCGCGCTCGGGCACGACGGCCGGCGCCGTTCCTCCAGATCGGCGTCGGCCCGCGCGCGGCCGCGCTCGGCGGCGCCGTCACCGCCGGCGTCAACGACGCGACGGCGCTCTACTGGAACCCCGCCGGGCTCGCCCAGATGACGACCGGCGAGGTCGTCTCGGCGCACTCCGAGTGGCTCGCCGACGTCCGCCACGACTACGTCGGCGTGGCCGTGCCGCTCGCTCGGCGGCGTCGTCGGGGCGAGCGTGACGCTGCTCGGCGTGCCCGACCAGGAGGTCCGCACCGAGCTCAACCAGGACGGCACCGGCGAGACCTTCGACGCGTCCAGCATGGCGATCGGGCTGAGCTACGGCCGCGCCATCACCGAGCGCTTCTCGCTCGGCGGGACCGTCAAGCTCGTCCAGGAGCGCATCTGGCACTCGACCGCCTCGGGCGTCGCCGTCGACGTCGGCACGCAGTTTCGGACCGACTTCTTCGGCGGGCTCACCATCGGCGCGCAGCTCTCCAACTTCGGCACCGACCTGCGCCTCGACGGCCGCGACATGCGCACGACCATCGACCCGGCCCCGAACCAGGACGGCAACAACGGCCAGATCCCGGCGGACTACGCGCTCGATGCGTGGAGCATGCCCCTCGACTTCAAGCTCGGCGTCGTGGCGCGGCCGCATCAACTCGGCCCTCAACCAGCTGACGGTGGCCGTGGACGCGCTGCACCCGTCGACGAACTACGAGAGCCTCAACGTCGGCGCGGAGTACGGCTTTCGGCAACGGTTTTTCCTGCGCGGCGGCTTCCAGGGCCTCTTCCTCGAGGACGCCGAGGGCGGTCTGTCGCTCGGCGCGGGCGTCCACCAGCCGCTGCCGTACCCCAACGGCATGGCCAAGCTGGACGTCGCCTACCGCGACGCTGGCCGCCTCGGCCGCGATCCAGACCATCGGCCTGAGTCTCACCTTCTGACGCAGGAGACTGAAGGCCGGGAGGTGGAGACTGCCAGCGTCTTCTCATCCCACGTCCCAGTCCCCGTCGCCCCCACCCGATGCGCGTCGCCTCGCTCCTGCTCGCTCTCGCCTCCGGCGCGCTCGCAGCGTGCGGCGGTGGCGAGCGCGCGGCCGAGGCGGCCGGCGGGCCCGTCCGCCTCGTGTACTGGACGAGCCAGAACCCGCAGGAGCGAACCGTCGCCGACTCGCTCACGGCGCGCTGGAACCGGACGCACCCGGACATCCAGGTGACGGTCCAGCCGATCCCCGCCGGGCAGTCGTCCGAGGAGGTCATCCTCGCCTCGATCGTCGCCGGGACGACGCCGGACGTCTGCTCCAACATCTGGCCGGGTGTGCTCCACGACCTCGTCCGCGCGCAGGGCGTGCTCGCGCCTCGACAAGATGCCGGGCTTCGACAGCCTCATGACGGCGCGCGTGCCGACCGAGCTGCGCGAGCGCTTCCGGTCGGCGGACGGCGCACTTCTACCAGCTGCCGTGGAAGACGAACCCGATCCTGATGATGATCAACCCGGCGATGCTCCGCAGCGCCGGCGTCGCGCGCGTGCCGCGGACCTACTCGGAGTACCTCGCCGCCGCCGCCCTCGTCACGAAAGACACCGACGGCGACGGGCGGACCGACCGCTGGATGGGCGCCCGCGACATCCGCCCGATCTGGTGGCAGCGCTACTTCGACGTCTACCCGCTCTACGTCGCCGCGAGCGGCGGAAAGACGTTGTTCGACGACCAGGGCGCCCTCGCCATCGACACGACGGCCATGGCGGACGTGATGGGCTTCTTCCAGACGCTCTACGCCCGCGGCGACTATCCGCGCTCGACGCTCCAGGGCAACGCCTTCGCCCAGCAGCGCATCGCGACCGAGTTTACGGGGCCGTGGACCATCGGCTGGCTCGCCGAGAACGCGCCCGAGGTGCCCGTCGACTTCGCGCCGGTGCCCGTGCCGGACGGCACGCCGCTCGGGGACGGCCCACCGGTCACCTACGGCGACTACAAGAACATCGCCCTCTTTGCGACGACGCGGCACCCGCGCGAGGCGTGGGCCTTCGCGCAGTTCCTCGTCTCGCCCGAGGCGGACCGCCTGCTCCTCGAGACGACGCGTCAGATCCCAATCCGCCGAGGCCTGCTCGACGACCCTGCGCTCGCGGCCTTCTTCTCCGCCAACCCGGCCATGCGCCGCTTTGCCGAACAGGCCGTCGCCACGCGCGGCGTCGACGCGGTGCCGAACCTGCCCGAGACGCTAGACGCCGTCGCGCAGGGCTACGAGCGCGCTGTCTACGGCATCGAGACGCCCGCGCAGGTCGTCCGGAGCGTCACCGACCGCATCGAGGTCCTGCAGGCATGGGCGCGATGACTGAGACGCCCGACACCCTCGCCGCGAAGACGCTGCCCGCCCTGCAGCCCGGCGACCGATGCCCCTGCGGCGGTCGCCCGTGCGCTGGCGCCGCCGGCGCCGCGCCGCGCAAGGTCGAACTGGCGCGGGGCCGCCTTCGCCGCGCCATACCTCGTGCACCTCGCGGTGTTCTTCGGCTACCCGCTCGTCTTCGCGATCGTGCTCGTGTTCCACCGCTGGGACGTCGTGACGCCGATGGAGTGGATCGGGACGCGGCAATATCACGCGCCTCGCGTCGGACGACCTGTTCGCGCGCGCGATGCTCAACACGGGCGTCTTCCTCGCGCTCCACATCCCGCTCCAGATCGGCGTCGCGCTGCTCTTCGCCGAGCTGCTCAACGGCAAGCTCAAAGGCCGCGGCTTCTTCCGAACGGTCTACTTCCTGCCCGTCGTGGTGTCGGGCGTCGTCGTCACGATCCTGTTCCAGCAGCTCTTCGCCTTCGACGGCGGCTACGTCAACGGCGTCATCGCGGCGCTGGGTGGCAAGGCGGTCCCGTGGCTCGTCTCGCCCGCGTGGGCCATGCCGTCGATCGCGCTCGTGGCGACGTGGAAGAACGTCGGCCTGTACGTCCTGCTCTTCCTCGCCGGCCTCCAGAACGTGCCGCCGGAGCTCTACGAGGCGGCCGACGCCGAGGGCGCGACGCGCTGGCAGCGCTGGCGCTACATCACGCTGCCGATGCTCAACCCGATGATGGTGACGGTCGTGGTGCTGTCCACGATCGGCGGCTTCTCGCTCTTCGTCGAGCCGTACGTGCTGACGGGCGGCGGGCCGCTCGGGTCCACGCTCTCGGGCCTGCTCTACATCTACAACCAGGCGTTTTACTTCAACCACATGGGCTACGCCGCGACGCTCGGGCTGGCGTTCGCGCTCCTCATCTTCGCCGTCGTGCTCCTCCAGCGCCGCCTCGTCGAGTCCGACGTGTCCTGACGCCCCCGCCATGCCTCCGTCCCGCCTCCGAACCGTGCTCGCGTACGCCACCCTGACGGTCGGGGCGGTCGTGTTCGCGTACCCGTTCGTGTGGATGGCGCTGGCGACGGTCAAGCCCGAGGCCGAGATCGCGAGCCTCAGCCCGTTCCCGTCTGACGTGGACGCTCGAGAGCTACCGCCTCGTGTTCGGGTCGGTCCCGCTCGGGCGCGCGTTCCTCAACTCGGTCCTCGTCACGGGCTGCGTGACGGCCCTCGCGCTCGTGTTCGGGTCGCTCGCCGCGTACGGCCTCTCGCGCCTCGAGTGGCGCGGCCGCGACACGGCGTTCTCCGTCATCCTGTTCACGATGATGGTCCCGTTCCTCGTGCTGCTCATCCCGCTGTACACGCTCGTCGTGGGCTTCGGGTGGGCGGACAGCTACGCCGGCCTCGTCGTCCCGTTCATGATGAACGCGACGGCCGTGCTGATCCTCCGGCAGCACTTCGTGACGCTCCCGCAGAGCCTCGTCGACGCGGCGCGGATCGACGGGGCGGGCGAGCTGCGAATCCTGTTCGGGATCGTCTGGCCGGCGAGCGTGCCCGCGCTCGTCACGGCCGGCATCCTCGTGTTTATCGGGAGCTGGAACGAGGTGCTGTGGCCGCTCATGGTCGTCCGCCAGACGGACATGATGACGATGCCGCAGACGGTCGCCCTGTTCGCCGTCGGCGGCGGGGCCGAGGGGCGCCTCGGGCCCCAACTCGCAGCCGCGCTCCTGCTCGCCGTCCCCATCATCGCGGCGTACCTCGTCTTCCAGCGCCGGTTCGTCGAAAGCCTCGCCACCAGCGGACTCAAAGGATGACCCGGATTCTTGCCCTCGCCTCGCTCATCGTCGTCGCCGGCTGCGCCGGCTCGCGCCCGTCCGAGGTCGCCGGCCGTGCCGCCCGCGAGCGGCTTCAACCTCGCGCACCTCGATTTTCTCGGCGAGGACGTCGTTCTGCCCGGCGCGCCGACCGACACGCTGCGGTTCGTCCACATCTACGCCGAGGCGCCGGACTGGCGCTTCGTCGGCGACGACGACGAGGGCATCGCGTGCGTCGACGACGCGGCGCGCGCAGCTGTCGTGTACCTGCGCCACTACGAACTGACGCGCACCGAGTCGTCCCGGCGGACGGCCGTGAAGCTGCTCCGGTTCATCCGGCATCAGCAGGCGCCGAACGGGCTGTTCTACAACTTCGTCTGGGACCGCGCGCTGCGCCCCAACACCGACTTCCGGACGTCCGTCGCCGACAGCGTCTCGTGGTGGACGGCGCGCGCCGTGTGGGCGCTCGGCACGGGCGCGCGCGTGCTCGCCGGCTCGCCCGAGGCCGCGGCCGACCTCGCCGCCGTCCGCCGCGTCGAGCCGCACCTCGACGGCCTGCTCCAGCGCTACGGCCAGACGGCCCTCGAAGGCGGCCGGCCGTTCCCGACGTGGCTCATCGCCCAGACGGGCGCTGACGCGACGTCCGAGCTGCTGCTCGGGCTCGTCGAGACCGAGCGCGCTGCGCCGACCGATGCGGGCACGCGCCGTGCGCGGCAGTTTGCCGAGGGCCTCGGCGATGCTCCGCTTCGGCAGCCTCGCCGCGAGCCCGTGGGGCGGGCACGCGTCGTGGTCCGGCGGCTGGCACGGCTGGGGCAACTCGCAGACGATGGCCCTCGCCGGCGGCGTCGACGCCGGCGTGCTTCCGTCCGGCGCGCTCTCGAGCGCTGCGGCCGAGGCGACACACGCTCTCGCCCACCTGCTCGTCGAGGGCTGGCGCCACGAGATCGACTACGCGACGGGCAACGAGCGCACGTTCGAGCAGATCGCGTACGACGTACGCCCCGCCGCCGTCGGGCTCGTCCGCCTCCACGCCGCGACGCGGCGACGCGCGATACGGCGTCATGGCCGGCCTCGCCGCGGCGTGGTTCGCTGGCGACAACCCCGCCGGCACCGTCATGGCCGATCCCGCCTCGGGCCGCGGCTACGACGGCATCCTCGCGGCCGACCGCATCAACGGCAACGCCGGCGCCGAGAGCACCGTCGAGGCGCAGATGACGCTCCTCGAAGTCGGGCAGGACGCCGTCGCCGCGCCGTGGATGCACGCCCGCGTCTGAGCCCGCACGCAGCGGCACGGCCGGCGGCCGCGCGCTCCGCTACCGCGTCTGGACGGCGCCGAGTGGACCGCCGCGCCGTCGTCGTGCTCGACGCCGCTGCCAACGAATCCACCGTCCACGTCGGCCCCGCCGCCGACGCCTTCCTCTCCTCTCTGGACCCGTGACGACCGACCTGTTTACCCGCGTGCCCGCGCCCATCCTCGTGCCGACGCCCGGCGTCGCGTGGGCCTCGGGCGCCATCTTCAACCCCGGCGCCGCTCTCGAGCGACGACGGGACGCTCCGCCTGCTCGCGCGCGGCGTCCCGGCCGGCCACCGCCGCGTCGAGGTGCAACACGCCGACGCGTTCGAGCCGACGCTTCGGCTACGACCGCTACGTCTCGGCCCTCGGCCTCGCCACGCGCCAGCCCGACGGCTCGTTCGCGCTTGACGCCGAGCCGTTTATCGCACCGACGGGCGACGTCGACCGCTACGGCTGCGAGGACGCCCGCGTTACGCGCCTCGGCGACCGCTGGTGGATCACGTACACCGCCCTCGCCGAGCCCGCCGCGACGGCGACGCACGGCGTCGGCATCGCGCTCGCGAGCACGACGGACTGGGTGACCGTCGAGCGCCACGGGCGCATCGGGCCGGCCGTACGCGACAAGGACGCCGCGCTCTTCCCCGAGCGCGTCGGCGGGCGGATCGCCATGTTCCACCGCATCGCGCCCGACGTCCAGATCGTCTTTTTCGAGGACGAGGAGCAGATGCTCGCCCCCGGCGCGCGCTTCTGGGAGCATGCCCTCGGCCGCCTCGACGACTCGGTCGTGCTGCGCCCCGAGCAGACGTGGGAGGCCAAGAAGGTCGGCATGGGGCCGCCGCCGATCGCGACCGACGACGGCTGGCTCGTCGTCTACCACGCCGCCGACGCGGACCACGTCTACCGCGCTGGCCTGGCGCTGCTGGACCGCGACGATCCGCGCCGCGTCATCGCGCGCACGCGCCAGCCCGTCCTCGAACCCCGCCTGGACTGGGAGCGCGCCGGCGACGTCCCCAACGTCGTCTTCCCGCAGGGCGCGACGGTCGAGGACGGCACGCTGAACCTCTACTACGGCGCCGCCGACTGCGCCATCGGCCACGCGCACGCGCCGCTCGCGGACGTCCTCGACCTGCTCCGCGAGGAGGCCCAGACGCCGGACGCATCGTGCCACCGGTCACGTTCGACTTCGCCGGCCACCGTAACCGGCAGCGGACGCTCGGCGCGTCCCCCGTTTCGGCCGAGCGCCTCCACGGCGGGACGCCGGTCCTCGAGCCCGTCGCCGACCACGACTGGGAGTCGGGCGTCGTCCTGAACCCGGCGGCCGTGCTGGTCGAGCCCGGCGCGGACCTCGACCGGATGGCGGACGCGTGGGACCTTGACGCCGCGCAGCGCGAGCGCCTGGCAGCCGGCGCCTGCGTGATGCTGTACCGCGCGCAGGGTGCGGGCTACGCCCGCGAGACGCCCGCCGGCCCGCACTTCGCGTCCAGCCTCGGCCTCGCCGTGTTCACGCCGGGCCTCGACCTCGTCTGGCGCTCGCCCGTCCCGACGATCGCGCCCGACGCGCGCCTTCCACGACCTCGGCGTCGAGGACGCCCGCTGCACGCGCGTCGGCGACACGTACTACCTACACTACACCGGCTACACGTCCGACGCCGGCAATTCCGGCGACGGCGCGCCGCTCGCGCACGGCGCGGCCGGCCGCGTCCAGCTCTGCCTCGCCACGACGCAGGATTTTGTCGACTGGACGCTCCACGGGCCGATTCCGGGCGGCGTCAACCGCTACGGCGACAAGAACGGGGCGCTCTTTCCCGAGCCCGCGGGCGGGCGCTGGTGGCTGTGGCACCGCCCGATGGAGGGCGACCACCCGATGGCGATGCACCTCGCCTCGGCCGAGACGCCGGACGGCCCGTGGACGTCGCACGGCCTCGCGCTGGCGTCGTACCGCTTCCGCGAGCAGGCGCTGTCGTGGGTCGGCGCCGCCGGCCCGCCGGTCGCGCTCGGGGACGGGCGCTTCCTCGCGCTCTACCACCAGGGGCACTTCTCGTTCGAGGGCCGCCGCCTCTACAACCTGTCAGCCGCGCTCGTCGAGCCCGCCCGCATTCTCGGCGGAGGCGATCCGGTCGTCGCTCGCGCCGAGCCCATCCTCATTCCCGAAGGCGACGCCGAGCGCCGCGGCGACGCTGCCCTCGGCGTCGACAACGTCGTGTTCGCGTGCGCGAACTACGTCGTCGGGGAGCACCTCGTCGTCCCGTACGCCGGGGCCGACAGCCGCATCTTCGGCGCCCGGTTCGTCCTCGCGGACCTCGTGGCGCACCTCGAGTCCGTCGCCGTCGGTTCCGACTCCGTTGCTGCCTGATCTCATGCGTTTCGTCGCTCTCGCTCTCGTCGTCCTCGCCTCCTGCGTGCCCGCCCGCGCACAGCAGGTCGCCATCCCGCGCATCGACGCGATGCCGGCGATGCCCGCCGACTACAAGCTGCGCGACTGGGACCGCGTCGCGATGGGCTACGACTCGCTCGTGTTCGACGTCACGCGGACGGGCACGTACCTGCCGTTCGTGCAGACGTACGGTGGCACGGTGAATTACCCCGGCCAGGGCGGTTTTGGCATCGAGACGTACGTCGGCTCGGGCAACGAAATCCCCGGCGAGGCCATCAACGCGCTGCCCGCCCTCGTCGGCGGGTCGTGGGCCGGGGCCAACAAGCGGACGCAGTTCGGGACCGACTGGGTGCTCCGCTCCGAGGAGTGGTTCAACCGCCGGCCTGAGGAAAACGTCTATCTCAACGGCCCGCAGGACCGCAGCGGCTCCGACTGGTGGTACGACGTGATGCCGAACGTCTTCTTCTACCAACTCCACGCGCTCTACCCGACAGCCGGTCACGGCGCGGAGCAGGTCACGACCATCGCCGACCAGTGGCTCCGCGCCGTCAACACGCTCGGCGCCCGGACGATGCCGTGGGCGCTGCCGAACGTCAACTACCGCGCCTTCGCACTCTCGACGCAGACGCCGCTGCCTCGAACGCGCAGTATCCCGAGCCCGAGGCGGCCGGCTCGATCGCGTGGCTGCTGTACAGCGCCTACCGCGAGAGCTGCGCCGCCGGCGCGTGCGTCGAGCGCTACCGGATCGGGGCCGAGCAGGCGCTCGAGGCGCTCGAGGCGCGTCCGTCGAACCCGTCCTATGAGCTCCAGCTGCCCTACGGCACGCTCGCCGCGGCGCGCATGAACGCCGAGCTCGGGGCCAGCTTCGACATCGCCAAGCTGCTCGCGTGGTCCTTCGACCGCGGCCCGATCCGCGGCTGGGGCACGATCTCGGGCATCACCCGCGGCGGCCGCTCGCTCGACGGCCTCGTCGGCGAGGTCGACGGCAACGGCTACGCGTTCGCGCTCAACGGCTTCCAGCAGGCCGCCGCTCTCGTGCCCGTCGCCCGCTACGACGACCGCTTCGCGCGCGCCATCGGCCGCTGGATGGTCAACCTCGCCTCGGCGTCCCGCAACTTCTACTCGACCCAGCTGCCCGCCGGAAACCAGGACGGCGAGGCGTGGGCCTACCCCAACGACCCGCGCGGGCTCGTCGCCTACGAGGCGCTCCGCGGCACGTGACCAGGGCATCGAGCCCCTACGCCACCGGCGACGCCATCGGCTTCGGCTACCCGACCAACCTCGGCCTCTACGGATCGTCCAGTCGGTCGGCTACCTCGCCGCCGTCGTGGACTCGACCGAGGTGCCAGGGCATCCTCCGCCTCGACCTCCGCGCGACGGACGTCTACCGCACGCCGTCCTTCCAGTCGGTCCTCGTCTACAACCCGTACCCGACCGAGCAGACCGTCACGGTCCCGCTCGCGGCCGGCACGTACGACATGTACGACGCCGTCGCCAACGCCTTTCTCGACCGCGGCGTCTCGGGCCGCCCGAGCGTCACGATCCCGCCCGACGCCGCCCGCGTGCTCGTCTTCCCGACGGCCGGCGGCGTCGAGACGTCCGTCAACGGCCGCCGCTCGGTCAACGGCATCGTGATCGACTACGACGACGGGACGGGCGGCAACCAGCCGCCGCGCGTCCGCGCGCTCGTCGCCACGGACACGACGCTCGCGCGCGGCCAGACGGCCACGCTCTTCTGCACGCCCGACGACGCCGAGACGGCCGACCCGACCGTCGCGTGGAGCGCCTCGCGCGGCACCCTCGTCCCGAACGGCCGCACGGCTACGTGGGCCTCGGACGAGACTGGCGACGTGGACATCACCTGCACCGCCTCGGACGGCAGCCAGACCGGCGCGGCCACGCTCCGCCTTGCGCGTCGTCCTGAACCAGGCCGCCGACGGGCGTCGACGGTCGACGGCGTCCCCGGCGTCCATCGACCCAGGCCGGACGAGCGGCGCTGACGTGCGCCGCGACCGACCCCGACGGCGACGCGCTGACGTACACGTGGGCCGTCAGCGCGGGCTCCGTCTCCGGCCCCGGCGCGACGACGACGTTCACCGCGCCCGACGGCCCCGACGACTGTCACTGCGACCTGCACCGCGACCGATCCGTCCGGCGCATCGGCAACCGGCACGCTCGAGATCGTCGATCGGCAGCCTCGTGCTCGACCTGCGCCTCGACGGCAACGGCCTCGACGCGTCCGTCTTCGGCAACAACGGCACCGTCACGGGCGCGGTGCCGACGACGGGCCACGACGGCACAGGCGGGCCATGCGCTCGCGCTTCGACGGCGTCGACGACGTGGTGAGCGTCCCCACGACGCCCTCGCTCTCCTCGACGGCGCAGATCTCCGTCAGCGTCTGGCTCGACCCGAGCGCGCCGCCGAACCGCGAGCGCTTCCTCGTGTCGCACGGCTCCTACGAGAACCGCTGGAAGCTCTCGCTGACGCCGCAGGGGGTGCCGCGGTGGACCGTCAACACGACCGCGCGCATCGCCGACCTCGACGCGCCCGACCCCGGTCGCCATCAACACGTTCACGCACCTTGTCGCGACCTACGACGGCGCGCACCTGGCGCTCTACGTCAACGGCGCGCCGCGTCTCCGAGACGCCGCTCACAGGCGCGATCCGGACGACGGACCTGCCGTTGCTCGTCGGGCAGCGCCTCCCGGCGGATGCCGGCTACAACTTCCCTGGCACGCTCGACGACGTCCGCGTGTACAGCGTCGCGCTGACGGCGCAGCAGGTGTCGGAGCTCTATACGGGCACCGTCGCCGGTGAGGACGGCCCGAGCGCCGCGCTCGGCCTCGGGCAGCCGTTCCCGAACCCGGCGCGCGCGCGCGTGACGGTCCCGCTGACGCTCGGCCCGCGAGGCGACCGTGACGGTGAGCGTCGTCGACGCGCTCGGCCGGACCGTCGCGGACCTGCACGACGGCGCGCTGCCGGCCGGCACGAACCGTCCTCACGTGGGACGCCTCGAGCGCCCTCGCGGCGGGCGTCTACGTCGTCCGGCTGGCCGGTGACGCCGGCGACGGCGTCCCGGCGCGTGCTCGTGGTGCGGTGACGGGCGACCCGCGCCCGTGGTGGCAGACGGGCGTCCTCTACCAGGTCTACCCGCGCTCCTTCCAGGACGCCGACGGCGACGGCTCGGGCGACCTCGACGGCATCACCGAGCGCCTCGGCTATCTCGCGGATCTGGGCGTCGACGCCGTCTGGATCAGCCCGTTCTACCCGTCGCCCGGCGACGACGGCGGCTACGACGTTGCGGACTACTGCGACGTCGATCCGCTCTACGGCGACCTCGCGGCGTTCGACCGCCTCGTCGCCCGCGCGCACGGCCTCGGCCTGCGCGTCGTCGTGGACTGGGTGCCGAACCACTCGTCGGACCGCCACCCGTGGTTTCGCGACAGCCGCGCCGCGCGCGAGAGCCCGCGCCGCGACTGGTACGTCTGGCGCGACGCCGCGCCCGGGCGGCGGCCCGCCGAACAACTGGCTCTCCGCCTTCGGCGGGCCGGCGTGGACCTGGGACGACGCGACGGGCCAGTACTACCTGCACTCGTTCCTGCCGTCGCAGCCCGACACCAACTGGCGCTCACCCGCACTCCGCGCCGCGCTCCTCGACACGCTCCGCTTCTGGATGGACCGCGGCGTCGACGGCTTCCGGATCGACACGGCCGTCCACATCGCCAAGGACCCCGGCTTCCGCGACAACCCACCGGAGCCGAATCCGGACGCCGGCCACAAGCCGGTCACGGCCTACGAGCGCCAGCAGCACGTCCACGACCGCGCGCACCCGGACGTGCACGGCTACTTCCAGACGTTCCGCGAGACGGTCGATGCGTACCCGACGCAGGACGGCGCGACGCCGGTCCGGGCGCTCTTCGGCGAGATCCACCTCGGCCGCGACCTGCCGCAGTGGGCGAACTATTTCGGCACGCCCGAGGCGCCCGAGCTGCACGTGCCCCTCAACTTCGGCCTGCTCGCCACGCCGTGGACGGCCGCAGGTCTGCGCGCGCACGTCGAGGCCATCGAGGCCGCGCTGCCGGACGGCGCGTGGCCGAGCTACGTCCTCGGCATCGCACGACGAGCACCGCCTCGCGAGCCGGCTCGGCCCGGCCGGCGCGCGCCTCGCCGCCGTCCTGCTGCTCACGCTCCGCGGCACGCCGACGCTCTACGCCGGCGACGAGATCGGCACGCCCGACGTCGACGTCCCGCCCGACCGCGTCCGCGACCCCGCCGGTATTCGCGTTCCCGGGACGGGCCGTGACTCGGGGCGGACGCCGATGGCGTGGGACGCCTCGCCCTCGGCCGGCTTCTCGACGGCTGCTCCCGAGGCGCTCTGGCTGCCGCTCCACGCCGGCCACGAGACGCTCAACGTCGCCGCGCAGCGCGCCGACCCGAACGCGCTGCTGAACCTCTACCGCCGCCTGCTCGCGCTGCGCCGGGCGACTCCCGCGCTCCACGCCGGCACGTTCCAGGCGCTCGACGGCCTGCCCGAGACGGTCTTCGGGTTCGAGCGCGCCGAAGGCGAGAGCCGCGCCGTCGTCTTCCTCAATCTGGGCGATGCCGCGGCTGAGGTGGCAGTACCGGCCGGCGTATGGCACGTCGACGTCTCGACGCACACCGGCGTTGCGCTCCCGACGCTCCGTCCAACCGAAGGCGTCGTTCTTGTTCGGGAGGGATGAGGCATGGAAGAACGTCCGCATGCCTCATCCTCCGACCTTAGATCGCGCCCTTTTCGAGGAACGGGTAGCCGAAGTGCGTCGGCGGGACGAACGTCTCCTTGATCGTCCGCAGGCTCGTCCAGCGGAGGAGGTTCACGGCCGAGCCGGCCTTGTCGTTCGTGCCTGAGGCGCGGGCCCCGCCGAACGGCTGCTGCCCGACGACGGCGCCTGTCGGCTTGTCGTTGATGTAGAAGTTGCCGGCGGCGTGCTCGAGGCGCTGCGTCGCGTCCGCGATGACGCGGCGGTCCTGCGCGAAGACAGCGCCGGTGAGCGCGTACGGGCTCGTCGAGTCCACAAGGGCGAGCGTCTCGTGCCACGACGTGTTTGAGGGCACGACGTAGACCGTCACGACAGGCCCGAAGAGCTCCTCGCGCATCGTCTCGTACGTCGGGTCGTCCACGACGAGGACCGTCGGGTCGATGTAGTAGCCGACCTCGTCGCTGTACGTCCCGCCGGCCGCGATGCGGACGCCCTCGGCTGCCTTCGCGCGGTCGATGTAGCCGGTGATCTTGTCGAACGACCGCTTGTCGATGACGGCGTTGACGAAGTTCGAGAAGTCGTCCGGCGCGCCGACCGTGATCTCCTCCATCTGGCTAAGCATCTCGCGCTCGACGTCCGGCCAGAGTGCCTCGGGGACGTAGACGCGGCTCGAGGCAGAGCACTTCTGGCCCTGGTACTCGAACGACCCGCGCACGATCGCCGTCGCCACGGCCGCGGCATTCGCCGACTCGTGGGCGACGATAAAGTCCTTGCCGCCCGTCTCGCCCACGATCCGCGGGTACGACGTGTAGCGGCCGACGTCCTGCCCGATGGTCTTCCACAGCGCGTTGAACGTGCCCGTCGAGCCCGTGAAGTGGAGGCCGGCAAAGTGCGGGTCCGCCAGAACCGGGTCGCCCACGTCCGCCCCGTCGCCGGGGAGCAGGTTGATGACGCCCGGCGGGAGGCCCGCCGCCTCGAAGAGCTCCTGGATGACGAGCGCGGAGAGGAGCTGCGTCGGCGCGGGCTTCCAGATCACCACGTTGCCCATCAGTGCCGGCGCCGCGCAGAGGTTGGCGGCGATGGACGTAAAGTTGAACGGCGTCACGGCGAAGACGAAGCCTTCGAGGCCGCGGTACTCCTGCCGGTTCCAGATGCCCGGCCCGCTGATCGGCTGCCCGGCCACGATCTCGGACTGGAACTGCACGTTGAAGCGGAAAAAGTCGATCATCTCGCACGCCGCGTCGATCTCGGCCTGGTACGCGTTCTTGGACTGGCCCCACATCGTGGCCGCGTTCATGCGGTCGCGGAACGGCCCGGCGAGCAGGTCGGCCGCCTTGAGGAAGACAGCGGCGCGGTCCGTCCAGTCGAGCCGGGACCAGTCGTGCCGGGCGTCGAGGGCGGTGTCGATGGCCTTCCGGACATCCTCGGGGCGTGCCTTGTGGACGTGCGCGAGGACGCGGCCGTGCTCGTGCGGGGCAACGACGGTATCCATCCGGCCGGTCTCGACGCGCTCGCCGGCGATGACGGGCGTGATGGTGGGCTGCTCGTCGGCCAGCGCGGCGTAGGCCGTCTGGAGCGACGCGCGCTCCGCGCTGCCGGGCGCGTAGGCGCGGACCGGCTCGTTGATGGCGACGGGCGGCGTGGCGAGGGCGTTGTGCATCGGAGAGGGGAGAGGGTTTGCGGCAAGCTACGGGACGGCCGCCGGCGCCCCGCGCCGGTCCGATCTTGCAGGCTCACTGCCGCCGCCGCGCTCGATGCTCCGACCAGCCGTCTTCCTGCTCGCCATCCTCCTCGCCTCGGGCTGCTCGCTCGTGCGCCCGCGCCGCGCCGCGGCGCCGGCTGCCCGCGCCACGGCTACTGCCTCGCGCGACGCCACCCCCAAGCCCTTCCGGCAGGTCGTGCCCGACTCGGTCCAGGGCGACGACGGCCTCCTCACGCTGTACCGCTCCGAGGGCGGACTCCGCCTCATGGCGGCCATCCCGGACTCCGTCTTCGGCCGCGAAATGCTCCTCGTGAGCCGCATCGCGCGGACGGCCGAGGGCGTCGGCTACGGCGGCGAGGAGGTCAACGAGAGCGCCGTGCGGTGGGAGCGGGCCGGCAACTACGTCCTGCTGCGGACCGTCCGCTTCGCGAGCGTCGCCGCGGACAGCCTGCCGATCTACCGCGCGGTTCAGGACGCGACCTTCGCGCCGGTCGTCGCGCGCCTGCCCGTCGCCGCGATCCGTCCCGACGGCGCGCCGGTCGTGGACCTCACGGACCTCTTCGCGGGCGACACGCCGGTCTTCGGCCTCCCGGCCGAGGCCCGCGACGAGTACAAGATCCGCAAGCTCGACGCCGAGCGGTCCTACATCGTCCGTGCCGCGGCGTACCCGCGCAACGTCGAGGTGCGGGCCGTGCTGACGTACGACGCGGCGAAGCCGCCGACAGGCTCGGAGACCGGGACGCTCTCGGTCGAAATGGCGCACTCGTTCGTCCTCCTGCCGGACGTGCCGATGCGCGCGCGGCGGACCGACCCGCGCGTCGGCTTCTTCGCCATCGGGCAGACGGACTACGGCCTCGACGTGCAGCGCGCCGAGGTGCGCCGTTACGCCACGCGCTGGCGCCTCGTCCCGAGCGACATCGCGGCGTACGAACGCGGCGAGCTCGTCCCGCCCATCACCCCGATCACCTACTACCTCGACCCGGCGACGCCCGCGCAGTGGCGCCCGTACCTCTGCCAGGGCGTGACGGACTGGAACACGGCCTTCGCCGCGGCGGGCTTCCTGGACGCGATCCGCTGCCTCGACGCGCCGACCAACGACCCGGACTGGAGCCCCGAGGACGCGCGCTACTCCGTCATCCGCTACTTCCCGTCCGACACGCAGAACGCCTACGGGCCGCACGTCTCGGACCCGCGCTCGGGCGAGATCCTCGAGTCCGACATCGGTTGGTATCACAACGTGATGAACCTGCTGCGGAACTGGTACGTCGTCCAGACCGGCGCGGTCAACCCGGATGCGCGCTCGCCGCGGCTGCGCGAAGACGTGATGGGCAGGCTTGTCCGAATGGTCTCCGCGCACGAGGTCGGCCACACGCTCGGGCTGCCGCACAACTGGGGCTCGTCCGCCGCCTACTCCGTGGACAGCCTCCGCTCGCCGGCCTTCACCGCCGCGCACGGCACGGCGCCGTCGATCATGGACTACGCGCGCTTCAACTACGTCGCCCAGCCCGGCGACGGCGTGACGCAGCTGCTGCCGCAGATCGGCGAGTACGACAAGTGGGCCATCGACTGGGGCTACCGCTGGTTTCCGGAGTCGATGACCGACGACGACATCCGCGCGCGCCTCGAGGCCGAGGCGACGCAGCGGGCGAGCGATCCCGCGATGCGCTTCGGCGGCCAGACCGGCGACCCCGTCGACCCGCGCGCGCAGTCCGAGGACCTCGGCTCCGACGGCGTCGCGGCGTCGCGCCTCGGGCTCGCCAACCTCAAGCGCATCATGCCGAATCTCGTCACGTGGACGACCGAGCCCGGCGAGGACTTCTCGTCGCTGGAGGAGCTCTACGGGCAGGTCGTCGGCCAGTGGGGGCGCTACCTCGCGCACGTCGGCCGCATCGTCGGCGGCGTCGAGGGCACGGCGCGGCTGGGCGGGCAGACGGAGCCGGTCTTCGTGCCGGTCTCGGGCACGCGCGAGCGCGCTGCCGTCGACTTCCTGATTGCTGAGGGCTTCACGCGGCCGACCTGGCTCCTCGACCCCTCCATTCTGTCGCGCATCGAGGCGTCGGGGGCGTCGGACCGCGTCGCACGCCTCCAGGAAGCGGCGCTCGGGCGCCTCCTCGAGCCGGCGCGCCTCGGGCGGATGCTGGACGCCGCATGGCTCGCCGCACCCGGCGCGGACGTCTACCCGGCCGAGACGATGCTCGCGGATCTCCGCACCGGCGTCTGGGCCGAGACGCGCACAGGCGCACCCCTCGACGCCGCGCGCCGCGCGTTGCAGCGCGCCCACATTGCGCGCCTCGACTCGCTCCTCAACGGGGCAGATGCCGCGGCGCCGCGCCAGGGCGACCGCCCGCTCGCCGCCTCCCGCTCCGACGTGCGTCCGCTCGCCCGCGGCGAACTGGTCGCCCTCCGCACCGACCTCGCCCGCGCCGAGGCGCGCTACGACCGTCCCGAGCAGCGCCTCGACCGCCTCCACCTCGCCGACGCCGTCGCGCGCATCGACATGGCGCTCGACCCGCGCGGCAGGTAAACCTCTGGCGAGGCTCACCACTGCTCCAGCGTCCTACGCCCGGCTCATGCTCGACCTTTCCGCCGCCCATCCGGACGTCCTCGTGCTCGTCGGCACGCAGACCGGCAACTCGGAGATCGTCGCCGCGGCGATCGCCGAGACGCTCGGCGCGCTCGGCTTCGCCGCCCACGTGCTGGACATGGCCGAGGCCGTGCCCGAGGACATCGCCGAGTACCAGCAGCTCGTCGCCGTGACCTGCACGTGGTCCGGCGGCACGTTCCCGGACAACGCCGTCGAGTACGTCGAGGCACTTGAAGCGCTCGCGCCTGATCTGACCGGCCTCGCCTTCGGCGTCGTCGGGCTGGGCGACCGCGACTACGACCCGTTCTACCAGACGGCGTCGCGGCGCCTCGATGCCCTCCTCGTGGCCTTCGGCGCGACACGAGGGGCGGACTCGTGCGAGATCGACGGCGGCCCGACGCCCGCCGACGTCGCCGCGACGCAGGCGTGGGCGACGGGCCTCGCCGAGGCGTTCAGCGCCCGGCCGTAACTTGCGGCACACCGAACAGCACACAGAATGCCGACTCTGAGAGAGCGCCTCGACGGCGACATGAAGGACGCGATGCGCGCCAAGGACGCGACGCGCCTCGGCACGATCCGGATGGTCCGCACGGCGATCACCGAGCGCGAGAAGCTGCCCGGCGCCGAGGCGATGACCGACGCCGACGTGCTCGCCGTCGTCGTGAAGCAGGCCAAGCAGCGCCGCGACGCCATGGCGCAGTACGAGGGCGCCGGCCGCGAGGACCTCGCAGCGACCGAGCGCGCCGAACTCGCCGTGATCGAGGGCTACCTGCCCGCGCAGGCGACCGACGACGAGATCACCGCCGCCGTTCAGCAGGTCATCCAGGACACCGGCGCGGCGTCGATGAAGGACATGGGGCGCGTCATGGGCGCGTCGCTGAAGGTCCTGGGCGACGCGGCCGACGGGAAGCGCGTGCAGGCGGCGGTCCGCGCCGCACTGAGCTCGGACCCGTCCTGATGCTGGACCTCGTGATGGCCGCCGCCCTCGGCCTCGGCATCTGGCGCGGCCTGAACTCGGGCGCGCTGATGCAGGTCGTCGGAACCGTAGGCTGGGTCGTGGCCTTCGTCTTCGCGACGGCCGTGATGGGCCCGTTCGGCGACGCCGCCGCGGCGAGCCTCGGCGTCTCGGGGCGCGTCGCGCCGCTGCTCGGCTTTATCGTCGCCTTCGGCGTCGTCGTGATCGGCCTGACTGTCGCGGCGCACACGGTGCGCAAGGTGCTGAAGGCGATCAAGCTCGGCGCGCTGGACGCACTCGCCGGGGCGATCCTCGGCTTCGTCCGCGCCCTCTTCGGCATCAGCGTCTTCCTGCGCGTCACCGGCGTCTCGATCCTGCCCGGCGGCGAGCCGCTGCTGATCTCCCGCGAGGCGCGCGAGGCGTCGATCCTCTACGAGCCGGTCGAGGCGGCCGCGCCGGTCGTGTGGAACGCCGCCAAGGCGCTTCTTCCCGGCGCGCAGGAGCGCCTCGGGAGCCTGTTCAACTCGTTCGACGAAGGAGAGCACGAGGCGAGGTGAGGTTTGGTGTCGTGATCCTTCCGCGTTAAGCCCGTTTTTCGATGGTCCCCGTCCGGCTCCGGCTCCGCAACTTCCTCTCCTACGGCGAGGACGCGCCCGCGCTCGAGTTCGACGCGTTCCACGTCGCCTGCCTCTCGGGCGGCAACGGGCAGGGCAAGTCGGCGCTGCTCGACGCGATCACGTGGGCGCTGTGGGGCGAGGCGCGCAAGTCCAGCGACTCGCGCAAGCCCGACGAGCAGCTGCTGCGCGCCGGCGCGCGCGAGATGGAGGTCGACTTCGAGTTCACGCTCGACGGCGTCGGCCACCGCATCGCGCGACGCTACACGCAGACGGCGATCGGGCAAATCGAGCAAGCCGGGCCTCGAGTTCCAGGCGTCCGATGGGGGAGCCGGGACCATCGCGCTCACGGCCGAGAGCGTGCGGGCCACGCAGGCGGCCATCGACGAGAAGCTCGGGCTGGACTACGAGACGTTCGTCAACTCGACGTTCCTGCTTCAGGGCCGGTCGGACGAGTTCACGCGCAAGAAGCCGGGTGAGCGGAAGCTTATCCTCGGCAAGATCCTCGGGCTCGACCGCTACGAGCGCCTTGCGACAGCCGCCGGCGGGCGCGTCTCGGCCCTGAAGACGCAGGTCGCGAGCCTCGACGCCGAGGCCGAGCGTCTCGTTGCTGCGACGGCCCAGGCGCCCCAGTGGCAGGTCGACCGCGACGCCCTCGCCCGCGACATCGAGACGACGGAGGCCGAGGCTGCGCGCCTCGACGCTGCCCTGGCCGAGTCCGCGACCGCGCTCGCCGCGCTAGATGCCGCGGCGGCAGACGATGCCCGCCTCGCCGCGGCGCTCCAGACGGCCGAGACGCGGTTGTCGGAAAACCGCTCCGAGGCCGCGCGCCTCGATACCCGCATCGCCGAGGCAGATGCGCTCATCACGCAGTCCGACCTTATCGAGGCCGACCACGCCCTCTACGAGACCGTCCGCGCCCGCCGAACGGTGCTCGACGAGGCCGCGACGGTGCACCGCGCGCTCGGCCAGCGGGCCGCCGAAATCCAGCTCCGCATCCAGAAGGAGGTCGCCGACGCCGAGACGCGCATCGAGCGGCTGGCGCTCGACCTCGAGGTGTTGCGCGAGCGGGTCCGCGACGACGCGAAGCTCGTCGAAACGCGCCCGGCGGCGGAAAAGGCACTGGCCGACGCGGACGCTGCGGTGACGGAGCGGGCAGCGCTGGAGCAGATCCGCACGCGGCGCGAGACCGCGCAGAAGCTTATCGACGGCGTCGACCGGCGCCTCGCGGCGGACCGCGGCGCGCTTATCGGCACGCAGGCGGAGCTCACGGGCCAGGTCGATCGCCTCCGTGCGGCGACGGCCGCCGCCGACCCCTCCGAGGCGGCCGACCTGGAGCGCCGCGCGGCGGCCGCGTCCGATGCGGCCGACGGCCTCGAGGTGGTCCGCGAGACCGGCACCGCCCTTGCCGCCGAGATCGGGGCGCTCGACGCCGAGGTCGCGCGCCTCGCGCAGGAGGCCTCGGCGCTCCGCGAGCGGCAGGCCCGTGCCGGGCAGACCGACGATGCTGTCTGCCCGACGTGCGGGACCGAGTTGACGGACGACCACCGCGAGCACGTCGCCCGCGCCATCGCGCAGGACCTCGCCTCCATCACGACACAGCAGGAGAAGGCCATGGCGGCGCGCGACCGCGCCGTCGCCCGCCGCGACGCGCTCCGTAGCGACTTCCAGCGCCTCCGCGCCGCGGCCGACGCGGGCAAGGCAGCCGGCGAGGCGCTGGCCGCCCTGAAGGAGCGGACAGCCCGCCGCACGTCCGACCTCGAACGCCTCGCGGCCGTCGAAAAGGAGCTGGCCGGCGTCGCGGCGAGCCTCGCCGCCGAGACATTCTCGCAGCCCGACCGCGCCATGCGTGCCGAGGCCGAGCGCGTGCTGGACGCCAGTCCGTTCGACGCCGCCCGCTTCGACGCGGTGGCCGCGAGCGCGCAGATGCGCGAGCACCACGCGCGCGCGCTCCGCGAGATCGACGTGGCCGAGGCGCGCCGCGCCGAGCGCATCATCGAGGGCAAGCGCAAGGCGGCAGACCTCGAGGCGCAGCGGGCCGCGCTGGACCGCGGCGAGCCGGCGCAGGCGTCGCGCGAGGCGCTGCACACGGTAGAGCAGCAGATGGCTGCGTCGGGCTACGACGCCGGCGAGCACGCGCGCGTCGGGGCCGAGATGACGCGCCTCGCGGAGGCGCCGACGCGGCTGGCGCGGCTTCTCGAGGTGCGGCGGAGCGCTGCCGAGTGGGCCGAGCGCCGCGCCGCGCTGGCGTCCGAGGCGCTCGGCCTGGAGGCCGAGGCGCGGCGCGTCGCGGCAGGGCGGGCGGACCTCGCCGCGCGCCTCGCCGCGCGCCCCGCAGCCGAGGCCGAGCGCGCCGGCCTCGTCGGCGAGCGGGACGTGGCCGCCCGCCGCCTCTCGGACGCCCACGCCCACCGTGGCGCCCTCGACGAGCGCCTTGAGCAGGCCGCCCGCGACCGCGCCGCGCTCGCCGCGGCGCGCCACGAGCTTCGCGACGCGCGCAAGGAGCAGAAGCTCTACACCGAGCTCCGCAAAGCGTTCAGCCGCAATGGCATCCCGAGCCTCATCATCGAGGAGACGCTGCCCGACGTTGAGGACCGCGCGAACGTTCTCCTGGAGCGCCTTACCGGCGGCACGACACGCGTCGCGCTGGAAACGCTCCGGGACAACAAGACGACCGGCGGCACGCGCGAGACGCTCGACATCACGATTACGGACGCGCAGGGCGCACCTCGCGCCTACGAGATGTACTCCGGCGGCGAAGCCTTCCGGGTCAATTTCGCCCTCCGCATCGCGCTCTCGCAGCTCCTCGCCGAGCGCGCCGGCACGCAGATCCGCACGCTCGTCATCGACGAGGGCTTTGGCACGCAGGACGCCGAGGGCCTCGCAGCGCTCGTCCAGGCCATCCGCACGATCCAGGACGACTTCGACAAGATTCTCGTCGTGACACACCTCGAGGAGCTGAAAAACGCGTTCCCGGTTCGAATCGAGGTTCGCAAGGACCCCCTCACCGGCTCCACGTTCGACGTCGTCGGGATGTAGCTGCCCACTCCGCTGCCCGGCCGGACAGTGGAGGGGGCGCGTCGCGGGCGTAACGTGCGCGTCTCACCCGCCGCGCCCGCCATGGACCGCCCCACGCGAGACGCCCTCGTCCTGTTTGCCCTCGGCGCCGCGACGGTCGGGCTCGGCTCGCTCGGAGGCGGCCTGCTGCTGCTCGTGCTCCCCGTCGGGACGGCGCTGCTGGCGGGCACCATCGAGGCGCAGGCCGCGCGCCGGACGGGCCGGCGGCGCTGGGTGATGGCCTGGCTCCCCGCTGTGCTCGGCATGGGCGTCACGCTTGCCGCATTCGTTCTGGGCGGGCCTCAGGGGCCGGACTCCGGCATGGCGGCGGGGATCGTGCTGATGGCGTTCGCCGTCGTCGTGCCCGTCTTCGCCGCGGTCGTGCTGCTCGTCGGCCGGTTTATGAGCGGGCCGTTGCCCGAGGCGCGCGGTCAGGGCACGGCGCCCTGAACGACCGCCTCGAGCGCGTCGATCTGGAACGGCTTGCGGACGACCGCGGCGACGTCCGAGCCTTCGGCCTGCACGTCGGTGTCGCCGGTGAGCAGGATGATGGGCAGGGCGGGAAAGCGCCGGCGGATCTCAGCCGCGAGCTCGCGGCCCGACATGCCCGGCATCGAGAGGTCCGTCACGACAAGGTCCACCGGCGTCTCGGCGAGGAACGCCAGGGCCGCCGCGCCGCCGTCGGCGTCGTCGACCGTGTGGCCGCGGATGCGGAGGAGCTTCGTCGTGACAAGGCGCACCATCGGCTCGTCGTCCACGACGAGGATGCGCAGCGGGCGGACGCTGCGCTTCGGCGCGGGGCGCGGCAGCGGGGAGGCGGCAGGCGTCGGCCCCGGGCGTCGGGCAGTGCCCGGGCGCGGCCTCGCCGGCGATGGGGGCCGGCGCCTCGGTCTCGAACGGGAAGACGAGGCGGAAGGAGCGTCCCCTGCGCCGGGCGCGCTCCGGACCTCGATGCGGCCGTTGTGCTCCTGCACGATGCCCTGCGAGACCGTCAGGCCCATGCCCGTGCCGGCCGTGCCCTTGGTCGTGTAGAGCGGTTCGAAGATGCGCCGTCGCACGCGCTCCGTCATGCCCGTGCCCGTGTCCGACACCTCGACCGCGACGCCGCCCGGTGCCGAGTCCCGTCGCGACGCGCAGCGTGCCGCCGGTCGGCATCGCCTGGACGGCGTTGAGGACGAGGTTTACGAGCACCTCGCGCAGCTCCGTCGGCGTGCCCGCGATGGGCGGCGTCGGCTGGAGGTCCTGCTCGAGGGACAGCGCGATGCCCGCGCGGCGCGGCTCGTTGAACCAGTAGGGCTTGGTGAGCGTGAGGACCTCCGCCGCGAGCGTGTCCAGGCCCGACCGGCTCGGCGCGCTCCTGCTTGTCGTTGCGGAGGTACTGCTGGATGCGGCGGACGAGCGCGGCGCCGTCGCCGGCCGCCTGCGTGAGCGTCGCGAGGTGCGCGTAGGCGTCCGGCGAGGCGCCCGCCGCCTCGAGGTCCGAGCGGATAAGCTCGCCGTGGCCGACGACCGTCGTGAGCAGGTTGTTGAAGTCGTGCGCGACGCCCATCGTCATGCGGCCGAGCATCTCGAAGCGCCGCCGGCGCGTCTGCTCGGCCGCCCACGAGGCCGGCTCGCGAGAGCACCTCGCCGACGATCATCACGGGGAAGTGGCCGGACTCGACGCCTGGCATCCGGACCGGCTGGAAGTGGAGCAGGACCGGCGCTGGCTGCCCGCCGGGCGCGTCGTCGCGCTCGACGAGGAAGACCTGGTGCGAGACCGGCCCGCCGCGCGCCGCCTCCACGACGTAGTCGCTGGCGAAGCGCGCGTCGTCGAGAGGCAGGCGGCCCCAGAGCGCGTCCGTGCCGAACACGCCGAGCCACGCGTCGCTGGCGTCGAGGCGCGCGCCGGCGGCGGTCACGAGGGCCGTGAGGAGTTCGGTGGCGACGAGCGGGAGGGGGGCGTCCATGCTAGAAACTACGGGGTTGACGGGCGTCCGAGTGTTGCGGCTGGAAACGGAGCGGCGCCAGGATCCCGCCTGCGCGGGCATTTCCCCTTCCGCCCGTCATCCCTTCGACCCTTCGGCCGCCACGCCCCCGTACCTTTGGCCACATTCACCGCTCCCACCCGCCATGTGGCTCCGCTCCGTCGTCGACACCATCGGCAACACGCCGCTCGTCCAGCTCAACGCCCTCGCCGCGGACCTTCCGTGCCCGGTCCTCGCCAAGCTCGAGCTCTTCAACCCGGGCGGCTCGGTGAAGGACCGCATCGGGGTCGCGATGATTGAGGACGCCGAGGCGAAGGGCCTGCTGAAGCCGGGCGGCACGATCGTCGAGGGCACGTCCGGCAACACGGGCGCCGGGCTGGCCATCGCGGCCATCGCGAAGGGCTACCGCTGCATCTTTACCACGACCGACAAGCAGAGCCCCGAGAAGGCCGACGTCCTGCGCGCGCTCGGCGCCGAGGTCATCGTCTGCCCGACGAACGTCGCCCCGGACGACCCGCGGAGCTACTACTCGGTGGCGAAGCGCCTCGCGGCTGAGATTCCCGGCGCGTTCTACCCGAACCAGTACGACCACCCGGCCAACGCCGAGGCGCACTACAAGACGACCGGCCCGGAGCTCTGGGAGCAGACCGACGGCCGCATCACGCACTACATCGCCGGCGCAGGCACGGGCGGGACGATCTCGGGCACGGCGCGCTTCCTCAAGGAGCAGAACCCGGAGCTCCAGGTCATCGGCGTGGACCCCTTCGGCTCGGTCTACCACACCTACTTCCACACCCGCGTCTTCGACGAGGCCGAGATCTACCCGTACCTCACCGAGGGCGTCGGCGAGGACATCCTCGCGGGCAACATGGACTTCGACCTGTGCGACGACTTCGTGCAGGTGACGGACAAGGCGGCGATGCAGACCACGCGGCGCCTCGCCAAGGAGGAGGGCATGTTCGTCGGGCAGTCCTGCGGCATGGCGCTCGCCGGCGCGCTGGACTGGCTCCGCGCCCACCGCGAGACGCTCACGCCGGAGTCTGTCGTCGTGGTGATGCTGCCGGACTCGGGCTTCCGCTACCTCTCGAAGACGTTCAACGACGAGTGGATGCGCCGCAACGGCTTCCTCGAGGAGGCGCAGACGCTCACGCTGGACGACGTCCTCGCGGCGCGGCGCAACGCCGAGCCGGTCGTCGCCGTCTCGCCGGACGCGACGCTGACGGAGGCCATTGCGGCCATGATGGAGCACGGCATCTCGCAGATGCCCGTCCTCGACGGCGCCCACGTCGTCGGCAGCCTGAGCGAGCGCGGCGTGCTGAACCTGCTCATCTCGGACGCCTCGGCCGGCCAGAAGGCCGTCCGCGACGTCATGGCCGCGCCGCTCCCGGTCGTCCGCCGGACGGTCCACCTCGACATGCTCACCGCGACGCTCGACGGCGAGGCCGGCGCCGTCCTCGTCCAGGACGACCCCTCGGGCGACGGCGCCCCGCCCGCCGCCTTCCACATCGTGACGCGCTCGGACCTTATCGCGGCGCTCGCGCAGGCCGGCCGCGCCCGCGCCTGACCTCTTCCCATTCTCCCATTCCCTATCCCATGGACACGCAGCAGCCGGACCAGTCGCTCCAGATCGAGCTCGCCGAGGAGGTCGCCGAGGGCGTCTACACGAACCTCGTCATGATCGCGCACAACCCTGAGGAGTTCGTGCTGGACTTTATCCGGGTCCTGCCGGGCGTGCCTAAGGCGCGCGTGAAGGCGCGCGTCGTCGTCACGCCGGGCCACGCGCGGCGCCTGCTCGCCGCCCTCGCGGACAACATTGGCAAGTACGAGGCGCAGTACGGCGAGATCGGCGAGCCGCACCCGGCGCCGCAGGGCATGTTCACGATCCCCGGCGGCGAGGCGTAGCGGAGGCACAGGCCTTCTGGGGACGGCCACCGGGAAACGCACTCCCGGTGGCCGTTTCCCGTGTCGTTCCGGGCGGACCCGAAGGCCGTCTACCCGATCCGCTCGAAGCCGGCGAGCGCAGCGAGGCGCTCGGGCAAGACGACGGAGCCGTCGGCCTGCTGACCGTTCTCGAGCAGCGCCGCGACGATTCTCGGGAGGGCCAGCGCGGAGCCGTTGAGCGTGTGGACCGGCTGCGGCTTGCCGCCGCCCTCGGGGCGGAAGCGGATGCCGGCGCGCCGCGCCTGGAACGCCTCGAAGTTGGACACCGACGACACCTCGAGCCAGCGGCCCTGGCCCGCGCTCCACACCTCGAGGTCGTACTTCTTGGCCGGCGTGAAGCCGAGGTCGGACTCGCACATCAGCAGCCGGCGGTACGTCAGCCCGAGCGCCGTGATCGCCCGCTCGGCGTCCTCGCGGAGCGCCTCGAGGTGCGCGTAGCTCTCGTCCGGGTGTACGAAGCGCACCAGCTCGACCTTGTCGAACTGGTGCAGCCGGTTCAGGCCGCGGACCTCCTTGCCGTACGAGCCTGCCTCGCGGCGCCAGCACGGCGTGTGGCCAGCGACGAGGCGCGGCAGGCCGTCCAAAATCTCGTCGCGGTAGAAATTGGTCAGCGGCACCTCGGCCGTGGGGACGAGGTAGAGGTCGTCCGTCTGCGCGTGGTACATCTGGCCCTCCTTGTCTGGAAGCTGGCCCGTGCCGAGCGCGCTGGCCTCGTTCACCAGCAGCGGCGGCTGAACCTCGGTGTAGCCGCCCTCGGCCGCGAGGTCGAGGAAGAGGGCGATGAGGGCCCGCTGGAGGCGCGCGCCCTTGCCGACGTAGAAGGGGAAGCCGGCGCCCGTCACCTTCGTCCCGCGCTCGAAGTCCACGAGGCCGTGGCGCGCGGCGATCTCCCAGTGCGGGAGCGGCTCGAAGTCGAACGCGGGCTTGTCGCCCGTTTCGAAGACGACGGTGTTGCCGTCCGGCCCGTCCGCGTTGAACGGCGGGACGCTGTCGTGCGGCAGGTTCGGGATTTCGAGAAGCAGGCGCCGCGCCTCGGTATCGGCGTCGCGCCCGTCCGCTTCGAGCGCTTTGGCCTCGTCCTTGAGGCGCGCGGCCTCCTCGCGGCGCGCGGCCGCCTCGTCGGTCTTGCCGGACTTGAACAACTCCCCGATGGCCTTCGAGGCGGCGTTCATCTGCTCCTGGACCTCCTGAAGGCGCGTCACGACGTCGCGGCGCCGCGCATCGGCGGCGAGGAGCGCGTCGACCTCGGAGCCGTCGCCGGTGCGCTTGGCGATGATCGCGCGGCGGACGCGGTCGGGGTCGGTGCGGAGCAGGTCGAGGTCGATCATCGGGGCGGCGTCGGGGAACGGGAAGATGCGCTGCCTCGGAGGCGGGAGACTGAGAAATCCCGACCGATCATCTGCCCGCCGACGGTCCGCCCTTCGTCTCGCGCGCCCGTACCTTTCGCGCCTCACCGTCGCCCCCGAGACATGCGGATTGCCCTCGTCGCCCTCGTCCTCCTCGCCGGCTGCGGCGTCCGCCCGTCCGCCACCGTCTCGAGCCTTCCCGGCACCACGTGGCTCGTGGACCGCATCGTTGAGCCTGACGGATCCCTCCGCCGCGGGACGGGCGAGACGGTCGCCTTCGGCGCCGACGGCCGCGTCGCGCTGTCGTCCTGCAACCTCTGCAACGGGCCGTACCGCGTCTCGGGAGACGGCGTGCTGACGATCGACCCGGCCCTAACCTGCACGCGCCGCGGCTGCCCCGAGGGAGCGACCGAGCTCGAACGCGAGATGGCCGGCCCGCTCCAGATGACCCGCGACGGCGAGTACCTCGTGCTGAGCACTGCGGACGGAAGCCGCCAGATCCTGCTCTTGCCCGACGCTGACGTCCAGGCGCCGGCGCCGACGATGTGACGCCGTCTACCCGAGGCGTGCGCGCAGATCCGCGAGCGCCTCGGCGAGCGGGCGCGGGCGGTAGCCCAGCTCGCTCTCGGCGCGAAGGATGAGCAGGCCGCCGCGGAGCGGGCGCGGCGCGCCCGGATGCAGCTCGGCCGTCGTCGCGGGCGAGACGAGCGACGCGTCCAGACCGAACGTCTCGGCGGTGGCGCGTGCCACGTCCAGCGTCGAGACGAGCTCGCGGCCGGCGATGTGGAACAGGCCCGTCTTGCCGCCGAGCACGACGCGGGCGACGCCGTCGGCGAGGTCGTCGTCATACGTCGGCGTGCGCGTCTGGTCCGACGCGATGCGGACGCGGCGGCCTTCGGAGAGCTCCCCGACGAGCCAGCGCACAAAGTCCGACCGCACCGAGGCGCCGGCCGGGGCGCCGTAGACGAGCGTCGTCCGGACGACCGCCCACGCGGGCAGGCGGCTCGCGACGAGCGCGTTCTCGGCGGCGAGCTTTGTCCGGCCGTACGTGCCCGTCGGGTCCGGCCGGTCCGTCTCGGCGTAAGGCCCTGCGGCGCCCGAGAAGACAAAGTCCGTCGAGAGGAGCACGAGGCGCGCGCCCGTCCGGCGGCAGGCCGCAGCGAGCGTCGCCGTCGCGTCGACGTTGAGGGCCCAGCAGGCGGCGCGGTCCGCCTCGCACGCCTCGACCTGCGCCGTGCCGGCGCAGTGGACGACGACGCCCGGCGCGAAGTCGAGGAACGCCCGCTCGACGGCCGCGGCGTCCTGGACGTCGAGGGCGGTGTAGCCTCCGGCGAGGTCGGCGTCTGCAGACTGCGCCGCGCGGCCGGTCGCGAGGAGGTCTGCGCCGGGCCAGCGGCCGAGCCGCCGCACGACGGCCTGCCCGACGAGCCCGTTGGCCCCGGTAACGAGCACGCGCGGTGGGATCACGCCGTCTCCTTCCGGCGCTGGACGACCGCGGTGCGGAGCGCCTCCGCGATGTCTGCGAGCGAGGCGCCCGGCGTGAACACCTGATCGACGGTGCCCGCGGCGAGGAGCGCCTCGGCGTCGGCCGGCGGGATCGTCCCGCCGGCGAAGAGGAGCACGTGCGGCATCTCGGCCGCGTCGAGGAGCGTGCGGACGCGCGGCAGGATCGTCCCGTGCGCGCCCGAGAGGACCGACACGCCGACGGCGTCCACGTCCTCCTCGTCTGCCGCGCGGACGACGGCCTCGGGCGTCTTCCGCAGGCCCGTGTACACGACTTCCATGCCGGCATCCCGGAGGGCCGCCGCGACGACGCGGGCGCCGCGGTCGTGCCCGTCGAGGCCGACCTTGGCGATGAGCACGCGGACGGGCCGCTCGGCGCGGGCCTCGCTCACGGGTAGAACCGGAGGCCGGCCGCCGCGCCGACGTTGCTGTCGACGTCCGGCGTGAGGGAGATGCCGGGCGTGACCTGCCCGAACAGCTCGAACTCGGGCGCGACGTAGACCGAGAGCCCGAGCAGCGCGCTCACGCCGAGGACCGGGTCGTTGTCGGTGGTCTGGATGAAGCCGCCCGGGCCGAAGAGGAAGCGGACGTCCGCCCCGGCGCCGCGCAGGCGCTGCTCGCGGATGAGGTAGTGCGCCTGCACGAACAGCTTGTCCTTGAGGCCAACGTCGACGGCGACGCCGCCGCGGCCGCCGCCGAGCTTGACGGTGAGGCCGGTCGGGTCGCCGAGGAGGCCGCCGATGCCGACCTGGGCGCGAGAGGCGGGCGCGGCGAGCGCGAGGAGTCCGAGCAGAAGGAGGAGACGGGACATGGCTTACGGGGAGAGAGGAGGGAGAAGAGAGGCCAGCGCCGGCGCGTCCGCCGGGGTGAGGCGCCCGGAGAGGACGAGGCGCAGCTCGCGGCGCCGGGCCGCGGCGTCGTACCGCGCCCGCTCGTCATCCGTTTCCGGCGCGACCGGCGGGACCGGGACGGGCCGCACGTCGCTGGTCGACGGCGACGAACGTGTAGAACGCCGTGTTGCACAGCCGCCGCGGCTCGCCGCGCGCGGGGCGCTCGGCCCAGACGGTCAGCCCGACCTCCATCGACGACGTGAACGCCCGGTTGACCCGGGCCTCGATCACGACGACCTCGCCGAGCGCGATCGCGCCGCGGAAGTCGACCGAGTCCACGCTCGCCGTGACGACGGTGCGGTTGGCGTGGCGCTGCGCCGAGATCGCGGCGCAGACGTCCATGAGGTGCAGCAGGCGGCCGCCCATGAGGTTGCCGAGCGTGTTGGTGTCGTTCGGCAGGACGAGCTCGGTCGTCTGGCAGAGGCTGGCGGACGGCGGCTTCGGCGTCACGGGGCGGGGCGTCGGCGTGGCAAGATAGGGCGGCCCTGGGGGCGGGCGTCCGGTGCCTGCGCCGCGCCTCGGCCGCCGGGCGGGGCGCGCGGCCGGGCCGATCCGCGTGGTTTGGGAACAGTCCGGGGATGGCGAGCGCGGATCGACAGCCCCCCGCGGGCAGCCCCCCGCGGGCAGGGCTGCTAAGTCCTTACTGCGTTCCTGATTCTTGTCATCCTGAACTCGTTTCAGGATCTGCATTTCAAGCAAGCGCTGAGGGAAAGACAGATCCTGAAACGAGTTCAGGATGACAATGTGAGGGGTGTAGCGAAAACTTAGCGGCCCAGCCCCCCGCGGGGGGCTGTTGCGCCTGTCCCGAACAAATCCTTGGACGGGAGCGCCCCGGCTGCCGTCGGGCAGCCGGGGCGCGGGGCGTCTGGACCTCCAGCCCCCGCAGAGGCGGAGGCGGGCCGGCGTCAGGGGTTGGACGAGGCCACGTTGGAGACCTCGCCGGCGCGCTCGCCGCGGACGGCCTGCACGCGGTACGACGTGCGCGCGCCGGGCAGCGCCTCGCGGTCCGTGTAGTCCGTCGCCGAGGCCGCGCCGAGGCGCTGCCACTCGCCGCCGTCCTCGTCCAGCGAGAGCGCGAAGACCTCGTAGCGCAGCGAGCCGCCGCTGGGGCCGGTCCAGTCGAGGAAGACGGCGCCGGACGGGCGGACGAGCGCGGTGAGGTCCGTCACGGTGGGCAGCGTGCCGGTCCCGCCCGCGGCGACAGGATCCGAGAGGCCGGCGGCGGCCCGGAGGTCGTCGGTCATCGCGCGGCTGTTGTTGGCCTCGCGGCGGGCCGGCCGGAAGAGGTCCTCGGCCTCGTCGACGGCCATCTCCTCGGCGCGGACGGCCTTGCGGTACGCCTTCTCGGCCGTCACCTTGGCGTCGGTCGCGGTCCGGACCCGGCCGGCGGCCTTGGAGAGGTCGGAGAGGTCGTCGTCGGTGAGCTTGCTCGCGGCCTTGCCCTCGTCCGTCCCGAGCGCGGCGACGAACGTGTCGATGGCGCTGGCGAGGGTCGCGGGCGTGCGGGGGATGGAGTCGGCCATGGGGCAGAGGGGTTAGACGGTGGGATCGCCAATGTAAATGGGTTGTGTTTCCAGTCCAAGAGGCGCCGGCCCACCGGCCGTTCCCGCAGCTGACGGGGGATATCCCGCAGCTGACGGGGGATATCCCGCAGCTGACGGGGGATGTCCCGCGGCTGACGGGGGAACTCCCGCGGCGGATGGGGGAGCCCCCGCTCGAGGTGCGGGAGGTCCCCCGCGCCGTGCGGGGCACCCCCCGAGTGGTGGGGGAGGCCCCGCGGCGCATGGGGGATATCCTCCAACAGTCGCGGCGCTGCCGGCGGGGCGAATTCGCGCGCCCCCCGTTGCGGGCCGCCGTCACGGCTCGTCTGGCGTAGGTCTCGCTTCTGCGCGCGGCGGGGAAGAGGACGTTGTTCAGGATGAGCCGGTAGCCCGGCGAGTTGCGGAACAGCGACAGGTCCGTCGGCGGGTCGCCGACGTAGTGCTGGTAGTCCTCGGGGTCGTGGCCGCCGTAGAAGGCGAAGAAGCCCTGCCCGGCGGGCCCGTAGAGGTAGCGCACCGAGCCCGTCACGGGCGACTGCCCGAGGACGACGACGCCCGGCTTGACCGCCGAGGCGCGGAAGGCCGTCGTCTGCCCCATGAACCCGCGGACGCTGGCGACGTGGTCCTGCGTGAGCATCGACGGGACGGGGTCGACGCGCGCGGCGAAGTCGAACAGCGTGAAGTAGTCGGTGAGCGGCGTTGCGGAGCTCCGGCGGCGGCGGCGCGTCGATGTCGCCGTGCGAGTACTGGTACGCGTTGACGTTGGGCGCGAAGTCCTGGAAAGCGAGCGTCTGCGAGTAGTCCAGGTTGGCCTGGAAGTTCGGGTCGACCGGCGTGCCGTCGATCTCGGCCGGCACGATGTCCGTCAGCGCCGCGGCGAGGGCGTAGTCGAACGTGTCGGCCCCGGCGCACATCGCGAAGAGGAAGCCGCCGCCCTCGACGTACGCGCGCAGCGTCTGGGTGACGGCGAGCTTGAGCTGCGGGACCGTCGCGTAGCCGTGTGCCCGCGCCGACGCCTCGGCGAGGCGCTGCTGCTCCTGGTACCACGCCTGCCCCGCGTACTGGCCGTAGAACTTGCCGTACTGCCCCGTAAAGTCCTCGTGGTGGAGGTGCACCCAGTCGAACTCGCTCAGGCGGCCACTGAGGACGTCGTCGTCGTAGATCTGCTCGTACGGCACCTCGGCGTAGGTGAGCGCGAGGAGCACGGCGTCGTCCCACGGCAGCGTCTGCGTCGGCGCGTAGACGGCGATGCGGGGGACCTTTTCGAGGCGCACGGCCGCCGTGTTGGTCGGCCCCGACTCGGCCTGCTCGACGAGGGACGGCCCGTCGGCCGCCTCGAACGAGACGCCGCGGACGCGCAGCTCGTCGGCGAACGCCGCATCGTCCGGCCCGACGAAGGAGCCGCCGCGGACGTTCAGCAGCCAGTCCACCTGCATCCCGTGCTGGAGCGCCCAGTAGACGGCGCCGTACGCCTTCAGATGGTCCGTCTGCGACTCGTCCATCGGGATCAGGACGGACTGCGCGCGGACGGCCGGGACGAGGAGCAGGGCGAGGAGAAGGAGACGCATCAGGGTCGGAAGTGCAGTTAAACGCTAGTCGTGGACGCGCACGTTGCCACACGTCTCCAATCTGCGGTCACGAGTTCGCTCGCATCGTCCGCAGTCGCTCCCGCGCGTCGGGGGCGAAGAGCGAGCCGGGAAACGCCGGAGCAGGCTCGTGAGGCGCGCCATCGCGGCGTCGCGGTCGGAGAGGCCATGCTCGGCGATGTCGGCCTGCAGGACGAGGGCGCGGTCGCGGAAGAAGGAGTCCGGCACGTCGGCCGCGAGGCGGTCCAGCGTGGCGACGGCCTCGGCGGGACGGCCGAGGCGGCGTTGCGCCTGGGCCGAGAGGAACAGGACCTCGTCCTGCAGCGGGTGCTCGCCGACGGCGCGGCCGAGGCTGTCGAGCGCCGCCAGCGCGCGCGCATCCTGTCCCTGGCGGACGAGCAGGCTCGCGGCGGCGTAGGCCTTCAGCGCCGCGTTCGTCGAGTCGGCCGAGCCCGCTTCGCCCGCATTCTCGTTGAGCGTCACCCGGAGCGCGATGGCGTCGTTGGTCGCGTCCGCGGCCGTGTTCTCGTCGATGGCCTCGACGCGGGCGAGGGCCGAGAAGACGTATCCCTGGTAGAAGTCGAGGAGCGCGAGCTCAAAGCGGGCCTGCTCGGCGAGCGGACCCGTCCCGAGCGTCTCGTCGACCGTCTGGAAGCGCTCGCGGGCGGCGTCGAGGTCGCCGCGGCGCACGGCGACGTCGCCGAGGTCGAGGCGCGCTCGGCCGGCAACGGCCTGGTCGCGCGCCTCGGCGGCCGTTTCGAGGAGCGACTCGGAGGCGGCGAAGTCGAGGTAGACGTCGCGCTCGAGGTGGGCGAGGTCCAGCGCGGCGCGGTCGGCGCCGGCGAAGCCGGGATACTGGTCGCGGAAGGCCAGGTAATCGGTTCGGGCAGCGTCGGCGCGGGGCGTCGGGCCGGGCGTGCGCTCGGCGGCGTCGCGCGCACGGCGGTCCGCGAGGCCCGCGCGGGCGAGGAGCGCCTCGGGCGCCGCGACGCCGGTCGGGTGGCGCGCGAGGGTCTCGTCGAGCGCGCGCTGCGCGGCGTCGCGCGCGCCGGCTGCTTCTGCCGTGGCGGCGAAGGCGACGAGCGACTGGCCCTCTTCGCGGTCGAGGCGGTCCAGCGCGCGGATGCCGTCCAGGGCGGCGTCGAAGTCGCCGCGCTCGAGGGCGAGGAAGGAGGCGAGCTCGCGGTAGGCGCGGTTCAGCGGGTCCCGCGTCTGCGCGCGGTCGACGGCGGTGCGCAGCGCCTCGGGCGCACCCGGCGCCGCCGAGCAGGCGCCGGAGGCGGGCCCGGACGCCCGGCATCGCCTCGGGGCGGTCGGCGAGCGCGGCGAGGTAGAGGTCCGCCGCCTGCCCGGCGTTGCCGGCGAGGCCGTAGAGGTTGGCGCGCTCGAAGATGAAGGCGTCGTCGCGGCCGATGGCTGAGCGGCCGCGTTCGAGCACAGCCGCCGCCTCGGCGTAGCGCCGCTGGGCACCGAGCGCGTCGGCGACGGTCCGCCACGTCTGCTCGTCCGTCGGGTCGACGGCGACGGCCCGGTCGAAGGCGGCCTGCGCGTCGTCCGGACGCGTGGCGCGGAGCAGGATCGCCCCGCGCTCGACGAGGCCCGCGGCCGTCGCCTCGCCCAGACGCGTCGCGGCGAGGCGCAGCGCGTCGTCTGTCCGCGCCTGCGCCTCGTAGGCCTGCTGGAGCGCCATCGAGACGGAGGCGGAGGACGGGTCGGACGACAGCAGGTCCTCGAGCAGCGGTGTCGCCTCGGCAGCCCGACCGGCCTGGAGGAGCCCCATCGCCGTCGTGTACGCCGTGCGGCCGCTCGGCGCGGGGCGCGGCGGGAGACGCACGGCATCGTCGACGGCGCCGACAGGGTCGGGCGTCGGTGGCGGGGAGACCTGAGCCGAGGCGCTCGTGGCGAGGCACGCGGCGAGCAGGGCAACGCGCTGCAGAAGACGTATTCCCGAATGGAACCGGTCGCCCATCAATTCGGATGGAGCCGCGCGCCCACCGCGGGGGGAGGGGAGGCTACGGCTTTCCTCACAGGACCAGCAGGGGAAAGCGGTAGGCGGGTCAGTCAGACAATCCATGGAGGAGCAGGAGGCGCGGCGGCAGGGTACGACGGACCCCGTCGGGCCGCGGGTATCTTCCGCGGTCAAACGCCGCCCTGGCCCCGTTCGTGCCGGGGCGCTATGCTCCCGGACCTCCGACCGCCTCCGATCCGCCCCGCCGGAACGCGCCGCGACGTCGTCGTGCTGGGCTCGACCGGCTCCATCGGGACGCAGACGCTCGCCGTCGCCGCTCGTTTCCCGGACCGCGTGCGCGTCTCGGGCCTCGCCGCGGGCACGGACTGGCGGGCGCTCGCTGCGCAGGCCAGGGCCGTTCGTCCGGATGTTGCCGTTATTGCAGACGCGGCGGCACACGCCGACCTCGCCGAGGCGCTGCGGGGGACGGGCGTCCGCACAGAGGCTGGCCCTGACGCTGTCGAGGCGCTCGCCCGGACGGGCGACATCGTCGTGGCCGCTATCGTCGGCGCGGCGGGCGTGCGGCCGACGCTCGCGGCTGTCGAGGCCGGCAAGACCGTCGCGCTGTCGAACAAAGAATCGCTCGTCGTCGCCGGCGCGCTCGTCCGCGATGCAGCCCGGCGTTCGGGAGCCGTCGTCGTGCCCGTCGACTCGGAGCACTCGGCCATCTTCCAGTGCCTCATCGGCGAGGCCGCCGGGGCGGTCGAGTCGCTCACGCTGACGGCCTCGGGCGGGCCCTTCCGCACGCGCGACCGCGCCACCTTCGCCGCGATCACGCCGGCCGAGGCGCTCCGGCATCCGCGCTGGGACATGGGCGCGCGCGTCACCATCGACTCGGCGACGCTTATGAACAAGGGCCTCGAGGTTGTCGAGGCGCACTGGCTCTTCGGCGTTCCGGCGGACCGGATCCTCGTCGCCGTCCACCCGCAGTCGGCCGTCCACTCGGTCGTGACGTTCGTCGACGGCGCGGCGAAGGCGCAGCTCGGCGTGCCCGACATGGGCGTCCCGATCCAGCTCGGCCTGTCGTTCCCGGAGCGCTGGCCCGCGCCGTTCGAGCGCCTCGACTTCGCGACGCTCGGCGCGCTGGACTTCGAGCCGCCGGACCTCCGGGCGTTCCCGTGCCTCGGCCTCGCCTACGCGGCGCTCCGGGCAGGGCGGCGCCACCCCCGCCGCGATGAACGCCGCGGACGAGGTCGCCGTGAGGCGCTTCCTCGAGGGCGCGATCGGCTTCCCGGACATCCCGCGCGTCGTCGAGGCCGGCATGGCCGCGGCGGACGGCGCGGACTCGGGTACGGTCGCGGCCCTCCTCGACGCCGACGCCCGGGCGCGGCGCCTCGCCGAGGCCGCTGCGCGGTGAACCGCCTCGCGGATTCCTCGTAGACGAGCGCCCCGTCCCTGCCGTTCTTGCAGGCATCCCGACTCCATTCCACTATGGCCTCGATTCTCGCCTCGCTCTCGACCCTCTTCTGGCTCGCCGTCGCGCTCAGCATCCTCGTGTTCGTGCACGAGATGGGGCACTTTCTGACGGCCCGCCTCTTCGGGATGCGCGTCGACGCCTTCTCGATCGGCTTCGGCCGCGCGCTCGTCAAGAAGCAGATCGGCCAGACCGAGTACAAAATCGGCTGGCTGCCGCTCGGCGGCTACGTCAAGATCGCCGGCATGGTCGACGAGTCGCTGGACACGGACGCGCTGCGCGAGCCGGAGCTCGACGGCGATGGCAACCCGCTCCTCGACAAGAAGGGCGAGCCGGTCTACCGGCCGAGCGATCCGCAGCCCGACGAGTTCCGCTCCAAGCCCGTCTGGCAGCGCATGATCGTGATCTCGGCCGGCGTCGTGTTCAACCTCATCCTCGCGTTCGTGATCTACACGGGCCTCGCGATGACCTACGGCCGGGCCTACACGCCCGCCGAGAACGTGCGGCTCGACGTCACGGCGGGCACGATCGCGGCTGAGATGGGCCTCCGGACGGGCGACCGGATCACGGCCGTCAACGGCGAGACGGTGCAGGACTTCGAGGACGTGTTCTCGCCGCAGACGCTGATGTCGGACAACCTCCAGCTGACGGTCGACCGCGACGGGGCGCCGGTGCAGGTCACCGGCCCGAGCGGCCTGATGACGCGCCTCACGCAGGCGCAGCGCGCCGCATCCGAGGGCGGCGCCGAGCCGAGCTTCGGCGCCATCTTCGGCGCCGAGCCGCTCCTGCCGCCGGTCCTCGCGAGCGTCGCGCCGGGGTCGGCCGCCGAGAAGGGCGGCCTGCGCGCCGGCGACCGCGTCGTCGCGCTCAACGGCGAGGCGATCCGCTCGTGGACCCGCCTCACCGAGGTCGTGACGGGCTCCAACGGCCGCGCGATCACGGTCCGCTGGGCGAGCGCGGACACGGCGGCGGCCGTCAACGGGGCGGGCGAGCGCGTGCCCGTCGTGGCGCAGGCCGAGGGCCGGCCGGTCTACGAGGCGCTCATCGCGCCGCGCGCCTCGGGCGACCGCTTCATCCTCGGCGTCCTCCCGGACGACGCGGCGCTGGGCGTCCGCTTCGAGCGCTTCGGCCTCGGCGAGGGCATCGCGGCGGGCTACCGCCAGGCCGTCGCCACGACGGCGACCTACGTCGGGTTCATCGGCAAGCTGTTCACGGGCAAGGAGAGCGTCCGCGAGAACGTCGGCGGGCCGATCATGATCGCGCAGCAGTCCAAGCAGGCGGCGGACCGCGGCGGGGCGTCCTTCTGGAGCTTCGTCGCCATCCTGTCGGTCGCCCTCGCCGTGTTCAACATCCTCCCGATCCCGGCGCTCGACGGCGGCCACCTCGTGTTCCTCGCCTACGAGGCCGTCGCGCGGCGCGAGCCCTCGCTGAAGGTCCGCATCGTCGTGCAGCAGGTCGGCCTGTTCCTGATCCTCGCCCTGATGGCGTTCGCGATCTTCAACGACGTCTCCCGCTGGATCGGCTAGCATGCAGAGGGTGGAGGCCAGAAGTTTGGGGAGGACGAGCGCCGTCTTCTCCCGTCTCCACACGTCACACTCCAGACTGTCCCCGCCTTGACCGTCCAGCTGTCCTCCACGCCGCAGACCGCCGCAGACGCGGCCGTGCAAGAGGCGCTCGCCACGCGCGGCGCCATCCCGGCGCACGTCGCGTGCATCATGGACGGCAACGGGCGCTGGGCGAAGGCGCGCCGGCGGACGCGCGTCGCGGGGCACCATGAAGGCGTGCTGTCGGTCCGCGACATCACCGAGGCGTGCGCGCAGCTCGGCGTCGGGCAGCTTACGCTGTACACGTTTTCTACGGAGAACTGGCACCGCCCGGCGGCCGAGGTCTCGGCGCTGATGGAGCTCCTCGTGCGGACGCTCCGCAAGGAAGCCGAGCGGCTCCACGACAACGGCATCCGCCTCACCGCCATCGGCGACCTCGGGCGCCTGCCCGAGCGCGCGCGCCGCGAGTTCGACGAGGCCCTCGCGCTGACGGCCGGCAACGACCGGATGACGCTCACGCTGGCCATCAGCTACGGCAGCCGCTGGGAGATCACCGAGGCCGTCCGCCACCTCGCCCGCGAGGTCCGGGCCGGGCGCCTCGAGCCGGACGAGATCTCGGAACAGAGCGTCTCGGACGCCCTCCAGACGGCGGGGATGGCGGACCCGGACCTCCTCATCCGATCGGCTGGCGAGATGCGCCTGTCCAACTTCCTGCTCTGGCAGATCGCCTACACCGAGCTTTTCGTGACTGAGCGCTTCTGGCCGGACTTCCGCCGCGAGGCGCTCTACGAGGCCATCCGCGCCTTCCAGGACCGCGACCGACGCTTCGGCCGCGTCGCGGAATAGAGGGGTGCTCGACTGAGGCGCCGTATGGTGGTGCGCTGCTCCGTGCGCCGCGCTCTGTGCGCTGCGCTCTGTGCGCCGCGCTGCCCGCCTGGCGCATCAACAAAGACCTGTCATCCTGAACTTGTTTCAGGATCTGCATTTCACGCGGAGCAATCTGGAATGCAGATCCTGAAACAAGTTCAGGATGACAACTAGAGAAGGCAGTGGCAGATTCGGTCTACGGTCTACGGTCCACGGTCCACGGTCTACGGTCTACGGTCTACGGTCTGCGCGGAATCGTTTGGGGGTGGCGCGTCGTACGCCCCGCTCCCCAACACGCCCGCTCTGCCGGATCCACCTATGGCCGACACGACCGTCTCCGACTTTCTCAAGCACCACTACCGCCACTTCAACGCCGCGGCGCTGATCGACGCCGCCGAGGGCTACGTCGCCCACGTGGACGCCGGCGGCAAGATGCTCGTCTCGCTCGCCGGCGCGATGTCGACGGCCGAGCTCGGGCTGTCGCTCGCCGAGATGATCCGCCGGGACCTCGTCCACGTGATCTCGTGCACGGGCGCCAACCTCGAGGAGGACCTGTTCAACCTCGTCGCGCACGACCACTACGAGCGCGTCCCGAACTACCGCGACCTCACGCCGGCCGACGAGCAGGCGCTGCTCGAGCGCGGCATGAACCGCGTCACGGACACGTGCATCCCCGAGGAGGAGGCCTTCCGGCGCCTCGAGGGCGCGCTCGTGGACGAGTGGCACGCGATGGAGGCCGAGGGCCGCCGCGCGTTCCCGCACGAGGTGCTCTACCGCATCCTCAAGTCCGGCCGCCTCGAGGAGTTCTACCAGATCGACCCGAAGGACTCGTGGCTCGTCGCCGCGGCCGAGAAGGATCTGCCCATCGTGACGCCGGGCTGGGAGGACTCGCACGACGGGCAACATCTACGCCTCGCACATCCTCCAGGGCGACATCAAGAGCCCGCACCTCGTCAAGCACGGCATCGAGTTCATGACGTGGCTCGCGGACTGGTACACGGACAACACGCAGGACGCGGTCGCTGGCGCGGCCGTCGGGCGGGGCATCGGGTTCTTCCAGATCGGCGGCGGCATCGCCGGCGACTTCCCGATCTGCGTCGTGCCGATGCTGGAGCAGGACATGGACCGCCGGACACCGCTGTGGGCCTACTTCGCGCAGGTCTCGGACTCGACGACGAGCTACGGCTCGTACTCGGGCGCGGTCCCGAACGAGAAGATCACCTGGGGCAAGCTCGCCGAGGAGACGCCGAAGTTCATCGTCGAGAGCGACGCGACGATCGTGGTGCCGCTGATCTTCCAGATCGTGCTGGAGACGTCAGCGCGCGGGCCGAGACGCCGGCGGAAGGTCTGCGCGAGGACGTGCTGGACGCCGAGGCGTCGGAGGCGGCGGCGGGGTAGGCGGTCAGGGGCGGCGCATGCGGGAGAAGGGGTAGCCGTTGCACCCCGTCCGCGGCGTCGCCCGGTCGGCGGGCGGCGTCGCCTCGGCGGCGGCGCGCGTGGGCGCCTCGTAGGCTGTGAGGCAGAAGGCCCAGGTGTACGGCGCCATGCCGTCGAGGCGCACCCAGTCGATGCGGGTCCACAGACCCGGCGCGTGGGTGTTGGCCGTGTCGTTCTGCGCAATGAGCGTCTGCCCGTCCCATCGGACGATGTGAAAGCGGCCATGCGGATCTTGCGTCCACGTCTCGGGCGTGATGGTGAAGGCGTTGTCGTAGTCGTCTACGAACGCGCCGAGCAAATCCGGGGCGGGGGAGAGGGTGGCGCGAGGCGCGCACCCGGCGAGGGTGAGCAGGCAGACGGCGACGAGCGGGCGGAGCATCGGGAGCGGGCGAAGGCGGCCGACAGTTTCGCTACGGGCATGCGGCCAGGCGTCGTCCCCCGGCTATCTTCCCGGCCATGTAAGCGCTTACCCACCCCTCACGATGTCTCAAACGCCCCTCGCCTGCCCCCGCGTCGCCTACTTCTCGATGGAGTTCGGGCTCGACGACTCGCTCAAGCTCTACGCCGGCGGCCTCGGCATCCTCGCCGGAGACCACCTCAAGGGCGCGCACGACCTCGGCCTGCCGCTCGTCGGCATCGGCATCCTGTGGCGGCAGGGATACGTCCGCCAGACGATCGACCCCGACGGACAGCCGGCCGACACGTACCGCTCCAACTTCTACGACCCGAGCGTCATCGAGGACACGGGCGTCGAAGTCACGGTGCCCGTCCAGGACGACGACGTGCGCGTGAAGGTGTGGAAGACGACGGCCTTCGGCAACGCGCCGCTCTACCTCCTCGACACGGACCTGCCAGGCAACCCGCACCGCGAGACGACGTGGCAGCTCTACGGCGGCGCGCCCGAGGTGCGCGTCGCGCAGGAAATCGTGCTCGGCATCGGCGGCGTGCGCGCGCTGCGCGCGCTCGGCATCGGGACGGACGTGTACCACTTCAACGAGGGCCACGCGCTGCTCGCGGCCGTCGAACTCGTCCGCGAGAAGATGGCCGACGGCTCCTCGGAGGCGGCCGCGCTCGCCGCGACGCGCGAGGAGGTCGTGTTCACGACGCACACGCCGATCCCGGCGGGCAACGAGACGCACCCGACGGCGCGCCTCGCTTACGTCGGCGCCGACCTCGGGCTCGGGACGGACTGGCTCCAGGCGCTCGGCGGCGAGCCGTTCAACATGACGGTCGGCGCGCTGCGCGCGAGCCGCGCGGCCAACGCCGTCGCCCAGCTCCACGGCGAGACGGCCCGCGACATGTGGAAGGACGTCGACGGCGCGCCCCACATCGCGGCCATCACGAACGGCATCCACGTCCCGACCTGGGTCGACCCCGCAGTCCTCGAGGCGGCCGAGAGCGGGTCCGACGCCGCGCTGTGGGACGCGCACCAGGCCAACAAGCGCGCCCTCATCGCGCACGTCGAGGCGACGACCGGCACGCGCCTCGCCGAAGACCGCCTGCTCGTCGGCTTCGGGCGCCGCGCCGTCGGCTACAAGCGCCCCGGCCTGGTCTTCGAGGACGACGCCACGATCGGACCGCTGCTGCGCGACGGCCGCCTCCAGCTCGTCTTCTCCGGCAAGAGCCACCCGCTCGACGCCGAGGGCCGCGCCATCGTCGCCGGGCTCGTCGAGAAGGCGCACGACTTCGGCAACGCGGTCGCGTTCATCCCGGACTACTCGATGCTCACGGGCCGCCTGATGACGCGCGGCGCGGACGTGTGGCTGAACAACCCACGCCGGCCCAAGGAGGCCTCGGGCACGAGCGGCATGAAGGCCGCGATGAACGGCGTCCTCAACGCCTCCGTCATGGACGGATGGTGGCCCGAGGCGTGCCAGGACGGCGTCAACGGCTGGGACATCGGCGGCGGCTTCGAGTCCGAGGACGAGGCGGTGCTGGACGCGCACGACCGGACGGCGCTCGTCGAGGTCATCGCCCAGAAGGTGCTCCCGCTCTACGAGTCCGACCGCGCCGGCTGGATCCGCACCATGCGCGCCTCGGTCGCGTCGACGCGCGACGCGTTCTCGGTCGAGCGGATGCTCCGGCAGTACGTCGAGACGCTGTACGCGGCGTGAGGAACCGCGCGCTGGCCGGGCGTCGTCTTGGAAACAGGGTGAAGGCTGAGGGGTGATGAGGCGGACCGCGGCGCTAAACGGCCTGCGGTCCTGCACTCAACGGCGCCGATCCTGACTCCAGACCCCACACGCTCCATCACATGCCCGACTCCACCGCCGAACTCCTTGCCGACGTCGTCGTGGTCGCACTCGTCGTCGCCCACGGGACGGATGCCGACTTCGACCCGCGCGAGTCGCGCGCGATCGTGGAGCGCCTCGGCGCGGCACGGGACACCTTTGCGGAGCCGGTCAGCATGGCCGAGCTCTCTCAGCACGTTGAGGTGGCCGTGTCGCGCTACGGGCGGCTTACCGTCCCGGCCTTCGAGGCGCTCGTCGCCCGCGTCGGGACGGACCTCCAGTCCGAGGCGCGGACGCGCGCGTTCGCCCTGCTCGTCGGCGTGGCCGAGGCCGACGGGCGCGTCTCGACGATGGAGCAGACGCTGCTGCGGCACATCGCCGAGGCGTGGGGCGTGACGGCCTTGGAGTGAGCCGCCGGGCGGAACGCAGCAGGCGTGGCGCGGCGTTTGCACGCTCCGTGCCTCTCTTTCCACGTCTCCCATGACCCATCTCCGTCCCGCGCGCCTCACCGTGGCGCTGTCTCTCTTCGTTTTCGCCGGCTGTGCCACGCTCGGCGGCCAGAATTACTACTCGGTCGAGCAGGAGTGGCAGCTCGGCCAGCAGATCGAGGCGCAGCTCCAGCAGCAGCTCCAGCTCACGAACGACGCCACACTGACCCGCTACGTCAACGATCTTGGACAGCGGATCGTCGCGCAGACGGGCGCCCGGCAGCTGCCGTGGCGCTTCCACGTCGTCCGCGACGCGTCGATCAACGCGTTCAACGTGCCCGGTGGGCTTGTCTACGTCAACACCGGGCTCATCGCGCAGGCCGGCTCTGCGTCCGAGCTCGCCGGCGCGATGGCGCACGAGATTGGCCACGGCGTCGCGCGGCACGGCACGCAGCGTCTGTCGAAGTCCAACGAGCTGAACGCTGTCGCCGGCGCGGTCCTCGGCAACAGCCCGGGCGTGGCGACGCAGGTCGCGGCGCAGATCGCGGCGCAGGGCGCCTTCGCAAGCTTCTCTCGGGCCGACGAGCGCGAGGCGGACCGCCTCGGGGTGCAGTTTATGGCGGCCGGCGGCTACAACCCGGACGGCCTCGCGAGCCTGCTGCAGCGCCTCGCGGCGGAGGAGCAGGGCGGAGGCGGCATCGCCCTCTTCCGCTCGCACCCGCTCTCGGCCGAGCGCGTCCAGACCGTGACGCAGCTCGCGCGCGGCATCAACCGCTCGGGTCTCCGCACCGACGACGCTGGCTTCGCCGCCGCGAAGCGCCGCGCGCAGAGTCTCAACTAGGCCGTCGGTCGGCTCTCGCGCTCGAAGAGTCTGGAGGGTGGAGAGAGACGTGTCGCCTGAGTGCGTCCCTCGTCAGCGCACGTCCCTCAACTCAACGCACTCCACCCTCCAGACTCCCTCATCCGACCTGTTCCATGGCTGACCATTCGCTCGATCTCGACCCCTACCGGATCGCTCCCGGCACGGCCGTCCGCCTCGCCGACCGGCCGACCGACGCCACGCAGGATCTGGATAAGGATGCGGCGAAGGACGAGACGGCGCGCCTTGTCGGGGAGATCGATGCGCTCCAGGAGCGGCTCTACGCGGAGCGGAAGCAATCGATCTTGATCGTGCTGCAGGCGATGGACGGGGCGGGCAAGGACTCGACGATCCGCTCAGTCTTTGGCCCGCTGAACCCTCAAGGGGTCCGGACCGCGCCGTTCAAGGCGCCGACCGATCCCGAACTGGCGCACGACTTCCTGTGGCGCGTGCACCAGCAGGCGCCGGCCAAGGGCGAGCTCGTCGTGTTCAACCGCTCGCACTACGAGGACGTCCTCATCGTGAAGGTGCACGGCTGGGCGCCAGCGGACGTCATCGCGCGGCGCTACGGCCACATTGTCGCCTTCGAGGAGCTCCTCGCGGACGCCGGGACGCGCGTCATCAAGATCATGCTCCACGTCTCGAAAGACTACCAGCTCGAGCGGATGCAGAAGCGCCTCGACGACCCGACAAAGCACTGGAAGTTCAATCCGGAGGACCTCGAGGAGCGCAAGCTCTGGGACGGCTACATGGCCGCGTTCGAGACGGCTATCGAGCGGACCACGACAGAGGCAGCGCCGTGGCTCGTCGTCCCGTCCGAGCACCGCTGGTTCCGCGACCTCGTCGTGGCGCGGCTGCTCCACGATGCGCTGACGGCGATGGACCCACAGTACCCAGAGCCGACGTTCGACGTGGACGCGGTCTCGCTGGAGGGCGCGTGAGGCCCCAACTCCTTATCCCACCCGCCGTCTCTCGAGGTCCGTCAGGCACGTTTCGGCCATGACCTGTGCGGCGAGCGAGAGGGCGCGTTCGTCGAGGTCGAAGCGGGCGTCGTGGAGCGCGTGGCGCGTCGCCTCCGAGCTCGCGGTGCCGACGCGGACGAGCGCGCCAGGGACGTGCTGGAGGTAGTACGCGAAGTCCTCGCCGCCCATGCTCGGCAGCGCCATGTCCAGCACGGCGTCCTCGCCGAGCGTCTCAGCGATGGCCGACCGCGCGCGTCGCCGCCTCGTCCGGCGTGTTCACGACGGCAGGCAGGAGGTCCGTGAAGTGGACCGTCGCCGTGGCGCCGTGGACGGCGGCGATGCCCGTCGCGACGCGCTCGACGGCCTCGCGGAGCGTCACGAGCGTCTCGGTGTCGACGGCGCGGAGCGTGCCGCCGAGCTCGGCCTCGGCCGGGATCACGTTGAGCGCGTCGCCCGCGCGCAGGCGGCACAGCGTGAGCACGGCCGGCCGGCGCGCGTCCGTGACGCGGCCGGCGAGCGTGTACAGCTCCGACGCGACGTGCGTCGCGACGGCGACCGTGTCCACGCCCTCGTGCGGGCGCGCCGAGTGACCCGAGCTTGCCGCCCGAGACGGTGATCGTGAACGGCGAGCAGCCCGCCTGCATCGGCCCCGCCTTGATGCCGAAGCGCCCGACGGCGATCGTCGGGTCCACGTGGACCGCGTAGGCTGCCACCACGCCGTCGAGGACGCCATCGCGGATCATCACGGGCGCGCCGGACGGCGCGCGCTCCTCGTTCGGCTGGAAGAAAACGCGCAGGCGGCCGTGCATCTCCGCCGCGCGCGCGCGCGCGACGAGCGCGACGCCGCACGCGATGGCCATGTGCGCGTCATGACCGCAGGCGTGCATCACGCCCGGGATCTCCGAGGCGTACTCGGCGCCCGACGCCTCGAGGATTGGGAGCGCGTCGATGTCGGTCCGGTACGCGACCGTCGGGCCGTCGTCGGCCGCCCGCGATCTCGACGGCGAAGCCCGTGCCGGCGAGCGGCGGGCCAGGCGCGAAGCCGCGCGCCTCGAGCCACACGCGCAGCGTCGCCTGCGTCTCGTGCTCGTCGAAGCCGAGCTCGGGGCGCCGGTGCAGCGCGCGCCGCAGCGCGGTGAGGTCGTCGGCGAGCGTGGCGAGGTCGAGCGGGTCGGCAGTCTGAGGCGCGATCATGGAGGCGGGTTCGGGTCAGCAGAGGGCGAACGCAGCGTGGAGCGGGAGTGGCCGGCTCCGGGGCGCAATCGCCGGTTAGTTCACGCGCCGAGGGCGCCGCTGCGGCGCATCAGCGCGAGGAAGAACGGGACGCCGCAGATCGCCGTGAGCACGCCGACGGGCAACTCCTGCCCGGCCAGGACGGTTCGCGCCGCGAGGTCTGCGAGGACGAGGAACGCGGCCCCCGCCGCGAACGCCAGCGGCACGAGGCGCCGGTGGCTCGGCCCGACGACCATCCGCACGGCGTGCGGCACGACGAGCCCGACGAACCCGACGACGCCCGACGCGGCGACGGCCGCACCGGTCGCGACCGCCGTAATCAGGACCAGCGCGCCCTTGAGGCGCTCGACCGGGACGCCGAGCGCCGCCGCGGCCTCTTCGCCCGTCGTGAGCAGATCGAGCGGGCGCGCGAGCGTCCACAGCAGGCCACCCGCCCCGAGCGACGCTGCCAGAGGAATCCACACGGCGGACCACGTCGCCGCGGCGAACGAGCCGAGGAGCCAGAAGAGAACGGCCCGCAGCTTGTCCGGGTCGGGCGAGGCGAACGTGACGAAGGCGGTGACGGAGCCGAGCAGAGCGGAGACGGCGACGCCGGTCAGCAGGAGGCGCGCCGGCTCAAGCGCGCCACCCTTGCGCGAGACGGCGACGACGGTCGCGACGGCGATCCACGCCCCGGCGACGGCCGCGAGGGGCATCGACAGGCTCCGTGCCACGACAGGCGGGATGAAGCCGAGGAAGAAGAGCGATGCGCCCGCACTCGCGCCGCTCGACGCGCCGAGCAGGTACGGGTCCGCGAGCGGGTTCCGGACGAGCGCCTGCATCGCCACGCCGACGACGGCGAGCCCGCCGCCGACGACGGCTGCGAGCACGACGCGCGGCATCCGAAGCTGCCACACGATTGTCGTCGCTGTCGCGTCGCCGCGCCCGGTGAGGGCGGCCCAGACGCGCGCGGCACCGAGGTCCGCAGAGCCCCACACGACGGCTGCCGCGACAACGCCGAGCGCCGCGGTGATGGCGAGGGCGGCGGCAAGCGCGGGTGGAAGGCGGCGCACGCTCAGGCCGCGCCCGCGGCGAACGCCTCGGGGTGCAGGCGCCGCGCGATCGCCTCGAGACCGTCCGCCACGCGCGGGCCGGCGCGGCTCACGAGGTCCGGGTTGATGCCGTAGACGCGCCCGTTGAGCACGGCCGGCGTATTCGCGAGGGCCGGATGCGCCAGACCGAACGCCCGCGCGGTGACCTCAGGCCCACCCAGGATGAGGATGACCTGCGGCGACATGTCGAGGATCGCCTCCTCGGTCGGTGTCGCCGCCAGCCCGTCGTAGCGGTCGGTGAGGTTGTCTCCGCCCGCCGCCCGAACCATCTCAGAGGCATACGAGCCCCGCCCGAAGGCGTAGAACGTGCCCTCGTCGCCCACGAGGAGCAGCGCCCGGACGGGCACGACGCCCTGCACGGCGGCCCGCACCCCGGCGATGCGGCGCTCGAAGGCGTCGGCCGCTGGCGCGCCGCCGCGGACATCCAGGAGCGTGTCGAGCGTCCGCAGCGCGCGCGGGATGTCGGCGAGGGTGCGGAAGGCGAAAAGGTATGTCGGCAGGCCGAGGCCCGTGAGGCGGTCGGCGTCGGCCGTCGTCGAGACGTCGAGCGACCCGAGCACGAGGGCCGGGCGGAGCGCGACGAGCGCCTCCGTGTCGATGGGGTACGTGCCGACGCGCGGCAGGCCGGCGATGCCGGCCGGGAAGTCGTCGGCCGGGGCGACGCCTGCGAGGCGCTCCACCCCGGCGGCCGTCGCGACGAGCTCGGTGACGTTGGGCGCGAGCGGAAAGACGCGCGCAGCGTCGGCGGGAATCGTGACGGGCCGGCCCGCGCCGTCCACCACGTCGCCGGCGGGCGCGGCGCCGCGGCAGCCGGCGAGCAGGAGGAGCAGAGCGAGGGCAGCGTGGCGCACGGCGCGGGGGAGGGGCGGGCGGATAACTTAACGGATGCCCACTCCCGCCTTCGCCGACTCCAGCGCCGCGACGCCGTTCTCCGGCCGCGTCGCGTTCCTGCTCAACCCGGCCGCCGCCAACGGCCGCGCCGTCCGCCGCCGGTCTGCGCTCGAGGCGACCGTGGCCGCGTCGGGCATGGACGCCGAGGTGCACGTCTCGGCCGGGCCAGACCGAACCGAGCCGCTCGCGCGGCTCCTCGCGGAGACGTTCGACGCCGTCATCGCCGTCGGCGGCGACGGGACGGTCCACGCCGTCGCGAACGCGCTCGCGGGGACCGAGACGCGCTTCGGCGCGCTTCCGATGGGCACCGGCAACGACTTCGCACGCGCCATCGGGATGCCGTTTGACATGGAGGCGGGCGTCCGCGCCATCGCCGGGGCGTTCGTCCGCCCGCTGGATGTCGCGTCCGTCCGCTGGACCGAGGCCGGCGGGTCCGCGCATGCGCTCGTCGTCGCCAACTGCCTCGGCGCCGGCTTCGATGCCGACGCCGCGGCGCGCGCAGGCCGGTTCAAGTCGCTCGGCGGCCGGTCGGCCTACGCCGTCGCCGTCGTCAAGACGCTGTGGGCGTGGCGCCGGCCAGGCGTGCGCGTCGAGGTCGCGCTGGACGACACGCTCCGAGGCGCGGAATGTCCTGTCGGCGCGGGCGGCGCGGTCGTGTTCTCAGGGTCCGCTGTTTCTCGTCGAGGTCGGCAACGGGCAGGCCGTCGGCGGCGGCTTCCGCCTCACTCCCGACGCGCGCCTCGACGACGGTCTGCTCGACGTGTGCGTCGTGCGCCATGCGCGCCCGCGGCGCGTGCTCCGCATCCTCCCGACGGCCTTCACGGGCGGGCACGTCCACTTCGAGGAGGTCGCGATGCACCGCACGCCGCGCGTCGCCGTCCGCGTTCTTGAGGGCACGCTCGGCATCCAGGCCGACGGTGAGGCCGCCTCGGGCGCCGTCACGGCGCTCGACGTCGCGGCATGGCCGGGCGCGCTTCACGTGCTCGTCCCGCAGTAAGTGCACCGGGCCGGGCAGTCCCCAGGCAGGCACCCTATTTTCCCGGTCCCTCCCGACCCGATTCTGATGCCGACTCTCTTCCGCGCGCGCCTCGCCGGTGCCCTTCTGCTCCTGTGTGCTGCCGCGACGGGCGCCGCGCCTGCGGTGCAGGCGCAGCCGGTGTCTGCCGAGGCCAATGCGGCGGCTGAGGCGGCCTTCGCCGCCGGCGTCCAGAGCTACGAGGCGCAGGCGTACCCCGAAGCGTTCCGCCTCTTCCGCCGCGCGGCCGACGCCGGCTTCTCGCAGCGGACGACCGCCGCGCTGCTCATGGCCGGCAAGTCGGCCTACGCAGACGCGGACTACGACGCCGCGGTGTCGGCCCTGACGACGCTGATCGCGACCTACGGCGACAGCCGCTACACGCCCGAGGCGCGCCGCGTGCTCGCCCTCGCCGATGGCCGGCGGGCCCAACGGCCAGGGCCGGCCCTTCGACCTCGGCGTCGCGCTGCCCGTCTCCGGGGCGAACGGCTACCTCGGGCAGGCGCTCTTCAACGGCGTCCGCCTCGCCGTCGACGAGTACAACGCGACGGCGCCGCGGCGCCCGGTGCGCCTCGTCTTCCGCGACTCGGGCGGCAACGGCCCCGACGCGCGCGACGCCGTCCAGGCCGCCGTCGCGGCGGGCGCCGACGCCATCGTGGGGCCGCTGTTCTCGGACGAGGCGGGGCCAGCCGCGGAAGCGGCCGAGGCGGCGCAGACGGTCCTCGTGGCGCCCGCTGGCGACCGACGAGGCGGTCTCGGCGGGCCGCCGCTTCGCGTTCCAGGCCAACCCGACGTTCCCGGCGCGCGGCCGCGCGATGGCGCGCTACACCGTCCAGCGCCTCGGCCTGCGCCGCGTCGGCGTCGCGACGGAGGCGGGGACGCCGGGCGAGACCGACGGCGCAGCCTTCGCCGCCGAGGCGCAGCCGCCTCGGCGCGACGGTCGCCTTCGACCGCCAGCTCGACGTCCGCCGACGACTGGCCGGACCTCGACCGCCGCGTCGGCGCGCAGGCGCTCACGCAGGCGCAGGCGATCTACCTGCCGGTGACGGGCGCCGACGGCCCCCGAGCACATCGCCGAGGCGCTCCGCGCGCTCGACGCCGTCCGCGGCGCCCCGCGCCCGATCGGCAACACCGAGTGGGAGGGCATCACGACGAGCCGCGACCGCGCGAGCCGCCTCAACGCCGTCTTCGGGCAGGACTTCTTCGTCGCGCCCGGCGCCTCGGACGACTTTGGCCGCCGCTACCGCTCGCTCTCGGGCATCGGCCCGGACCGCCTCGCGCTCATCGGCTACGATGTCGCCCGGATGCTCATCGCCAACCTCGACGGCGAGGGCTCGCTCGCCGACCGCCTCCGCGCAGCGCCCGACCTTCCAGGGCGTCGCGCACCGGTTCAGCTTCGACGGCCAGCAGGTCAACCAGTCGCTCTTCATCCTCGGCTACCGGGACGGCGACGCCGTGCTGATCGAGTAATCAGACCCGGCTCGCCCTGGCGAGGGCGCGGAGCAGGGAGTCGGCCTGGGCGTTTCCTGCCCGCGCCGCGGCCCGCATCGCGGCGATCTTCTCGGCCGCCTCGGCTCGCGGCCCGGCCATACCGGACGTCTGCAGCACGCGGAGCCCGGCGACGACATCGAGGCGCGAGAGGTCGCCCGCGGCGTCGCGCGGGCGGAGGTGCTGCTCGAGGAGCGGGCGGTTCGTCGCGATGAGCGACAGCATCCCGACGGCCTGCGGGAAGCCTGCCTGTTCCGCCTCGCGGAAGAACGGCTCGGCCGCGAGCAGCCCGTCGGCCAGCCACACGATGTGCGCGCGGGTCAGGATCGCCTGCCGGTCGCCGCCTGCGGCCGCCGCGTCTGCGTGGCGCCGCGCCGACGCGTAGACGTCCTCCGCCGACGAGTCTGCATGCTCGAGGCGCTGTGCGTCCATCATGAGGATGCTCGCCAGCGCGAGGTGACCGTCGGCGTCGCCCGCGTCGGCGCCTTCGGTCGCCGTCCGCCGCGCCGTCTCAGCCCAGCGCGCCGCCTCGCTCGGCGATGGACGCGGCTCGAACAGCCAGTCGCCAAGCGACTGCCGCTCACGACCCTGCTCGCCAAGATGCATCTGCGCCCAGACGTCGCCGCGACGCGCCGCGTCGCGGTACAGCGCGGCCGCCTCGCGGCGGTGCCCGAGTGAATCCGCCACGGATGCGGCGCGCACCGTGTCGCGCGGGCTCAGCCGCGTCTCGGAACAGCCGGCGACGGCGACAAGGAGGACAGCGGCGAGGATCGAGCGGACCATCGGCAAATGGAGGGTGATGCCAGAGAATCGGTCTGAGCGCCGCGCGCCGCATCAAACCGGCTTCACGTCCAGAACCCGTCGCATCCCCATTCCGTCTGCCGTGCTCCTCTTGTCCTCCGCACCATGAACCGCCTTTCCGACGCGTCGAGCCCATATCTGCGGCAGCACGCCGAGAACCCCGTCGACTGGTGGCCGTGGTCCGAGGCCGCCTTCGCCGAGGCTGCGCGCCGCGATGTGCCCGTCTTCCTGTCGATCGGCTACGCCGCGTGCCACTGGTGCCACGTCATGGCCCACGAGTCGTTTGAAGACGACGAGGCGGCGGCTGCGCTCAACGCCGCATTCGTGTGCGTGAAGGTCGACCGTGAGGAGCGTCCCGATGTCGACGGGATTTATATGGACGCGTGCCTCGCCGTCCACGGCTCGGGCGGCTGGCCGCTGACGGCGCTCCTGACGCCCCAGCGCGAGCCGTTCTACGTCGCGACGTACCTGCCGCGCGAGAGCCGACCGGGGCGCGTCGGGGTGCTCGACCTCGCCGCGGGCGCGGCCCGCGCGTGGCGCGACGACGCGGCCGGCATCCGCGCCTCGGCGGCCGACATGACGGCTGCGCTCTCTGCCCTCGCCACGCCCGGTGGGGACGGCGAGGCGCCCGGCCCGGCAGACTTCTCCGTCGCGGCCAGCGCCCTCCGACGCCTCGCTGACCCCGAGCATGGCGGCTTTGGCCGCGCGCCCAAGTTTCCCACGCCGCACCACGCCTTCTTCCTCCTCGCCGAGGCGCGCCGCTCGGGAGACACCGACCTCTCGGACCTCGCCATCGGCGCCCTCGGGGCCGTCTACCGCGGCGGCGTCTACGACCAGCTCGGCGGCGGGCTGCACCGCTACGCAACCGACCGCGCGTGGCTCCTGCCGCACTTCGAGAAAATGCTGACGGACCAGGCCCTCTACGCCCTCGCCTGCACCGAAGCGTTCCGAGCGACGGGCGAGCTCCAGGACGCGGCGGTTGCGACGCTGGACTATGCGCTGCGCGACCTGCGCCTGCCATCGGGTCTCTTCGCGACGTCCGAAGATGCCGACTCGGCACGCGCCGATGGCACGCATCACGAGGGCGCGTTCTACGTCTGGTCTGAGGCGCAGCTTCTCGACGCGCTGGGAGACGCCGACGCCGCCCTCGCCCGCCACGCCTTCGGCACGACCGCCGAGGGCACGTTCGTCGACGAGGCGACGGGCCGCCGCGATGGCACCAACGTCCTCTACCGTGCCGACGGTGCGGCCTTTCTGGACGCGGGCTTTCACTCACTCCGTGCGCGTCTCCTCGAGGCGCGCGCCACGCGACCGCGTCCAGGTCTGGACGATAAGGCGCTGGCGGACGGCAACGGACTGATGCTCGCTGCGCTGTCGTACGCGTCTCGCACAGTCGCTCACGACGGCCTCGGTGCGGGTGCCCGCACGACGGCCGCGGCGCTCCTCGCCACGTTCGAGCACGCAGACGGCCTCTGGCACCGCGCCCCGACCTCCTCCGAGCCCGGGATCCCCGGTCTCGTCGACGACTACGCGTTCGCCGTCTGGGGGCTCCTCGAGCTGTTCCTCACAACGTTCGACGAGGACGCGCTGGCCGCGGCCCTCCGACTGCACCGTGGGGCCCAGGCTCGCTTTTCTGATCCTTTCGGTGCGCTTTACGTCTCCGAAGCCGGCGCGTCAGACCTTATCGCGCGGCGCCGGAGCCGGCATGACGGCGCCGTCCCGGCCGGTGCGAGCGTCCACGTCTGGAACGGCCTGCGCCTCGGCGCCCTCACCGAAAACGCCATGCTCGACGCCGACGCCCGGCGCAGCCTCGCGGCGGGTTCGGACGAGCACCCGACGGGCGAGACGATGCGCCTCGCCGCCGCGCTTCGGGCCGACGCACCCGTCGCCATCGTCGCCGGCGAACAGAATGCGGCAGATACCGAGGCGATGATCGCGGCGCTCAGAAACGTCTACGTGCCGGGCGCGATCGTGGCGCTGCGCGGCTCTAACGCGTCGCTGGTGGGCAACCCGGGGCAGACGATGCAGCGGCGGGCGAGCCGTCGCGTACGTCTGCCGCCACGGTGCGTGCCAGGAGCCGACGGCCGACCCGGCGCGCGCGGCGCAGCTGCTCCGAGCGGCGGGTTAGATCCGAATGCCGGCCGTGCCCGGTGGCGGGGGAGGAGCGGGCGGCGCCGGCGGGAGCGGCGGGTGGCCCGGCGGCAGCGGGACGACGGGAGGATGGCCGGGCGGAAGGACGGGCTGGACCAGCATCCGATGCTCCATCTGCGCCTCGTGCGCGCGCGTCAGGAACGACGTGAGGGCGGTCGCGGCTATGAGACTCGCCGAAACGAGCAGCAGCACGAGCAGCACGCGTTGAAGCCGGGTTCGGGGAAGCGTGGTCATCGGAGCATAAGAAGCGGTGCGCGCTGAACGGCCGCGCGGCGTTCAGGGTTGCGCCTCCCGGTCACCGAGCCGAGACCGCAATGGCGCCCGAGCCTGTCTCGATCGAGAGGCGGCTCCCACCGCGCCCGATGCGCCCAGAAACAGCGTTGCGCTCGCGGCGGCCGACGAAGCCGAGGGCGTCGTCCAGCGTCACGCGGCCTCCCTCGGCGCGGAGCTCGAGGTTGGCGCCGCGCGGAATGGCCACGCGGATTCCGCCCGAGCCCGTCTCGATGGACCCGCGCGTCGCCTCGGCGACCGTGACCGCGCCCGAGCCGGTGTCCACCTTCACCTCGCCCGAGACGCGCCCGATCGCCACGGCTCCGGAGCCGGTGTCGATGTCGGCGTCACCTGTCACGTCGCCCACCTCGACTGGTGCAGAGCCGGTGTCGACCGAGAGGCGGCCCGCAAGCGGGCCGACGCGGACGGCTCCGGAGCCGGTGTCGATGCTCACGTTAAAGCGCCGCGGGATGCGGACGACGTAGCTGAACGCCGCCTCGCCGCGGCCTGCGGCGCGATCGGGGCGCGTCCGCACGGTCACGGTGCCGCCGCTGGCCGTCGCGGTAAAGTGCAGCCGCCGGAAGGCCGCCGGGAGGGCCTCGCCGCGGCCCTCGACGACGACCTGCGCCTCGTTCGAGGCCGTCGTCTCGACGCGGACAGCGCCCGAGCGGACGGCGATGACGAGCGACTGGCCGTCGCGGACGGCGAAGGTCTGGTCGAAAAGGCGCGTCTGTGCCGAGGCGGCGGGGACGAGGAGGGCGGCTAGGACGGCGGCGAGGTGGAGGCGAAGCGTCATCGGGGCGGGAGAGAGGGAGCCCGGCGCAGCGTGCGGCGGTACGTGGAGGACGGACCCCAGCCCGCTCCGGTTACACCCGATGTCGCAGATCCCGCCGCCGTTCGCGTCGCTCTCGCCGCTCCCTGCCGCCTTTTTCGCGCGCCCGACGCTCGAGGTCGCCCGCGATCTCCTCTGCCGGTTGCTTGTCTACGATCACCCCGATGACGGGCGCCTTGTGGGGCGCATCGTCGAGACGGAGGCGTACACGGCGGACGACCCGGCTCTGCACGGTTGGAAGGCGACGTTCGGCGGCGACGGCATCGTGCTGCCCGAAGGCCGAGCCGCCGGCCTGTTCGCGGCGCCGGGCACGGCTTACGTCTACCTCGTCTACTACACGTCGTGGCTGCTCAACGTGGTGACAGAGGCTGAGGGTAGACCCGGCGCCGTCCTCGTCCGCGCCGTCGAGCCGCTCCTCGGGGCAGACGCGATGCGCGAGCGCCGGCCCGCCGCGCGCCGCGAGCGCGACCTCACGAACGGGCCAGGCAAGTGGACGCAGGCCTTCGACATTGCCGAGGGGCCGGGCGTCGCGCGGAGCCGATTCCACGGGTCGGACCTCACGCGCGGTCCGCTCTTCTTCGCCGACGATCCGGCCCCCGAGCCGTTCGAGACCGCCGTCAGCACGCGGATCGGTCTGTCGAAAGGCGTCGATCGCCCGTACCGGTTTTACCTCGCGCGTCACCCGCACGTCTCGCCCGGTGTCCCGAGCGACGTGCGGGTCGCGCGAAAGACGAAGCGCCAGTAAGGCAGGCGCCACGGCCCCGGGGCTCACCACGAACCGGATCTGTGTCTTGCGCCACGTCCGCCTCAGACACTCACACGCGTCTCCGCGCCCAGCGAGGTTTAGCCGAGCCAGTAGGTCAGCTTCAGTAGGAAGACGTTCGTAAGGCGGTCCTTGGCGAGGCGGCCGAGGTTGCCGCCGAGGTCGAAGCGCCCCGTCGCGTCGAAGCCGTCGCGCTGCTGCTGCCAGACGAAGAAGAGGGTGCTGCCGGGACGGTACTCCCAGCGGACGACGGCGTTGCCCTGGAGCGCGCGGACGGTAAAGTCCGGCTGGAGCGTGACCGGCCGGCCGCCGTCGCCGGGCGTGATCCGGACCGACCCGTCGTCCATCCGCTCGACCTGCCCGCCAGCCTCCTCGATCGTCGGGAAGCGGAGCTGGCGCGAGGCGGTCGGCTGCTGGAACGTGTCGTACCGGCCGCGCGAGACGAACGGGCGCGCGAACAGCTGGAGCGAGAGCGTCGGCGTGAACGTCCAGTCGATGCGGGTCGACATCGAGAACTCGGTCTGGTCCGAGCCGGCGAAGACGGCGCGCCGGCCGAACGTGCCCGCGGCGGCCGGGTCGGCGTAGGCCGTCACAAACTGCCGCGCCTCGCGCGACACGTTGATGCCGGGGTAGAGGCCGACCGTGACGTTCGAGGCGGGGCGAACGTCCACGCCGATCTCAGTGCCGAGAAAGCGTCCGCCGATCTCGTTGCCGCCGCCGTATACCGAGGCGTAGCCCGAGACGGCGCGGCGGCCGTCCGAGCCGCCGTTGAGGTTGAAGTTGACGCGCGCCGGGCTCAGCGCGAGCACTCCGCCGCGCGTCTCGCGGTCGGTCACGGTGCGCGCGTGCACATTGAGGCTTGCGTAGTTCCGCCAGAAGTTGGCGTAGCCGATGCCGCCCTCGACGCCCATGAACGCGCTTGTGAGGTCCCGGTCGAAGTTCATCCCCGCCCCGCCGAACGTCGCGACGTTCCAGTTTCGGTACCAGCCGCGCGGCGTGTTCTGGCTGTAGCTCACGACGGCGCCGGCGTTGGCATCGTCGGCGCGGGACTGGTAGCCGAGGCTGTTGGAGTCGAACCCGGGGCTCGTAAAGGCGGCCGAGAGCGAGCCCGTCCAGTGCGCGCCGCCGTCCTTCTGGATCGCGATCTCGCCCGTCAGGCCCGACAGGCTCGTTGCGGTAGAATCGACCCGAAGGTGGTCCGAGTCGGGGCGCTGGAAGAGGCGCGGAAAGGCGCGCTGCAGGCCCACGATGGACTCGGGCGAGCCGGTGACGAGGCTTCCGGCGAGGACGCCGGACGTGATCCACTGGCCGCCGCCGATGCGGTGCTCACCGTCGAGCTCGAGGACGCTGGCCTGGGACGGCATCAGCGCGGGAAGCGCCGGGTCCGAGAGGTCGCGGACGACGAGCGTGCCGGCGGCGCCGACGACCGTGTTGCCGAACGTGGCGCGGGCGCGGGCGACCGAGTAGCTCGAGAGCGGCTCGACGAGGCCGCGGCCGTCGGTGAGCGGGTTGCCCGTCCCGTCGAAGGCCTGGTAGCGGCCATACTCCGGGGAGGTCAGCGCCGAGAGCACGCCGAGCGTCACGCGGCCGACGCGGCCCGAGACCTTGGCGGCGCCGAGGATCGTCGTCTGCTGCGGCGCGTCGGTGTAGACGACGCCCTGCTCGCCGGTCTCGTCGTAGACGTCCCCGGGCACGAAGCCGTCGCGCTGCGGGCTCCGGCCAATACGCCGCGTGTAGAGCAGGTTCGGACGGTTTGAGGAGAAGTTGCGGCGGGCGCGGCCGAACGAGAACGCGTCGATGCCCTCCACGAAGAACGGGCGGCGCTCCTGAAGGAAAAGCTCGAAGCCGCCAAGGTTGACCTGCGCCGGGTCCGCCTCGACCTGCCCGAAGTCCGGGTTGATCGTTGCCGTGAGCGTGAGGCCGGGCGTGAGGCCGAGCTTGAGGTCGACGCCGACGCGCGGCGCGAGGTCGGTGGAGGCGTAGTACGGGTCGGCGGGGCCGCCGATCACCCGCGTATCCGGGGCGCGGACGGCCTCGGCCGAGACATACGGCACGACCTCGAAGCGCCGCGGGGACCCGAGCCCGACGAGGCTCGTGAGCTCGCCGAAGCGGCTCACGAAACCGGTCTCGTTCGGCAGGATCGGGGCCCACATGCCCTCCTCGCCCGTCCGCTGGATCTGCCGGCCGAACTCGATGCCCCACGTCTCGTTGCCCGGCGCATAGCGAAGCTGCCCGAGCGGGATGCGGAACTCGGCCGTCCAGCCGTCGGCGTCGCGGGTCGTCGCGACGTCCCAGATCGCGTCCCACGAGTCGTCCTGGCCATTGCCGTCGTCGTAAAAAAGCTTGTCGATCTTGACGCCGGCCGGGTTGACGCCGAAGAGGTAGGCCGTGCGGCGGTCGTGGAACGAGTCGATGCCGACGTAGGCGAGGTCGGACGAGAGGTCGCCGTCGCGGCGGCCGAGCGGGGCCGCGATGGCGGCAGCGTCGCTGTCCGTCATCCGCATCCCGATGTAGATGGCGACGCCGTCGTAGAGGACGCGTGCCTCGGTCGGCTGCGACATGAGCGCGCCGGGCGTCGGGCGGTTCTGGACAAAGCCACCTGCGGGCGGGGCCGTCTGCCACGCCGCCTCGTCGAGGCGCCCGTCGAGGTGGACCTGTGCCTCACCGAGGGCGACGGCGCCGAGCCGCATCGGTCCGGGGGCCGTAGCGTCGCGGGTTGCGCCTTGGGCAGCGGCGAGCGACGGGAGGAGCAGGACGAGGACAGAGGCGAGACGAACGAGCATCGGCGAGAAGTGGGTGCGCCTCAGTGACGGGCCGCACAGCCTGGGAGTTACAGAGAGTCAAAAATCCAGTTTAAGGAGTAGCGATTAAGCAGGCGCTAGCCAGCCTTATGCCTTGTCCGTTAAACAGCATCCCATCAGATGGCCGGCCCTCTCGCACCGCGTCCGCCCCGTCGGTCACGCTCGAATGCCGACTCCGCTTCGAAGAGGCGGCGCTCGGCGGCAGCGGTCGCCTGCGCGAGGTCGGCGAGCGCCTCCGCGTGGATCGTGGCTCGATCGGCAGCCGGCAAGTCCGGCACGGCGGCGAGCGCGGCGTCGACGGACTGGTGCGAGAGTGCGTCGGGGTCGAGGTCGTGGAGCGCCGTGACCGTGGCGCGTAGCTGAGCGACCTGCCGCGTGATCTGGTCCGGGTCCAGCGCCTTGTAGGCATGCGGGACGAACGCTGGCACGGCAGGTCTTGGAGCCGGTCGTGGGGCAGGCCGCGGGACCGCGTACTCGGCAACCGGGTGGTCGATGGCGGGCGCGACGGGTGGCGCCGGGGCGGCCGGCACCGGAGGCGAGTCGGGTGCTGCCTCGGCGACGTCAGGCGCCGGAGGGGCAAGCGGGGCTGCGAGCACCTCGGCAACGAGCGGAGGCGCCGCAGGTCCGAGCACGTGGGTGGGTGCAGCAGCGACGCGCGGCGCCTCGGCGGTGCGCTCGACGGGATCGATGACGGCGGCGAGGACGAAGACGAGCGCCGATGCAGCCGTCGCGACTGCGCGGAGGCGAGAGGCAGCCGGTCGGTCGCGCGGGGCCAGGATCGAGACGATGCGGCGCTCGAGGGCCGGTCGCTCAGCCATCGACGCGACAGCGTGGGCCGCGGAGTGGCGCGGGCGGAGCATGCGCGCGAGCGCGAGAAGGTGCTCGGCGTAGTCCGCCGGGTCGGCGCCGGCGCAGAGGGCCGCGTCGTCGCAGGCGAGCTCGCGCTCGGCGAGCGCGGCGCGGTAGGCGCTCCAGGCGAGCGGGTTGAACCAGTGGACGGCGACGGCAGCCTGCGCGAGGATCTGCGTCCAGAGGTCGCCACGGCGCAGGTGCGCCATCTCGTGGAGGAGCACGGCGCGGCGGCGGCCGGCGTCCCACGTCCGCGCCGAGCGCGGCAGCAGCACCGTCCGCCGCGACGGACGGACGCCCCACGCGGCAGGCACGTCGAGGCGCGCCGGTGTGACCAGGCGAACCGGCAGGCGCAGCCCCATCGCCGCGCGCGCGGCACGCTCGGTGCGGCGCCACCGCGCCGAGCGGACGGGACGGGAGTCCCGCACGAGGCGGCGTGCAGCGACGTGCGCCACGGCCCACCGAAGGGTGACGACCAGTGCACCCAGCGCCCAGACTCCGCCGAGCCAGAGCACAGCGGTCGGGATGGACCGTGCGATCTCGCCAATCTCGGACGGCGACTCCGGTGCGGCGGGCAGCACAGCCACTCGCCATGTGAGGCCTGACAGAGCAAGCGCCGGGAGCGCGAGCAGCGTCCCGAAGGCGACCGTCCACGCCGTGTGCCGCCAGGCCGCGGGCGCGCCTCGGAGCGCACGCACGGAGAGCGCCGCCGCGAGCAGCACGAGGACGCCACGAAGGGCCAGGCCGACGGGCGTCACGTCCGTCCTGCGTCGGTGCGCGCCTGCGCGATGAGGGCCGCGAGGCGGTCAAGGTCCTGCGCCGAGAGCGCGTCGCCGCGGTCGTCGAGGAGAGCGGCAACGGCGCGGTCTGGGGCGTCGTCGAAGAACGTCTCGATAAGGTGGCGGAGCGCGGAGCGGCCTGCGGCCTCGCGCGGCACGGCTGCGCCGTAGACGTAGCGTGGCCCGTCGACCGAGTGGATGGCGTGGCCTTTGTCCTCGAGGATGCGCAGGTGCGTGCGGACGGCCGAGTAGCTCGGCGGGTCCGGCAGCTCGGCCTGTACGTCCGACACGGTCGCCGTGCCGAGACGGTGGAGGACATCGAGAACCTGCCGCTCGCGGCGGCTCAGGGGGGCGGTCATGGGGAACGGGCGCGTGCTAAAAAGTTGGCAGAGTGTACAACGGACGGACCCCCATGGTCAAGTGGCCTCCCGCTCCGCCGCGAGATCCGGCAGAACAGTCGCCGGCGCCCGCATCCCGCCGGCGCCGTAGCTTGGCGGCGCTCCCATACGGGCGGCCCGCCGGCGGCCGTTCCGGCTCCACACCCGCTCACTCCCGACATGGCCCTCCCGACTCAGACCGCGCTCGTTCGGCTGCTCATCGTCGCCGCGGCGCTCGGCGGCCTGCTCGTCGTGACGCACCTCCAGCTCCAGGCGAACAACGGCTTTGCCAACGGGTGCAGCGGCCTCGCCTCGGCGCCCGTCACCTACGACCCGAGCGCGCCAGCCGAGGTCGTCGGTTGCGCCGAAGTCACGCAGGGCGCCTACGGCACGCAGTTCGGGGTGTCCAACATCGTGTGGGGCTTCGTCTTTTACGGATTCCTCGCGCTCGTCCGCCTCGCCTACGCCGCAACCGGCGACGACCGGCTCCGCCGCGCCGCGTTCGGTGTCTCGGGAATCGGGGTGCTCTACGCCGCCTACCTCGTGTACATCCAGGCGGCCGTGATCCACCAGTTCTGCGTGCTCTGCCTCATTTCGTCCACCTTCGTCCTGACGCTCTTCGTGCTGCACCTTCTCGAGTCGCGCCGCCTGGCGGCCCCTGCCGGCGCTGAGGCGAAGCCCTCGCGCCGCGCGCCGCGCGCCGCGTCCCCGACGCTTCGCCCCTATGCGCCACTGCTCGGCGCCTTCCTGCTCCTCGTCGGCGCCGACATCGTCCTCGCGAGCAACTCTGACGCGGCGCCGGCGACGCCCGATACCGAGGCGAGCGCCTCGCCGCTCGCGCCCGGCACGGTAGCCGCCGCCGGCCAGCCGGGCGATCCGGCGCAGCCGCTCGCCGTCACAGCCGGCGGCGCGACCTGCGGCTTCGATCCCGACATTGCGCCCATCGCGGACCTCACGCCGTTCACGAGCGGCCCGTACGTTGGCTCGCCGGACGAGACCGCGGTGAAGGTCGTCGAGATCTTCGACCCGAACTGCCCGCACTGCCGCGACCTCGGCGAGGTGCTCGAGCCGATCGAGGCTGCCGAGGCCGGCCGTGCCCGCTTCTACTCGGTCGCGTACCCGCTGCGCCAGCAGTCGGTCGCCCAGGTCATCGCGCTCAAGATCGCGCAGCGCGAGGGCAAGTTCTTCGAGCTCATGCACGAGATGTTCGACCGCCAGGACCAGATGTGGGGCATGACCGTGCCGGAGCTCGTCTCGACGCTCGACGCCGTCGGCATGAACGGCGCTGCCTTTCAGGCGACGCTCGAGAACGAGGCGACGCTCCAGCCGCTGCTCACGCAGGTCCAGGCCGACGCCGCGGCCGTCGGCACGGCCTTCGCCTCGCGCGACGGCGGCATCTCGACGCCGCGCGTCGCCATCGGCGGCCGCGTCGTCCTGCCGACGGCCTACACGGCGGAGTGCTTCGCGCAGCTTATCGGCGAGGCGGCCGCGGCGCGCTAGCACGCCGTGCTCCAGGACTCGCTCGCCACGCCGACCGCGGCGCTGCTCGACTCAGCGCAGACGCAGGCCGCCGCGCTCAGTGAGGCGGCGGACTCGCTCGCGCGGGCGTCCGAGACGCTTACGCGGGCTGTGGACACGCTCAGCCGCGAGGCCGGCGTGCCGCTCGACGTGGCGCCTCGGGCGAGCGCTACCCGCATCGACACTGCGCTGACCGTGAAGCGCGCTGCCGCCGCGGCGCAGCAGGCGGCGCAGGACGCCTCGGCGGGCCTCTGGACGCGGGTCGTCGCGGCGGCGGACTCGGTGTTCGGCTTCGGGACTGAGGTCACGGAGGACCTGATCATCACGCTGCTCCTCGTCGCCGTGCTCTGGGGCGTTCGGACGGCCGTGCTCTCGGGCGTCCACCGCCGGGCGACGGACCCGCGGACGCTCTACCGCTGGCGTAAGGGCTCGCTCTACGCCACCGTCGCTGTCGCCATCATCGTGCTGCTGCCCGTGTGGGGCGGCGCCGTCGGCTCCGTCGCGACGTTCTTCGGGCTTCTCTCGGCCGGCCTCGCGATTGCCCTCCGAGACCCCGTCGTCAACCTTTTCGGCTGGCTCTACATCCTCTGGCGGCGCCCGTTCACGCCCGGCGACCGGATCACCGTCCGCGACCGCACGGGCGACGTCACGGACCAGCGCCTGTTCTCGTTTACGCTCCTCGACGTTGAGACCGCCTCGGGCGCCTTCCAGTCCACAGGCCGTGTCGTGAACCTGCCCAACGGCTGGATCTTTACGGACGCGTTTGTCAACCACACAGGCGCATTCCCGTACGTCTGGCACGAGATCCCGGTCGTCGTGACGTTCGAGAGCAACTGGCGCGGCGCCAAGACCCTCCTGCTCGGCATCGCGCACGACCGCGCCGAGGCGTTCTCGGAAAACGCCGAGGCGGCGCTCCGGCGGACGGCCAGCGAGCACTTCATCTTTTTCTCGAAGCTCACGCCGACCGTTTACACGTCGGTCGTGCAGGACGGCGTGCGGCTCACGCTCCGCTACCTCGTCCCGCCGCGGCGCCTCCGCGTCTCGGAAGAGGCCATCTGGGAGGACGTCCTCGACGCCTTCGCTGCCCGCGACGACGTCGCCTTCGCCCTCCGCACGCAGCGCATGTACCGCACCAACGAGGAGGGCAAGCCGGGTGCGGGAGGACCAGCCGACACTGAGATGGGAGGCCAAGGCTCAGAACCTTCACACCGCGTCTAGTCGATGTCCTCAACGGCCTCGTCGGGGTCGTCTGGACGGCCGACGGTGCGCCAGCGCTTCTGCCGCGTGTTCTCGTACTCCGTCTCGACCGTCTCGAGGATCCCGAGATAGCTCGCGTAGCGCTGCTCGGTAATGGTGCCCGCCTCGACGGCGTCGATGACGCAGCAGCCGGGCTCGTGGACGTGCGTGCAGTCGGGGAAGCGGCAGTCCGGGATAAACGGGCGGAACTCGACGAAGTAGCCGCCGAGTTCGACCGGCGACATGTCCCAGATGCCGAACTCGCGGACGCCCGGCGTGTCCGCGACCCAGCCGCCCGCCGCCTCGTACAGCGTCGCGAACGTTGTCGTGTGGCGGCCCTTCTGGGTGCGCAGGCCAATGTGCGACGTCCGGAGGCCGAGGCCCGGCTCGACGACGTTGAGCAGGCTCGACTTCCCGACGCCGGACGGCCCGGAGACGACCGAGACCTTGCCGGCCAGCGCCTCCTTGAACACGTCGACGCCCTCGCCCGTCTCGGCGCTCGTGACGAGGACGGGGTAGCCGAGGTCGCGGTAGAGGCCAGACCAGAACTCCATCGCGACCTGCGCGCGCGGCTCGTCCACCATCAGGTCCGCCTTGTTCAGCACGAGCCCCGCCGCGACGTGCCGCGCCTCGGCCGCGACGAGAAAGCGGTCCACGAAGCCGGGGTTGAACTTGGGGCCGTAGACGGACTGCACGCACCACGCCATGTCCACGTTGGCCACGATGACGTGCTCGCGGACGGCGCCGCGGCCGCCGGCGGCGCGGCGCGAGAGCTGGTTGTGACGCGGGCGGATGGCCGTCACGAGGGCCGTCTCGTCGCTCTCCATGCGAAGCTCCACCCGGTCGCCGACCGCAAGGGGGTTCGTCTCGTCGATGTCGAGCGCGTCGAGGCGGAAGCGGCCGCGGGCGCGGGCCTTCACGTCCACGCCCTCGTCGGTGCGGACGTTGTACCAGCTGCCGGTGGAGCGGATGACGAGGCCGTCGAGGGTGCGGTGGGCGTCGGGCACCGGCGCGTCGGGCGCCGGAGGGAGGGTCGGATCAGACATCGGTGAAACTCAGGGTCCGGAGGCCCCGTCGAACGCCGACACCCCATCGCGGCTCCGGCCGCCGCCACAATGTCTGCTCCCCGCCCGCCGATCGACGACCTCCGCCGCGCCTTCGAGCGCCTTACCACGCCGGACAAGGCCGCGTTCGTCCTCGAGGCCACGTTCGAGACCATCGGCCAGGCCCTCGCCGAAACCGGCCGCCGCGTCTCGACGGCCGTCCAGGACCTCGACCTCGACGCCATCTTCCGCGACCCGATGCGCCCCGCCGACCCAGTCCACTCGGACGAGGACCGCGCGATGGACCCTGAGGCACCGACGGCAGAGTCGCACGCGCCCGAGGCGCCGCGCCCGCGCGCCAACCGCAAGCCCCGTCCCGGGGCGGATGAGGCGTGAACGAGTGGATCGAAAAGTTCGAGCGCGCCGGCGTCGTCGGGCGCCTCGGCCTGCTGGCTGGCGGGGCGGTGCGCCTTGCCGCGTCCGCCGCCGAGTTGGCGATCGACCGCGCGGCGTCGATCACCGCCGAGGCGCAGATGGCATTCCGAAAGGAGATGGACCCGAACGTTTCGGATGCCCGCATCCTCGAGGAGACGACCGGGCGGGGCGCCCCCGCCGGAGAGGAGAGCCCCGGTAAACGGGACCCCTAGCCGCTGCCCCGATCAGCGCACCACGACGAGGCGGGCCGTCGTCGCTCGCCCCGCCGCCTCGAGGCGGACGGCGTAGACACCGGGCGCCGCATCGCGTGCATCCCATGTCACGGTCTGATCGCCCGCCGACTGCCTGCCTCGCACCAGCGCCGCGACGGTTCGGCCGAGCGCGTCGACGACGGTCACCGTCACCGTCCCAGCTTCGGGCAGCACGTACCGCAGCGTCGCGGTGCCTCGGACAGGGTTCGGAAACGCGGTGAGGTCGGCAGACGCCGAGGGCGTCGGCTCCGTCGCGACGGCCGCAGGCATGCCCGTCGCGCGGACGAGGAAGGCGCCGGGGAAGGGCGGGTTGATGCGCGCGCCGTACGGCGCCGTCCCGAGGCTGTCGATGACCGCCGCGATGCTGTCGGCATAGAAGATCCACGCGTTGTTCGGCGGTGCGTTCGGGTCCAGACGCGCCGGCCGGTCCTGCCCGCCGAGCAGCTTGACGCTCGCGCCGACGAAGAAGCCGGAGCCGACAAGCGTCGGCGGGATCGGGACGGTGATCGGCGTCGTCCCGACGACCGGGCCCGGCAGGATCGCGCGCGCCACCGAGACGGCGTTGCGTGGGTCGCCGTCGCCGTCGGCGTCCGAGAGCACCCAGACGGTGATGGGGTTGGCGCGCGAGGGAAACGTGTTTCCGAAGGCGACCGTGACGCTCGTGATGGCCTCGCCGCCGGGCTGCGTGAGGTAGTAGTTGCCCCACAGCATGTCCGGGTCGAAGGTCGACGGCGGGCCGATGTTCTGCGAGCCCGTGCCGCTGTCGTACTGGTACGTGACCGTCTGCGCGTCCGCCGCGGCGGCAAGCAGGAGGAGGGCGAGGGTGGCACGGAGCATCGGACGGGACAGGCAGATGGGACGCCAGAACCTACTGCCGACGCCCTACCGGACCGCCCCGCCGTCCGACATCGGGTCGGTCGGCGGCCAGAGCCCGAGCCCCTTCCGGATCAGCACGGCCTGCCCCGTGTGGTAGGCCGTGTGCTCGGCCAGCCGCAGCACCTCGCCGAGCATCGTGTGCCCCGGCGCCTGCGGAAACTCCGCCGTCACGTCCCGCGCCGGGTCCTCGACGTGCGAAGCGAGGCGGTCACGGATGGCGACGAAGTAGCCGAGCCCGTCCCGCCACTCGGTTCCCCGCGAGCCCCGCGTCGGCCAGAACGGCACCGGATACACCGGCGCCGGGGCGCCCTCCTCATAGAAGAAGCGCAGCACCTCCATCTGCGCAAAGCCGACATGCATCAGCAGGTCGAAGAGGCTGTGCTGAGCTCCGGCCGGCCGCGTGTCCCAGTGCGCCTCGGGCACGTCCTGGAAGATGAGGTCGGTCGGGGGGTACGTGTGCCCGCAGAGGATCAGGTCTACGAGTTCGGCGCGGAGGCGCTCGTCGGGCGTGAGCGGGCCAGGGAGAGGGTCGGGCATCGGAGCAGTGGCCGAGTGGGAGGCAGCAGGATAAAGCCATCGGGAACCCGCAGAAAATCGTTAGAACCGGCTCCCCGAGGCTCATCACCGGCGCCACCTGAACCAGCTCCCCTCACCGGCTCCCGGAGGCTACCTACCGGCTCCGGAGGCTACCTACCGTCTCCCCGCGCTCAGTTCCAGCTCCGCGAGGCTACCTCCCGTCTCCGCGAGGCCGGTACCCGGCTCCGCGAGGCTCCGTACCCGGAACGCGTGACCGCCAACCGGCTCCGCCCGCGTCGGTACCATCCGGCAACCGCCCGCCCCGCACGCCATGACCGCCGACCGCCCAGACCCGCTCGCCCTCCCCGACGCCCTCGAGGCGCGCCTCGGCGCACCGGGCCACTTCCCGTTCACGCGCGGCGTCTACGAGACGATGTACCGCGAGCGGCTGTGGACGATGCGCCAGTACGCCGGCTTCTCGACCGCCGAGGCGTCCAACGAGCGCTACCGCGCGCTCATCGCGGCGGGCACGACCGGCCTCTCGGTCGCCTTCGACCTGCCGACGCAGATCGGCTACGACGCCGACGACCCGCAGGCCGAGGGCGAGGTCGGCAAGGTCGGCGTGTCCATCTGCTCCATCGACGACGTTCGCCGCCTCTTCGACGGCATCCCGCTCGCGAGCGTCACGACCTCGATGACGATCAACGCGACGGCCCCGATCCTGCTCGCGCTCTACGTCGCCGTGGCCCGCGAGCAGGGGGCGGACCTCACGCGCCTCGGCGGGACGATCCAGAACGACATCCTCAAGGAGTACGCCGCCCGCGGGACCTACATCTACCCGCCGCGCCCGTCGATGCGCCTCATCACGGACGTCTTCGCGTGGTGCGCCAGCGAGTTGCCGCGCTGGAATACGATCTCGATCTCGGGCTACCACATCCGCGAAGCCGGCTCGACCGCCGCCGAGGAGCTCGGCTTCACGCTCGCCGACGGCATTGCCTACGTGCAGGCCGCCGTCGACGCCGGGCTCGACGTGAACTCGTTCGGCCGGCGCCTCTCGTTCTTCTTCAACGCCCACAACGACTTTCTCGAGGAGGTCGCCAAGTTCCGCGCCGCGCGCCGGATGTGGGCCCACATCATGCGCGACCGCTTCGGGGCGACGGACGAGCGCGCGATGATGCTCCGGATGCACGTCCAGACCGGCGGCTCGACGCTCCAGGCGCAGCAGCCGCTCGTCAACGTCGCCCGCGTCACGATCCAGGCGCTCGCCGCCGTCCTCGGCGGCACGCAGTCGCTCCACACCAACGGCTACGACGAGGCGCTCGCGCTCCCGACCGAGGCCGCAGCCACGCTCGCACTCCGCACGCAGCAGGTCGTGGGCTTCGAGTCCGGCGTGACCCAGTACGCCGACCCGCTCGCGGGCTCGGCCGTCGTCGAGGCGCTCACGGACCAGGTCGAGGCGGAGGCGCAGCGCCTCATCGACGCCGTGGATGAGATGGGCGGGGCCGTCGCGGCGATCGAGGCGGGCTTCCTTCAGGACCGCATCGGCGCCTCGGCCTACGCGGCCCAGCTCGCCATCGAATCGGGCGAGGCCGTCATCGTCGGCACCAACCGCTTCACGACAGACGACCGCTTCGAGATGGAGACGATGACGATCCCGGACTCCATCCGGGTGACGCAGACCGAGCGCCTCGCCGCCCTCCGAGCCGACCGCGACGCCGCGGCGTGGAGCGCCGCGATGGACGCGGTCGAGGCAGCGGCGCGGGGCACGGACAACCTCATGCCGCGCATCCTCGCCGCCGTCGAGGCGCGCGCGACGGTGGGCGAGATCGCACACCGCCTGCGCTCCGTCTGGGGCGAATACGCCGGCTGATTCCGGTCAGCCGGCTGCCTGACCGTTGGCCGCGTCGAGGCCGTCCCAGATCGGGTAGTCTGTGTAGCCGTGCGCGTCGCCGCCGTAGAAGGTGCTCGGGTCCTGCGTGTTGAACGGGACGTCGGCCGCGAGGCGGATCGGCAGGTCCGGCGTGGCGAGAAAGTCACGCCCGAACGCGATGAGGTCCGCCTTCCCGTCGGCGACGGTCTGCTCGGCCTCGTCAGCCGTGTAGTTGCCGCTGGCGATGATGGCGCCGTCGAAGTGCTCGCGGGCGAGGGCGACGACGTCGAGGCGAGGGGCGCCGTCGGCCAGCGTGGTGTGGGTGTTGGGGCGGATGGCGTGGAGGTAGACGAGCCCCGCGGCCTGCATCTGCCGCGCAACGTGCGCGAACGTCGCGGCCGGGTCTGCATCGACGGCGCCCGAGGCGCCCTGCCCGAACGACAGCCGCACCCCGACGCGGTCCGCTGGCCACTCCTCGAGGACCGCCGCCGTGACCTCGTCCAGGAAGCGGGCGCGGTTCTCGACCGAGCCGCCATACTGGTCGGTCCGGGTGTTGGCCTCGGATGACAGGAACTGCTCGATGAGGTAGCCATTGGCGCCGTGGATCTCGACGCCGTCGAAGCCCGCGGCGCGCGCGCGGCGGGCGCCATCGCGGAACGCCTCGACCGTCTCGGCGATCTCGTCCACGCTCAGCGCGTGCGGCGTCTCGAACGGGACCATCTGAAAGTCCGGCGTCATCGCCTTGCCCGTCGCCGCGATTGCGGACGGCGCGACAGGCAACGCTCCGCCGTGGAACGCCGAGTGCGACACGCGGCCGACATGCCAGAGCTGCAAAACGATGCGTCCGCCGACGGCGTGGACGAGGTCCGTGACGGCTTTCCAGGCCTCAACCTGCTCGTCCGTGTAGATGCCCGGCGTGTCCGGGTAGCCCTGCCCGCGCGGCATGACCTGCGTCGCCTCGGCGACGATGAGGCCGGCCGAGGCGCGCTGCGCGTAGTACGTCGGCGCGAGGGCCGTCGGGATCTGGCCAGCGTGGCGGCTGCGCGTCAGCGGCGCCATGACCGTCCGGTTGGGGAGCGTCAGCGGGCCGAGCGAGAAGGGCGTGAGGAGGGTCATCGGGGCGATTGTTTGTTGCAACGAGTACTCGCGCCCGGTTGCTCCGTTCCGCCCCGCCGCCCGCCTCACGGCATCCTCAAGAGGCGGATGTTGGACCCGCACGACTTCGAGCTCGTCCCGCCGAGGATGCCGCCGCCGTCGAGCGCGTACCGCGAGACGGCGTAGCTGTCGTTCCAGCGCACGACGAGCTTCCCGTCCTCGACGGCCCACCGGTCCCCACTGTCCTGCTCGACGCTCGCTGGCGAGGTGCCCGACCACGCGAACTGGCCGTCGGACTCGAGCCGGATGAACGTCCGCGAGGGGTCCGAGCCGGGGCAATCCTCCGCCCACGTCGTGCCGACGAGGCCGTCGCGCGCGCGCGCCGACGTCAGGCTGTCGGACGGATACGCGGCCGAGAGCGTCACGGTATAGCGGCCGCGCTCGCCGCGGCTGAAGCTTGTCGCGAGGGCGGTCCATGTGCCCGCCACGGCGTTCGGGTGGACGACGCGTGCGATGCGCCGGCTGCCGTTCCAGTCGTCGTTGTCGAGCTGCGCGCCCGACGGCGGCTTGAGGATGATGTACGGGTCGAACGCGTCCGAGACAACCTCAGCAGTGATCTCCTGGCCCGCGGCGACCTCGAACGTCCACGTGTCCGAAAACTCGCCCGACGTGAGCGTGTCGTCGGGCGCCTCGAGCGCGTCCTCGTGGCGCTCCGAGAAGGCCGGACGGAGCGCGGCGGCCACGGTGCGCGCGGGCCGCTGGGCCAACGCTGAAGGAGCGAGAACGGCGATCAGGCCGAGGACGAAGAGCGGGCGCATCGAGACGGGGAGAGGAGGGAGGCAACCTAACGACGGAGGTGCCCCGGTCGTCTCAGCACTCCGTCATCCGGACCGAGACGTTGACGGCGAGGCCGCCCTGGCTCGTCTCCTTGTACTTGTCCGACATGTCTTCCGCCGTCTGCCGGAGCGTCCGGATGACGTCGTCGAGCGAGACGCGGGCGTGCTCGGGCGTCCCGGCGACGGCCAGCTCGGCGGCGTTGATCGCCTTGATGGCGCCCATCGTGTTGCGCTCGATGCACGGAATCTGGACGAGCCCGCCGATCGGGTCGCACGTCATGCCGAGGTGGTGCTCCATCGCGATCTCGGCGGCCATGAAGGCCTGCTCGGGACTGCCCCCGATGGCCTCGGCAAGCGCGGCGGCGGCCATCGCGGACGACACGCCGACCTCGGCCTGGCAGCCGCCCATGGCCGCCGAGATCGTCGCGCCCTTCTTGAAGAACGTCCCGACTTCGCCCGCGACGAGCAGGAAGTCCGTGACGGTCTCGTCCGAAGGCTCCGCCTCGCCGAAGCACATCAGGTACGCGAGGACTGCCGGGATGACGCCCGCCGCGCCGTTCGTCGGGGCCGTCACGACGCGCCCGAGGTTGGCGTTCTCCTCGTTGACGGCGAGCGCGAAGGCGGACGTCCACCGAAGGATGTCGGGGAAGCGCCACGTGCCGGCGCGGATGGCGGCGAGCCACGCGTCGGCGTCGGGCTCGTCCTCGCCAGGGAGGAGCGCGCGGTTGATGCCGGCGGCGCGGCGCGCGACCTCGAGGCCGCCGGGGAGCACGCCCTCGGTGTGGCAGCCGCGGTAGATCGCCTGCTTGCATCACGCTCCAGAGGCCCAGCAGCCGCGCGCGAACGTCGTCGGGCGTGTCGCCACGCGCGCTCGTTGGCTCGGACGACGTCTGCGATGCGCATGCGCGTTGCGCGGCAGTGGGCGAGCAACTCGGCCGGTACCTGTGCCGGGAACGGCAGGGCGACGCGCGTCGAGGCGGCCGGCGCGCTCACCTTCCTTGACGACGAAGCCGCCGCCGACCGAGTAGTACGTCGCTCTCGACCAGATGCTCGCCGACGGCGGCGCGGCAGACCATGCCGTTGGCGTGCCCAGGAAGGCGCTCGGCCTTGAAAAAGAGCAGGTCCGCGAGCCGGGTCGAACGCGATCGGGCGTCCCGGCGCGAGCGTGATCTCGCGGCGCACGGCGAGGTCCGCGACGAGGCGCGGGATGGCGTCCACGTCGATCGTCTCGGGGTCGAATCCGAGCAGCGCGAGCGAGATCGCCTGGTCCGTGCAGTGGCCGCGGCCGGTGAGCGCGAGCGACCCGTAGAGGCGCACCTGGACGGCGTCCACCCGCTCGAGGCCGAACTCCGCGTCGAGCTCGTGGAGCCAGCGCTGCACGGCGCGCCACGGGCCGAGCGTGTGCGACGAGCTCGGCCCGACGCCCACCTTGAGCATGTCGAAGACGGAGAGCGCTTCCATGGCTCAGACGCCGGACTGGGTGCGCGCGCGCCGGCCGCCAGCCGTGGCAAGCGCCGCGACGACGTCGTCCGGCGCGGCGCGCTGCGTGTAGTCCGCCTCGACGAAGGCATAGGTGATCGTGCGGTCCGGCGCGATGACGTAGGTCGCGGGCACGGGCAGCTCCCACGAGGCGTCGCCGTTGGACCGCGCGAGGTCGATGCCGGCAGAGCGGTACTTTTCTCGCACGTCCTCGCCCACGCTGAAGACGAGCCCGAAGCGACGGGCGACGCGGTTTCGCGTGTCCGAGAGGACGGGGTATGTAAGCTGCTGGCGCTGGACGATCGTCATCGACGAGTCGGGCGTCTGCGGGCTCACGGCGACCATCCGCGCGCGCGCCGCCTCGACAGTCGGCAGCGCCTGCTGGAGCGCGCGCAGCTCGCGGTTGCAGTACGGGCACCACGAGCCGCGGTAGAACGCGAGCACGACCGGTCCCGAGCGCAGCATCTCGGAGAGGCGGACCGTGCGGCCCATCGCGTCCGGCAGCGAGAAGTCGGGCGCCGTGTCGCCGACGCCGAGCGCGGACATCGCGGCCTCCTCAGCCGTGAGCGCGGCAGCGACCGGCGGCGTGCCGGCCGTGTCGGGCAGGACCTCGGCGGTCGGGCGCTGCGGGGCGCGGAGCCGGCAGGCGTCGGCTCGCCGCAAGCGGCGAGCAGCAGCGCCGGGACGATCAGGAGGCGGGCGGAGAACAGCGGCATGGTCGGGCGGGTTGGAGGCCCAACGTACCGCGCCGCGCGCGCGGTGTCCCCGGCCGCGGCGGCCACCGGCCTATCTTCGCATAGCGCTTCCAGAACCCTCATGCCCGCTCCCGTCCGCTTCGTCACCGCCGCCGCGCTCTTCGACGGCCACGACGCCGCGATCCACATCATGCGCCGCATCCTGCAGGCGCAGGGCGCCGAGGTGATCCACCTCGGGCACGACCGCTCCGCCCGCGACGTCGTCCGACACGGCGATCGAGGAGGACGCGGACGGCATCGCGATCTCGTCGTACCAGGGCGGCCACGTCGAGTACTTCAAGTATGTCGTCGACTTGCTGCGCGAGGCGCGGCGCCGGGCCACATCCAGGTCTACGGCGGCGGCGGCGGCACGATCGTCCCGGAGGAGATCGCGGAGCTCGAGGCCTACGGCGTCGCCCGCATCTTCTCGCCCGAGGACGGCATGAAGCTCGGCCTCGAGGGCATGATCGCGTCGATGATCGCCGGCGCGCGCGCGGCGCGGAAGGCAGAGGGCAGAGGGCAGACGGCGGACGGGTCGGATGACGAGGCGCTCGCCGCTGTCGCTGCGGAGCCCGTCACGGTCGCGCGCGCGATGTCGGCCGTCGAGCGCCACGCCGCGCACTCCGGCGACGGCGCCCCGTCCTCGGTCCGCCTTCACGCCCCGATCCCCAGTCCTCAGTCCCCGTCGTCGGCATCACCGGCACCGGCGGCGCGGGAAAGAGCACGCTCACCGACGAACTCGTCCGGCGCCTGCTCGCCGACTTTCCAGACGTTCGCGTCGCGGTCCTCTCCGTGGACCCGACGCGGGCGCGGACGGGCGGGGCGCTCCTCGGCGACCGCATCCGGATGAACGCGCTCTACGGGGAGCACGCGGACCGCGCCTACATGCGCTCGTTCGCGACGCGGCAGGCGCACAAGGCGACGTCCGAGCAGCCTCCACGAGGCGGTTCGGGTCGCTCAGGACGCCGGGCTTCGACCTTGTCGTCGTCGAGACGGCAGGCATCGGCCAGTCGGATACCGAGGTCGCGGGGCTGGCCGACGTCTCGCTCTACGTGATGACGGCCGAGTACGGCGCGCCGAGCCAGCTCGAGAAGATCGGGATGCTCGACACGGCCGACCTTATCGCGCTCAACAAGTTCGAGAAGCGCGGCTCCGAAGACGCCTTGCGCGACATCCGCAAGCAGGTGCAGCGCAACCGTCAGGCGTTCTCCGTGAGCCCGGCGACGATGCCGGTCTACCCGACGATGGCCGCGCGCTTCGCCGACTCGGGCGTCTCGCGCCTCTACCTCGCCCTCCTCGACGCGCTCCGCGCCGCACGGCTTCGACCGCCACGAGCAGCCTCTACGACGCCGAGACGCTGCCCGCGCCCGATCCGACGGCCGGCGTCCTCGTCCCGCCGAAGCGCCAGCGCTACCTCGCCGAGATCGCCGAGGCGTCGCGCGCCTACCGCGCGGAGACCGAGCGCCTCGCCGACGCCGCGCGGCGGTGGGACCAGGCGACGGGCGCGGCCGCGGCGCTCGCCGCATGCCGGCGACGGCCGACGCCCGCACGCCGCCGAGCGCCTCGCCGAGGCCGCCTGGAGCGCGCTCGACGCCGACGCCCAGCACGCCGTTCGCGAGTGGGACGCGCTCGCCGAGCAGTACGCCGGCGACGACTTCGTCTACACCGGTCCGCGGCAAGGACATCCGCCAGCCGCTGCGCCGCGAGACGCTGAGCGGCCTCAAGATCCCGCGCGTCGTGCTGCCGCGGACCGAGAGCGCGGCGGACCGCCTGCGGTTCGTCCGCGCAGGAAAACGTGCCCGGCGCGCTTCCCGTTCACGGCCGGCGTCTTCCCGCTCAAGCGCGAGGGCGAGGACCCGACGCGCATGTTCGCCGGCGAGGGCGGCCCGGAGCGCACCAACCGCCGCTTCCACCTCGTCAGCGCCGGCCTGCCCGCCAAGCGCCTCTCGACGGCCTTCGACTCGGTCACGCTCTACGGCCGCGACCCCGGCGAGGCGCTCGACGTCTACGGCAAGGTCGGCACGTCCGGCGTGTCCGTCCCGACGCTGGACGACATGAAGAAGCTCTACTCGGGCTTCGACCTCTGCGCGCCGACGACGATCGCGTCTCGATGACGATCAACGGGCCCGCGCCGACGATCCTGGCCATGTTCATGAACACGGCCGTGGACCAGCAGGCCGAGGCGTTCCTGAAGCGCGAAGGGCCGGTGGGACGCGGCCGCGGCCACGATCGCAGAGCGCCTCGGCCCGGACCGCCCGGTCTACGTCCCGTACCTCAGCGACGCGCCTCCCCGAGGGCCACGACGGCGGCGGGCCTCGGCCTGCTCGGCTGCTCGTCCGCCGACCTCGTGACGTGGGGCGTGCTCACACAGGCCGAGTACGAGACGATCCGCGACGGCGCGATGACGAGCGTTCGCGGGACGGTCCAGGCGGACATTCTGAAGGAGGACCAGGCGCAGAACACCTGCATCTTCTCGACCGAGTTCTCGCTCCGCGTGATGGGCGACATCCAGCAGAGCTTCGTCGACCGCGGCGTCCGCAACTTCTACTCGGTCTCGATCTCGGGCTACCACATCGCCGAGGCGGGCGCCAACCCGGTCTCGCAGCTCGCGTTCACGCTCGCCAACGGCTTCACGTACGTCGAGACGTACCTCGCGCGCGGGATGGCGATCGACGACTTCGCACCGAACCTCTCGTTCTTCTTCTCGAACGGGATGGACGCCGAGTACGCCGTGCTCGGGCGCGTCGCCCGGCGGATCTGGGCCGTCGCGATGCGCGACCTCTACGGTGGGTCGGACCGGTCGCAGAAGCTCAAGTACCACATCCAGACGTCGGGGCGGAGCCTGCACGCGCAGGAGATCCAGTTCAACGACATCCGGACGACGCTCCAGGCACTGCTCGCGCTCCAGGACAACGCCAACTCGCTGCACACCAACGCCTACGACGAGGCCATCACGACGCCGACCGAGGAGTCGGTCCGCCGCGCGCTCGCCATCCAGCTCATCCTGAACCACGAGTTCGGCGTGCTGATGAACGAGAACCCGACGCAGGGCGCCTACCTGACGGAGTGGCTCACGGACGCCGTCGAGGACGCAGTGCTGGCCGAGTTCGAGCGGATCTCGGACCGCGGCGGCGTCCTCGGGGCGATGGAGTCGATGTACCAGCGCGGCAAGATCCAGGAGGAGTCGATGCTCTACGAGCACCGCAAGCACTCGGGCGAGCTGCCGGTGGTCGGCGTCAACACGTTCCGCGCGCCCGAGACGGACGCCCCGCCGCCGGCGGTCGAGCTTATGCGCGGCACGGACGACGAGAAGCGCCGCCAGATCGACGGCGTTGCAGCCTTCCACGCGCACCACGCAGACGCCGCGCCGGCCGCCCTCAGCGCACTCCAGGCCACCGCCCGCACGGGCGGCAACGTCTTCGAGGCGCTCCTCGACACGGTCCGCGTCGCCAGCCTCGGGCAGATCACGCAGGCGCTGTTCGAGGTCGGCGGGCAGTACCGCCGCAGCATGTAGCGCACTACGCCGCGGCGCCTGCCATATCAAAAGCCTCGGCGACGAGGCGAACGGAGCGGAGGCGCGCGGCCGGACTGTGCGTCATCGTGGTCAGCATGAGCTCGCTCGCGCCGGCATCCTGCGCCATCGCCTCGAGACGGTCCCGCACGACATTCGGTGTGCCGATGACCATGAGCTGTCGGCGGGCGTCGGCGACTGCGCGCTCGTGGGGCGTGTACGGGTAGGCGAGCGCCTCCTCCGGGCTCGGGAACGGGCCGAACTCGCCACGCCCGAGGCGCACCCAGACGAGGTCCTGCGACGCTGCGAGGTGCTGCGCCTCGGCATCAGTCTCCGCACAGACGACGGCCGCACCGAGGATCGCGTGCGGCTCGGGGAAATCCGCGGACGGCCGGAACGCGGCGCGGTACGCGTCGAAGGCGGGCGCGGCGGGCGTCGGGCTAAAGTGGCTCGCGAAAGCATACCCCATCCCGTTCTCGCCGGCGAAGCGTGCGCTCGCTCCGCTGGACCCGAGCAGCCACTTTGGCGGCAGCATCACGTCGGCGGGGACGGCCGCGATACCGGCGAGCGGGTGGCCTGCGGGGAAGCCGCCCGAGACGAAGGCCTGGAGTTCGGCGAATTGCTCGGCGAAGGCGTCCGGCCCGAAGGACCGCAGTGCGGCGCTCGTCTTCGGATTGGTGCCCGGCGCGCGGCCGATGCCGAGGTCGATGCGGCCCGGGTAGAGCGCCTCCAGCGTGCGGAACGTCTCGGCGAGCTTCAGCGGCACGTGGTTCTGCATCATCACCCCGCCCGAGCCGACCCGGATGTGGTCCGTTGCGGCCGCGACGTGGGCGATGAGGATCTCGGGCGCGGCCGAGGCGATGCCCGGCATCCCGTGGTGCTCGGCATACCACACGCGCGCGTAGCCGATCGACTCGGCGAGGCACGCCATCTCGACCGAGGCGCGGAGCGCGTCGCCGGCGGTGGAGCCGGAAGGAACGGGGGCGAGGTCCAGGATGGAGAGCGGTGTCATGTGCAGTGCGGGAATGGTGAGAGAACGCACACCCTGCCGCACCTGTGCCGCGCCTGTCGCGCCTCACCGAATCCAGACAGAACCCCTCGGCCGCTAACGCCCCGGGACATCGGCGGAGCACGCGCAGAGCTGGGTCAGGTCGCGATGCGGCGCCGCGTGGCGCAGCGTATTCTCAGGCCCCCTACACCTCGTGCCGGTGAAGACAGCTGCGCTCTACGTCGCGCTCGTCGTGGCGCCCCTCCTCGGCGTCGTCGGCGTGCTCCAACTCGGCGGACTCGTCGCGCCGCCGCCGTCCGTCGGCGGCGCCTGGCGGGTGACGGAGGGCGCGCTGTGCACCGTCCCGGGGCGCACGTTCTCCGTCGCCCAGTCCGGCGCGTTCCTCCACCTGCGCCTGCCCGGGCGACCAGACCTGCCGGCGCGCCTCGTCGGGGGGGGCTTCGAGGCGGAGGGCGGCGCTACGGCAGAGGTCTCGCCGGGCTGCAGCAGCGACGCCGTTCGCGTTGAGGCGCGCGTCGGCGAGGATGTTGCCGAGCGGATCACCGGGCTCGCAGGCATCCCGGGCTGCGGCGGCTGCCCGATGCGGCCGTTCGTGGCCGTCCGCGACACCTCGGCCGCAGCGCTCGGTGCGCCCGCGGCCCAGCCCGGCCACTGATGCACGGCATTCTACTCCTGCTCATCCAGATCGTCGTCGTGCTCATCGTGGCGCGGCTCGTCGGCGTCGCGTTTCGCAGCATCGGCCAGCCGCAGGTGGTCGGCGAGATGGTGGCCGGCATCCTGCTCGGCCCGAGCCTGCTCGGGTGGGCCGCGCCCGGCGTCTCGGCGTTCCTGTTCCCGCCGGCGAGCCTCGGCCTGCTGGGCGACATCGCGCAGATCGGGCTCATCCTGTTCATGTTCCTCGTCGGGCCTCGAGCTCGACCCGCGCCTGCTGCGCGGGCGCGGGCAGGCGGCGGCGCTCGTGAGCTCGGCCACGATCGCGATCCCGATGCTCTGCGGCGCCCTTCTCGCGCTGTTCCTCTACCCGCGCCTTTCAGACGCGAGCGTCGACTTTGTGGGCTTCGCGCTCTTCGTGAGCGTTGCCCTCAGCGTGACGGCCTTTCCCGTCCTCGCGCGGATCCTCGCCGAGCGCAACCTTCTCAAGACGAACCTCGGTGCGGTCACGCTCGCCTGCGCCGCCGCGGCCGACGTCGGCGCGTGGGCCGTCCTCGCCGTCATCCTGGCCGTCGTGCGGACCGATGCGGCCGCGCACCCGCTCTGGGTGACGCTCGCCGGGACGGCCGCCTTCGTCGCCGGCGCCTTTCTCGTGCTGCGGCCCCTCCTGCAGCGCCTCGAGCGGCTCCACGCCACCCGCGGGCACCTCACGCAGGACGTGCTCGCCGGCGTGCTCCTGATCCTGCTCGCCGCCTCGGCGACGACCGAGTGGCTCGGCGTTCATGCCCTCTTCGGCGCTTTCGTGATCGGGACCGCCATCCCGCGCGAGCGCGAGTTCGTCCGCGACCTCACCGAGCGCCTCGAGGACGTGACGGTCGTGCTGTTTCTGCCGCTGTTCTTCGCCGCGGCGGGCCTGCGGACGTCCATCGGCCTCGTCTCGGGCGGTGAGATGTGGGGCTACACGGCGCTCATCTGCGGCGTTGCGATCGTGGCCAAGTACGGCGGATCGACCCTCGCGGCGCGTGCCGGCGGGCTGTCGTGGCGCGAGGCAAGCGCGCTCGGCGTGCTCATGAACACGCGCGGCCTGATGGAGCTCGTCATCCTGACGATCGGCCTCGACCTCGGCCTGATCTCTCCGGCGCTGTTCGCGATGCTCGTCATCATGGCCATCGCGACGACCTTCATCACGACGCCGCTGCTCGAGTGGGTCTACCCGACGCGCCTCATCCTCGAGGACACCGAGACGGAGGACGCGCCGGACGCGCCGTTCACTGTCGTCGTGCCGGTGTCGCTGCCATCGTCCGGCCCGGCGCTCTTCCGCGCCGCGCGCGCGCTCGCCCCGCCGGCCGGCCTGCGCATCTACGGCCTGCACCTCGCGCGCCCCGAGACGCAGTCCGCCCTCGACGTGACGGCGCCCGTCGAGACGCTCCCCGCCGCGACGCCGCTCGGGCCGCTCCTCAACGCCGCGCAGGGCACGGGCGTCGACGTGCGCCCCCTGGACTTTGTCAGCCGTGACCCCGGCCGCGACATCGCGGACGTGGCGCGCCAGAAGGCCGCCGACCTCGTCCTCATCGGGTGGCACAAGCCCGTCGTGAGCGAGTCCGTCCTCGGCGGGCACCGTCGCGGACGTCCTCAAGCACACGCGCGCCGACGTCGCGGTCTACCTCGAACGGACGTTCCGGCCGTGGCAGCGCGTGCTCGTCCCGTACCGCGGCGGGCCGCACGACCAGGCCGCGCTCCGCCTCGCCTCGCGCATCGCGCGCACGACGGGCGCCGAGATCACGCTGCTCCACGTCGTCGCTCCCGAGTCTGGCGACGGCGCCGAGGTGCGGGACACCTTCCCCGACAACATCGAACTCCGCGTCGTGCCGTCCACGGACCCCGTCGAGGCGCTCGTCGAGGTCGCCCGCGAGGGCTTCGACCTTGTCGTCGTCGGCGTCTCGGACACGTGGGGCCTCGACCCGTCGCCGTTCACGGTTCGCCACGAGCGCATCGCCCGTGAGGTGCCGGCATCGATGCTGATCGTGCGCACGCACACGGCGGTTCCGGCACCCCGCCATGCCGAGACGGTAGCGTAGAGCGGATGCTGGCAGCCCGGTGTGTCTCCCGGTGTGCCCATCGGGCCCGCTGAGGCACCACGCGGTGAGACCGTCTTCCGAACGGCACCGCTCGGAACCGTTAGTCGGCGGCTGCGACGCGCCAGATGACGTTGCCCACGTCGTCCGCCACGAGCAGCGCGCCGCGCCCGTCCACCGTCACACCGACGGGCCGCCCGCGCGCCTCATCGCCCACGAGAAAGCCCGCCAGGACGTCGACCGGCGCGCTGGCCGGCCGGCCCGCCGTGAAGGGCACGAACACGACCTTGTAGCCCGAGCGCGGGCGACGATTCCAGGACCCGTGCTGCCCGACGAACATGCCGCTGCGGAAGGCCTCGCCGAGGCGGTTTTCGCCGGACCACGCCAGCCCGAGCGACGCCGTGTGCGGCCCGAGCGCGTAGTCTGGCACGGTGGCCGTCGCCACTAGGTCCGGGCGGGGCGGCTGCACGCGGGTGTCCACGTGGTCGCCGTAGTAGCTGTACGGCCAGCCGTAGAAGGCGCCCCGTTGGACGGCCGTCATGTAGTCCGGCACGAGATCCGAGCCCAGCGCGTCGCGTTCGTTGACCGCGGCCCAGAGCGCGCCCGTCTGGGGCTCGAAGGCCATGCCGACGGGGTTTCTCAGGCCCGTGGCAAACTCGCGGGCCGCGCCCGTCGCGACGTCGATCTCCCAGACGGCGGCGCGCCCCTCCTCGGCTGCCATCCCGTTGTCCGCCGCGTTGCTGTTGGATCCCACGCCGACGTAGAGGTGCTGCCCGTCCGGGCTCGCGACGAGGCTCTTCGTCCAGTGGTGGTTGATCGTCCCGGCCGGGAGCGCGGCGAGCGGTGTCGCCGGGGCCGTAATCGTCGTCTCGCCCGGCGTGTACGGGAAAGACACGACGGCGTCCGTGTTGGCGACGTAGATCCGGTCGCCGACCAGCGCCATGCCGAACGGCGAGGAGAGGCCGCTGAGAAAAACAGTTCGCATCTCGGCGTCGCCATCCCCGTCCGTGTCGCGCAGCAGCGAGATCCGGTTGGCGCTCGGCGTCGCGGCGCCGGCGCGCTTCATGAACAGGCGCATGAAGAAGCCCGTGATGCCCGTGTTGTCGTCCGGTTTCGGCGGCGCGTTCGTCTCCGCAACGAGCACGTCGCCATTCGGCAGCGAGTACAGCCAGCGCGGGTGGTCGAGGCCTGAGGCATAGGCGGTGACCGAAAGCCCCGTCGCAGGCGTCGGGCGCTCTCCCGGCCGCCAGCCCGTCGCCGTCGCGACGTTGACCGTCGGGATGAGCGTCTCGTTGGGCGCGGGGAGCGCAGGCGAGGCGCCTGTGCCAGCCGACACGGGGAGCCGGGCGGACTCGCCGCAGGCAGCGAGGGCAAGTGCCGCGGCGGCAAACAGAACGAGGCGCATCGAGGGGCAGGAGGTGGACGGCCTGAACGCCGCGCCGCGCGCAGGGTCCCGCGCAACCGCCGTATCTCCCACGCGTAGCCGTCTCCTCACCCACCTGCACCCTGATGGGACCCGGAGAAGTCATTTTCATGTTCATCCTGTTCGTCATCTTCCCGGCCGTCCTCTTTAACGGGATCGCCGCGGTGAAGAAGGCGAAAGCGAAGGATGGCACCGGCGACCGTGGCGGCGAGATGCGCGCGTCCGAGCTGCGGCGCATGATCGAGGCCGCTGTCGAGACGGCGACGGCGCCGCTTGCGGCACGCATCACCGACCTCGAGGAGCGCCTCGGCGACGAGCCGGTCCACGCCATCCGAGAGCGCCTCGCCGGGCCGGCGCTCTCCGCCGCGTTCGACCCGGAGTCAGACGTCGACGACGCCGACGGGCGGCCCGTCCAGCGCCGCGCCCGTGCCTAGCGTCCGCCCCGAGCATGACGACGCCTTCTGGTCCGCCCTCGCCGCGCGCGAGTGGCGGCGTGTGCGCTGGCGCGCCGGCGTCGTGGAGGTGCCGGCCGAGGCGCAGTGCGTCGCCTTCGAGACGCCGTTGCACCGCGCCGGCACCTACTACCGCCGTCCCGTTTACACGGACGGCGCCGTGTGGCTCTCCCAACCCGCGCACGACGAGATGCTGCGCCGCACGGGCCGCCCCCTCACCCGCCAGTCGCGCCGGTAGCGGGCGCCGTGGGCGCCGCCAGGAGCGCCAGCCCCCGATCCATCGCGGCGGCCGACGGAACGCTGATGTCCGGCACAACCCCGTGTCCTTCGAGCTCGACGCCGGCGGCGTTGACATACGTGGCTTCCGGGAAGTAGAAGCCCCACCCGCCGGGCAGCGTCGTGTAGACGGCCGACAGCACGGCGCCCGCAGTTGTCTCGCCGACGAGCGTCGCCCGGCCAGTCGCCTTCAGCACGTCGGCGAGCGGCTCGGCCGCACTCGCGACACCGCCATCGATGAGGACCACGACGCGTCCGGCAAAGCGCGGCAGGGCAGGGCGGACGGTCGCTCGCATCGCGCCCGCGGTCCGGAGCGTTCGGTAGTAACCGTCGAGGTCATAGGCGCTGAGTTCGGGGAGCGCAGCCGCCTCGGCAGGCGTCGGCGGGGCTGCGTGGGTGTCCCACCAGCGGCGGCCAAGCTCGACGCCGACGGGCGTCTCGCGGTCGAGCAGGTGGCTCGCGATGGCAAGCGACACGAACCAGCCGCCGCCGTTCCCGCGCAGGTCTACGACGAGGTTCTGAGCGCCGGAGGCCTCGATGCGCTCGAAGACGGCGCGGACCGAGTCTGCAGTGAGGCTTACCGGGAAGCTGCGCGCTGTGAGCACCGCGATGCCGGGGCGCGGCTCGGAGAGGACGAGCACGCGTGGCGACGCCGCACCGGCTGTCCGGGTCGCTGGAGGTACCGGTTCGGTCGACGTCCGCCCGTCGAGCAGCAGGTGCGAGATGCCAAGCGGCGCAGCGAGCGTGCGGACGGTCAGCAGGGCGTCGCCATCGTCGCGGACGCGCGCCATGCGGTCGCGGAGGCGGGCGAAGAAGGCCTGCCAGCGCGGCGTGTCGAGGTCGGCGGGGCGGTAGTAGCGCGCCCGGAGCGTGTCCTCAATGGCTTGCGCGACGGCGGAGTAGTCGCGCAGCGGCTCTGGGCCGGCGTGCGGGACGGCCGTGAGCGTGCCGTAGGGCCGCCCGCGCCACGTCAGCGTGCCCTCGATGCGCTCGCCGACGCGACGCGCAGCGAGTGTCGGCGCGGCGAGGCGGGGAAGGATGAGCGTCGCGTGGACGCTGTCGCCCGCGACGCGGCCGTCGCGGAGGTGGATAAGCCCCCCGCCACGGACAGCCGAGGGCTTGAGCAGCCGCGCCAGCATGAGGTTGCGCCGGCCGCCGACGGCATCGGTGAGCACGGCCGAGGGGGACGTCGCCTCGAACCGCTGCCCGTCGGCGCTGACGGCCATGAGGATCGGGACGTCGATAAGGCGGCGCGCGCCCTGGAAGGCCGGGATGCGCGCCGTGACGAGCCACTGGCCGACCGGAACGCCTGAAAGCACAGCCCCGCGCTCGGCGGTGCCGGGGCGGGTCGAGGCGCAGCCAGAGAGAGTGCCGACGGTGAGAACCAGAGCGAGAAGGCGCACGGAACAGGTCATCGCGATGAGGGCAGAGGGACCGGGTGGGAGGGGCCGTCGGAAGCTAGGCCGCAGCTCCCCTCCGTGCCGTCACGTCGTGCACCCAACCCCGTATGCCTTCGCCTGTTCGGCCTCAGTTTTCGTCGCCCAGGCCGAAGGGCAACGGGAGTCGGCGCCCGCGTGTCCGCGGGACGTTGGCGGCGTAGACGAGGCGCGCGTTTGCGTCCAGGAACCGGACGCTCATCTGGTTGCGCGTCATCGAGGCGGCCATGAAGCCGGGCGTCTCGAGCGAGAACAGGTCGCTATCCGTCAGGCGGACCTGCCGCGTGAGCGATCCCGCGCCCGAGATGAAGTAGTCGACGGGCGAGCCTGAAGGGCGGTGGTGCTGGAGGTTGTGGTCGTGCCCGCAGATGTACGCCTGGACGCCCGTCCGCTCGAAGATGGGCACGAGCAGCGACACGAGGCGCGGGTTGTCCGAGTAGCGGTTCGAGCCGACGTAGATCGGGTGGTGGCCGACGACGATCTTCCACTGCGCGTCCGAGTTCGAGAGCGTCTGGTCCAGCCACGCGACCTGGCTGTCGTCGTTCCAGACCCCGGTCCGCGAGAAGCGGTCGCGTGCCTCAGGGTCCGTCGCGAGCGGCGTCGAGTCGATAAACACGAACAGGACACGCGTCTGGCCCCCGGGCGCGGCCGGGTCGCCGAAGGCCATCTCGGTCGCGTAGTACTGCCCCGGCATGTACCAGCGCGGGCTCTGGCGCGAGTACAGGATCTGGGATGGCACGTTGCCATACCAGTCGTGGTTGCCGAGGACGGCGTACCAGCGGCTCTGAAGCGCCGGCGCCTTGTAAATGTCCTCGAACGACCGCTTCCACTTGGGGTCGTCGAGGCCCGTGACGCCGGACGTGTAGAAGTTGTCGCCCGTCGAGATGGTAAAGCGGTTCTTGATGGCTGCGCCGTAGCGCCCCATTCCGCGCGCCACGTCGGACTGGTTGAAGTAGCCGTTGCGGCCCCAGTCGCCGACAACGAGGAAGTTGAAGGCTGTCGTGTCGAACGGTGCCGGCTGGTCCGCGTCGGTCTCGAACGACGGGATGCGGCTGCCGACGGGCACGGGCGGTGCGCCGCAGGCGGAGAGCGCCGCAGCGATCAGCACGAGCAGGGCGAGCGGGCGGGGCATCGGGGGCGTGGCGTGGGCACCGAGGGGACGTCTTGCGGGCGCGCCGTCGTGCGCGTCGTGCAACCTAACGCGCGATCTCCACCGAGGACCCGACCCGGACGGCGAAGCGCGCCGTCCGCCCGTCCCACTCCGCCTCGGCCGCGGCGCCATCGACGGCCACGGACGCCGGGGCTCGGTCGAGGCCGTGCACGACGACGTCCCACCCGAGCCACTCGGGCACGAAGTGGCCCTCAACGCGGCATGTCACGCGCGCCCGCTCGGGCGTCGTCTCGGTCGTGAAGCGGCCGAGCCAGAAGGCGCCGGCCTCGAAGTCCCACCCGTCGCCCGCGTCCTCGTAGAGCGTGCTCTCGTGGCGGCCCGCCGCGAGGTAGACGTGCACCTCGAGGCGCTCGGCCGGCTCGGCGGTGTGCTGCCGGACGGGCCCGAGGGCGACGACCGAGCCGCCGCGGGCGTAGAGCGGCAGGCGGTCCAGCGGCGTCTGCGTCCAGACGGTCTCGCGGCCGTCGAAGCGCTCGCCGGTCGCCAGGTCGAACCAGCCGCCTGGCGACGCGGGCAGGTAGATCTCTCGCTCGGTCTGTCCCTCGACCACGACCGGTTGCGCGAGGATCGAGTCGCCGACGTAGAAGCCGAGCGGACTCGTGCGCGCGATCGTCTCGTCGTCCGGGTGGACGAGGGCGAGCGGGCGCAGCATTGGCGTGCCGTCCGTCGCGGCCTCGTGGAGCGCGGTGTAGAGGACGGGCAGGAGGCGGTAGCGGAGCTCGATCGCGGCGCGGCAGACGCGCTCGACCTCGTCGCCGAAGAGCCACGGCTCCTGCCGCGGCGTGTCGATGGCGGAGTGGTTGCGGAAGAGCGGCGTGAGCGCGCCGACCTGCGTCCACCGCGCGAGCAGCTCGCCTGTCGGGACGTCGACGAAGCCGCCGACGTCGGCGCCGGTAAAGGGCATGCCCGAGACGCCGAGCGAGAGGACCTGCTGCACGGCGAGCGTGAGGTGGTCCCACGAGGCGCCGTTGTCGCCGGTCCACGCCGTCCCGAAGCGCTGCGCGCCGGCGTAGGACGCCCGCGTGATGGTGAACGGCCGCGACTCGGGGCGGAGCGCCCGGAGGCCGTCGAACGTTGCGCGCTGCATCTGCATGCCGTAGACGTTGTGCGCCTCGGCGTGCGTCCCGCCGCGGCCGTCCATCGCGTGGAGCACCTCGTCCGGGAGCGTCCCGGCGGCCTCTTCGGCCGCCATCGTGCCCTCGACGTGGGCGACCGAGAAGAGCGCGGGCTCGTTCATGTCGTTCCACACGCCCGCGACGCCGTCACCGAGCAGACCGGCGTGGAGGCCGCCCCACCACGCGCGCACGTCGGGGCGCGTGAAGTCCGGGAAGGCGCAGGTGCCGGGCCAAACCTCGCCGAGGGCGACCAGACCCGCCGCGCCGTCTTCGCCCGGATACCGGACGTACGCGTCGATCGCCTCGCCGTCGGTGAAGACGGAATAGCCCGGGTCGTCCGCCTTCACGCCCGGGTCCACGATGACGACGGACGTGAAGCCATCGGCCTTGAGGTCGGCGAGCAGGGCGGGCGGGTCCGGGAAGGCCGTGCGGTCCCACGTGAACACGCGGAATCCGTCCATGTAGTGGATGTCGAAGTAGAGCGTGTCGCACGGGATCCGCTTCTCGCGGAAGGTGCGGGCGACGTCGCGGACCTCGGCCTCGTTCAGGTAGGAGTAGCGGCTCTGGTGGTAGCCGAGTGCCCACTTCGGCAGCATCGGCGTGCGCCCGACTAGGCGCGCGAAGGCCTGGACGACGGACGTCGGCGTGTGCCCGGCGAGGACGTAGAGGTCGAGGCCGCCGGCAGGTTGTTCGAACCGCAGCGTCTCGGCGTCCGCGGCGCCGAGATCGAGGACGGTGCGGCGGGTCGAGTCGTAGAAGAGGCCCGTCGCCGTCCGCTCGCCGAGGCGGAGGACGAACGGGACGGACTTGTAGAGCGGGTCCGTCCCGCGGCCGAAGCGGAACGCGTCCGTGTTCCACATCTCGACGCGGTGCCCGCGGCGGTCGACGGTCAGCGGCTTGTCTCCGAGCCCGAGGAGGCGGTCGGCGGGGGCGAGGTGTGCGGAGTGGGCGACGCGGCCGTCCTCGGTCCACGCGCCGCCGCCGGCCTCGTCGAGCAGCACGCGGCCGGCACGGTCCGTGACGCGCAGGCGGCACGCCGCACGGGCGACATCGACCGTGAGCAGGCCCGTCTCGAAGCGGAGGCTGTCGTCCTGGACGCGGACGGCCCACTGGCTCGGGCCGGCCCATTCGGCGCCGGGGTCGAGGGCGTACGAGCCGTCGCCGGCAAAATCGCCGTCAGGCGGGGCGAGGCGGATGCGGAGCGTGTCGTCGGCGAGGGCGTCGAGGCGCAGGCGCGCGCCGCCGTCGCAGACGAGGACGGCCGCGCCGTCGCGCGGGCGCTCGACGCGGAGCACGGCGCCGAGCGTCTCGAAGCCGGCAGGGTCCGGGCGGGCGGGGGCGGGGCGTCGGACGGCGGGGAGGGCCATTCTGAGTGTCCGGGCAGGAAAAGGGGGCTCCCCGGCGGGACGGGGGATATCCCCGGCGGGACGGGGGATATCCCCGGCGGGACGGGGGAGGTCCCCGGCGGGACGGGGGAGGTCCCCGGAGCGCCGGGGGATGTCCCCCGCGAGAGCGGGGAGGTCCCCGAAGCGACGGGGGATATCCACCGACGCGCGCGGACGTCAGGCCGCGGCGAGCAGCGAGACGTCGGTGCGCGTGCGGACGCGCAGCCACGGGCCGTCGATGAACAGGCCCTCGTCGAGCGCCTCGAAGGCCTCGGCCGAGGCTGCGACGGGCAGGGCGCGGCCGTCGGCCGTCGCCTCGGAGAAGGCGTGCGCGGGGAGCTGCCACTCGAAGCGGCGGTAGGGGAGCGGGCGCTCTCCCTCGCGCGAGACCGCCGCCGTGAGGCCGCCGTCGCCCGCGAAGACGTCGATGCGGAGCGCGAGGCGGTCACCCTGCTCGAATGCGTACGAGATGCCGTCGTCGAAGACGAACGTCGAGGAGCCCGAGCCGGGGGCGGTGCGGAGGCGGAGCGTCTCGGGCTGGAAGGCGTCCGTGTGCATCATCGGCGGGTCGAGGGCCACGACGTGCCCGCCGCGGACGAACAGCGGCAGCGTGTCGAGCGGCGCGGCGACGGTGCGGGAGTGGCCTCCGGGAATGTGCTGCGCCGTCGCGAAATCCGTCCAGCCACCGTCGACGTCGGGGAAGTAGACGATGCGGCTCGTGGCGCCTTCCTCCACGACCGGCGCGGCCATGAGGGCGGGCCCGAGGTACGTCTGCGTGTCGCAGGCGGTGTGCGTCGTCGCGTCGTGCGGGTGCTCGAGGAAGAGCGCCTTCATCGGCGGCTCGGCGGTCTCGGCGCAGGCGGCGAAGGCCGAGTAGAGCGTCGGCATGAGCTCGTAGCGCAGCGTGATCGCGCGGCGGCAGACCTCCTCCACCTCGGCGCCGTAGCTCCAGGGCTCCTGCTGGGGCGTCTCCTCGTGCGAGTAGTGGGTCCGCATGAACGGGTACAGCACGCCGGCCTGCATCCAGCGGGCGAAGAGCTCGGGCGTGGCGCTGCCGGCGAAGCCGCCGATGTCGGGGCCGCAGTACGCGAGCCCGCTCGCGGAGAGGCTCTGGCAGATCTGGAGCGACAGCACGAGGTGCTCCCATGTCGAGACGTTGTCGCCGGTCCACGCCGCGGCGTAGCGCTGGGAGCCCGAGAAGCAGGCGCGCGTGAGCAGGAACGGCCGCTCGTCGGGGCGGATCTCGCGCAGGCCCTCGTAGGTCGCCTTGCCCATGAGGAGGCCGTAGACGTTGTGCGCCTCGCGGTGGTCCGTCGGCCCCTCGCCGCGGTCGTCGAAGGCGAACTGCACGTCGTCTGGGAAGTCGCGGCCGCCGAGAATGGCGGGCTCGTTCATGTCGTTCCAGAAGCCAGTCACGCCGGTGTCGAGGTAGCGGCGGTGGTTCTCGGCCCACCACGCGCGCGCGCGCCGCATCGAGAAGTCCGGCCAGTGGACGTCTCCGGGCCAGACGGTGTCCGTGAACGGCGTCCCGTCCGGGTTGGTGCAGAACACGCCCTCGGCGAGGCCGGACTGGTACGCGAAGTAGTCCGGATCGACCTTCACGCCGGGGTCCACGATGACGACGGTCCGGACGCCGATCTCTTTCAGGTCGTCCGTCAGCGCGACCGGGTCGGGGAAGGCGCTTTCGTCCCACGTAAAGACGCGGTAGCCGTCCATGTGCCCGATGTCGAGGTGGATGCAGTCGAGGGGGATGCCGCGGCGGCGGAACTCGTGGGCGACCCAGCGGGCGTAGCCGTCGTCGTGGTAGTTCCAGCGGGACTGGTGGTAGCCGAGGCTCCACTTCGCCGGCATCGGCTTGTGGCCGGTGAGGTCGCAGTAGCGGCGGAGGGGGGCCTTGAGCGCGGCGTCGCCGTCGCCGGGGGCGAAGACGTAGTAGCGGAGCTCGCCGTCCGTGCTGCCGAACGCCCAGTCGTCGTCGGACGCTGCGCCGAGATCCATCTCGGAGCGGAACGTGTTGTCGAGAAACAGGCCGCCACCGGTCCAGGCGCCGCTGGCGTCGGGCGAGAGCGTGAGCGTGAACGGGATCGACTTGTAGATCGGGTCCTGCTCGGGCGCGTAGGCAAACGTGTCCGCATTCCAGAACGTCAGGGCGCGTCCGCGGCGGTCGAGGCCGAACGTCTTGTCGCCCATTCCGAAGAAGCGGGCGTCCGGGGCGAGGGCCTTCCAGCAGCGCGTCGCGGTCCGGCCGTCCGTCTGAGCCCAGCCGGCGCCCGCCGAGTCGGTGAGGAACGGCCGTCCGTCGGGCGTCTCGAAGCGGAGGCGGCACGGCGCGCGCTGGACGACGAGGCGCATCCGCTCTGTCGTAACCGTCAGCGTCTCGGGCGTCTCGTCGACGGCAATCGCGGGAAAGTCCCAGACCGTCGCCTCGTCGAGGGCGTAGGAGAAGGGCGTCTGGTCGGCGTCCGCAGCGCCGAAATCACCGGTCGGCGCGAGGCGCACACGTGCGACGTCCGCGGCGAGGAACGTAACGGCGAGGCGCGGCCCACCGCAGTCGAGGACGAGCGTGCTGCCGCGGATCTCAAATCCGGTTACGGCGCCGAGGAGCGTGAAGCGGTCGTCGGGCAGGGTCGCGAAGACGCGGGCGGGGGCGGTATCAGTCGACGCGTAGGTGCTCATCGAGAGGGCGGGCGGGAGTGGAAGCGCTTACCCTAGGATGATACCGCGCTGCGAAGAGGGCGGGCAAGGCGTTCCGAACCACTCCGCTGACGGGCTGGTCTGGTTTCGTGAGACGCGTTGCCGCACAACAGGATGAGACCGATGACATGTCCTGTTGTCTGAGGTCAGCCGACCTGAAGCGAGGGCCACAAAAAAGCCCCGGCCGGTGCACAGGGCACCGGCCGGGGCAGAATCGGGTGGGTCTCGCCGGTTGTCGTCCCCCCGGACAGATCGCCAGGCGCGTCCTCACTCGGTACGCGAACGATAGGAACGCGCGGACTCTGTGTCAAGGGGATGCGAGCGATCCCTGAAGAATCAGGCCAAACAAGGCTCCGTTTGGTGCCGATATTCAGCGTCCCATCTCTCCCCGCCGCTCCGATGCGCGTCCGATCTCTCGAAAATCGCTCGTTCCTGCTTCTCGTAGGGCTCGTCACGCTCGCATTCATCTACACGCTGGCCGGCTTCCTGCTGCCCGTGTTCTGGGCCGTCGTCTTCGCGATCGTTTTCTACCCGATGTTCCGCCGGGTACGGCTCGCGCTCGGCGGCCGAGGGGTTCCGGCGTCCTTGCTGACGCTGCTGGCCATCTTCCTGCTGATTATCGTCCCGGTGGTGCTTATAAGCCTCGCGGTGACGAACGAGGCCGTCGGGCTGTACGGGCGCTTCTCGTCGGGCGAGATCAACGTCACCGAGCAGGTGCAGCAGATCGAGGCAATGCTGCCGCGGGCGACGCGCCTCGCACAGCGCTACAACATCGACATCGAGCGCGTGCGGACCGGCATCGAGCAGGGCGCGCTGTCGGTCAGCCGGAACCTCGCCTCGCAGCTCCTCGCGCTCGGGCAGAGCGCGTTTGCGTTCGTGCTGCTGCTCGTGGTCACGTTCTACACGCTGTTCTTCTTCCTCAAGGACGGCGAGAAGCTTGTCGCGCGGCTTGTCAAGGTGCTGCCGCTCGGGGACCCGCGCGAGCGGCGCATCTTCTCGAAGTTCGCCGACGTCACGCGAGCGACGGTCAAGGGCACGTTCGTCGTCGCAATCGTGCAGGGCCTCATCGGCGGCATCGCGTTCGCGTTCCTCGGGCTGGGCTCGCCCGTCCTGTGGGGCGTCCTGATGGCGCTGATGTCGCTCGTGCCAGCCATCGGCGCAGCCGCCGTCTGGATCCCGGCGGCCATCTACCTCGCGCTCTCGGGCGAGGTCGGGAAGGCGCTCATCCTGACCGGTGTCGGCGCGGGGATCATCGGGCTCGTGGACAACGCGCTGCGGCCGGTCCTCGTCGGCCGCGACGCGGGCATGCCAGACTATGTCATCCTCCTCTCGACGCTCGGCGGGATCGCAGCATTCGGCATCTCGGGCCTCGTCATCGGTCCGGTCGTGGCTGGCCTCTTCCTGACGGTCTGGGAGATCTTCGGCGAAGAGTTCGGCGACCTCGACACCGCCGCCGGCGAAGCGGCGCAGGCGGACTCCACCACGGGCACGCCCGTCTCTGAGTCGGATCGGTCGGAGCCGGACGCGCTCGACATGCAGGAGGCTGAAGCAGCGCAGGACGTCGCTGACGGGGAGCCGCCGGAACTCGCCGGCAACGGCGCGGCGCCCGCCTCTATGTCGACCCAGCCTGACGTCAAGCGGGACTAGGCAACGCCCGTGGCGCCGTCTTGGCAATGGCGCGGCCTGGGGCGTCGTGGTGCTGGGAGGCGACGGAAGCCATCCCCGAGTGTTGGCGTGGTTCGTGACCGTCACTTCAGGCCCGCTCCGTCGCCGCCATATCGTTCGATCCGGCCGTTTCAGTGCAGGATGCCATCGCTCACTCCGCCGGCGCCCCAGCCCGCGCCGCTGGCGCCTCGTCGCCGTACCAGTTTACGCGGCGCGAGAGGTACATCACCGCGGCAAGGATCACGAGCAGGCCAAGACTCCCAAGCAGCAGCGCGTACTGCTCCTGCTGGAGCAGGATGTAGAAGTAGCCGTAGAACAACGCCAGCAGCCCGCCGACGAGGCCCGCGAGGCGCCAGCTCTCGAAGACGGCGCGCGCGTAGAGCGTCACGAGCGCCAACACCGCCACGGCCGCGAGCCCGTACGCGCCGTCGAACGGGAAATACTCGGCGAAGGCGAGCAGCAGCAGGTAGAACAGCGTCACCGCGAAGCCGACGAGGAGGTACTGGACCGGGTGGATGCGGTGCCCGCCGAGCGTCTCGACGAAGAAGAAGGTCAGGAACGTGAGGAAGACGAACAGCATCCCGTATTTCGCCGCCCGCTCCGTCTTCTGGTACTCGTCGACGGGCAGCAGCAACTCAACGCCGAAGGCGGACGAGGCGCCGGCGACGCCGTCCATCTCGTAGGGGGACGGGGCAAGCTCAACGCGCTCGTTTGGTGCGAGCTGGGTTCCGCCGGTGAAAGCCCCTGCGAAGGCCTGTGGGTAGTTGCGGTTGAGGTTCAGCACGCGCCACTGCGCGGTAAAGCTCGAGTCGGCGACCGACCGCTGCTCGGGGAGGAAGGCGCCGGCAAAGCGCGGCGTTGCCCACGGCGCCGCGAGGGTCACGGCCGTCTGCTTGCCGACGGGCAGCACGCCGAGGCTGCCGCTGCCGTTGAGGTTCAGCTTGAACGAGAACGGGACGGCGGCCGAGTCAGCGCTGAGCCGGACCGGCACGCTCACGCCCGAGGCGAACACGTCGGTCGTGGCGATCCCGGGGTCGGCCTCGCGCGTCGTGCCGTTCCACCGGACCGGGATGACGTCCCGGATGCCGGTCATGTCCGAGATGCCGACCTGAAGGAACGCCTCGTCGGGGCGCAGCGCGCCGGCGGGCACGCCGAGCGCCGCGGCGTCGAGCGGCGGGAATGAGCCCGAAACGTCGAGCCGCGCGTTGTACAGCACGACGCGGAAGATGCCGCGGGTGCGGACCTCGGGCTGGAGGGTGCCGCGCACGTCGAGACGGTCCGGGAAAAGGTGGACGTAGCGGGTGACGCGCGTCGAAGTCACGTTCTGGCCATCACCCGACTGCTCGACGGCGGTGTACGGGACCGACAGGACGGGGCCGCCGAGCGTCTGGTCTTGCCCCCACTGCGCCGAGACCTCGCGGCGCGCCTCGTCGCGGAGGTTCTGCCGCTCGCCGATGAGGCCGTCGAGCATCAGCATCGGCACGAGCAGCACGAGAATGATCGTGGCGATGGCGGCGAGCTTGAACGTGACCGAGCGCGAGGCCTTTGTGCGCACCGCTGGCTTCGGGGCGGGCGGCGCGGCCGTCGCCGCGAGCGGAGCGAACGCGGGCGGGTCGGGGAGGGGCGCGTCGGCGGGAGGCGTGTCCATCGGCAGGGCGGCTGTGGTGCGGAGCATAAGGCCCGCGCTCACTGGTAGTTCCAGCTCTGAAAGAGGTTTGTGAAATAAAGTTAACGATTCCAGGGTCCGCCTGCCCGCCAGCACCCGACCTTCCGGTTCATTCGCTGCTGTTGCCATGCGCCTCACGCTCCTCGCCGCCACTCTTCTGCTCGTTGCCGGCTGTGACGCGGCGGACTCGTCCGGCGCGACCCGCACGTTCGACGTGACCTTCCGGGACACGTCCGGCGCCGACGTCTCGCAGGCGACACTCACCTTCGAGCGCCCCGCCGCGGGCGGGGTGACGATGGGCACGTACCACCACGTGTCGGGCCGTCGCCTCGCCACGACCGATCCGCTCCGCGCGACCGGGCAGGAAGACGGCCGCGTGCGCATCACGCTCGATCTGGGCGTCGCGGACGGCGGGGTCGAACTCGTCGGGTCGTTTTCCGGCAGTGCGTCCGACGGGACGTGGAGCGTGGGATCGTTCGGGGGGCCGGTTCCCGGTGGGACGTTCACCGCCAAGCCAGCCTGACGCCGCGAGCGCTCCGCCGCATGGGCGGAGCGCCTCCGAGCGCTATCGGACGACCGTCACGCGCCGCGTCGCGGCCTGTGCGCCAGCCTCGATGCGAACGACGTAGACGCCTGCGGCCAGCCCGCTGGTGTCCACCGTCACGGCGTGCGTGCCAGCCGCCGCGGCCTCGTCGACGGGCCGGGCGACCTCTTGGCCGAGCACGTTGAACACGCGCACGACGAGGCGCGCCGCCTCGGGAAGGACGACGGAGAGGCGCGTGCCGCCGCGCGCCGGGTTCGGGCTCGGTGCCGACGCGGCGAAGGCGCCCGGCGTGTCGGCCGTCTGCTCGACGCCCGTCGGGAATGTGCCGGTGCCGCCGGCCTGCGCGTAGCGCGCCGCGAACTCCTGCAGGAACAGGTTGGCGATGCGCGCCGAGTGCAGCACGACGGTGTTCTCGTTGTTGTCCTCGTTGGCCGAGCGCGACCAGTTGTGCGAGCCCGTGACAACGATAGGGTCGGACGCCGGGTGCTGGCCGTCGATGATGGCAGACTTGTGGTGGAGCAGCCCGAGCGTCGTGCTGGGGAAGGCACGGGCGTCGGCGAAGGCGGCGAGCGGCGCGTAGACCGAGCCCGTCGTGCCGACGTCCCCGATGGCGGCGCGGACCACAACGCCGGCGTCGAAACGCGCGCGGAGCACGTCGACGTAGGTCTGCCGCGTGATAAGGTTGAGGTTCAGCGCGACCTCGTGGTCGGCCGTCCGGAGCGCCTCGTTGATGACGGCCTCGACTGAGCCGTACGGGCCCTCGCCCTGCGGACTGAAGACGAGGCGCGTGTACGTGTCGCCGAGCCAGAAGGCCGTCGGGTTGACGAGCGTCTTGCGGCGGTGGAAGCGCGCCGTCGCCGGGTTCGGCGTCGCCGTCGTGGACCCCCACTCCTGCTCAAACTCGGCCGTGTAGGCGCCGGCGAGCGCGGCGTCCTGAATCCAGACGACGTTCTGGAAGTTGTCCGTCGTCCCCGAGTCCGTCGGGTTCCACGAGCCGGTCATCGTCCATGCGCGCGTCGGGTCCGTCGAGGCGCGGTCGATCACGACGAACTTGTTGTGGTGCAGGCCCGCCGCGCCGTCGTTCTGGCCGAAGCCGTCGTCGATGACGGTCAGGCCTGCGGCGCGCAGGCGCGTCGGCTCGGCGGGGTTCGTGTCGTTGTCCACGATGAGCCGGACGCGGACGCCGCGCGCACGGGCCGCGAGGAGCGCGTCGCCGATGGCGGTCCCGACGCTGCCCGAGAGGCTGTACAGCGCCACGTCGATGGTCTCCGTCGCCGAGGCGAGGCGCGGCAGCAGGATGCTGTTGAGGTCCACGTTCCGCGCGACCTCGCCCGTCGCCACGCTGGCGTCGACGGCGTGGTTGAAGTAGACCTCGATCGTCTCGGTCGTGCCCGGCGCGCTGCGCGTCGTGACCGGGTAGCCCGCGACGACGGCGGTGTCGGCGAGCGCGGCGGAGCGGAGCTCGACGGTGTAGATCGTGGCTGCGGTGAGGCCCGTGAGCGTCAGCGTGTGGTCCGTCGTGCGCGCCTCGTCCGCGATGCGCCCCGCGGCGCCCGACGCCGACGTGTAGCGGACCTCGGAGTGCGACGGCTGGTTGGTCGTCCAGTGGAAGGTGACGGTCGTCGGGGTGGCAGCCGTCTCGAACGGCGCCGCAGCGGCGATGACCGGCGCGTCCGTCGCGTCCAGCACGTCCTCGAGGCGGCGCGGCTGGAGCTGGTAGCCGCCGATGAACGGCGCCGCGTTCTTGAACTGGCTCACGACGCCGACGATGTCGAACGCGCCCGACGGCGCGGGCTGCCCGGCGAGCGTCGTGCCGGGGTTGACGCGCACCGCCAGCGTGCCCGTCGCGTCTGTGAGGACGTAGTTCGTGCCCGAGCCCTCGGCCGTCCACACGGCCGTGTTCACCGTCACGCCGTCGATGCGGACGAGGCGGCCCTCGAAGCGCTCGACGCCGCCAGCGCCGTCCGAGGCGAGCTGCGCGAGCGTCACGAGCGTCGGCGTGGCGCCGGGCGTGCCCGAGCGCTGCACGACGACCGTCGTCGCGTCGAGCTGGTTGAGGCCGAAGAACTGGTCCACGCGGCCGAGCAGCGTCACCTCCTCGCCCGTCTGCACCTGCGCTGCGACGCCCTGGGGTGAGAACACGGCGATCCCGCCCGTCGCGTCCTCGATAAACGACGGCCCGCGGTCCGACGCGCCCGTCCGGAACTCGCCAGACGCCGTAACGACGCCGCGGATGGTCACGGCCTGTCCGAGGCGCGTCGAGACGCCCGTCGCCGTGTTGGCATGGACCGTCGCGATGTCCTCCGGCTCGTTCCACACGCGCAGGAGCGGCTGCGTGGCGATCGCGACCGTCTGCGGCGACCCGGCGCCCGTCCGCACGCCGACTTCAGCGATGAGGGACACGTCGGGGATCGCGAGGCCGACGAGCGTGACCGTGAGCGGCGCGCTGAGCGTCGCCGAGGCGCCCGAGACGCGCACCGTCCGGCCCTCGACGGTTGCGGTACCGCCGGCGGGGGAGAGGGTGACGCTGGCCGGCGCCGGGAAGCCGGCAGGCAGCGTCAGCACGACGTCCGTGAGGCGGTCGGACGCGGCGTCCGACCGCGCCGTGACGACGAGGCGAAGGTCGTGCGTCTCGGCCCCGCGGTAGGCGATGTCGGCGAAGGCAGCCGTGCCCGTGCCGGACGCCGCGGCGTCGGACGTCGAGACGACCACGTCGTCGAGGCTCAGGCGCGGGCGCCCGCCCGTCCCGGCGCCGTCGGCGTAGTACTTCCAGCGGACCTGCACGACGGCCTGCCCGTTCGACTGCTGCGGGCAGAACCGCGGCCAGCGTTTGCCGGTCGCCCGCGGTCGCGCTGGATGCGTAGACGGCCGCCCCCGGGACGGCCTGGAACGCGCCGGTCGTGCCGACCCGGTACTGGAGGCGCGATCGCATACGGCCGCGTCCCCGTCGCGACGGTGCCGCAGGTGTAGCTCACGCGGACGTTCGAGAGGCCGGTCGTGTTGAGGGCGAGCACGGCCGCGCCGAGGTCGCCGTTCGTGCCAGTGTTGGCGAACGCGAGTCCGTCCGCCCCGAGCCCGTTGATGCGCGTGCCGGACGTGAGGTTGTACGCGGCCGTGTAGTCGGCAGTCGGCTCCGCCGTCACCGCCGGGTCCTGCCCGCCGCCGCGCACGAGGCGCATCGACGCGGGGTACGTGCCCGCGGGAGCCGTCTCGGGCCAGGCGGTAAACGTGTAGTCGCCGGTCGAGAGGTCGAACGGGGCGGGGTTCGTCTGAGCGCTCGCCGAGGCGGCGGCGAAGACGAGGACGGCGAGCGCGAGGCGGGTCATCGGGCAGGGTGCAGGTCAGCCAGAAGGGTAGCCCCGACACAGGCCCGCACATATCGCCGCGGCCGGGCCGGGCAGACTCTTCGCGGACGCTCCGAACTGGAGCACGCAGCGACTCGTCCTCGGTAGCAAGGCGCTCCGTGCTCAGCCCTCAGCGTCCGGGTCCTCCCCGAGACCTGAGCCCGGGTTGAGGAGCTCGTCGAGCTGGTACTCGCTCGAGACGAGGACCTCGCGCGCCTTGGATCCCTCGAACGGGCCGACAATGCCGGCGTCCTCGAGCTGGTCCACGAGGCGCGCCGCGCGCGTGTAGCCGACCGACAGCTTGCGCTGCAACAGGCTCACGGAGCCCTGCTGCGAGCGGACGATGACGCGTGCGGCGTCCGCGAAGAGGTCGTCGCGGTCTTCGGACGAGTCGCCCGCGGCGCCGGCCGGTGCGTCCTCGTGCGGGTCCATCGGGGGGAGCAGGTACGGCCCCGGGCCGTCCTGCGCGCCGATAAAGGCCGTCACCGCCTCGACCTCCTCCACCGAGACGTACGGGCCCTGAAGGCGCGTGAGGCGCGATCCGTTCATGTGCAGCAGGTCGCCGTTGCCGACGAGCTGGTGCGCGCCGCCGCCGTCGATGATCGTGCGCGAGTCGATCTTGGACGACGTCTGGTAGGCCATCCGAGAGGGGAAGTTGGCCTTGATGAGGCCCGTGATGACGTCCACGGACGGCCGCTGCGTCGCGAGGACGAGGTGGATGCCGACGGCGCGGGCCATCTGCGCGAGGCGCGCGATCGGCGCCTCGACCTCCTTGGCGCTCGTCATCATGAGGTCGGCGAGCTCGTCCACGATCACCACGAGGTACGGCAGGTGGCGGTGCTTGCCGCCGAGCGACGCGAGCGCGCCCTTCTGGAACTTGGCGTTGTACTCGGTGATGCCGCGGACGCCCGCCTCAGCGAGGAGGTCGTAGCGGAGCTCCATCTCGCGCTCGCACGAGCGCAGCACGGCCGCCGCCTGCGAGAAGTCCGTGATGATCGGGTCCTCGGCGTCGATCGGCATCGCCGAGAAGTGGTTCAGCAGCGTCGCGTAGCCGTTGAGCTCGATCTTCTTCGGGTCGATCATCACGAACTTGAGGTCGTGAGGGCTCTTGGCGTAGAGCAGGCCCACGATAAGCGCGTTAACGCCGACCGACTTGCCCGAGCCCGTCGCGCCGGCCACCAGGAGGTGCGGCATCTTGGCGAGGTCCTCGACGTACACGCCGCCCTCGATCGTCTTCCCGATCGGGATCGGCAGCGCCATCTTGCCGCCGCGCGCGGCGTCGCGGAAGGACGGCGTCGAGAGCGTCTGCCGCAGGCGGACCATCTCGCGGCTGCGGTTCGGGATCTCGACGCCGATGGCGCTCTTGCCCGGGATCGGGGCGATGATGCGGATGCCGGGCGCGGCGAGCGCCATCGCGAGGTCGTCCTCGAGCGCCGTGATGCGGCTGATCTTGATGCCCGGCGCGGGCGTGAGCTCGTAGCGCGTCACCGTCGGCCCGACGACGGCGTCGATCTCGGTGATCTGGATGTTGTACGTCTCGAGCTTGTCGAGCAGCGTCTGCTTGTTCTCCTCGATCTCGTCCATGTCGACCTGCTGGTCGGACTCGGCCTGCTCGAGAAGCTCGATCGACGGGAACTGGTAGGCCACATCGGCGACGGGCGCCGCGGCGGCGGGCGCGTTGTCGAGGTCGACCTCGGCCTCCTGCTGGGCGAGGTGGACGTGGACCGCGGGCCCCTCGGGCGTGTGCGTCGCGCGGCCGTCCTCGACGAGCTGGTCGAGGTCCGGGTCGTCCGTCTCCTCGTCCGGCGCGACGGGCGCGGGCAGGCGCGGGCGGGCGCCGTCGCCCGACGACACCGGCGGGACGACGAGGACGGGCAGGTCGTCGTCGTCCTCGGGATCGTCTGCGATGGTCACCGCCGGCTGGGCGCGCGCGGCGCCATCACCTGTGGTGGTGCCCGCGGCGCGGGCCTCGGCGCGCTCCTCCTCGGCGCGGACGCGGGCCGCCTTGCGGGCCTCCTTCAGGGCCGCCTCGCGCTCGGCGTCGCGCTCGGCGCTTTTCGCGGCGCGCTCGGCGAAGGCGACCTGCCGCGCCTCCTGCCGCAGCAGCTTGCGCTCGGTCGAGCCCTCGCGGAACGCCGCCCAGCCGTCCGTGAGCCCGGTCTTCGCGCCGATGACCGCGCCCTCGACGCGGTCCAGCGACGTCTGGATGTCGCGGTCCACGGCCAGCAAGACCGTCACGAGGAGGCCGACGGCGAGCACGATGAACGCGCCGACCGAGCCCAGCACCTCGGTCATCCACCCGGCGACGCCCAGCCCGATGCCGCCGCTCCACGAGGTGAGGTCCGTCGCGGTGTGGCTATCGAACCAGCCGAAGAAGCAGGCTGAGAAGAGCGTCCCGATGACGGCGAGGCCGGTGAGGAGCGGCAGGAAGACGGGCGTCTTCTGGCGCAGCAGCACGTAGCCCCACGCGAGCAGCGCCGCGAGCAGCAGCAGGACGGGGTAGCCGACGCCCTCGGTCACGAGCAGCCGCGCCACGAGCGCCCCGACGACGCCGAGCAGGTTCTCGAGGCGCGTGCCGCCGGCCGCTCGGCCGATGCGCTCGAGGCGCGTGTCGTCGACGGCCGAGTGGCTCACGACGGCGAGCGCGAGCAGGACCGCGAGCGCCATCAGCACGATCCCGAGGACCTCCTGCTTGCGCTGGATCGTGACGGCCGCCTCAGCGGCCTTCGAACTCCGCGACGAGGCGCCGGATGTGCGGGGGGCGGACCGCTTGCGCGGCGCCGTCCGGGTCGTGCGGGTGTCGGTGCTCACCGGGTCGGGGGGAAATCCGGGGAAGGGCGCCTCTCGGACGCAGTCCCGAAGATACGGCGCAGCCGCCCGGATCCCGCCGAGGCAGGGGCCGGCGATTCGCGCTACCGCAGGCCGGACATCAGCCAGGCCATCCCGAGCAGGAGGGCGCCCGTGAGCAAGAGCGTCGCGCCGCCCATCGTGGCGAAGAGGGTCCAGCCGCGGTCGCGGCGGCGCAGCGCCAGCACGAGCACGGCGACGCCCGCGACGAGCGTGATCACGCCTGCGACGGGCAGGACGGTCACGACGGTGCGGACGAGGTCGAGGGCGACGGGCATGTCGGAGCCGGGCAGGGGAGAGGACCGAACGGGACGTGCGCCGCGCGGTTGCTTGCCGCGCAAAGTGGGCCGCGTATCCTTCCAGGCCCCACCGCAACCCGATGACCCCGTTCACGATCGTCGCCGTCCTCCTCACGCTCGCGGCCCTCTTCGCCTACGTGAACTACCGCCTGTTGAAGCTGCCGACGACGGTCGGCATCATGGCGCTCGCGCTCGTGTCGTCGCTCGTCGTGGTGGCGCTGCACGAGATGAGGGTCGTGAACCTCGAGGCGCCAGCGCGCGCGCTCCTCGCCGCCGTGAACTTCGAGGCGACGGTTCTCGAGGGCATCCTCTCGTTCCTGCTCTTTGCCGGCGCCCTCCACGTGGACCTCCAGGCGCTGCGCCGCGAGGGCCTTGTCATCGGCGTCCTCTCGACCGTCGGCGTCGTGCTGTCGACGGTCGTCGTGGGCGGGCTGTTCTTCTGGACGGCCGGCGCGCTCGGCATCGGCCTGCCGTTCGTGACGTGCCTCCTCTTCGGCGCCCTCATCTCGCCGACGGACCCGATCGCGGTCCTCGCGCTCCTCAAGACGCTCGGCGTGCCGGACGCGCTCCGGGTCAAGATCACGGGCGAGAGCCTCTTCAACGACGGCATCGGCGTCGTCGTCTTCCTCCTGATCCTCGAACTCGCGACCGGGACGGAGCCGGTCACATTCTCGCACGGCGCGGCGCTCTTCGCGCAGGAGGCGCTCGGCGGCGTCGTGTTCGGCCTCGCCATCGGCTGGGTCTGCTACCGCCTGCTGCGCCGCGTCGACGACTACTCGGTCGAGGTCCTGCTGACGCTCGCGCTGGTAACGGGCGGCTACGCGCTCGGGCTCGCCCTCCACGTCTCGGCCCCGCTCGCCATCGTCGTTGCCGGCCTGATGATTGGCAACCAGGGCCGCGCCCACGCCATGACGGCCACGACGCGGCAGCACCTCGACACGTTCTGGGAACTCATCGACGAGGTGATGAACGCCGTCCTGTTCCTGCTCATCGGCCTCGAGGTGCTCGTGGTGACGCTCAACCCGCCGCTCGTCGTTCTCGCCGTGCTCTCGGTCCCGATCGTCCTCTTCGCGCGGACCGTCTCGGTGTACGGGCCGCTCGCCGTGCTGGAGCCGTTCTCCGCGGGCCGCGAGCCGGGCGCGGCCAAGGTGCTCGTGTGGGGCGGCCTGCGCGGCGGCATCTCGGTGGCGCTCGCGCTGTCGCTGCCGCCGGGGCCGGAGCGCGAGACGCTCCTCGCGGCGACCTACGCCGTCGTCCTGTTCTCGATTCTCGTCCAGGGCACGACGCTGCCGCGCCTCGTCCGCCGCGTCATCCCGGCCGAGGCTGTAACGACGAGCGCTCACTCCAGCCTGAGCTCGATCTCGGGATGCTCCCCGATGATCTCGACGAGGGTGTCGAACAGCGTCTGGCCCTCGCCGCGGAGCAGCGCCTCGCGGCGGGCCGTGAGCAGGGCGACGTCGTAGGGGCGGCCCTGCCCGATGCGCGCGTCCAGCCACGCGAGCGTCGCCGGGACGCCGAGGCGCGCGCGCGACAGGGCCGAGGCGCGCCAGACGAGCACGAAGCCGCTCGCGCGGCGTGCCGAAGCCGCCGTAGAGCAGGTCGTTGAGCGCGTCGAGGCCGCCCTCCCACGGCGTCGTGAAGCGGAGGGCGCGCGTGAACTCGGCCGCGGCGCCGCCGAGCGTCTCGAAGGCGGAGCCGTCCACGATGAACCGCGGCGTCGGGGAGTCGGCTATGGGGAGGGGCATGCGGTGGGGCTCGTCCGTGTCGGGAGGGCCTCGTCGGGCTCGGGAGCCTCCAGGTCGAGCGTCAGCGTCACGAAGTTCGGCTCGTCGCCCGGCGTGATCGAGAACGGCCCGAGCCGGGCGCGGTGGCCGTCGCCCACGTTAGCAGCGCGCCGATGCGCTCCTCGGACCACGTGGGCCCGGGGGGGCCGAAGGACCGGCGAAGCTGCCCGACGGCGCTGTCGGCGTGGAAGGCGAGGCGCAGGCCCGGCTCGAGTTCGGGCGTCTCGGCGTCGGGGTCGAACAGGCGGTCCATCAGCGGCGTGAGCCGGGTCTTCATCGCGACGAACACGTGGTCGCCGGGGCGGAGGGCCGTCGCGCCGCGCGACATGATCACCTCCGCGCCTCGGACGACGAGCGTCACCGCGGCGCCGCTGGGCAGCGTGAGGTCGCGGAGGTGCTGCCCCGCTACGCGCGCCGACGGCGCGACCGTGTAGTCCACGATCTGCCCGTCGACGTGCCGCAGCGCGTTGATCTCGACGGAGAGCGGCGGCTTGGGGGCCGACGGCCGCCCGAGCCGCAGCCAGCGCGCCACGACGGGCAGCGACCAGCCCTGCGTCACCGCCGACACGAGCACGACGAAGAACACGGCGTTGAAGAGGAGCTCGCTGTACGGCACGCCGGCCATCAGCGGGAAGGTCGCCAGGGTGATCGGGGCGGCCCCTTTCAATCCGACCCACGAGAGAAAGCCCAGCTCGCGCGGGCGAAAGCCGAACGGAAGGGCCGAGATCACGACGGCGACGGGCCGCGCCACGAGGATCAGCCCAGCGCAATTAGCAGGCCCTCGCCCGCCACGGCGAGGAGCCGGCTGGGAAAGCTCAGCAGCCCGAGCATCACGAACAGCACGATCTGGCCGAGCCACGCGGCGGCGGCGTGGAAGAAGAAAATGCCGCGCCGGAAGACGATGGAACTGTTGCCGACCACGATCCCGGCGAGGTACACGGCGAGGAAGCCGCTGCCGCCGAGCACGGCGGCGAGCCCGAAGGCGAGCAGCCCGAAGGCCATCGCGAGGATCGGGTAGAGGCCCGGATGGTCCAGGTTGACGCGGTTGACGGCCTACGTCGCGACGCGCCCAACGCCGACGGCGGCGAGCGCGCCGACCCCGAACTGCAGGACGAACAGCAGCACAAGCGCCCCGGTGGAGTCGGCCGTGCCGGTGATCACGCCGATCAGGCCCAGTGTGAGGAAGATGGCCATCGGGTCGTTGGACCCGCTCTCGACCTCGAGCGTCGCCGTGAGCCGCTCGGGCAGGGTGATCCCGCTTGTGCGGAGCACGGAGAACACCGCCGCGGCGTCCGTCGAGCCGACGATGCTGCCGAGCAGCATCCCCTGCAGCAGCGGCACGTCCAGCACATACGCCGCCGCGACGCCGGTCAGCGCCGACGTGATGAGCACGCCCACGGTCGACAGCGAGAGGGCGAGCTTCTACGCCGAGCGCAGATCTCCAACGAGGCGGCCGTCAACGCCTGACGCGCGCTAGCTCGCCCTGGCGCCTGTGTGGAACGGCGGCTTCGTCACCGTCGCCGCGAGCGGCCGGCCGCGCACGTCGATGGCGAGGCGCGTGCCGGGCGCCGTCAGCTCCGCCCGGTTCTCGACGAGCGCCAGCGCCACGCCCGACCCCGAGCATCGGCGACTGCGTGCCGGACGTCACCGCGCCGACCGCCGCGCCCGATTCGTCCAGCACCGCGCAACCGTCACGCGGGATGCCACGGCCCTCGCAGAGCAGCCCGACGAGGCGCCGCGGCACGCCCGCCGCTTTCTGCGCCTGAAGGGCGTCGCGGCCGACGAAGTCCTTCGCGTCCGGCTTCACGACCCAGCCCAGCCCGGCCTCGAGCGGCGTCGTGTCGTCGGTCAGCTCGTGGCCGTAGAGGCAGTAGCCCGCCTCGAGGCGCAGCGTGTCGCGCGCGCCGAGCCCTGCGGGCTTCAGCCCGAGCGCGGCGCCCGCCGCCATGAGGGCGTCCCACACGTCCTGCGCCGCCTCGGCCTCGACGTACAGTTCCAGGCCCTTCTCTCCAGTGTAACCCGTGTGCGAGACAATGCCGAGCGTGGCGCCGGCGAGCGCGCCCGGCGCGGCCTGCTCGAAGTGGTAGTACGGGATGTGCGACGCACTGAAGCCGAACGCCGCCTCGAAGATCTCGAACGCGCGCGGCCCCTGCAGCGCGAGCAGCGCCACGTCGTCCGAGTCGTCCGTGAGCGAGCAGTCGAAGCCGCCCTCGGCGAGGACTGACCGGGCGTGGTCCCAGTCCTTCTGCCGGTTCGACGCGTTGACGACGAGCAGGAAATGGTCGGCCGCGAGCCGGTACACGAGCAGGTCGTCGACCGCGCCGCCGCTCGGGTGGCAGAGGACGGCGTACATCGCCCTGCCGTCCGTGAGCGTCGCGGCGTCGTTGGTGACGAGGCGCTGCACGAACGCCTCGGCGCCGGGGCCCTGCGCGGTGAACTCGCCCATGTGGCTCACGTCGAACAGGCCGGCCGCCGTGCGGACCGCACGATGCTCGTCGAGGATGCCAGTGTACTGGATCGGCATGTCGTAGCCCGCGAACGGGGCCATCTTCGCCCCGAGGGCGAGGTGCGCGGCGTGGAGCGGGGTCGTGCGGAGCGTCTCGGCGGACATCGGGTGGGGCGGGGGAGAGGGTCGCTGAATCTAGCCCCGGCCGACGCCTTCACACGGCGTGCAACTTTCGGTAATCGCCTGTGTCCAAGCCTCTCCCCCTCATTCGCCTCCACCCCGATGGCCGCTGGTAACCTCTTCAACATCTTCCTGATCCTCGCCGTCGTGGCGCTCGTCGCCTCGCTGCTCGGCTTCCGCGGCCTCGCCGGCATGTCGGCGAGCTTCGCGAAGATGGCGCTGGTCGTCGCCGTCGTCCTCGTCGTGCTCGCATTCGTCTTCCGAGGCTAGCGCGCCCTCGGCTCCGTCACGGCGTCCGGACCTGCAGGTCCGGGCGCCGTTTTCGTTCGGGGCGTCCGGCTCGGCGCCCACCGACACGCCTCCCAGGGCGTGCGGTCCGATCTTGTCGGTCTACCGCCCTCCGACCTCTCTTCATGCGCGCCCTCTTTCTCTCCGGATCCCCCGCCTCGCCCGATGCCCGCGTCGAGACGCGCGACGACAGCGCTCTGCCCGACGCCGGCGTCCGGATCGCGGTCACGCACTCGAGCCTGAACTACAAGGACGGCCTCGCCGTGACGGGCCGCGGCAAGATCATCCGCGGCGCCTTCCCGTTCGTCCCCGGCATCGACGCCGCCGGCACCGTCGTCGGCATCGGATTCTGACGACGTGGTCGCCCGGCGACGCCGTGATCCTGACGGGCTGGGGCACGGGCGAGACGCAGTGGGGCGGCTTCTCCGACACGGCCGTCGCCGCGCCCGAGCACCTTGTCCGCATGCCGGCCGGCTGGACGGCCGCGCGCGCGATGGCCTTCGGCACGGCCGGCCTCACGGCGGCGCTGGCGCTGCTCGCGGTCCGCCACGGCTCCGCGATGGGCGGCGTCACGGGCGGCCGCGCCGTCGTCACCGGCGCCTCGGGCGGCGTCGGCTCCGTCGCCGTCGGGCTGCTCGCGTGGGCCGGCTTCGAGGTCACGGCCGTCACCGGGACCGAGGCGGCGCACGACGGCGCTCCGCGCGCTCGGCGCCGCGCACGTCGTCGGCCGCGACGGCGCTCGCCGACGGCCCGCCGCTCGCGCAAAGCGCAGTGGGACGCCGCCATCGACACCGTCGGCGGCGCGCCGCTCGCGCGGATCCTGGCGACGACCGGCCGCCACGGCGTCGTGGCGGCGTGCGGCAACGCCGCCTCGGCGGACCTGGCCACGACCGTCTTCCCGTTCATCCTGCGCGGCGTCACGCTCGCCGGCATCGACTCCAACACGGCCACGCCCGAGCAGCGCACCGCCGCCTGGGCGCTCCTCGCCGAGGCGGACGCCGCCGGCGCCTTCGCGGCAGCTCGAAACCGACGACCGATCGCACTCGCCGACGTGCCCGCCTGGGCCGAACGGATCGTCCGCGGCGAGACCGTCGGCCGCGTCGTGATCGACACGCGGGCATGACGGCCTCCCCGTGGCAGCGCCCGCTCGGCGCCCGGACGTGCGACGTCGCCATCGTCGGCGGCGGCGTCATCGGGACGGCGACGGCCTACGCGCTGCGCGCACGCCGGCCTGCGCGTCGTCCTGCTCGAGGCCGAGCGCCTCGCGCACGGCGCCTCGGGCCGCAACGCCGGCTTCCTGCTCCTCGGCACGCACGCCGACTACGCCTCGGCCGTCGACGCCTACGGCCGCGACGCGGCGCGGCGCATCTGGGCCTTCACGGCCGAGGCGCTCGCCGAGTCGCTCACGATGCCGGGCACGGCGCGCACGGGCAGCGTCCTCGCGGCCGGCTCGCCCGACGAGGCGCTGCGCCTCGAACGCTCGTGCGGTCTGCTCGCCGAGGACGGCGTGCGAGACCGACGTGGGCCGCGGGCGACGCCTTCGGCACGCGCGGCCTCTTCGGGACGCTGTTCGTGCCGGACGGCGGCACCGCAGACCCGGTCCGCCTCGTGCGGCACCTCGCCGCCCACAGCGGCGCCGAGATCGTCGAGAACGCGCCCGTCGAGCGTCTCGAGCCGTCGGGCGACGGCGTCCGGATCGTGCTCGCCGGCGGCGGGACGGTCGAGGCCGGACGTGCGTTCGTCGCCACGAACGCTCGCCTTCCCGACCTCGTCCCGGAGGTGGGGCACGTCGTCCGCCCGGTTCGCGCCCAGATGCTCGCCACCGCCCCCGTCGCGCCCTGTCCTGACCGCCCCCGTCTACTCGCACGACGGCTTCTACTACGTCCGCCAGACGCCCGACGGCCGCGTCCTCGTCGGCGGCGCGCGGCACCGCCACGCCGCCGAGGAAGTCGGCGTCGAGGACGCGACAACCGGGCACCTCCAGGCCGACCTCGAGGCGTACCTCGCGGACCACATCCCGGGCGCGGCCGGGGCCAAGGTGGAGCGGCGGTGGTCCGGCACGATGGGCTTCTCGCCCGACGGCCTGCCCGTGCTCGGGCCGGTCCCAGGCATCCCCGCGGCGCTCTTCGCGGCCGGATTCACGGGCCACGGCATGGGCTACGGCCTCCGCTTCGGGCGTCTCGCCGCGCGCGCGCTTCTCGGCGAGGCCGACGCTGCGGAATCTCTGTTCAGCGCCGCCCGGCTCGCATCTTGAGCGCCCGGCGTACGTTCATCCCGCTCCACCGATTCCCCCGCACATGATCGACCAACTCCCCGTCGCCGCGCTCGGCACCGACGCCCGCGCCGGCTTCCTCACGCGGACGTACGCGCACCTGCTCGGCGCCATCCTGCTGTTCATCGCGATCGAGTACGTGCTGTTCTCGGTCAACGGTGGCGAACTAGCCTACAACATGGCCGTCGCGATGAGCGGCAACTGGCTGCTCGTGCTCGGCGGGTTCATGGTCGTGAGCTGGTTCGCCAGCAAGACGGCTGCCACGGCCGAGTCCAAGACCCGCGCAGTACGCTGCGCTCGTCGCGACGGTCGCGATCCAGGCCGTCATCTTCGTCCCGCTGCTGTACATGGCCGCCATCGTGTCGCAGCAGAACGGCGACCCGAACCTCATCGGCAAGGCCGGCTGGGTCACGATGATCGGCTTCACCGCGCTGACGGCGCTCGTCGTGTTCACGGGCAAGGACTTCTCGTTCCTCGGCGCGCTCCTGAAGTGGGGCGGCATCGTGGCGCTCGTCGCCATCGTCGGCGCCGTGCTCTTCGGGTTCGAACTCGGGACGTGGTTCTCGGTCGCGATGATCGCCTTCGCCGGCGCCGCGATCCTCTACGACACGGACAAGGTGCTGAACCGCTACCCCGAGGACCGGCACGTCTCGGCCGCCATCGAGCTGTTCGCCTCGGTCGCGCTGCTGTTCTGGTACGTCCTCCGCCTGTTCATGAGCCGGCGGTAAGACGTCGGCTCGTCAGCGGGATGGGGCCAGGAGCATGTCTGCTCCTGGCCCCTTTTCGTGTCGGCATGCCGCCGCACTCAGAACCCCCTCGCCGCGAGACGCTCGCAGACGCCGAGGTAGAACGCGCACGACTCGAACGCGCCCGACGCGGTGAGCGAGAGGCCGACGAGTCGCGCGTGGTCGGCCTCGAGGACGCCGAGGGACTCGCCCCACGCGGCGCTGGCCGTCGGCACGATGCCGTCGTTGGGACCGGCGAGGCCGTAGAGAATGCGGTTCGGGACGACGAGGCCGGGGTGCATCCCCGCCCGCTCGCCCTTGCCCGCGCGCGCCGCGAACGAGGCGCACCAGACGTCCGGAGATCGTCGCCGCACCGAAACGCTCCGCCGCGGCCTCCGGCGTGAGCTCGGCCAGCGCCTCGGCGGCGTGCGGTTCTGCCGCGGGATACGCGGCGCGCCCGACGACGTCCATCAGGCCGAGAGCGACCGCGCGGAGCCGCTCGGGCCGGTCGAGGACGTACGTCGCGAGCGCCGTGCCCGCGTGCGGCGTCGCGACGGTGACGAGGCTCGCGAAGTGGTCCGCCCAGCCGAGTTCGGCCGCGAGGTGGCGCGCGTCCAGCCCGCCGGACGAGAACGCGATGACGTTCAGCGTCTCGGCCCTCGTCTCGGCGAGAATCTGTGCGAGGCGCGTCTCCCACGCGGCCGCTCGGACGGCGACGGTGTCGTACGGGTTGACGTGCGGCGCGTACGCCCAGATGCCGCGGCTGCGAAGATGCATCGCCTCGGCGTGGAGCACGCCGCCCGGCGCCGTCCCGGCGAGCGCCCCGAAGCCGTGCATCAGCACAACCGGGTAGCGCGTCGGGCACAGCGGCGGCTGCGGCATCGGGTCGATGCCGACCGCGCGCCGCGCCAGCGCCGCAGCGCCTCGCGCCAGCGGCGCCGTCACAGCGCCCCGGCGACCACCATCGCCAGTCCAGAGAGGACGGGGACGCGGACGTTGTCGTTGACCGGGATCGGCAGCGCCTCGACGATCGCCCCGACGCCTGCGCCGACGGCGCACATCGCGACGCTCAACTCCGAGCCGGGCCACGCCACGACCGCCAGCCCGACCCCGAAGGCCGTCAGCGCGTAGGCCGCCGTGCCCTCGACGGATTTGAGTCCGCCTGGCCACTTCGTCTTCCCGTACCGCCGCCCCACGACGGCCGCAGCGCCGTCGCCCACCATCAGCATCGCCATGGACGCCGCGGCGACGCCCGGCGCGAACAGCACGGCCACGATGGCCGAGGCGACGCACATCCACGTTGCCCCGTTGAGAACGACCGGCGCGCCGAGCGGGGGCACTTCCTCAGGGCGCATCAGGCCCGAGAAAACAGCGTGGAGCACGTTCCGCACCGGCTCGGAGCGAACCCGCGCCCAGTCCAGCCCGACGGCCAGCACGGCGAGGGGCGCGAGCACAGACGCGGCCGTCGGGTAGCCGAGCACGAGCATCCCGGCGGGGAGCACGAGCGCGCCGAGGTGCAGCGCCTTGCGGCGCACCTCGGCGGCATACGGGATCACGGGCAGGGCATCGGACATCCCGCGAAGGTAGCCCGGACGCCTGCGCGTCGGACCGCAGCGTCGGTACGTTCCGGCCCCCCTGATTCCGACCGTGACGACGATTTCCGACTCTTCCGCCGACCTCGAGCGCCTCGCGCCGCTGCGCGCCGAGGTCTCGCTCGGCGCGCTGCGCCACAACGCCCGCCAGATTCTCGCCCTCGCCGCCGGCGCCGAGGTCATGGCCGCCGTCAAGGCCAACGCCTACGGCCATGGCGCTGTGACGGCGGCCCGGACGCTCGCCGAGGCCGGCGTCCACCGCTTCTCGGTCGCCAACGTGCTCGAGGGCGTCGCGCTGCGGCAGGCCGGCATCGAGGCGCCGGTCCTCGTGATGGGCGCCGCCCTGCCTGAGGCGCTCCCCAGCTACACCCGCTTCGCCCTCGACCTCACCGTCACCTCGCCCGAGGGTGCCGCGGCGGCCATCGCGGCAGCGCAGGCAGGCCACACGCTTACAGTCCACGTCAAGGCCGACACCGGGATGCACCGCCTCGGGCTTGATCCCGCCGCCGCCGTAGACGCGCTCCGCGCCCTCACTGCGACGCCCGGCATCACCGTCGCCGGGCTGTGGACCCACTTCGCAAACGTCTCCGGACCGTTCACGGACGAGCAGGTCGAGCGCTTCGACGCGCTCGTGCAGCGCGTCGCCGATGCCGGCGTGGCCGTCCCGCCCCTCCTGCACCTCGCCAACACCGGCGGCCTCCTCGCCACGCCTGCGAGCGTGCGCGGCCGCCAGATCGTCCGCACCGGCGGCGCGCTCTACGGGCTCGTCTCGGACCGGATGCTGGCCGGCGTCGCCGACCTGAAGCCCGTCATGCGCCTCGTCGGGCGCATCGTCCAGGTCAAGACGGTCGCGGCCGGCGAGTCGGTCTCGTACGGCCGGACGTGGCGCGCCGAGGCGCCGACGGCCATCGCGACCGTCGGCGCGGGCTACGGCGACGGACTCCCGCGTGCGCTCTCCAACTGTGGGCAGGCGGGCATTGCCGGCCGGCTGTATCCCGTTGCCGGGCGCGTCTGCATGGACATGCTGATGCTCGACGCCGGCCCCCCCGACACCTGCACGGTCCGCGTCGGGGACGAGGCCGTCCTCTTCGGCCCCGGCGGCCCCTCCGCCCTCGACGTCGCCGACGCCGCGGATACGATCGCCTACGACCTCACGTGCAGACTGACGAGCCGCGTGCCGCGTGTGACGGTCGAGGCGCATGGGTGCTGAGGCGAGGGCGTGAGAGGAGGCGCTGGTGCTGTGCAGCCGAGGATCCGCACCGCAGGGCACCGTTCGAAGGCCCGATCCGTCACGCATCAGCCCCATTCAAGAACCCCACCCGCTGTGCCGCGTAGGTCAGCGCAGTTTCATAGCTTCACACTTCCCTCAACCCCGCCCGCCCATGGCCACGTCCACCCCGCAGGAGATCACCATTCTCGTTGTCGACGACGAAGAAGACGTCGTCGAGATCATCGCCCACTTTCTCCGGCAGGAGGGCTACAACGTTCTCACCGCCCACGACGCCGACGAAGCACTCCAGAAGGCCAGCCAGGAAGTGGACTGCATCCTACTGGACGTGATGCTGCCCGGCATGTCCGGCTTCGAGGTTGCACGGCGCCTCCGCGGCCGCGTCGAGACGGAGACGATCCCGATCATCATGCTCACGGCCAAGGTCGAGGAGCAGGACCAGCTCGAGGGCCTCCAGAACGCGGATCAGTACCTCCAGAAGCCGGTCTCGCCGCAGGTCGTGCTCGCCAACATCCGCGCCGTCCTCCGCCGCACCGGCACCGAGGAGTCCAAGACGCTCGCCGTCCGCGGCCTCACGATCTACGAGGACGAGTACCGCGCGATGCTCGACGGCGACGACCTCGGGCTGACGCTCACCGAGTTCGAGCTTCTCCGCTACCTCGTCCGGCACCCGCGCAAAGCGTTCACGCGCCAGCAGCTGCTCGAGACGATCTGGAAGGACGCCATGATGGTCACTGAGCGGACTGTGGACGCGCACATCAAGAACCTGCGCGAGAAGCTCGGCGCGTTCGCGATGCATATCCAGACCGTCCGCGGCGTCGGGTACCGCTTCGTCGAGGAGGCGACCGAGGCTGAGGAAACGGAGTAGGAAGCCAACGGGCATCGGAAACAGGCCATCGGGGGAGCGCATGTCCCGATGGCCCATTTCCGTTTCCTGCTTCCTCATCTCCGCCGTCCGAACCCACGCTGACCGATGAATCTGACTGGCATCCGCGAGCTCTTCCTCCCACGTCGGGCGTCGACCCAGACGTGGATGATGCTCACGTTTGCCTTTTTCGTCGGCCTCGCCGTCGTGGGCGTCGGGCTGTACTCGTCGCTGTCGCTCCGGGGGCAGGTGCAGGAGGCCGCCCGCGAGACGCTCCGCGAGCAAGCCGCGCGCTTCGCCGTCCAGCTCGAGGCGTCGCCGGACCAGACGTCGATGCTGGCCCTCGCCGGCCAGATCGCGCTCCTCGCCCACGTCGACGTCTCCATCGCGACGCGCGACCGTGTCCTCGCGGACTGGGAGGCCTCGGGCGACGGTCCGACGGGCGAGGCGACGCCGTTCTTCGAGCGCCCCGAGGTCCGCGATGCCCTCCTCTCGCCAGAGCGCGTCGGCTACGCGGACCGGCCGGCGGCGAACGGTGAGGACCGGCTCTACGTGGCGCTGTACCGGCCGCAGGCGCAGTTGCTCGTGCGCCTCGGTGAGCCCGTGCCGCCGCTGCTGCGCGCGGTAAAGCGCGTCCAGGCGGTGCTCGCCTTCGGCATGGCGCTCGCGCTCGTGCTGGCCCTCGCCGGCGCGTGGATCGCGGCGCGTCAGGTCACGCGCCCGCTCGCCGCCATCACGCGGTCTGCGCAGCGCATCAACGAGGGCGACCTCGACGGGCGCATCGCCGTCAAGACGCGGGCCGTCGAGTTCCAGGAGCTCTCGCGGAGCCTCAACCAGATGGCCGGCCGCTTCCGCGCCGACATCCACGAGCTCCAGCGGATGCAGCGCGTCCAGAACGAGTTTATCGGCAACGTCTCGCACGAGGTCAAGAATCCCATTTTCGCGTGCTTCGGCTACATCGAGGCGCTCGGCTCGGAATTGCCGCCGGAGCAGCGCATCCTGTACTCGCAGAAGGGGCTCGTGAACCTGCAGCGCCTCAACAACCTGTTCTCGGATCTTATCGAGATCGCGAAGCTCGAGTACCGGGAGGACCTCCTGCGCCCGCAGCGCTTCGACCTTCAGGGCCTTATCGATGAGGTCGGCGACATGCTCGGGTCGCGCGCCTCCGAGAAGGGCCTCGAGCTGCGCGTCGACAACCCGTCGCTCGAAGTCGTGGCAGACCGCAACCGGATCCGGCAGGTCATCACGAACCTCATCGACAACGCGATCGCATACTCTGACGAGGGGACGGTCCAGTGCCGGATGCGCCGCCACCTCGATCATGCCCGTGTCGAGGTGATCGACACCGGCCGGGGTATCCCTGAGGAGCACCTCGACCGCATCTTCGAGCGCTTCTACCGCGTCGATGAGGCGCGCTCGCGCAAGATGGGCGGGACCGGGCTCGGTCTCGCCATCGTCCGGCAGATCCTTGAGGCGCACGGCGGCACGATCCAGGTCGAGAGCACGAAGGGGCGTGGCACGCGCTTCTGGTTCGACCTCCCGCTCGCGACGCCCGAGGCGGCCGGCGACGGCGCGACGTCTGAGGTGCCCGCCGTCGCCCAGAGCTGACGCGCGTGGGCGAAACCCGCCCCGCGATGCCCCGGTTCATCTCGACTCTCCCGCTTCCCGCCGCCTCGTGTCCGACCAGACCATCGTCACCAACCGCCGCGCGAGCTACGACTTCGCGCTAGAAGACCGCTTTGAGGCGGGGCTCGTCCTGACGGGCTCTGAGGTAAAGTCGCTCCGGGCCGGCACGGCGAACCTGCAGGACGCCTTCGTGATGCTCGCCCGCGACGGCGTGGACCTCGTCAACCTCTACGTCGCGCCGTACACGCACGGCGGCTACGCCGAGCACCTCCCGACGCGCAAGCGCCGCCTGCTGCTCAACAAAGCGGAGATCGCGAAGCTCCGGAAGGGGACCGAGGCGAAGGGCTACACGATCGTCCCGACGAAGATGTACTTCAAGGACGGACGCGCGAAGGTCGAGATCGCGCTCGGCAAGGGCAAGAAGTCCCACGACAAGCGCGACGCCATCTCCGAGCGCGACTCAAAGCGCTCGCTCGACCGCATCCGCAAGGGCGGCGATGCAGAGTAGACCGGCAGTGGGGGACGGGGATGGCGGACCGAAGACAGATTTCTCCGCTCGCCTCCCCGTGTCTGCTGATCTTGCCAGCCTCCCGCCCTCTGCCTCTCGAATGCCTTCACCCGACGCCACCCTCGACGACCTCATGCGCGGCGTCGCGGACGCGCTGCCAGCGGGAGCCCTTGCCGCGCGCCTCGCCGAAAGCGCGAAGACGGGCACGCCGCTCCTCGTCAAACTTGGGTGCGACCCGAGCCGGCCGGACCTCCACCTCGGCCACGCCGTCGTGCTGCGCAAGCTGCGGCAGTTCCAGGACGCCGGCCACCGCGCCGTCCTCATCGTGGGCGACTTCACGGCGACCATCGGCGACCCGTCGGGCAAGAGCAAGACGCGGCCAGCGCTGACGACCGAGGAGGCGCGCGCCAACGGGCAGTCCTACTTCGACCAGGCGGCGCTCGTGCTCGACACGGCCCCCGAGAAGCTCACGGTCGTCCACAACGGCGACTGGCTGGGCACGATGACCTTCGCCGACGTGGTGCGCCTCGCGTCCAACGTGACCGTCGCACGGATGCTCGAGCGCGACGACTTCCAGAACCGCTACCGCGGCGGCGAGCCGATCTCGCTGCACGAGTTTCTCTACCCGCTCGCGCAGGGACAGGACTCGGTCCACCTCGGCGCGGACGTGGAGCTCGGCGGGACGGACCAGACGTTCAACCTGCTCATGGGCCGCGCGCTGCAGGAGGCCGCAGGCCAGACGCCGCAGGTCTGCATGACGCTGCCCATCCTCGAAGGCACGGACGGCGTCCAGAAGATGTCGAAGTCGCTCGACAACGCCATCGGCCTCACGGACGCTCCGGCCGACATGTACGGCAAGCTGCTCTCGATCCCGGACGCGCTCATCGCGCGCTACGCCGAGCTCGCCTCGTCCATCCCGACTGCAGACCTGCCGGCCTTCGCCGAACAGGCTGCGCGCGACCCGCGCAACGCCAAGCACGACATGGCGCTGAACATCGTGGCGCTCTACCACGGGCAGCAGGCCGCGGACGCTGCCCGGGCGCACTTCGAGCAGACGGTCATCCAGAAATCCGAGCCGGACGACATGCCCGACGTCGCACTCGGTGGCCCGACGGGCATCGTCGAGGCGATCGTCGCGGCCGGCTTCGCGGCGTCCAACGGCGAGGCGCGGCGCCTCGTCGCGCAGGGCGGCGTCCATGTGGCAGGCGAGACGGTCGCTGACGCGCACCACGTCGTCGACCCGGCAACTGGGCCGCTCGTGCTGCGGGTCGGCAAGCGGCGGTATGCGCGGCTTGTCTGATCCCGACATGCGCGTCTCGATCGTCATCCCGGCGCTGAACGAGGCCGCCGGGATCGCCGCGACGCTCCAGAGCGCGCTCGCGCAGGCCGGTCCGGCTGAGACACTCGTCGTCGACGGCGGATCGGCGGACGACACGCGGGGCGTCGCCGAGCACCTCGGTGTGCCCGTGATCGAGGCGCCGCGGGGGCGGGCGCGGCAGATGGCGGCCGGCGCAGCCCACGCCCGGGGCGACGTGGTCCTCTTTCTCCACGCCGACACGCTGCTGCCGCCCGACGCGCTCCGGCTCGTCCGAGAGGCGCTGGACGACCCAGCCGTCGCCGGCGGCTGCTTCCGCACAACCTTCGACGACGCGTCCAGTCCGCTTATGCGGCTGTGGCAGGCACGGATGTGGATGCGCTGGCACCGCCTCGCATTCGGCGACCGCGCCCCGTTCGTGCGCCGCGCGGTCCTCGACGCGGTCGGCGGGGTCCCGGACCAGCCCATCTTCGAGGACCTCGAACTCGTCCGCCGCGTGCGCCGCGTTGGGCGCTTCGTCTTCCTCGATGCAGAGGTCGTGACGAGCGGGCGGCGCTTCCGCGCCAATGGTGCGTTGAGGCAGCAGGCGCGCAACCTCGCGCTGTGGCTCGGTTGGAACCTGCGCCTCTCGCCAGACCGCCTCAAGCGGTTCTACTCAGATGGCGCGGCGCGTGGCTAAAGGCCGAGGTGAGGCAGCCGGACTTACTCGGCGTCGAGGCCCGGGGCGGCACCGGTCCACTCGTCGGGCGCGTAGACGTCGTACGCCATGTCCCACCCCGCGAACCGTCGGCCGGTCGTCTCGCCCTGCCACTGCACGTCGAACGAGCCGTGGCGCGTGTCGGCGAAGATGCGCTGGATGCAGAGCTCGATCTCCTCGCGCGGCCCCTCGATCCACTGCGCGAAGCGGGCGATCTGCTCGTCCTCTTCGAGGACGATAAGCTTGCCGCTAATCTGGCGCGGGTTGTTCCACCTGCGCGCCGAGATCAGCAGGTCACTCAGTTGCCGGTCCGAGAAGGCGACAGTCGGCGTCGAGAGGTAGCCGAAGCCGTAAACGGTGGGCAGGGCGCCGAGGGGCATGGGCAAGCGCGCGCATGTGAGCCGAAAAGCTAACGCCCGGCGTCGCCCCGCGCATCAGTCTCGTCCGGAAGAGCGAGGCGGCCCAGCGCCTCGGATGTCCGCGGGCCAACCGCGGCGCCCGACTGCCACTCCGCGACAAGGCGCGCGAGGCTCCCAGCGTCGTCCACGTCGTACCACGGGGCGAGCGCGTAGAGGTGGGCGCCGCTGGCAACCGCGCGTGCGCGCGTGTGCTCGAACACTTGGCCGTGGCTGTAGGTCATGCCGTCGAAGAGGGCAGGGCGCGGTCGGTCGAGCCCTAAGAGGTAGAACCCGCCGTCGTCGCTCGGCCCGATCGCGACCGTCCCCGGTGCTGCGAGCGCGTCGAGCGCCTCGGCGATGGTGGCGAGCGGCAGCGTCGGGTGGTCCGTCCCGATGACGGCGGCGCGCGAGAAGCCAGCCGCGAGCGTCTCGGTGAGGGCGGCGTCCATGCGCTCTCCGAGCCCGTCGCCGCGCTGCACGTGCGATCGAGACGCCCGGCGGGACGATTCCGGCCGGCAGGGTGGCGCCGGACGGCGGCAGGTAGAGCCGGACGGCAACGCCAAGCGTCGCGAATCCCGTCAGCGCATCCGTCAGAAATGCCGTGTAGAGCGCGGCGGCGTCTTCGTACGACAGCGGCGGCACGAGGCGCGTCTTGACGCGCACCGGGCTCGGGCACCTTGGCGAAGACGACCAGAGCCGCGGAGGATATCCGCGCTCACGCCGTCGCGCCGCCGCAGGACGAGCCTGCGCCCGCCGTGCAGCCGTAGCAGTGCCGCGCCGTTCGGACGTGCCGCGCCTGCCACGCGACCGGGTCGAACTCGAAGATGGACGGCCGGGCGACGGCCGCGGGCATCTCCAACTGCTGGTTAAAGTCGCAGTCGTAGACCTGCCCGTCGTAGCCGACCGAGAGGGTGTTGCGGCACATCAGGCCACCGATCGTCGCCGGGTTGAAGGCGGTAACGAGGCGCTCCATGTAGGCCTCGACCTGGCCCTTCTCGAGCAGCCACTCCAGAAAGCGCGACATCGGGATGTTGGTGATCGCGATGAGGCGGTCGAACGCGACGCCGTGGGCGCGCGCCAGCCCGGCCTTCCACTCGGACTCGAGCGACGCCTGGTTGCCCGGCAGAAACGCGCCGACTGGGTTCGTGACGAGCGTCAGCACGCGGCCTGGATCGCCCTGGCCGTAGCCGGCGGCGTTGAGCGCGTGGAGTGCCTGGATGCTCTTCTCGTACGTCCCGTCGCCGCGCTGCGCGTCCGTGTTGAGGCGGCGGTAGTGCGGCAGCGAGCACGCGACCTCGACGCCGCGCTCGGCGAACCACTCGGGCAGGTGCCGGTAGCGGTTCGTCGTGAGGATCGTCAGGTTGCAGCGGTCGATGACGTGCAGGCCCCTCGCGACGGCCGCCTCGACGAGGTACTCGAAGTGCGGGTTGAGCTCGGGCGCGCCGCCGGTGAGGTCCAGCGTGTGGAGCGCGGCGCCGCCCGGCGCGGCGCGGATGGCGTCGATGGCGGAGACGCACGCCTCGGCCGTCGCGCGGTCCATGTTGGCGTCCGTCCGGTCCGGCCCCGAGTCGACGTGGCAGTGGCGGCACGTCATGTTGCACAGCTTGCCGACGTTGATCTGGAGGATCTCGAGCGGCGCCGGCTGGAGCGTGGGCCACGCCGACGCGCCGAGGTCCGCGTGGAAGAGGCCCGTCCCGGTCGGCCCGCCGGTCACCTCGACGGCGTTGAGGGCCGCGAACTGGGCGTCGGGCGAGAGGAGCGGCGCGCGGCGCGAGCGCAGGCTGGTGACAGGCTTCGGTCCATCCGCGACGGCCGAGGCGAGGCTGGTGAGGACGGGAAGGGCGAGCGGGCCGTCGAGCATGGACAGGGGATAGCGGGCTGGAGGAGTCTACATCGAGCCTGTGCCCGCTTTCTACGCCGTTCAGCGCTCAGTCCGTGCCCACGGACACAGATTGGGCACCGCGTGGTCTGGCGGGTGATCTCCGGACGCCTCGACGTTGCCTTCCCTTTCTCCGATCCCGTCATGATTCGTTTCGCCTGCCTCGCTCGCGCTCGTCGCGTTCGTCCCCAGCCCGCCGCTCGTCGTGGGCGCCTTCTCCTCGATGACCGCCGGCGGGTCCGTGAGCGGCTGGGAGCCGCTGCGCCTCGGCGACGCGCCGTCCTCCACGTACGCGCTCGTGCGCGATGGCAACGGGGTCGTCGTTCGCGGGCAGGCGAGCCGCTCCGCCTCGGGCCTCGTCCGCCGCATCCGGGTGGACCTCGCGCAGCACTCGGTCCTGTCGTGGCGCTGGAAGGTCGACGGCGTGATTCCACGCGGCAACGTCGCCCGCCGCGATGGCGACGACTACCCGGCCCGGATCTACGTCACGTTCGACTACCCGGTCAGCCGCCTCTCGTTCGGCGACCGCGTGAAATACCGCGCGCTCCAGGCGCTCGGCTACCGCAACATCCCGACGCGCGCGATCAACTACATCTGGGCCAACCGCGCCGACGAGACGCGGATCGTTCCCAACCCGTTCACGAACTGGGTGCAGATGGTGCCCGTGGAGAGCGGCGCGGCCAACGTCGGCCGCTGGCGCACGGCCCGCCGCGACGTCGCGGCGGACTACCGCGCCGCCTTCGGCGAGGCGCCGCCGGCCATCACCGGCATCGCCATCATGACGGATGCGGACAACACACGCGGTTCGGCAACAGCCTACTACGGCGACATCACGATGGAATAGAGGGACGGCGGATGGTGGGCTCACCCGCCCGGCCGCTACATCGTGCTCGCCTTGACGCCGTCCAGCATCTGGAGGCCGTGGACGAGGCTCGCGCCGCCTCGGATCGCGCACGCGACGTGGACTGCCTCCGTCATCTGCTCGAGGTCCGAGCCTTTCGCGAGCGCGTCCTGCGTGTACGCGTCGATGCAGTACGGGCACTGGACGGCGTGGGCGACGGCGAGGGCGATCAGCGCCTTCTCGCGGGCCGAGAGCGCGCCGTCCTCGAAGACCTTGCCGTAGTAGCCGAAAAAGGCGTCGGCGAGCGCGGGGGCGCCCTCGGAGATCTCGCCGAAGCGGGCGAGCTGGTCGGGCTTGTAGTAAGCGTCCATGGAAAAGGAGGCGGGGTTAGGAATAACGAGAATGAAGGTCAGGGACCAGAGTTGGAGTGGTTGGCAGTCGGCGACTGGCCGCTTCCAATCCTGCGCGTCAGCCCCGGCGTCTCACACCGCAAGGCCGGATGTTAGCGACTCGCCCGCGTACCCGACCGCCACCGCGAACGCCCAGGCGCCGCGGCGTGGCCGCTCAAGGACGCGCACGTCGAGGCCGGCATCGGCCATGTGTCGCGCAATCTCGTCCGCCGTGAGCGTGCGACCATGAGCCGAATCCGCGACTGCCAGAAAACGGTCCATGAGCGCCATCCACCAGCGCCCGCGGTCCCAGTCGAGGAGGGCGAGGCGGCCGCCGGGGCGCAGCACGCGGGCCATCTCGCGAACGCCCTGCGCCGGATCCGGAACGTAATGCAGCGCGCTCGCGCTCACGACGACGTCGAACGAGGCGTCGGGGAAGGGGAGCGCTTCGGCGGATGCCTGGACGAACCGGGCGTTCGGGGCGCGGGCTGTCTTGCGACGCGCCTCGGCGAGCATGCCAATCGAAACGTCGACACCCGTTATTGCAATATGGGGATTCGTGTGGACGAGGCGTTCCGCAAAGGTGCCGGTCCCGCAGCCCACATCGAGGACGCGCTCCTCCGGCCGGATGCGAGCGACTGATTCGAGCAGGTCTCCCGTCTCGCGCACATACCCGGCCCAGAGTCGGTCGTAGGTGTGCGCGGCGCGGTCGTACTGGTCGGAAGCAGAGGACATCTTCAGAACTCGCGGCCGAGCGAGAAGGTCACGGCCGGTGTCTGGAAGCCGCCTGCGGCGAGTGTCAGGCCCAATGCCCCGACGGGCGTCGCGGCGCCGAGCGTGAGTCCACCGCCGGCCTTGAACTGGCTCGGGTCGAGCGTCCAGGCCTCGCCGGCGCGGCCGGCGTTGGCCGTCGCGAGCAGAAACAGAGTGGGGCGAAGGGTGATTTGCGCACTGACCGAGGCGAGCTGGCCTGCGCGTCCCGAGAGCTCGAGCGCGTCCGTTCCGAGCAGCGGGAAGAAGCGCCCAGGTAGCAGGACTGGCACGACGACCCCGCCGAGGAACGTCTGCTGGTCGAACGGCACGTCCGAGCCCCACGCGCGTGTGGCGACGACGCGAGCGCTCACGGAGAGGCCGCGCGCGAGCGGCAGGAACGCCTCGGCGTCTACGGCGACGTGCTGGAACGAGGCGCCGAGGCCCGGCGCGAGGTCTGCGGTGGCGTCGAAGCGGACACCGCGCGACGGGAAGGCGGTCCGGTCTCGCGAGTCGGCACGGGCGTAGGCCGAGACCGCGGCGTAGGTCCACGTCTGCGCCTGCACGCTGTCCGGCGCCACGTCGGGCGAGGCGCGGACGTAGACGCCGCTGGCACCGAGGCCAGTCACGAGCGCGTCCTGCACGACCGGCCCGGCGAAGGCCCGCGCGGCAAGCACGCCGAGGCGCCCCGAGGCGACGTCGCGCGAGACGCCGGCGAACAGCGGGACGGGCACGTCGGTGTAACCGGCCTGCGCCGTGATCGCGATCGGGCGATCGAAGCCGAGGCGCCCGAAGGTCGTCGCCTGGATGCGCGTCTGCTCGCCGAGGCGCGCAACGATCTTCGTCCGGCTCCCGAACTGGACGAGGTCGCGGAGCGTGACGGTGAACAGCAGGGCCGCGTTGTACTCGGTGTCGTAGCGGAAGCCGAAGCCGACGCGGTTGCCGTTGGACTCCGCGACGTCGAAGACGAGCGTCGGCACGGAGCGGCCGGCCTGCACCGCAGCACCGTCCTCGCCGGCCGCGGCGAGGCGGTACGTGATCAGCTCAAACTGGCCCGTCGCAACGACGCGCTGCACGGCCGCCTCGACATCGGCCGCGGCGAGGTCGCGAGGCAGGTCGAGGCCAAGCGTCCGCCGGACGAGACGCTCGGCCGCCCCCGAGATGCCGCGGATCGTGACCGCCTCGGCACGCTGGAGCGAGTCGCGGGGGCGCGGCGGCGGGTCGAGGGCCGGGTGGCCGAGGCGCGCCGCGAGCGAGTCCAGCGCGGGCCGCTGTGCCTGCGCCGCGGCGAGCCCGCGTGCGATCCAGTCTTCCCCGAGGTTGAAGCCCGCCGCCGAGATGCCGTCGGTATTCGGGATGATGAGCACGTCGCAGAGCGCGCGCTGCTCGGCAAGGTCGCGGTCGGACTGGTAGAAGGCCGCGTTGACGAGGATGTCGAAGAACGACGGCGCCTCTTCGATGCTGTTGGCGCCGGGATCTGAGACATCGACGCAGACGAGCACGTCGGCGCCGAGGGCGCGGGCGTCCTCGGCGGGGAGGTTGCGCGCGAGGCCGCCGTCGAGGTAGCTCTTGCCGTCGATCTCGACGGGAGCGAAGAGGCTCGGCAGCGACATCGAGGCGCGGATCGCGAGGGGCAGGTTGCCCGACGTCAGGCGAACGGCTCCGCCCGTCGCAGCGTCGGTCGCGATGGCGGCGAACGGCCGCGGCAGCGTCGTGAAGTCGCGGATCTCAGCCGCGGGCCACATCTGCGCGGCGAGAAAGTCGAAGACGCCCTGCCCAGCGATGAGGCCAGACGGCAGGCCAAGCGTCCGGCCCTCGATCGGGACGGAGACGAGCGCGGCGCCCTCGCCGAGGCGCACCTCGGGCGGCGTGCTGCCGCGGTCCACGCCGCCCGTGAACAGCGCCGTCAGGTTGCGCCCGACCACGAGCGCCTCGAGCGAGTCCACGGGGATGCCCATCGCGTAGAGCCCGCCGACGATAGCGCCCATGCTCGTTCCGGTGACGACATCGATGGGAATTCCCGCCGCCTCGATCTCGCGCAGCGCACCAACGTGGGCGAGGCCCTTCGCGGCGCCGCCTGAGAGGACGAGCCCGACGGTCGGGCGGCCGCGTGGGGCCGGGCGCGACTGGAGACCGTCCGCTGCGGGGGCGGGGGAGCGGAGGCTGTCTGGCGTCTGCGCCACGGCAGGGCCGAGGGCCGCGAGGAAAAGGGCCAGACTCAGAAAAAGCCTCATGAACGACAGCCAGAGTGCTGCGGAAGTCAGCTCGAATCTATACCGCCCCGGTTCCTGGAAGTGAGTTGCGGACAGTCCCCTGCGAGCAGCCCCGCCGAATTCGGCCGGCCGGGAGCCCTTCCGTAGCTCCCGCACTGGCGCCCACCCTCGCGGCGGCGCGGATGCCGCGCGCATGCGCGCGGCGCCTCCGCTCATCTCGGCCGGGCTGAGCTCTGGTGTCACCACGTCCCAGCGAGCGCGGCGCGGATCACGTCCACGAGGTCGCCCCGCGCGACGACGCGCACGAGCCCACCGCCCGCCCCGTCGGTGAGAAACCCCGCCTCGGCGAGGCCGTCGCGCGTGATCGGCGTCGGTACGACGGCGACGCGGATCCCGGCTGCGATAGCCGCTTCGACGCCTACGGCCGAGTCTTCGACTGTTAGCGTGGTAGTCGGATCGGTCGCGCCGAGCGCGATCTGGTAGCCCTCAGGGTCCGGCTTCGTGCGCGCCACATCGTCCGCCGTCACGATGGCGTCGAAGCGGTCGGCGATGCCGAGCGTGGCGAGGACGCGGTCGGTCGCGTCGCGCGTGCTCGTCGTGACGAGGGCGACCCGGCACGCGACGGCATGCGCGTGGCGCACGAGCGCAGTCGCCTCGGGTCGGGCGGCATCGCGGACGGTATCGGCGTCCGAAAGAAGTGCGTCGTAGTAGCCGAGGCGGATCCGGACGAGTGTCTGCCACGGCGCTTCGTCCCCCTGGGCCCAAGCGCGTGCAGCCTCCTCAAGGCTAAACCGGGCGACGAGCGCGCGGGCTACCGCCTCACGGCTCTGCCCGACGACGTCCGCGTAGGCCGCTTTGACGTCCGAGACCGAGCACCCTGCGAGATCCCGTGCGGCGAGGGCATAGGACTGGCCCTTGAGGCGCTCCGTCTCGACGAGCGTCCCGTCGAGGTCGAAGCAAAGCAGGCGGAGCGGAGCAGACATCAGTCAGTGGCGGACAGAACGCGCGACGCCGGCCCCCGTCATGGCGGCCGGCGTCGCACTGGACGAACCAGTGGGGTTAGCGGTTGCCGGCCGGCGCCTGGATCTGGAGCGCGCGCAGCATCCAGAGGTCCTTCTCGAGCTCGCGCGCCACGTCGATGAGCACGTCCTGCGACGACGGGTCCGCGTCGCCGATCGCCTTCAGGCGCTCCGCGTTGCGCTGCACGATCGTGTAGTAGCGGTCCGAGAGCAGACGTGGTACGTCGGAGTCGTTCAGCAGGCCGTCGGGAAAGAGCGGCAGGTTGGCGCTCTGCGCGATCGCGACCGGACGGGCGTCCGCTGCGGCGCCGAGCGCGCGCTTGCGCTCGGCCACGAGGTCGATGAGCCCCTCGACGCGCGCGTAGATCTCGCCGAGCATGTCGTGGAGCGCGTAGAAATTCTGCCCGACGACGTTCCAGTGAGCCTGGTGCGTGTCGTGCTTGAGCTCGGCGAGTTCGTAGAGCGTCGCCTGGAGCGCGTCGATGGACGGCTGGCGCGTGGCTGGCGTGAGCGGAATTTCCGTCGGCGCCTGGGGGTTGTCGTAGTAGTCGGCGAGCGTCTGCGCCGAGGCGGGCGCCGCGAGGGCAAAGAGGGCAGCGGCCGTGAGAAGCGTGCGGGTCATCGTGAGAACGGGGAAGGGAGAAGGGCACCTCCCGAGGTGGGAGATACCCGAGCACCGCCGCTCCGCGCGCCGGGTTCTCGCCTCCGGATGAGAGTGCCGTGAGAGCGTTAGGGGCGGCTCAGCGCGCGCTCCTCCGCGCGGATCCGGACCGCGAGCAGGGCCGCGTCGAGCGCGGAGAAGACGGCCGCCGTGCGCCATGCGCCGTGGACGAGCGGCACGGAGGCGATCTCGGCCACAACGCCGACATAGTTCGGGTGCCGCAAGACGCGAAAGATGCCAGACCGCACGCGCGGCTCGTCCGGAACGGTGACGATGCTGGCCGTCCACCGGTCGCCCAGCGCGCGCTGTGACGCGGCGCGGAGTGCCATTCCGGCACCGAGTCCTGCGAGGCCGATCGCCGCGTGGCGCAGGCTCGGCCGCGTCGGCAGCGCCCACGCCTCGGCGAGCATCGCCGCGAACCACGCACCGTGCAGCGCCCGCATGGCCGGCATCTGCGACGCGTGGACGACGCCGCCGCGGGCGACGAGCGCCGTCTCGTGGCGCCCCGACAGTCGCAGTTCAGCAATCCGCAGCCCGCCGACGAACGCGACGAGGCCGGTGAATGCGATGCGCGACGCGCGCGTGCCGCCGGGGCGCCTCACTCCCACCGGAGCAGGACGAGCTCGGCGCCGAAGCCGGGTCCCATCGCAAGCATCACGCCCCACGTTCCGGCCGGCTCGTGGGCCAGGCGCTGCGCCTCGTCCAGCAGGAGCAGCACAGACGTCGACGAGACGTTGCCGACACGCCGGAGCAGGCTCCGCGTGTCGTCGAGGCGCCCCGGCGTGAGCCCGAGACCCTCCTCGATGGCATCGACGACCTTCGGGCCGCCCGGGTGACACAGCCAGCGGCCGATGTCGGCAATAGCCAGGTCGTGCTCGGCGAGAAAGGCCTCGACGTGCGGACGCAGCGACTCACGGGCCGTCTTCGGGACGTCGCCCGAGAGAACGATCTTCATGCCCGCATCCGTCACGTCCCAGCCCATGTGGCGCTCCGTGCCGGGGAAGAAGACCGACCGCGCGTCGACGACGCGGAGCGCGGGTGCCTCGGCCGGCGGCTGAGGCACGGCACCGTCGCCGCCTACCGCGCCGAGCGCGAGCGGACGCCCGGCGCTCGCATTGCGTCCGGCGAGCGGGTGGTCGTCCCCGACCATCAGCACGGCTGCTGCGGCGTCGCCGAAGAGGCCACACGCGATAAGGTTGGCAACCGACGTGTCGCCGGGCTCGATCGTCAGCGAACACAACTCGACCGTGAGCACAATCGCCGCTTCGGTCGGGTGGCCCACGAGGTAGTCCGCCACGCGGGCGACGCCCGCAGCGCCCGCGGCACAGCCGAGTCCGTAGACGGGCAGGCGCTTGAGCGTCGGCGCGAACGGCAGCCGGTTCATGAGGCGCGCGTCGAGGCTCGGCACGGCGATACCGGTCGTGGAAAAGACGGCAAGGTGCGCGACCTCCTCGAGGGGCATCTCGACTTGCTCCATCACACCGAGAATGGCGCGCTCGCCGAGGTCGACCGCGCGGCGCAGGTAGGCCGCGTTGAGACCCTGCCAGCCGGCAATCTCGAGGTACCGCTCGCGCGGCTCGGCGGTGTAGCGCGTCTCGATGGTCGTGTTGGCGTGCAGCGAGGCGACGCGGTCGAGGTTTACGCCGCGGTCGGCCCAGAGCTCTTTAAGCTGGTCCGTCAACTCGGCCTGCGAGTAGTGGAAGTCCGGGAGGCCGGCGGCGGTGGCGAGGATCTGGGGCAAACGATCGGAGGAGGGCGAGAGAAATCGGAAAGGCGTGTCAGAAGGGTGTGCAAAAGCATGTCGTCTTCTGCTTCTGCTGGTCGCCCTTATTCGTCGTGGTCCGCGACGGGCGTGGCGCGGGGCGCTTCCGAAACGGCCTGGCCCGAGAGTTCGGTGTGGCGGATCTCGCCGCCAAGGTGGGCGGCGTACGCGAGCAGGCCGGCCGGGACGAGCGCGAGTGCGATGGCGGCGATAGCCAGTCCGCGGCGCAGCGGTTTCCCCCACGAGAGGCCGACGGCGGCGAGTGCGAGCAGGCCCACCGCGTAGGAGGCCCACGCCGAGCGGTCGGCCCACTCCTCGTGCTCGTGGATGGTGTGGTCGTTGATGCCAGCAACGAGGCGCTCGACCGTGTGCTCGGCGCCCTCACCGCTCCACGCCGTCGCGTAGGCCGAGAGCGCAGCCAGCACGAGCACGACGAGCCCGGCCTTCGCCAGCACGTCTTCACGCCGGATAAGGCCGAAGGCGCCGAGGAAGAGCCCGAACGGCACACCTAGAACGGGCAGGTGGTTGAGGAGCAGGTGGATTTGAGCACCGTTCATTGAAATGCGGGATGGGAGCCGGCGCTAACCCGGGCGCCGCCGGCGCGTTCGGCCATTCCGGTGAGAGAGTGGTGAGAGCGGATACGGAGACGCTCCCGCAGGGGGCACGGTGCCCCAGGTCCGGACGTACCATCAGAGCCATGCCGCGCCTGCTCCTCATCGAAGACGAACGCCCGATCGCCGCCTTCCTCCGGCAGGGCCTTGAGGAGGAGGGCTACGGCGTCGAATGGGCTGACACCGGCGCCGAGGGCGCGCGCCTCGCCGCCGCCGAACCGTTCGACGCCGTGATCCTGGACGTCCGCCTCCCCGACGCCTCGGGCGTCGACGTCTGCCGCACCCTGCGGCGACGCGACGCCGCGCTGCCGGTGCTGATGCTGACGGCGCTCGACGCCGTCGCGGACCGCGTCGCCGGCCTGCGCGCCGGGGCGGACGACTACCTCGCGAAGCCTTTCGCCTTCGACGAGCTCCTCGCGCGGCTCGAGGCGCTCCTCCGTCGCGCAGCCGTCGCCCCGCCCGAGCACGCCTACACGGACGGCCCGCTGCGCCTCGACGTCGGCACGCGCGTGGCGGCCGTCGGCGGGGCGGCGCTGGACCTCACGCCGACCGAGTTCGACCTGCTCGCCTTTCTCCTCGCGCATCGCGGGCAGGCGCTGAGCCGCGACGCGATCCACCGCGGCGTTTGGGGCCACGACTTCGACCGCGGCACAAACCTCATCGACGTCTACGTCGGCTACGTGCGGCGGAAGCTTTCGGACGCAGGCCTCGCCGGCACCATCGACGCCGTCCGCGGCATTGGCTACCGCTACTGCGGCACTGCCGAGCCGCGCCGCGCTGGGGACGAGCGGTGACCCCGAGGCCACCGTTCCGCCGGCGGCTCACGCTCGCGCTCGGGCTCGCGCTCGGGCTCGCGCTCGCCACGCTCGGCGTCCTCGTGTGGCTCGGCGCGCTCGCGCTGACGACCGTCGAGGCACGTGCCGTGCTCCAGGCCGAGGCGGCGTCGGTCGAGCGCGCGACTGCCGCGCCGGATGGCCTCGACACTGCCCGCTATGACTGGGACGAGCCGCACCACCGCTTCGCCGCGCCGCGCATCGACCCGATCTTCCTGCAGGTCTTCGACAGCGCCGGCCGCCTTCTCCGCGCATCAGACAACCTTGCGGCGTTGCCGAACTTTCCCGCCGGGGTGCTCCCTTCGACCGACGGCGACGGCGCCGTGACGCCGCTCGCCCGGCTCACCGTAGATGGCAAGCGGCTCTACCGCATCACCGAGCCACTGCGCACGGCAGATGGACGGCCGGTCGGGACGGTGCAACTCGCGCGGTTCGACCCGGGCCTCGGCGGCCGTCTCGCCCGGCTCGGCGCGTGGCTCGCAGCCGGACTCGGCCTGCTCTTTGCCGCCCTGATGGCCCTCGTGTGGGGCATCGGTGGGCGCGTCGTGCGGCCGCTCGAGGCGATCACGGACCACGCCGCTGGCCTCTCGGCCGCGACGCTCGGCGGGCGCGTGCCCGTCCCGCCGGACGCCGACCGCGAGACGGCGGCGCTCGCTGCGGCCCTCAACGGCGCCCTCGCGCGTCTCGACGGGTCGTTCGCCGAGATGCAGCGGTTCACGGCGAACGCGGCACACGAACTCCAGACGCCGCTGACGGTGCTCCGCGGACACATCGAGGTGGCCCTGCGGCGCGACCGCGCCCCTGAGGCCTACCGCGACACGCTGCGCCTGCTGCTCACCGAGGCGACAGACATGGCGCAGGCCGTCCGCGGCCTGCTCGAACTTGCACGGCTCGACGACGGCACGGGCCTCCCGACAGAGTCGGTCAACCTCGCCGACATCGCGCGCGACGAGGCCGCGGCGTTTCACGACCGCGCCGCAGAAAAAAGGCTTCAGCTGACGGTCCGTGCGGCACCCGCGCCCGTCTGCGGCCACGCGGATCTGCTCCGGGACGTTGCCCGCACCCTCCTGGACAACGCGCTGAAGTACACCGACGCCGGCGGCATTACCGTCGCGTCTGGCGTGGACTGCGCCGAGGCGTGCCTCGTCGTCGAGGACACGGGGCCCGGCATCGCAGACGTCGACCGGGCAACGGACCGCTTCTGGCGGGCGGACGCCGTGCAGCACCTTCCCGGATCGGGCCTTGGTCTGGCGATCGCCCGGCGCATCGTCGAGAGCCACGGCGGGCGCCTCGTGGTCGGGGCGTCCGCGTGTGGTGGCGCCCGGGTCGAGGCGCGCCTCCCCGTGCTTCCCGACGCACCGGGACCGCACGCGTAGAGGCCGGGGCGCTCCTAGCCCTTCCGCTTCTCGATGCACCTGAAGGCTTTCAGCCTCTAGAACGGGCCTACTCCTTTACCGGACCCAGGACGTCGTCGATGGAGAGCCCCTGAACCGGACCGAGGACGGGCGCTCCGCCGCTTTCGAGGTCTGGGAACGCGCCGATCTCGGCAGTTTGCTTTCTGATCTCACCAAGCTCACAGGATGGTTGGGAGGGCTGGAGCGCACCTTGCGCCGGTCCGTGCGCGTGCTCGGACACGCGGTTCACGTCTCCCTCGACCCTGATGCCCACGTCGGACGGAAGCCCACTCCCTCGCCGCGACTTCCTTCGCACGTCGTGCGGCCTCTTCACGGCTGCGCTGCTCGCCACGAGCGGGGCGACGCTCGCCGCCTGCGACGCAGCCGTAGGAGGCGGAGCAGACCCTGCCGGCGTCACGGTCGCCGGCCCGGTGTTGACGGTCGACCTCGACCAGGCGACGGCGCTCCAGCGCGTCGGCGGGTCGCTGCTCGTCCCGAGCGCCGACGCGCTCATCGTCCATGCGGCCGAGGGCGACTTCCGCGCTTTCAGTTCGGTCTGCCCGCACCAGCACAACACGATCAGCCAGGTACAGCCGGCTGGCGGTTCGTTCGAGCTCCGCTGCCCGAGCCACGGCTGGACCTACGACCTCGAGGGCCGGCCGACAGGCCGTGCGCAGCGCGGGACGCCCCGCTTCGCGCTCGCGCAGGACGGTCAGATGCTCACCATCACGCTCGCCTGACGCTCGCATGCCGCGCCTCCTCTTTCTCGCGACGCTCGTCGCCTTCAGCCTTCGGCCCGCCCTCGCCCAATCGGACTCGCTCGCCAGTCCGACCGAGATGCCGGAGGCGCCGTCCGCAGCCGTCTCCGTCCGCCTCGCGTGGGCCGATGTGCCCGGCGGGGACGCGCCCGGCAACGGGGCGCTCGCCGGCGACGTCGACCCGCGGCGCATCGCATGGAATGCGCCCGCGCTCGACCCAGACGTGCTCGCCGACTCGACGGTCTCGCCGCTGGACACGCTCCAGATGTCCCGTTGGGAGCGGGTCTTCTGGGGCCGCCGCGGGCTCACGCGGCGCCTCGGTCTCTTTCCGACCCATCCCGACGAGCCGACGGACGACCTGCGCCAGATCGCGCACGTCCGCCGGCGGATGCTCGGCCTGCACCAGACGCTCGGCCTCGTCACGGTCGCCTCGATGGCGGCGACAGTCATAGGCGGGCAGATCGCCGTCTCGGGCGGCGGCAGCGGCTTCCACAAGGCGACGCTGCCGGTCACGATCGGGCTGTACTCGGCGACGGCCGCGCTCGCCATCCTCTCCCCGCCGAAACTCGTCACGTTCGAGGGCCGCCGCATCGACTCGATCACAATCCACCGCTGGCTCGCCATCGGGCATGTCGCCGGCATGATCCTCACGCCGCTGCTCGCGCCGTCGAGTGTGGACGATGCCCGGCTCCACCAGATCACGGGGTACGCCACGTTCGCGACGTTCTCCGCGGCGATGCTCGTCGTCACCCTGCTCCGCCGCTAGCCGGCGCCCCGATGCCCCTCCGCCTCGCCTTTCTTTCCGCCGTCCTGCTCTTCGCCGCGTCGGCGTCGGCCCAGACGTCGTTCGCCATCGACACGGCCCACAGCGCCATCGTCTATTCGATGAGTCACCCCGCGCACGACTGGACGGGCACGAGCCGAGCCGTGACCGGCACACTCACCGTGCAGAACGGGGCCGTGACCGGCGGACGCGCCCAGGCGCGCGTGCAGTCGTTCGACAGCGGCAACCGCAGCCGCGACTCGCACATGGCCGAGGTGACGGAGTCGTACATCTACCACGACGTGACGTTCGTAGCGCGCGTGGTGACGATGCTGCCTGCGGCACAGCAGACGGCCGAGCGCAACGCGACCGTCGCCGGACAGCTGACGTTTCACAACGTGACGCGCCCCGTGACGGTCCCGGTGCGGATCGACGTCGTCGGCCGCGAGGCGCACCTCGCGGGGGACTTCGAGGTCACGATCACCGAGTTCGGCATGGAACGGCCGTCGCTGCTCGGCATCCGGACGCGCGACTGGATTGGGCTGCACCTCGACCTGCGCGCCCGGCAGGGCTAGGGCCGAGCGGGCCCCGTGGCTGCCCTGTGGAAACAGCACGGCCTCGTCATGCCCGACGTGCTTCCGCCGAGGCGCGTCTCCACGCTCACGCACCCCGGGTGGAGGCGCACCGCGACGCTCTACACGCTCAACACGCGCTGTTTCACGCCCGAGGACACGTTTCGCGCCGCCGGGATGCACGCGGCGCTCGGCGTAGTCTGGCTCATGCCGGTCCACTCGGGCGAGCCGCAGGACGATGGATGACCTGCGGCACATCGTCGCCGCGGCGCACGCGCTCGGAACGCGCGATATCCTCGACTGGGTTGCCACCACACGGCGTGGGACAACCCATTCGCCTCGGAGCATCCCGAGAGAGACGCGCGCGACTGAAGGTGACTGCCGCCCGACGCCGGGGTGGGACTGGTTCGACGTCATCGACTCAGACTGCACCCACGCGCGAGGTGAGGAATGCAGAACCATCCCTTAGCATCAGGAGCCGGCGTCCGGAATCGGAAGCCGGCGTCAGGTAGCCCGCACCGGGCCGGCATTAGCACCTGAAGCCGCCGCGGCCATCAGCGACTTGCCATCTACTCCCGGCACTGCCCTCATCTATTCGCGTCCCGCTGCACTACTGCGTCAACGGCACCAGGCTCTGTTGGCTAGGGGTTCTCCTGTGCCTTGACCGCGGCCGCGTCTGATGGCGTGACCGGGAGGGGCACGTGAAAACATCGGGAGCCGTTGCTCGCCCCATCGCGCCCGAGCGATCCTGAGTCCATGGTCGTCCTCGCGTTTCTGCTCACTGCGCTCCTCGTCTCGCCACAGGTGGGAGGCGAACTTCGCATCCCGGGTCGGGACGCCGTGGACGCGACGGTCGGCCCGTCTGGACCCACCGCGGTGTTCGATGCCGAGACGTGCTGCATCCCGCGGGACGGCGTGCCGGAGACGCCGTGCAGGCCGGGCGACGGCTGCTGCGCGGTCTGCGCCTCGTGCGCCAAGCGGCTCGAAGGCAACGCGTCCGTCCCAGAGCCCGCACAGAGGCCGGCGGCGGTTGGGGGCGGCCGGCCGGAGCCCCATGTCGGGGGGCAGCACACCGACCTCGTCTGGCATCCGCCCAAGCGGTAGGCGCTGCCTTTGCGGCGGCACGCGCCTCGGCGCCCCCCTTCGCCCCGTTGCCAGACCTGCGCCTCATGTGCCTCGCCGGACACCATCCGGCAAGACGACATGCGGCCGTCCCCCGCTCCCATGCTCTCCGCCCTCCGGACCCTTGTCGGGGTCCTCCTTTTGCTCGCCTGCACGGCCAGCACATCTGCCCAGACGCTCTCCACCCAGAGCCTCACCCACACCCTCACAGTCCGCGTAACCGATGCCGACGACGGAGTGCCGCTCGTCGGCGCCACCGTCGTCACGACGGACTCCAGCCGCACCGTTGGCGCGGCGGCCGACGCCGACGGGGTCGCCCGCCTCTCTGGCCTTCCGGCCGGCGCCTACCTGGTCACCGTCTCGTTCGTCGGCTACACGCCGGCGCGCCTCGAGATCGTGCTCCCGCTCGCCGACCCTGAAATGCCCGTCGAGGTCGCGCTCGGAGAAAGCGAGGCGGAAGAGGAGGCCGTCGTGACGGCGACGCGCACGGGCCGCACCATCGCGCGCGTCCCGACCCGGGTCGAGGTCATTGGCGGTGAGGAGATCGACGAGAAAGTCTCGATGGACCCGTCCAACATCTCGATGCTGCTCAACGAGTCGCCCGGGATCGTCGTCCAGCAGACGTCCGCTGTCTCGGCAAACGCCTCGATCCGCATCCAGGGCCTTGACGGGCGCTACACGCAGCTGCTCAAAGACGGCTTCCCGCTCTACGGCGGCTTCTCGGGCGGCCTGTCGCTGCTTCAGGTGCCGCCGCTCGACCTTGCGCAGGTCGAGATCATCAAAGGGCCGGCGTCGACGCTCTACGGCGGCGACGCGATCGCCGGCCTCGTCAACCTCGTCACGCGCATGCCGGGCGCCGAGCCCGAGCGCTCGGTCCTCGTCAACGCGACGACGGCGGGCGGGCTCGATATCGGGACCTACCTCTCGGGCCGGAGCGCTCGCGTCGGCTACACGCTGCTCGCGTCCGCCAACGGCAGCCGCGCCTACGACGCCGACGGTGACGCATTCACGAACTTGCCGCTCACGCGCCGGCTCACGCTCGCCCCGCGCGGCTTCTGGTACCCGTCTCCACAGACGACGGTCTGGGTTGGTCTCTCGGGCACGCTCGAGGACCGCGAAGGGGGCGACGTGGACGCTATCCGCGGGGACGCGCCGGGCTACACCGAGACAAGCCAGAGCGACCGGCTCACGTCGCAGGTGCGCCTGGACCACACCGCGTCCGATCGGCTCATCCTGACGCTGAAGCAGAGCGCGACGCGGTTCGGGCGGTCGGTCGAGCGGCCGGGCTACCGCTTCGAGGGCACGCAGACGGCGACCTATGCCGAGGCGTCGGCGTTCGCGGCGCTCGCGCGTCACGACGTCGTGGGCGGTCTCGACCTGCGCACGGACGCCTTCGGTCAGGCTGCCGGCGCGGCACCGGGCACCCTGGACTACGCGCAGTTCACGGCTGGTGCGTTCGTGCAGGACACGTGGGACGCGAGCGAGCGCATCGCGGTCGAACTCGGCCTGCGCGGTGACATCCACGACACCTACGGCGCGTTCGTGCTGCCACGCGCCTCGGTCCTTGTCCGCGCCACGCCGGCCGTCTCCGTCCGCGCGACGAGCGGGCTCGGTTACAAAGCGCCGACAGTCTTCCTTGAGCCCTCTGAGACGCGTGCGTTCGAGGGCGTCGCGCCGCTCGACGCCTCGGTCCGGCCCGAGCGGTCGGCCGGCGGCACGGTCGACCTCAACGTGCAAACGCGCCTCGGTCGCGTCGCGCTCTCGCTCAACCAGGCCGTCTACGCGACGCGCCTCGCAGGCGCGCTCGTGCCGGACGGCCCAGACGCGCCGGACGGCGTCCTCCGCTACCGCAACGCTCCCGGCCCTGTCTGGACGCGTGGGCTCGAGACGAACGCGCTCTTCGGGCTCGGCGAGATGAAGCTGTTCCTAGGCTACGTCTACCTCGACGCGACCGAGGAGCGTCCCGGCGCGTCCGGGCGCTCGCAACTGGCGCTCACGCCCGCTCACAAGACCTACTCGGTCCTGGTGTGGGAACCCGAAGGCCGCGGCCGTGTCGGGCTCGAGGCGTACTACACCGGCCCGCAGCGGCTCGCGAGCGGCGAGCGTACACCCGGCTACCTTGTCGCCGGGCTCATGGGCGAGTGGCGCATCGGGCGTGCGCGCGTCTTCCTCAACTTCGAGAACCTTCTGGACACACAGCAGACGGACTACGGCCCGGTCGTGCTCGGCCCACGCGCCTCGCCCACATTCTCCGATATCTGGGCACCGACGGACGGGTTCGTTGCCAACGGCGGCGTCAAGCTCGCGCTCTGACTGCCCTGAAACGCAGAACGCCGGCTCCGATGAAGGAGCCGGCGTTCGGTGTAGCCCGAAC
>CAWHKM010000010.1:0-5258 GCA_963829985.1 Rubricoccaceae bacterium
AGAACTCGGCCCATCCCGCATCCCACCGTCATCGGTCTCGCGCCCCGAGCAGGCGCAGGCCGTTGAGGCTCACGAGGACCGTGCTGCCCTCGTGGCCAACGACGGCGAGCGGCAGCGCGAGGCCGGCGCCGAGGATCGTCACGATCATCACGGCGATGGCGCCGAGCGAGACGCCGATGTTGACGGCGAGCGTGCGCCGCGTGCGCCGCGAGAGGCGCAGGAGGTAGGGCAGCTTGCCCAGATCGTCCGCCATCAGCACGACGTCCGCCGTTTCGAGCGCGACGTCTGTCCCGGCGGCGCCCATCGCGACGCCGAGCGTCGCCGCGGCGAGCGCGGGCGCATCGTTGACGCCGTCGCCGACCATCGCGACGCCGCCATACTGCGCCTCCAACTCCCGGACGAGCTCGACCTTCCGCTCGGGAAGCAGGTCCGCATAGACGGTGTCGACCCCCGCCTCGGCCGCGACGTGCCGGGCGACAGCCTCGGTGTCGCCCGTAAGCATGACGACGCGGATGCCGAGCGCCTGCAACTCCGAGACCACGGCCCTCGCGGTCGGTCGGAGGACGTCCGCGAAGGCCATCACGCCAATCGCGCGTTCGCGGTCGTCGACAGTTTCCGTGACCACGACGGCCGTCCTTGCCATGGCGCGCAGCCGCTCGACGTGCGCGAGCGCCGCCTCCAGCCCGTCGACGGCTCGGCCCTCGCTGTGGCCCGGGTTGCCGATCCGGATCGTCCGGCCGCCGATGCGCGCCTCGACGCCGCGGCCTGCGACAGCCTCAAAGCCTGTCGCCTCGAGCACGGTGAGGCCGCGCGCCTGCGCGTCGCGGACCGTCGCTTTTGCCAGGTGGTGCTCGCTGCGCGCCTGCACGGCCGCAGCCATCGCGACGAGGTCGTCTTCGCTCCCGTCCAGCGCGACGACGTCCGTGAGGCGGGTTTCGCCGGCCGTGAGCGTGCCCGTCTTGTCGAACGCTACGACGCGGACGCGCGCGGCATCCTCGACGGTGGCGCCGCCCTTGAAGAGGACGCCCGAGCGCGCCGCCGCCGCGATGGCGCTGAGCACGGCGGCGGGCGTCGAGATGACGAGCGCGCACGGGCTCGCGGCCACCATCAGCGTCATCGCGCGGTAGAAGGCGGGCTGGAAGGCCTCGCCCCAGACGAGGATCGGGACGCCGATGGCGAACGCCGTCATCACGATCACGCCGATGGAGTACGGCCCTTCGAAGCGGTCGATAAGGCGCTGCGTCTCGGCCTTCTGGCTCTGCGCGTCCTCGACCATCGCGATCATGCGCGCGATCGCGCTCTCGCCGGCCGGCTTCGTCACGCGCACGTCCAGCGTCCCGTCGCCCGCCGTCGTCCCGCCGAACACAGTGTCGCCCACGTCCTTCCCCACAGGCACGCTTTCTCCCGTGATCGACGCCTGGTCGACCGAGCTGCGGCCCGACACCACGACGCCGTCGAGCGGGAGACGGCTGCCGGGCAGCACGCGGAAGACGTCGCCGACGCGGACCTCCTCGACGGGCACATCCACCCACACGCCGTCTCGTTCGACGTGCGCAGCGTCGGGGCGTAACTCCAGGAGCGCCTCGATGGCGCGGCGGCTGCGGCCGATGGCGACGTGCTGGAGCGTGTTCGAGAGGGAGAACAGGAAGAGCAGCATCGCGCCCTCGAACGGGGCGCCGATGGCGAGCGCACCGAGCGCGGCCAGGATCATCAGCAGGTCGATGTCGACCGTCCGCTCGCGGAGCGACTCGAACCCGGCACGCGCGCCGTACCACCCGCCGAAGCCGTAGGCGACGGCGTAGAGCGCCCAGCTCACGCCTGCGAGCCCTTGCCACTCGGCAAGCAGGCCGCCGAGCAGGCCGCCGAGCGCGATGCCGGCGAACACCGCCTCGCGCTGCCACGGATTGCTGTCCTCCTCCGCCTCGCGCGTCGCCACACCCAGGCGCCGGACGACCGTCGCGAGGTGCTCCGGCGTCGTCTCGCCGCCATCGTAGTCCACGCGGAGAATGCCGCCGCGGAACGAGGCGCGCGCGTCCCGAACGCCTGGCTGCGCCCGCATCCGCGACGCGAAGCGGTCGGCGCACGACTCGCAGCTCCGCCCACCGGTCTTCTCGACCCGGACGAGGCACGCGCAGGCGCCGAGCGCTTCGGTCGCAAGGCTGCTGGCGAGCGCTTCGGCGTCGCCGGCTGACATGCGAGCGTCGTCGTAGGTCAGCGCAAGCTCACCTGCCTGGGGGTCGAGATCGAGGTGGAGCGGAGAGTCGGGCATTCGGCTTCAAGTTTTAGTCTCGTATAAACGCACCGGGCGAGGCGCGGTTGTGAGCGCCCCGTGAGAGTCGGCTTACGGCGGCTCCGCGGCGAGCGCTCGCAGCACCACCCGCAGCGCCGGCTCGAGGAGCAGGCCTTCGTGGCGCATTCGGACGCGCCCGCGGCGGTCGATGACGAACGTCGTCGGCAGGACGGTGACGGGCGGGAGCGTTCCCGAAGCGGGCGGCCCGATGAGGAGTGGGTAGGAGACGCCGTGCTTTTCGGCGAAGGCGCGAACGAGCGCCGGGTCGTCGTCCTGCGAAACGCCGAGAAACTGGACGCTACCCGCGAATTCGGCCGCGAGGTCCACGAAGCCCGGCGTCTCGACGATGCACGGTGGGCACCACGTCGCCCACACGTTCAGCACGACGACCTTGCCGGCATAGTCCGCGGGGCCGTGCAGGCGTTCGTCGAGATCCGCGACCGCGACGACGGGCGCCGCCCCGAGGTCCGGTAGGTCGAGGTCTGGGACGAGACGCCGGTACACGATGACGAGCGCCACGGCGACGGCGGCCCACAGCAGAAGGTCGCCCGCAAGATGCCACCGGCGGACAGAGAGGGACGGAGCGGGGCCGGCGGGCATCATCGGTAGGAGCGTGGCCTTCTTGGACGCGAGGCGCTGCGGGCAGGTCCGCGATTCCCCCTGGCACGGGTCCCCTGGGCGCGGGACCCCTGGGCACGGGACGCGCGCGTGGCGCGGAACGGCCGACCTTCCGAATCTGCCCGACCCATGCTGCTGCGCCTCGCCGCTCTGCTTCTGCTTTCTGCGCCCCCTGCAGCACAGCGCGCCTCGCCGCCTGCCGAGCTCGCCGGAGACGGCCGGACATGCACGGCGTTCGGCACCGACGTCGTCTGTCGGTCGCTTGTCGAGGACGCCGACGGCTGTCGGCTGGTTGACGCGCGGTGAGGCGATACCAAGGCAGGCACTGACCTCGTGATCACGTCCAACGTCTGGGACACCAGCTCTGCCTTCGGCTACGTCGGCGACGGGCCGGCTGTGGTCTGCCGGCTACCGCCCAGCCGACGTCTCGGCATGGCTCGTCGGTCACCGCGTCCGCATCGAGGTGCGGGGCGACAGTCCGACCCTGCTCTGGCGCGAGTAGGTCAGTCGCCGAGGCGCAGCAGGACGATGGCGACAGCAGCGCCGAGGCAGAGCGCGAGGCAGCCGCCCCACAGCGCGTCGGCGCCGAAGCGGGCGAGGACTTGTCCGCCGGCGACCGGCCCGACGGTGTGCGCGAGCCCCCACCCGCTCTGGTAGACGCCCTGGTACGTCCCGCGCAGGCTCGCCGGCGCGCGCGCCGCGACGAGCGCAGGCACAATCGGCAGAAATGCGATCTCGCCGAGCGACCACAGCACGGCGCCGGCAGCATACGCCCACGTCGTCTCGGCGAAGGCGTAGGAGCCGACGCCGAGCGCGATCAGCACGGCGGCCGCGGCGAGCAGGCCGGACGTGTGGCGCGTCTCCAGCCACCGCGCGACGGGCAGGCTCAGCAGCACGACGAGCGCCCCGTTGAGCGCGAGGACCGCCCCGAAGGCGCCTGGTGTGAGGCCGTCGGCCCGCATCACGAGCGGCAGCGTCGTGTAGGACTGTCCGAACGCCGTCCCGACGGCGAAGGTGACGGCGGTATACCCCATCAGTACCGGGTCGCGCAGCGCCGTCGCGAGCGCGCCCGGGCGCGGTTCTGCGCCCGCCGCCTCGAGGCGTGCGGGGCGCGACTCGGGCACGGCGAGCAGGATCACGAGCGCATAGATCGCCATCGAGGCGGCGTCCAGCGAGAACAGGAGCGAGAACGAGTGCTCGGCGAGGACGCCGCCAATCGCCGGCCCGATGGCCGCGCCGACGTTGATCGCCCAGTAGAGCAGGGCGAAGGCACGCTTCTGCCGTGCCGGATCGACCGTGTCCGCGACAACCGCCGAGACGGCCGGCCGGTACATCTCGCCGACGAATCCGTACGCCCCGACGATGGCCGCGAGCGTCCAGAAGCCCGTCATCTGCGGGATGAGGAGCATCAGCGCCGCCCCACCGCCAAGGCTTCCCACGAGGACGGTCCGCCGCCCGACAGCGTCCGAGAGGCTCCCGCCCGCCACCCCGGCGGCGAACGAGCCGGCGCCGTGGAGGCTGATGATGAACGTCGCCTGCCCGACCGTGAGCCCACGCGCGCCGGTGAGGTAGAGCGAGAGAAAGGGCAGCACGAGCAGCCCGACCCGGTTGACGAGCGTGCCGGCGACGAGCAGCCAGAACGTGCGGGGGTAGGTCGAGGTCACGGGGCGGGGAAAACGGATGCGCCCCGGCGTGCAAGGGCAGCCGGGGCGCGAGTCGCGTCGGGCGCGAGGGCCCTTACTTATTCGACAGCTTGTCCGCCGCCTTGCCGACGAGGCCGGTCGCGGCGTCGACAGCGGTGTAGCCGAGGGCCTCGGCCTTCTCCTTGACAGAGTCAGGCACGAGGTCGACGACCTTGTCCTTGACGGCCTCGGCGGCGTCCTCGATCATGTCACCGCCCTTCTCGGCGAGGTCGGAGAGCGTGTCTGTGAGCTTGGAGAAGTCCATGGCGGAAGCGGAAAGTGAGGAGCGGGAACGTACGGACGGCTGCGGGGATGGCGTCCCTGAAGCAGAACGGCCCCGAGTGCCTGTGCACCCGGGGCCGAACGAGACGTCGGAGTGGATCAGTCGGTTGCGTCGTCGACCACATCGCCGAGCGTTTTGCGGCCATCCGCGACGGCCTGCTTGGCCTCGCCCTTGGCCTCGTCGGCCAAGCCTTCGGCCTGCAGCGACTTGTTGCCGGTGACGTCACCGACGACCTGCTTGACATTGCCTTTGAGCTCGTCCATCATGCCGCCGGCCTTCTGCGTGTTGGGGGAATCCATCGGAGGGAGGTGCTGTGCCGCGACTGCGGCGGAAGAGGGGGCACCCTATCGGGTGCCCGGGGCTCTTCAGACCCGCGTACCCTCGT
>CAWHKM010000011.1:0-206302 GCA_963829985.1 Rubricoccaceae bacterium
GCTGCCGGCGGAGAAGAAGTCGGCCATCGAGGCCGGCCTCGAGCGCCTGAAGACGGTCCACTCGGCGCAGGACGGCGAGCAGGTCGAGTCGGCGATGGAGCAGCTCAACGCGGCGTGGAGTGCCGCGAGCGAGGACCTCTACCGCGCGCAGGAGGCCGCCGCCGGCGACGGCGCCGCTCCCGACGCGGGCACGCCCCCGGCCGACGGCTCGGTCGAGGACGCGGACTTCGAGGTCGTCGACGAGGGCGACGCGGAGGACGAGAGCACGGACATGCGCTCGTAAGCGCGTCTCGCGCGGCATCTCAGAGCGCCCCGGCAGCTTCGGCTGCCGGGGCGCTCGTGCGTTCAGGAGGTACAGGATACCCTGTCTATCTGCTCACGGCGCCGGGTGCCGAATCCGTCGCGAGACGCGGCGTTGCCGAGCGAGCCATCGCTGGCGCGCCTCAGAGGGGTGCGCGCTCGGAAGGCCCGTCTCTACGCTGCCACCTTCCATCTCTAGTGCCCGCAGCCCGGTCGGCCGGCCCGCCCGACTACGCCTCGACGGGATCCGCGAGGCGCTCGATGACGCCGTTCCAGTCGCCGTCGAACACGTCTACGGGCACGCCACCGAGCGCTTCGGAGAGGTCGTCGGTCGTCCGCATCCCGTCGCGGTTGTCGAGAAAGAGGCCCTCGAAGTTGACGACGTCCGGCGGCAGCAGCACACGGTCGCCGAGCGCGCCGCGCTCGGCGAGCGGCCGCAGCGCCGCGCGCGAGGCTCTTGAAGTTGAGCAGGCCCGAGACCGTCACCGAGTCGCCGAGGAGCGTGTTCTCGCAGGCGACGACCTGCACCTCGAGCCCGCCGACGCCTTCGAGGACGGGCCGCACGTGCGCCTCGAGCAGCGGCGCCGCGAGCATGCCCGTCGCCAGCGTGAGGCGGCACGGGCGCGGGCAGCGCCTCGGGAAACTCGTCGGCCTGGAAGGCGAGCTCGTTGAGGAAGTCGCGGCTCATGCCGACGCCGTTCTCCATCAGCGGGAAGCCGTCGTAGGAGTCCTCGTGCGGGAAGTCCAAGTCCGGCGGTGAGGTAGACCTCGTCCGAGAGGTAGACGAAGCCGCGGCCGAGCGTCTCGCGGAAGTGCGCCTGCCAGCGCGCCACCTGCCGGACGAGCATCTGCGACTCGACCGACGTCACGAGGCGCAGGTCGGCGAGGTCGCGGCGGTGCCGCGTGAGGCCGATCGGAACGATGGTCAGCGACGTCAGGCGCTCGTGCATCTCGCCGAGTTCGAGCACGGTCCGGACGAGCTGCCCGGCGTCGTTGTGGCCCGGCACGAGCACGATCTGCGCGTGCAGCTCGATGCCCTGCGCCGCGAGGAAGCGCAGCTTCTCCATCGCCTTGTCCCGGATCGTCCGGTGGCCCATCATCTTCGCCCGCGCCGCGTCGTCGGTCGCGTGGATCGAGACGTACATCGGGCTGAGGCGCTGCTCGACGATCCGCGCGATGTCCCGCTCGCGCAGGTTCGTCATCGTGATGTAGTTGCCGTAGAGGAACGACATCCGGAAGTCGCCGTCGCGGAAGTACAGCGTGTCGCGCAGGCCGACCGGGTTCTGGTCGACAAAGCAGAACACGCAGTCGTCGCCGCAGGTCTTGATGCGGAACTCCTCGAGGTCGGCGCCGAGCGACTCGTCGGGCTCCTTCGAGACGGTCTGCTCCTCCATCCGGCCGCCGCGGCGCACGCGCAGCACGAGGCGCTCCTCGGTCGTCTTGAAGCGGAAGTCGAGCTCGTCCTCGACAGCCTCGCCGTTGACGGCCAGCACCTGGTCGCCCGCGGCCCACCCGAGGCGGGCGGCGATCGAGCCGGGGTCGACGGAGGCGATGCGGACGGGCATGTGCGGGGACGGAGGATCCGGAAAGAACGGGCACGGACCGCGCCGCCTCGTTCGGCGCCTGTGAACAGTCGTCGCGTTCCGCGCGGAGGAGGAGCCGGAAGGGCGACAGACCGTGCGCGGGCGGTGCGCGTTAGATTCGCGCACCGCCCGCCGCCATCTGTGGACCTCGACCTCGCCGCCTCGCCCGCCCTCTTCGCGCTGTGCGCGGCTGCGGCGGGCGCGTTCGCGTGGTGGAGCTACCGCCGCAGCGTCCCGCGCCCCGTCGGCTGGCGCTTCCCGGTCCTCGTCGGGCTCCGGTCGGCCGCCTTCGCGCTCGTCCTGTTCCTCCTCTTCGAGCCCGTCTGGACGCGCGTCGTGAGCCGCGGCGAGGCGCCGCTCGTCGCCGTCCTCGTGGACGCGTCGCAGAGCATCACGCTCGGCGGGCCGGCCCTCGAGGCGCGCGTCCGCGCCGCGGCCCGCAGCCTTCCCCGCGACGCCGTCGATCCGGCCGTACGCGTTCTCGGGCGCCGCCCGACCGTCCTCGCCGGACAGCCTCGCCTTCACGGGCGAGCGGACGGACCTCGCGGCGGCCCTCGAACGGGTCGAAGGGGACTTTGCCGGGCGCAACCTCCGCGCCGTCGTGCTGATCTCGGACGGCCGCTCGACCGAGGGCCGCGACCCGGCGGCCGTCGCCGAGCGCTCGCGCGTGCCGATCTACACGGCCGTCGCCGGCGACAGCGTCTCGGGCCGCGACGTCCGCCTCGCGCGCGTGGCGACGAACGACGTGGCGACGGTCGGGACGCCCGTTCCCGCTCCAGGCGGGCGTCCGGGCGACGGGCTTCGGCGGGCGGCAGACGTCCGTCACCGTCTCCGAGGGCGGCCGAGGCGTCGGCTTGGCGCCCGTCGCCCTGCCGGCCGACGGCGGCGAGACGACCGCCGACCTCTACAGTCACGCCGACGGCGCCGGGCCTGCGGACGTACACGGTCACGGCGGCTCCCCTGCCGGGCGAGGCGACGACGGCCAACAACAGCCTCACGGTCACGGTCCGCGTCCAGTCGGACAAGCGGCGCGTCCTCGTCATCGCCGCCGCGCCGAGCCCGGACCTCACGGCCCTCCGCGCGACGCTCGACGCCGACCGCGGCGTCGAGACGACGGTGCGGACGCAGCGCGCGCCGGGCACCTTCTACGAAGGCCCGCTGCCCGATCTCGCCGCTTCGACCTGCTCATCCTCTCCGGCTTCCCCGGCGACGCCGCCTCGGCGGCCGACGTGCAGCGCGTCGGCGCGGCCGCCCGCGGCGGCGTGCCCGTCCTGTTCCTCCTCGGCCGGCAGACGAGCCTCGCCCGCCTCGGCAGCGCTCGTCGGACGTGCTGCCGGTCGCGCCCGAGGCGCCGCGCGCCGGCTTCGTGGACGCGCAGATCGACAATGCAATAACGGACCACCCGGTCCTGAGCGACCTCGGCGTCCCGGCCGAACGCCTCGGCAGCCTCCCCCCGCTCGCCGTCTCGCCGACGCGCTGGGCGCTCCAGCCCGGCGCCCAGACGCTCCTCCGCGCCGAGGGCTCGGGCGCGCCGCTCCTCGTCGTCCGCCAGACGAGCACGGTCCGCAGCGCCGCGCTCCTCGGGGCCGGCACGTGGCGCTGGCGCACGCTGCCGGACGGCCTCGCGGACCTCGCGCCGCTCTACCCGGCCCTCACCAACCGCCTCGTCCGCTGGACGACGGCCGCGCGCGACCGCCGGCCCGTCCGCGTGAAGGCCGACCGGGCGCTGTTCGGCGAGCGCGAGCCGGTCACGTTCACCGGGCAGGTCTACACCGAGGCGCTCGTCCCGATTCCGGACGCCGACGTGCGGATCACGGTCCGCGGCCCGTCCGGCGCGGTCGTCGCGATGCGCGCGCTCGGCAACGGCCGCTACGCCGCCGACGCAGGCGCGCTGCCCGCCGGGCGCGTACACGTTCACGGCCGAGGCGACGCGCGGCGGCGCAGCCCTCGGGCAGGACCGCGGCACGTTCGGCGTCGGGCGCCTCGCGGCCGAACTGCGCGAGCCCGGCGCCGACGCCGCGGTGATGCGCGCCATCGCGCTCCGCTCGGGCGGGCAGACGGTCGGGCTGGACACCCTCGGGGCGTTCGTCGCCCGCCTCCGCGGCACGCTCGCCGAGCGCCCGCTCGTCCGGCAGGACGCGACGCCGGTCCTCGGCCTGCCCTGGCTGCTCGGCCTCATCGTGCTCCTCCTCACCGCGGAGTGGGTGGTCCGCAAGCGCAGCGGCCTCGTCTGAGGCGCGACGGGCCCGCCCGGCCGGCAGCACGCCCACCCGCGCCGTCGAGCCCCCGCGCGACCGCCCCCACCGCGGCGCCCTGCTACCGCGCCACGACGAGCCGCGCCGTCGCCGTCTGCCCGCCCACCGCCGCGCGGACGACGTACACGCCCGCCGGCCACCCGCTCGTATCGAGCGCCGCGACGGTCTCCCCCGCCGACACCGCGCCATCGAGCACGACGGCGACCTCGCGGCCCAGCGCGTCCACGACGACCACGCGCGCCGCGCCCGCCTCGGCCGCGCGCACCACGACCTCGACGCGACCGCCCGCCGGGTTCGGACGCACCGAGACGCCCACACGCTCCAGCGCCTCGGGCGCCGCCTCGCCCGCCACGACCGGCAGCACCGTCCGGAACGTCCACCCCGGCACGTTGCCCACCACACCGCCAAGCCGGACCCCGCCCACGTACAGACGCCCGTCCGGGCCCAGGAAGCCCCAGAACACCCGCGCGTTCTGTGTCGGGCTCGGCCCCTGGTCCACGAGCGAGCCGGCACCCGCCACGACGCGCCACGTCTGCCTGCGTCGTCGCGTCTGCCACACATGCCCGCCGTTCATCAGGACGATCCCGCGCCCGCCGCCGAGGTCCACGACCTCCGACGCCCGCCGCGTTCGGATCGCCCGTGATGCCGAACGTCTCGCGCCACGTGTCCGCCGCCGTCGTCCGAGACGATCACGCCGGCTGATCACGCCCGGCCGCGTCGGGCCGATGATCGTCGCGACGAGGCGGTCGCCACCACCGGGCGCGGCGTCGCGGAGGACGCCGACGGCCTCGGCGAGGAAGCGGGCGTAGCTGCGACCAGCCGGGACGTGCTGGCACGAGACGCCGCGGTCGTCGGACGTGGCGAGGCCCCAGAAGCCGGCGCCGAGGATGCGGCCGGAGGGCGGCCGCGCGGAAGACGGCGAGGCGCCGGGCCGTACGAAGCTCCCTCGCGAATGGGTCCGGGAGGTCGCGGCCACATACCAGCTTGCGCCCGGTCGAGGAGTAGCCGGCATATCCTCTGCCCCGGCGTGCGACGCCGCGAGCAACGACGCTGTTGTTCGAGAAGTAATTGCGGTACGTCAGTAGAGTTTTCTGGGAAACGTCAAGCCGCCAGACGCATCATCCAGGACGGACACCTCTGTCCTGACTAGACCATCCTATATTTAACTGAACACCAAGGTATCCCCTCCTATCCAGGGCAAAACTGGGCCACTGCCCAGATTTGCATCCTCCCCCACATAATCCAAGCTCGAGACGGAGCCCCAGCGGTGCAGCGATGTACCGAATGCGTGACGATCCATCAGACCACATGTCACCCTCCATGGACATGGACGGTGTTGAGCGCGCCAATGGGTTCTGTCCACGTGTTCCCATTGCAGCTCCTGCCCGACTCCGCACTGCTGAGCTGACGACCAGACACACCAGCGCTATCGAGAACAGTTCGCGCGCCGCATGGCTTTACGGAGACGTCCAGATAATCAGCGCACACTCCGCCCGACGGGTAGGTCCCGGACGGTAGAGGCCGATCCATTCTCAGCGCGCCACGGTGATCGTTCGCGCGACGCCTCACCCGATCACGTCGACGGCACGTCGGACCACGTCAACGCCACCTCCGACCCCATCGACGCGCACTCGGACCCCGTCAATGGCACCCCTGACCGCGTCAACGCCCACTGAGGCTGCATCAATGTCAGGTCCGAGCACATCGACGCCACCCCGCACCGCCTCACTGCCAGCTCAGACCCCGTCGACGCCACCTCCCACAAAACCTGTATCCTCTCCGTCTCCCCGACGCCCCCTACCATGGCTGAATTCTTCCGCATCCCCCAGGCCGACCTCCTCGTCCTCACCACGCGCATGTACACCGGCCTCCGCGACAACGCCGAGATCGCCGCCGCCCTCAAAGACTACGGCTACGGCAAGGCCGCCGGCACCGACGGCCTCGCCCTCGTCGCCGCCCTCCGCGAGGCCATGCGCGTCCAGGCCTCCGAGACCACCGAGAAGCTGAGCGCCAGCCAGGCCTCCGCCCTCGCCACCGCCGCCGTCCGCGCCCCGCTCGTGCGCCACCGCCGCCTCGCCCGCCGCGCCCACCCGCGCGGGACCGCCGGCCATTCGGCGCTCGCGCTCGGCGGCCCACTCCCGACCTACGAGACCGACCTCTTCGTCGCCGGGCGCCGCTTCTACGAGACGGCCGGCTCGCCCGAGTTCGCCGGCACGGTCCGCTCGCTCTCGCCCGAGGCCATCGCCGCCGGCCTCGCCCGCCTCGACACGGCCGAGCAGGCCGAGGACGACCAGATCCGCGAGGCCGGCGAGGCGCAGCGCGCGACGGCCCTGCGTCAGGCCGCCGAGGCTGCCCTCCGCACGCGAGGCCGCCGAACTCGCCGAGGCGGCCACGGACGCGCTCGCGGACATGCCCCAGCTCCGCGAGGTCCTCGGCCTCATCGAGCGCTGACCGCCCGCCCGCCGGGCCGGCCGGCCGTCACTCCACGCCCCTCCCCACCCGATCCCACCGCACCGCGCCCGCGGCGGCGTCCCACGAGAAGTAGACGCGCTCGGCGCGGCCGATGAGGTTGCGCGCCGGCACGAAGCCCCACACGCGGCTGTCCGCCGAGTCGTCGCGGTGGTCGCCGAGCACGAAGTAGTAGTCCTGCGCGAACGTGTACGTCTCGGCCGGCCGCCCGTCCACGAGCACGCCCCCCGCGGACTGCTCGAGGCGGTGGCCCTCGTCGCGCGCGATCGCGACGCGGTACAGCCCGACCGCCCGCTCGTCCAGGCGGACCGTGAGGCCGCGGCGCGGCACGACGACCGGCCCGTAGTCGTCGAGGCTGTAGCGCTCCGAGATGGGGAACGCCGCCGAGCCGTCGCCCGGCGGCCGCAGGTACGGCACGACCGACACGACGCCCTCCAGCGCCGCGACGCGCGCCGCCGCGTCGGGCAGCGCGTCCAGAAGCCACTCCCCCGCCCCGAGCCGCTCCGGCGCCGCGTCCACCCCGACCGCAGCGAGGGCCTCGGCCGTCGGCGGCGGGCCGTCGGTCGAGACCTGCCAGTACAGCCGCCCGAGCGGCGGCGACGCGACCGCGGCGCCGTTCACCGAGACGCGCTTGGCGGCGAGCGCCACCGTGTCGCCCGGCAACCCGACGAGGCGCTTGATGTACGGCGCGCGGCTCTCGACGCGCGCCTCCAGCCCGGGCGGGTAGTGGAACACCACGACGTCGCCGCGGCGCGGCCGGGCGAGGCCAGGCAGGCGGTGGCCCAGCACCATCGCCCCGTAGGCCAGCTTCGAGACGAACACGAAGTCGCCCACGAGCAGCGTGTCCTCCATCGACTCCGACGGGATGCGGTACGCCTCGAACACGACCGCCCGCAGCAGGACGGCCGCGAGGACCGCCCCGACGACGACGCGCAGCCACGCCCAGGACGCCGCCGGCGCCTCGCTCGGGGCTTCAGCGTCGCGCGCGACGAGCGACGCCGCACGCTCCGGCAGCAGCAGGAGCGGCGCGCCGACGTCGGCCCTCCGCCCTCCGTCATCTGTCACGGAATAGGCCGGAAGAAGCGCTCCAGGCGCGGGATCGGCGGCAGGAAGCTCTTGAACGAGAGGAACGTAAACAGCGCCTTGCCCACGATGTGCGTCTCGGGGACGAAGCCCCAGAAGCGGCTGTCGACCGAGTTGTCCCGGCTGTCGCCCATCGCGAAGTAGTAGTTCGAGGCGAACGTGAAGCGCGTCGCCGGCTGGCCATCGATGAGGAACGGGCCGCCGGCCTCGTGGCTCGCCGTGTGGCCCTCATAGCGGCGGATGACGGGCTCGTAGACCGGCCACGTCTGCTCGTTCAGCGGCACCGAGAGGCCACGGCCCGGGACCAGCAGGGGCGCGACGTGGTCCGGGTTGGCGCCGAACGAGGGGTCGCGAAGCTCGGCCGGCAAAACGGAGGGCTCAACCGAGGCGACGTCCGCCCGCGCCTCAAGCGTGCGCGCCGCGACCGGCGTCGCGGCAACATCCGAGACGAGCGTACCCGTCGAGTCCGGGAAGCCCGAGCCGAGCATGTCCGCGCGGAGGTCCTCAAGGACGTCGGCGGGCAGGACGGACTGCCCGACCATCGTTACGCGCCAGCGCTGCTTCTGCGTCGGCGCGAGCGGAACGGGGACGCCGTTGACGTGCAGCACCTTGTCGAGCACGGCGAGCGTGTCGCCCGGCTCGGCGACGAGGCGCTTGATGTACGGCGCGCGCCGCTCGATGGGCACGTCCTCGGGGATCGGCCCGCGCTCGACGTCGAGCGCGGCCGGGTAGTTGAACACGATCACGTCGCCGCGGTGCGGCTCCGAGAAGCCCGGCAGGCGAGTCTGCGGCAGTTCGAGGCCCGAGAGGTAGAGCTCCGTGAACGGGATGCCGATCGTGTTGGGCGTCCGCGCGCCGTAGTTCAGCTTCGACACGATGAGAAAGTCGCCCACGAGGAGCGTGTTCTCCATCGACTCGGACGGGATCCGGAACGGCTCGAAAATGAACGCCCGCAGGATGAGGATCACGACGATCGCGCGGAACCAGAAGCGGGCGTTCTCGCGGGCCGTCGGTGTCGGCTTCTTCGCCTCCGTGTCACCGACGCGTGAGCGGCGGCGCCCGTCGGGGCGTCTGGTCGAGCTTGAACGGGCAGGGGTCGTGGGCACGCGCGCAGGGAGTGGGACAGGGCGAAGCTACGGGAGGCCTCGCTGCAGGATGCGGAATCGGCGTGAGACCGGTGGGCGGCAATCGTGTCGTTGCTCGGCGGCGCCCCTCCTCACGGGCTGTCGGGCGCGACTCTCTCCAGCCTGCCTTCCCACCCAGGGATTCGGCTGGAGTAACTCTGCTGCGCGAGACGCCTACCTGCCTCGGGTGGCGGCACACCCGAAGACAGGGCGGCCGGTTCGACCGCCGTCCCCCGCCGTCAGCGGTGGATGATCCAGCGGTCCGCGGCGCGGGTCTGCGCCCAGCCGGGCGCACGGATCGGGAGGGTGAAGTACTCGGTCCCGTTGAAGCCCGTGCGGTACCACTGCCGGCGCTCGTAGGAGTGGTAGTAGTCCAGGAACGGATCCGGGCCGTTCGTCTCGAAGAGCTGCCGCGAGAGGTCCTCCTTGAGCTCCGGCAGCCGGTCGGCGTAGGCCTCGGCGCCAGCGAGGAGCAGGCCGCGCCCGAAGGGGCCGTCGAGGTCCAGGATGAGGACCGGGATCGAGTCGTTGACGACGAACCAGTACTCGAACTGCACGAACTCGTTGCCCGTGTAGCCAACCTGGCGGACGGCGTCGGCGTTGCGCGTCGGGCGGCCGAAGACGGCCTGGAGCAGGCCGCGGACGAGCGGCGTGGCGGTCGTGTCCAGCGTAAGGCTGCGTGGGTCCGAGGCCCGCCAGAATGTCTCGCGGAAGCGCTCGAGAAAGGCGCCCTGCGCGTCCGGCTCGACCTTGCTCCAGACGATGCGCTGGGGCGTCCCGGCGAGGCTGTCGGCGAGATACTGCGCAGCAGCGGCTCTGGCGACGCTGTCGCGGACCGCCGCGCGGCGGGCTTCGACGGCGAGGTAGGCCAGATCGAACTGGTCGGGCGGGGCGCCGAGCGGGACGCGGCGCGGCCCGATGGTCGGCTCGATGGCAGCGGCGGCCTCCCGCATCCGCGCCTCGAGGCGCTGCTGCCGCAGCACTTCCACCACGCCCTGTGCGCGTGGTGCGGGCACGAGGGACGGGGCGAGGGCCATGGCGAAGAGGACCACGAGCGGCCGGACCCAGGCACCCCGGATGCGCCCGGATGCCCCATGCCACACGCCGTACCCCTCAGGCCCTCGTTTCATCAGTCCATCGAAAGGACGGCGAGGAAGGCCTCCTGCGGGACCTCCACGGCCCCGACCTGCTTCATCCGCTTCTTTCCCTCCTTCTGCTTTTCGAGGAGCTTGCGCTTGCGCGAGATGTCGCCGCCGTAGCAGCGCGCCGTCACGTCCTTGCGGAGCGCCTTGACGGTCTCGCGGGCGATGACCTTGACGCCGATGGCGGCCTGGATCGCGACGTCATAGAGCTGGCGCGGGATGAGTTCGCGGAGCTTGCCCGCGAGGCGCCGGCCCATGTCGTACGCCTTGTCGCGGTGGACGATCGTCGAGAGCGCGTCGACCGTCTCGCCGTTGAGCATCACGTCGAGCTTGACGAGCTTGGACGGGCGCTCGTCGATAAACTCGTAGTCGAAGGACGCGTAGCCGCGGCTCACGGACTTCAGCTTGTCGTAGAAGTCGAAGACGATCTCGGCGAGCGGGAGCTCGTAGCGCAGGTTAACGCGGTCCGTGGTGAGGTATTCCTGCGTGATGTACGTCCCTCGGCGGTCCTGGCAGAGCGTCATCAGCGTCCCGACGTAGGCCACGGGCACGATGATCTCGGCCTTGACGTAGGGCTCGCGGATCTCGGCGATCTGCCCGACGGGCGGCATGTCGGACGGGTTCTCGACCTCGACCACGGAGCCGTCCAGGAGCTCGACCGAGTACCGGACGTTCGGCATCGTCGTGACGATGTCGAGGCCAAACTCGCGGTCCAGGCGCTCCTGCACGACCTCCATGTGGAGCATGCCGAGAAAGCCGACGCGGAAACCGAAGCCGAGCGCGGCGCTCGTCTCGGGCTCGTAGGTCAGCGCGGCGTCGTTGAGCTGGAGGCGCTCGAGCGCAGCGCGAAGGTCTTCGAAGTCGGCCGAATCAGTCGGGTAGATGCCCGAGAAAACCATCGGCTTGACGTCGCGGTAGCCCGGCAGCTGCTCCGCGGCCGGGCGCCGCGTGTGCGTGATCGTGTCGCCGACGCGCGTGTCCTGGACGTCCTTGACGGACCCGATGACGTAGCCGACCTCGCCCGGGTAGAGCGCGGCCGTCGGCTGCATCGTGAGCTTGAGGTGGCCGACCTCCTCGGCATTGTAGCGCGCGTTGGTGGCCATGAACGTGATCGGGTCGCCCTTCTTGAGCGTGCCCTGCACGACGCGGACGTAGACGACGGAGCCGCGGTACGTGTCGAACGTCGAGTCGAAGATGAGCGCCTGGAGCGGTGCGTCGGGATCACCGGTAGGCGGCGGCACGCGCGCGACGATGGCTTCGAGGACCGCCGGGACGCCCATGCCGGTCTTGGCCGAGGTGTGGAGAACGTCCGCCACGTCGCCGCCGATAAGGTCCACGACGGACTGCGCGACGACCTCGGGCTCGGCGCTCGGCAAGTCCACCTTGTTCAGGACGGGCACGATCTCGAGGTCCGCCCCGACGGCGAGGTAGAGGTTCGAGATCGTCTGCGCCTCGACGCCCTGCGCCGCGTCCACGACGAGGATGGCGCCCTCGCACGCGTTGAGCGCGCGGCTCACCTCGTACGTGAAGTCGACGTGCCCGGGCGTGTCGATAAGGTTCAGGATGTAATCCTCCCCGTCCTCCGCCCGGTACGTCATCCGGATCGCGTGGCTCTTGATGGTGATGCCGCGCTCGCGCTCGAGGTCCATCGAGTCGAGGACCTGCGCCTGCATCTCGCGGCTGGTGAGCGTGCCGGTCGCCTCGAGGAGGCGGTCGGCGAGCGTGCTCTTGCCGTGGTCGATGTGGGCGACGATGCAGAAGTTTCGGATGCGGCTCTGGTCCAAGGCGGGGTCGGTGCGCGTGCGGGGGCAACGCGCAAACTAGCCCTAGACGTGCCGCGCTCCGGCCGCGTTCGCCGAAAAGGCCGCGCGAACGCTGCGCATCAGCGGCGCCGGTCGAAGCCGGTGATGTCGAACCGGATCCGGACGCCGCCGCTGACCTCGGAGAGGTCTGGCTCGCCGTCCGAGAACACGCGCCGCGCCTCGACGCCCACGCCGACCTGCGCCGTGAGCCACACGTCTGCGCTCAGTCCGGCCGACGAGAAGAGCCGCGTGATGGCCTCGCGGCGCGTCTCGGTGTTCATCACGACAGTCCCGCGCGTGAGCGACGAGACGCCGCCACTGACGACGCCGCGGACGACGAGCGGGCCGGCGGCGACGCGGACCGACCCGAGCGACTCGAACGCGCCGCCCTGCGCCGTCATGCCATCGCGGATGCCGCCCTCGGAGGTATAGATCGAGACGCGCCCGCCGGCCGCGACGAGGCCCCCGAACGACCGCTCGGCGCCGAGCGACAGCGCCGACGCGTCGGCGCGGGTCAGGCCGTAGCTGCCTGCCGCGCGCCACACCGGCTGAGCGCCTGCGGGGGCGGCCAGCGCGAGGGCGAGCACGACGGCGGCGGTCCAGGCAGACATCTCGCGGGCGGAAGGCGAGGCGCCAAGATAGAGGCCGTACTGGAGCCCGATCCGCATGCGGCGTGGCAGCGAACGCACCGATGGCGGCATATCGACGCGTGCGCCTTGGAGTAGAGGTGGCCCAGACGGCGTGGGCAGCCCGTCTGCCCCATCACCGTACCCATCATGCCAGGAAGGCGCGGACGTTGTCGGGACTGACAGGCACCTCCATCAACGTCTCCATCTTCTGCTGCCGCCCTTGCCCTGTCACCGTCTGCGATGTGAGCACGCCGGCGCGGCACGACGGGCACGCCGTGAGGTCCACCTGGAGCCGCGTCGGCAGCTTCGTGGCCGGCTTGGTGCCGGCGCTGACGAGGCGCGCCGTCTCGGCGAAGGCGCCCGGGTCCGCGCCCTGCGCGAGCGCGAACAGGTGGTCGTGGACGGCGATGCCTTGCTCGCGCGCCTCCTGCTGCTCCGCCTCGTAGGCGGCCTTCGTCTCGGCCGACTTGCCGAGCATCATGCGGCCGGTGACCGACGCCGGCAGCGTCCCCACGTGCGTCGACCGCATGTAGGTGCTGCACGCGGCGCAGTACCGCTTTGCGCGGACGACGGCCGGGGCGGTGAGCGTTCCCACGACGAAGCCGGCCAGCACGCCGAGCATCACGGCGTAGCCCCAGAAGCCGACCGGGCCCGTCGCACTTTGGCCGTCCTCGTCGACGAACGAGATGCTGCGCGTGCTCTGGTCGAACCACGCGCCGAGCGTCGGCATCGCGCCGCCGTGGGCCAGTTGCACGTAGTAGTCCACGACCTGAGACGCGACGAAGGCGAGCGCGGCAACGCCCGCGATGGCCCACATCGTCGCCACCGTGATCCGGGCACCACGCAGCCACGACACAACGGCGAAACCGGTCCCGGCAACGACCCCGACGAGGTACGCCCCGATCGGGACGACGTACCCCACCGTGAACAGCAGCACGGAGGTCTGGAACACCTCGGTGGTCCAACCGCTGAGGGCGAGGGCGAGCGCCGTCGTGACGAGCCCGCCGAGCAGGACGGGGACCGAGACGGCGCGGGACGGCGCGACAGTGACGTTCACAGGCGCGTGGGAAAGGGTGCGCCGAACCTACTGCGTCCGCGGCGGGCAGGCCAGACGGGCGCGTCAGTTTCGCCGACCGCCCCCGACGCGCAGGGCCGATCTCCGGCGCGCCGGGGAGCCCAGGCGCCCCCTGGCGCGGCGCTACACGTCGAGCGCCTCGACTTCGGCGGCGTGGTCCATGATGAACGCGAAGCGCGGGGCGGCGTCGCGGCCCATGAGGTCCGCGATGGTCGTCTCCGTCTTGACACGCGCGTCGTCCGGGATCGTGACCTGCAGGAGGCGGCGGCGCGCCGGGTCCAGCGTCGTCTCGTGGAGCGTCTTCGGCATCATCTCGCCCAGGCCCTTGAAGCGCGTGATCTCGACCGTGGCGCGGGGGTTTTTCTTCCTGACGGCCGCCACGATCCGGTCGCGGTCCGCCTCATCCAGCGCCCAGAACGTCTCCTTGGCGGCATCGACGCGGAAGAGCGGGGGCTGGCCGATGAAGACGTGCCCGGCCTCGATGAGCGGCTTCAGGTAGCGGTAGAGGAACGTCAGCAGCAGCGTCGCGATGTGGAGGCCGTCGGCGTCGGCGTCCATCAGCAGGATGAGCTTGCCGTAGCGGAGCTTGGCCACGTCGAAGTCCTCGCCGAGGCCGCAGCCGAGCGCGTCGACGATGTCTGAGAGTTCCTTGTTGTCGAGGACCTTGGCGCGCGTGGCCTGCTCGGCGTTGAGGACCTTGCCGCGGAGCGGCAGGATGGCCTGCGTGCGGCGGTCGCGGCCCTGCTTGGCCGAGCCGCCGGCCGAGTCGCCCTCGACGATGAACAGCTCGCTCTCCGCCGGGTCCGTCGAGGCGCAGTCCGACAGCTTGCCCGGCAGGTTGAGGCGGTGCGAGACGGCCGACTTGCGCCGCACCTGGTTCGCCGCGGCGCGGCTCGCGACGCGCGCGCGGGCCGACTGAATGACGCGCGCCACGATCGCCTCGGCGGCAGACGGGTGGGCGTTCAGGAACTGCTCGAACTCGACGCGGAAGGCGCCTGTGACGGCGGCCCGTGCCTCCGGGTTGTTCAGCTTCTCCTTCGTCTGCCCCTGGAACTGCGGGTCCACGAGGAACAGGTTGACGACGGCGACCATGCCCTCGCGGATGTCGTCGGCGGTGAGTTCGAGCTTTTTCTGGCCGAGGTCGTGCGTGTCGATGTAGGTCCGGATGGCCTTCGTGACGCCGTCGCGCAGCCCTTGCTCGTGCGTGCCGCCGTCGCGCGTCGGGATGCCGTTGACGAACGAGGCGACCGTCTCGCGCGGCGCCTCGGTCCAGACGAAGCAGATCTCGGCGCGGAGGCCGTCGTGCAGCGCCGTCTGGCGGACGACGAACGGCTCGGGGTGCACGCGCCGCGTCTTCTGCTCGCCGACGAGGCGGTCGAGGTACTCGGCGATGCCGCCCTCGTGGACGAACTCGTGGCGCGTGCCCGCGGGCTCGTCCCTGAACACGATCCGCAGCGCCCCGTTGAGGTACGTCTTGATCTCGAGCGTCTCGCGGATGACGTCGGCGTCGAAGCGGATCGGGCCGAAGATGGCCTCGTCCGGCAGGAACGTGATCGTCGTGCCCGTCCCGCGGACGCCGTCGCGCACCGTCTGGATTTTCCCCTCCGAGACGCCGCGCGCGAAGGCCTGCCGGTACAGCTTCCCGTCGCGCTTGACCTCGGCCACGAGCGACTCGCTGAGCGCATTCACCACGGACGAGCCGACGCCGTGAAGGCCGCCGGACGTGACGTAGGACCCGCCGTCGAACTTGCCGCCGGCGTGGAGCGTGGTGAGGATCACTTCGAGGGCCGAGACGCCCTTGCCGGGGATGACGTCGACCGGGATGCCGCGGCCGTTGTCGGACACGGAGACGGTCCGGCCGTCCTTGTGGAGCGCGACCTCGATGAGCGTCGCGTAGCCGTTCGTCGCCTCGTCGACGGCGTTGTCCACGATCTCCCACACGAGGTGGTGCAGCCCGGCCTTGCCGGTGCCGCCGATGTACATGCCGGGGCGCTTGCGGACCGGGTCGAGGCCTTCGAGGACCTGGATGTCGGCGCCGGTGTAGGTCTGCGTTTCTGCCATAGCGGTGATCGGGGGGGATGCGGCGAATCTATGCGCGGCCGGCGTCACCCGCGTGTCAGCCGTCCCGCGCCCCGATTGTGAAGGCGTTTCGCCGTCCTGAATGTTGAACTGTGAGACGACATCCGGAGGGTGTGAGATGGCGTCTGGGGACTGCGAGGTGGCATCTAGCGGAGGTGTGCGGCGCAGGGGTCGGGCCTGATGGGCACCGACCTCGGCGTTTTCCGCACGCCAGGCGACGGGCTCATGAACAAGGTGTTCGCGATCCGCGAGCAGACCTCGGCGGCTTCATTGCGCTCCTGCACGTCGGCCCGCTCGCGGCCGGCGCGTACACCTTCCGCGCCGACGTGCCGCCGGGCGTCTACGTCGTCCGCGCCCGCAGCGCGGCGGTCTACCGCGACGGCCCGCGTGACGCGGATTTAGGGCGAAGCGGTCCCGCGCGTCGGGCGCCCGCCTCTCAGTCGCCGAGCCCAAGCTCGGGGAGCGCCTCGGCCGTCTCCCGGATGAACGCCTCGCGGCTCTTTCGGGCAAGGGTGCGCGGTGCGCGGCTCTCGGCCGACGAAAACAGACGGCCGCGGATCCGCTCGGCGCCGACCGGCACGCCGTAGCCTGCAGCGGCGCCCATCGCGTCGTCCCACAGCACGAGCGTCGCGCGCGTGACGACCGAGTCGTCGCCCCGCGTCGTGGTGAGGGCGCCGATGTTGCCCGTCGCCGGGGTCGGCATTCCGATGCCGTACTGAACCGGCGCCTTGCCGAAGCCCGTCACCGCGTCCGAGACGACGAGCACCGCGTCCACGTCCGGCCCGAAGGCGCCGGGCGCGGCGACGGGCGCCGCGAGCGTCGCGCGGGTGTACCGCGGGTCGAGCTGGTGCGGGACGGGCGTGATGATGCGGAACGAGCCGCGGACGAGGTCCACGCCCGCCGGCAGCGCGCCGACGCGGACGTCCGCCCAGCGGCCCGAGGCGCGGAGCGCCGCGACGAGCGTGTCCACGGCGATGCCGCGGTAGGACGCGGCGCCGATCTCGGCGAGCGGGACGAACTCGGTCGCCTTCACCGTGTCGGGGAAGCCTTTGGGGAAGCGCCCCGGCGCCGGCGGCGCGACGACGACGAGCAGGCGTTGCCCCGCGATAGCCGGCGCGGGCGTCCGGAGGTCGATCGTCCCGACGGCGGCGGGCGCACAGCCGGTGAACAGAACGAGCGCGCAGAGCGCGAGCAGGCGACGGGGCATATGGCAGATGCGGGTGAGAGTACGTGGAAACTAACGGCCGGCGAGGGTGCGGTATGCCGTTGCTTGTCACCCGCCACCGGCTATCCGCGGGGATTCTGGCCCGCGGTCGAACCCGGCGCCGGGTTGCGCGTCACGAGGCGCCACACACGCCCCCCGCATGGAGCCGTTCACCGCCGCGCCCCACCACGACGTCCTCGTCTTGCTCGTGCAGGTCGCCGTTCTGCTGGTCTCCGCGCGCGCGCTCGGCGAGGTCGCGATGCGCCTCGGGCAGCCGTCCGTCGTCGGCGAGATCCTGGCCGGCATCCTGCTCGGGCCGAGCTTTCTCGCGAGCCTCGTCCCCGCGCTCGGCCACTGGATCGTGCCCGAGACGCAGCTCGCGGGCTACCTCCTCGAGGTCGTCTCGATGATCGGCGCGATGCTGCTGCTGCTCGTGACGGGGCTGGAGACGGACGTCCCGCTCATCCGGCAGCACGCCCGGACGGCGATCGGGGCGAGCATCACGGGCGTGCTGCTGCCACTCGGCACCGGCTTCGCGATGGCGATGGCCCTGCCCGAGTCGCTGCTCGTGGACCCCGCGCAGCGCCTCATCTTCTCGCTCTTCATCGCGACGGCGCTCTCGATCTCGGCCGTGCCCGTCATCGCGAAGGTCCTGATGGACCTGGACCTCATGCGCCGCGACGTCGGGCAGACGATCCTCGCGGCGGGCGTCGTCGGCGACGCGGTTGGCTGGATGATCCTGTCGGTCGTGATCGGGCTGGCCGCCGGCGCCGCGATCACGGCGTGGACCATCTTTCTCGCCGTCGGCAAGCTCGTCGTGTTCGCCGCGCTCACGTTCACGCTCGGGCGCCTCGCCGTGCGGTGGCTGCTGGACTACGTGCAGGACGAGCTCACGAGCCGCGACCGCGTGCTGACGCTCGTCCTCGTGCTGACGTTCGTGTGGGGCGCGGTCACGCAGGCGCTCGGCCTCGAGGCCGTCCTCGGCGCGTTCTTCCTGGGGATGCTGTTCAGCCTCATGCCGCGCCTTCCTAAGGAAGTCGGCCACCAGATCGAGAGCATCACGCTGGGCGTCTTCGCCCCGATCTTCTTCGCCGTGGCCGGCCTGAAGGTGAACCTGCTGAACCTGCTCACGCCGACGCTGGCCCTCGTCTCGCTCGCCGTCATCGCCGTGGCCACGTTCGGCAAGGTCGTCGGGACGTACATCGGCGCGCGGTGGATCGGCGGGCGCGACCACTGGACGTCGCTCGCGATGGGCGCCGGCATGAACGCCCGCGGCGCGATGGAAATCATCATCGCCACGATCGGCCTCGGGCTCGGCATCCTGTCGCAGGACATGTTCTCGATCATCGTCCTGATGGCGATGGTGACCTCGCTCATGGCGCCGCCCGCGCTGCGGTGGGCGCTCGCGCGCGTCGTCCCTGAGGAGCAGGAGCTCGAGCGGCTGAAGCAGGAGGAGCTGGCGTCGGACAGCCTTATCGCGCAGGTCCGCCGCGTGCTCCTGCCGGTCCGCCGCCGGCCCGACGGCCTCGCGGGCGTCCACCACATCGAGGCGCACGTCGTGGCGCGCCTCGCGGCCCGCGCGCCCGTCTCGCTGACGCTGCTCACGGCGACGGCCGAGAAGAACCGGGCGGCCGGCGTCGCCTTCCTCGAGACAGTCCGCCCCGAGTTCACGGCCGAGGAGGTCACGGTGAAGGCGGTGCCGACGGACGAGCCGCCGGTCGCCATCCTCGAGGAGGCCAAGAAGAACTACCAGCTGCTCATGCTCGGCGCGACCGAGGGACCCACGGGGACGAGCGAGGCGCTCTTCAGCCCGGTCATGGACGACCTCATCCGCCTCGCGCCCTGCCCCACCGTGATCGTGCACGCCGGCGGGAGCCGGCCGTGGCCGCCGCGGCGCATCCTCGTCCCGACGAGCGGGAGCGCCTCGGCGCGCCACGCCGCCGAGGTCGCCTTCGCGATGGCCTCCGAACCCGGCGAGGAGGTTCTCGTCGTGACCGTCGCCGCGCCGCCCGAGCTGGCGCCGGTGCCGACGTCGCGCTTCCGCCTCTTTAAGCGCTTCGCCCACCCGACGCCCACCTCAGTCGAGCGCGAGCGCGAGCTTGAGGCACGCCGCCAGATCGCCGAGTCGCTCGCTGAGCGCGGCCGCGCCCAGGGCGCCGGCGCCCGCGCCATCCTCGAGGTCGGCACGCCCGAGGAGGTCATCCTCGCCATCGCCGCGCGCGAGGGCGTCGACCTCATCGTGATGGGAACGGACGTCAAGCCAGGGCCGGACCGTCTGTTTCTCGGCCCGCGCGTCGAGCGCATCCTCCGCGACGCGCCGTGCCCGGTGATCGTGCTGAACGCGTCGTGAGGGAAACGGGACGGGCAATCCGCCGTGTCCCGCCTACCGAAACACCAGCCTAAACGCCAGCGCGCCGACGCCGACCTGCATCGCGCCGAGCGCCACGAGCGACGTCCGGTCGAGGCTGTCGGCGCGGGCGCGGAGCGCCTCGTCACCGCGCTCGGGCGATGCAGGGTCGCGGTAGCGGTCGTCCACACGGTCCGCCTGAAACTTGGTGAGGACGGCGACGGTGCCGGCCGCGAGCGTCAGCACGGCGATGCTGGCGTCGAGGAGCGTGGCGCGGCGGCGCGAGCGCTCGGTCGTGAGGATCGTCACCGGCGGCGTGCCCTCGGCGGAGCCGTCTGGCGAGAGGACGAGCACGAGCGGTCGGCCCTGATGCTGCGCCGCGTCGAGGGTCGCGCGGGCGTCGCGGTAGCCGTCGAGCGCGGCGACGAGCGTGCCCGTCGCGCCGGGCGCGAGGTCCTCGGTGATGGGCGCCGCGCCGAGCACGCGGGACGTGCCGTCGGCCGTCGTCAGGGTCACGGTCGCGCCGGGCGGCATCGTCTCGATGCGGACGCGCGCCGGCAGCACGAGCCCGACGTCCAGCGTGTCGCCGGCGGGGACCGTCACCGTCACTGCGGCGCGGCGCGGGTTCCATGTCTCACCGGGCTCGACGAGCGCGACCACGACCGGTGTTGCGGCGGGAAGGGTGAGCACCTCGCCCGGCGCCCCCGCAACGGCGTCGCCGATCACGACGACGCCCGTCTCGGCGCCGGCCGTCACGCGCACGGCCGCCGTCTGAGCGCTCGCGGCGCCCACAGAAAGGAGCAGGATCAGGGCGAGGCGCATCGGGTCAGGGGCGGGCGGCAATGGGCGACGCTCCGGCCGTCTCGAAGGCGGTGACGTGGCGTGGCTCGGACAGCACGATGAGGCGCCCGGAGGCAACAGTCATCGCAGACTTGACGCGCCCTCGGAGCGTCGTCGAGAACGTTTCGGCGCCGGTCGCGGCGTCGAGCGCCACGAGGCGCTCGTCCATCGTGCCGACATACACCGTCCGTCCGGCGGCGAGCGGCGGCGCGACGACGGCGCCGGTCCCGGTCCACGTCCAGACCGGAGCGCCCGTCGTGAGGTCGAGGGCGACGACGCGGCCGTCCGTCAGCCCGACCGCGGCGCGGTCGCCCCAGACGGCAGCCGTGGACACGCGGGCGAGTCCCGACGGGTCGAGGCGGGCCGTCCAGAGGGTCGCGCCGGTCGCGGCGTCGAGCGCGGTGAGCGTGCCGCGCGTCGTCGGGACGAGGAGCCGGCCGACGGCGAGGGCCGGCGCCGCGTACACGGGCGCGCCGACGCTTCGGGTCCACACGACGGCGCCCGTCGCGGCGTCGAGGAGGCGGACCGTCCCGCGGTCGTCCGCGACGGCGACGCTGCCGCCGGTCAGCCAGAGCGGCGCGGCGTGGTTCTGCGCGCGGTCGGCGCCGGGCAGACGCCAGCGCTCCGCGCCCGTCGCGGCGTCCAGCCCGACCACCGTCCCGTTGTGCAGCGGCGCCACGACGACGCCCCCGACAAGCGCGAGACCCGCGTCGACCATCTCGCCGGGCGAGGCGGGGCGCCAGCCCCAGCGCCGCGCGCCCGTCGCGAGCGTGTGCGCGACGACGGCAAAGCGGCCGCTCGAGACGGGCAGGTAGAGCACGGCGCCGTCCGGCGCGAGCGCGAGTCCCGCCTCGATGCCCGCACCGACGTCGAGCGAGCCAACGCGCCGGCCCGACTCGGCGTCCAGCACGACCGCGCGGCCGTTGCGGGTGCCGACGGCGAGGCGCTGCGCGCCGACGACCGGCGCGGCGGGTCCGAACGCCGCGTCGACGTCCAGCTCCCAGACCTGCGACAGCGGCGGCGGCGGCGCCTCAGCCGCCTCGACGGGCACGAGCGGCCGCTCGAGCACGATCGAGGCGCAGCCGGCGAGGAGGACAGACGTCAGAAGACCGAGGGCGGCGGTCGGAAGGCGGACTGCGGACCGCAGACGCCCGGTGCGTGGGTCCGCTCTCCGCTCTCGGCCGTCCTCTCGGGACAGGCTCGCCAACGTGGTCAGACGCGACGGTTCAGAGTGATGCTGCATCGCGCCTAGAAGTCGTAGCCGAAGAAGACCTGCTGGAAGGGCTCGCGCTCGGACCACTGGAAGCCGTCCGTGAAGCGCCAGCCGATGTCGTAGCGCAGCACGAACGCACCGAGGATGCCCGTCCGAAGGCCCGCGCCAACGGAGCCCTTCGTCGTCCCGAAGCGCAGGTCGAGGCCCTGGTCGGAGAAGTCCGGGTCGAGGCGGTCCTCGCTGTAGGCGTCGTTCCAGTTGTGGGCGGCGTCGAGGAAGAGGGCGCCACGGATGCCCGAGAGAATCGGGTACAGCGGCGGACGAGGCAGGACCGGAAAGCGCAGTTCCTGCGACGTGAACCACAGCTTCGTGCCGCGGACGCGCAGGAACGGGAAGCCCCGCAGGCTCCACGAGCCGCCGAGGAGGTTCAGGCGCGCGCGCCGGCCGAGGTTCATCCGCACGAGGCCCCACGAGGCGAGCGTGATGCCAGGCGTGATGCGCCAGTAGCGCCGCGCGTCGGCCGTGAGCGAGACGTAGCTCTCGTTCGAGTACAGCACGTCCGTCGCGTAGCCGACGGCAAGGTTGCCGCGCCAGCCCTCGATCGGACCGTAGCCGCCGTAGAGCGCGTTGTCGTGGACGAGCGAGATCGTGTTGGACAGGACGCCTGTCCGCAGCGTGTCGAACTCGGTCGTGCCGAAGGTGCGCCGCAGCCCCTCGCGCGTGCCGACGCCGAAGGTCGTCTCGAGGTCGATGCGGCGGAAGAACGAGATCGGGTAGCTCACCACGCCCAGCACGCCGACCTGCTGCTCGAACGACGGGATGCGCGACGAGCCCTCGGGGTCCGTCCGGTCGTAGCGGGGCCCGGCGAGGCGGAACGCGCCGTAGCCGTAGTGCGCGCGGCGCCCGAGGTGGACGCGCGTCACGGAGACGTTCAGGCCGTCGACGAACGAGCGGCCCGAGGACGACGTGTTGGCCGAGTAGCCGGTGACGAAGATGCGGTCGTTGCCGAGCAGGTCCGAGAAGACGACCGTCGCGCCGCCCGCCGTGTAGGAGGCGGCGGTCGAGGTCGAGAAGCCTCCCGTGGCGAAGTCGAGGGTGTAGCGGCGGCGGTACGGGACGCCGGGCTCTCCCTCGGCACCGTCGAGGCTCGGGTGCGCCCACGGCGCCGCGGCGACGACGGGCGGCACGCCGGGCCCGGCCGTGCGCTCGGGCGCGGCGCCGAGCGAGTCGGCGTCGAGCACGCGGACGGTGAAGCGGTAGTCCTCGAACGTCCCGACGACGAGGTGGCCGGCGTCGGCCCAGACGGGGTCGAAGGCGGCGCTCGTGAGGCGCGTGAGCTGCCGCAGAACAGGCGCCGGCGGTGCGGACGGGCGGCGGCGTGTCGGTCGCACGCGGACCGGCGGCGGCTCCGACGGGGAGGCTCGCGACGGCCGGGGCAGGCGGCGCGAGGTCCATCGTCCACACGTCCTGCGCGCCGTAGACGCCGGCGGAGTCGCGGCGGGCGCTCGTGAAGGCGAGGCGCTGCCCGTCCGGGCTCCACCGCGGCGAGAGGTCCATCTCAGGCCCGTCGGTGAGCGCGTCGATGCGGCCCGAGGCGACGTCCAGCGTGAACAGCGTGTAGTGGCCAGAGGCGCCCCAGGCGCCGCGGTCCGACGAGAAGGCGACGGTGCGGCCGTCGGCCGAGAGGTCCGGGTCGCGGTCGTCGTAGTCGTCGTTGGTGAGCTGCCGCAGCGTGCCCGCCGTGCGGTCGTAGAGGTAGAGGTCCGCGATGCCGCCGCGGTCGATGGCCGAGAAGACGACGGTCCGGCCGTCGTCCGAGACGGTCGGCGAGTAGATGGCGACGAGCGTCTCGAAGCCGAGGACGACCTCGCGGCGGTCGCGGGTGAGGTCGAACAGATTGACGACGTCAGCCCCGCCGCGCTTGGTGACGAACGCGAGCAGGCCGCGCGGCGTCACGTCCATGCGCGACTCGAACAGGTGGAAGGCCTCGTACTCGGCAGATCTCTCGCCACGGACGACCGCGCGCGCCTCGCCGACGGGCGCCATCAGGCTGTCCACGGGCTGCGCGTAGATCGACGTGTACGAGCCGCGGTTGCCGTAGAAGAGGACCTCGCGCGCGCCGTCGGGGCGCGTCCAGACGACGGGCTTGGCGCGAGAAGCCCCTCGACGTGATCGGCGCGGCCGTGAGGCTCGGCACGTCCGCCCCGGCGAGGCGCGGCAGGTACTCGGCGCGGACGTATGCCTCCCAGCGGTCTGAGACGGCGTCGGCGTCCTCGCCCAGCACGTACGCGAGGACGTCGTTGAACTGCGTGTCGCGCCACGCCTCGTCGATCAGCTCCAGGAGGCGCTCCTCGCCGTAGGTCTCCGAGACGAAGCGGCAGAAGGCCTCGCCCTCCTTGTACATCGTAAACGTGCCCGCGATGCGGTCGAGGTCGTGCAGCGGGACGAACGAGTTGGACGCGATCTCGTCGCGCAGGATCATCTCGTGCTGCATGTCCGGCGGGCCGGACCAGTACTCGGCGAGGCCTTCGGTAAACCACAGCGGCAGCTGCGTCTCGCCCGACGTGCGGTGGTCCCGCAGGACGCGCGCCAGCCGGTTGAAGGTGAACACGTGCGTCATCTCGTGGCGGATCACACGGCGGAAGCGCCCGAGGTTGCCGTCGGCCGGGATGACGACGCGGCCCTTGAGGAACTCGAAGAAGCCGCCGACGCCGTCGGGGATGAACCCCGGCGTGATGTTGGTCTCCTTGAAGTGCAGGTTGGTCGCGTAGAAGACGATCGGGACGCGGTTGCCGAGGCTCGTCGCGAAGCGGCTCGAGAGCGTGTCGTAGGCGGCCTCGGCCTCGGCCGCGCCGATGCGGGCGAGCGCCTCGGCCTCGGGGTAGTAGTAGACGTCGAAATGGTCCGTGCGGAGCACGTGCCAGTCGAAGCCGGCGTACTGGATCTTGTTGCGCCCGAACGCCTGCGCCTGCGCGGGCGCGGGGTACAGCGCCGCGCACGCCACGGCGAGGACGGCGGCGCAGCGGAGGAGTCGGCCGGCAGGGTCGGTCATCAGTCGGAGCGGCTAGCGGCACAGGTTAGGCGCGGTCCGCCCGAGGCGCAAGGCAGCGCGCCGTCCCCCACCAAGCCGCCGGCATGTGACGTGCCGGCGAAACTCGGCGGCCTACCTTCCGCCCCCTACTCCCCTGTTTACCATGCGCCTCCGCTCCACACTCGACCCTGACGGCCTGCCTGCTGCTCCCCGCCGCCGTTCACGCGCAGTCCGGCACGCTCCGCCCGGGGGCGCTCCGTGCGGCGTCGCTCCGCAGCGGTGCTCAGGACGCGTGGACCTTCGACGCCCGCGCCGGCCAGTCCCTCTCGGCGACACTCACGAGCGACGCGTTCGACACCGTACTGGAGCTCTGGGGGCCCTCCGGCGACCTTGTCGCGAGCAACGACGACGGAGAGGACGGCACCAACAGCGACCTCGAGGACGTCCGGCTGCCCCGCAACGGCCGCTACCGGCTCGTCGTGAGGGCCTATGCGGACCGCGGCCGCGGGGCGTATGCGGTCCGGATGACGCTCGACGAGCGCCGGGGCTACGACGTCCCGCCGCCGGCCGACGAAGACGGGTACGGCGAGGCGCGCGCCTTCTCGGCGGGGCCGGTCCAGATCGGCCGGCCGGCGACCCTTTCCCTCGGCGCCGGCATGGCGGCCGAGTGGACCTTCCGCGGCCGCGCGGGACAGTCGGTCTCGCTCTCGCTCGTGCGCGGCCGCGGCGATGTCGACCCGTTTCTCGAGCTCCTCTCGCCCGACGGCTACCTGCTCGAATCGGACGATGACGGCGGCGGCGGGTACGACAGCGCCATCGAGGCCTTCCGGCTGCCCGAGACGGGCACGTACACGGTCCGCGGCCGCGACTACAGCAACACCCAGGCGGGCCGGCTGACGCTCACCGTCTCGGTGGCCAGCGGCTACGACACGGGCACCGGCCGAGACGATGGCCAGCGCACCGGCGACTGGCGCGACGACCGCGGCCCAGCGCCTGAAGACGCCCGGAACGGTCAGAGCGGCCGCCTCCGCGCCGGCCAGCAGCAGCGGTTCTCACTCGAGGGCCGGCGCGGCGAGGTCGTCACGATCGAGCTCGAGAGCAGCGACTTCGACCCCGAGGTCTCGCTCCGGAGCCCGCGCGGCGTCGAGGTCGCTCGCAACGACGACGGGTTCGGCCTGAACAGCCGCATCAGCCGGTTCCGCTTCACCGAGACGGGCACGTACGAGGTCGTTGTGCAGGGCCACGACACGGCCGGCGCGGGCCGCTTCACGCTCCGCATCCTCCGCTGACCGCGGCGGGCGTCCACCGCGGCGTGCCTTGCGCCTCGTGCGCCGCGGTGCGACGTTCCGCGACCACCCACCCCGCCCCGATGCGCCTCGCTCCGCTCGCCCTCGTCCTCCTCGCAGCATCCGCCGCCGCCCAGCCCGCGGCCGACGTGCCCGTCGAGCGCGTCATCCTGTTTACGAGCGGCGTCGGCTATTTCGAGCACGCCGGGCGCATCTCGGGCGACGCCGAGGTGACGCTCCAGTTCGACGAGACGGCGCTGAACGACGTGCTGAAGTCGCTGCTCGTCGAGGACCCGCAGGGGCGCGTGGCGGGCGTCGTCTACCCGAGCCAGGCGCCCGTCGAGCGGACGCTGCGGTCGTTCGCGATCAACCTCTCGGGCGCGCCGGACCTCGTCGCGATCCTGCGGCAGGCGCGCGGCGCCGAGGTCGTCGTGGACGCGCCCGGCGGGACCGTCCGCGGCACCATCCTCGCCGTCTCGACCGAGCCCGGCATGGGCGACCAGCCCGGCGAGCGGACGCTCACGCTCGCCACGGCCGGCGGCCTCGTCACCGTCCGCCTCAGCGACGCGCGGCGCATCACGTTCACGGACCCGACGCTCCAGGCCGAGATCGACGCCGCGCTCGCGGCCCTCTCCGAGGCGCGCGGCGGGCAGCGCAAGCCCGTCCGCGTCCAGTTCCGCGGCGGCGGCGCGCGGCGCGTCCGCATGGGCTACGTCGTCGAGGCGCCCGTCTGGAAGACGAGCTACCGCCTCGTCCTGCCCGAGGACGCCGGCCGCACGGGCACGCTCCAGGGCTGGGCGCTCGTCGAGAACCCGACCGAGGCGGACTGGACGAACGTGGACCTCACGCTCGTCTCGGGGCGGCCCGTCTCGTTCCAGATGGACCTCTACACGCCGCGCTACGTCCAGCGCCCCGTCGTGTCGCTGCCGGACGACGCGCTGACGCAGCCGCGGACGTACGAAGAGGGCGCGTTCGGTAGCGTCTCGGGATCCGGACCAGGCGCGGCCCCAGCCCCGCCGCCGCCACCTGCGCTGCGCGCTCCGAGCACGGCCCGTCTTCAGGGCGGCATGATTCCCCCACAGGAGGAACTCAACATCCGCGGCGGGCGCTCGGAGGAGACGCAGTACTACGTCGACGGCGTCGCGATCGACCCGAGCACGGGCTTCCAGACGAGCGCGACGACGGGCGACTTCGGCGAGCTCTTCGCCTACCGCCTGCGCGAGGTGACGCTGCCGCGGCGCGCCTCGGCGATGCTGCCCATCGTGAGCGAGGGCGTCGACGCCGAGCGGCTGAGCATCTACTCCGGCGGCGCGGGCCGGCACCCGATGCGCGGCGTCCGCCTGAAGAACACGACCGGCGCGAACCTCCGCGGCGGGCCGGTCACCGTTCTGGACGACGGCTACGCCGGCGACGCGCTCCTGCCGGACCTTCCCGACGGCGGCGCAGCGCCTCCTCTCGTTCGCGGTCGACCAGGACGTGCTCGTGGACCCGTTCGGCATCCCAGACGCGGCGGGCCTCGTCGAGACGGCGAGCCTGCGCGACGGCGTCCTCACCGTGCGCCGGCAGCGGATCGTGCAGGGCGGCTACCGCCTCGAGAACCGCGGCGCGCGGGCCAAGACGGTCCTCGTCGAGCGCGCGCGGCAGGCGGGCGCGCGCCTCGAGGCGCCGGCCGCGGCCGACGAGACGACGCCGGACCTCTACCGCTTCCGCGTCGACCTCCCGCCGGGCCGCGTCGACACGCTGCGCGTGCGCGAGGCGCAGACGCTCTCGGAGCAGATCGTCCTCTTCAACGCCGATCCGGACTACCTCCTGCTCCTCGCCCGCGCCGACGGCGCGATGCCCGCCGATGTCCGGCAGGCGCTCGAACGGGCCGCAGCCGAGCGCCGCGCCCTCGCCGAGACGCAGCAGCGCCAGCAGGCCCTCGACCAGGAGCTGTCGGACATCGAGCGCGAGCAGACGCGCATCCGCGGCAACCTCCAGTCCGTCGACGCCGCCTCGGACTACGCCCGCCGCCTCCTCCGCACGCTTGACGAGCAGGAGACGCGCATCGAGGCCATCCGCCGCGAGCAGGACACGCTCCGTACCCGCGCCGCCGAGCAGACCCAGGCGCTCCGCGTGACGGTGCGCTAACGCGGGGCGGGGTTCGGGCCCGAGGCCGCACCGGTCCGGGCCTGCGCGTCCTGTTTCTGGCCGCGCGCCTGGAGATTCTGGCTCATCGCCTGGAGATTCCGGCCTTGAGTCCAAACATTCTGGCTCTGCGTCCGAAGATTTTGGCTCTGCGTCTGACCGGGAGCCAAAATCTCGCGACCCGGAGCCATAAAACCGCCAACCGGAGCCATAAAACAGCGCCGGCGGGTCTTCGCACCGCCGGGGAAACCCGTCGCGGAGCCACCCGCGGCGGAGGCCCTCACCACCGCGCCGAGACGCTGAGGGTCGGCCATGCGGGGAGCGCGCGGGCGTCCTGCGCGAGCGGCAGCGCGAGCGCCGCGTCCACCGGATCGCCTCCCGGAGCACCGGCGAGACGGACCGTCGCCTGCACGAGCGCGTCGAAGCGGACGCCGTAGCGGACCGCTGCCATGCCCAGCGCGGCACCGGTGCGGATGTCGGCGGGAAGGCGGCGGCCGGACCCGTCCGGGAGGCCCGAGGCGGCGTCGAGGCGCAGGCCGAAGGCGAGCGGACCGACGGGGCGCTCGACGAGCACGCCGGCGGAGAGCGGCCGAGAGAATGGCGCCGCACGCCACGCGCCGGACGTCTCGCGGACGTCGGCGTGCGCCGCCGCTCCGGCGAGCGAGACGGTCCACACGCCGGCCGAGGCACGCGCCGCGACGTCGACGCCGAGGGCGCGGCCGCGATTCGGGGCGAACCCGCCGCCGGGCGTTTCACGGAGGACGTTGCGGTCGAGGCGTCCGTAGGCGTCGACGCTCAGGGCGAGGCGGTCGGTGGGCGCCCACTCGAGGCCGGCGCCGGCCTGCCACGCCGAGGCGGGCGCCACCCCATCGCCCGCGACGGCCCAGCGGGCGCCGGCGAGCGGCAGCGCGCCGGCCCGGCGGACAAGCCGCTGCACCGCCTGCCCCTGCCGCGCGACGCCGGCGCGCAGGATGAGGCGGTCCGCGACGGGCGTCCACCGCACGTAGACGCGGGGGCTGACGAGCGCCGCCGTCCCACGCGCCGCCTCGACGCGGAGGCCCGCCTGAACGCCAAGCGACCTCGACGGCGACCACGCGTCGGCGACGAACGCGTCGAGGGCCGGGACCGCGCGATCACCGTCGGCCTGCCGGGACAGCCCGCGGGCACCGACGCTGAGCGTGTGCGCGACGCCCAGCGCGCGGTCCACGTCGAGCCCTGCGGCCGACTCGGCGAGCGCCGCCTCGGCCGGCGGCGCGGCCCAGTCCAGCGCGTCGCGCAGACTGGTGCGGTAGACGAGGGCCGAGACGAACGTCCGGTCGCCGACGAGGCCACGCAGGCGAGCCGTGGCCGTCCGCGACTGCGAGCGGGCGGCGAGAGCCGGTGCAGCGGCGTCGACCGTGAGGCGATCGCGGGCGCCCCACACCGCGACGTCGAGGCGCGTCGCGCGTCCGAACCGGACGGCGAGGGCGGCCCCGGCGCTCTCAAACGACACGCGCGGGCGCAGCACCTCGCCTCCGCGCCCGCCGAGCGGATCGACGGCCCACACGCTGCCGACGCGCCGAACGCCGGGCCCCATCAGCACGCCGAGAACGGACCGCTGTCCGTCGAGGTGGAGCGCGACGCGCGGCGAGAGCGCCACGTTTCCGACGCCGCGGACGGCGACGGGCGAGAGGGCGACAGTCGTGGCCGAGTCGCCGGCGAGGGCACTCGCCGTCTCCGTCTCCAGGACGGCCGAGAGTCCGCCGCCGATGGGCGCCGGCGCGAGCCCGCGGTGCAGCACGATGCGGCCGAGCGCCTCGGGCTGGAGCGTCAGGACGAGGCCGGCGGCGTGCCACGGCTCGAAGACCGGCACGCCGTCCCGGAGCACGCGCAGCGCGTCGGGGTCCGCGCCGCGGACGGAGAGCCGCCCCGAGGCGCCGCCGGCGCGCGTCAGGCCCGGCAGCGCGCCCAGTGCAGCGGCGAGGTCGCCCCGGCCGGCCGGCGAGGCGGCCGCGGCGACACCGCGCGCGCGCACGTCGGTCATGCCCGGCGCCCCTTCCGAGCCCGGCGGGCTGGCGTCGATCTTGACCTCCGTGAGCTCGGGGGGCTCCGGTGACAGCCGGACGACGGGGGGGCGCCGCGGCGAGTCCGGGAAGACGTCGAGGTCGAGGCGCGCCGGGCGGTAGCCGATGTAGGTCACCCGGACCGCGTAGCGACCGGCGGGCAGGTTCCGGATCACGAAGGCGCCCTCAAGGTCCGCCACGGTCCCGATGCCGACGTCGACGAGAAGCACGCTCGCGCCGGGCAGCGTCTCGCCCGTCTCGGCGTCGACGGCGACCCCTTCGAGGGCGCCGAGAACGGCGGCCGGCGTCTCGTCGCCGCCGAGCGTCACGTTGAGCGGGGCCGCGATGAGCACGAACTGCCCCGGCCGCAGCGGCTCCGCGCGGACGCCCGTCCCGCGGAGGATGCGCTGGAGCGCCGCGACGGGCGGTTCGCCGGTCGTGTACCGCGCCGTCACGCGGATGTCGCGCACGACGCGGGCTGCGAACACGAGGTCCAGCCCGGTCCGGTCAGCGAGGCCGTAAAGGACATCCGCGAGCGGCGCGTCGGTCCAGACGACGGTCTGCGCCGCGGCCGGGCGCGCCGCACCGACCGCGAGGCACAGCAGGGCGAGCCGGAGCCAGGGTCGGGGCATGAACGGGCTCCAGCGCGCGGGTTAGTCTGCGATCTGGAACGCGGCGTCGGCGCCGGTCGCGCGCGCGCCCAGCGCCATCGCCAGCGCGCGGACGGCCGCGTCGGGACCGTCTGAGGCGCGGAACGAGGCAGAAACGGGCTCGGCGGCGAGGGCGTCTGACACGGCCACCGAGACGCCGAAGCGCTCGGCGATCTGCCGGGCGGCGTCGCGGGCGGGGACGTCGCGCAGGACGAGGTCGGGCAGGAAGGCCAGCGCGGCGCCGCGGTCGGCCGCCGCCGGAGCCGTCGGCGGGGAGAGCGCGGCGACGGTGCTGGACTGGCCCGGCTGAAGACGAACCGGCGCATCCGTCCCGCGCAGCGCGAGGTCCACGCGCCCCTCGAGAAGCGTCACGCGCGTCGCGACGCGCGGCGTCGCGGCGTCGTCCACGGCGACCGTAAAGACGGTGCCGAGCACGAGCACGTCGGCGTTAGGCGTCTCGACGGAGAACGGGTGGGCAGCGTCGCGGCGGATGCGGAAGAGTGCGGCGCCGGAGCGCAGGCGCGCCTGCCGCGCATCGCGGCGGCCTGTCGGCACCATCAGCACGGCGCCCTGCGCGAGCTCGGCCGTCGAGCCGTCGGCGAGCGTCACCGTCTGCGCCTGCGCGGCCGTGACCGTGTCGAAGCCGACGTCGCGGAGGAAGACCGTCGAGAGCACGACGGCAAAAGCGGCGACGCCGACGAGGGCGGCCGAGCGCCACACCCACGGCGAGCGCCCGCGGCGCCGCAGCGCCGCCTCTCGGTCGGCAGCCCGAGGCGCGCGGAGCGCCGCGGGACGGGATTCTGCCCGGGGAGGAGCCGCCATGGCCTCGTCGAACATCTGAGCGAAGGCGCGGGCATCAGCCTCCGCGGCGTCGGCCATCGCGCTCAGGCCAGGGTGGCGGGCGAGTGCAGCGTCGAGGGCGGGGCGGGACGCGTCGAGGCGGGCGGCCTCGTCGGGCGTGAGGTCCGCCGGGTCCAGCGCGCGCAGCGCGAGAAGGTCGGCCGCGGGCAGGTCACGGGCGAGGTCGGCACGGACGGCGTGGCGGACGGCGCGCCAGCGCGCGGCGTCGGGCGCGAGGTGCGGCGCCTCGGCGAGGACAGACGCCACGTCGTCGGGCGTCTCGGCAAGAGCCAAGCGGTCGCGGGGGTCGGTCATCGGATCGGGAGGAGGATCAGGGCGAGAGCGAAGGCGCCTGTAAGCTGCGTGCGCAGCTTCTCGAAGGCGCGCTTCACCTGCATCTTGACGGCGGCCTCGGACGTGCCGAGCGTCTCGGCGATGTCGAGGTACGGGTAGCCGAGCTCGCGGAGCTCGATGATGCGGCGGGCGTGCTCCGAGAGCGTTGCGAGGGCGGCCTGCAGGTCCATCTGAAGGGGCACGTCCTCGGCGTCGACCGAGCCGGGCTCGGGGAGGTCCGGGTCGAAGAGGGACTCGCGCGCCGAGTAGCGCCCGCGGTAGTGGTCCTGGAGCTCGAAGAGGGCGGCCTTCATGGCGAGCGCCTTGATGCGCGACGGGTCCTGCAGCACGTTGAGGCCGCGGTGGACGCGCAGGAGCGCGTTCTGGCTGAGGTCGTCGACGTCGGGCACATGGCCGATGCGGCTGGTGAAGAAGGACCGCATGATGGGCAGGCAGGCGGCGAGGAGCGCGTCGCGCGCCTGCACGTCGCCCTGCTGGGCGCGGAGGACGGCGGCCGGGTCGAACGGGGTCATGGCGAGGGGCCGGGGGCCAGAAGAGTGCCGCGGCGGGCGGGTGCAAGGTCACACCGGCAGGCGCGCCAATGTGCGCCCGGCGCGCGTGCGGCGCAAGGGGCGCCCGTAGCTTCCACCCGTCCCCACCTACCGCCTCGTGTCGCCCGACGACGCCTCTCAACAGAGACCCTTCCAGACGCGCTCTCTGAGGCTGACGGAACGGCCACACGCGTCTCCCTGGGGCCCATCGTCTGGTCCGTCCTGCTCGGCGTCGCCGTGCTGGCCGTCATCGGGCACTTCACGTTCGACGCCGATGCCTTCGCCGCCGCCGTGCGCGGGGCGAGCGTCTGGGGCCTCGTCGCGGCCGTCGCGACGGTCGTCGTGCGGGTGTGGTTCGGCGGGCTGCGGCTGCGGCACTTCTCGGGCGGACAGATCTCGCTGGGCGACAGCGTCCGGGACCAGATCGTGTGGGACTTTTTCGCCTACGTCACCCCGTCGACGGTCGGCGGCGGTCCGTTCCTGACGGTTTTCATGGCCCGCGAGGGGCAGCTCCCGGCCGGCGAGGCGACGTCCGTCGTTCTCTTCGCGATGCTCGTGGACCAGATCGCGTTCGCGCTCACGATCCCGGTCCTGCTCGCGCTCACCCCGTTTCTCGACGTCTTCCCCGAGGCGCTCGGGACGGGCGGAGCGTGGGCGCTCGGCCTGTTCTTCGCCGGCTACATGGTGTGGGTCTTCCTGCTCGGGTACGGGACGCTCGTCCGGCCGGACCGCCTCGCGCGGGGCGTCCGCTGGCTGTTCGGGCTGAGGTGGCTGCGGCGCTTCTCGGACCGCGCCGAGGCGGCAACGGCCGGCATGGAGGAGCGCGCGCGGTCGCTCAGGTCGCAGCCGGCCGCGTTCTACCTCAAAGGCTTCGCCATCTCCGTCGTCCCGTGGATCTGCCGCTACCTCCTCGCCGTGTGTGTGATCGGCAGCGTCTTCCCCGCCGTCGACGGCCTGCTCGTGTTCATCCGGTCTGCGGCCCTCACGCTCGGCGCGACGGCCGTGCTGACGCCGGGCGGCTCGGGAGGCGTCGAGGGCCTGTACGTCCTCTTCCTCGGGCCCCTCATGCCCGCCGCGCTCGTCGCGCCGACGCTGCTCGTGTGGCGCGTGATGAGCTTCTACGCCTTCCTCGCCGCCGGCGCCGTGATCGTCGCGCGGCATCTTCGGCCCGCCTCCGTCCCCCAGCGCGCATGACGCCGGAGCCTCTCGTCGCCGTTCCGCCCGCCGAGCCCGCCGCTGTGATGCGGACGGGCGCGATCGAGGAGGTCACGAACCGCCTCGTCATTCACCCCGTCGCGCACGCGCTCGTCGTGCGCCTCGCGCGCTGGGGCGTCTCGCCGAACGCCGTTTCCATCGTCGGCTTCATGCTCGGCGCCGGCGCTGCCGCTGCCTACCTCCGCTATCCCGACGGGGCTCTCTTCGTGGCAGTCGGGTTCGTGCTGATGCTCGGCTGGCACGTCATGGACGGCGCCGATGGTCAGCTTGCGCGGCTAACTGGCCAGACGTCCGAGATCGGCAAGGCGCTGGACGGCCTCTGCGACCACGGCACGTTCGTGCTGGTGTACCTCGCGCTCGGCATCGCCGCGGCAGGCGATCAGGGTGGCTGGGTGTGGATCTGGGCCGTCCTCGCCGCCGCGAGCCACGCGGTGCAGGCCAACACCTACGAGGCGCAACGCTACGCCTACGACTACTGGGTGCAGGGCAAGCAGACGTCCCGCATCCCGACGCCCGACGAGTTCCGCGCCGAGATGCGCGGCGCACGGGGGACGGCGTGGGTGCTCGGCAAGCTGCACCTGCTGTACCTGAGCGTGCAGGACCGCAGCGGAAAGGCCCAGGCGCCGCTCCGCAACACCCTCGAGGCTGCCCGCCGCGTGCCGGCTGGGTCGGACCGTGTGGCGCGCCTCTACCACGAGACGGAGATCGGCGTGACGCGTCTCTGGAACCTTATGTGCTCCAACTACCGCACGCTCGCGATCGCCGTCGCCTGCCTCGCCGGCAGTGCCCTCTATTTCTTCGTCTTCGAGGTCGTCGTCCTCAACGCCGCCTTTGCAGCGCTCCTCGTGATGCAGCGCCGTGCCGACCGTACCCTTCTCGCGCGCCTCACCGCCTAGGGTTTCCACCGACGGCTAGATTGCAGGGCTGCTCGCTCCTCCCCCACTCCCACGCGTCGATGACCCCCCACTCGGTTTCCCCGCACGACGGAAAACTCCTCGTGCTCACCCCCGGCCTCGGGGCCGTCTCGACGACGTTCATCGCGGGCGTTGAGCTCATCCGCCGCGGGACGAGCAAGCCCATCGGCTCGCTCACGCAGATGCAGACGCTGCGTCTCGGCGCGCGCTCCGAGAACCGCAACCCGCTCATCCGCGACTTCTGCGGCCTCACGCCGCTCGAGGATCTGGAGTTCGGCGCGTGGGACGTCCACGCCGCCGACGCCTACGACGCGGCCGTGAACGCGGGCGTGCTGCACCGCCACGAGCTCGACCCGATCGAGGACGCCATGCGGGAGGTCAAGCCGATGACGGCGGCCTTCGACCAGCACTACGTCACGCGCCTCGACGGGCCGAACGTCAAGCCCGCCGGCACCAAAAAGGAGTGGGCCGAGGCGCTGCGGCAGGACATCCGCGACCGCATGAAGGCGACCGGCGCCAGCCGCGCCGTCATGGTCTGGTGCGGCTCGACCGAGATCTACCTCCGCCCCGCGGCCTGCCACGCCACGATCGAGGCGTTCGAGGCCGGCCTGGAAGCGAGCGACCCCGCCATCTCGCCGAGCCAGCTCTACGCCTACGCCGCCATCATGGAGGGCGTGCCGTACGCCAACGGCGCCCCGAACCTCTCGGCCGACGTGCCGGCCCTCGAGTTGCTCGCCGAGCAGAAGGGCGTCCCGATCGCGGGCAAGGACTTCAAGACGGGCCAGACGCTCATGAAGACGATGCTCGCGCCGGGCTTCAAGGCGCGCATGCTCGGCATCCGCGGCTGGTTCTCGACCAACATCCTCGGCAACCGCGACGGCGAGATCCTCGACGACCCGGACTCGTTCCGCGCCAAGGAGGTCACCAAGTCCGGCGTGCTGGACTCGATCCTCCAGCCGGACGACTACCCGGAGCTCTACGGCGACCTCTACCACAAGGTCCGGATCAACTACTACCCGCCGCGCGGCGACGAGAAGGAGGGCTGGGACAACATCGACATCTTCGGCTGGCTCGGCTACCCGATGCAGATCAAGGTGGACTTTCTCTGCCGCGACTCGATCCTCGCCGCGCCGATCGTCCTGGACCTCGCGCTGTTCCTCGACCTCGCGCGCCGCGCCGGCCGCTCGGGCATCCAGGAGTGGCTCTCGTTCTACTTCAAGAGCCCGCACGTCGAGGAGGGCCACGTGCAGGAGCACGACCTCTTCCTGCAGCACGTCCGCCTCAAGAACACGCTCCGCGTGATGATGGGCGAGGAGCCGCTGACGCACCTCGCGGAGACGGACGAGGTCTACGAGAACGCCGAGTGAGCGACACGACGCAGGGACGAGCGGGTCTCGTGCTGGCCGCGGGCTTCGGCTCGCGGCTCGCCGGCACGGACCCCACGACGCGCCTCAAGCCGCTGACGCCCGTCGGCGGCACGCCGCTCATCGTGCGGACGCTCCGGAGCCTCGAGCGCGCCGGCTGCGACCGCGTCGTCGTCGTCGTCGGCCATGAAACGCAGGCGATCCGGGATGGGATCGCCGCGTTCTACGACGGGCCGCTCGAGGTAGCGTTCGTCGTCAACGACCGCTACGCCCTCTCGAACGGCGTCTCGGTTCTTGCCGCGCGCGGTCACCTCGGCGAGGGCCCGTTCGTGCTCACGATGGCGGACCACGTCGTCGGCGATGAGGTCATGGACCTCGCCCGCGCGCACACTCCGCCCGACGGCGGCGCGACACTCCTCGTGGACTACGACCTCGCGGGCATCTTCGACATGGACGATGCCACCAAGGCGTGCGTCTCGGACGGCAGGATCACGGCCATCGGCAAGACGCTGGAGACGTACGACGCCGTCGACACCGGGGTCTTCGTCTGCACCGAGGCGCTTCTCGACGCGCTCGACGAGGCGCTCGCCGAAACGGGCGACGCGGCGCTGTCGGACGGCGTGCGGCGCCTCGCAGACCTGGGCCTGATGGCTGCTCTGGACATCCGCGGCGGCTTCTGGCAGGACGTGGACACGCCCGAGATGCTCGCCCACGCCGAAGTGCGCCTGCGCGCCCGCGGTGCGTGACCTACGGCGCGGTCGCCGTCTCAGTCGATGCCGGGGCCACCGAGGCCGCAGCGGGCTGCGCGACGCGGCTGCCTGCATAGGCGCGGTCGTAGAACGTCTGGGCGGCCGTCAGCGTCGGGCTCTGCGGGAAGAGCGACGTGAGCTGCGCGTAGAGGCGGAGTGCCTCGCCGTAGCGCTCAGCCTGCCGCGCCGGGATGCTGTTGTCCGCGAAGACGACCTGCGCACGGAGCGCACCGAGCAGCGCGTCGTCGGCGTAGGCGCTGGCCGGGTACAGCGCCAGAAGCTGCTTGTACGAGAGCACGGCGGCCTCGAAGAGGTCACGGCGCTCGTAGAGCCGGCCTTCCTCAAACTGCTTGTGCGCGAGCTTCTCGCGGAGCTCTGCGAGCAGCGCCTGGACCTCGGTCGCGTGCGCGCCGGCCGCGTACTGCCGCAGGTAACCGTCGATGTACTGGATGGCCGTCCCCGTGTCGGTCTGATCGAGCTCGTACGTCGGGCTGAGCTTGGCGTAGGCCAGGATGCGCTCGTAGGTGGCATCCTCGACGCGGGGATCGGTGCGGTAGAGGTCGATAAAGCGCGTGAACTCCGCGCCGGCGAGCAGGTACTGCTTCGAGCCGAAGTAGGCACGCGCGATGCCGAGCTGCGCGTCGTCTGCAACCTCACCCGTGCGGCCGAAGTCCAGCGTCGTCCGGAAGAGCTCGATCGCGCGGTCGTACTTGCGCGCCTCGAGCGCGGCCTGCCCGCGAGCGAACGCGTCGTCGGCAGAGTCGGCCGTGGCCGGGCGGCCGCTGCTGCACGCGGAGACGAGCACGAGGACGCCAAGGAGCGCGGCGGGACGAAACGAAAACGGCATCGGGCAGCAGGAAAACGGGGTCGAGGGCGAACGGGACCAGCGCCCGCTTATTGCCGTTCAGTGTAGCACGGCAGCGCCTCGGGACGGGGCGAAGAAGACATGCGATTTGCGGCCTGATCGCTGTTATTCTGGTGCACATTGAGCATCGCCAAGCAACCTCGGCCGTAAAGATCACCCCGGAAGCATCACCTCGTCTCCCGTCGGCTGGAGCTCGATCCGGAACGTCGTCCCGCCGCCCACGCGCGTCGCCTCGACCGTCAGCGAGCCACCATGCGTGGACTCGACGATGCGCCGCGCGAGGCTCAGCCCGAGGCCCCAGCCGCGCCGCTTCGTCGAGAAGCCGGGGCGGAAGACGTGGCGCGCCGTCGCGCGGTCCATGCCCTTGCCGGTGTCGCGGACGCGCACGACGACGCGCCCTCCCTCGAGCGTCGCCGTCGCGGCGACCTGGTGGCCACCAGGCGGCGGCGGGACGCCCTCCATCGCGTCTAGGGCGTTCTTGGTGAGGTTCTCCACGACCCACTCGAAAAGGTCCGGGTTGAGGCGCGCCGCGAGCCCCGCCTCGGTGCTGGTCGTGAGCGTGACGCCGCCGGACGTCGAGACGCGCGGCCGCATGTAATCCGCGACGGCATCAAGGACGGGCCCGATGGGCGTCGCGACGAGCTCGGACGTCGATCCGATCTTCTCGAAGCGGTCCGCGACGCGCTTCAGGCGGTCCACGTCGCGCTCGAGTTCGTCCGCGATGGTCTCGGCCGGCGGGGCGTCGTCGCCGAGGCGCATGAGCTCGACCCAGCCGATGATCGACGACAGCGGCGTGCCGAGCTGGTGCGCCGCCTCGCGCGCCATCCCGACCCACAGGCTGGACTGCTCGCTCCTCCTGACGTACGAGAACCCGAGGTAGCCGACGAGCACGAACAGCCCCACGACCGCGAGCTGGACGAACGGGAAGAGCCGGATAAGCTGCGCGAGCGGACTCTCGCCGTAGTACACACGCTGGACCTGTCCAGGGCCAGTCCGCAGCGGGATCGGATCGTGGACGGCTGCCATCTCGTCGACGAGCGCCGCGAGCGCCTCGGGGGCGTTTGCGACGGCCTCGGGCACGTTCCGCGCGCCCGCGACGGCGCCCGAGGCGGAGTCCACGAGGACGGCCGGGACGGAAAAGCGCGCGGGCTCGACGATCTCGTCGAAGACGAAGCCGAGCCCGGCGTCGGGTGGCGGGTTGGCGGCGCGCTCGACGGCAGCGGCGAGGAGCGCCCGCTCCGCGGCGGGCAGGCCCGACGCCTCGGCGAGCGAGTCCAGCGCGTCCCACTCGGTCCCATCGTCGGTCGTCGTCGCCTGCATGTTGGCGCGGCCCTGGAACTCGATGGCCCGCGCCCACAGCTCGACGGCCGCCTCGTCCTGCGCCTCGAGGCGGTCCGCGAGGCGGCTCGTGAACACGAGCGACGCGACCGCGATCGCGACTGCGGCCACGATCAGGCCGAGCTTGATCTTGGTGCTCGTGCGGTACGGGTGCATCGGGCGGCTAGCGTTTAAGGCGTGATGGTAGCACAGCAGACCCTTAAACGATAAACCCTAGGCCGCAGTCGTAATGGTCTGCTCACGCCCCGGGCCCGTCCCGACGATCGAGATCGGCACGCCGAGGCGCTCCGAGATGTAGCCGAGGTAGGCGCGCGCCTCGGCGGGGAGGTCTGCCATGGAGCGGGCAGTCGAGAGGTCGGCCGTAAAGCCAGGGAGCGTCTCGTAGACGGGCCGCGCGCGCTCCAGGAGGCGCGCGTCCGGCGGGAAGCGGTCCGTCCGCTTGCCGTCGATCTCGTAGGCCGTGCAGACGCGGATCTCGTCCAGCCCGGTCATCACGTCGAGCTTGGTGATGGCGAGCTCCGTGAATCCGTTGAGGCGCGTCGCGTAGCGGAGGGCGACGAGGTCCAGCCAGCCGCAGCGCCGCGGGCGGCCGGTCGTCGCGCCGAACTCCTGCCCGACGGACCGCAGGCGCTCGCCCGTCTCGTCGAGCAGCTCGGTCGGGAAGGGCCCGTTGCCGACGCGCGTCGAGTACGCCTTGACGATGCCGACGACACGGTCGACGGCCGTCGGCGGGATGCCGAGGCCGGTGCACGCGCCGCCCGCGGTCGGGCTGGACGACGTGACGAACGGGTACGTGCCGTGGTCCACGTCGAGGAGCACGCCCTGCGCGCCCTCGGCGAGGATGCGCTTGCCCGCGGCGAGCGCGTCGTGCAGGTACGCCGCGGTGTCGGTGACGTACGGGTCGATAAGGTTGTCGAAGGCGATGTACTCGTCCACGATCGCGTCGACGTCGAGACGGTCGTCGCCGTAGATGCGCGCGAGGACGTCGTTTTTGTCCTCGATGGCGGCCGTGAGCGTGGTCCGGAGCGCGTCGGGGTCGAGAAGGTCCACGACGCGGATGCCCGCTCGGGCAACCTTATCGACGTAGGCCGGTCCGATGCCGCGCCCTGTCGTGCCGATGGCGTCCTGCTCGGCGACACGCTCCTGCGCGCGGTCCAGCGCCTTGTGGTACGGCATGATGAGGTGCGCCGTGTGCGACACCTTGAGGCGGCCGGCGACCGAGAACCCGCGCGCCTCGACCGCGCGGACCTCTTCGAGGAACGCCACCGGGTCGATTACGACGCCGTTGCCGACGACGCAGACGGTGCCTTCGTGGAAGATGCCGGACGGGATAAGGTGGAGCACGAACGTCTCCTCGGTCCCGTCGGCGGTCGTCCACTGGATGGTGTGGCCGGCGTTGGCGCCGCCCTGGTACCGCGCGACGATGTCCATCTCGGGCGCGAGAAGGTCGACGACCTTGCCCTTGCCCTCGTCGCCCCACTGCGCGCCGATGATGATGGTGACGGGCATGACTTGGGAAAACGGAAGATGAAAGGGGAGGACGTGCGGTTCGATGCCGGACACTCTGTGCCGTTCGTCGGAACATTAGACCGCACGCCCGAAAGCGTCTGACCTACGCTGCGTCCTAGTCGCCCGTGTTGACCTTATGAAAGGCATCGACGGCGGCCTGGACGGAGTCGAACGTCTCGAAGACATCCAGGAGGCGCGTGGTCTTGAGCAGCAGCGTCGCGCGCTCCGAGGCGCACGCGAGCTTGAGGTCGCCGCCGCCGTCGCGCGCGGCTGTCATCGCGCCGACGAGCATGCCGAGGCCCGACGAGTTCATGTGGCCGACGCCGCCGAGGTCGGCGACGGCGCGGACGGGCGCAGGGTGCGTGCGGAGCGCCTCGAGCAGCGCCTGCCCGTCCGGCCCGCCAAGCGCGTCGCCGGCGAGCGTGAGGACGGCGACGCCGTTGTGGTCGGTCTGTGAGAGAGTCATAGGAGAGTCGGTTTAGGGCCTGGAGGCTGAAGCGGGTTCTCGGCCCCCCGGCCAGCCCCCAGGCCGCATGGATTACCGGACCGCGCGGACGGCCTTCTTCTGGACCGGGAAGCGCTCGCGGAGCATCACCACGAGCGGTGCCGAGACGAAGATCGACGAGTACGTGCCGAGCACGATGCCGATGAACAGCGCGAGCGCGAAGCCGCGGAGCTCCTCCCCGCCGACGAACAGCAGCACGACGAGCGGGATCAGCGTCGTGCCCGACGTAATGATCGTGCGCGAGAGCGTGGCGTTGATGGCGCGGTTGGCGACCGTCGAGAAGTCCTCCATGCGGTACAGCCCGAGCGTCTCGCGGATGCGGTCGTACACGATGACCGTGTCGTTGACCGAGTAGCCGACGATCGTGAGCAGCGCCGCGATGATGGTCTGCGTGATCGTGAAGGTCAGCGGCGTGAACGCGTTCAGGATCGCGAACACGCCGAGGATCACGAGCACGTCGTGGCCGAGCGTAAGGACGGCGCCGAGGCCATAGCGCCAGTCGTAGCGCGCGAGGACGTAGAGCAGGATCACGATCAGGCCGCCGATGACGGAGTAGATCGCGCCGCGGTAGAGGTCGTCGGCGAAGCGGGCGCCGATGGCATCCGTGCGGGTGACGGCCGGTGCGGAGTCCGGGAAGGCGGCCGTGAGCGCAGCCGTCGTCTGGGTTTCCAGCGTCTGCGTGTCGCCGGTCTGGCCCGAGCGGATGAGAAGCTCGCGGTCGGAGCCGTAGGCCTTGACCTCGGTCTCAGTGCCGAGGGTCGGCGCGAGCGCCTGCCGGGCCGCCTCGAGGTCGACCGGGTTCTGGACGTTGACGACCATCTCGGTGCCGCCCGAGAAGTCGATGCCGGCCTTGAGGCCGGGGTAGACGAGGCCGATGGCGGCGACGACGAGCAGGACGATCGAGACGGTGAAGCCGATCTTGCGGTTGCCCCAGAAGTCGTAGTTCGCGTTTTCGAAGAGACGCATTGTCTTAGGTGTTCAGGTTTCAGGTGTGCAGGTGGCAGGTGTTGGCGGGGCGGATGACGGAGGAGCGGCGCACTGAGCACCCCCTCACGCCACCCGCCCACGGGCCACCTTACCCGAAGGCGATCTTGCGGCCGCCGGTGCGCGCGAGCGTGAGGTCCACGATGAGGTGCGTCACGACGAGGGCCGAGAAGACGGACGTCGCGATGCCGGCCATGAGCGTCACGGCGAAGCCCTGGATCGGGCCCGTGCCGAACGAGTACAGCACGACGCCGATGAGGAACGTCGTGATGTTGCCGTCCGCGATGGCCGACACGGCCTTCTCGAAGCCCGTGTCGACGGCGGCGCGCATGGACTTGCCCGAGGCGAGCTCCTCGCGGATGCGCTCGTAGATGAGCACGTTCGCGTCCACGGCCATACCGAGCGTGAGCACGATGCCGGCGATGCCGGGCAGCGTGAGCGTCGCGTGGAAGCCGGCGAGGATGCCGAAGAGCAGGATGAGGTTGACCACGAGCGCGGCGACGGCGAAGAGGCCAGCCGTGCGGTAGTACACCGTCACGAAGAGCGCCACGAGGATGAAGCCGATGATGAACGACGTGGTGCCGTTGTTGATCGCCCGCTGGCCGAGGCTCGGCCCGATCGTCCGCTCACCGACAATGTTGACCGGGGCGGGGAGCGCACCGGACTTCAGGATCGTCACGATGTCCGTGACCTGCTGGCGCGTGAACGAGCCCGTGATCTGCGTCCGCCCGTTCGGGATCGGGCCGTTGATGGTCGGCGCCGTGTAGACGATGTCGTCCAGGACGACGGCGACGGGCTTGGTGACGTTGGCGGTCGTGATCTGGCGCCAGCGGCTCGCGCCCTCGGCGTTCATCGAGATCGACACCTCGGGCGCGTTCGTGAACGTGTCGAACTCGGCCCGCGCGTCCGTCACGACGTCGCCCGCGAGTTCGACGCGCTCGTTGACGTTCATGATCTGGAAGACGCGCGCGTCGGCCGTCGAGCCGTCGACGGGCGAGGCGGAGAAGAGCAGCTCCGAGTTCGGCGGCAGCAGCGCGCGGACGGCCGGCGCGGCAAGCATCCGGCGGACGGCCGCCGTGTCGCGCTCCGCGACAAGGCCGAAGACGGGCGAGCCGGGGCCACCGGGGGCCGGCTGGAACATCTCGGTAAACTTCCGGCCGCCGGGCGCGGTGGCGCTCGGCGTGGCCGGACGGCCCGCGAGCTGGTCCACGCTCACGCGCGAGGCCGCCGTGTCGGCGGCCGTCGTCGTGGCGCCGGTCGAGTCGGTCCGCGTCGAGTCGGGCTGCGCGGCGGCCGGCGTGCGGCCGGCCTCCTGCGTCGTGAAGTACTCCACGACGCGCCCGACCGACTGCTGGATAAGCTGCGGCTCGGGCGTGAGGCGGAACTCGAGCTTGGCCGTGCCGCGGAGCAGGTTGCGGACGCGCTGCGGCTCGTCGATGCCGGGCAGCTCGACGGCGATGCGGCTCGTGCCCTGGCGCTGGATGAGCGGCTCCGAGACGCCGAAGCGGTCGACGCGCTGGCGGATGATCTCCTGCGCGCGCCCGAGCGCGCCCTCGACCTCGGCCTGGAGGTACGTCACCACCTCGGCGTTGGTCGAACGCGCGGTGATGCCGGCGCCGGTGTTGCGGAAGTAGCGCGCGAGGCGCGTGTCCGGCCGGGCCTCCTGGACGGCGTCGGAGAAGAGCGTCACAAAGTCGGACTGGCTCGTCTCGGCCTGCTGCGTCGCCGCGGCGAGGGCCGTGTCGAAGACGTCATCGGTGCGGCCCTCGGCGAGCTCGCGGAGGAGCGTGCCCGTGCCGACCTCAAGGGTCACGTTCATGCCGCCCTGGAGGTCGAGGCCGAGGTTCAGGGACGACTCTTTCGTCTTGAGCAGGCTCTCGGCGTTGGCCTCTTCGTAGGCCGCCCGCTCGGCAGGCTCCATCGCCGCGAGGCGGGCCTCGTTGCGCGAGTTCTGGTAGGTCGGGAAAAGCTCGTAGAGCGCGATGAGGAGAAACGCCGCGACGGCGAAAATCCGGAGTCCGTTGCCTTGCATAGGTAGGGTGTGCGCACGACGGCGCGAAAACGGTCGGGGTCAGGCCAGCCCACCGGGCCGGCACGAATCAGGGCAGGCGCGGCACCGCCGCGTCTCGCCGGGCAGGCCGCGTAGCCCACCGGAACGGCCGGGTGCGCTAGGGCGCGCGCGCGCCGAAGGAGCGCCGCGCCGGGGCGGGCGCCGCAACCAGAGCCGCCTCGGGCCGAACACTCGGCACGGCCTGCAGCCGCTCGGCGCGGACGGCCGCCGGAAGCACGGCGGCGCCGAGAAGCGGCGGCACACCGGTCGGCGCTGCCGAGGCGACGGCGACGGGTGGGGCCGGCGGCGGCACGCAGCCCATCGCGTCGCCGCGAAGCGCGTCGTAGAGCGCCTCGGCCGCATGGCCGTCGCCCGAGACGCGGACGTAGACGGCCACGAACGTGTCGATGGCCGCGTCGCGCGTCGGCGCCTGCCGGGCAGACTGCCGGGCGGCGGAGACAGCGGCCTGATCGAGGCCGCGGGACGCCTCGTGGGCCGGCGCCGCCTGAGCAGCCGGCACGAGCCCCGCACCGACGCCCGCGACGAGGCAGGCGGCGATAAGGCGCTGGAGCAGGCGGTGGCGGAGTCGGCGCATCGAAAGGCTCAGCCGCGCCGCAGGGTTGCGGACGCAGCGCGGGCAAGCTAGCCTCTCCCCTGCTCGTCCTCGCAGAACCGCCCCGTCTCTTCACGCGCCGCTCATGTCCCGCCTCCTCCTCGCTCTGGACCAGGGCACGACATCCACGCGCGCCGTCCTCTTCACGGCGCAGGGCGAGGCGGTCGCGAGCGCGCAGACGCCGCTTCAGCAGCACTTCCCGGCGCCGGGCCGCGTCGAGCACGATGCCGCTGAGATCTGGACGGCGACGGTCGGCGTGGCGCGGGCCTGCCTGGATCGGGCCGGCGTCACGGCTCACGACGTGCGGGCCGTCGGGATCGCGAACCAGCGTGAGACGACGGTCGTGTGGGACCGCGCCACAGGCGTGCCCGTCGGGCCGGCCATCGTCTGGCAGGACAGGCGCACGGCGGGCGACTGCACGCGCCTCGCCGCGGCCGGCCTCGGCCCGCTCGTCGAGGCGGCGACGGGCCTGCGCCTCGACCCGTACTTCTCAGCCACCAAGCTCGCCTGGATCCTCGCGCACGGCGCCCGCGACGCCGCCGAGTCCGGCCGCCTCGCCTTCGGCACGGTGGACGCGTGGCTCGTCTGGAACCTCACGGGCGGGCCGGACGGCGGCCTCCACGCGACCGATACGACGAACGCCTCGCGGACGATGCTCTGGAATCTCCGGCAGGGCCGCTGGGACGACGAGCTGGTCGAGGCGCTCGACGTGCCGCGCGCGCTCCTGCCCGATGTGCGGCCTTCGGCCGGACCGTTCGGAACGGTTCGGAGCGGCATCCTGGGCGCCGAGATCCCGATCCTGGGCGTCGCCGGCGACCAGCACGCGGCCCTCGTCGGGCAGGCCTGCCTCGCGCCGGGGCAGACCAAGCTTACACTCGGCACGGGCGCCTTCCTGCTGATGCACACCGGCACGACGCCCGCGCGCTCGGCCCACGGCCTGCTCACGACGGCCGCCTGCGACGTGGGCGACGGCCCGCAGTTTGCCCTCGAAGGGAGCGTGTTCGTGGCCGGCGCGGCCGTGCAGTGGCTCCGTGACGGGCTCGGAATCGTCGGGACGGCAGCCGAGACGGCGGACCTCGCGGCCAGCGTTCCGGACTCCGGCGGCGTCGTGTTCGTGCCAGCCTTCACCGGGCTTGGCGCGCCGCACTGGGACCCGGCGGCCCGCGGCCTCATCGTCGGCCTCACGCGCGGCACGACGCGCGCGCACCTCGCCCGCGCCACGCTCGAGGCCCTCGCCTTCCAGACGCGCGACGTCGTGGACGCGATGGCGGCCGACGCCGGGCTGGCGCCGCACACGCTCCGCGCGGACGGCGGCGCGGCCGAGAACCCCGTCCTCCTCCACCTGTTGGCCGACGCGCTCGGCGCGCCGGTCGAACGGCCCCGCGGCGTCGAGGCGACGGCATGGGGTGCCGCGGCGCTCGCGGGCATCGCGGCGGGCCTCGTCGAACCCCGCGACCTGACGGCGCGTTGGCAAGCCGACGTGCGGCTCGATCCGACGCCGGACGCGCCGATCCGCACGACCGGCTACGCGGACTGGCAACGGGCCGTCGCCCTCGCTCGCGGCTGGGCGCCCTGAGGTCCTTCGAGTCGGTCGGCGGTTCGGAGAGGCGTCAGGATCAAACCGGACCGCTGCGCTTCGCTCAGCACCTCTCCACTTCACTTTCGCCCCACCCTGCCATGAGCCGCGCCTTTGCAAAGGACGACGGTCCCGACGAGCCGCCCGTCGTCCCGCCCCGCGCCCCGCTGCCCGAGGGCGTGGCCAACTATGTCACGCCGCGCGGGCTGGGCCTGCTGCACGACGAGCGCGAGGCGCTCCTCGCCGACAGAGCAGCGTCTGGAGCGGACCACGAGGACGAGATGGAGCGCTCGCGCCGCCTCACCATCGTCTCGGCGAAGCTCACGATGCTCGCCGAGCGCCTCGCCCGCGTCCAGCTTGTCGAGCCACGTCCGTCCGACACCGTCCGCTTTGGCGCCACCGTCGCCTTCCGGAACGGCGCCGACGAGCAGACAGTCACGATCGTCGGCGTGGACGAAGCCGACGCCGACGCCGGGCTGGTCGCGTTCACGTCGCCCGTCGCGCGCGCGCTGACGGGGAAAAAGGCGGGCGAGACGACAGAGATGCAGACGGCGGCAGGAGTGGAGCGCCTCGAGGTCCTCAGCGTCTCGTACGGCGCGTCCTGAGCGGCGGGTTGAGAGGAGTCCTCCTTTCTCCGAGGCCCACGCGCGGAACCGCGGGCGGCGCGCCGGGTGCCTGCCGCTCACGCTCGCCCCACCCGATGTCGTCCCTCGCCTCCTGGGTCTCTGCCCACGTCCCCGATCAGTCCGGCCGCGTCGCCGTGATCACCGGCGCCAACAGTGGCATCGGCTACGAGGCGGCCCGCGGGGTCATGCTCGCCGGCGGCCACGTCGTGATGGCCTGCCGCAGCGCGGACAAGGCGGCGGACGCCCTCGCGGCGCTCCAGCGCGCCGCGCCGGCCGGCACGGCCGAGGTCCGGAGCCTCGACCTCGCCAACCTCGCCTCGGTCCGCTCCTTCGCCGCCGGCTACGACCTCGGCCGGCTCGACGTGCTCGTCAACAACGCCGGCGTGATGGCGCTCCCGCGCCGCGAGACGGCCGACGGCTTCGAGATGCAGTTCGGGACGAACGTGCTCGGCCACTTCGCGCTCACCGGCCTGCTGATGCCGCGCGTTGTCGGGACGCCGCACGCGCGCGTCGTGTGGCTGTCGTCGCTCGCGCATCGCTTCGGCAAGATGAACTTCGACGACCTCAACGGCGAGCGCGACTACTCGCCGTGGGGCGCCTACGGCCAGAGCAAGCTTGCGGACCTGATGCTCGCGCTCGAGCTTGACCGCCGCTTCCACGCGGCTCGCACAGACGCTATCTCAGTTGCGGCGCACCCCGGGTACACCGCGACGAACCTGCAGGGCGCCGCCGCCGAGATGAAGGACTCAAAGCTCGAGGCGCTCGCGTCCGAGGCGCTCACGCGCACGGTCGGCATGGCCGCCTGGAAGGGGGCGCTGCCGACGCTGGCTGTCGCAACGGAGCGCGGGGTGCGCGGCGGCGACTACGTCGGGCCGTCCGGCTGGGGCGAGGTGTGGGGCCTGCCCGGCCCGGCGAAAAAGTCGTCCCGCGCCCGCGACGCGAAGGCCGCCGAGCGCCTCGTCGCTGCGTGCGAGGCGCTCACAGGCGTCGCCTGGGACGTGTCCGCGAGCCGGTAGGCGACCGCTGCCCGTCAGTTTCGCAGCTCGTCCTGCCAGTTCGGGAGCGAGACCTCGCCGCGGACGCTCGAATGGACGAGCTCAAGCTGGCCGGACGAGTAGCGGTCGACGAAAACGAACTCGGCGATGCCCTCGCCGGGGATGTTGTCGTACGTCCAGCGCTCGAAGCCAGTCGAGTTGGTGTTGACCGTCTGCCGGTCGATGTCCGTCGGCTGGCCGTAGGTGAGGTAGACGCGGCCGCGGTCCGTCCGGAAGCCCGGCGTCTGCCCGTAGCGGTACCGCTCGTTCGCGCGGCTGAGGCGGTCATAAAACGTGCGCCGGGCGTCCGTGCCGCTTTCCTGCGCACGGTTGCGCCAGAAGCGGACGAGGTAGGCCCGGCGGTCGTCGTCTGAGCGGAGCGCGTTGAGGTCGGCGCGCTCGCGGTTGTTCGCGATCACGCGCGCGTGCTGCACGTTGAGCTCGAGCTCCTCCTCAGGCATCGCCGCGTAGAGCAGCTCGTCGTCCTCGGCCAGCGCGATGTTGACCGTCGGCTGCGGCACGTCCGGGTTGATCACGAAGACGCGCTTCGTCTGCTCGGCGAGCGCCTCGTTGGCCGCATTCAGCAGCACCACGTGGAGCGTGTACTGGCTCGTCGGGAGCGTGCTCACGTCGACCGCACCGACGAGCACGTCGACAGGCTGGACCGAGCGCTCCGAGCGCGTCTGCGTCCCCTCGATGGGCGTCGCGCTGGACGCCGGTGTGAGAAACGTGAGCACGGTGTAAGTCGGTGCGGCCGACGAGACGCCGTAGGCCTCGGCGTAGTACATCACGCGCGGGAGGTCCCCGCCGTAAAAGCCGGCCGGGTGCGGCTGCACGATGCGGCCGCTCTTGACGAACGGGTTGGAGTCGTCCGTGGAGCGCGCGATGCGCCGCGCGAGCTGGATCGACGAGAGCCGCGTGCTCGTGCCGTAGTCCGGGACGGACACATCGGTGCGCGCCTCGGAGCCCAGGCGGTCCGAGCCCGGTGCGACGGCGACGGCGACCTCGTACTCGCCGGGCGCGAGGGACGTCCGGATCTGCTCGGTAAAGACCTGACCGGCGCCGAGGCCCGCCGTGTCGGGAACGGCGAAGCGGTACTCGAGCGTCTGGTCATAGGCGGCAGCCGTCGCGGCGCCGGCCGGGGCGCTCGCCGCGACGGGCCGGACGGTGACGTGCAGCGGCAGGGTCGTCTCGAAGGTGCCATCGGCGGCGCGCGTGTAGCGCAGCGACGCGGCGCCGACTGAGAGGTAGATCTCGGCGAGCGAGGCGGCGTCCGAGTAGCGGAACGTGCCCGTGTCCATCGTGATCTGCACCGGCCGCGGCGTCGCGGCAGTCTGCGCCGCGGCAGGCGGGCCACCCAGTGCGGCGAGGAGAGCGAGGAGCGCCGGGGCGCGGAACGGTCGAGACATTGGACGGTGGCGGGCAGCCCGCAGGCAGTAATGACGTAATGAACGGCCGGATCGAAGATAGCGTGCGTGCCGGCCGGGCCGGGATCCACTCTTCGGTGCCCCGGTATCTTGAGGCTACCGGGGCCGGCGAACGCGCGTCCGCCGTGCCCTCTCCGGAAGCGCTTCCAAACCTGCCGCCCCCCCGATGAACGCCCCCGCTGCCGTCCTCGACCACCTCGCCACGCTTGGCCTCGACCGTGCCCAGACGGTCTACTACAACCTGCCGCCCGCACGCCTCGTCGAGGTCGCCGTGCGCCGCGGCGAGGGCCGGCTCACCGACGGCGGCACGCTCGCGACGCGGACGGACCCGCACACGGGCCGCTCGCCCAACGACCGATTCGTGGTCAAGGAGGCGTCCTCCGAGAGCCAGGTCGGCTGGGGCAAGACGAACAAGCCGGTCTCTGAGGAGACGTTCGACGCCATCGGCGAGGCGATGGGCCGCTACTCCGTCGGCCGCGACCTCTTCGTGCGCGACTGCTACGCCGGGGCCGACCCCGCGTACCAGATCAAGGTCCGCGTGATCACCGAGCAGGCGTGGCACTCGCTCTTCGCGAGCAACATGTTCCTGCGGCCCGCGCCGGACGCGGACCTCGACGGCTTCGAGCCGGACATGACCGTCCTCGACCTCTGCGACTTCAAGGCGACGGGCGACGCGGCGACGGACCTCAACTCGTCCACGTTCATCCTGCTAAACCTCGGCCGCGGGCTCGTCCTCATCGGCGGCACGCGCTACGCCGGCGAGATCAAAAAGTCCGTCTTCTCGGCGCTCAACTACTTCCTGCCGGCCAAGGGCGTCTTCCCGATGCACTGCTCGGCCAACATGGACGCCGAGACGGGCGAGACGGCGGTCTTCTTCGGCCTCTCGGGCACGGGCAAGACGACGCTCTCCGCCGACGCCTCGCGCGTGCTCATCGGCGACGACGAGCACGGCTGGACCGACCACAGCGTCTTCAACTTCGAGGGCGGCTGCTACGCGAAGGCCATCAAGCTCAGCCCCGAGGGCGAGCCCGAGATCTTTGCCACGACGCGCTTCTTCGGGACCGTCGCCGAGAACGTCGTCCTCAACGAGGACCGAACGATTGACTTCGACGATGCCGGCGTGACGGAGAACACGCGCCTCTCGTACCCCATCGACGCCATCCCGAACGCGTCCGAGACGGGCGTCGGCGGCGTGCCGAACACGGTGATCTTCCTCACGGCGGACGCCTACGGTGTGCTGCCGCCGATCGCGAAGCTCACACGCGAGCAGGCGATGTACCACTTTCTCTCGGGCTACACGGCCAAGGTCGCTGGGACGGAGCGCGGCGTCACAGAGCCCAAGGCGGCGTTCTCGGCATGCTTCGGCGAGCCGTTCATGGTCCGCCCCCCCGCCGACTACGCCGCGCTGCTCGGCGAGCGCCTCGACGCCTCGGGCGCCGACGTCTACCTCGTCAACACGGGCTGGACGGGCGGGCCCTACGGCACGGGCACGCGCATGAACCTCGGCCACACGCGCACGATGGTCAACGCCGCCCTCTCGGGCGCGCTGAAGGATGCCGAGATGCGGACCGACCCGACCTTCGGCCTCGCCGTCCCGACGCACGTCGCCGGCGTGCCGGACGAGGTCCTGGACCCGCGCGGCACCTGGTCCGACCCCGCCGCCTACGACGCCAAGGCCGCTGAGCTCGCGGGCATGTTCGCCGCCAACTTCGAGCGCTACGGGGACACCGTCCCGGAAAACGTCCGCCAGGCCGGCCCGACGGCCAGCGTCGAGGCGTAACGCTCCGATCGCTGCGCCGAGGCGCCTCGGCCCACTGCGGCCGAGGCGCCTCGTGCGTTCCGGGCCGCGGCGAATCCCCGCGGCGCCGGAGCCGTTGAGGGCGCCTCTCCCCCGCCAAGCAACTGCCCTCGATGGCCGATCCCGTTCTGCTGCTTCACGGCCTCGGTCGCCAGGCCACCTCAATGCGCCCCATCGCGCGCGCGCTCGCGGCCGCCGGCTACCAGCCGACCGTCGTTGCGTACCCGTCGCGGCGCCACACGGTCGCCGACCTCGTCGCCGAGCAGGTCGCGCCGGCCGTGGACCGCCTCCTCGATGCCGGCGCCGAGCGCGTCCACTTCGTGACGCACTCGCTCGGCGGCGTGCTCGTGCGCGCCTTCGCCGCCGGGCGCCTCGACGCGGGGAACGCTCTGCCTGGTGGGTCGCGCGCCGTCTTTCTGGCGCCACCGCACGGCGGCAGCGAAGCGGCCGACACGTTCCACGGCGTCCGGCCGGTCCGCGCCTACCTCGGGCCGGTCCTGTCCGAGATGACGACCGGCGACCTCAGCATCCTGCGCACGCTCGGGCCGATCCGGGGCGTCGAGGCGGGCGTCATCGCGGGCACGCGCCGCATCCTGCCCTTCAACCGCCTGTTTGACGGGCCGAACGACGGGACCGTCTCGGTCGCGAGCGCCTTCGCGGCCGGCGGCGCGGCGGACACGGCGCTCGTGCCGCACGCGCACGCGCTCATCATGCGCGCGCCGGACACGATCGCGCTCACGCTGCGCTTTCTCGAGACGGGCCGCTTCCGCACCCGATAGCGGGCCGCAGTACCTTCGACGCGCTTCCACACTGAGACCCCCATGACCGACCTCCACGCCTCCCTCATCGGCTGGGGCCACTACGTGCCCGAGCGCGTCGTGACCAACGCCGAGCTGTCTGAGCTCGTCGACACGTCCGACGAGTGGATCGTCTCGCGCTCTGGCATCCACGAGCGCCACTTCGCCTCGGAGGACCAGGCGACGTCCGACCTCTGCGTCGAGGCGGCGAACGCGGCCATCGCGAGGGCTGGCATCGTGCCCGAAGACATCGACCTCGTCCTCGTGGCGACGTCCAGCCCGGACTACCTCACGCCGCCCGTCTCGAGCCAGGTCCAGCACCGCGTCGGCGCGAGCCGCGCCGGCGCGATGACGCTCATGGTCGGCTGCACGGGCTTCGTCTACGGCCTCGTCACGGCCGAGCAGTTTATCCGAACCGGCGCGTACCGGACGATCCTGCTCGTGGGCGCCGAGACGATCTCCAAGAACCTCGACATGACGGACCGCAACACGTGCGTCCTCTTCGGCGATGGGGCCGGCGCGGTCGTGCTCCAGGCGTCCCGCGAGGCGGTCGGCGTGGCCGGCTTCGAGCTGGGATCGGACGGGTCGGCCTTCGAGGCGATCATCGCGCCTTGCCCCGGCACGCGCATCCCCGTCTCGCAAAAGGCCGTCGACGAGCGCCTGCACTACATCCGGATGGACGGCCGCGCCGTGTTCAAGTTTGCCACGAAGACGATGGTCGAGTCGGTCACGCGCGTGCTCGGCACGTCGGGCTGGGGCGCGGACGACGTGGACCTGCTGATCCCGCACCAGGCCAACGCGCGCATTATCGAGTATGCCGCCCAGCAGCTCGGGATGCCGGACGACAAGGTCGTGGTCAACGTCGGCCGCTTCGGCAACACGTCGGCCGCGTCGATCCCGATCGCGCTCAGCGAGGCGCTCGACGCCGGCCGAGCCAAGCCGGGCGACCGCCTGATGATGGTCGGCTTCGGCGCGGGCCTCACGTGGGCCGCCTGCGCCTTCGGCCTCGGCTCGCTCACATCGGAGACGCCGACCGAGGCGCCGGGCGCGCACGAAGCGCCGGTTTCGGGCGACGGCGGGGTCGTGGAAGGGCTCATCGCCTGATCCGGATCCTTCCATGTAAGCCACACGTGTACCAGTCCCAGACAACCGGTTCCGCCATGCGCCTCCTTTCCGCCGGACTCTTCGGGCTCGCCCTGCTCACTGCCGGCTGCTCCTCGTCTCAGTACGGACGCGGCTATCCCTCCGCCCGAAACTATCCCGCCTCGGCCAAGACGAGCGAGGGCGGACAGGACCGCTACCGCGTGTGCCACAACGGCCGCAACGAACTCACGCTGCCAGAGTCTGCAGTGAACGCGCACCTGCGCCACGGCGACCGGTTCGGCGCCTGCTCGCGCCGGAACTCAGATCGGGACCGCAACAACGGGCGAGGCAACGGCCGCGGAAATGGGCGCGGGAATGGCCGCGGCTAGTGCTCTCTGCGCGCTAGCCCGCGCAGCAGATGCCAGACCGTCAGCGCGGCGAGCGTCGCGGTCTGGCCCGACGCGTCGTGCGGCGGCGACAACTCGACAACGTCGGCCGACGTGACGTTGCGGCTCGCTCCGCACGCCTCGGCGGCGCGGAGCCAGACAGCGACCGGGATGCCGGCGACGTTCGGGGCGCTCACGCCCGCGACGCCGCAGACGGCGTCGAGGTCGAACGAGGCGAGCGTTGGGCCGTCGAGGCTCGCGACGAGCGCCTCGGGGTCCGTCAGGTCATCGGTCCACACGAGGCGGCCGTGCTGGCGGACGAACGCGGCGTGGGCGGCCGAGACGCGCCACGGCTGGAGCCCGGCTACGGTATAGCCGCCGGCGAGGCCGGACGGGTGCTCGAGAGCCTGCCGGAACGGCGACCCACTGTGACCGAGACGCGCCCCGCTTGCGTCCGCGACGAGCGGCCGCACGTCGGCGTGGGCGTCCCAGTTGAGCAGGTGGACCGCACGTCCCGTCTCGAGGTAGCCGAGGGCATGGCCGTAGAGCGTCTCGTGTCCGCCGCCGAGGACGAGCGGGAAGATGCCGCGGTCGAGGAGCATCGCGACCGTCTCGCCCAGCACGGCCTGATCCCGCTCCACGTCGCCGGAGACGGGCACGTCGCCCACGTCGACCGTCCGCGCGAGGAGTGCCTCGAAGGGTGCCAGATCGCGGGCGTCGGGTGTCAGCGTGTAGAGCGCGCGGCGGAGCGCTGCCGGGCCTTCGGCGGCGCCCGGTCGGCCGCCGTTGCGCGCGACGCCGGCGTCCGAGGGAAAGCCGACGAGCGCGACCCGCGTCTCGTCCGTGACCTCACGCTTCTGCACGAGCCAGTGGCCGAGGCGCGGGTCGTCCGGCGCCGTCCGGGGCGCCGCGATACCGTGCGGGGTGAGGGGGACCATCGAGCGCGGCGCGGGTGCTCGGCAAGATCGCGCCGTTTTCCGCCCGCTCTTCAACGCCCCGGCGGGTCTCCGCGCGCGCGCGGCGGTTAACGTCCGGCTACCTCCCATCCCCTGATCCCGACATGGCCAACGCCCCCTACGACGTCGCAATCATCGGCACCGGCCCCGGCGGCTACGAGGCCGCCATCCGCGCCCACCAGCTCGGCCTGCGCGTCGCCGTCGTCGAGAAGAACAAGCTCGGCGGCGTGTGCCTCAACATCGGCTGCATCCCGACCAAGGCGCTCCTGAAGTCGGCCGAGGTCGCCGGCACGATGCGCCACCTCGGCGACTACGGCCTCTCGATGGGCGACGGCGCCGAGGTGCAGGTGGACTTTGCGGCGGTCGTGAAGCGCTCGCGCGGCGTGGCGGACAAGATGAACAAGGGCGTCGGCTTCCTGATGAAGAAGAACAAGGTCGACGTGTTCATGGGCGCCGCGACGCTGCTCGGCGGCGGCCGCATCGGCATCCGCGCCGTCCGAGACGATGGACGGCGAGACGGTGGGCGAGGCGACCGAGATCTCGGCCACGCACATCATCGTCGCCACCGGCGCCCGCGCGCGCGCCATCCCGACGCTGCCCGTCGACGACGTCAAGATCCTGGACTACAAGCAGGCGATGCTCCAGACGACGGCCCCGGCCTCGATGCTCATCGTCGGCGCCGGCGCCATCGGCGTCGAGTTCGGCTACGTGTACCACCACATGGGCACGAAGGTGACCATCGTCGAGATGCAGGACCGCCTCGTGCCGGTCGAGGACGCGGACGTCTCCAAAGAGCTCGAGCGCGCGTACAAGAAGATGGGCGTCGGCATCCTGACGGGCGCGCAGGTCACGAACGTCGACACGTCGGGCGACGGCTGCGCCGTCACGATCAAGACGGCGAAGGGCGACCAGACGGTCCAGGTGGACCAGGTCCTGTCGGCCGTCGGCGTCGTCGGCAACGTCGAGGGCTTCGGGCTCGACGAGCTCGGCATCGCGCACGAGCGCGGCGCGATCACGGTGGACGCCGCCTACAAAACGAACGTCGCCGGCGTCTACGCCATCGGCGACGTCATCGGCGGGCCGTGGCTCGCCCACGTTGCGAGCCACGAGGGCATCGTCTGCGTGGACGGCATCGCGCACGAGATGGGCAAGTCGGACACCAAGCCCCACGCCGTCGACTACCTCAACGTCCCCGGCTGCACGTACTGCATCCCGCAGATCGCGAGCGTCGGCTACACCGAGGCGGCAGCCAAAGAGGCCGGCTTCGACGTGAAGGTCGGCAAGTTCCCCTTCGCGGCGTCTGGCAAGGCCGCCGCCATCGGCGACCAGTCGGGCTTCGTCAAGGTCGTCGTGGACGCCAAGTACGGCGAGATTCTCGGCACGCACATCATCGGACACGACGCGACCGAGATGATCGCCGAGATCGTCACCGCCCGCGCTCTCGAGTCGACGGCGCACGACGTGATGGACGCGATGCACCCGCACCCGACGCTCTCGGAGGCCGTCATGGAGGCCTTCCGCGACGCCTACGGCGTGGCGATCAACGCCTAGCATCGGCGCAGTCCATGCGTAGGGCGCCCACGCCCCGCACGCGAGCGCCTCGAGGATCCGTCCCCGAGGCGCTCGTTCAGTTTCGCGAACCGCGCCGCGCGTCGGGCGTGCAGAGGATCCACTCTCCCCCACCGCCATGTCCGACGACTCCAACACCGATGGCAAGAGCCACGCCGAGCAGGTCGAGAAGATCGCCGAGCTCATCAAAGACGTCCGCATCTCCACGCTGACGACCGTCGACACCGACGGCACGCTGTGGAGCCGCCCGATGGCGATCCAGGCCGAGGACTTTACCGGCACGCTGTGGTTCTTCACCAAGGCGGACTCGGAGAAGATCACCCACCTCGCGGCCAACCCGCAGGTCTCGGTCGCCTTCTCGGACCCGGACGACCAGAACTACGTCATGATGGCCGGCACCGCGACCGTCCTGAACGACCGCGCCAAGATCGAGGAGCTCTGGTCCGAGCCGATGCGGACGTGGTTTCCCGACGGCAAGGACGACCCGGATCTCCGCCTGCTCAAGGCCGACATTACCCGCGCCGAGTACTGGGACACGCCGTCATCGGCTGTCGTCTACGCCTACGGCTACGTCAAGGCGGCCCTCACGGGCAAGCCGGCCAAGCCCGGCGACCACGCCAAGGTGAGTCTGTAAACCCGAGCCGTAGCGCTTCAGGCTGAAGGGGCAGACAGGGAACCGCGGTTCCCTGTCCGCCTCTTCACCGTTCGCGACCTCAGCGTGCTTCAAACGTCGACGCCGGCAGGTCCGGATCGATGGTGATGGCCGAGATCTGAGACTCGCCCGCCGGCACACCGTTGACCGTCTGGACGTAGCGGAACGGCAGCGTCAGCACGCCCCGCGGCGTCTCGACGGCGCGGTAGTCCTCGAACGAGACGACGACGTCGGCGGGACCTGAGGCCGTCGCCTGCGCCGTCGCGACCTGCGTCGGGCGGCCGTCGGCGCCGACGGTGAGGCGGTAGACGGCGCCGCCTCGCGTCAGCGACAGCACGAGCGCGCCTGCCGCGTCCTCGGTCGCCGCCGGGGCGAGCGCCTCGGCCTGCGACAGCAGGAACGGCAGGTTGAGGAACAGCTGGGCGCGGACGTTCTCGGCGAGCCCGGCCGGCGCGTCCTGAACGCCTGCTGGCGTGACCACGCGCGCCGCGCCTGGCCCGAGCACGATCGTGACGGTGCCGGCAGCGAGGCGCTGCTCGGTCCGCACGAGCGCCGCGCCGCCGACCGTCTCCGGCAGCCGGACCTCCGTCGTGACCCCGATTCGCACCGCATCTCCGTTCGCGACCGTCCGCGTCTCCGAGACCGTCCGCAGCGTCTGGATCGCGGCGAAAGCGTCGCGCCCGCCGAGCGCCGTCGCGACGGCGGCGAGCGCCGTCGGCCCCGAGGCGAGCGTCCCCGGCGGCGGCACGTTGGGAATGTCCACGATCAGGGTGTCGACGGGCCCGAGCGTCGAGAGCGGCGCGTCGAAGTCGGCCGCGTTGCCGACGACGACGACCGTCGCGTCGTCGGGCCGGAGGTACTGCCGTGCGACGCGCGACACGTCGTCCGCGGTTACCGCCTCGACGCCGCGGCGGAGGTCCTCGAGCGTCGTCGCCGGGTAGCCGACGGCGGCATACGTGAGCTGGCGGCCGAGGACGTCGCCGCGGTCGGCGTAGTTGAAGACGAAGGCGTTGAGGTAGCCGTCCTTGGCCTGCCGAAGCTCGGCCTCGGTCGGCGGGCGCGACGCGAGGCTCGCGACCACGTCGAGGACGGCGCGCGTGGCCTGGACGGTCGCGTTCGTGCGCGTGGCCGTCGCAGCCGTGAACAGGCCGGGCACGAGGAAGTCGGCGCCGTAGCTGCCCGACGACGCCGTAGGCAAGGCCGAGGTCGGTGCGGACCGTCTGGAGGAGGCGGCTCGAGAAGCCTCCGCCGAGGACCTCGTTCATCACGAGGAGCGCGGGAAAGTCCGGGTCGTTGCGGAGCACCACGCCCGGCGTCCCGAGCACGATCGTGCTCTGGTTGACATCCGGCCGGTCCACGAGGAGCGACGCGTCGGCCAGTCGTCGTCTCGGGCGTCGGCGGCTCGGGCGCCGTGAAGTCCGTCGGGCGTCTGCCAGCCGGAGAAGGCGTCCTCGAGGCGCTGGATCATGTCGTCCGCGTCGAAGTCGCCCCAGACGGCGAGGAGGGTGTTCTGCGGGACGACGTAGCGCGCGTGCCAGGCCGCTGCGCCGCGCGGCGTGACGGCGTCGACGGTCCAGACCTCGGGCGTGCGGGCGTACGGACTGTCGGGGCCGTAGATCGCCTGGGCGAATGCGCGGCGCGCGATGCCCGCCGGGTCGTCGTTGCGGCGCGCGATGGCGCCGGCCTGCTGCGCCTTCTCGAGCGCGACCTGCTCCGGGCCGAAGCGCGGGCGGACGACGACGTCGGCGAAGAGCGGCAGGACCGTGTCGAGCGTCTCCGTGAGCGACTGCATCGAGACGACCGTCGCATCGCGCCCGGCGCCCGCCTCGACTGCTGGCGCCGACCGACTCGAGGGCGAGATTGAGGGCGTCGGCGTCCAGGCTGCCCGCTCCGCCAGAGCGCATCGCCGCGGCGGCGATGGCGGCGAGGCCGACCTCGGCCGCGGGGTCCTGCGCCGACCCGACACCAATGCGGGCGCGCGCCTGAATGAGCGGCAGCGTGCGGTCCTCGGCAAGGAACACGACGAGGCCGTTCGACAGCTCGGCGCGGCGGACGGCCGGCGGTGCCACCTCGGCCAGGGCTGGAAACGTCAACGTCCGTGCGTCCACGCCGACGGCGGGGCCAGCGGGGGCAGCGGGCGCTCGAGGCGCACCGCCGGGGAGGCCGAGCGAGGCACAGCCACTGACGAGAAGGAGGGCCGGGACGAGAAGGCGAGCGGTCATCACGTTCGGGTTGACATGCTGGGCGTGGGCCACGAGGGAGAGGCCATGAACGGCTCTGCTCGGGACGGGAAGACGAGGAGCGTGCGCGGAGCAGAAAGCCGGTCTCCTACTCCGCGCGCCACTCCATCCTGACCCCCTCACTCCGCCGTCCGGAGCGTCGCGACGGTCTGGTTGGACGTGCGGAAAGTGGCCGCGGCAACGCGCTGCACGTCGGCGGTTGTGACGCGGTCGAGGGCGTCGATGTCGCGGAAGAGGGCGCGCCAGTCGCCGCGGAGTGCCTCGGCCTCGGCGAGCGCTGCGGCGAGGCCGTCCGGCGACTGGAGCGACGCGACGAGTTCGGCGCGGGCGCGCGTCTTGGCGCGGGCGAGCTCCTCCTCCGTCACGCCGTCCGCCACGACGCGGGCGAGGAGTGCGGTCACGTCCGCCTCGACCGAGTCCGGCGAGACGCCTGGCGCGGGCACGGCGATCACGGTGAAGAGGCTCGGGTACTTGGTGCCGGGGAACGCCTCGTAGACGCCCGTCCCGACGGCCTGCCGCGTCTCGACGAGGCCGCGGTAGAAGCGGCTCGTCCGGCCGGCGTCGAGCACGTCCGCGAGGACGGTGTACACCGGCGAATCGGGGTCGGAGCCGGCGGGCCGGTGGAAGCCCATCATCACGAACGGCTGCGCGCGGTCGACGAGCGTCACGCGGCGCTCGCCGATCTGCTCGGGCTCGACAGTCGGGACGCGCTCGGGCGCCGGACCGGCCGGGACGGGCGTAAAGTATTGGGTGGCGAGGCGCGCGACCTCGCCCGGGTCCACGTCGCCCACGATGGCGACCGTCAGGTTGTTGACGCCGTAGTGCGCGTCGAAGAAGGACTGTGCCTCCTCGCGCGAGAGCGCCTGGAGGTCCGAGGCGTAGCCGATCGTCGGGCGGCCGTAGGGGTGCGCTTTGAAGGCCGTCGTGAGAAACTCCTCGAAGAGGCGCCCGGTCGGGCGAGAGTCGGTCCGGAGGCGGCGCTCCTCTGTTACGACGTCGCGTTCCTGGTAGAACTCGCGGAGGACGGGCCGCGCGAAGCGGTCAGCCTCTGTGGCAAACCACAGCTCGATCTTGTTGGCGGGCAGGCTGTAGAAGTAGCCCGTCTGGTCGGCCGACGTGAACGCGTTGAGGCCGACGGCACCGCTGCCCTCAAGAAGGCGGTCGAAGGCCGAGTCGTCCACGTATGCGGTGGCCGAGTCGCGGGCGGCCTCGAACGCAGCGCCGAGGGATGCGAGGGCTGTGGCGGTGGGCGGGACGGGCGCAAGGCGCGCAGCGCGGAGGCGGCTGAATGCAGCGTCCTCGCGGCGCATCGCGGCGAGCTCGGCCGTGAGATCGGTCGTGCCGAGGCTCGTGGTTCCCTTGAACGCCATGTGCTCAAACATGTGCGCCACACCCGATTGCCCCGCCGGCTCGTCCACCGACCCGACATCGGCGTAGGTAAAGAACGAGACGACGGGCGCATCCCGCCGCGGGACGACGAGGAACGTCATGCCGTTGGGCAGGTCGAGGCGCGTGACGAGCGTGTCGAAGCGCGCGAGCAGCGACTGCGCCTCGGCGGGGGCGGTGAGCAGGACAAGCGCGGCGAGGAACGCGGTGAGGCGGAGACAGGGCATCAGGAAGCGGTCAGCGAGCGCGTACAAGCTACGGCGCGGCGCGTTCGGACTCGGATCGGGACCATGCACTGCGGCGATCACCGGCCGGATGGCAGGCGCCTTGCTCCCACGCGGCATCCGTCACATCCGGATCTCGAACAGGTGCGACAGCCGGTTCTTCTGCGACGCGATGTGAACGCGGCCCGAGGCGCTCGTCCCCGTCGGCAGGCTCGTCGTGATGCGCGTCGTGCCCGACGCTTCGCCCGGCGCGGTCCGGATCCAGCGCGTCTGGCGCGGCGCGTTGGGGTCGTAGACGTCCAGCGACGCCGAGAGCGGGCTGGTGCGGTCGATGCCGAACACGACGACCTGGTGGTTGGCGAACGGGTCCGGGGAGTCTCCGACGAGGCCGACGAGGGCCGGGCGGCCGCCGCGGAGCGTCTCGGTGATGCGGTCGAGTTCTCGCTCAAGGTCGCGGGCGAGTGGGGCGTCGCGGGCGCCGGTGCGCCGGGCGCGGAGCCATTCCCACGCGAAGCGAGGGCCTGCAGCCCGGAGCGTCGCCTCCTGGCGCTTCCGGAAGAGCGGCCGCATCGAGTCCGACTCGAGGCGCGCCGTGGGGACAGGCGCGGGCCAGCGCTCGATGGCGGCGAGCGCCATGCCGCCACAGAGGCCGAAGGACGGCCACTTTTTCGCCACAGCCCGAACGAGCGCTCCACCGACGCCGGTCGCCCCGAGGGTTGCGCCGCCGGCCGCGGCCGCGGCGAGGCCGAGGGGACCCGCCGTCGCTGCGCCGAGCGCCGCGGCCCCGCCGACGACGAGCGCGCTAAGTGGTCGCAGCCGGTGTGCGAGCACGCCAAGGTCAGCGTCGGACCACACGAAGTGATTGGAAAACGAGAACCCGTCGCGCGTCGGATCAAAGTCGAGGCGGACGGCAGACGAGGCAGGGAGTACGGCCGTCGGTGTGGAATCCGGGGGCATAAAAAAGCGCAGGGGAAGGACTTATGGACTCACGCTGGGCTGTTAACCCGCTACTTTCATCTGGTGATCCGTCCCCCCTTGGAAGACACTGCGTCTTTCCCGTATCCCGCTGTTTAGATGCACGTTGCTCCGCTTCCGCCTAGCCCTCACGACACGATCCGGGTGGTCCCGCTGCCGCCCGACCCGGCGCCCCGGCGCTCGCGCGGGCGCCTCGCCGTGATGCTCAGCCTTGCGGCCGTCGCCATGGGCGCGGCCGGGGTGGCGACGGTCCAGAAGCCGTGGGTGCCGTACCTCCGCGACGCGGGCGTCTCGGACGCCCTCGCGGCACAGCTCGCCGATAGCACAGCGCTCGTCGTTCCGTCGTCGTTGAGCGCGACCGATCTCAGCGCGGCCGAGGCTGGTGACGCGGTCATGGTGGAGCAGCATACTGCTCTTGTCGCCTTCTACGACGCCCGGCAGGGTGCGCCAGCGTGGACGGACGCCCGCGCCCGGCACGCCGCCCTCACCCTCCTCGCGCGCGCTAACCGCGACGGCCTCCCCGACGCGCTTGCGCCGGACCTGGTCCGCCTCGCCGAAGCGTCCGGCGATGGAGCGCCAGACTCGCTCCGTGCCCGCCTCGACGCCCGACTCACAGCCGCCGTCCTTCGCTTCGGCGCGTCCCTGTCGCACCCGCGCGCCGATGCGCTCGCCCTGTACGGCGCCAACGCGTGGGAGCCGACGACCCATGCCCCGCGCGACGCCGTCGCCAACGCGCGCTCGCTCGCCACATCGCTTTCAACGGCCGACGACCCGGCCGCGGCGCTCGACGCGTTCGTGCAGGCGCGCCGTCCGCAGCACGCCGGCTACCGGACCCTTCAGGCCGCGCTGGCGCGCGAGATGGACCTCGCGGCGAATCCCGGCCTTGTCGTCACAGCCGACTCCGGCGCCGCGGCAAAGACGCTCCGCGACCGCCTCGCCATCGAGGACGCTGCCGCCCCACTCGACTCCCCCCAAGACCTCGCGTCGGCGCTGCGCGCGTACCAGACGCGCCAGGGCCTGCCGGCATCAGGGCGCCTCGACCCCGCGACCAAGGCGGCGCTGAACCGCCGGCAGGCGGACGCCATCCCCGCCCTCGCGCTGAACCTCGAGCGCTGGCGCTGGCTGCCTGACTCGCTCGGGCCGCTCCACGTCTTCGTCAACATCCCTGAGTACCGCCTCGCGCTGGTCGAGGAATCGGGCGGCGTGCCGCGTGAGGTGTTCGCGTCGGGCGTCGTCGTCGGCCTGCCGTCGTGGGCGACGCCGGTCTTCTCGGACACGATGGAGACGGTCGTCTTCAACCCGACGTGGACGATGCCGGCCTCGATCCAGCGGCAGTCTTACGGGCGCCTGCGGCCGGACCGCGCCGTGCGCCAGCCGGGGCCGGGGAACGCGCTCGGGCGCGTCAAATTCCTGTTCCCGAACCGCCACGCGGTCTACATCCACGACACGCCCTCGAAGTGGGCCTTCACCGTCGAGCGCCGCGCGCTCTCGCACGGCTGCGTCCGCATCGGCGACCCGCACGACTTCGCGGTCGCTGTCCTCTCGCGCACCAACGGCTGGCCCGCCTCCCGCGTCGACGCCATCTTCTCCGGCCCGTGGACGCTCCAGGACGTAACGCTGGACCGCACCATCCCGGTCCACATCGCCTACTTCACCGCCGTAGCCGACGCCGCCGGGCGCGTCACGACGTTCCCGGACGTTTACAACCGCGACCCGCGCCTCGCCGAGGCGCTCGGCCTCGCGCCCGCGGCGCCGACCGTCGCAATGACGCCCTCCTGGCGCCGCGATGCGGGCTCGGCTCCTCTAAACGGATAGGTATACCACTTCATAACATGGAGGAGATCGAACTCTCTAGTCCATTTGTCGTGAAGGCCTTCCGGGTCTGCGGGTATCTCTTTAGCGCTGCCTTCGCCGCTTTCGGCCTTGCGATCCTTCTCAAGCAGATCAATGGTCTGCAAGGCGTGACCGAAGCGCCCCGGGGGACAGTTGGCACGGCCGTCTTGCTCGCTCTAGTCGGACTCGGCGGCGTCATTCAAAGCAGGCGACTCCGCTACGTCGTCGCGTCGCCGGACGGCATCCGTTCCGACGGCCGGTTTGTTCCTTGGTCCGGGGTCAAGCGAATGGCGGTCTTCAACTCGCGCGTCAAGATCACGCACGAGGGCGGCGTCATCAGATCGCTCCTCTTGATGCCGCGTTTCCCCGGCCACTACTCCGCCGCCCCCATCAACTTTTGGGGCCAAGTGATCACATGGCAGCGCGAGGGCACCGATTCTCACCGTGACAACTCAAGCCCTGCGGTATGACTCGCCTCTGTACCCGACTGCTCGGGACGGGCTACAGCGCCACATTCACCCTCGTGCTGGAGCGCAACCGATGAGCCGTCGCACTCAGTGCGCCGCGCCGCCGCCACCGGCCATCTTGCCGGACTTCATCAGGAACAGCAGCGGGACCGCGAGCAGGCACAGCAGGCCGAACAGCAGGAAGATCTTCTCGAACGAGAGCATCGCCGCCTGCCGCGTCACCAGCCCGTTCATCACCGCGAGCGCCTGCGCCTTCGCCTCGGCCAGCGAGGCGCCGTGCGACTGCATGAGCTGCGTGAGGCCGTCGAAGCGCGACCGCGCCGCGGGGTCGTACATCGTCACGTGGGCGTTTAGAGCCCCCTTGCTCTGGATGCGAAACTTCGAGAGGAGCGTCGCGACGACGGCGATGCCGACTGAGCCGCCGAGCTGCCGCGAGAGGTTGTAGAGGCCTGAGCCTGTGCCGAGGTCCTTGGTCGGGAGCGATGCGAGAGCAAGGTTCGAGAGCGGCACGAAGATGAAGCCCAGCCCGATGCCGCGCGTGATGAGCGGCCAGAAAAAGTCGTCCACGCCGGCGTCCAGCGTGAAGCGGGACCAGTGGAACATCGTCGTCGAGAAGATGGCGATGCCGATGGCGATGAGGATGCGGCCGTCCGCCTTGCGCCCGAAGCGGCCCATCATGCCATTCGTGAAGGCCGTCGCGAGGGCGCCCGGCAGGATCACGAGGCCCGTCTGCCACGCGGTGTAGCCGAGCAGCGACTGGAGGTAGACCGGCAGCACGAAGACCGTCGCGAAGAGGCACACGCCGAGGACAAAGCCGAAGGCCGTGCCGGCGGCGAACTGCGGGTCCTTCAGCACGCGGAGGTCGACGATCGGGTAGTCGATCGTGAGCTCGCGCCAGACGAACGCCGCGACGCCACCCGCGCCGAGGACGGCATAGGCGATGATCTCGGCCGAGTTAAACCAGTCCTGGCTCTCGCCGCGGTCCAGCATGAGCTGCAGCGACCCGATGCCGAGAACGAGCAGCGCGATGCCCCACGTGTCGACCTTCTTGGACTGCTGCGCGAACCGCGAGTCCGGGAGGAAGGACAGCGTGAGCAGGATCGCGACGAGCCCGAGCGGGATGTTGATGTAGAAGATCCAGTGCCACGAGAAGGCGTCCGTGATGTAGCCGCCGAGCGTTGGCCCGAGCGTCGGACCGACGACGACGCCCATGCCGAAGATGGCCTGCGCCTTGCCGAACTCCTCGGGCGGAAAGACCTCGTAGAGCGTCGCCTGGGCCGTCGCGAGGAGCGCTCCGCCGCCCAGCCCTTGCAGGATGCGGGCGAAGACCATCACCTCCAGCGAGCCCGCGTTGCCGCAGAGGAACGAGGCGAGCGTGAACACGGCGAGCGAGCCCGCGAAGTAGTGCTTGCGCCCGAAGAGCGACGACAGCCACCCCGAGGCCGGGATCACGATGGCGTTGGCGACGACGTAGCCCGTCAGGACCCACGCGATCTGGTCCAGCGAGGCGCCGAGCGAGCTCTGCATCTCGGGCAGCGCCACGTTGACGATGCTCGTGTCGAGAAGCTCGAGCATGGCCGCCATCGTCACCGTGAACGCGATGAGGTAGCGGTTGCGGTACGCCTCGGTCTCCTTGAGCGGGACCTCGGCGGGTGCGACGGTTGACATCTGAGGCAGGTTGAGTCGGGGTCGGGTCCGGCCGGGGAGACGCTCGGCAGCGCGCCTCCCCGGCCCCTGATGCGCTAGCCGCGCGTGTCGATGCGGACTTCAGCGCTCATGCCGGGGCGCAGCGGGTGCTGACGGTCGGGCGCGGCCACGTGGATGCGGACCGGAATGCGCTGGACGACCTTCGTGAAGTTGCCCGTGGCGTTGTCCGGCGGGAGCATCGAGAACTCGGCGCCTGTCGCCGGGCTGAGGCTCTCGACCCGGCCATCGAGGTCGAGGCCGGGGTACGCGTCTACGGAGACGTGGACTGGCGAGCCGACGCGGACGCGCGCAACCTGCGTCTCCTTAAGGTTCGCCGTCACCCAGACGTCGGTCGTCGGCGTGACGGCCATCACCGGCGTGCCGGCCTGGAGGTACTGCCCGACCTCGACGTTCCGGTGCGACACGACGCCGGCGGAGGGCGCCACGACGACGTTGTAGGTCACCTGCAGACGCGCCTGCTCGACGGCCGACTCGGCCGCGGCAACCTGCGCGCGCGCCGTCGAGACGCGCGCCTGGGCGTTCGTCGCACCGGCACGGGCCGTCCCGATCCCGGCGCGCGCTGCCGCGGCGTTGCCGCGCGCCGCCGCTGCATTCCCGCGGACGGCCCCGATCTGCGCCCGCGCCGACGCCGCCGACGCCCGCGCGGCCGCAGCCTGCTCGCGCGCGACCGCCACCTGCGCCTGCGCCGCCGCCGCCGTGGCGACGGCCGCGTCGTACTGCTGGCGGCTCACGATCTGCCGCTCGACAAGCGGCGTGTAGCGCTCGACGTCGCGCCGCGCCTTCTCGGCGTTGGCGACCGCCTGAGCGACCGACGCCTGCGCCGCCGCGGCTTGCGCCGCCGCAGCGTCCGCCTGCGCGCCGACGACGCCCGACTGCGCCGCGACGGCGCCGGCCTGCGCGTCGAGCGCGCCCGCCTGCGACTCGGCCGTGGCCGTCTGCGCGGCCGCGAGGCTTTCCTGCCCGCCCGCGTTGACCGACGCGACGGCAGCCGCGAGGTTCGCCTCGGCCATCGCGAGCTTCTCTCGGGCGTCGCGGTCGTCGATCACGAGCAGCGTGTCGCCGGCCGAAACCGTGTCGTTTTCCTCGACCATGACCTGCGTGACGTAGCCCGCAACGCGGGGCAGCACGGGCGTGATGTGGCCCTCGACCTGCGCGTTGTCGGACGTCTCGAAGCCGCGGCCGGCCCACCACTGGTAGCCGAAATAGCCGGCGGTGCCGAGAACGATCGCGGCGAAGGCGAGCAGGCGAACGCGCTTCGCGCCGGCCTTTGACGGTGCCTCGGCGGGTGCCGCCGGGATGGGCGTGGGGCGAGTCGGAACGGTCGCCGGGTCGGACACTTCCATGGGGAGATCAGAAAAGAGACGGTGGACGGGTGGGACGTTCAGCGAAGCGTGCGGACGGCCCCGACGGCGCGGGCGAGGCGCAGGCGGGCCTGGGCCGAGGCTGCCTCGGCGTCGATGACGGCGTCGCGCGCCCGGTTCAGCGAGCCCTGCGCGTTGACGACATCCGTGTTGCCGGCGATGCCGTTGGCAAAGCGCTCGCGCGCCTGCGCCAGTTCTTCGGTCGCGAGGTCGAGGCGCTCCTGGGCGAGCGCCTGCTGGCGCTGGCCGGACGCGATGCCGATGAGGGCCGACTGCACGTCGGCGGCGATCTGCTGCTCGAGGTCGGTCGCGGCGATCTCGGAGGCGCGCGCCTGCGCCGTCTGCTCGGCGATGCGCGCGCGACGGCGGCGGCCGTCGAAAAGGGGCACGGCGAGCCCGATGCCGATGCTGTTGGTGCTGAGGACCGTGTCGGTCGGTCCGTTCAACCCGACGTCCGCGGCGACGTCGACGCGGGGCAAGCCCTCGAGACGGGTCGCGCGGATCGCCTCGCGGGCGGCGTCCGTGCGGGCGCGGGCGGCCTGAAGGTCGGGGCGCGCGGCAAGCGCAGCGGTGACGGCCGCCTGCACGCCGGCAGGTGCCTGCGAGGTGCCAAGCGATGCAGAGAGCGAGTCCTGGAGGACGAAGTGGAGGCCCGGGACAAGGCCGAGCGCGCGCGCCACGTCGAGGTCCGCCTGGTCGCGGGCGTTGCGGGCGAGTTCGAGCCCGCCCTCGGCGGCCGCCACCTGCGTCCGCGCCCGAATAACGTCGATGCCGACGGCGATGCCGGCGTCGAGTTGGGCCTGCGCCACGTCGAGGAGGTCGCGCGCGATGGCGACGTCGCGGCGGCGCGCGTCGACGCGCGCGGCAGCCGTCGCGGCCTGGACGTAGGCTGCGCCGGCCTGCGCGATGGCGCCCTCAGCCGTCGCCTCGCGCTCGGCCTGCCCGCCCGTCACCGCGACGCGGGCCGCAGCGATGCGGGCGCGCGTCGCCGGGTCGTAAAGGGCCTGGTTGCCGCGCACGCGGACATCGAGCACGCCGACAGGCCCGAGAAGGTTAGCGGCCGGCGGGGCGCCGGGGGCTGTCGGAAACTCGAAGCCGATCGAGGCGGCGTTGGTCGTCCGGACCGAGTAACCGACGGCAGCGGAGAGGGTCGGAAAGAGCGCGGCGCGGGCCTGGCGCACGCGCGCCTCAGCCTCCGTCACACGCAGGTCGGCGATGCTGGTCTGGGCCGAGCCCTGCTCGGCGAGCGCGAGGGCGTCGGAAAGCGAGAGCGCGACAGAGTCGGCCGGCGCCTGGGCGTGCGCGGAGGTCGTCAGGAGGAACGCGGCGGCGAGGGCGGCAGAGCGGAGCGTCATGGAGTCGTGCGGAGGCCGCTGAGGAACAGGTCGATGTGGGTCGCGAGGTACGCGTCGGCGTCCATCGGCGCGTCGAACGGCGCGTACGAGGTCTGGTGCAGCGCGGCGTAGATGAGCGGCGCCGTCGCGAGGCGCGCCGCGAGGTCGGGGTCGACCGGCCGGAACTCGCCAGACGCGATGCCGCGGCGGATCGCGCCGGCGAACAGGCTCCGCCCGCGCTGCACGATCTCCTCGACAAAGAAGCGGGCGAGGTCTGGGAAGGCGACGCTCTCGGCGATCATCAGGCGCGGAATGGCGATGCGCTCAGGCGCGCGGAGCACGGCAAACCAGCGGGAAAACAGCTGCCGCAGGAGGTCCGACGACGTGCCGGTAAAGGCGGCCGACAGCGCCTCGCCCTGCTCGATCATCGGCAGCGTGCGGTCTCGGATGACGGCCGCGAAGAGATCCTCCTTGCTCGGGAAGTAGAGGTAGACCGTTCCCTTGGTGACGCCGGCGCGGCGCGCGATCGCCGCGACGGTCGTCGCGGCGAAGCCTGTCTCGGAAAAGAGCGCGAGGGCCGCGTCGACGATCTCGGCCGGGCGAGCGTCGCTGCGGCGCTGCCAGCGCGGGGCGTCGGGGAGAGGAGCGTCGTCTGACATGGGTTAATAACTAACCGGTCGGTCAGCAAGTGTACTTCTGTCCCGCAACCGGTTCCTCGTTCCAACGACTTTTCACGAACAGACCGGCGGCTATCCGGCATACCCGACTGTGCGAACCGAGCGAGTTCGGGCGTTTCGAGGGGCCCTGCGGACCACCCGCAGTCAGGCGGTCGTTAGTCTTGCCTATCCGCTTCTCCCCTGCCCCGTGCGTCTGCACTCGCTCACCGCTCTGATCGTCGCCCTCGTGGTCGGCTGGGGCATCTTCGACGGCCTCTTCGACCGTGGCGCGTCTGCGCCCGACCGAGGCGCCATCTCGGCGGCGCTCACGGCGGACCTTGCCAGCGGGGCCACGTTGCATCCGGCAACCGCGGCGCTCTACGGCACGGACCGCGCGCCGCTCTTCACGGCATCGGCGCAGCGCACGGCCGCCGCCAGCCTTGTCCTCGCGGCACCGCTCGACGGCATCGCCCTGGCAAGCGTCCGCGCCGGCGATGCCGGCCGCGCCGTCGATGCACTCTCCCGTGCCGAGGCGCTCTGGACCGGCCTCGACGACGCTGCACGTGACACGCTCGAGGACCCGCGGCCCGCGCTCCTCGCCCGGGCCGACGTGGCGATCACGGACGCCACGCTCCGCCTTGGCGACGCCCTGCGTGGCCGCCGCACGGCCCCCGCGGCGCTCTACCCCGGCACCTGGTTCCCGTACGTCCGCGACAGCGCGGACGTGGCGTTCCACGCGCTCGAAAGCGCGCTGAAGATGGGCGACGCGGCACGCATCGCGCGGGCCGTCGACGGGCTGCGTCCGCAGCAGGCTGGATACACGCGCATGCGTGCGCGCCTCGCGGCGCTGCGTACCGACCTCGCGCCGATCCCGTCCGGTCCGGTCCTCGCCGTCGGCGGCCGGTCGGTCCGCGTGCCGCACCTTCGCGAGCGGCTCACGGCCTACGGCTTTATGCGCGCCGACAGCCTCGGCGCCTGGGACCGCCCCGAACCGTATCTCTTCGACGACTCGCTCGCGACGGCCCTCGGCCGCTTCGAGACGGCCCGCAAGCTGCCCATCGACCGCGCGCTGGACTCGACGGCGACGCGCCTGCTCAACGCCGACCCGGCCACGCTGCGCGCGCGCCTCGCACTGAACCTCGAGCGCTGGCGCTGGCTCCCCGACACCTTCGGCGACGACTACATCTGGGTCAACATCCCAGCCTTCGAGATGCGCGTCGAGCACGTCGAGAGCGGGGTTGCCGAGACGAGGCTTCAAATGCCCGTCAACGTCGGCTCCGCCCTCACGACGGGCTGGACGACGCCCGTCATCGCGGATTCGGTCCACACGGTCGAGTTTCAGCCGGCGTGGTACGTGCCCGCCTCGCTCGCGCCCGGCCTCTTCGCGCAGGCGCGCCGCGACAGCCTCTCGCTGTACCGCCAGGGCGTCGACGTCTTCCGCAACGGCCGTCCCGTCGACAGCCGCCTCGTGCCGTGGGACTCGCTCTCGATTGCAGGCTTCCGCTTCGTGCAGCGCCCCGGCGCCGCGAATCCGCTCGGCCGGGTCAAGTTCTTGATGACAACCCGTACGCGATCCTCATCCACGACACCAACAAAAAGTGGACGCTCGCCGACGGGTCCGGCTCGTCGATGTCGAGCGGGTGCGTGCAGGCCGGCGCGCCCGAGAAGCTCGCCGAGTACCTCCTCACGACCGTCAACGGCTGGGAGGCGGGTGAAGCGGAAGCGGCGTACAGACGCGGACCGCGCCGTGGCGTCCGCCTCGAGCGCCCGTTCCGGACGCAGTTCGTCTACTTTACCGCGACAGCCGAGGCGGACGGCGCGCTGCGGACCTACTCGGACCCGTACCAGTACGACGCGCGCCTTGCCGCGGCGCTTGGCCTCGATCTCGGCGCGGCACCCACGGAGGCGCTCTGACGCCGAGCGCTTGCCGCGCTGCGCCACGGCACCGTACCTTCCCCGCATGACGACGACGCTCCGCCCCTGCTCCTGGCCGCACTGGCATGGCACGCTCCGGTGGGCGGACCGCGTCAGGCCTGTGGCCTGACCCCAGCGGCCCGGATTGCAGCCCCACCGTTCACGCCGAGCGGGGGGCTTTTTTGTTGAATGCGGGTTCGAGGCTCTGAATCTGAGCGCCGAGCCAGGGCTCTCCCCACGACCCTCGGGCCTCACCCTCCAGATATCCCTTTCGTGACCTTCGACGCTTTCGCCGACATCGTCCGCACCCAGATGCCCACGGATGGCCGGCGCCTCGCCGTGCCCGTCTTCCGGCGGCGCTCCGCAGACCTGACGACGCCCGTCGCGGCGTTCCTGAAGCTGCGCGACCCCGGCACGTTCGGTTTCCTGTTCGAGTCCGTCGAGGGCGGCGAGCGCCTCGGGCGGTACTCGTTCCTCGGCAAGAACCCGTACCTCGTCGTTGAGAGCCGCGGCGACCGGATAAGCCTGCACCGCCCCGGCGGCGCCGTCTACGGCGACGGCGCGCCGCACGGCGTCGAGACGGAGCGCGGCTCCATCTTCGAGGCGCTCGCCCGCGTCCTCGGCCGCGTCGAGCAGGCGCGCGTCGACGGGCTGCCGCGCCTCACGTCGGGCGCCGTCGGCTACGTCGCGTACGACGCCGTGCGCCAGGTCGAGGCCCTGCCTGTCGGGCCGCCGGACGCGCTCGGCCTGCCGGACGCCGTGTGGGGCTTTTACGACACGCTTCTCGCCTTCGACCACGTCCGCCACCAGGTCGTCCTGATGGCGACGGCCTTCGTCTCCGAGGACACGGACCTCGAGGCAGCCTACATGGACGCCGTCGAGCGCATCGAGGACCTCGAGTCCGAGTTGGACTTCTCGTTCCCGGAGCCCGGCGACCCCGTCTGCCTCCTCGCCGACGCGCCCACCCCGAGCGTCTCGAAAGACGATTTCGAGGCGACCGTGCGGACGGCGAAGCAGCACATCGTCGACGGCGACATCTTCCAGGTCGTCCTTTCCCAGCGCTTCGCGATGCCGTTCACCGGCGACCGCTTCAACCTTTACCGCGCGCTCCGGCAGGTCAACCCGAGCCCGTACCTCTTCTACCTCGACATCGACGGCCTCGACGTGCCCGAGCGGCGACTTCACGCTCGTCGGCTCCAGCCCCGAGGTCTTGACGCGCGTCGACCCGCGCCCGCGCGGAGGCGCGCGGGTCGAGCGCCGAGCCGTCGTGCTGCCCATCGCCGGCACGCGCCGCCGCGGCGCGACGCCGCAGGACGACGACGCCCTCGCCGAGCCGAGCTTCTCGCCGACCCCAAAGAGCGCGCCGAGCACCTGATGCTCGTCGACCTCGGCCGCAACGACGTCGGCCGCGTGAGCCGGCCCGGCTCCGTTCGCGTGGACCGCTACGCCGAGGTCGAGCGCTTCTCGCACGTCATGCACCTCGTCTCGTCCGTCTCGGGCGACGTCGAGGGCCGCGACGCGCTCGACGTGCTCGCCGCCTGCTTCCCCGCCGGGACCGTCTCGGGCGCGCCCAAGGTGCGCGCGATGGAGATCATCGACGCCCTCGAGCCGGTCCGGCGCGGCCCGTATGCCGGCGCCGTCGGCTACGCCGGCTTCGACGGCGCCCTCGACACGTGCATCGCCATCCGGACGATGCTCGTCACCGAGGACGCCGAGGGCAACCAGACGGCGAGCGTCCAGGCCGGCGCCGGCATCGTCGCCGACTCGGATCCGGCGGCCGAGCACGCCGAAACGCACGCCAAGGCTGCGGCGCTGTTTGCCGCGATGCGCTCCGCCACCGAACGACCTCGTTTAGGATAGACGGGTGGAACGGGCTGCTGTCTCTCGTCCCGCCTCCAACCCCTCACCCCTTTCACCCTACACCCCCCGTCCCCATGTTCCAGGCTCTCCGACCGATCCTCAACAAAGGCGGCGCTGGCCGCTACGTCACCCGCGCCGAGAGCGCCGAGCGCGTGATGCCCGTCGCCGAGCGCCACATCGACCTGTTCGAGGCGTACCGCGGCGCGCTCGACGGGCTCGCGCCCGGGCGCGGCCACGCGACCGCGTCGACGGCGATGATGCCGCTGCTTCCGGACCGAGGTGGCCAAGATGTCCGAGACGCTGCTGAGCTACGGCGTCGCGCCGCCGAGCGGCATGGGCCGCGACGCCGATCGCGACTGGGCGACACCGACGCCGAGCGCCTCTACGCCCTCGCCGATCGCGAGCGCGACTTCGGCGGCGCCCTTCGCGACGAGGTCGACGCGGTGCACCACCAGGAGCGCACGCGCGCCATCCTCGGCCACAACGCGGCCGCGTCGGACCGCGCCTCGCCGTCCTGCGGGACCTCACGTCCGGCCTGCGCCGCGGCTGACGCGGTCCTGCCGTCTCGCTCGTCGCTCGAGAGCGGACACGGCGTGCCGTGTTCGGCCGGGCTGTCTCATCGCCTCGCTCCATGTCGTCCCTTCCCGTCGTCGTCTCAGGCGTGCAGCCCTCCGGGACGCTGCACCTCGGCAACTACTTCGGCGCGCTGCGCCAGCACATCGCGCTCGCCAAGGACGCGTCGCGCCGCGCCGAGGCGTTCTTCTTCCTCGCCGACTACCACGCCCTGACGACCGTCCGCGACGCCGACGCGCTGAGGCGGAGCACGCACGACGTGGCGCTGGACTACCTCGCGCTCGGCTTCGACGCGCCGGAGGCGCACCTGTTCGCGCAGAGCCGCGTCCCGCAGACGGCCGAGCTCGCCTGGATCCTGCTCTGCCTCACGCCCAAGAGCGGCCTCGAGAAGGGCGTCGCGTTCAAGGACAAGGTCCAGCAAGGGCCTCGATGCCAACGCCGGCCTGTTCACGTACCCCGATCCTGCAGGCCGCCGACATCCTCGTCTACTGGCGATCCGGACCGGCCGCTCGTCGTGCCGGTCGGGGCGGACCAGAAGCAGAACCTCGAGATCAGCCCGCGACCTCGCGATCCGCTTCAACCAGACCTTCGGCGAGACCTTCCCCGTGCCCGAGCCGATGATCCTCGACGACGTCGCCGTCGTGCCGGGCACGGACGGGCGCAAGATGTCGAAGAGCTACGGCAACACCATCGGCCTCTTCGACGAGGGCAAGGCGCTCAAGAAGGCCGTCGCGGCCATCGTCACGGACTCGACGCCGCTCGAAGACCCCAAGGACCCGGACGCCGACAACGTCTTCGCGCTCATCCGCCTGTTCGCTGCCGAGGCGCAGCGCGACGAGATCGCCGCGGCCTACCGGGCCGGCGGCTACGGCTACGGCCACGCCAAGGCCGCGCTCACCGCGCTCGTCTCGGACCACTTCGCCGAGGCGCGCGAGCGGCGCCGCGACCTCGAGGCACGCCCCGAGGCGGTCCGCGACGCCCTCGACCGCGGCGCCGCGGCCGCGCAGGCCCGCGCCGAGTCCGTGATGGAGCGCGTCCGCGAGGCCGCCGGGCTCAGGTAAGCACCCTTCTACTCTCCACACTGGCATCTCGATGGTCCTCGTCGTCGACAACTACGACTCGTTCACGTACAACCTCGTCCACCTCGTGGCGGCGAGCACGGCCGACGTGCAGGTCGTCCGGAACGACGCGGTGACGGTCGCGGACGTGGCGGCGATGGCGCCGGCCGGCATCCTGATCTCGCCCGGCCCCGGCCGCCCCGCCGACGCCGGCATCAGCGAGGCGCTCGATCCGCGAGCTCGGCCCGACGGTCCCCATCTTCGGCGTCTGCCTCGGGCACCAGGCCATCGGCGAGGTCTACGGCGGCCGCGTCGTCCACGCCGAGACGCTCATGCACGGCAAGACGAGCCGTATCCAGCACAGCGGCGCCGGGCGTCTTCGCAGAGCGTCGCGCCAGACTTCGTCGCGACGCGCTACCACTCGCTCGTCGTCGACCGCGCGAGCCTGCCGGAGAGCCTTGAGATCACGGCCGAGACGGCCGACGGCGTCATCATGGGCTTGCGGCACCGCGCGCACCCGGTCTCTGGCGTCCAGTTCCACCCCGAGTCGATCCTGACGACCGAGGGCGGGCGGATCGTCGGCAACTGGGTGGCAGGGTTGACCGATCCGGGGGACGCACCCCGCTGAGCGACACCCTCGACCACCGACCGATGCCCCACTAGGGGCTCTAACAGCCTCCTCTTTCAAAGGCCCGGGCATGTTCACCCAATCAGCAGGTACCCTTCGATGAAACCCCTCCTCCAACTCGTCGCCGAGGGCGAGACGCTCAGCGAGGCGCAGGCCGGGCAGGCCATGGACTGCATGCTCCGCGGCGAGGCTACGCCCGAGCAGATCGCGGGCCTGCTGCTCGGCCTCCGCGCCCGCGGCGAGACGCTCGACGAGCTTACCGGATTCGCCCGCGTGATGCGCACGTACGCCGTCCCCGTGGATACCGGCGGCCTCAACCCGGTCGACCTCTGCGGGACCGGCGGCGACCACTCGGGCTCGTTCAACATCTCGACCGCCGCGAGCTTCGTCGTCGCCGGGGCCGGCGTGCCCGTCGCCAAGCACGGCAACAAGGGCGTCTCGAGCCTCTCCGGCTCGGCCGACGTGCTCGACGCGCTCGGCGTGCGGACGGGCATGGGGCCGGACGAGGCGGCGCGCCTGCCTCCGCGAGACGGGCATCTGCTTCCTGCTCGCGCCCGAGTACCACCCGGCGCTCCGCACGTCGGGCCGGTCCGGAAGGCGCTCGGCGTGCGGACCGCCTTCAACATCCTCGGGCCGCTCTGCAACCCGGCCGGCGTGCGGCGCCAGCTCGTCGGCGCCTTCTCGGACGCCGTCGCGCGGCAGATGGCCGAGATCCTGATGCGCCTCGGCTCCGAGCACGTCGTCGTGGTCTACGCCCACGACGGGCTCGACGAGCTGAGCACGACCTCGCCCGACGACGGTCTACCAGACGGGCTCGCACGCCTTCGGCGGCGGCCTCCTCGAGCAGACCGTCGTGCCCGAGCAGTACGGCCTCGCCCGCGTCTCGGCGGCCGCGCTCCAGGGCGGGACGCCGGACGAGAACGCCGAGATCGTGCGCGACCGTGCTCGCGCGGCGACCTCGGGTCCGCAGGCCGACGTCGTCGTCCTCAACGCGGCCTACGCGCTCCTCGCCTCGGCCGAGTTCGACGGCCTCGCGGCGTGCCTCGACGCCGCCCGCGACAGCATCGCCTCGGGCGGCGCCCTCGCGCGCGCTCGACGCCCTCGTCGCCTTCTCCCACGACGTCGCCGCGCCGACCGACCACCCGATGACCGACACGACCACGACCATCCTCGACCAGATCCTCGCCGACACGCGCGCGCTCGTCGCCGAGCGGCAGGCGCGCATCCCCGTCGCGGCGCTCGAGCAGCGCTCGGCCTTCCACGCGCCGACGCTGAGCCTCGCCCGCGCCCTGCGCCGCCCCGACGGACCGGCGTTCATCGCCGAGATCAAGCGCGCGAGCCCCTCCGAGGGCGAGCTGCGGCCGCGAGTACGACCCGGCCGCCATCGCGCAGCAGTACCGCGTCGCCGCCGCCGCCGCCTCTCGGTGATCACCGAGCCGACGCACTTCAAGGGCTCGCTCGACCACCTCGCCGCCGTCCGCCAGGCCGTCGACCTGCCGCTGCTGCGCAAGGACTTCGTCGTGAGCGCCTACCAGCTCACCGAGGCCCGCGCCTACGGCGCCGACGCGGTGCTGCTCATCGCCGCCGCGCTCGACCCGGCCGAGCTGCACGACCTCCACGACGCCGCCACGGAGCTCGGCCTCGGCGTGCTCGTCGAGGTCCACGACCCGGCCGAGCTCGACCGCCTCGACCTCGACCGCCTCGCCGTCGTCGGCGTCAACAGCCGAGACCTTCACACGTTCAGGGTGGACCTCGGACGGGCCGAGGCCGTTTTCCCGCTCCTGCCGGAGCGGATCGTCCGCGTCGCCGAGTCCGGCATCCGCACCGTCGGACGACACCGCGCGCCTGCGTGCGGCCGGCGCCGACGCCTTCCTCGTCGGCACGGCCTTTATGCGCGCCCCCGAGCCCGGCCACGCCCTCGCCGCCCTCCGACGCGAAACGGCTGTGGCGCTGGCGCGCCGGGGGACCGGCGGCTAGGATCTGGCCCACAGCCTCACTTTCCACTTCCAGGTCCGGGTTCACCCGGCATTCCCCGTGACCAAGACCAAGATCTGCGGCATCACGCGCCTCGACGACGCCCGCTTCTGCGCCGCGGCCGGCGCCGACTTTCTGGGCTTCATCCAGCACCCGGGCAGCCCGCGCTACGTCGAGCCGGCCGTCGTGCAAGCGAGATCCTGGCGTGGGTCGCCGGGCCCGCTGCCCGTCGGCGTGTTCGTGGACGAGACGGCCGAGGCCGTCAACGCGCGGTGCGCCGAGGTCGGCTTCAGGATGGCGCAACTCCACGGCCACGAGACGCCCGAGACCTGCGCCGCAGTGACGGTGCCCGTCATCAAGGCGATCCCCGTCACGCACGACGCCTCAGCCGAGCAGGTCCGCGCCCTCGCCGAGCCCTACCTCGACGTCGTCGACTTCCTGCTGCTGGACACGAGCACGACGAGCCTCTTCGGCGGGACGGGCGAGAGCTTCAACTGGCGCGTCGCCCGCGACCTCACGTCCGAGGCCGACGTCTTCCTCGCGGGCGGCATCTCGGCGGCCAACGTCGCCGAGGCGGTCCACACGATGCGGCCGTACGCCGTGGACCTGTCGTCGTCGGTCGAGTCCAGCCCCGGCGTGAAGGACCTCGACAGGCTGGCTGCGTTCTTCGAGGCGATGGAGGCGCTCGAGACCAGCGGCCAGTAGCCAGAGCGTTCGGGCTCTTCACCCTTCAACCCGCACTCCCGTGACCGCGACTTCGACCCAGACGCTCCCCGACGCCCGCGGCCGCTTCGGCGCCTACGGCGGCGCCTTCGTCCCCGAGATCCTCGCCCCCGCCTTCGACGCCCTCAACGCCGCGTGGGACGCCGCGAAGGCCGACCCGACCTTCTGGGCCGAGATCCGCGGCCTGCTCCGCGACTACGTCGGCCGGCCGACGCCCCTGACGCCCGCGCCGCGCCTCTCGGCGCACGTCGGGCGCCGCGTGTTCCTGAAGCGCGAGGACCTCTGCCACACGGGCGCGCACAAGATCAACAACACGGTCGGGCAGATCCTGCTCGCGCGGCGGATGGGCAAGCGCCGCATCATCGCCGAGACCGGCGCGGGCCAGCACGGCGTCGCGACGGCCACCGTCTGCGCGCACTTCGGCCTGCCGTGCATCGTCTACATGGGCGCGGAGGACATCGAGCGGCAGCACCTCAACGTTATCCGGATGCGCCTGCTCGGCGCCGAGGTCCGCCCCGCGACGAGCGGCTCGCAGACGCTCAAGGACGCCACCAACGAGGCCTTCCGCGACTGGGTGAGCAACCCCGACGACACGTTTTACTGCATCGGCTCGGTCGTCGGCCCGCACCCGTACCCGGCGATGGTGCGCGACTTCCAGCGCGTCATCGGCGACGAGACGCGGGACCAGCTTCTCGAGCAGACCGGCCGCGCCACGCCGGACGCCGTGGTCGCCTGCATCGGCGGCGGCTCCAACGCGATGGGCATCTTCTACCCGTTCCTCGACGACGACGTCGCGCTGTTCGGCGCCGAGGCGGGCGGCGAAGGGCTCGTAGGGGCCGACGGCGGCCCCGGGCGCCACGCCGCGACGCTCACGCTCGGCGCGCCGGGCGTGCTCCACGGCTCGATGTCGTACCTCCTGCAGGACGACGCCGGGCAGGTGACGCTGCCGCACTCGATCTCGGCCGGCCTCGACTACCCGGGCGTCGGGCCGGAGCACGCCTTCCTCAAGGACGCCGGCCGCGTCCAGTACCACGCCGTGACGGACGCCGAGGCGCTCCAGGGCGTCACGCTCCTGTCGCGCCTCGAAGGCATCATCCCGGCCCTCGAGACCGCCCACGCCGTGACGCTCCTCGAGCGGATCGCGCCGACGCTCGCGGACGACGCCGTCTCGTCGTGAACGTCTCGGGCCGCGGCGACAAGGACATGGCGACAATCTCCGAGCAGCTCTCCCTGTGATGGACGACCGCACTCGGCCTGACGGCTACACCGTCTCCGACGACCGCGACCGCCTCGACATGGAAGGCGTCCACGCGTTTCTGACGACGGCCTACTGGTCGGTTGGCGTCAGCCGTGCCACCGTCGAACGCGCCGCGGCCGGCTCGCTTCCGGTCGGTCTCTACGCGCCCGACGGCGCCCAGGTCGGCTACGCACGCGCCGTCACCGACCAGACCACCTTCGCCTGGATCGCTGACGTCTACGTCCTCGCCGCCCACCGCGGGCGCGGGCTCGGCGCGTGGCTCGTCGGAAGCCTGCTGGCGCACCCGGACCTCCAGGGGCTCCGCCGGATCCTGCTCGCCACGCACGACGCCCACGCCCTCTACGCCCGGTTCGGATTTACGCCGCTCGCCACGCCCGACACCCTCATGCAGCGGATCCCAACATGACGCGCCTTCAGACCCACCTCGCCGCGCTCCGCGACGCCGGGCAGCCCGCGCTCGGCCTGTTCGTCACCAACGGCTTCCCCGATCCTGCCGGCACCGCCGACGTGCTCGACGCGTGCGCCGACGCCGGGGCAGACTTCGTGGAGCTCGGGATGCCCTTCTCGGACCCGCTCGCCGAGGGCCTGCCCGATCCAGCGCGCGAGCGCGCGCGCACTCGGCCACGGCGTCCAGATGGCCGATGCGTTTCGGACGGCCGAGGTGTTCGTGCGGCCGGCACCCCGACGTGCCACTCGTGCTGATGGGCTACGTCAACCCGGTTCTGCGCTACGGCGTCGCGGCGTTCTGCCGCGATGCGGCCGGGGCGGGCGTCGCCGGGCTCATCCTGCCGGACCTGCCGCCGGCCGAGGGCGACTTGCTCGACACCGACGCGGCGGCGGCCGGCCTCGGCGTGACGTACCTCGTCGCGCCGAACACGCCCGAGGCGCGCGTCCGCGCCGTGGACGCGCGCTCGACGGGCTTCGTCTACGCCGTCTCGTCGCCGGGCCTCACCGGCGGCGCGCTCGACTCGTCCGATGCCATAACGGACTACCTGGACCGGACGCGGGCGCTCGTCCAGAACCCGCTCCTCGTCGGCTTCGGCATCCGCACGCCCGCCGACGCGGCCCGCCTCGCGCCCCACGCCGACGGCGTCATCGTCGGCTCTGCTCTCATCGAGCACGTCGAGACGCTCTGGTCCGACGCGTCGCTCGACGCGGCAACGCGGCGCGCGTCCGTCGCCGACTGGGCCGGCGCGCTGAAAACGGGCGTCGCGTCTGGCGCTGCGACCCCACCGCGGCACCGCGGCCTGATCTCCCCTTCACCCTCTCACCCCCTCCTGTGTCTCAGCAACTCCGCCTCGGCCTTCCCAAGGGCTCCCTTCAAGAGTCCACGTTCGACCTGCTCCGCAAGGCTGGCTACGCCTTCTCCGTCCGCGAGCGCTCCTACTTCCCGTCCACCGACGACGAGGAGCTCCGCGCGATGCTCGTCCGCGCGCAGGAGATGGCGCGTTACGTCGAGGACGGCGTGTTCGACGCCGGCATCACCGGGCTCGACTGGATTTCCGAGACCTCGGCCGACGTCCACGTCGTGGCCGACCTCGATCTACTCGAAGGCATCCATGCGGCCCGTGCGGTGGGTCCTCGCCGTGCCGAACGACTCCGACATCCAGTCCGTCCAGGACCTCGAGGGCAAGCGCATCGCGACCGAGGTCGTCGAGCTCACGCGGCGCTGGCTCGCGTCCAACGGCGTCACGGCAGACGTCGAGTTCTCGTGGGGCGCGACCGAGGTCAAGGCGCCCGAGCTCGTCGACGCAATCGTCGAGGTGACGGAGACGGGCTCCTCGCCTGCGGGCCAACAACCTGCGCATCGTCGAGACGATCCTCGAGTCCAACACGCAGCTCATCGCCAACCACGCGGCGTGGGCGGACCCGTGGAAGCGCCAGAAGATCGAGAACCTCGCGCTGCTGATGGAGGGCGCGATCCGCGCCGAGGGCCGCGTCGGCCTCAAGATGAACGTCCGGCGCGACGCCCTCGCGGAGCTCGTCCAGAAGCTCCCCGCCCTCCGCAACCCGACGATCTCGCCGCTCTTCTCGGACGAGTGGGTCGCCGTCGAGACGATCGTCGAGGAGCGCGTCGTGCGGACGCTCATCCCGGAGCTCAAGCGTATGGGCGCCGAGGGCTTTATCGAGTACCCGCTGAACAAGCTTATTCCCTGATGGGCGGCATGAGCCGGTGCGGCGAGGCGCGGCGGCGCATCCCGTAGCTTCCCCCATCCCTCATGCCCCACCTCCGATGCCCCACCTCCTCGACCTCTGCTACGGCCGCTCCGGCGACAAGGGCGACGCCGTCAACGTCGGCCTCATCGCGCGCGACCCGGCGCACTTCGACTGGCTCTGCGAGACCGTCACGGCCGAGCGCGTGAAGGCCCACTTCGGCCCGCGCGTCGACGGCGAGGTCGAGCGGTTCGAGTTGCCGAACCTGTCGGCGCTGAACTTCCTGCTGCACGGCGCGCTCGGCGGCGGCGGGACGGTCTCGCTGAAGCTGGACGCGCAGGGCAAGACCTACGCGGCGCACCTGCTCCGGATGGAGGTCGACGCGCCGGCGTGAGGCACGCCGCGGCGCTGCTCCTCGCGCTCCTCGCCGGCTGCTCGGAGCCGCCGGCGACGGGGACAGGCGCGCCCGAATCGGTCCCGGTCGACTCCCGCCTCGTGGATCTGCTCGCCGACGTGCAGATCGCCGAGGCACGGGCCGACCTTGCCGCCCCGGCGCGGCGCGCGGCCGTCGCGGACAGCCTCCGGACCATCGCCCTCGCGACGGCTGGCCTCACCGAAGACGACCTGCGCAGCCGCCGCGCGCGCCTCGCACGCGACCCCGCCGAGGCGCGGGCGACCTACGACGCCGTCGCGCTCGCGCGCTCGACTCGGCGCAGACCGCGGCGCCGTGAAGCGCCGACGCTCTACGCGAGGGGCACAGCACGCGACGGACCGTCGTGCCGCGTCCCCTTCCCCTCACCCCATCCTGACATGCTCCACATCCTGACGACGGGCGGCACGATCGACAAGGTCTACTTCGACGCCGAGACCGCGTACGAGGTCGGCGAGCCGCAGATCGCGGACATCCTGCGGGCGGCGGGCGTCGCCGCCGAGACGACCGTCGAGACGCTGCTGCGCAAGGACAGCCTCGAGATGACGGACGCCGACCGCGCGCTCGTCGCCGCGCACGTTCGCGCCACGGCGGCGACGCACGTCATCGTCACGCACGGGACCGACACGATGGCCGCGACAGCCCGCGCCGTCGCCGAGGCCCTCGCGGCGGACGACGCCGGGGCAGCGAAGACCGTCGTCTTCGTCGGGTCGCTCACGCCGGCGCGCTTCAAGGCGTCCGACGCCGAGTTCAACGTCGGCTTCGCCGTGGCGGCGGTGCAGACGCTGCCGCCGGGCGTCTACGTCGCCATGAACGGGCGCGTGTTCGACCCGCACCACGTGCGCAAGAGCCGCGAGCGCAACCGCTTCGAGGCGGGCACGCCGATCGCCCCGCCGGTCAGCGCGGCGGGCGCTGATTCCGCAGGCGCCTCGGTCCAGAATCTGCCCTCGGCGTCGTAGCTTGACGGCTGCTAAACCCTTACCCGCGCTCTCCTCGCGTCCATGAACCGTTTCCTGACCCACACGCTCCCGCTCGGCCTCGCGCTCCTCGCGACGGGCTGCGCCCAGACCCGCCCCGTCGGGGCGGGCACCGAGACCGGCTCCGTGCCCGGCGGACCGACGACGCAGCCCGAGGCGCCGGGCCTCCCGCCCGTCGTTCAGGGCGGCGCGCCGTGCGTGGGCGGCAAGTCCACGCCCGCGCCGACCGAGGCCGGAGCGGTGGCCGACGGGCCGTACGACTGCAACGGCGTCGCGCTGCTCGCCCACGTCCCGCTCTCCGCGATGGGCGCGCCGCGCTCGGGCAACGACATCTGGGGCTGGACCGACCCGACGACGAACCACGAGTACGCCCTCGTCGGCCTCTCGCGACGGCACCTTCTTCGTCGACGTCACCGACGCCGACGGCGCCGGTGCCTGCTCGGCAAGCTGCCCGACGGCGACCGTCGCGACGGTCTGGCGCGACATCAAGGTCTACCGCGACCACGCGTTCATCGTGAGCGAGGCGCGCGACCACGGGATGCAGGTCTTCAGCCTCGCGCACCTCCGCGGCCTCACCGCCGACCCCGCCCGCCGCTTCACGGCCGACGCCCGCTACACCGGCGTCACGAACGTCCACAACATCGTCATCAACGAGGAGACCGGCTTCGCCTACGCCGTCGGCGCGACGTCGCGCGGCGCGGACCTGCCGGCGTCGTGCTCGGCGCCGGGCTTCCACGTCATCAACATCCAGGACCCGATGAACCCGACGTTCGCCGGCTGCTTCTCGGACGTCGACAAGGACGCCTCGCCGGTCACCGCGCCGGGCTACACGCACGACGCGCAGTGCATCGTCTACGACGGGCCCGACGCGGACTACACCGGCCGCGAGATCTGCGTCGGCTCCAACGAGGACGTCATGACGTTCTTCGACGTGACCGACAAGGCGCGCGTGCGGACGATCTCGCAGGCGGCCTACCCGAACGACGCCTACACGCACCAGGCGTGGTTCACCGAGGACCGCCACTACCTCATCGGCAACGACGAGCTCGACGAGCAGAACGGCCTCGTCCCGTTCCAGCGCTCGCTCGTCTTCGACGTCGCGGACCTCGACAATCCGGAGTTCCAGTTTGCCTTCGACTCCGGCCTGACGACGATCGACCACAACCTCTACATCCGCGACGGGCTCGCGTACGAGTCGAACTACGAGTCCGGCCTGCGCATCGTCGACACGCGGACGATCCCGGAGGGCCGCATGGCGGAGGTGGCGTTCTTCGACACCTACCCGCAGTCCACGACGGCGCAGTTTAACGGGCAGTGGTCCAACTACCCGTACTTCCGCTCGGGCATCGTCATCGCGAACGACATCAACAACGGGTTGTTCGTCCTCCAGCCCGATGTCCTCCGCGCCTCGCGCGGGACGGCCGCCCCCGCCGGAGGCCGCTGAGTATCACCGCCGCCGCGCCCCTCGGGACGCGGCGGCGTCGTTTCACGCGGGCGCGCCCCACCCCAGATCGAACACGACCGAGGCGCCGACCCGCGTTCGCGTCAACTCCGCCAGACCGATGCAGATGCGCCTCACCTTCCTCGCCGCCGCGGCCGTTGCCGCCGCGGCGTTTTCGAGTCCCGCCGCCGCGCAGGCCGGCGTCTGCACGAACGGCACCGCGACGCTCGGCGGGATGGCCTTCCCGTGCTCCGGCGTCGATGCCCTCGGGCGCGTCTCGAACCAGACCCTGGGCGCGGGTGCGCCGGGAACGTGCACGCAGCCCTACCCCAACATCTGCGCCAACGACATCTGGGGCTGGACCGACCCGGCAGACGGCCATGAGTACGCCCTCGTCGGCCTCCACAACGGGACGGCCTTCGTCGACGTGACCGTGCCGACGGCGCCGCGCATGCTCGGCCGCCTCCCGTCGGCGACGACCGCTTCCTCGTGGCGCGACGTGAAGACGATCGGGCACTACGCCCTCATCGTGAGCGAGGCGAACAACCACGGGATGCAGATCTTCGACCTCTACAAGCTGCGCGGCCTGAGCGAGAGTGCCTCGCGGACGTTCACGGCGGACGCGCGCTACACGCGCGTCGGCTCGGCCCACAACCTCGTCGTGGACGAGGCGACGGGCTTCGCCTACGCCGTCGGCTTCCGCCCGCAGGGGGCGGGCCTGCCGGCGGCGTGCACCGTGCGCGGCTTCCACGCGATCAACCTGAGCGACCCGCTCAACCCGACGTTCGCGGGCTGCTTCAACGATGCGGCGCAGGAGCAGTCGCCCTACGTCGGCGTCGGGTACACGCATGACGCGCAGTGCCTGGTCTACACCGGCCCCGACGCGGATTACACCGGCCGGGAAATGTGCTTTGCATCCAACGAGGACGTCCTGACGATCTTCGACGTGACGGACAAGTCGAACGTCCGGATCGTCAGCCAGGGCGGGTACCCGGACGATGCGTACTCGCACCAGGGCTGGCTCACCGCCGACCAGCGCTACTTCCTCCTCGGGGACGAGATCGATGAGGAGGTCCAGGTCAACAACGGGCAGGCGCCGAACCAGCGCACGATCGTCTTCGACCTCCAGGACCTCGACAACCCGGAGTTCACCTTCCAGTACCTGTCCGGGCTGACGACGATCGACCACAACCTCTACACGAAGGGCCGGTACGCGTACGAGTCCAACTACGAGTCCGGCCTGCGCATCCTCGACCTGTCGGGGATCGGCCAGCAGCAGATCACGGAGGCGGCCTACTTCGACACGTTCCCACAGTCGACGGCGGTCGAGTACGACGGGCAGTGGAGCAACTACCCCTTCTTCCCGAGCGGGAACGTCATCGTGTCTGACGTGACCAACGGCCTGTTCGTGCTCCGCCCGACGGGGCTCAACACGGCGTCCGAGCCCGCGGCGCCGAGCACGGGGCGCGGGTTCGCCCTGTCGGCGCCCGCGCCCGAACCCCGCCTCCGGCGATGTCCGGCTGACGCTCACCACGGCCGCGCCGCAGCCCGTCCGCGCCGTCCTCGTGGACGCGCTCGGCCGCGAGCTCGCCGTCGTCTTCGACGCCACAGCGTCCGGCCCGACCGAGCTCGTCGTGCACCGCGGCGCCCTCGCCGCCGGCACCTACCTCCTCCGCGTCGCAGGCGAGTCCACCGCCGCAACGCAGACCATCACCTTCCGCTGAGCCCCGGGCTCACCTCTCGAATGCGCCTCGCTTGCCTCGCGGCTCTCCTGGTGGGAGCGGCTGCCGCCCACGCCCAGACGGCCGAACCCGACGCCATCGCTCAGGCGGGCCTCACCCCCCAGCCATCCGAGGACGGCGCCCTCGCCGCGACGCCGTGCGTCAACGGCTTCGCGGGGGTTTACAAGTGCAGCGGGATCGACCTCGCGGCCCGGATGCCGCTCTCGAGTTCACCCCGACCGCGCCGACGAGCCTCTCCGAGATCTGGGGCTGGACGGACCCGCAGACGGGCCGCGAGTACGCCCTCGTCGGCCTCTCGAACGGCATCGGCTTTGTCGACGTGACGGTGCCCGCGTCGCCGGTCTACCTCGGCAAGCTGCCCTCGGCGACGGCCGGAAACAACGAGTGGCGCATCGTCCGCGAGGAGGGGGGCTGGCTCTACACCGGGAGCGAGGCGCTGGGCCACGGCGTCCAGATCTTCAACCTTACCCGCCTGCGCGGCGTCACGACGCCCCAGACGTTCACGGCCGACGCGCGCTACACGCGCGTCTCGAACGTCCACACGCTGTCCGTCCTCAACGGCTACCTCTACCTCGCCGGCTCGACCCGCACGGACGGCGCCACGAACGCGACCTGCACCTCGGGCGGCATCCACGTCGTGGACGTCCGCAACCCGCTGGTGCCGGTCTACGCGGGCTGCTACACGGGCGACGGGTACACGCACGAGACGCAGTGCCTGACGTATGCCGGCCCTGACGCGGACTATGTCGGCCGCGACCTGTGCTTCGCCTACCAGGGCCAGGAGGGCACCAACTTTACGGGCGACCTCACGGTCGTGGACATGACGAACAAGGCCGCGCCCGTCCGCATCTCGTTCGCCGACTACCCGAACGTCGGGTACTCCCACCAGGGCTGGCTGACGCAGGACGGGCGTTACATCCTCATCAACGACGAGTTCGACGAGTCCGCTCAGGGCGTCCGCACCATCGTGATGGACGCGACGGACCTCGACAACATCGGCTTCGTCCGCAACGTCTACGGCCCGATCGCGACGTACGCCCACAACATCTTTACCAAGGGCCGGTACGCCTACGAGAGCAACTACACGCAGGGCCTGCGCATCGTCGACACGTCGACGCTCGCGAGCGGCACGCTGCCCGAGGTCGGCCGCTTCGACACGTACAACCTGGACGACAGCCGGCAGTACGAGGGCCAGTGGATGAACTACCCGTACTTCGCGAGCGGGACCGTCATCGCGTCGGACATCAACAACGGCCTGTTTGTGCTCCGCCCGACAGGCATCGCGGTCGCGGGCGAGGCGCCGGCGCCGGCGGCCGTTGCAGGCATCGCGCTCGCGGCGCCCTCCCCGAACCCGGCCACGGGCGACACGCGCCTCGCGCTCACCGTCGCCGAGCCGCAGCCGGTCCGCGCCGTCCTTCTCGACGCCCTCGGGCGCGAGGTCTCCGTCGTCTTCGAGGGCACGGCACACGGCACGACGGCCCTCGTCGTCGCCCGCGGCGCTCTTCCAGCCGGGACCTACGTCCTCCGCGTCACGGGCACGGCCGGCACGGCCACCCAGCACCTCACGTTCGCTCGCTGACATGACCCGCCTCTTCGCGCTCGCCGCGCTCGTCCTCGCAGCCCTCCCCGCCGCGGCCCAGGTCACCGGCCCGGCGCCGTGCACCAACGGGACGGCCACGCTCGGAGGCGTCGCCTACCCGTGCAACGGCGTCGACCTCATGGCGGTCGTCCCGACGGGCACGGCGGGCCCGCTCCGCTCGGGCGGCATGAACGACATCTGGGGCTGGACGGACCCGCAGACGGGCCGCGAGTACGCCCTCGGCGGGACGCGCTCCGGGACGGTCTTCGTTGACGTGACGGACCCGGCCAACCCGGCCGTCCTCGGCAAGATGAACACGCAGACGGACAACTCGACGTGGCGGGACATCAAGGTCTACCGCAACGTCGCGTACGTGGTGAGCGAGGCGAGCAACCACGGCATCCAGGTCTTCGACCTCACGCGCCTGCGCGGCCTCACGGCAAACTCCGCGCGCGACTTCGCGCCGGACGTCGTCTACCGCGGCATCGGCTCGGCGCACAACATCGTTCTCAACGAGGCGACGGGCTTTGCCTACGCCGTCGGCTTCCGCCCGGGCTCCGTCACGGGCCTGCCTCCGTCGTGCAACGTCCCCGGCTTCCACGCCGTGAACCTCGCCAACCCGCTCAACCCGACCTTCGCAGGCTGCTTCAACGACTCCTCGATCGAGACCGGCCCGCGCACGACTGGCTACACCCACGACGCGCAGTGCGTGACGTACACCGGCCCGGACGCCACCTACACCGGCCGTGAGCTCTGCTTCGCCGCCAACGAGGACGTCCTGACGATCTTCGACGTGACCGACAAGTCGAACGTCCGGATCGTCAGCACGGGCAATTACCCGGCCTTCGCCTACACGCACCAGGGCTGGCTGACGCCGGACCAGCGCTACCTGCTGCTCAACGACGAGCTCGACGAGCAGACCAACAATGCGCGGCAGCGCACGATGGTCTTCGACCTGCAGGACCTCGACAGCCCGGAGCTGGCGTTCCAGTACCAGTCCAACCTCACGACGATCGACCACAACCTGTACACGCTCGGCCGCTACGCGTACGAGTCGAACTACGAGTCCGGCCTGCGCATCGTCGACACCGCCGGGCATCGGCGACGGGCTCGATGACGGAGGCGGCCTTCTTCGACACGTACCCGCAGTCGACGACGGCGCAGTTCAACGGGCAGTGGTCCAACTACCCGTACTTCGCGAGCGGCACGGTCGTCGCGTCGGACATCAACAACGGCCTGTTCGTGCTCCGCCCGACGGCCCTCGTCGTCGCCGGCGAGGCCCCGCCGGACACGCGCGCCGGCTATGCCCTCTCGTACCCGTCGCCGAACCCCGCGGCCCTCGCCTCGTCGCTGACGCTGACCGTCGACGCGCCGCAGCAGGTCACGGCCGAGGTCTACGACGGGCTCGGGCGCCTCGTGCAGACGGCCTTCCGCGGGCAGGCCGCGCAGGGCACGGACGTACAGATCGACCTCGACGCGGCAGCTCTGCCGTCCGGCGTCTACGTTGTCCGCGTGGCCGGCGAGACGTTCGTCGCCTCGCGGCGCTGGGTCGTGGCGCGGTAAGGCGGGGACACGTCCTACCGCTTGCGCCCCAGCCGCTTCTGCCCCTTCGGCGTGAGCGCCCAGAGAGGCGCGAGCGGGTCCTCGAGACGAACAAAGGCGTTCTGAGCGAGCCAGTCGAGGAGCCCGTCGCGGCGGCGAGCGCTGGCGTGTCCGGCGAGCCACGCCTCGAACGCGTCGCCCTGGTCGACGTGCGCGAGGAGCGCCAGCAGGAGCGGCTCGTCGGCCGGCGTGACGACAGCCGGACGGTAAGCCCCGAGGCAGACGTCGCAGCGGCCGCAGCGCGGCGGCGCGGGCTCACCAAAGTGCGCCAGCAGGTGCTGCCGGCGGCAGCCGACCGACGACGCGTAGCGGACGACCTCGTCGAGGCGCTCGAGCGCGCGCGTGCGAGCGCGGGCCAGCGCGCGGGCGTCGACGGGGGCGGACTGGAAGCGGGCCGTCGCCCACGTGAGCCGGATGGAGCCCGCTCCGGCAGGCTGGACCGCGAGCAGGTGGCGCTCGGCAAGGAAGGCGAGGCCGGCGAGGACGCGCACCTCGGGCAGCTCTGCCCGTTTGACGATGGCCTCGAGCGGCAGGCGCGCCCAGCCCGAGAACGCGTCTGAGGGCAGCGCCCGCAGCAACGCCTCGACAAAGCGGCCGACGGCGGGCTGGGCGTCGCGGGCAAAGCGCCGCAGCGCGTCTGGTCCGCCGGGCAGGCGGATGAGCGGCGTCTCGGCCTCGCCGGCCGACCAGACGCCCGCCTGCGCGAGGCGCTCCACCGCGGCGCGGACCGTCGGCGGCGGCAGCCCTGCGACGGCGGCGAGGCGCGCGGCGTCGAGCGTCGTCGGCCCGTCCGCCTCGGACCCGACGGCGATCTGGGCGAGGCTGCCTGCGGCGCGGTAGACCGCCTGGACCTCCTCGGCTGTCGGGTGGCCCGTCTCCGCCATGTGCCGCGGCGCGCGGTCGGCGTCCGGCGCCACGAGCAGGACGGCCTGAGAGGGCTCGCCGTCGCGCCCGGCGCGGCCGGCCTCCTGGTAGTACGCCTCGAGCGTCGGCGGGAGGGCCGTGTGGACGACGGCGCGCACGTCCGGCTTGTCGATGCCCATGCCGAAGGCGCTCGTCGCGGCGAGGACGGGCGTCTCGCCCGCGATCCACCGCGCCTGGACAGCCTCGCGCGTCGCCGGCGGCAGGCCCGCGTGGTACGCCTCGGTCTTCAAACCGGCCGATTTCAGGCGCGCCGCCCACGCCTCGGTCCCCTTCCGCGTCCCGGCGTAGACGAGGGCCGAGCCTCCCGCGTCGCGCAGGACGTCCGCCGCGCGGCGCTCAGCATCCGTCGTGTGCTCGACGCCCCACACGATGTTGGGCCGGTCAAAGCCGCGGACGACCACGAGCGGATCGCGCAGGCCGAGCTGCTCGACCACGTCGCGGCGGACGTCCGGCGTGGCCGTCGCGGTGACGGCGAGGACGGGCGTCTGGGCACCGTCCGCATCGGTTAGCAGGGGCCGCGCCTCGGCGATGAGGCGGTAGGCCGGGCGGAAGTCGTGGCCCCACTCCGAGACGCAGTGCGCCTCGTCCACGGCAAGGAGCGCGACAGGCAGGCGGGGCGCGCGGGCGCGGAAGAGGTCCGTCTGGAGCCGCTCGGGCGTGACGTAGACGAGGCGGTAGCGCCCGAACTCCGTGTCGGTCCAGAGCTGGTCCTGGTCGCGGACCGACAGTCCGGAATGCGCCATCGCCGCCGGGACGCCGCGGCGCTGGAGGGCGTCCACCTGGTCCCGCATCAGCGCTAGAAGAGGCGACACGACGAGCACGACGGCCTTTCGCGGCGCCGCGACGACGGCCGGCACCTGGTACGTCAGCGACTTGCCGCCCCCGGTCGGCAGCACGGCCAACGCGTCGCGGCCGGCGAGGACGGCCGCGATGGCCTCGGCCTGCCCCGGCCGGAACGCATCGTAGCGCCAGACGGCGCGCAGCGCGGCAAGGGCGGAGGGCGAGGCGGCGGACGGGTCGGGCATCCGGCAAGCTAGGCGCCCTGGTAGATTGGGCAGCGGGAAGGTGGACGGAAGACCGTGGACTCTGCCAGCCGCCCTTCCACACCGCCTACCGCTCCCTGCCCACCGCTATGGCCCGCCTTCTCGATGGAACTGCTCTCGCCCGCGACGTCCGGGCCGACGTGGCGCGTGGCGCTGCGGCGTTCACGGACCGAACGGGGCGGGCACCGGGCCTGCGCGTCGTGCTCGTAGGCGAGCACCCGGCCTCGGCGTCGTACGTCCGCGGCAAGGAGGCGGCCGCCCGCGAGGCGGGCTTCGACGCCGAGACGCTGCGCCTCGACGCGTCCACGCCGCAGGCCGAGATCGTCGCCCTCGTCGAGGCGCTCAACGCGGACGACGCCGTCGACGGCATCCTCGTCCAACTGCCGCTGCCGGAGGGCGTGGACGCGAAAGCGGTGACCCGGGCCGTCGCGCCGGAGAAGGACGTGGACGGCTTCCACCCGACGAACGTCGGCAACCTGTGGCTCGGCGAGCCGGCGCTGGCGCCGTGCACGCCGGCGGGCATCGTCGAGATGCTGCGCCGCTCAGGCATCCCGATGGCCGGCGCGCACGCGGTCGTCATCGGCCGGTCCGATATCGTGGGCAAGCCGATGGCCGCCCTCCTCCTTGCCGAGAACGCGACCGTAACCGTTTGCCACAGCCGAACCCGCGGCCTGCCCGCCGTCACGCGCGAGGCCGACCTCCTCGTCGCCGCGATCGGCCGCGCCGGCTTCGTCACCGCCGACATGGTCAAGCCCGGCGCGACCGTCATCGACGTCGGCATCAACCGCGTCGACGACGCCTCGCGCGAGCGCGGCTACCGCCTCGTCGGCGACGTGGACGTCGCCGGCGTCGAGGCGGTCGCGGGCGCGGTCACGCCCGTCCCGGGCGGCGTCGGCCCGATGACGATCGCGATGCTGCTGTCGAACACGCTCAAGGCCGCCGAGGCGCGCACCTGAGCCGAAGGCGTCCGCATCTTCCGTCTCCCCTCGCCCGGCCACCGCCCATGCCCCCGCTCCTGTTCGTCCTCTTCGGCGCCACCGGCGACCTCGCCGCGCTGAAGCTTTTCCCCGCCCTGTACCGCGTCTCGGAAGGTGCCGAGGCGCCCTTCGCCGTCCTCGGCGTCGGCCGGTCGGACTGGGACGACGCGCGCCTCCAGAAGGCCGCCGTCGCGGCGCTCGAGAAGGCGGACATCGAGACGAAGGAGGCGACGGCCTGGGCGAAGAAGGCGCTCCGGTACGCCCGCGTCGCCTCCTACGCCGACCTCGACCCTGTCTACGCGCGTGCGGCCGAGATCGAGCAGGACGCCGGAACGGAGGCAAACCGGATCTACTACCTCGCCCTCCCCCCCTCCGCGTTCCCCGACACGATCCGAGCGCTCGGCGCCCACGAGGCGGAGCGCGTCGGCACCGGCTTCGGGCGCCTCGTTATCGAGAAGCCCTTCGGCGACGACCTCGCGAGCGCCAAGGAGCTCAACGCGATCGTCCACGAGCACTTCGCCGAGGGCGACGTCTACCGCATCGACCACTACCTCGGCAAGGAGACCGTCCAGAACCTTCTCGTCTTCCGGTTCGCGAACGCCCTCTTCGAGTCGGCCTGGAATCGCCAGCAGGTCGAGCGGGTCGAGATCACCGTCTTTGAGACGAACGACGCCGAGGGCCGCGCGGGCTACTTCGACGGCGTCGGGACGCTGCGGGACATGATCCAGAACCACCTCACGCAGCTGTTCACGCTCGCCGCGATGGAGCCGCCGGCGCGCCTCGACGCCGAGGGCATCCGGGCCGAGAAGATCAAGGTTCTCCGGAGCACGCGGACGGCCCGCAGCAGCGAGGTCGTGCTGGGGCAGTACGGCGCGGGCGTCGTCGACGGCGAGGAGAAGGAGGCGTATCGAGACCACGCGGGCGTCGCCCGGAGCTCGAACACGGAGACGTTCGCGGCCCTCCGCCTGCACGTCGACAACTGGCGCTGGCAGGGGGTCCCGTTCGTCCTACGGACGGGCAAGCGGATGCAGAAGCGGCGGACGGAGATCGCGGTCGTCTTCCGGACGCCGCCGGTCGCGCTCTTCAGGCGGCAGGGCGAGGCGCGGACCGTCCCGATGCCGAACGTGCTCACGATCCGCCTGCAGCCCGACGAGGGCTTCCACCTCGGCTTCGAGGTCAAGGCGCCGGGCGACGGCTTCGCCGTGACGACGCAGGAGCTCGACTTCTGCTACGACGAGGTCTTCGGCCACCTCCCCGACGCCTACGAGACGCTCCTCCGCGACGTCGCCAAGGGCGACCCGACGCTGTTCGTCCACGCCGACGAGGCGGAGCAGGCGTGGCGCATCTACGAGCCGCTCCTGGACCACGACGGCATCGCCGTCCACCGCTACGCCTCAGGCACGAACGGGCCCGAGGAAGCGGACCGGCTCACGCGGTAGCCGCGAGAATGAGGCAGAACGGTGCCCCCCACCGGTGCCGAATCCCGCGACGCTGTCTGGCGAACGCACTCACCGCAGCGTCATCCCGCGCGTGTCGAGGGAGCTCGGCGCGGTGGGTCAGACCACGGTGTTCCCAGACGTACCCGTCCGGCTCTGTTCAGGGCAGGCTGCCGAGATCCTTCGACGCGTTCGCGGAGACGCTCCCTCCGCTCAGGACGACGGGGGTGCAGGACGCTTGCGTCCCCTTACTCCTCCCCGTTCTCCGCCGCGAGCGCATTCTGGACGTGGCGCGGCATCGGCTCGTAGTGGCTCGGGCGGGCGCGGTGCAGGCCGCGGCCCTGCGTCATCGAGCGCAGCGCCGTCGCGTAGCGGTAGAGCTCGGCCTCGGGGACGTGCGCGTGGATCGTCTGGAGCCCGCCCTCGGCCTCCATGCCCTGGATGCGGCCGCGTCGCGTGGTGAGGTCCCCGAGCACGTCGCCCATCTGCGCGTCTGGAACCGTCACGTCGAGCGCCACGACGGGCTCGAGGACGGCCGGCTGCGCGTCGCGGAAGCCCTGGCGGAAGGCCATCTTGGCCGCCGTCTTGAAGGCGTTCTCGTTCGAGTCCACGGGGTGCATCGCGCCGTCGGCGACGATCACGCGGACGTCGCCGACGGGGTAGCCGGCGACGGGGCCGTGCTGGAGCGCCTCGGCGACGCCCTTCTGGATCGCCCCGAAAAAGCGCTGCATATCGATCACCCCGCCGACGATGGCGTCGACAAAGTGGACGGTGCTGCCCCACGGCGTCTCGAGCGTGTGCTCGCGGCGCATCTTGAGGTCGCCCTGCGGGACGTACGCCTCGCTCAGTGGCTCGATGTGCAGCGTGAGGTCTGCGAACTGGCCTGCCCCGCCCGTCTGCTTCTTGTGCCGGTAGCTCGCGACGGAGCTCCCCTGGACCGTTTCGCGGTAGCCGACGCGCGGCTTGTCGAACGCGACGTCGACGCCCGAGCGGTTTTTGAGGCGTGCCTTCGCGATGTCGAGGTGCATCTCACCTTGCCCCGAGAGCGTGACCTGCCCGAGGTGCGCGTCGTGCTCGACGTGGAGCGCCGGGTCCTCGCGGAGCAGCTGGGCGAGCCCGGCCGCCAGCTTGTCCTCCTCGCCCGCCCGCTCTGCGCGGACAGCGACGGCCATCCGTGGCTCCGGATACCGAACCGGCGTCACGACGGCGTCCGCACCCCTTGCGCCGCAGCGTATCGCCCGCGTGCGTGTGCCGCAGCTTCACCGTCACCCCGATGTCGCCGGCGACGAGCCGGTCGACGCCGTCGCGGTCGCGGCCGTTGACGGCGCTACAGCGGGCCGAGGCGCTCCATCGTGCCGTCGCGCGCGTTCTCGAGGTCCATGCCCGCCTCGAGCGTCCCGTCGACCACCTTCAGGAACGAGAACTCGCCGACGTGCTCTTCGGCCATCGTCCGGAAGACGAACGCGACCGGCGCGTTCGCGGCGTCTACGCGAACCGTGCCGGCATCCATCGCCGGCGGCGGCATCGCGGCGGGGCTCGGGCAGACGTTGTCGATGAAGCCCATGAGCCGGCTCACGCCGACGTTCTCGCGGGCGACGGTCAGGAAGACGGGGAAGAGCTGGTGGCGGATCATCGCGCCGCGGAGGCCCTGCCGCATCTCGTCCTCGCTCAGCGTGCCCTTCTCGAAGAACAGCTCCATGAGGCCCTCGTCGTTCTCCGCGATGCTTTCCACGAGCTCTTGGTGGAGCGCCCGCGCGCGCTCCTGGAAGGCGTCCGCGATGGGCTCGACGGTCTGCGTGCCGTCCGGCGCGAAACGGATCTGCTTCATCAGCAGCACGTCGACGATGGTGCGCGTGCCCGAGCCGCCGGGCAGCTGGACCGGCGTCGCGGCCTTGCCGTAACGCGCCTGGATGCGCCCGAGCGCCGCCTCGAAGTCCGACTCGGCCGTGTCGAGCTTGTTCAGCACGAACATCGCGGGCGTCCGCGACGCCTCGGTGTAGGACCACGCGAGCTCGGTCCCGACCTGCACGCCCTCAGCCGCGTCGACGACGAAGAGGGCCGTGTCTGCCACCTTCAGGGCCGTGATCGTCTCGCCCGTAAAGTCCAGCGTGCCGGGCGTGTCGAGGACGTTGATCTTGTGGCCCTGCCACTCGGCGTGCAGCAGGCTCGTAAAGACCGAGATGTGGCGCTCCTTCTCGCTGGCGTGGTAGTCGCTCGCCGTCGTGCCGTCGTCGACGGAGCCCATGCGCGGCGTGCCGCCCGAGACAGCGAGCATCGCCTCGGCGAGCGTCGTCTTCCCGGTCCCCTGATGCCCCACGAGGGCGACGTTGCGGATGTGGTCGGCGTCGTAGACGGTCATCGGGTGGGCAGGGCGAGTGGGAACAGGAAGATGCCGGCTCGTGAAGTGAATGTCAAGGAGATAGGGTCGGGGACTGAATACTGGGGTGACCGCAGGCTCCTTGGAGGTGCCTGGGTCTCCCCTACCTTTGCGAGCGTCATGCTCTCCACCCCTCCCTCGTGATCGTCCTCGGCATCGACACCGCGACCGACGTCTGCGCCGTCGCCCTCGTGCGCACTGGCGCGCTGCTCGCCGAGGCGCGCGTGACCGTGCCCCGGTCGCACGCGACCCGCCTCGCCCTCCTGGTGCAGGAATGTCTGGCGCACGCGCGCCTCGAAGCAGCCGACCTCGACGCCATCGCCGTCTCGGCCGGGCCGGGCTCCTACACCGGCCTGCGGATCGGGGCGAGCCTCGCGCGTGGCCTCGCGCTCGCGACCGGCGCCCGGATCGTCGGCGTGGGGACGATGGAGGCCCTCCAGGCAGAAGCCGAGGCCTTCGTGCGGCCCGGCGAGGCGCTCGCCGTCGCCCTGCCGTCGCGGCGCGGCGAGGTGTACCTGTCCGCAAGCGGATCTGAGCCCGAGGCCGTCCTGCTCGCCGACGTGGCGGAGCGCCTCGCCGGGCCAGTCGCCATCGCAGGTCCTGCCGCGGCCTCCGTCGTCACGGCGCTCGGCCGCGCCGACGCGCGCGCCCTCGACGTGCTGCCGAGCGCGACCCGGATCGCTCGCCTCGGCGCCGCGCGCCTCGGCAGCGCCGCGGCCGACGCCTTCGCGCCCGCCTACCTCGGCGTCTTTGCGACCCCGCCGCGGCGCGCCTGACGCCAGCGCGCACCGCGGCGGCGGTATCTTCGCCGGTCACCCCCGCAGCCTCAGCGTTCCTATGGCGTGGTTCACGCGCAAGTCGGCCGGTATCCAGACGGACCGGAGCGAGCAGAACGAAGTCCCCGAGGGCTACTGGGTCAAGTGCCCCACGTGCGACACCATCACGAGCCAGAAGGATCTGGCCGAGAACGCGCTCGTGTGCCCCAAGTGCGGGCACCACTTCCAGATGTCTGGTCTCGGCTACCTCGAGCTGCTCTTCGGCGCCGGCGGCTACACCCGCTTCGACACCGGCCTGCACTCTCAGGACCCGCTGGACTTCTCGGACCGCAAGGCCTACCCGGACCGTATCCGCGCCGCCGAGCTCTCGTCTGGCCTCAACGACGCCGCCGTCTCGGGCACCGGGATGCTCGGCCGCCACGGCCTCTCGGTCGCCGCGATGGACTTCTCGTTCGTCGGCGGCTCGATGGGCTCCGTCGTCGGTGAGATCGTGACCCGCGCCATCCGCCGGGCCGCCGACGAGGACCGCGCGTGCCTCATCGTGTCTCAGTCCGGCGGCGCGCGCATGATGGAGGGCGCGCTGTCGCTGATGCAGATGGCCAAAACGAGCGCCAACCTCGCCGTCCTCGCCGAGAAGGGCCTGCCGTTCGTGTCCCTGATGACGCACCCGACGACCGGCGGCGTCACGGCGTCGTTCGCGATGCTCGGCGACCTCAACTTCGCCGAGCCCGGCGCGCTGATCGGCTTCGCCGGCCCGCGCGTCATCCGCGAGACGATCGGCCGCGACCTGCCCAAGGGTTTCCAGACGGCCGAGTTCCTCGTCGAGCGCGGCTTCATCGACCGCATCGTGCCGCGGACGGAGCTCAAACACACGCTCTCTCACGTCCTCGACCTGCTCATGGGCGGCGCGACGGACGCCATCGGCGAGCCGGAGGAGACCGAGGGACGCGCCTAAACCCGCGTCTCGGCGCGTTCCTCCGGCCTCGCCACGCGTTGAAGGGCGAGGGGTCCCGCGCCTCGGGCGGCGAGGTACAGGAGCAGCGGCACGACGAGGCTCACGCTCTCCGTGAGGTACGTCCGCGTAAAGAGGTACAGGCGGAACGCGGGCTCGTACCAGCCCAGCCCGATGGCAAAGACGGCCAGCGAGACGGCCCCGACGACGAGGTGGTAGCCCAGCAGCACGAGCCAGAACGGCCGCGTCGGGAACGCGACGAGGAGGAACATGGCCGGCAGCAGAAACAGCACACCGACGGGCGCGACCCAGTACGCGACGCCCTGCCCAGCGCGGATCGTCTCGCGGACGATGTCGGGCGCCGCCTTGCCTGCCGCCCTCCCCGCCTCGAGACGCGCCGTCTCGACGGCGAAGACCGCCTCGAGCTGGTCGCCGGGCACATAGTCCGAGGGGCGGATGATGCTGTAGCGCTGCGCGCGCGGCGTGTCGATCGACGCGAAAAGCGGCGCAGCGACGTGCGCCGCCGTCCACTCGCGCGCCGGGCGGACGCCGTAGACGTATGCCACGAGCAACAGGACGGCGAAGAGCAGGCCCCACAGTCGCGGATGCCGTGCGACGACACGCGCGGTGGGCCCGGCCGGTGGCGGCTGTAGCAGGCCTGCCTCGGGGAGGACGTCAGGCACCGGCGAACACCGGGGGCGACGCGGCAGGAGGGGCAACCGGCGCTCGCTCCGAGCCGCCGTAGTTCGCCCACAGCACCCACAGGCCGAAGATGACGAGATAGAACACGAACAGCGCGTGCAGCGCGTGGACCTCGCCGAAGATCTGCGGCCACTTGTCCGACACGACCAGCAGGACCGCGCAGCGCACGATGTTCGTCACCACGATCGAGGCGAGGCCCATCGGGATAAACCACGCCCGCCGCGCCCACGTCCCCGGATACGCGACCACGAAGCCGACGAAGAGGCTCAGCGCCGAGAGCCCGTTGCAGCCGTTCTCGATAAAGATGCCGATGCCCGGCTTGGCCCAGACCGTCCGCGCGTCGACGAGCGTCTCGGGGTAGAACGGGCGGATGACCGAGCCGGTCCACGAGGCGACGGAGGTCGAGAGCCACGTGTCGAGGCGGCCGTCGGGCAGCAGCCAGAGGTCGTAGAGGACGAACCACACGGCGTAGACCGCAGCCATCTTGAGCAGGAAGAGGCTCAGGGCGCGGTGCGTCTCGAGGAACGAGCGGACGGAGGTGGGCATGACGACAGGCAGGCGTTCTGCCCGGAAGATAGGCCGGCCGGCGCGTCAGCCGCGGTGGAGTCTCCGGTGAGGGCCGCGACGAAGGCCGCGACGAGCGGCTCGGGCGCGAACGCCGCGCGGACACGCGCCGCGGCGCTGCGCCCGTACCGGTCGCGGTTGGCAAGCGCGTCGTCAAGCGCCTCGACGAGCGCGGCGGCGTCGCCGGGCGGGACGAGGCGACCGTCGAGGCCATCGCGGACGATCTCGGGCGCCGCGGCATGGTCCGATGCGACGACGGCGGCGCCGGCGCCCATCGCCTCAAGCATGCCCATCCCGAACGACTCGGGCATGGCCGAGGGGAACGCGAGCACGTCGGCCGCTGCGAGGACGGGCCGCAGGGCGTCGTGCGGAACGGCTCCGGTGATGGTCGATCGGTCAGCGATTCCGAGCGTCTCGATGAGGGTAGCGAAGGCGTCCCGGTCCTCCAAGCATGCCCAGGAACCGGCGAACGTGGCCGTGAAGTCGCGCCCGCGTGCGGCGAGCGTGCTGAGGGCATGGGCGAGCGGCACGTAGCCTTTTGCCGGGATCATGTTGGACAGAAAAAGGACGTTCGGCGCCCTCCCCTGCCGCGCTGCACGCGCCGCGGCCTCGTCGTCCTCGGAGAAGCGCAGCTCCGGGGAGACGGGGTTCGGGATCACCTCGACGCGCGCGTCGGGGAGCGTCCGCCGGATCCACACGGCGGAAAAGTCGCTCGGCACGAGAATCAACTCGTAGCGCCGGGCCGTGCGCCGGGCGAGCGCGCCGACGCCGCGCCGCGCGAACAAGCCCCCGAAATCGCCCATGTGCGCGTGCGCCACGATGCGGACACCGCGCGGCACGAGCGCCAGCGCGGCGACGTCGCGGGCAAAGCCGAGCACGCTCGATGCGGGTGTGAGGTACACGACGTCCGGGCGCCTGCGCAGCGCGCGGGCGAAGGCGCGGAGGCGCCCGAGCCACGCCGCGGCGCGCGCCGGCGGCAGCGTCCCGGCGCGGCGCCAGACGTGCACGCGGTCCGCCGTGTCCACGACGTCGACCTCGGCCACGCGCGCGAGGCCGTCGAGGAACGTCGCGGTGACGACACTCTGGCCGGTGGCCGGCGGTGGCAGTGGGAGCAGGCAGACGACGCGCATCAGATAAAGTCGGGAAGCCCAAGGAGCGACTCGTGTACAAGCGCCTCGTATAGGATCGCCCCACTCGTGGTCGGCGATGGAAAAGCGCGTCACGCCGGCGCCGGGCAGCAGGTTGCGGGCGAAGACGAAGCCCGGCGCGAAGACGTCGGTCCCTATTTTTTGAACACTGCGGAAGCGCGGTTACTCAGAACATCCCCCAGACGGGTTGTACCGAAAAGGCTTCAGCCCGGCCACCGCCTTCTCCGCTCCACCGGCCCGCGCAGCCCGTTCCAGGTTCACAGCTCTCGCTTGCGAGCGCTGAACGTGAGACCGAGCCGCCTACGGCGACCCTACCAACTCCCCGATGATTACCGAGTTGATTGCCCTGTAATCGTAGCGTTCGCGGGCCATCTGGCGACCTGTCTCCCCCATTCTGATGGACCTAGCCGGGTCCGTCACAAGCGTCTGCATCGCCTCGACGAGCGCGTCCACGTCGCGCGTCGGGATGACGAATCCGTTGACGCCGTCCGTGACGGCCTCCCGGCAGCCCGGATTGTCCGTCGTGATGACGGCTCGGCCCGCCGACATCGCCTCCATGATGCTGCGCGGGTATCCCTCGCGGTAGTACGAGGGCAAGACGAACACCGCGGCCTCGGCCAGGTAATCGCCGACGTTGCTGACGTGGCCATGCCACTCGACGCCGGCCGCTTCGGCCCGGCGTCCGAGTTCCTCAGTGCTGACCGAGTTCGGGCTGTCGTCGACGTCGCCGAGCATGACGAAGCGCGCCTGCGGATGCTCAGCGTGCACGCGCGCAGCCGCATCAACGAACTCGAACACGCCCTTCTGGCGAAGCATCCGGGCGACGAACAGGAACGTGAACGGCTCGACCGGCGGGACACCCGTCGCGAACTCGTCCACGTCGATGCCCATCCCCCCGATTCGGTGCAGCTTCCGGGCAGGCACCCGGACGACATCGGCGAAGTAGTCGGCGTCCTCCTCGTTCATCACAAACAAGGCGTCGTAACGCGCGCCAGCGAAGCGGTACAGCGCGCGAACGGCGCGGCCCTTCACCCCGCTTGCGGCGGAGACCCCGAGAAAGCCGAGGCCCTCGATCATCGCGACGCGGCGCGCGATGCGGAGCCCGAAGCTGGCAATGGCGGTGTATAGAACAGGCTTGACGAAGTAGGAGAACACGGCGTCCGGAGCCAGCCGCCTCAATGTTGCCCGGAGGTCGCGCACGGACCGGAGTTCGCTTGCAAGCCGGCCTGCGGCCCGCTCCATGTGAATGTCGACCACGGTCGCGCCTGCAGCCTCAACGGTTGCCCGGGACGCCGGGTCGCTGTCCCAGCCGGGACTCAGCGCGTATACGCGGTGTCCCTGCGACACGAGGTCGCGAATAAGCAGGCTTCGGAAACGGGCGAGCGTGAACGGCTGGTTCCCTACGATAGCGACAGTCATATGCGCGAGAAGGAGCCTGACACAAGGGCGCTTCGCCGCGACACCGCGCGATGGCGGGCAGCGGCTTTGAGCCGGAGCATGTGCCGTACCGTCATGTCGAGTATGAACAGGACGAACAGAAACTGGTACCCGAACACTCGGAGGCGCAGTCCAGTGCCCACGTTGTCGTTGTAGATCGGGAGGAGCAAAAACCAGACCGCCGCGATGCTCACGAGCAGCAGCGCCTCGGGGCGGCGCGTCGCTGGGCTTCGGTAGAGCCGGTACAGGACGTAGCACAACAGTGGCACCTCCAGCACGAAGCCGATGAGCGTCGTCGCCCCCTCGATCTGGTTCGGCAGCGGCCCGATCAGGTTGGTGATGAAGGTGTAAACGTAGATGAGCGGCCACAGGAGCAGGCTCGAGCGCGTGTACGAGAGGCCCAAATTGGACCCGCCCTGGTTGTAGTCGAACAGGTCCCGGCTCTCAAGCGCCTTGCTGAACAGGTAGGTCTGCCCCGACGCGATCACCCCGCCGACGGCGAGTGCGACAACGACGACCGCGAGGGCGCGGCGACGCCAGCGGTCCTGCGGCCGGCCGCCGTTGAGCAGCATCCACACCACGATGCCCGCCCCGAGCGAGACGGTGGCGTACCACCGGAAGTAGAACAACAGCACCATCGCCGCGGCCAGCGGCAGCGCATACTGCTTCTCTTTCCGGACCAGGATCCGGTATGCGGCGTAGGCGACGAGCAGCGCGAGAAAGTACAGGACGGCGTCGCGGTAGATCGAGTACGACGCGACCCAGAGCGTCGACGGGAAGAGCAGCATCGCCGCAGCCGTGGCAACCTCCGCGCCGGGCGTCGGGCGGCACCGGTAGAGGTCGGCAGCGAGCAGGCGGAGCAGCTTCACCCCGAGCACGGCCGTCCCGAACGAGGCCACGAGCAGCACGGCCTTGAACGGGAGCGTCCCGCTCCAGCCCATCGCGTGCATGAGGTGCCCCATCCACACTGGCCAGACGTTCGAGGCATACTCGGTGAGGTAGCCGGTTCGGGCGATCTTCTCAGCGAAATACAGGTACTCCTCGCCGTCGTCCCCGCCCACCACGATGGGTGCGAGGCCCCGCCGGCCGATACTCACCGACCACAGGTGAAACCCGACCACGACGCTCAGCTTCGCTAGAATCACGATGAGCCAGCCGAATGTCCTGGTGTACCGATTTCGCTGGCTCATCGGGGTGCCAGACTGAGAGCAAGACCCGACATGGCCGCCAGCTGGCAGTCTGCCCCGCCGGGTGCGGCGGGATGAACCCGGATGAGGGGTGGCGAGGGCTGGCTCATGCGGGCAGGCAATCGGTCGGGCTGCGAGTTACACGCCGTACACGTCCCGCACCCTCGGGCAGTGCCTGACATCCGCCAGGGCACCGGAAATTCAATCCCCCTCGGGCACGTGCTCGCGTGCTCCAGAGCGCGGATCCGAGCGAAGGAAGCAAGCGGCCTGTGCCCAAGCCCGAGCTCTTGCTGGCCCGAGGCGCTCTCCATGCGCACCCGCCCCTTCAACGCGTGGGTCTCGAGGTGACGCACGTTACGCGCCAGGGCGCGCGCCACGCCGCGCCCGGTACGCGTCCACAACGTCGGTGTACATCGTCTCGAGCGTGCGCTGCATCTGGGTCAGCCCGTACAACTGCACCGCCGACGCCCGCCCGGCCCGGCCCAGGCGCGTCTGGGCCTCTGGATCGTCCAGCAGGTCGGTGACGGCGCGGGCCAGCGCGTGGGCCCCGTCCGGACCGGCATCGACCAGAATTCCGTTCTCGCCCGACTGGATGACGTTGCGAATGCCCTCGACCGCGAACGACACGACGGGCACCTGCATCGCCATCGCCTCGACGGGCGCGAGCGGCGCGCCCTCATACCTGGAGGCCATCATGAAGACGTCCATCGCCTCGAAGTACGGCAGGACGTTGGGCTGGACGCCGGCGAAGTGGACGGCGTCGTCCAGGCCGAGGCGCGTCGAGACCGCGCGGATCTCGTCCCACAGCGGTCCGTTGCCGACGATCACGAAGCGAACGTCCGGGCGAGCGGTACGGATGTGGCGGGCCGCCTCGAGCCAGACGTCAAGCTGCTTCTGCAGACGGAACTGAGCCACGACGCCGACGACGGGCGCCTCAGCAGGCAGGCCGAGGCGCGCGCGCGCCTCCTGGCGGGTGGTACCCGACGGTGTAAACCGGTCCGTGTCGATGCCGTTCGGGACTGTGACGATGTGCGCACGGCTGCCGCCGTGCCGCCGCATCGACGCCGCGACGTCGGCGGAGATGGCGATGGCCCGGTCCTGCATGCCCCACGTGGCCCAGCTTGCGGCCTGGGTGAGCGGGTGGTATGAACTCGTCGGGTTGTGCTCGGTGTAGACGACCGGGACGCCGGCGCGGCGACCGGCGAGGCGTGCTACAACGCCGGCGAGCGGCAGGTGCGCGTGGACAAGGTCGATCTCACGCTCGCGGAGGTAGCGAGCGGTCTGCCCGACGGATCGCATCAGGCCAAGGTCGCCGCCGACGTCAAAGGTGTGAACGTGCGCGCCTTGCGACACGAGCAGGCGAGCTACCTCGTCGTGTTGCGCGAGGTAGTATGCGTACTCGAGATCGAATCGGGACGAGTCGACGGCTTTGTAGCCCTCGGACAGCAGCGTCTCGGCGCCGCCTCGGCCCAGACTCTTGATGAGATGGAGAACCTTCATGTCCCTGCAGGCATGGGGCACAGGCCGCGGCGCCGGGCTGCAGTCAGTGAGAACTCCATCCGACGACGCGCCGAGCGCGGATCTTGACGCTCGTCAGGAGGTCGGCAAGGTGGTCTCGCCAGTAGACGAGCGGCGTCGCAGCGGCGAGCCTGAGCGTGCCTGGAACGTCGCCTGCGCGGAGTGTCCGGACGAGCACGTTGTAGGAGATCCAGCGGTCCAGCGCCTGCGCGCGCGCATCGAGCGCACGGACGGCCTCGGGGCGGCCGGCGTCTACGGCAAACTGCCGCGTCTGGGAGATGACGCGGGCCATGTCCTCGACGTGCTGCTGCTGCCGCGTGATCGAGCCCTCACGCGCGGTGACGTAGTAGTAGTACGCCTCCGGGACAATGAGGAAGCGCGCACCCTTGCAGAGCGACTCCATCTGAACCAGGAAGTCCTCGCCGTGCATCACCTGCACATCGTGGGTGATGCCGGTCTTCACGAGGAAGCTGCGCCGGTAGATCGGGTGCAGAATCCAGCGGCGGCCGGCAAAGTACTCGGGCGTGATAAAGCGCGGCTCCGTGTCGGTCTCGCCATAATGGGCGAACATCATGGCCCACGGCGTGGCGCTTCCGTCGTGGATCAGGAAGTTGTCGTCGGCCACGACGTCCGCGTCCGCCTCGGTGCCGGCGGCGACGAGTCGTTCGAGCCGCTCCGGGAGCCACCAGTCGTCCGCGTCGAGGTGCGCGATCCACGTCCCCCGCGCCTCGGCGATGCCCGCGTTGCGCGCGGCCGAGAGGCCCTGGTTGCGGTCCATCGCGATTACACGAATGGCGGGGTCGGCCGCGGCGAACGCCTGCGCCATCGCGAGCGTCCCGTCCATGGATCCGTCGTCGACGATGAGGATCTCGTACGTCACCCCCTGCGTGGCCTGTGCTGAGCGGACGGATCGCTCCAGCCACCGCTCCATGTTGTAGGCTGGAATAATGATCGAGACGTCCATGAGTCGCTGTCTTTATGAGGCGCGCGTGGCAGACACCAGAGCTGCTCTGGTGTCTCTCTTCCCCAGCCGGTCAACCTACCATCCGGGTCGGACGGCCCCCTATCGAAGTTGTCGGGAAGGCAGCCTGCGGCCTCTCAGACGACCTATGCCGACGTCCGCGCGGCGACGGCCTCCATCGCGGCGAGCCACGCCCGGACGACGGGCATCTCGTCGTCTGGGATGAAGCTGCCGGCGACGAGCGCCTCGTAACACACCGCGACAGACCGGAACAGGTCGCTGCCGTCGAGCCGGCACGCGTCGAGCGCGACGCGGATGGCGTCGTTGTGGAGGTAGCCCGGCACCTCGTCCTCGAAGTCCTTGAGCAGGCTGTGCTCGTTGCGCTCCTGGTAGACCGTCGCGTTGTGGAACACGACGCCCTCACCGGTCTCCCAGAGGCACCGCTGCGCGACGAACGACCGCCAGATGTCGGTCATGCGGAAGCTGCAGTACGCCGGGAGGTAGAGCAGCGGGAAGGCCTCGCGCTGAAAGATCGTGTTCTGACTGTTGAACGGGCACCACGCGCCGGGCGCGAGCATCACAGCCTTGTGCTCCTTGAAGTTCAGCGGGAGCGTGCGCGTGAGCCGAAAGACGGCGTCGACGTCAGGGTTTTCGTCGGCGAGCCCCTGGAGGATGAGACCGCGCGCCTGCCCCGGAGTGGCCGTGATCTCGCCCTGGCGGCCAAGCCATTCGAGCGGGTAGCCGCGCGGCCACAGGCCGTCGTCCGAGAAGAGGGCGTAGGCGTTGAGCCACGGCCCGTCCGTCGTCACGACGTCGACGTCGTGCGCCGCCGGTATGTCGGCCCAGAACGCGTCGCCGCGCGCATCCTCGTGCGGGATGTTGTCGTCGTCGGACTCCTGGATGACGTCCGCCCCGGCCTGCGCCGCGATGAGGTAGCCGACGTTCTTGCGGGCGTAGTGGCGGACCGGGATGAGCCGCGATACGTCGCCCCACGCCTCGTGCTGCCGCTCGACGCCGTAGTAGTCCACACCGTCGAGCACGTACGGCTCGGGCGTCTTGGTGTCGCCGATGACGACGAAGTGGATGCCTCTGGCCTTGGCACCCTCGGCGAAGCGCTCGAGGACCCAGTTGGGGGCGTTGATAGTGGTGAGGACGAGTGCGCGAGACATTAGCGGCGGAATGAGGAGAAAGGATCAGAGCGACGAGACGACATCGGCGATGTGCCGGGCCGTCTCGTCCCATGTGTACGTGGCGAGTGTGTGAGCCTGACCGGCAGCTCCGCGCCGGGCAAGCCCGTCGGGGTCTGCCGAGGCGCGCAAGATGGCATCTGCGACGGCCTCGGGCGTCGCCTCGGGGACGACATACCCGTAGTCACCGTTGCCGGCGAGCTCGGGGAAGGCGTTGCGGGCGAGGCCGAGGATAGGCGTGCGGCAGGCGAGCGCCTCGAGGTAGACCAGGCCCCAGGGCTCGTGCAGGGCTGGCATCGCGAACAGCGTGGACCGCTCAAACAGGCTGCGGAGGTCTTCCTTAGACAGGAAGCCGTGGACAGTTAGACCGTCGATTGGGGGGATCTCGTCGCGGCGGTGGCCCTGCCCGACGAGGTCCAGCGTCAGGCGTGGGTCGGCCGCGCGGGCGATCCGAAAGGCGTCCAGCAGGAGCGGCCCACCCTTGTCCTCGAACCGCTCCTTGGCCACGAACAGGAGCCGCCGCGCGCCATAGTCTTTCTCCCCCGTAAATGGAGCAACGTTGCCGAAACCCGTCCCGACAACGGTGACGCTCTCGGGCGCGACGCCGTAGTGCTCCATGAGATTGTCGCGGACGTTCTCGCCGGTCACAAAAACGTGCGCTGCCTGCGCGTAAGCGCGCCGCTCGAGGCGCTCAGCCGTGCGGCGGAGGTGGTCGGACCAGCCTTGGCCGATACGCTCGGGGTCGCCCCACTGCGCCCACGTCGAGTCGGTGTAGACGAAGTGCCGCTGCCCGGCGGGGGGACGGACGGGAAAAGGAAGCGAGGTCGTCGTGAGGTGAAGCGTGTCCGGCGTCGGGCTTCCAGACGTCAGGCGGGCAGCGTTGAGGGCGCGCTGCGCGCGGAGTGCACGGCCTCGGCCCTGGTGCTGGCGCCCGTAGGCGAGCCAGTCTGCCCCGTAGAGCGCGAGCGAGAGCGGCCGCGGCCCGCGGCTGCTGAAGGCGTGTCCGAGGCAGCCGGCGCGCTCGAGCGCAGCCGTGAGGTTGGCTGCCGTGCCGGACCAGATGGCCGGCGAGCGAGGGTCGCCGACGGTGCAGACGTTCAAGAGTGGCCGGTTGGACATAGCCATCGGGGTGGAGGTCGGCGAGAAGAAGTGGGGCGCCTCGGCTACTGGAGGCCAAACCGTGACAGACTCGAGGCGCAGAACTGAGGTTTATACAATCACGCTGTTGTATAAGTCTTTGACGAACGTGCCGGCACTCATGCCTGTCCCTGATCCGATCCGGCCGTAGCCCTTCCTGCTCACGAGCCGTGCCAGTCTGGCGAGCCGTGCTGGACGCGACGTGAGCCCGTAAAGGTTTGCACGGTCCTGGAAGACCTGTGCCAGACGCGCGTAGTACGCCGAGGCTTCGGCGGCCTCACGCGTAAACGGCCCTCCATCGACGACCCGGTCGGCGTAGAACTGCCGGTAGGCGTCGGCGTAGGCGGCCAGCTTGTTGAGGTCCCCTGCGTTGCCTCGCAGGCGCGTCCGGATCCGCGCCCGGAGTCCGTAGTCGTATACCTTCCCGCCCATATCGGGGCCTGAGACGGCCGCCGAGTGGCGCCGGTACAAAGCCAGGCTCTTCCGGATCTTGACCGTCTTCCCGATAGCATTCGCGACGTGTGACAGGTAGCGGTCGTGCGCCTGCAGGATGTGTGGGATGTCCAGCTCCGGGATCCGGTTGTCCAGCGACGTGAACTCGAGCACGGACCGATGGACGACGAGTGCGAACCCGAAGACGCTCTCCATCGGCTCGAGCCCGAGGCGTCCCAGCACCTGATCTTTGGGAAGATCCGGGTTGCGGATTCCGAGGTCGGTGAGTGCCTCATCGACCTGGTTGGCAGAATGCGTGATTAGCGCGACGCCGGCCGCGGCGTGCTGGGCGACCGTCGCAAGCTTGTGCGGCAGCCACACGTCGTCTTGGTCGCAGAGCGCAAGCCATTCGCCCTTCGCCCGGAGCGCGGCCTCGAAGAAGGCCTCCCCGTAGCCCACGTTGCGCTCGCTCCGGTGCAGGTGCACCGGAAATGGCGCGCTTTCACGGAAGGCCTCAAGAATGGACCACGTTGCGTCGGTTGAGCCGTCATCCTGTACGACGAGTTCATCGGGCAGGCGCGTCTGAGCGGCGAGGCTGTCGAGTTGGGGCTGGAGGAAGCGCTCGCCGTTGTACGTCGCCATCACGACCGAGACGCTGAACTCACCCTCCACTTTTTCTGGAGCCATCATGACGAAATCGGAATTTTGATTTTACAGGAGGAACGGCCCAAAGGAATCCGGCCTGGATCGATCCGGAGCACCGCGCGGCAACTCCCGGTCTAGCACTCGATTCAGATCCACAGTTCGCTCTTACGGGGTGGAGCCGCCTGCGATTTCTCTTCCGGGAAGACGCCACCAGCTCCTAAATCGTGTCTGTGATATTCGGCCGGACACGCAGGCGCTCCAGCCCAACAGCGTCTCTTGGGAGACCCGAATCAGCGCAACAGGTCTCGGGCAGCCATGACGAGCGCCCTCCGGACACCTCCCGAGTACTGGGCGTACCGACCGCTCGCAAGTTCTCGGGCGACCCGAAACGGCCGAGCCCGGCGAGGGCCTGGCTCGGCCCGGAATGTTGCGTGCCGCACGCGCTCGCTCAGCCGGCCATCGCTGGCCGAGTCCAGCCAGCCTTCGCGCCGCGCCCGTCTCTGGGCGGCAGCGTAGAACTGCCGGGTCTGGTCATTCGTCGCGCGCAACGCCGCCTCGGAGCGAGGATTGCGCCGCAGCACATTACCAACCCGCACATGCAACGGAGCTACAGCCTTCGGCGCCCCGACCACGTTCTCGCTGTGCTGCCTGTACAGGATGAGCGGCTCCTCGATGGGCACAACCCGGCCCAGCAATTCGGCGACGAGGGCCAGCCACGCATCGTGCCAGAAGGCGACATCCGCAGGCAACGCCTGATCGGCCAGTGATCGCCGGAAGCAAGCCGTCGCTCCGGTAACCGCCGGGTAACGGTACAGGTGTGAGCGAGGACCTCCCTCACGAATGCTCTGCATACGCGCACCGTTGATCTGGAGGCTTTCCCAGAGCGTTTGATCAAGTGGTCGAAGCTTCTCGTCTACGAGGCAAGCGTCAGAAAAGGCGAGAAGCCGGTCTGGATCGTCGCCCAAAGCCTCCTCAAGCCGAGCCAGCTTTGCCGGCAACCACACGTCGTCCTGGTCCGAAAGTGCCACGAGGTCGCCGTCGCATGCCATGATGACCCGTTCAAAATTGCGCGCATAGCCGAGGTTCTCGCCCGTTGGCAAGATGCGCACAGGGAAGGGAGCCATCTCGGCGAAGCGCTTCAGGACCTGGACAGTCGCGTCTGTCGAGCCATCATCACGCGCGACGAGTTCGTCTGGCAGACGAGTTTGCCCGAGAATGCTATTGAGCTGCTCCTGAAGAAAGGATGCACCGTTATAGGTGCAGAGTGCGACGGAGAGCGTGTTCATCTAGCAACCGGAGGATCTAGCGTCAGGAAAAACGCAGCTTGATCACCGTCGCTGGCCACGTTAAGCGCTTGCGCACGTGCCGCAAGCGATGCTAGTTCGCTTTGAGTAAACGCACGCTTCAACCCTTTCACAGCAGCCGAACGGGGATCGTCGAAGAGCGGAATCCCAGCCGAATACTGCTCGCTGGCCCAGAATTGAAACTCCGTGCTGTCGTAATCGACACCTTCGACGCGGTATCCGACACGCGCAGCAAGGATGCGGAGACCCAACTCCGATGGCACAAACAGGTGGCGCGGCGGATCCAGCTGCACCCAGTTTGGCCCGTAGTGGCGTGCGGAATTTGTCGCCGCAACCGGAACGCGAAGCAGTACCCTTCCGCCCTCAGCCAATACGCCTGCTATGTCTCCTAGCACTGCGGCTGGATCCGAGACGTGCTCAAACACGTGGTGCATCATGATAAAGTCGAAGGGGCCGAGGTCATCCATCTGGTCGGTTGTCCTCCGGAGGAGCGTGATCCCGTCAACCTCCGTATCCGCCGGTAGGTACGGATCGATACCCACGAGGTGACGGAAGCCAGCCCTGCGCATTTGCCTCAAAAGGGTTCCTGCCCCACAGCCGATGTCAAGGACACGGCTGTCGAGACCGCGCGGCAACCCACTAAACCACTGCCGTGCCTTCTGCGCCTCGGCACCCGCATACAGGACTGGCCCTCTCCACCGGTTCATCAGACGGCCCAAAGCCGAGCCCAGACCCAAGTCCTCACGGTTCCGCGCAGCTCCGGTTCGCTGATTCACGAATGACCGAAATCCTGAAGTTGAATTGTTATTATAGGCATAATAATTTGATGGATAGTGTCGATCAATATCATCAGGAATAGTAGATATCTGAAGGCTATTACAGAAGTTGCATTCTTTATACGTAAATTTTTCCCGGGTTCCGAACATCATCTCTCGAGTCTCAAAATCCTCACGTACCTCACTAGACTCACAAGCGAGACAATTATTTTGCTTATCTAAAGTCATGACGTGTGGTTGCTGATACGCGCAGGATGTCGGCCAGTCTTAGTGTTTTTATAATCATTTGGACTATGTTCGATGAAGTAGAATAGATCTCTCTTCATATGTAAGTTTTGGTAGTAACAAGGCGCGCGCAAGAATCCAGGGTGATATCGCGAGCTGGTTGCAGGACATCCAAGCGTATCCGATTACGCTTATGGCCTCAGACATCAGCGTCGCTGCTGCAGCACCGGAAGCTCCATAGTAGGGAATAAGATATCCGTTTAATCCTATATTCAGAATAGTTACCCCAATGGCCAGGACGACTACGCCTCGAAGGCGCCGCCCAGAAGCAAGTATAGTACCATTGACTGACTGAAGAAAAGTCAGACTGAGAGTCGCCATCAGTATTTGCAAAGGCAAGATAGATCCTTCGTATCCTTTACCCAGAAATAAATTGACTATAAACGGAGACAACAATATTGATATCATTCCCACGACACATCCAATCCAAAACAAAACCTTTGATGCTATTAAGAACAGACTGACGGCCTCGTTGCTCTCTCGCAACCGCACAAACCGGGGGAAGAGCACCCCGAGCAGCAGGGCCGGTAGAATTGCCGCTGAGTACGAGAACCGCGCAGCACCCGCGTAAAGCCCAGCTTCGACTGCGCCTCCTATCCAGCGCACCATTACAACGTCTACTCGTAGATGCACCATCCCAACCAAGGCAAGCACTCCGTAAGGCGCTGCCTCGCTGAGCAGCATTTTAAGCTCACGGCCATCTCCGCGCCATTTCTGCCACGATGGAGCGTGTGTTTCTCCGCGAACACGCGCTGCGAGGAACAAGACGCGCGCAATCTCGACGACTGTCAGGGAAGCCACGAAATAGATCAGCGGAGCGCCTGTCACGACCCCTAACCCCGCGAGCAACGCAAAGAAGACGACACCGCCGGCACGCACGGCCGATGGCACCTCGAACGCATCGCGTGAAACGAAGGGCGCTGAAAGCACCCCCACAACAGCAGTGAAAGGAGCTGCGACAACTGCAACTACATACAACGAAGCAGGTCCATCAACGACGTTGTAAAAAGCGGCAACGCCTAGGGCCGCAACAATGCCTCCAACCATTGACGCGGTGAGCACAGACGTAAGCATCTGCGACGTTGCACGTCCGCTGGACAGTTCGCGAACTGCCAGTTGATTCATCCCAAACCCGCCGATGGTTGCTGCTAGTATAGCAACGGCGGATGCTTCACTAAATAGGCCAAATCCTTCAGGGCGGAGGTAGCGAGCGAGCACGATCTGGTACGCGAGCCCTGCGACCGTCGCAACGACTGTTGCGGCGCTGTTGACCAAGACGTTCCACCCACTCACACCGACACGAGCCCGAACCCTCTGCGTGTAGCGGCCCACCGTCGACTCCGCAGGGGCGGGCAGGGCAGCCTTGGAGCGGTCAACCTGGGGCGGTGGAGAGTGGGTGGACATGAGCGGCTCAGCCGATTGCAAACGGGGAAGCAAGATCAGCGAACAGCGGTGCTACGGCGTCTTTGCTGGAGAGGACAGGCGCGGAGACAGGCCAGTCGATGGTGAGGTCCGGGTCGTCCCACCGGACGCTGCCCTCGGTCTCGGGCGCGTACACGCCTGAGACCTTGTACGAGAACAGCGCCGTCTCGCTCGTTACAACAAACCCATGTGCGAAGCCCTCAGGCACGAACATCTGGCGCATGTTCTCCGCCGAGAGCTCGGCCCCGAACCACTCGCCGTACGTCGGCGAGCCGACGCGCAGGTCCACAGCGACGTCAAACACGGACCCGTCAAGGCACGAGACGAGCTTGGCCTGGGCGTGCGGCGGCGCCTGGAAGTGAAGCCCACGCAGCGTGCCGCGCCCAGAGCGTGAGACGTTGTCCTGCACGAAGCGCGCGTCGATGCCGGCCTCGGCGTAGCGCTCGGCCTGGTACGTCTCGCAGAAGAAGCCGCGAGCGTCGCCGAAGACGCGCGGCTCGACGAGGAGGACGCCCGACAGCGGGGTTTCAGTGACAGTCACAGGACGGGAGCGAGGCGTGTGTCGGCGTCGAGGAGGCGGCGGAGGTAGGCGCCGTACTCGTTCTTGCGGTAGGCGTCTGCGAGCGCCTCGAGTTGCTCGGGCGAGATCCAGCCCTGCTCGAAGGCGACCTCCTCGGGGCACGCGATCTTCTGGCCCTGCCGCTGCTCGATGGTCTGCACGAAGTTGCCGGCCTGGAGCAGGCTCTCCGTCGTGCCGGTGTCTAGCCATGCGAAGCCGCGGCCCATCCGCTCGACCTCGAGCGCGCCGGCCTCGAGGTAGACCCGGTTGACGTCCGTGATCTCGTACTCGCCGCGCGCGGAGGGCTCGAGCGTCGCGGCGATGTCGAGGACGCGGTTGTCGTAAAAGTAGAGCCCCGTAACGGCGTAGTTGGACTTTGGCGCCTCAGGCTTCTCCTCGATTGTGACGGCGCGGCCAGCGTCGTCGAACGAGACCACGCCGTAGCGCTCGGGATCCGCGACGTGGTAGCCGAAGACGGTCGCGCCCTCAGTCCGCTCGGCAGCGCGGCGGAGCATGACCTCTAGGCCGGCGCCGTAGAAGATGTTGTCGCCGAGCACGAGCGCGACGCGGTCCGATCCCACAAACTCGCGTCCGATCACGAACGCCTGCGCGAGGCCGTCCGGGCTCGGCTGCTCAGCGTAGCTGAGGTGCATGCCCCACTGCGAGCCGTCGCCGAGGAGGTCGCGGAAGCGCGGCAGGTCCTGCGGCGTCGAGATGAGCAGCACGTCGCGGATGCCGGCGAGCATCAGCGTCGTGAGCGGGTAGTACACCATCGGCTTGTCGTAGACCGGCAGCAGCTGCTTGCTCACAGCCTGCGTGACGGGGTACAACCGGGTGCCGGAGCCGCCGGCGAGGAGGATGCCTTTCATGGACACGAGGCGGGTCGGGCGTCGGGAAATCGAAGGTAGAGACGGGAACCGGGCCCGCTCCTACGCGGCGCCGAAGGTTCACAGTCGGTCCAGTAGGACACGAGGCGGTTTGTGAACCTAATGGAATCCTGTACCCATCCTAACTGGACCCCTGCTGCCGCGCGACGCCGTCAGGCGGCGCCGAGGCGCTCCATCCGGTACTCGCCCGAGAGCACGCGGTCAGTCCACTCGGTGTTGTCGAGGTACCACTGCACCGTTTTGCGGAGGCCCGTCTCGAACGTCTCGGCGGGTGTCCAACCGAGGTCGCGGGCGATCTTCGAGGCGTCGATGGCGTAGCGCGCGTCGTGGCCGGGGCGGTCGGTGACGAACGTGACGAGGTCAGCGTGGGGCGCGCCGGCGGGCCGCATCTCGTCGAGGAGCGCGCAGACGGCCTTCACGACGTCAAGGTTGGCCCACTCGTTGTGCCCACCGACGTTGTACGTCTCGCCCGAGACGCCGCGCTCGAACGCCGCGACGATGGCGCGCACGTGGTCGTCGACGTAGAGCCAGTCGCGAACGTTCTGCCCGGTCCCGTAGACGGGGATCGGCTCGCCGGCGACGGCCTTCAGGATCACGACGGGCAGCAGCTTCTCGGGAAACTGGTAGGGCCCGTAGTTATTCGAGCAGTTCGTCGTCACCACGTCGAGGCCGTACGTGTGGTGGTAGGCACGCGCGAGGTGGTCCGAGGCGGCCTTCGTCGCCGAGTACGGCGAGTTGGGCGCGACAGGCGTCTCCTCGGTAAACAGGCCCGTGTCGCCAAGCGTCCCGTAGACCTCGTCGGTCGAGACGTGCAGGAAGCGGAAGGGCCTATCCCGCTGTGCCGCATGGCGCCTCGCCGCTTCAAGCAACGTAAACGTCCCGACGACGTTGGTCTGGACGAAGGCTGCCGGGCCGTCGATGGAGCGGTCTACGTGGCTCTCGGCCGCGAGGTGGACCACGCCGTCGGGCTGGTGCGTCTCGAACAGCCGGGCCACGGCGTCCGCGTCGCAGATGTCGGCCTGCTCGAACGTGTAGCGCGCGCTCGAAGCGGCCTCGGCGACCGAGTCGAGGTTGCCCGCGTACGTCAGCGCATCCACGTTGACGACCGTGTAGTCGGTCTCGGCGATGAGGTGGCGAACGAGGGCGGAGCCGATGAAGCCGGCGCCGCCAGTGATGAGCAATGTGGGCATGGGAGTGGGGACAGCGCCGTGGAGGTCAGCAGCAGGAGGTGGAAGTCACCGCCTCGGGGGCGGACGTCGCCTCGCCGAACCGGCCGAAGTGAGCCGACCGGTCGCCGGTCACCTCGAAGTAGCGGCCGAGGCGCGTGTCGCGCAGCATCGCAGCCGTGTTGCCGCAGACGAGGGCTGGGCGGCCGACCTCGAACGCGTGGGAGGCGTCGAGCACGAAGGTATGCGGCATGCCCTCGACGCCGCCCCGGTAGGTCGCGACCTGCCCGTAGTCCTCGCACCGGTCCTCGATAAGGTCCGGCAGCTTGAACGCGCGGACGGTCCGGCTCACGAACCGCGCCGCACCGAGGCGCTCCCGCAACACCGCGTCCTGCACGTCGAGCGGGCTCTCGGCCACCGTCCGCACGTCGGCCCAGCCGAGGCGCGCCATGAGGCGGCGGAAGTCCTCGGAGTAGAGCGCGCCGCCGAGGCACTCGCCGACGAGGACAGGATCGGCCTGAATGTCGTCCGAGAGGCGGCGGTCGCAGAACACGTCCGAGACGTACAGCTCGCCGCCGGTTCGGAGGACGCGGGTGAGCTCGGCGAAGACGACTGCTTTGTCGGGCGCGAGGTTGAGCACGCAGTTCGAGATCACGACGTCGACGCTGCCATCTTCCAGCCCGGCCGAGGCGAGGTCTTCGATCTGGCCGAGGTGGAAGCGCGTCGTGGGCGCGGCGAAGCCGAGCGCCTCGGCGACGCCCGCCTCGGCGCGCTGCGCGATCTCGATCTGCGCGGGCGTCATGTCGATGCCAATCACGCGGCCGGTCGGGCCGGCGAGCGCCGCGGCGACGAACGCGTCTCGGCCCGTGCCGCATCCCAGGTCGAGCACCGTCTGGCCGTCGAGCGCGGGCGGGATCGGCGATCCGCACCCGTAGAACGCGGAGAGGACCGCGTCGGGGAGCAGCGCCAGGATCGGCTTGTGGTGCTCCGGGACCGCCTCGTCGGAGCAGCAGGCTGACGTCTTGAGGTCGGCCGTCGAGGTCAGCGTTACGCCGTAGTAGTCGCGGACCTGGTCGTGGACGAGGGCAGAATCGAGCATCGGAAAACAGGTTGGGTGCCGGAAGATCGCCTCGGGGCCTGCCCGCCCGATCACGCCAGCGCGGTCCGGAGCGCCGCGGCGACGCGCGCCTGAGTCCTCCTCTGAGATCATCGGCCCGATGGGCAGGCTCAGAACTTCGCCCGCGAGGCGCTCGGCGACGGGAAACGCCGGGTAGCCGGCCGACGCGTAGACCGGCAGGCGGTGGATCGGGACCGGGTAGTAGACCATCGTCTGGATGCCGGCCGCGGCGAGCGCGTCGTGAACGGCGTCGCGGCGGCCGCCGAGCACGCGTACTGTGTACTGGTGAAAGACGTGCCCTGGCGTGACCTCGGGTGCGACGACGCCCGCGATGTCTGCGAGCAGCGCGCCGTAGCGCTCGGCGGCGGCGCGGCGCCCCGCGTTGGCCTCGGCGACGTGCGGCAGCTTCACGCGCAGCAGGGCCGCCTGGAGCGCGTCGAGGCGCGAGTTGTAGCCGACGACTTCGTTGTGGTACTTCTTGAGACCACCGTGGGCGCGGAGCTTGCGCGCCTCGGTCGCGAGCGCGTCGTCATCGGTCGCGAGAAGGCCCGCATCGCCGAGGGCGCCGAGGTTCTTGGACGGGAAGAACGAATAGCAGCCCATCGCCCCGATCGTGCCCGTCTGCCGGCCGGTGGACGCGGCGCGTGCCGCCGGCTCACAGAGGGTGCCGTGGCAGCCGGCACAGTCGCCCACGTAGACGGCGCCGAAGGACTGCGCGCAGTCTTCGACGATCACGGCACCGGCGCGCTCCGCGACGCCTGCGAGACGCGACAGCTGTGCAACACCGCCGTAGAGGTGCACTGGGATGATCGCGCGCGTCCGCTCGGTGACGGCGGCCTCGGCCGCGTCCGGGTCGAGCATGAACGTCGCGGCGTCCACGTCCGCAAAGACGGGCGTCGCACCAACGTGCGAGATCGCCTCGGCCGTCGCGAAGAACGAGAACGGGGACGTGATCACCTCGTCGCCGGGGCCGATGCCGAGCGCGCGGAGCGCGATCACGAGCGCGTCCGTGCCCGAGTTGAGCCCGACGGCGTGGCGCGTCCCCAGGAACTCGGCGACCTCGGCCTCGAACGCCGCGACCTCCTCGCCGCCGATGAACACGCCCGAGCGGCTCACGCGCTCGAAGGCGGCGCTCAGCTGGGGCCAGAGCGCATCGTGCTGTGGGGCGAGGTCGAGGATAGGAATCATAGAAACCGGGAGATGGCGACGGAGAGCAGGACGCGCGGATGGGGTGAGTCGGGCACGGGCGGTCAGTCGCCCGCGCTCATTCCCCAGCCTCTTCCTTGAAGCGGTCGTAGGGCATCGTCCCCACCGCGAGCGCCTCGGGCAGCGGGGCGTCCTCGTCGAGATCCAGGCAGCGGACGCCACCGCCTGCGAGCGTGTAGCGGAGGCCCGACTCGGGGCACGTTGCGGCGCCGTCCACGAACGCGAGGCGGTGGCCGTGGCGCGACATCCAGCCGACGCGCCGCGCGGGCGTCCCGACGACGAGCGCGTAGTCTGGCACGTCTCGCGTCACGACGGCGCCGGCCGCGACGAAGCAGTAGCGCCCGAGCGTCACGCCGCACACGACCGTCGCATTGGCGCCGACCGTCGCGCCGCGGCGCAGCCGTGTCGGCTCGTAGAGCGACCGGCGGGCGACCTGGCTGCGCGGGTTCGTGACGTTCGTCAGCACGCAGGACGGACCCAGGAAGACATCGTCCTCGACCGTCGTGCCGGTGTAGATGGAGACGTTGTTCTGGACCTTCACCCGGTCCCCGACAACGACGTCTGCGCCGACGTTCACGTTCTGCCCGAAGGAGCAGCCGCGGCCGATGCGCGCGCCGCTCTGAATGTGCGCGAAGTGCCAGACGGCACTCCCCTCTCCGATTTCGGCTCCGGCATCGACGTACGCGCTCTCGTGGATGCGGACGCCCGGCAGGTCGGTGATGCGCCCGCTCATGCCGCGAGCGCCGCGGCGCTCCTCGCTGCCGAGCGGACGAACGGGTGGGCGTCTGCGCCCGCCGCGACGGGCGCCGCATGGCGGATGTCGTGGACGAGCGCGATCGAGGGCCGCGCGTCCGCGATCCCGAAGCCCTCGCCGGCCAGCGTGCGCTCGTAGACGAGCGTGTGGAGGTCGCGGAAGCCGCCCGAGAACTCGATCTCCTCGCCGTCAACCGTGATGGAGCGGTACGTCGGCTGCACGCCGCGGACGTGCTCGGGCAGGTCGGCCGCATCCAACGACATGAACCACTGCACGTCGGCACGGGGCAGCGCGAGCGTGCCCGCCGCCCGCTCCGGGTCGTTGACGTGGACGGCCATGCCCTCAGTCTCACCGAAGAGCCACTGGAGCAGGTCGAAAAAGTGGACCCCGATGTTCGTCGCGACGCCGCCCGACTTTTTGGCGTCGCCCTTCCACGAGTAGCGGTACCACGTGCCGCGCGTGGTGACGTACGTCAGGCGGACGGCGTGGCGGCGGCCCGGCTCGGCGTCGAGGCGCTCCTTGAGCGCGACGAGGGCCGGGTGGACGCGCAGCTGGAGGACCGTCCAGACGCGCTGGCCGGACTCAGCCTCGATCTCGGCGAGCTGGTCCAGATTCCACGGGTTGAGCACGAGCGGCTTCTCGCAGATCGCGTCCGCGCCCGTCCGCAGCGCGAGGCGGATGTGGGCGTCGTGGAGGTGGTTCGGCGCGCAGACCGTGAGGTACTGCACCGGATCGGGCCCGCGGCGGAGCAGCTCGAGGTGCCGGTCGAAGCGCTCGACCTCCGTAAAGAACGCCGCCTCGGGAAAGTACTGGTCCATGATCCCGACCGAGTCGTGCGGGTCCACGGCCGCGACGAGGCGGTTGCCCGTGTCGCGAATCGCCTGGAGATGGCGTGGGGCGATGTAGCCGGCGAGGCCGGTGAGCGCGAACGGGACCATCACGCAGCGACCGCAGCGGCCGCCGTCGCGTGGCGCGTGTCCACGAGCACGGCTGACTTCTCGACGATCTCGGCCCAGTCGTAGGACGAATGGTCCGTCGCGACGACGACGCAGTCGGCGGCCGCGAGCGCCGCGTCGAGGTCTTTGACCGACGTGTGCTCGACGCCATCCTCGCGGAAAGACGGGACGTGCGGGTCGTGGTAGCTCACGCGCGCGCCCTTTTCCTCGAGCAGCCGCATGATGTCCAGGCTGGGGCTCTCGCGCATGTCCCGGATGTCTTTCTTGTAGGCGACGCCGAGCACGAGGATGTCCGAGCCCTTGACCGCCTTACCGGCGTCGTTGAGCGCGTCCTGCACGCGCTGGGTCCACCAGCGCGGCATCTCCGTGTTGACCTCGGACGCGAGTTCGATAAAGCGGGCGGTATAGCTCAGGGCCTTCATCCGCCACGAGAGGTAGAGCGGGTCGATCGGGATGCAGTGGCCGCCGAGGCCCGGCCCCGGCGTGAAGCGCATAAAGCCGAAGGGCTTTGTCGCCGCGGCATCGATGACCTCCCACGCGTCGAGCCCGAGCTTGTCGCACATGATCAGGACCTCGTTCACGAGCCCGATGTTGACCGAGCGGAACGTGTTCTCGAGGAGCTTCACCATCTCGGCCGCCTCGGGCGACGAGACTGGCACGAGCGTCTCGATGGCGACGCCGTAGAGGGCGGTTGCGGCCTCGACGCAGGCCGGCGTGACGCCGCCCATCACCTTGGGCGTGTTTTTAGTCGTGTAGTCCTCGCGGCCCGGGTCGACGCGCTCGGGGCTGAAGGCGAGGAAAAAGTCCTCGCCGCACACGAGCCCGCCGGCCTCGAGTGCCGGCAGGATGACCTCGCGCGTCGTGCCGGGATACGTCGTGGACTCGAGGACGATCGTCTGGCCGGCCTTGAGGTGCCGGGCGATCTGCTCGGTCGCGGCGGCGATGTAGCTCACGTCGGGGTCGCGCGTCTTCGAGAGCGGCGTCGGGACGCAGATCGAGACGGCGTCGACCGTCGCGAGGTCCGCGAAGTCTGCCGAGCCGCGGAGGTGGCCCGAGGCGACGAGGCGAGCGACGGTCTCGGTCGGGATGTCCTCGATGTAGCTCTCGCCCGCGTTGATCTGGTCCATGCGCGCCTGGCTCACGTCGAGCCCGACGACGCGGAGGCCGGCCTCGGCGAAGACGACGGCGAGCGGCAACCCGACATAGCCCATGCCGACGACGGCGACGGTCGCCTCGCGGCGCTCGATGCGCTCGAAGAGCGTGGAGAGGGCGTCTGGCATCGGCAGGTGGGGTCGTGGGGTGACGCGCGGGCTACCGCGTGAGGGTAATGACCTGGAGAATGACCACCGCGATTCCCGCGATGCTGCCGACGAGCGTGAGCGTGTCGCGGTACGTGCGCAGGCGGCGCTCGGTCGTGGTCACCTCGACCGTGTCGCCGTCGAGGACGACCGGGTAGGCGTTGGCGTCGCGGGCGAAGGCGTCGTCGGTGCGCTCGTAGATGACCTCGCGCGTGCCGCCATCGGTCGCGCGGTAGAGGCGGATCGTCGTTGTGCGCTCGACCTCGTTGGAGACTGGCCCGGCATACGGCCCGCCGGCTAGCCCCAAGAGCTCGCCGAGGGTGGTACCGGCCGAGACGAGGTAGAGGCCCGGCGCGCGGACGGTCCCGAGAACCGTCACCTGCGAGGTGCGCTCGCCGGGGAGGAAGTACGTGAAGTAGCCCGGCGAGGTCGAGACGCGCACGTCGTTCGGGCGAAGCTCTTGGGCAGCAGCAGGGCGCGCCACGGCAGCGGTGCAGAGCAGGGCGAGAAGTGCGAGGCGGGACGTCATGGAGCAGGGCAGCCGGTCAGGCCGTCGGGGGTTGGTTTTCATGGCCATAGGCGTAGTCCGAGCCGTAGCGGTACGCGTAGCGGTACTTGTAGCCGTAGGACTTCGAGACGTCGAAGCCGTTGAAGACGACGCCGATGGTGCGTGAGCCGACGCTCGCGAGCGCGCTGACGGCCGACTCGAGGTCGAAGTCGCGCGTCGAGCCCGCGCGGCAGACGACGATCGTGGCGTCGGCTTGCGTCGAGAGCAGCACGGCGTCCGTCGCGGCATGGACCGGCGGCGCGTCCAGGATGACGATGTCGAACTGGTCGCGGAGCGACTCGAGCAGGTCGCGCATGCGCTTCGAGCCGAGCAGCTCGGACGGGTTGGGCACGATCTGGCCGGCGGGCATCACCCAGAGGTCGTCGGCGGGCTGCGCGAGGGCGTCCGGGTCCACGCCGGCGTCGCTGAAGAGGACGTGGCTGAGGCCGGGCTCGCGCGGGATGCCAAACTTCTTGTGGACCGTCGGTCGGCGCAGGTCGCAGTCGATAAGGAGCACGCGCCGGCCGGACTGCGCCATCACGAGCGCGAGGTTGGCCGACGTCACCGACTTGCCCTCGCCCGGGCTCGCGCTCGTCACGAGAATCGTCTGCACGACGGCGTCGGGGCGCGAGAACTGGACCGACGTGCGGAGCGCGCGGTAGGTCTCGCTCGCCGTCGCCATCGGGTTCAGGAGCGCGATGAGGCGCGAATCCAGCTGGCGCCCGCCGACCGGCACAAACTCGGCGCCGCCGAAGTCCTTCCGGATAAGGTCGGAGAAGTCCGGGATGGTGCCGAGCAGCGTGTAACCGGCCTTCTGGATGTCGTCCGGCCGCGTGAACCGGTGGTCGAGGCGCATGCGGCCAACGGCGATCGTCATGCCGAGGATCAGACCCAGGATGGCCGCAAGTCCAATGTTGCGCAAGCGGTTCGGCGCGAACGGCTCACCGGCGGCGAAGGCCGGGCGGATGACGCGCGCGTAGCCCAGTTCGCCCTGCTCGGTGACCTGCGCCTGCTGGAGGTTCTGGTCGAGGGACTGGTAGAGGCGCTCTGCGGACTGCCGGTCGCGCTGGAGGCGCGCAAGGTCGATAGACTGGCTGGGGATGGCCGCGAGGTCCGAGTCGTACGATGCGAGGCGCGAGGCGAGGGCGTCGCGGGTGGCGATGGCGCCCGAGAGCTGGGTGCGGGCGTCGGCGACTTGGGAGCGGAGCTCGGCGACGCGTGCGAAGCCGCTCTGCGTGTCTCCAGGCCCGCCGCCGCTGCCAGCGGCAGCTGAGGCGGCGATCTGGCCCGCGAGGCGCTGCGCAGCCGCTTCGTCGCGGGAGATGCCGTCGCGGAGCGTGCGGATAAAGTCCGGCACGGAGGCATCTGGGGCCGTGCGGAGCTCGGGGTTGCGGGCGTAGAAGACGTCGAGGCGCGTCTGCTGCTCGCGGGCGCGGGCCTGGGCCGCGGCGAGCTGGCCGTCGAGGTCGGCGGCGGGGCGCGCGCCGAGGCGCGGCTGGACGCGCGCGAGCTCGCCCTCGAGCGACGCGATGGTCGCCTGGTGGAGCTGGATCTGGACGTCGGCCGCGTCGCGGTCCGCCTGGAGCGTCGCGATCTGCGAGACGAGCTGGCTCGTCTCCTGGTCCAGCGCGACGGCGCCCTCGCGGTTCATGAACTGGCGGACGGCCTCGTCGTAATTGGAGAGCTCGGCGCCCTTGTCCTGCACCTGCGCCTCGAGGAACTCGCGCGAGGCGGTGACGCCGGCGCGGCTCTGGGTGCGCGTGAGCGCCGTGAAGGCGTCGGCGTAGACGTTGGCGACGTAGGCCGCCTCGGCAGGGTCCGTGGAGACGCCAGAGACGCGGATCGCGTCCACTTCCGGTCCCTCCTGGACGGCCGAGACGTAGCCGCCCTGCAGGCGGAACGCGACATCGCGGACGCCCGCCGCCCCTCCGCTGGCCGTGGGAGCGAGGATACTCGGCGTGCGGTTGGTGCCTGGGATCTGGGGCGCGGCGATAAGCGCGCGCGCGGCGTCCTCGGCCAGCGGCAGCGACTCGCGGAACACGAGCAGCTCGTTCTCGAGGTTGCGCTCCTGCGTGAAGTATGCCGGCGCCTGGGCCGTGAGTGCCCCGCCGAGGTTGTCGTCTTTCTTGTCGACGAGGACGACCGCGTAGGAGCTGTACAGGCTGGGCTGCGAGAGCGTCCACGCGGCGACGGGCAGCGCGACGGCGAGCATGCACACGAGGAGGGTCCACTTGCCGCGCAGCAGGATGTCGAACACATCGCGGAGGTCCGTCCCGCCCGTTTCGGGCGCGTAGAACGGGTCCTCAGCCCCGACGAGGACGTCGGGGGGCACTGGGGGGAGGGCCGTGCGGCGGTCGGGCATGGTGTTAAAGCTGTATCCGGGTCAAGATAGGCCGGGGGGTTTGCCGGCGCGGGAACGCGACGCATCCACCGGGAACGTTCACGAACGCAGCGGCGCTCTCAACCGTACTTGCCTCCGTCTCCCACTGCCGCCCGATGCGCCTCGCCGTCCTCTCCGACATCCACGCCAACCTCGAGGCTCTCCGCACCGTCCTCGCCGAGGCCGATACGCGAGGTGCAGAGGCCATCGTGTGCCTCGGGGACATCGCAGGCTACGGGCCGGACCCCGTCGCGTGCCTGGACCTTGTCCGCGAGCGCTGCGCTGCTGCGGTGATGGGCAACCACGACGCGGCCGTCGCGACGGGCGCCGGGCTCGCCGTGCTGCCGGCCGACGGGCAGGCGGCGGCTCTCGCGCAGCGGGACCTGCTCTCGCCCGAGCAGACGGCGTGGCTCGCGGGCCTCCCGCTGAAAACGGTCGCCTTCGGCGTGACGCTCGTCCACGCCTCGCCGGACCAGCCCGAGCGCTGGCACCGGCTGGACTCGTTCGCGGCCGTCCAGGCGCAGTTCGCGGCCTTCGAGACGGACGTCTGCTTTATCGGCCACTCGCACCGCCCGGCCGTCGCGTCGGACCAGATCGGGGTGACGCGCGTGCGGCCCGGCCACCGCTACCTCATCAACGTCGGCTCGGTCGGGCAGCCGCGGGACCACGACCCGCGCGCCTCGTTCGGGCTGTTCGACACCGAGACCGTCACGTACGAGAACGTCCGCGTGCACTACGACGTGGCGCGGACGCGCCTGCGGATCGCCGAGACGGGCCTGCCGGCGGGCCTCGGCGATCGCCTCGCGTCAGGCGTCTGACGGCGGCGGGCTCCCCCGCCGCTTCGTCTATCCCGTGACCCTCTCCCCCGCTGCCCGCGCCTCGGCGAGGTCGCAGGCGACCATCTCGGCCGTCATGTCCTCGAGCGACGTCGTGGCCGTCCAGCCGAGCTCGCGCTCGGCCTTCGACGGGTCGCCGAGGAGGAGTTCGACCTCGGTCGGGCGGTAGTACGCCGGGTCGATCTGGACGACGGCGGCGCCGGTGTCGGTGCGGCGGCCGACCTCGTTCTCGTCCGCGCCCTTCCCACGCGAGCTCGATGCCGGCGGCGGCGAAGGCCATCTCGCAGAAGCGGCGGACGGTCGTGGTGCGGCCCGTCGCGAGGACCCAGTCGTCGGGCGTGTCGTGCTGGAGGATGCGCCACATGCCCTCGACGTAGTCGCGGGCGTGGCCCCAGTCGCGCTTCGCGTCGAGGTTGCCGAGGTAGAGGCAGGACTCCATGCCCGAGGGCGATCCGGGCGACGGCGCGCGTGATCTTGCGCGTCACGAAGGTCTCGCCGCGGCGCGGGCTCTCGTGGTTGAACAGGATGCCGTTGGTCGCGAACATGCCGTACGCCTCGCGGTAGTTCACCGTGATCCAGTAGCGCGTACATCTTCGCCGCGGCGTAGGGGCTGCGCGGGTAGAACGGCGTCGTCTCGGACTGCGGCGTCTCGCGGACGAGGCCGTACAGCTCGGACGTGGACGCCTGGTAGAACTTCGTCTTCTGCTCCAGGCCGAGGATCCGGATGGCCTCGAGCAGGCGCAGCGTCCCGATGCCGTCGGCGTTGGCCGTGTACTCGGGCGTCTCGAAGCTCACGGCGACGTGGCTCTGCGCGGCGAGGTTGTAGATCTCGTCCGGCTGCACCTCCTGGACGATCCGGATGAGGTTCGTCGAGTCCGTCATGTCGCCGTAGTGCATCCGGAAGTTGACGTCGCGCTCGTGCGGGTCCTCGTAGAGGTGGTCGACGCGCTTCGTGTTGAAGCTGGACGCGCGGCGCTTGAGGCCGTGGACCTCGTAGCCCTTCGCGAGCAGGAGCTCGGCGAGGTACGAGCCGTCCTGGCCGGTGACGCCGGTGAGGAGCGCGCGGCGGCGCGTGGAGCCGGGCTCGGGGGACACGTCGGCGGTGCCGGTCGTCGGGGTCGTCATCGGGATGCGGTCAGGAAAAGGGGAACGGCCGGTATCGGCGGAAGCGGTGGGGACCTGAGGGGGCTGGAGAGCAGCAGCCGAGCAGGCCCTGTCGGGCTAGTGGCTACTGGCTACGGGCTCCGCGGCGTGCTCGAGGAACCAGGCGTACGTGCTCGGCGAGGCCGTCGCGGAGCGGCGTCCGGGCGGTCCAGCCGAGCGCGGCCATGCGCGAGACGTCGAGAAGCTTGCGCGGCGTGCCGTCGGGCTTCGTGGGGTCGAGGACGATCTCGGAGCGGCTGCCGACGGCGTCGCGGACGAGCGCGGCGAGTTCGCGGATCTCGACGTCGTCGCCGACGCCGACGTTGAAGAGGCCGTCGGGCGCCGCGCCGCGGAGGCGCGCCTCGGGCTGCTCGAGCGTGAAGCGGACCGCGTCGGCGAGGTCGTCCGCGTGGAGAAACTCGCGGCGCGGCGTGCCGGTGCCCCACATCGTGACCGGCGCGTCCGTCCCGTCGGGCGCGGCGCCCTTCGCCTCGTGGAACTTGCGCAGCAGCGCGGGCAGGACGTGCGAGCCGGCGAGGTCGAAGTTGTCGCCCGGGCCGTAGAGGTTCGTCGGCATGAGCGAGACGAAGTCGTCGCCGTGCTGGACGTGGAAGGCCTCGGCGAGCTCGAGGCCCGCGATCTTGGCGAGCGCGTACGCCCGGTTCGTCGCCTCGAGGGGGCCCGTGAGAAGGTGCTCCTCGCGGATCGGCTGCGGCGCGAGGCGCGGGTAGATGCACGACGAGCCGAGAAACACGAGGCGCCCCGCCTGCCCGACGCCGGCCGCGTGCGCCGCCTCGATGACGTTGAGCGCGATGCCGAGGTTGTCGCCGAGAAAGTCCGCGGGGTAGGTCGCGTTGGCGAGGATGCCGCCGACGCGGGCCGCGGCGAGGACGACGAAGGCGGGCCGCTCGGCCGCGAAGAAGGCGTCGACGGCCGGGCGGTCCAGCAGGTCGAGCTCGGCGTGGGTCCGGACGACGAGGTTGTCGTAGCCCGCCGCGCGCAGCGCGCGCACGACGGCGGAGCCGACGAGCCCGCGGTGGCCGGCGACGTAGATGGGGGCGGACGGATCGGCGAGGTGCATCGGGGGCGGGGAAAGGCCGGGCGCCGTGCACGGATCGTGCCGCAGGCGTCGCGCCGAGTTTACGGCCGCCAGCAGTCGCGGTCGCGCGCCGGTCCGGGCGAACCCCGTGAAATGGCGACGGCCGGCCCTCGTGGCGAGAGCCGGCCGCCGGGGCACGCGTGCGCTGTGGATCAGGCCGCGCGGCGGCGCGTGCGGAGGCGCCTGCGCGGCGAGGCCCGCGCCGGCGAGCGCGAGCAGGCTCAGCCCGCCGTCGAGCGGCACCGGCGGCGCGTCGGGCGGCGGGCACGGCGGGTTGGTGCCGCCGCAGACCGGGTTCGCTTCGGGCGGCGGGGCCGCCAGCGCGTCGGGATGCCCGAGGATGCCGCCGGTCTCGCTCAGGCGATCCAGGTCGGAGCCGGGCCCGTCCGCCGCCGACGCGGAGAGGGGGACGGCGAGCAGGAGGAGCCAGAGGGGTGCCGCGAGCAGCCGGGCGGATCGGGTCATGGGGGTGCGTGGGTGGGGTCTCGGGACCCGGACGAGCCTGTGCCCGCGAGGGATGATCGTCGTCTGGACGCTAAGAACGGAACGACGGGCGTGCAGACGCGCGGCGCTGATGGAGGCCGGCAGGACCGCACCGGCAAGCCGAGCGCGCATGAGACGCTGCAGGACTCCGGCTGGGGTGGGGACAATCGCCGAACGCGGGAATCGCACCCCATACAACGGGCTGGAGCCTCGCTCAGGCGGTGGCGCCTGGCGGGATGCGGCGCCGATGGCCTGAGGAGTCGCGGCGGCACCCTCGGGCCGTGCCCCGTGGACACGCAGAGGGCGCAGAGCGTGTGCCCCGCGCCCTCCCGTGGTCAACTCAGCACGCCGGCGTCACGCCGTGCGGCGGCGCTTGCGAAGGCGCCTCGCGGCGAGGCCCGCGCCGGCGAGCGCGAGCAGGCTCAGCCCGCCGTCGAGCGGCACCGGGGTCGCGTCCGGCGGCGGGCACGGCGCGGTGCGTGCACGCCGCCCCGTCGGCACAGTCGCGCCGGCGGAGCGTGTCGTCGCGAGCTGACGGCGACGGACCTGCCGAGGATGCCGCCGGTGTCGCTCATGCGGTCGAGGTCCGAGCCCTCGCCGGGCGTGGCCGAGGCGGCGAGCGGGGAGCCGAGCAGCAGCCCGGCGATCAGAAGACGAATGGAATGCGTCATGTGAGTCTTGGTAGGAATGGGCCGGGTTACCGGACGATGGTGACGCGGCGCGTCGCGGTGAACGTCCCGGCGGACATGCGGACGACGTAGACGCCCGGCGCGAACGCGCCCGCATCGAGGCGGACCGAGTGGCGGCCGGCGGCCGTCTGGCCCTGCGCGAGCGTCGCCACGCGGCGGCCGAGCAGGTCGTAGACGAACACGTTCACGTCCGTCGCCGTGGGCACGTCGAACGAGATGGTCGCCGTGGCGCTCGTCGGGTTCGGGGCCGGGGCGGCGAGCGCGAACTCGGTGATCGCCTCGCCTTCGCCCGCCGTCGTGCGGCCCGTCGTGACGTGGAGCACGAAGCGCGGCGCGTCGCTGGCCTTGGCCTGCGCGGCCGTCGTCGTCGCGGCGATGAGGTCGTCCGTGTCCGGGCGGGCAGCCGTGGCCGTCTGCTCGAACGTGTACGACTCGGCCGTGCGGAGGTCGACGGTCTGGCCCGTCACGACGTCGCGGAGCTCGAACGCCCAGCCCTCGGGCAGCGCGTCGAGGCCGGCCCACGAGAGCGTCAGCGCCGGAGCCGTGCCGACGGCGTCAATGACGAGCGGGACGTCGAAGGACGCCGCGTCGAGCGCGCGGCTCTCCTGCGCCTTGACGCGCGGCGGCCGTCGAAGAACGTCCCCTGGAAGCCGACTGTCGCGTAGGCCGTGCGCAAGCGGGGCCAGCTTCGAGGCGTCGTAGCAGGTCCCAGCCGTCTGCTGCCATCTCGGGCGGCGCGACGAGCGCGGCGGCGCGGTCGACGGTCGGCGCTCCGGTCGCCGGCGACCGTTCCGGCGAGCTGGAACGCGAGCGCCGTCGCCGTCGAGTCCGCCGGGCGGCCGACGAACGTGCCGCCGCTCGACCGACGCCGATGTCGGGATGGTGAGCGCTCGTCGCGCCCTGGCTCTCGACCCAGAAGCCCTGCCACGCCGACATGACGTCAGGCGTCGGGATAGGCGCGTCGACGGAGCACGTAGGTCCGTACCGCCGTTGAAGTTCGGGTCCCACGTCTGGAGCACGTTCGAGATGGTCCCGCCAACCGTCGTCCACGCAGAGACGGACGACCGAGGACGTTGAGGCCACTCCGGAACGGGTTGGCGAGCATCGTGAAGCCGTCGTTGGTGGCCGCGGGGGCGTTCAGCGTGCGCGTGACAGTCGGCCGTGTTAGCAGCACCCGTGCCCTGGAGCGCCATCGGGAGCAGGTAGCTGCTGCTCGTGCCGGCCCCGTGCTGGCGGGGACCGTCGGGACGGAATGTCGCTGTCGTAGAGCAGCCAGAAGAAGCCCTGGCCCGGCACGAGCGCGTCAGTCACGTTCGTCGCCGGCGAACGAATGTTCGGCGCGACCGGCGGCGTCGCGCCTGTGTAGCTCGTGTACAGGTTGGGCCGGGGGCTGTCGGGTACTGGCCGGTGACGCGCTGAACGAGGTTGAGGTCCGCGAGACGGCGCGACGGTATAGCCCGTCACAGGGACGCCCATCATGCGGTAGCCCCGCACGCCCGGCGCCGTCCCGACGGCCGTGGCCTGCGTCTCGGGCGTGAAGCGGACCGTGTTGGCCGCGCCGCCGGCAAGGAAGGTCGGGCCGCCGGCCAGAGTCCTCGCGGTACTCGCTCGACGCGCCGGTCGTGCTGCTCGACTGCGTCATCGCGATGAGCGCGTCGTTCTCGAACGTCGTCGTGCCGCCGACGGTGACGTTGCGGCTGAACGGCGAGCCTGCATGCGTCGTTGCCCGACGGGAAGCGGACTTCGAAGCGGTCGTCTTGGTTCGGACGGTCGCCCTTGATCACGACGAGCTGGAACGTGATGTAGACGCGCGGCCGGGCTCGGTGTAAGGACCGGCGCCGTATTAGCCGTGTAGTCGTAGGCATGGAACCAGGTGATGACGAGGTCATCGGCGGCACCGTCGCCGTCGCCGTCGGCCATGCCGTAGTACACACCGACCGGGTACTGGCCGGGTCCGTCGGCGTCGTAGGCGACCGTGCTGATGTTGAGGTCTTGCCCGTAGCGGCCGACGGCGTCACCGAACGTCGTCGTCGGGAACGTCGACGGCACGAGCCGCCAGCGGCGGCAGAACCGAAGAGGCCGTTCGAGTTGATGTTGAACGACGTGTAGTTCCGCCCGTAGAGCCGGATGTTGCCACCGACTCCGGCGAGCGGTCGCCGGGGTCAGGGTGAAGTACGAGTCGTCGCCCGGCCGTCGTGCTGCCGCCGCGTCCACGTCGTCACTTGCGCGTGGCCGGCGATGTCGATGAAGCCCGTGCCCGACGGGGCCGGGGCCGTCGCAGCCGCGTTGCATCGCACTGGCGTTGGCGTTGCGGAAGCCGATGCCGGCACCGGTCCCGCTGGCGAGGTTGGCGTTCGTCGCGGTCGCGTTGATCGTGACGCGAGCAGACGTCTGGGCGCGCCGTCGTTGTAGGTCACCGCGAACTGGGTCGTCGCGGCACCGGTCTGACCGACCGCCGGCGTGAACGTCACAGGGATCGTGACGGACTGGCCGGCCGCGAGCGTAGCAGGGAGGCTCGCCGTGTTGACGGTGAAGCCCGGGTCGCCCGTGAGCGTCGCCCCGGTGACGGTGAACGGCGGTGCCGCCGTTGTTCGTGACCGTGAACGTCGTCGTCTGCGAAGTCGACGCCCGAGCAGGCCCCGGCTGCCGCGAGCGTCTGCGTCGTGGACGGTGAGAGCGCAAAGGGGGCCACGGGCGCCGGACCGGTGATGTTCACGGCGGCCGTGCCGATGGACGAGCCCCAGCCCGAGACGCGGATGTAGTACCGTCGTGTCCGGCCGTGACGGTCAACGTCACAGTCTCGGCGACCGTCGCGATCTTGTGGTCGACGCAGCAGCCGACCGCGTGAGCGGGAACGTAGTGCCGGTGTAGACGGAGATGATCGTGTCGAACCCGCCTCGCCGTCACCGTCATGGAGCCCGCGGTCGCCGGCCGTGTACGAGTACCAGATCGAGTTGCCGCCGTCGTTGGCCGCGCCGCTGAAGGCACAGGTCGCGTTGGCCTCACTCGCCTCAGGCCCGGCCCCGCGTTGGACTGGCTGTCGCTGTACGGCGTCGCAGTGACCACCTTCGCGTTAGCGAGGTTATCGTTCACTGGCGGCACCACGATCGTCGAGGTGCACCGGGGAGCGTCGTCGCCGTCGGGGTTACCGTGCACGCCGTCGACGACCGCGCTCTCATAGGTGGCGTCAAGGAGGTTCCCGATGGTCGCGCCCGCCGTCGTCTGGTAGATGAGGAAGAAGTAGTTGTTGCCGGGCGGGAGCGCCTGCGTGCCGGTGAACGTCAGCGTCCCGTTCGGGCTCACGATCGGCGCGCCGAACGCGGGCGACGTGGCGTAGTTGAATACCCGCCGTGGCGCCCGAAGTAGATCGACACGCGCCTGCGCGAGGTCGGCCATGTTCGTCGTGCCGGTCGTCGAGAACGTGATCGACGTCAGGGGCACCGTACCCGTGTTGCCGCCCACGACGACGTTCGCGCCGATGACGAACACGCTCCTGGTTACGGGCAGCCGCCCCCGTGTTCTGGGAGAACACCGTTGTCGAGGTGAAGGAGGCAGGGAGCCAGATGGCCGACCAGCACGTCGTCGAGGTTGAAGTTGGCCCCATCGGTGTTTTGGTGCTGGAAGGCGATAAACACGGTCTGGCCATTGTAGGTCGCCGGGATCGACAGCAGGCAGTTACGGCTTGTCGGGGCTGCGTCCGGTGGGGCTGCGCCGCCAGGGCACGCCGTCGAGTTAGTCCACTGCGCGATCTGGGTGTAGGCTCCTGCCGTGGTCTGGGTCGTCGTCGAGATCAGGACGCGGTACGTCGAGGAAAAGTTGAACGACCGCCACGTCTTGAAGGACAGCGTGGCGCCGCAGGCCGGGACCGCAAATCCCGGGCGTCGCGAGCCAAGCGGTTTCTTGCTCAGTCGCACTGACGCTGTAGCGGCTCTGCGCATAGCCGTCGCTTGTCGTCAAGGTCTGCCGGGTCCAGTTGCTGGCCGTGCCGGTGCCGGTGCCGGTCTTGAATCTTGCCCAGCCTGTCGGCGGGAACGTGACCGCATTGAAGTCCTCAGAGAAGATGGTCGCGAGCAGACGCTCTAAGGGCACCGCTGCGCCATCGTCAGGAAGCGGCGCCGCAACAAGAATTGCGATCGGCGCGGGAAGGCTGCTCGACGGGCTTGGTTTCGAGGCCGAACGGGATGGTCCGCGCATCTAGGCTCGGCACGAGACCCGGTGCGGTCGATGATGGGCGGCTGACCTGGGCGGAGGCTGAGCCTAGAAGTAAGAGCGCGAAGGCGAGTTAGCGCCGAGGCGCCCGACGGTAGAGAGTCGCATAAGGAGGTCGGGGAGGACGTCCGGCGTCGGGGGCCGCGCGGGGAAGTCGTTGGAACTGAGGATCCGAACGGGGCGACAATACCACACGCAGACGTCACGTGCCAATTCCAACAGACCGACGTGTCAGGAAAACAGGGCGACGGCATGGAAATGTCCGATCTGGCTTGCCGGCGGCAGACAGAAGTGAGTGCCGGACATGCAAAGAGGGCGCGGAGCCGAAGCCCCGCGCCCTCTTCAGGTCACGTCAGTCGTGTGCTCAGCCGCGGCGCTTGCGGAGGCGCTTCGCGGCGTAGCCCGCGCCGGCGAGCGGCGAGCAGGCTCAGCCCGCCGTCGAGCGGCACCGGCGGCGCGTCCGGCGGCGGGCACGGCGCGGTGCTGCGCGTCTCGACGCCGTTCAATCGCCGGCGGACGGCGTGTCGCGCCGGCGCCGACCGGGCGGCCGGCCGAGGATGCCGCCGGTGTCGCTCATGCGGTCGAGGTCCGACCCGCCGGTCGGCGCCGCCGAGGCGGCGAGCGGGGCGGCGAGCAGCAGCCCGGCGGCCAGAAGGCGAAGGGAAAGCGTCATGGTCATCTGGGGAGTGGAGCCGGGGGTTATCGGACGACCGTCAGGCGACGCGTCTCGGTGAAGGTAGCACCCTGAACGCGAACGACGTAGACGCCGGGCGCGAGGCGCGCCGTGTCGATGTCGAGCGCCACGTCGGTGCCGGCGGGGGCCTCGGCGTCGTAGAGCGTCGCGACGCTGCGGCCGAGGGCGTCGACGACGGTCGCGGTGACGTGCTCGGCCGAGGCGAGGCGCAGCGTGAGCGAGGCGCGGGCCGAGGCGGGGTTCGGGCGCGGCGCCGTGAGCGTGCGCGCGGCCGCCGTCTCCTCCCCGGCCGTCGTGCGGCCGAACGAGACGACGAAGCGCTCGGTCCAGTCCGTCGCGGCGGACGTGAACGCGTAGCCGTCGGCGAGCGTCGCGACGGTGCCGGTGACGAGGTCGCGGACGGTCGCGTCGGCGGGGAGGCCGGTCGCCTCGGCGGTGAGCGTGAACGTGCCGGCCGTCGTCGTGGTGAAGGCGAGCGTCACGTCGGCGAGGTCGCCGGACGGGCGCGAGAGCACGGCCTGGCGGTACGCCGCGCCGTCGCGCGTCGCCGACGGGCGCGACGAGCGCGTACGTCGTCGGCCGGCGGCGTGAGCTTGGAGGCGTCGAGCGCGTCCCAGCCCGGCGTGGCGGCGTCAGGTGAAGCGGACGTGGCGGCCTCGTCGTGCGCTCGTGCCGGCCGCCGTCGTGCCGTCGAGCGCCAGCGCGAGGCCGGTCGGTGCCGCGCTGCCGGCCGATGACGGCGTCGTTGGCCGGGACGCGCTTCGAGGCGTCGTAGGTCACGACAGGTCCGTGCCGGCCGTCGTCTGCTCGATGAAGAAGCCCTGCCACGGCGAGAGCGTCGTCGCGGCCGTCCGCGGGAGGACCTGGTAGCCGATAGCCCGCCGTTCGGGCCGTACGCCTGGAGGTCGTTCTGGATCGGGCTGGCTGGCCGTCACGCCGTCTGCCGTCATCGCGGTCGCGAACGGGTTGCCGCCCATGTGGAACGTGTTGGTCCCATTCGTGGCAAAGGTGATGGTCTGGTTGCCGTCAGCGGCGGGCCGGTCGCCGTCAGAGGGCGTGTCGCGAGGACGTAGCTCTGGCTTGTGCCCCCACCGAATGCCGTCGGCGGAGACCTGGATGTCCTGGTCGTAGAGGAGCCAGAAGAAGCCGCGGCCGGGCGTGAGAACGGACGCGGTGGCGGCCGGGCGCTGGTAGCCCGTGAACACGTCGCCGGCGGGTGCGCCCGGGACCTGATAGCCGACGAAGAAGTTGGGCGAACCGGCCGGGTACTGGGCCTCCTGAGGCGACCCTGTGCGTTGCCGGCAATGCCCTGTACCAGATTGACCGTCGGCCAGAGCGTCGACGGTGACGCCCGTCACCGGGGTCGAGAGCAGGCGGTAGCAGCGGCCGTTCGACAGCGTCCGCTGGACGGGGACCGGGAAGCCAGGGTCGGTGATCGTCAGCGTGTAGGTGCTCGGCGTCCCAACTGAGCCGCCTGCCGGCGTGCCGAGGCCGAAAACGACCGTCTCGCTGTTCTCAAAAATGCTATCGTCGACGGCTGTCACGAAGACGTTCGCCGTCGCGCCCGAGGCCGTTCCGGTCGGGAACGAGTAGGTGCCGGTGAAGGAGACGTCAGCGGCAGAGCCGGTCCCGCCAGCCGTGACGGCGACTGTGCCCGAGACGGCCGGGTTGTTGGTCGCGGTGCCGTCCGTGTTGTTCAGCGTGTAGACGACGGTGGCGTTGGTGGTGCTGCCCTCGGTCACGCTGCCCGTTGCGGACTGGAACGAGACTGCCGCTTTCTCGCCAACAACCGTCGAGCCCCACGTGGTGCCGACGCGAATCCCATCAGCAGTCAACGTAGGTGCAATTGTGGCTCCGCCTCTGACGAAGCCCAACAGATGCAATTTGACTGGCATCTGTTCCAGTCGCGTTAGATGCGTTGGGCACAGCAGGCTCAACCGAATAAGAGTCGGATTGAGAGAACACATAAATACTCACAGAATCGTCTGTCGTCGTAGCGACCGTATTAATCGATATTTCACAACTACAAGATACGTTTGACCAAGAGCGTAGACTATGGATCCATACGTAGGAGTCGCGCCGTATTATCGACTTGAGAATACCTAGATGATAACCGCCAGTAACACTCCTGGCATAAACCCGGCCGCTAAATCCACTGCCAGTCGTTGTAGTGGTACCAAGCATTAAAAAATAGTCTCCAGTTTGTACGGCTGACAGGTTAATTAGATATGATGCATAAATATCCCCGCTAGACACTTGCGAGCTGTAATGGCAGTATTGCGTCTTGGCCATTGTTTGTCAGCGCGGTGGAATTTCCGGCAACCGAAGGGTAGTTGGGTAAAGTCAAGTTCTTGTTTGTGACAACAAGGTTGTTTGTGTCTGTTCCAGTAGTTGCTATCCACTGAGGAGTAGAGGCCGTCAGCAGCGTGCCTAAGGCTGTGAAGTTGTCTACGACAAGAGGTGCCTGAGCTTGGCTGACTGCCGGCGAGCAAAGGCGCCCAAGCAGAGGCCACGGGAGAAGCGAGAGGTCATGGGAGACGGGTGCGGAGTGGAGGCCGAAGGATACGCGGCCCTCACCGGGGTTCCGAGACCTCACGGCCGGGGTAACGCATTCTTATTCGTGAACGCGGGAGTGCACGGGCGATCCGCAGCGCGCCCCTTTCGGCCGGCCCGGGCAGCCGGTCGTCCCACCTGTTACGGCGTCCCCGAGCATCGGACAACCTGAGGTGTCAGCCGGGCCCAGAGTGGGGCCGAAACACGTTTTAGACGCCACCCTTACCCACCCGAGCCCTCAGACCTGCTCGCGACGTCTCCCGGATCGCCTCCCGAAGCCTCCGGATCGCCTCGCGAAGGACCCGGATCGCCTCCCGACGCACTCCGGATCGCCCCCCGAAGGACCCGGACACGCCTCCGACGCACCCGGAACGCGTCCCGGAGGACCCGGAACGTGCCCCGACGCCCCCGGAGCGCCCCCGACGCCCCCGGATGGCGCAGGCAGCGGCCGGCATATACCTTCCGCTCTCCCCTACCACTCCCGCCGCCATGCGCAACGCCCTCCGCACCCGCCTCGATATGCTCCAGAGCGTGCTCAAACTCTTCGACACCCACCCGGACCGTCTGGAACAAGAAAGAGGCCCTCGTCGAAGGCCTCGCCCCCATCCGCGAGGGCGCCGCGGACCTCCAGGAGGCGTCCGAGGACCAGAGCGCCGGCAACCCGACCGGCCTCACGCAGGACAAGCGCGCCGCCCGCGACCGCGCCGAGGCCCTCCTCGCCCACCTCGGCGAGGCCGCCGGCGCCCACGCCTTCGTGAGCCGGCGACAACGACTTCCGCGTCGCGACCGACATCTCCGCTCTCCGAGTGGGACCACAAGGCCGACGCCGACTTTTTCGCCGACGCCGAGACCGCCCTCGCCCCATCGAGAAGGCCTCGGACGCCCTCGCCCGGTACGAGGTCACGCCCGAGGAAGTCGCCGAGGCCCGCGCTGCCGTCGAGGCCGCCCGCCCGCTCGGCGCCGTCCGCAACGTCCGCCGGGCCGGCCGCGTCCGCGCCACCGCCGCCCTCGACGGCGGCTACTCGGCCGTCGTCCCCCACCTGCTCCACCTCGACCGGCTCGTCCGCCGCCTGGTCAAGGACGAGACGTTCGTCGCCGACTACTTCATCGCCCGCCGCATCACCGACGGCTGAGACGGGCCGGCAACGCGCGGCGGGCGCGGAGCCGAAGCCCCGCGCCCGCCGCAGTCCGTCAGAGCCGGTCCGGATCAGCGCGCCACGACGAGGCGGCGCGTCTCCGTGAACGTCGCGCCGGTCACGCGCACGGCGTAGACGCCCGGCGCCAGGCCCGCCGTCTCGATCGCGAGCGTCTGCGACTGGCCCGCCGAGAGCGCGCCCTCGAAGACCGTCGCGACCGTCCGGCCGAGCGCGTCGACGACCGTCGCGCGGACCGTCTGCGCCGCGTCGACGCGGAGGGCGATGCGGGCCCCGGCCGAGGCGGGGTTCGGGTAGACCGCGCCGAGCGAGACCGACGCCGGGGCCGTCTCGCCGGCCGTCGCGCCACCGGCCGAGACGACAAAGCGCTCGGTCCACTCCGTCGCGTCCGACGTGAACGCGAGGCCGTCCGCGAGCGGCGCCACCGTGCCCGAGACGAGGTCGCGCACCGTCGCCGTGGCCGGCAGGCCCGTCGCGTCGGCCGTCAGCGTGAACGAGCCCGCGTGCGTCGTCGTGAACGCCAGCGTGACGTCGCCGAGGGCGGGCAGCGTGAGCACGGCCTGGCGGTACGGCGCCCCGCCGCGCTCGCCGACCGGCGCGACGAGCGCGAACGGCCCCTCCGGCGGCGTGAGCTTCGAGGCGTCCCCCCGGTCCCAGCCCGCCGAGGCGTCGGCGTCGACGCGGACGACCGCGGCCACGTCGAGGAGCGCCGCGCCCTCCGCCGTCGTGCCGTCGAGGCGCAGCCGCAGCGCCACCTCGCCCGCGGGCCGCCCGACGAGGTCGGTCGCGTACGCCGTCGGCGCGAGGCGGCGCGCGTCGTAGCGCACGGAGAACGGCGTCCCGGCGCCCGTCAGGTCGGCGGACTCGGCGAAGAAGCCCTGCCACGGCGCCACGGCGGCGCCGTTCGCCGGCGTCGAGAAGCTCGCCTCGCGGGGCTGGAAGCTTGTCCCGTCGTAGGTCTGGAACGTCGTCTGGAAGGTGCCGCTGGAGGGCGAGACGCCGCCGAGGTAGAGCGGGTACGCGAACGGGTTGCCGAGCATGTAGAAGCCGTCGGCGTGCTGCGTGAACGGGACCGCGAGCGGGGCGCCGGCCGTGTTGCCGAGCGGCACGCCGGTGAGGGCCAGCTGGAAGGCCGGGTTGCCCAGGGCGTAGCTCTGGCTCGTGCCCGGGCCGAACGGCTCCGGCGTCGACGGCGTGATGTCGCGGTCGTAGAGGCGCCAGAAGAAGCCCCGGCCGGGCTCCAGGTCGTCGGCCGTCGTCGCGGCCGCCGTGTACCCGCTGCCTCCCTGATAGGCGAGGTACAGGTTCGGGCCGGGCGCGGCCGGATACTGCGCGCTGTAGCTGCCGTCGGCGTCCGAGCCGGCCGCGACGCCCTGCACGAGGTTGATCGCCGCGAGGTCGGCGACGTTGACGCGCGACGTCCCGTTCGGCTTCACGACGGGCGCCGAGAAGAGCCGGTACCCCGCCGCCCCGCCGACGTCGGCCGTGCGGTCCACGGTCACCGTCTCCGCGTTGGGCACGCCCGGCGAGGGCGCCTGGCTGACGTACAGGCCGGCCGCCGTGCGGGCGAGCGAGCGGGTCGCCGGCGTCGGCGCCGCGGTGCCGGCGTAGCCCTCGAGGTACTGCACCGTCTCGCCGACGCGCGCGAGCAGGGCCGCGCTGCGCGCCGGGCCGTACACGACCGCGCTGCGGAGGTTGGCCGTCGTGAGCGGCGTCCCCGGCGGGTAGTCCGACGCCGCGCCGACATAGAGCGCGACGATGCCGGTCCCGTCGGGGACGGTGTAGGCCGGGGCGTTGGTGTTGCAGGTCGGGACGTTCTGCGTCGTCGTGCTGCAGAGCACGGCATAGCCCGTGTTGCCCGTCGCGACAAAGTCGAGGTCGGCCGCGGCGACGCTGGTCCCGGTGGCGTCGGCGAAGACCACCACGAACGCGTTGAGCAGCTGGCTCGGCGTGCCGCGCAGCTCGACAAACTCGGCCGTGTCCGAGTCGCCCTGGTCCGGGTCGACCTCGTTGATGACGACGGACGGCTCGGGATCGGTGTCCGTGATCGTGAGCGAGTACGTGCCCGACGCCGTCGCGCCGGAGACGTTGCCGAAGCCGAGGACCGCGGCCTCGGTCCCCTCGAAGACCGTGTCGTCGTTGCCCGTGATGGCGACGGTTGCCGTGGCGCCGGTGACGGAGCCGACCGGGAAGGTGAAGGTCCCGAAGCTTACGTCGTCCTGCGTAGCGCTTCCGCTCTGGTACGCCAGCGTGCCGGTGACTGCCGTGTTCAGGCCGGACTGAGCGCCGCCATCGTTCGTGAGCGTGAGCACCAGAGTCGCCTGGATCGTCGTCCCCTCCGTGACCGTCCCCGAGGCGGGCGCCTGGAACGTGACCGAGGCCGTCTCCGGAGTCGTCGTCGGCGTCACGGCGAGGTCGTCGAGTGCGAGTTCATCGCGGTCTCCGGTCCCCGCTGCATCGTCTGTCACGAACGCGAGGTAGATGCAGGTCTGCCCCGTGACGCTCAGGCCCGTGATGGTGGTCGACCGTGAGACCGTCTGGAACGCAGTCCCCGTCGAGGCGCCAGGCGAGGTGTAGCTCAGGGCCCCGACTCGGGTAAAGGTCAGGCCACCGGGGTCGGTGAGGGCGCACGATCCGAGGGCGTACTCGAAGTCGACCGTGCTGGAGCGATTCTGGTCGTTCCGGACGAGAATGGTGTAGCCAATCTGGAGCGACGTGATGGCCTGCCCGGTGCCGTTGAAGTAGCGGGCGACGATCGACCCGGGCGTCAGGTCGTCGTCGGTCGGCTGCAGCCCGAGCGACCCGATGTTTGCCGGAAGGCTGGAAAAGCTGTAGACGCCCCCTTCCGTGACGGGCACGGCACTGGACCCTCGGGCAAAATCTCCCGTCGTCCGCGTGTCCCCGAAGGCGAGCGAGCCGTCCGACAGTCCGCGGACGATGATGTTGTCCGAGTCGAGGCGGCCAGAACTACCCGTCTGGTCGAAGCCGGCGCCGAGGAAGTCGGTAAAGTCCTCGGTGTTGGTCACGCCCGACCCGGTGAGGACGAACTGAGCCCGGGCGCACGGGGCGACCGCGAGGAGCAGAGCGGGGATCAGCCAGCGGCCAGATCTGGAGCGTGCGACGGACATAGGCTGATGGGATGAGACGTGACCGACGGAATTGGACCGCTGCGACGGCGTGATTATGTAAAAGTTCTATGATGTTAGTGGCCGTCCCGTATCGGAACTGTGCCTCGGGCGCGTCCCCGAAACGCACGGCGGGCGCGGAGCCGAAGCCCCGCGCCCGCCGCAGATCCGTCAGAGCCGGTCCGATCAGCGCGCCACGACGAGGCGGCGCGTCTCGGTGAACGTCGCGCCGGTCACGCGCACGACGTAGACGCCCGGCGCCAGGCCCGCCGTCTCGACCGACGAGCGTCTGCGACTGGCCCGCCGAGAGCGCACCCTCGAAGACCGTCGCGACCGTCCGGCCGAGCGCGTCGACGACGGTCGCGCGGACCGTCTGCGGCGCGTCGACGCGGAGCTCGAGCGCGGCGCGGCCGACGGCCGGGTTCGGGTAGAGCGCGCCGAGGGCGACGCCCGTGGCGGCCTCCTCGCCGGCCGTCGTGCGGGCGGGCGTGATGGCGAGCGAGAAGCGCGTCGCCCAGTCGCCGGCCTGCGCGGTGAAGGCGTAGGCGCCGGCCGTGAGGTCCGCCGTGCGGTTCGCCTCGCGGTCCGTGAGGACGACCGACCAGCCGGCCGGGGTCTCCGGCGCCGAGAGCTCGAACGTGCCCGCGGCCGTGGCCGTGAACGCGACGTCGAGCGTCGTCAGGGCGTCCGTCGCGGGGAGCGAGCGGACGGCCTGGCGGCGCGCCTCGCCGTCACGTGTCCCGACGACCGCGACGAGCGCGTGCGCGGCGTCCGGCGGCGTGAGCTTGGACGCGTCGCCCGTGTCCCACGCCTCCGACGCAGCAGCCGAGAAGTCGACGATCGCGGCGCGGTCGTGGACGGCGAGCGGGCCCGCGTCCGTCGTGAGCTGCCCGTCGAGGGCGAGCGCGACGCGCTCGGCCGCGGCCTTGCCGACGAACGTGGCGCCGGCGCCGACGGCGTCCAGGTCGAAGCCGAACGTGCGGACGGCCGTCGTCGCGGCGACGCCCGAGACGTCGGCCCACGCGCCCTGCCCCTTGGCGAGGCTGGCCGTGTTCGCGAGGACGACGTAGTTCGAGATCGCGGGGCTGTAGACCTGGAAGTTGGTCCCGATGGCCGCCGCGGTCGTCGTCGTCGTCGTGGACGTGAGCAGGCTCACGCCGGTGAGGAGGAAGTCGCCGTTGAGCGGGTTGCCGAGGAGATACGACTCAAAGGAGTTGGCCGAGAAGGCCGCCGTGAGGTCCGGACCGGTAATGTCCGGTGCCGTCGCGGCGACACCCGAGAAGCTCACCGTCTGTGGGAGCGCGACGCTCGTGCTCGTGCCGCCGCCGGCGGAGCTCGGGGCGGGCGTGATGTTCTGGTCGTAGAGGTACCACAGGAAGCCGCGGCCGAGGCCGAGTGCCTGCCCGGTGCTGAGCGGCTTCTGGAAGCCGTTCGCCTGCGTGTACGACGTGAACAGGTTGGGCGAGGCGTCCGGGTACTGCGCCGCGAACGGCGGCGAGCCAGCGATGCCCTGGACGAGGTTGCGCGAGGCGAGGTCCGCGACGCGGATGCCGGCGAGCGGGGCCGCGAGCTGGCGGTAGCCCGCCACGTCGGCCGCCGACCCGGTCGCGCCGCCGAACGTGAGCGTGGTCGCGATCGCCGTCGGGAGAGCGAGCGTCTGGCCGGCGTTGACCGTGCCGAACGTCGAGGTCCGCGAGGCCTGCCACGCGAAGTTCTCGTAGGCGACGCCCGAGCCTCCAAGCTGCAGGGATGTGCCCGCAACCGTCGCGTTGGTTTCGGAAACCCCGATGTCGCGGCTGATCTGCCCGTTGGCCGGCCCACCGTTCGCGCCCTGCGTCCCCTCATATGAGAGGTACTGCACGAGCGGATACGCCGGGTTCACCGGGTCCGGCCCGACGAGAGCGAGGCCGTCCGGCGCGCCGTTCTGGAAGCCGCCGTTCAATATCGGTGCGAAGGCGCAGGTGTAGAACGTGTAGTCGTTGACGGCGTCGCTATTGACGTCATAGGACGTTCCAGCGGTGCAATCCGTCCCCACATTAAAGCCGGCCGTCGTAAGGCCGGGGGGTGCATAAACTGTGGCGCCCGTTGCAGGGCTGCCGTTGTACAGCACGACCGAATAAGCGGACGCAGGAGCGCCGAAGGGAAGCACGACCTCGATGGCCTCCCCGGCGTCGTTCGTCGCAGCGTTGTCGTAGGTGAGTTCGTTGATCCAGGCAGTCGTCTGGGCGCTCGCTGCGGTCCCGAAGGACAGCCCGAGTGCTAAGAGAAGCAGTCGTTTCATGAGAGTGGGGAGAGATAGGGGAATACGAAGCGGAGGGCGCGGCAGGTGCCGCGCCCTCCGAAGGTAGGGGCCGAGAGGCTCAGGCGGCGCGGCGCGCGCGAAGCTTCTTCGTCGCGTAACCTGCGCCCGCGACGGCGAGCAGCGTCAGGCCGCCATCGAGCGGGACGGGCGCGGGCGGCGTGGGCGGGTTCGGGGGCGGCATCATGTTGGTCGCCTGCTCCGTGGGAGCGACGGCCGACGCCGACGGGGATGCCCAGGACGGGACGGACTGCGGGCCAGCGGCGAAGGCGGCCGGAGCGGCCATCAGCAGCGCGAGCGCGGCGAGTGAACGAAGGGTCATGTCTGAGTCAGGTATGGGGGAGCGGGCGTCGGTGCGCTGCCGCATGATACGACGGGAGTGCGGTGGGGCAATACCCGAAAGAAATGGATCTGTCTACCGGAAGGTTCCGGGCGCCTGCCCCGAAACCTTCCGGTTTCGCTTACCTCGTGACCGTGATCTGGCGACTTGCGGCGAACGTATCGCCTGTAACGCGAAGCACGTAAATGCCCGGCGCAAGGCCGTGCGTGTCGATGAGAAGGTCGCGGGACGACTCCACGGCGCCGTCGAGGACGAGGGCGACACGGCGTCCGAGGGCGTCGAAGAGCTCGGCGCGGACGTGCTGCGGCGCGTCCACGGACAGAGCAACGCGGGCCACGTCCGTGGTCGGGTTGGGCGTCGCGGCGCCGAGGCGGGCGATGGCGGGGGCAGCGTCCGTGGCCGTCGTGCGCAGCTCGGCGCGGACGGTGAACCGCGCCGTCCAGTCGCCGGCGGCGGCCGTGAACTCGACGTGATCGACGGTGCGGAGGTCCGTCTGCGTGCCCGTGTCGCCGTCGGTGAGCGTGAGCGCCCAGTCGGCGGGGACGCCGTCGAGGCTCGGCCACGAGAGGCGGAAGGTGCCGGCCGTCGGCGCCGAGAGCGCGAGACGCGCCTCGGCGGGCGCCGCGAGGTCGTAGGCGCGGCTCTCCTGGCCGCGGAACGCCGGCTGGCCGTCGGCGCCGGTCGCGGCGAAGCCGATGCGGGCGCCGATCACGTCGATGGCGGGCGGGAGGCCGCCGTCAAAGACATCCGTCCCCTCCCCTGCCCCCTCGACGAAGGCGAGGCGCGCCGAGTGCCACTCGGGCTCGAGGCCCGTCTCGGTGACGCGGTCGAGGTCGAAGGCGAGCACGCGCTGCGCGACCGTCCGCGAGACGATCGGCTCGTTGCCCTGCACGCGGCGGGCCTGCGGGAACGTCAGGCTCAACTGGAAGCCGAGCGCGGCCGGTGTGGGCGCCCCGAGGAGGGCCGGCGACTGGACCGTCTCGGTCCAGAAGCCCTGCATCGGCGCGACGGTGCGGTCGGCCACAGCCGCCGCGTTGCGGTCGATGGTGACATAGCCGCCGGCCGTGCCCATGTCCGGGTCCCACACGTAAAAGAGCGGCCCGATGGCGACGCCGTTGTTGGCCGACAGTCCCTGCGTGTCGAAGTCGAGCGAGAACGGGTTGCCCGTCATCGAGAAGCCGATATACGTCTCGTTAAATACCGTGGAGACGTTGGCCTGCGGCTCGACGCCGCCGGCGACGAGCGTGTACGGACGCGCCTGGAAGTTGGAGCCGGCCGGCACCGCACCACCGGGGAAGTCGGCGGCGTCGTAGTGGTACCAGAACTGGCCGCGGCCGGACGTGAGCGAGTCGGTCAGGCTTGACGCGCGAACGTAGCCGTCGCCCGTGCCGGATCCCGTCCGGAGAAGCACGTTCGAGCTGCCCGACGGGAACGCCGTGCCGGGGCCCTGGACGTGGTTCTGAGCCGCGTAGTTGGCGACGGTCCCGAACCGAACGGGCCAGGCCAGCTGCCGCCACCCCTTCCGCCCGGCGATCGGCTGCCAGACGAACGACACCGGGTCGGCCGGCTTCGTCTCGAAGTTGATGGCCTGGAAGGCGTAGTTGCCGACGTTGTTCGGGGTGTTGAGCTCCGGGTCGCTCGCTCTCGGGCCGGTCGGCGTGAGGAACTGGTCGCTGAGGTAGCCGCTCGCGCCCGTGATGAGCGCGAACATCTGGACCGAGTGGCGGTCCAGCCCGAGGTCAGCACCCGTGCCGGTGGCGCTGTATGTCAGCGAGATTTCGAAGCCCCTGGTGCGCGAGTTCTGGTCTGTCGCCGGGAGGCTCACCCGGAAGTCCGGGTCGTTGGAGTCGCCGATGTACTGCTGTGTCCCGCCTCCGGCAACCGTCGTGAGCGTGAACACGGTGGCGTAGCACTTTGTCGGGTCGCAGCCGATCTGAAGCGCGTAGTCCGGCGTGAAGCCGGTGTCGAAGGTGTGGCCGGAGTTGAAGTTCGAGACGCCGTTGCCGAAGTCCGGCCCGTTGGTGCGGTCGAAGGCGCCGTTCGGGACGCCGCCGGCCTTCGTGTCGAGGAAGATGACCGCGTAGTTGCGGTCTCCGTTGCTGTCGGCGCGGTTCACGATGCCGGCGAGGCCGATGTTGAGCCGGCCAGCGACCGGGTCGACGCTGGCGTAGACCGCGTTCAGCTGGTTATCGGGGCCGAAGCCGAGGTCCGCGCGTCCACCGTCGGTCGCGAGCAGCGTGTACGGCGAGTCGGTGAGCGTCCCGTCGATGACGACCGTACCCACGGGCGGCGACGTCGGTGGCGGGAGCGGCTGGGCGGCCGCCGCGAGCGGCAGACCGAGGAGCGCGGCGAGCAGCGCCGCGCGGGAGGTAGAAACGGACATGCGGGGATGGGAAACGGGAAGCGCCCGCCGGAGGAGTCCGGCGGGCGCGAGGCGCAGTTATCGGGTAACGGTGACGGTCCGCGTCGCGGTGGCCGCGTCGCCGCTCACGCGGAGGACGTAGACGCCGGGCGCGAGGCCAGCCACGTCGAGGCGGAGGGCGAGCGCCCCGGCCGGGGCGGCGCCGTCGTAGACGCTCAGCACGCGGCGGCCGAGCGCGTCGAAGAGGTCGGCGCGGACGCGCTGCGGCGTGCCGAGTTCGACGGTGACCTCGGACAGGCCGCGGGCCGGGTTCGGGCGCGGCGCGAGCACGCGCAGGCCGGCGGCATCGGCGCCCGCCTCAGTCGCGTCAGTGCCGCGCGGGCTCAGGACGAGCTCGAAGCGCTCCGCCCAGTCGGCCGCGGCGGACGTGAAGGTGTACTGCTCCGAGGCGCTGAGGTCCGTCACCGCGCCGGTGGCGAGGTCGCGGAGGGTCGCCGAGGCGCCCGTCGGCGAGCGTCGCGTCCCACGTCAGCGTGTACGTGCCGGCGTCGGTCGCGAGGAAGGCGAGCGGGACGGTGCGCGCGGCCCGTCGTCCGGCAGCGACGTGACGGCGGTGCGGTAGGCCGCGCCGTCGCGGGCGGTGACGGGCGCGAGCAGGGCGTACGGGCCGGCGGGCGGCGTCAGCTTCGAGGCGTCGTCGGCGTCCCAGCCGTCGAGGGCGTCGGGCAGGAGGCGCACGATGGCGGCCTCGTCCCGCGTCTCGGTGCCGCGTGCCGTCGTGCCGTCGAGCGCGAAGGCGATGGATGTCGCGATCGCCGTCCCACGGTAGTACGGGCCCTGGGGGTCTGGGCGCGCGTCGAGAGGGCGGCGAACGTGAACGTCGGGGCCGTCGCCGGTGGGCGCGCCGATCTCGGCGAAAACGCCCTGCCAGCGCGCGAGCGCCTGCGTGGACCGGTCGAGCGGTAGTCGCCTGGTACGTGCCCGTCGTGCGGCCGGTCGGCTGCCACGCCTGAAGCGTGGTCTGGAGCGGCTGGTCCGCCGTGATGCCCGATCGCGAGCAGCGGGTACGCGAACGGGTTGCCGATCATGTAGAAGCCGCTAGTCGTCGGCGGGCCGGCGACCCCGTTATTGATCAGGCCTTGCGCCTGTCCGACTGTCACGTTCCCCGTAGCGAAGGGTCCCGCCGCCGGAAGCGTGAGACCAGCCGTCAGGACGCTGACGGACGCCCTCGTTAGGGTTCGGCGTGATCGCCTGATTGTACCAGAGCCAGTAGAAACCCTTGCCGGCCGCAACTGTGTTCGCCGTCGCCGTCGCCGGGTTGTACGTGGTTCCGTTGTAAGCGAGGAAGAGGTTTGGCGCCGCCGAGGCGTAGAGGTCCCGTGAGGCCCTGCACGAGGTTGATCCCGGCAAGAATCCCAACGGTCGTGTTCGTGTTCGGCGAGCTCAGCAACCGATAACCCGCCACATCTGTAACTATATTCGCAAACGGTGCACTTCCGAATGGACGTAACAGATTTTGACTACCAGCGTTATCGAATCGATCACCCTCGTTGGTCCTTGCCTTCCAGTAGATTTCGAGGCTACAAACCACCCCCGAGGCACACATCGATCTGAGATCTATGTTATTATTTATCATTATTAATTTTTTGATTACCATTTCCTGGATCAGAGAAATTTGACAGAACGATTTCCTGAAATACATCAGGCGTCTGCCCCTGCGGAGTCACGCGGTAGTAAAAATTTCCCCCAAACACATCCCCTCCCCCGCTCTTGAACGTTTGAATTTCAGCGCCCTTTAGGACAAAGACCTCAGAACCAGTGAACGGACCTAAATTTATCTCTGTGTATTTCGTGTTGTTAAACTGATTCTGATTACCCGCGTAGTAATTGTCAGCTCCACCAAAATTAAGTACGACATAAGTCTGCTTCAATTCTGTCAAAGCCGATGCACTCGTAGTTGAGGCGACCAGAAAGGCTAGTGCGAATAGCTGCTTCATAGGAGATAAGCTCCTTCGCGAGGAGCAGAGATGGAAGGGCTTACATCCGGCAAGAAACGACAGCTGGGCAGCGATCCGCAATCAGTCCGGCCATGAAACTGCTTTCACTCACAGCGCCGCCGCCCGGTCCGCCTCGACGCGCGCCCGGAGCGCCTCGAACGTGTCGCCGCCGTAGCGCTCCAGGAGCGCCTCGGCGAGCGCCCACGCCACGACCGCCTCGGCGACCGTCGAGGCCGCCGGGACGCTCGTCACGTCCGAGCGCTCGTAGCGGGAGACGGCCTCCTCCCCCGTCGCGAGGTCGACCGTCCCGAGCGGGCGGATGAGCGTCGGGATCGGCTTCATCGTGCCGCGGACGATGATCGGCATGCCGTTCGAGATGCCGCCCTCGATGCCGCCGGCGTGGTTGCTCGTCCGCGCGAGGCGCCCGTCGATCCGCGCGATGGGGTCCTGCACCTGCGAGCCGGGATGCGTCCCGCCGTCCACGCCGTCGCCGACCTCGACGGCCTTCTGGGCCTGGATGGACAGGATGGCGCCGGCGAGGCGCCCGTCGAGGCGGCGGTCGGCCTGCGCGTACGAGCCGAGCCCGACCGGCACGCCCGTCGCGACGACCTCGTAGACGCCGCCGAGCGTGTCGCCCGCCTTCTTCGTCTCGCCGACGTGCTGGACCGCGGCCTCGCTCAGCGCGGCGTCCAGCATCCGGACCGGGCGAGGCGTCGGCGGCCTCGCTGAGGGCGTGGGCGCCGCGGGCGAGGAGCGCGTCGCGGGCGGCAGACGCCTCCGAGGCGTGCCCGACGCCGACGGCCCCGATGCGGAGGACGTGGCTCCCGATCTCGATGCCGAGCGCGGCGAGCATCTGCCGGGCGACCGAGCAGCACGCGACGCGCATCGCGGTCTCGCGGGCAGACGAGCGCTCGATGACGGGCCGGATGTCGGGTCCGTGCGGCGGGCGGTCGAAGCCGTACTTCTGCGCCCCGGCGAGGTCCGCGTGCCCCGGCCGCGGCAGCGTCACGCGCGCGATGCCCGCGCCGTCGCCCGTGACGGCCATCGTCTCGGGCCAGCCCGCGCGGTCCTTCTCGTAGGCCGCGTTCGGGATGAGGAGCGCGACCGGCGAGCCCATCGTGTGCCCGAAGCGGATGCCGCCGAGGATCTGGACGGTGTCCGTCTCGAACACGGCGCGCCCGCCGCGGCCGGCCCCTTTCCAGCGCCGCGCGAGGTGCCGGTCGATGTGCTCGGGCAGGACGGGCACGCCCGCGGGCATCCCCTCGACGATGCCGACGAGCGCGGGGCCGTGGGATTCGCCGGCGGTGAGGTATCGGATCATCGGTGCGGGTGAGGTGCCGGCTGGACGTCGGGCACTCCGGTGGGAGGGCGTTACAGGCCGAGGCGCGTGAGCAGCGCGAGGTCCGCCGGCGTCGCCGTTCCCGCGGTGCGGGCGGCGAGGAGGCGGCCGGTGTAGAGCGTCGCGTAGAGGCCGAGGACGCCGTCGTCGCGGCGCGCGTGCTCGTCGAGGCGCGTCGTGGCGGGCTGGCTGCGCCAGGCGTCCGGGACGACGTAGCGGCGCGGGCCGTCGGCGCCGTCGGGCGGCGTGGCGGGAAAGGACTGCTCGGGCTCGAAGCGGCGGTTGCCGAGGTGGCAGCCGGTGCACTGCGTCGGGACGGTAAGGGGGCGCGGCGCCGTCGTCGTGGTCGGCGCGAGGCGGCCCTCCGCGTCGTAGACGGCAAAGTCCCAGAAGCCGTCCGCCCGGCGGCGCTTCACCGTCGTCTCCACGACTGCGCCGCCGACGAGGTGCTCGCCGTAGATGACGGTCCCGGCGGGATAGTGGAGGCCCTGCCCGGCTGCGGCCGAGGCGAGCGCGGCGCGGACGGCCGACGCCTTCAGCACGACGTGGCGCCGCGCGTGCGTCATCACGCTGCCCTCGATGTCGACCGCGAACCACGCCGTGTCTGCGGACGGCGTGCCCGCCTCAGCGTGGAGCGCGGCGAGCGTCTCGGGGATGCGATGGCCCCGGGCGTACGTGGCCTTGAGGAACGCCGAGAGCTCGTCCCACCCGATGGCGCCGTCTCCGTTCGTATCCGTGAGGCTGGCGCGCAGCGCCGGGTCGAGCGTCTGCGGGTGCAGCGCGAGGTCGTCGCCCTCGCCCGAGACGAGGCCCGTCTCGACGGCGTCGCCGCCGGCGTACGCGCCGAGGACGGAGCGGACGAGGCGCAGCGGGTTCGAGCGGTCGAGCTTCAGCGGGACGCTCTCGGCCGTCTGCACGTCCACAGGCCCCGAGCCGCAGCCGGCGAGGAGGAGGACGGCAGAGGGCACAAGGAGGCGGGCGGAGGGCAGTCGCATGATGCAGGAACGAGTCGCTGTGTGGTCCGGATCGAATGGCGCGGCGCTCGCCGAAGGTCCGCCCTCTGCCCGCCTGTTCTTACAACCCGGCCAGCGCGGCGAGGGCCTGCGGGCTGCCCGGCTCGAGGGCGAGGATGCGCTCGAAGAGGCGCCGCGCCTCGGCCGTCCGGCCCTGGCGCTGGCGGACGACGCCGAGGTTGCCGAGTGCCGCGACCTGGTTCGGGTCGAGCCGGAGCGCGGCCTCGAGCTGCGCCGCGGCGGCCGGCAGGTCGTTCGCGGAGAGCAGCGCCGTGCCGAGGTTGACGCGCGCGAGCGGAAGGCGCGGGTCCAGCGCGACCGCGCGCCGCAGCGCGGCCGTCGCCGCGGGCACGTCGCCGGCCTGGAGGCGGTAGAAGCCGAGGTCGTTCCACGCCGACGCGTGGCGGACCGGGTCCTGCCGGAGCGCAGCGTCGAGGACGGCGGCCGCGTCGGCGGGACGGTCGGCGAGCGCCTCGGCGAGCTTCAGCCGCGCCTCGGTCGTGCGCGGCGCCTGGCGGACGGCCCGCCGCAGGTCGCGGGCGGCGCCGGCTGCGTCGCCCGCCTTGAGGCGGGCGACACCGAGCCACAGCGCCGCGGGCGCCGACGCGGTGTCGCGGGCGGCGGCGTCCGCCAGCACGGAGATGGCGGTCTGGAGCGAGTCCATCGCCGTCAGCGCCCGGCCCAGCGCGACGCGCGCGTCGGTCCGCTCCACGCCCGCGGCGAGGCCGCGGCGCAGCAGGCGCGCGGCCTGCGGGAGGTACGCCGGCAGGCGGTGCCCCGTGTCGTAGACCGCCACGAGCGCGATGCCCATCTCGACGCCCGAGACGGCCTCGGGCTGCTCGGCCGCCGGCCGCCCCTCGAGCGCGCCCTCGCGCAGCACGACGTTGACGTACTGGTACGGCGTCGTGCGGGCGGCTCCCCGCTCCGTCGGCCCGCCCGCGCGCCCCGGCGGCGGGCTCTTGCGGATCCAGTGGTCCGTAAACGAGACGTGCGGGATGTCCGACGTGCCCGCGCGGCGCATGTGGCACGAGGCGCAGTCGCCCGAGAGCGCGATGGCCGGCGTCGTGGCGCCGGGCCGGTCGCACAGCGGTCCCTTGCCCGGGGCGACGGCGCCCGAGGCATCGGGCGTGTGGCAGGAGCGGCAGGAGGCGGAAAAGTGGTCGGCCGGCAGCTCGGCCTGCGCGACGTGCGGGTCGTGGCAGGTCGTGCACGTCATCGGGCCCGGCGAGCCGAGCGCGCCCTGGAAGCACGCGCTCTGCGCGAGGCGCTCGGCGTGGCTCGCGATGCCGAACGACTCGGGGTCGCTGAGCGACTCCTGGGTGACGAAGACGGCGCGGTGTGCCGAGAGCGGGCGGCCGGGGCGGTACGTCCGCGGACTCCTCGCCCGGCGCGAAGACGGGGATGCCCGTGAGGTGGCACTGCTGGCAGACGTCCAGCTGGAGCGCCGTGGAGAGCGTTGCCGGATTGACGATGAGCGGGTCGGCGGGCTCGCCGCCGGCCTCGAACGCCGCGACGTGCGCGGAGCCCGGCCCGTGGCAGCGCTCGCACGAGATGCCCAGCGGGACGTCCGTGTAGTAGTTCTGGCTCTCGGCGTGGCCCGGCGCGGCGTCGTGGCACGTGAGGCACTCGAGCGTGATCGGGCGCTCGAAGCGCTGGTTGCCCAGCGCGTAGCCCGGGCTGAGGTCCCAGATCTGACGCTCGACGTACCACGTCAGCGGCATCTCGGTGAGGTAGCCCGCGCCCTGCGCCGTGGAGTCGCCGGCCATCATGAGGTACGAGCGCGTCGCGTTGCCCGAGCCGACGACGTGGCTCGCGGCGTGAGACGCGCTCGAAGCCGGGCTCGTCGGGGTGCGTCTCGCGCTGGAACAGCGTGTCGCCGCGGACGAACGCCTGGTAGCAGTAGCCGGCGCCCTCGGTCGCGTCGGACGGGGCGCAGACGACGGGGCTGCGGCCCTGCGCGTCGAAGTGCTCCGGCGCGCCGGCGCGGGCGAAGCGCGACATCGAGCGGCCCATGCCCGAGCGCGCGTACGTCGCCGAGATGTCGGCGTGGCACGAAGCGCAGGCGGCGTCGCCGACGGTCGTCCACGCGGCGTCGTCCGTTGCCGCAGCGACGGTCGGTGCGGTGTCGCAGCCCGTGGCGCCGAGCGCAGCGGCGATCAGGGCGAGCAGAACGGGGCGGAACGACGACACGGCGGAGGGCTGAACGGCGATCGGGCTGCCCGGACCGGCATCGGGGGCGAGCCTGAAAGATAGCCCGGCGCGCTGCCAGCCCCGTGGCACGGCACAGCGATTGCCCTCCGTCTGGCATATCAGAACCGACCGCCCGACCGCCGCTCCGCCCCCGTGTCGATTACCGATCTACTCGCCCGCATTCCGTTTCCGCCCCGGCGCGCTGCCGCTCCGGCCGACGTGCCTGCGCAGGACACCGCGTGGATGGAGGGCGCGTGGAGCGGCTACTCGGCGCCGGCCGAGTTCAGCGGCGCGCCGCCGGCGGCGCCAAAGACGGCTGAGCCGCTGCCCTCGTACGTCGTGCTCGCCTTCGGCGCAGCCGCGCTGTCGACGCTCGGCCTCGTCGCGGTCTTTCTCGCCGCGTCGACGGCGCCCGCGGCGGAGCCCGCGCTGGCGCCGGTGGCACCCGTCGCCGAAGCGTCCATCACGCGACCGGCGCCGGTCGCGGCCGAGACGACCTTCGGGGCCGACCCGACGCCCATGACGGCCGACGTGCTCGCGCGCCTCGAGCAGTCCGGCAACGAGCCCCTGCACGGCGAGTTCACGCAGTTGCTCGACGCCATCCAGGCCGGCTTCGGCACCCAATCCGCTAACCTCGATCCCGCCCTGCGGAGCTACACCGTCCGCATGGCGAGCCGCTTCGAGTGGAATCCCGATACCTTCCGCGTGGCCGTGACCGCCCCGAGGGCGGACCTTGCGGACGCCCGCGCCCGTTTGCTCCGCCGCGTCTTTGCCGACGCTGTCGCCTCGCGGCGGCTCCAAATCCAGACGGCCACGGGGCCGGACGCTCTCACCCTCGTCACTCGCTGATCCGATGCTGACCCTCCTCGCCCTCGTCCTCATCGGCATCCTCGCCGTCGCGATCCTCATCGCGTCCGCGTACTTCTTCCTGCGCGCGCGCCGACGGGAAGACGCCGCGCCAGACCCCTCGGACTCCATCGTCGAGATGCGCGCGCTCGGCCAGCGGATCGAGACGCTCGTCGGGCAGCAGCAGCTCCAGGGCGAGACGGCCCGCCAGCAGCTCGCCCAGAAGATGGACGCGGTCGGGCAAACCGTCGACCAGCAGCGGCACCACCTCTCCGGGCTCCAGAACGAGCTCCGCCACGAGGTCCGCCGCCGCGACGCCGAGATGGAGGACATCCGGACGCAGCTCGCGTCCATCCAGCACTCGGCGCGCCTCGACGGCCCGCCTGCGCTCGCCCTGCCCGAGGTTGCGGCTCCTGCAGCCGAGGTCCGCGACACGCCCGAGGTGCCTGCGGCCCTCGACACGCCCGTCTTCGAGACACCGACGTTTGAGGTCCCGGTCTCGGAGATGCCTGCGTTTGAGACGCCCGTGTTCGAGGCACCCGTGTTCGAAGCGCCTGCGTTCGAGGCGCCTGCGTTCGAGGCACCCACGCTTCCGCCCTTCCAGACGGGCGATGGCGTCGCGTTCACGGACGACGGCTGGGACGTTGGCCAGGCGCCCACCGCGCCGCCCGTCTTCTCAGACCCGTTCGCCGAGACGCCGCCGCCTAGCGCGCCGCCCGTCCTGCCGGTCTTCGAGAGCGTCTCCCCGTTCGCGGAGCCCGATCCGTTCGGCGGCCCCGAGGCCGCGCCCGACTCAGACTTCGAGCCCTTCGACTTCGTGCCGCCGGCCGACCCCGAACCCGCCGCCACAGGCGCCATGTTCGCTGCACCTTCGAGTGTCACGTTTGAGGAGATCACACCGTCATTCCTGCCAGGCCCGTCTTCCCAGCCGGCCCCGTCGGTCGCGCCGCCGTCTCAGACGGCCTGGGTCTCACTCGCCGGCCGCTCCGTCGCACCGGCCGTGCCGACGTTCCAGCCGCCGGTGTTCGAGCCGGTCGCCATGGAAGCCTCAGCCTTTGAGCCTGCACAGGCGCCCGCGTTCGCTACGCCTGCATTCGAGACGCCTGCGTTTCAGACACCCGCGTTTCAGGCGGCCGAATTCCAGGCGCCGGCTGCCAGCGCGCCTGTGGTCGAGGCGCCTCTCGTCGAGGAGGCCGCCCCGGCCGTCCCGCCACCTGGCGCGGACCGCCTCACGCGCATCGCGTCTATCACCGAGGAGATGGAGACGGCGCTCTATGCCAGCGGCGTAACCACGCTCGACGAGATCGCGCGCTGGGGCCGCTCGGATGCCCGGCGCATCGCTTCTGCGGTCGCTGTCTCCGAGGACACGATCATGAACAAGTGGATCTTCGAGGCACAGGCCGCCCTCTTTCAGTCCTTCGCCACCGCCCAGCAGGGCCGCTGACGGGCGTCACCCCGGTACGACCGGACCGCCTCGCTCAGAACGTCCCCTTCGTGCTCGGGAGCGGGTCGCCCGCAGCGTCGCGGCGGATCGCGGCGCGTAGGGCGCGGCCGGCGGCCTTGAAAAGTGCCTCGGCGCGGTGGTGGTCGTTCGCGCCTGCCATGAGGTGCAGGTGCAGCGTGAGGCCCGCCGCCGAGGCGACGCTCTGCCAGAAGTGGGGCACCATCTCGGTCGAGAGCGCGCCGATGCTCGGCCGCGCAAAGCCTGCACCCGGCTCAGCGCCGAAGACGAAGAAGGCTCGCCCCGAGAGGTCGACCGTCGCCCGCGCCAGCGCCTCGTCCATCGGGACGACCGCGTGGCCGTAGCGCGCCACGAACGCCTTGTCGCCGAGCGCCTCGGCCAGCGCCGCCCCGAGCGCGAGCCCGACGTCCTCGACCGTGTGGTGGTCGTCTACGTCGAGGTCGCCCGTAGCGGCCACGCGCAGGCCGACTCCACCGTGGCGCGCGAACAGGACGAGCATGTGGTCGAAGAAGCCGACGCCCGTCGAGACGTCCGCGTCCTGTCCGGCCGGGGCGTCGAGGTCAAGGTCGACCGTGACAGAGGTTTCGCGCGTCGTGCGCGCGATGTGGGCGGTGCGGGGCTGGAGACGCGTCATGGGGCAAAGCTAACGACGGCCCGCGCCGCGCCGGCGTGACCGACGGCGGAGCGGAGGCGGCTAGAGGGTCGTCCCACTAACCCCGTCTGCTATGCGCCGTTCGCTCCTCCTCGTCGCCGCCCCGCTTCTGCTCTCGGCCTGCGACACCACCCGCGACCGCCCGCCGCGGCGTGCCATCGTCACCGCCGTCCAGATCGACGACGCACCGCTGCGCGACCCCGCCAGCGGCAGCGAGTGGGACGGCGCGGGCGGCGGCGGCCCCGAGGTCTACTTCCGCCTCCTCTACGCCGACGAGAGCACGACGTCTCGCGGCGCGCTCAACCCGCGCGACGACCGCTTCGTTCTCAACCAGAGAACGCCCGGCCAGCCGTGGGTCGACGATACCCGCGGCTCGGACTTTCCGCTCGTCTGGGCCGTCGACGGCGGCTTCGAGGTGCGCGACCTCCGCGACTCCTTCCGGGTCGCCCTCTACGACTACGACCCGACGACCGAGGACGACCTCATGGGCGTGACGCAGGCGTTCACGTTCGCCGACGGGGCGCCCGACATCGCCGACGGCCGCGAGGACACGATCATCCTCGACGGCACCGACCAGAGTCTCGTCCGTGTGCGCCTCCGCGTCCGCTACGAGTACTGACCGGGCGGAGGCGAGACACTGCGGGCGGAGGCAGGTTTTTGCCTCCGCCCGCAGGCCCTCACGCCGGCACAGCATCAGGCACGCGCCACGCCCCATCGCCGCTCACCGCGGCGGCGCGAATGAGGTCCGCCGCCTTCTCGCCGATCATGAGCGTCGCGGCATTGGTGTTGCCGTTCGGGATCGTCGGCATGACGGACGCGTCGACGACGCGCAGGCCGCGGACGCCGCGGACGCGCAGGGCCGTATCCACGACCGAGGCGGCGTCCGGCCCCATCCGGCAGGTGCCGACCGGGTGGTAGAGCGTCTCGGACGTCTGCCGGACGTAGTCCAGCAGGCCGGCGTCGGTCTGGATGTCGGAGCCGGGGTCGATCTCCGCGCCGCGGAACGGCGCCAGCGCGGGCTGCCGGATAATGTCGCGCGCGATCCGGAGGCCGGCGACGAGGCTCGCGGCGTCGGCGGGGTCGGCGAGGTAGTTCGGGTCGATCGTCGGGTGCGCGTACGGGTCGGCCGAGGCGAGGCGGATCGCGCCGCGGCTTTTCGGCCGCACGAGCGTCGGGCCGAGCGAGAAGCCGTGCTCGCTCGGCGGCACGAGGCCGTGGTTCTCGAACAGGGCCGGCGCGACGTGGAACTGGACGTCCGGGATCGCCTCGCCGGCCCGCGTCGTGACGAAGAGTCCCGCCTCGGCAACGTTGGACGTCAGCATCCCACGGCGGAAGAGCAGGTACTTCGCGACGTTCAGGATCCCCTCGGCGTCGATGAGCGAGCCGCCGCGCGGCAGACGCGTCCGAAGCCCGGTGATAAGGTGGTCCTGGAGGTTCTGCCCGACCTCGGCGCGGTCCACGAGCGTCTCGACGCCCATCGCGGCGAGGTGCGCGGCCGGCCCGACGCCCGAGAGCATCAGCAGCTGCGGCGAGTTGATTGCCCCGCCGCACAGGAGGACCTCGCGGCGCGCCTGGACGACCAGCGTCTCGCCGTCACGGTCCAGCTCGACGCCCGTCGCCCGGCCGTTTTCGAGCGTCACGCGGCGCGCGTGCGCATGCGTCCAGACCGTCAGGTTCGGCCGCTTCATGGCCGGTTTGAGGAACGCAGCGGCGGCCGAGTGGCGGCGGCCACGCTTTTGCGTGAGGTCGTAGAGGCCCGCGCCGTCCTGGTCGGGACCGTTGAAGTCGTCCGTCCCGGGATAGCCCGCCTCGGCCGCCGCCTCGAGGAACGCCCGCATGACCGGCGCCGGGTCACGCGGCCGCTCGACGCGCAGTGGACCGTCGGCGCCGTGGTACGGACTGGCGCCGCGGCTGCTGTCCTCGCTCTTCTTGAAGTAGGGCAGCACGTCGGCGTAGCCCCAGCCGTCGCAGCCGAGCGCGGCCCAGTCGTCGTAGTCCGCGGCGTTGCCGCGGATGTAGATCATGGCATTGATCGACGACGAGCCGCCGAGCGTCTTGCCGCGCGGCCAGTACAGCGAGCGCCCGTCCATGTGCTCCTGCGGCGCCGTGTGGTAGTTCCAGTCGACGTCCGACTGGAAGAGCTTGGAGAAGGCGGCCGGAATGTGGATCTCGGCGCGGTCGTCCGGCCCGCCCGCCTCGAGGAGCAGGACCGAGACGCCGGCGTCCTCGGTGAGGCGGTTGGCGAGGACACAGCCGGCCGAGCCAGCACCGACGAGGACATAATCGTAGGATTCCATGGCGCCGCTGGCAGGTGAACAGTGTTAACGCGCCAAGCTAGCCCCGCCCTGCCTGTCCGGCTCAGAAGTAGACCGAGACGTGGAGATCCGTCAGACCCGTCCCGACGCGGACGATCGTCTGATCGTCCGGCACCTGCATCGGATCGGGTGTGGCGTCGAACGAGCGCGCTGTCACCTCGACGCCGAGCGTGTAGGCGGCGCCGAGGGTGACGCCGCGGGCGAGCTTCACCTCGGCGCCGAGCAGCGCCCCCGCGCCGACCGCGACGTCCGTCGAGGAGAAGGAGTCGGGGCCGCGCTCCTGCCTCAGCCGTGCAGCGCGGAATGTCGCCCCGGCGCCGATGAACGGCGAGACGAGGCCGCGGCGGCGCCCGAGGTGGTTCTCGTTCCACAGCGCGATGCTGACGCTCCGCTGCGTCTCTCCGATGCCGTCGTTGGCGTCCACAGACTGGACCTGGAAGCCCACGCTCGCGCCGACGACGGTCCGGTCGGTCGCGCGGTAGCGCAGGCCGATGCCGCCAAAGGCGGGATTAAGGCGCGTGAACGTGTCACCCGAGAGACCGACGACAAGCGCGAGGGCCGGTCGCAGAGCCCTCTAGGCGCGCGCCAGGGAAACGCGCCCTGCCGGGCCTATGCAGCGCTGCGCGCCGCGATTCGGCGCTGCGCGAAGGCCGTGATGCGGCGGACCGCCTCGGTCACGTTCTCGAGGCTCGTCGCGTAGGAGCAGCGCACGAAGCCCGCGCCGGACGGCCCGAAGGCATCGCCCGGGACACACGCGATGTGCTCCTCGAAGAGCAGCTGCTGCGCGAACTCCTCGGACGAGAGGCCCGTCGGGCGGATGTCCGGGAAGGCGTAGAAGGCGCCCTCGGGCTCGAACGTCGGCAGACCTGCGGCGTTGAGGCCGTCCACGATGACGCGGCGCCGGGCGTCGTAGGCCTCGCGCATGGCCTCGACCTGCGGCTGCGCCTCGCGGATGCCGGCGAGCGCGCCGGCCTGCCCCATCGTCGGGGCGGACATCACGATGTACTGGTGCGCCTTGTAGATCTGGTCCATGAGCGGCTTCGGGGCGCAGGCGTAGCCGATGCGCCAGCCCGTCATGGCGTAGCCCTTCGAGAAGCCGCCGAGCAGGACGGTCCGTTCCCAGAGGCCCGGCAGGCTCGGCACGCAGACGTGGCCCAGCGCGTGCGCCTCGCCGTAGACGAGGCGGTCGTAGATCTCGTCCGAGATCACGAAGAGGTCGTGCCGCACGACGACGTCGGCGATGGCCTCCATCGTCTCGCGGCGCAGCACGGCGCCGGTCGGGTTGTTGGGGTAGCCGAGGAAGAGCGCCTTGGTGCGCGGCGTGATCCGCGCCTCGATGTCTTCGGCCGTGACCTGGAAGTCGTCCTCGACGCGCGTCGGCACGGGCACGACGGTCGCGCCGGCGAACTGCGCCGTCGGGCCGTAGGCGACGAAGCAGGGCTCCGGGATAAGGATCTCGTCGCCCGGATCGAGCATCGCGAGCATCGTGATCTGCATCGCCTCGCTCGCGCCGATCGTGACGACGATCTCGCTGGCCGGGTCGTAGGCCACGCCGTAGCGCATGTGCAGGTCCTCGGTGACCGCGTCGCGGAGGTCGCGGAGGCCGAGGTTGGCCGTGTAGCCGGTCCGCCCGGCGTCGAGGCTCGCCTTTGCGGCGTCGATGATGGGCTGCGGGCTGACAAAGTCCGGCTCGCCGATGCCGAGCGAGATCAGCGGCGGCTCGGCGTTGGGGTCCATCGTGGACGCGATCTCGAAAAAGCGGCGGATGCCGGACGGCGGGACGCTCAGGATGCGGTCCGAGAGGCGGCCGGCGAGGCGCTGCGCCTCGGCGGCGCGGTCGGTGGCGAGGGCGGGCTCCATGCTGCAGGGCGGGTGGGATGTGGGAAGCTAGGCAGAGGCCCGCGCTCGATGCGGGCCTGTAGTCGGGAGAGTTTGAGGTGTGGAGAGGTCGTGGCAGGATGTCTGGGCCAGGGCCCCTCTCCCCCGCCTTGTGCCCTTCCCACGGCGCGGGGGCGCGGCGTACCTTGGCGCACGATCTCCCCTGACCGCGACCGACCCTTCGAGACGCCACCCGCCCGCTCCGAGTCTGCCATGCGTCTCGCCCCTGGTTTCTGTGCGCTCGCCCTCGCGGCGGCGCTCGCCGTGCCTGCCTCGGCGCAGCGCCGCGACACCGGCTTCGACCTTGTCCAGATGGACATCTCGGCGCGGACGGCCGCGCTCGCCGGCGCCATGGGCGGCCTCGCCGGGGACGACCCGACGGCGCTCTTCACGAACCCGGCGTTCCTCACGGGCGAGATGAACGGCTCGGTCGCGCTCGGCTACGTGGACCAGCTCGCCGACATCAATGCGGGCACGGCCGTCTATGCACGCTCGGTCCCGCGCCTCGGCGTCGACGCCGCGGCGAGCGTCCGCTTCCTGTCCTACGGCTCCTTCGACCGCACGGGGATCGACGGGACGCCCGACGGGACGACCTTCGGCGCCAGCGAGGCCGCCGTCTCGCTCACGGCGTCGCGCGTCGTAATCCCGCGCGTGCGCGCCGGCGCGAGCGTCAACGCCCTCTTCGCCTCCGTCGACGACGCCAGCGCGCAGGCACTGACCGCTGACCTCGGCGTGACCTACGAGGTGCCTGGCCAGGGCCTCGTCGTCGCAGCGAGCTACACCGGCATCGGGACCGTCCTCTCGAGCCTCGGCACCGTCGACGACCGGCTCCCGCGCGACCTGCGCCTCTCGGTGACGAAGCGCCTCCGCTACGTCCCGCTGACGCTGACGGTCGCCGGCTACGAGCTCGACCACTTCGAGGGCGAGGCGTCGGACTCGTCGGCCGCCGTGCGGGCGCTGGACCACCTGCTTGTCGGCGGCGAGCTTGCGCTGGGGCGAGCGATCGCGCTGCGCGCCGGCTACAGCCCGCGCCGCGGGCGCGCGCTGCGCGGCGACGGCCGGCTGGACCTCGCCGGCCTCAGCGCCGGCTTCGGCCTCACGATCCGGCGGTTCGCGCTGGACTATGCGTACACCGGCTGGAGCGAGGTCGGCGGCGTCCACCAGTTCGGCGTCCGAACGCGGCTGTAGCGCCGCGGGCACGCAAGAGGAAGACAGCGCGTTAGAACGGCGCACCTTCCCTTGCCCCGATGCTCGTCCGCTCCGCCCTCGTGTTCGTTCTGGCGACTGCCGGCTGCGCCGCCTCGCGCCCCGACGCCGCGCCGCCAGCGACGGCCCCGCCGACCGCATCCACCGAGACGCCGGCGACCGGGACAGTCCGGATCCCGCTCGGCGAAACCGTCACTGTCGCAACCGTGCCCGTCCGGTTCGACGCCGTCACGGAGGACAGCCGGTGCCCGCCCGACGTAAGCTGCGTCTGGGCCGGCCGCGCGCACGTGCGCCTCGTCATCGACGGCGAGCCGGTCGAACTGTCAATGCCAGGGTACGGGCCGAACGACCCGGTCCCGGAAACGGTCACGACGGGCGGCCTGACCATCCGCGCCCTCTCGATGACGCCAAAAGCCCCGAGCACACCCGCCGCGGGCGGCCCGGAGCCTCAGTGGGTCGAGGTCGACGTGACGCCCGCCTGAGCGACGCGGTCAGTTCAGGCAGGCGACGACCTGGGCGAACGTCAGCCCGTCGTCCTCGCGGAGCACGTGGACCGGCGGCAGCAGCGGGTTCGTGCGGCCGTTGCCCGGGTCGAGAAGCCCCTCGCGCAGGAACGGCGCGACGGTCTGGACGAGGTCGACCGAGCCGATCGACTCAGCCTCGAGCTGCCCGCCGTCGCGCAGATGGAGGGCCATGTCGATGTCCGGGCGAACGATGCGGAGCAGGAGCGGGATCGGCGCCTCGAATTCGATGCGCCCGGCGTCGTCAAGGCGAGCGACGCGGAAGGTGCGGGCCTCGTAGTGGCCCCGCTTGATGGCTGGATGGGTCATGAGAGTCCGGGGGAGGTGACGCGGGAAGAACGCACGGGACGCCGCCAGCCGTGTGTCACCAGCACCATCAATAACGGTCTAGTCAGTCTGTTCCCGCGTCCGGCTCGCGCGTGAGCAGGCCCTGCTTGCGGAAGTGGATGAGCGTCGTCTCGAGCGTCCCGTGGCGCATCCGGCGCTGGACCTCCTCGACCGGCAGGCCGGCCTGAAGCCAGATGATCGCCGCCGTGTGCGTGAGCGAGTGCGGGCTGACGCCGCGGCGCTTGAGCCCCGCCGTGCGCAGGTGCACGTTCACGCGCCCCCGGACCGAGCGCGTGTTGAGGCGCGTCCCGTCGGAGCGGTGGCCGTGGCTCACGACGAGCGGCGCCTGCGCCGAGGGCGGCCGGCCTCTCGCGGCGAGGTACGCGTCGAGCGGGTCTGCGGCGGTGGCATCGAGCGGGACCTGGGCATCCTTGCTCTGCCGGCCTTTGCCCTGCACGCGCAGCGTGACGCCCATCAGCGTCCGGTCCACGTCGTCGAGGTTCGCGCGAACGATCTCGATCTCGCTCAGTCCGCCGAAGACCATCAGCGCCATCAGGGCGCGGTCGCGCAGGCCGATAAGCGTCGCGGCCGGCGGCGCCTCCAGGAGGCGCTGAACCTCCTCGTCGCGCAGCACGGCGCGCGTGTGCGCCTCGGGCCGGCGGTTGCCCTTGATGGCCTTCGCCGGGTTTTCGGCGAGGTCGCCGCGCGCGACGAGGTACTCGCAGAGCCGGCGGAGCGCCGTGAGGTAGGTCGAGACGCTCACCTGGCTGAGCTCGCGCTCGTCCATGAGGTAGCGCTTGTACGCCTCGACGTCGGCCTCGACGAACGCGAAGCGGCTGGACGGCCGCGCGGCGCGGGCCGCGTGGTAGCGCTCAAACTCGTTGAGGGTCCGCCGGTACGTGCCGGACGTCTCGGGGCTCTTCTCCTTGAGGTACTCCGCAACGAAGGCGTCGAGGCGCTCGGAGAGCTGCACGACGGTCAGGCGCAGGGGCGTCGCATCGTCCATTGGGTCTGGTCGGGATAACGGCTATCCCACAATCTAGACGGCGCCGCGGCGCGCGGCAAGAGGCGGGCGGCCCTCGAGCCTCGCTACCTGCGAGCCTGTCGTCGGCCGACGCAGTCCGCGGGGTCCAGGCAGACATGCGTTTCGTGGACGCTATAAACGGGCGCGCCGCGCCGGGCGTGACCCCTGCGCGGCGCGGCTTTCCGCTTTCCGGTCCCTACAGCAGCGCCGAGTCGGGCGTGATCGCCTCGAGGGCGTCGCGGTAGGCGGCGAGGAAGGACGCGGCCATGGCGCCGTCGATGATCCGGTGGTCGTACGAGAGCGAGATGTAGACCATCTGGCGGATCGCGATGACGTCGCCCAGCTCCGGGTCCTCGATCACGACGGGCCGCTTCACGATGGCGCCCGGCGAGAGGATCGCCGACTGCGGCTGGTTGATGATCGGCGTGCCCATGAGGCTGCCGAGCGAGCCGACGTTGGTGATCGTGAACGTTCCGCCCTGCAGCTCGTCCGGCTGGAGCTTCTTGGTCCGCGCGCGCGCCGCGAGGTCCGCGACCGAGTGCGCGAGGCCCGAGAGGTTCTGCTGGCCTGCGTTGCGGACGACCGGCACGAGCAGGCCCTTGTCGAGCGCGACCGCGATGCCGATGTGGTAGTCCTTGCGGACGAGGATCGTCGAGCCGTCGACGGACGCGTTTATGAACGGGTGCGACCGCAGCGGCTCGATCGACGCCGCGATGAAGTACGGCGTGTAGGTGAGCTTCACGCCCTCGCGCGCCTCGAACGCCTTCTTGTGCAGCTCGCGGTGCTTCACGAGGCCCGTCACGTCGACCTCGGCGAAGGACGTGACGTGCGCCGACGTGTCCTTCGAGCGGCGCATGTGCTCGGCGATGAGCTGCCGCATCCGGTCCATCTGCACCGCCTCGACGCGGTCGTCGGACGCGCTGCTCGACGCCGCGGGCTGGGCGGCGGGACGCGGTGCGGGCGCCGGACGGGGCGCAGACGGCTGGGTCGCCGGGGCGGCGGGCGGCGACGCCGGCGTGGGTGCCGGCTGGGCTGCCGGCACAGACTGCGCCGCAGGCTGGGCGGTGCGGGTCTCGAGGTACGCCATGACGTCGGCCTTCGAGACGCGGCCTTCCGCGCCGCTGCCCGAGATCTGCTGGAGCTCCGTAAGCGAGAGGCCCTCGGCCGTGGCGATGGAGCGGACGAGCGGCGAGTAGAAGTTGCCGGCATCGTCGCGGCGCGGGATCGGGCCGGAGGCCTCGCCGCTCGCGGCCTGGTGCCGTGCGGCGGCTTCCTCGGCCTGTGCCGGGGCCGACATCGCGGCGCCGTCGCCCTCGGGCGAGGCGCTGTAGCTCTTCTCGGCCGGGCCCGCCGTGTGCTCGGGCGCCGCAGCAGCGGGCTGGACCGGAGCGGCAACAGGCTGGGCCGGAGCGGCGGGCTGGGCCGCAGCAGCGGGCTGGGTCGGGGCGGCGGGCTGAGCCGGAGCCGGGACCGCGGAGGCGTCGCCCGTCGCGATGATCGCGATCGCGACGCCCACGTCGACCGTGTCGCCTTCCTGGACGAGGATCTCGACGAGCGTGCCCGCCTCGGGGCTCGGCACCTCGGAGTCGACCTTGTCGGTCGAGATTTCCAGGAGCGTCTCGTCCATCTCGACCGTGTCGCCCACGGCCTTGCTCCACGTCAGGACCGTGCCTTCCATCACGGACTCGCCCATCTTGGGCATCACCACCTCGACGCGCGCGCCGCCGGCTGCGGGCGCCGCCGCAGATGCAGCCGGAGCGGCTTCGGGCGCGGGTGGCGCCGGCGTTGCCGGGACCGACGGCTCCGCGTTGGGCGTCTCGACGGCCTGGCGGGCCGAGGAGCCGGCCGGCGTGTCGGATGTCGGCGGGACCTCCACGACGGGCTCGGCGCTCGGCGGCGACGTCGCGGGCTGCGCCTCCGCCGCCGCGTTCACGTCGGTCTCGATGACGGCGATCGGCGTGCCGACGTCGACCGTGTCGTTCTCCTGCACGAGGATCTCGACGATGCGGCCCGCCTCGGGGCTCGGCACCTCGGAGTCGACCTTGTCGGTCGAGATTTCCAGGAGCGTCTCGTCCATCTCGACGATGTCGCCGATGGCCTTCTTCCACTCGAGGACGGTTCCTTCCATCACGGACTCGCCCATCTTGGGCATGACGACGTCGATTCTGGCCATGGGACGGGCGGGGTGCGCGGCGGATCAGAGGGGGTTCGCGAAGATACGCGGACGGGCGCGGGCCGAACCGCCCGGCGGAAGCGCTTCGCCGGGATTACGAACGCAGCGCCGTCACGGCCGGGCCGGGCCGTTGTAGCGCGACATCGCCGCAGCGAGGCCATCCGTCGCGACGGCAAGGGCGGCCTCGGCGGCGCGGTCGAACGAGGCTGCGGCATCCTCCGCCTCGTCCGAGCCAAACCGCGCGAGGACAAAGTCGACCTGCGTGCCGGGCGCGAAGTCGCTCCCGACGCCGACGCGGAGGCGCGGCCACTCGGTCCCGCCGAGCGCGTCCGCAATGTCGGCGAGGCCGTTGTGGCCGCCGGCGCCGCCCTTGGGCTTCATCCGGAGGGTCCCGACAGGCAGGGCGAGGTCGTCCGTGACCACGACGAGGCGCCCGGCGTCGACGCCCGCCCGGCGCAGCACCGCCTCGACGGCGGCCCCGCTGCGGTTCATAAACGCCTGCGGCTTCACGACGGCGACGCGCTTCCCGTGCCACTCCCCTGCCGCGACGAGCCCCGCCGCGCCGGCTGGCGCAAAGGCGCCCCCGAGGCGCGCGGCGACGCGGTCTGCGACGGCGAATCCGGCGTTGTGCCGCGTCCCGTCGTAGCGCGCGCCCGGGTTGCCGAGGCCCACGACGACGAGATCAGGCGTCTCGGCGAACGGCTCCGGCAGGGCGCGGAAGAGGCGGCGGAAGAGCGACATGAGGGCGTGGGTGCAAGGGGCTTGGGCCAGAGGCGCCGGTCAGACACCCGCACCTCAAGCCTCAACAGAACGGGGACGCCCGGAGTGATCCGAGCGCCCCCGCAGAGACAGTCGAGCAGGGTCTTACTGCTCCGTCGTCGGGACGTTGTCGGCATCGTCCGCGTGCTCCTCGGCGAACTCGGCGGCCTGCTCCTCGGCGAGCTCCGCATCAGCCTCCTCGATGTCGGCACCGAGGGTGCTCATCGTGAGCGTCGCGAGGACGAGGTCGCCGTCCGTGAGAACCTCGACGCCCTCGGGCAGCACGAGCTGCGAGACGTGGAACGTGTCGCCGACGGCCAGTCCGGAGACGTCCGCCTCGATCGAGCCGGGCAGGTTCTTGGGGAGGGCGCGGACCTCGACCTGGTGGATCGGCTGCGCGAGCTCGGCGCCGTCGCGGACGGAGTCGGGCAGGCCGACGAGCTCGACCGGGACCGTCGTCGTGAACAGCTCACCGGCCGTGAGCGCCTGGAAGTCGGCGTGCCACGGGCGCTCCGTGACCGGGTGGAAGACGACCTCCTTCAGGATCGCGTCGAGCGACTCGCCGCCGACGTTGACCGTCACGCGGTGCTGCTCGGTCGTGTGGATGAGCGGCCGCAGCGAGAGCGTCGGCACGGCGAAGTGGACGGGCTCGGTGTGCGGCCCGTAGAGGACGCACGGCACGAGGCCGGCGGTGCGGATCGCCTTGACGGCCTTCTTGCCGGTGTCGCGGGGGGTCGCGGTGAGAACGAGGGTATCCATCTGAGTCTGGGAAGCGGGTGAGCGAACGGGGTGTCGCCGCGGATGCTACTCCACGAGCGGGTTATCCGACGAAAAGGGTGGAGAGGGACTCGTCGGCCGAGATCCGGGTGATGGACTCGGCGAAGAGCGGGGCGACCGAGAGGACCTCGATCTTGGGACACGCGCACGCGAGCGGGACGGAGTCCGTCACGACCATGCGCGAGATCGGGCTGGCCTCGATGCGACCGAGGGCCGGGCCGGAGAGGAGGGCGTGCGTGCAGAACGCCCGCACGTCCGTCGCGCCGGCATCGTGCAGCGCGATCGCGGCAGACGTCAGCGTGCCGGCCGTGTCGCACATGTCATCGATAAGCAGGCAGTTGCAGCCGGCGACGTCGCCGATGATGTTCATCACCTCGGCGACGTTGGCCTCGGGACGGCGCTTGTCGATAAGCGCCAGCGAGGCGCCGAAGCGCTTCGCGTAGGCCCGCGCAACCTTCGACGCGCCGACGTCGGGCGCGACGACGACGAGGTTCCGGCGGAAGCCGGCCCACGCCGGGTCGTGCATGAGCGTCTGCTCGAAGACCGTCGACCCGTAGAGGTGATCGACCGGGATCGAGAAGAAGCCCTGGATCTGCGCCGCATGCAGGTCCATCGTCAGCACGCGGTCGACGCCGGTCTGCTCGAGCAGGTGCGCGATCATCGAGGCCGCGATCGAGACGCGCGGCTGGTCCTTGCGGTCCTGCCGGGCATACCCGAAGTACGGGATCACGGCCGTGATGCGGCCCGCCGAGGCGCGCCGCGCGGCGTCGACCATCAGGAGAAGCTCCATGAGGTGGTCTCCGGGCGGCGGCGTGGACTGGATGATGAACAGGTCCGAGCCGCGGATGGACTCCTCGTAGCGGACGTAGATCTCGCCGTCTGAAAAGTTCTTCAGCGTCACGTGGCCGAGCTCCGCGCCGTAGGCGTCCGCGATCCCCTGCGCCAGGGCCGGATTGCTCCGGCCGGCGAACAGCGTGATCGGCGGGTTGTGCAGAAGGGACATGCGAGACGCAGGGCGCGGGTGGCGGAGTTGCCCGGAGAGGATTCGAACCTCTGCAAACGCCTCCAAAGGGCGCTGTGCTACCGTTACACCACCGGGCAGCGGCGGCCTGGGCTCGGACGACGGGCGTACTCTGCACCGCCGCCCGCACCTGAGGGCGGGCAAGCGGCTCAAACTAGGCGCCACGTCGGCTCCCGGTCAACGCATGGGCGCCTCGCACGGCGCCTCGCGCGGCCCGACGGGGCGTCTTGCCCCCCTTTTCACCGCCCCGACCCGTGTCTGACCCGTCCGGCCCCGCTCCCGACTCTCCCACTGCCCCCCGCGACGCCATCGGCGTGCTCGGCGGGCTCGGCCCCTACGCTGGCCTCGACCTCGTCCGCGCCCTCTTCGACGAGACAGACGCCCACGCGGACCAGGAGCACCTGCCGGTCGCGCTCGTCTCGTACCCCGGGCGCATCCCGGACCGCTCGACCTGGATCGCGGACCCCTCGGCCCCGAGCCCCGTCCCGCCGATGCTCTCGGTGCTGGCGATGCTCGACGCGGCGGGCTGCGCCGTCGTCGGCGTGCCGTGCAACACGGCGCACGCGCCGGTTCTCTTCGAGGCGCTGAAGGCCGGCATCGCCCACACGCCGATGCGCCTCGTCCACATCGTCGACGCGATCATCGAGGACATCGAGCGCGCGCTGCCGGGGGTGCGCCGCGTGGGCGTGCTCGCCACGGACTCGTCCATCAAGAACCGGCTGCACCAGATCGGGCTCGAGGCGTCGGGCCGCGAGGCCGTCGTGCCGGATGCCGAGGTGCAGGCGCGCGTCCACGCGTCCATCTTCAGATCCGGAGTGGGGCCTCAAGGCGCACTCGGCGCCGCCGGACCCTCAGGCACGCGCTGTGCTGCTGGACGCCACCGAGCACCTTGCCGCGCGGGGCGCCGAGGCCGTCATCCTGGGCTGCACCGAGCTGCCCCTCGCCGTCCCCGAGGCGATGCACGCCGGCGTCCCGCTCGTCAACTCGACGCGGGCCCTCGCCCGCGCGCTCATCGCCGCGACGCACCCGGCCAAGCTCCGGTAAGAGCGCGGGGCCGAATCTGCGCGTCCCAGTCTGCGTCCCGGTCGGCCAGCCCTGGGGTTTCTCTCCTCTCAGCAGGGCACTCCTCACCGCCCTGCCTCGATGTGCGCTCGGTAAAGGCGCTGCCGGCTATCTTCGGCCGCGCTCCCGCATCCCCCTCATGCTCCGCGAACGCAGTCAATCCCTCCAGCGGCTCCTGTTCGGCGCCGACGCTGTGCTGATCGGGCTCGCGTGGGTGCTCGCGTGGGGAGTCCGCTTCGAGGTGCTGACGCCGCCGGAGTACGTCCCGCTCGAGGCGTACCTGCGGTTCCTTCCGGCCGTGCTCGCGGTGTGGAGCGCCGCGTTCGTGCTCTCCGGCCTGTACCAGACGCGCCGCGCGCAGCGGCTGTCGCTCGTCGTCTACGCCGTCGCGCGGGCCGTCGCGCTGGGCCTCGCGATAAGCGTCGGGGCGCTGTTCTTCTTCCGCGCGTTCTCGTTCTCGCGCGTCCACATGCTGATTTTCGGCGTGCTGTCGTCGGCGCTCCTCGCCGGGCTGCGGCTGTCGATCTACGTCGTGCTGCGGCGGGCGCGGCAGGCGGGGCGCAACGTCCGCCGCGTGCTCATCGTGGGCGCCGGGCACGCCGGGCAGCGCCTCGCGCGCGCCTTCAGCCACTACCCGTGGATGGGCTTCGAGGTGCTCGGCTTCCTTGACGACCGCGGAGCAGGCGTCGCGTCCGCCCCGCACGACCCGTTCTACCCCGAGCAGACCGGCCGGCCGGACGTGCTCGGGCCGGTGAGCGCCATCGGCGAGACGATGGACCGCATCGGCGGCGTCGACATGGTCTACGTGGCGCTCCCCCTCGCGGCGTCGGACAAGATCGAGGCCGTCGCTGAGGCATGCTCGGTCCGTACGGCGCACCTCTGCCTCGTGCCGGACCTGTTCTCGCTCGACCTGCTGCTGAACTCGCGCGTCTCGGACGTCGACGGCCTGCCCGTCATCCACCTGCTGGACGAGGCGGCCTTCGACATGCGGCAGGTCCTCAAGCGCGCGCTCGACATAACCTTCTCGGCCACCGCGATCATCGGGCTCTCGCCCCTGCTGCTCGTCATCGCGGCGGCCGTCAAGCTGTCGTCCCACGGCCCGGTCTTCTACCGGCAGGAGCGGATGGGCCTCAACGGGCGCACGTTCGGGATGCTCAAGTTCCGCTCGATGCCCGTCGATGCCGAGGCGGGCACGGGCGCCGTGTGGTCGAAGTCCGGTGAAACGCGGGCGACCTCCGTCGGCGCCTTCCTCCGGCGGACCTCGCTCGACGAACTGCCGCAGTTTCTGAATGTCCTCCGGGGCGACATGTCGGTCGTCGGCCCGCGCCCCGAGCGGCCGGTCCTCATCGAGGGCTTCCGCCACGAGATCCCGGGCTACATGCTGCGCCACAAGATGAAGGCCGGCATCACGGGCTGGGCGCAGGTCAACGGCTGGCGCGGCGACACGAGCCTCCGCAAGCGCATCGAGTATGACCTCTACTACATCCAGAACTGGAGCCTGTGGTTCGACGTGCGGATCATGTGGCTGACGCTGTTCAAGGGCTTCGTCCACGAGAATGCGCACTAGCGCGGGCGGGCCACAGCGCAGGGGCCGACTCGGAGCCGCTCTGCGCCTCGTCGTCGTGAACGTGGCCGTCTTTCTCGCGCTGCTGCTCGTCGCCGAGGCCGTCGTCCGCGTCGCGGCGCCCGGCGTCGTCCCGGCCGGCGCCGACGCGGCGCTCTTCACCTACGCCGCCAACGCCGACGGGACAGCGTCGTACCGCCTCACGGCCGGCGCCTCGGGCGTCGCGTACGGCGCCGCGGTGCGCGTCTCGACTGACGGCACCTGGCACTACGCGGGCGCCGACACGACGGGCGCGGCGGTCCTGCTCCTCGGCGACTCGGTGACGATGGGGCTCGGCGTCGCACCCGCCGAGACGTTCGCCGGGCGCCTCGCCGGCCTCCCCGGCGTCCGCATCGCGAACCCGTCCGTGCTGGGCTGGGCCGCAGCGGACTATCGCCGCGCCGTCGACGCGCGCCACGGCGACTCGCTGCGCGCCGTCGTGCTCGTGTGGTGCCTCAACGACCTCTACCCCGAGGGGCAGATGATCCCGATCGCCGCCGCCGAGCGGGTCGCCGCCGCCGCCCCGACGGCCACGTTCGGCCAGCGCGCGTACCAGGCCGTCCGCCTCGGCGCCGCGCGCCCGCTGGCGTGGCTGGGCCGCCACAGCCGCCTCTACCGCTGGGTCCGAACCGTCCCGACGGACGCCGCGGGCCGCGCCTTCGCCTTCGACCGCGCACTCTACACCGAGCCGGCCCACCAGGCGGACCGCGACCGCGCCTTCGGGCAGCTCCGGATCATCCGCGACACGCTGGCCGCGCGCCGCGTCCCGCTCACTGTCGCCCTCGTCCCCGAGGCGCCGCAGATCGGGACGGGCGACACGGTCCCGCAGGACACGCTCGCCGCGCGCCTCGCCGCGCTCGGCATCCGGCACGTCGACCTCTCACCGGCGCTCTCGGCCGGCGACTTCCTGACGGGCGACGGGACGCACCTCTCCCCCGCCGGCCACGCCGCCGTCGCCGCGGCGCTCCGCCCGCTCGTCGAGTAGCTCTGCGCGCACGACCTGAACGCCCTCCTGACGTGGAACCTCGACCTGCAGATTATGTGGCCGACGCTGGCCCGGCCCCTCCCCGGCTGCGCCCGCTGACGCCGCGCGCGCTCGGCGTCGTCTACTGGACCGCCTCGGCGCTGCTCGTCGCGGGCGTGCTGCTGCTGCCGGCGCTCTACCTCGTGGACCTGCCGGCGTGGGTCTACTCGGGCGCTCTGCTCCGGGCCGAGCTTCTGGAAGCCACCGCGACGCCGCTGCGCCTCGCGCCCTACCCGGTCCCGAACGCGCTCGCGACGCTCATCCCGGCTGCGCTCCTCGGCACGTTCTCCGCCCTGGCGACGGGCCGGATCGTCGCGGCGCTCCTCCTGCTGGCCGGCGTCGTCGGGGCGTGGCGCCTCGGGCAGGCCGCCGACCCCGATGCTCCGGCGCCTCGCGCCGCCATCGTCGCCTCGTGCCTCGTCGTGTCGTCGTCGTGGTGGAACGGCTACCTCGGGTTTCAGATCGGCGTGACGCTGCTGCTCTGGCTCGCCGCCGCGTGGGTGCGCCGCGGGCGCCTCTCGCCCGGCGCAACCGGTGCCGCCTCGCTGGCGCTGTTTTTCGCCCACGCCGTCCCATTCGCCGCCTTCGCCCTCGCCGCCGGGCTCGACGCGCTGCACCGGCGCGACGGGAAGACCGTCGCCGCGCTCGTCCCGTCCGGTCTCCTGACGGCCGGGTACGTCCTCGGACGCACGTCGGCGCCGTTCGAGGCGCCGGCTGCGGCGGGCGGCATCGGGCAGGCGCTGGCCTACAAGGCGTACACGCTGATGAAGCTCGGCCCGCTCGAGCGGCCGGTCGGGCTGGACGGCGCCACGCTTATCGGCGGACCGCTGCTGTGGATCGCCCTCGCCGCCTCGGCCGCCGTCGTGCTGCTCCTCGTCGGGGCGCTCGCGTGGGGAACGGCGCGGATGCCGGCCGGCGGACGCCGCCGCGCCGCCCTCATGGCCTGGATTCTCGCCGCGGCGGCCCTTCTCATGCCGCCGTTCGCGCTCAACGTCGTCAACCCCGGCGAGCGCGTGCTCGTCGTGGCCGCGGTCGGGCTGCTCGCCGCCGTGCCGCTCGGCGCGCGCCTGCTGCGCGTCCTCGCCGTCGTTTGCCTCCTCTTCTTCGCGGACGACGCCGCGGCGCTCTGGGCGCAGCGCGCGGGCCTCTCCCCCGCCGAGCGCGCCGCGACCTACGCCCGCCGCGCCGCCTCGGAGCGCGCCGCGCCCGTCGACGCCGCCTTCGGGACGGCCGCCGCGGACGCCGCCGAGCGCCCCGCCGAGCGCCTCTTCCGCCACGACGTCCTGCTCCACTCGGACCTCTACGACGCCGCCGAGCGCCGCGACTGGTCCCGCCGCACCTTCGACTCGGGCCTCCTCGTGCCATAAGCGCCGCCGATCCGTGCTGAGGACATCCACCACCGCCCCGAGGTGATCTACCACCGGTCCGACGGGGTCTACCACCGGTCCGATAGGCTCACCACCGGTCCGACAAGGCTCACCACCGCCCCGATGGGCTCACCACCGCTCCGACAAGGCTCACCACCGCCCCGATGGGGTCCACCACCGCTCCGATGGGGTCCACCACCGGGAGCGGGCACGGTCCACCGAATCCTACCGGGCGCGCAGGGCCCGCGGCTCTATTCTCCATCCGCGCTTCGACGCGCCGCGCGGCGCCCGGCCGCGCCCCGCCCGTTCCCGACAGACACGCCCTGCCTCGATGCTCTTCCTCCGCGACATCTCGCTCGCCTTCGGCGGCCGCACGCTCTACGACAAGCTCTCGTGGACCGTCCGCGCCGGCGAGCGCATCGGCCTCGTCGGCCCCAACGGCGCCGGCAAGTCCACGATCCTGCGCGTCATCTCGGGCGACCAGAACATCGACGGCGGCGAGGTCGTCCGCGAGGGCGGCGCCACGACGGGCTTTCTCCGGCAGGACACGCAGGAGCACGACACCAGCATCAGCCCGCTCGAGGACGCGATGCGCGCCTTCGGCGACGTGCAGGAGCTCGAGGCCGAGTCCCACCGGCTCCTCGAGGCGATGGAGGCCGCGACCGACCACGACACGGACCACTACCACGGCCTCGTCGAGCGCTTCTCGCGCGGCCAGGAGCTCCTCTCGACCCGCGACGCGCACACGGTCGAGGCCCGCACCGCCGCCATCCTCTCCGGCCTCGGCTTTACGGACGACGAGATGCGGCGCCCGCTCTCGACGTTCTCCGGCGGCTGGCGGATGCGCGTCGCCCTCGCCCGCCTGCTCCTCGGGCAGCCCGACATCCTCCTCCTCGACGAGCCGACAAACCACCTCGACATCGAGTCCATCGACTGGCTCGAGCAGTACCTCACGACGTACCCCGGCGCCGTCGTCCTCGTCTCGCACGACCGCTACTTTCTCGACCGGATGACGACGCGCACCAGCGAGCTCATCCGCGGCCAGATCGACGACTACGCCGGCAACTACTCGCATTACCTCGAGGCGCGCGTCGAGCGGCGGCAGCACTGGCAGGCGAACTACGACAACCAGCAGAAGACCATCGCCGAGATGGAGCGCTTCGTCGAGCGCTTCCGCGCCAAGGCGACGAAGGCGAAGCAGGCGCAGAGCCGCCAGAAGTCGCTGGACAAGATGGACCGCATCGAGGCCCCGCCGGCCGAGGCGGCGACCATCCGCTTCCGCTTCCCGGACCCGCCGCCCGTCGGCCGCATCGCCGTCGAGCTCTCGGACTTCTCGAAGACCTACCCCACCGACACCGGCGGCAGCACGCGCGTCTTCGAGCACGCCGGCGCCCTCCGCCTCGAGAAGGGCGACAAGGTGGCGCTCGTCGGCAAGAACGGCGCCGGCAAGTCCACGCTCGCGCGCATCCTGCTCGGCGAGGAGACCTTCGACGGCGAGCGGATCGTGGACCGCCGCGCCGCGATCGCGCACTTCGCGCAGCACCAGGCCGAGGCCCTCGACCCGTCGATGACGGTCTTCGGGGCGCTCCAGGACGTGGCGCGCGGGCAGTCCGACACCGAGCTCCGCTCCGTCCTCGGCGCGTTCCTCTTCACCGGCGAGGACGTGTTCAAGCCCGTCTCAGTGCTCTCCGGCGGCGAGCGCTCGCGCCTCGCGCTGGCGCGCACGCTGCTCAGCCCGGCCAACGTCCTCGTCCTCGACGAGCCCACGAACCACCTCGACATCCACTCCAAGGATGTCCTCGCCGAGGCGCTGCGGCAGTACACCGGCGCCTTCGTCCTCGTGAGCCACGACCGCTACTTCATCGACGCCGTCGCCGAGCAGACGTGGTACGTCGAGGACAAGGCCGTCAAGGCCTACGACGGCTCGTACACCGAGGCGCAGTGGCAGCGCGAGAACGGGACCGCGTCGCGCGTGGCGGCCCCCGTCTCGGGCGATGGCGCCGCACGGACGCCCGCGCCCGCATCGCCCGGCGCGCCGGCGGCGAAGCCGTCGTCGGGCGGCAAGAAGACGAAGGAGGAGAAGCGCCGCGAGGCCGAGGCGCGCAACGCCGCCTACCAGGCCGCGCAGGGCAAGGGCCCAGCGCCGCAGTCCGCGAAGCAGCCGAGCGCGAAGGCTGCGCCGTCCGGCGGCCTTGATGCCCGAGCCGCAGCGAAGGCGATGCAGACCGTTGAGAAGCAGATCGCGGCGGCCGAGACGCGCAAGACGGCGATCGAGGCCGAGATGGCGGACCCGGACCTCTACTCGCGCGCGGCTGAGTTCGCCGAGACGATGGCCCGCTTCAACACCGTGGACGAGGAGGTTAAGGCGCTCTACGCGCGCTGGGAAACGCTCGCGGCGCAGGCCGAGGCGTAGCCCCTCACCTGGCCGGTCAGAGTCGCTCTGTTGTGACGAACGCCGCGGCCTCCGCAACGAGCGCCTCGACAGGGCGCGTTGCGTCGAGGCGGAGCGCCGCGGCGGGCGGCTCTAGCGTGGCGAACTGGCTCGGGAGCAGGCTCGGCCCGACCGGATGCGCGCCGTGCGCCTCGAGGCGCGATTCGAGGCGCGCGGCGAGGACGTCGCGCGGTGCGTCCAGCCAGACCGTCGCGATGCGGGCGTCGCCACGCGTGAGCGTGGCGCGGTAGGCGGCGCGGAGGGCGGAGCAGGCGAGAACGGTCGGCGGCCCCGCCTCGAGGCGCTCCGAGAGCAGGCGGGCGAGGCGCGCGAGCCACGGTGCCCGGTCGGCGTCGGTCAGCGGAATGCCGCGCGACATCCTGCCGAGCGCCTCGGGGCTGTGGAAGGCGTCGGCGTCGGCGAACGTCCACGGCGGGCCGAGGCGCACGGCGAGGGCGCGGCCGACGGTCGTCTTGCCAGAGCCCGCGACGCCGACGATGAGGACAGCGCGGATCGGCGAGGCGTCAGGCATGGCTGGGTACCGGCGGGGCGTTGTGCTCACGTCGAATCCGCGCGCGCGGCGCCGGGTTCGCGCTAGACTTCCGCATTCTGCACTCCCCTGCGATGAAACGCCCGTTCCGCCTCCTTCTGTTTCTCGCCGTCGGCCTGCTCGCAGCGTTCGTGCTGCGCGACGTGCTCGGCCTGGGCGCGTCCGACACGGGCGTCAAGAGCCCGCTCGGCTACGTCGCGATCTCGCACGGCAGCCACACGCACTACGTGCCCAACGGCTGGTCCGGCACGCCCGACATCCACTCGATGCCCACGACGCCGCCCGGCCCCGGCATGACGGTCGCGATGGACGGCAGCGTCGTACCGGCGCCTTCGGAGACCGGCCAGTAGGAGCGGCGGGGCCCTGCCCGTCAGGGAATCCCGCGGTACAGGGCGAACGTGCTCACCGCGGCATCGGCGCGCGCGCCGTCGATGACGAGGCGCCAGCGCTGGGCGGTGATCGGGCGGATGCGGTCCAGCCGGCGCCGGCCGACCGTCGTTCCACGAGCGGCCGGCACCCAGCCGCCGCCGACGAACGCCTCGACGTGGTACGCCTCGACCCGCTGCCCGTAGCGAACCGGCTCCGCCACCTCGACGACCGACACGCGGCGGGGCGCCCCGAGGTCGACCTCGAGCCAGGCGCTCGCTGCGTCTGCTGCCCAGAACGAGGCGCGGTCGCCGTCGGTGGCGGCCCCCGGCGCCCACCCGTCGGCGCCCGCACGCGTAGACGACGCCGTCGCCGGGGCGTAGGCGGCCCAGTTCGTCTCGAAGATCCGGTCCAGCCGGCGCTTCCAGCCGGCGAGGCGGCGGACGTCCTCGTCCTCCATGAGCCCACGGCGGTCGGGCGCGAGGCCGAGCAGCAGCACGCAGCCGCGGCCGACCGTCCGGAAGTACACGTCGACCATCTCGTTGACGGACTTCGGATTCTCGCTCGGGTGCCAGTACCACCCCTGCCGGAAGGCCATGTCGCACTCGATCGGCGTCCAGATGCCATCCCGGTCGTTCCAGTAGGTGTCCGGCGCGCGGCCGGCTTCCGTTCCTGCCCAGTCGATATCGCGGCTGAAGGCGACCAGCGCGTCGGATTGCTCGCTGTGGACGAGGTCCGAATACCCACGCCAGTCGAGGCCGTTGCGGACGCTCGGGGGCACGTCGTCGCCGAAGGCGCCGTCCATCCAGAACTCGAAGATGGAGCCGGCCGTGCCCGAGGAGCGGCCGATAAGCTCGCGCTGCTGCGCACGGTAGAAGCCGTCGTAGGCAGGCGTGCCGAACGCCGGCTCGTGCATGTCCCACGGGGAGAGGTAGACCCCGAACTGCAGGCCGGCCGCGCGCGTCGCGTCGGCGAGTTCGCGCACGAGGTCTCCTCGGCCGCCGCGCCACGGGCTCCGGGCGACGGAGTGGTCCGTCTGGGCGCTCGGCCACAGCGCGAAGCCGTCGTGGTGCTTGGCCGTGAGGAGGATGCCCTGGATCCCGCCTGCCTTCGCCGCCTCGACCCACTGCGCCGCGTCGAGCGCGCTCGGGGCGAAAACGTTCGGGCTCTCGCGTCCCGTCCCCCACTCCCGGTCCGTGAACGTGTTGACGCCGTAGGCCACGAGCGCATTGACCTCCATATCACCCCACGCGGCCTGCTGAGGCGACGGCACGGCGCCGGCCGGCGGGATCGGGAGCGACGTGTATGCAGCACCGGGCCGGTACAGAGGCTCGGCCGGGCCGTCGGCTGCCAAGTCGTCGGCGCAGCCCCACAGGAGGCATCCGAGGACTACGACCGCCAGTGAGGAGATGCGTTTCATGCCGCAACGCAGGTGAGTGCCGTGAGACCCGCGCCGTCGCGCCGCTCAGACAGCCGTCGGGACACGGACCGCGTGGACACAGGAAGGCGTCAGGATACACCGGCCACCGGGTCGCTCGTGGTGATCTTCACCGGACCGTCAAAAAAACCGCCGGGGCCCGAGCGCGATGCTCGGACCCCGGCGGCCTCTCTCTCCCCCTCCGGGGACTGGTGGCGCGGCAGGCCTCCTCGAGGCGTGGCCGCGCGGTGTGGTGGTCTAGGCGGCGAGGGCGGGCTCGTCGTCAAACTGCGTGCGGAGCGTGCGGAGGGTTTTGGAGAGGATCTGCGAGATGCGCGCCTCGGTAAGGCCGAGGCCCTCGGCGATCTCGCGCAGCGTGCGGCCGTCGTAGAAGTAGTCCGAGACGATGGCGCGCTCGCGGGCCGGGAGGCGGTCGAGGAGCACGTCGAGGTGGGCGACGAGCGAGCCGTGCTCGGCGCGGGCGTCGGCGGGCTCGGCGTCGGGGCAGGCGAGGACGTCGAGGGGGGCCGGGCGGTGGTCGGACTCGGAGTCGTAGATCGAGAGCGCAAAGCGCTGCTGGGCGTCGCCGCGGAGGCGGTCGATCTCGCGCTCGGAGACGCCGAGGCGGTCGGCGATCTGCTGGGTGCGCGGCTCGGCGCCGAGCTCCTGCTGGAGCATCTCGGCCGTGCGGGCGGCTTCGGCGACGCGCCGGCGGCGGTCCCGCGAGAGGCAGTCGATGGTCCGCAGGAAGTCCACGAGCGCGCCTCGGATGCGTCCGTAGGAGAACGACGCGAAGGGCGTGCCTCTGTTGGGATCGTAGCTCTGGAGCGCCTGGAGCATCCCGAGCATCCCCGCGTTCTCGAGGTCGCGGTACGTCGCCAGCGGGTGGTCCGGCAGCGTGATGCGGCGCGTGAGCGAGCGGACGAACGGCAGCGCGGCGACAGCGACGGCGCGGCCGTGCTCGGGCGTCGGAGAATCAACGTAGCGTTCGACGGTGTCCTGTAGAGTCGAGGTCATGCGAGCACGGCGGCGGGGAGTGCCGGCCGCTCACGCAACCGCAGTGCCAACACCGCCGCCTCGCTGCGCTGAGCGCTTCTGAGGCGCCGTCGGGAACGCCGAGTCGCCCCCAGGACACTCAGAATGCAGGGTGCGTGGCCTGCACGCGGGTATCGCCCGTCCCGCCCGCTCCCAAAACAAGTCGCCACAGCGTTACGGTTCCGCACCGCGGCGGGTAGAATCGGGGCCGCGGCGGCGCGCAGCGCGGCGCTGTTCCGAGCCCTGCACACGGCGACGCGCTGCGGCCCTCTTCCCACGTTCTTGGACGCGTCGCGGCGCACCGGGCGCGGGGCGGCCGTAGTTTTCCCGGCTCCCGCGGACGCACCGTCCGCCACTCCATGCGCCCCCCGGCGTGGCCGCTGCGCCTGTCGCGCGGCCCTTCCGAGGGTCCTCAAGCCCGCACCCGTATGTACGCCATCGTCGAGATCGCAGGAAAGCAGTTCAAGGTCCAGCAGGACGCCAAGCTCTACATCCCCCGCACGCAGGACGCCGTGGGCGACTCGGTGACGCTCGGCCGCGTGCTGCTCGTCTCCGGCGACGCCGGCGTCCAGGTCGGCGCGCCGACGGTCGACGGCGCCTCGGTCACGGCCGAGGTTCTCCGGCACGTCAAGGGCGACACGATCATCGTGTTCAAGAAGAAGCGCCGCAAGGGCTACAAGGTCCGCAACGGGCACCGCCAGCCGTACACGCAGGTCAAGATCACGGGCCTCTCCACCAACTGAGCCGCGCGCTCGCTCTAGCACCCACCTCCCATGGCACACAAGAAAGGCGTCGGCTCGTCCAAGAACGGCCGCGACTCGAACCCGCAGATGCTCGGCGTGAAGGTCTACGGCGGCACGGCGATCCCGGCCGGCTCGATCATCGTCCGCCAGCGCGGCACCAAGTTCCACCCCGGCGTGAACGTCGGCCGTGGCAACGACGACACGCTCTTCGCGAAGGCCTCGGGCCGCGTCCGCTTCGCGGTCTCGACCGGCGGCCGCAAGTTCGTCCACGTGGACCAGATCGAGGCGCAGGCGTAACCGCCTCGCTCCGCTCGCAGACCCGTCTGCTCGCCCCCGTCGCGCTCTGCGACGGGGGCGTTTTTGTGGCGAGCAGAGCCTCCGACGTGGGGGCAGAGTGAGGTGCCCGTTCCCCGTAAACTCCGGCTCCAGCCGCCACGCCCCCGATGCTCGACCTGCGCCGCCACTTTTCCGTCCCGCCCGGCGTCGAGCTGCGCGCGTTCACGCACGGCCTGATGCCGGCGACCGTCCCGGCGCTCATGCAAGGCTTCTGCGCCGACTGGGCCGAGCGCGGCGTCGACGCGTGGAACCGCGTGCCGGACCGCTGGGCGCTGGGGCACGACACGTCGTGGTGGGCGCTGCCCGAGGACCTCGGCGACGCCTACCTCGTCCCCGCTTCTCGGGGCGCCGGCCGGGACGTGCGTCCTGCAGCCGAACGTCCACTGGAGCGTCTCGTGCCTGCTCTCGTGCGACGCGCCGTTCGCCGGGGGGCGGACCGACGTGGTCCTGACGGACGCCGAGTTTCCGTCCGTGCGCCACGCCGTGAAGCGCTGGGAAGGCTTGCGCGACCTCCGGCCGGTCGAGGTGTCCGCCGGCGCAGACGGGTTCGTGGACGTCGATGCGGTTCTAGATGCAATAACGGATCAGACGGCGTGGGTGTTCGTGAGCCACGTCGGCTTCGCGACGGGCGAGGTCCTCTCCGACGACACCCTCCGCGCCATCGCCGAGCGCGCCCACCACCACGGCGCCCACGTCTGCATCGACGGCTACCACGCGACAGCCTCAGTCCCGATCCACGCCCACGCGCTGGGCGTGGACGCCTACGTCGGCGGGCTCCTCAAGGAGGCCTGCGGCTCGACAGGCAACAGCTACCTCTACGTCGGAAACGCCGAGCTTCGTCCGCGCCTCGCCGGCTGGTTCGCCGATGCCGACCCGTTCGGCTTCCGCCCCGACCCGCAGGACAACCCGACGCCGCGGCGCCGCTTCCTCGCCGGCACGACCGCCGTCGCCTCGACGTACCACGCCGTCGAGGGTCTGCGCGTGCTGTTCGCGGCCGAGCTGGACGGCCGGACGGGCGTCGAGGCGGTGAGGGCCGATACGATCGCGAAGGGCGCGATTGCGGTCGAGCGGGCGTCGCGCCTCGGGCTTGAGCTGCGGTCACCCGACGGAGGCCGAGCGCCGCGGCGCGATGCTCGTCTTCGCCGTCCCGCAGGCGGACCGCCTCGCGGCGTGGCTCAAGACGCGGGGTGTGTTCACGGACAGCCGCCGCGGCGAGGTCCTCCGGATGGCCCCGTTCGTGTGGAACGCGCCGGGCGACGTCGAGGCGGCGTTTGACGACATCGCGTTCGCGCTCGAGACGGGCGCGCACCTGAGCTACGCCGCGCCGGACGAGGGCGGCCCCGTCACCTGACCTCACCCCACCGTGTCGGCGTCGACGCGGCGGAAGATGGCGACGACGGTCCCGCGCGCCTCGTCCACGACCGGACGGGACGCGACGGCGAGACCAGCGTCGCGGGCCGCCTCAGCGAGACGCGCGAGGACGGCGCGGTCCGCCTCGAGACGCTCCTCGACCGGCAGGCCGGGGTCCGCGCCCGGCGTGTCCGTCCAGAGCCAGCCGCCGGGGATCAGCACGCGCCGCGCCTCGGCGAAGACCTCCGCGAGGCGCACCGCGTCGAGATCGGTGGCGACGGCCCACGGGGCGAAGGCATCGGGGTAGCCGAGCGTCTCGGGGCGGGCGACGGAGACGCGCCGTGCGGCGTCGTCCTCTTCCAGCGCATCGGCGAGGCGCGCGCGCGCGGCGTCGGCGAGCGCGGCGTCTTCGGTCGAGGCCCAGACGTCGAAGCCGAGCCGGGCGAGGGCCTCGGCATGGTCGCCCGCGCCGCAGGCGACGTCCACGACGCGCGTGCCGGGGGCGACCGACGCCAGCGTCCGGAGGAGATACGCGGAGACGCCAGCCACCGTTAGTACCCCGGGCGAGGATCGGCGACGACCGGGACGCGAGCCGGCCGGGCGTGCCAGTCGCACGGCTCGGCGACGCGCTGGCAGGCGGCGCAGCGGACCGTCCGCGCCTCGGCCAGATGCGTGCGCCGCGGCTCGGGAGCGCTTCCATCGCCCGCAACGCCCGTCCGGAGGTGCGCGCCGACGACGTCGGCGAGCGTCTCGATAAAGAGCGGGTGGCCGTTGAGGCCTGTCGTCACCTCGAAGTGGGTCACGCCCTGCGCACGGGCGCGGGCGCGGACGACGACGTCGAGGTCGTAGGCCGTCTCGACGCGGTCCGACACGAACGAGACCGGCACGACGAGAACATGTGCGTGGCCGTCGTCGGCGAGGGCTGTCAGCGTCTCGTCGAGCGCCGGCCCGAGGGCGCGGCCGGGCACCAAGGCCGGCAGGAAGGCAACGTGGACGGCGCGGCGCGGGTCGCGCTCGGCGCGCAGATCCGAGACGTGCTGCACGGTTGCGTGGACGAGGCAGCAGTACGGGTCGCGGTCGCGGAGGCGGGCCGCATGCGCGCCCTGCGCCGCGAAGACGACCTGGACGCCCGCGCGGGCGTCGCGGGGGAAGCGCTGCAGGCCCTCGTCGACGCGCTCGGCGAGCGCCTGCACGTACGTCGGGTGGGCAGCGAACTCGCCGACGAGGGCTGTCGGCCACGCCGGGATCTCACCGGCCTCTTCGAGGGCGCGCCAGTAGGCGACCGACGAGCCACTCGTGGCGGTCGACGGCTGCGGGTTCACCGGGAGCAGCACGACCTTCGTCACGCCGTCTGCCACCATCTGCGCCGCGGCCTCCTCGCTCGTCGGGTGCCAGTGCCGCATGGCGACGTAGGTCCGGAAGCGGGCGCCGGTGGCGCCGAGGCGCTCGGCGAGGAGCCGCTCGAGGGCCGACGCCTGATCTGCCGTGTGCCGGGCGAGCGGGCTCACACCGCCGATCTGCTCGTAGGCGTGCGCGAGCGGGCCGGGCGCGGCGTCGCGCAAGGACGCGGCTCGCGACATCGCGGACGACGGCCGGCAGGTTCCAGTCGCCCTCGGCCGGGTCCATGAGCCGGTTGTAGAGGAACGGCTCGACATCGCGGCGCGCACCAGGACCGCCGAGGTTCATCAAGACGACTCCCACAACATCTCCCGGCGCGAGGTCCAGGGCCTCGTCCGCGCGCGCACCGTCCGCGTCGGAGAACGGGGGGCGCTGGTAACCGCGGAGGAAGTCGCGAGGCGTCATTCGGCGGAGCAGGTGGAGAACCGGCCGTCCGGTGGTGGGCTCAATAAACCGATGTGTGCGCGGGACCGTGTCGCGTCTCGTTGAAGAACGCCGCCCGGGCGCAGGATTGACGCGGGCTCCACACTGCCGCATCGCGGCATATGTGTCACAGGAGTCGTCTGTGCGGACCGACGGGCGTAGATTCAGGCCTCGCCCTTCTTGCGTTTATGGCCCTCTTTTCAGTCTCGGCGCGCGTCCTCGCCACCGCCCTCCTCTTCTCGCTCGCGGCCTGCGACAGCGGCGAGATGCCGGACCCGACGCCTCCCGCCGCCGCACCGTACACGGTCCACTACCAGGCCTCGAAGGAAGGGCTCGGGCGCGTCGACACGTACACGCTGGCGTACACGGACGCGACCGGGCAGACGGCGTTCGCGCCCGAGGGCAGCCTGCCCGGCTTCGACCGCACGTTCACCGTTCCAGCAGGCTCGACGGTGACGCTCCGGCTTACCGGCATCTACCGCGTGGACCCGGATTTCCCGTCGGCCACCCTTAACGTCCGAATCGACGCGACGCGCGGCGGACAGACGCTCTCGGACAGCGACCTCCAGACGGCGCAGGGCACGCGCGCGGAGACGATGGATGTCAATGCGTCGGTGGTGCTTCCTCGCTGACCGGCCCTCGAGCGGGCCGTGATGAGGCGCAGACGACCTGCTGCGTGCTTCTGCAGCGTCAGATGCCCGCGGCGACGCTGGCGAGCAGGGCGCGGAGGTCGGGCGACGTAAGGTCCGCCCACACCTCAGCGATGGCGTCGGACGCCTCGGCGGGCAGGCCTGAGAGTTCGGCCGTGCGCAGCGTCTGCCGGCGGGCACCGAGGCGCCCCTCGGCGGCGTCGAGGCGGGCGGCGAGCGCTCGGGCGTCGCCCGTCGTCGCCTTCTCGACGATGCCGAGCACGAAGTGCAGGGCCGACACGGCGAGCGTGAGGTGGTACACCCCCTCGGCCGTCTCCGGCGCGTCGACATCGTCCTCGAAGGCGCGGAGCGCCTCGTAGCGGGCCCACAGCATCGAGGCGCCGGCATGGCGCAGGCGCGCGGGCGCCGGTACGTCCCCCGGCAGGCCGACGAGGTCGTCGGGTGGGGTGGGAAAGTCGTCGCCGATGAGGAGCCCGCCGGCATGCTGTGCGCCGAGTCGCTCGAGCAGGCGGTGGGCGCGCGGGCCCCACGCGCGGTGACGGCCTCCGCCGAGCAGGTGCCTGGCCGTCGGCGAGGGCCGGCGCAGGGTCTTGGCCGGCGGCGTCGTGGTCCAGCGCCGCGTCCAGCGCCCTGACGAGCGGGCGGAGCGCGGCGACGAGGCGCCCGGCCGCCATCGCAGGCACGAACGGCGCGAAGGCCTCGACGGCGAGGCGCACGCGGTGCGCGCAGATCAGGACGCGCCGCGCGTCCACCGTGCCCCCGCCGGTGTCGCGAAGGCGATCCGCGGCGTCCTCGAACCGGGCGACGTGGTAGACGAGCGTCGCGAAGGCGGCATCGACGAGCGGTGTCTCGGCGGCGAGGGCGGGCGCGCGGAGGGCCGAGAGCCCGTTCCGAGGTAGGTGCCTGCGGAACGACCACTTCAGAGGCTGCAGATTTGGTGACTGCCAGTTCCGTGCCTGCCGGTTCCGTGGCCAGTGCGTCCGCTTGAACGGGAGCGGAGCCATTCATGGCATGTGCCGTGGTGACGTCCTCGGCGCTCCAGTGTGCCTCCTCCGGTGCCTCGTCATCCTCTTCATGCGCGGCCAGATCGAGCGCCTCGTCGTCGTCGGTGGCGTCGAGTATGGGCGTATCGGTGTCGGTCGGCGAGAAGCGCTCGAGGAGGGTGTCGATGTCGTCGCCGTCGAGGGCACCGCCGCCGGTTGGGGTTGGGACGTGCACCTCGGCAGGGGGTTCGGCAGGAGGCTCGATGAGATCGACGATGCGGTACGCTGGCTCGGCGGCCTCCGGTGGCGCGGCGTCCGGTTCGGTCTCCTCGAAGCGGACCGGCTCGAACGGCGTCGCGTCGGCCGCTCCGAAGGGGGCGCCGTCAGGCTCCGAGAGGTCGTCCGTGGGCGCGTCCGGCGCGAAGATGCCCATGCGGCGTTTCTGAAACTGCTCCTTCCAGAACCGCACGCGTGCGGCCGAGAGGCCCGTCTGCGCCGCGACGGTGTCGGCGCGGTAGCCGTGGGTGTCGAGGAGGAGCACGCGGGCGCGGCGCTGCACTGCCGGGTCGCCGCGCTCGGCGAGGCGCTCGGCCTCGGCGCGCTCGTCGGGCAGCAGCAGGACCGGATCGGCGGGGTCGCGGGAGAGGCGCATCAGGCCGCGCTCGAGCTTCGTCCGCGGCTCGGGGTCGAGGTCGAACGTCCGCAGCGCCGGGTCGATGCGGTCGATGTCCGTGTCCTCGCCCTGCGCGGTGATCTCGACCTCGACCTCGTTCGAGACGACCTGCGCGCCGGGGACCTCGTACACGACCACGTCGAGGGAGACGAGCAGGGCCGGGCGGTCGCCGTCGTAGGCGACGCGCGGCGTGCGGTACTGACGCAGCGCGAGGAGCGGGCGCAGCGTGTCGGCGCCGATGTGCGCCGCGAGGGCGTCGGCGAGCGGGCCGGGCGGCAGGAACAGGGCCGGCGCGCCGTCCTCGGGTCCGATCGCCGCCTCGGGGACGCGCGCGGCGCGCTGCGCCGGGTGGATCGGGCGCAGCGCGGCCGTCCGCTCGCCGTCCTGCTCACGGACGCGCAGCGAGAGCCCCGAGCGCAGGAGCTCGCCGTCGGCCGTGTCCCAGTACTGGTCGCGCACGCGGACCGGCACGAGCGGGCTCAGGCGGTAGCCGCCAAGGCTCGTCGATCTGGATGAGCGCTGCGAAGGGCCCGGGGCGGCGGGAAACGTAGGTCGAAGACTGCATCGGGGGGAGGTGCAGCGCGCCGGGCGCGGGTCCGCAATCTAGCCGCGCGCCCGCATCCGCGGCGGCACGTCTTTCGGGCGGATCAGCGGACGACCGTCACGGCGAGGGCCTCGCGGTGCCCGTTCGCCTCGGCGACGACGCGGTACACGCCGGCGGCTGTGCCCGGCGCCCACACCAGGCGTGCCTCGCCGGCCCCGAGCGGCCCGTCTACGAGCCGTGCCACGACGCGGCCGCGCGCGTCGAGGACGGTCACGCGCACGCTCATTGGCGCACCGAGGCGCAGCGCGACCGCGACCGCGGTGCGCGTCGGGTTCGCCGAGCGAAGCGCGAGACTCAGGCCGGCCGCGCCGGGCGCATCGCCGGCGGCGAGGTCGGGGGCGAACGGCGTCTCAAGGGCGAGCGCGTCGCCGCCCGAGGCGCGGTACGTCGCGCGCCAGAGGTAGAACGAGAACGGGACGGACTCGAGCGTCACCGTGACCGTCTCTGCGGTGTGTGCCGCGCGGAAAGCCGCACCGCCCGACGCCTCGGTCGCGGCGAGCGCCTCGGGGGAGTCGATAAAGCTCGTCGGCAGGCCGGAGCCCGGGGCGCCGGCGCTCACGGGCACAGGCAGCGTGAAGAGGCCGACGCGCACGATGCGCGTCTCGTCGCCGGGCGTCGCCTGGCTCCCGAAGCGGTAGCTCCACCCGGCCGCCGTCCCATTCACGTCCACGACGGCCGGATCGACGGCGAGGAACGTCGGGGACGGGCCGAGGGCGCCCTCGGCCGCGGCGAGCGTGCCGGCGAAGTCCTCCGCGGCCGTCCGCGGCGGCGGCGGGGCGACCGTGATGTTGACCCCCGTCGTGGCAAAGATCGGGTTCGGCGTGCCGTCGCCGTCGGGGTCGTAAAGGCCGTAGCCGAAGCCCTCGGCCGTCGTGCCGAGCGGGAGCGGCAGGCGGATCGCGCCGGCCGTGTACAGCGAGATCGGGACCGGGCCGACGGCGTACGTCCCGGACGCTGCCTCGACGACGTCGGCCGCGACGATCTGGACGTTGCCCGTGGCGAGGTCGCCGGTGACGAGCGCCACGATGCTGCCCTGCGGCGCGACGCCGCCCGCGCCCGTGACGGTCCCGCGGACCGTGAACGGGCCGTTGGCCGTGCCGGTCGTGAGGTTGAGCGCGAACGGGAGCGTGAGCCCGCCGCCCGCCTCGGCCTCCGCGCCGAGCACGAGCACGACGTAGCGCGTGTCCGCCTGGAGCGTGAGCGGGAACGTCAGCGAGAGGCCGTCGGCGCTGCGCGTCGGGGCACCGAGCGTCGCCGTCGGCTGGACGACGACGTTCGGCACCACCGTCGCCGGGTCCGCGACGCGGGCGGAGAACGTGAGCCGGAGCGTCGTCTCGAGCGGGACGCTCACGGCGTGGTCCGCCGGGACCGACGAGGTGACCGTGAACGTCTGCGCGCGCGGCGCGGCGGCGGCGAGGACGAGGGCGAGAAGCGGTGCGAGGCGCATGGAGTTGGAGGCGAGACGCGCCGATGGTACGGCACAAACCCGCCGGTGCAGCCTTTATCGTCGCCGCCAGGCACGTCCACGACGCCGCGATCAGGCCCCGCGAGGCCCTCAGACGCCGGCGCGGACAGCCGCCTCGACATCGGTGGCCGTCTTGGGGATGGCTGGACCGAGGATGCGGCTGCCCGTCGCGGTCACGAGCACGTCATCTTCGATGCGGATGCCGCCCGTCCCGCGCCACCGCTCCACCTCGGCGTAGTCGATGAAGGCGGCGTGCTTCTGCTCGGCGCTCCACGCGTCGATGAGCGCGTCGATGAGGTAGACGCCGGGCTCGACCGTCATCACGTAGCCGTCGCGGAGCGGGCGCGCGAAGCGGAGAAAGCGCGTCCCGAACTCCGTCGACCGCTCGAAGCCTTCGCCGTAGCCGACGCGGTCCTCGCCGAGGCCCTCCATGTCGTGCACGTCGAGGCCGATGGCGTGGCCGAGGCCGTGGACGAAGAACAGGGTGTGCGCGCCCGCCGCGACGGCCGCGTCCGGGTCGCCACGCATCAGGCCCAGCGCGGTCAAGCCGACCGTGATCGTGCGCGCCGCGACGGTGTGGACGTCGCGGAACGGGACGCCGGGGCGCATCGCAGCGATGGCGTCCGTGTACGACTGGAGCACGACGTCGTAGAGCGCGCGCTGCTTCTCCGAGAAGGTGCCGCCGACCGGCATCGTCCGCGTGATGTCCGACGCGTAGCGCGTGCCGGCGACGGCCGCGCCGGCGTCGACGAGCAGCAGGTCGCCCGCTTCCAGGACCGCGTCCGTCGGGTGGCCGTGGAGGACCTCGCCGCGGCGCGAGAGGATGATCGGGTAGCTCGGGTAGGCGCCTCGCGCGGCGAGGTGCGCCTCCATGAGCGCGGTGATGCCCTGCTCGGTCTGGCCCGGCTGCGCGTGGCGCATCGCGATCGCGTGGATCTCGGCTGCGAGCACGCCCGCTGCTTCCATCTCCGCGATTTCGGCGTCCGTCTTCACGAGCCGCTGCGCGACGACCGCCTCGACGAGCGCGCCTGACGCCTCGACGGCGGCCGGCGCCACGCCGAGCGCGTCCGCCAGCACGAGGCGCTGCTGGGGACGGTTCGGCGGCAGCGTGTGAACCGCCCGCCCCGAAGCCACCGCCTCCTGAATCGCGGGCACGACGGACGCGGCCGTGTCGTCGGCGCCGATCTGCTCGGCGCGGTCGGCGAGCGAGGCGAGCGGCCCTTCCCAGACGATGTCGTCCACGGTCGGGTCGTGCCCGACGAGCGTCGTCCGCCCCGTCGCGGCGTCGATGAGGAGCGCGAGGCCCGGCGCGTCGTGGCCGCCGTAGTAAAGGAACGAGCCGTCCTGCCGGAAGGGGTACGTGTTGCCGGGGTAGTTCATCGCCGCGTCGGCATGGCCGAGGATCACGATGAGGCCGTCGCCGACGGCTCGGGCGAGGGCAGTGCGGCGGTCGGCGTAGACGGACGGGGCGAACATAGCGGGGCGAGCGAATGAGCAGCGAAGATGCACCGGCTACGCGCGGCGCGGGCAAAAAATCCGCATCCTCCCTCGTCTCCCCGAACCGCGCCTCTACCGGTGCCGTACGGCGCCATTCGACTCCCTCACCCTGTGACGCTAACGCCCGGACAGAAGACCGCAGCCCGCTGGGCGCTCGTCGTCGGCCTCGCCGTCGCGGCGCTGCTCGTCGCGCGCGGCTGCGGCAGCGACGCCGGCGGCGATCCCGGCGCAGGCGGCGGTCCCGGTGGCCCGGGCGGCGGGCGAGGCGGACGAGGCGGCTCGGACACGCTCTCTGTCACGGTGGATGTCGCCGCGCGCGAGACGCTCGAGGACGCGCTCCAGACGACCGGCACGCTGCTGCCCGACGAGGAGGTCGTCGTCCGCGCCGAGGTCGGCGGGCGCATCACGCGGCTCGGCTTTGCCGAGGGCGCGCGCGTCGGGCAGGGACAGACTCTTGCGGTGCTGGACACCGAGGTGCTGGACGCGCAGGTGCGGGCCGCACGCACGCAGGCGGACCTCGCGCGCATCCAGGCGCAGCGCCAGCGCCAGCTTTTCGCCATCGGCGGCCTGAGCCGCGCGGCGCTGGACCAGGCCGAGGCCGAGGCGGCCGTCGCCGCGGCCGGCGTCTCGCAGCTCTCGGCGGAGATCGCGCGCCGCCGCGTCGTCGCCCCGTTCGCCGGCCAGATCGGCCTGCGCAGCGTGAGCACCGGCGCCTACGTCGCCCCCGGCGACGCCATCGCCACGCTCCGCGTCACGACGACGCTGAAGCTCGAGTTCACGGTCCCCGAGGCCTATGTCGGCCGCGTCGGGCCCGGCGCGACGGTCGTGTTCACGGTGCCGGGCCAGGAGCGGACGTTCCGGGCGACGGTCTACGCCATCGAGCCCAACGTGAGCCAGACGACGCGCGCGTTCACGGTTCGCGCCCGCACCCCCAACCCTGGCGGGCTCGTCCCGGGCGCGTTCGCGCAGGTGGAACTCGTCACCAACCGCGCCGAGGACGCCGTCGTCGTGCCCGCCTCGGCCATCGTGCCGGGGCTCGACAGCGCGGCCGTGTTCGTCGTCGTCGGCGGGCAGGCGCAGCGGCGCTCCGTCGTGACGGGCATCCGCGGCGCGGACCGCGTCCAGGTCACGGGCAATGTGTCCCCGGGCGACACGGTTCTGACGTCGGGCGTGGACCAAGCCAAGCCGGGCCAGCCTGTCCGCACGACGCTCGCGCGGCGCGCCGCCACCAGCGCGACGCGCAGTGCCCAACCGGCTTCGAGTCCCTGACCTATGGCGTCCCTCTCCAGCCTGTCCGTCCGTCGGCCCGTCCTGGCGACCGTGATGTCGCTCGGCATCCTCATCGGCGGGGCCGTCGGCTTCCGCGAGCTGGGCGTGCGCGAGTACCCGGTGACCGAGACGCCCGTGATCTCGGTCTCGACAAGTCTGCGCGGCGCGAATGCCGAGGTCGTTCAGAACCAGGTGACGGAGCCTATCGAGGAGTCGGTCAACGGCATCGCCGGCATCCGCTCGATCACGAGCCAGTCGTCGACCGGCCAGAGCCGCATCTCGGTCGAGTTCGAACTGGGGTCGGACCTCGACGCGGTCGCCGCCGAGGTCCGCGACCGCGTCTCGCGCGCCCGCGGGCGCATCCCCGAAGAGACTGACGAGCCCACCGTCTCGAAGTCCAACGCCGACGCGCAGCCGGTCGTCTTCCTCACGGTCTCGAGCCCGACCCGCAGCCTGCTCGACCTCACCGACATCGCGCAGTCGTTCTTTGTTGAGCGCCTTCAGACGATCCCGGGCGTCGCGTCCGTGGACATCTGGGGCGAGAAGCGCTACGCGATGCGCCTCTACCTGGACCCGACGCGCCTCGCCGCCTTCGAGCTCACGCCCGCCGACGTCCGCGCGGCCGTCGGGGCGCAGAACGTCGAGCTGCCGGGCGGCCAGATCGAGGGCGAGCAGACGACGCTCTCGATCCGCCCGATGATGCGGCTCCAGACGCCCGAGGAGTTCGAGAACCTCGTGCTGAAGTCCGAGGGCACCAGCCTCGTCCGCCTCAAGGACGTCGGGCGCGTCGCGCTCGCGGCCCAGAACGAGCGTCAGATCCTCAAGCGCAACGGCGTCCCGATGGTCGGCGTCGTGCTCCGGCCGCTGCCGGGCGCGAACTACATCGACATGGTCGACGAGTTCTACGCGCGCCTCGAGCTTATCCGCCGCGACCTGCCGGACGACGTCCAGACCGAGATCGGCTTCGACAACACGAACCAGATCCGGGCCTCGATCACCGAGGTCGAGGAGACGATCGCGATCGCGCTCGGGCTCGTCGTCCTCATCCTGTTCCTCTTTCTCCGCGACTGGCGCAGCACGCTCGTCCCGATCCTCGTCATCCCGGTCTCGCTCGTCGGCGCGTTCGGAGTCATGGCGCTCGCCGGCTTCTCGATCAACGTCCTGACGCTGCTCGCGCTCGTGCTCGCCATCGGCATCGTCGTCGACGACGCGATCGTGGTCCTTGAGAACATCTACACCAAGATCGAGGGCGGCATGGCGCCGACCGAGGCGGCCATCGAGGGCACCCGGGAGATTTTCGTCGCCGTCGTCGCGACGACGGCCGCGCTCGTCGTCGTCTTCCTGCCGATCATCTTCCAGGGCGGCGTCGTCGGGGCGCTCTTCCGCGAGTTCGGGGCGACGCTCGCCGGCGCGATCCTCATCTCGGCCTTCGCCGCGCTCACGCTCACGCCGATGCTCTCGGCGAAGCTGCTCAAGCGCGGCTCCGAGCACCCGTGGCTGTACCGCGTGACGGAGCCGTACTTCGTGCGCCTCAACGACGGCTACCGGAGCCTGCTCGCCGGCTTCCTGCGCATCCGCTGGGCGGCCGTCGTGCTCATGGTCGTCTGTGGCGGGCTCGTCTACGTCTTGCTCGGGCAGCTGGAAACCGAGCTCGCGCCGGCCGAGGACCGCGCGCAGTTCAACGTCTCGGCGCAGCTGCCGCAGGGCACGAGCTACACCGCGACGGTGGACTACATGGACCGCCTGACCGAGGTCGTCCAGCAGGAGGTGCCCGAGGTGACGGGCCTCAACACCATCATCTTCGGCGGCGGCAGCGGCCGCATCTCGGCCACGCTCATCCCGGCCGACGAGCGCGAGCAGTCCCAGGCCGAGATCGCACAGCGCTTGCAGGCGGCCGTCGCGCGCGTGCCCGGCGCGAGCGTCAACATCCAGGAGCCGGCGACGATCTCGACGGCCTCGAGCCGCGGCCTGCCCGTCCAGTTCGTCATCCAGGCGCCGACGCTCGACGCGCTCAAGGAGGTCCTGCCCCGGTTCGTCGACGCCGCGACGGCGACGGGCCAGTTCGCGTTCGTGCGCGCCAACCTCGAGTTCACCAACCCCGAGCTGCAGGTCGAGGTCGACCGCGACCGCGCGCAGAGCCTCGGCATCGACGCGCTCGACGTCGCGACGACGCTCCAGGTGGCGCTCTCGGAGCAGCGCCTCGGCTACTTCGTGCGCGGCGGGCCAGCAGTACGAGGTCATCGCGCAGCTCGAGGACGACCGCCGCGACACGCCCGCCGGCCTGCGCGGGCTGTACGTCCGGTCCCGAGCGGGCGCACCGATCCTGCTCGACAACCTCGTGACCACGCGCGAGAGCGCGGCCCCGCCGCAGCTCAACCGCTACAACCGCTTCGAGGCGGCGACGGTCAACGCGCAGCTCGCGCCCGGCGTCTCGCTCGGCGCCGGCCTCGACGCGATGGACGCGGGTGGCCGACGAGGTGCTGCCCGAGGGCTTCTCGCGGGCCGTCACGGGCCAGAGCCGCGACTTCCGCGAGTCGTCGGGCTCGCTCTACATCGTGTTCGGGCTCGCGCTCGTGCTGATCTACCTCGTGCTCGCGGCGCAGTTTGAGAGCTTCCGCGACCCGTTCATCATCCTGCTCACAGTCCCGCTCGCGCTCGTCGGCGCGCTCGGCCTGCTGTGGGTGTCGGGCGCGACGATGAACGTCTTCTCGCAGATCGGCATCGTGATGCTCGTCGGGCTCGTGACCAAAAACGGCATCCTCATCGTCGAGTTCGCGCGGCAGCGGCAGGAGGCCGGCGCAACCGTCATGGAAGCCGCGCTCGATGGCGCCGCCGCCCGCTTCCGCCCGATCCTGATGACGACGCTCGCGACGATCCTCGGCACGCTCCCGATCGCGCTCGCGCTGGGCGCCGGCGCCGAGAGCCGGGTCCCGATGGGCCTCGCCGTCGTCGGCGGGCTGTCGGTCGGGACGCTGCTGACGCTCTTCGTCATCCCGGCCGTGTACACGTTCCTCGCCGGCGCGCACCGTCCGGTCCCGGACGAGATCGCGCTCTCGGGCGACGGCGCGGCGGACCACGTGCCGGCCGTCGAGACGCGGGTCTCCCCTACCGTCGGGACGGATGACTAGACGCCTGCTCGCGCTCGCGGCGCTGGTGACCGGCCTCGCGTCGGGCGCCGCCGCCCAGTCGGTTCGCCCGGACTCGCTGCCGCCGCTGCCGCCGACGATCCGGCTCTACGGCGAAAACTTGCCGACGGGCGCCGACCTGCCCACGCTCGACGCGCCCGACGCCGTTCCGCTGACGCTCGACGAGGCCGTCGCGCTCGCGCTCGACCGCAACCCCGGCCAGCGCGTCTCGACTCTCGAGGCAATCCGCGCCCAGACGGACGCCACGCCGGGAAACGCCGGCTACGGCGTCTCGCTCGACGCCACGGCCGACGCCGGCGGCCAGCGCTCGGATACGTTCTTCGGCGGCGGCAGCAGAAGCGACAGCAGTGGGACGGGCGGCGGCGGCGGGCTCGGCGGCACGCGCACAAGCACGACCGTCTCGACGGGCCTCGCGCTCGGGACAGTCCTCTTCGACGGCGGCGGCCGCGCCGCAGCCCTGCGCCGCCTGCGCCTCGAGGCGCGCCGCGCCGCATTCGCGACCGACGCCGATGCCGAGGCGCTCGTCCTCGCCACGGCGATGGCCTACCTCGACGTCGCCCGGCAGGCCGGGCTCACCGACGCCCGCGCCGAGGCCGTCCTGGTGAGCACGGACCGCCTGCGGATCTCGGCCGCCGAGGTCCGCATCGGGACGGCTGCCGAGGTCGACGCGGCGATCGCGCTGACGGACCTCAACGCGGACCGCTCGGCCCTGCTGCGCCAGCGCATCGCGCTCGCCGCGGCGCGCGCGACGCTCGGTGGCCTGCTGGCCTTCGAGAACCCCGACGCCGTGACGGCAGCAGACCCGCTGCGCCTCGACGCTGCACCGGATCTGGAGGCGCTCCAGGCCAGCGCCACGGCCGGCAACCGCCGCGTGCGGGCCTCCGAGACTGCCGAGGCAGCCGCGGACGCACTCGTGGACGAGGTGCGGGCGCGCTACCGGCCGCGCGTGACGGCATCGGTCGGCGCCGGCCTCGCGGCCAGCGACGCGGGCTTCCTGCCGCCCGCGTTCGCGCCGACTGTCGGGCCGAGCGTGCGCTACGGATTCTCGCTCTCCGTCCCGATCTTCGACCGCGGCGAGCGCCGCCGCGAGCTCGACGTGGCCACGATCCGCCTGCTCCAGGCCGAGGCGTCGACGGCCGACGCCGAGGCGGGCGTGCGCTCGGACGCAGCCCGGCTCACGGCTGCCGCGCGGGGCTACCGTGCGCTCGTCGCCCTCGAGGCGGGCAACGAGCGCGTCGCCCGGCAGAACGTGCGCGTCGCCCTCGCCCAGCTCCAGCTCGGGTTTATCACGCCGATCGACCTGCGCCTCGTCCAGCTCGCGCTCGTCGACGTGCAGACGCGGCGCGTCGAGGCGGTGTACCAGACGCGGACGGCCGAGGCGGGCCTTCGCGCCCTCGCAGGCCTGCTGCTGCCGCCGGACGCCGCCGTCGCCGAGTAGCGGCGTCAGCGCGTGCCGAGCATCGCCGCGATGGACGCCAGCGCCGCCTCGGCAAGCGCCTCGGGCGGACCATCGGACGCGATCGGGGCGCCCACATGCACGCGGACGACGCCGGGGCGCGCCGTGTGAGACGTCTCGTCGACGAGCGAGGCGGTGCCGGCCAGCGCGACAGGCACGACGGGCACGCCGGCGCGGTGCGCGAGGCGGAACGCGCCCGGGTAGAACGGGCCGAGCGTGCCCGCCCGGCGCGTGCCCTCGGGGAAGAACAGGACCGACTCCCCGAGGCGCAGCCTCGTTTCGGCCTCATCGAGCGCCGCCTCTGCCCCTCCAGGTGCGGTCCGGTCGAGGAAGATGCAGACCGAGGCGCGCAGGACCGCTCCAATGAGCGGCAGCCGCGCGAGCCCGACGCGGGCGACGAACAGAAACGGCGCCTCGATCCCGACGAGGAGCGCCGGGATGTCGAGCATCGCGCTGTGGTTGGCGACGAACACGACCGGTCCGGCTGCTCCCGAGGCGGCGCGGGCCGCCGCCGGCGCGACGGTCGTCTCGGTGCGGATGCCGGCCAGCGCCAGCGTCGCCTGAGACCATGGGCGCGCCCAGCGGCGGAACGTCGACACGGTGCGGCTGCGCGTGAGGTCCAGCATCGCCGGGACCCAGAGCGCGAGCAGCACGAGGGCGTTGGCAGCGAGCGCCCACCAGAACCAGAGGCGAGCCGCAAGGCCGCGGCGCGGCGTGTCGAGCGTCTGAGCGTCAGTCGGCATGGCCAATAAGCTACGTGAGGCGGAGCTGGAGGGGTGGCGTCAAACCTGCAGGGGTATGCCCACCGGCCTTCACTTTCCCCGGTCTCTCATGGCCTACGTCCACGATGCGCTCCCCAGCGCTCGCCGTCTCGGCGGAGTAGAGCGCCGACAGGCGCAGCGTCATCGGCCCGACCTCGCCGTCGCCGATGGTCCGGCCGTCGAGGCGCGTGATGCCGGCGAGCTCGCCCATCGTGCCCGAGCAGAACATCTCGTCTGCGCGGTAGGCGTCCGTAAGCGAGAGGCGCGCCTCGCGGTGCGGAATGCCCTCGCGGGCGCAGAGGTCGAGGACGGTCTGGCGCGTGATGCCCTCGGGGCAGGCGTCGGCATACGACGTCAGGACCTCGCCGTGGCGGACCAGGAAGACGTGCGTGCCGTTGGTCTCGGCGATGAAGCCGTCGCGGTCCAGCATGAGCGCGTCGTCGGCGCCGGCGGCCGTCGCCTCGATCTTGGCCAGGATCGACGGCAGCAGGTTGTTGTGGTGGATCTTCGGGTCGAGGCAGTCCGGCGGCGAGCGCCGCACGGACGACGTGGCGAGCGTCAGCCCGCCGCGGTCGTAGACCGGCGCCTTCCACTCGGCGAGCACGATCAGGAGCGGGCCGGACTGGTTCAGCCGCGGGTCCATGCCGGACGTCACCTTCTGACCGCGCGAGAGCGTGAGCCGGATGTGGACGCCGTCGCGCATCCCGTTCGCCTCGAGCGTCCGCCGGATCTCGGTGCGGATCGCCTCGTCGGTCGGGATCTGGGCGAAAGCGAGGGCTTTGGCCGAGTCGCGCAGGCGCGTGAGGTGCTCTGCGAGGCGGAAGATGGTCCCGTCGTATAGACGGAGGCCCTCCCAGACGCCGTCGCCGCCCTGGACGAGCGAGTCGAACGGCGAGACGCCGGCCTGGTCGCGGTGCACGAGGCGCCCCCCGATGTTGACGATGAGGTCCACGTTGCGCGGGTCGAAGGTCTGGAGCATCAGGCGATAAGGCGGTGAGCGTTAAGGCGGTCGTAGAGCGGGCGGCACGTGTCGAGGACGCCGCGGAGCGCGTCGGGCACGTCCGGCGCGTCGGTGCTCGCGCTCGGGGCGGCGAAGCCGGTCGAGGCGTAGACGGCCGCGTACCAGTGCGGCGCCCAGACGCCGTCCTCGGGGCGCGGGCCGGGCGCCCACGCGAGCATCGCCGGGTCGTAGGCCACGCCGAGGGCGGCGCAGAGCGGCGGCGAGCACGCCCGGCGGGTCTGCGAGCACGTCGGCGGCGTCGATGACGGGCGGTGCCTCGCCGAGGCGCTCGGCCGTCTGCTCGAACAGCGCGACCTGCTGCGGGAGGCCGGTGTCGGCCGCCGTCACGTCGGGCGTGACGCGCGCGAGCGAGGCGAGCATCCCGGCCGGCTCGCGAATCAGAAAGGCGTGGCGCAGCCCGCCGAGCCACGCGCGCCCGACGCCGGGCAGCAGGTGGTGCGCCATGTGCTTCTGGTAGAAGATCGGCCTGCCGCCGGGCACCGGCCCGAGGAGCGCCTCGGCGACGGCCTGCCAGTCCGTCGGCTGGCTCTGGAGGACGGCGGCGCGGGCCGGGTGATCGAGGCCTGTCGCGGCGAGGTAGGCCGCGTAGAGCGGCTCGTCCACGACGGCCGTGTCGGCGCGGCTGCCCCAGGCCCGCATGAGGGCCGTCGAGAGGTTGCGCGGGCCGGACCACATGGCGATCCGGACGGGAGGCGGCGAGTCGGTCATGCCCGAGTCTACGCCGCGGCCGGCGGCCGGCGGCGGCGGTTTCGCCGGCCTTTCGCGGTCCCGCGCGGGTGCGCGGCGGATCCTTCGGCTTCCCCACGACTCCCGACTCAATGGAACGCACGCTCGCCATCATCAAGCCCGACGCCGTCGCGGCCGGCCACGCCGGCAAGATCCTGGACCGCATCCTCGCCGAGGGCTTCGCCGTCCGCGCGATGAAGCTCGTCCAGCTCACGACCCGCGAGGCCGAGGGCTTCTACGCCGTCCACGCCGAGCGCCCGTTCTTCGGCGAGCTCACCGCCTTCATGGCGTCCGGCCCGTGCGTCCCGCTCGTGCTCGAGCGCGACGACGCCGTCGCGACGTGGCGGACGGTCATCGGCGCGACGAACCCCGCGCAGGCCGACGCTGGCACGATCCGGCAGCTGTTCGCGACGTCGATGGGCGAGAACGCGGTCCACGGCTCGGACTCGGCCGAGAACGGCGTCAAGGAGGGCCGCTACTTCTTCTCCGAGGCGGAGATCGTGGCCAACGGCGCCGACGTCGTCGACGCCTGAGGCACACCTCTCCCCTCGTCTGCCGGCCGGCGCTCCTCGCGGGGCGCCGGCCGGCGGCGTTTGAGGCCGGATCCTGGCAGAACGGCCGCACGGAGGTCCTGCAAACATGTTGTGAACATACTGTTGCCTTCTGACCCGCTAGAGGCGTAACGTAGAGGACTGTTTCCCTCTCGTCCCCGTCCCGGCGGCCCGCCGCCCTCCACCCCTTCAGACCTTCATTATGAACGTCTCTACCCTCAGGCGGCTCGGTGCCGCCGCCGTTCTGCTGCTCGCCTCGCCTTGGGCGACCGCACAGCAGGCCCGCCAGGCTGCCCCGCAGACCTACCTCCAGGCAGCGCCGGCACGTCCCATTCAGGGCTTGGACCCGCGACTGGATATCAACGCGGATCCGTTCGGCGCGCCGGCTCTTGCGCACGGGCGGCCCCGATGCCGCCGGTTACTCGTTCACCGACTCGTCCGAGCCCGGTGGCCCGACGTATGCATGGATCGACATCTCGTCCACGAGCGCCACGCCGGGCACGGCGGCCACGGTCGCCAGCCCGATGACGGCGTTCGACGGCAGTCACGCTTCCGTTCACGTTCACGTTCTACGGGACGAACTACACGCTGATCAAGGTCGGGTCGAACGGCAATGCGCAGCTCGTCCCGCTCTCGACCACAGCGGGCTTCAGGACGGCCGCGAACGTGACGATCCCGAACACGGCCGCCCCGAACAACTTCATCGCCCCGTACTGGGACGACCTCACTCCGACGGCGCGAACCGGCTGCCAGCATCCGTTACCGCGACATGGGCGACGGCCGGTTCGTGATCTCGTGGCTCAGCGTCCAGCAGTACTACCCGTCGCGGGCAACACGTCGCTCGCTGTCCTTCCAGGCGATCCTGACGGCAGACGGCGACGTCACGGTACCAGTACAGACCGATCACGCTCGGCAACGCAACTGAAGCGAGCGCTCGACTAGCGGTACTCCCGTCGTCACGGCTCGGCACCGAGGGCAGCGGACGCTGCCGGGCAAGGCCTGCTCGTCAACTTCGGGCTCGGGCTACGCCACATCGCCAGGACTCGCCGTCCAGATCACGAAGGGCACGCCGCCGGCGCCGGTCCCGGCTGCCTACGCATCGGCTGGCATGACGCAGGAGTTCGCCGGAACCGTGTACCAGGGCACGGGCACATTCTACTTCCTCAGCCGCGAGACCGTCGTCATCTCGGGCAACTCGGGCACGACGCCCCTGACGTCAATGACGTTCAACCTCAACGGTTCGACCAACGTCAACGACATCAGCAACATTCGCCTGTTTTACTCGGGCTCCTCAACGACCGTGACGGGCACGACGCCGCTCTTCGGCGGTGCCGTCGTCGACCCGACCGGTACGGTGACGTTCACCGGCACACAGGCGCTGCCGCCGGGTAACAACATCTTCACGCTCGCGATCCAGGTCCGCAACGGTGCGACGCCAGGTAACATCATCGACTCGGACTTCACGGCGCTGACGGTCGGCGGGACGGCTCGCACGCCGTCGCCGATGAGCCTCGGCAACGTGCTCACCATCGGCGCACCGCCGGTCAACGACAACATCGCCAGCCGCGAAGGTGTCTACAGCGGCCGCCTACAGCGACAGCCAGTCCAACGACGGCGCGTCGCGCCGAGACGGGTGAGGCGGTCGCGAGCTGCATCTTCGGCGGTGCCGTCAACGACACCGGCAACAGCATCTGGTACAGCTACACGCCGGGCGTAGACGGCTCGGTCACGGTCACGTCGCGCGGTTTCGACACCGTCCTAGCCGATCTACACCGGGACCACGTTCCCGCTGACGGAGGTCGCCTGCGCTGACGCTGGAGGCTCCACGAACTACCGGAGACCGATACGGTCACCGTCGACGGCCGGGCACGCGGTACTACATCCGCATCGCCGGCTACGGCGGTAACGCGGGCACGGCCATCGTGACCGTCACTGGCCCGGCGCCGATCGCGCAGCAGCTCTCGAACGGCGCGGGCTACCGCCTCCTCTCGGCGCCCGTCACCGGCGCGACCGTCGGGACGCTCGCAGGCATCAACCTCGTCCAGGGCGTCGTCGGGCAGTACCCGGGCGTCGTCTCGAACCTGCTGATCGACCTCACGCGGCGGGCTACGTTCGCGCGACGGACGTCGCCAACCCGCTCGCCCCGGGCCGCGGCTTCTTCTGGTACCTCTACGACATCAACCTCGTCCCGACGCCCGACGCGACCAGCGGCGCCGGCACGAGCCGGAGCTACACGCTCGCCACGCGTCCGCTCGACGCGCAGGGCACGGTGCTCACCGCCAACACGTCGGTGACGTATCCGCTCAGCGGGTCGAACACGTACCACATGGCCGGCAACCCGTTCTCGACGGCCATGACGGCCGACGGCGTGACGGGCGACGTGCCGATCCAGAGCGACATCCAGGTCTACAACCCGGCTGGCACGCTACACGCTGCTGCCGCGGACGGCCGCGACGACGCTCTCCACGTGGCAGGGCTTCTTCGTCGAGCAGACGACGGCAGGCACGGCGCTCACGGTCACCTACGACGCCTCGAAGAAGGTCACGGGCAACGGCACCATCGTCGGCCGCGCGGCCGAGACGCAGGCGATCGCGCTCGCGCTCACGGGCCAGACGGCTGACGGCACGGCCGTCATCGACGAGGCCGCCCGCGTGCGCGTCTCCGACGTAGCCACGGCCGGCTGGGACGTGGACGATGCGTCGAAGCTCGTTCCGCCGACGGAGGTCTACGCCCTGCTCGCGCCGGTCGGCGTGCGCGACGGCCAGGCCTACCGCCAGGCGATCGTCTCGACGCCGGACGCCGACGCCGCGACCACGCTCGCCTTCACGGCGACGAACGCCGGGACGTACACGGTCACGGCTGAGGCGCTCGGCTACCCCGAGGGCACCGCGGTCGAGATCCGCGACCTCGTCTCGGGCACCGTCACCGCCATCGGTGAGGGCTACACGTTCACGTCGGCCGCGACGGACTGGACAGAGCGCTTCGTCGTCAGCGCCCGCACGGGCGGCGCGACGGCGGGCGAGCCGACGGCAGCAGCCGAGTTCGCGCTCTCCGCTCCGTCCCCGAACCCGACGGCGGGCGCGGCGCTGGTGTCGTTCTCGATGCCTGAGGCGTCGGACGTCTCGGTCGTGCTCTACGACGCGCTCGGCCGCCGCGTGGCGACCCTCGCCGAGGGCCAGATGGCCGCCGGCCGCCACGAGGCGCGCCTCGACGCCGGCACGCTCGCGCCGGGCGTTTACGTCGTCCGCATGCAGGCCGGCACGTTCGCCGCGACGCAGCGTGTGACGGTCGTCCGCTAGTCGGACACACAGCCGGGCGGGCCTTCGGGCTCGCCCGGAACGGCAACGGGCCGGCACTTCGCGAGAGGTGCCGGCCCGTTTCGTTGTGCCCCTCCGAGACGCGAGGCCTCGCCCGGACGCCGAGACGCTACGCCTCGGCGTCCGGGCTGCCGGTGAGCAGGTACAGGACGGCCATCCGGACGGCGACGCCGTTCGTGACCTGGTTCAGGATCACGGCCCGATCGGACTCCGCGACCTCGCCCGCCAGCTCGACGCCGAGGTTGACGGGGCCAGGGTGCATGATCCAGAGGTCCGGGTGCCGGTCGAGGTGCTCGCCGCGCAGGCCGTAGCGCGCGTGGTACTCGCGCAGGCTCGGGAGAAGGGGCGCCGCGCCCGTCGCCTGCCGCTCGAGCTGGATCCGCAGCGCCATCGCCACGTCGCAGCCGTCGAGCGCCGCGTCGAGGCGGTCCGTGACGCGGACCCCGAGCGCCTCGATCCCGACGGGCAGCATCGTCCGCGGGCCGCAGAGCGTGACCTCGGCGCCGAGCGCTGCGAGGGCGTAGATGTTCGAGCGGGCGACGCGGCTCGCCGCGATGTCGCCGATGATGGCGACGCGCAGGCCGCGGAAGTCAAAAGCGGCGAGGCCCGGCAGGCGCGGCACGTCGAGGTCCGAGACCGTGAGCGCGTCCAGCAGGCCCTGCGTCGGGTGCTCGTGCTGGCCGTCGCCGGCGTTGACCACGACGCCGTCGATGCAGCGCGTGAGAAAGTGCGCCGCGCCGGCCGAGCGGTGCCGGATGACCGCGACCTCGACCTTCATCGCCTCGATGTTGCGGGCCGTGTCGCGCAGCGTCTCCCCTTTCGTGACCGACGACGTGGCCGACGTGAAGCTCATCACGTCGGCCGAGAGGCGCTTCTCGGCGAGCTCGAACGACAGGCGCGTCCGCGTCGAGGCCTCGAAGAAGAGGTTGCAGACGGTGACGCCGCGGAGGCTCGGGACGCGCTTGATGGGCCGATCGAGAATGTCGCGGAAGGTCCGCGCCGTCTGGAGCACGAGGCGGAGCTCGCCGGCCGGCATCCCGGCGAGGCCGAGCAGGTGGCGGCTCGTGAGGCGCGGCGCGACGTCGGGGCTCATGGCGTCTCGGGCTGGTCGTCGGCGGTCGTGAGCCAGACGCCGTCCTGCCCGTCGGACTCCTCGAGGCGCACGCGGACGCGCTCGCCGGGGACCGTCGGCACGGTCCGGCCGACAAAGTCGGGCGCGACGGGCAGCTCGCGCAGGCCGCGGTCGATGAGCGCGAGCAGGCGGACGGAGGCGGGGCGGCCCGTGTCCATCAGCGCGTCGAGGGCGGCGCGGGTCGAGCGGCCGGTGTACACGACGTCGTCCACGAGGACGAGCGCGCGGCCGTCGAGGGAGAACGGGATGCGGGTCTCGCGGGCGACGAGCGGCGCGCCGTGGCGCCGCGCACTCGCGCCGAAGCCGCCGACGTCGTCGCGGTAGAGCGTCGCGTCGAGCACGCCGACGGGCAGCTGGACGCCCTCGAAGCGGGCGACGCGCTCGGCGAGGCGCCGCGCGAGAAAGACGCCGCGCGTCTGGAGGCCGACGAGCGCCGCCGAATCGGCACCCGCATCCGAGAGCGTCTCCGCGACCTGACGGGCGAGGCGGTCGAGCGTCCGGCCGATGTCGGCCGCGTCCATCAGGAGGGCCCGGTCGGTCATGGCGCGTCGGCCGCTGCTGGCGCCGAGACGTAGGTCGTCCCGCCACGGACGCGCCGGATCTGGCGGATGATCTCCTCGAAGTCGTCGGCGCTCTTCACAAAGTCCATCCGCGTCGTGTCGACGACGAGCAGCGGGCCGCGGCGGTAGTGGAAAAAGTAGCGGTCGTAGGCCGCCGCGAGCTCCGCGAGGTACTCCGGGTCCATCTCCGCCTCGTAGCTCCGCCCGCGCTGCGCGATGTTGGCGAGCAGCCGCTCGGTGCTGGACCGCAGGTAGACGACGAGGTCCGGCGTCGCGGCGCTGGGCTCCATGATGCTGTAGAGCGTCTCGTAGAGCTGGAGTTCGTCGCCCGTCAGCGTCACGTGGGCGAAGATGCGGTCCTTGTCGAAGGTGTAGTCCGCGACGGTCGCGCCGAAGAGGTCGCGGTTGAGGAGGGCGCGCTGCTGCTTGAAGCGGCTCGCGAGAAAGGCGAGCTGCGTCTGGAAGGCCCACCGCTCGCGGTCGCCGTAGAAGGTGCCGAGGAACGGGTTGTCCTCGAACTCTTCGAGCACGAGGCGCCCGCCGGCGCGCGCGGCGAGCATCCGGGCGAGCGTCGTCTTGCCGGCGCCGATGACGCCCTCGACGGCGACGTAGCCGACGTGGTCGGGGAACGGGGAGTCGGTGGTCATCAGGCAGGTCGGCGGGTGAGGTAAGATCGCACGGCCCGGCCTCGGGCGGAGCGGGCAAGGGGCAAAAGGGAATTCGCGGGCGCTCGCGCCGGTTCAGTCCCGGCCGGTTTTCTCCACGACGTCAGGGACCTCCCTCCCGCCCCAACTGCAGCGTCGTCCGAGCGATCCGCGCTGTATCCGGGCAGGCAGCGAGCAGGTCAGCGACGGTCTGGCCCGTCGCCGGCACGACGAGGTCCGGCGCGAGCTCCGCGAGCGGCGCGAGGACGAAACGGCGCGCGGCGAGGCGCGGGTGTGGCACGACGGGGCCCGGCGCATCGAGCGTCGCGTCGCCGAACAGGAGCAGGTCGGCGTCGAGCGGGCGCGGGCTCCACCGCGGCGCCTCGGGGTCGCGGCCGGCGGAGCGCTCGGCGGCGTGGAGGCGGGCGAGGAGCGCGCGCGCGCTGAGCGTCGTCTCGAGGTACACGACGGCGTTGAGGTGGTCCGGCTGCGGCGCCTGCTCGGGCAGGACGTGCGCCTCAGTCTCGTAGACCGCGCTCGTGGCGACGACACGGACGCCCGGTCCGTCGATGTCCCGGACGGCCCGCTGGAGGGCCGCGAGCCGGTCGCCGACGTTGGAGCCGAGACCGACGAAGGCGGTCACGGCGCTCACGCCGGGCCGAGGGCGAGCGATACCTCGGCGCGGTCGCACGGCCCGCCGACGGGCGGGTTCGGCTTGCGCACCGTCACCTCGACGCGCTCGAGCGCCGGGTAGGCGTCGCGGACGGCGACCGCGATGCCCCACGCGAGCCGCTCGATGAGGAACGCGTTGGCGCCTGTCACCACCTCGCGCGCGATCCGGTACACGCGCTCGTAGTCGACCGTTCGGTCCAGGTTGTCCGTCTCGGCGGCCTCGGCCACGTCCAGCGTCATCGCGACGTCGACCTCGAAGCGGCCGCCGACGACGTGCTCCTCGGCCATCACGCCGTGGTGCGCGTAGAACACAGCGTTGACGAGGCGGACGGTGGCGAGCACGGGTATGGAGGTCTCGGAGCGGCAAGATGCGGCCGCCCGCGGCGGCGCGCCGTGGGGAATCCGCACAGACGCGCGTTTCGGGTCCAGAACCCGTTACGTTTGGCCCGACCCACTCCCCTCCTGCTCCATGCGCCCGCTTCTCCTTCTCGCGCTGGCACTCAGCGTCCAGTCCGCCCCTGCGGCCGCCGGCGTTTCAACGGCCATCGCCCCTCCTGCTGCGGCGCACGATTCTACCGCCGGCCAACCCATCGAGGTGGGTGGCGCGCTCCCCTTCCGCACGCGCCTGCCCGACGGCGTCACGTTCGCACAGACGGCCTCGGACGAAGGCGAGCGGACGGCCTTTCAGATCGGCGGGTACGACGCGCTCGTCCTGTTCGTCCCCGCACCCGGGGCCGGCTTCGACGACCTTCGCGCCCTTGCCAGCCGGATCGCTGGCGACTCGTCCCTCGTCGCGTCGGCGTCACCGGCCGGTCCGTTCCGGTGGCAGGTGAACGGCCGGCGATACGTCCTCAGCGCGGGCGAGCGGAACGGGCGTCAGTACCTCATTATCAAAAACGTCTCCGTCGTGGACACCTGGTATGAGGCAGACCGCGCCCGGACTGTCCAGCTCGCCTGGGCCTGGTTGCCGGACGGAGAGCCGCTTCGCTGATCCTGTCGTTTGGCAAGGTCTGATGGCGCGCGTCACCGCGTTCGCCTCGACGTGCGAGCAGGGTCAGCCTGCATGCCAGAGGCGCGCTCGCGGGCAGTGCGCGCCTCGCTGTGCCGACCGAGCCCGTCCAGCGCGCGGGCGAGTTGGGCCCGGATGCGACCGGTCCCCGTCGAGTCGGATGCGCCTTCGGCCCGCAAGAGCGCCTCACGGGCCGTCGCCTCGGCTGCCCGGTATGCGCCCGCCTGGTTCTGTGCCTCTGCGAGGTCGGTAATCCACCGCTGGACGTCCGGGTGGTCGGGCGCGAGGGCGCGGCGGCCGATCGTGACGGCCGAGTCGAGGACCGCGACTGCATCGCGGTTCTGGTGCAGCCTGGCCGTGCCGATCAGCGCGAGGATGTACCCCAGGCCGACTCCGGGTCCCTTCGCCCGCATCTCGTAGGCTCCCGCACGCCGCAAGACGGCTTCGGCCTCTGGATATCTCTCTGCCCCAACAAGGGCTTCCCCTAAAAAGGCACGGGCATTGGCCGTGTGATAAGACTCGGGGCCGTACATGGCGATGGCCTGCTGCATCGCCTCCTGCTGGACGCGAACCGCCTCGGGATAGCGCTTCAGTTCCAGCAGTGCCTGACTCAGGAATGCCAGCGAGATCGCCAACTGTGCAGGATCACCTTCACGTGCGAGCGCGACGGCCTCTTCCGCACGTCGGAGCCCCTCGCGCGGACGGCCGAGTCGCATGAGCGAGCGGGACATGCTCGACAGGGCGGCAATCGACAGCCGCGATGTCGTTCCGGAGCTCCGCTGGTCCGAGTAGACCCGCCGGGCCAGTGCGAGCGCCGTCGCGTAGTCGTTGGCGGCAGCGCGGGTGGCGGCATACGTGATCCTCACATGCGACACGGTCGTGTCTGAGGCGGCGTCGCTGTAGAGCGCGAGGGATGCAGCCAGGAGCGAGTCGGCACGCACCGGCTCACTCAGCCTCGCGTACGTCACCCCGATCACGCCGAGCAGGTAGGCGCGGAGCTCGTCGGACTCAACGGCGTTGACGCGCGCGAGGCCGCCGTCGAGCGCCTCGTGCACCGTGACGGGCCGTCCGCTTGCGGTGGGATCGGCGTTCTGCAACAGGCTCGCGAACAGCTCTGTCGCCTCTGTCGCATGGCGCCGCGCCGCGCGCTCGCTGTTCAGCGAGACCAGCGCCGCGCCGAGCATCTGCTTCGCGCTCGCCGGCACGCTCGCCAGCGGCACAACGGTCGCTGACGAGGCTACGGTCGTCCGCTTTATGGATGGGGCCGACGCGGGCTGGGACGCCTTCGACGCCTCGAAGCTCACCCCACCCGTCGCGGATCGCGCGCTCCTCGGCCCGACGATCCTGCGCGGCGGCACCCCGGCGCGCCTCGCCGTCGACAGCCGCGCGCCGGGGACACAGGCTACCGTCCCGCTCGCGTTCTCGGCGACAGACGCCGGCGCGTTCACGCTCACTTGGACGACGACGCTGCCCGAGGGCTGGTCGGCGACGCTTAAAGACGCGCAGACGGGCGAGACGCTAGACCTCGCCACGGCGACGGACCTGACCTTCGCCACCACCGCGGCGCAGGACTGGGCCGAGCGCTTCTCGCTCGCTGTCCGCCCCGCCGGCGCGATGTCGGGCGAGACCGGCCCGGCCGTGACATCGCTCTCGGCCCCGTTCCCGAACCCGGCTACGCGGCGCTCGGCGCTGATGCTCGTCGCTCGCCGCGCCGCAGCACATCCGCGCCTCGGTCGTGGACGCGCTCGGGCGCGAGGTGCTCGTCGTGCTCGACGGCGAGGCGTCCGGCGCGGTGCGCCTCGACGTGGACACGTCGCGGCTCGCACCCGGCGTGTACGTCGTCCGCGTCGCCGGCGCGACGTTTGCGGAGACGCGCCGGCTCACGGTCGTCCGCTAGCTCTCACCCAACGAACCCGGCAGCGGGTTCGCCGCTTCCTCGACACCTGAGCTGCGCAGAGGACACAGAACAGGGCCGCTCTCCTGTGGTGGGAAGAGCGGCCCTGTTCGTGTCCAGCACCTCGAGGCGCTAGACGGCGAGGTTCTCGAAGACGCCTGCCGCGCCCATGCCCGCCGCCGATGCACATCGAGACGATGCCGTAGCGGCTCCCGCGGCGCTTCATCTCGTGCAGCAGCGTCGCGGTGAGCTTGGCGCCGGTGCAGCCGAGCGGGTGCCCGAGCGCGATCGCGCCGCCGTTGACGTTGACGATCGCCGGGTCGAAGCCCAGCTCACGCACGATGGCGACGGACTGGCTCGCAAAGGCCTCGTTGAGCTCCACGAGGTCGATGTCCGACAGCGACAACCCGACCTGCTTCAGCACCTTCGGAATCGCGTCGATCGGCCCGATGCCCATGATGTTGGCCGGCACGCCGGCGACGGCGAAGCCGAGCATGCGCGCGATCGGCGTCGCGCCGAGGTCCTCCATCATCCGCTTCGTCATGATGACAGACGCCGCGGCGCCGTCGTTCATCTGCGAGGCGTTGCCCGCCGTGACGGTCCCGCCAACCTTGAATGCCGGCTTGAGGCGCGCGAGCGCCTCGACCGTCGTGTCGGGCCGCGGGCCCTCGTCCGTGGTGTGCTCGAAGGTCCGCTCGACGGCCTTCCGAGTCTTCGCGTCGTAGCGCGTCTCCGTCACCGAGACCGGCACGAGCTCGTCGTCGAAGCGGCCCGCGGCGATGGCGGCCGCGGCGCGCTGGTGGCTCTGCGCCGCGAAGGCGTCCTGCTCCTCGCGCGTCACGTTGTACTTCGCGGCCACGTTCTCGGCCGTGATGCCCATCGAGGCGTAGAAGTCCGGGTCGTCCACGGACATCTGCGGGTCGGGCGCGAAGAAGAAGCCGCCCATCGGGACGGCCGACATCGACTCGACGCCGCCGGCGACGATGCACTCGGACTGGCCGAGCATCACCGAGTTCGTCGCCTGCGCGATGGTCTGGAGGCCGGACGAGCAGAAGCGGTTGACGGTCACGCCCGATACCGTATCCGGCATGCCGGCCTTCTGCGCGATCGCGCGGGCCATGTTCATGCCCTGCGGGCCCTCGGGGAAGGCGCAGCCGAGCACGAGGTCGTCGACCTGCTCGTTGGTCAGGCCCGGCACGCGGGCGATGGCCCCGTTCACGGCGACCGTCCCCAGATACTCGGGGCGGACGTCGCGCAGGGCTCCTTTCTTCGCCTTCCCGACCGGCGTGCGGACGGACGAGACGATGTATGCTTCAGTCAACTGCATGGTTTTGGGGGTCAGGGATTGGGTTTCGGAGTCTGTCGGCATGGAGTAGAGGTCAGAGACAGTATCTCTGCCCCACACTCCCCAATCCCTAATTCCGAAGGGGCTTGTTCGTCGTGAGGATGCTCTGGATGCGGGCCTGCGTCTTCTCCTCGCCGAGGAGCGACAGGAAGACCTCGCGCTCGAGCTCGAGCAGGTAGTCCTCGTGGACCTCGGCCGGCGCCGTCAGCGCGCCGCCGGTCATGACGTAGGCGAGGCGGCTGCCGAGATAGTGGTCGTACTCGGAGACGTAACCGCCCTGCTGGAACTGGTACAGCGCGATCTCGAACTGCGCGCGCCCCGAGGCGCCGAGGACGGGGATCGCCGTCCGGACGGGCGGCGGCAGGTAGCCCTCCTCCGAGAGGCGGATCACCTCGGACTTCGCGACGGCGAAGCGGCGGTCCGCGTTCATCACGATCGTCGCGTTGGCGTCGAGCATGTTCATCTCGCGGGCCTGCGCGGCGGACGTCGCCACCTTGGCCATCGCGATCTGCTCGAAGTGCTGCCGCAGGAACGGCTGGATGTCGGACGGGAAGTCCGTGTTGGCGGCCATCTCGGCGGCCTTGGCCGTCATGAACGTCGTCCCGCAGCCGGCCGGGATGAGGCCCACGCCGAGCTCGACGAGCCCGATGTAGGTCTCGGCCGAGGCGACGGGGTGCGGGCACGCCATCGTGATCTCGCAGCCGCCGCCGAGCACCATCTGGTGCGTCGCCACGACGACCGGCTTGGTCGCGTAGCGGACCTTCAGGACCGCGTCCTGGAAGCCCTTGATGAACGGCTCGATGCTCGACGCGCCGCCCATCGCCATGCCCATCACGACCTCGCCGAGGTTGGCGCCGACGGAGAAGTTGCTTCCCTCGTTGCCGATGATCATGCCGCGCAGGTCGCGGTCGTCCTCGACCTTCTCGATGGCCTCGACGAGGCCCGAGATGACGGCCTGCCCGAGGCTGTTGGACTTCGAGCGGAACTCGAACACGGCGACGCCATCGCCCGGCGTCGAGAAGCGCCGCCTCGTCGTTCTTCCAGAGCGTCTTGGAGTCGTCGGCCTTGAGGTAGGTCAGGCCCCACTCGTCGGCGGGCTTCGGGTCCGCCTCGTAGGCGCCGTCGCCCGGCGTCCAGATCTGCGGGCTGCCGTCGTCTTTGTAGA
>CAWHKM010000012.1:0-11272 GCA_963829985.1 Rubricoccaceae bacterium
GGCGGGCACGCTCGTCTACGAGATCGTGGACCGCTTCGACGAGGCGTCGAACCTGTCGGCGATGCAGCGCTGCACGGGCTTCCCGGCGGCGGCGGCCGCCGTTCTGCTCGGCACCCGGATGGTGCCCGGCGGCGGCGTCGCGGCGGCGGAGCAGGTGCTGCCGTTCGAGCCCTTCTTCGCGAGCCTCGCCGAGCGCGGCATCGCCGTGCACGAGCGCTGGGAGCCCGCCCACGAGGCGGCCGCGGCGTAGGCAGGCCGCCCCGCAGCGGCTAGCGCCGCTCGATGCGCACCGTGTACGCCCCGGTCTCGTTCGCGTCGTTCGAGTTTGCACCAACGACGTACGTCCCGGCATTGACGAGGTACGACAGCGTCACTGTGTCCTGGCCGTTCTCAGCGCCGACCTGCTGAAGCTGGCCTCCGTTGGCCGTGTAGAGCAGGACGTACGGCGTGAAGACGGACGACTCCATCGTGACCCGGATGTTGGTCTCGCCGGTCACGCGGAAGGCGTAGAGGTCCACGAGCGATCCGTCGTTAAAGCGGCAGTCGCCGCCGGCGAGCGTGCCCGTCCGCGACCCCGAGCTGGAAACGGCCGCGACGTCGCAGTCAAACACGGTGCGGATCGCCGCAAGCTCCTCGGCCGAGGGCTGGGAGAGCGTGTCGACGACGGATTCGATGGCGTCGCAACCGGGGAGGGCGACGAGGGCGAGGGCGAGCAGCCCGGCACGGATGGTCATCGGGAATGGGTCGGGTGAGCACCGAACCTACCGACTACACCTCACATGGCGTCCCCACGCTCAGCCGCCTGCGCGCTTTTTCTGCCCGGGAACGTCAGCGCGAGTTGGGCCGCGCTGCCGGCCGGGACGAGCGCGCTCGCAGTGATCCCGACGAGGCGCAGCGGCGCGGCCGGCAGCGCGGGGCGGCGCAGCAGCAGCAGCGCCGTCTCGAGGAGCGCCTCGGCCGTGCCGACGGGCGCCGGCAGCGACGCCGCCCGCGTCGTCTGGACGAACCGCGCCGTCTTGAGCTTCAGCGTGACCGTTCGCGCAGCGAGGCCGTGGCGTTCGAGGCGCCGCGCGAGTTCGTCCGCCACGGGCGCGAGGCGCTCGGCGAGGGCGCCCGGCCGGACGTCCCGCTCGAACGTCCGCTCGACGCCGACGGACTTGCGGGCGCGGTGCGGGCGCACGGGCCGGTCGTCGAGGCCCCGGGCGACGCGGGCGAGCCACGCGCCTGTTCGGCCTAGGGCTGCGCGAAGCTCGTCTTCGGTCCGCGCCTGGAGGTCCGCCCCGGTCGCGATGCCGAGGGCGTGGAGGCGGCGCGCCGTCGCCGGGCCGACGCCGTGGAAGCGCTCGACGGGGAGGGCGGCGAGAAAGGCGCGCGCCTCGCCGGGAAGGATCACCGAGAGGCCATTCGGCTTGTCGAGGTCCGACGCGACCTTGGCGAGAAACTTGCAGAACGAGACGCCGGCCGAGGCGGTGAGGCCGGTCGCGGCGTAGATCTCCGCGCGGATCGCCTCGGCCGTGCGGATGCCGGACGGCGGCCCGACGAGCGGCTCGGTCACGTCGAGGTAGGCCTCGTCGAGCGAGAGCGGCTCGACGAGGGCCGTGTGGCGCCGGAAGACGGCGTGGACGGCCTGCGAGACCTCGCGGTACGCCTCAAAGCGCGGCGGGACGACGACGAGGTCCGGGCAGAGCTGCCGCGCCTGCGCCATCGGCATCGCCGAGCGGACGCCGAAGGGCCGCGCCTCGTACGACGCCGCGCACACGACGCCGCGCCCCGACGCCCCGCCGACGGCGAGCGGGCGCCCGCGCAGGGCGGGATCGTCGCGCTGCTCGACCGACGCGTAGAACGCGTCCATGTCCACGTGGAGGATTTTGCGCACTGGGGCCCGGGGAGACGGCGGCAGGGTACCGCCGTCGGCGAGCCGAGGAGGCGCCCCGGGCCGCGCTGGAGTCCGTCCCGATCTGGTCCTGCCGGAGTCCTTTGGGCGCGGGCGCGGTGGTCCCTACCTTCAGAATCCGTATCCGTCCGAGATACGTGACATCGCGGCCGGCCGTTCGTTGCCGGCCGCGTGGCGGAACGAGGCGCGCACCCGTCCTGCGCCACCGCTCCGCGGTCCCTGCTTGCCTCGCCCGATGCCTGACCCTGACCCGGCTCTCTCTGCTCGCATGGCGCCCGTGCCCGGCGACGAGGCGGGCGCGCGCACGGAGCGGCGGGGCAGCTTCCGCGGCTTTCTCACAGGCCGCGCGCGCGACGCGATCACGAGCCCCGCGACCCGCCAGGGCGCGTGGACGGTTCTGGACCAAGCCTTCTTCTCGGGGTCCAACTTCGTCGTCAACGTGCTGCTCGCGCGGTGGCTCGCGCCCGAGGCGTTCGGCGCGTTCACGACCGCGTTCGTCGTGTTCTTGGTGTGCGGGACGCTCCACGCGGGCCTGCTCGTCGAGCCGATGCTGGTGTTTGGCGCGGGGCGGTTCGAGCGGCGGCGGCGGGCGTATCTGCGGCTTCTCGTGCTGGGCCACGCGGGCTTCGCCGCAGGCGTCGGGTCCGTCTTCGGGCTCGGCGCGCTGGCCGCGCTGGCGCTGGGGCGGCCGTTCGTGGCGAGCGTCGTCGGGGCGCTGGGCGTGGCACAGGGCGGAATATTGCTGCTGTGGATGGCGCGGCGGGCGTGCCTCGTCGCGCACAGGCCGAAGATGGCGGCGGCCGGCGGGGCCGGGTACCTCCTCCTGCTCGTCGGTAGCGCCGTCGCGATGCAGACGGCCGGGCTGCTCACCGCGGCGACGTCGCTGCTGCTGATGGCGGGCGTCTCGGCCGTCGTGGCCGGCGTGCTGCTGGCGCGCCTCGGCGTGCCGCTGCGGCGGCCGACGCCCGACACGCCGGCCTTCCGCGCCGAGGTGCTCCGGGCGCACTGGACGTACGGACGCTGGTCCATGCCGACGGGCGTGCTCGAGTGGATCGTGAGCACGATGCCGTTCCTCGTCGTGCCGCTCGTCGTCGGCGTCGAGGGCAACGCGCTGCTGCGGGCGCTGCTGAACCTCGCGCTGCCCGCCCTCCAGGCGTTCGTCGCGATCGCGGCCTTCTCGCTGCCCGTGCTCGTCCGCGCCCGCGCCGCGGGGCATATGCCGCGCACGATGCGGCGCTTCGGAGCGCTCGCGCTCGCCGGCGCGCTGAGCTACGCCGTCCTGCTGGGCGGGCTGGGCGAGTGGGCGCTCGAACTCCTCTACGACGGCAAGTACATCGCGACGCCGGCCGAGCTGTGGCTGCTCGCGGGCTACCCCGTCGCCGTCGGGCTGGGCGGCGTGTTTACGGCGTCGCTTCGCGCCCGGGAGCGCCCGCGGTCCGTCTTCTGGGCGCGCGTCGGCGCGGTCGTCCTCGGCGCGCCGACGACGGCCGCGATGGCGGTGCAGTGGGGCGTGGCCGGCGGGCTTGCCGGCGGGCTGATCACACTGTCTCTCGAGGCCGTCGCCCTCGCACTGTCTGCGCGCGCGGCCGACCCGCGGCCCGTCGCGCGCCCGAGCGGTCCGCGGCGGCGGCGCGTGCTGATGGTCGCGTTCGCGTGCGACCCCGAGCGCGGCTCGGAGTACGGCCAGGGCTGGCGCTTCGCCGAGGCCGCAGCGGCCGACAACGACGTCTGGGTGCTGACGTATGCCGGGCAGGCGGCCGAGGCGCGCCACGCCATCGCCACGGGCGCGCTGCCGGGCGTGCGCCTCGCCGAGGTCGCGCACCCGTTCGAGCGCGCGCGCCACGCGGTCGGCGGCGTCCCGCGCGGGATGCTCGCCGAGCAGGTCCACTACTACGTCTGGCAGGTGGCCGCCATCGGCGCGGCGCGGCGCCTGCACCGCCAGGTCGGGTTCGACCTCGTGCACCACGTGACGTTCGCCAAGTACTGGGCGCCGAGCGCCGGCGCGTTCGTCGGGGCGCCGTTCGTGCTCGGCCCCGTCGGCGGCGGCGAGTCCATCCCGCCGCGCTTCTGGACGTCGCTCTCGCCGTTCGGCGCGCTCTACGAGGCCGGGCGGAGCCTCAACCGGCGCCTCGCGCACCTGGACCCGCTCGTGCGCGCGACGGCGCGCCGGGCGACGCTCGCGCTGGGCTCGACGCGCGCGACGGCGCGGGCGCTGCGGCGCCTCGGCGCGCGGCGCGCCGTCGCACAGCCGAGCGTCGGGCTCACGCCCGACGAGGCGGACGGGCTCGGCGCGCTCGCCCTGCCTGCACTTCACACGCCCGGCGCGCCGCTGCGCGTGCTGATGAGCGGCCGCCTGCTCCCGTTCAAGGGCACGGCGCTCGGCCTGCGCGCCGTCGCTGCGGCGGGCCTGCCGAACCTCCACGTGGACATTCTCGGGACGGGCCCCGAGGAGCGGCGCCTGCGCGCGGTCGTCCGGCGCCTCGGCCTCGAGGCCCAGGTGACGTTCCACGGCCTGCTGCCGCGGCCGGCCGCGCTCGCGATGCTCGAGGACGCGACCGTCCTGCTCCACCCGAGCCTCCACGACTCCGGCGGCTACGTCACGCTCGAGGCGCTGGCGGCGGGCCGCGCCGTGATCGCGCTCGACCTCGGCGGGCCGGGCGTGCAGCTCACGCCCGACGCCGGCATCGCCATCCCGGCCGAGTCGCCGCGGCAGGTCGTCCGCGACATCGCCGCGGCGCTGCGGCGCCTCGACGCCGAGCCCGACCTCGCGGCGCGCCTCGGGGCCGGCGGGCGGGCCCGCATCCACGCGGCGCTGCGCCTCGAGCACGTCGCCGCCCGCGCCTTCGCCGCCTACGCCGACGTCGCCCCGATGCAGGCGCCCGAGGGGGACACGCCGCCGGCTGAGTCGTCCGACGGATCGGCCGTCTCTCTGGACCACGTCGGCTTCGCCCGGCGCGCCCGGTAGCCGCCATGGAACTCGCCTTCGCGCCCCGCCCGCACACGCCGCTGGAGCCCGCCGCCGCGGGCCGCTGGGGCGACCGCTACCTGCTCGTGCTGAGCCTGTGCCTCCTGGGCTATGCGCTCATGGGCCGCTCGTTCGCGTACGTCGGCGTTCCGCCGCTGTTCATCGGCGAGGCGATGCTCGGCGCGGGCCTGCTGCTGTCCATCCGGTTGAGGACGCTGGACCGGCTCGGCACGGCGGGCCCGTTCTGGATCCTGCTCGCGCTCCAGGCCCTGACGGTCGTCCGCTCGGTCCCCTATGTCGGCACGTACGGCCTCGACGTGGCGCGCGACGCGATGCTGTTCGGCTACGGCTTCTACGCCTACGTCGTGTTCGCGCTCGTCACGCAGCGCCCCGAGCGCGTCCGCGAGCTCGTCCTGCGCTACCGCACGTTCGCCGTGGTGATGACCGCGCTCGTGTGGCTGCCGTACCTCGCGTTCCGCATCAACGAGTCCTGGATCCCGTTCATGCCGGGGCAGGACGACGTGCGGATCATCGAGGCGAAGGGCGGCGACCTGCTCGTCCACCTCTCGGGCATCGCCGCGTTCCTGATCCTCGGGCTGCGGAAGCCCACGTGGGGGCTCACGTTCGGGCTCGCCGCGACGTCGCTGCTCGTGATGGTCTCCAACCGCGGCGGCATGATCGCGTTCGTGCTCGCGTGCGGGCTCGCGCTGCTGCTGAAGCCGCCCGGTGCGAGCGGCCTGCGCCTCGGGTTCGCCCTGGTCGCCGTCGTCGTGGCGGGCCTCGTCGCCGTCCCGGTGATGCAGTCCGTCCGGATCTCGGGCAACTCGCGCGAGCTCACCGTGGACCAGATCTGGGACAACGTCAAGAGCATCGTCGGCCAGAGCGACAGCAACACGCTGGAGACGACGAAGACGTGGCGGCTCGCGTGGTGGAAGAGGATCATCGACGACACCGCCGGCGGGCCGCTCTTCTGGACCGGCCACGGCTTCGGCCTCAACCTCGCGGACCACTACGGCTTCAACGTGGACGAGGAGGGCTCGCTGAGGAGCCCGCACAACGGCTCGATGACGGTCCTCGCGCGCACGGGCGTGCCGGGGCTGGCACTGTGGATGCTGCTCCACGCGTGGTGGGTCGTGCTGATGGCCCAGGCGTGGTGGCGGGCGCGGATCGCGACGCGCCACACGTGGTCCGCCGTGTTCGCCTTCGGGCTGTGCCTGTGGGTCGCGCTGATGGTCAACGCCTCGTTCGAGGTCTACCTCGAGGGGCCGATGGGCGGCATCTGGCTGTGGACCGTCGTCGGCGCAGGGCTCGCCGCGATCCAGGTCGCCCGGCAGCGGCCGGACCTGTTCGACACGCCGGACTTCGGCCACGTCCCGCCGCGGACCGTCGTCCCGACGGGGCTCTCGGGGCCTGCTGCCGAGATCCTGCCCGCGATCCGCGCCGCCATCGCCGCGACGCCGTGGACGCCCGCGACGGGCGCGGCCGCCCCGCCGCCGCCCCGCATCGCCGCGCCCGAGGCGCCGCCTGCCGCCGCGCCGCCCGAGACGCCGTGGGCGACGGCCCCGACGCCGTGGATGCCCGCGCCTCCACCCTCGCAGGAAGCCGTGCCGAGCACCGAGGGCGCCGTGCAGACCACCGAGACGGCACCGAGCCTCGATGTCCGCTGGGCGCGCGTGCCGGGTGGGCCGGCCGACATTCCGCACCCGAGCGTCGCGGCACGCCCCGCGCCCGCGCCGCCGCGGCCGCCCGCGCCGCCGGGCCTCCGCCCGACCGACGGCGCCTGGGAGTGGGCGCCGACGGCTACGGCGTGGCGTTCTTCCTGACGCACCCGCCGCGCCCGCCGTGACCGTCTACGACTCGATGCCGAGCCCGCTCGGGCCGCTCCTGCTGGTCTCCGACGGGACGGCGCTGACGGGCGTGTTCATGGCGGACCACCGCCGCGGCCCGGCCGTCGGGCCAGCGTGGACGCGCGACGCGGCGCCGCTCGCCGAGGCGCGCCAGCAACTCGCGGCGTACTTCGCCGGCGAGCGCGAGGCGTTCGACCTGGACGTGCGGCCGGCCGGGACGCCGTTCCAGCAGCGCGTCTGGACGGCGCTTCTGGACATCCCGTACGGCGCGACCGAGACGTACGGCGCGCTCGCCGAGCGCCTCGGCGGCGCCACCCTCACGCGCGCCGTCGGCGCGGCGAACGGGCGCAACCCGGTCTCGATCGTCGTGCCGTGCCACCGCGTCGTCGGGGCCGGCGGCGCGCTCGTGGGCTACGGCGGCGGGGTCGAGAACAAGCGCCGGCTGCTCGCGCTCGAGTCGCGGCAGGGCGCGCTCTTCGGATAATGCCGGAGGCGTGGGCACAGCGCCCGCGCCGCGGCGTTCGGCACGCGTGCCCGCCCACGCCCGATGCCCGCTGACCCGACCGACCCGCTCGAGGAGCCCGACGAATCCCGCCGCCCCGGCGCCGCCGGCGTAGAGAGCGAGGCGCTCCGCGAGGCCGGCGTCGACCCGGTCCGCACGGACCCCATCGCGTCGCTGCGCCACCGCGGGTTCCTGCTGTACGTGCTCGGCAGCCTCGTCTCGAACGCGGGCAACCTCATGCGCACGACGGCCGTCGGCTGGGAGATCTATGCGCGGACGAAGGACCCGTTCAGCCTCGGCCTCGTCGGGCTCGTCCTCGCCGTGCCCGTCCTGCTGCTGGCGCTGCCGGCGGGCGCGCTCGCGGACCGGTACCCGCGCAAGCGGCTCATCCTCATCGCGCAGGCCGGCCTCGCCGCGTCCGGCCTCGGCCTCGCGTGGGCGGCGTGGACGCAGGCGCCGCTGGCGTTCACGTACGCCTTCCTGCTCGCGTCCGGCATCTTCCGCGCCGTCGGGTGGCCCGCCTCGCAGGCGTTCGTGACCAACCTCGTCCCGGCGCGGCAGTTCGCCGAACGCCGCGATGTGGCGCAGCGTGGCGTACCAGATCTCGGCCACGACGGGCCCGCTCGCGGCCGGCATCCTCATCGCCGTCTACAACCCGGGCGTCGTGTACGCCCTCGACGCGGCGTCCAGCCTCGTCCTCTTCGGGGCGCTCCTCGCGGTCGTGCCGGGCCCGCAGGAGATGAGCACGGAGCGCCGCGGCCTGCAGAGCCTGCTCGAGGGCGTCCGGTTCGTGCGGCGGCAGCCCGTCATCCTGTCCACGATCACGCTGGACATGGTGGCCGTCCTCTTCGGCGGCGCGACGGCGCTGCTGCCGATCTACGCGACCGACGTGCTCGGCGTCGGCGCGACGGGCTTCGGGTGGATGCGCGCGATGCCCTCCGTCGGGGCCATCGCGACGGGCCTGATCCTGGCCGTCCGCCCGCCGATGCGCCGGGCGGGGCCGACGATGCTCTGGGCCGTCGCCGCGTTCGGCGCGGCGACGCTCGTGTTCGGGCTCGCGACGGAGATCGTGGCGGTCTCCGCGCTGCCGCTGCCTGCGTGGGCGCCGTTCGGGCTCTCGCTCGCGGCCCTGTTCGCGCTCGGCGCGGCGGACAACGTCTCGGTCGTGATCCGGTCGACCGTCATCCAGCTCCTCACGCCGGACGCGATGCGGGGGCGCGTCGCGGCCGTCAACGCGGTCTTTATCGGGACGTCGAACGAGATCGGCGAGTTCGAGTCCGGCACGGTCGCCGCGTGGCTCGGCGCCGTGCGGACGGTGGCGCTCGGTGGCCTGCTCACGCTCGCGACGGTGGCGGCCGTCGCGGCGCGGTGGCCCACGCTGCGCCGCGTCGGGCGGATGGAAGACCTCGAGCCGCCGCCCGCGCCCGCGGCAGACTGAGGCGGCCGGCGGGAGAGAGTCTGCGCGTGGCGGTGGGGGAGCCCGGAGTGCGTACGTTTTTGGCCTCCTTCCTCCCCACTCCCATGGACAACCGCATCGACACCACGTTCGACAAGGCCAGCAGGCTGCGGCGCTCAAGGCGCTCGACGACCTCGCCGCCGCCCTCCCCTTCCTCCACGACCTCTCGCCCGAGGAGCGCCGCACGCTCTACAAGCTCGGCGACAAGAGCCGGACGTTCGTGGACCAGGCGCTCGTCGCCGCGCAGCAGTTCACCGACGTGCTCCCGCGCTCGTTCGACGTGGACCAGTACGGCCGCGACGTGGAGCTGTACCGGGCGCTCGAACCGGTCTACATGCGCCTGCGAGACCTGTTCGAGCGCGTCGACGACACGCGGATGCTCGTCGGGTCCGAAGCGATGGAGGGGTCGCGGGCCGTCTACTACCACATGAAAGGGCACTCGGGCACGGGCGCGCTCAACGAGGCCTCGAAGGCGATGGGCCGCCGCTACGCCCGAGGCCCGCAGACGGACGCCGGCGAGTGGCAGGAGAGCTGACGCCAGCCGTGACGCCTCGCGGACGAGGCTCGGAGCCTCGCGACCGACGCTCCGAGCCTCGCAAGTGAGGCTCGGAGCCTCGCGACCGAGGCTCCGAGCCTCGCGACCGAGGCTCGGAGCCTCGCGACCGAGGCTCGGAGCCTCGCGACTGAGGCTCCGAGCCTCGCGACCGAGGCTCCGAGCCTCGCGACCGAGGCTCGGAGCCTCGCGACCGAGGCTCCGAGCCTCACGTCTGAGGCTCCGAGCCTCGCGTCTGAGGCTCCGAGCCTCGCTCGCTCATCCGGCACGCCTGGTACCATCAGCACATTCTTGCCGAGGTAACATGGCCGCTCAGCCGCCGCACAGCGAGCGCGACGGCGACGAGACGGAGCGCAGGATACGCCGGAGCAGCCCGCGACGCGGCAGCCGATCCGTGCAGGTCGGCGTGCTGCGGCAGGTTACTGACGGCGCCGCAGTTACGCGGAACGTGCAACGAGGCTAGGACCAGCGAGCGTGATTACGACGCCGAGGAGCACGAGAACGATGACTGATGTGTAGCACGATCAGCGCGGCAGCCACGGCAGAGCAAACGTCGATATCAGCCCAGTGCGACGTCATTGGCATTGTCCAGCGAGGTCCGCTACCATGTAAAGTCGATCGATCAGTCGAAGCGAATACGGCATGATACGCTTTGACCTGAAGCGACATCTCAGATACGTCGTCTCGACGAGGTAGGACAGCACTGACGTGAAACCGCAACCGCAGCTAGGACCGTGTCCGAGACGATGCGGCAGTCGGCTCGCCCGGGCATGATGAGCATCTGACGTACCTGCTCAGCGGAATGTCAGCCAGAGCCGATGGCATCGCTGAGCATATGAGGCCGCATGAACAAGTATTAGGCGGAATGATTCCGGATAAACCCGGCCGCCGCCGTCAGTATAGCCCGGAGCAGGCCGGGCGCGCTACGGCGCCTCGGCGAGCAACGCAGTCAGATCGAGCGGGTCCGAGACCATCGCGAGCGTGCCGTCGGGCGTGCGCGGCCACTCCGCGGCGGGGCGGTCGCGGTAGAGTTCGACGCCGTTGCCGTCGGGGTCGCGGAGGTAGAGCGCCTCGCTCACGCCGTGGTCCGCGGCGCCGTCGAGCGGGACGCCGGCCGCGACGAGGCGGGCGAGCGCGTCGGCGAGCGTGGCACGGTCCGGGTAGAGGATCGCGACGTGGTACAGGCCCGTCGTGCCGGGCGCCGGCGCGCTCCCGCCGCGGCTCTCCCACGTGTTCAGCCCGATGTGGTGGTGGTAGCCGCCCGCGCTCACGAACGCGGCCTGCGCGCCGTAGCGCTGCACGATCTCGAAGCCGAGCACGCCGTGCCAGAAGGCGAGCGCGCGGTCGAGGTCCGCGACCTTGAGGTGGACGTGCCCGATGCGGACGCCCGGGTCGATGGGTGTGCTCATGGGGTGGTGAGGCAGGGCATCCGGGCGGCCCGGTCCGCGAGGCGCCGCGCCCGCGCGTTCATGTCCGCCGCCGGCTGCACGACGGCCACGACGCACGCGCCGCGCGGCGAGACGCGCGCGACGGCCAGCCGCGAGACGGTCCGGTCCGGGTGCTCCACGTCCTCGCTCGCGTTGAGGCGCACGATCAGCGCGACGGGCTGCCGGCGCACGAGGCGCCACTCGGCGCGCGGCCCGACGGACGAGAACGCCGACGACACGACCGAGCCGAAGTTCAGCGGGTACGTCGCCCCGCCCGGCGCGACGACGTCGACGGTCTGCCGGAGGTCTCCTTCCTCGATGGTCAGCGTGTAGCCGGCCGTGCCAGGGCAGCGCTGCGTCGATCCCCCGCCCTCCTCGTCGACGGAGACGGTGCGGCAGCGGTCGAGCGCCGTGTAGACGCTGCGGGTCTGCGCCGCGGCGGGCAGCGCCGCCAGAGCGACGAGCGCGAGCAGGGATGGGCGGAGCATGTGCGCGGATCGGGAAGCCCGTGCAAGGTCGCACGGTACCTTGGGGGACGCCACCACGCGCCCCGATGGTCCGTCTGCTGCTCCTCGCGCCCTTGCTCGCGCTCGCCGCGTGCTCGCCCGACGCCGAGGCGCCGGCGGCC
>CAWHKM010000013.1:0-17385 GCA_963829985.1 Rubricoccaceae bacterium
GGGTAGAGTGAGGAGTCGGGGCGCCCCGCGTCGGGCGCGGAGAGGACAACGGGCGGGGGACGCGCGATGTTCGCGCAGAAGCCGCCCCGCCGCGCCGCCGCGCGCGGACTTTCCGGAGAGTTCAGAATCCGGACGCCGCGACGGGCGGAAGCGGTTCCACAGAGAGGGCCACCGGAAAACGCCCGGGCGCCTCCCGGGAGGGCCGGGAGTTGCCCGTCGGGGCCGCACGCTCTGGCCGGCGTGCGCTCGCCGCCGTTCTCCGATACCCCTCCGTTCTCTCCACTTCTGCACGACACCCGGCATACGCGGCACGCCCTGTGCGGCGTACCTTTGCGACGCGAGACGACTGCGCCCGGCCGAGTGGCTGCGCGCGCCATCGGCCAACCCAATGCGGCCGGTCTCGCCTGCGCCACCGGGCTCACCCCCTCCGGCGCCTGCAGCTCTCCCCGGCGACGTGCCGGCGCTGCCCCATGTCCCTTCTGCTGTCCTTTTTCCGCGCGATCGCCCTCTGGGCCGCGCCCCGGCCCCTCTGGCCGGCGGCGCGCCCCGACGTGTGCGCCGCGCCCGTCGCCGCCCCGAGCCCGGCCAGCCCGTCCCCTGTGAGACGCGCCCCGCGCCCCGCTGCCCAACCCGCGCGTGCCTTCCGCACGCGCCGCGCAGCCCAGCAGTCCGCCCCGGCCCGAGGCCTGGCGCGGCGACCCTCCCCACTGCCCCATTTTGAAGAAGCAAATCGTCATCAACGCGAGCCAAGACCGCTCGCGTATCGCCATCGTTGAGGATGGAGAGCTCGTCGAGCTCTACGTCGAGAACCCCGACAACGTCCGCACCATCGGCAACATCTACCTCGGCAACGTCCAGAAGGTGATGCCGACGCTCCGCGCCGCCTTCGTCGACATCGGCGAGAAGCAGGACGCGTTCCTCCACTTCTCGGACCTCACCGACAACTTCCCGCAGCTGCTCAAGATGGCCGGCGAGGACGTGCCGGGCCTCGAGGAGCCCATGCTCGCGCTCGCCCCGCAGAAGCGCATCGCCGACGACGAGTCCGAGCCGGACGTCGAGGACACGCTCGAGGTCGAGTCCGCGCAGGACGACGCCGAGTCGCCGTCGCGCAGCCGCTCCACGCGCCGCCGCCGGTCGCGCGGCCGCGGCCGCACGTCGCCGTCGGGCAGCGAGGAGGAGGAGCAGGAGGAGCCCGGCGAGGGCTCGCGCCGCCGCGGCCCGCTCGTCCTCGACTTCACGCTCGAAGCCGCGCGCTCCGAAGCCCGCGCCGCGCGCCGCCGGCGCCCGCCGAGGCGCCCGCCACTGAGCGGCCCGTCGTTGAGGCGCCTGCCTCCAAGACGCCCGTCGCCGACACGCCCGATCGCCAGCGAGACGCCCGCCGAGGCGCCGCGCTCGCGCCGCGCGCCGCGCAAGCCGCGCACCGCCGCCGACCTCCCGCCGCCGGAGACGGAGGCGCCGGAGGCCGCGGACACACCCGAGGAGCCGAAGAAGCCGCGTCGCTCGCGCGCCAAGAAGACGGCAGACGCGCCGGCAGACGCGCCCGCCACCGAGACGCCCGACGCACCGTCGGCCGACGAGACACCTGAGGAGCCGCGCTCGCGCCGCTCGCGTGGCCGGAAGACGGAGACCGACGCGGCGCCCGCCACGGAGGCCGACGCGAGCGCCGAAGCGGCCCCTGAGCCGGACGAGACGCCCGTCGCCCGCCCGCGCCGCGCGCCGCGCAACCGCCCGACGCGCGCCACGACCGCCGCGCCGAAGGCTGAGGCGCCTGCCGCTCCGACCACCGAGCCGACCGTTGCACCCGTTGCCGCGGACACGCCGGCCGCGGACACGCCGGCCGAGGACGGCGACCGCACGCGCAGCCGCCGCCGCACGCGCGGCGCCACGGACGCACCGGAGCAGACGCCCGAGCCCACCGCCGAGACGACGCAGGCCCCTGACGAGCCGGCGGTCGCCGAGGCGCCGAAGCGCCCGCGCGGCATGGCCGTCCTCGACCTCACGTCGAGCGCCCGTCCGAAGCCGGCGCCGCGCCCCGAGCCCACGCGCCCCGAGCCGGCCTCAGAGCCCGCCGCCGAGGCGGACGACGACGCGCCGCGCAGCCGCCGCTCCACGCGCAGCCGCGACACGGACGAGACGCCGACCACTGCGTCCGACGAGACACCCGCGGAGACGACCGACGAGACGGCGGAGGACCGGCCGCGCTCGCGCCGCCGCGGCCGCCGCTCCGCGGACGACAGCCGCTCCACCGACCACGACGAGACGCCCGAGGCGCGGCGCGACGAGCCGACGGCAGACACGTCCGAGGACGATGAGGCGGACGAGGCGCCAGCGCGCAGCCGCCGCCAGACCCGCGAGACGTCGGGCGCGGGACGACGTCGGACCGCGAGACGTCGGGCCGCGAGACGTCGGGCCGTGAGTCGTCCGGCAGGAGCGACGCGGGCCGTGAGGCGCGCGGGCGCCGCGACGAGGCGAAGCCGGCCGCACCGCGCGCGCCGGGCGCCCGCCGCGTCCCGGTCCCCTCCAACGAGCAGCTGCTGCGCCGCGACGGCCACGTGATCGTCAAGATCACGAAGGAGCCGATCTCGGCCAAGGGCAGCCGCGTCTCGACCGACATCTCGCTCGCCGGCCGCTTCCTCGTGCTCGTCCCCGCGGCCGACTACGTCGCCGTGTCCAAGAAGATCGAGTCCGCCAAGGAGCGCAAGCCGCCTGCGGACGCTCGCGCAGTCGCTCAAGCCGGACAACTGCGGCGTCATCGTGCGCACGGTCGCCGAGGGCCGCGACGCCAAGTCGCTCGACACGGACCTCCGCCTGCTCATCGACAAGTGGCGCTCGATCGAGGCCAAGCTCGACGGCGGCCGCGCCAAGGCGCCGGTCCTGCTCTACGAGGACGTCAACATGGTCTCGTCGATCGTGCGCGACCTCTTCTCCGAGGACTTCGACCGCATCCTCGTCGACGACCCGAAGGTCTTCAAGAACGTCCAGGCCTACGTCAAGGCCGTCGCGCCGGACATGGCGGACAAGGTGGAGCTGCACCGCGCCGCGACGCCCGTCTTCCGCTCGGTCGGCATCGAGAAGCAGGTCGAGGAGGCCTTCTCGCGGCGCGTCAACATGAAGGGCGGCGGCTACCTCTTTATCGAGACGACCGAGGCGATGCACGTCGTCGACGTCAACTCGGGCCGCGCCGGCCGCGGCAAGAGCCAGAAGGAGAACATGATCGCGGTCAACGTCGAGGCCGCGCGCGAGGTCGCGAAGCAGCTCCGCCTGCGCGACCTCGGCGGCATCATCGTCGTCGACTTTATCGACCTGCGCCTCGAGGCGGACCGCCGCAAGGTCACGAACGTCCTCAAGGAGGCCTTCGAGAAGGACCGCGCGGTGACGAAGCTGCTGCCGATGTCGGACTTCGGGCTCGTCCAGATCACGCGCCAGCGCCTGCGGCCGTCGATCACGGCGCAGCCCGAGGGCGACGAGCCCGGCGCAGACCCCGCCGCGCGCGCCGCGCGCGCCGGAGCGGGCGAGATCGAGCAGGCACCCGGCCGCCGCGCCCGCGGCGACGACCGCCGCGACGACCGCCGCGAGGACCACGCCCTCGCGCGGGCTCGACACGATCGAGGAGGCGCCCGCCGAGACGCGCGCCGAGCGCGAGCGCGCGCCGCGGCGACCGCGCCGACCGCGGCCGCCGCTCCACGCGCGACACCGGCCGCGAGACGCCCCGGGCGCCGCGCGACGCGCCCGAGGACCGTCCCGAGCCCGCCGCCTCGCCCGAGTCCGCGACGGCGCTCCTGCGCGCGTGGCTGGACGTCTACCGCAAGTCGGTCGAGGAGCCGTACCGCGACCGCCCGGTCGTCGTGCGCGTCCACCCGCTGTTCCTGACGCACCTCCAGCGCGGCCTCCTCAGCACGCTCACGCGCTGGCGCCTGAGCGTCCGCAACATCCCGTGGCGCATCGAGGAGGACGCCGCCCTGGACCCGCTCGCCTTCGACGTCCGCGACGAGAAGTCCGGCCGCTCGCTGCTGCGGAAGTACGCCCTCTGAGGGATGAGGGGTGGGGCGTGGGGATAGCCCCATCCCCCATCCCCCATCCCCGTTCCTCTCCCCCATGACGGTCCCTGCGACGGCGGCGGCGTTCGAGGACGCCCTGAAGCGCCTCGGCGTCGCCGTGCGCCGCGGGCGCGGGGCGTTCCGCGGCGGCCTGTGCACGGTCGACGGGCGCGAGACGGTCGTGGTGAACACGCTGCACCCGCCCGAGGCGCAGGCCCACGTCCTCGCCGAGGCCCTCCGCGCGCTGCCGCACGACGGCCTCTACCTGCGCCCGGCCGTCCGCGCCGCGCTCGACGACGCGTGGGCCGCGCTGGACCGCGCCGCGCTCGACGCCCCCGACGAGGCGGACGCATGACGGCACTCCCCGAGCTTCTCGGCGTGACGGCGACGCTGCTCGGCACCGGCACCTCGACCGGCGTCCCGATCATCGGCTGCCCGTGCCGCGTCTGCACCTCCGGCGACCCGCGCGACGCGCGGACGCGGACCTCGGCGCACGTCGTCGCGCACACGGCCGCCGGCGACGTCCACGTCCAGATCGACGTCGGGCCGGACTTCCGCGTCCAGGCGCTCCGCGAGGGCATCGCCGCCGTCGACGCGCTCGTCGTGACGCACCACCACTTCGACCACGTCGTCGGGCTGGACGACCTGCGGCCGTTCTTCTACACGAACACCGTGCCGGCGCCGGTCTGGGCGCTGCCGGCGAGCGCGGCCGTGCTGCGCGAGATGTTCGGCTACGTCTTCGACCGCGCCTACCCCGGCTCGTCGCTCCTCGACCTCCACGAGACCGACGGCCAGACGCCGTTCGTCGTCCGCAGCCGGACCCACCCGGAGGCCGCCGTCGCCATCACGCCGGTCCTCGGCGGGCACGGGCGGGTCGACGTGATGGGCGTCCGCCTCGGGGCGTTCGGCTACCTCACGGACGTGAAGACGGTGCCGGACGCGACGGTCGCCGCGCTCCGCGGCGTCGAGGCGCTCGTGCTGGACGGCCTGCGCCCCGAGTCGCACCCGACGCACCTGTCGTTCGACGAGGCGGCGGCGATCGCGGCGCGCATCGGCGCGCCCGCGACGTGGTTCGTGCACATGACGCACGCCGTGACGCACGCCGAGGGCGACGCGCTCCTGCCGCCGGGCGTCCGCCTCGCCTACGACGGCCTGACCATCGAGACCCGGTAGCGACGGGCGACGGGCGACTCCATCCCTCTACGTGTCATCCTGAACTACTTGTCATCCTGAACTCGTTTCAGGATCTGCATTTCTGGAAAGTTGGTAGACAAGGCAGATCCTGAAACGAGTTCAGGATGACAGGAGTGACCGGGGGTGAAAGACTGAAACGCTGTGTGCCTCTGGAACAAACCGAGGCGGCCTCAGTCCACGATTCCCACCACCGTCGCGTCCGTCGCGACGAGGGGGCGGCCGAAGGGGAAGCCGGCCTCGGTGCTCGTCGCCACCAGGACCGTCTCGCCGACGCCGGCGCCGACGGTGTCCAGCGACGCGAACGGGCGCCCCGCGTCCGTGCCGTCGGCGCGGACGGGCTGGACGACGAGCATCCGCAGGCCGTCCACGGACGCGTCGTGGCGCGTCGCCCAGAGGCAGCCGATGACGCGGCCCAGCTTCATGCCGCGCGCCGGGCGGCGGCCTCGACGTCCACGCGGTCCACGATCGCCATCACGACGGCGTCCACGGGCTTGCCCTGCGTGAGCTCGGTCTGTCGGCCCGACGAGCCCTGCGCCACGAGCACCGCCTCGCCGACGCCCGCGCCGACGGCGTCGGCCGCGACGACGAACGTGGCGGTCGGGGTGCCGTCGAGCGTCGTCTCCTGGACGACGAGGAACGTCATCCCGACGAGCGAGGCGTCCTTGCGGGTGGCCCAGACCTGGCCGACGACGGTTCCGAACAGCATGCGCGGGCGGGCGGGTGACGCCCGCAAGCTACGCCCGCGCCCTAGCGGCCGACGCGGACCGTCGGCGGGTGCCGCCGCGAGGCGCCGTCGCCTCCCGCCCCGTCGCCGCTCTCGGCGGATACGGGGCGTGCCACGCCCGTCGCGACGAGGCGGCGCGCGTGGTTGTTGCGCCGCTGCAGCTTGCGCCACAGGACGCGGATGCGGACGTAGCGCAGGTGCCGCACGACGAGGTACGCGAACGCGAGCGCCGCGAGCACGCACGCGATCTGGACCGTGTCGCTGCCGCCGGCGTGGCTCAACGCGACGCCGATGAGGCCGAACACGGCCGAGGCGCCCCAGATCGCGCGGACCGCCGGCCGCACGCGGCCGTGGTTGCGCTCGAGCACGCGGTGGTGGATGTGGTCCGCGTCGGGCAAGAAGGGCGACGAGCCGTGCACGATGCGCCGCGCCATCGTGGTGACCGTGTCCAGCAGCGGCAGCCCGAGCACGACGACCGGCACGGCGAGCGCCCCGGCCGTCGGCGCGCCGGTGGCGCAGCGCAGGCCGGCCACGGCCAGCAGCAGGCCCAGCAGCGTGCTGCCGGTGTCGCCCATGAAGATCGACGCCGGGTGCCGGTTGAAGACGAGGAAGCCCAGCGTCGCCGCCGCGCCGACGGCGCAGAGCGCCAGCAGGAGCGGGTCCGCGGGATGCGCCAGGGCCATCGCCCCGAAGGCGATCGTCGCGACGCCGGCGACGAGCCCGTCGAGCCCGTCGAGAAGGTTCATCGCGTTGATGAGGCCCACGACCCAGAGCATCGTCACCGGCAGCGACAGCGCGGCCTGGGTGAACGGCGAGAGGGCGCCGAAGAACCAGAGGTTCGAGAGGTCCAGGTGCCAGCCGGCGAGGACGAGGCCGTACGCGACGGCCGTCTGGATCACGAACCGCCGCTTGAAGCCGATGCTCGCGAGGTCGTCCCAGATCCCGACCGCGACGAGCAGGCCCGCCCCGACGAGCAGGGGCAGCACGTCCGCCACCGCGACGCCGCCGAGCACGGTGGCCGCACCGAGCCCGACCAGCACGCCCGTGGCGATGCCGATGCCGCCGAGGCGCGGGACGGCGCGCGCGTGGCGCTTCCGCTCGTCGGGCTGGTCCACATGGCCGCGCTGCAGCGCGAGGTCACGAACGGTGCGCGTCACCACGACGGCGACGGCGAAGGCGAGCAGGGCTCCGATGAGGACGGGTGCCATCAGGTCAGGCTCTCCGCGACGGCCAGCCGTCGCGTCGTGGGCGCGCGTGGTGGGAAGCCGCAGGGACGGCGTGCGCTCGGGGACAACGCGCGCAAGCTACAGCCGCCGCCCGGCGCGGCTGTCAACAAATCTGCCGGCTTACTGTGAAACAGGAGCCGCCCGAACACCCGTTACGGTGTGCCCGAGAGGTCTCCGAGCAGGCAGTCGAACGCGGCCGCCGCCGCATCCGGACCGACGGTGGCCGCCTGCGACGCGCGCGCGCCCGCCGCCGCGCGCGCCGCGGGATCGGCCGCCCACGCCGCGACGGCCTCCGCGATGGCCAAACCGAGGCACGCTCCCTCAACGCGTGCGACGACACTCCCGCAGGCGTGCTCGCGGATCAGGAGCGCGGCCTCGCTCGCCTCGGGCCCGGCGAAGACGACGGGCCGGCCCGCCGCGAGCGCGCCGTAGAGCTTGCTCGGCACGACGAGCCCGGCGAGCGCCTCGTCCATCGCCACAAGGTGCACGTCGGCCGCGCCGAGGCTCTCGGCGAGGCGCGCGGCGGGCTGGAACGGGAGGAAGCGCACGCAGGTCAGGCCCCGCCGCTCCACCTCCGAGACGGCCTGCACCTTCTGCGGGCCGTCGCCGACGAACACGACGAGCGCGCCGGGGGCGAGCGCCTGGAGCGCCTCGGCGGCGTCGAGGAGCGCGCCGATGGGGTGCGCGAGGCCAAGGTTGCCGGAGTACATCGCGACGAACGCCTCGCCCAGCCCGTGCTCCTGCCGGAACGCGTTGCCGGCGCGGGGCAGGACGCGGACGCCCGCGGGCGCCCAGTTCGGCACGACCGCCACGCGCCGCGCGCCGCGCTCGGTGAGCAGACCGGCCATGCACCGCCCGATGGCGACGACGGCGTCGGCCGTCCGGAGCGACCGCGCCGCGAGGCGCCCGAGCACGCGCGCCGCGACGCCGCCAAGGGGCAGCACGCCGAGCGCCTCGGCGAGGTCCGGGTAGACGTCCTGCGCCCACAGCACGACGCGCGCGCCGGTGAGCAGGCGGAGGGCGGGGCCGAGCGTGGCGAGCATCGGCGGGTCCGTCTTGAGGACGACCACGTCGGGACGCGGATCGCGGCGGGCGGCGGCGAGGACGCGGGGGAAGAAGGAGGCGTAGCCGAGCCCGCGGCGCAGCACGCCCCTCCCCTTCTGGACCTCCGCCCCGATGCGGCGCACCGTGACGCCGCTCGGGCGCGTCTCGGTCGCCGGCGCCCCGGGCGCCGGGCCCGTCACGACGTCCACGGCCCAGCCGCGCGCGGCGAGGGCGTCGGCGAGGTCGGCGAGGTACAGGCCCGTCGCGCCGGCCGCCGGCGGGAAGACGCGGTTGACGAAGCGCACACGGCGCCTCCTGCCGCCTCGCGTTCTGCCCTCCGGCGCACCGCCCTCCGGCGCCCTCCAGCGCGCGCTTGTATCTCCTGCCAGCGTCCCATCCTCGTTCTCCCCTGCATCGTCGCGCGGCCCACCGTCGCGACCGCCGTTGCTGTGCGGACCGTTGCTGTGCGGACCGTTGCTGTGCGGACCGTTGCTGTGCGGACCGTCGCTGTGCCCCCCCTCTCCTCTGTCATCCTGAACTCGTTTCAGGATCTGCTTTTCTTCGCTCGTCATCTGAGGTGAATCAGCTCGTCCGCCCGGTCCGAGAGGTCCGGGTTCGATTCCCGAACCAGGTTCCACTTCCACTCCCGGTGCCAGCGCTTGAGCTGCTTCTCGCGCGCGATGGCGTCGCTCACGTCCGAGAAGGCCTCGAACCAGAGCAGGTCCGTCGCTCGGTACCGCGCTGTGAACGCATCCCCCCGCCCGGCCCGGTGCTCGCCGAGGCGCCGCGCGAGGCTGTTCGTCACGCCGATGTACAGCACCGTCCGGCCAGCGTTAGAAAGGATGTAGACGTGGTACGTGCGTGTCGGCACAAAGCGGAGGCGGAGGCGGAGGCGGAGGCGGAGGCGGAGGCGGAGGCGGAGGCGGAGGCGGAGGCGGAGGCGGAGGCGGAGGCGGAGGCGGAAGCAACCGCCCCCCTCTCCCCTTGTCATCCTGAACTTGTTTCAGGATCTGAATTTCATCCGACCGTCGAAAAATGCAGATCCTGAAACAAGTTCAGGATGACACATTCCAGGGACGGCCAGGGACGGCCAGGGACGGCCAGGGACGGCCAGGGACGGCCAGGGACGGCCAGGGACGGCCAGGGAGGGAGGGACGGACAGGGACGGCAGGGACGGACAGGGACGGACAGGGACGGACAGCCACCCTCATCACACCCCGGTGGCCGGCCGCGGGTGGCGCTGGACGATGGTGTCGTTGAGCACGATGACGTCCATGCGCGTGCGCAGGAAGCAGTCGAGCGCCTGGGCGGGCGTGTCCACGATGGGCTCGTTCTCGTTGAACGACGTGTTGAGCACGACCGGCGTGCCGGTGAGCGCGTCGAAGGCCGAGATGAGGGCGTGGTAGCGCGGGTTGTCCGCGGCGGAGACCGTCTGCAGGCGGCCCGAGCCGTCGACGTGCGTCATGGCGGGGATCTCGGCGCGCTTGTCCTCGCGGATCGGGTAGACCTGCTGCATGAACGGGTCCGCGTGCGGCGCCGACGAAGTAGTCGTCGAGGCGCTCGGCGAGGATCGACGGGGCGAAGGGGCGGAAGCGCTCGCGGAACTTGATCTTGGTGTTGATGAGGTCGCGCATGTCGGTCCGCCGCGGGTCGGCGAGGATCGAGCGGTTGCCGAGCGCGCGGCTGCCCCACTCCATCCGGCCCTGGTACCAGCCGACGACGTTGCCGTCGGCGAGCAGGTCGGGCCGTCTCGCGCGTCGTCTCGGCGGCGTCGGCGCAGGTCCGGACGCTCGAAGGTCCAGTCGGGGTCGTCGGTCGGGAGCGCGAGCGTCGTCGCGGCGTCGCGTGGGCCGTGCCCCAGTAGCCGTGCGTCATCTCGAAGGCGCGCGGATTGCCCGAGCGTCCGACGTGCCACGCCTAGAGCGCGGCGCCGAGGGCGGTCCCGTTGTCGCCGGAGGCGGGCTGGACGTAGACGTCCGTGAACGGCGTGTTGTCCCGGATCTTGCCGTTGGCGACGCTGTTCATCGCGCACCCGCCGGCCATCGCACAGGTTCGTCTGGCCCGTCTTGCGCGTGCAGGCCGTTGAGGACGTGGAACGCGGCGCGCTCGTAGACGACCTGGACCGACTTCGCCATGTCCTCCTCGCGCTTCCCGACGGGCGCGTCCGCGGTCGCGGGCCGGCCCGAGCAGCTCGGCTCGATCTTGTCCGAGTAGACGCGGCCCATCGTCGGGTAGCCGTCGTCCCACTCCATCTCGACGCCCTCGTTCCAGTGGCGGAAGTAGGGCAGGTTGAGCTCGAAGAGGCCGTCGGGCGTGAGGCGGACGAGCTCGGCGCACCTCGTCCACGTACGCGGGCTCGCCGTACGGGCGCCAGGCCCATCACCTTGAACTCGTCGCCGTAGCCCATGAAGCCGAGGTACTGCGTGACGGCGGTGTAGAGCATGCCGAGCGAGTGCGGGAAGTAGACGCGCTCGAGCACGTCGAGCGTGTTGCCCGTGCCGACGGCCAGCGACGTCGAGACGAAGTCGCCGAAGCCGTCGATGGCGCACACGGCGGCCTCCTCGAACGGGCTCACGAAGAACGCGCTCGCGAGGTGCGCCGGGTGGTGCTCGACGTGGTGCAGCGCGGCGGCAGCGCCGTCGGACGCCGAGCGCCTCGCGCGAGCGGGCCGTCGAGGTCGCGGACCTTGCGGGCGTTCTGGACGCGGTCGAAGATGAGCTTCAGGTCGGGCCGCTTCTTGAGCGCGAAGGCGGCCTTCTTGAGCAGGTTGGCCTTCGGGTCGCGGCGAGATGGCGACGTGCGCGACGTCGGCCCCGGTGATGCCGCCCATCTGCGAGGCACCGCGCGGATGGCGGCCGTCGGGAAGCCGGCGCTAGTGCTTGATGCGCGAAAGCGCTCTTCTTCGAGCGCGGCGACGACGGCGCCGTCGCGGAGCAGGACGGCGGAGACGTCGCCGTGGTAGGCGTTGATGCCGAGGACGTAGACAGGATCGGGCATGGAGTGGGTCACGTGGGTCGATTCAGGACGTTCAGGTCAGCGGGGAGCGTCGCGCAGCGCGGACGGATGGTCTTCCAGCCTGAAAGGGGTTCGGTGGCGTGGGATCTGTTCAGCTGGCTCACCCCTCAGCCCCCTGAGCGAGTGTGTGGCGAACGACGCGACCGCCCCCCGCGGCAGGGCCGCTACGGTACTGCTTGCCCTCTTTTTCCTTGTCATCCTGAACTCGTTTCAGGATCTGCATTTCCGGGAGCGAGTCGGTGATAGCCAGATCCTGAAGCGAGCGGGCTGCGCCGGCCTTCGGCGCAGGACGACACCCGGGAGGGATGCGCTAGAACCTGGCCGCCCTCCCGGCCGGGGGTCCGTGGAGCAGGGCGCAGCCTTCCCCGAACAGTTTCTGACACCCGACCGGGTCGAGACGGGCCGTCGGGAGACGCCGCACGCCCGGGGCGAGGGCAGGGAGGCGGACGCGGCGGCGCAGCGCTCGTGCGGGCGCGATGGGCCGTTCGGGATTCCCACCCGGCAGGGGCTCCCCGTCGCTGGCGCGCGGCCCCAGCGGCCGGGTGGCGGCGTGCCCTCGTGCGTCATGCGGGCCGGACGACCCGGGCACGGACAGGGCACTAATCGGTGCCCAAATATGAAGACCCGGCGGACGCCGTTCCCCTCGCGCACCTCGGGCTCCCCATCGGCTGCCATAGGGTTCCCATTAGGATCCCATTAGGTTCACACTCGAGCCGCGACGCCGCCGTGAGTCCCGCTCCGTTCACTCTTACCCCTTCGGGAGGTCTCAGATGGCGAACGTCAAGCTCAACCCCATCCTCGAGCGCATCCGCGGACAGGTCGGCGACCTGGTCTTCAAGCGCTACGAGGACCGCACCATCCTCTCGCGCAAGGCGGAGCCCTCGGGACGCCCGCCGACGCCCGCGCAGGCCGCCCACCGCGAGCGCTTCCGGCAGGCCGCGCTCTACGGCCGCATGGTCATGGCGGACCCCGACGCGCGGACGTTCTACGAGGGCGAGGCCGACGAGCGGCACGTCCCGGTGTTCAGCCTCACCATCGCCGACTTCTTCAACGCCCCGGAGATCACCGAGGTCGACGTGTCGGACTACCACGGCAAGGCCGGCGACCCCATCCGGGTCGCGGCGATGGACGACGTCGAGGTCGCGCGCGTCGAGGTCTCGATCACGACGGCGGACGGGACGGCCGTCGAGGCGGGCGAGGCGACGCTGGACGGCGGCCACTGGCGCTACGTCGCGACGGCGGCCGTCGCGGCGGGCACGGACGTCCGCATCGGCGTCCGCGCGTACGACCGGCCGGGCGGCGTCGGCGAGGCGGAGGCCGAGGCGACGACGCCGAAGAAGTAGACGACCGGCGGGCGTGCCTCTCGTCCCGCCGCGTGCCCCGGAGGCCCTCCCCGCGAGGTGCCTCCGGGGCATTGTCTTGTCTACCTGTGGCGCGCGCGCTCAATCCAGGTGGACGCAGGCCGGGCGGTCGCCCTGGCCGAGGATCCATTCGTAGACGGCCTTCATCTGGCGGGCGGCGTCGTCCCAGCCGTACTTGTCGAGGACGAGGGCGCGGCCGCGCTCGCCCATCGCGTCGAGGTCGGCACGGCTCGTCTGCGTCGCCTCGTGAGGGCAGTCGGCGATGGCGTCGACGGAGACGTCGGTCCACCAGCCGCAGGCGTGCGTCTCGAGTTCGCGCCACGGCGCGCCCTTCGTCGTGAGGACGGGGACGCCGGCCCCGAGCGCCTCGGCGACGACGAGGCCGAAGTTCTCGGAGTGCGTCGGGAGCACGAACAGGTCGGCGGTGCGGTAGAGCGCCCACTTGTCGGCGTCGGCGACGGGGCCGGCGAACGTGACGACGTCGGACGAGGCCGGCCTGCCGGACGAGCGCCTCGACGTGGGCGCGGTGGCCGCCCTCGTCCGGCCCGGCGATGACCAGTTCCCAGCCGGCGGGCCGGACGCGCGCCCACGCCTCGATGAGCAGCGGAAGCCCTTTGACGGGATGGATGCGCGAGAGGAACAGAGCGCGGCGTCGTCTGGCCCCCGTACCCGGGTCCGGGCAGTACGGTCCGGGATGGTTGACGCCGTTGGGGACGACGGCCGAGCGGTGCGCGAAGGCCCGAGGCGCGAAACTGGCTGGCTTCCTCGTCGGACGTGGCACGAAGCGCAGCGGCGCAGTCGAGTATCGCTCGCTGGTAAGCGACCACGCAAGCCGTTTTTCCCGCCCCGATGGCGGAGAGCAAACGGGGCCAGCATGCCATGAAGGCTCACGATCGCGAGGGGCTCGGTGCCGCTCTACCGCGCGCTCGGCACGGCAGCCCGTGCGGGAGCCAGATGCCGTGGTCGTGGACGAACCGGCCGGCCCTTCCCCTTCGCGCGAGTCGAGCCGCGAGTCGGCGGCCGAAGCCGACCGCAGACCGGGCGTAGTCGGCCGCGCCTTGGCCTGGCTAGTCTGGACGGGGAGGACGAGGGACGAGAGACCGACGTGGCGCTCGGCGGCGACGAGCGCGCGACTGCTTGCGACCAGCCGCCGCCCGCTGCGTCCAGCGTCTGAACGGTGTGGACGACCGGCTCACACGGGGCCCGGGTCCTGGCAGACGACCTCGTCGTACACCTCGAATGAAGACCGCGGCCAGCTGCCTCGGCGAGAAGTGGCTGACGACGTGTGCCCGGGCTGCGGGCGCCCATCGCTTGCCGGCCGGTTCATCGGTCAGAAGACTCCGAGATGCCGCGGCGAGGGCGCCGGCGTCGCCGACGGGCGTGAGGTAGCCGGTCACGCCGTCGACGACGCACGTAGCTGGGCCGCCGCAGTCGGTGCTCACGACGGGGACCCCGCTCGCCATGGCTTCGAGCAGCACGATTCCGAGGCCTCCTCGTCTGAGGACAGGGCGAGGGCGCCGCCCCGCGATACAGGGTCGCGAGGTCTTCCTCAGACACGCCCGTCCGCATCGTGACGTGGGAGCGGACGCCAAGGGCCTCGTGCGACGGCCCAGTCGGCGGGAGTAGGCTGCTGTCGCGCCGGCGAGGACGAGCCCGGGGGCGTCAGGGACGAGGGCCCGGAGACGGGCATACGCGTCGAACAGAAGGCGGACGTTCTTCCGCGGGTCGTGGAAGCGCCCGACCGCGAGGATATACCGTGTCGCACCGGACGCGCTCGCTGTCCGGGGAGGGCTGGCTGGAACCGGTCGACGTCCACGCCAGGAGGGGCGAGGCGCACCGTGGCGCCGGGCATCCGTTCGGCGAGCCACTGCCGCATCCACTCGTTAATCGAAAAGGCCGCGCGCACGCCGCGGAGCGCTGAGACGTCCATCCGGCTCGCGGCCTGCGTCATCGCCGTCCGCCAGACGTTGCGGGGCCCCACGCCCCGTGCGCAAGAGAGCCTCGCGCTCGACGTGCGTCAGAGTCGCCGCGTAGAGGAGGACCGGAGCGGTTACGCGCGCTCGCGACGGTCGCCCATGCGGGCACGCCGGCGACGACGTGGACGAGGTCGAAGCCGTTCAGCAGGGCAGTCAGGCGGGCGGCGCGGCCTCATTCTCAGACGCCTCGATCTCGCCGCCGACGGCTCCGACTTCGCGTAGGACGGTGGCCCTTCCCACACGCCGCGTCGAGATTTGACGGCCCGCGCCTCCAGCTCGACGGCGAAAGCTGAGGCGCAGACTGTTGGGATCCTGCGAGCTCATCGGGAGCGAGACAAGGAGTCGGCTCGTACCGACCTGCGGCCGTCGAGGGCGCGCTCGGATGAAGACCGGGCACTGTTGGGGACACCTCCTCCTTCAGTCAGGCCCGGGACGACGAGCGCCGGAGCGGCCGTTCGGCGCGCGCCATTTATTGATGGGCCCGGTCTCATTACGGGTGCTCACCGAGGCGGATCGGCTCAAGGGTCCGTATGACGACGCGCAAGGGCTGCCCCAGTAAGAGAGCGAGCCCACCGAAATTGAGCGAGAAGTCATTCTCCAGGCCGTACAGGGGGACAAGGAGCGCGATATTCCCGAATGCCGTCACCAACACGCTCTGACCGGGACGGTTAACGGCCCACCCCAGCATCCCCAGGATCAGCCCCGACGATTATTCCCCCGATGGGAGCGAAATCCCAGTTCCGAAGTTGGCATAGAACTCGACGAGCCACGGGAAGGTTGATCGACGTCCCCGTGTCTTCGATGCCCAGATGTAGCTCGTAACGGTGTCCGAACCGCTGCCCGATGTTCTTTTCGGGTTTGTCGGGCCAGAGAATACGGGGCACGAATGCGCCAACGAGCGATACGTAGGTCTCGCCCCTCCAATAGGGTACGTCAGAGGGCGTACGCTGGATGACGTCAGCGAGGAGGTCGGCGGTCGCGGAGCGCTCGCCGACCGTCTGTGCGCCCGTTGGCTGAGGACGCCGTCGTGGCATCCCCTCGGGCTCGCATCCGTCGACGAGCCTGCCCGAGCATCTCCGAGTCCGCTCCGGCCACGGAGAGTTGTTCATCGCCGATACCATATCGCACTCGCGGAAGTCGGAGCTGAGACCCGGAGTAGAGACGATCGACCAAGCGCGAAGCATGACATCCCAGCGAAAACCTCGACGCCAGAGGAAAATCCCCGACCCAGCCCACACCCCAAACCCCATCGTGACGCCAAGGAACAGGAGGCTGGACGAGCGATCCCGAACTCGGCAGGGCGAGGGCTTGACCGCGGTGCTGCCGGCAAGAACGACGGCGAATCGGAACAACCGTCCGTGCCGCTCGATGAAAGGAGTCATTCCAAGTGCGAGTCCAAACCGCCCGACCGTTTGCGCACACAAGATCGCGAGGCTGGCAGACGATGGTCGGGATGGTCACCGTCACAATGAGGAGGTCGAGCACGGCTACCCCCGACAGCGAAGCCCTTCGCCCAGGTCAGGAGACATGTCGCGGATGGAGGCTCGGTATAACTTTTGAGCGGAGTCGCTCGGAGAGCTGACCGCGACGAGCCCAATCCCAACCAGAAGGCCGCCCCATCGCGAGAACCGCCGCGTCGACCGCTGTCGCATAGTCCTCCGCACGGAGGTACGACCCGAAACCTCCGAGATCGGTGAGGCTGAGTGCAAGTGGGAGCGCGAAGTATGCTCCGAAGACAACTCCGAAGACGGGGAGGAACGGGAGGCGCGCCGCTCGGAGGTAGCCGACCCATATACCCAGCCGGGATCAGGCAGGCGACCCACAGCGCGAGGGCCTCAATCCGTATGGCGAGGGGGAGAAACGGCTCTCCGCGTAGCGCGGAAGGACGGGTGCGACGCTGCTGCGAGCAGAGCCACTCGCATCCATCCGCTGCGAGCGGCGCCAGCGGGCCCGCTCGATTCGTAGCGAAGCGGATGGAGGGTTCACGGGGTTGGACGCGCTCCGTCTCGGCGCGCGAGGGCATTGGTGCTCCCTCCGCTCTCCCTGCGACTGTCTCGAGGAGCAGGTGGAGGCGATGCGCGTAGGTGTGCTCGCGTTGTGCCCGAGCCGCCCGGCTGCCGCGATGCCAGCGCGCTCCTCGGGCCGGTCAAGGTAGTAGCGTCACCTTCTCGACGAGGTCGCCGGGCCGCGGTACGACACGACCTCCGTTCCATCCTCGAACAGAGTCGCCTAGGCCCGGCCGCCAGTCGACGAGTTGGAATGCGCCGATGCCGGCGGCCTCGAACGTTCGCACGTTCACGCCCCAGACCTCGGACGGGTAGAGCGTGTTGACGACGATCTTGGCCGAGGTGAAGGCGAGCGCCTTCTCTTCGTAGGCCACGTAGCGCCCCTGGAACATCGGCCCGACCGGGCCAGGGTCGAGCCAGGCCGGCGGCGGCGCGCCCCAGACCTTGACGTCGAACGGGGCGAGGTGGCGGAAGACGGCGACGCGGTGGGCGTGCAGGTTGCCGGCCGTCGTGACGTCGCAGCGGTACGGCGCAAGGTCAGGGAGCGGGTCGGGAAGCCGGTGGCGGGCCGGGTTGAACGCTTCGGGAAGGTGGTAGACGGGTGCCCGGGCGACTCCGTCGAGGGCGTGGACGATGTACGGGTCCTTGAAGAAGAGTGCGTCGTACGGGCGCGTGAGGAACGCCATCCGGCCAAGGTTGGCGACATGGTCGGGAAACCACATCGCGACGGCCGCACCGGTCCGGGCCTTGATCGCCTCGACCTCGGCGGGCAGCAGAAAGTCGTAGGTGACGAGAACGAGGT
>CAWHKM010000014.1:0-329490 GCA_963829985.1 Rubricoccaceae bacterium
CGCTCCACGCCGCGTTGAGCTGCTCCATCGCCGACTCGACCTGCTCGCCGTCCTGCGCCGAGTGGACCGTCTTCAGGCGCTCGAGGCCGGCCTCGATGGCCGACTTCTTCTCCGCCGGCAGCTTGTCGCCGTAGTCGGCGAGGTTCTTCTCGGTCGAGAAGATCAGCGAGTCGGCCTGGTTGAGCTTGCCGATCTGGTCCTTGCGCTTCTGGTCCTCAGCCGCGTGGTCGCGGGCCGACTTGCGCATGGCCTCGATCTCCTGCTCCGAGAGGCCCGAGGACGCCTCGATGCGGATCGACTGCTCCTTGCCCGTCGCCTTGTCCTTGGCCGAGACCGACAGGATGCCGTTGGCGTCGATGTCGAACGTGACCTCGACCTGCGGCAGGCCGCGCGGGGCGGGGGGGATGCCGTCGAGGTGGAAGCGGCCGATCGTGCGGTTGTCGATCGCCATGGCGCGGTCGCCCTGGAGCACGTGGATCTCGACGGACGGCTGGTTGTCGCTCGCCGTCGAGAACGTCTCGGACTTCTTGGTCGGGATGGTCGTGTTGGCCGTGATGAGCGGCGTCATGACCGAGCCGAGCGTCTCGATGCCGAGGTTCAGCGGCGTCACGTCGAGCAGCAGCACGCCCGTGACGTCGCCCGAGAGGACGCCGCCCTGGATGGCCGCGCCGACGGCCACGACCTCGTCCGGGTTGACCGAGCGGTTCGGCTTCTTGCCGAAGAACTGCTCGACGACCTCCTGGATCTTCGGGATGCGGGACGAGCCGCCGACGAGGATGATCTCGTCCACCTGCTCCTTCCGGAGGCCCGCGTCCGCGAGCGCCTTCTGCATCGGCGGGATCGTGCGCTGCACGAGGTCGTCGACGAGCTGCTCGAACTTGGCGCGCGTGAGGTCGATCGTGAGGTGCTTCGGGCCGTCCTGCGTCGCCGTGATGAACGGCAGGTTGATCGTCGTCTGAGCGGCGCTCGACAGCTCGATCTTGGCCTTCTCCGCCGCCTCCTTGAGGCGCTGGAGCGCCATCGGGTCCGTGCGGAGGTCGATGCCCTCGTCGCGCTTGAACTCGTCCGCGATAAAGTCGATAAGGCGCTGGTCGAAGTCGTCGCCGCCGAGGTGGGTGTCGCCGTTCGTGGACTTCACCTCGAAGACGCCGTCGCCGAGCTCGAGCACGGAGATGTCGTAGGTGCCGCCGCCGAGGTCGTAAACGGCCACGATCTCGTCCTCGCTCTTCTTGTCGAGGCCGTAGGCGAGGGCCGCCGCCGTGGGCTCGTTGAGGATGCGCTTGACGTCGAGCCCGGCAATCTGGCCGGCCTCCTGCGTCGCCTTGCGCTGCCCGTCGTTGAAGTACGCCGGGACCGTGATGACGGCCTCGGTCACGCGCTCGCCGAGGTAGTCCTCGGCTGTCTGCTTGAGCTTGCCGAGGATCATCGCCGAGATCTCCTGCGGCGTGTAGAGCTTCTGCTCGCCCGCCGAGTCGACGGAGATGCGCGCGACGCCGCCGTCGCCGGACTGCACGGCGTACGGAACCGTCTTCATCTCCTCCGAGACCTCGGAGAACTGGCGGCCCATGAAACGCTTCGCCGAGAAGATGGTGTTCTGCGGGTTCGTGATGGCCTGCCGCTTCGCCGGCGCGCCGACGAGGCGCTCGCCGTCCTTCTTGAACGCGACGACGGAGGGCGTCGTGCGCCCGCCCTCGGCGTTGGGGATGACGACGGGCTCGTCGCCTTCCATCACGGAGACGACCGAGTTGGTCGTGCCGAGGTCAATGCCAATGATCTTTCCCATGTCTGGAGTGGTCGGGTGTGGTGAGAGGCGGCCGGCGAGGGGTCGGCGCCCCGTGGTCGGAGGGGTGGGGTCGCTACGCGTTCCGCAAGGGCAGGATCCACGCGCGACGCCGCGGACTGCCGGAACGGCAGCCGGTTTCGCTTTGACTTCAGATGCCCAAGCACCGTGCCACGGCCATTGAATTGCCGTTATGGCAGAACTCCAGTCCGGGGGTGCGCCCGATCCGGACCGGGCGCGCAGCGCGGTATCTTCGCGTGCCCCTCGCGCCCCCGATGAAGCACGTCCCCAACACGCTGACCTTCGGGCGCATCGTCGCCGCGCCCATCGCGCTCTACCTCCTCTGGCGCGGCTCGACGCACGCCGCCGCATGGGAGATGGTCAGCGGGACGGCGCTGTTCATCGTCGCCGCGATCACCGACTACGTAGACGGCTACCTCGCGCGGCGCCACGGCACGACCTCGCGGCTGGGGCAGTTCATGGACCCTCTCGCGGACAAGATCCTGGTCCTCGGCGGCTTCGCGCTCGTCCCGTTCCTGACGCCCATCGGCGAGGGCCTCGCTGCGCCGGCCGGCGCGTGGCTCCCGTGGGCCGCCATCGGCGCGATCGCCCTCCGCGACGCCGCCGTGACGTGGCTCCGCACGCGCTACGAGCGCCGCGGCGTCTCGCTCCAGACATCGAGCGCCGCAAAGTGGAAGACGGCGTGGCAACTCACGTTCCTCATCACGGCCTTCGTCTTCCTTTCGGCGACGCACCTGCGCCCGCTCGGCGGCCCGCTCGGCGCCCTCGGCGAGGCGCTCAACGGCATCCTGCTGAGCCCTGCCGCGCTCGTCTTCCTCCTCGTGACAGCCGGCGTGACGGTTTACACGGGCTGGCTCTACTTCCGCTCCGCGTCATGATGACCGCCGTCGCGCGCGACCTGCTCCGCATCGGGGCCGTCACGCTTCGCCCCGACGCCCCGTTCACGTGGGCCTCGGGGCGCCTCGCGCCCGTCTACACCGACACGCGCCTCGCGCTGAGCTACGCCGACGTGCGGACGCGGATCGCGGACGGCCTCGCGGACTTGGCAGTGCCCTTCGCGCCCCAGGCCGTCTCGGGCGTCGCGACGGCCGGCATCCCGCACGCGGCCCTCGTCGCCGAGCGCCTCGGCCTGCCGATGGGGTACGTCCGCGCCGCGGCGAAGGGCCACGGCCGGCAGAACCGCATCGAGGGCCGCGTGGTGCCGGGGCAGCGCGTAGTCCTGATCGAGGACCTCGTCTCGACGGGCGGATCGACCCTCAAGGCCGCCGCCGCTCTTCGTGAGGCCGGCGCCGAGCCCGTCGCTGCGCTCGCCGTCTTCTCGTACGGCTTCGCCGAGGCGGACGCCGCCTTCGCCGCGGCCGGGCTGCCGCTCGTCACGCTCACCACCTTCGCCGCCCTCGCCGACGCCGCCCGCCTCGACGGTGCCCTTTCGGACGCGGATCTCGAGACGCTCGCCGCGTGGCGCGCCGACGCCGCCGGGTGGAGTGAGGAGAGGGTGAACGGATGAGGGAGGCAGGGACGGACAGCGTCAATGCAGGGACGAGCCGAACCCGGCTCGTCCTTCAACCTTTTCACTCTGCCACCCGCCGACCCGCTCGATGACCGCCCTTCTGCTCACCATCGGCGACGAGATCTTGCTCGGGCAGATCGTCGACACCAACGCGGCGTGGCTCGGCGAGCGCCTCGCCGAGGCCGGGATGGACCTCGTCCGGTGCGAGACGGTCCGCGACACCGAGGACGCGATCGTGGACGCGCTGGAGCGAGCGGCCGGCGCGGGCATCGGGCTCGTCGTGGCGACGGGTGGCCTCGGGCCAACGACGGACGACCTCACGCGCGAGGCCGTCGCCCGCTTTGTCGGCGTGCCCGTCGAGGAGAACGCCGACGTCGTCCGGCGCCTCGCGGCGCTCTTCGCGGCACGCGGGCGCGAGCTGACGCCCATCGCACGGCGCATGGCGGGCGTCCCGCGCGGCTTCGACGTGCTCGACAACCCGGTCGGGACGGCGCCCGGTCTGTGGGGCGCGCGCGCGCGCGGTGGTCACACGCTGCGCGTGGCGCTCATGCCGGGCGTCCCGCGCGAGATGACGGCCATCTGGGACGGCTCGCTCGCCGCCCGAGTCGGCGCCCTGAAAGACGGCGCCGTTGTGTCGAGAACGCTCGTCACGGCCGGATTCGGCGAGACGGACCTCGCTGCGCGCCACGGCGACCTCTCGGACGTGCTCCCGCAGGACGACCTCGCGCGCGTGGGCATCGCGTATCTGCCCGGGCTGGGCACCGTCCGGCTCCGCGTCACCGCCCGGGGCAGCGACGAAGCAGCTGCCCGCGCCCGCGTGGACCGCGCGGCAGAGCGCCTGCGCGAGCGCCTCGGCGACGCCGTCTTCGGCGAAGGAGCGGACACCCTCGAAGGCATCGTGCTGGACGGACTCGCGGCGCGCGGCCTGACGCTCGCGACGGCCGAGAGCTGCACGGGCGGGAGCGTCGCGGCGCGCCTCACCGCCATTCCCGGCGCGAGCCGCGCCTACCTCGGCGGCGTCGTGGCCTACGGCAACGCCGTCAAGACAGGCCTGCTCGGCGTCTCGCCCGAGACGCTCCGCGCCCACGGCGCCGTGTCCGAGGCGACCGTGCGCGAGATGGCGGCTGGCGCCCGCGCGCGCCTCGGCGCCGACGTGGCCGTTGCCACGAGCGGCGTCGCCGGCCCGGCGGGCGGGACGCCCGAGAAGCCGGTCGGCACGGTCTGGATCGCGGCCGAGTGGCCCGGCGGCTCGGACGCCGTGCTGCTGCACCTCTCGCACGACCGCGGCGTCACCATCGGCCTGAGCACCGTCGCGGCGCTCAACCTCGTCCGCCGCCGCGTGCTGCTCTGATCACGTCGCCGCGACGAGCGCGGGCGTCACGTCCAGGAGCGACGCCGCGCCGGCGAGGCGCCCGGCGCCGGGGCCGAGAGCGATGAGCGGGACCGGATTCAGGGTGTGGCTTTTCGTGCCGAGGACTCTCGAGGTTGCCGTGGTCGCTGGACACGACGAGCAGCACGTCGCCTCCCCCGTCGAGAAGCGCCTGGAGAAAGCGGTCGAGGCTCGTCAGCACCTCGGCTGCGCGGGCAGCGTCGCGGCTGTGGCCGGCCTTGTCGGTCAGGAAGTACTCGAAAAGCGTGATGCGGTGGCGCCGGGCGAGGGCCAGCAGGCGCCCCGCTGCCTCCGCCTCGGAGACCACAGGCAGATCCGGCTCGACGAGGCGCTGCCAGCCGGCGCCCGTCAGGTCGGCCGTGAGCGCGTCGCCGGCGGCGAGGTCGCGCGCCGTGCGCAGGCGGACGCCGGCCGCGTTGGCCATGAACGTCGTGACCGTCCAGCGCCCGCGCGCCTCAGCTGCGGCGAAAAAGCGGTCCGGGTACGCGTTGGCAAACGCGAGGTCATCGGCGCGAAGACCCCGGTCGAGAAGGCGCTGGTAGATGCTGTGCGCGGCGAGCACCGGACGGACGGCCGTTGGCGGGTAGGGTCCGAAGTGACCCCCATGTGCCGCAGCGGCGTTTTTACCAGAGAAGAGCGTGGCTTGTCCCGTCCCGGACTGTGGCAGACCCGGAATCCCGAGCGTCGCGTCGATCGGGACGAACACGTGGGACTCATCCCGAATCGGCCGCGCGTCCTCCGTCCACCGCTGGCCGCCGGCGAGGTGCTCGAAGGCGGGCAGTGAGAGCGTCGCGAACGGGTTTGCGTCCGAGGCCGGGCCCAGGCCGACGCCATCGAGGAAGACGAACAGGACGGGTGTCACGGCGTGAGGGCGGCGAGGAAGCTGGAGTCGGTCTGGTCTGCCTGATGCGCCGCTGGGAACAGGGCCCCGGCGTCCCCGACGACGGCGACGGGACGGCTGGCTTCGAGCGCCCACGCGGCGGCTCGCGCCTCGTGCGAGTCTGCTGCTGGCGCCGCGGCGAGCGTCGCCTGCGCCATCGCGACCTGGACGAGCGCGCGCTCGCGGTCGTCGTGCGGGAACGGTCCGTGCGTCATCGGGAACGGCGAGAGCAGCAGGCCGCCGGCGCGGACGAGGGCGGTCGCGGCGGGGCGCAGGCTCGGGGTGAGGGTCGCGAGGCCGCTGCCGAGGACGCCGACGGGCGCGCGTCCGGCGCCCATCGCCACCTTCTGCACGGCGAGGTCGAAGCCGTTCGCGAGGCCGGTGACGATGCCCGCGCCTGCCGCCGCGGCGCGGCGTGCGGTTCGCTGCGCCGCCTCGAACGGGTCGGCCGGGACGGGGGGCGGCCCAGAACGGCGAGCAGCGGGGCGCGGAGCGCGTCGGGGTTTCCGTACGCGTAGAGAACGGCCGGGCGGGCGTCGCGGGCAAGGTCCGCGAGGCCGGACGGCCAGGCCGCGTCGCCCGGCGCAAGCGTCCGGACGCCTGTCGCGGCGAGCCGCTCTGTCTCCGCAGTGGCCGCGGCTAGCGCGGTGTCGAAGGCAGGTGAAAAGAGCGCCTCGACGGTGCGGTCGGCGCGGGGCGCGCCCTTGAGGCGCAGCAGGACCTGCTCGCGCGGCGTCGTGCGGAGCGCCTGAAGCGAAGGGAAGCGCTCGAGGAGGCGGTGTGCCGTGACGCGGCCGACGCCGTCGAGCGCGAGCAGGGCGAGGGCGAACGGCGCGGCCGTCGGAGTGGCGTCGGGCATGGCAGGGCGGGGGAGAGCGGACGTTACGAAACGTCTCGGCGGGGTTCGTTTCGACGCGCGCCGACCCAATGAACGGCGCCCCGGGAGCGCTGCGCGTCGCGGCACCGCGTTTGTACGCCGCGATACGTCACCCGAATCCGCATGGACGCACCGCTCCGCCTGCTCTTCGTCGCCGACCCGACTGCCGCGGCGCAGGTCGTCGCAGCCGTCCGCCGGCAGTGCCCGGCGAGCCCCGGCGCTCGCCCCGACGCCCGAGGTACTCGTCTCGGCGCTGCGCGACGCCCCGTGGGACGCCGTCGTGGTCGTCCCCGGCGGCCCCGTCCCCGACGCGGACATCGTGCGGGCGATGGCGGGCCTTCCCGCGCCGCTCATCGTCGTCGCCGAGGCCGTGCCGCCGTCGCTGGCTGCCGTCGCCGCGATCGCCGTTCAGCTTGATGGGCTGGACGCGTTGCCGGGCGTCCTCGCGTCGCTCCATGCAGGCCGTTTCGTGCCCGCCGCCGACACGTCCACGGGCGACTCGATCCCCGACTTTTTCGGCGCCGCCAACGCCACCCTTGCCGCGAGCGCGCGGTTGGCCACTGCGCTGCCCGGTGGCCTCGCGCCTCCTTCGCCCGAGACGACGCCGGACGCGGCCACCTTGTCCGCCGACCTCTTCGTCGCGGCGGCGAATGCGACGCTCAGCGAGAGCGCCCGCGCGACGGCCGCGCTGCCCGACGCCCTCGCGGCTGCGTCCGAAGCGCCCCCTGCACCTCGTGTCGAGACTCAACCCGAGGCGCCGCGTGAGGATTCTCCCGCCCCGCCACCCCCTTCGCCACCGCGGCCGGCCATGACGACGCGCGAGGCCGAGACGCTCGCGCAGCACCTCCCGGTCGGCGTCTACCGGACGTCGCCGGACGGCCGCGTGCTCTACGCCAACCCGGCGCTCGCGGACGTCCTCGGGCTCGAGAGCGCGGCCGCGCTCTCCCGCCTCGATGTCCGCTCGCTGGGGTACCCGCGCGAGGCATTCGCGGCCGAGATGCGGCGGGCGGGCAGCGTCCGCAACCACACCGTCTCATGGACGAACCCGCGCGGGCAGTCGGTCCACACGCGCGAGAACGCCCGCAGCGTCCTCGACGACCGCGGCAACGTCGTCTGTTACGAGGGCACGATGGAGGACGTCACGGCCGAGGTGCTGGCGCACCGCGCCGAGCGCGCTCGGGCCCGCCACCACGAGGCCATCGCGCGCTTCGCCGAGGCCGCCGACGCCGCGCAGAGCGCCGAGGCGCTCGCCGAAGCCGCCGTTGCCGCCCTCCACGCCGCGACAGAGGCCGACTGGGTGCTGCTGCTGCGCCATACGTCTGCCGGGGGCAACACGGTCGTCGCCGCTGCCGGTCGCGACCTTGAAGCCGTTGTCGACCAGCTCGCGGGCGACGACTCGTTCGTCCGGCTGCCCGTCCATTCGGAGCCTCTGCTGGTCCGCGACGCCCTGACGGCGTCGCACCTGCCGACGTCGATTCGCGCCCTCATGCACGCGCACGGGATGCGCGCGCTCGGCGCGTTCCCGTTGTACCGCGCCGGCACTCCGCTCGGGGCTCTCGTCGTCGGGTACGACACGCCGCACACGTACTCGCGGAGCGAGCAGCAGGCTGCCGAGATGCTCGCGTGGCACCTCGCCGGCCACGTCGCGCGCCACGACGCCGAGGAGGACCTCCGCAACGCCGACACCAGCCTCCGCTTTATCGCGGCCCACTCGGCGCAGGTCCTGTACCGGCTGCGCTACACCGAGGCCGACGGCGCCTCGCGCGGCGCGTCGGTCTTCGACTACCTCAGCCCCGCCATCGAGGCGCTGACGGGCTACGCGCCCGACGCGCTCGCCGCGCAGGGCGGCATCGCCGCGCTCATCGAGCACCGCGACGTCTACGCCGGCGCCGGCCTCTTCGACGGGCCCGAGTCCGACGCGACGCACTACCACGCCGTCTACCGCCTCCGCACCGCCGCGGGCGAGACGCGCTACGTCGAGAACCACGCCTATCCGTGGCACGACACCGAGGGCCGAGCCGTCGGCCTCGTCGGTGCCCTGCAGGACGTGTCGGAGCGCCGCCGCCTCGAGGACGCCCGCGCCGACGCCGCGCAGCAGGCGCTCACGCGCCAGCACACGCTCGTCGAGCTGTCGCGCCTCGACGCGCCGGAGGCGCTGTTCGCCCGGACGGTCGAGGCGGCCTGCCACGCGACCGACGCCGACGGCGCCACACTGTGGCTCGGCGACGGAGACACCATGACCTGCCACGCGCGCTTCACCGCGACCGGCTGGGCGGCCGACTTTACCGTCCTGAGCGCCGAGACCGTGCAGGCGCTGCTCCGCTTTATCGGTGCCCACCGCGCCCTCGCCATTCACGACGTCCCAGCAGAGCGCGGCATCGACGCTGCCGGCCTGCGCCCGCTCACCGACAGCATGGGCCGGGGCGCCATCCTCGCCGCGCCGGTTCGCCGAGGGACGCAGGTTATCGGCCTGCTCGTGCTCTCGCGCGACGCCGCCGGCGTGCCGTGGCCCGACGTCGACTGCGACTTCGCGGCCGTCCTCGCCGCCTCCGTCGCGCTCGCCGCCGAGCAGGCCGACCGCGACGCCGCCGAGCGCGCACTGCGCCGCTCTGAGGCACGCTACCGCGTCCTCTCGGATCTCACGAGCGACTACGCCTTCGCCGTCTCCGTCGCCCCCGGCGGCGAGGCACACGTCGACTGGACGACCGATGCGTTCTCGCGCATCACGGGCTACTCCTCCGAGGACCTCGAGGCACCAGACGCCTTCTGGGCGCTCGCCCACGCAGACTCGCAGGACACCTTGCGGGCGGCGCTCGCAGCCCTCGAGGAGACGGGCGAGATGCGCCTTGAGGCCCGGATCACCACGCGGGCGGGCGAGACGCGGTGGATCGAGCACAGCGCCCGGGTCGGCGAGCCCGCCCCGGACGGCAGGCGCATCACCTACCACAGCGGCCGCGACGTCTCGGAGCGCAAGGCCGCCGAGGAGGCGCTCGTCGCCGCCCGCGAGCAGGCCGAGACGATGGTCCGCCTCAAGAGCGCCTTCCTGGCCAACATGAGCCACGAGATCCGGACGCCGCTCACGGCCATCCTCGGCTACGCCGAGCTGCTCGAGGACGAGGTCGCCGCCGCGCAGCGTCCCTTCGTCGAGTCAATCACGCAGAGCGGCACGCGTTTGCTGGACACGCTGAACTCCGTTCTGGACCTCGCGCGCCTCGAGTCCGAAGGCGTCCGTCCCGAGCTCCGCCCGGTCGACATCGCGGGCGAGGTGCGCAGCGCCGTGCATGCGCTCGAGCCGCTCGCCGCGCGCCGCGGCCTCACGCTCGGGGTCGAGACACAGCCCGTCACGGCCGCGCTGGACGCGATGTGCCTCGGCCGCATCGTGACGAACCTCGTCGGCAACGCGCTCAAGTTTACCGAAGCGGGCCACGTCCGTGTGGTCGTCCGCACAGAGGAGACGCCAGAGGCCCGTCGCTCAGATCGTCGTCTCGGACACCGGCATCGGCATCGACGCCGCCTTCATCCCGCACCTCTTCGAGGAGTTCCGCCAGGAGACCGATGGGCCCGGCCGAAGCCACGAAGGCTCCGGCCTCGGCCTCTCCATCACGCAGCGTCTCGTGGACCTCATGGGCGGCACCATCTCAGTCGAGAGCACCAGACCGGGTGGCTCGACCTTCACCGTTTCGTTTCCGGCCCTCGCCGTTTCTTCCTCGCCCCAGACACCCGCTCCAGACTCCGTTCAGGCCGAGAGACTCTCCGACGAGGAGCCGAACCGACGCCCAGACGTACCCGAATCGTTTCCTGACGCGCCTGTATTGCTTCCGCACCCTGCCTCGGGGCCCACTCGCCCCCCGATGGCATCCCCTTTGCAGATCGTCACCGTAACGCCGGCCCCGGCTGCATCGGCCCTCGCCCAGACTCCCATGTTCGACTTTCAGTTTTCTCTGCCCAGCGCTTCCGACACGCCCTCCGCCGCGCCTGCCGCTGGCTGGAGTGATGCGCCCGACGTGTCGCAGCCTGAGCTCCCGGCTGCAGCCGGCCCGGCCCCGGCCCTTCCCGAGGTGCCACGCCCGGCTCCGACCGCCGCGCCGCCCGTGATGGTCGCGCGGCCCGTCCACTCGGATGATGCACGGACCGCGCCGCCGCTCGGCGAGCCGCCGGCCCCGCCCGCCGACCCGACGACGCCCGACGCGCCGCCCGTGGCGACCGAAGGCGAGGACCGCCTGCCGATTCTCGTCGTCGAGGACAACCTCGACACGCGCGTCCTGCTGGACCGCATCCTTCGCGGCCGCTACGAGGTTACCGCCGTCGGGGACGCGCGCTCGGCGCTCTCGGCGATGGCGCAGACGCGCTTCCGCGGCCTCGTGCTGGACATCAACCTCGGCGGCAAGGAAACCGGCACCGACGTGCTCCGCATCGCCCGCTCGCTCGAGGGCTACGCCGACGTCTTCGCCGTGGCGCTGACGGCCTACGCGCTGCCCGGCGACCGCGAGCGGCTCCTCGATGCCGGCTTCGACGAGTACATCTCCAAGCCGTTCACGCGGCAGTCGCTCATGGACGCGCTCGGCACCGGCATCCAGTCGTAGGCGGGCTCTGAGCCGGAATGGAGCGATGGAGCGCGGGGTGTGGGGGGAGGCAGATCCTCCCGTGCCACGTCTCCCACCGCGCACAGACGTCTCTCAGAACCGGCGCGCGCGGCGCCCGTATCTCGGGATCGCCCACTCCCGTCCGATGCTCTCCTCGCACCTCCCGCGCGTCGGTGGCCTCTTCGCGCGCCTGTTCGGGCAGGCCGAGGCCGGCGCGCCCGACGACCCGGCCGCCGGCCGCCATCGGCCGGCGGGATGGGCACGGCGCTCGCGCTCACCGGCGGCGGCGCCCGCGCCGCCTACCAGGCCGGCGTCCTGCGCGGCGTGGCCCACATCGCGCCGGGCTTCCGGCCGGACCTGCTCACGGGCGTCTCGGCGGGCGCCCTCAACGCGTCGTTCCTCGCCGCGATGGCCGAGCAGCCGTTTGACGAGGCCACAGACGCGCTCGTCGACGTCTGGCGCAGCCTGCGCGCCGAGCACGTCTTCCGCCTCGACCGGCCGGGCCTCGCTGCGACGGTCGCCCGGCTCGTCCGCCGTCCGGCCGTTATCGAGCCTCCGGCCGACGGTGGGTTTCTTGATACGACGCCGCTGCACGCGTTCGTCGAGCGCCACCTCGGACCGCTCGGCAAGGCCTCCGAGGCCGTCGCCCGGTCGGTAGCGGCCGGCCACATCGGTGCGCTCGCCGTCACGGCGACGTCGTACGACACCGGCGAGTCCGTGACCTGGGTCGACGGCGGCGTGGCACCGGTCGATGAGGCGCCAGGCTACGTCCGCACGCCGATCCGCCCGGAGCACGTCCTCGCGTCGTCCGCGCTGCCCTTCTTTTTCCCGGCGGTCCAGGTGGACGGCGAGGGCGGACCGGCGTGGTACGGCGACGGCGGGATCCGCCTCACCGCCCCGCTCGCGCCGGCGCTCCGTCTCGGCGCGGACCGCATTCTCGCCGTCAACACGCGCTCGGCGCGGCCGGCGTCGCCGGAGCGGTCTGCGCAGTACCCGCCGGCGAGCCGCATCCTGGGGACGCTGATGAACGCCGTCTTCCTCGACGTGCTGGACCAGGACGCGCGCGCGCTGCGCCGCATCTCACGACCTTCTCGCAGAACTCCCGCCGGCCGAGTGGGGCGGCTTCCGGCCCGTCGACCTGCTCGTCATCCGCCCGTCCCAGGACCTCGCACGTCTCGCGGCGGACTACGAGCCGGCTCTGCCGCCGTCAATGCGCGTCGCCCTCGGCCGCGCGGTGATGCGCACCCGGACTGGCTCTCGATGCTCTGCTTCGACGAGGCCTACGTCGCGCACCTGGCAGCGCTCGGGGAAGCCGACGCCTGGGCGCGGGCCGACGAGATCCGCGCCTTCCTCGCGCCGCACGAGGCGCTCAGGCCCGCCGCACCGGCCGCTCCTGCTGGCTGACGCTCGGTCGCAGCGAGTCGATGCGAAGCGCCTCGGTCGGCCGGCCGTCCACGTAGACGGGGCGGCCGAAAGGCCTCGGCGTAGCGCACGACGCGGTTGCCCGATGTGCGCGTGAAGTCCGGGAAGGCCGCGGGCACGACGAAGCGCACGCGGCGCCCCATCCGGCGCCCGACGATCTCGACGCCCGCGTCGCCGACGTCGACCCACGCCACGTCGGGCCACGCGAGCACCCGCCGTTGCCGCGAGACATCGTGTCCCACGACGTGGTGCACCGAGACGTCCAGCCGCCAGACGTCACGCCGCGCGCGCGCGGCGTGCCACACCAGCCACGCCACGTGACCTGAGACGAGCGTCCCGGCCGCGACGGCGACCGCAAGCGAATGTGTCGGCCACGTCAGCGCCGCCACGGGCGCCCCGGCGACGATGGCACCTGACGCGAGCGCGAATCCTACCGCAAGGCGCCGCAGCCGCATCTGCGCCGCCGACAGGCCCGCCGCGTCCTCGTACACCTCGAACCACTCGGCCATCATCGTGTGCGTGTGATGGCCGGTGTAGCCGCACTGCCGGCCGGGGTTCCGGTACAAGGCAGGGCGTTAGAGAAATGGGGATTGCGCAGACGAGATGCGGAGGGTGGGCGAGCGAGGCGGAGCGTAACCCCCAGGCCACCTGATCGTCGTCGGTTGCCGATCCTAGCGCTGCATCACTCCGCGGCGGCCACGGCGCGGAGCGCCACGATGGCGCGCTCGACGCCCGCATCGTCTACGTCGAGGTGCGTGATCAGGCGGACGGTCTCGGGTCCGAAAGCCGAGGCGAGGACGCCCGATTCAGCGAGGCGCGCGACTACCTGCGCAGCGGGCCGGCCGGGCGTGTCGAACAGCACGATGTTGGTCTGCGGGGGCCGAACGAGCCGGAATGCCGTCATCTCGGCGATGGCGTCGCCGAGGCGCGCCGCGCGTGCGTGGTCGTCGGCGAGGCGCGCGCGGTGCCCCAGCGCGACGAGCCCGCCCGCGGCGAGAATGCCGGCCTGGCGCATCCCGCCGCCGAGCAGCTTGCGCGCCCGCCGCGCCTCGCGCATCAGGGGCACGCTGCCGGCGAGGACGGATCCGACGGGCGCCCCGAGCCCTTTCGAGAGGCACACGTTGACGGTGTCGAACGGCGCCGCGAGGGCCGCCTCGGTCTCGCCCAGCGCGACCGCTGCGTTCCACAGCCGCGCGCCGTCGAGGTGCAGCGCGAGCCCGTGCGCGCGCGCCGCCTCCGCGACCGGCGCCGTGCGCGCACTCGGCACGGCCACGCCGCCGGCCTTGTTGACCGTGTTCTCGAAGCACACGAGCCGCGTCCGCGGCTCCCAGTCGTGCGTCGCCCTGCAGGCTGCCGCGAGGTCACCGGCCGTCAGGATCGCCCGTCATGTCGCCGACGGGACGGAGCTGGACGCCCCAGAGGGCGGCCGGCGCGGCGGCCTCGTAGTGGTAGATGTGGCTCCGCTCGGCCACGATCACCTCGTCGCCCGCCCGCGTGTGGACGCGGATCGCGATCTGGTTGCCCATCACGCCCGACGGCACGAACACGGCGTCCTCCTTGCCGAGAATCTCGGCGACGGTCTCCTCGAGGCGCCGCGCCGTCGGGTCCTCGCGGTACACGTCGTCGCCGACCTCGGCCGAGGCCATCGCGGCGCGCATCGCCTGCGTCGGGCGGGTGACGGTGTCGGAGCGGAGGTCGACGGTCATCGGGCTGGGACGTGCTGGCTGAGGCAGTGGCAGGCGCCGAGGCCCCAGACGAGGCGACGCGCCGGGATCGGCGCGATGCGGCGGTCCGGGAAACAGCCGCTGCATCGTGGCGATGGCGACGGCGTCGTTCGGGTCGTCGAAGACGGGCAGCAGGACGGCGGCGTTGGCGATGAGGAAGTTGGCGTAGCTCGCCGGCAGCCGCTCCGCCTCGCCGCCTGGCGGCGTGTGGTAGACCGGAGCGGGCATCGGGAGCGTGACGACCTCGAGGCCGCGGCCGTCGCGGCCGCGCCACGCGCTGCAGGCGTTCGAGGTTGTCCTGCGAGCGGCGCGTGGTTGGCGTCCGCCTCGTCGGGCTCGACCGCCGTCACGACGGTCCGCTCGGCGACGAAGCGCGTCATGTCGTCGACGTGGCCGTCGGTGTCGTCGCCCACGATGCCGTCGCCGAGCCAGATCATCTCGTCGATGCCGAGCCCGGCCGCGAGCACGGCCTCGATGTCGGCCTGCGACAGCTCCGGGTTGCGGTTCGGGTTGAGCAGGCACGACTCGGTCGTGAGCGCCAGCCCGGCCCCGTTGACGTCGACCGAGCCGCCCTCCATCACGATCGGGCAGACGACGCGCTCGGCGTCGTGCACGGTCTGCCATCGCCTCGGGGACCGTGTTGTTGCGCTCGGTGCGGTCGTACTTGCCGCCCCACGCGTTGAAGACCCAGTCCGTCGCGAGCCGGCTCGCCGCGTCCGTTGATGAGGAAGAGGGCGCCGTAGTCGCGGATCCACTCGTCGTCGGTCGGAGCACGCGCAGGGCGACGCTCGTGCCCGCGCCGGTCGCGATGCCCGCCGCTCGGAGGACGCGCGGACGACGCGGCGCCGCGCTCGTCGTCCATCGCACGGCGACGTTGACCGTCTCGCCGTGGCGCAGCGCCTCGACCATCGCGACGTACGCGGGCTCGGCCGGCTCGCGTCAGGTCGACGCCGGGCCACGTGTCGCGTGCAGTGCGGCCACGTGAGCCACGTCGCCTCGTGGCGCGCCCACTCGGCCGGCATCCGGAAGCCTCGAGCGGCAGGGAGGCGACGGCATCGACGGGTCGAGTCATACAGGACATGCGGGTCGAGGTGCGGTGAGACGGGAGGCTCCAGGCCTCCCCGTCCGGACGGCATCAGCGGCCGTAGCGCTCGGTGAGGTCGCCGTAGGCGTCGGTGCGGCGGTCGCGGAGGAAGGGCCAGCCGTGGCGGATGGCGTCGATCTGCCGAGCGGCGCCTCGACGACGCAGCACGCCCTCGTCGGTCTCGTTCATCTGCGCGACGATCTGGCCGTCCGGGCCGGCGACGAACGACGAGCCCCAGAACTGGAGCCCGCGCCCGTGCGCCTCGGCGTCGGCGTCGGCCTCGTCCGTCGGCTCGAAGCCGACGCGGTTGACGCCGACGACGTAGACGCCGTTGGCGACGGCGTGGCCGCGCATCGCCGTGACCCACGCGTCGCGCTGCGGGTGGCCGTACTCGTCCTTCTCGCTGCGGGTGCCAGCCGATGGCGGTGGGGTAGAAGAGGACCTCGGAGCCCTGGAGGGCCGTCAGGCGGGCCGCCTCGGGGTACCACTGGTCCCAGCAGACGAGCACGCCGAGCTGGCCCGGCCTGCGTGTCCCAGTTCTTGAAGCCGAGGTCGCCGGGCGCGAAGTAGTACTTCTCGTAGAAGAGCGGGTCGTCCGGGATGTGCATCTTGCGGTACATGCCCGACATAGCCCGCTGTCGCCGTCGAGGACGGCGGCGGTGTTGTGGTAGAGGCCGCGGGCGCGCTTCTCGAACAGGGTGGCGACGATGACGACGCCCAGCTCGCCGGCGAGCGGCTCGAGCGCCTCCGTGGTCGGGCCGGGGATGGGCTCGGCGAGGGCGAAGCGGTCCGCGTCCTCGGTCTGGCAGAAGTAGCGCGAGAGGAACAGCTCGGGCAGGCACACGACCGTCGCGCCCTGCCGGGCCGCCTCGCGGACGTGCGCGGTGCGCGCGCGCGAGGTTGTCCTCGCGGTCGGCCGACATCGCCATCTGGACGAGGCCGATTTTGAGAGTGTCAGGCATTCCGAGAAGGTCGAGGTGGAGGGGCACGGTGCAGGAGCAGAGCCCGTGGGGACGAGTCGGCTGCCGTACCCGGACCCGCGCGCGCTAGCTCTCGAGGTACGTCGAGGCGGGGAAGAAGGCGCGGTACTGCTTGAGGATCTCCTGCGCCTCGCGCGGGCGGATCGCGCCGGCCTTGGACTTGTCGCGCAGGATGGCCTGGACGCGCTGCTGGAGGTCGCTCGGGAAGTACTGGACGCGTTGCGAGCATCTGCTCGACCGTCGTGCCGGGCAGCATCTCCTCGAGGAAGTAGCCGCCGGGCTCGTCGGTGTCGAGGTAGACGTGCGCCTCGCTCACGCCGCCGAGGAGGTTGTGCGCGTCGCCGAGGATGTCCTGGTAGGCGCCGACGAGGAAGACGCCGAGGCGGTACGTCTCGCCGGGCGCCGTCGCGTGGAGCTCGAGCGAGCGCTTGACGCCGTCGGGCGAGATGAAGCGCGCCACCTTGCCGTCCGAGTCGCACGTGATGTCGACGAGGCGGCGTGCGGCACGTCGGGCGCTCGCCGAGGCGCTGGAGCGGCATGATCGGGAAGCGCTGGCCGAGCGCCCAGTGGTCCATGAGCGACTGGAAGACCGAGAAGTCGCACAGGACCTGGTCCACGAGCGCGTCGTCGAGGGCGTCGAACTCGGGCGGCAGCCAGTCCGGCGCGGCCGCGCGGACGCGCGCCTGGATGCCGCGGCAGACGGTCCAGAAGAGGCGCTCGGCGAGGGCCTTCTGGTCGAGCGGCAGGTAGCCGTAGCCGAAGAGGTCCTCGGCCTTCTTGCGCTGCTCGACGGCGTCGTGGTAGACCTCGAGCAGCTCGCCGAGGCCGCGCGCGGCCGCCGTCGCGGCGCGGAGCGCGTGCAGGGCGCGGACGATCTCGTGGGCGTCCTCGGTCGGGCTCGAAGTCGTCGCGCGACGCCGGGCTTGGACATCGTGCCGAGCGTGTCCACGACCAGGACCGAGTGGTGGGCCGTCACGGCGCGGCCGTTCTCGCTCACGATGCGCGGGTGCGGGACGCCCTCGGCGTCGCAGACCTCGCGGACGGCGTAGACGATCGCGTTGGCGTACTCCTGCGTCGAGTAGTCGACGCCGCCGTGCTTGGCGCCGCCGAACGGGTGCGCGTCGTAGTTCACGCCGAGGCCGCCGCCGACGTCGAGGAACTCGACGGCTTCAGGCCGCGCTTGACGAGGTGCGCGTAGATGCGGGTGATCTCCTTGACGGCGGACTTCAGCGCCTGGACGTCGCCGATCTGGCTGCCGAGGTGGAAGTGGAGCAGCTTGAGGGCGTCCGTCCTGCCCGTCCGCGATGAGCCCGTCGACGGCCTCGACGAGGTCGGGGAGCGGCACGCCGAACTTGGAGAGGTCGCCCGAGACTGGTCGCCCACGGGCCGTCGGCGACGGTCGAGAGCTTGACGCGGACGCCGAACCGAGCGTGCTGCCCGGCCTCGTCTGCGAGGCGCAGGATCTCGCGCAGCTCGCTCGGCTTCTCGACGATCGGGCAGCACGCGCTTGCCGAGCCGCTGGAACGTCGTGATGAGCCGCAGCATCGCCTCGTCCTTGTAGCCGTTGACGAGCAGCAGCGTCTCGTCGCTTTCCAGCCGCGGCAGCGTCGCGACCAGCTCGGCCTTGCGAGCCGCACTCGAGGCCGAAGTTGTACGGCTTGCCCGCCTCGACGATCTCGTCGACGACCTCGCGCAGCTGGTTCACCTTGACGGGGTAGACGCCGGTGTAGCCGCCGCGGTAGCCGGCTCTCGCGCGATGGCCTGCTGGAAGGCCTCGTTGAGCAGGCGCACGCGCGTCGCGAGAAGGTCCTGGAAGCGGACGACCGCGGGCAGCTTGAGGCCCTTCGTCGACGATCTCGTCCACGACGTCCGCGAGGTCGATGGCGATGTCGCTGCGTCGGGTCCGGCCGGACGGCCACGTGGCCCTTCTCGTTGACCTCGACGTAGCCCTCGCCCCACGCGGCGACGTGGTAGAGGTCGGCGCTGTCCTGCGGCGTCCACTCGGCCGGCGCGCCATCGCCGGTGTAGAGCACCTCGTCGGCGGCGTGGAGCGGCGGCGGTGGCGTCGGGGCGCTCGGTGTGCGGGGCGCGGGCGGCGGTCGGATCGGCCAACAGAGTCGGGGGCTGGGGGGCAGCCCGTAACGTAGCCGGCCCGCCCGTAGTTCGCGGCGGACACGGCGTGAAAGAAGCAGCCTGGGCTCGGAGCTACAGGGGCGCGCCGGGAAAGTCGAGCGCCGCGCGGTCCCACGCCGCGAGGTCCGCCGCGGCGTCGTACGTGCTCTGCAGAAAGTCGAGCAGTGCCGCGTCGGGGTCCGGAGCGGTTCGGACGGCCTCGTAGGGAAGCAGGAACTCGCCGAGGCCGGTGTCGAAGCGGGCGGCGGTGGGGCGCACGTCCGCATCCGCGAAGCCGGCAGGCGCCGGGTAGGCGTAGCTGTAGAAGGCGGCCTCGCCCGGACCGCCGTTGCCGGGCCAGAAGCCGGCGCTGGAGACCTCGTGCGAGTAGGCCTCGCGCGTGACCGCGTCGGAGAGGTTGGGAATGCCGCCGGGGTGCGGCGGTGCGGGGCGTCCCGAGAAGCGTGTCACGGCAAGGTCGAAACCGCCCCAGAAGAGGTGCACCGGGCTGACTTTGCCCTGGAATCGGGCGCGGAAGACCGTCAGCACTCGGTCCGCCTGTACGAGCGCCAGCCAGAACGCGCGCGCGGCGGCAGGGTCGTAGGCGTCGCGCGGCTCGGCGTCCTCGGCGAACGGAATGGCTGGCTCGACCTCGTTCGGCACAGCGTCGATGCGGACGGGCAGGCCGAGGGCGTCGAGCGCGCTCATCAGGGCGGCGTAGAAGGCGGCGACGGTTCTGGGAAACAGGTCGAGCGAGCGCTCCTCGCCGTCCGTCGTGAGGATCTCGAGGCGGCTGTTCAGCAGGTCGAACACGATCTCGAACGAGCGGTCGCCGTGGGGGATCAGCGACGTCGTGAGCCCGCGCGCGGTGACGTAGAGCGGGACGTGCCACGAGTGGTTGATCCACGGCGTCTGCGCGAGGCGCACCTTGCCGACGATCTGCGAGGCGAGGTGGAGCGCGGCGCGCGTCGGCTCCCAGTCGGCGCCGGCTGGCAGTCGCGGCCAGCGGGATGGTGTCGGCATGGCGAGAAGGGGAGGGTTGAGATCAAAATGGAGGACTCTAGACGGTGCGCCACATGACGACGTGCGGCCCGACGCCCGGGACATCGAACTCGGGTCCGACCGCCGTCCACCCGAACGCGGCGTAAAACCCGACGGCGCCTCGGCGTGCGTTGCACCACAGTGCCGCGGCGCCGACCGCCCGCGCCTCGCGGACGCAGCCGTCGAGCACGGCTGCGCCGAAGCCCATTCCTCGGACGCGCGCCTCGGACGCCATCCCGCGCAGCTGCCATGCGGCCTCAGGCGGGATGCCGAGTCCCGCCGGCGGACGTTCCGGGTAAACCGTCGCCACAGCGACCACGGCGTCGTCGAAACGCGCGGCGAGGTGGAGCGCCGCGCCGTCCTGGTCGAACGTCAGCAGGCGGTCGGCGGGCCACTCCGGGCGCAGGATGCGCGTGCGGAGCGGGCGGACGGAATCGGCCGTCGAGAGCGTGGCGTCGGGCATCGCGGCGTCGGGGGAGTCCCGAGAAAGGTACCGGGTGGAATCCCGGCGCGCGCGCGGATGTCCGACGCCGCATGACTCCCGACCTCCCTGCCAAGGCGCTCCTCGTCCACGACCGGCTGTGCGCCGAGTACGGCTGCCCGATCCCGTACTTCTCCGAGAAGGATCCGCTGAGCGAGCTCGTCTCGGCGCTGCTCTCGCATCGGACCAAGAACGCGGACTCGCACCGCGCCTACAAACAGCTCCGCGCCCGCTTCCCGACGTGGGAGGCCGTCCGCGACGCCGACACCGGCGAGGTTGAGGCGGCGGTCTCGCCGTGCACATGGCCCGAGCAGAAGGCGCCGCGCATCCAGGCCGTGCTGCAGGGCATCACCGCGGCGCCCGAGTCGGGCGGCGTGCTCTCGCTGGATTTCCTGGCCGAATGGGACGCCATCCGCGCCCGCAGGTGGCTCCAGGCGTTCCCTGGCGTCGGTCCGAAGACGAGCGCCGCCGTCCTGCTCTTCTCGCGCCTGCACGTCGCGGCGCTGCCCGTGGACAGCCACCACCACCGCGTCGCGCAGCGCCTCGGGCTCATCCCGCCGTCGATGGCCGTCGGGCCGAGCCACGACGCGCTCGCGGCCCTGCTGCCGCCCGAGTGGGACGCGCAGGCGGTCTACGACGACCACGAGGCGCTGATGCTGCATGGCCAGAAGGTCTGCTACTGGCGGAATCCGGCGTGCGGCCGGTGCGTCGTTTACGACCTCTGCGTTTGGACGGGTAAAGCGCCGCGGCGTGCTGATTCTGCCCCGTCTGAGGTTTAGGAGCGCAGCGTCCGGCCGATCCCTTCGGCATGCGCCTGTCCCTTTCCACCCTCCTCATCGCGCTCTGCGCCCTGATCGGGCCAGCACGGGCTCAGCAGCTTCCCGTGAGCCGCTACGGCCTAGCCGAGGGACTGCCACAGATGCAGGTCCTCGCTATCACCGAGGACGCGCAGGGCTATGTCTGGCTCGGCACGAACGGCGGCGTGGCGCGCTTCGATGGCGACACCTTCGCGAGCTTCACGGTCGCCGATGGGCTGCCGGGCAACTCCATCACGTCCCTCGGCAGCGGCCCCGACGGCCACATGTGGGTCTCGACGCTCGGCGGGACGGTCGTCCGGCAGCAGACCGGCTTCGTCCCGATCGGCGGGGCGGCGCTGGCAGGCGCGACGCACCTCGCCTCGGACGGTGAGCGGATGTGGGCGATCCGCGGCAGCCGCCTCGTGTCCGTCACCGGGACGCGCGTGCGCGCCTGGTCGCGCACCGATGGCCTCCCGAGCGACACCGTGCTCGCGCTCGCCGCGTCGGGCGGGACCGCGTGGGTTTCGACGACGGGCGGGCTCGTCCGCATCCGCCGCGGGCGGGTCGTTCGTGTGGCGCTGCCGGCCGAAACCCCGCCGCCGGTCGCCCTCGCCGCGACTGCCGGCGGCGTACTGGGCCGTGTCAAGGACGGCCTCCTTCGCGTGTCGGGCGGCCGCGCCGAGGTTCGTCGCTTTACCGCCGCCGAGGCCGTCGTGCCCGGCGGGGCGTTCGTCGTGGACCCGCGCGGCCGGGTGTGGATCGGCGACGGCGGTGGGACCGTCTGGCGCTTCGGCGGAGGTCGCATGGCGCTCGAGGCGCGCTTCGGGAGCGAGAGTGGCATCCCGCCTGCGAGCATCACCGCGCTGCACGTCGGGGCGGCAGGCGAGGTGTGGGGAGGGAGCAGCGCGACCGGCCTGTGGCGCATCGCGCATCAGGCGTTCGCGCTCTTCGACTCCCGCGACGGCCTAAGCGCCGACAACGTCTGGGCGACGGCTGCCGCCGACGGCGTCCGCTACGCCGGCACCAGCGATGGCCTGTTCCGAATGACGCCGGCCGGCTTCGTCCGCGACGCGCGTGTCGCGCCCGGCGAGGAGGTGCGCTCGCTCCTGACGGCGCGCGACGGACGCCTGTGGATCGGGACGGTCAGACAGCTCATCCCCCCCAGCGGACGACCGCATCGCAGCCAGGATCCCGCCAGGATCGGTCAACACGATAGTCGAAGGGCCCGACGGAAGCATCTGGACCGGCTCGACGGGCGTCGGCCGCATCGCGCCGGACGGGCGTGTGAGCGCCTTCGCGCTACCCGGCCGGCCGGACGTGCCGTTCGTCGACGCCCTCCAGTTCGACCGCGCGGGCACCCTCTGGGTCGCGGCCGACAACGGCGTGAGCCGGCTCGCCGGCGGGCGCCTCGTGCCCGTCGCGACGGGCCGCGGCGACGAGGTCGTGAACGCCCTCACGCTGGACCGCTCCGGGACCGTCTGGGGCGGCTTCTCGGACCACGGCCTCGTCCGCTTTGGCGCCGCCGGCACCACGCTTCACCCGTTCGGTCCCGGCCTCGACGGGGCAACCCTCTACGCGCTCACCACGGCGCCCGACGGGCGGCTGTGGGCCGGCACGACGCGCGGGCTGGTCCGGCTGGATCCGTCCGAACCCATCGCCGGGCAGCCGTTGCCGGCCGTCGTCTACGCCGCGAGCCGAGGCTTTACACCGGTCGAGTCCAACCTCGGCGCGCTGCGGTGGGGCCCGGACGGTCGCTTCTGGGTCGGCACGCCGAGCGGGCTCGTCCGCTACGACCCGCGTGCCGAGGTCGCACCGCGCGTGCCGCGCGTCCACATCACAGGCCTCGAGCTCGGGCGGCGGCCTCCGCTGGCAGACGTTGTCCGACCGCGTCGACGGGCGCGGGCTGCCGGTCGGGCTGCGCGTGCCCTACAACCGCTCGACGGTCAGCGTCTCGTTCGTCGGCATCGACATGGTGTCGCCCGAGAGCGTCCGCTACCAGACGGCGCTCGTCCGCGCCGGCACGCTCCCGGTGGGAGCACTTCCGGCGGAGGCGCTGCCGGCCGAGTGGAGCCCCGCCGGCGAGGGCCGCTCGGCGACGCTGCCCGACCTGCCGCCGGGCGACTACACGCTCTACGTCCGCGCGAAGAGCGCCGACGGGCGGTGGTCGGCGCCCGAGGCGCTCGCGTTTACGGTCGTGCCACCGTTCTGGCAGACGGCTGGGTTCGCGCTCGTGATGCTGCTCGTCCTCGCGGGCGGCGTCGCCGGGGTGTACCGCTGGCGCGTGCGCGACCTACCGCCACACGGCCCGCTCGCTCGCCGACGCCGTCGAGACGCGCACGGCCGAGCTGCGCGACGAGCGCGACCGCGCCGAGGCGATGCTCGAGCGCCTCGCCGAGACCAACGTGGCGCTGGACGCTGCCCGCACCGACGCCCTCGCCGCCGCCCGCGCCAAGTCCGAGTTCCTGGCCACGATGAGCCATGAGATCCGGACGCCGATGAACGGCGTCATCGGCATGACGGGCCTGCTGCTCGACACGCGCCTCGACGCCGAGCAGTCCGAGTTTGTCGAGACGATCCGCGTCTCGGGCGAGACCCTGCTGACGATCATCAACGACGTGCTGGATTTCTCGAAGATCGAGGCCGGGCGCATCGACCTCGAGCGCGAGCCGTTCGAGGTCCACCGCGTCGTCGAGGAGGCGCTCGACCTCGTCGCGCCGCACGCGGCCGAGCAGGGCGTCGGCCTGGCCTACGACGTCATGGCAGACGTGCCGGCGGCCGTGTGGGGAGACGTCACGCGCGTGCGGCAGGTGCTTATCAACCTGCTCTCCAACGCCGTCAAGTTCACGCCCTCGGGCGAGGTTGTCGTGTCGGTCTCGGTGGTGCCCGACGGGCTCCGCTTTGCCGTCCGCGATACGGGCATCGGCATCGCGGCCGACGCGCTCCCGACGCTCTTCGACGCCTTCACGCAGGCCGACGCCTCGACGACGCGCCGCTACGGCGGCACAGGGCTCGGGCTCGCCATCTCGACGCGCCTCGCCGCGCTCATGGGCGGCGGCCTCAGCGCCACGAGCACGCCCGCGCCTGCGCCCGGCCACGGCTCGACGTTCGCGCTCACGGTCGCCGCCGAGCCGGCCGAGATGCCGGCGCCGCCCTCGCCGGCGAGCCTCGCCGGCCGCCGTGTCCTCGTGGTGGACGACACCGCCGCCAACCGGCGCATGGTCGACCTGCAACTCCGCGCCGCCGGCCTCGACGTCGACCTGGCGGAGAGTGCGGAAGAGGCGCTCGCGCTGGACGCTGCCGCACGCGCGGCCGGACGGCCCTACGACGCGGCCGTGCTGGACTACCACATGCCGGGCACTGACGGCGTCGACCTCGCGCGGCGCCTCCGCGCGACGCCCGGCGCGCCCTCTGCCCTCATCATGCTGTCGTCGCTCGTCGAGCGCCCCGACGACGCGGCCGACCTGTTCGACGCGTGGCTCGCCAAGCCGACCAAGCGCGCCGTCCTCGTCCGGACGATCGCCGAGGCGCTCGCCGTTAAGGGCGCCGATAGCACACGCCATAACCGCCGCGTCTGACGCGGCCGAGCCCGCAAGGGAATCGGCCATGCGCGTTCTCGTCGCCGAGGACAACGTGGTGAACCAGAAGGTGGCGCTGCGCCTGCTCTCGCGCCTCGGCATCACCGCAGACGTGGTCGCGAACGGCGCCGAGGCGCTCGCCGCCGTCCGCGACGCCGCTGTGCCCTACGACGTCGTCCTGATGGACGTCCAGATGCCGGTCCTCGACGGCCTCGGCGCGACGCGATGCATCCGCTCGTCCGTCGCGCCCGAACGCCAGCCGTTCATCGTCGCGCTGACGGCCAACGCGATGGAAGGCGACCGCGAGACCTGCCTCGCGGCCGGCATGGACACCTATGTCCCGAAGCCAATCCGCCCGGACGCGCTCGCGGAGGCGCTCGAGATGGCCACGACGGCGCGTCAGGTGCCCGAGGCGGTGATGATCATCCGCGCCCGCGCCCGCGTCGAGGTGTGACCGGAGGTTGGGGTGTCTACCAGGCGCTCATAAAACACACACGCGGGTCCAAACTGAAAAGGGGTCATTCCGGACCGTCTCCAGAATGACGCCTTTTCGGTGTGGCGGGGCCTCGTGCGGGTCCGACGACCGACGGTGAAGGTGGCGGTGGTGTCCTCGAGACTCGCCGGTCAGTCGTAGCCGAGGCCGTTGGCGCGGCGGCGCGGCGGAACCTGCTGCTGCGCGGCCTCCGGCTGGCAGACGCCCGCGATCGGGTTGCCGACCGACCGGACGACGTCCTGCGGGTCCGCCTCGACGCGGCGCCCGGCGAGCTCCGACTCGATGACGCGCGCGACGAGCACGTCGACCGTCTGGACGTCGTAGCACGGCACGTTCGGCTCGGCGTGCGCGTTGCCGACGCCCGAGTCGTCCGTGAGCCAGAGGTAGCGGCCCTGCGTGAGCACGGCGGCCGTGCGCATAAGGTGCTCCGCGGTGGCGTCGACGCCCGAGGCGGCGAGCGGGTAGAGGCGCAGCCCGCGCGCGCGCGCCTCGCGGACCGCGTCGAGGGTCTGGTCCATCCGTTCGGCGTGCGGCGGCGCGTCGGCGACGAGGAAGGCGATGCGGGCGGCCGTGCCCGTGCGCCAGTCGAGGTCCAGCATCGCGTCGAGCGCCTCGTCCATGGCCTCGGGCATGTCGCCGCCGCCGCCGGCGGAGAGCTGCTGGAGGCGCTGCCGCATCTCGCGCTCGGAGCGCGTGAAGTCCCACCGGCGGACGACGAACTGGTCGCCATGGTCGCGGTACGCGACGAGTGCGAAGCGGAGGTCGGCGTCGGGGTAGCGGCGCCGCGCCTGGGCGACGATGTTCTCGAACTCGTCGGTGAGGTAGCGGTGCTCGTCGCCCATCGAGCCTGTTACGTCGAGGACGATGGCGAGGTCGAGCGCGAGCGGGCGCTCGGCGCGCGTCCGCAGGCGGATCGTGCGGTCCGTCTCGCCGCGCTGGCGGGACACGTCGACGGTCTCGGTCCGCTCGCCGCTGCCGTCGGGCGCCGTCACGCGGACGTCGAGGCGCGCCACGCTCTGCCCGAAGTCGTAGCGCGGGAAAAGGGCGAGGCGCCCGTCGGTGCCGGCCTCGGTCGTAAGCCCGCGGCGCGTCGAGGCGTCGATGCGGACGCGCGCGCCGGCGACGGGGCGGCCGTCGCGGTCCACGATGCGGAGCGTCAGGCGGTCGTCGAGGCGCGGGGCGCGGAGCGAGGAGCCACGCTGCTCCGCGCGGGAGGCGTAGCGCAGGAACGAGTCCCAGTTCAGGCCGTCGTCGATGTCGCCGGCGGTGAGGATCCCGGCCCGCGCGCGGCGCGGCGGCACCCGGCTGGAAGGCCTCGAGCGGACGGCGTCGTCCGTGCGCGACTCGCGGGCCATGTCACCCGCCGACTCGCTGCTCGAGGCGTCGGCGGCGGAGCGGCTGCGCATCGGCGCGTCGCCCGCGGCGCCCGTGGCCGGCGCGCTGCTCGGCGCGCCGCGCATCACGGGAGACGGCGGAGGCGCCACGCTCAACCCGATGGTGCCGCGCTCGGCCCGCTCATCGGCCACGACGACCTCGACGTCGGCGCGCTCGAGGCGCACGTCGAGGCGCGCCGCCTCGCCGTCCCGCAGCACGATGCCGTGCTGGACGCGCGGCGCGAACCCGACGGCCGTCACGCGGACGTCGACCGTCCCGGCGGCAGCGCCCGAGAGCGTGAAGCGGCCCTGGGCGTCCGTCGCCGCCCCGAGGGCGGTCCCGACGATGGACACGTTGGCCGCCGCGACGGGCGCGCCGTCCGCAGCGGTGACGGTCCCGGTGAGCGTCGCGGCGGGCAGAAAGGCCGCGGCGGCGAAGACGGGGACGAGGAGCGCGAGCCAGAGTCGGCGCATGGACGTGGAGGTGGGTGACACAGGGTTGCCGTGCCGCGGCGCCTCGGAGTCACACGCCAGCCGGCGCCGAGTCAACTCGCCTGCGCCCGGTCTCGTGCCTCCGGCCCTGCCAACCCTCCATTCTGCCGCGCCTTACGGCGCTACCGCGAACGGCTTGCGCGGCATAAGGGCGTCGCGCTCGGCGGTGTGGAACGCGAAGACGGCCATGACGGCCGCGGCCTGCTCAAGGTCCGGCTTCGAGAGGTGGTCGAAGACGTCCATCGACGTGTGCCACGTCTGAGCGCCGTACGCGAGCGGGTCCTGAACGAACTGGAAGCCCGGCATCCCCGCCGCGTCGAACGAGAGGTGGTCCGTGCCGCCGGTGTTCTGGAGCGTCACCGTCCGCGCCTCGGGGTCGTTGAAGGCCGCGAGCCACGCGCGGAAGACCGGAACCGCCGCGGGGTTGTTCTGAGCATAGATGCCGCGGATGCGGCCCGAGCCGTTGTCGAGGTTGTAGTACGCCGAGACAGTCGCCTGCGCCGGCGTGATGGCCGTCGCCGGCTGGCCGAAGCCTGCCGCCGTCGCGTAGTGCCCGTTGACGTAGCCCTGCGAGCCGTAGAGGCCCTGCTCCTCGCCGGACCACAGCGCGAAGCGGATCGTGCGGCGCGGGCCGCGGCCGCGGGCGTCGTAGTACGCCTTGAGCACGCGCGCGGCCTCCATCACGACGGCCGAGCCGGCGGCGTTGTCCGTCGCGCCGGTCCCCGAGTGCCACGAATCCTGGTGCGCGCCGAGGATCACGACCTCACCCGCGAGGTCCGTTCCCGGGATTTCCGCGACGACGTTTTCCTCGGGCTGGGCCGGCAGGAAGGCGGCGTCGAAGTCGAGGTCCAACGTCACGCGCTGGCCCGCGGCGACGAGGCGCATGATCCGGTTTGCGTGCTCGTCGAGCAGGACGATTTGCGGAAGGGTCGTCGTGCCCTCGGCCCACGGCTGCGGGCGCTGCATAAAAGCGGTGCCGTCGGCCACAGGAACCTGGGCGCCCATGGTGCGGACGGCGCCGTGGCCTCCGGTCCCGGACGGTTCGAGGATTGCGAGGGCGCCGGAGGCGAAAAGGGCGTTGCGGCGCTCCTGCGCGGCGCGCGCGCGGGCGAGGACCTCAGGGGTGTACGTCCGCCCGCCGCTCGTCGGCGCGCCGGGCGCGTTGGCGAGGCCGAGCAGTTCGGTCGCGTCGCGGCGCGTCGCGATCGCCTCGAGGCCGATGTCGACGGGCGTCGGCGCGCCGAGGAGCACGATCTTGCCGCGCAGCGAGGCGGCCATCGCCGCCAGATCAGCATCCGGCGGCACGACGACGACCTCGGCCGAGACGCGGCCCGTGCCCGGGCTCCACGCCTTCGGCGCGCCCTGCACCACGAACGCCTGCCCGGCGACGGTGCCCGCTGCTCGCGTCGCGCCCGCCGCCGGTCCGCCGGCGACGCGCGCCATCATCGCGAAGCGCTCCACCTGCCAGCCGCGCCCGAGCGTCCCCCACGGCTCCATCGCCGCCGTCAGGCCCCAGCTCTGGAACTGACCGACGGCCCAGCGCTGCGCCGCGTCGAGTTCTGGCCCGCCGGTGAGGCGCGCCCCGGCGACGTCGGTCATCCACAGCGCATGATCCATCACGCGGCCGCGCTGGAGCGCCTCGGCGCGGATAAACGAAACGGCCGCCGTATCGACGGGCTCGGGGCCGGGAGCCGCAGGCTGCGCAAGCGCGGAGGACGAGAGGAGAGCGAAAACGAGCAGAGCGAAGCGCATTGCGACGGCAGGGGTTAAAGTGGGCGTTGGGAACAGTATGAGCCGGACGATGGCGACGCCAGGCAGGAAACCCCAGCGTTCAATACGGCGGGTTCAGCGCATCGGGGTCGGCGAGCTTCGTCACGGCCTCCCACTCCTCGAATCGGCCGAGGTCGTCGCGGATGGCTTTGAGGACGTAGGCGACCACGATCGCGTCGTCGAGGAAGCCGGTGCCGACGATAAAGTCCGGAATCATGTCGAACGGCGTCACGAAGTAGAGCAGCGCCACCGTCGCAAGCACGATCGACTTCCACGGCAGGCGGCGGTAGTCGCCGCGGGCGTAGGCGCGGACGAGGCGGATGAGGACCGGCAGGTCGGTCCGGAGCGATCCGAGGCGGCTCGTGGGCGCGTGCGCCTTGCGCTGCGCGCGCCGCGCCAGCGCCTTCAGGCGCGGCGAGCTATTGACGATCTCCTCGGCGTGGTGCTGGAATGACAGCAGGCTGCGGCTGGACGATTCGGAACGGGACACGGCGGCGGCGGGGCGGTGGGAAGGCAAACGTACGCCAGCGGGCGGACGGCGGTCCCGCGATCACCGCGTCGGCACGAGGCGGAGCGTCCAGACGGCACGGCCGGGCAGGAAGGGAAGCGCGCGGCCGTCGACCCATGCGTCGTGGCCGGCGCCCCAGTACGGCGACATCGGGTGGCCGGCCTGCCCGCCGGGCATGTCCAGGATTCCCTGCGCCTCGTGTCCAGGTGAGACGACCATCCGCTCGGATGCCCCGAAGTCCTTGCGCGCCACGCGTGGCATCGGCGCGTCGCCGGGCAGCGGGTCCGGCGGCATCCGCAGAAAGCGGCCGAAGAAGGGGAGGGCGTCGGCGAGCGGGTGCTTGATGTCGGCGGTGTTGTGGGAACCCCACGTCGGCGGCTCGGCCGCGGCGGCATCGGCGGCGCGGAGGAGGAGGGCGCGCCACGAGCCGGCGTCGGGCGGGAGGAGCTGGGGCGGCTGCTGCGTCGCGAGTGCCCAGAGCGCATTCTCGCGGAGGTCGTCGGCGCCCGGATAGAGGGCACGGACGGGCGCAAGCAGGGACGCCGTGAGGAGCGTGTCGAGCGTCTCGTGAAAGGCGCGGACGGGCCCGTAGCCAGGCGAACCGGTCGAGGCGCGCCCGCCCCAGCGCTCCACGCGCGACCGCAGCGCCGACCGGTCCGGCCGCCATCGGAGCGCCTCGGCGTCGAGCGTCTGGAGGAGCAGGCCCTGCCAGCGCACAAGCGACACTCCGCGGTCGTCGAGCTGGACCGCGAACAGGTCCACCTCGCTCACGGGCGCCGTGAGGCGCGCGAGGTCGTCGCGGATCATGCCCGCGCGCGTGCCGACGTCGTACGGCCCGAGCCCGATGAGGCCGAGCGCCGCGCCGCCGGCGACGCGGTTGTTGGCCGTCCACACCTGCCCGGAGGGCGGGTCGACCACGCGCGGCGTCTGTGCCGGGTCGCGGAGACCGGGCCAGAGCGCGTCGGGGTCCGTCGAGAGCGTCGGCATCTGGCCGTCGCGGCTGCGGCGCTCGGGCAGGCGCCCGCCGATCGTCCAGCCGATGTGGCCGGCCGCGTCGGCGGCGACGAGGTTCTGGGCGGGGATGCCGGCGGCGGCGGCAATGTCGAGCGCCTCGGCTACCGTCGTCGCGGCCTCCATCCGGAGCAGGCTGAGGTCGACGGCACCGGGCCGGTGCGCGGCCCACTGCGCGGCGTAGCGGTTGCCCTGCTCGTCGGTCGAGAGGACGGGGCCCCACGGCGTCCCGGTCGTCTCGAGGACGACGGGCTCACCGTGGGCGACGCGTATCGTGTCGCGCGTGACGGTCGTCGCAACGGTGCCGGTCGCCGTTCTCACGCGGCCGGCGCCGGCCGGGACGAGGCGCACGAGGTCGACGAAGTCGCCGAACGAGTTGGTGAGGCCCCACGCGACGCGCCCGTTCGATCCCGCGATGACCGTCGGCGTGCCCGGCAGCGTAAGGCCGCCGACCGCCTGTCCCGGCGTTTCGATCCAGGCGCGGAACCAGATGTTGGGCAGCCGCAGCCCGAGGTGCATGTCGTTGGCGAGGATCGCAGAGCCTGTCGCGGTGCGGCTCCCGGCGACGGCCCAGTTGTTGGACCCGCGGTCGAGCGGCGCACTCGTGCCCGTGGAGTCCGTGAGCATCGGGCCCGGACGGTAGCTGCCGAGCGAGTCGAGCGGCGGAATCTCGGGCGAGGCCAGCGCGCCACCGATGAGCGGCGCGTCCCATTCGTCGCCGATCGGGTCGAGAAAGCGGGCGAGGGCGGGAGGGAGGGCCGTGCGCTCCGCGCGCGTCTCCATCTCGTCCACGAGGCGGCTCCGCTGGAGGTCGATAAACATCGTGTAGCCGACGAGGATCGTGTCCTCGGGGCGCCACGGCTCGGGCGCGGTACGCAGGACGGCGTATTCGAACGGGCGCGCCCCGAGCGCCGCGAGGCCCGCGTTGACGCCGCCGACGTACGCGTCCAGAATGGCGAGGTCCGGCGCTGGAAGGGTCTCAACGACCTGCCGCGCCCGGTCGCGGAAGTGGTGCGGCCGCAGCTTCGTGTCCGCCTCGACCGCCTTCGCCCCGACGAGGTCGGAGAGCTCGCCGGCGCCGGCGCGGCGCAGCAGGTCCATCTGGAAAAACCGCTCCTGCGCGTGGACGAAGCCCAGCGCCCGCGCTGCGTCCGCCCGCGTCGTGGCGGTGATGCGGACGACGCCGAGCGAGTCGCGGGCAATGACCACGGGGGCGTTCAGACCGGCGACGGGCGCCTCGCCGCCCAGCGTGGGGAGGCTCGCGCGGACAAACAGCCAGCCCCCGACGAGCGCCGCCACGATGAGCAGGAGGACGGCGAAGGCGAGGCGGCGGAAGAGGGTCACGGGCAAGAGGGGGCGTCCCTGAAACGTACGCGCCCCGGCCGAGCGAGTCGGCCGGGGCGCGGGGCCTGCAGGGGCAGGGCTCACATCGTCGCCGCGGGGTGCGCCGCCACGTAGGCGTCGTACTCGGCCTTCGACACGCGGCCGTCGCCGTCCGAGTCGTAGTCCGCCATGACGACCGTCCCGAAGTTGGTGCCGTACTCGGTGTCCGAGAGGTAGCCGTCGGTGTCGGTGTCGTAGGTCGTGAAGCCGTCGCCGAGGACGCCCGCATCGGGCTCGCCGGGCTCGTCGATGATCTCGCCGTCGCCGACGACGTCTTCGCGGTCGCCAGCAGGTGCGCCTGCGTCGACGGCGTTCTGCTCGGCCGAGTCGGCGCAGGCAGTCAGGGAGAGGCCGAGAGCGGCGGCCAGAAGAAGTGCGCGCATGGGTGATGCGGTGGGTGAGGGGTTTTAACGGACCTTGAATCTCTGAAAGTTCCCGACGCGGCCGCTGGCGCACAAAACCTAACGGGCGGTGGCCTCCGACATGTTCTCGATGAGCGCGTCGGCGAAGCCGGAGCACGAGACGAGCGTCGCGCCGTCCATGAGGCGCTCGAAGTCGTAGGTGACGCGCTTCTGCCCGATCGTCGTCTCCATCGCCGCCATGAGGAGGTCCGCGGCCTCGGTCCAGCCCATGTAGCGCAGCATCATCTCGCCCGAGAGGATGACGGACGACGGGTTGACCTTGTCCTGCCCGGCGTACTTCGGCGCCGTGCCGTGCGTCGCCTCGAAGACGGCCGCGCCAGTGCTGTAGTTGATGTTGGCGCCCGGCGCGATGCCGATGCCGCCGACCTGCGCCGCGAGGGCGTCCGAGAGGTAGTCGCCGTTGAGGTTCAGCGTCGCGATGACATCGAAGTCGGTCGGCCGCGTGAGGACCTGCTGGAGCGTGATGTCCGCGATGGCGTCCTTGATCGTAATGCCCGCGCCGGGCTTGCCCTCGGGGATGCGGCACCACGGCCCTCCGTCGATCTCGACGGCGCCAAACTGCTCCTTGGCGACGTCGTAGCCCCAGTCGCGGAAAGCGCCCTCGGTGAACTTCATGATGTTGCCCTTGTGGACGAGCGTCACGCTCTCGCGGCCCTCACGAATGGCGAAGTCCAGTGCGGCGGCGATGAGGCGCGCCGTCCCTTCCTGCGAGACCGGCTTGACGCCGAAGCCCGTCGTGTCCGGGAAGCGGACGTTCTGGAACTGCTTCGGGAAGTTCTCCTCGAGAAGCCGCCGGAACGTCGCCGCGTCCTCCGTGCCCGCCTCGAACTCGATGCCGGCGTAGATGTCCTCCGTGTTCTCGCGGAAGATGACCATGTCGACGTCCTCGGGGCGCTTCACCGGGCTCGGCACGCCCTCGAAGTAGCGCACGGGCCGAAGGCAGACGTAGAGGTCCAGAATCTGGCGCAGCGCGACGTTGAGCGAGCGGATGCCGCCGCCGACGGGCGTCGTGAGCGGGCCTTTGATGGCGACGAGGTGCTCGCGGATGACGTCGAGCGTCTCGTCGGGCAGCCAGGAGCCGGTCGCGTCGAAGGCCTTCTGGCCGGCGAGGACCTCGCGCCACTCGATCTTCCGGTCGCCGCCGTAGGCCGTCTCGACCGAGGCGTCGAGGACGCGGCTCGCGGCGGCCCAGATGTCGGGGCCGATGCCGTCGCCCTCGATGAAGGGGATGATGGGCTGGTCGGGGACGGCGAGGCCGTCGGGGGTCATCGAGATCGGGGCGGACATCGGGCAGCAGGGGAAATGGGACGCGGAAGCTAGCCCCGCCGGACGACGCGCGCGGCGGGGGAGGTCGTCCAGGGTGCGCACGCTGCACGGGTGCGCGACGGCTCAGAGCCTGCCGGTGAGGCGCAGCAGGCGGAACTGCCAGACCTTCAGCGCCGCCTCGCGGACGATGCCCTTGCTCATCTTGGACTGCCCCTCGGTCCGCTCCGTGAACACGATCGGCACCTCGACGAGGCGGCAGCCGTGCGCCCACGCGCGGTAGTTCATCTCGATCTGGAACGAGTACCCGTTCGATCGGACCTTCGAGAAGTCGATGGCCACGAGGACCTCGCGGCGGAAGCACTTGAAGCCCGCCGTGACGTCCTGGATGGGCAGGCGCGTGATGGCGCGCGTGTACATGCCGGCGCCGTACGACAGCACGAGGCGCGAGAGCGGCCAGTTGAGCACGCGCAGGCCGTCCACGTAGCGGCTGCCGATGGCGACGTCCGCGCCCCGCCCGCCCTCGGCCGGCGGGCGGCACGCCTCGACGAGGCGCACGAGGTCGTCGGGGTTGTGCGAGAAGTCGGCGTCCATCTCGCAGACGTACGCAAAGCCTGCGTCGAGGGCGACGCGGAAGCCGGCGAGGTACGCCGTCCCGAGGCCGAGCTTGCCCTGCCGCTCGACGAGCCCGACGCGGCCAGGGAACTCCCGCCGGATCTCCCTCACGATGCTCGCCGTGCCGTCCGGCGAGCCGTCGTCGACGATGATGACCGAGAAGTCGCCGGGGAGGCCGAGCACGCGCCGCAGGATCGACGCGACCGTCGCGGCCTCGTTGAACGTCGGGATCACGACGACGGCGCCGAGCCCTGTGGTCGGGTCGGGGGCGTCGATGAAGGCGTCGCGGGCGGTCGTCGTCACGAGCATAAGGTGGGCGGGGCAAGCTACGCGCGCCGCTGCTTTTTGCGCACGCCGCCCGGTCGCGTCCAGCTCGCTTCCCAGAGGGCGGCGGAGCGCACGGCGGTCGGATGCCGGGGCGCTATTTTGTGCCCGTCCCCAGCCGACCCCCGACCGTGGCCACGCCGTCCAAAACCCCTAAGAAGGCTGCCTCCAAGGCCGCCCCCGCCCGGACCCCTGCCGCGCACGCGCCCGGCGAGCCCGACACGCCGCCCGCCGCCGTCACCTCCGGAGACGGCGCCGCGACGGGCGAGGCCGTCGCGCGGGACCCCGACGCGACGCCCGCGCCGCCGTCCAACACGCCCGAGCCGACCGGCGAGGCGCGCCCGACGCTGCCGAACCCGCAGATGCCCGACGTGCGCGTCTTCCGCGACAGCGGCCACACGCACGAGTCGCTCGGCCTCTCGGTCGAGACCGTCGTCGCGATGTACCGCAACATGCTGCTGCAGCGCCGCTTCGAGGAGCGCGCGGCGCAGATGTACGGCCGCCAGAAGATCGCGGGCTTCCTGCACCTCTACATCGGCCAGGAGGCCGTCTCGACGGGTGCCGTCTGGGGCACGCGCCCCGACGACCCCATCATCACGGCCTACCGCGACCACGGCCTCGCGCTCGCGCGCGGCATGAGCGCGAATGCCGGCATGGCCGAGCTCTTCGGCCGCGAGGGCGGCTCCAGCCGCGGCAAGGGCGGCTCGATGCACTTTTTCGACGTCGAGCACCACTTCTACGGCGGCCACGGCATCGTCGGCGGCCAGATCCCGGTCGGCGTCGGGATGGGCTTCGCGTGCAAGTACAAGGGCACCGGCGGCGTCGCGATGGCCTTCTTCGGAGACGGCGCGATCAACCAGGGCGCCTTCCACGAGGCGGCCAACCTCGCGGCGCTCTACAAGGTGCCGGTCCTGATCGTCGTCGAGAACAACGCCTACGCGATGGGCACGTCGGTCGAGCGCAGCCGCGGCGACGCGGACCTCTCGAAGTCCGGCTACCCCTACGGCATGACGTCGGTCGTGATCGACGGGATGGACCTGTTCGAGGTCTACGGTGCCTTCAAGACCATCGCCGACGAGGCGCGCGCCGAGAACGGCGCCGAGGGCAAGCCGTTCTTCGTCGAGGTCCAGACGTACCGCTACCGCGGCCACTCGATGTCGGACCCGCAGAAGTACCGCACCAAGGAGGAGCTCGAGGCGAAGAAGGACGAGGACCCGATCGTCCGCGTCAAGCAGTACCTCCTGGACCGCGACCTCGTCTCTCTCGAGGCGCTCGACGCCATCGACGACGAGGTCAAGGCCGAGGTCAACGCCTCCGTCGCCTTCGCCGACGCCTCGCCGGAGCCGCCGCTCTCCTCGATGTACGAGGACGTCTACGCCAAGAACGACTTCCCCTATACGGTTTAGAGTGACGGGTGAGCAGGTCGCACGCGATTCGTGCAGTCCCGCTTTCCCATCGCTTTTCCACTTGCCACCCAGACATGGCTGAGATTCAATACCGCGAGGCGCTGCGCGACGCGATGACCGAGGAGATGGTCCGCGACGAGAACGTCTTCCTGATGGGCGAGGAAGTCGCCGAGTACGACGGGGCCTACAAGGTCTCGCAAGGGATGCTCGCGCAGTTTGGTCCCAAGCGCATTATCGACACCCCGATCTCGGAGAACGGCTTCGCCGGGCTCGGCATCGGGGCCGCGATGATGGGCCTGCGGCCCATCGTCGAGTTCATGACGTGGAACTTCACGTTCGTGTGCTTCGACCAGATCGTGTCGAACGCGGCCAAGATCCGCTCGATGTCGGGCGGGCAGCTCAAGATTCCGATCGTCTTCCGCGGCGGCAACGGCGCCGCGGGCCAGCTCGGGGCGACGCACTCGAACTCGGTCGAGGCGCTGTACTCGAACGTGCCGGGCCTGAAGATCATCGCGCCCTCCAACCCCGACGACGCCAAGGGCTTGCTCAAGGCCGCCATCCGCGACGACGATCCCGTCCTGTTCCTCGAGTCCGAGCTCATGTTCGGCAACAAGGGCGAGGTGTCGGACGCCGAGGACTACCTGCTGCCCATCGGCAAGGCGCGCATCGCCCGCGTGGGCGACGCCGTGACGCTCGTCGGCCACTCGAAGGCCTACTGGATCGCGATGGAGGCCGCCGAGGAACTGGCCAAGCAGGGCATCGAGGCGACGGTCATCGACCCGCGCACGATCCGCCCGTACGACATCGACGCCGTTGCGGACTCGGTCAAGCAGACGAACCGCCTCGTCATCGTGGACGAGTGCCAGCCCTTCGGCGGCATCGCGGCCGAGGTCGGCTTCCAGATCCAGCGCGCCTGTTTCGGCCACCTCGACGCGCCCATCGAGCGCGTCACGGCCAAGGACGTCCCGGCGCCCTACGCTAAGAACCTGATTGACGCCTGGATGCCGTCTGTAGACGACACCATCGCCGCGGTGAAGCGGACGATGTACATGTGAGGCCGTGGGGAGCAGCCAGAGCCGAGCGGGATACTGCCCGCCGACCTCTGCTCCCCGTGTTTCTGACGTTTCTCCGCTCCCTGCTTCCCGCTCTCTGCTCCCCCGACCATGGCTATTGCAGTCGAAATGCCCAAAATGAGCGACACGATGGAGGAGGGCGTCCTCGTCGCGTGGCTGGCCGAGGAAGGCGCGAGCGTGTCTGCGGGCGACGTCATCGCTCAGGTCGAGACGGATAAGGCGACGATGGACCTTGAGGTCTACGACGACGGCGTGCTGCTGAAGCGCGTCGTCGCCGAGGGCGCGGCTGTGCCGATCGGCGCGCTCATCGCCGTCTTGGGGGCGACGGGCGAGAGCGCCGACGACGTCCTCGCGCAGTACGGAGGCGCCCCGGAAGGGGACGGCGCCACGACGGCCGCACCCGAGGCGCCCGCGCCCGAGGCACCTGCATCCGAGGCGCCCGCGGCGCCAGCATCTGAGACGGCGACGTCCACGCCGCCGGCGCAGTCCGACGAGGCGCCCGGAGTGCCCGCGGGATACGGGGGCGGCACGGCGCCGGTCGCGGCGCCCGCCGTGGCCGAGGCGCAGAGCGCCGCGCCTGCCTCCGACGGACGCGTAAAGGCGTCGCCGCTCGCGCGGCGCATGGCTGAGGAGCGGGGGCTGGACCTCGGCGCGATCTCCGGGACCGGTCCCGAGGGCCGCGTCGTGAAGCGCGACATCGAATCGGCCGGGAACGGCGCGCCTGCGGCACCAGCGAGGCCGGCCGCGGCTCCGTCCGCCCCGGCTGCCGCCGCTCAGCCGCAGGTCGCCGAGGCACCTCCCGCGGCTCTGGCCGAGGCAGGCGCGACGGACGTCCGCATCACGCAGATGCGCAAGACGATCGCGCGGCGCCTCGCCCAGTCCAAGTTCACGGCGCCCCACTTCTACCTCACGGTCGAGGTCGACATGAAACGCGCCGCGGCTGTCCGCAAGGACCTCAACGTCCTTGCCGAGGCGAACGGAATGGGCAAGGTGTCCGTTAACGACCTCATCACGAAGGCCTGCGCCGCGGCGCTGACGCGGCACCCGATGGTGAACGCGAGCTACCTCGAGGACGAGGGCGTGATCCGGCAGCACGCCGCCGCCCACGTCGCCATCGCGGTCGCGATGCCCGAGGGCCTGCTGACGCCGGTCGTCCGCGACGCCAACACGAAGGGCCTCGCGCAGATCGCGTCGGAGACGCGCGACCTCGCGACGCGCGCCAAGTCCGGGGGGCTGGACCCGTCGGAGTACGCCGGCTCGACGTTCACCACGTCCAACCTCGGCATGTTCGGCATCGAGGCGTTCACGGCCATCGTGAACCCCCCGAACGCGTGCATCCTCGCCATCGGCGCGACGCGCGAGACGCCGGTCGTCGAGGACGGCGCTGTCGTGCCGGGCCTCCGAATGACGCTTACGCTCTCCTGCGACCACCGCGTCGTAGACGGCGCCACGGGCGCGGCCTTTCTCGGCGACGTGAAGGCGCTGCTCGAGGAGCCGATGCGGATGCTTCTCTGAGTGAGCGGGGGCGACATGTCCAGAGGCGGACGGTCATACACGGCATCTGAGATGGACGATCCGCTGCACCTGCCCCCCGGCACCTTCCGGATCGCGCACCTCTCGGACGTGCACTTCGGCAAGATTGCGCACCCGGCCGTCGTCGGGGCGATCATCGGCGACGTGAGTGGGGGGGACGTCGGGCTCGTGGCGGTCTCCGGGGACCTTACGCAGCGCGCGCGGATTCGGGAGTTTGCCGCGGCGCGCTCGATGATCGACGCGTTCACGGCGCCCGTCATCGTCGTGCCGGGCAACCACGACGTCCGCGCATGGTGGCACGCGCCGGTCTCGCGCGTCTGGCGCTCGACGAGCCGCTTCCGCCGGCTCATTACCGAGGAGCGCGTGCCGTCCGTCACGGCCGGGCCGCCCGAGGCGCGCGTCGTCGCCGTCGGCATCAACTCGGCGCACGGGCTGACGATCAAGGGCGGGCGCATCCGCCGCCGCGACCTCGAGGCCATGGAGGCGCGCTTCGCCCTGGAGCCGCCCGGCACGTTCCGCGTGCTCGTCGTGCACCACCACCTGCTGCAGCTCGAGGCGCTCGGCGACCACGACGTCTCGCGCGGCGCGCGGCGCGCCCTCGACGCCGCGCGGCGCGCGCGCGTGGACCTCGTCCTCTGCGGCCACCTGCACCGCAGCCACGTCGCGCGCATCGAGCTCGCACCGCCATCCGCCGCCGACGGCGATGGCCACCGCCTCGTCGTAGCGACGGCCGGCACGGCGACGTCGAGCCGCGGCCGGGAGGAGAACGCGGGCGCCAACCTCTACAACTGGATCAGCGTCGGCCCGACGACCTTCACGGTCGAGGAGCGGCGGTTCGATGCGGGCGCCGAGACGTTCCACACGGAGCGCACGACGACGTTCGAGCGCGACCGCGTGCCGACGCCGTGACGGCCCGGCCGATGCGCTTCCAGCGGCCCGCGCCGCCGTGCGCCGAGTGCGGCGCGCCCGTCCGCGGCGCCTTCTGCGCGGCGTGCGGACAGAAGGCCGAGGTGCTCAGGCAGCCGGTCCACCACTTTCTCCGCGACTCGTTCACCGAGTTCTTCGGCATCGACGGACGCGTGTGGCGCTCGTTCGTCGCCCTGCTGTTCCGCCCCGGCCGTCTTACGCTCGCGTACATGGGCGGTCAGCGGCAGCGCTACCTGCGCCCGCTGCGGGTCTACCTCACGAGCACGCTGCTGTTCTTCCTCATCCTCTCGCTCATCGACCCGGTGGGCAAGCTGAACATGGGCGATTCGGGACGCGACCCGAACGACCGCGTCCAGGTCGCCACGCTCACCGCGCGGACCGAGTCGGTCGCCGCGGCCGGCGTCGCTGGGATGCTGCTGCAGGGCAGCATCCCGGACTCGGTCCGCACCGCGTTCCGGCAGCGCACTGCCGGCGATTCGGCGGGAGGGTCGGCGGACATCCTCGGGACTGCGCTCGCTCCTGCGTTCCGCGTGCTCGACCGGGACAGTCTCGCCGCCGCCCTCACCGAGGCGGACTCGTCGGACGTCGCGGAGGCGGCACTGAGCCTGCGGCGCATCCGCGTCCAGGCGGCACTGCTCCGCACAATGCCGCCCGACAGCCTCGTCTTCCCGGCGGACCTCGACGAAGCGGCGTCTGTCCTCTACCCGGATTCGTCCAGCGGGATCAAGGGGCCGTCGTGGCTCATGCGCAGCAAAACCGTCCAGCAGATCAACTCCGGGGAGTCCGAGTCCTCGCGGCGCGAGGCGCTGACGGACCTCCTGCGCGCCTCGATCGGCAAGATCCCGACGGTGATGTTTCTGCTGCTGCCGGTGTTCGCGCTCCTTCTGAAAGGTCTCTACGCGCGGCGCGGCTGGTACTTCGCCGAGCACATCGTCTTCGGCCTCCACACGCACGCGTTCGCGTTCGTCGCCTTCACAGGCGTTGCGCTCGCCGTCTGGGCGGCCCCGAAGCCTGTCGCGAAAATGGCCACGCTCGTGCTGCTCGCCGCGATCCCGCTGTACTTCCTCGTCGCGATGAAGCGGGTCTACGGGCAGCGGTGGGGCAAGACGCTCCTCAAGGCCTCGCTGCTCGGCCTCGCTTACGGCACGGTGCTGACCTTTGGCCTCATCGCGGCGTCCCTACTCGCCGCGGTGCTCGGGTAGGGCGGAAGCGTCGGCTTCAGCGCAGGCGGAGATCGAGGTAGGTGTAGACCGTCGCCCACGTGCGGGCCTGCTGCTCGGGCGTGACGCCGGCGCCGTGGCCGCCCTCGGTGTTCTCGAAGTAGTACACCGGCAGGCCCATCGCCTCCATCCGCGCGGCCATCTTGCGCGCGTGGCCGGGGTGGACGCGGTCGTCGCGGGTCGTCGTGGTAAAGAGCGGGACGGGGTAGGCGGTGCCGGCGCGGAGGTTCTGGTAGGGCGAGTAGCGCTCGATGAACGCGCGGTCTGCGGGCACATCCGGGTCGCCGTACTCGGCCATCCACGAGGCGCCGGCGAGGAGGCGGTGGTAGCGGAGCATGTCCAGCAAGGGCACTTGGACTACGACGGCGTTGAAGAGGTCGGGCCGCTGGGTGAGCATCACGCCCATGAGCAGCCCGCCGTTGGAGCCGCCGCGGATGCCGAGGTGCCGCGGGCTCGTGACGCCGGTCGAGACGAGCGCCTCGGCGACGGCGATAAAGTCGTCGTAGGCGCGCTGGCGGTTCTCGCGCATCGCGGAGCGGTGCCAGGCCGGGCCGAACTCACCGCCGCCGCGGATGTTGGCGACGGCGTAGACGCCGCCCTGCGCGAGCCACTCGGTCCCGGTCATCGCCTCGTAGCCGGGCTCGAGGGAGACCTCGAAGCCGCCGTAGCCGTAGAGCAGCGTCGGCGCGGTGCCGTCGAGGGCGAGGCCGGCGCGGTGGACGAGGAAGTACGGCACGGGCGTTCCGTCGGCGGAGACCGCCTCGTGCTGCTCCACGACGAGGCCTTCGGCGTCGAACTGGGCGGGGAGGGACGTGACGGTGCGGACGCCCGCGGCGTCGGAGAGGCGGAGCGTCGTCGGCTGGGTGTAGCTGCTCGTCGTGAAGAAGAAGCGGCCGGTGGCGTCATCGGTCGAGACGACGTCGACGGAGCCGATGTCGGGCGTCTCAATGGGCGCCGCGGTCCAGCCCTGGCCGGCAGGCGCGAGGCGTACGAGGCGGCCTCGGACGTTGTCGAGCACGCTCACGAGGATGTCGGGGCCGAGCGTCGCGATGCTCTGGACGGTCTGGCGGGCGGTCGGGACGAAGGCGGTCTGGAAATCGCGGCCGCCCTCGACGAACGCGTCGAAGTCGGTGGAGACGACCGACCCGGCGGGGAACGTCTTGCCTCCGACGGCCCACTCGGAGCGGAGGTAGACGACGAGGCGGTCGCCGGCGAGGCTCGGGTCGGCGTCGAGCGGCAGGTCGAGGGGGACGAGCGCGTCGCCGTTGAGGATGCTCGTCGTGCCCTCGAAAAAGCTCGGGCGGAACGAGACGCCGGGGATGCGGCGGCCGCCCGAGACGAAGGCGACCGGCCAGACGCCCATGTCGGCAACGGTGGCCTCGTAGACCGTTGCGGCGGCGGCGAGGGGCGTCCCGCGGCGCCAGCGCTTGACGACGCGCGGGTAGCCGGAGTCGGTCATCGTCGGGACGCCCTGCGCGTCCGGCCCGAAGTCGGTGGCGACGAGGACCTCGTCGGCGGTGATCCAGGCGAGCGCGCTCTTGGCCTCGGGGAGGCGGAAGCCGCCGTCGACGAACTGCCGGGTGACGGTGTCGAACTCGCGGACCTCGCTGGCGTCCGAGCCGCCGCGGGAGAGGCTGACGAGGCAGCGCCGGTAGTCGGGCTCGAGGCAGGTCGAGCCGCCCCAGGACCAGTTCACGCCCTCGGCGGCGCCGAGCGCGCCGATGTCGAGGACAGTCTCCCAGGCGGGCGCGGCCGCGAGGTAGGCGTCGACGGTGGCGCGGCGCCAGAGACCGCGCGGGTGCTCGGCGTCGGTCCAGAAATTGTAGACGTGGGCGCCGCGGAGGGCCGGCATCGCGATGCGGTCGTCGGAGGTGAGCACGGCGAGGGCGCGGGCGACGTGGCCGGCGAACTCGGGGCGCGCCTCGAGGACGCTCAGGGTCTCGCCGTTGTGGGCCTCCACCCACGCCATCGCAGGGTCGCAGGTGACGTCTTCGAGCCAGAGGAAAGGGTCGGCGAGGGTGTCGGCGGGCGTCTGGGCCATCGCGAGGGCGGGGAGCAACAGGGTGACCCCTGACAGGAGGGCGAGCGGGCGCATCGGGGGCGGAGGCGGGCGTGGGGTGAACCTAGCGTCTCAGAAGCGGAGGCCGCGCGCTTCGGGCGGGAGGGCTCGGGGCGCGTGCAGGCCTGAGCGCCGAATAGGCTGAGGTTGACGGCTCTGGTGCCTCATTTTCATAGGCGGTGAGCCTGAGGCGGGACGCGTGGGCCGGTGCGGGCGCTGCCGAGGCCGTGGTGGGCTCGGTGCGGCGTTTCCGCGTCTGGAGTGGGGTCGGGATTGACAGACCGACGTAATGCGCCATGATCGGCGCGCAACGCTCCGGCCACACTTCACATTCACTCTCGCGACATGACGATGATGCAGGGGCACGGCCGGATCGTACTGCAGGGCAAGCCGGCGCTGCTGGCGATGCTGGGGGTGGCGGGGCCAGACCGCTTGTAAAGGGGCGTATCCTGTCTGTTATGCGGCGCGCTCGCCGTTCAATTAGTGGTTCTACCGCGCTATTGCAATCTCTGTGGGCCGCCTCCTCTTGCTCTCAGTGTTCGCGCTCGCAGGCTGCGCGCCGGATAACCTGACGTCGCCTTCCGCATTTCATAACTGCTCAACTCAGGACGCGGTAGTCCAGAGGATTGTCTGGTCTGAGGACGAACCGAGGTACGTTGTGACGGGGAATATTAATGATGAGGGTCCGTGTGGGACTCTGAGCGAACAGTCAGTGTCAAGCATCTACGTTGCAAACAGCCGGTACACAGCTTTGGTCATCAACAGTGGCTTGTCCATTGGAGATACGATCAGACTCGATACTGAGAAAATGGTTCTGAGCCATGCTGGCTATCCTCAACCGATCCGAGAGATACATAGGCGGGCTGGATTTAACAAGATTTACAAGGCTCTCGCGACTTCGGCAAACTCCTTAGGGAGCGTCGCGCGGTAGAACCTGCCGCAGCACAGCCGACCGCACGGTGAGGTCGTGCATTGTGGGCTGCACGGCGTATCCTGCGCGCTATCCCGGTCGCGGTGCTCGTTGTGCGGCGGGTGAGCGGCCATTTGTTCTGCGGCAGTGAGCCGTCCTATGCGTCTTCGCCATTTAGCCCTGTCCTTCCTTGCGCTCGTCGCTGCTGCGTGCGACACGGCAACCTCTGAACCGTGCATTATCGAGGCGGACGGCTATGCGCTGGGAAACATCTTGCAGCCTGAGATCGGCGACACGCTTCGCCTCGGTGAGCCATTCCTCTTTAGCGGTGCCTACGAGGCTGAGGGAAACGAGGTCGTCGTCGGACTCCGTCTCCTCTGGCGGCCGACAGGCGCAGAGATTGGAGTCCGTGACAGCCTTTTGTACGATCTCCCGCTCAGCAGCAGGACCGGGATCTATGAGATTCAGCAGTCGATCACCATCGACTCGCTGCGGGGTGGCGCCGAGGCAGCCGATTTGGCGCCGCTCGGCACGTTCTTTATCGGTGCCTACGGGCGGGTGAGGTTTGCAGACTGCGGGGGTGCCGGGGCGCAGCAGGCGGGCGGGTACGTCCCCATTACAGTGCTGGACTGAGGCTGCCGCAGAACCCGCGTCTGCACCCGACCGCCCGTCCGGCGTTGCGCATCATTCCGTCGTCCGCGTCAACCTTCGCCCCGCCGGGGCACTGTGCTCCGGGCGGCGGGTGAGCAGTCATTTGTTATACCGCACTGCCGACTACATGAGTCGTGAGGATGCTTCTGTTCCTCGGCGCTTGTCCCCTCGGGTCTATCTCATCGGACTCGTTCTCACAGCCGGCGCGTGGCTCGTGGTCGGCGCCGGAGAGAACCTGGCGCGCTTTGCCGCAATAGTGATGGCCTTGTTCTTAGCCTCGACTGTTGCAGATTACCTACGCAGGGATATAGCTGATCTTGGCTCGCCGGTTGATCGCGAATGCTCGCCTATTGGATTCAATGCGAGTGTATTGTTTCAGGTAATCGCAGCCGTCGCGTTTGCAGTGATTGCAGCGGCGTTCTAAACCCCGTGCGGTATAACCTGCCGCAGCACGCTGATCGCACAGTCGAGTCAGCGCGTTGCGGGCCGACCGGCGTACCCTGTTCTCCGCCCCCGGCCTGGCCCGTTCTGTGGAGCGAGGAAGCGGCCACCTGTTACCGGGTCAAAAGAGCGACTTCGCCTCAGACATGCGCGCCTGCGCGGTCATCGGCTCCGAGACGCCGGCCTGAGCCTTGACGGCGGCGAACAGCTCGGGGCCGTAATCGCGCGGGCGGATCGTGATCGGCATCGGGACGGCGTGGCCGAGCATGAGCGCCTGCTGCTTCGAGTCCAGCGAGGCGAGGATCTGGCGCAGGCCCGAGGCGCCGGGCGAGCCGACGAGGGCGGCCGCGATGTCCTTCTCGTCGTTGAGCTGCGCGACCATCTTGGTCCCGATCTGGCTCAGCACCTCCTCGTCGATGCCCGAGGGGCGCTGGTCCACGATGAGGAGCGAGACGTAGAACTTGCGCATCTCGCGGGCGATCAGGCCGAACGGCGTCTCGCGCGCCGTCTCCGGCCCGAGGAAGTTGTGCGCCTCCTCGACCGTGATCATGAGCTGGCGCGGCTTGTCCGCGGCGTTGTTCGACGCCTCGTAGACCTCGACCTTCTTCTCGTAGACGCGCCGCAGCCGCCGCGTGATCATGTTGGCGACGAGCAGGTGGGCGAGCTGCGACGAGAACCGCCCGAAGTCGATCACGACCGAGCGGCCGGCGTCGATGGCCGTCATCAGGGCGTCGAGCACGTCGAGGCGGCCGCGCGAGGGCGCGGTCGAGAAGAAGTCGAAGCGCTGGAGCTGGACGAGCTTGCGCCGGAGCGCGTCGAGGGAGGCCTCGTTGGCGCCCGTCTCCTCGGCGATCGTCGCCGTGGGCATGCCGTCGAGGTCGAGGAGCGTCTGGAGCCAGGCGGTGCCGTATTTGCGGCGCAGGAGGAAGGTGCTCTCGGTCGCCGTCGGGTTGAGGCGGAGCGTCTCGCGGAGCGGCAGGATGTCCTCGGGCTCGACCTGGTCCGCGTAGAGCGTGATCTCGACGTCGGCGGCGTGGCGGCGGGCGCGGAGCGAGGCGGGGTCGAGGGAGAAAACCTGCACGCGCGGCCCGAAGAGCTCCTTGAGGCCCTGCGTCGCGACGCCCTCCTCGCTGCGGCGGCCGAAGCCGTACTCGCCGTGGACGTCGAAGACGAGGCTCACGGCGCGGTCCGTGGCGACCGTGCCGGCGAGGAGCAGGCGCGTGAGGAAGCTTTTGCCCGTGCCCGTCTTGCCGAAGACGGCGTTGGAGCGCTCGACGAAGCGCTGGAGGTCCAGGCAGACCGGCGTCTCCATGCCCAGCGGCGTGCCGACGTTGAAGAAGCGGTCGCCGCCGTCGTTGGCCTCGGCGCCGAAGACGCGCGCCACGTCGTCCTCGGTCGCCTCGCCGACGGCCGAGAAGTGCGCCGGGACTGTCTTGACCGGCTGCGGCGCCTCGTCCGTGATCCCCTGCGGGACCATGAGCTGCGGCTTGAGCGAGACCGTCGCGTAGGTCCCCGAGCCCTGGAGCACGCGGCGCAGCAGCTCGTCCTCGCGCCCCGGCGGGTGCAGCAGGATGCCCTCGTTCGCGGCGTCGATGCGGACGTCCGTGATGAGCGAGAAAAAGTCGAACGTCTCGCCCTCGACGACCACGAAGGTCCCGGCGCGGACCGTCTCGACCGACCGCGCCGGGTCCAGCTTCATCTCGACGCCGGCCCCGAGCGACCCGTTCGTGAGCACGCCGACGCGCGTGCGTTTGTCGGCGTGGGCGAAGTCGGCGAACAGGGACATGGGCGGCGTCGGGTGGGCGTGCCCGCAAGATCGCCCCGGCCTCTACCGGACGACTGTCACACGCTGCGCCAGGCTCAGCGTCTCGCCCTGCGCGCGGACGACGTAGACGCCTGCCGGCAGGCGCGACACGTCGAACGCGACCGCCCGCGCCTCGCCCGCCGCGACCGGGCCGTCGAACAGGACGGCGACGCGGCGGCCCGCCGTGTCAAATGCCTCGACGCGGACGCGCTCGCTGCGTGGCAAGACGAGGTGCAGCAGGGCGCGGTCTGTCACGGGGTTCGGCGCCGCGGTAAAGGCGGTCAGGGCGGCGTCGGGATGCGCCTCGCCGGCCGTCGTAATGGCGGCGGGGGAGAGGATGCGGAGGTCGTAGGTGCCGACGTCCGCGTTGCCGAAGCCGGTCACCACGAGCGTGTAGGCGCGGCCAGGGGCGAGCGTGTCGAGGTCGAACCGCGAGTTGGTGCGCGCCGTGCCGTCGTCGTTGCGGCCGACGAGGCCGCGGCAGGCGTCGGTGGGATCGAACGGTGCCTCGTAAAGCAGGAGGTAGCCGTCCTGTCCGCCCGTCCACGTCGCGGTAATGCGGTGGAGGCCGGCGACGGTCGGCGTGAACGGGTAGGTCACGTACGGAACCGCCGTCGCGCTGCCCGAGAGCGTGCACGAGCCACTCGCGCCGGTGCCATTGCTGGACGGACGGTGGAGCGTCGGCCCGCCAACTGTCGTGCCCGAGGCGCGCGTCTCGATAGCGCCGGTGCCGGTGACGCCGATCTGGACCGGCGCGTTCGGTGCATCGCTCTGGACGGTGATCGCGCCGGTGACGGCGCCGCTGGCGGTCGGCGAAAGCGCGCGGCGAACGAGGTCGTGTCGTTCGGCGCGAGCGTGGCGTCGAGGCCAGCCGTGTCGATCGTCAGGCCCGGAACGGTCGTCGTGATCGCGCCGAGCGCGAGCGGCTGCGTCCCGGTGTTCTGGAGCACGACGCGCTGGACGGCCGTCTGGCCCGTCGCGACGAGGTCGAAGGCGAGCGCCGCCTGGGCCGCCTCCAAGACGGCCGTCGTCGGCGTCGGCGCAAGCGTCACGTCGTCGACGCCGCAGAAGTACTGGTCCGCCGGGCTGAAGCAGTGGAAGCCGACGACGGCGGGGCCGGTCGCCGGTGGCGTGAACGTCCGCCGGATCCGGATGTAGTCGCCCGCCATGATCCGCTCAGTGCGGTAGAGCGAGGCCGTCATCGCCGCGACCGTCGCCGCATCACCCATCAACACCTCGAAACTCTCGACGGCGCCAGGAATCGCCTCGCCGGGGCGGAACCACATGTCGAGCGTGTACGACGTGCCGGCCGTGAGCGTCACGGCCGGCGTGAACAGCCAGTCGTCCGCCGCCTGCGCCGTGTTGTAGTACACGACGGCAAACTGCGCGCCGGTGTGGACGCGCGACGGATTCGCCTGGGTGGCCCACTGCCGGTTGTCGCCGTTGACGTTGGCGGCTGTCCAGCCCGGGGGCAGACCGGGCTCCGTAACGGACTCGAAGCCCTCGCTGATGAGCGCGCCGCCCGCGTGCCGCGGCGACGGCATCGTGGCCGTCGAGGCGCCACTTGGCGCGACGTGCCGCGCGTCCTGGGCGCGGGCGGGCGGGACGGCGAGCAGCAGGAGCAGCAGAACAAGGCGCATGGGGTGGGAAGAGGGCGTCCGGGATAGACCGGACGCCCTGCCACCTGTTCCACGCTATCGGACCGCCGGCTCCGCGCTGCCGTCCGAGACGACCTCGACCATCGGCGCCGGGGCCGGGACGGGGTGCTTCTCCGAATCCGGGATGTGGAACATGACCGCCGGGTCGCCCGTGGGCTCCGCCTCGAGAAGCAGGCCGAGCGCCTCGTCGATCCGCTTGACGTACTGCACGTCCAGCCCCTCCATCGTCTCGTCCTTGATCTCCTCGACGTCGGCGCGGTTGCGCTCCGGCAGGACGACGAGCGTGATGCCGGCGCGGCGCGCGGCGAGAACCTTCTCCTTGATCCCGCCGACGGGCAGCACGAGCCCGCGGAGCGTGATCTCGCCCGTCATCGCGACGTCGTGGCGCACGCGGCGGCGCGTGTAGATGGACACCAGCGCGGCCGTCATCGCAACGCCCGCGCTCGGGCCGTCTTTGGGGATCGCGCCGGCCGGGACGTGCACGTGCAGGTCGAAGTGCGTGAACGCCTCGCGGGGGATGCCGAGCTCGCTCGGCGTGCGCCCGCACCCAGCTGCGACGCGGCCTGCGCCGACTCGCGCATCACCTCGCCGAGCTTGCCCGTGATCGTCATCCGGCCCGTGCCGCGGTTGAGGCTGGCCTCGATAAACAGGATGTCGCCGCCGACGGGCGTCCACGCGAGCCCCGTCGCCACGCCCGGGACCTCGGTCCGCTCGGCGACGTCGTTGTAGAACTTGCGCGCGCCGAGCGCCTCGTCGACGTTGTCGACCGTGATCTCGCCGTCGCTCGCCTCGCCCATCGCGACCGACTTGGCGACGTTGCGGACGACCGAGCCGATGGTCCGCTCGAGCTGCCGCACGCCGCTCTCGCGCGTGTAGCCCTCGACGAGCAGGCGCAGGGCGTCGTCCGTGATCGAGAACTGGGCCTCGACGCAGGCCGTTGCGCTCGAGCTGCCGCGGGACGAGGTACGTCTTCGCGATCGCGAGCTTCTCGGACGCCGTGTAGCCGTTGATCTCGATGATCTCCATGCGGTCGCGCAAGCGGCCCGGGGATCGTGTCGAGCGAGTTGGCCGTCGCGATAAACATGACCCGCGAGAGGTCGTAGTCCAGCTCGAGGTAGTGGTCGTTGAACGTGTCGTTCTGCTCCGGGTCGAGCACCTCGAGGAGGGCCGAGCCCGGGTCGCCGCGGAAGTCCGAGCCGAGCTTGTCGATCTCGTCCAGCATGAAGACCGGGTTGGACGTCCCGGCGCGCTTCAGGCCCTGGATGACGCGGCCCGGGAGCGCGCCGATGTAGGTCCGCCGGTGGCCGCGGATCTCGGCCTCGTCGCGGACGCCGCCGAGCGAGATGCGCTGGAACTCGCGCCCGACGGCCCGCGCGATGCTCTTGCCGAGGCTCGTCTTGCCGACGCCCGGGCGGCCCGTAGAAGCACAGGATCGGCGCCTTGAGGTCGCCTTTGAGCTTCAGGACGGCGAGGTACTCGAGGATGCGCTTCTTGACGTCGCCGAGCCCGTAGTGGTCCTCGTCGAGGACCGCGGCCGCGCGCGCGATGTCGATGAGGTCGTCCGAGACGTGGTTCCACGGCAGGTCCAGGATCGTCTCGGCGTAGTTGCGGACGACGCTGTACTCGGGGCTCGCGGGGTTGGTGCGGGCAAGCTTGGTGAGCTCCTTCTCGACCGTCTCCACGACCGTCTCGGGGAGGTCGTCGCGCTTGTCGTCGAGCTTGGTCCGCAGCTCCGCGGTGTCCGCGGACGAGCCCTCGGTCTCGCCCAGCTCGTCCTGGATCGTCTTGAGCTGCTGGCGGAGGAAGAACTCGCGCTGCTGCTGGTCCACGTCCGTCTTGACCTTGGACCGGATCTCCTCGCTGATCTCGAGCACGCGGATCTCCTGCTCGAGGTAGCCCAGCACGAGCTGGGCGCGGTCCAGCAGCGGCCGCGTCTCGAGGAGCTCCTGCTTTTTCTCGACCTCGATCTGGAGGTTGGACGTGATAAAGTGGACGAGGAAGCGCGGGCTCTCGATGTTCTGGATCGCGTAGGCCGCCTCGGACGGCAGGTTCGGCGAGAGGTTGACGATCTGGACGGCGAGCTCCTTGATCTGGCGGATGCGCGCCGAGAGCTCGGCCGCGTCGTCCGCCTCGGCGGCCTCCTCGTCGACGGCCGTGACCGGGCGCGGAGGTACGGGTCGGTCTGCGTGTACGTCGTCGACGTCGATGCGGCGCTTGCCCTGGATGACGATGCTCACGGAGCCGTCGGGCATCTTGATGAGCTTGAGGATCGTCGCGGCCGTGCCGGCGCCGTAGAGGTCCTTCGGCTCGGGCGTCTCGACGTCGGAGCGCTTCTGGGCGACGACGGCCACGAGGCGGTCGCCGGCGTAGGCGTCGCGGACGAGGCGCAGGCTCGCGTCGCGGCCGACGGTGATCGGGAGGACCACGCCGGGGAAGAGGACCGTGTTGCGCAGCGCGAGGACGGGCAGCGTCTCGGGCAGCGGCGCCTCGGTCATGGCCTGCTCCTCGTCGTGCGTCGGGAGCGGGATGGACTGCTCGGGGTCGTCGCCGTGGAGGTCGTCGTCGGCGAGGGCGGTGGGGAAGGCGATCATCTGTGTCGGTTGTTTTCCGTTATTGCAGGAACGGTGAGGCGGGATGCAGGATCCCGTCGGGGCCGGCGGCAGACATGTCCCGCGCGTTACGCCGCGGGTCATGCAAGGGGGCGACGGCTCGTCCGTCCCGATCATCAATCCATGTCATCCCGGACTTGATCCGGGATTCCCTCAATGTCTGTCGGAGCCGAGCGCGGCCAGCGCGCCCCGCCGTGCAGGAGCTGCCGGGCCGGGTGGACACCGGAGAGGGGAGTGCCCGGTCTGACCTTGTGGTGAGGCTGTGGCCCGTAAACTCCGAACTCCCGCTCCGTTCCCACGCCGCCCCGCCGTGCGCGCTGTCCGCCCGACCGACTTTATCGTGCCGCTCGTCATGGGCACCGCCGCGGCCGTCGTCGTCTGGATTGCTGTGTCGCGGACGCACAGCGTGGCGGCGGGCGTGGCGGCCGCTGCGGCGGTGCTGCTGCTCGTCGTCTCGTTCGCGGCGCGGAAGGCGCTCCGGCGGCTGCGCGTGGCGCGGCAGAGCCTCACCGGCGAGCAGCGCGCGTGGCTCCGCGACCACGCCGCGGTCTATGCTGCGGCCCCCGCCGAGGGGCAGGCGCGCTTTGAGCGCGACGTCCGCTTCCTGCTCGCCGACCTCACGTTCGAGGCCGTCGACGGCGTGGACCTTACGGACGAGCTGAAGCTGTCCGTCGCCGCCGGCGGGGCGACGCTGCTCCACGGCCGGCCCGAGTGGGAGTTGCCGCTCGAGCGCACCATCCTGTTCGTCCCGCACACGTTCGACGAGGCCTACGGCGACGAGGAGGCGGGCGTCTACGACGGCATGGTCCACGCGCAGGGGCCCGTCGTGCTCGCGGCCGACGCGGCGCTCGCCGGCTGGCGCCGCGCCGACGGCTCCAACGTCGTCCTCCACGAGCTCGCGCACCTTTTCGACATCGACGGGACCGGCGCCGACGGCGTCCCGACGTTCCTCGACCGGGGCTCGACCAGCGCCTGGCTCGCCCTCGCCGACGCCGAGATGCGCAAGGCGCGGACCGGGCAAGAGCGTCCTGCGGAGCTACGCCGCCTTCGACCGCGCCGAGCTCTTCGCCGTATCGACGGAGCAGTTCTTCGAGCGCCCCGCGCGCCTCCGCGCGCGCCACCCGGACCTGTTCGAGGCACTCTGCGCCATCTACGCCCAGACCCCGCCCGACGAAGCCATGGCCGACGACGCGGGCTCGATCATGGCCCGCCGGTGGGACGAGTGACGGTCGTCGGCATCGACTGCGCGACGGACCCGCGCAACGTCGGCCTCGCGCTCGGGCGCTCGGACGGCCAGCGGGCGACGCTTCTCGACGTGCGCCTCGGGTCGCGCGCCGTGCCGCCCCATGCCGTCGTGGCCGAGTGGATCGGCGACGGGCCCGCCCTGCTCGCGCTCGACGCGCCGCTCGGCTGGCCGGCCCCGCTCGGCCGGATGCTCGCCACGCACCGCGCCGGCGCGCCGCTCGCAGACGACGCGCACATGCTGTTCCGTCGCGAGACCGACCGCGTCGTGAAGCAGCGCCTCGGCAAGCAGTCGCTCGACGTCGGGGCGGACCGCATCGCGCGGACGGCGCACGCCGCGCTCGCGCTTCTCGAGGCGGTCGGCGCGCGCATCGGGCGGCCGATTCCGCTCGCGTGGGCGCCGGGCGAGGCGGGCGCCATCGAGGTCTACCCGGCCGCGACGCTGCGGTCGCACGGCATCGCATCGGCGGGCTACAAGAAGCCTGAGAACGTGGCCGTTCGCGACCGTATCGCCGGAGCGCTCGGCGCGCGCCTCGCCATCGAGGCGCCGCGCGACGTGCTCACGGCGACGGACCACGCGCTCGACGCCGCCCTCTGCGTCCTCGCCGCCCACGACTTCCTCTCCGGCGCTACCCTTCCGCCCGACAGTCTCCCACTGGCCCGCGTCGAGGGCTGGATCTGGATCCGCCCACTCCCCGAATGACCGCGTACACGCTCCGCACCGACACGTCTGCACACGCCGAGGCGGGCCATCCCGAGCGCGCCGAGCGTCTCGCAGCCATCGCCGCGCTCATCGCCCGCGACCCGCTGCTGGCTGAGGCGCAGGCGACCGGCCGGCTCGTCCGAATCTCCGGCGACGAGGCGACGCCCGAGGCGCTGCTGCGCGTCCACACGCCGGCGCATCTCGAAGCGCTCGACGCCCTCGCCGCGGCCGGCGGCGGGCACGTCGACTCAGACACGTTCGTGACGCCGCACTCGCCGCGCGTGGCGCGCGAGGCCGTCGGCGACCTGCTCGCGGTCGTCGATGCGGTGATGACGGGCGAGGCCGACAACGGGTTTGCCATCGGGCGCCCGCCGGGTCACCACGCGCGCCCCGGCGTACCGATGGGCTTCTGCCTCTACGCCAGCGCTGCCGTCGCCGCGCGCCACGCGCAGGCCGTCCACAGCGCGGCCCGCGTGCTCATCGTGGACACCGACGTGCACCACGGCAACGGAACCGAGGAGGCCTTCTACGACGACCCGAGCGTCGTCTTTTTCTCGGTCCACCGCGGCGGGCTCTACCCGGGCACGGGCCAGATCGAGGACATCGGCGTGGGCAAGGGGCGTGGCGCGACAGTCAACCTGCCGGTCCCGGCGGGGACGGACGATGCGGGCTTCGTCGGCGCCGTCGAGGCGGTCCTGCCCGGCCTCGCGGCGCGCGTCCGGCCCGACCTCGTGCTCCTCTCGGCCGGCTACGACGCGCACCGCCTCGACCCGCTCGGCGGGCTGATGCTGAGCATCCGCGGCCTGACGGACGTCGTGCGGATCGTGCGGCGCGTGGCAGATACCCACGCCGGCAGGCGCCTCGTCGCGACGCTCGAAGGCGGCTACAACGCCGAGGCGCTGGCCCACGGCGTCGCCTCGACGCTGCGCGTGCTCCTCGACCCCCTCGCGCCGGCATCGGACCCGTTCCGCCCGTCGCGGACGGTCGGGCCGGACCTGTCAGACGTCGTCGCCCGCGTCCGCGCCACGCACGGGCTGTAGTCGAGCGCCCGGGTCAGCGGAGCGGCGTCCGGGGGCGGCCGTCGTCGACCACCTCGGCGTCCTCGACGCTGGCCGGCGCCGCGTCGAAGGGGGCCTGACCGAATGGCGAGGCGCCGAACGTCGTCACGCGGACGGCGCCGGAGGCGACGCCGCGCTCGAAGCGCCGCATGAGGGCGCGCCGGGCGAGGGCGCGCGTCGGCGGGAAGAGGCCGAGCAGGCCGACGGCGTCCGTGACGAAGCCGGGCGCGATGAGCAGCGTCGCCGAGACGAGCACGACGAGGCCGTCCACGAGTTCGGGGCCGGGCATCCCGCCGCTGGCGAGGCGCTCCTGCACGCGCCGCCACGCGGCGAGGCCCTCGCGCCGCGCGAGCCACGACCCGACGAGCGCCGAGGCGAGGACGAGCACGACGGTCGGCACGAACCCGATGCGCCCGCCGATGGTTACGAGCAGGGCGGCGTCCACGAGGGGCACGACGAGGAACAGCAGCAGCAGCCGACCGAACATGGCACACGGTGGAATGGAGAACGGGTCCTACGGGCGAGGCGCGGCGATGCTTCGCGCGGCCGCCGTCTTTCTCGCGCTCCTCGCAGGGACGGCCGCGGCGCAGCCGGCGTCGGGCGTCTCGGGGATCGTCGCGGCGCGGCAGGCGGCCGAGCACGCGCACCTCTGGCGCGTCGGCGCGTGGGGCGCGGCGAACGCCGCCGCGGGCACGCTGCTCCTCGCCACGGCGGGCGACGCAGACGGGCGGCGCGCGTTCGGCATCCAGTCGGCGGCGTGGGGCGCCGTCAACATCGCCATCGCGGGCGTCGGGCTGGCGACGGCCTCGCCGGACACGCTGCTCTCGGCCGCGGACGCGATCCGCGCGGAGGCGCACCTCGCCAACATCCTCTGGCTGAACCTGGGGCTGGACGCCGGCTACGCGGCCGTCGGGGCGACGCTCTGGATCGTGGCGGCGCGCGGCGTCTCGAACCCGGCGGCATGGCGCGGACACGGCCGCGCGCTCGTCGTCCAGGGCGTCGGGCTGTTCGTGCTCGACGCCGTCGTGCTGGCCGGGTCGTCCGGGCGTCTCGGGGCGCTGGCCGATCTGGCGCAGCACGCGGTCCTCGTCCCGACTGGAACGGGCCTCGCGCTCGTTATCGGTCTGTAGCGCCGTCGAGGACGGTAAAGGTGCCGGGGCAGGCGAGGCGCGCGAGGTCGAGGTCGGCGGGCGCGTAGGTCGTGTAGACGAGCTCGCGGTCGGGCTCGCTCTCGCGGCGGAAGACGCATGTCGCGATGCGGCCGTCCGTGGGACACGGCTCGGGCGCGGTAGGTCGCGCGCGGGGCGCGGGCGCAGTTGGCCGCGGCCGACGCGGCCGTCCACTCCGGGCCTGAGTAGGCGAAGCAGTACGTCTCGGCGGGGCGGACGTCGCAGCTCCCGGCCGGGCCGGGCGCCTCGCGCGGCGGGGCCGCCGGGCGCGGCGCGCGCGGCGTCTCGGCTGCCTTCGGCGCCTCGGCCGGCGCAGGCGGCGGGGCGACGGTGTCGAACACCATCGCGGCGGTCCGCGGCGCGCGTGTTGCGGCGGTGTCGGCCGCGCCGGGCGCCGCGGCGGCGTGACGGTCGCCGTCCGGGCCGGCCGGGCCGGGGCGGCGGGCGGCCGAGGCGGGGCCGGCACGTCGCGGGCGCACGCGCCGAGGGCGCCGAGGGCGGCGAGCGCGAGGGTGGCGAGCAGGAGGGCCGGGCGCGGGCGCGCGGCGCGCGGGGGCGACGACATGGGGGAGTCTACGCCGGGCCTTCACGCCGGGCGAGTGCCCGCGGCGTGCCCTGTGATGCCGGAGGATCGGCTGCCCGTGCAGCCAACAGGGGGCAGCGCGCAGCCTTGTACGTCGTCGTGCGGTAGCTACGCGCCGCGGACGAGGCGCTGGATGACGTCTTCGGGGCGGACGCCCTCGGCCTCGGCGGCGTAGTTCGTCACGATCCGGTGCCGCAGGACGGGCAGCGCGGCGCGGTCCACGTCGTCCGTGAGCGGCGTGAGGCGGCCGTCGAGGAGCGCGAGCGCCTTGGCGGCGAGGACGAGGTACTGCGAGGCGCGCGGGCCGGCCCCGTAGGACAGCCACTCGGTGACGAAGGCCGGCGTCGCCGTCGCGGCCCGGGCGCGTGTGCGCGGCGAGGCGCACGGCGTGCTCCACGACCGAGTCCGCGACGGGCGCGTTGCGGACGAGCTGCTGGTACGCCATCAGGTCGTCGGCCGTGAGGACGGGCGTGATGGCCGGCGGGCGTGGCGCCGGTCGTCTGGCGCACGATCGCGACCTCGTCCGCGAACGGCGGGTAGTCGAGGACGAGCGTGAACATGAAGCGGTCGAGCTGCGCCTCGGGGAGCGGGTAGGTGCCTTCCTGCTCGATGGGGTTCTGCGTCGCGAGGACGAAGAACGGCTTCGGGCAGCGCGAGCGCCTTGCCCTGCGCCGTCACGTGGCCCTCCTGCATCGCCTCGAGGAGCGCGGCCTGCGTCTTCGGCGGCGTCCGGTTGATCTCGTCCGCGAGGACGACGTTGGCGAAGACGGGCCCCTCGACGAAGCGGAAGTGGCGGCGGCCGGTCGCCGGGTCCTCCTCGATGATCTCGGTGCCCGTGATGTCGCCCGGCATGAGGTCCGGCGTGAACTGGACGCGCGAGAACGAGAGGTGGAGGGCGTCCGCGAGCGAGCGGATGAGGAGCGTCTTGGCGAGGCCCGGCACGCCCACGAGGAGCGCGTGGCCGCGGGCGAGCAGCGTCACGAGGAGGCCCTCGACGGCGTCGTCCTGCCCGACGACCTGCTTCGCGACCTCGGCGCGGAGGCGGCGGGCCGCCTCGGCGAGGTGCCCGGCCGCGGCCGGGTCGGTCGGGTCGATCATCGGGCCGAGGCGGTGGGCGAGGCCGGGACGTACTCCGGCGCCCGGATGTCGAGGTAGGTCGCGCGGCGGAGGCTGTCGACCCACGTGCGGAGCTCCTGCTGGCGCTTGTCGCGGAGGGCGTATTCCGAGAGCAGCGCGTAGTCGTCGTCGAGGCTCAGCGTGTGGGCGGGCGACCGCTTCTGGAGCAGGACGAAGTGGAGGACCTGCGTCTGCGCGGCGTCGAGGAGCGTCACGGGCGCGATGCCCGAGACCTCGCCGACGGTCATCGTGTCCACGGTCGCCTTCCACGCGGCGCCGAGGGCGTCGAGGACGATGTCGCGCTCGCCGGTCTGCGGGTTCGAGACGAAGCCGCCCCGCGCGGCCGAGTAGGGGTCCTCGGAGTTGCGCCGCGCGATGGCCTCGAACGGGACGCCGGTGATCACGACCGAGTCGCGGAGCGCCAGGAGCGTCCGGCGTGCGCCCTCGGTGTCGAGCCCGCTGCGCGAGATCGGGATGAGAATGTGCGAGAACGCGACAAGGTCTCCGGCCCGCGCGTCGAGGCGGATGACGTGGTAGCCGAAGCTGGACTCGACGACCTGCGAGAGCCCGCCCAGCTCGAGCGCGGCGGCGGCGGCGGCGAAGGTCGGGTCGAGCGTGCGGAGCGACAGGCTGCGGTACGACCCGCCGTTCTTGGTGCCGTCGCGGTTGGTGTTGCCCGGGTCGGTGGAGTACCGGTTGGCGAGCTCGTTGATGCTGGCGCGGCCGGTCGTGATCGAGTCGCGGAGGGCCTGCGTGAAGGCCCGCGCCTCGTCCTTGGCCCGCTGCGACGGCGCGGGGATGCGGACGACGTGGGCCACGCGGACCTGCTCGGGGATCTCGGGGCGGTCGGCGGCGGGGATCCGCTCGAACCAGGCCTGGACCTCGCCCGGCGTCGTCTGGACGTTCCGCAGGCGGCGGCCGCGGTAGCGCTGCAGGAGGATGTCGTCGCGGACGTCGTCGCGAATCGAGGCGCGGACATCGGCGATGGGCCGCCCGTAGGCCTCTTCGAGGGCGGCTTCGGAGCCCATCTGCTCGACGAGCTGGCCGATGTTGCGGTCGATCTCGGCGCGGATCTCCTCGTCGGTCGCCGTGATCGTGGTGTCGCGGCTGGCGTTGTCGATGATGATCTGGCGGTCGAGCAGCTGGTCGAGCGCGCGGCTCCACAGCTCGGGCGTGACGGCGATCGCCGGCTGCTGCGCGGCGGCAGTCTGCTGGGCGAGCGCGTCGACCTCCGAGTAGAGGACGACGCGGTCGCCGACGACAGCGGCGATGCCGTCGAGGCGCGTGCCGGTCGCGGGCTGCGCCGCGGCGGTGCCAGCGGCGAGAAGGCAGAGGAAAAGCAGAGAGACGCGCATCGAAAAGCGGAAAGGGTGGAAGGCCGCCGGGCGGGTGTCGGTTCGTGTCGCTCAACGCGCCGCAGCGCGGAATCCGTGCGCCGGGCCAGACGCTGGCCGACGGCTTCCTGCAGGCGGGAGTGCCGAGTCCGTCGGACGTCTCCCGCCGGGCTACCCCGTCATCCCGAGTCAGGCAGGGAATCTCTGCCGAGCCTGTACGTGCGGGTCCGCGCGCTGCCGGGGCGCGTCGGACGGCAGAGTTGGGCTCTGCCGTCGCGTCGCGGTCTTCGACGAGCGGCTCACTCCGCTCAGCAGCGGAGCGGTGGCGTTAGCCGCCGAGGCGGGTGGTGCCGGCAGGCTGCGGGCGCGGCGGGCCGACGGCCGGGAGGCGGTCCGAGAAGATCTGCGCGTCGTAGCGGGCGCGCAGGCGGCGCTCCCATGCCCGCTCGAGGTCCGTCTGGTAGCCTGAGATAAGCTCCGCGCGGGCCTCGTCGAACGTTTTCTCGCGCGCCGGCTCGAGGCCGTCGTAGACGTAGACGGCGAGGCGCGAGCGCTCCGCGACGACGTCCGAGTTCTCGCCGGGGGCGAGGCTCAGCACGCGGTCCAGCGCCGTCTGCGTCGAGTCGGCGACGTAGACGGTGTCGAGGCGCAGGTTAAAGCGCCCGCCCTGGTGCTCGGCGAAGACCTCGGCCGGCGTGCGGCCGGCGCCGAGCTCCGCCACGACGACGTGCAGGATCGAGTCGCCGGGCGTGCGGAAGGCGAGCGCGCGGCGGCGGTCCGGCCAGCGGTACTCGCCGCGGTGAGCGGCGTAGTAGGCGCGGAGGCCCGCCTGGTCGTCCTTGGCCGGCGTCCAGACGCTGTCCTCGGCGACGCGGAAGTACAGCACGCCGTCCGCGTAGGACCGGAAGACGCGGGCAAACTCGGGGTCGCGCGTCTCGAGCGCGGCCACGGCGCCCTCGACCGACCGCTCGTCGGCGTAGTCCTCGGCGACGGCGACGAGCGTCTCGACCGGGTCGTCGCCGACGCGCGTGCGGCGGTAGACGTCCTGGAGGCGCGAGACCGTGAGGACGGTGTCGCCGATGACGGCAAACGTCGCGTCTCCCATCGGGCCAAAGCCGTCGCGCGTGGCGCGGACATAGGCCGAGTCGGCAGGGAACTGCGCGAGTGCGGCGCGGACCGTCCCGGCGTCGAAGCTGCCGCCGTTCTCCTGGCGGAACTGGCGCCCGATGGCGCGGCGCTTGAGGGCCGTGCGGGGCAGGCGCAGCGCCTGCTGGCGGATCTCGTCGTAAGCCGCCTCGTAGGTCGGGCGCGGGAGGCGTTCCTCGAGCTGGATAAGGTGGATGCCGAACTGCGACTGGACCGGCGGCGAGACGTCGCCGGGGTTCTGGAGCGCGAAGGCGGCCTGCTCGAACTGCGGCACCATGCGGCCGGGGCCGAACGTGCCAAGGTCGCCGCCCTGCGGGGCGGAGCCGGGGTCCTGCGAGTACTGCCGCGCGAGGGCCTGGAAGTCCTCGCCCGCGGCGACGCGCGCGGCGAGGGCCGTGACCTCGGCAAGCGCCGCGGCCGTGTCGGCGACGGCCGGGCCGGCCGGGCGGATAAGGATGTGGCGCGCGCGGATCTGCTGCGGCGCCGCGCGGCGGTCCGTCACCTCGAGCAGGTGGAAGCCGAACTGCGTCCGGACCGGCCCGCCGACCTGCCCGACGGGCGTTCCGTAGGCCGCGTTCTCGAACGGGAGGACCGTCTGGCCGCCCGTGATGAAGCCGAGCGCACCGCCGTTCTGCGCCACGCTCGGGTCCTGCGAGTTGTGCCGCGCGGCCTGCTCGAACGTGACCATCCCGGCCTGGATCGAGTCGCGAATGGCGACGGCGCGCGTGTAGGCAGCGAGCGTGTCCGGGGCCGGCGCGTAGGGCCCGACGCGGATGAGAAGGTGGCTCACGCTCACCTGCTCGGCCTGCTTGTCGTAGATGTCCCGGATGATGTCGTCGAGGATCTGGCGGTCCGTGAAGTACGGCCCGGCAAGCTGGTCGCGGTACTCGGCGACCTCGGCGATGTACGACGAGTCGCGGTCGAAGCCGGCCTGGCGGGCTGCGAGGACCTTCAGCTGGAAGTCGACGTAGCGCTCGAGAAAGTCGCGGCGCCGCTCGGGGACCGTCATCGCGGAGTCGGAGAGCGCGCTCTCGGTCGCCGAGTAGGCGTCTTCGAACTGCTGGAGCGTGAGCGTCGCGCCGGTCCACCGGGCGAGGACGGGCGTGCCCGAGGCGTCGGACCCGTCGGACATCGGACGGGTGCCACCGCAGGCGGCGAGCAGGACGGCCCCGAGCAGGAGGCCGGCAAAGCGAACGGACATGTCGGATGCGGAGTGAGACGATGAAAGGCGTGTGCGCGGAGGACCCGCTCCGCGCGAAGCTAGCGGCACGAGGGGCCCGTCTCAGGCCGGTGCCTCCGAAACGGGTGCGAAGACGGCACGCGAGAGGGGCGCGGGCGGGCACGGCGCCGTGCCCTGCGCGCGCGGCGGTGCGAGATTGCGACCCCACTCGCCCTGCGCCTCATGCCCGCCCTCACCGTTGGCGTCGTCTTCGGCGGCGTCTCGCCCGAGCACGAGGTGAGCGTCATCACGAGCCTGCAGGCAGCGGCGGCGATGGACCGCACCGCCTACTCGCCGGTCCCGGTCTACGTCTCGAAGGCGGGCCGCTTCTACACCGGCGAGGGCCTGCTGGACATCGAGCGCTACCGCGACCTCGACGCGCTCACGGCCGGCGCAACCGAGATCTCGCTCCAGCGCCGCGGGGGGGCGCCCGGCGCGCGGCTCGTCGGGACCGACCGCGGCGGCCTATTCCGCAAGCCCTTCGAGGCGACGGTCGACGTGCTGTTCCTCGGGCTTCACGGCGGGCCGGGCGAGAACGGCGCCATGCAGGGCATGTGCGAGACGCTCGGGGCGCCGTACACCGGCTCCGGCGTCTTCGGCTCGGCGCTGGGCATGGACAAGGTGCTGACCAAAGTCGTCTGCCGCGATCAGGGCGTGCCGGTCGTCCCGTGGGTCTCGTTCCGTGAGACGGACTGGGCCGGGGCGGAGGCCGACTGGCTGGACCGCGTCGAGGCGGAGCTCGGCCTGCCGGTGGTCGTGAAGCCGGCGCGCCTCGGCTCGTCGATCGGCATCTCGAAGGCGGACACGCGCGAGGCGCTCGATGCCGCGGTCGAGGAGGCGCTGCGCTACGACGAGAAGGTTCTCGTCGAGAAGGCGGTGACGGCGCTGCGCGAGGTCAACTGCTCGGTCCTCGGAAGCCCGCGCGAGGCGCAGGCGTCCGTTCTCGAGGAGCCCGTCCGCTCCTCGGGCGAGGCGCTGCTGACGTTCGCCGAGAAGTACCAGCGCGGTGGCGGTGCCAAAGGCACCAAGGGCGCGTCGCGAAGCGCCAAGACGACGGGCAGCAAGGGCGGCGTCTCGGCGGGCATGGCCTCGCTGGACCGCCTTATCCCCGCTCCGCTCTCGGAAACGGACACGGCGGCCGCGCGCGCGATGGCTGTCCAGGTCTTCCGCCTCTTCGAGTGCTCCGGCGTCGCCCGCATCGACTTTCTCCTTGACGACGCCGACGGACAGCTCTACTTCAACGAGATCAACACGATCCCCGGCTCACTGAGCTTCTACCTCTGGGAGCCGTCGGGCGTCCCCTTCGCGACGCTGCTCGACCGGATGATTCGCCTCGCGCTCGAGCGCCACGCCGGCGAGGCCGGCCGCGTCCGCTCGTACGAGACGAACCTGCTCTCGACGGCGAGCATCGGCGGACTGAAGGGCGCCAAGCGGGGGGGCTGAGGCTGCCTCATGCGTGCGGGTCGGGGTAGAGGCGCACCTCGATCATGTCCGCGACGCGGCTCAACTGGCCGTCGTCGAAGCCGCCGAGGACGGTGCGGATCGAACTGCCGATGCCGCGCAGCGCGAGGTCCAGCGCCACCTCGAGCGACTTGCGCGTGATCATCCCGACGCCGAGCGTCTGGAGCGGCTCCCGAAAGTGGTACCGCAGCGACTCCTCCGAGATGGCGACGATGAGCGCCGTGGCGCGGGCGGCGCGTTGCTTTGGCGGAGCGTCCGAGCGGAGGTCGTCCACGACAGCGCGCGCCTCGTCGGCGAGGGCAGGGGGGAGGGGCGTTGCGAGAAGGAGGGACATGGAGAAGGGCCACAACGGGTTGCGGCGAAGAGTGAGAACTCCGCGGGATCGGTCGGAGCCTTCGTGGACTCTCGGAGCGGGTTGCGGTGGACAACTTAACCAGCGCTTCACCTTGACCGGCGGCGCCCGGCTGCCCTACTCTTTGGCGTGCCCAGCGCACATGGCCACCTCTGTGGCCCGGCTCTTTGGCGTGATGGCGAGTTCAGGCTGCATGAGGGCTTCCCACCCGGAATCCCACGCGCACCCGACGCCGGTCCGCCGGCGTCGCCACCGGATTCCTTCCGCACGGACCGCTCGGTCCGGACGCGCCCAGCGGTTCGCCGCGGCGCGCGGGAGACGCACCGGCGGACGCGCTCCGACCCCGCCTCCGCCACTAGCGTGTCGGGCGTCGAAGGGAGCGCACGCGCGCCGATCGTTCCGACCGGGGAGTGCCAGCCGGACCGCACGCGTCTCGACCAAAACGCGTCCGGTCCACCTCGTGTCTGCCGCTACCGGGCGCGCTACGTCAGCGGGTGCCCAGTCAAGGGCGGATCCGAGGCGAACGCGCCGCGGCGGGTTCGGAACGGGGCACAGGCCCGCGTCTCGGACAGCCCACTCCTCGAAGCCGGCGGGGGGCCTGCGCGCGTCGCAGGCCCCCCGTTTCGTTTCTGTGCGGAGGTCTAGCGTCTCTGCGCGGAGGTCCGGCGTCGGGGCGCGGCGCGGCGGGTCGTAGGTTGCGGCTCCACCTGCCAGACCCCCATGGCCGACGGACGCTCGTCACTTTCTTCGGCCATGGGCTCCACGCGGACCCGGCCCACGCGCCGCGGTCCAATCCTGCGGGCGCGCCGCTCTCCGACCGACGTGACGGCCCGCCGCGCACGGCGATCGCACCGCGCGCGCGTCGCCGTGCCCAACTTTTTCACGCTGATGAACCTGCTCGCCGGGTTCTTCTCGCTCATCCAGACGGCCAACGGGCGCCTCGAAGCCGCGGCGTGGCTCGTCGTCCTCGCCGGCTTCTTCGACCTGCTCGACGGCCTCCTCGCCCGCCTCGCGGGCGTGTCCAGCCAGTTCGGCCTCGAGCTCGACTCGCTGTCCGACATCGTCTCGTTCGGCGTCGCGCCGAGCTTTCTGCTGTACCAGTTCGGGCTGCACCAGCTCGGGCCGCTGTGGGGGGCGCTCCTCGCGAGCCTGCCCGCGCTGTTCGGCGCCGTACGCCTCGCGCACTTCAACACGCAGTCCGCGCCCGGGCAAGAAGTCCGCCGAGTTCACCGGCCTCCCGATCCCGGCGCAGGCCGGCACGGTCGTCGTGTTCATCCTGACGTTCGCCGGCACGACGGGCTTCAGCGTGGACATGCTCGCGCGGCCGCAGCTCTCGGTCCTCATCATCCTCGTCGTCGTGCTGTCGACGCTGATGGTGACGCCCGTCTCGTTCCCGGCGATGCCGCAGCCGACGCGCGCGAACCTCCGCACGTACCGCTGGCGCTACGTCGGCTTTCTCGCGGCGCTCGTGCTCGGGGCCGTCTTCCAGGAGCGCGGCCTGCTCGCCGCGGCGACGGTCTACCTGCTCATCGGGCTCGGCCGCGCGCTCGCGTGGGCGGTCCGCGCCGCGACGACGGACCCGGCGGACGATGCGCCGGCGCTAGATTCCGACTCCGCTCGCCCGGCCTGACGCATGTACCACGCCCACGTCCGCATCACGCTCCGCCCGTCGATCCTCGATCCGCAGGGCCAGGCCATTCGCCGGGCGCTGCACGCGCTCGGCCTGCCCGCCGTCGCGAGCGTCCGCACGGGCTCGTTCATCGAGCTCGCGCTGGACACGGACGACGCGTCGGAGGCGCAGGCGATGGCCGACGCGGCGTGCCGCAAGCTGCTCGCCAACCCGGTCACCGAGGACTTCGAGGTGCTCGCGCTCGTCTCAGAACTCGGCGCTGAGGACGGCGTCCCTGTCGGGACGGCCGTCCGCTAGACTGTGTGCAGACCGTGATCCGAGCCCACGCCCGCCGCCTCCTCTGTGAGGACCCCGTCGCTGACTTCCCGGCGCTCCCCGAGATCGAGACCGATACGGACGTCGAGGAGCGCGTCGAGACGCCGTGGCGCGTCGTCCTCTACGACGACGACGTGCACACCTTCGACGACGTGATCGTCCAGCTGATGAAGGCGGTGAACTGCACGCCCGAGCAGGGCGCGCGCCACGCGTGGACGGTCCACACGGAGGGCAAGGACTGCGTCTACACCGGGGACTTCTTCGAGTGCATGCGCGTGCAGGGCGTCCTCCGCGAGATCGCGCTGGTGACGGAGATAGAGGGATAGGGAATGCCAGAGAGCGGACGCTGGACACAGACAGCGACTCTCCGATTCCTCCGTCATCCCCAGAAAACGAGGCGCACGAGCAGCAGGCCGACGACGGCGACGAAGACGAGGCGCACGAAGCCGGAGCCGTGCCGCAGCGCCAGACGGGACCCCGCGACTCCGCCCGCGAGGTTGAAGACGGCCATGGGCAGCGCCACGCGCCACAGCACGGCGCCGGAGAGGACGAAGACGGCCAGCGCTGCCACGTTCGTCGCCACGTTGACAAGCTTCGACGCGGCCGAGGCGCGCAGGAAGTCCAGCCCGGCGAGCGCCACGAGGCCGAAGACGAACAGCGCGCCGGCGCCCGGGCCGAAGAAGCCATCGTAAAACCCGACGACGGCGCCGACGAGAACGCCGCCGAGGCGCCGGCGCCCCGGCGAAACGGCCTCGCGTACCTCGGCACCGAAGTCCTTCCGGGCGAGTGTCCACCCGCCAAGAAGGACGAGTGCGGCGATGAGGAGCGGGCGGAACGCCTCGCGGCTGATAAGGTCCACGGCGTGTGCGCCGAGCCACGCCGCGGCGCCGGCCGAGAGCGCCATCAGGGCCGTCGCGGCAAGGTCGATCGGGACGCGCCGCGCGTAGGTCGCGGCCGCCGCCGTCGTGCCCCAGACGCTCGACATCTTGTTGGTGCCGACGAGCAGCGGCACCGGCGCTCCGGGCAGCAGAACGAACAGGGCAGGCATCTGGACGAGCCCGCCGCCGCCCACGACGGCGTCGACGCCGCCGGCAGCGAAGGCGAACGCGCACAGCGCGGCGAGCGTCTCGAGGTCGGGCGGCGTCATCGGGCAAAGCTACCGAGCGAGCGGCCGTAACGTCCTGCCCCCACCAACACGGCACCGCCGCCGCCCCGTGTCCGACTCCTACCTCGTCCTCGCCGGGCACGCCATCGCAGAGCCGCCCAAGACCAAGGGCTCGCGCTTTATCGGCGAGGCGCTTCCCGCTGCAGACGACGCGACCCTGATCGCGGCGCTCGACGGTGTGCGCCGGCGCGAGCCGCAGGCGACGCACTGGTGCTGGGCCGCGCGCCTCGGCGCGCCGGGCGAGCGCGGCGACGGCGCCACGCCGCGCACGTCGGACGACGGCGAGCCGTCGGGCTCAGCCGGCATCCCGATCCTGCGCGAGATCGAGCGCCGCGGGCTGTCCGACACGCTCGTCGTGGTGACGCGCTACTACGGCGGCACGAAGCTCGGCACGGGCGGTCTCGCGCGGGCCTACGGCGAGGCAGCGGGCCTGGCGCTGGACGGCGCGCCAACCGCACCGCGCATCCAGCGCGTCGCGATTGGCCTGCAGTTCGGCTTCGCCGACACGGCCGCCGCGATGCGCCTGGCATCGGAGCCCGGCGTGGAGGTCCGTGACCAGACGTTCGACGCGGAAGGCTCGCGCCTCGTCCTCGGCGTTCCGAAATCGGCTGCGGCCGCGATGGCCGAGCGCTTTATCGAGGCGACGGCCGGCCGCGGCGTCGTCGACGGCTAGGCTTACTCGATGCGACGGCGGATAAACCAGCGCTCGCCGAAGTTGAGCGTCAGCGAGCCGCGCGCGAAGAGGTCGCGGACGAGCGCGCCCTCCGCGACGCCTCGCGTGCCGACCTCGAAGCCGAGGTCGAAGCGGGCGCCCGAGAAGCGGTTCGGGACCGAGAGGCCGCCCGTCAGAGCAAGCGTCTGCACGGTGCGGCCGTCGGGCGCGTAAAGGCCGCGCTCAGCGTAGCCGCCGAGCCGGTACGACGTCCGCGCGAGGATGCCAGACGTGCGGTCGCGGCCAGCGGGCGTGATCTCGACACCGCCGCCGACGCGCAGGCGGTCCCGCAGGTCGTTTAGGCCGGTGCCCGCGTTGTAGCCGCCGACGGGCAGCGTGCTGCTGAAGTTGGACCACGGCTCGTAGAGCACGTCGGCCGCGAGAAGCCAGCGGTTGCCCGTCCGGTACGAGAGGCCGCCGCGCGCGAGCAGCGGCAGCGTCGCCGAGCCGTCGGTCTCCTGCGCGAGCGTGTCGCGGTCGAGGCTCTGGCCGAGCGTGAGCGAGCGGGAGCCCGAGAGGTGCGTCGGGAGCGTGACCGAGAGGCCGAGCGTGAGCGCGTCGTCCTCGGAGGCGAGTGCCCGCGCCGTCGCCGCGGCGCCGAATGTGCCGGTAATGCCCGAGAGCCGCGTCGCGCGTGCCTCGCGCGTCTCGCCGAACGTGCTCTGGTCGAACGTCGTCCGCTGGAGGTACTCGACCGTGCCGAAGATGGCGTCCGCCGAGGCACCGATCTGGAACGCCTGGCCGATGTGCAGGCCGAGTCCGCCGGTGATGCGCTGAAGCCCTCCGGCGCCCTCCTGGTTGAGCGTGTACGCCGCCGTCGCGTCTTCGGTCGTAACCGTGCCCGGGGTCGAGGCGCGGTAGTTGACGCGCGAGTAGGGCCGGTAGGCGACCGTCAGGCCAAGACGGGAGGCGATGAGCGGCACGCCGAGCTGGAGCCCGGCGATGTCGCCGGCCGTCGCGCGGCTCGCGGCGTCGGTGGTGGCGTCGGTCGAGCGGACGCCCTGCACGCCGACACTCGCTGAAAACGTCGTCACCTGCTGGTCCGCCCAGAGCGCCGGGTTGGCGAGGCCGTTGTAGAGCGTCGAGCGGATCGCCGTCTGGGCGCCGCCGAGCATCTCGGCCTGCGACGACCCGAAGTCGTAGCGCTCGCCGAGGCCGTAGCGCGAGTAGATCGAGCCGTAGTTGTTCTGGCCCTGCGCCGCGGCGGGAAGGGACACGGCCGTCGCGGCGAGGGCGAGAAGCGTAAGGCGGAGCGTCATCGAGATCAGAATGGAGAGTCGCAGGCGGGATCGGACGCGGCTAAACGGAGGCGCCGACGACGGTCAGCGTGAGGCGCGGCTTCGTGCCCGGCGTCGCGCCGTCGGTGACGATCGGAAGGACGTCGAGCGAGACGGTCGCCGTCTGGAGCACGTCCGCGAAACGGACCTCAAAGAAGCGGTACGTGGCACGCTCGAGCAGGATCTGCTGGACGAGCGCCGTCAGGCCGGTGTTGACCGTCGTGCGGACGTCCGAGGAGCCCGTTGCCGGACGGAGCGACGTGATGTAGATGGACTCGCCGGTCGCCGGTCGCGCCCAGAGTGTCGCGAGTGGCGCGACGGGTCGCTTGAAGGTGCCCTGCGCGCCGGAGAGGGAGGCATCGACGGGGACGCGGAAGGCAGCCTGCGCGAGTGGCTGGCGCAGCACGTCCGCATAGCTGAACGAGAGCTTGAGCGCCTGTCCCGGAGCCCGCGCGGAGCAGCAGGCGCCCGGGCGGGGCCATGCCGGGCATGCCCGGCGTGAGGCGGCTGAAGACCTCCGAGATGCGGAAGCGCACCGTGTCGCGCGCCGTCGCGACACGCAGGAAGCTCTTGGCGGCCGTGTTGGCATCGATGCGAGCGACGTTGAAGCCGAACACGGCGCCGTCTCCGGTGACGGTCGGCGCGCGCAGCTCGAACCCCTCGAAGTCCGACGAGAAGGTTGAGCGCGTGAAGAGGCCCACGTTGGCGTCGAGCCACGACTGCGGCAGGTCGAAGACGGCGAGCGAGTCGGCGCCCCGGACGGTGGCCGTCGTGAGAAGGCTGCCGGTCGCGAGCGTCGTGTCCGCCGGGAGGCCCGTCGGCGCCCACGTCGCCGTGACCTGCCGGAGTTCGACGGGGAAGGCGGCCGTCGTATCGCCGTAGGCATAGTCGCGGCGCAGCTCGAGACGAACGCTCGTCACGGGCCGGTCGGCGAAGCCCGACGGCAGCGCCTGCGACGGGACGATCGCGTCGAGGTAGGCCGTGGCCTGGGCATCGCCGTAGAGCGCGTCGCGGACGTTCCCGACGAGCACGCGCGTCTGGGACGGCGAGGACAGGTCGGCGAAGCCCGAGGTGACGAGATCGTAGGCGACCGTGTCGACGGCTGTCGCGCCGAGGACGCGGACGCCGGGCGTCGGGACGTCGTCATCGATGAGGCCGAGGCCAACCTGCGACGAGTCCTGGCAGGCGGAGAGGAGGGCGAGGCCGGCGAAGGCGAGGGCGTAGGCGCGCAATGCGGAGAGGGTCGGTCCGAGGGGAGCGCCGGGAGCGCTGGATCGGGCGGGAACGGCGGTCGGGCCACGTTCGCGCCCGGGCGCAGGAAAAGGCCCTGGGCGCCGCGGCGGCGGTTCGCGAAGGCTACGCCGCCGTTCGCCGCGTGTCCGCGACCATCCTGCAAAAACGCAGGCACGCTGCCTCCTCACAGAAGCGCCGGCCCCGAGGCGTCGGAGCCGGCGTGACGGGAGTGGCGCGCTGAGATCAGGCGGCGAGAGCGGGCTGGAGCGAGGCGTAGAGCGCCGCGGCGCGTTCGGCCGACCCGTCGGGATCGCCGTCCAGGACGGGCCCGGAGGGCTCGCCGTCGCGCGGCCCGTCGCCCGGGGCGTAGGCCGCTGCGTTGGCCGTCGTGAGGCCGATGGCGCGCAACGAGAGGCCACCGAGCGCTTCGGGCAGGCCGAGCGCGGCCGCATCCTCGGGCGTCAGCACCGGGTCGAAGTCGTCGACAGGGTCCGGCGTGTAGACCGTCCGCGTGCCGGCGAGGGACGCGTCCTCGCCGAGAACGTGCGGCGCGAGCGCCCCGATCCAGCCCGTCGCATGGACGATGTCGGGCGTCCAGCCAAGCTTGTGGGCCGTCGAGAGGGCCGCGCGGGCGAGAAAGAGCGCGCGGGCGGGGTTGTCCTCGAACACGACGCCGTCCTTGCGGTTGGAGTGGAGGCCCTTCCGCTTGAAGAAGACGACCGAGTCCATGAAGTAGACCTGGAGCCGGATGCCCGGGATCGAGGCCACCTTGACCCGGAGCGTGTCCGTCTGGTCGCCGACGGGGATCTCGGCGCCCGACAGGCGGATAACCTCGTGGAGGCGGTTGCGCCGCTCCGAGACGACGCCGTAGCGCGGCATGATGATGCGCGGCTCGACGCCGTGGAGCTCTTGGAGGCGCTCCGGGAGCGTGCGCATGAGGCTGCGCAGCCTCGCGTGGTCTCCGAGAAGGGGGCGACTTCGCCAGCGACGAACAGGACCTTCATAAAAGGGCGCGGGAGGGCTCGGGGCTGCGGTTTCACACAGCCTCAAAGCTAACCCAGATTCGGCGGCGCGTGCCACTCCCGGCACCCGGTGCGCCGGTTGGCCGGCGTTATCATCTCGGCTCCGCCGCCCACTTTCGCCCTCGGACCGCCGTGACCAAAGCGCAGATCGTGGACCCATCGCCGGGGCGACGGGCCTGACCAAGATCGAGACCGAGGCCGTCGTGGACGGCTTCATGCGAGACGGTCCTCGACGCCGTCGCCGCGGGCGAGCGCGTCGAGCTGCGCGGCTTCGGCACGTTCCGTGCGGTCGCGCGCGCCGCGCGGACGGCCCGCAACCCGCACACGGCCGAGGCCGTGCCCGTCCCGGCGCGCCTCGCGCCTGTCTTCAAGCCTGCCCAGGAGTTCCGCCGCCGCGTCGAGGCGCAGGCCGACGACGCACGCGCGAACACCTCCCTCTCGTGACTTCCTGCCCCTCCTGCGGCGCCTGCTGTCCCGGACGACGAGGCCCGCTGCCCGCTCTGCGGGACGGACCTCACCGGCGCATCGCCGGACGCTTCGGGCCTCCCCGCCCCGGCCATGACCACCGCTGCTCCGACGGCTGTCGAGCCGCGCGCATGCCCGTCTGCGGCCATCTCAACTCGGCCGACGCGCGCTTCTGCAACGCCTGCGGGTCGACGCTGACTGCTTCGGCGGTCTCTGCGGCGCCCGTGCGTCCCGCTCAGCCGCCGCGCCGTGAGCCGGCAGACGCTATCGCCGAGGCGCCGTCCGGCGCGGCCCGGCAGGCGCTCATCCTCGTCGGAGTCGCCGTCCTGCTCGTCGTTGCGCTCTACTTCTTCACGTCCCGCGGCGGTGCCCCGACGGATCCGACCCCGGCGACGCCGCCCACGGTCGGGGCTGCCGGCGCACCCGGCGCTCAGGCCGCTGCCGTGCCGGACGGCCCGGCGCCGCCGCTCGCCGACTCGCTCCAGCAGGCTGCGGACGCACTCGAGGCGCAGAACACAGCGCAGAGCTGGTACGAGGCCGGGCGGTACTACCTCACCGCCGGCTTCGACGCGCAGCAGGCCGGCGACGCCAGCGGCGTCCTCTGGATCCGCCGCGCCGTCGCGGACTTCGAGAAGAGCCTCGAGCTGGAGGAAGACGCCGACGTTCGGTTCGCGCTCGCCGAGGCGTCGCAGTTCGACCCGGCGGACCCGATGCGACCGGTCCTCGAACTGCGGGCACTGCTTGCAGAGGACCCGAACCACCTCGGCGGCAACTTCCTGCTCGGGCAGCGGCGGATGATGATCGGCCGGCTGGACAGCGCGCGCGTCTCGTTCGAGCGCGTCGTCGCGCTGGCGCCTACCGGGGACCCGCTGCGCGCCCGTGCGCAGGAGATGATCGCGCAGATCGCGACGGCCGGCGCGCCGACCCGCGGCGTGCCAGACGGCGCGGGTGCGCCCCCACCTGCGGGCACGCCCGCCGCGCCGCCGCAGTGATGCGCGCCCTCGCTGCCGTCCTCCTGCTCGCCGCCCTAGCGGGCTGCGCCCCCGACGCCGTGCCCCGCACCGTCTCTGTCCGCGCCGACTCGACGGCTGGCTCCGTCCTCGCGGCTATCGTGCCGACGCTCGAGGCGGCGAATCCGGGCCTGACCATCCGCGTCCTCCCGGATTCGGCCGCCTCGGGAGATGTCACGGTCTCGTTCGGTTCGGACGGCGCGGCCCTCGTCCGCACGAGCCTCGTCGTCGTCGGCCCGCCCGGCGCTCCGCCCGCGCCAACGCTCGAGGCCGCGCTCAGCGGCGCCCGGTCCATCGGAATCGCTGACGGCTCGGCCGCAGGTCGCGCCGCCCGCGCCGCGATGGCGTCAGCCGGATTTGACGCCAGCAGCGTCACGGCGCGTCTTGTGCCGTTCGCGACGACGCAGGCTGCACTGGACTCGGTGGCGTCCAGGGCGACGGATGCTGCGTTTGCGCTGGCATCCGACGCGCTCTCGTCGACGGCCTACTCGGTCGTCTACCGGCTGTCGGACGCCGAGTCGGTTCCGGCCGTGTTGCGCGGGTCGGTCCGCGCCGGCGCGCCGGCCGAGGCGCAGGCGCTGCTCGACTCGCTCGCCGCGCCGACGGCCTTCCGCGCGTGGGCTGCCGCCGGCTTCCGCCCGCCGCCGCGGTAGCCTGCTGCCGGACGGTTACAGCGCGAACCGGACGAGGACCTGCGAGCGGAGGCCGGTCGGAATTCCGTCGACGACGGGCGGGACGAACTGCATGTCGCGGACGAGGCTCTCGGCTAGACCGTCGAGCCCGCCACCGACTGGCGTCGCCACGGCCGTTCGGACGACGCGCCCCGAGGCGTCGGTCGCAAACAGCACGAGAACGTCGCCAGTGATTCTGCCCTCGGCGGCCCACCGCGGATACTCGGCCTCATCCACGCGCCGCCGGACGGCGTCCGGATTGGCGAGGCGGCTGAAGTCGAAGTCTGGGAAGGACGCGACGGGAGCGCTGGGGCGCGACGTGGCCGCAGCGGCTGGCGTGGGAGCACCCACGCGAAGTGCGGCCGAGATGGCGCGCTCCGTCGCGAGATCCGACGACAGACGGGCGACGTCACCGGCGAGGCGCTCGCGATCCGACTGGAGCGACGCGATCTGGAGCCGGAGCGCGTCGCGGTCGGACTGCGTGGCGGTGATCTGCTCGAGCAGCCGCTGGCGCTCGGCGAGGAGACCTGACGGGTCGCCGGCAGGTGCTGCCGCGAGTGCCGCCCGGTCGGCGGCGAGGCGCGCGCGGGCTGCATCGAGGTCGGCGCGCTCCGTCGCAAGCGCCGCACGTTCCGCGGTGAGATCCGGCGTGCTGGCTCCCTGCGTGCGGGCGTCACGGTCGCGGCGGGCGGCATCGCGCTCGGTGAGCGCGGCGTCGCGAGCGGTCAGGGCGGCGTCGCGCTCGGCCGTCATCGCGACGAGCGCGCGCTGGACCTGCCCGAGGGCGGCATCGGTCTCGGCGAGGCGGATGCTGCGGTCGTCGCTCTCGATGCGCAGCGCGGCGAGGGTCTGGTCGCGGGCGACGATGTCGGCGCGGAGCCGGTCGAGGTCGCCCGCCGCGACAGCCTGCGCAGACGTACCGCGAGCGGCGTCGGCGCGCACGCGGGCGTCGTCGAGCTGGCCGGCGAGGCGCGTGCGCTCGTCCTCGGCACGGTCGCGAGCGGCGGCGATCTGGTCGCGCTCGGCGCGCAGGCGCTCGGCGTCAGCCGTGAGCGACTCGGAGCGCGCTGTGGCCTGAGCGAGCGCCTCGGCCGTCCCTCCGGGCTGAGCGGCACGCTGGGCGCGGAGCCGGTCGCGCTCGGCCTCGAGCGCGGCGCGCTCCGCGGTCACGCGGCCGAGCGTCTGGCGGAGCGCGTCCGCCTCGGCGCGGGCGTCGGGCGCGGGGCGGGCAACTGATGCGGGGCCTCGTGGCGGCGTCGCGCGCCCCGCGATATCGGCACTGCTGCGCGGCGTACCGCCGGGCGTGTCCGAAACAGAGGCGCGGGCGAGCCCTGTCGCAGGCGTCCGCGGCGTCGCGCCGGGGAGCGCGTCGAAGCGGACGAACGCGGGCACCGAGGCCTGCCCGTCGAGGATCGGACCCGCCGAGCGCAGGCGAACGCTGGTCCCGTCAATGGCGAAGAAGAGACCGTCGCCATCAAACTCGCCCGCCGCTGCGGCGCCGTCGAACGGAGCGGCCGAGACGCGGAAGACGCCGGCACCGGGCACGCTCAGCGCAAGGACGCCGAACGGCTCCTGCACGAGCGGCGCCCCGGCCACGCCCACGCGGCGGTTGTCGACGGTCAGCGCAGGATCGATGAGGCGGAACGTCTGGGCGCCGGCCGGCGCGGCGACGAGGAGAGAAAGCAGGAGCGCGCGCATGGTGGTGTTCCGGAAGGCGGTTGCCCTCAAGAAACGCCGCGCCGCGCCAGCCGGTTCATTAATTGGACGCCGCATCCGTCACACAGCCGCGACACCACGCCGCCTCTGAACCGGCTCTGCGTTACTCTAGGTTGACCTGACCAGGAGGGAATGCCGAACGGCAACGGGCGCCCCATTCTGCCGCCCAGGCATAAACCGGCTCTGTCGCACCGCGTCCAGCGCTTCCCGGTCGAGCCCGAGACTCACCGACCGGGCTACCTCGGCGCCACACACGACACCGGTCGGCTCGACGACGAACCGAACGGTGACCATGCCTTCGATGCCTCGGTCACGCTCGTAGTCGGGATAGACCACCCGGGACTGTATCCCCTCGATCCCTCCGATGAGATCGGGCGAGACTTCGGAGAAGTCTAGCATGCCGGTCTCCGTGGAGGTGAACGGGCCCACATACGGGTTCGACGTTTGCGCGACGGCCGCTCCACAGGCCAGAAGTCACGCGGCCGCGAATAAAGAGGCAGAACGACGCATCAGGAGGCGGGGAGGAAAGCCTGGCAGAATCTCACCAGAACATGAGCTTCATGCAGAAGACCGAGCCGCCGGACTTGAGGTACTCGTCCGTGTCCACCTCGACGACCGAGTAGCCGGCCTCGCGGAGCTTCTCGTTGGTGACGGCGCAGCCGCGCTGGATGATCACCGTCTCGCCGTCCGGCGAGTGGGCGTTGCAGGCGAAGAGCGTGCGCGCCTCGTCCTCGGGTGCCTCGATGACACGCTCGAAGTGGGCGCGGATCGTGACCATGTCTTCGGGCGTGAAGGCGCCGGGGTAGACGAGGACCGTTCGCTCGTCGAGCGGGCAGAAGCAGGTGTCGAGGTGGTAGAACTCGGGGTCGTGGAGGGCGAGCGGGAAGACGGCCGTGCCGAGGAAGGCGGCGAGGCGGTCATAGACCTGGCGGTCCGTGCGGAAGCCGAAGCCGCCCCAGAGCAGGCGGCGGCCGGGGTGCCACAGCGCGTCGCCCATGCCCTCGAACGTGCCCCGCAGGTCCGCGTCCAGCGGCTCGACGCGGTAGCCGTCGGCGCTGAAGAAGTCGGCGTAGGCCTCGACCTCGTCCTTGCGCTCGGGCGCGTGCATCCGGCTCATCACGGCGACCTTCTGCCCGTCCGCGTCCAGCGCGGGAAGCGTCTGGTTGGCGCAGAACACCATGTCGGGCTGGCCCGCCGCGCCGTCCACGACGGAGACGGAGAGGCCGAGGCGCTCGTACTCGGCCTTGAGGGCGCCCCACTGGTCGCGCGCGCGGTCGCGGTCCACCGTGCCGAGGTTGCCCTCCATGTGCGGGTTGATGACGTAGGCGACGCGGAAGTGGTCCGGCGTCGTCATCAGCACGCGCTCGGGGCGCGGCATGGTCGGGTAATCGGCGAGCGTCATGAGCATCGGTGGGGGAGACGGGCGGAAGATCCGCCAAGAGTCGGCCGGCGGCCCGAGAAAGTCGGCGGGGGTCAGCCTCGCGCGGCGAGCCAGGCGGCGAAGGCGTCGGCGTCCATGCTTGTCAGCGAGCCGGCGGCCGTGAGGCCGCCCTTCTGCGCCGAGGCGACACCCCACACGGTGTCGTCGAGGCCGTCGGTCGCGTGCGCGTCGGGGTTGATCGAGACGTAGAGACCGCGGGCACGGGCGGCGCGGATGAACGTCCAGTCGAGGTCCAGGCGCCACGGGTTGGCGTTGAGTTCAACCGCCGTGCCGTGCGCGGCGCAGGCGTCCAAGACGGCCTCGTGGTCCAGCGGGTAGCCCTCGCGGCGCAGCAGGAGGCGCCCCGTCGGGTGCCCGAGCACGTCCACGTGCGGGTTCGAGACGGCGCGGACGACACGCGCCGTCGCCTCGTCGACGCTCATCGAGAAGCCGGTGTGGACGGACGCGACCACGACGTCGAGGCGCGAGAGCAGGTCGTCGGAGTAGTCCATCTGGCCGTCTGTGAGGATGTCGACCTCGGAGCCGGAGAAGACGCGGACCGGCCCACCCTCGGCGTTGAGCGCGGCGACGTCGGCGATCTGCGCCTCGAGGGCAGCGGGCGTGAGGCCGTGCGCGATTTTGAGGCTCTGCGAGTGGTCGCAGACGCCGAAGTACGAGAGGCCGCGGGCGCCGCGCCGCGTCGGTCATCTCGCGGAGCGTGTGCGCGCCGTCGCTCGCCGTGGTGTGGTTGTGGATCGTGCCGCGGAGGTCGCGCGGTGCCGATAAGCTCTGGCAGGGCGCCGCGCGCCGCCTCGTCCAGCCAGTCGTCGTCGCGAAGGGCGGGGGGGATGACGGTGAGGCCGGCTGCGGCGTAGATCGCCTCCTCGGTGGTCGCCGCGGCGAGCGCGTCGGCGTCGGCGCGGGCGGTGACGGCGTCGAGGTGCTCGCGGCGGGCCGGTGTGCGTCCAGAGTGCCCGCTCGGCGCGCTCCGCCGTCGTGATCCAGACCGTCAGGCCCTGCCCGTTCGGGAGCGTCGCCGCGACCGACTGGTCGGCCGTGCCGACGTCTCCTGCGTCGGGGCGCGTCGCGAGGCCGGACCGCGCGAGGGCGTTCGACACGTCAAGGAGCGAGCCGGCGGCGACGAGCTCGACCTGCGCCACGACGTTGGTCTGGCGCCGCACCTCGCCGGCGACGTGCGCCGCGATGCCGGCGTCGGTGAGCGTCTTCAGGACCGTCTGCGCCTCGCGCCACGCGTCGCGGAGGTGCGCGCGGCCGGCGAAGGAGCGCAGCAGCTCGATGCCGGCGAGGATGTTCTGCACCGTCTTCGCCCCGAACCCGCCGAGCTCGGCGAGGCGCCCCGTGACGGCCGCCGCCTCCAGCGTGTCCAGCGAGACGACGCCCGCCTCGGTCCACAACTGCCGCACCTTCTTGACGCCGAGGCCCTTGACGCGGAGCACGTCCGGGATGCCCGGCGGGAGCGCCTCGAGAAGCTCCGTCACCGCCCGCGTCGTGCCGGTCGCGACGAACTCGGCGAGGTCGGCGGCGAGGCCGCGGCCGATGCCGGGGACCTCGATGATCGTGCCGTCGAGGACGAGCGGCTCGGCGGGCACCTCGAGGCGCTCGACGGCGCGGCCGGCCTGCGCGAAGGCGCGCGCGCGGAACGCGTTGCCGCCGGAGAGCTCGACGAGGTCGGCGGCGAGGGCGAGGTGGCGGGCGAGGGCCTTGTTGGTCATCGGGCGGTTGGCAGGGGAGCAGGTCGGACCCGGGCGGGCGGGCGGGCGTTCCGCCCTTTTCCGCTTCCCGCTGGTCTGTGAAACCGTCCCGTCTCGCTCTCGCCGCCGGCGGCGCCCTCGCCACGGCCGCCGTCGGCGCCGTGCTCTGGAAGCGCTGGCACTTTCCCGTCCGCCACCGCAGCCGCGACGTGGCCCGGCTTCTCGAGGCGCCGCCCTTGGAGCTGCCCGACGCGCCGGGCCGGCCGGCCGTGCAGCGCGAGGCCGACGGCTGCGGGGCGCGCTTCCACCGCCGCTACCGCGTCCGCATCGCGGGCTCTGCCGCTCTCGCCCGAGGAGCTCATGGCGCGCGCTCACCGCGCACCCCGACGCGTTCGTCCCGGCCGAGACGTCGCGGTTCGAGAAGACGTTCGGCGCCGAGGGCCCGATGGCCGTCGGCGACGAGTACGAGGTGCACCCGACTGGCCCGTGGCGGGCGCCGGTCCGCGTCGCGGCCTGCTCGCCGCGGTCCTTCACGCTCGTCACGCTTGGAGGGCCACCTCGAAGCGGGCCAGATCCAGTTTTCCGCGTCGGAGGGCTCGCACGGCGGCGGGACGCTCGTGTTCACGGTCGAATCCTGGGCGCGGAGCGCGACGCCGGTCGTCGATATGGCCTACGACGGCCTGAAGGTCGCGCAGAAGGCCCAGCAGGCGACATGGACCTACCTCTGCGACGCCGTCGCGACGGACTCCGGTGGCGAGCGCCGCGGGCCGGTGGATGTGCTCACGGAGCGCGAGGCCGAGTCGCCGGCCGCGCGCCCCGACGTCTCGGAGCACGCAGGCGAGCGCGCGGAAACGCACGGCGGCGAGCCGGTCGGGCCGGACGTCCGCGCCCCGCGCCACCGCGTCGCACGGCCGGCGGACGACTGGGAGCGCTACCGCAGACCGCATCGAGGCGCTCCGCGACGCGCCGCTGACGGTCGACCTCGAGCAGCGCCACACGTTCACGGCGGCGGCAGGGTGGAACATCGACCACCACGCAGGCGACCTGCCGTCCGAGCCGCCGGGCGACGCCGCTCCCCGCCGGCGCGCCGGGCGCCTCGTGGGCCGCCGCCTGCCGCCTCGTTCGCGACTACGCCTTTCCCGATCCGGACCTCATCACGGGCCTCTTCGCGCCCGATGGGGCACTCGCGGGACGGCCGATGCTGCTCCGCGCTCGCTTTCTCGGCGTCACCTTCTGGTTCGGCGTCCGCGTCGGCGACGAGATCGACGAGACGGTCCAGACGCCCGACGGGCCGGCGCGCGACTGGGGCTACGGCTACGCGACGCTCGAGGGCCACTTTGAGCGCGGCGAGATCACGTTCCGGGTCCGCAAGACGCTCGAGACCGGCCGCGTCCAGTTTCTCGTCGACGCCGTCTCGATGCCGGAGCGTATCAAGAACCCGTTCTACCGCCTCGGCTTCGCGCTCTTCGGGCGCCGCCTCCAGCAGCGCTTCGCGCGCACCGCCATCGCCCGGATGCAGGCGTTGACGGCCGAAAAGGTGGCCGGCGTGACGCCCGGATCCGCCCTCTGAGGCGTACCCTCTTCCTTCCTCACCCCCGCCGCCATGCCCGCCGACCTGAGCCTCCGCCAGCACAACTTTTCCGCCGGCCCCGGCGCGCTGCCCGAGGAGGTCCTCCTCGAGATCCGGGACGAGCTGCCCGTCTACACTGGCCTCGGTGCCTCGATCATGGAGGTCAGCCACCGCTCTAAGGCCTTCGACACGATCTACGAGCGCGCCGCGGCACGCATCAAGTCGCTGCTCGGCATGGGCGACGAGTGGACCGTGATGTTCCTGCAGGGCGGTGCCTCGATGCAGTTCCACCAGGTGCCGCTCAACTTTCTGCGGGCCGACGCCTCAGCGGACTACATCAACACGGGCACGTGGGCCCGGAACGCCATCGCCGAGGCGCGCCTCGTCGGCGGCGTCAACGTCGCCGCATCGTCCGAGGACGCCAACTTCAGCTACATCCCGCTGCCCGCCCAGTGGCACCTCGACGACGCTGCGGCCTACCTGCACTTCACGTCGAACAACACGATCGTCGGCACCCAGTTTCACGAGACGCCGCGGGCGCGCGTCCCGCTCGTCTGCGACGCGTCGAGCGACTTTCTCTCGCGCCCGATCGAACTCGACCGCTTCGGGCTGATCTACGCCGGCGCGCAGAAGAACATCGGGCCGGCCGGCGTCACGGCGGTCATGGTCCGCGACACGTTCCTCGAGACGCAAGAAGGACGGTCTGCCGTCAATGCTGGACTACGGCAAGCACGCGGGCACGATGTACAACACCCCGCCCGCGTTCGCGGTCTACGTCGTGGACAAGGTCCTCGGGTGGATCGAGCGGCAGGGCGGCCTCGACGCCATCGCTGAGGCGAACCTCGCCAAGGCGACCCGGCTCTACGGCGCGCTCGACGCCTCAGACTTCTACCGCCCGACGGCGCGTCCCGACAGCCGCTCTCTCATGAACGTCTGCTTCCGCCTCCCGGACGAATCGCTCGAGGCGCGTTTCCTTTCGGAGGCAGCCGACGAGGGCCTTCTCGCGCTCAAGGGGCACCGGTCCGTCGGCGGCGTGCGTGCGTCCATCTACAACGCGGTGCCGCTGGGCTCCGTCGAGGCGCTGGTCGATTTCATGGAGCGCTTCGAGGCCGCGGCCGGCTAGCTGCGGGAATAATAGACAGGTCACGTGGGGCGCATGGATTTCGCTAAGTTGAAGGCCCCTCGCGTCTTATCCCGATGTCCGCTCTGTCGTTAGCCGCTGCCGCGGTTGGTCTCCTCGCCGTGGGCGCCTCGCTGGTATGGGCCGTAGTCGCCGCGCGCCGCCGCGCGCTCCGTTCTCGACGCCTTGAGGAGCGCTGGGCGCACTTTGTGGAGACGTGTCCGGATGCGACGCCTGGGCTCGCCGGAGAGACGTTCCCGCTGACCGCCACCCGGTCCCACCGGGGACGTTTCGGTGCTTCCCGATGGGCTCTGCCTGCGCCTCGACCGCTACGCCGGGCGCACGTTCTGGCTCGGCTGGCCAAGCATCCGCGGCCTCGACCCGGACCCCGATGGGGGCGCGATGCTGCGTCTCGGACGTGGCGTCGAGGTCCACCTCTCGGCGCTGGCGTGCCGCGCGGTCTGGGATGCCAAGGCGCGCCTCAATCGCCCTCAGGCGCCCGCTGCGACGGCGAGCTGACCGCACGCGGCGTCGATGTCCTGCCCGCGGCTGCGCCGCACCGTCACGCGGACGCCCTTGGCGACAAGGACGCCGATGAACGCGTCGAGGCGCCCCTCGCCGGACGGCGAGAAGCCGGTGCCTTCGACCGGGTTGTACATGATGAGGTTGACCTTGGACGGGGCCCAGTGGGCAACGCGAGCGAGTGCGCGCGCGTCGGCGTCGGAGTCGTTGGCGCCGGCGAACATGCAGTACTCGTACGTGACCGGCCGGCCCGTCCGCGCGTGGTAGTGCCGCACGGCGTCCTTCAGCGCCGTCAGGTCTGTCTTCTCGGATCGGTTGACGGGCATGATCGCCGAGCGCTGCGCGTCGGTGGGCGCGTGGAGGCTGATGGCCAGCCCGAAGGCCGGCGCGCGGCCCTCGGCCTGGTCGTCCGCGAGGTCGCGGATGCGCCGCGCCAGCCCGACCGTCGAGACGGTCACGCGCCGCGGCGCCAGCCCGAGCCCCTCGGTGACCAGCGCGACGCTCTGCACGACGGCCGCGTAGTTCTGCATCGGCTCGCCCATGCCCATGTAGACGACGTTCGTCAGGCCGCGCCCGAAGGTCTCGAGCGCGACGGCGTTCATCGCGTGTGCCTGGTCCGCGATCTGGCCTGCGGTGAGGTTCTCGAGGAAGCCCATGCGGCCCGTCGCGCAGAACGAGCACGCCATGGCGCAGCCGACCTGGCTCGAGACGCACGCCGTGAGCCGCTTCGCCTTGCCCGCATCGTCGACGTCCGGGATGAGGACGGCCTCTACGTGGCGGCCTGTCGGCAGGCGAAACAGTGCCTTGACGGTCCCGTCGGCCGCCGTCTGGCGCTTGACCTCGACCAGCGTCCCGATGCGCGCAACCTCCGCGAGGCGCGCGCGGAAGGAGGCCGGCAGGTTCGTCATCGCCGCAAAGTCCGTCGCGCCCTTCTCGTGGACCCATTCCCAGAGCTGCGTCCCGCGGAAGCGGGGCTCGCCGAGGCCCGTCGCAAAGGCGACCAGCGCGTCGCGGCCGAGCGCGCGAAGGTCGGTGAGCGGGGCCGAGGGCGGAAGAGTCTCCATGGCGCAAGAAACGGACGGGAGCGTCCTGACGTGTCGGGCGGGCGTGAACGGGCGTTGCGCCGGGCGTGAAAAGGGTGCGGCGCCGGTTAGCTTGGGCGCGCTCCACCGCTGCCGCGATGCTCCGCCTTTCCATAGTTGCCCTCCTCGCCGTGGTCGCACGGCCCGCCGCGGCGCAGGCGCCGCCCGAGCCGCTGCCCGCGACGTTCCTCGCAGGCGGGGCGACGGCCGGCGGCTGCCGCGCGCAGTGGCAGACGGTCGCCGCCGTCTCGGCGCGCTCAGCCCCGACCGACGCTGCCGCTATGACGCGCACGGTCGACGCGCTGCGCCGCGTCGACGCGAACGACTATTCCGAGGCGCTCACAGCCGTTCTCGAGCCGGGGCGTCTGCGCCTGCGCGCCGCCATTTCTGTGGGCACGTCTCCTGCGCTGCGGCTGTCTGCGGGCGACGAACTGCGCGTGCTCGCCGTCCGGGACGGCCTGACGACGTTCGCCTATGGCGGGCGACTCTACGAGGAGCGGCTCGGCGATGTCGAGACGCTGCAGGAGCCGGTCGCCGAAGTCTGGGTGTTCCTCTTGCCACGCGACGACCGCCCCGCCGCATGGCTCAACACGGCGCAGGCCGGCGTCATCCGCTGGGATCCCGTCTGCGGCTGATGTGCCAGATCAGGGGAGGCGATCGAGCGCCATCGCGGCGATCTCGTCGCCGATGGCGAACGCCGCTGTCGCAGCCGGGCTCGGCGCGTTGACGACGTGCACCGCCCGGCGCGTGGCCTCTATCACAAAGTCGTCCGCGAGGGTCCCGTCGGGACGCACGGCCTGTGCGCGGACGCCCGACGCTGCCGGAACGAGGTCTGAGAGCGCCAGCCCGGGGACGAGGCGCCGCGCGGCCTTCCAGAACGCGCGGCGGCTGAGAGAGCGCCCCAGCTCTCCGAGACCCATCCGCCAGTGCGTGGCCGCCAGCCGGCGAAAACCAGCGTCACCGAGCGACTCGGCAAGCTCGCGCGGTCGAATCGTCCGCAGCGTGTACCCTTCCCGCGCAAACGCCAGCGCCGCGCTCGGCCCGGCGTCGACGACGCCGTGGACGCCGCGGGTGAGGTGGACGCCGAGGAACGGGAAGGACGGATCCGGGACGGGGTAGATCAGGCCGCGAACAAGGTGCGCCGCCTCGGGCCGCAGTTCGGCGTACTCGCCGCGGAACGGGACGAGCCGGACGCCCGGCACGACGCCGAACGCCCGCGCGACGCGGTCGGCCCACAGCCCCGCCGCGTTGACGAGCACGCGCGTGCCGACCGTCCCCGCCGCCGTTTCGATGGTGACGCCGCTCGACCCCTCGCGCCCTCCCGCGACGGCCGCGCTCAGTCACAACCTCGACGCCACGGCCGCGCAGGATCTCGGCAAGGCGCCGCGCGACCGCCGCGTAGTCCGTTACGCCCGTGCCGGGGACCCAGAGGCCCTCGACGCCTGCGGCATGCGGCTCGTGCTCGCGGATGCCCTCCGGCCCGAGGCGCTCGACGGTGACGCCGTTGGCCTCGGCGCGCGAGGCGAGCGTGGCGAGTCGGGGGCGCTCGTCGTCCGTCAGCGCGACGATCGTCTTGCCGGATCGCGAGAACGGCAGGCCTTCGGCCTCGCAGAACGCCTCCATCTGCGCTTTCCCCGCTGTGCAGAGCCGCGCCTTGCGGCTGCCAGGCGGGTAGTACAAGCCTGAATGAAGCACGCCCGAGTTGCGTCCGCTCTGATGGCGTGCGGGTGCATCTTCCTTCTCGAGGAGCACGACCCGGATGTCGCGGCGCCGCTCGGTGAGCCGGTACGCCGTGCCGAGCCCGACGAGCCCGCCGCCGATGATGGCGATGTCGTAGGTGGAGGACAGCATAGACGTGTACAGGGGGCGGAACTGGTGAGTGGCGATTCATCACCCATAAACGCGACAGCTCGGCTGAGAGCCATCATCCTGCGGCGTCTGGCGTTCCGGCCTCAGGCACGAAAAAACGCCCGCCCCGAGCGGTCGGGACGGGCGATTGGCGCCGGGCGCCTGACGCTTAACGCGTAAGCACGATGCGCGTCGACGCCGCGGCACGCGTGCCTTCGACGCGGACGACGTACGTCCCGGCCGGCATGTCGCCGCCCTGGATGTCGACCGTCTCGTACACACCCGCCTCGACCGGCGCCTCGAAAAGCGTCCGCACTCGGCGGCCGAGGGCGTCGTAGAGGACAACACGGACGTCCTGCGCCTCGGCGACGCGGAAGCGGACCGACGTCTGCGGGGTAAACGGGTTCGGCGTCGCTGCCTGGATCTCGACGGCCTGGCGGGGCACGTCCGCGGCGCCTTCAGACGCGGTACCGTTGTAGCCGAACGGCGTCAGCGTCGGACCGCGGAGCTCGCAGGTGCCCGTGGTCCGGGCCGACGACGAACGGTACCAGAACACGTTGTCCGCCCCGTTCACCGACTCGCCGTTGAGCAGCGGCTCGAACAGGAACGCGCAGCCCCCGCCGAACACGACGCCGTCGTCGATCTCGTTCGTCTTGTAGCGCAGCACGAGCACATCCGTCTTCGAAAAGGCGTCGACCGGGAGCAGGACGTCCTGCGGGCCAGGCGTGATCGTGAAGCCGGCGCTCGTCGTGGCGTCCGTGACCGTCCAGTGATCGACGGTTCGCGTGACGTTGCCGAGCGTCCCGGTGCCCCAGTTGCGGCGCACCTCGGTGTCGAACGTCGTCACCGCGCCGTCCATCGCCGTCTCCGTCACGATGTCGTTGGACGGCGTGTTCTCGAGGTCGAAGTCGAAGCGCCAGTAGGCGTGGTGACGGCGCGGGCGCGAGACGCACGAGCTCGGCGCCGAGGCGAACGAGTACTCGGGCCAGATGCGGCCGTCCGAGTAGAAGTGCCACTTCACGCGGTAGCGGTACCAGCCGGCTCGCATGTGGCCGGTCAGCACGAGTTCAGTCCCGTAGTCCTCGACAGAGACCCCCGAGAACGAGCCCGCGTCGCCCACCGGGCCGGTCGTGCTGCGCTCGCAGTTGGTGATGACGGTGCCTGGCTGAGCATCGAGGTACTGCGCCGTCGAGGTGCCTCCGGCGACGGCCGTGGCGAGAAAGGGCGATACCTCGTCCTGCCAGTCGCGGTAGCAGCCGCAGCCGCCGGCGTCGTACTCGACGTTGAGCACGGGCGAGCTCGCGCGCTCGAAGACGCGCCGGCCGCGGTAGTTGACGTTCCGGATCTCGAGGCCCGTGCCGTCGGTCGTGGTGCGGTTGCCCGGGCGGTAGTAGTCGAACTCCCAGACCGGGTTGGTGACGGGCCACGTGATGTGGCCGCTCGGGGCACTGCCGTTCGAAACCGTGTTGAGGTTGGAGACCGGGCTCTGGGCGTGCGCGCCGGTCGCGGCGAGGCCAGCGACGAGGCCGGCGGCGAGAATCAGTCGGCGCATGGGTCAGTTGGAGCGGGACTGCGCCCGCGCGGCTGGGTTGGCGAGGTTCCCCTCCGTTGCGGGGTCGAAGTCGTTCGAGAACATCTGGAGGGCCCGCAGGTCCACGACGACGTAGCGGATCCGGCGGCCGAACGCCTCGCCCGGGACCTGCTCGAGCACATCGTACTGGAGGCAGCGCGAGCCGGGGCCACAGCCGTGACCCTCTTCGCGGAGCAACTGGAACCCGCCGACGATCTCGACCGGGTACGGCGAGCGGCTCATCAGCGCCGATACCTCCGGGTCCAGAGCGACGATGGCGCGTGCCGCCTGATCCTCCTCACGGGTCGGTCTGAAGATGTGCGCGGTCTGGACCGTCCGCTCGCGGACGCGGCCATCGGCCTCGGTCACCGTGCGGACATACTCGCCGGCGACCGGATCGTAGGTCAGGAGGGTGTTGAGCGTGACACGGCCGCCGTCGTCATCTTTGACGGTATCCGTGATATCCGAGAGGACGCGGGTGGCTGTGCGGCTGAGCGTGACGGCCTGCTGCGCGGCGACAGGTGCGCAGGCGAAAAGGCCGGCTGCAGCAAGCGCGAGGGCCGAGCGGAGTGGTGGAGGCATGGACCGGGAAGGGTGGGACCCGGTAAACCTACGTCAATTCTACCGAATCCAAAACCCTGCGGCTGATTCAGCAGCCCGCTCCGAGCGAAACGATCAGCGCGGGCAGGGTGAGCCACAACAAGCCTTTCCCCAGAAAGAACAGGAAGCCGAACACGCCGAAGCGCTTCGCCCAAAGGCCTGGGCGCGAGTGGGGCGGGCGGGCAGGGGAGTCTGCAGCGACGGGAGGTGGGGCGTCCATCGAGCCAGCGGGTGCGAGTTCGGTCGGACGGAGGCGGCAGGGTTGGGTTCCACCGCTCTAGGCGTTCTAACCCCCGGCGCGAGGCACGGGCGTACGGCCGGCGGGGCGCGCCGAGGCCTTATCTTAGAAGACCGCGCCCGGCCCTCGCGCCCGCAGCCCCGAAGCCCCTTCCCGACCCCCGCCATGGCGTCCGAGAACAACCCCGACCTGCCCGCCGACGACCGCCCGGCTCCCACCGAGGCCAGCCGTTACACGACGCGGTCCCTCCTCATGCCAGATACCGGCGACGGTGCCCCCGTCGAGGCGTCCGCGCCCGATGTGCCAGCCGGGACGAACGCTGGAGCGCCTGCTTCCGAGGCGTCGGACGCAGGTGTAGACCCCGACGGCGTGGAAATGTCCGCAGCGGACGAGCACGACGGGCCGCTCGACGCCGACACGCTCCGCGCCGCCCTCGCTGCAGACATGCCCGCCCAGGACAACGCACCGGTCGCCGAGACGGAGGCTCCAGAAGGGGGTGAGTTGGCCGCCTCAGCCGACGACTCGATCGCCGACGACGCCGACATCACGGCCGACGTCGACGCGGCCTTTGATGAGGAGACGGACCCAGCGAGGGCGGGTCGCCCCGCGCCGGTCGGCTTCGAGGGCGACCTCGAGGTGACGCCGCTCACGCTCGAGGAGGTCGGCCAGGAGACGCTCATGGCGTGCCTCCGCACCATGATGACGTCGCGGCGCCTCGACGAAAAGATGCTGACGCTGCTCAAGCAGGGCAAGGGCTACTTCCACATCGGATCGTCCGGCCACGAGGCCTCGCAGACGGCGCTGGGCCGCGCCTTCGTCGGTGGGCACGACGCGTTCTGCTTTTACTACCGCGACCTCGCGACGGCGCTGTCGGTCGGGATGACGCCGCACGAGATCCTGCGCGCCCACTTCGGCAAGGCGGGAGACCCGAACGGCGGCGGGCGCCAGATGCCGGAGCACTTCGGCCACAAGGACCTCAACATCCTCAGCACGTCGTCGTCGGTTGCCGCGCAGTACCTGCCGGCTGTCGGCTTCGCGCTCGCGTACCAGCGCGACGCCGCCGCGGCGGAGAAGGCGGGCGAGCCGGCCCTCGAGACGCCCAAGGCGGTCTACGTCTCGGGCGGCGAAGGCTCGACGAGCCAGGGCGGCTTCCACGAAGGCCTTAACTGGGCCGCTCGCGAGGCGCTGCCCGTCGTCTTCCACATCCAGGACAACGGCTACGCCATCTCGGTCCCGGTGAGCGAGCAGACAGCCGGCGGCTCGATCTGGACGATGCTCGGCGGCTACCCCGGGCTCGCGCGCCTGAAGTACGACGGCACGGACCTCCTCGCGAGCCTCGCCGCGGCGAAAGCAGCCATCGAGCACGTTCGCGCGGGCAAGGGCCCCGTCGCCCTCCATGCAGACGTCGTGCGCCTGCTGCCGCACTCGTCGTCGGACGACCACAACAAGTACCGCGAGGCGGACGCCGTTCAGGCAGACCTCGACCGCGACCCGATCCCGGCCCTCGTTGCTCGCCTCGTTGCCGCCGGCATGACGACGGACGAGGAGGTCGAGGCGATGCGGAAGGAGATCCACACGACCATCGACGCCTTTGCCCGCGAGGTCGAGGCGGAGGCGGATCCGGATCCCGCCGAGGCCACGCGCCACGTCGTCTACGACGGTCCGGACGACCGCGTCTACGAGCAGGACGGCGCGGCGGGCGAGCTCGTCGTGATGGTGGACGCCATCAACCACGCGCTCGACGAGGAGATGGAGCGCTCGGATAAAGTGCTCGTCTACGGCGAGGACGTCGGAGGCGGCAAGGGCGGCGTCTTTACGGCCACCCGCGGGCTCGCCGAGAAGCACGGCCGCGACCGCTGCTTCAACAGTCCGCTCGCGGAGCACTCGATCGTCGGCTCGGCCGTCGGGCTCTCGGCCGCGGGCTACATGCCCGTCGTCGAGATCCAGTTTGCAGACTACGTGTGGCCCGCCATGCAGCAGATCCGCAACCAGGTTGCGTCGATGCGCTACCGCTCGAACGGCGCGTGGGCCAGCCCGATGGTCATCCGGATGCCCTGCGGCGGCTACATCCACGGCGGGCTATGCCACAGCCAGAACGTCGAGGCGATGTTCGCGCACTTCCCCGGCCTCCACGTCGTGATGCCGTCCACCGCGGCCGACGCGAAGGGCCTGCTGAAGTCGGCGATCCGCGGGCAGGACCCGGTGATCTTCCTCGAGCACAAGTCGCTCTACCGGCAGGGGCCGGTCCGCTCGCCGGAGCCCGGCGCCGACTACCTCGTCCCGCTCGGCAAGGCGCGGATGGTCAAGGAGGGGACGGACCTCACCATCATCACGTGGGGCGCGATCGTCTACCGCTCGATGGCTGCGGCGCGCGTGCTCGAGAAGGAGGGTGTCTCGGTCGAGGTCATCGACGTCCGCTCGATGTTGCCGCTCGACACTGAGACGCTGCTCGCGTCGGCGCGCAAGACGGGCCGCGTGCTCGTCGCCTACGAGGACCACGAGTTTATGGGCTTCGGCGCCGAGATCGCGGCGCAGATCAGCGCCAAGGCCTTCGGCCACCTCGACGCGCCCGTCGCGCGCGTCGCTGGCGCCTTCTCGTCGATCCCGTACGCGGACGTCCTCGAGAAGGAGGTGCTGCCGCAGGACGAGGACGTCCTCGCCGCTGCCCGCGCCCTTCTCGCGTACTGATCCCCGTGCGCGCCGTCGCCCGGCTCGCCGCGCCGATTCTCGTCGGCGCCGGGCTCGGGCTCGGCGCCGCGTGGGCCGTCCGCGCTGGCGCCGCGTCCGAGCGGGCCGTTTTGATCGGCCTCGGCGTGCTGATGGCCGCTGCGTATCGCGTTCATGGTCTGGACCCTCCGTACCGTGCTCCCGTGGGACGAGTGGGACGACGTCCCCCGACCGACCTCTAAACGCTGACCCGATGCGCCTGCTGACCCTTTTCGTCCTGCTCCTTTCCGCGGCGCCCGCGTTCGCGCAGGGCCGCGCCGCGTTCGCGACCGAGCGGCACGACTTCGCCCGCATCGACGAGGGCACCGTTGCGACGACGACGTTCGCATTTATCAACACCGGCGACCGCCCCGTCCGCCTCGTGGACGTGCGTCCTAGCTGTGGCTGCACGACACCCGAGTACCCCACCGGCGCCATCGCACCGGGTGCGACCGCCGAAATCACCGTCGCCTACACGTCTGAAGGGCGCCCGGGCCCGTTCGAGAAGCACGTCACCGTGCAGACGGACGAGCCGGCGACGACGACGCTGACCATCGTCGGCGACGTGGTACCGGGCTTCACGCGCGGCGGCGCAGCGCAGGGATCGCTGACCTTCGAGGCGGACACGTTCGTTCAGGAGAACGCCGTGGGCGCCGTGCAGCAGGCATATCGCTTCCAGAACCAGGGCGAGGCGCCGGTCCGGATCACCGCTGTGCACGCACCGGCCGGCGTCGACGTCGTCTTCCCGGACCGCCCGGTCTTCTCGCGCGATGTCGCCGGCATCCTCGTGACCCTTGAGGCGCCCGCCGCCATCGCCCGCCCGGACGGCACGTTCGACGTGGCGATCACGCTCGAGACGACGGACGCGGTGCAGCCCGTCAAGTCGCTGCGCTTGCGGGGGACGGTCGCGGCCAGCGCACCGTGAGCGGCCGCGTCGTCCAGGTCAACGTCTCCCCGACGGGCGGCGTGCCGAAGCTGCCGGTCGAGGCGGCCGAGGTCGGGCCGACCGGGCTCGCCGGCGACGCTGTGCGGTACACCAAGATTCACGGCGGACCCGAGCGCGCCGTCTGCCTCTTCTCGGCCGAGGTTATCGCGCGGCTCCAAGCGGAAGGCCACCCCATCGCGCCGGGCACGACGGGCGAGAACCTCACGCTCGAAGGAATCGAGTGGGAGCGCCTGGAGGCAGGCGACGTGCTCGCCGTCGGCGAGTCGGTCCGGCTTCAGCTCACGACGCGCGTCGAGCCGTGCCGGACGATCCGCGCCTCGTTTAAGGGCGGGGGCTTCAAGCGGATCAAGCCCGCCGCACATCCGGCCGAGACGCGGTGGTACACGCGCGTCCTCGCCGTCGGAGCGGTGCGGACCGGAGACACCGTGACCGTCGACGTGCGCTGACGCTTACACCTCGATGCGGTCGCCGTCGGCGGCCCATGCCGTCTCGGGGAAGACCGCCCGCGCCTCGGCAAGGTCCGGCAGGACGGGCGGCAGGTGGACGAGCACGAGGCGCCCGACCCCCGCCTCGGCGGCGCACGCCGCCGCTTCCTCGGCCGAACTGTGGACGGCCGGCAAGTGCTCCGTCGCCTCGTGGATGAGCAGGTCCGCGCCCCGGGCGAGGCGCGGCACGGCCGGGTGCGGCGCCGTGTCGCACGAGTACGCGACCGTCGCGCCGTCCGCCTCGACGCGCAGCCCGACCGTCGGGACCGGGTGGAAGACGAGGCTCGACGTGACCCGGAACGGCCCGCGCTCGAAGACCGCCGCACCCTCGGCGGCCTCAATGGCGTGGTAATCGATCCGCGGGACATCCGCCCAGCCAGTCGTGTCGAACAGGGAAAAGATGCCCCTCGCGACCTCGAGCGTGCGCGGCAGGCCGTAGACCGGAATCGGCGTGCGGCGCCCGGCGAGCCACAGCTTCTCGATCAGCAGCGGAAAGCCCGAGATGTGGTCCGGGTGCTCGTGCGTGAGGACGACCGCCTCGACATCGGCCGGCACGAGGCCGGCCTTCAAGAGGCGGTGCACGGCGTCGCCGCCGCAATCGACCAGGAAGAAGGTGCGCTGCGCCTCGAAGGCCAGCATCGTCGTCGTGCGGTCGGGCGACGTCTGGGCGGAACCGGTGCCGAGAAAATGGACGGTCATCGGGTGAGGCGGCGATGACCGGAGGATACCGCCGCAGCCCGCGGCGGTGGCTCGCTACCGCTTCCGTGCGACGACATACGCACACAGCCCGACGAGCGCGTCCCGGGCGTCGGAAGGGGGGAAGGCGATGCAGGCCGCGCGCGGCCTCGTCGGCGAAGGCCTCCATGCGGGCTCGGGCGTAGGCCGCGCCGCCGTGCTCGGTCACGAACCGGACGACCTCGGCCGTCTCGGCGCGGCTCTTTCGCCGGCGGCGAACGATGCGGCGGATGCGCGCGCGGTCCTCCTTCGAGGCGCGGTCCAGCGCCGCGATGAGCGGCAGCGTCATCTTGCGCTCCTGGAGGTCCAGGCCGACGGGCTTGCCGGCGCTCGCCTCGGCGTCGTAGTCGAAGAGGTCGTCGCGGATCTGGAAGGCCAGCCCGAGCGACTCGCCGACGGCCGTCGCCCGCTGGACCTCGGCCGTCGAGGCGCCGGCGGAGGTGGCGCCGATGGCCATGCACGCCGCGAGGAGGCTCGCCGTCTTGTCCGAGATGATCCGGAAGTAGGCCTCCTCGGTCGTGTCCAGCGTCCGCGCCTTCTCGATCTGGTAGAGCTCGCCCTCGGACATCCGTCGGACCGCCGTCGAAACGGTGGTGAGGAGGTCCACGTCGCCGGCGTCGAGCGCGAGCAGCAGGCCGCGGCTGAGCAGGTAGTCGCCGAGGAGCACGCCGACTTTGTTGCGCCAGAGCGCGTTGATGGTCGCCATGCCGCGCCGCGTCTCCGCCTCGTCCACCACGTCGTCGTGGACGAGCGTCGCGGTGTGGAGGAGCTCGACGAGGGCTGCGCCGCGGTAGCTCTTCTCCGTCACGCCGCCCGTCATCTGGGCGGCGAGCAGGACGAGCGTCGGGCGGATCTCCTTGCCCTTCTGCTTGAGCAGGTACCGCGTAACGGTGTCCAGCAGGCGCACGTCCGACCGCATCGCCTGCCGAAAGTGGCGCCGGAAGTGCCGGAGGTCCGCCTCGACCGGCGCGCGCAGCGCGGCAAGGCCGGAGAGGGGGACGGAGGGGGCGCGGGGCGCAAGTGTCGCAGGCATTCGGAAGGTTTCAGTCCGGACTGAAAGCTAAACCCCGTTGGAGCCCGGAAGTTGCGGAGCGGAGCCGTCTCGCGTTGCGGGGGCTCGGGGGCGTCAACTTTTTCGGTGGCGTCCGGTTAGATCGCCTGATCCTGCGCGTCTCAGGAGACACGCGCCCGATGACGCGGAGGTGTCACACGCCTCTCCGTACTCTGGCATCCCGCACCGCTCTGGCTTCAGCCCTCGGTGCATCCCATTCGTGCCTGAGGGGCCACACCGTTCGGCCCTCCCTCACACAACAGCCGCCCCTCGCGGGGCCTGCCCTCATGGCTAGAGTATCGAACCCGGACAAATCCTCCCCGTCCGCGCCGCCGACCGACTCGGCGGGCAAGGTGAAGGCGCTCGATCTGGCGATGAAGCAGATCGAGAAGCAGTACGGCAAGGGCGCCGTGATGAAGATGGGCGACGCGCCGCCGGTCATGATCGAGGCGATCTCGACGGGCTCGCTCACGCTGGACCACGCGCTCGGGATCGGCGGCGTCCCACGCGGCCGCATCATCGAGATCTACGGCCCCGAGTCGTCGGGTAAGACGACCCTCGCGACGCAGATCATCGCCGAGGCCCAGAAGACCGGCGGCCAGTGCGCCATGATCGACGCCGAGCACGCCTTCGACGCGGGCTATGCGCAGAAGCTCGGCGTGAACACGGACGAGCTCCTGATCTCGCAGCCGGACACCGGCGAGCAGGCGCTCGAGATCTGTGACATGCTCGTCCGCTCCGGCGCGCTCGACGTCGTGGTCATCGACTCGGTCGCCGCGCTCGTGCCGAAGGCTGAGATCGAGGGCGAGATGGGCGCGAGCCATGTCGGCATCCAGGCGCGCCTGATGTCGCAGGCGCTGCGCAAGCTCACGGGCACGATCTCGCGGACCAACACGACCCTCATCTTCATCAACCAGATCCGGATGAAGATCGGCGTCATGTTCGGCTCGCCCGAGACGACGGCCGGTGGCCGCGCGCTGAAGTTCTACGCCTCGGTCCGCATGGACATCCGCCGCATCGGCGCGATCAAGGAGGGGACGGAGGTGACGGGCAACCGGACCAAGGTCAAGGTCGTCAAGAACAAGGTCGCGCCGCCGTTCCGCGAGGCCGAGTTCGACATCATCTACGGCGAGGGCGTGAGCAGCCTCGGCGAGCTCGTGGACCTCGGCCTGGAGCACGACATCATCCAGAAGTCGGGCTCGTGGTACTCGCACGGCGAGACGCGCATCGGGCAGGGCCGCGACGCCACCAAGCTGTGGCTCTCGGAGAACCCCGAGAAGCGCGAGGAGGTGAAGCAGGCCATCAAGGACGCGATGGGCATCGGCGTGCCGAAGGCCGCACCGCCGGTCACCGAGGAAGACGAGGAGATCGACGAGGCGATCCTCGACCTCTGAGCGCAGAGGCGCTCGGTCTCGCGGGGCCGGTGGACGTCAGGTCCGCCGGCCCCGCGTCGCGTTCGGGCTAGCTTCGCCGGCCGGGCGCCCGCCCGCGCCTCGACGGCAGGCTGCCGCCGCTCCCGGAATCCGTCGCCCCATGACGCCGACAGCCCTGCCAACGATCGCCCTGCCACCGACGGCCCCACCGCGGAGGGGTGGGGCCCGCGCGCGCGAGGCGGGAGGGGGCAGACGGGCACGCCGTGCGGTGCTGCTCCTGCTCCTGAGCGCCGCGGCCGGCGCAGGGGCACAGACGCCGGACTCGACGGCGCAGATCACGCTTCCGCCGCCCGCGCCGGGCGGACTCGATGCGCGCGTCGAGCGGGCGATCAACGGGATCGAGGCGCGGCCGTTCGCGGCTGTGATGCGGGGCGTCAACGGGGCGGCGTATCCGGCATTTATCGGGGCGGCGCCGGTGGCGGCGGGCGTCGGCCTGCTACAGGGGGACTCGGTGCGGCCGGCGGCTCGGATTGCGGCGGCTGAAGCCGGGGCACTGGGGGTCACGTTCGTGCTCAAGCGGGTGTTTCACCGCCCGCGGCCGTATCGGGGGATGCCGGACATCGTGGCGCGCGACCCGCACCACCAGTCCGAGGAAGTGGCGGACCCAAACTCGTTTCCGTCCGGCCACGCCGCGGCGGCGTTCGCCATCGCGACGAGCATCTCGCTGAGCGACGGGCGCCTCGCGGCGCCGGCACTGCTGTGGGCGACGGCCGTAAGCGTCTCGCGTGTGTGGCACGGCGTCCACTACCCGTCCGACATCCTCGCTGGGGCCGTGCTGGGCGTGGGCTCGGCGACAGTCGTCCACGTCGTAGCGCCCGTCATTCTGGGGGACCACGACGGGGGCGGGCCAAGGCCGACAGTCCCATTCCACATCGTTGTCGCGTTCTAGACCGACACGACCTCGGGCTCTACGGGCTGGCCCTCGGCGGCGCCGATCTCCGTCCCTCGCCCCGGCGCGTCGCCGAACGTCCGGCGGAGCGGCATCGCGGGCACGAACAGCGTCGCGACCCAGCCGCAGACGACGAACGCGAACGAGAGCGTGTACATGTTGCGCGTCGCCGCGGCGAAGGCCTCGCGGGCGGCGGGCGAGATGACGGTGGCAGCGCTCTGCGCGCCCTCACCACCGCCAAGCAGCGCCATGCCGTCCGGCCCGAGGTGCTGCATGAGCGTCACCGCGAGGACGGCGCCGAGCGCCGCGGCGCCGATCGAGCCGCCGATCTGGCGGAAGAACTGGCTCGCCGAGGTCGCCTGGCCGAGGCGCCGCACGTCGACCGCGTTCTGGATCGCGAGCGTGAACAGCGGCAGGCTCGGGCCGACGCCCAGCCCGCAGACCACCATGTACGTCGTGACCTCCCAGAAGGGCGTCGCCGTCGTCATGCGGCTCAGCAGGAACGTCCCGACGGCGAGCACGGCCCCGCCGCCGACCATGAACGGCTTGTAGCGCCCGAACTTCGACACGAGCTGGCCGCTCACCGTCGAGCCGAAGACGACGCCCATCGAGAGCGGGATGAGCGCGGCGCCGGCCTTCGTCGCCGAGACGCCGATGACGTTGACGAGGAACAGCGGCAGGAACGCGACGAGCCCGATGAACGCGGCGCCGTAGAAGAAGACGGCGGCCGAGGCGGTCGAGAAGATGCGGAGGCGGAAAAGGTCGAGGTCGAGGATCGGGTCCGACGACCGCCGCGTGCGCCACACGAACCCGGCGATGCCCAGCACGGCGAGCGCGACGAGGCCGAGCGAGACCGAGCCGGTCCACGGGAAGTCGCGGCGGTTGAGCTGGAGCACGCCCACGAACGGGACGAGCCCGACGAGCAGGAGGGCCGCGGCGGCGGCGTCGAGGCGCCCGCGGCTCGGCGGGAGGAGCGGCGGCATCCGGCGGAGCACGAACCACAGCGCGAGCGCCCCGAACGGCAGGTTGACGTAGAACACCCACCGCCAGCCGGCAATGCCCGGGATGATGACGTCGCCGTTGTCCGCGAGGAAGCCGCCGACGAGCGGCCCGAGGACCGACGCGATGCCGAACGTCGCGCCGACGAAGCCCTGGTACTTGCCGCGCTCGCGCGGCGGGAAAAGGTCCGCGATGACGATAAAGGCCATCGCGAAGAGGCCGGCCCCGCCGATGCCCTGGACCGCGCGCGCCACGATCAGCTGCGTCATGCCGTCGCCGAGGAGCGGGAGCGGGCCGAACTCGCCAGCGAGGCCGCACAGGAACGACCCGCCGAGGAAGAGGACGATGGCCCAGAGCTCGATCGTCCGGCGGCTCGCGATGTCGGCGAGCTTGCCGTAGATCGGGACCATGACGGTCGAGGCGAGCAGGTACGCCGTCACGACCCACGCGTAGCGCTCGAGGCCGTCGAGGCTCTCGACGATCTTCGGCAGGGCCGTCGAGACGATGGTCTGGTCGAGGGCGCCGAGGAAGAGCGCGAGCAGGATGCCGATGAAGGCGTAGATCCGGTCGCGGCGAGAAAGGTCGGCGCCGGCGGGGACGTAGTCGGAAGTCGGGGGCATCAGTCAGGATTCTGGAACCGCACGTCAACACTCCGCGGCGCGTCTGGATTCGCAGGCGGCGAGAAGCCGGGGTGGCCCCCAGGCGGACGAATCCCGCCGGGCCGCCGCGGCGTTGTCCGGGAACACCTACCTCCGCCTCGATGGCCATTGGTCCGCTCCACGTCTTGCTCGTGCTCGCGCACATTATCCTCGTCTCCATCTGGTTCGGTCTCAGCCTGCGCCTCCAGTTCCAGGCCAAGGCGCTCACCGTCGGCGAAACCGGCGCGGCCGAGTCGATCCGGACGAACGGCAACCGGACCGTGCAGGTGATGACGGTCGCAATCATCCTGTTCTACGCCGCGGCGATCTCCGTCTTCGTCCTCGGGAGAAGCCTCGGGCTGGTGTATGGCGGCGTCTACCACGCGTCTCTGACGCTAGGGTTCATCCTCGTGCTCGTTCAGGTGCTGATGATCCAGCCGGCATGGGGGCGTCTCGCGGGCGGCCAGCCGGCGCAGGCCAAGAAGGTGTCGATGGGCATCGGAATCGGCCACCTGCTGTGGATCGTGCTTCTCGTGATCATGTTCTTCGGCGGCCGGTGGGGCGGTCAGTGGGGCCTCGGGACGCCGACGGCAGCGCCGGTCGCGACGATGCCAGCCCCGTAGTCATGCCGCGGCAGCGCGTCGGAGGCGGTCCATGAGTGCCCGGCCGAGGCCGTCGTCTGGCACGCGCTGCGCGTCGATCCGGGAGAGACCGAGCGCGTCGGCGCGTCGGAAGAGGTCGAAAACGGCGCGGGCGTATTCGGCGACGTCCGCGCACGTCTCGACGAGCGCGTAGCCCGGCGCGGGAGCTTCCAGGCCGATGTACGCTGCGTCCGCGCTCGGGTCGGGCGCCTCGATGAGGCGGACGGCCGCGCGCGGCGCATAGTGGCGGTGCCGCGTACCGGGCGAGCGTGCCGTGTCATCTCCCGCCGCGGCGTCGCGCGCGCGGGGATCGACGGTGCGGAGCATGGCGAGCGTCACGGCGCCGGGGCGGAGCACGACGGCTGTGCTCCCGGTCGCGTCCACGACCGTCGACTCGAGGCCAACGGCCGTCGGGTCACCCATCAACACGGCGTCGATGCGCCCGCCGAGGTCGTCGCGGACGGCCTGCCACGTCGTCGGGCTCGGGCGGCCGCTGCGGTTGGCGGACGGCGCCACGAGCAGGCCGCCGGCGCCACGAATAAGTGCGCGTGCCGTCTCATGAGCCGGAATGCGGACGGCGACGGTGGGGAGGCCTGCCGTCACTGCGTCCGGGAGCACGCCGGGGCGCACCGGGAGCACAAGGGTGAGGGGGCCGGGAGCGAAGGCCGTGAGCAGCGCCTCGCCGAGCGATGTCGATTCCGTTATTGCATTCAACGACAACACATCTGCAGCGTGAACGATGAGCGGGTTGTCCGATGGCCGCCCTTTCGCCTCGTAGACGGCCGCGATGGCCTGCGCATCGGTCGCGACGGCTCCGAGGCCGTAGACGGTCTCAGTCGGGAACGCGGCGAGTCCGCCGCGGCGCAGCACGGCAGCGGCATCCGTCACGGAGCGGGTGAAGAGCGTGTCCAAGAGGGCGGTGGGGAGGAATCTGCCGAACCTACCGCGGCGCCTCGGCTAGCTTCCCGCGCCACAGCAGACGCACGATGCCCCGCCACGAACGCCCCGCCGCGACCGACGGCTACGACCTCCACGACGTGGACGGCTACGAGGTGCTCGTCGGCAAGAGCGCGCGCGAGAACGACTACCTGACCTTCAAGGTCGCGGCGCCCAACGACGTGTGGCTGCACGTCGGCGGCGGGACGCCCGGGAGCCACGTCGTCGTGCGGCAGCCCGAGGGCGGCGGCGAGATCCCGCGGCACGTCGTGAAGCGCGCGGCCGAGCTCGCGGCGAAGCACTCGAAGGCCGGCAAGGCGTCTGGGAAGGTGGACGTGCACGTCTGCCGGGCGTGCGACGTCCGGAAGCCGCGTGGCGCCAAGGCTGGCTCGGTCGAGCTGCGCCGCTACGAGTCGGTCAAGGTTTATCCTGGCGGCGCCGAGTAGGCGTCAGGCGGGAAAGCCGTCGGCCGTGCGCAGGCGGGCGAGCTGGCGGGCGTGGTGGTCGATGTGCGCGCCGATGAAGCGCGCGCAGCCGGACGCCGTGATGGCGCCGGCGCGCGGGTGCGCCATCAGCCCGACGGCCTCCATCTCGGTGGGGAGCGTCCCGGCGAGCGTCTGCCAATCGATCCCGAACGCCGCGAAGCGGTCGCGCCAGCCAGCGTCCGGCGGGCTCGTCGGCGCGATGTGCGGCGGCAGCGGCCTCGGGCATCGGAATGCGCAGCGTCCGACCGGAGGTAGCGCCTCGAGCGTCGCGAGGCGCGCCTCGTCCGGCGTGCCCACGTCGCGGCGCGCGTCGCCCGCCGCGGCCTGCTTCTGGACGATCGTGAGCGTGCCCGTCTCGGCTTTCACGAGGTGCTGCGCGATCTCGTCGGCCGTCCAGCCACCGTCCGACGGACGGAAGGCGCGCTGTTCGGGGGTCAGCGCGTCGTAGGCCGCGAGAAAATCCGCGCGGTCGCGGTCGAGGAGCGAGACAGCGTCGGGGAGCGTCATCGGGGCGGGGGAGCGTGAGCCTGCAAGATCGCCCGTCACGCGTAGAGCGGGCGCCGCACGGTCTGGACGGCCCACGCGAGCAGGAGGGCGGCGGAGACGGCCAGCACGGCGAGCGCCGCGGGCAGGCCGACCGGCGCGCCCGCGGCCTCGCCGAGGCCAAGGCGGATCGCGGCGACGCCGTACGTCACCGGGTTGGCGAGCATGGTCCACCGCAGGACGGTCGGCGCGCCGTCGATGGGGAAGAAGCCGCCCGAGAGGATCCAGAGCGGCATCAGCACGAGGTTCATCACCGCATGAAAGCCGCGCGTCGTGTCGAGGCGCCACGCCATCACGAAGCCGAGCGCGGTCAGCGCGATGGCCGTGAGGACGCACGCGAGGAGAGCGGCGCCCACCCCGAGGAGCGTCGGCGACAGCCCGGCGAGCGGTGCGAGCAGCATCACGAGCGCGGCCTGCACCACGGCGAGCGTCACGCCGCCGGAGAGGACGCCGAGGACGAGCGCGAGGCGCGGCTGCGGCGCCACGAGGGCGGCGTGGAGCACGCCTGTCTGCCGGTCCTCCACGACCGAGATCGTCGAGAAGATGGCCGTGAACAGGACGACGAGCGCGACGATGCCGGGAAAGAGGAAGGCGACGTAGTCCGGCGACTGGTCCGCACCGGGCAGGCGGAACGCGGCGCTGAAGCCGACGCCGAGCAGCGCCCAGATGACGAGCGGCTGGACCACGGCACCGGCGACGCGCGCGCGGTCGCGCACGAACGTCCGGATCTCGCGGAGCCAGAGGGCGGCGATGGCAGACGTCATCGGAGGGCGGGCGAAAGCGTGTCGCCACCGGTCCGGGCAGCAAAGACGTCGTCCAGCGTCGGGCGGCGCACCGTCGCGCCGGTCACAGCCTCGGACGCGTACAGGTCGGGAAGGAGCGCGGCAGGGTCGTCGGAGACGATGAGGACGCGTCGGCCGACGGTGCAGGCATCGAGGCCGCGTGCGGCGAGGCGAGCGGCGAGCGCCTCGGCATCCGGCGCGTCGAGCCAGAGCGCGTCCGTGCCCAGGGCGGAGGTGAGCGCGTCGGGTGTCCCGTCCGCTACGACGCGGCCGTGATCGAGGATGGCCACACGGTCGCACGCCTCGGCCTCGTCCAGAAGGTGCGTCGCGACGAGCTGGGCCGTGCCGGCATCGCGGAGCGCGTCGAGGGCGTCCCACAGTTCGCGGCGCGCCGTCGGGTCCAGGCCGACAGTGGGTTCATCGAGCAGCAGGAGCGGCGGGCGGTGCAGCAGGACGCGCGCAAGGTCCGCCCGGCGCGCGAGTCCGCCCGAGAGGCTCTTGACGCGGTCGTCGGCGCGGTCCGTAAGGCCGACCGCCTCGAGCGCCTCCGCGACGCGCGTCCGCGCCTCGGCGCCGGACAACCCGCTCAGGGCGGCGTGCGTGTGCAGGTTCTCGCGGACCGTCAGCACGCCGTCGAGCGCGGCCGTCTGAAACACGACGCCGAGGCGCTGGCGAACGGCGGACGGCTCGGCCTGCGTGTCAAAGCCGAAGACGGAGACAGCGCCTTCGTCCGGCATCAGCAGCGTCGTGACGCAGCGAAAAAGCGTCGTCTTGCCGCCGCCGTTCGGACCAAGCAGCGCGACGCGTTCGCCGGGCGCGACCGTCAGCGAGACGCCGTCGAGCGCTGGCCGGTCCGTCCCGCGGTAGGTGTGCCGCAGGGCGCGAACGTCGAGCGCAGTCTGGGGGGTCACGGGAAAAACTGGCGGATCAGGAAGTCGAGCACCACGAGACCGAAGAAGGCCGGGACGTACGCGATTGAGGCGAGGAGCAGGCGCCGCGCGCGCGTGTCGTCGGGCTCGGTAAAGAACGAGAAGGCCGGCAGCGTGAAGGCGGTCCCGAGGAGGCACATGCCGACGAGGTACAGCGGGCCAGCCTTGTCGAGCGCATACGGCACGACGCCCGCGACGAGCAGGAGCAGCGTCGCGGAGAGGACGATCCACGCCATAAGCCGCGCGCCGCCCAGCGCGGTGCCCCGCGCCGCCGGGAGCATCCGGTAGCCTGCCTCGCGGTAGTCGTCGCGGTACATCCAGGCGAGGGCGAAAAAGTGGGGCAGCTGCCAGAGGAAGAGGACCGCGAAAAGCGACCAGCCGATCGCGTCCACCCGGCCCGACGCCGCCGCGGCGCCCCCAAGGGCCGGGAGGGCGCCGGGGACGGCGCCGACGACCGTGTTCCAGACCGAAACGCGCTTCAGCGGCGTGTACACGGCGACGTAAAGGACGACCGTCAGCACGGCGAGGCCCGTCGTGACCGGGTTCGTCGTTTGGAAGAGGACGGCCGCGCCGAGCGCTGCGCAGACGAGACCGTAGGCGACGGCGACGGCAGCGGGGACACGCCCGGCGGGGATCGGGCGGGCGGCGGTGCGGGCCATCTTCGCGTCGTGGTCGCGCTCGACGGCGTGGTTCAGCGCGGCGCCACCACCGGCCGAGAGGGCCGTCCCGAGCATCAGTCCGGCCAGCACCCACCAGTCGATCGGGCCCGTTGCCGCGAGGACGTATCCGGCGGCCGCCATCACGACGACGAAGATCGTGATGCCCGGTTTGAGCAGCTCCTTAAAGTCCGCGATGGCCGTTCGGAGCGCGTCGGTGCGGGCAGCATCGGCGGCGTGAGTCGGCACGGCAGTCGCGGCGGGAGAGCGCATCGGGGGTACGAGGCAGGTAGGGAAAGGAACGTCTGGCGGCCGACATGTTTCGTCAATTAGCGGCGGAAAGGAGGCGAGCGACGGGCATGGGGCACGGGCTATGAGGCATGGAGAAACCGCCGGACGCGGGCGGTGGGATATTGGCGGAGCGCCCCGACCGGCCGCGGCGCGCTTCATCTATCTCACGCCTCACTCCTCATGCCTCTTCTCGCAACCGTTTCCGGCATCCGTGGCGTCTTCGGCGACGGCCTCGACCCGGCCGTGCTCGTCCGCTACGCTGCCGCCTTCGGGGCGTGGCTCTCCCGGCAGACCGAGGCGCGGCCTCGCGTCGTGGTCGGCCGCGACGGGCGCGTGACGGGCGACGTCTGCGCGCGCATCGTCACCGCGACGCTCCAGGCGGCGGGTTGCGACGTCATCGACGGTGGCCTCGCGACGACGCCGACGGTCGCGATGGGCGTGTTGAAGCACCGCGCCGACGGCGCTGTGATCCTCTCGGCGAGCCACAACCCGGCGCAGTGGAACGCGCTGAAGCTCCTCGACCGCCGCGGCGAGTTCCTCGGGCCGGACGAGGGCGCCGAGGTTCTCGCTCTCGCCGAGGAAGGCGTGGCCTCGCAGACCGCCGGCTACGACGCGCTCGGGACGTACGGCACGGACGACCTGCTGCCGTACCACATCGAGCACATCCTCGCGCTCCCATTCATCGACGCTGACGCCATCGCCGCGCGTGATTTCTCGGTCGTTGTGGACGCCGTGAACTCGGTCGGCGCCTTCGCCATCCCCGAGATGCTCCGCGCGCTCGGCGTGACGCGCGTCGAGACGCTCAACGCCGAGGTCACGGGCCGCTTCTCGCACGATCCCGAGCCGCTCCCGGCCAACATCGGCCAGATCCTCGCCCGCGTCAAAGAGAGTGGCGCCGACCTCGGCATCGTCGTCGACCCGGACGTGGACCGGCTCGCGTTCGTCGAGGACGGCGGGCGCTTCCTCGGCGAGGAACTGACGCAGGCTGTCGCGGCGGACTTTATCCTCGGCAAGACGCCGGGGCCGGTGGCGACGAACCTCTCGTCGAGCCGGCTCCTCGAGGACATCGCGGCGAAGCACGGGCAGACGGTCGAGCGGTCAGCCGTCGGCGAGATCCACGTCGTGCGGGCAATGCAGCGCGTGGGCGCCGTCATCGGCGGTGAGGGCAACGGCGGTGTCATCGTGCCCGGCCTGCACTACGGCCGCGACGCGCTCGTCGGCGTCGCGATCGTGCTCCAGCACCTCGCCGAGACGGGGCAGTCGCTGAGCGAGATCCGCGCCGACCTGCCGGTGTATTCGATCGCCAAGCACAAGGTCCAGCTCACGGACGGCATGGACGCCCGGGCGCTGCTCGACGCGTACGCGGCCAAAGCGCAGCAGCAGACGGGCGCCCGCGTCTCGACGGTCGACGGCGTCAAGGTGGATACCGAGGCGGGCTGGGCGCACGTCCGCGCCTCGAACACCGAGCCCATCCTGCGGATCTACACCGAGGCCGCGACGCCCGAGGCGGCCGACGCGCTTGCCCGGCAGGCCGAGGCGGATCTGCTCGGGCCGGGCCGATGAGCGCCGCGCTGGCCGTCGTGATGGTTCTCGCGGGCGCCTTGGCCGCGCCGGCCGCGGGCTGGGACCTTACCAACCGCATCCTGCGCCTCGACCCCGGCCGCGGGCGGCAGATCCTGATCTCGCTCGCCGAGGCGCTCGTTGGGCTCGGGACGGGCGGCCTCGCGCTCGCGCTGGCAACGTGGCTCGCCGAGGCGCACACGGCCGGCATCGTCGCCGCGGCGACGGCCGGCGTCGGCATCGGCATCCGCCGGCAGGTCATGGCGCTGCGCCGGACCCGTGACCGCGTCACGGACCCGGCCGAGGCGACGGTCGTCGATGCGCTGCGGTCGGTTGTGGCCTACGGCGCCGCGTCGCGCCTCGTGGGTGTCGTGGCGGTCCTCATTGGCATCCTCGTCGCCTTTTACGGACCCCGGTGACCCGTTCCTTTCTCCTCCTGCTCGTCCTCCTCGCTGCGCCGATTGCCGCCCAGACGGTGGCGCCCGGGGAGCGGTTTGAAAACGCTAACCGCTTTCATTTCGTGGCGCTCGGCACCGTCGAGGCGGTCGCAGACTCGCTCGTGGCGGACTTTGGCCAGCAGGAATGCCTCGAGGTTCGGCGCGGCCTCGACGCGGCAGGCGTCGTCGCGATCGCGCTTCGCGACCCGTGCCCCGGTCAGACCAACCGCGGCCTCGTCCGCCTCGTCGACGGCGGCGACGGGACCGTGCGCGGCACGGCCGAGTCGGTCTTCTCGAACGCCTCGGCAGGCCGCTCGCTCGCGGGTCTCCCCTCGGCAGCGCTCGTTCGTCGCGCCGTCCCCACGACGATTCTCCCGGTTCCGGATACCCGCGGGACACCGTGTCGGACGGTCGAGAACTGGCGCGCCGAGCTTGCCGCGCCGCCGCCCGACACGACGGTTCAGGTCACCGAGGTCCAGCCGGTCCTCATCGGTGGCATCGAGGGGTTCGTCCGCTCGATTCGCTACCCGGACATGGCGCGCCGCGACGGCGTGCAGGGGCGCACGTTCGTGCGCTTCACCGTCGGCGAGACGGGCCGGGTGACGTGCGCGGATTTACTTCTGAGCCTGCGGCCGGACCTCGACGCCGAGGCGCTCCGCGCCGTGTGGGCGACGCGGTTCACGCCAGGAATGCGGACCGGGCGTCCCGCCCCATTCCTACTGACGCTTCCGATTACGTTCCGGATTCGCTGAACGCGACAGCCGCGAGCGGGCCGCGTGCGCCGTCCGGCCCCCACGTTTGCTCTGCAATCCGGACGCCGTCGCGGCCGATCAGCAGCGCCGTCGAGGCGCGGGTGCCGTAGCGCGGGCCGCGGATGAACAGCGGCGACAGGGCGCGCTCGATGACGAGCCCGACTCCCGTCTCGGGCAGATCGGCGTCATCGGCCGGCGTCTCGTCCGCAAGAAAGGCGAGCAGGTCGGCCGGGTCGAGGCGCTCGGGGCGGAGCGCCTCGGCGAAGGCCGCGCGGCCGCGCACCACCTTGGGCCACGGCGTATCCAGCGTGTCGTTCGACAGCCCGTAGAGGCCCGGCGCGACGCGCCCGGCGTCGCGCCGCGACGACGCGATCCACACGTTACCGCCATCTCCAACGAGCAGGTTGAAGCCGTTGTAGGCGTCGCGCTCGGCCTGCACGCGCTCAGCGTATGCCTCGGGCGAGGTGCCGCCGCGCAGGAAGTCGGCGACGAGGGCGCCGCGCGAGAGGCGGTCGGGCTGCACCGCGGAGGGGTCGCGGACATTCGTAACGGTCGCCCAGCGGCCTGACTCGGTGACGCCAAGCCACGTGCCGCCCACCTCGAGGTCACGCCCGCCGAGCACGTGGGGCGCGTCCGCCCAGCGAGCGAGGGGCGCGGTCGGACGGGCGTGCGCCTCGTCGCGGTTGCCCGCGAGGACGAGCCGGTATGCCGGGTGCGCATCCACGGCGAGGAAGAGGACGCACATCAGGCCGGGACGGCGCGGGCGGCCGGGACGGTTTCGGCCGAGCGCTCCGCGAGCGCCTCGGTGGCCCAGATGACGAGCGCGATCCAGACCACGTCCGTCACCAGCAGGTGCAGGATCTGCATCCAGACGGGCACGTTGAGTGCCACGTTGAGCGTGCCGACGCCCATCTGCGCCACGAACAGACCGAGGACCGTCATCCCGCGCTGCCCGGCGGCCGTCCCGCGTCCGGACCAGACCGAGGCGCCGACGACGGCGAGCGCCACAAACGCCATCGTCGGGTGCAGCCAGCGGACCGAGACGAGGGCTGCAACGACCGGGTGGTCGGCCGGGTCCAGACCGCCGCCGACGGCCAGCGTGTCGGCCAGCGCCGTCACCGCGCCGCCCATCGCGAGAATCAGCACGGACCCGAGCGCGGCGCCGACTGTGGCCGCGCGCCCCAGCGCCACGCTCCGCGGGACGCTCCCGCCGGACGCCCACCACGCGACGAGGGTCAGCGACGCGACAAGAAGCAGCGTATTGACGAGGTGGGCCCCCATCCACACCGCCCGCGCGTAGCTCGGGTTGTACGCGACGTACTTGAACAGCACGAGGCCGGCCCCGAGGGCCGCCTCCAGCACGATGAACACGCCCGACGCAACGGCAGCCTTCCGGACGCCCGAGCCGCGCCCGAACAGCCGGAATGCCCACACAACGAGCACGACGACGGCCGGCAGCGCCAGGCCGGACGAGACGCGGTGCGCGAACTCGACGATCGTGTTCAGCGCCGGATTGGACGGGATGACCTCGCCGTTGCAGAACGGCCAGTGGTCGCCGCAGCCCGCGCCAGAGCCGGACGCGCGAACGACGCCGCCCCACAGGATCACGAGCACGTTGTAGCCGAGCACGGTCCACGCATACCGGCGAAAGCCGACGGGCGTGGCGCGGTCGGCCGAGAAGGGGCGCATTGTCATGGAGGTCAAATGCCGGCGCTACGAGCGGGTTCGGCTGAGTTTGGGAAGAGGCGTGGAATCGGAGAACGGAGGCACCGTGGACGTTATGCCCCCGTTCCGTCGGGCCGATACAGTCGGACCCGCCACGCCCTGATGACCGCCATTCACATCGCTCTGATCCTCGTCGGCTACGCTGTCAAGGCGGCCGTAACGGTCGTGGTGTGGCGTCGCTATGGGCCACGCGTGCGCGCGCTCGGGCGCCTTGCGCGGTCTCGGAGGTCGGCCGGTCGGCCCGTTCTTGCACGCGCCACGCCCGGTCATATGGCGCGGACATTCCGCCTCGGGCCGTCACGCGAGGCGCGCCGCGCCGAGCCGGTCTGAGCGCACCAGAAGCTGCGGGTGCCGCGCCCACGCATCCACCGCGCCGCTTATCGCCTGCACGTCGGCGTAGGAGACGTCGGCCAGGCGGACGGTGATGAGCAACCCGTCCTGAACCGCCAGCACAATCCGCCTGGGACGGTGCGTCACAGACTGTGATGTCGGCCCACGCCGCGGTGCCCTTGCCCGCCATTCGCCGCGAGGTTGCGAACTCTGGCGCTACCCAACGTGAACGTCGGCGCCGCGGATGGGCGTCACAGGATGCCGGTCACCTGCAGCCCAGGAGGACGCCACGCATCAGGAAGACGTCACCTAGCCAGGTTAATCCGGCTCGCTCCGGACGAGATACTCGATCACGAGACGGACGTACGTCACGGTTGTCGCCGTTTGGGTGTGGCGCCAGCGGGGCGGGCACGGACGTGTATCGACCGAGCAGGAGACGGTTGAACAGAATCGGGACCTGGCGGGGGCTGCCGCCGTCAGCAGAGGATCTGCGTGACGAACACGCGCCCGTCTGCGTCTAGGGCCACGCCGACGCCCTCGCGCGTGGCGTGCTCGAGAAGCAGGTTGCGGCGGTGGCCGGGGCTCTGAAGCCACCCGTCGACGGTCTCGCGGACGATCTCGCCGGGCGTGCGCCAGGCCATCGTGCGCTGCGTGCCGGCGATGGAGCGCGTCTCGGTCCAGCCGCTGGCCGTCCAGACCTGCGCGAGGTTCTCGGAGAAGCCGACGAACGTGCGGCGGCCGCTGCTCACGCGGCACGTCTGCCCGGCGCGTGCGGCGCGCGCATTCGCGTCTGAGCCGTCGGGCGCCGTGTGGCTGAAAAAGGCGCGCCGCGCCATGTCCGCGCTGTGGCGCCGGGCGACGTCCGAGAGCGCCGTGTCGAGGGTCAGCGCGCCGAGGCGCTCGCGGCGGCGCGCGGCGTTCGCCGCGTCGTGGACGCCGCGCTCGAGACCGGGAACGGAGACGGCGGGCGCCTCGCGCGCCTCGCGGCCGGGCGGGGCCGTCGGCGAGGCGCAGGCGGCCAGCAGGAGGAGGGCGGGGAGGAGGCGCATCGCCCGACAACGCCGGCCGCCCGGCAGACGTGCCCGGCGATTGGGGGTGCGCGCGGCGCAGGCCGGCAGTACCATCGGCCACCACACGCACGCCGCACCGATGTCCCGAATTGTGCTCGCAGGACTCGCCCTCTGCCTACTCGCGCCCGGCGCGCTTCACGCGCAGGACGCCGGGACGACGCGCTACTGGATCGTTGTCGGGACGGACGGCGGCACTGAGACGGCGCCGACCCCGCGCGCGACTGCGCGGCGCGCGCTACGGGGCTCCGAGCACGCGCCCGTCCACCCGGACCGCAGCGTGAACCCGGCCGCCGTCGCCCGGCTTCGCGCGCTCGGTGTGGAGCCGCTGCACGCGAGCCGCTGGCTCGGCGCCGTCTCGGCCGACCTTACGCCCGAGCAGGCGGCTGCCGTCGCGGCGCTGCCCGACGTGCGGTCGATGCGGCGCACGGCGCGGCTCGTCAGGCAGGGTGCGCGGAGCTTCGCGCCGTTCGCCGTGCCGGCCGTGGGCGGCGTGTTTGTAAGCTACGGGCCGTCTGCGCCGCAGCTCGAGCTCGTCCGCGCCGACGAAGCCATCGAGGCGGGGCGCCGCGGGGCGGGCGTCCTCTTCGGCATCCTCGACACGCTGTTCGACTTTGATCACCCGGCGCTCGCCCACATCGGCGCCGCAGGCCGCCTGCGCGGCTACCAGGACCTTATCGGCGGCACGCAGAGCAACTACCACGGTCTCGCGACGTCCTCGATCGCGCTCGGCCTGCACGACGGCCAACTCGTCGGGCCGGCCTACGACGCGGACCTTATCGCTGCGACGACGGAGTTCGCGCCGACCGAGACGCACGCCGAGGAGGACGCCTACGTCGCGGGCCTCGAGTGGATGGAGGCGCAGGGCGCCGACGTCGTGAGCGTCTCGCTCGGCTACTCGACCTTCGACGCGGGCGAGGGCGACTTCACGTACGCCGACATGGACGGCAACACGACGGCGGTCACGCGCGCCTCGGACATCGCGGTGTCGCTTGGCGTCTCGGTCGTCGTCGCGGCGGGCAACGAGGGAAATGACCCGTGGCAGTACATCACGGCGCCCGCGGACGCCGACTCGGTGATCACGGTGGGCGCAGCCTTTGCCGACGGCACGCGCGTCGGTTTCTCGTCCATCGGGCCGACGTTCGACGGCCGCATCAAGCCCGACGTGGCGGCGCTCGGGGCGGGCGTATACGTCGCCGAGCCCGGTGGCGGCGAGCAGTTTGGCGGCGGCACGTCGTATGCGACGCCGATGGTGGCAGGCGTCGTCGCGCAGATGATCGGTGCGCGGCCGGGCCTCACGCCGATCCAGATCCGGACCGCTCTCCGGAGCACGGCCAGCCGCGCTGCGGCGCCGACCAACGATCTCGGCTGGGGCGTCATCGATGCTGTCGCCGCGTTCGCCGCCGCGACGGCCGTCGAGGCGCCGCCCGCGGGCCCGCAGGCGTGGAGCCTCCGCCCGACCGTCGCGCAGGCCGGTCGCACAGTCACCCTCGTCTCGGGGGCCGACGCCGCGACCGACCTCGTCCTCGTTGACGTTCTCGGCCGCCGCGTGGCGACGTGGCGCGCGGAGGCGGGCCGCTCGTCGGTGACGGTCCCGCGCCTGCCACCGGGGACGTACTTCGCCGTCGTGCCAGGCGGCCCGGCGCTGCGCCTCGTCGTGACACGCTAGGCCTGGGCTGTTCGGGTCGGGTGCGATCTTTCCGCCTCACCATCCCCCGCCACCATGTGGAAGGAGTTCAAGGAGTTCGCCATTAAGGGCAACGCCATCGACCTGGCCGTCGGCCTCATCCTCGGCGCCGCATTCGGTGCCATTGTCACGAGCCTCGTCGAGCAGGTCATCATGCCAGTCGTCGGGCTCGCCGTCGGCGGGGTCGATTTTTCGGACCTGTTCGTGGTCCTGAAGCAGGGCACTACTGCGGGGCCGTACGAGACGCTGGCGGCCGCGACGGCGGCGGGCGCCGTCGTGCTGGCGTGGGGCGCGTTCCTGAACACGGTCATCACGTTTCTGATTGTCTCCTTTTCGGTCTTCCTGCTCGTGAAGTGGATCAACCGCCTCCAGAAGGCTGTCGCGACGGACACGTCGGATGAGCCGGCGGCTCAGCCGGAGTTGACGACCGACCAGGAGCTGCTGCGCGAGATCCGCGACGCGATCAAGGGCCGCCCGACGGGACTTTAGGCGGCCGTCGTAGCCGGCGCGTTCTCAGGCGGCGAGCGCCTCGCGGATGCGGGCGAGCGACTCGGGCGAGAGGCTCGGGGCGAGCTCCAGAACCGCCGCCGTCGTGCCGGCGAGCGCCGGGCGGAGGCGCCGCCGCGCCTGCGGCGTCACGAGGACGACCCGTGCCTGCCGGACCGTCGCCTCGAGCTGCCGCGCCTCGGCCTCGACTGTGAGCGCGACGGCGTGGCCCGAGAAGCCTGTCCGCGCGCCGACCTCGTCGAGGAGCGGCGCGATGGCATCGGGGTAGCGCGTGACGAGGGCGAGCGTCTCGGCCGGCCCGAGGCGCGCGACGGCCTCGAGGACCGCCTGCGGATAGTGGACGACGACACCGACCGCCTCGGCGTCCGGAAGCACGCGCCGCACGTCGTGCAGCGATGCCATCGGCACGACGACGCCCGCGGCCTCGGTCCGCGCTGTGAGGTCGGTGGTGAGGACGCCCGTCACGCGCTCCTGAAGCGCGCTCGTCGCCTGCTCGGCGCCGCTCTCGGCGAGCTCGCGGTACGGCGCCGCGAAGAGGAGCGCGCGGCGCGGGCCGGGGCGCTCGAAAAACTGAACCGCCTCCTCGACGGCGTACTCGATCTCGTCCTCGCTCAGGCCGAGCCCGACGAGCCGGTGCAGCGCCTCCTGCACGACGCCGGCCGCGCGCTCCATGCGCTCGGCACGCGTGATCGCGGTCCGCTCTGCGACCGAGTAGCCGCCGCCCTGGCGCACGACGAGCGCGCCCTCAGCGGCGAGCACCTGGTACGCCTTTCTCACGGTGTGGAACGAGACGCCGAGCGTCTCGCCCATCGACCGCGTGGACGGTAGGCGCTCGCCGGGGCGGTACGTGCCCGCCCCGATCTCGTAGCGCAGGCCCGCCACGATCTGGTCGGCGATCTGGAGCGGGCCGTCGCGGTCGAGCGTGATCATCGGGCGGGCGTGGGTGCCCTGCGAATCTAGCCGATGCGCCTCACGCGTCCTGCGCTGCGCCTGCCGCCTCGTCTGGCGCGGCGTCGAAGTGGGCGCGGACCTTGCGCGCGGCGCTCTTGCCGACGACGGCCGCGAGCTCCGCCTCGGTCGCTGCCTTGACGGCTTTGGTGGAGCCGATGACCGTGAGGAGCTTCTGCGCCGTCTTCGCGCCGACGCCGGGCACGTCGAGCAGCTCGCTCCGCAGGTCTTTGATGGCGCGCTGCTTGCGCTGGGCGGTGACGGCGAAGCGGTGCGCCTCGTCGCGGACGCGCTGGATGAGGCGCAGGCTGGACGACGTGCGCGGGATGATGACGGACTCGGAGTGGCCGGGGAAGAAGACCTCCTCGAGGCGCTTCGCGAGGCCGACGACCGGAAACTTGCCGTAGACGTCCACGCCGCGGAGCGACTCGACGGCCGCGGAGAGCTGGCCCTTGCCGCCGTCGATGATGACGAGGTCCGGCCACGGGCCGTTCTCCTCGAGCACGCGCGCGTAGCGGCGCTCGACGACCTCGCGCATGGACTGGAAGTCGTCCGGCTGTGCCGTTCTCGACGGTCCGGATCTTGAAGGTGCGGTACTCGGACTTCTTGGGCGCGCCGTCGACGAAGACGACGCAGCTCGCGACGGTGCCCGTGCCGCCGAGGTGCGAGATGTCGAAGCACTCGATGCGGCGCGGCGGGCTTGGGCAGGCGCAGGTCGCGCTCGAGCGACGAGACGGAGCGCGGGATGCGGTCCACGTCCTGCTGCTCCTTGGCGAGCTTCCACTCGCCGAGGAGGAGGTTCGCGTTGGCCTGAACCATCGACATGAGGTCCACCTTCTCGCCGCGCTGCGGGACCTTGACCTCGACGCGGCGGCCCTTGCGCTCGCGCAGGAGCGCCTCGACCGGGCCGGCGTCCGCGATGTCGGTCGAGAGGTAGACCTCGTCGGGGAAGAACTGGGCGCTGGCGTAGTAGGCCTCGAGGAGCGTCTGGGCGAGGTCCGCGTCCTCGATCGCCTCGATGTGGCGGACGGTCTGGTGCTGGCGGCCGATGATCTTGCCCTCGCGGACCTTGAACAGGACGCCGATGGCGACGTCCGACTCGCGGTCCACGGCGAGGGCGAAGAGGTCGCGGTCGGACTCCGAGTCCGTGACCACCTTCTGCTTCTGCTTGTAGACGTCGAGGGCGCGGGCGCGGTCGCGGAGCTCGGCGGCCTCCTCGAACTTCTTCTCGGCGGCGAGGCGCACCATCTCGGGCGCGGAGGTCGGCGGCGAGGGCGTCCGTCTTGCCGTTGAGGAGCGTCTTGATCTGGGCGATGGTCGCGTCGTAGTGCGCCTCGGTCTCGTAGGCGACGCAGGGCGCGAGGCACTTCTGGATGTGGTAGTCCAGGCAGGGCTGGAACTTGCCGGCGTCGATGGCGGCCTGGTTGAGGTGGAGCGAGCAGGACCGCACCTTGAAGAGGTCTTTGATGGTTTTGAGGGCGAGGTGCATCGCCTTCGCGTCCGTGTACGGCCCGAAGTACTGGGAGCCGTCGCGGCGGACGGTGCGGGTGGGGAAGACGCGGGGGAAGCGCTCGTTCTTGACGCAGATGTAGGGGTACGACTTGTCGTCCTTGAGGAGGACGTTGTACTTCGGCTGGATCTGCTTGATGAGGTTGTTCTCCAGGATCAGCGCCTCGGTCTCGGTGTCGGTGACGATGATCTCGACGTCGACGACGCGGCGACAGGAGGGCGGTGATGCGGGCCTCGCGCGGGCGGCCGTCCTGGAAGTAGGACCGGACGCGGGAGCGGAGGTTCTTGGCCTTGCCGACGTAGAGCGTCTTGCCGTCGGCGTCCTTGTGCTGGTAGACGCCGGGGCCGGTCGGGAGGTGCTTGAGCTTGTCGGCGAGGGCGTCGGTCATCGTCGGGCGGGCGTCGTCTGGGCGGGTGTCAACGCGGGCGGGCGAAGATGGTCCCGGCGGGTGACGGCGGTGTGGCGCGTGGGGGTCGTCGGGTGCCGGGGGGAGCCGGTGGAGAGCGGCGGTTTGCGGTCGGTAGCCTCCGGGAGGCGTTGGCGGCCTCCGGGAGGCGGTGGTGGGCTCCGGGAGTCGGTGGCGGGCTCCGGGTGGCGGTCGGGAGCCTGCGGGAGGTGGTGGGTCGCCTCGGGGAGCCGGTGACAGTCGGGGGCGGGCGTTGTTTTTCCGTGGCGTGACCGGTATCGTGGCGGTCTCACTCGCCCGTCCGGTCATGCCGAACACCAAGCAGCTTCAGTTTCTGTCCCGCGTGCGGAAGGCGCTCGTCAACGCGCGCGACGAGAAGGCCGTTCAGAGCCTGATGGGCGCGATGGGCTACGACAAAAGCGAGATCGAGGAGGGGCTGGCGCTCGTGGACGTGGCCGAGCGGGAGGCGCGCGAGGCGGACACGGAGCGGGCCGAGAGCCGGGCGGCGACGCGGACGGCCGGGCAGGCGCGGGCGAAGGTGAAGCAGACGCACGCGCGGCTGACGAAGCTGGCGCGGACGGTCTTCGACGAGGGGTCGGCGGGGTGGGAGACGCTGCGGCTGACCGGGCGGCGGCCGGACGGGGCGGCGGCGGAGGTGCTGGCCGAGGCGCGGCGGTTCCACGAGGCGCTGCTGGCGGACCCGGCGCTGCTGGAGGCGCTGGCGGTGCGGAAGGTGACGGCCGCAGACGCGGAGCGGGGGCTCGCGGACGTCGAGGCGGCGGTGGCGGCGGGGGCGGTGCAGCTTGCCGAGGCGGGCGAGGCGCAGGTGGCGACGGCGGAGCGGGACACGGCCGTCGAGGCGGTGGCGGGGTACTGGGAGGACTTCTATGACGTGGCGGCGGTGGCGCTGGAGGAGCGGCCGCAGCGGCGGGAGGTGCTGGGGATGCAGGAGGCGGGCTCGTAGTGTCTCGATCTGATGGCTATCCTCTCTTCCCTGCGTGTTTGACCTTATTTCTTCTGTCCCGATGCTGTCTGCTGCTCTCAATTCGGTTCTGGTTTTCCTATTGGTGCTGTGGGGCGGCACGCGCTCAGAGTCCGTCGTACGAGTGGGCGCCGCCTGCGCTGACGGGGCGCGTCGTGGATGCGGCAGGCGTGCTGACGCCGCTGGTCGAGCGCGATCTGTCGGCTCAGTTGCAGGCGGTCGACGACGCGAGTTCGGTTCAGATCGCTGGTTGCCGTCGTGGACACGCTCTGGGGGATGCCGGCGCGGGCGTATGCGCAGCGGCTCGGGCGTGAGTGGGGCGTCGGGCAGCGCGGGCTCAACAACGGGGTGATTGTGCTGGTCGCGCCTCGGGAAGGAGAGATGCATGTGGCCGTCGGGAGCGGGCTGGAGTGGCAGATCCCGGACGCGCGCGCGTCCGAGATCGTCTACGAGATGGGGTTGTGGTTCCGTGCCGGCGAGATCGGGTCCGGGATCCGGCGGGGGGTGGATCTTCTGGCCGCCGCGGCGACGGCGGTACCGTGGGACGTGCGGTACGCCTCGGTGAGCGCGCTCCCGGCGAACCGGGCGCGCGCGGTCGGAGCGATCGTGGCCGTCCGCGGCGTGCGTTCGCCAGATGGGCTGTCGGTTCAAGCAAGCGGGGAACGCGTGGCTCTCGAACGTGGTCCTGCGTACGGAATGAGGACCGTCGGGGCGACCTCGGCATGAGTGAACCACGTCGCGTCTGCGTGAGCGGTCGCGTGTCCCAGGCGGTGCCGCGGTGACGTGGCGCTGGTCGCAGGTGCTGTGGTGCGACTGAGGTGGAATGCACGGGTGCGCGGATGGTGGCGAGTGCGTACGCGCGTGACGTGGGCGCGACGTCTGCGATGGAGGGGCGCCTCGTCCGCGTGACGTCGGCCGCGCGTCGGCGGTGCGGCGGGTGACGGTGACGCGGTAGCGCCTCGCCGCTTCGAAAGGGAACCGCCCCCCGGTTGCGGGGCAACCGGCCCCCCGCCGGGCAGGGCTGCCAAGTCCTGGCCATCCCTCTAGTGATGTCATCCTGAACTCGTTTCAGGATCTGCGTTTCACCGCGCTCGGGAAAATACAGATCCTGAAACGAGTTCAGGATGACACAATTGGAAAGGTTGCCGCAGAACTTAGCGACCCTGCCCTGCCAGGGGGCTGTTGGGAGGCGCTCGGGCTCGGCGCTTCTGTCAGCCTGCGAGGTGGTCGCCGATGGTCCGCGCGAACGCCTCGGCGTCGACGCCCTGGATGGGGTGGTCGAGGCCGGGGATCACCCAGAGGCGCGCGTCGGGGATCTCGCGGCGGAGGGCGAGCGGGTGGTCGAGACTGAAGAAGCGGTCGGCGTCGCCGTGGGAGACGAGCGTCGGGGCGGAGATCGCGGCCAGCGCGTCGGGCGTCATGTGCTCGTCCGGCAGGCGCGCGGTGAACGCCATGACCTGCTCGGCGAGGCGCGGCCAGCGGTCGCCGTGGGTCTCCTGGAGGCGCGTCGCCCAGAACGGGAAGGCGCCGGCGATGTCGCGCATCGGCCCGACCATCGCCTCGACCTCGGCGGCCGTCCAGCGGACGTTGATGCCGTGGACGGCGAGCCGCTCGACGCGCGCGCCGAGGTGTGACGCCGCGGCGAGGGCGACGCCGCCGCCCATCGAGAAGCCGAACAGGCGGAAGCGGTCGACGCCGAGGTGCGCCGTCACGCGCGAGATGTCATCGACGCACTCGGCCCACGTCGGGGCGCTCGCGAGTGGCGACGACGCGCCGTGGCCGCGCAGGTCGAGGGCGAGGACGCGGAAGCGGCGCTCCCAGAAGCGGACGAGGCGGTCCGTCTCGAGGGCCGACGAGCCCGAGCGCGCCGTGGAGCACGACGAGCGGCGGCCCCTCGCCCGAGACGTGGACGGCGACGGTCCCGCCCGCCTCGACGCCGCCGCCGACGGGCACGTGGACCGTCTCGCGCGGCATCCGCGGCGTCTCGAGAAGCTCGACGAGGACGCCGGCCGTGTCCTTGGGGTGGAGGAAGGCGATGCGCTTGCCGTCGGCTCCGGCGCGCGGGGCGCCGAGGCGCCGCAGCCCGAGCGCGTCCACGTGGGCGAGCGCCGCGTCGAGGCTGCGGACCTCGAAGGCGAGGTGGTGGACGCCCGGCCCGCGGCTCGCGAGAAAGCGCCCGACGGGCGACTCCGCGTCGTCCGTCTCCAGCAACTCCAGCTTCGGCGCGGCGCCCGGCCGTCCGCCGTCGCCGAAGAAAACGGTCGTGACGCCTTCGGCGCGCGACGGTCTCGGTCTGGTACGGCGCCGCGCCGAGGAGCGCCTCGAACAGCGACCGGGCGGCGGGCGAGGCGGCGGCGATGCCGACGTGGTCCAGCGTCATCGGAGGGCGGGGGCGGGGCGGGGCAAGATCGCGCCTCGGTATTCTCCGGGACGCTCACCCGCGCCGTCCCACGGCGCGCCCCTCGCACGCTATGCGCATCGCCATCATCGGAGGCCTCGCCGCCGGACCCGCCGCCGCCGCGGAGGCGTCGCGCCTCGGCGCCGAGGTCGTCCTGTTCGAGCAGCAGCCGCACGTCTCGGTCGGCGCGTGCGAGATGCCGTACTACGTCGGCGGGACGCTGAAGGACGGCGCGACGCTCGAGGTGTTCACGCCCGAGGCGCTCGCGCGGAAGAAGGGCATCACGGTCCACGTCCGCCACCGCGTGACGGCCATCGACCCGGCGCGCGGGCGCCTCACGGTCGATGCCCTCGACTTCGGGAGCACGCGCGAGGAGACCTTCGACCGGTTCATCCTGGCGACGGGCGCGCGGGCGCGGCGGCTCGGCGTTCCGGGCGACGGTGCGCCGGGCGTCTTCTCGCTGCGCCACCTCGCGGACGCGCTCGACCTCGACCGCTGGCTGAACACCGAGGACGTCCGCCACGTCGTGATCGCGGGCGGCGGCTATGTCGGCCTCGAGATGGCCGAGGCGATGCGCGACCGCGGCCTCCGCGCGACGATCCTCGACCCGGCGGGCCGCGTGCTGCCGACGGGCTTCGAGGCGGCCGTGACGGGCCAGATGCAGGACGCCGTCCGCGCGGCGGGCGTCGCCGTCCGCGCCGAGCGCGTGACCGAGGTGCGGACGGACGCGCAGGGCCGCGTCGCGGCGGTGCGCACGGACCGCGGCGAGATCGTCGGCTGCCAGGCGCTCATCGCCGCCATCGGCGTCGAGCCGCGGACGGAGCTGGCGCGGGCGGCGGGGCTGACCATCGGCGCCAGCGGCGGCATCTGGACCGACGCCGGGATGCGGACGAGCGCCCGCACGGTCTGGGCCTGCGGCGACGTCGCCGAGGTCTACGCGGCCGGTCGACGGCGCGCGCGTGGTGTGGCCGCTCGCCCCGACGGGGCGGCAGACGGCGCGCGTCGCGGCGCGCAACGCGGCGTCGCGCGGCGGGACGGGCGCAACGTTTGCCGGCGTGACCGGCGCCGTCGGCGTGCGCGCGTTCGGCGTCGAGGTCGCCGTCGGTCGGGCGTGACACTGCCCGAGGCGCTGGAGGCGGGCATCGACGCCGAGTGCCAGCAGATCCGCGGCCTCTCGCGCGTCGGCCAGATGCCCGGCGCGGTGCCGCTCGACGTGCGGCTCGTCGCCGAGCGCGGCTCGGGCCGCCTGCTCGGCGGTCAGCTCTGCGGCCGCGAGGGCGCCGCGCTGCGCGCCGACGTGCTCGTCCCGCTCGTCCGGCTGCGCGCGACGGCGCGCGACCTCGCCGAGGACATGGACCTGCTCTACACGCCGCCCGTCGCTCCGGCCGTGGACCCGCTGCGCCACGCCGCCGAGCACCTCCAGCGCGCCCTCGACGCGGCCGGGCCGCGCAGCCGGCGTTCCGGATGACCGGGGTGCCCGAACCCTGGCTGCGCGGGGCCGTCCCCGGCGTGGCACCCGTTTTCCAGCCCGTCGTCCACGCGCTGATGCAGGCGCGCGAAGACGTCCGAGGCGCGCTCGGCGGGTTTTCGGACGAGCACCTCGACTCGCGACCGGCCGGCGTCGCTTCGGTGCGGTTCGGTCTGCGCCACATGGCCGGGGTGTTGGACCGGATGGCGACCTACGCCCGCGGCGAGGCGCTCTCGCCCGAGCAGCTCGACGCGCTCAGTCAGGAAGAGGCGCCGGGCGACGAGACGGTTGAGGCGCTGGTCGCCGCGCTCGAGGCATCCCTCGACGCAGTCATCGCGCAGGTGCGGGACACCGATCCGGCGACGGCGACCACGGCACGCGGCGTCGGCCGGGCGGCGCTGCCGTCGACGGTCCTGGGGACGCTGTTTCATGCCGCCGAGCACGTTCAGCGCCACGTCGGCGCGCTGCTCGTAACCGTCCGTGTTGTCAGCGAACGACGGTGACGCGGGCGGTGCGCGTCGCGCCGGCCGTCTCGAGGCGCAGGACGTAGACGCCGGCGGGGAGGGTGGAGGCGTCGAACGCCGCGGTCGCGAGCCCCGGCCGGCTGCTCGCCCTCGGCGAGGACGGCGACCTGCCGGCCGAGCAGGTCAAACGCGGCGAGGCGCGCCGTCCCGGCGCGCGGCAGGCTGTACGCCACGCGGACGACGCCGCGCGCCGGGTTGGGGAACGGCGCGTCGAGGCGAAGCTCGGCCGCGGCCGGCGCCGGTGCTCCACCCGTCGCGCCAGCGGTAAAGCCGGTCGGCGCGAACGTCCCGCCGAGGACGCCCGAGACGACGCCCGGGTCCAGCCCGAACCATGGGCCGAGGGCGTCGGCATACGTGCTCCGGAAGTCGGTCGAGTGGCGGAGGTTGCCCGACCCGTCGAGGTCGGCGAGGTTCGGGCCGGACCCGTAGAAGCCGCCCGAAACGCCCGGCCCGAAGGCGAAGAGCGGCGCCGCGGTGCCGTGGTCGGTCCCGGCCGAGCCGTTCTGCGCGACGCGGCGGCCGAACTCCGAGAACGTCATCGTGAGCACGCGCCCGGCGTTCGTCCCGAGGTCCTGGTAGAACGCGGCGACGGCGCTGCCGAGCTGCCCGAGCAGCGTCTGGTGCGTCGCCGCCTGGCCGACGTGCGTGTCGAAGCTGCCGAGCTGGACGACGTAGATCCGCGAGCCGAGCCCGCCCTTGATGAGCCGCGCGACGGCCGCGAGGTCGCTTCCGAAGCTGCCCGCCGGGTACGTCGTCGCGTTGGTGCCGGCCGAGGCAGCTGTCTGCACGCTCCCGATGTAGCGGTTCGCGGCGTTGGCGACCGACCGCGCGTAGCCCAGCTCGACCCCGCGGGCGTCTGCGGGACGTCGTCCGGGTCGTAGAGGCCGCCGCCGGCGGCGATCTGCGTGATGCTCGCCGCCGAGGGCAGCATCATGCTCAGGTCGGAGTCGCCGGACTGGAACAGGAGCGGGTTCTGGGAGCCGATCTGGACGGCCGGCGGCACGGCCGGAAGCTCCGTCTCGAAGTCTGCGTGCTCGGTCCGCAGCGTGCGCCCGCCCCAGCCGCCGGCCGGGGCCGTGGCGCCCGGCGGCCGCGCTGTCGTCCACGTGTCGGTCCCGGTAAAGTGCGAGAGGCTCTGGCTCGGGTAGCCGACGGCGTGGACGATGGCCATCTGGCCCGCGCCCCACATCGGCTGGAGCGGCGCGAGCGCGCTGTGGAGCCCGTAGCCGCCGCCGAGTCCCACCGTGTCCGCGTCGAGGATGCCGAGGCTCGGACGCGCGTTCCGGTAGAGGTCGTTGCCGAGCGGGACGACCGTGTTCAGGCCGTCGTTGCCGCCCTTGAGCTGCACGAGGACCAGCACGCGGTCCGTCTCGATCGCGGCGAGGCGTGCCAGCAGCGGGCTCCCGCCGAGCGCGTAGGCCCGGGACGACCCGACGACGGTGCCCAGCGAGAGCGCCGCGGCGCCGAGGCCGGCGCGGACGAGGAAGTCGCGCCGCGTCCACTCGTCGTGGTCGTGGTCGTGCGCGCGGCCGTGGTCGAGCGAGTCGGCGCGCCGCGGCGCGTGGTCGTGAGAGCACATCGGGGCGGGGGAAGGGGCGGTGCCGGCTCGTCTGCCTACGCCAGCTGATACTCTGGCAGGCGGGCGAAAAACTGGAGGACTGAGCGGATGCGGGCCTCGGCAGCCTGGATCGTCGGGTCCCACTCGTAATCGGGGATGCCGCCGAGCAGGACCGTCACGGCCTCGGCGCGCGTCGCGGCGGAGAGGGGGAGGGCGACGAGGCGCTCGGCGAGCTGATCGACGAGGTCGTACGGACTGGTGCCGGCGCCGGGCAGGCTCCCGACGAGCACGCGCCCCTCGCTCCGCCGGGCGATGAGCTGGTCCGTCGCGATGCCCCGCAGCGGGAGCCGCGACGTGTCCAGCCACGGCCGCCCCGGCTGCCAGCCCGAGACGTCCGGCGGCCTGTACAGCTCGAAGCCGACGGACGTGCTGAGGCTGCGGACCGACGCGAAGAGGCCCTCGGGGTTGGACCAGCCGAGCTCGGCGATGAGCCCGACAAGCAGCCCGACCGGCGCCTTGATGGTCGCGCCGAGCGCGCCGTCGGACATGAAGTGCTGGCTCTGGAGCAGCGCTCGGACGGCCGCGTGGATCTGGAACCCGTTGGCCAGGAGGACGCTGGCGAGCTCGGCGACGACGGTCTCGTTGGGCGTCGCCGCGACGAGCGTCTTGTACAGGACGCGCGCCGTGTGGTGGGCGATCTGCGTGCGGCGCTGCGCGAAGAGCACGTCGTGCGCCGTGTCGTAGCCGAAGGCGCCCGTCTGGCCGAAGATCGTCTTCTGGCCGGCGTCGAAGCGGGACGGGACGAACACCGCGTCGGCCTGCCCGTTCGGCGCCTGCCAGCCTGTAAGCGCGCGGGCAAGGTTCGAGACGTCGGCCTGCGCGTAGTTCGCCGAGCCGTCGGGTCCGGTGAGGCCGAGGGTGAACAGCTCGAGCACCTCGCGGGCGTAGTTCTCGTTCGGGCTGCCGACGCGGTTCTGGTTGCCGTTGAGGTAGACCAGCATCGCCGGCGTTACCCCGACCTCGCGGACGAGCGTCTCGAACGAGCCGAGGGCGTTGCGCCGCAGGACGGTCCAGTAGCGGTAGAGGCGGCTCGCCTGGTTGTACGTCGAGAGGTTCGTCGTGAGCAGGCCGTGCCACGCGAGGGCGAGCCGCTCGCGGAGGGCCGTGCCCGGCGTGCGCAGGGCCATCAGGTCCCGCAGGACGGCGTCGCCCTCGGACCGGATGGCCGGCGCTGTTGGCCTGGTTGTACGCCGTCGTCTCGGTCCGGCGTCGGGTTGACGGGCGGGAAGAGCGCCGCGTAGTCCGGGACGGGGGGCAGCGGCGCGGCGAGCGCCGCATCCACGAGGGCGCCGACGGCCTGTGCGGGCGTCCCGCCAAGGGCGGCGGCGACGGCGGCCGGTGTGGCGGAGAGCGTCGCCCGGCGCAGCAGGTGGCGCGCGCGGCGCGCATTCCACGGCTGCTCGGCCGTCGGCACGAACGGCGCGAGGCCGCCGGCGGTCGGGACCGGGATCGAGACGGGCCGGAGCGCGGGCGCCGGGAGCGGCGCTGGCCGACGGCCGAGAAGGAGGGAGCGGCGGTCCATCGGGCAGCGGTGGGCGAGCGGCGAAGATCGACGCTGGCCAGTCTAACCCTGCATGGGAGTCCCGAATGTCACGGCCCTGTCCCGAAAGTTCCGCCGCGCGGCGTCACGCGTCGTCGCGGTCGCCTGCCGTGCTCGGACCGGGGCCCTCGGCCATCTCGTCAATCTCCCATTCCGGAGTCGGGCGCGGCGGGGGCGTGGCCATCTTCGAGACGGTGTCGAAGCGCCCGCCGGCGGCGAGAATGTGCAGGTTGATGCCGATAAGGTTGATCGGATCGCCCGCGCTCGCCGTGTCCATCGACGAGTAGACGAGGTCGCCGGGGTCGACGATGGTGACGCCGCCGGAGCCGAAGACCTCGAAGGTGCCGTCCGCGTAGAGGCACAGCGCCGTGTCCTCGTCGAGGCCGACGCCGACGGCGAACGGGTTGTACGAGACGGCGGTGAGGAGCCGCCCGAGGCGGTCGCGCTGGCGGAAGTGCTGATCCACCATGAGGTGGTTCGTGAGGCCGAGGCCTGGCGCGAGGAGAACGCCATCGGCCGTCGGCGTGGCACCGGGCTCGCCGCCGGCGATCATGTGCTCGGGGAGGATCGCGGCGCCGGCCGAGGTGCCGGCGACGGCCACGCCGGCAGCGTTCCGGCGTCGGATGGCGACGGCGAGGGGCGTCCCGCCGAGAATCGTCGAGAGGCGCAGCTGGTTGCCGCCGGTAATGAAGATGCCTGTCGCGTGCATCACCGCCTCGACGAAGTCCGGGCGGCTCGCGTGCGCGCGCTCGGTGACCGGCAGCACGTCCACGTGCCCGGCGCCGAGGTTCTGGAAGAGGGCCGCGTAGAGGTCGCCGGTGTCGGCCATCTCGCTGGCCGTCGGGACGATGGCGATGCGCGCATCGGGGCCCCCGGCGAGGCTGACGAAGTGGGACAGGATCGCCGGGTTGCCGGCCTTGTTCTCGGCGCCGCCGATGGGAATGATGCAGCCGCGGGGCAGGTCAGCGGTCGTCGGGGAAGGCATGTCGGGGGGACGTTGGACTGGAAGAGTGGGAGGGGGCGACCGCTAGGTCACGGCGCCTCGAAGGTGCCGCGCAGGACCGGGCGGCCGCCGCGGACGTGCCACCGGCCGCGGGCCATCACATCGGCGGGGCGCCCCGAGGCGTCGAGCACCACGAGGTCGGCCGAGGCGCCGGGCGCGACGACGCCGCGGCCCGGCAGGCGCAGCAGACGCGCGACGTTGCGGGTGAACACCGGCAGGACGGCCTCGAGCGCGAGGCCGCGCGCGAGAAGCTCGGCGAGAAGGTCGGCGAGCGAGGAGGACGTCGCGAAGCCCATCTTGAGGAGCTCGCCCTGCCGGTCGAACGTCGGCAGGCAGCCGCCGCCGTCGGAGGACACCGTGAGGCGCTGGGCTGGCAGGCCCGAGGCGAGAAAGCGCGCGATGGCATCCGCGGCCGAGACCTCGTCGCCGACGGCGTCGCCGGGCGGGAACGCCGTAAGGTCGACGGTCACGCCGCGCTCGGTCAGGGCGAGCGCCTCGTCGAGCAGCCCGGCGCGGCGGTTGACGTGCGTCGGGTGGAAGGTTCGGGGCGGGATCTCGGTCGTGTCGAGCAGGCCGTTGATCATCGAGAGGCCGCGCGGGCCGTCGCCCATGTGCAGGTGCAGCACGCCCGCCTTGCCCGTCATCAGCCCGCCGACGTGGCAGTCGGCGGCGACGCGGGCCACCTCGTCGGGCGTCGGCTGGGACGAGCGGTGATCGGAAAGCGCGAACTCGCCGAAGCCGATGATCTCGCGGACGTACGCGATGTCGGAGCGGACCGAGCCCGTGAGCGTCGTCGGTGGGAGGTGGTAGCCGCCCGTCCACGCCCACGCGGAGAGGCCTTCTTCGCGGAGCGCGCGGACGCGGCGGATGAGTCCGCCGGTCGTCCGCGTGACGTCGTCCGTCCCGAGCAGGCCGACGACGCTCGTCACGCCGGCCGTCGTGTAGGCGGTCAGCGGCGGGGCGGGCGCGGCCGTGTGCGGGCCCGCCTCGCCCCCGCCGCCGGTCACGTGGACGTGCGCGTCGATGAGGCCGGGCACGAGGCGCTTGCCTGCCAGGTCGACCGTCTCGACGTCCAGGCCGGCCACGCCCGGCGCCTCCTCGGTGATGGCGACGATGCGGTCGCCGGCGACGACGACGCAGCGCCGTCCGAGCGGCTCGGGCGCGTAGACCTCGGCGTTGAGCAGGAGCGTGAGCGCGGACATACCCGAATCTACCGGCCGGCGCGCGGCCGCACGGTGAGGCGTCGCCGAAGGCGCTACGGGCGCGGCGTGGCGTCGGATGGCGCGGCGCCGCGGCGCAGGAACTCGTCGTAGAGCTCCGTCTGGCGGCTCACGATCGGGACGCGCTCGCCGCGGATGTACAGGTCCGTGACGTGCGTCCGCGCCTCGAGCGGGTCGCCGTCGGCGACGAACAGCGTGGCCTCCTTGCCGACCTCGAGCGAGCCGAGGCGGTCCGCGACGCCGAAGATGCGCGCCGGGTTGATCGTCACCGCGGCGAGCGCCTGGGCGGGCCCGAAGCCGACCTCCTGGCCGTAGGCTGCGGCGAAGCCGGCGTGGAAGGGCAGGTTGCGCGCGTTGTCCTCCTCATCGCTGCGGATCGCGACGAGCACGCCCGCCTGTGCGAGCAGGCCGGCGTTCTCGAACGGCCGGGCGTAGCGGTCTGCGTCGCGTGCCGGCAGCGTGAGAATTGGCCCGACGATGCAGGGCAGGCCCGCCGCCGCGATTTTGTCCGCCACGCGCCACCCCTCCGAGACGCCCGTCAGCACGGCCCGCACACCCTTGCCGGCGAGCCACGTCAGCGCCGCCTCGATGTCCGGCGCCGCGTTGGCCTCGACGAGCAGCAGCCGCTCGCCGCGCAGGACGGGCAGCAGGGCCGCCATCTCGGGCTGGTACGGCTGCGCGGAGCGGTCGCCCCGCGCCGCCCGCGCCGAGTCGACACGGGCATAGAGGACGGCCTGGCGCCACACGTCGTTGAGCTTCTCGAGCGCCTCGCGGGCCGTCTTGTCGACCTCGGCCTGCTCACGGCGGTCGAACCCCCCACGGCGGCCCTGGCGCGGGAACTCGAGCACGACGCCCTCGACGCCGGTCGCCATCTGCTCCGGCGTGTAGCCCGAGAGCTCGATGAGCGCGGCCGTGCCCGGCATCAGCCCGCCGCGCGGAAACGTCAGGACGGTCGTGACGCCCGAGAGGCGCGTCACCGGGATGTGGACGCTGGACGGGTTGACGGCCGTCAGCGCGCGCATCTGCGGCGTCACGTCGCCGACCTCGTCGAGGTCGGCCGTTACGTCCACGGCGCCGATCTCCTGGAGACCGACGCGGTCGCCGGAGTCGAACAGGCCGGGGTAGACGGTCCCACCGCTGCACGGCACCGCCGTGGCGCCCGCCGGCGCCGCGACGCCCGCGCCGAGCGCCGCGATGCGCCCGTCGCGGATGACGACCGTCCCGCGCTCGATCGTTCCGTTCGTGACCGTCTCGATGCGGCAGTCGGTGAGCGCGAACGTGCCGGCGGTCGGGCGGTACTGCGGCCCTTGGGCGAGGGCGGCGGTCGGGAGGAGGAGCGACGCTAGCGCAAGGCGGCGTATAGACATTCGGACGCGCGTGGTTGGGTGTGGGGTGCTGAGGCCAGCGTCTCAGAACGACAGCGCTCCGATCATGCACGCGTCCTCGACACGGTCGTCGGCGAGCCGGATCGTCGGGACCCGCTCGGCCGGGTCGACGGCGAGGCGCTGGTCGTCGCCGTCGCGGTCGGCGTCGAAGCGGACGACGCCGTCGACGACGGTCATCGCGACGCGGGCGTAGACCGAGAGCGGGTCGGCGGTGAACAGCGCGAGGTCGCCGTCCTTGCCGACCTCGACCGAGCCGACGCGGTCGTCGATGCCGAGCTGCCAGGCCGGGTTGATCGTGATGAGCGCGAGCGCCTCGTCGTCCGTGAGGCCGCCGTAGCGCTGCGTCTTGGCTGCCTCGTGGTAGAGCGTCCGCATCATGCCCGCGTCGTCCGAGTTGAGGCTCGTCCGGACCCCGTTGCGGGCGAGGACGGCGGCGTTGTAGGCGGTCGAGTAGTAGACCTCGAACTTGTAGCTCCACCAGTCTGAGAAGACCGAGGCGCCGGCCCCGAAGGCGGCGAGCTCGGGCGCGACCTTGAACGCCTCGTTGGCGTGCTGGACCGTCAGCCGCGTGATCCCAAAGTCGTGGAAGACGCGCATCAGCATCAGGATCTCGTCGGCGCGGTAGCTGTGGCAGTGGACGAGGACGGACCCGTCGAGCACGCCGGCGAGCGTCTCCATTCGGCGGTCCAACGGGCGGCAGAGGGCGGCCGTCGCGGCGCGCGTCGGCCTGTGCCTGCGGTGTAGAGCTGCGCCTCGGTGAACGCCTCGCGGATCGTCTGCTCGACGCCCATGCGCGTGTTCGGGCGGACGCCGCGGCCGCCGTGGACGCGCGACCGGGTTCTCGCCGAGCGCGAACTTGATCGTCCGCGGCGCGCCCTCGAAGAGCAGGCCGGCGGGGTCCAGGGTGCCGTAGCGCAGCTTGATCGTCTCGGCCTCGCCGCCGATGGGGTTGGCCGAGCCGTGGAGCGTCTGGATCGTGGTCACGCCGCCGGCGAGGGCGCGGTAGATCTCGATGGCCGTCGGGTCGAGGGCGTCGCGCATCTGGACCTCGGCCACGACCGGGCTCGTCGCCTCGTTGACGGCCGAGAGCGCGATGTGGCTGTGCGCGTCTACGATGCCGGGCATGAGGTGCATCCCGGCCGCCTCGACGACGCGGACGCCGCGCGGCGCCGTGAGCCCGGGCCCGATCTCGGCGATGCGGCCGTCGCGCACGAGCACGTCGGCCACGCGCGTGCCCTGCGTGACGGTGTGGACGGTCGCGCCGCGGACGAGCAGGCTGCCGCGGGCGTCGGCGGGCGGCAGGTCTGCGGGCGTCTGGGCGCGGGCCGGGCAGAGGCAGGCGACGGCGAGCAGCAGGAGCAGCGGGCGGATCATCGAGCGGGGTTGCTGAGGCGTGAGGCGGTGCGAGAGCGGGCGGTCGGGCGTCATCGGTCCTCCGGCGTGCGGGTCGCCGTCGCGGGGAAGGAGCCGAGCGGCCCGACGGATGCGGTCCCGGTGAACGAGAGGCCCGAGACCGTCCCCGAAACCTCGACCAGGCCGAGGTCGGCGGCGGAGAAGCGGAACGAGAGCGTCGACCCGTCCAGCGTCACGCCTTCGAGCGGATACGTGTCGCCGTCGACGGTCGTCGAGCCGGCGTAGCTGCCGGGCGCGCCGGTGATCGTGAACGCCCCATCCTGGTCGCCTCCGGGTGTCGTGACGGTGAGCGTCCACGCGCCGAGGATCTCGGTGGCCGACGAGTCGCCCGCCGCGCCGCCGCGTCTGGGCGGCTTGCCCGTGTTCTCGAACCGCGTGCCCTCGACAAAGACGTAGCGCACGGCGGCCGAGTCGGCAAACAGATCGCCGCGGACGACGACGAGGTTGGCGAGGCGCCCGCGCTCGACCGTGCCGAGGTCATCGGACAGACCGAGGATCCGGGCGGGCGCCGTGGTGAGCGCCTCGAGCGCGGCGTCGGGCGTGAGGCCCGCCGCGACCATGCGGCGCAGGCCGGGCAGGATCTTGGCGGGCTCGGCGCCGAGCGTCGCGAAGGCGAACGGGACGCCGGCCGCGGCCAGCGCCGCCGGGCTCGCCTCGCGGCGCCGCACGGCCGCACGGCGCTCGGCCGTGATCGCGCCGCGGTCGTTCGGGAGGTCGCGGTACGAGCGCACGCGGCGGTTCTGGACGCTCGCGACGCCGGACGACGGCGGCAGCGTGACGCCGCGCGAGAGGCTGTCGGCGGCGACCGTGTCGGGCAGCGCGAGCGGCGCGAAGACGGTCGGCGCGCGCCTCGCGCAGGCGGGAGGCGACCGGCGCGGCGTCGGCCAGCCCGGCGAGGATGGCGCTCACCTCGACGTCTCGGGCGAGGCCGAGAGCGCGGTAGGCGTTGAGCGGCGCCTCGGCGAAGAGGACGAGGCGGCGGTCGCCGGCGAGCACGGGCGTGAGGGCGTCCAGCGCGGCGTCGTAGCGCGGGCGCTGCCCGCCGCGGGCGATGCCGTCCGCCTGCGCGCCGCGCCGGCGGGCGTTCTCGAACGCCTCGCGGAAGACGGCGGCGACGCCCATCTCCGTGCTCGGGTAGACCCCCGAGGCGGTTTCGAGACGCGCGACGAGCGAGACGGGACCGGTGAGGACCATGTCGCGGACGCGCCTCGCCGCGGCCGGGCGGCCGCAGCAGCACGACCGAGCCGGTCCCGGAGAGCAGCCCGTCGCGCGGCGCAATGTGGGCTGCGCCGAACCCGAGCGCGCGCAGGGCGGCGACGCGGCTGTCGGTCGGGTCGAACGTCTCGCGGACGTCGCGCTCGGGCACGATGCCGGCGCGCTCGCGGGGCGGGTCGCCGCGGTTGCCCGTGAAGCGCTCCATCTCGGGCGGCTTCGGGACGCCCTCGATGCCGAGCGCGTCGACAAAGCCGGCGTAGACCGTGAACGAGTCGGCGGCGAGTGCGTCGGCGTCGGCTGGCACGGGCAGGTCGCGGCCGACGGCCTCGATGCGGCCGTCGCGGATGAGGACGGTCGCGCGTTCCAGCACGCGCCCCGGCGCCACGACGACGCGGGCGTCGACGAGCGCCGCGGCACGCGTCACAGCGCGCAGCGGCGTGTCGGCCGTGACGCCGCCGCGCTGGGCGAACGCTGGAGCGGCAATCAGAAGGGTCGCGAGCAGAGCGAGGCGCATGCGGGTCTGGCAGGGTGAGCAGAACGTCTGGTCCGAGTCGGGGTCGTCATCCAGAAGGGACAAACACGTCCCATTCCTTTGCCAGCGTCGCTGCGGCGGGCGTTACGATCTGTCCCGGCGAGAGCGCGATCAGTCGGCGGTGGAGGCGCGCCTGGCGCACGTCCGTCTCGGTGACGACGCGGCGCGGGATCGTGGCCGCGCGCGGCGCGGCATCGGGGGCCATGTCGGCGGGCGTCTGCCAGTCGGTCTGCGGCAGCCAGCGCGCGGTCTCGGGACGGCCCGCCGCGATCCAGAGGGCGCGGTCCACGTCGACGCCTGCCTCCTGTCCGGCCTCGACCCCGAGGCGCAGCGCGACAGATCCAAGCGCGACGACCGCAGTCTCGCCGAGGCCCCACGCGCGGCCGAGCGCCGCAGGCACGACGAGGCGCGGCCGAACGGCTCCGACGTCTGACAGGGGAACGGCGCCGCGCGGCCCGGCGAGGCGCAGCGCGTCCGCCGGAATGTCGAGCGATGCGTCACGGACGAGGCGCAGCGCCTGTCCGGCGACGACCGGGACGACCGCGACGACGCGGCCGAGGCGCACGACGTGGGCGCGCTCGGTCCCGCGTAGCGCGGCGCCGAAGAGCGCCTGCGCCGCCTCGGACGGGACGACGGCATGCGCCGCGACGGGGCGCACGGCGAGGGCGTCGGGGCGGGGCAGCGGGGGCCTCACGCGTGCGTGCCTGGCAGGCGCGTTCCCGGGAGAAAGCGCGCCTCGACGTCCAGGATCTTCTGGACGCGCGCCGCGTGGCGGCCGCCCTCGAACGCGACCCCGAGGAATTCGGAGAGCACGCGCTTGCACGTCTCGATGCCCATCGTCCGGCTGCCCAGCGTGAGCACGTTGGCGTCGTTGTGCGCGCGGGCGTTGAAGGCCGAGAAGACGTCCGGGCAGAGCGCCGCGCGGACGCCCGGCAGCTTGTTCGCAACCATCGCCGAGCCGACGCCGACGCCGTCGATCATGAGCCCGAAGCGGACACCGCCGAGATGGACGGCACGGGCCACGGCGAAGGCAAAGTCCGGGTAGTCGACGGCGGCCTCAGAGTCGGTGCCGAGGTCGGTCACGGTCCAGCCGAGGCTGCGCGCGTGATCGGCGAGCGCGGCTTTGTAGGCGAAGCCAGCGTGGTCGCAGCCCAGCGCGAGCGATTTCTGCGGGGCGGTGCGCGGCGGGATCGGGCCGGCCGGTACCGAGGCCGCGAGCGACGTGGCGGGTGCGGTCGCAGCCGCGGGCACGAGGGCGATGCCCTTTGCCTTCGCAGTGTCGCGGGCCTGCGCCGTGACGAGCGCTCCGTCGGGCACGGGCACGGACGCCAGCCCGGCGGCGGCGGCGGCGAGAACGGTCTGTTCGGAGACGAGGGGTCGCGAGGCCATGGCGGAATCTAGCCCCGGCTCACCGCTCCCGAAGCGCGCCGCTCTCCCCGAGGTCCGACACGAGGCGCTGGAGGCTCCGCGCGAGCGCACTCCGCTCTCCGATGCCCTCGTCGCCCCCGGCGAAGCTCTGCATCGTCCCGACGACCAGTGGCACGTTCTCCCCGACGCGGTAGAGCGCATACGGCACCCGGAAGGCCGTGCCCATGACCGGCGTGCGCGGCACCACGACGACGCCCGTCAGAGCCGCGACGGCAGCCGAGAGGGCGATGTCGCGCGGGCGGATGCGGCCGGGCTTGAAGCCGTCCTCGCCCATCATCCGCGCCATGCTCACGTAGTCGAGGACGAGCACAAACTCGGCCGAGCGGTCGCCGAGCGGCGCCTCGGGGAGGTTGAGCGTCTCGCGGATCCAGCGGTTCTCGGCGCGCCGCTCGCTGACGACCTGCCGCGACGTGAACACGGGCACGAGCGCAGAGTCGTGGAGGGCTTCCACTCGGACATTCGAGAAGCGATACGTTTCGCGAAGGGCGTCTACCAGACCCGCCCAGACGACGGAATCCGCCACCGCGATGTCCTTCGCGCCGGTCGACGCGGCGGCCTCCGGCGTCGCATCGAGGGCGCCGCGGTGCAGCACGAGGAGGCGTCCGGACTCGATCGCGGGCCCGGTGTAGGCCGGGACGCGGAGCTGCGCCGCGGGCGCGCATCCGGTGACAAACAGGACGGCCGCGAGCGCGACGAATGAAAACCGTGGCATCGGGACGGATCGGGTGGCGCCGCTGATGTTACGGCAGCGGACGCGCCGGATCGAGCCACTCCCGAACGGTCGGGTATACGGCCGCCCCGAGCAGTTCGAAGTGGTGGATGCCGGTCTCGACGTGCCGCCGCGCCGCGGGGATGCCGAGCGCGCCGAGCGCCGACGCCTCAGGCACGAGGCCGTCGCCGATGAGGCGCCCCGCGAAGCCGCCCTTGCCGACCCTCGCAGCCATCGCGAACGCGTCGACGCCTGCGGGGAGCGGAACGAGCGGGGGAGGCGCCCCGGTCGCGAAGCGGTCGCGACCGTGCCAGTCCGCGTCGAGGATCGCGCCGTGGCGCAGGTCCGTGATGCCGGCGCTGCGGATCTGCCCGACGCGCCCGAACGGGGCGGAGAAGCGCGACCGCGGGAAGAGGCGGTCGAGGCGGTTGCCGCCGCGCTCAAGCGGCGACCCGGCGTGGGGCGTCCCCAGGAAGACGACGCGGCTCAGGACGCGCGTCCAGGCGCGGCCGGCGCCGACATGCGCAGCGCTCCGGGCGACGAGCCCGCCCATGCTGTGGCACAGCAGCGAGAGCGAGGCGACAGGCACGGGCCACTCGCAGACGAGGCGCTCGAGGACGTCCGACAACGCGTGGCCGTTCGTCGAGATGTGGAGGCCGGTGTTGTACCGGACGTAGACGGCCGTCAGCCCGGCGTCGCGCTCCAGCGCCGCGCCGTGGTCGTGGCCGGCCGTCGTCCACTGCGCGTCCGTCATGCAGAGGCCGTGGATGAGGACGACGACGTGCGGCGACGCGTCGCCGAGCGTGGTCGGATCGAGCGGGGCGCCGTGGCGCCAGAGGCCCATCTCGATGGCGAGCGGGTTGCCCGTCGCCTCGAGGCGGTCACCGAGGACGCCGTTGAGCGCGGCCACGAGCGCGTCGCGGCGCGGCGAGGGCGGCGCCGCGGCGGCCTGCCGGACGAGGCGCGCGGTCGCGGCGTCACTGCCCAGACTGGCGAGGCGGGCGACGCGGCGGACGGTCCGGTAGACGAAGCCCGAGATGCCGCGGCGCCGGTCGCCGCGGCGGGCGACCCGCAGGCCGATCTGCGCGTGGAGCGCCTCCGCGACGTCGGCGCCGCCGGCCGTCGCGTCGGCGGCGAGGCGGGCGAGGCCGGCGAGGTCGCGTGCGGCACGGCCGCGGGCGGCGCGGCTCATCCGCGCCCCGGGAGGTGGATCTCGATCGGCTCCGCCGTGGCCGCCTTCAGCGTGCCCTTCGAGATGACCGTCGCGCCGCGGTTGCCGCGGTTCGACACGTCGAACTTGGTCGTCCGGATCGTCTCCGTGCGGCCCCGGCTCGTCTCCACGTCGAGGCCGCGCCGCGCGGCGTCCGACACGGCCATGCCGAGGACGGCATCGGCGTCGCCGGCGAGGCGCATCGCGATGACGCCCTTGGCCGCGGAGCGGAAGACCGGGATCTGCCCCACCGGGAAGATCAGCGCGCGGCCGTCGCGGCTCGCGAGGCAGACGTTCTCGGAGCCTGCGGCGATCTCGGCGCCGATCACCCGCGTGCCACCGCCCGGGGCGTCGCGGAGGCGCATGAACACGCGGCCGTTCTTGTTGGACACGTCGGCAAAGGCCGCCGTCTCGAACCGCACGGCGAGGCCGTCGGACGAGACGGCGACGACGTACGGGCCGACGCTGGCCGCCTCGGACGCCGCGCCGTCGCCCTCGAACAGGACCGGCGCGCCGTCGGCCGTCTCCGGGACGCCCTCGGGCAGCGTGCGGCTGTCGAAGCTCACGACGCCGACGACGGTCTCGCGGTCGGCGAAGTCGAAGTACTTCTGGACGGGGTCGCCGTGGCCGGTCGTCTGCGGCAGCGAATCCACGCGGAGCGGTGTAGCAGCGGCCGGCCGACGTGCAGAAGCCGATCGTGGCGCGCGTGCTGGCGGCGAGCGCGTAGAGCACGCGGTCGCCCTCGCGGACCCGGATCGAGGCGAGGTCGGTGTAGGACCGCTGCCGCTTTACCCAGCCGTCGCGGGTCACGATGACGTACGACGTCCTCGGAGACGATGTAGTCCTCGGCGGCGTAGGAGACGGCGGCGTCCGGCCCGCCGAGGACCGTGCGGCGCGGGTCCGCGAAGCGCTTCTTGACCTCGCGGAGCTCGGTCCGGACGACGCGCCCAGCGGGCGGGCTCGTCGGCGAGGAGCGTGCGGATCTCGGCCGCGCGCGCCTCCTTCTCGGCGAGCTCCTTCAGGATCGCGTCGATCTCCATCCGCGCGAGGCGGTAGAGCTTGATGTCGAGCACGGCGTCGGCCTGCTCCTCGTCCACGGAGAAGCGGTGGCGCAGGCGCTGGTTGGCGTCGGGCCGGTCGCGCGAGGCGCGGATAAGCTTGATCGCCTCGTCGAGGGCGCCGAAGACGGCGGCGAAGCCGCGCAGGATGTGGATGCGCGCCTCGAGCGCGCGCAGCTCGTGCGCGAGGCGCCGCGTGACGACCTCGAGGCGGAAGTCGAGAAAGTGCTGGAGCGCCGTCTTGAGGTCCACCTTCTGCGGGGCGGAGATCTCCGGGTTGTCCGTCGGCACGAGGCACGTCAGGTTGACGTGGAAGCGGCTCTGGAGCGGCGTGTGCTTCAGGAGGTACGCCATCGCCGCGGCCGACGAGGCGCCCTTTTTCAGTTCGAGGACGACGCGGACATCGTCCGTGGACTCGTCGCGGACGTCGACGATCTGGGGGACGCGGCCGGCGCGGATGTGGTCCGCGATCTTCTCGATGAGGTCCGACTTGTCGAGCGCGTAGGGGACGCTCGTGAGGATCACGCGGGCGGGCTCCGCGCGTGTCGCGGGCTCCTCGACCCACTCGCCGCGGAGGTCGACCGGGCCCTCGCCTGTGAGGTAGATGCGGAGCAGCTCGGCGGGCGTGTTCAGGATGCGGCCGCCCGTCGGGAAGTCCGGGGCGGGAAGGTGCCGGGCGAGCGCCTCGATGGTCGCGTTCGGGTTCTTGAGAAGCGCGAGGCACGCGTCGACGGTCTCGCCGAGGTTGTGCGGCGGGATGTTGGTCGCCATGCCGACCGCGATGCCCGTCGCGCCGTTGACGAGCAGGACGGGGGCGGTGGCCGGGAGGACGACGGGCTCGAAGAGCTGGCCGTCGTAGGTCGGGCGGAAGGGGACGGTGTCCTGCTTGATCTCGCCGAGCAAGGCCGCGCCGAAGGGCGTCAGGCGCGCCTCGGTGTAGCGCATGGCGGCCGCGGTGTCGCCGTCGAGCGAGCCGAAGTTGCCCTGGCCGTCGACGAGCGGCGCGCGGAGGGCCCACGGCTGCGCCATGCGGACCATCGCGTCGTAGATCGCGGTGTCGCCGTGCGGGTGGTACTTGCCCATCGTCTCGCCCGTGATCGTCGCGCTCTTGCGGTGGCGCGCTTCCGGCGTGAGGCGCAGGCCCGTGTACATCGCGTACAGGATGCGCCGCTGGACAGGCTTCAGGCCGTCGCGGACGTCCGGCAGGGCGCGGCTCGTGATGACGGAGAGCGCGTAGGTGAGGTAGCGCTCGCGGGCGGTCTCGTGGAGCGGGATCGTTTCGACGACGGGCATCGGCGGTGTGGCGTTTAACGGCCAAGCTAGCGCGCGGGGCTGACAGGGTGCGTCACACAGCCGCGAGGAAGGCGGTCAGCCGTGGCAATAGACTGGTCGGAGCGCTCGTCTAGGGAGACAATGGACGCAGATAATGTGAACTGCCCACAGGGCGCGGACACTTCCTCCGCAGAGGTCGTTTTCCGGCTGCCCTGACCCTTCTGCAGACTCTGGCGCCCGTAAGCGCCCCCTTCACCATGATGAAACCCACCCACATTGCGCTGACCCTCGCGCTTCTGACCCCACTGGCCGCATGCGACAGTGGCGCGGACGTCGCGGCCAGCGCCAGCATCCGTGGCACCGCCGCTCCCGCCGGCGCGTCCACGTCGGAGCCTTCTACCGTCACCGCGGAGTCGGTCGACGACTCGGGCTCCACCACGCCAATGGAGGGCACGACGACGACCGACGAGCGCGGCATGTACACGCTCGAGACCTCGGGCACCGCTGAGGCCGTCGTGGTGACGGCCACGCGCGGCTCGTCCGAGCTGAAGGCCCTGCTCGAAGCCGGCGCCGTCGCCCGCGGCACGGCGCAGGCGCCGCCAATGACGGCGGAGACGACGGCCGAGGCCGACGTGTTCGTCGCCGGCCGCGCCGGCGAGACCGACGCCTCGGCGGCGGACGTCGCGCTCTACGTCGACGCGGCCACGGCCGTGGACCTCACGGCCGGCCGGACGACGGCGGCGGCCGTCGCGGCCGCGATCGACGCCGCGATCGAGGCGCGGGCGACCGTGCTCGCCGAGAGTGGCACGTCGAGCCAGGACATGGAGGAGAGCGAGCAGGCGCAGGCCTCGGCCTACGCATCGCTCCGGACGTCGCTCGCGTCCAACTCGTCGACGGCGCTCCGGACGTTCGAGGACGCCTACCTCCGCGCCTACACGTCGGCCGGGGTGACGGCCGAGACGCAGGCGCAGGCCGCGCAGGCCGCCTCGGCCGCGCTCGTCCGCAGCAGCGCGTCGGTGTCGGCTCAGGCGCAGCTTGCGCTGCGGCGCCAGGCGTCGCTCGTGGTGACCGAGGCGACGGCTGCGGCTGTCGAGGCGCGCCTGCGCGCCGACAACGCCTCCTCGGCGACGATCACGGCCGTGACGTCGGCGCGGACGCAGGCCAGCGCGGACATCCGCGCGGCCGCGACGGCGAGCGCCGTGGCCTCGGCGCGGTCGGCGTTCCGCCAGCGCGTGCGCGACGCCATCGCGTCGGAGTACTCGCTCAGTGCCTCGTCTGTGAGCGCGGCCGACGCGTCGGTCGGCCCGGCCCGGGCGACGCTCGACGCCGCCGTGACGGCGTCGGCGAACGGGGCGGCGGTGGCGCGTGCGTACCGCGCGTTCTACACGGCGGCGCGGACGGCCATTCAGTCGGCCTACGGGTCGTCGGCGCGCGCGCAGGCGGCGGCCGACGTGACCGTGCTCGTGTCGCTCATCTAACCACCGGCTGCGTCTCGACGGTGCCGCGCGGGATGGGGGAGACCCTGTCCCGCGCGGCCTTTAGGCCCGGCGCAGGCCGTACGTTCGGCGACCCTGCCGCGCTGCCCCATGTCTGTCCGCCCCCGCCGGGTCGCCGCCCTCGCCGCGCTCGTGCTTGGGCTCGGCGTGGGGGCGTGGCAACTGACGCTGCGCCCGTCGAACGCGCGGGCGTGGGCGCCGGAGCAGGCCGTCCTCCCACGCGTCACGATCTCGGGCGACTCGGCGCGCGTGGACCGGCTCCGCGACTTCTCGCACACGTCGGACACGACGGCCGTCCGGCGGTACGACAGCCGGACGTACGACCTCGGGCAGATCCGGCGCGTGTGGTACGTGCTCTCGCCATTCAACCCGGACTGGCGCGGTCCGGCCCACAGCTTCTTGTCGTTCGAGTTCGCGGACGGCCAGTTCGTGAGCGTCTCGGTCGAGGCGCGGCGCGAGGCGGACGAGGCGTTCTCGGTCGTCGGCGGCGCGTTCCGGCAGTACGAGCTGATGGTCGTCGTGGGCAGCGAGCGCGACCTCGTCGGCCTCCGGGCCGTGACGTGGGACGACCCGGTGTACCTCTATCCCGGCCGCGCGACGCCCGAGCAGGCGCGCGGCGTGTTCGTGGCGCTGCTCCGCCGCGCGCAGGCGCTCGAAGCGGCGCCCGGAGTTCTACAACACGCTGAGCAACAACTGCACGACGAACCTCCTGGACGCGATCAACGCCGTCCGCGAGGCGCCGATCGCGTACGGCCTCCCCGTCCTCTTCCCCGGATACTCGGACAGGCTCGCCTACGATGAGGGCCTTCTGGACACGGATCTGCCGCTGGACAGCGCGCGTGCCGTGTTCCGGATCAACGAGCGCGCGGCAGCCGCATCCGGGGCGCCGGACTTCTCGGAGCGGATTCGGAGCCCGGCGGTTACGGGCGCAACTCGGCGCTGATCCGTCCGAGCGCGCTCCGGGCCCGCACGCTCGGTCCGCCTGTTTGAGGACGGGCACGGGTCGCAAAAATGTGCGTCTGCTGAGGGTGCGCGGCGTGAGTGACGTAGGTTCAGAACACGCGCCGGATCCCCACCGCCATGACCCGCCTCGCTTGCCTAGCCCTCGCCCTCGCGACGCTCGCTTCGTGCGACAGCGCCGCGCTGACCGAGACGCCACCATCGCTCCCGCCGACGCCCGAGACGCCCGGCGGGACGCCCGGGACAGCGCCGAGCATCCTGTTCACGCCGCCGGCTGGCGAGGCCGTCGGGGAGGAGGACGGGCGCGGGTTCGCCTTCGCCCTCGCGGCGCTCTTTCGGACGACGGGCGACGTCGGGACGTTGAGCTATACGACGCATCGCCAGCCTCCGGCGGCATCACGGCGCGCATCGACGGCGACTCACTGCGGATCGCGCTCGTCTCGGCGGGGACGGCGTTCGTGAGCGTCTCGGCGATGAGCAGCGCGGGCGTGAGTGCGCGCGGCGACATCGCGGTGCGGAGCACGGGGCGCTGCCCCGCGGTGGTCACGGCAGGTCAGGTTGCGCTCCTGCCGGATCTGGCGGACCGGGACGAGTGGGCCTTCGCGTTCGAGGGGCAGGAAAGCCCGACCGGGTCCGGCGCGTACCGGACGCGTGGAACCGCCGTCCTGCGGTTCGGCGCGCCCACGTGCTCGGACGGCGTGCGGACGCAGCCGGTGACCGAGAACAGATCCACCGAGTCCTCTAGCTGGAACCCGGCGACGGGTGTTTACGGCCCGTATGGCATCCCGCAGTCGGACACGCGGACTTACGTGTGGACGACGACGGCCGACCGGACCACGAGTTCGGCGCCTGCCGCGCCCGGCCGCAACCCGAAGGCGTCCCCACCGTTCGGCCCGACGATCCCGCGCGCGGTCGATGCCTCGGCGTTCGTCGGTGGGACCTACGTCAACGACCAGGACATCTTCGGTCCGCGCGTGACGTTCACGGCACAGGATGGCCTCGCCACGTTCGACTGCCCAGACGAACTATGGGAACGCCGGGCAGGGAAACCTCACCTGGACCCGTCTCGTGCCCTGAGCCGGTCGGTCTAAACGGTGCCGCAGCAAGACTCGGCGGCGTCGAGGCCGTCGAAGAGGGCGTCGAGGGCGGCGCGGGCGCGGCCGATGGCCGCGGCGTCGAGGCAGTAGCAGGTGCGCGGGCCGTCCGTCTCGCCGCAGATGAGGCCGGCCTCGCGGAGCACGCGCAGGTGCTGCGAGACGGTGGACTGCGCGAGCGGGAGCACGTCCACGAGCTGCCCGCAGAGGCAGGTGCCGCGGCTGGAGAGCGTCCGCAGGATCTCGAGGCGCGCCGGGTGCGACAGCGCGCGGGCGACGGCTACGAGGGCGTCGTCGGTGAGCGTCGGGGCGGGCAGCGTGTCGGTCATCGGAGTCCAGGAAAAAGAGGCCGGCCGGGCGACGTGGCCCGACCGGCGGAGCGCGCTACTTGCAGCAGCAGTTCTCGCCGTCGCAGCACTCGCACTCACAGTCGCAGGAGTAGATCATGGCCGTCGTGGGTTGGTGAACGCAGGCGGTCCGAGTGATCGCCCATCGTAAAAGAACGATAAGGCGAGCCGGATCGTCTGTCAAGCGCCTCAGCGGCGTGCGCGCCACAGCAGCACGCCCGCGAGGGCGAGGAACACGACGTGCGGGGCCGTCGCGGCGACGGCCGGCGGGAGGTCGCCGGAGAAGCCGAGCGGCTCGAGGGTCTTCTGCGCCGCGAGGTAGAGGAACGCCACGCCGAGGCCGACGCCGAGCTGCGCCGCCTGCCCGCCGCGGCGCCGCCGGGCGGCGAGCGGGACGGCGAGGAGCACGAGGATGAGGTTCGCGAGCGGGTACGTGAGCTTGGAGTACGTCGCCACGAGCGGCCGCCCGAGGTCCGTCACGCCCGCGCGCCGGAGCGACGCGACGTAGGCGACCGACTCGGGAAGCGTGAGCTTGTCCGCGTCGCGCTCGGTCTGCGCGAGGTCGGCGGGCGTGATCGCGAGGGCCGTGTCGAGCGTCGGCAGGATGCGGAAGCGCTCGGTCCCGCCGTCGAAGCTCCGGATCGTCGCCTCGCGCATGCGCCAGACGCCCGAGCGAGTCGACGTACGTCATCTCGGCCGCGTCGAGGCGCGCGGCGATGCCCTCCGCCGAGTCCGTCGTGACGAGGCTCACGCGGTAGGCCGTCCCGCTGTCGCGCTCGAAGAAGCCTGTCGAGAGGACGACGCCGGGCGCGGCCTGCCGGAACGCCTCGGCGCCGCCGGACTGCTGCGGCGCGTCGCGGTAGTACTGGTTCTGGAAGTCCACGACGACGGCGTTGGCCGGCGGCACGAGCCAGCCGTTGAAGTACACCATGAACGCCGTCACCGCGACGCCGCCGAGCACGAGCGGCCGCATGTAGCGCCCGAGCGAGACGCCCGACGCCTGCAGCGCCGTAAGCTGCATCGACTGCGACAGGCGCGCCGTGACGTAGATCGCGCCGAGGAAGACCGCGAGCGGGCTCGTGAGGCGGACGATGTCGAACAGGTAGTGCGGGTAGTACGACCCGAAGACCTGCGCCATCGTCGCGCCGCGGTCCAGGAAGTCGTCGACGTACTCGGCGTAGTCCAGCACGACGAACACGAGCGCGATGAGGACCATCAGGAGGGCCGTCGCCGCGGCGAAGCGGCGCAGCACGTGCCAGTCGAAGCGGGTCACAGGGGAGGCCGGGGACGGCCAGCGGGGAGCGGGAGGGAGGGCGAAGATCGGGAATCGGAACGGCGGGACTCGCGAACGGGTCACAGAACGGTGCCCGCCGCGGCGGTAGCTTCCCGGAGCGCCGCGGCGCTGCCCGCGCCTCCCCATTCCCAACGCCCCAGATCCCCCGATGAAAGTCCACGAGTACCAGGCCAAGGAGATCCTCGCCGCCCACGGCGTCGCGTGCAGCCCGGCCGCGTCGCAGCGACCGTCGACGAGGCCGTCGAGGCGGCGCGCGCGATCCAGGCCGAGACGGGCACGAGCGTGTTCGTGATCAAGGCGCAGATCCACGCCGGCGGGCGCGGCAAGGGCGGCGGCGTCAAGCTTGCGAAGAGCCTCGAGGAGGTCCGCGAGAAGGCGGACGCCATCCTCGGGATGCAGCTCGTGACGCCGCAGACCGGCCCGGCGGGCCAGCTCGTCCAGAAGGTCCTCGTCGCGGGCGACGTCTACGAGGACGGCGCCAAGGAGTACTACCTCGGCGTGACGCTGGACCGCGCGCGCGGCCAGAACGTCATCATGGCGTCCACGGAGGGCGGCATGGAGATCGAGGAGGTCGCGGAGCACACGCCCGAGAAGATCCTCAAGCAGTGGGTGGACCCGGCGATCGGCCTGCGGCCGTTCCAGCTCGCCGCCATCACGTCGGGCCTCGGCCTCGAGGGCGCGGCGGCGAAGAAGGCGCGGCAGTTTATCGTCGGGCCTCTACGCGGCCTACGAGGACTCCGACGCGAGCCTCGCCGAGATCAACCCGCTGCTCGTGACGCCCTCAGGCACCGTGCTCGCGGTCGACGCCAAGATGGACCTCGACGACAACGCGCTCTTCCGCCACCCGGACCTTGCCGCGATGCGCGACGTGGCCGAGGAGGAGCCGCTCGAGGCCGAGGCCGTCCAAGTCCAACCTCAACTACGTCAAGCTCGACGGCAACGTCGGCTGCATGGTCAACGGCGCCGGGCTCGCGATGGGCACGATGGACCTCATCAAGCTCGCCGGCGGCGAGCCGGCCAACTTCCTCGACGTCGGCGGCACGGCGAGCCCGGCCACGGTCGAGGCGGGCTTCCGCATCATCCAGTCGGACCCGAACGTGAAGGCGATCCTCGTCAACATCTTCGGCGGCATCGTCCGCTGCGACCGCGTCGCGAAGGGCGTCGTCGAGGCGGCGTCTAACATGGAGCTGACGGTCCCGCTCATCGTGCGCCTCCAGGGCACAAATGCCGAGGAGGGCATGCAGATCCTCCGCGACTCGGGCCTCCCGATCGAGTCGGCGATCCGCCTCCAGGAGGCGGCCGACAAGGTCACGGCGGCCCTCGGCGCCTCAGGCGACGGCGCCGCGTGAGCGACGCGCCACTCGGTCGGCGTCACCGTCGAGCGCCGTGACGAAGACGTACCCCGGCCGGCGCGGCAGCGCGCCGGTCGAGGCGCTGCGCGGCGTCTCGGTGCGACGTCGCAGCCCGGCGCCTTCGTGTCGCTCCTCGGCCCGTCGGGCTGCGGCAAGACGACGCTGCTGCGCCTCGTCGGTGGGTTCGAGACGCCGGACTCCGGGACGGTCACGATGGGCGGCGCGGACGTGACGCGGCTTCCGCCGCAGAAGCGCCCGACGGCGATGGTCTTCCAGAGCTACGCCCTCTTCCCGACGATGACGGTGGGCGAGAACGTGGCCTACGGCCTGCGCGTCCGCGGCGTCCCCAAGGGGCAGGCGGCCGAGCGGGCCGAGACGGCGCTCCGCCGCGTCGACCTCGCGGGCCTGGGCGCACGGCCCGTCGCGGCCCTCTCGGGCGGGCAGCAGCAGCGCGTGGCGCTCGCGCGCGCCATCGCCGCCGAGCCGGCCGTGCTCCTCTTCGACGAGCCGCTCTCGAACCTCGACCTCGCGCTCCGCGAGGCGACGCGCGCCGAGATCAAGGCGCTCCAGCGCGACCTCGGCACGACGAGCCTCTACGTCACGCACGACCAGCAAGAGGCGCTCGCGCTGTCGGACCACATCGTGCTGATGCGGTCGGGCCGGGTCGTTTCCGAGGGCGCGCCCGAGGCGCTCTACGCGAGTCCGCCGACCGCCTACACGGCGCGCTTCCTCGGCGGCGCCAATGTCGTCCGCGGCGCGCTCGCCGAGCGCCTCGCCGGGTCGCCGGGGCCGCCGGGCCACGCCCTCGCCGTGCGTCCCGAGGCGCTCGTGCCGTGCGACGCCTCCGACGCCGGTGCAGTGCCCGCGCGCGGCCTCGCCCGCCAGTTCCTCGGCGTCACGGCAGAGTGGGACGTCGACGTGGACGGGACGCGGCTGCGGCTGTGGATCACTCCGGCGCGTCCGTTCTCCGAGTCGCTCCACGTCCGTGCGGCGCAGCACGCCTGGGTGCCGGACGACGAGCCGGCATAATGCTTGCTCCGCTGTGTCACGGCCGTGGCCCTACCTTTCCAGACCCCCGCCTCCACACCGAATGAACCTCCGTCCGATCTTGTTTGGAACCGGCCCGACCGCCCGCACGCTCGACGCCGGCCTGCTCGTGCTCCGGATCGGCATGTTCGCGCTGCTCGCGCTCGGCCACGGCCTCGGCAAGCTGCCCGTCTCGCAGGGCTTCATCGACAACACGGCGGGCCTCGGCTTTCCGCTGCCCGTCGTGTTCGCGTGGGCGGCGGCGCTTTCCGAGTTCGCCGGCGGGTTGCTCATCGCGCTCGGCCTGATGACCCGCCCCGCGGCGGCCCTTGTCGCCTTCACGATGCTGATCGCGTTCGCCCTCCAGCACGGCTTTGCGCTGTCGGGCGAGAGCAGCGGCGAGATGGCGTTTCTCTACCTCGTCGGCGCCGTGGCGCTGCATCCTGACGGGCCCCGGCCGCTACTCCGTCGACGCCCAGGTCGCGCGGCCGAGGCTCGCGTACTGAGCGACGCAGCCGGTCAACAAGAAGCCCGCCGGCCTTACGGGGCCGGCGGGCGCGTCGTCGGGAGGCATCAGCGGCGGCATCCGCACTCCCGTCGTTTGGGGTCCCAACGGAGCCGGACGCCGCAATGTGCCCGAGTTGGGGAGCTTCGGGAAGGCTTCACCGAGACGCCGCCGTGTCGGGCGTCGCGGCCTCCGGCGCCGCGCCGCGGCGCGCGTCGGTCCACCGGATTTTGTCGCCGGGGACGAGCCCGAGGCGCCGCGAGTAGCCCGCCGGCACCTCGACCACGAACTGCGCCGGGCCGGCCGAGGGCAGCGTGTCGAACGCGTACGGCGTCGTGTCCTCGGCGATGTTGAGCAGCGTCGAGTCGGGCCCGTAGAACTGGATGTCCAGCGACTTCGGCGTGCTCGCCATGTAGAAGTTCTGCTGCTCGGCCGCGTCGAAGACGAACAGCATGCCGGTGTCGGCGGGGATCGTCGCGCGTTCCATCAGGCCACGCTCGCGCGTCGAGTCCGTGTCGGCGATCTCGATGGCGATCGTCTTGACCGGGCGGCCGTCGCGGACGAACTCGAGCTGTCCATCGGCGCGGAACGGGACCGAGCCGCTGCCCGCCGCGGCCGGCTCGGCGCCATTCGCCGTGGAGGCTGGCGCAGGCGCCTCGGCGTTGCAGCCGGCGAGCAGGAGGAGCGCTGAGGCGAGGACGAGCGGACGGGGCATCGGGAGCGGGAGAATGGGGGCTGGAAAATGCGGAGATCCGAGGGCAGAGGGCGGACAAATGCGAGGGAATTCAGCCCTCCGTCACCCGACCAGCTTTAGCGCGACGGCGTCCGAGACGGTCGCGCCCTCCGGCGTGAGGCGGATGCGGCTCGGCGTGACCTCGATGAGGCCGGCGCCCTGGAGCGCCGCCAGTTCGGCGCGCTTGTCCGTGAGCAGGTCCAGGCCGTAGTCGCGCTCGAGGTGGTCCACGTCGAGGCCGTCATCCAGGAGGCGCAGGCCGAGCATGACGGCCTCGTCGCCGAGGGCGTCCGCCCCGAGCGACTCGCGGGACTCGACGGGCAGCGTGCCGGCTTCGAGCAGGCCCTGCCAGCGGCCGACGGCCGGGACGTTGCCCCAGCGCGCGGCGCGGCTGCGCGTCTCGCGCCAGAAGGAGTGGGCGCTGGGGCCGAGACCGACGACGTCGCGGTGCGTCCAGTAGCCGGTGTTGTGGAGGCTGCGCATCCCCGGCTGCGCGAAGCTCGACACCTCGTAGTGGTCGAAGCCGCGCTCGGTGAGGTAGCGGTCCGTGAACAGGTAACGCTCCGCCAGGGCCTCGTCGCCGGCGGGGACGACGAGGCCCTGGCGGACCCGCTTCTCGAGCGGCGTCCGGTCCTCGACGGTCAGCGTGTATGCCGAGACGTGCGGCGCGCCGAGGCGCAGCGCGCGCTCGAGGTTGGCGCCCCAGACCTCGAACGGCTGGTCCGGTAGGCCAAAGATGAGGTCCACGGAGAAGCGCTCGAACGCCTCGGCGACGTGAGACACCGCCGCCTCGGCCGTCGCGCCGTCGTGGGCGCGGTTCATCCAGCGCAGGTCCTCGTCGAAGAACGACTGCACGCCGACCGAGAGGCGCGTGACGCCGAGGCTCAGCAGGCCGCGGAGGTACTCGGGCGAGACGTCCTCAGGGTTGACCTCGACCGTGACCTCCTGCACCGCGGAGGCGTCGAAGTGCCGGTGCGCGAGGTCTAGGACGGCCGCCATCTCCGAGAGCGAGAGCAAACTCGGCGTCCCGCCGCCGACGTAGACGGTTTCGAGCGCGACGGGCGGCCCGCCGCGGCGCACCTCGCGCGCGACGGCCTCGGCCTCGACGGCGAGGGCGCGCACGTACCGGCCCGCGTCGCGGCTCGTGGTCGTGAAGGCGTAGTCGCAGTAGATGCAGCGCTGCGAGCAGAACGGGACGTGGACGTAGAGCGAGGCCAATCAGCCGGGGGCAGGTTTTCGTAGAGACGCGCCGCGGCGTGTCGCGGTCCGGCGTCCGATCTCGCGTCTCCCAGATCCCGTTCTCTAGGGCGTGCCGAGCGTGAGGCGCCGCGGACAGAGTGCTGCCTCGTCGGGGTCGTTTGTCGCCACGATCACCACTACGTCGGGCTCGGCCACGAGGCCCGCGACGAGCGAGCGCCCCGCGGCGTCGAGCGTCGCGCCGGGCTCGTCGAGGAGGAGGACGGCGGGGCGGTGGAGGACGGCCGCGGCAATGCGCATCCGCTGCCGCATGCCCGTCGAGAACGTCTGGAGCGGGTCGTCGGCACGCGAGAGGAGGCCGACGCGGTCCAAAGCGGCCTCGATGCGGGCCGGGTCGAGGCGCCGCGCCTGCGCGAGGAAGGCGAGGTTCTCGCGCGCCGTCAGCGGGTCGTAGAGCTGGAGGGCGGGCGCGACGAGGCCGACGGCCTGCGGCCGGTCGGCGTTCGGCACGGCACGTCCGTCCACGCTCAGCGCCACCGTCCCGGCCGTCGGCGCGACGACGCCGGCGAGGACGAGCAGCAGCGTGCTCTTGCCCGACCCGTTCGCACCGACGACGGCCAGCGCCGCGCCCGGCTCGACGCTCAGGGTGAGTGCCTCGAAAAGCCGGCGGCGGCCGTAGCGCATCGAGAGGCTGCGGGTCGAGAGGCGGGTGATCGGAATGAGAGGCGGTGAGCGGGCAAGCTACCCGAACCCGCGGCGCGCCTCGCGCGTGTCCGCCGGATGCCGCCCGTCCCGCCACCCCTTCTCGCCCCGCCCGCCGAGGCCCTGCGCCCCGCGCCGCGCCCGTCGCCGTGGCGCCCCGCGGCGGCCGTCGTTGCTGCCGTCGCCGCGGCGCTGCTGCTCGTCGGCACCGGGGCGTGGCTGGGCGTCCAGACGTCGCGGGGCGCGGACGAGACGGCGGCGCGCATCGACGCGCAGGCGGATACGTCCGAGGAGGCCCTGCGCCGCGTGCCGCTGCTCGCGCCCGACGAACTCGCGGACCTCCGCCGGTCGCTCAACGACCGCCACGTCGCTCTCGCCGAGTCGCTCGGCCTGTCAGACTCGCTCGGCCGGACCGCGCTCGTCCGCGTGGACACGTTACGCGGCGTCCGCGCGCTCGACGGGGAGCACTCGGACCCGCTGCTGACGCCCGCCGGGGTGGCGGCGCTCGCCGTCATCGCGGACTCGCTCGGTGCGGCGACGCGGCGCGCCGGCGTCCCGCCCGTCCGGCCCATCGCCACGTCGCTGCTGCGGACGGCCGCGAGCCAGGCCGCGCTGCGGCGCGTCAACGCGAACGCTGCCGCGGGGACGTCGAGCCACGAGTTTGGGACGACGTTCGACCTGTCGTACCGGCGCTTCGAGGCCGTCCCGCCGCCTGTTTACGTCTCAGGCCTCGTGCCGCGCCTCTTCCGCGCATACGTCCGCGCACAGGCCGAGGCGCGTGCGGGCGAGCAGGCCCGGCGCCTCACGGCCGACTACCCGTCGCGTTATGCCGCGCTGCTCGGCCGCGCGCTCATCGGCCTTGAGGACGCGGGCGCCGTCGTCGCTCTGCGCGAGAGCCGCCAGCCGGTTTATCATGTGACCGCCGCCCGCTCTGCCGTGCCGTGATGCGCTCGGCCAGACCGGCTCGACGGCACAGTTCTCGCCCCGACCCCGCGCTCGTGAAGCACGTCCTCGCCGTTCTCATCGCCCTGGCCGCGCTCCCCGCGTCTGCCCAGTCGGACCTTATCGAGCGCACCATCGCCGCGGCGCACGTCAGCGAGACGATCGGCCAGTATTTCAACCCGGTCATGAACCCCATCGACGATCTGCCCGAGACGGCGATCGCCGACAGCGTCCGCGCCCGCCTCCGCGCCGACCTGCGACCGGACGCCCTCCGGGAGGCGCTCGCCTACCTCGAGTCTCCCGGTGCGCGGCGCGTCACCGCGCGCACGCTCGCCCGGCCAGACCCGATGCAGATCGTCTCCCTCGTCTACGGAGACGGTCTCGGCGAGCCAGTCCCCAAGAAAGGCTTTATCGCCGACTCGACGCTCGCGGCGCGCTACCTCGCGGCCACGCAGCGCGAGACGAACACGCTTGCGTTCTTCCGCCGCATCCTGCTCGCCGGCGCCGCCGTGGCCCCCGAGACCCTGGCGCGGGAGATGCGCCCCGGTGAGACCCTCGACGGGATGGTCGACCGGATGATCGACGAGGCGCGCGCCTCGCTCCAGCCGATCCTTCTCGCGACGGCCCGGCTCCAGCTCGCCGGCGTTCCGACGGTCGACATCGAGGACGCGATCGCGGCCGAGCAGACGGACGCCCTGCGCTACGTCCGCGCGGCGACGGGCGAGGGCTTGGCGCGGGCCGTCGCCCCGGCCATCGCCGCGATGGCGCTCGCCGAACAGAATGAGGCGGAGGTCGTGCCAGTCCCGAAGCCCCGCTAAGCGGAGACCGAGGCACGTGGCGCCCGCCTGCGGGCACGACGGGCGCCCGCGCGGCGTTGGCATCGCCGCCCGCTGCCCCGCCGATGCCTGCCCTTCCCGACACCGCCGCGCTGCTCTCCGGCCACGACCCCGCCGAGCGGATCGTGGGCATTCACCCGGCCGGCCCCGCGGCCGTCCGCCTGTACACGCGCCACGCCTCGGGCGAGGTCACGGCGGAGACGGCAGCGGTCCACCCGTTTCTGTTCCTCACCGACGCGCGCCTGCTCGAGGGTTTCCCGCGCGGCCGGGTAAGGCTCCAGCGCCTCGACGGCGACAACGCGTACCGGTTTGTCGCTGTCTTCCCGGACCGCGGCGCGCAGTTCGACGCCGTCCGCCACATCGAGCGCGCGGCGGGGACGGAGGCAAAGCGGCCGGCCGACGTCTACACCGTCGGCGGGCCCGAGCAGCAGTACCTCATGCAAACCGGGCGGACGCTTTTCAAGGGCATGGCCTTTGACGACCTCGTACGGATGCAGCTCGACATTGAGGTCGTGGCCCACGGCGGCTTTCCGCAGGCCGACGTGCCCGAGCACCGCGTCGTCCTCGTCGCCCTGAGCGACTCGACCGGCTGGCAGCACCTCGTCGGCGACCCCGAGATGGACGAGGCGACGCTGCTCCGAGAGACGGTCCGGATCATCCAGGAGCGCGACCCGGACGTGGTCGAGATGCACAACGGCTACGCCTTCGACCTGCCGTACCTCACGGCGCGCTGCCGGATGCACCGCGTCCCGTTCGCCATCGGCCGCGACGGGACGGAGCCGCGTACGTTCCCCTCCTCGATCCGCTTTGCCGAGCGCCAGATTGAATACGACGCTGCCGAGATCGCCGGCCGGCACGTCGTGGACACGATGTTCCTCGCCATGTCATACGACGTCTTTGCGCGGTCGCTGCCGAACTACACGCTCAAGGGCGTCGCGAAGCACTTCGGCTTCGCGCCCGAAGGCCGCACGTACGTCCCGGGCGACGAGATCGCGAGCGTCTGGGAGTCGGACCCGCAGCGCATCATGGACTACGCCCTCGACGACGTGATCGAGACCGAGCGCATCGCGCGGCACCTCTCGGGGAGCACGTTCTACCTTACCCAGATGGTGCCGATGCCGTACGGGATGGTCGCGCGGACCGGCCCGGCGGCCAAGATCGAGGCGCTCTTCGTGCGGGCCTACCTCCACGCGCGGCACAGCCTCCCGCGCGCCCAGTGGGGCTCCCAGCACGTCGGCGGCTACACGGACGTCTTCGTGACGGGCGTCGTTGGCCCGGTGGTCTACGCCGATGTCGAGAGCCTCTATCCGTCCGTCATGCTCACGTCCAACGTGCAGCCGGCGTCAGACGCCCTCGGTCTCTTCCCGCGCCTCCTGCGCACGCTCACGGACCTCCGGTTCGAGACGAAAGCCGCCGCGCGCGCCACGGACGATCCGGCCGAGCGCGGCGAACTCGATGCCCGGCAGACGGCCTACAAGAACATCATCAACAGCTTTTACGGCTCGCTCGGCTTCCAATTCGCCCTCTTCAACGACTTCGCCGAGGCTGACCGCGTCGCGACCGAAGGGCAGGCCATCCTGCGGCGGATCATGGCCGACGTGCGCCAGAAGGGCGGCCGCGTGATCGAGGTCGATACGGACGGCGTCCTCTTCGTCCCGCCCGCAGGCGTGCGCGGGGAGGAGCAGGAGCGGGCGTTCGTCTCAGACCTTTCCCGGCTCATGCCCGACGGCATCCGGATCGGCTTCGACGGCCGCTTCCGGGCAATGCTGTCGTACAAGAAAAAAAACTACGCGCTCCTCGGCCACGACGGCGCCCTCGCCTTCAAGGGGTCGAGCCTCGTGAGCCGCTCCTCCGAGCGTTTCGGCCGCGCCTTTGTTCGCGACGCGACACGACTCCTGCTCGAGGTGGAGGCGCGCGGGGCCGGCGCCATCGCGGACCTCCATCAGCTCTACCTCGATGTTCGCACCCGGATCGCCGCCCACGACTGGCAGGGCGTCGAGAGCTTCCAGCGCGTCGAGACGCTCAAGATGGGGCTGGACGCCTACACCCGCGAGGTCGAGGAGGGCAAGACGCGCGCCGCGGCCTATGAGGTCGCCCTCCGGGAGTTCGAGCGAACCGGCCAGCCTGTCCGCCGCGGCGAGCGCGTGGCGTACTACATCGCCGAGGCTCGCGCGGGCGAGACGCCGACGGGTACGCGCGTCTTCGAGCTCGCCCGCGCCGCAACCCTGTGGCGCCCCGACGCGCCCGACGAGTCGACGCCGTTCTACCTCGACCGGCTGGACCAGCTCGCGCGGCGCTTCGAGCCGTTTTTCGAGACGCCTGCGCAGCACCGCCTCGTGTTTTCGCCCGAGGACCTGTTCGGCTTCGACCCGACGGGCGTGCGCCTCGTCGTCCACGAACGGGCGCCCGAGACGGTCGAGGACGACGTTCCGTTCTGACGTGCAGATGAGCGCCGAGTCGTCGCACGGGACTGTTCGTGCCCGATGACATGCCCGGTGTTTACCCACCTTTGGCCCACATTGCGTTCGGGGAGAACCTTACCGGGAGTTGGTGATTGGAGCCCGACCGCACAGCCTGTGCGGCCTTGTCTCTCCCCTCATTTCTCCCGTTCCGATGACCCGCTTTCTCCCCCTCGCCGCGCTCAGCATCTCGCTCCTCGGCGGCTGCACGACGGTGAAGTCCCCCGAAGACGTCGCTGACTCGGTCGTACACGGTGGCCGCGCCGACGAGATGGCCGGCATGGACATGTCCGCCGGCGTGATGGTCGGTGGCGCGATGATGCTCCCGACGCAGAACCTGGTCGTGAACGCCTCGGGCGCCTCGAACCTCACGACGCTCGTCGCGGCTGTTCAGGCCGCCGGCCTCGTCGAGACGCTCTCCGGCCCGGGCCCGTTCACAGTCTTCGCCCCGCCGAACAGCGCCTTCGACGCGCTCCCCGCCGGCACCGTCGCGACGCTGGTTCAGCCCGCCAACAAGGCGCAGCTCACCTCGATCCTGACGTACCACGTCGTCCCCGGCCGCATCATGGCCGCTGACCTCCGCGACGGGCAGGTCCTGACGACGGTCAACGGCGCGCGCCTGACGGTCCACAAGATGGGCAACACCGTCATGGTCGGCGACGCGACGATCACGCAGGCGGACGTCCGCGCCTCGAACGGCGTCGCGCACGTTATCAACAAGGTGCTGATGCCGCCGATGTAGGCGTCAGCGCTCTCGTCCCAGGGGCGGTCTCTCGAACGAGGGGCCGCCTCTTTTTTTGCATTAGAACCAGAGAGGCTGAAGCACGATGCGGGCCTGACTCCCGTCTGGTGCTACTTAGTTACCGGGTTGTGGGACCGTGACGCCCGATAAGCGTCCGAACCGTTCACCGCCCCACGCTTCTTTTCATGCCCCACGCGCTTCTGATCGGCTCGACCGGCCTCGTCGGGTCCCGCCTTCTGGCTCGCCTCAGTTCCGACGCCCGCTGGACACGCGTCGTTACGCTGGACCGGCGGCCCGTCGAACCCGCCTCGCCGACGCACGAGCCAACCGCTGTCGACTTCGACCACCTCGAGGGGCTCGATGACGCCCTGTTCGCTGTCGACGCCGTCTTCTGCGCGCTCGGGACGACGATCCGGCAGGCCGGGTCGCAGGAGGCATTCCGGCACGTCGACTACGAGATTCCCGTCGCCGTCGCGCGTCGCGCGCACGCGGCCGGGGCGGGCCAGATGCTCCTGGTGAGCGCCCTCGGCGCCGACGCAGGCAGCCGCATCTTCTACAACCGCGTCAAAGGTGAGGTCGAGGAGGCCGTCGAGACGCTCGGCTTCAGTTCCGTCGGCATCGCGCGGCCGTCCCTGCTGACCGGCGAGCGCCAGGAGTCGCGCCTCGGTGAGACCGTGGCCGAGACCGTGCTCGGCGCGTTACGCCCGCTGCTCGTCGGTCCACTGAAGAACTTGCGCCCGACCGCAGCCGACGACGTGGCCGCAGCTCTCGTTGCCTTCGCCGCGTCAAGGCGACCTGGCGCGACCGTCCTCGACCCCGAGGCGATCCGCGCGTGGGCGGCACCCTAAACCGCCCGTCCCTTCCACGCAACGCGGCCGCGGGCGTGCGCCCACGCCGAGTCCAGCATCAGCGCGGCGCCCATCGCGAGCGAGAGCGGCGCGCAGGCCAACACCCACAGCGGGAATCCCTGGACGCGGTCGATGATGCCTTTGATGACAACGAGCGTCGCGAGGGCGACGGCCCCGGCCGGGTGCCACAGCCACAGCACCGCCGGCGCGACCCACGTGAGCGCGTAGATCGCGAAAAAGCCAGCAAAGCGGCCGGGTGAGCCACCGGCGAGCAGGTACGCGTTCTTGCGGAAACCGCGCCACGCCTCGCTAACCGATCCGTACATCTCGACCCCGAGCTCGAACTGCACGTCGTCAAAGTGGAGGCGGATACCCGAGCGCTTGAGGAAGCGCCCGATCATGACGTCCTCGAGGACCTCGTCCGCGTGCGCCGCGTGGGGCGCGAGGCGCCGGTAGTCGGCAGCCGAAAGAATCCAGAACTGGCCGTTGAGGGCGCTCACGGCCGGGCTCCGGGTCGTCGGGACGAGCGGGATAGGGAGGGCGGCGAGCACGGCGAACGGGACAAGGCTCGTCAGCAGCGCCGCCGGGCCGCGGTCGAGGTAGTGCGGCAGGCCCGTCAGGGCCGTCCCGCCGCCACCGTGGCGCTGCCACCGCCCGACAAGCCGCGAGAGCGCTGCATCGTCGCGCAAGACGGCATCGGCGTCGAGAAACACGAAGGCGTCGCCCGTTGCGTGCGCCGCAGCCGTGTCGAGCGCGTGCGTCTTGCCCACCCAGCCCGCCGGCGGCCCGTCCGATTGGAGGGCGACGAGCCGCGGCTCGGCATGCGCCTCGAGCACGCCCCACGTCCCGTCCTCAGAGGCGTCGTCGACGGCGATAAGCTCGAATTCGACGCCGCGCTGCATCAGGACGGACGGCAGCAGGCGCTGCAGGTTGTCTTCCTCGTTGCGAGCCGGCACGAGGACCGAGACGCGGATCGGCGCTGCGATGCCGACATCGGACCGCGAGCGACGGCCGTGTCGCACGTTGAAGGCGAGCACACCGAGCACGCCGGCATGGAGGAGCAGCACGGCTCCGAGGACGGCCAGAAACGGGAGGCTCACGGCGGGTCCAGCAGGAACGATCGGAACAGCGGCGGAGGGCGCCGCGCGAGGAGGCGCCGCCGCATCGTGGTCCCCTCGGCCGCGTTCTGCCGGCGGACGCACATCCAGAGCCACACGTCGGCCTCGAACGGGTGCAGGCCCGGGACCGTCCGCCGCGCGAGAACCGTCTGCAGCCGTTCGAACGTGCGCCGCGCCTCGGCGACGTCGCCGCCGAAGACGCGGGGCTTGAAGTACAGCGACTGGCCGCGGACGAGGAGCGCGTACGGGTCGTCGGGGTCGAGGTCGAGCGCGCGGCCGAGGATGCGCTCAGACCGGCGACCGTCGATCGGCAGGCGGTAGGCCGGACCAGACGAGGCGCGGTACGCCCACATAGCCGCGATGAGGGCCAGCTCGCGGGCGGACGAGACGCCGGCGTCGGTCGGGATCTCGCGGAGGTAGCCGCGGTCCAGCGTCATCGGGTACAGCCGGTAGAGGCACAGCAGGCGCTCCTCACGCGTCGTCGCGCGGCGCCGGAAGAGGCGCTCGACGCGCGCCGTGTCCTGCCGGGCGTAGTACACCGTGAGCGAGTCGCGGACGGTCGACGGCGGTGGTTTGGGCGCGGACCGCGAGGGGCCGGGCGCACTGGCGAACAGCGCGGCGAGGATCAGCCCGAAGGGGAGCAGTGAGGGCATCGGAGCGCACGGGGGACGGCCGGAACCTACGGGCCGCGCCGCTGGAGCGTGCCCGGAGGCCCCGTTTTCGCCGCGTCGTCGCAGAGGGAGTCAGAACGTGATGCGGCGGAAGAGCGGGGCGACGGGAGAGAGGTCCCAGCGCTCGTCCGGACCCGGCTGTCCATCAAATACCGTTATTGCATACTCTGATTTTAAGTCGGCAGGCCGTAGCTTTTCGAGGCGCTCCAGGACAGCCGCGAGGCGCGCGTGCTCCCTGCCGTCCGGCGCCTCATGCGCGGCGCCCGCGCCGAGGATCGCCGTCGGTCGGCTCTCGCCCCACCACGACGACCGGATGCCCACGGGCACGAACGCAGCGTCAGCAGGGAGCAGGCGCGCGAGGCGCGGCAGGTCGGCGACGAACGGCAGCAGGCCGTCCTCGGGCGGGTGCATGTGGCCCTCAGGGTAGACGTAGAGCGCCGTCCGCGGATCGGCGCGCATGCGCCTCGCCGTCTCGCGGATCGTCGTGGCGCGTGCGCGGGCGTCGTCATCGGGGAACGGCAGCGCCCCGATAGGCCCGAACAGCGGGGCCTGCTCCCAGCGCGCCATCCACACGACCATCGGCCGGCCAAGGCCTCGCGTGAGCAGGTGCCACAGCAGGAATGAGTCGTGGTAGACGTGGTGGTTCGCGTAGACCACGAGAGGCCGACCGGGCGCCGGGTCGTCGAGTGAGGGAGCGGCCCACACGGCGCGGCGAAAGGCGGCGCGCAGGCTCCGCGTCATCGTGCGTGCTGCGTAGGCGCGGCCTGCTCGCAGTGCCAAAGACGGCGAGTCGCGGTAGAGCGGGCCGGTCATGAGACGAGGCGCGCCCGGCGGCGTGCGTAGGCATCCTGCGCGAGCAGGCGAATCTTGCGCCGCAGCGGGACGACGGCGCGGCGCGTGAGGTTGTCGTAGCCCGCGGCACGAACCTCGTTGAGGATCTCGCGGTAGATCCGCGCAGCGGCCCGGACCCCCGTCTGCGCGGCCGGGTGGAGATCGCGGATGCCCGCCTCGGCCTCCGCGTAGAGCGCTTCGGCATGCGCCATGATCGACTCGACGACGGGCACGTAGCGCGCATGCGCCGCGGCATCCAGCGGAAGGTCGAACGGTGCGAGCCCGGCCCCCGCCAGCGTGTCGTGCGGGAGGTACACGCGCCCGAGATCACGCCAGTCCTCGCCGACGTCGCGGAGGATGTTGGTGAGTTGCATCGCGGCGCCGAGGGCGCGGGCGGGGGCGGCGAGGCGCGCCGCGTCCCGCTTGTCCCGGACGAGGAACGGCAGCACCGCCGCGCCGACGGAGCCGGCGACAAGGTCCGAATACGCGAGCAGGTCCTGTTGCGTGCGGATCGGGCGTGCGTCGACGTCCCAGCGGGCGCCGTCGAGTTGCTGACCGAGGGCGTGGCGGTCGAGCGCGAACGCGGCGTGCACGTCGGCGAGGCGCGCCCAGAGGAGTGCGTCTCGACCGGCTGGCGGGCGCCCCGCGAACGACGCGTCGAGGGCGCGTTCGAGGCGGTCGAGCTCGGCGCGAGCCGCGTCGGCACCGAGACGCGGCGCCATGCCGTCCGCCACCTCGTCGACCGTCCGGCAGAACAGGTAAACCGTGGCGACGGGCAGGCGAACCCGTTTCGGCAGCAGACGTGCTGCGAGCGAGAACGTCCGGCTGTGGTAGCGGAAGGACCGTCGGAGGTAGCGATCCTCGGCGGCGCGGCCCGCACCGGGCGGGGGCAACTCAGGCGGCTCGCTCACGGCTCAGACGGAAGAAAGCGAGCGCGCACGCGTTGCCGCGTCGACGCGCGGCGCCTCGGCGGGCGGCGCCTCGGCGGGCGGAGCGTTCCTGCTGCGCCACGCGAGGAGGCCAAGCACGAGCGCAATCCCGGCGAGGCCGGGGAGGCCCGCCAGTGGCACACGGTACGCGATGCAGATGCCGACCGAGAAGGCCGAGTTGAGCACGTAGAACCGCGGCGCCCACGCGCCGACGAAGGCGTCGGGCCGCGCATTCAGGCCGCCGAGGAGAAACTCGTAGCCTGCTGCAATCACGGCCGACGTGAGCGCCCAGCCTGCCCAGTTCACGAGGGGCATCCCGAAAAACTGCCCACCGATGTCGTACTTCCAGAACGGGAAGGCATGGCTCATCGCCGGGTCGAGGGCCACATCCCACAGCACCATGAACAGCGCCACGGCGCCAATCCGGCCCCACCGCCCGAGCCCGAGGCGCCGCGCGAGGTCCAGGGACACGAGCGAGATCGCGTACCACGACGGCGGAATGAGGTACGGCACGTGCCCCGCGATCTTGGCGCCGAGAAAGTCACCGTAGGAGTACGGCCCAAACGGGAATCCGGTCGTCGTGCCGATAAGCTCGGCCGCGGCGCCGACGAGGCAGCCGACGGCGAGAAACCCGAACGACCGCGCCCAGCCCAACTCGCCGAGGTACAGCGAGAACGTGAGCACGAGGAGCATCCCCATGTTGACCCACGTCGGGAGCTTGATAAGGTGATCCAGCGTGAGGCCGGTCGAGTCCGCGATGGCGGCGAGGGCCGTTCCGGCTGGGCCGGGCGCGTAGTTCAGCAGGAACGCTCCGGCGAGGCTGAACAGGACGGAACCCGCGAACAGGCCGAAGGCGATGAGGAAGACGCGGCGGTGGGTCACGGCGGGAGAGGCGAACAGGCCGAAGGTACCCGTCGAGAAGTGCGGGGTTCGGGCAGGGCCGGCGAGAATGCGGTGTGAGGGTTGAAGTTTAGGCCGACGCAGGACGAGGCGATCCCGAACCTCACCGCCCTCCGCCGCCGGCGGCCGTCCGTCGCCCCGCGCCCGCTCTACCGAGTAGCTTCCGGCCTACTCACCCCGCCGCAGTTGAAAGCACTCGCCCCGTCGCCCGGCCTCGTCCGCGGCCTGACGCTCGTCGCCGCGACGGCGGTCATCGTCTCGAACGTCATCGGGACCGGCGTCTTCCTCAAGGCCCGCGTGATGACGTGCAACGTCGGGACGCCCGAGATGGTGACGGCGGTGTGGGTCGTGGCAGGTCTTCTGTCCCTCGCCGGGGCGCTGACGTATGCCGAGCTCGGCGCGATGATGCCGCGCGCGGGCGGCGAGGTGAACTACCTCGGCGCGGCCTACGGCGAGCGCTGGGGCTTTCTCTACGGCTGGATGCAGCTCCTCGTCGGCAAGACGGGCTCGCAGGCGGCCGTCGCGGTGGCCTTCGCGAGCGCGCTCGCCGGCGTCTTCGGCGCCGGGCTATCCGCGCCCATCGTGGCGCTCGGCGGCTTCTCGGTAACGGCCCTCCAACTCGTCGCCGTCGGGCTCATCGCGTTCGTGACCGTGCTGAACCTCGCGTCCGTTGCCACGTCCGGCGCGATCCTGACGGTCCTGACCGCGGTCAAAGTGGCCCTCGTGGCCGGCGTCGCGGTCGCGGCGTTCACGTACGTCGACGGCTCGTGGGGCCACTTCGGCATGTCGGGCGCGGCGGGCATGTGCGAGGGCGTCTCGGCCTCGACGCGGCTCGGCATCGGCGGCTTCGGCGCGGCGATGCTCGCGGCGCTCTGGGGCTACGACGGGTGGAACAACATGGCGCTCGTCGCGGGCGAGATCAAGGACCCGGGCCGCAACATCCCGCGCGGCCTGCTCCTCGGCGTCGGCGGCGTGATGGCGCTGTACGTGTTCATCAGCCTCGCCTACTTTTTCGCGATGACGCCGGCCGAGGTCGCCTCGGTGCCGAAGGACGGCGTGGTCGCGATCGAGGTCATGCGCCGCGTGCTCGGGCCACTCGGCGTGAGCATCATGGCCGGCGGGCTCATGGCGTCGTCGTTCGGGACGCTCCACTCCAGCGTGCTCTCGGGCGCGCGCATCCCGTACCGCCTCGCCGAGGACCGGCTGCTGCCGGCCGCGCTCGCCCGCGTCACGCCGCGGACGCGCGTCCCGATCTGGAGCATCGTCGCGCAGGGCGTGTGGGCGTCCGTGCTCGCGCTCTCGGGCTCGTTCGACACGCTCACGGACTACGTCATCTTCGGCTCGTGGATCTTCTACGGCCTCACGATCTCGGCCGTGTTCGTGCTCCGCCGGACGATGCCGGACGCCGAGCGGCCGTACCGCGCGTGGGGCTATCCGGTCGTCCCGGCGCTCTTCCTCGTCGTGACCGCCTTCCTGCTCGTCAACACGCTCATCACGTCGCCCCAGAACTCGCTCGTCGGGCTCGCCCTGATCGCGCTCGGCCTGCCGGTCTACGCGCTCTTCGACCGCCGCCGCGACGCGGCGGCGCCTGCCCAGACCCGCATTCGGAGCTGACGGGCGCCTCGCGAGCCTCGAGGAAGCCGTGCGGACGCTGGCCGCTCCTCGCGGAGACGCGCCGCGATCAGGCGAGCGCGGCAGCCATCCGTCCGGCGACGCGGCCGAGCGCCTCGGCCGCGGCGTCGACGTCCGCCTCGGTCGTGGTGCGGCCGAAGGAGAAGCGGACCGTCGCGCCGGCCGTCTCGCGCGAGACGCCCATCGCGAGGAGCACGTGGCTCGGCTCGAGCGCGCCGGACGTGCACGCGCTGCCGGCCGACACGGCGACCCCCTCGAGGTCCAGCCCCACGAGGAGCATCTGCCCGTCGAGCACCTCGCCGCTCACCGGGCGGAACGAGACGCTGAGGATGTGCGGTGCGGTCTCGCCTGCGTGTTCGGCAAAGCCGGCGAGCGGCGTGTTGAAGTGGACGCCGTCGCCGAACTGCTCTCGAACCCGCGCTGCGAGGCGCTTCTGGAGCCCGGCGAGACGGGCGGAATGGTCGATGCGCTCCGCCTCGGCGAGGCGTAGCGCCTCGGCGAAGCCGACGATGGCGGCGACGTTCTCGGTCCCGCCACGGCGCCCGCGCTCCTGCGCCCCGCCGCGGACGAACGGCGCGAACGGCGTCCCGCCCCGCACGAACAGCGCCCCCGCGCCGACGGGCCCGCCGAGCTTGTGCGCCGAGAGCGACAGAAGGTCCACGCCGAGCGCGTCCACGTCGAGGGCGAACAGGCCGGCGGCCTGGACGGCGTCCGTGTGGCAGAGCGCGCCCGCAGCATGCGCGATGGTGGCGATGCCCGGCACGTCGGCAACCGTTCCGACCTCGTTGTTGACCCACATGACAGAGACGAGTCCCGTCTCGGGCGTGATCGCCTCGGCGATGGCGGCGGCGCGCGGCGCGCCAGTCGGCCCGGGCGCCACGACCGCGACAGGGAAGCCGGCCGCGGAGCGGGCCTGCGCGGGGGCAAGGACGGCGTAGTGCTCTGCCGCGCTCGTCACCAGACCGGGCCGCGCCTCCGTGAGCGCCCCGGCGACCGCCGCATTGTCCGCCTCGGTCCCGCCCGACGTAAACACGACCTCGGCCGGTTCGCACCGGAGCACGCGCGCCACGACCTCGCGGGCCGCATCGACGGCGACGCGCGCCCGCCGCCCCGCGGCGTGCAGCGACGACGCGTTGGCTGGCGCCCCGCGTAGCCACGGCTCCATCGCGGCGAACGCCTCGTCGCGGAGTGGCGTCGTCGCGGCGTGGTCGAGGTAGGGCACGGGAGAAGAGGAGGGGTACGGGAAAATGCAGACGGCGACGAGTCAGGCGGCGGTCAGATGCAACGAACTTCCGCCTACAGGCCGAACCAGTACGTCGCCTTCAGGAGAAACACGTTCCGGACCTCAGCCGAGAAGACGTCGGGCACGTCCGAGAGAACGTCGTAGCCGGAAAACGGGCCGACCTCGTCGCGGACCTGCTGCCAGACGAAGAAGAGCGTCGAGCCGGGGCGGTACTGCCAGCGGAGGACCGCGTTGCCCCGCAGGGAGAGCTGCGTAAAGTCGTTGTTGGCGACCGTGAATGCCTCGCCGCCGTCGCCGGGGTCGATGGCGAAGCCGTCCGGCACGGTCTCGCCGGCTGGCTGCTCGGTGCCGTCTGCACCGTACACGATGGGAGTCACCGAGCCGCGCGTCTCGCCGTAGCGGACGAAGTCGTAGGTCCGGGCGGCCTTGAGCTCGCGGAAGTCCTGGAAGCGGACCGAGAAGACGGAGGGGACGAGGACGAGCTGGAGCGTGAGGTCCGGCGAGAACGCCCAGTCGGCGCGCAGGTCGAGGTCGAGCTGCTCGATGCGCGTGTCCGAGAAGACGTAGCGGCGGCCGTCGATGCCCAGCCCGTCGCCGGCCGCAGCGCGGCCGAGGTACTGGTCTGTGTTGCGCGCGCCGATGTAGGTCGGCGAGACGGTGAGCTCGACGGCGTCCGTCAGCCGCAGCGAGGCGTACGGCGCCACGACGCGCGTCCACTCGGTCCCGACGGCCTCGAAGCCGTGCGCGAACTCGCGGCGGCCGGAGAGGGTCAGGCCGCCCGAGAGGCGCCGCGCCCCGTTCGTGCCGAGCGTCGTCACGAGCGAGTAGTCCGCCGGGCGCCCGGCGATCGGGCCGCCGCGTGTGAGGCGGTCGTTGAGCTGCGTCGGCCGGGCCGAGAGCGTCGCGGACGCGTCCCAGAGGTTCGAGAACGTGACGCGCGTGAGGCTCGTGTAGCGGTCGTAGATCCGGTCGCCGCCGTAGTTGAAGCCCTTGTTGGCATAGACCGCCTGGCGGAGCGCGCGCAGCCACGTCGGCCCGGGCGTCGGGGCGAGGTACGCGACGTAGGCGTCGGCGGTGAGGAAGTCGGCGCGGGTCTGGAAGCCGAGGTCGTTGGCCTCGAAGCCGGGGCTCGTCGCGCCGAGCGAGAGCGCGCCGCGCCAGTGGCGCCCGCCGCCGGTCCGGGCGATGGCCGCCTCGGCGCGGTAGCCCGAGAGGCTCCGCTGGAACGGGTTGACCTCGACGTAGTCCGCGTCGGTCCGCTGGAAGTAGCGCTGCGGCGCCCGCTGGAGGCCCGTGATGACCGACGGCTCGCCGTTGACGACGCTCGCCGCGACGAGGCCCGTCGCGGTCCACGCCCGCGTCGGCGAGGCCACCTCGAGGTCCAGCCCGCCCACCGTGGCGGTGGAGGGAAGGACGGCGCGAAAGGCGTCGCGGCGCGTGTCGCGGATCACGTTGGACCCGAAGGCGCCGGCGAGGACGCGGCCGCCGTTCCACCCGCGCCGGGCACGCGCGACGGCGTAGTTGGCAAAAGCGGCGACGGGGAGCGCGCCGCGCGTGCCGTCCAGCGTGAGGAAGCGCGACGTCTCGCCGGTCGTCGCGGCGTCGAGGAGGCCGAGCGTCCAGCCTCCGACCTGGCCTGAGATCTTGGCAGCCGCCGCGATCGTCGTCTGCTCGGGGATGCTGAGGTAGGCGACCGAATCGGCCGTCTGCGCGTAGAGCGAGCGGAAGGCGCCGGGCGTCTGGCCGATGCGCCGCGAGTAGAAGAACGTCGGCCGCTCGGAGGCTGTGGTGTAGGGCGGCGGGGACCCGAAGGCAAAGAGGTCCTGGGCCTCGACGAAGAACGGGCGGCGCTCCTCGAAGCGGTTCTCGAACTGCGAGAGGTTGAGCACGGCCGGGTCCGCCTCGACCTGCCCGAAGTCCGGGTTGAGCGTCGCCGTCAGCGTAAGGCCGGCCGTGAGGCCGATGCGCGCGTCGAGGCCGAGGTTGGGCGAGACCGAGTTGGCGTCGTAAAACGGGTCGGCGGCGTCGCCGGGCGCGCGCGTGAGGCGCGTCGAGGCGTAGGGCACGAGCTCGACGCGCCTGGGCGCGCGGAGGCCGTCGAGGCCGTCGAGGATGCCGAAGTGGCTCACGTAGCCGTCCTGGCTCGCCGGGATCGGCGCCCAGTAGGCCCGCTCGCCCGTCGCGGCGACGTCGCGCTGGAAGTCGATCTGCCACGGCCGGCCCGAGGCCGGGTCGTAGCGGAGCTGCGAGAACGGGATGCGCACCTCGACAGCGTAGCCCGCGCCGCCGGGCCCGTCGAGCGGCTGGACGGCGCTCTCCCAGACGGCGTCCCACGAGCCGTCCCCCTCGTCGCGGTCGTCCGACAGCACGGCGTCCAGCTGCACGCCCGCCGCGTTGACGCCGAACGAGAAGGCCGTGCGCGAGTCGCCCGGAGAGCCGATCTCGATGTAGACGCCGTCGTGAGGTCGTCGACACGTCGCGGCGCGAGAGGCGGCGGACGATCGTCGCCGGGTCGCGGGCAAAGCACGTCATCGAGACGTAGAGCGCCTCGCGGTCGTAGAGCACCCGCGCCTCCGTCCGCTCCTCGGACGGCGCGCCGGGCGTCGGAAGCGTCTGAACAAACTGTCCGGCAACATCGGCGCCGGCCCATGCCGCCTCGTCGATGCGGCCATCAATGCGGATGCGCTGGTCCTCGGCGAGGCGAACGGCGCGCACGCGCGGCACGTCCGTGCTGGCCGCCTGCGCCTCGGCGCGGCCGGCTCCGACGGTGCTCAGCAGGCAGGAAAGCAGGAGCGCGAGCCGGATGCTGGCGAGCGGAGCAAGGCGCATACAAAAGCGGGGCAGGGGACCGCGCAACGGTACGACCTGCCCCGCCTCGTTTCAAGGACTTTCTGCCGTCATATCCGGTGAGGGGCTAGCTCTGCCCGCGGCTCGTCTTCGACGGCCGCGCCGTAGGCGACCGCCCCGGCGTCGGGCGCGTTGGATACACCCAACGGGTCGCCGAAGCCGACGGCACCGGCCGCGGCGCCGTCTCCCGCGCCGTCGCCCATCACCTCACCCGCCGGCCGGCCCGCCGGCTCGACGGCCGAGGCGAAGTACTCCTCGGTCGTGAACGCGTCCACCTGGACCGCGTCGGCGCGGGCGTCCTCGGCGCGCTTCAGCAGGCTGGCCTCGTCGGCCGTGATGATGCCCGCTTCGACGGCCTTGCCGATGAGCGTCGCCGGGTTGGCGCGGGGCAGTGTCTTCGCCTTGATCGCGTCCTTGACCTTGCCCACGACGGCCTCGGCCTGGTAGCAGAGCAGCATGGCGTGCTCGAAGCGGCCCATGGCCGTCTCGGGATCCGTCGGGACGAAGACGCCGCCGAAGAGGCGGTCGCGCTGCTCGCCCGGCACCTGCATCGCCGCAGCGACACGGTGTCCCGTCGTGTCGGACGGCTCGGCGGAGATGCGGTTGAAGCGGGACCAGGCGGCGAGCGGTCCGCGGAAAAGCCACGTCGCACCTGGCACCTCGAGGTTGGCGAAGAGGCCGTCGAAGGCGTCCTGGATGCGGGCGAAGGAGTAGTCCATGGACCACACGAGGAACGGGATGTCCTCCTTCTTACGGCCCTCCTCCTCGAAGCGAACGAGCGCCGCCGAGGCGAGGTAGAGGTGCGAGAAGATGTCCGCGAAGCGGCCCGTGAGCTTTTCCTTCCGCTTCAGGTCGCCGCCGAGCGTGCCCATCGCGAGGTCTGCGAGGAAGGCGAACGTGGCCGACGACCACTGCAGCTTGCGCCAGTACGGCGCGGCCGCGCCCGAGACCGGCGAGCCGGCGAGCCAGCCGCGCGAGACGCTCAGGCCGACCGCGCGGAACGCGTTGCGGACGACGTGGCCGATGTGCGGCCAGAACGCGGCGTCGAACGCGGTGACGTCGTGGGTCTGGAGCGCCTGCATCTCCTTCAGCGCGTACGGGTGGCAGCGGATCGCGCCCTGCCCGAACACCATCAGCGTGCGCGTGAGGATGTTGGCGCCCTCGACCGTGATCGAGACCGGCACGCCGGTGTAGGCGCGCGCGAACGGGTTGCGGGGGCCGCGCGAGATCGCGTTGCCGCCGAGGATGTCCATGCCGTCGTTGATCGCCTTGCGGAAGATCTCGGTCGTGTTGTACTTCATCATGGCCGTGACGACGGCCGGGGCGGCGCCCTGGTCGAGCCCGCCGCAGGTGTAGCGGCGCGCGGCCTCGAGGAGGTACGCCCAGCCGCCGATGCGCGCGAGCGGCTCCTCGATGCCCTCGAACTTGCCGATGCTCAGGCCGAACTGCTTGCGGATGAGCGCGTGCGCGCCCGCCACGCGGGCGACGACCTTGGTGCCGGCCGTGGCCGATGCCGGCAGCGAGATGCCGCGTCCGGCCGCGAGCGACTGCATGAGCATCCGCCAGCCGCGCCCGGCGCCCGCCGCGCCGCCGATGATGGCGTCCTCGAGCTTCACGACGACGTCGTGGCCCTCGGTCGGGCAGTTCCAGAACGGGACGCCGAGCGGGTCGTGGCGCATTCCGAGCACGACGCCGTCGGTCGTCGTCGGGACGAGCGCGCAGGTGATGCCGAGGTCCTCGCCCTTGCCGAGCAGATTCTCAGGGTCCTGGAGCTTGAACGCCAGCCCGAGGACGGTCGAGATCGCGGCGAGCGTGATGTAGCGCTTGTTCCAGTTTAGGCGGACATACAGCTCGCCGTCCGCGCCGGTGAACACGACGCCCGTGGACGAGATCGCGCCGGCATCGGAGCCCGCGCCGGGCTCGGTGAGAGCGAACGACGGGATGTCCTCGCCCCGCGCGAGGCGCGGCAGGTAGTGGTCCTTCTGCGCCTGCGTCCCAAAGTGGGCGAGCAGCTCGGCCGGCCCGAGCGAGTTCGGCACCATCACCGTAATGCCCAGCGCGCTCGAGGCGCTCGACACCTTCGCGACGACGGCCGAGTTGGCGGACGGGCTGAAGCCGTGGCCGCCGTACTCCTTGGGAATGATGAGGCCGAAGAATCCGCCGTCCTTGAGGGCCTGCCAGACAGGGGCCGGCAGCTCGCGGCGTTGCCACACCTCCCAGTCGTCCGTCATGCGGCACACGTCCTCGACGGGGCCATCCAGGAACGCCTGCTCCTCGGGCGTGAGGCCGGCGTAGGGCTGCGCGAGGATCCGCTTCGTGTCGGGCTTGCCCGAGAACAGCTCGCCCTCGACCCAGACGGTCCCGGCGTCGATGGCCTCCTGCTCGGTCGACGAGATGACGGGCAGGAACTGCATCTTCTCCATCAGGCCCATCACGGCCGCCGAGAGCGCGCGGCGGACCGGCGTGATGAGGAAGACGAGGCTCAGCACGGCGAAAGCGGCCGTGATCCACACGGGAGCGCCGAAGCCGACGAGGGCGACGAGCCCGAGCGCGGCCCACGCCCACAGCGGGGCGCCGGTAAAGCCGAGCACGAACAGCACGAGGAGCACGCCGACGGCAGCGGCCCAGACAGGCGTGAAGGCCCAGAAGGCGCCGAGGAATTCAGACATGGGGACGCGGGGATTCGGGGGTTCGAGGACCGACAGGTCAGGTTAACAGTGTAAACCTTCCGCGAACCTTCCGCAAGGCCTCATCGGTGGGTATTGGGGTCCCGTCGCGTGGGGGAAGGGCGGAAAACACAAACCGAAGCGCGCCCGCCGGCGAGAAGCCAGCGGGCGCGCAGTGCCTACCGAGACGGGGCTCAGCGGGCGATGACGAGGCGCTGCGTGGCGCGGAACGTCGTGCCCTCCGCGCGGACGACGTAGACGCCGGCCGGCAGGCTGCCCGAGGCGACGCGGAGCGCGACCGTCTGGCCCGAGGCGGCGACGCCGTCGAACAGGACCGAGACCTCGCGGCCGAGGACGTCGTAGAGGCCGACGCGGACCGCCTGCGTCTGCTCGACGGCCATCGTCAGCGACGCCGTGCCCGCCGACGGGTTCGGCGACGGCGCGCTGAGCGCGGACGCCCCGTTCGGGCCGCCTTCGTCCGCCGTGGCGACGGAGCGGGCGGCGGCGGCGTTGGCGAGCAGGTCCGCCTGGGTGTCGCCGGCGAGGGAGGCGAACGCAACCGTGATCGTCGCGCCGGGCGCGATGTCGAACGGCCCGGCGCCAATGACGCCGCGCTGGTCACCGACGGCGGCCGTCGTCGGGCCGTTCGTGGTGAGGCCCGACCACTTGTCCGCGGGCAGGTGCTGGACACCCGCAGCCGACGGGTACGGCAGGTCGAAGCGGTAGCCCGAGGTCGCCGCGCCGATGACGGTGATGCCGGCGAAGGGGCCGCCCGACGCGCCGGTGAAGGCCGTCTGCGTCGCGGCGTTGTAGCCGCCGACGTTGCTCGGGGGCGTCGTCTCGTTGATGTCGAAGTCGAACATCATGCCGGCGCGGACGCCCAGCTTGGCCGCCGTGCCTGTGTTCGTGACCTGGTAGCGGTGCACGACGTAGTCCGGGTTGACCTCCGAGTAGTAGTGGTTCGCAACGACCGAGAGGCCGGCCGAGGCGCTCGCGAACGAGGTCGTGACGCCGCTCGTGAGCGTCGGGTACGGGAAGACGGTCGACGGGCCGGACGAGATGGGCGTCCAGCCGACCGCGGTCGTCAGGATGTACATGTCGCCGATGACCTGCGAAGCGGAGAGGCCGACGACGAAGCCCGAGCCGCAGCCGAGCTCAACGCCGTTGAAGCCGAACCACGGCTGCGGCGATGTGTCGCAGTTGCCCTGGAGGACGCCGTTGCTGTACACGGCGGTCGAGAGCGTGCTCGTGTTGATCGCGGTCCGGACCGGCGTCTGGGCCGAGGCGGTGCCGGCGAACGCGAGCAGGGCGAGAAGCGTAGAGAAACGGCGCATATGCGTCAGGGAGGGGTGGGAGAGGAACGATGTTACGGGTCACGCTTCGGCATAACAAACCGTTCGCCACGCGCGCTGGAAATTAAGGCCGCGGGACCCCGGAGCACGAATCGGCAGAGTTTGAAGCGGTCTGCGCGATCGTCGATGCACCGCGGTGGCCGGCGCGTTGCTCGCAGACCGTGGCTACGACGCGAAGCGGATTCGGGCACGGCTGCGCGAGCGTCAGATCGGGCCGTGATCTCGGAGCACAAGCTGGCCGTCGGCAGGCAGCATCGTCGTCCGCCGGTGTTAGACCGGGCATAGGTCGCGCGCCGCAACTCGGTCGAGCGTCTGATGAGATGGCTGGGGCGGGCGCCCGGAGCACATCAGCTCGACGACGCACTTCGAGAAGCGCGCAGACTCGTTTCTGGCGATGGTCAAAATCGGCTGCACCAGGCGACTCGGCCGAGCGACGTTCCCGCGCACGGTCTAGTCGCACGTCGCCTGAGCATACGTTAGCGACGACTTGTGGCCGCGAGCGCGACGCCGAGTCCGACGAACATCCCGCCCGTCGCCCGGTCGAACCGCCGCCGAATCACCGGCCGTTCGAGCCACGTCGAGAGTCGGCCACCAGCACCAGCGTAGACGGCCTGCCACGCCCCTGCCAACCCGAGGAACGTTAAGGCGAGGACGACGACCTGGGTGACATACGGTCCATCCGGCGAGATGAACTGAGGGAAGTACGCGGCCGAGAACACAAGGATCTTCGGGTTGCTCGCCGCCACGGCGAACCCCTCCCAGAACCGGCCCCAGTGCGATGCCGATCCCGGCTCGGGGGCCTCCTCCGGCGTGGCCTTCTGCCCGGCGCTCCGCCACGTCTTGACGCCGACGTAGATGAGGTAGAGGGCGCCGACCACCTTGAGTGCGGCGAACGCGGAAGCCGAGGCGGCCAGGAGCGCCCCGACGCCGGCGAGAGAGACGGCCAGCATGAGGACAGACGCGATAAGGCTCCCAGCGACGGTGGCCCCGGTACGGCGGAGGCCGTGGCGGCTCCCGTGGCTAAGGGCGAGGAGCGCACTCGGTCCGGGCGTTGCGGTCAAGGCGAGGCTCGTCGCGGCAAAGAAGGCCCAAGTATTCCAGTCCATGGCGGAGTTGTAAGGGGCGAGTCCGAGAGACAGGAGGGGTTAGCACCTCTTACTCCTGTTCACTTCTAGTCAAAATGCGCGTCGATAACGCTTGAGGCCCCCTTATTCACCCGGTGGCCCCAGGCTGACGTTCAATTCGTCGCTGAAGTGAGTTTGTCGCGATTAGAGACGGTGCAGTTCCCTAGAACCGATTTTCCGCGCAAGGCTTAGTTCATGCTCGGGTCGTCCGGGAACGTCGAAAGAAGGGCATACTCGCCTCCCATGCGGCGCAGCAGGCGGCGCCAGAGGGCGTCGTCGGACTCGGCGAAGACGAGCTTCTCGTCGCCGTCGAGGACGATCCACGCGCCGTCGTCGACCTCGGCGTCCAGCTGGCCCGGCCCCCAGCCCGAGTAGCCGACGAAGAAGCGGACATGGGCCGGGTCGACCAGGCCGCCTTCGATGCTGCGGCGGAGCTCGTCGAAGGCGCCGCCCCAAAAGACCCCGTCGAGGACGGGCAGCGCGCTCTCGACGGCCTCGCCGAAGGGGTGGAGGTAGTGCAGCGTGTCCGTCTGCACGGGTCCGCCGAGCCACAGCTCGGCGTCGAAGGGCAGCGACTCGGCGGCGGCCTCGGCGAGCGTTAGGCCTGAGGGCCGGTTGAGCACGAGCCCGAACGAGCCCTCGGTCGTGTGCTCGCACACGAGGATGACGGCGCGGCGGAAGTTGGGGTCGGCCATCGGCGGCTCGGCGACGAGGATAGAGCCGGGGGCGGGCGAGGGCATGGCGCGGGTGGGGGACGTTGCCGGTCAACGGCGCCGCGGCCGGTCGGGTTCGCGCGCCTCGCGGCGCTTCAGCACGTGACTCAGCGGGCGCCTCCCGCCCCGAGGTGCCAGTATATTAGCAGGCTGGACCCACGACGCCCGACGAGCGTCTGTGAGGGCCGTTGCCGACGCACGAACGGCGCTTGCGCCTCCGTTGGAGCGCTACCCATTTCTACTCCGTCCCCCCGCATGACCCGCCCTCGCCCCGCCCTCGCCGCCGCCGCTGGAGCCGGCATCCTCGCCGTCGGCCTCGCGCTCTCGGTGCAGGTCCGCGACGCCGTCTCGTCGTCCGACGACACCCAGTCGCTGCGCAAGATCGAGGAGGCCTACGAGTACATCACGCAGCGCTACGTCGAGCGCGTGGACTCGGCGAAGCTTGCCGAGGACGCCATCAACGGGATGCTCGGCGGGCTGGACCCGCACTCGGTCTACATCTCGGCGACCGAGATGAACGGCGTCCGAGAGTCCTTCGCGGGCTCGTTCCAGGGCATCGGCATCTACTACGAGTTCGTGCCCGGCACGGCCAGCCGCGACTCGCTCGTCGTGCTGATGCCCATCGCCGGCGGGCCGTCCGACGAGGCCGGGCTCATGGCCGGCGACCGCATCGTCCAGATCGGCGACACGACGGCGGTCGGGCTGAACACGGACGATGTGCAGCGCTTCCTGAAGGGCCCGCGCGGCACGACGGTCGCGCTCGTCGTGAAGCGCCCGGGCTACCCCGAGGCGCTCCGCTTCACGATCACCCGCGATGAGATCCCGCTCAACACGGTCATCGCGCACTACATGATCGACGACGAGACGGGCTACATCCGCCTCCAGCGGTTCGCGCGGACAAGCGCGCAGGAGGTCCGCGACGCCATCGACACGCTCCGCACGCAGGGCATGACGCGCCTCGTGTTCGACCTCCGCGACGACGGCGGCGGCCTCCTGGACCAGGCCTACGAGATCGCCGACGAGTTCCTGCCGGAGGGCGACATGATCGTCTACACGGACTCGCGGCACCCGAACAACCGCCGCCAGTACCGCGCGACGGCCGGCGGCCACTTCGAGTCCGAGCCCGTGATGGTGCTCGTGAACGAGAACTCGGCGAGCGCCTCGGAGATCGTCTCGGGCGCGCTGCAGGACCACGACCGCGCCTTCCTCGTCGGCCGCCGCACGTTCGGCAAGGGCCTCGTCCAGCAGCAGTTCCCGCTGTCGGACGGCTCGGTCCTCCAGATGACCGTCTCGCGCTACTTCACGCCCTCGGGACGCCTCATCCAGACGCCGTACACGCTCGGCGGCGGTGAGGAGGCCTACTTCGAGACCAAGCGCGCGCTCCGCGCGGCCGTCGAGGACGTCGTGGCGCCGGACGGCGGGCTCGTCGACTCGGGCCGACTCCGCGGCGACGTCCCGGACTCGCTCGTCTTCCGGACGGACGGCGGGCGGACGGTCTACGGCGGCGGCGGCATCCTACCGGACTTTATCGTCGAGCTGGACTCCGTCTCGGCGGCCGAGCGGACCGTCATCGGCAAGAACCTCGACAACGAGTTCGCGCGCGTCCACATCGAGCAGCTTGGCGAGCGCTTCCGCCGCGAGTGGGCCGGCCGCGAGCGCGACTTCGTCCGCAACTACCGCATCGACGACGCGACGTTCGACGCCTTCCTCGACTATGCCGACGGCCACGGCGCCCGCGTCGTGACGACGCGCCCGGTGGCGGGGACAGACACGACGGCCGCCGCGAGCGTCCTCGTCCGCAGCGAGGCCGTCGCCGCGCGCAACACGATCGAGACGCGCATCAAGGCCTTCATGGCCCGCCGCCTCTTCGACACGGACGCGTGGTACCCCGTCGTCGGCCAGATCGACCCGGTGATCCAGGCGGCGATGCGGCAGTGGAACACGGCGACGACGGCGCTCGCACAGGCGAACCGCTAGCCGAGACGTCCGGCTGGAGAAATGGGGACTGGCTGAGCTGCCCGCGCGGCTCGTGCCAGTCCCCATTTGCTGTGTCCCCGACTCCGCTTGCCCGGCTCTTCACCGGCCCCGGCGCGGCGCTCCGGGTAGTTTCCAGGCCACCTCACCCCGCACCGCGATGGCTACTCCCGTTACCCTCATCCCCGGCGACGGCATCGGCCCCGAGGTCGTCGCGGCGACCGTGAAGGTCCTCGAGGCGACGGGCGTCCGCTTCGAGTGGGACGAGCAGCAGGCCGGCCTCGGCGCTTTCGAGGCGACCGGCGACCCGCTGCCCGCCGCGACCATCGCGTCCATCGAGCGGACGCGCCTCGCGCTGAAGGGGCCGCTCACGACGCCCGTCGGGACCGGCTTCAAGAGCATCAACGTGCGCCTGCGGCAGCACTTCGGGCTCTACGCCAACGTCCGGCCCTGCCAGACGCTGCCCAACACGCGCGGGCCGTTCACGGGCATCGACCTCGTGCTGTACCGCGAGAACACGGAGGGCCTGTACTCGGGCATCGAGTACTTCGACGCGCAGAACCAGATCGCGGACTCGATCTCGCGCGTCACGCGCCGCGGCTCGGAGCGCATCATCCGCTACGCGTTCGAGGACGTGGCGCGCCGCGGGCGGACGCACCTCACGCTCGTCCACAAGGCCAACATCCTCAAGGAGACGTCGGGCCTGTTCCTCTCCATCGGGCGCGAGATCGCGCGCGACTACCCCGAGATCACGTTCGACGACCGCATCATCGACAACATGGCGATGCAGCTCGTGATCAAGCCGCAGCAGTACGACTCGATCGTCACGACGAACCTCTTCGGCGACATCCTCTCGGACCTTATGGCGGGCCTCGTCGGCGGCCTCGGCGTGACGGGCTCGGGCAACATCGGGGCGGACTGCGAGATCTACGAGGCCGTCCACGGATCGGCCCCGGACATCGCGGGCAAGGGCATCGCCAACCCGACGGCGCTCATCCGCTCGGGCATCATGATGCTCCAGTCGTTGGGCGAGGCCGCGGCGGCGGACGCCCTCTCGCGGAGCCTCGTCGAGCTGTACTCGGAGCCCGAGGCGCTCACCGGCGACCTCGGCGGGGCGGCGACGACGGCCTCGTTCGCCGACGACCTCGTCGCCCGCATCCAGCGCCACCTTCCGGACTGAGCACGGGGCGCGCTGCCGTCCCGCGACCTCCTCCCTGTCCCTCCTGCCACTCCGCACATGATCCAGCGTCCCCAGACCCTCTTCCTGATCCTCGGGGCCGGCTTTCTGGCCGCCTTCGCCGCGCTGACGTTCGAGTGGCTGCCCGGCCTCGCCTCGATGAGCGCCGCCTATGCGCCGGTGACGGCGGCGGCGGCCGTGATCGCGGCGGTCGTCGCGCTCGTGGCCGTGTTTCTGTACAAGGACCGCAAGCGGCAGCGGACGGTCATCGGCGCCGCGCAGGTGCTCGCGCTCGTGGCGCTCCTTCCGCTACTCGCCGGCCTCTTCCTCTCGACGCCCGACGCGCCGGCCGTCGCGCCCGAGGCGGGTTACGGGCCGTACCTCATCGCCCTCGTCCCGCTCGTCGCCTTTATCCTGCTCCGGATGGCCCGCCGCGGCGTCGACCGGGACATCGCGACGATCCGCTCGATGGACCGGCTGCGCTAGTGCCGGCCGTCATCTCTGACGGTGGGCCGACGCACGCCCGCGTGCCGGTGGGGGTGTGGGTGCTGCTCGGCTTCGGCCTGGTGTGCTACGGGCTGTCGTCGATCCTCGTGCGCCTCGCCGGGCCGGTGCCGCCGCTGCCGCTCGCGCTGTGGCGGACGCTGTTCGTGACGCTGCTCCTCGCTCCGGTGGCGCTCGTCAGGGCGCGCGGCGAGATGGCGGCGATGGAGCGCCGCGAGTGGGGGCTTATCGCCGCGTCGGGCATCGGCCTCGGGCTGCACTTCGTGACGTGGATCGTGGCTGTCCAGCTCACGAGCGTCGCGGCCGTCTCCGTCCTCGTCACGACGACGCCGCTGTGGATCGCGGTGCTCGGCCTGCTCGGCGTCGGCCTGCGGCCAGGCCGGCGGACGCTCGTGGCGGTCGGCGTGGGCGTCGTCGGGGCGGCGCTGATCGGGGTCGGCGGGTCGGCGGGGGTGCGGCCGCCGCAGCCGGCGCTGGGCAACGCGCTCGCACTGGGCGCGGCCGTCCTCGTGTCGCTGTACTACCTCGCGGGGCAGCGCGTCCGCGCGCGGCGCTCGTTCCTGGCGTACTTCGCGCCCGTCAACGCTGTCGCGGCGGTGACGATCGCGGTCGTGTGCGTGGTGACGCGCACGCCGATGGGGCTGCCGCCCGAGGCGCTGGCGTGGTGCTTCGCGATGGCGGTCGGCCCGGGCCTGGTCGGGCACGGCTCGTTCGCGACGGCGCTGGGCTGGCTCCCGGCGAGCACGCTCAGCCTGATGTCGCTCGCCGAACCGGTGCTCGCGTCCATCCTCGCGGGATTCCTATTCGCCGAGGTGCCGGCCGCGCTCTCGCTAGCGGGCATGGTCGCCGTGCTGGTCTCCATCGCGACGGTCGTGCGGAGCAGGGGAGGGGCTCCGGTGACGGTCGAGGCTTAGTTTTTTCGGTAGAGCGCGCCGGTCGACTTCGCGATTAATGTTGAAGGCGTAGGCCTTCTTTTCGACGTGCTGTCGGGGTGCGAGGGCGACCGGAGCCTGGCGAAGGCCCGGCAGGAGAGTGAGAGCGGCGAGGCGGCGGAACTCTACAGGCCGCTGGCGGGGACGGCGCGGGCGATCTTCCGCGACGAGCCGGAGGCGCTGAGGGCGCTGGGGCTGACGGGCGCGCACCGGAAAACGTATGAGGCGCGCTAGCGGGAGCGGCCGGCCCACTTCACCGAGGAGACGGACGACGTGAACTGGACGCGGCGCGGGTGGCGGCGGGCAAGCAGTTCTCGGTGCAGGACGGCTCGACGTTTCGCGCGGAGGACTCGACGGACAGCCGCTAGGCGACGTTCGGGGCGCTGAAGTAGATGCTGAAGATGCACGGGCACGCGCGCGTGGTGCTGCGGGAGCGGCCGGACTAGCTGGCGATGCTGGGCATCCCGAGGCGGTAGGGGTGCAGCGCCAGATCAGGCAGAGAGCCGGTCGAGGGGGCTCGTGATGCCGCCGCCGGTAAAGTCCGCGACGTGCAGGTAGACCTGCGTCGTGGCCAGCTTCGCGTGGCCGAGCAGGTGCTGCACCGTCCGCACGTCCGTCCCCGACTCGAGCAGGTGCGTCGCGAAGGAGTGGCGGAAGGTGTGGCATGTCACGCGGCGGGCGATGCCGGCTTCGTGCACCGCCTTCTGGACGGCCTTCTGCACGGCCGACGGGTCGAGGTGGTGACGGTGCATCGCGCCCGTCTGCGGGTCGGGGGAGATGCGCGTGGCGGGGAAGAGGAACTGCCAGCCGAGCGCCCGCGCCGCGCCGGGGTGCTTCACGAGGAGCGCGTGCGGGAGGCGTGCGTCGCCGTAGCCGGCCGTGAGGTCGGCGTCGTGGCGCAGGCGGACCCGCTCGACCTGAGCCGTCAGTGCCGGGGTGAGCGAACGGGGGAGCATCGTCACCCGGTCGCGGTCGCCCTTGCCGCTGCGGACGGTGATCTGCCCGCGCGCGAGGTCGAGGTCTTTCACGCGGAGGTTGAGTGCCCCGCCGAGGCGCAGGCCGGACCCGTAGAGCAGGCGCACGGCGAGCGCGTGGACGCCGCGGAGGTGCGCGAGCACGGCTGCGACCTCGGGCGCGGAGAGCACGGTCGGCGCGCGCGGCGGCTTGCGGACGCGCGTGAGGGCCATCTCGTCCAGCGGGGTCTCGAGGACGTGCGTGTAGAGGAAGAGGAGCGCTGAGAGGGCCTGCGTCTGCGTCGCCGCGGCGACGTCGCGCTCGGTCGCGAGGTGGTTGAGGAAGGCCTCGGCGGCGCGCTCGCGGAGGTCTCGGGGATGGATGTAGCGGCCAGCGCGGGCGGCATGAAAGTGGACGTACCGGCGGATCCAGGCGACGTAGGTCTGCTCGGTGCGGTAGCTCATGTGGCGCGTGCGGAGGACGGCGCGCGTGCGGTCGAGGAGGTCGGACACGGGGGGCGGGCGGGTGTGCCCCGGAAGACTCTGCCGGGTCTCGGGTGTAACCGTCCCGTTATGCGGCGGGGCAGAGAAAGAGACGGTCGGCGGCTTGTTTCGGGGCGTGTCTGGCCCGTATTGTGGCGGTCCACCCCGGTATGCGGCCCGCGCCGCGCCGCTCAAGTAGTAGTTATACGCCCTCCAAACCAAGTAGCTGACCATGGGAGATGACTCCAAAGCGCTGGTGTCCAGTCCTCGGCAGACTTGGAGAAGTCAATCGACGGCTTCAACGAGCCGCTCGCACTTTACCTAAAGGATCTCGGTCTCCCAACCGACGATGTGCTGTACCCAATCGAGGACCGAAAGCAGGTAATCAATGCCCTGTCGGATGCAATATCCATCCTCCCAATTGAGCAGAGAGAAAAATCTTACTATCTGACTAAATTTACCGTTGCGATTGCAGTGGGCCTATTCGACGGGGCGCTCAATTATTTATGGAACGAAACTATAGCCGCACTGCGGAGACTGGTTTTAAAATTTGACCTATCCTATTTCTCTCAGTAGCCGAGAAGATCAGCCCAAGGCTCAAGAGCCTTTCTGACGAAGATGATCTAGACCAGATTGGCGACCACGACTTGCTCGAAGCGTGCCGCAGAATTGGACTTGTGTCGGACGTGAACTACCAACGTCTGATCCATGTCAATTACATGCGCAACCACGCAAGTGCTGCGCATCCCAATGACAACGAGATAGACGGCTTTGAGATTCTTGGCTGGCTGAGAGTTTGCCTGCGTCACGCAATTACGGCTGAGCCAGACCACTCGGTCATTTCGATAAAGCAGACTGCTTTGAGAATATCAGGACGGTCAGAATGCCTACTCCTGAGTTTGAAGCGATTGGCTCGGATATAGCCAAAATGCGTAAAGAGCGATAGACGACCTGCTGTGGGCGGCATTCGGAATGTTCGTCGATCCCCAGGTCTCAGCTCAGACGAAGGCCAACATCGCTGGGATTGCGCCCTTGGATGGAGCGCGAGTACTACGAGATTAGAAAAGTCGAGATCGGCTCTAGGTTTGGCGTTTTTCGGAAGAACGGTGAGGTTGCTCGCAAGGACGCTACTCAGTTGTTCCTGGACACCGTACGGCGGCCTGCAGTACAGAGACGAGGATAGCCTCGCTGGGGAGTTAATAGAAAAACTCGAGACGCTGAAGCGAGTCCATTTCAGATGGGACAACTTTCATAACGAGTATCCCGCCATACGAGAGCGATTGAGGATTCACTTACCTACGAATGGTCAGGTGCCTCGCGCCGCGCGAGGCACCTGGGTAAAAGTCATCTCATTGTGCTTCGTTGGGAACGGTCACGGGTATCGGGAGGGTGTAGATGAGAGAGCGCTACCCTACTGCACCAGAAATACATTAAAGCCTTCTCGGAGGCGGAGGCGATCGAATTCGCTCATCTGTTCTTGGACCAGGAGTTTGCGTCAGGTCCTTTTGCGAAACAAGCCAGCCGAGCGAGTTGAAGAAGGCTGCGAATTTCCTTAGAGACAAATTCTATAACGTGCATTTGAGAGCGCGCACTTGACCTCGTCGCAGCCGGCCCCGGATGGTACCATGCCAAAGGTTGGCAAGACAACCGAGTTCCAAAAGTCGGTTTGATTACTGAATACCGAAGAACTAGGCGGCGTATAACTCACCGCTGCAGGCCGACAGCACGCGCCACATTCTTACCTCGTCCGGGCGGTGGTGTCTACTCTGCCTCGTGCCAGCCACCTGCCGCCAGCGTGCTGCGGCTGAGCGGTCACCTGTTAGGCGGCCCCCAAACTATGCGGTCACTACTTGTCCATATCCCTTTTGCCCTTGCTACATCTTGCGCCGGCATTGGATGCTCGGAAGTCCGTCATGGCGATTTGATTTCTGCTTCAATAAACCGTTCTGAGATTGTTGTAGAAAACATAGCATAAGACACCGTGAGATATGAAGTTTGGGACACGGTTGCATGGGGGCTATTCGATCCCGTCGGGCCGGAAGAAATGAACTTTGCAGATTCAGTCGCTACCAAACCGACTTCTGTCTGTGGAGATGCGAAAATGCTCTTGGCTCCTGGTGAGTCAGTTGAAATGGCGCAATGGGCTCCTACCGGCTTCCGTTTCTCAGCTTATGTCTTAGACCGAGACGCCTCTGACTGTGGATTATCGAGTACGGAGGTGTTTGTTATACAACCATAGCCACGGGCCGCCTAACCCGCCGCAGCACAGCCGACCTCACGGCTTGGTCGTGCCACCGCGGGTTGCTCGGCGTATCCTGCGCTTCGTCCCCGCCGCGCTGCCGCCAGTTTCGGCGGGTGAGCGGCCATGTGTTATACGGCATTGCCCGACGCCTCGCTCATGCGAAAACTCTTCCATCCCGGACGTCTCCTCTGGCTGGCGGTTTCTCTGGCGTGGTCAGCGGGGATGATGCGCGCGGCGTGGGTTGAGAATCCGGGCGGCGAGCTTCACGAGTTAGAGACCGGATCTGTCGTGTGGTCTAGCTGGCTCCCAATCGGGATCTCGTGGTTCGTGTTCGTCGGTCTCGTTCCGCTCTTAGTGCTCGCAGGCATCGCGTGGGGCGCTGGCCGCCAGTCTCAAGGCGGGTGCCCGAAAGGCTCCACCAGCAATGCCGTATAACTCGCCTCAGCACGCCGACCGCAAGGTTCGGTCGTCTCGTTGCGGGCCGTGCTGGGTATCCTGTGCTCCTTCCTGGCCGTGATGCTCGCTGTGCGGCGGGTGAGCGGCCATTTGTTACACGGCTATCCATGCGCCTCGCTGTATTGCTCGCTTCCATCGCCGTTGCAGCTCCAGCGGTAGCGCAGGACCAAGAGCCCTGGCCCCCACCTGTCGATGCCGAGTTGGCGGATGCCCTCGCTGGGTGCTACCGGATCGAGGCCGCGACGTGGCCAGACTCTCTCGCCCATCTGCCATCGCCCGAGCGGCTGCCAGAGTGGGTCAAGCTTTCGGCCGACCGGACCTCCCTGCCCCCACCCTTCTCCCCAAGCGAGAAGGGCCTCTCTGTTGGGTACCCGGTTCAAGCCACGTATTTCCCCTTCGCGTTCTGGCTCACGTTTCGAGGCGGCATTCTGCTCGGATCGACGGCGCCGGCGTCACTCCAGATCACGGCCCGCACCTCGGGTCCGGCCGAGTTGAGGGGCCAGGTCACCGGCTCGACGGACCTCATCTCCTACGACAAGCCGAACAGCGGGTCCGTGCCGGTCCGGCTCATCCGCATCGAGTGTCCAGCCCAAAGTGTCCATCCCCATAGCCGTGTAACCCGCCGCAGCACGCCGACCGCACGGATCGGTCAGCGCATTGCGGGCTGCTCCGCGTATCCTGCGCTCCGTCCCCGCCGTGGCGCTCGCTGTGCGGCGGGTGAGCGGCCATGTGTTAGCTCGCCCTACGAACATGATGAGTTGCAGCAGGCTTACCAGGAGCAAGTCTCTTTCTGTCCTCCTGCTATTCGTCGTGCTCGCGCCATTCACGCTCGGAACGACCGAGGTGCCGATAGGGCTCAGGTTTGCGGTCGAAGGCACTATCCTGCGACCTGTCGGAGCGAGCGGAAACGTATTCATCGCCCTAGTCGGACGCGGAGGTGGATGCGAGTCCGAGAATTACGCTCCGCTCACGTATGGACCTTGGGGCGGCCAGGGCGACAGCGACCCCTTTGTCAGTCCAAGCTCCACCATCGACGACCCGAACAAGTTCTACGTGTCCGCAACGTCGTGGTGCAAACCCGACTTCATCGCAGTCGCTGTTTCGGCGCCAGATCACGTGATGGTGCTCAGCGAGCCGATTGGGGTCGGGGTTCTCGAGCGCGACTCTGTCTTTGCCGAGACGCTCCATCGTAATGAACCTGCGGGCTGCGGCTATTACCGGGATGGCGGCACGATGCGGTACCTCGCTACCATTGAGCGGCAGCCTTCGCAGCCGGTTGTCGTTCGTGTCCCCTACTGAGGGCGGGCTAACCCGCCGCAGCACAGCCGACCGCACGGATCGTTCGTCTCGTTGCGGGTTGCTCGGCGTATCCTGCGCTCCGTCCCCGCCGAGGTGCTCGCTGTGCGGCGGGTGAGCAGCCAATACTCTGTTGGGAAGCTCAGCCGTTGCCTCACTACTTCGTCATCTCGAACGAGCGAAGCAGAGTTGAGGGATTTCGACGCACTGAAGATGGGCGTCGAGATCTCTCGACACGCTCGGGATGACGTTGTATTTAAGGGGTTGCCATCCCCCAAACAGTCTCTGAGAAAGAAACGTGGCCATCGCCAGAGACCCGCACTGCGTCCGAAGCCGACCCTCGCCATGAACACACACGTCTGGCGCGAAACAGGCGTCCCCCTGAGTGATCCGGGCAGGACGGCCGTCCGGGCGCTCGTCATCGGGGCGGGTCCGGCAGGTTTGATGGCCGCCGAGGTGCTCGCGGGGGCCGGCCTTTCGGTCGTCGTCGCGGACCGGATGCCGTCGCCGGCGCGGAAATTCCTGATGGCGGGCAAGTCCGGCCTGAACCTCACGAAAGTAGACGGGCACTTCGACGCGGGATATGGCGAGACCTCGCCTGCCTTTGCGCGCTCGGTCTCAGAGTTCGGTCCCCAAGCCGTCATGCGGTGGGCATCGGGTCTGGGGCAGGAGACCTTCGTCGGATCGACGGGCCGCGTTTTCCCCGTCGCGATGAAGGCGTCGCCGCTGCTGCGCGCCTGGCTGGCGCGGCTGGACGGCCTCGGGGTGAACCTGCTGACGCGGTGGCGGTGGGACGGCTGGCGCGACGGGCGAGCCGTGTTCGACACGCCCGCGGGTCCGCAAGAGATCGACGCCGAGATCACGGTTCTCGCGCTGGGCGGGGCAAGCTGGCGCAGGCTCGGCACGGACGGCGCGTGGGCGGCGCAAATGCCGGGCTCCGTGGCGCCGTTCGGAGCGGCCAACGTCGGGCTGCGCGTGGACTGGTCCGCGCACATGGCGCGCTGGCACGGGCAGCCGCTCAAGGGCGTCGCGTTTCATGCGGGCGACCTGGTCAGCCGGGGTGAAGCGGTGATCACGGCCCGAGGGCTCGAAGGCGGCGGCATTTACAGCGTCAGCGGTGCCGTCCGGGACGGAGCAGCCCTCGGGGTCGACCTGCTCCCCGACCTGCCGCACGCCGTCGTCGCCGAGCGCCTGGCGCAGCAGGATCCGAAGGCGAGCCTCGCGACCCGCCTGCGCAAGGCGCTGCACCTCGACGGCGCGCGCGCCGCGCTCCTCAACGAGTTCGGCCGGCCGTTCGGCGCAGACCTCGCGCGCACGCTCAAGGCGCTCCCCGTACGCCATGCCGGCGTCCTCCCGCTGGACGAGGCGATCTCGACGGCGGGTGGGCTCCGGTTCGACGCGCTGGACGGGTTTCGGTTGAAGGGGGACGCCCGGATCTATGCTGCAGGCGAGATGCTCGACTGGGAGGCCCCGACGGGCGGCTGGCTAATCACCGGCTGCCTCGCGACCGGAAGGGCGGCAGCGCTGCAAGCACTGGCGGAGGTGGGCGTGGACGCCAGCGGATCTCGCGATGCCTCTGGAGAATGAGGGGCGTCGTGCGCCCGTGCCAGCGCCCGACGTCCATCCGCGCCTCGTACTGCCGACCGCTGTGCCCTCCCTGAGTCGGTCAGGCGGCTTCGCGGAGCCGACGGATCGCGTCGACGGCAAGGCCGTCGACGCGCTCGTTCATCGGGACGCCGGCGTGGCCCTTGACCTTCACCCAGCGCACGTCGTGGCGCTCGTGCTGGGCCACGAGGCGCTCCCAGAGGTCCCGGTTGAGGACCGGCGACTTGTCCGCCTTCTTCCAGCCGCGCTTCTGCCAGCCCGCGATCCAGCGGTCGTTGAAGGCGTTGATGAGGTAGGCGGAGTCCGAGTGGAGCGAGACGGAGCAGGGGGCGGTGAGCGCCTCAAGCGCCTCGGCCGCGGCAAGAAGCTCCATGCGGTTGTTCGTCGTGAGCGGCTCGGCGCCCGACAGCTCCTTCTCGCGCCCGTTGGCGATGAGGACGGCGGCCCAGCCGCCGGGGCCGGGGTTGCCCGAGCACGCGCCATCGGTGTAGATGACGACGGAGGGAGGGGAGGGCATGGGCATGGGGCGTGGGGTGCGGCAAGATCCGACGTCCGAGGCGCCGCGGCTGTGGATGGCCGGCGAAGGCCTCCGAGGCGCTTTCCCGCTAGCTTTGCGTCCGAGTGGGCGTCCAGCCCATGCCCCACGCCTTATCCCCGGTTCCCTCGTGAAGTTCGTCGACTACGTCACCATCAGCGTCCGCAGCGGCAAGGGCGGGGCCGGGGCGGCGACGTTCCGCCACGAGAAGTTTGCCGCCTTCGGCGGTCCGAACGGCGGCGACGGCGGGCCCGGCGGCTCCGTCCTGCTCGAAGGGGACAAGAGCCTGTACACGCTCCTCGACCTCCGCTACAACCGCCACCACTTCGCCAAGCCCGGCGAGCAGGGCATGGGCGCGATGAAGTCCGGCAAGACGGCCGCTGATGTGGTGCTGCGGGTCCCGCTGGGGACGATCGCCCGCGACAGCGTGACGGGGGCGCTCATCGGCGAGATCACCGATCAGGGGCAGCGCCTCGTGCTCGCGCAGGGCGGCAAGGGCGGCCTCGGCAACGTCCACTTCAAGAGCGCCACCCGGCAGTCGCCGCAGTACGCGCAGCCCGGCTTGCCGGGCGAGGAGCGCGAGGTCACGATCGAGCTCAAGCTGCTCGCCGACGTCGGCCTCGTCGGCTTCCCCAACGCGGGCAAGTCGACGCTCGTCTCGGCCGTCTCGGCGGCGAAGCCCAAGATCGCGGACTACCCGTTCACGACGCTCGAGCCGCAGCTCGGCATGGTCCAGGTCGGCGACTACCGCTCGTTCGTCATCGCGGACATACCCGGCCTCATCGAGGGCGCCTCGGACGGCAAGGGCCTGGGGACGCGCTTCCTGAAGCACGTCGAGCGCAACGCGGTCCTGCTGTTCTGCCTCGCGGCGGACGCCGAGGACCCGGCGGCGCAGTACGACACGCTGCTCGCCGAGCTCCGCGCCTTCAGCCCGCACCTGCTCTCGAAGCCGCGCCTCGTCGCGCTGACGAAGATGGACATTGTCGGCGCCGACCTCGCCGACGAGTGGACCGAAAACGTTCGCCGCTCGCTGAGCGAGCCTGTCGACGTCTTCCCGATCTCGTCGGTCGCCCAGCGCGGCCTCGGCCCGCTGAAGGAGGCGCTGTGGACGCGCATCCAGGCACAGCGGGCGGAGGACGAGCTGTAGAGGGGCCTTACGCCGCTTCGGCCGCGCCGGCCGCCACGAGTGCGGCAACCTCGGCGCGGTCGCTGAGCACGATGAGCAGCAGCACGTCGCCCGCCATGGCCCAGGCGAGGGCGGCACGGGCCGCCAGCACCGGATTCGCGAACGTCTCCACGGACGCAGGGTCGGCGCCGGCGGCGACCGAGGCGCGGGCGAGCACCTCGGCGACTTCGCCGGGCGTGCGCCCCCGGAGGTACTCCGGAAGGTCCGCGACGAGCGTCCGGTCGGCGTTGAGCGCCCGCGCTGCCCGCGCAAGCTCCGCCACATCCGAATCCGGCCGGTCGCCGGCGGACGAGATGAGGATGAGGCGCCGCCGGGCAGGCAGGTGCGCCGCGAAGGCGACGAGGGCCGCAACGCCGTGCGCGTTGTGGGCGTAGTCCACAACGACCGTCGCCCCGCGAACCTGAGAGACGTTGGCGCGGCCGGGGTTGTCCGTCGCATCGCCTCGGAAGGAGCGCAGGCCGGCTGCGATCGCGGCGGTCGGGAGCCCGAGGGCGGCGGCCGTTGCCGCGGCGGAAAGCGCATTGGAGACGTTGTGCCGCGCCGCGCCGCCGAGCGCGGCAGGCATCTCGGTGACGGGGATGAGGCGTTCCCAAGGTCCGTTATTGCATCGAATCACAATGTCGCCGTCGACGACCGACGCTGCCACTTGAGCGCCTGCAAGGCGCGGGTTGTCCGGGTCGTGGCTCGTCCAGCACAGCGCGACGCCACGCGTGGCGAGGGGCTCGGCCTGCCGGTCCGCCTCGGCGCAGGATCGGTGCGTCGTCGGCCGAGAGGACGAGGCGGCCGCCCGGCGTCAGCGCCTTGGCCACGACGAGCTTGGCTTCGGCGAGCGCCTCCACCGTGTGGACCCCGAACTCCCCGAGGTGGTCCGCGGCGACGTTCGTCACGCACGCCACGTCCGCGACGGACAGCGGGACGCCGCGGCGCAGCAGCCCGCCGCGCGCGACCTCGAGCAAGCCGATCGTCGCGCGTTTGTCCCGGAGGGCGGCGCGGGCGCCCATCGGTCCCGAGAAGTCGCCCGCCTCGAGAATCTCGTTCCCGACGGCGACGTAGTCCGTCGACGAGACGCCGGGCGTGTGCCCGGCCTGCGATCGCCATCGCAGCGAGCATTCGGACCGTCGTGCTCTTGCCGTTTGTGCCTGTGATGAGGGCGGTCGGGACGTTTCGGATCGTGTCCCACGGCACTGCTTCCACGTCGGGCAGGGCGTCGGCCGGCCATGTCTGGCTGCCGGCGCCGAGGCCGAGCGTGAGCGCCTCGTCGTCCCACAGGCAGCCGATGCCGCGCTCTGCGGCCGATGCGACGAGTAGGGCGAGAGCGGGGTCAGCCTCGCGGTTGGCGCGCTGCAGGACGTCGGTGCGCGCGGCATCGGCGTCGGGTAGAGCCTCGCCCGAGACGACCGCGGACGCGTGCTCCCACGCTGCCTCGTTGAGCGCCGTAGCAGCGTAAAGGCCGTCCACGGGTGCTGATATGGCCAGCGAGAGGCCTCCCGGAAACGAGCGCGCGGCGGTCTGGACGGAACCCCAAGCTGCGGGCGCGAGGTCTTGCACGGCGCGGCGCCATGCATCGGCGGCGGCCTCCGAGAGGCTGTCCGAGATGCAGGCGTCGAGCGTGGCGCCGGGGCCGTCGAGAAGGCGCCCGGCGCCGGTCTGGCGACGGCTGTCAGAAACGAGTGGCACGTAGCAGGCGAGAGGTAGCAGGTGGGTTAAAACACGGTTGGCGGGACCGGCGCGGACGTGCAGATTCTCACCTGCCACGGGCCACCCCATCACCTGCCACCTAGTCCGCCTCCTCGTCCGGCATCGTTACGAGGTGGACGCCGCGGTCGTCGCGGGCAACGCGCTGGCGGTCGCGGAGCGCGAACGCCTCGCCTTCGGGCAGGAGTTCCGGCGGGCCAGCCTCGGTCTCGGCCTCGCGGTGCGGGCTGTCGAACTGCACGATCTGCTTCCAGCAGCGCGTGATCGCGTCGCCGAAGACGACCAGCAGGTCGCCGGGGCGCGACGCGGAGAGGCCACGCTGGACGGCTTCCTGCTCGTCGGGGACGATCTCGACGCAGTCGGGCGCCAGCCCGGCCTCGACGAGCGTGTCCCGCAGCAGCGTCGGGATCTCGCCCACCTCGCGCCCGCGGCGGCGGTCGTCCTGCTTGCAGATGACGGCGTCGAAGTGCGGCGCCGCAGCCCTGGCCACGGCGACGACGTCCTCGTCGCGCCGGTCGCCGGGCGCCGAGATGACGAGGCGCCGCGTGCCCTTCACGTCGAGGCGGTCCACGAGCCGGCCCATCGCCTCGACGGCGGCCGGGTTGTGGGCGTAGTCCAGGATGACCTTGAACGGGTGCTCGTCGTAGACGTTGAGGCGGCCGGGCGCCTCGTAGAAGCTCGTCGTGAAGGTGCGGAGCCCGTGGCGGATCTGGTCCAGCGTCAGCGGCATCGCCGACTCGCCGAGGGCGTGGCAGATGGCAGCCGCAAACATCGCGTTCTGGACGTTGTGCGTCGCCTTGCCTTCCATCGTCGCCGGGATGAGGTGCGTCCACAGCAGCGGAATGTGGAGGCCGGCGTCGAAGAGGGTGATCATCTCGCCGCCCATGCCGCGCTCGAGGACCACGGCGCGGCCGCCCTCGCGGACGTGCTCGCGGACGAGCGCGTGGTCCGCGTCCATCGTCACGTACACGATTTTTTTGGCGCGCGCGTGCTCCGCCATCGCGAGCACGCGCGGGTCGTCGGCGTTGAGCACGACGGCCTCGCGGGCGACCTCGATCGGGACGCGCTTGATGGCCGCGAGCTGGTCCAGCGTGTCGATCCGCCCGAGCCCGAGGTGGTCGCTCGTCACGTTGAGGCACGCGGCGACGTCGCACCGCGAGAAGCCGAGCCCGGCGCGGACGAGCCCGCCGCGCGCGACCTCGAGCACGGCGCAGTCCACGAACGGATCGCGGAGCACCATCTGAGCGCCGGCCGGGCCGGTCATGTCGCCCTTGACCGAGAGGCGGCCGTCGATGAACACGCCGTCCGTGCTCGTCATGCCGGGGACGTTGCCCGCGATCTGGAGCACGTGCGCGACCATGCGCGTCGTCGTCGTCTTGCCATTGGTGCCGGTGACGGCGACGATCGGGATGCGCGACGGCTCACCGCGCGGAAACAGCATGTCCATCACCGGCACGGCGACGTCCCGGGCGGTGCCCTCGCTCGGCGCGACGTGCATGCGGAATCCCGGCGCCGCGTTGACCTCGACGATCGCCCCGCCGACGTCCTTGTACGAGCGCGCGACGTCGTCCGTGAGAAAGTCCACGCCGCCGACGTCGAGGCCGACAGCGCGGACGGCGCGGACGGCCATCTCCCGGTTGTCCGGGTGGACGACGTCCGTGAGGTCGATCGACGTGCCGCCGGTCGAGAGGTTGGCGGTGCTCCGGAGGTAGAAGGTCTCGCCGGCCGGCAGGACCGAGTCGCAGCGTATAGCCCGCCTGCTCCATGAGGCGCGCGGCCTGGTCGTCGAACGTGATCTGCGTGAGCACCTTCTCGTGGCCGACGCCGCGCCGCGGGTCCGCGTTGACCGCCTCGACAAGCCCTTCGATGGTCGAGGCGCCGTCGCCGACGACGTGGCCCGGCACGCGCTTCGCGACGGCGACGAGCTCGCCGTTCACGACGAGCATCCGGTGGTCGAAGCCCGTCACGAAGGACTCCACGAGCACGCCGCGGCTCGTGCCGTGCTGGCTCGCCATCTCGAAGCCTGCGCGGACCTGCTCCTCGGTGGTGAGGCGGATCGAGATGCCGCGGCCGTGGTTGGCGTTGAGCGGCTTCGTCACGACCGGGTAGCCGATCTCGAGCGCCGCCTCGACGGCGCCGTCTGCGGAGTAGACCAGCTCCTGGCGCGGCACGGGCAGGCCGAGCGCGGCGAGGATCGTGCGCGTCTCCTCCTTGTCCGACGCGATCTCGACGGCGATGTGGCGCGTCTCGGACGTGACGGTCGCCTGGACGCGCTTCTGGTGCTTGCCGTGGCCGAGCTGCACGAGCGACTGCTTGTTGAGGCGAATCCACGGCACGCCGCGGCGCTCGGCGGCATCCACGAGCGACTGCGTGGACGGGCCGAAGGCGTGGCGCTGCGCGAGGCGGATGAACGCGTCGCGCTCGGTCTCCCAGTCGAGCGGCTCGCCCTCGCGCTCGCCGGGCTCGAGCGCGTCTTCGGGCAGGAGGCTTCGAATGAGGCGCAGGCCCAGCTCACCGGCCGCCAGCCCGACCTCGGCGTGCTTGAACTGGTAGATCATGTCGTACTCGCCGCGCTCACGGCGCGTGCCCCGCGTCTTGCCAAACGTGACCTCGTTTCCAGCGACGCCCTGGATCTCGAGCGCGACGTGCTCCCAGACGTGGCCCATCCACGTGCCCTCGTCCTCGGTCATGCGCCGGACGAAGCCGCCGGGCTCGCGGTACGAGCAGCCGTGCTCCGCGAGGCCGGGGAGGGCGGCGACGAGTCCCTCGACGAAGCCCGGCAGCGACGCCGTCGGCCGCTCCTCGAGCGGGCCGAGGTTGATCGTGTGCCGGATGACCGGGAACAGCGCGTACTGGTTCGGGCCTCCGTAGACGTTGGTCGAGACGATGTGCATCGGGCGGTGCGAGGGGGAGGCGTAACGTCGCGACTGCGAGGCGCTGGTGCAAGACCTGCGGACCCATTCTGCCGCCGGCGCGTCCGGGAATCTCACTTTCCGGCACTCTGATGAAAGCAATCTGGAACGGCGCGGTTCTGGCCGAGAGCGACGACACCGTCGTCGTCGAAGGCAACCACTACTTCCCGGCCTCCTCGCTGAACGACTCGTTGTTTACGTCTTCGGATCACCACACAACGTGTCCGTGGAAGGGCACGGCGAGCTACAAGACGGTCGCTGTGGACGGAAAGGAGAACCGCGATGCGGCCTGGTTCTATCCGAATCCGAAGGAGGCGGCGCGCGAGATCGCCGGACACGTCGCGTTCTGGAAAGGTGTCGAGGTGACGAACTGAACCAGATGTAGCGCGAGGGCGCCGAAGCCGCCGGGAGCGCCATCTGGGCGAGGCGGCGTGCGCACCTTCGCCCTTCCACTCGCCCTGCTGCTGTGATCGCAACCGCCCTTACCATCGCCGGCTCGGATTCCGGCGGTGGCGCCGGCATCCAGGCCGACCTCAAGGCCTTCGAAGCCAACGGCGTCTTCGGGATGAGCGTCGTCACGGCGCTCACGGCCCAGAACACGCGCGGCGTCGCGGCTGTCCACGCCGTGCCCGCCGCATTCGTCACGGCCCAGATCGACGCCGTCGCGGTCGACCTGCCGGTCGGCGCGGTGAAAACCGGGATGCTCGCCTCGGCCGACATAGTCACTGCCGTCGCGGAGGGCCTCGAGCGCTGGCGCCTCGCGCCGGTCGTCGTGGACCCCGTCATGGTCGCCACGTCGGGCGACTTGCTTCTCGAGCCGAACGCCGTCGAGACGATCCGCGAGCGCCTGCTGCCCCGAGCAGTTCTCGCGACGCCCAACGCGCACGAGGCCGCCGTCCTGGCCGGGTTTGCCGTCGAGACGCTGGCTGATGCTCGCCGCGCCGCCCGCGCCATTCTCGCGCTCGGTCCGCGCGCAGTCCTCGTCAAAGGCGGCCACCTCGTTGACGAAGCCGAGGCCGTCGACCTGCTCCTCGAAGCGGACGGGACCGAGACGCTCTTTCGGAACGAGCGCCTCGTGACCCGGCACACGCACGGAACGGGCTGCACGCTCGCAAGCGCCATCGCCGCAAACCTCGCGAAAGGCATTCCGCTCAGGGATGCCGTCGGGCGGGCGCGGCGGTACCTCCAGCAGGCCATCCGCCACGCGCCGGGGCTGGGCCACGGCCACGGTCCGACGCGCCACTTCTGGTTCCTCTCGGGCGACGAGGCGTCGGGATGACCGCTTCCACGCCTCTTCACTTGGGACGGGCCGGGGCTGCGGGCTATCTTCGGGACCTGCCGCACGAGACATCTCGTCGACGGGAATCAGATGCACCCGTAGCTCAGCTGGATAGAGCGTCGCACTACGGATGCGAAGGTCAGAGGTTCGAATCCTCTCGGGTGTACGTAGCAGAACGGCGATCCTCGCGAGAGGGTCGCCGTTCTGCGTTACTTGAGCGCAGCCATCGGTGCCACCGCTCTGGCCCCGCAGTTCTCAAACCCGAAGCGTCAGCCCTCATCCTGACGTGCGATGGCGCGTCTGCAGCGTCGGCCCACCTTGCCCACGCTTCTCGCTGATGTCCGAAAACGCTCAGCCTAGAAACCCACTCCATGGCGTCACGCTCGAGCGGATCCTGCGCGAGCTCGTCGACTACTTCGGGTGGCCGGGACTCGGGGAGCAGATCCAGATCCGCTGCTTCACCCACGATCCTAGCCTGACATCCAGCCTCCGCTTTCTCCGCAAGACGCCGTGGGCCCGAGAGCAGGTCGAATCACTGTACCTGTTCATGCTCCGCGAGCAAGCTCGGCGCGGCCACATCTGAGTTCGCCTCTGTGCCGAAGCGCGTCAGCGCATTCACTTCAGGTACGCTAGAGGTTACCGGGTCACCGGGGCCGGGACGATGGGGGCGATCGGGTCAATGACTGGCTGTTGCGCCGGCGGTTGAGGCGCCGGAAGCGCGTCCGCAACCGTGTCGCGCCCCATCCGCACCAGTGGGCTCGCCGAGAAGAGGGTCGCCGTCGTCGCAGCGAGGTCGTCGAAGGCGCGCGTGTTCCAGACCGACTGGTGGATGCGCGCGATCTCGGCCTGCGTGCGGCGGAACCGCGACTCGGGATGCCGCTGCGCCTGGTCGAGGAGGCGTGCTGCGATCGCGTTGAGGCGCCCCTTGTTGGCCTGCGTAAACCCGAAGCGCCCGGTGTCCTCGACGAGCGCCTCGTAGTCGCGGTCAACGTCGAGGCGTTCGTCATCGGAGACGAGGTAGGTGTTCTGGTCGAACGTCTGCATGCTCCCGACCACGTCGAGGCCGGCGCCGCGGAGGACGGCCGTCGCGCCGAGGGGCAGGAAGAAGCGGACCGGCACGGTGCCGGCGCTGGACGAGAAGCGCAGGTTGCCGGCAGGCGGGACGCCAGACGAGGCCGAGCGGCAGGCCGATGTGCGGGTTGAGGTCGCGGAACTTCTCGTACATCGAGGAGCCGCGCGCCGGACCCCAGTCGAGGCGGTCGCCGTGCGGCGCGAGCGTCGTCAGGATCTGGTCGAGTGTCGCTGCGGCGCCAGGGCGCAGCCGAACGAGTTCGCCGCGCGCGGTCCCGGCCGGGTCGATCGTGAGGTCCTCCGTCGCGCGAAGCGCGCCATACGCTTTCAGCAGGTACACACGGCTCTGCGTCCCGAACGACGAGACGGCGTCGACACGGTCGAACCCATCCGTGACGCCCCACATGTAGGCGTCCGACACGTGACGGCCCTGGGCGCGGCGCAGGCCGGGGAAGGCGCGGAGGTACTCGCGGTAGAGCGCAAAGATGTTGCCCGGGCCCGTGTGGTACGCCGAGATGCCCGGCAACTCGTGTCCGACGGAGTTGGCGTAGGCGCGGACGAACATCAGCGACGGCTCCATCGCGAGGAGCGGGTTGAGCTCCTCCTTGACCTGCACGACGGAGCCTCCCGCCGTCGGCAGCGTGTACTGCTGGATGTCGAAGCGGCGCAGCACGTCGGGCATCATCTGGTAGCGGCTCCGCGCGCCGGCCGACGATACGAGCTGGTCCTGGTTGAACGTCTCGACGGTGCCGATCTCGGTCGCGAGCAGGCTCAGGCCGAGGCGCCGCGCGAGGTTGACCTCGTAGGTGACGTACCGCGTGTCGCGCTCGCGCGCCTCGAGCGTCTGATCGCGGTAGCCCCAGCGAATCACGATCTTGTCAGTCGGGACGCCATAGGCGAGCCACTTTGCGCGGAGGGCGGACGTCGCAGTCGTTCGCTCGCGGTTGACGGCGTCCCACTCGGCCTGCCCGCCCCGCTGGAAGCGGTCCTTGGCTGCCTGGAGCGTGATGGTCTGGAGCGTCTGCCCTGTGCGCTCGTCGAGGACGCGGATGGTGAAGTTGTCGTCCTCGCCATAGGCCTTGCGGTACATGTCGAGGCGCCAGCGGAAGTCCTGGCCGACGCCCGAGGCGTCGCTGCCGGAGAAGGCGCCGGCGAAGTACGAGCGGAAGAGGCGATCCGGGTGAATGCTCAGCTCGGCAAAGGTGTACGGCTCACCTGGCGCCGGCAGCACGGCCCGCGTCGTATCCACGAGGACGGGCTGCGCAGCCTGCTGAGGCCCGGCCTCGCCGAGTGCACTCGCCGTCGCTGCGACGACGCCCGCGCCGATGATGCCGAGGGAGACGACCGACAGCGCCACCGTCCGGAGCACGCCCGGCCGGCGGATGTGATGCGCGAGACGCTCACGCCGCGACAGGATCGCGAGCGAAGGGCCACGATCCACAAGGGTGGACAGCGGCTGGAAGGCGGGGGGCGTCTGGTCGTCGGGCATAGCGGTCAGAAGTCAGGCGCAAGGAGCGCCGGAGCGGTCTGTCTTTTGTCTCAGGATCGCAAAAATCGGGCCGTGCGGGCGCGATTGACGAGGTCGGTAAAGAGGCCGTCGAACGGCGGGCCGAGCGCCTCGGGGTGAAACTGAACGCCGACGAAGCTGCCGTCGGGTGCCTCGATCGCCTCGATCACCCCGTCGGGCGCGGTTGCGGACACGAGGAGACCTGACCCGAGCGTCTCGATCGCCTGCGCGTGGCGCGTCCCGACGCGCATCGGGGTGTCCCCGACTAGCGCAGAAAAGCGCGTGCCCGCGACGGGAAGGATGTCGTGGTCCGGCCCGGAGCGTGCAGCACTGTGGACGGCCGTGTCGGGCCTGTCGCGCTCAGCGTCCGCCCAGATCGTGCCGCCGCGGAGCGCGGAGGCAAGCTGCATCCCGTAGCAGATGCCGAGAACGGGCCGGCCGGCGTCGAGAAACGCGCCGAGCAGTCGCGCATCGGTCCGCTCGCGCTCGGGCTCGGTCTCGCCCAGATCGGAGGGCCTCTCGCCGATCATGCCACGGGTCACCGCTGGTCCTCCCGAGACGACGAGCCCGTCGATGAGGTTGGCGAATGCGTCCGCGGCAGAGTCTGTAGCCAGCATGGGGGCGAGGAGAGGCAGGCCGCCGGCCTGCTCCACGGCGCAGACGTATGCGAGGTCGAGGCGCTGCTCGAGACACCCGCGGGTGTCCGGGCCGAGCGAGGTCGTGATGCCGATGAGCGGGCGGTCCATGACGCGGCTACCAGAAGTCTGAGAGGCGAAGGCGCGCAAGGTCCGGGCGAGTACCGACGGGCAGCCCGAGCGTGGTCACGCCTTCGGCGCGCAGCGCGCTCGCCGTGCCAAAGGTGCCGTCGGCGAGCGCGTCGAGGACGGCGCTCTTAATCGTTCGCGAGCCGTCTCCGGTGGTGGAGTGGCCGTGGACGATTCGGAGCGTGCTCCGGCCGCTCCGGACGGCTGCGCGGGCAACGTCGATCGCGAGCGCGAGCGCCTCGTCCACGCGGGCACCGTGGAGGTCTAGCGTGACCTGTTGTCCGTCGTCGTCAAGGCGGGGCACGCGCTGCTCGGAGGGTGAACGGCAAGCTACGGGCAACCACCCGCGCGCCTGCAGTGTAGGCGCATCCCTTCTCTGCCTGCTCCTCCATGCCACTCACGTTCGACACTGTCAAGGCGCTCGTTGTCAAAACGGGTCAGGAAACCATCGAGGACGACGTGCCGAGCCTCGCCGCGGCCATTGCTTACTACACCGTGTTCTCGCTCCCGCCACTGCTCGTGGTGGTCGTCGCCGTTGCCGGCGCCGTGTTCGGCCCGGAGGCTGTCCGCGAGGCGCTCACAGGCCAGGTCGGCTCGATGATCGGCGCAGGCGCAGCGGGCGCCATCGACGGCATGATCGCCTCGGCAGGCGACATCGGGAGCGGCATCGGCTCGAAGATCGCCGGCATCGCGGCGCTACTGTTCGGCGCGACCGGCGCGTTTGGTCAGCTTCAGAAGTCCGTGAACCGCGCGTGGGAGGTCGAGGAATCCTCCGATGGTGGCGTCTTGAAGACGGTCCTGAAGCGCCTCGTGTCGTTCGGGATGATCCTCACGATCGCGTTTCTGCTGCTCGTCTCGCTCGCCGTAAGCACAGCCGTCGCCGCACTGGGCGACGCCGCAAGCACCATCGGGCCGAGCCGACTGGCAGAAGCCGGAATTCAGATTGCCAACGTCGTCGTCTCGCTCGGCATCACCACGGTCCTCTTCGCAGCCATGTTCAAATGGCTTCCCGACGCTGTCGTGGCGTGGAAAGACCTCTGGGTCGGTGCGTTCGTGACCTCTCTGCTGTTCACGCTCGGCAAAACGGCCATCGGCATCTACCTCGGCAAGGCGGACCCTGGCTCGGCGTTCGGCGCCGCAGGCTCGCTTGCGCTCATCCTTATCTGGATCTACTACTCGTCGCTGATTCTCCTCGTCGGTGCCGAGTTCACGCAGGCGTGGGCGGAGATGAGAGGGACGGGCATCGACCCCGAAGGGGGGGAGTCGTCGGCCGGATCCTCACATCCAGGCACGAACGCGATCGAAGGTGCCGGCCACACGAAGCCGAGCCCCCCATCACCCGGGACTGCGGGCTTCTCCATCGAGGACGCATCGTCGGGGATCACGCGCGGTTAGTCGCGTTCGCTCTGGATCTGAACCGGCGCACCCGACTCGGTCCACTCCCGCCATCCGCCGTCCATCGATTCGACAGAGGTATAGCCCATGCGCCCGAGGGCCTCCGCGGCAAGTGCCGACCGGAAGCCGCCGCCGCACATCAGCACGAGCGGCGCATCGAGGTCCGGAAACCTCGCCTCGATGTCACGCTCAAGGACGCCGCGACCCATGTGGACAGCGCCGGGTACGTGCCCCATCGACCACTCGGAGTCCTCCCGGACATCGACGAGCGTGAACGGATCACCCGCCTCTTGGCGTCGGCGCACGTCGGCGACCGACGTCTCACGTATGCGTGAACGGGCGTCCTCGACGAGCCGGAGAAAACGGGGGCTGTGGTCCACAGTCGGTCACGCAGCGAGGGGCGTCGGGCAGATCGGACGCTTCACGTCGGCGCCACTCTCCTGCGCGCGTGTGGCGAGGTCGTGGAGGAGCGCCATGTCGTCACGGTCGATGCTGAGAAGCTCGCGCGCCTCATGCAGGCCGACGTGCTCGCCAGGTTCAATGATGCCATCGGCGAGGACGACATCGAGAAGGTTGAGCAGGAGCGCGCGGCGGATCTCGGTGTGAGCGTCCTTGAACTTCAGCAGGCACCGCTCGAGCGGCGGGGGCATAATGGCGAGCTGAAAGACCCGCTTGCGCGACTCGGGCGTGAGCCCACCGAGGTCGAGCGACTCAAAAATGCGGTCGTCCTCGGCCTCGTCCATGTCGCGGTCCGCGGCGGACATCGCGAAGAGGGAGCCGTAGAATGCGAGGCGCTCGTCTTCGGTGAGCGCGCTGAGGTCGAGGGTGTCGGTGCCGGTCATCGGAAGGGCGGAGAGACTGGAAAGGGCTACGAAGGTACACCGCAGCACGCGTTCGACGGCCCGCTCCCGGACTGTGCGGCGTTACGCCGCACGAGCGCGGCGGGGCTCGGGGACGATGAGCCGCTCAGCTGCGGCGCCGAACTGTGCGTACAGATCGCCGAGGTCGCCACGGAGTCCGTCGGCACCGGCTGAGGAGGGGCCTGCAGCGAGACGGCCCGCGACGGACGCGCGAAAGACGCTCCAGTCGGTGATCGTGACGCCGGGGCGCAACATGGTTCGCCCATCAGGCGCCTCAAACATCCGCACGAACCACGCCGCGTGAAGGCGTGTCACCTCGTCCCAGTCGGTGGCGCCAAAGGGGACGACGCGCATCCCAACCGTTCTCGGGACGGAGTGTTCGCGGTCTAGCCCGAGGCGGACCCACGTCGTGAGCGGCCCAGCGTGGCGCTGCACCGCGTGAGCGAGATTCGGCAACCGGTGTGCGTGCGCGAGCCTTAACCCGACACTGCTGAGGTGGAGGCCAGCGCCGCGGTGCCGGAGTTCGGCAAGGGTATCCGCGAGCGTCCATGCGAGCACGTCCTTCTCGACCACGCTGGGCTCGCAGACGGCGGCCGTGTCGAACTGAAAAGAGTACTCGGCGAGGTGCGCGCAGTCACGGCCGAAGGGATCGGCGTCGTGGGCGGCGCTTGCAGCGGCGAGGCGGGAGTCGGAGACGGGGCGCATGGACCAGTCCGGAGGTGTGCGGACAGGGTAGCGGGACGCGTGTGCCACCTGCGTGACACAGGCAATCCACAGACATGTCCACCTTTCCGCTCGAGCGCAGCCGCGATCCGCCACTCCAGATCAGCGCTGCGGATCCTGCGCGCCGTCCGCGGGTGCTGACCTGCCGCCTGCCGCACCCCCGATGATTCTCGTTCTCCTCGACGCCTACCACCTCGGAGACCCGCTCTTTATCCCGCAACTCGCCCGTGACGTCGCGGCGCGGAAGGAAGGGATTCTTTTCGTTCACGGAAGTGGGGAGGCTGGAGAACGTGCCGTCGAGGCGCTCGGCGGTGTCGCTCGGCAGGTGGACGGCGTCTGGGACACGCGCACGCCAGCGGAGGCCGCCGACGTCGAGCGAGCCACGCGGGACCTCAACCGGCGCATCGTGCATGAAATGAACGAGGCCGGCGCCCCGGCCGTTCGAGTGATGGCTGGTGACCGCGGCCTCGTCACAGGGTCGGCGGATGGGACGCTCCGTGCAGGGCGGACGGCGTGGCTCTCAGCACTCATCCAGCAAAACGTTGTGCCCGTTATTGCAACTATGATTTCGTCCGGCTCAGACTCACTCAGGGAAGCAGACCCTGCCCAGGTCGCCGCTGTCCTCGCAGAGGCGCTCGGCGCCACAGCCGTCGTGCTGCTACAGACTGGCCGCACGCCGGGCATCGCCGGTCCTGACGGTCTGATGGACGAGGTGCCGCTCGTTCAAGCGCTCGCGACTCTGCCCGACCGACGCCTCGCGGAATGTCTCGTCGCAACCGCCCGCGTTCCCGTTTTTGCGACGACGCCCGCACAGATTCGGACTCCCGGCGCTGCCACGGGCACACAGATCCGACACTAAACACTCCAAACCGGCTACAAACCCGCACAAAAGCGCCATTTCGGGCCGTCTGCTCCCGTCGTCGGCTTGACTATAGAAAATGCTGCGGTGTATGTTGACCCTCGAATGCGCGCCGTACGGGCACATCGGCCTCTCGGCGCGCCTCCGAATCCTCACCTCAACCCACTCAGATGGCCAACCACTTCACCTCGCTCAAGGACCTCGTCGCCGGCATGGAGGACGACTTCAGCAAGTTCTACGACAAGGGCAACAAGGCTGCCGGCACGCGCATCCGCAAGTCCATGCAGGACCTCAAGAAGATGGCCCAGGACATCCGGACGGACGTTCAGGACTCGAAGAACACCCCCGACTGAACAGGATTCCCGGCTTGGCCGGGTTCCTTTCTCAGTGAGGCCGTGCCGATCCGTCGGCGCGGCCTCATTTCATGACCTGCGTGCCGCTCCACTCCCGTCTTCGTCCGTGGCTATTGCCAGCGCTCGCTTACGCGGGCGTCGTGGCGGCGCTGTGGCCAGTTCCGGTCTTCGGGATCCTCCATGCCGAGTCAAGTGCTGTCGTCGCGGCCGCGGCGTTCTTCGTCTCGGCTCTTGCCGGAATAAGCGCGTTGCGTCGCGGCGAGCCCATCGGGCGCATTCTCGTCTGGTGCGTTGCACTCCTCGCCGTTCCCCTTGCGCTGCTCACGCTCTCGCTGTTGTGGCGGCCGAACTGCGCCTACTGGACTGGAGTCGGGTTGTTCGGGCTCCTCGTCCCGCCGAGCGCGGTTCTGGGAGCCAGTCTAGCCGCAGCGCTCGTTGCTTCAGATGTTCGCCGGCCCCGCGTGGTGAGCGTCTGCATCGGCATCGCCATCGCGCTCGTCGGTACGGCGTGGACGCTCGCACGTCACCCGCAGCTGTTCGTTTACAACCTCGTCTACGGCGGCATCCTCGGGCCGATCTACGACGATGAACTGACGATCCGCACAGGTCTGTTCATCGCTCGTGGACAGGCGCTGCTGTTGGCCGGTGTGCTGCTGTGCTGGGCGCAATGGCGGTCGGGAGCGGGTAAGCGGTGGGTGACATTGGGCTCCGTCGGACTTGCCGCGCTCGGCGTTGCCCTGTTGATTCCGCTCGGGACGACCCAGAGTGCCGCGGGCATCGAGCGTGTGCTGAGCGCGGAGGAGTCTGACGGTCGCGTCGTCGTTCACATGGCACCCGAGGCGACACTGTCGGCGCGGGCTGAGGCGCTCGACGCCGCGGCGTTTCGTCTGTTTCAAGCCGAGACGACTCTGGGCGTTCGGGTGAGCGAGCCTGTCCATGTCTACCTCTATCCGGACGCCGAGACGAAGGGGAGGCTCATCGGATCGCGCGAGACGAGCGTCGTGCCCGTCTGGCTGCGGACGCCGCAGGTGCATATGCTGGAGTCCGAGGTGCCGCGCTCTCTCGGCCACGAAATGGTCCATGTTGTCGCCCGCGCCTTCGGGATGCCCGGCCTCCGCGCCTCGCCCGCTGTCGGCCTCGTCGAAGGCCTGGCCGTTGCCGTAGAGCCTCCGGATGGCCTGCCCAGCCCTGAGGCGCTCGTCGCCGCCGCGCTCGCGCTCCCCGGCGATGCCGGCGGTCTCGACGCCGACCCCGCCTCGGCCGTGACGGCCGCGATGTCCCCCATCGGGTTCTGGGGCGGACGCGCTGCCGTCTCGTACACCACCACAGGCGCGTTCACGCGCTGGCTCATCGAGACCCATGGCATCGCCGACGTGCGCGAGGCGTACCGAACGGGGCGTATCGCGGCGGCAACGGGCGTCCCGCTCGACACGCTCGCGGCGCAATGGGACGCACACATTCGCACGATTCCTCCGACGGCTGAGGCGGTACAAACAGCGGCCTGGCTTTTCCGGCAACCGTCGCTCTTCGAGATCCCGTGCCCGCACTTCGTGCCTCGCTACGTCCGGGAGACGCGCACCGGATTCGAGGCGCTCGACGCAGGGGACCGTCTGGCGGCCGACGCCGCGTTCCAACGTGCGCTGGCCGAGCGTCCAGATGCTCCGACGGCGCTCGCCGGGCTCGTCGCGGCACGCGCTCACAATCCGGTCGGACTCGGTCCTGTGATCCTTGCTGCTCGTGACACGGCGGCATCCGTCCTGACGCTCCGCGCCGCGGCCGACGCCGCGCGACTGACGGGGCGCGACCGGCTCGCCGGCGCGCTTTACGCCCGCGCCATAAAGCGGCTCGTCCCCACCGACCACGCGAGCCGCCTCGCATTTCGCTTGAGATCGAGGCTAACTCCTGGTCAGCTCACCCAGCTGTTCGGAACTGAGTCCGACGTGGCCCAGCGGGCAGGTGTGGCCCCGCCGTTCTTCGCAGCGTCCCTGTGGGACGGAGCGGGCAGGCCCGCACTGGCCTGGCAGGCCATCCAGGCAGTGTCTACCGCCGGCTTGCCGGCCGACGAGCGCGGCGCTCTGTTCAGCATCGCCGCGCACCTCGCCTACCGCGCCGGTGCGATAAGCGACGCTGCACGCCTCGCGGCGGCCTCCGAGCGTGACCTGCGTCTCTCGGGAGCCATCGCTGCTGCGGATGTCGCGCGAGACCTACGCGCCCGGATCCGGTGGCGAGTCGCGAACCGCGGTGCCCGCGCCGGCGTCCCGCCCTGACGGCCGACCGTTCCGTCTTCCGAGCCCCCCGCACATGTCCCGACTCTCGCGCCTCGCCACACTCGCCTCGGCACTGCTGCTCTCTGCGTGCGCGCTGCCGCCCGAACTCGAACGCGACAGCACAGGTCCTGTGCCCCCGGCAACGACGGCGGCCCTCGCCGCGACCGACGCGCGCGTCCGGACGGTCCAACTCCATCTCACGGGTGAGGAGGCGACGTTGCCCGTGCTCTCGATGCGCGGCTCCCAGACACTCACGCTCGAGTTCGACGTGCTCACCGAGGGCAGCGGCGCTCCGCTCGAGGTGTCGTTCCAGCACACGACGCGCGCCGGCGTTCCCGACCTCCTGCCGACCGAATACCTCACAGGCTTCGAGCGCGACGACATCACAGATTACCGGCCCTCGGGTGCGACGGCTGTCCCGTACGTCCACTACAGGTACACCTTTCCGAACACCCTCGTCGGGTTCGAGAAATCGGGCGCCTACCGCCTGCGCGTCTCCGAGCGCGGCGGCCCCGTGCTCTTCGAGCGCCCGTTCTACCTCTCCGAGGACCGCGCCGAGGCGACGCTCGGCTTCGGGACGACGCTCGCTGGCGGCAATGCCGGCATCTCGATTCAGCCCGCTGCCCGGATCCAGCCTCAGCCAGACCTCGCGCGGTTCGACGCCGTCCAGTACACGGTGTGCTTTGCCCGCGACGGACGGACCGACGCGCCGCGGTGCGCGCCTGAGCCCCGCCTCTTGGACCAGGCGCTCTTCCAGTTCTACCTCCCGCGCGAGGAGGCTTTCCCGCCCCCGGCGCCGCTGTACGAGGTGGACCTCGGCCTGCTCGCGCCCAACACGCAGGTTCTCGAGACGGACCGCGCCGCGCGCCCGCCGACGGCACTCCTCGACCTCGACTTTGCCGACTTCGGGGGCGACGTGCAGCAGGCCGTGCTCGGCGTCCCGCTCGTCACCTCCGTCTTTCGCGACGTCGGGCAGGCGGATACCCAGGCCGAGTACGTGGATGTCACGTTCCGATACGTCCCCGAAGGACAGCGTCAGTCGCTGAGCCCGGTTTACGTTCGAGGCTCGTTCAACGGGTGGCGGAACGACGCGGAGAACATCATGGAGTGGACGCCCGAAGGCCGACGGTACGAGACGACGCTGCGGATCAAGCAGGGCGTCTACGTCTACGAATACGTCTCACCGGGCGGCGCACCCCGTCGGCAGGTCGCGCTGAACCAGTCCGGCCTCTACACCGCGTTCGTCTTTCTTTCCGATCCGTCGGCCTTCACAGACCGCCTTATCGCCGTTCAGAGCGCCGTCCAGCGCTGACCGCGTCGCAGCGTCCGGGCGACTCGGCGGGGCAGGGGAGGGGGCGATCTTGAAGCTGTCCCGCTCGACCTGCCCGCGTGCCACTCTCCTTCGCCCAGACTGTCGCACTGCGCTACCTCCGCGGGGGATCCGGCCGCGACGAGCGCCGGGGCTTTCTCCGCTTCGTGATCGTCGCCGCCATCGGCGGCGTTGCCGTCGGGACGGGCGCGCTCCTCTTGGCCATGATGATCGTGCGCGGCTTCAGCCGCGAGATCGAAGCCAAGATCGTCGGGTTCGGGCAGCACGTTCAGGTCGAGTCGCTTCTCGGCGAGCCGCTCGCCTCTGCCGATTCGCTCGCTGCGCGCCTGGGTGCCGTTCCCGGCGTGACGCACGTCGAGCCAGCCGTCATCGACTTCGCCTTGCTCCGCGGGCGCCGCGAAGCCGGACAGCCAAACGTCGACGGCGTGATGCTGTGGGGGACGCGCGCATCAGGGCAGCCGTTTATCGCGGGGCACCTCACGGCGGGCGCGTTTTCGTTCGCTCGGGACGCCGAGGGCCGGCCGGGTATCGTCGTCGGGGCGCGCTTTGCCGAGCGCCTCGGCCTGTCGGTCGGCGACCCGGTGACGGCTTTCTCGACGCGCGGGCTCGCTCAGGGCCCGTCGGCTAGCCGGCCTCGTGTCCGCAGCTTCCACGTCGCGGGCCTCTTCCGCACCGGCCTCGGCGACTTCGACGACCGCTTCGCGTACGCCGACATCGCGGCCGTCCGCACGCTGTTCGCCTACGCGCCGGACCAGGCGACGCGGATCGATCTGACGCTCACGGATCGCACCCAGGCCCGCGCCACGGCGGACGCGATCACGAACACGATGGGGCCACCCGTCCTCGCCCGCGCCATCGACGATGTCCAGGCCGGGCTTTTTGCGTGGGTCGCGCTCCAGCAGTCTATCGTGCCACTCATCATTTCGATCCTGGTCCTCGTCGCCGCGTTCAACATCGTCGGGGCGCTGCTCATGGTCGTGATCGAGAAGTCGCGCGAGATCGGGACGGTTCTGGCGATGGGGGCAAGCCGGCGCTCTGTCCAGCGCCTCTTCGTCTTTCTCGGCTTGCTCGTCGGCATCGTCGGCGCGTTTTCTGGCGCTGCCGCTGCGCTCGGCCTCGGGGTCCTTCAGCAGCGGTACCACTTTATCTCCCTGCCCGCCGACTCGTATTTCCTCGACTCGGCACCGATCGAGATGAGCGGCTTCGACGTCGTGCTGACGGTCTCGGTCGCCATCGTGCTCTGCACACTCGCGGCGTACCTCCCGGCGCGCGCTGCGTCGCGCATCGAACCGATCCGATCGATCCGCTTCGGAGAATGATTCCGTTATTGCAGTTGAACAACACACGCCAACGCGCGTAGCTCCACCTCTCCCATCTCTCTCCCAATGGCTCTCAACACCGGCGACGCCGCTCCCGACTTCACGCTCTTCGACGAGCAGATGACCCCGTTCACGCTCGCCGAGGCGCGCCAGGACGGCCCTGTCGTTCTGCTGTTTTTCCCGGGCGCCTTCACGTCTGTCTGCACAACCGAGCTCAACACGGTCGGCAACGACTACGATCGGTACACGGGTACCGGCGGAACGGTCGTTGGCATTTCGACCGACTCTCCGTTCGCGCTCGCCGAGTTTAAAAAGGTCAACGGCTTTCCATTCCGTCTGCTCTCAGATCACGACGGTGAGGTCTCGAAAGCTTACGGCGCCAAGTACGACCGCGATTTTACCCCGATGAATCTCGACCGCATCGCCCGCCGCGCTGCCTTCGTCATCAACCCAGACGGGACCCTGGCCTACACCGAGGTCCTCGAGTCTGCCGGCGATCAGCCACACTTCGACGCCATCATCGATGCTCTCTCCTGAACCGTCCGGCGCCCAGGGTCGACGGAAGAGCCTTCAGACATTTCCCGACGTCTAATGCCTGCTTTCACGATCTCGAGTCTCCACGACCGCGCTCGTGCACTCGACCGGCGGATCGCCCTCCCGGAGGGCGAGGACCCGAGAACCATCCAGGCAGCGGTGTGGCTTCACCAGAACGGCGTCGTCCGGCCCGTCCTTATCGGTCGTGAGGCGCAGGTCCGGGCGGCGGCGGAAGCTGCAGGCATTCAGATTCCATCCGCCGTCCCGATCGTTGACCCTGGGACGGCGGACCGGCTCTCGGCCTATGCGCAGGCACTCTTCGCCCGTCGTAAGGCTAAAGGGTTGACGTATGAAGCCGCGCTCGAGACAGCGTCGGATGTCCTTTACTTCGGTGACGCGATGGTCGCGGCCGGTGACGCCGACGGGTGTGTTGCCGGGGCGATGCACAGCACGGCGGACGTGCTGCGGGCTGCGATCCACACGCTCGGCGTCGCTCCGGGCTCGCGCCTCGTGTCCTCGTTTTTTCTGATGGTTCTCCCGAACGGGCAGCCGGTGACGTACTCGGACTGTGGCGTGGTCCCGTTGCCTACGGCAGAGGAACTGGCGTCTATCGGCATCAATGCTGCGGACAACCACCGCTTCCTGACAGACGAGACGCCACGCGTCGCCTTCCTGTCCTTCTCGACCAAGGGATCGGCTGAGGACGAGTCTGTGAGCCGAGTCCGTGAGGCTGTACGAATCGCACAGGAGCAGCGGCCAGACCTCGCGATCGACGGCGAGCTGCAGTTCGATGCGGCTTTCGACCCCGAGATCGGGGAGCGGAAGGCGCCGGGGTCACCGGTGGCCGGGCAGGCTAACGTGTTCGTCTTTCCAAGCCTGGATGCTGGAAACATCGCCTACAAGATCACGCAGCGGATCGGCGGGGCGGAGGCGTTCGGTCCGATCCTGCAAGGCCTGGCGAAACCGGCCAACGACCTTTCCAGGGGCGCGGACTGGGAGGACATCGCCAACGTGGCTGCGATCACGGCCATTCAATCATCTGCACATTGAATCCGTTATTGCAAAATGATTGTGTCCCTCGTCCAATCCTCTCCGACACTTGGTGAGGTGGAGGCCAATCTTGACGCCGCTGAACAGGCGGTGGGGGAGTGCAACTCAGACCTCATCATCCTTCCCGAGCTGTTCGCGACGGGCTACTTTTTCGAGTCGACCGAGCAAGCCCACGCTCTCGCTGAACCCATCCCGGACGGACCTACCTCGCGTCGTCTGCACCGATGGGCGCGTGAGACGGGCGCAACGATCGTCGCCGGCATCGCTGAGGCGGCCGCCACGCGCTCGCAGCCCGGCCGCCTTTTCAACTCGGCAGTCGTCGTGACGCCGAACGGGTGGCTCGGGACGTACCGCAAGACGCACCTCTTTTACGAAGAGACATTGCACTTCGCGCCCGGCGACTCTGGCTTTCGCGTTTGGACGGTCACAGACCGCCGCGGCAAGAGCTATCGCCTCGGCGTGATGATTTGCTTTGACTGGCTGTTCCCTGAGTCTGCTCGAACGCTGGCCCTCGCCGGAGCGGACATCGTTGCACACCCCTCCAATCTCGTCCTGCCGCATTGCCCGGACTCGATGCCGGTTCGAGCGCTCGAAAACGGGGTGTTTACCGCAACCGCGAACCGCGTCGGGCAGGATTCCAATGGACGCGAGGCATTGACGTTTATCGGGCGCAGTCGCATCTGTGGACCTGATGCGCGGGTCCTCGCCGAGGCGCCTCACGACCAGCAGGCCGTCGTCTCAGCAGAGATTGACCCTCGCCTGGCGCGTGACAAAGTCGCTCAACGCATACAACGACAAGATCGAGAGCCGTCGGCCTGACGCTTACGCGGCCATCGCGGCCGCTACCGAGGCCTCCACGCGCGACGCTGGATCCTCGGACAGTTCTGGCACAAACGCCTCGCCCGTCAGCAGCTCGTAGAGCTCGACGTAGCGCGCGGAGATGTCGGCCACGAACTCGGGTGGAAGGTCAGGCATCATTTCGCCGTCGCGGCCCTGGAATCCGCGTGCGATGAGCCACTCGCGGACGAACTCTTTTGACAGCTGCCGCTGGGGTTCTCCCGAAGCGAGCCGCTCGTCGAAGCCCTCGGCGCGGTAGTAACGGGACGAGTCGGGCGTGTGGACCTCATCGATGAGCAAGAGTTGTCCGTTATTGCTGTTCCGGCCAAACTCGTATTTTGTGTCCACAAGGATGAGACCGCGGTGGGCCGCGAGTCGCCTGTCCGCGCCGAAAGACTGCCAGAGCGAGGGCGCGTGCCTCCTCGAGCGTCGCGGCGTCGAGAACGCCGCGAGCGAGGATGTCAGAGAGTGAAATGTCCTCGTCGTGGCCCTCGGCAGCTTTCGTGCTCGGCGTGAGGATCGGCTCCGGGAGCGCCTCGCCTTCGCGCAGACCGTCCGGCAGGCGAACGCCGCAGAGTTCGCGCCCGCCTTCCCGGTACACGCGCCACGCGTGTCCAGCGAGGTGTCCGCGCACGACGAACTCGACCGGCAACGCGTCACACCGGACCGCGATCGTGACGTTCGGGTCCGGCACCGAAAGGACGGCGTTCGGCGCAACATCGGCCGTGAGTTCAAAGACGCGTGCCGCGAGGCGGTTCAGCACCTGCCCCTTGAGCGGGATCGCCTGGCGGAGCACGTGGTCAAACGCCGAGAGGCGGTCCGTCGTGACGAGTACGAGCCGCCCGTCATCGGTCGCATACGTGTCGCGCACCTTTCCGCTCGTGCGGCGGCCGAAAGCGAAGTGGGTAACGACGAGTGGCGGAGGGAGCATGGAGCAGCGATAGAATGCAGGGAAGCGACTGGACGTCACCGCGGCGCCTGCGCGGTCGAGCCCCGGATGACGAGCGGGACGTCGATCTCCTCGACGACGGGCGGAAGTCCCGGCTGAGCCATTCGAGCGAGGAGGCGCTCGGTCGCGCGCTTCCCGACGGCCTTCATCTGCTGGTCGACCGTCGTGAGGTTAAGGAAGCGGCTCGTCTTGATGTTGTCGTAGCCGACGATCGAAAGGCCGCGTGGGACCGCCAGTCCCGCATCCCGTGCATGGGCCCACGCTCCGAAGGCCTGGACGTCCGATGCTGCGAAGACCGCCGTCGGCGGGTCTGGAAGTGCCAGGAGTGCGGCCATCGCTTCTGCGCCTGCTTCCTCAGAGTACCCGGCGTGCTTCTCCGCTTGTCCGGCGACAACGAGCGTCTCGTCGAACGGCAGGTCGCCCGCGGCGAGCGCGGCGCGGTACCCTGCGAGGCGAGGCCCGGTGTTGGTGCTCCACGCATGCGCCGAGATGAGCCCGATGCGACGGTGACCGAGCCCGATAAGGTGCTCTGTCGCCCGCTGGGCGCCGGCTGCATCGTCCCACCAGAGCGTGTCGAACCGCGCATCGCTCCCCGGGTGCCCGTGGGCCTCACGCGTGCCGATAAGCACCACCGGCGCCGTGACGCGCGCGAGGCGCTCAGCCATCTCGCCCTCGACCGGCAGCGATACGAGCAGCAGCCCGTCGACCGCCCCGCGGTCCAAGAAGCGCTCGAGCGTCGCGACGGGGTGCTGCGAGCCGAGGTTGCACAGCAGCAGGTCGATGTCGCGCTCGCGCAGCGCGTCTTTGACCCCCTTGAGCACCTCGACGTAGAACGACGACGTGGCGCTGGGCAGGGCCACGGCGATGGAGGTCGTGGACTGCTGTGCGAGCGACCGCGCCGTGCGCTGCGGCTGGAAACGGAGCGCCTCGATGGCTGCCTGAACACGCTGCCGCGTGGCCTCAGACACCTCGGCCGAGCCGTTGAGCACGCGGGAGACGGTCGAGATGGCGACGCCGGCGGCGTCTGCGACGTCGTAGATCGTGGCGCGGGCGGCGGGCGTTTCGGCCATAGTCACGGCTCCGGAAGGGGCTGGAAGATAGGGCTCTGTCTGGAGTTGAAGAGCCTGACCGCCACCCGTCACCCCTCAAACGTCCCGTTTTCCCAGCCCGCGTTGATCAGACCGCCCTCTGCTTGACGGAGTGCCTCGGTGGCGTAGCGCTTGGCTGATTGAAGCGCCTCTTCGATCGTCTGGCCGTGCAAAATGCCGTCCAGGGCCGCGATGGCAAAGGCGCTCGAGCCGCCCTCTGGGGTCGGCTCGGGCAGGAGAGGCGCCTCGAAGAGAGCGAAATCCTCGCCATCGAACGCCAGGTCAAACGAGAAGGGGGGAGGCGCTCCCGGCGCAGCGTCGGCGTCGGCACCGGGGTCCTCTGCGGCGTCGTAGAAGCGGTACGGCAGCTGCCCGAGGCGGATCACGACGTGCCGCGCGCCGCGGTTCGCGATCCGCTGCGCGGCGACCTGTGCGTCGTCCAGCGAGGCGATCTCACCGCCGGTGACGAGCTCGGCGTCTCGCCGCGACATCGTGACGAGCCGCGGAATGGCGAGGCGCGACGCGACGGCGTCGATGCCCTCAGACGAGAGGACCGTCTCGCCGGACTGGGCCGGACGCGACGAGGTCCAGGACAACGGGCACGCCGAACGCCTCGCACACATCGAGGACGACCTCGGCCGTTTGGTGCCCCGCCAGGATCCCGATCTTGACGCCCTGCGACGGGTCCGGTCTGAAACGTGTGGTCCAGCTGCGCTGCGACCGTGTCCGTCGGGACGTCCGTGACATCCGTGACGCGGCCGCCGCCGGCCATCACGAGCTGGGTGCAGATGGGCACGGGGGCGAAGCCGAGGGCGCGGGCGACAAAGAGGTCAGCTGTGAGGCCCCGCTCGGAACCGGCGTAAAGCCCACCGACGACGGCAAGACGACGGGGCGTGGAGATCTGCATCGACAAGGCGGTGGTGTCCCGGAAGATCGGAACGGCCAGCGCCCGGCGCTGCCGTCGCGGGGCGCTCCTACATCTCTATCTTGACGGCCTTCATCCGCGCCCGACCCATGGCTCGCGTTCAACTCGACGGCATCCAGAAAGTCGTACGACAACGGCTTCACGTCGCCGTCCACGACGCGACCTTCACAGTCGAAGACGGCGAGTTCGTCGTCCTCGTCGGCCCCTCGGGCTGCGGCAAGTCCACGACGCTGCGCATGATCGCCGGCCTCGAGTCGATCACCGCCGGCACGCTGCGCATCGGCGACCGCGTCGTCAACGACGTCCCGCCCAAGGACCGCGACATCGCGATGGTCTTCCAGAACTACGCCCTGTACCCGCACATGGACGTGTTCGAGAACATGGCGTTCGGGCTCAAGCTGCGCAAGTTTCCCAAGGCGGAAATCGAGGAGCGCGTGCGCCGCGCGGCAGACATCCTCGGCCTCGAGACGGTCCTTGACCGCAAGCCCAAAGCGCTCTCCGGCGGACAGCGCCAGCGTGTCGCCCTCGGCCGCGCCATCGTCCGCAAGCCGTCCGTTTTCCTCTTCGACGAGCCGCTCTCGAACCTCGACGCGAAGCTGAGGGTGCAGACGCGCACCGAGATCTCGAAGCTGCACAAGCAGCTCGGCGCGACGATGATCTACGTCACGCACGACCAGGTCGAGGCGATGACGATGGGCGACCGGATCGTGGTGCTGAAGGACGGGGTCGTGCAGCAGATCGCGCCGCCGCTCGATCTGTACAACCGCCCCGTCAACACGTTCGTCGCAGGCTTTATCGGAAGCCCGGCCATGAACTTCGTCAACGGCAACGTCGTGCCGACAGCGGGCGGGCGTGTCTTCGAGGGCGACCCGGTAGGCGGTGCTCTGTTCCGAGTTCCTCTCGGTGACGAGGCGGGCAACTTCACCGGCCCAGCGACGCTCGGCATTCGCCCGGAGGATCTGTTCCTCGAAAGCGATGCGGCCGGTGGGCGCCGGCTCTCCGGACCCATCGACGCTACCCTTGAGGTGGCGGAGCCGATGGGCAACGAGGTCATCCTGTACCTCGGGCTCGGAGCCGAACGGGTCGTCGCACGCGTCGAGCCGCAACCGGTGCCGGCGATGGGCGCTGCCCTGCGCGTTTCGCTGGACCTCGACAAACTGCACCTGTTCGACCGCACCTCGGGCATCTCGCTGGCCTCTCGGCCCGCATCGCCGCGTGAGATCAGCAATTCCCCGGTCGGAATATGACCCATGGGTAGGTTGGTGCACACCAGCCTGCCACACTTGGCATCGGTCTGCATCACCCTCTGTTCCTGAAATGAACAACCTGTACGTGGTCCTACTCGGCGCACTCGCGTTCGTCGCCGTTCCTGCCCTCGGCGGTTGCCAGACCGAGACGCAGACTGAGATCCAGTCAGACGGCGATGTCGAGCGTGACACCGACGTGAGGCTAGCGCCCGAGGCCGAGGCGGCACTCGACAGCACCGGCGCTGCCATGGAAGCCGGCCTCGATTCCGCCGGTGCGGCGGTTCGAGCCGGTGGTCAGGCCCTCATCGACGGGGCAAAAGCCGTCGGAGATGTTGTCGACTCGAACGTCGACCTCGGCGAGAACGCGGAGAACCAGTAGGGTTCTCCATACGGGCCAGTGCTTTGCGGAGCCGGTCGCCGGGAGAGACTCATGCGCCGGCACGTCGTACGCGGATCTACTCTATCTTACCTGCGATAACGTCCCTTATCGCGCTGGTCGCAAACGAGTACAGAGCCGTCGTCCAGCCCTCTGAATCCTGCTCCCGAGCTTATGTCCGATGTCCAGGTCCAGTCGCTCTACGACGCAACGCTGGGAACTAGCCTCGTCCGCACCGAGCCTGAACCGACGTTCACCTTCTCAGACACCTCGGACCTTATCCCGTTGTACCTGCTGCGGTACGATAGGCCGAACACGCGCCGGGCGTATGCCCGCGATCTCGCAACGTTCTTCGGTTCGGAGATCGTAACGCTGCGAATGGCCAGACTCGTCACCTTCGCGAACGTAAACGCGTTCGTCGAGGCTCTGGAGGCTGAGGGAAAGTCAATCGCCACCCTACGTCGGCACCTTGCATCACTCCGAGGCTTTTTTGCCTGGCTTGTAGCCCTCAGGGTGTTGTCCATGAACCCGGCGGACCGTCACCTCGTGAGGCGCATCGCGCCGGATCGGGCACGAGATCGCATCTTTACCGTCCTGACGCGCGATCAGGCACGCAACCTCATTGATAGCATTGATTTAAAACATGAAACGGGTTCGCGCGATCGCACGCTCATCATCACCCTTCTTAACTGCGTTCTACGTCGATCTGAGGCAGCTTCGATGGACATCGAGCATCTGAGGCGTGCCGGGGCCTACTGGGTCCTGGACCTGCCTACGGCCAAAGGCGGTTCGAATCAGACAGTCAAGGTTCCGGACCATGTTGCACAAGCTATAATGGACTTTACGGTGCAGTCTGGAATCTCGACAGGACCGCTCTGGAGGTCTCACTCAAACAACGCGTCTCGCGGCCGACGCCTGTCCGCCTCTGCCATTTACACGATCGTCAACCGGCAGGCAAAAGTTGCTGGAATTGACGGCGTCGTCGGAGCGCATACCCTGCGGCATACGGGATGCACGCTCGCCATTGAGGGCGGCGCGACGATACAGCAGGTCCAGACACACGCGAGACATAAGAACGTCGAGACGACGATGGTCTACGTGCACCAGCGCGACCGCCTCGCCAACAGTGCGGCCGACTTCATCGACCTCTAGCCGGAGAGTGGAAACGGCGTCGTGGCGGCCGAAGTCCTCACTCTTCGCCTTCTCCCCTCGCATGTCGCTCTTTTCGAAGAAAGCGCCTCGCCCGGACTACGACCTTATCGTGATCGGGGCCGGACACAACGCGCTCGTCTCCGCGGCCTACGTCGCCCAAGCGGGGTACCGCGTCGCCGTGTTCGAGCGACGCGACATGGTGGGCGGTGCCGTGTCGACGGTCGAACATGTGCCGGGCTACCAGTTCGACCTGGGGGGCTCTGCACATATTCTGATCCGGCTCACGCCGATCGTCGAGGAGCTCGGCCTTGAGCGCTACGGGCTCGAGTATATCGAGTGCGACCCACTGTTCTTCGCGCCGTACGACGACGGCGAGTCCGTGTTCATCTACCGCGACGTCGATCGTACGTGTGAAGGAATCGAGCGGACATTTCCCGGCGAGGGCGATGCGTATCGACGGTTTGTTGAGGAGTGGGAACCGTTTTCGCGGTCCGTCCGCAATGCCTTCCTCGCGACACCGAGCCCGTTTGAACTGGGTAAGACATTCGCGTTTGGCGAGTCAGCGAAAATGGACTGGCAGAAGCGCTTTGGGGACCATCCTGCGTCCATACGGCGAAGTCGTGGATCAGTACTTCACCGAAGAGAAGGTCAAAACCCCGCTCGTGTGGATGGCTGCACAGAGTGGGCCGCCGCCGACTGAACCGCTCTCGGCGCCTTTTCTGCTCTGGCATCCGCTTTATCACGAGAGCGGTGTCGCACGTCCGCGTGGCGGATCCGGTGGACTTACAAAGGCACTCCGGGCACACATCGAAGCGCACGGAGGGGACGTGTTCACAGGCCAACCGGTCCGTGAGATTCTGATCGAAGGCAAGACGGCCGTCGGTGTACGCACCGATGATGGCATTGCAACGGCACGCGCAGTACTGTCCGGCGCACATGCAATCGAAACACTCTCACATCTGCTCCCTGAAGCTCATCGCCCACCTCAGGCCGCTGGCCTCCGAACAGGTAATGGGTTCGGCGCCGTCCTGCGCCTCGCGCTCGACAAACCGGTCCGCTACGCAGCTCATCCCGGCGACGAGGCGCGGATTGCGCTCCAGCTCGTGTGCCGAGACCGGCAGCAGATTCATGACGCATACGCGGATTACCTCAAAGGAAAGCCTGCATCAGACCCGCCGATCGTCGGCATGTCGTTCTCTGCCGTCGACGACACTCTGGCCCCTCCAGGTGGCGAGGCGCTCTGGCTGTGGGCGCAGTACTTCCCATACGAGATGACCGGCGGGCGGCACTGGGACGACATCGGCGAGGAGGTCGCCGACTCGATCCTGGATGCGTTCGAGAAGGTCGCACCTGGTACGCGCGCCTCGGTGGTGGGTAGCCTTTTTCAGCACCCGCTGTGGCTTGAGCGCGAGCTCGGACTGATTCGTGGCAACGTGATGCACCTCGAGATGAGCCTGGACCAGATGTTCGCGCTCCGACCCGCCCTCGGCTTCAGTGACTATACGGCACACCTCGACGGCCTCTTCCTGACCGGGGCGAGCACGCACCCAGGCGGTGGAATAATGGGGGCCTCAGGGCGCAACGCAGCGCGCGTGGTTCTGAAGCACCTCGGTTAAGCCCCGCTATCTACTCCAAAGGACGTCACGCCTAACTGTATTACGTTTATCCGAACGATGACCTACCTCCAGTTCCACCTTGCGTTCACGCTGCCTGTTCTTGCAGTGCTTGTGGCGGTTCACGCGCGCTCTTCCGTGCCCGGTGGCGTGGCGATGGCTCGGTGCGGTTGTCGGCGCTCGCGGTTGCGTACACGACGCCATGGGACAACTACCTCGTCTATCGCGGCGTGTGGACGTACCCTGAGTCGGCCGTCCTCGGGACGATTGGCTTCGTCCCGATTGAGGAGTATGCCTTCTTCGTCATCCAGACACTCATCGCAGGCCTGTTTTACCTCATCCTGCGCAGCCATGGGCGCCCGGAGTCGCCCCTAGCGCCCATGCCTGCGTGGTGGCGCCCGGCACTCCTGTCGTTTTTCTCCAGCCTTACAGTCCTAGGGATCGCGCTATTGCTCTTATCGAGCGACCATGCGCTTTACATGGGCCTCATCCTCGCCTGGGCGCCGCCCGTGCTCTTGGGGATGTCGTACATCGGTGCAGAGAAGGTCTGGGCGGAGAGAGTCCGAGTGTTCTGGTCAATAACGGCCGTAACTGTCTATCTGTGGATCATTGACCGCGCGGCGATCGGGATTGGCATCTGGGACATCGCAGACCCGTACCGCCTGCATGTCGACCCGCTCGGCCTTCCGCTCGAGGAAGCCGTCTTTTTCGTCGTGACGACAACGCTGTGCATTTTCGGCCTCGCACTCTTCCTGCCTAAGGCGCTACGATGAACGGGTTTTCCGAAGCCGCTCGGTATACACGGCAGACGATCCTCCAGCAGGTCGGCACGGACGGGCAGGCGGCTCTGAAGCGTGCGACCGTCCTCATCGTCGGGGCTGGTGGGCTCGGCGCACCGGCCGCGACGTACCTCGCAGCGGCCGGCATCGGCCGTCTCGTGCTCGTGGACGATGACGTGGTCGACGTATCTAACCTGCACCGGCAGCCGCTCTTCACCGAGGCGGACGCAGGCCGGCCGAAAGTGGACGTGACTGCCGAGCGCCTCGGCGCGCTGAACCCGCACGTCCACGTCGAGACGCGTGTAGAGCGCGTCGACCCGTCGAACGCACTCGGATTCGTTCGGCAGGCCTCACGTCGTGATCGATGGGACCGACACGTTCCAGACGCGCTACCTCGTCAACGACGCGTGCGTCATAGCAGGCGTGCCGAACGCCTTTGCGTCCATCAGCCAGTTCGGAGGACAGGCATCGGTTTTCGGCGGCGCCCATGCAGATGGGTCCCGTGGACCGTGTTACCGCTGCGTTTTCCCGGAGCCGCCGCCTGCTGGAACCGTCCCGTCCTGTGCCGAGGGCGGTGTCCTGGGTGTCGTTCCGGGATTCTTCGGGACGATCCAGGCGTCCGAGTCGATCAAGCTCATCCTCGAGATCGGCGAGACGCTCGTCGGCCGACTCCTCATCGCAGATCTTCTCACGGCATCGTTCCGGACCCTTCAGGTCTCCCGCGACCCGGCGTGCTCCGTCTGTGGCGATCATCCGTCCATCCACTCCCTAACTGACTCCGCCGCACCGTGCGGTCTACCCATGGCTTCCATCCCAGAAATGACCGTTCAGGATCTCAAGGCGCTCCGCGATGCCGGTGAGAACCCGTTCCTCCTCGACGTTCGTGAGCCGGGCGAGTACAACGCGGCTAACATCGAGGGCGCACTGATTCCCCTCGGCGAGTTGCCCGACCGCATCGGCGAGCTCGAAGCCCACCGCGAGGATGACGTGCTCATCGTCCACTGCCGTTCGGGCGCTCGTTCAGCGCGCGCCGTCGAGTTTTTGCAGTCTCAGGGTTTTAATAACGCTGTCAACCTCGCGGGCGGCATCCACGCGTGGAGCGATGCCATCGACCCGTCACTGCCCAAGCCGTGACGGGAGTGTCTGCAAGCGCGCCGCCCATTTTGGTCATCGCCGGCCCGACGGGCGTCGGGAAAACGCGCCTCGCGCTCGAGGTCGCCGAGGCACTCGAGACGGACATCATGTCGGCCGACAGCAGACAGGCTTACCGAGGACTAGACATCGGGACGGCGAAGCCGACAGCCGGCGAGTTAGAACGTGTCCGGCACCACTGGATCGATGTCCTGAACGTCGGCGAGCCTACTTCGGCCGGCCTTTTCGCCCGCGCGGCCGACCGCTACATCGCGGTCTGCCGAGATGAAGGCCGAACACCGCTTTTCGTTGGTGGCTCGACGCTGTACGTGGACGCGGTCGTCCGAGGACTGGCCGATCTTCCCGATGTGCCAGACGACGTGGCGGCTGAGGCTGTCCGTGAAACGCAGACGCACGAAGGGTGTGAGCGGCTCTACGCGGAGCTCCAGCACGCCGATCCTGCAGCGGCTGCGACGCTCGATCCGACCAAGTCGCAGCGTCTCGCGCGCCTCGTCGGGCTCCTGCGAGCGACGGGCCGCCGTCCGTCGGATCTCTGGGCCGAGGGTGCGCCGCCCCCCGCGACGTACGCCTCGTGGTTCTGAACCGCCCGCGCGCTGACCTTTATGCACGGCATCGACGCACGCGTCGATCAGATGCTCGCGGACGGCCTCGTGGACGAAAATCGGCGCCTTCTCGAGGCGGGTTATACCCTCTCTACAGTGCCCCTCCGAACGATCGGGTATCAGGAGCCGATCCGCTTCCTCCAAGGCGAGATCACCGAAGACGAGATGGTTCGCCTCGTGAAGCAGAACTCGCGACGCTACGCCAAGCGTCAGCTCACATGGTTGCGTCGGTATCCGGACCCCCTTCTGGCTCGACGCTCGGACTTCTGATTTCAGTTCAATTTGCAATAACGGAATCATTTGAACGAGAGAAGGAGCCCCCTCGGCCTGTCCTCGACGGACGAGGCGAGTGCATGAATGAGAAAGAGCCCGCGGCCCCGCGTCGCCGACGGCTCTGGCAGCGTCGCCCGACGCACCTGGTCCGCACTCGGCCCCTCCCCATCAACCGTCAGGTCGATGGTACCATCTGCAACCGTCCACTCCATTCGGACCGGGCCGGAGCCATGCTCCGCAGCATTAGACAGCACCTCAGCCGCAACCAGGAGGACGCGCTCGGCCAAAAGCGATGGCCCAAGGTCGCGCTCCAGCGCATCGAGGAGGGCAGCGACTGTGGAGGGTTCAGCGCCCGGGTCGAGGCGGAAGCCGGGCATCGTCGTAGGCGCGAAGCAGGGAGTGACCGAGAAGGTAGCGCACAGCAAATGGCTGTATTCCGGGCGGTACATGCGGCGCCAAGCGCACAACAAGTGACGCGAGGGGTTTAGAGCGACCCACTACTCCCCGCCAGCCGCGCCCAAGGGCGAGGTCCAACCCGGCGATGCGCAGCACGTTCGGGCATCCCCGCTCGATGCCTGGCAGTGCAGCACCAAAGGCGGCAATATTGGAGAGCGCACGGTCGAGCGTGCTCGTGTCCGCGATGCGAGCGATTGCACCCGACGCGCGCAGGCCGTCCGGCGACGCGGTCGCGAGACGGCACGCGAGTGCGAGATCCTCGCCGTACACGATGGACTCGTCGAACGCACCTGCCTCCCGAAACGCGTCGGCATTCACCGCGCAGGCAGCGGTGACGAACAGGCGCCACGGGAGAACGTCGCCCTGGTGCGCTGATTCTGGCACGCCGCGTCGGGCGCGGCGCAGGTATTCGCCGTACGGGTCGGGTGCAAAGTCGGACGCGACGAGCCGAGCGACCGTGGCTACCGCGCCGGTTGATATCGCCTCAGTGAAGCAGACCGACAGGTCTGGGTCGGGCGACACGTCGGCGTCGAGGAAAACGAGTACGCCACACGTCGCCTGGGCAGCGCCCGTGTTGCGGGCTGCAGCCCGCCCCCGGTTCCGGCATGTGCGTTATGACCCGAGCGCGAGGCTCATGCGCGATGAGTTGGCGGAGCAGGCTCGCGGTGCCATCGGTCGAACCGTCGTCGACCCACAGCCACTCGTCAACCCGCAGAAAGGGAAAGCACGCACGGCACGGACGTGTGAAGCACGTGGGCGCCGTTGAACACCGGGATGACGACGCTCGTCACTGGACGACCTCGCAGATGAGGCGCTCGAACGTGTCTGTAGACTCGGACCACGAGAAGCGGCCCACATCGGCGATAGCGGCCTCGGCCCGTTGAATGCGGCGATCCGGATCGTCCAGAAGACCGACGGCTGCCTCGGCGAGCGCTCCAGCGTCGCCGACGGGCACCTCGTCCATCGAGACGCCAGCCCTCAGGAACTCGGCGACGCCTCGGCTCGCCGTCGCCGCGACGGCGCAGCCGCAGGCGGCCGCCTCCATCGGGACCAGCCCCCAGCCTTCGAGACGCGACGTGTGAAGTGCGACGGCGGAGCGGTTGTAAAGCGCGCGCAGCATGACCGCGTCGGGCCGCACGTGGATGCGGACCCACGGCGGTAACACACGGCCAGGACGACGCGCTGCAAACACGTCGGCTTGGACATCGCGACGAAGGTGGCGGATCTCGCCGAGAGCAGTGACGAGCGTGTCGGACCCCTTTACCGGCAAGCGGTGGTACAGCGCGACAATGCGCGGCCCCCGATTCGTGAGCGGGACGTCGACCGCAAATTCTGCTGGGTCTACCGCGTTCGGGACGACGCCCAGAACCGGGAAACCTGCGGCCTCGATGGTTGCCGCGATCCACGACGCCACGGCGATGCGCGCCATCGGAAGTCCCCACGTCGCCTCAGCGCGAGGCGTAAGGTGACGTTCGTCGTGCTGGACGAAATAGACCTTCTCTCCTGCCTCGTCTGCTCAGCGACGCGACCCAGGGAGCGGTCTGATATCCAGTTGCAATAACGGCATCACCGGCTGGGACAGATGCATCGCAGATCGATTCCACCTCGAGCGTCCTGACACCTGATGGGTTGTAGAGGGGAACGTTGGCGACACCGTGGTAACCGGTCACGCGCGCGCGACGAGCATCGCCTGTACTCTCCCGCCAATCCCACCCGACCCAGTCCGGGGTGCCACGACCGTCACCTGATGTCCGCGCGCCACGAGCCCAGCCGCATGCCGGTAGACGACCGCTGCACCGCCCATCGGGATACGGACGGGCGCGGGCAGGATGAAGGTGAGGCGCACAGGTACGGGGGATCGGCGTCTGAAAACACCTTGTCATGCCTCGAGCACGACGAGGTCGCCAGAGAGTGGCGTGAGGTTTTCAGCACCCGCAGCGCGAACGGCGACGACGTCTTCAGTGCGGATGCCAAACCGGCCGGGCAGGTAGACGCCGGGCTCGACGGTCACGGTCGCGCCGAGCGGGAGCACATGGTCTGCCTGGCCCGAGAGACGTGGCCACTCGTGGACCTCGGTCCCGACGCCGTGGCCGAGGCTGTGCGAGAACGCACTCGCCGAGGCCGGCGGCGTCGAGGACGGCACGCGCCGCCGCGTCGACGTCGGCCCCTGAAACGCCGGCGTGGATCGCCGCGATACCCGCCCGCTGAGCGTCGCCCGACGGCCGCGTAGGCTCGCCGCGCCGCGTCACCCGGATCGCCCACAGCGACGGTACGCGTGAGATCGGAGCAGAAGCCGTCCAGGACTGCCGCCGACGTCGATCACGACGAGGTCGCCTGGAGCGACGCGCTTATCCGTCGGGCGCGCGTGCGGAAGGGCGCCGCGTGCGCCCGAGGCGACGATGGGCTCGAACGACATCGCCGAGCACCCGGCGCGAAGGTGGCGGACCGACGAGCTCGGCCGCTATCTCGTGCTCCCGTGACGCCCGACGCGGACAAGCGGGAGCACGGACGTCAGGATCTCACACGTCAGCGCCTGGGCGCGAGCGACGGCCTGCGATCTCGTCTTCAGTCTTGGCCGCGCGCGCCTCTGCTAGCAGCGCGTCGACGGGGATGAACGTCGACAGAAGAGAGCAGATTGCAATAACGGCTCAGCGTCGGAGACTGTCATCTGGTCCCCCTGCACGGCGACGCGCGACGCCGCACCGAGCAGCCGTTCTCGGCGACGAACGCCGGCAGCGTGTCCTGCGTGATGTGGACGACTGCTGCCGTCGACCTGCTCAGCTGCCTGCGTGCGGTAGCGACCGTCTGTGACGAGGTGCGCCGCGGTGTCGGTCACGACCAGGACGCCATTGGAGCCGGTAAAACCGACCGCCCACGCGATGTCCGGCGCCGTGCGTGACGAGGGCACGCGTGTGCAGCCGTGCGTCGGCCGCGAGGCGCGCGGATGGTGTCGAGGCGCTCCTCTCCCGCTGCTCATCGCTTCGTGGTGTAGTTGGGCGACTCCTGCGTGATCGTCACGTCGTGCGGGTGGCTCTCGCGCAGGCCAGCCGACGTGATGCGGACGAACTGGGCGCGCTCCTGCAGGTCTGCGACGGTCGGGGTGCCGCAGTAGCCCATCGCGGCGCGGAGCCCGCCGACCATCTGGTACGCGATCTCGGCGAGCGCGCCCTTGTACGGCACACGGCCCTCGATGCCCTCCGGTACGAGCTTGCCGAGGTCGTCCTCGGCGTCCTGGAAGTAGCGGTCTTTGGAGCCAGCCGCCATCGCGCCGATGCGAGCCCATGCCGCGGTAGTTCTTGTAGCGCCGGCCCTCGTAGAGGACGGTCTCGCCGGGCGACTCCTCGACGCCGGCGAACAGGCCGCCGATCATGACCGTGTCGGCGCCGGCTGCGAGCGCCTTGGGGATGTCGCCCGTCTGCTTGATGCCGCCGTCGGCGATGATCGGGCACGCCGTGCGGCCGCGCCGCCTCGGCGCACTGCCATGATCGGCCGTCAGCTGCGGCACGCCGACGCCGGCGACGACGCGCGTCGTGCAGATGCTAGCCGGGCCCGATGCCGACCTTGACCGCGTCCGCTCCAGCAGCGATCAGGTCCCGAGTCGCCTCGGCCGTGGCGACGTTGCCGGCGACGACCTGCAGTTCCGGGTAGGCCGCCTTGACGCGCGACACCATCCCGAGCACGCCCGCGGAGTGGCCGTGCGCCGTGTCCACGACCACGAAGTCGACGCCGGCCTCGACGAGGGCTGCGACGCGCTCGTCCGTGTCCGGCGTCACGCCGACGGCCGCGCCGACGAGCAGGCGGCCGTACGCGTCCTTGGCGGCGTTCGGGTGGCGCTTCTTCTTCTGGATGTCCTTGAACGTGATGAGCCCGCGCAGGACGCCGGCGTCGTCCACGACCGGCAGCTTCTCGATCTTGTGCTTCTGGAGGATGTCTTCGGCCCCGTCGAGCGTCGTCCCGACGGGTGCCGTGACGAGGCCCGGTGCGCGTCATGATGTCGCCGAGCGTTGTCCCGTTGTCCGGCTGAAAGCGCAGGTCGCGGTTGGTGACGATCCCGACGAGACGCCGCGCATCGTCCACGATCGGGATGCCGCCGATGGAGTACCGCGCCATGCGCTCGCGCGCGTCGCCGACAGAGTGCTCCGGGTGGAGAACGACCGGGTCGAGGATCATGCCGGACTCGGAGCGCTTAACGCGGCGCACCTCGCGCGCCTGAAGCTCGGCCGTCATGTTTTTATGGAGCACGCCGACGCCGCCCTCACGCGCGATCGCGATCGCGAAGCGCGCCTCGGTGACCGTGTCCATCGCCGCCGAGACGAGCGGGACCGCGAGCCGGAGCGTCCGCGTGAGCCGGGTCGACGTGTCGACGTCGCGCGGCATCACGTCCGACCGGCCGGGAATGAGCAGGACGTCGTCGAAGGTGAGGCCTTCGAGGCGATTTTGGATCCATGGGTGAGGCGGGCCTTACGCGGCGCGTCTGTAGACGATGGCTTTGAGCTTGACCTTGCGGCGCAGCGTGTTGACCTCTGCGGGCGTGAGGCGGCGCCACTTGCCACGGCGAAGGCCCTCCAGCCCGAGCCCGGCGTAGGCGATCCGCTCGAGCGCCTCGACGCGTCGTGCCGAGTGCCTCGATCATGCGGCGGACCTGCCGGTTGCGGCCCTCGTGCAACCCGAGCGCGACGACATGCGGGTCGGGCGAGACGAACTGCGCGTTGTCGGCTTTCGCCTGCGCCGTCGTCCAGCATCACGCCCGTCGTGAGGCGGTCGAGGTCGGCGTCCGTCAGCGCGCGCTCGGTCCGGCAGAGGTAGAGCTTCGACGTCTCGTAGCGCGGGTGCATGAGGCGGTGCGCGAGGTCGCCGTCGGTCGTGAGCAGGAGCGCACCGGACGTGTTGCGGTCAAGGCGGCCGACCGGAAAGAGGCCGTCGCGCTCGCTCGGCGGGAGGTCCAGCAGATCCATCACCGTCCGACGGTCGCGCTCGTCGCTCGTCGTCGTGATGGCGCCCGTGGGCTTGTTCATCAGGATATACGTCAGGCCGACCGGCCCGACGGGGCGGTTATCCACGGTCACCCTGTCCGCCGGGCCGACCTGCACGCCCATCTCAGTCACGACGGTGCCGTTGACACTCACGCGTCCTGACTCGATGATGGCGTCCGCCTCGCGGCGCGAGGCGATGCCCGAGCGCGCGATAAAGCGGTTGAGGCGGACCGTCTCGCCCTCGTCTCGCGTGAGGCTGTCGTCGGGCGCCGGGCGCGGTCGGCGCCTCGCGCCGCGGCGGGCCGGGCCGGGGCGCGGGCTGCCGCTTCGGCGGACCGGCCTGGGGGCCACCCCGTGGATCGCCGTCGTCGTCCGAGCGGCCAAACGTGCGCTGCACCTGCTTGCGGCGCCTCACGGACGGGTCACCGCCGGCGCGCGGCTTCCCGCCGGACTTGTTATTCGGGTTCGGAGGGGGCATCGGGCTGGGCGGGCAGAGAAGCTAGAAGGTCGGCACGTTCGCCGGCGAAGCGGGGGTCCGCGAGGAGTTCGTCGATCTCGCGCGGCCGCGGAAGCTCGTCGAGCGAGCCGAGCGCGAACAGGTCCAGGAAGCGCTCGGTCGTGCCGTAGAGCAGCGGGCGGCCGACCGAATCGCCGCGGCCGGCGATGCGCGACGAGGTCCTTCTCGAGGAGCGACCGCAGCGCATAGTCCGACCCGACGCCGCGGACGTGGTCGATCTCGGGCTTCGTCACGGGCTGCTTGTACGCCACGACCGCGAGCGTCTCGAGAAGGGAGCGCGAGAGGCGCCGCTCATCCTCGGTCGCAAACAGGACGCGCAGGAACGGCTCGGCCGCCTCGACGGTCGCCATCCGGTAGCCGCCCCCGTAGTCGAGGATCCGGAAGGCCCGCTCGGTCCCGTCGTACTCGGCGTTGAGGCGCGCGACGCTCTGCGCGACAGCCGCGGCGTCTACGTCTGCCCCCGTCACCTCGCCAACGGCGCGGGCGACTTCTGGCGCGCCGAGCGGCGCATCGGAGCGAAGACGAGCGCTTCGACAGCGAAATCCAGGTCAGCCAGGTCGGTCACGTGTCGGTCGGGGCGAGTTCGAGGGCGAAGTCCTCGGGCGAGACGCCGAACATGAGGCGGATCGCCTGCCGCTGCGCGAGGTCGAGAACGGCGAGGAACGTCGTGATGATAAAGGCGCGGCCCTCGCTCCGCGACGAGCCCGCGAACGACGACGCGCCAGCAGCGAGGCGCTCCAGCACGTAGGCGCGCTGTTCGTCGATGGCGAATGCCTCGCGTTCGACCGTGTGCAGCGGCGGGTCGGCCGCGTTCGCCCGCTGAAGCACCCGCCGAGGGCCGAGACGAGGTCGAAGAGGCTCGCGCGGAACGTCGTTTCTGCGGGCTCCGCAAAGCGGTCGCGTTCGCCCCCCGCGGCGCCTCTCGGGAAAAGCCGCTGCCGCGCCTCGAAGCGGCCGGCCAGCACGCCCGCCGCCTCCTTGAACCGGACGTATTCGAGCAGCCGGTCGACGAGTTCCTGCCGCGGGTCGACCGGCTCGCCGTCCGCGTCGACGTCGGGGCGCGGCATCAGCATCCGCGTCTTGATCTGGATGAGCAGCGCCGCGGTGTAGATAAAGTCCGCCGCCGCGTCGAGGTCCAGCGCGCCTCGAGCGAGCGGACAGCGTCGAGGTACTCGTCGGCGATGCGCGCGATGGGGATGTCGTGGATGTCCAGCTCGTCGCGGCGCACGAAGAACAGCAGCAGGTCGAGCGGCCCCTCAAACTGGTCGAGCTGAACGCGGTACACGGCAGAGAGGGCTGAAGCGTGAGGGGGCTGAGGTGGTACAGCCGAAAGAGGTCTGAGGGCGGGTGGCTCTGTCAGTCCGGTAAGCGTCTCTCGTGCGGCGCTCAACCGCCGAACCTAAACCTCTCTCGTCTTGAACCACTCGACCGTCTCGCGGAGGCCGGCCGCGACGTCCGTCTCGGGCGTCCAGCCGAGCGTCTCGCGGATGAGCGCCGTGTCGAGGACCGAGCGCATCTGCTCGCCGGGCATCGCCGGCCCGTGCTCGCGCGTGCGGCCCGCGCCCGTGTTGGCGTTGATGGTGTCGAAGAGCGCGTTCACGTCCGTCTCGACGCCCGTGCCGACGTTGAAGATGCCCGACTCGCTCCGAGCCGAGCGCCGCGACGAACGCGCGGACGACGTCGCCCACGAAGACGTAGTCGCGCGTCTGCGTGCCCTCGCCGTTGACGCGGACGGGCTCGCCGCGGAGCATCCGCTGCGCGAAGATGGCGACGACGCCGGCCTCGCCGTGCGGGTTCTGGCGCGGCCCGTAGACGTTGCCGAAGCGGAGCGCGGTGTAGCGCGATCCCGTACGTCCGCTCGTAGAAGCGGAGGTAGTGCTCCGAGACGAGCTTCGTGATGCCGTAGGGCGAGAGCGGACGCGTCGGGTGAGACTCCGGCTGCGGCCCGCCGCCGTTGACGTCGGGGTCCGGCTCGCCGTAGATCGCGCCGCCCGTCGAGGCGAAGGCGACGCGCTCGAGGCCCGCCTCGCGACCGGCCTCCATGAGGTTCAGCAGGCCGAGGACGTTGACCGTCGCGTCGAACTGCGGGTCTGCGACCGAGCGGCGCACGTCCATCTGCGCCGCGAGGTGGCAGAGCGCGGCCGGACGGAGCTCCCGGACGAGGGCCGCCGCCTCGGGGCTGCGGATGTCCAGCACGTGGAGGGTCGCGCCCTCAGGGACGTTCTCGCGGACGCCGCCCGAGAGGTCGTCCATCACGTGGACCTCGCAGCCCTGGGCGACGAGCGCCTCGGCGACGTGGGAGCCGATAAACCCGGCGCCGCCGGTGACGAGGACCGGCCGGCCGGTGTAGTGAAAGGCATCGAGAACGCTGGCTACTTGGAAATGGAGACCTGGAAAACAGGACGGCACACGGGACGACGCCCGGGACGGGCTACTCGTCGTCCCCCTCGTCTTCGGGCAGGATCGTGACCGTCGAGAGCCGCTCTGGCGCGAAGAGCACCTCGGCGACGGCGCGGACGTCCTCGGCCGTGACGGCCTCGATCTCGTCGACGACCTCGGCGATCGGGACCTCGCGGCCAAACGTCAGCTCGACGCGCCCGAGGCGCTGCATCCGGCTCGACGACGACTCGAGGCCGAGCACGATCGAGCCCAGAGCTGCTGCTTGGACGCGCTCCAGCATCCGCGGCGAGACCGGCGTCTCGGCGAGGCGCGTCATCTCGCGCACGATAAGCTGCCGGCTGCGGTCGACGCGCGCCGGGTCGGTCCCGATGTACGCCCCGACGTCGCCCGAGTCGTCGTTGACGTTGACGAACGAGTAGACGGTGTAGCACCAGCCGTACTTCTCGCGGATGTTCTGGTTGAGGCGGCTCGACATGCCCCCGCCGAGGACCGTGTTCAGGACCGAGAGGGCCGTCCGGCGCTCGTCGTGCGCGCCGAGCCCCGGCGCTGAGACGACGAGGTGCGCCTGCTGGGTCGTCGGCCGGCGCAGAGACGGTCTCGGTCGGCGCGTAGACGGTCGGGCGGGGTGCGGGTGAGGTGGCCCGGCGCGCGGTCGAACCCGGCGAGGAGCTTTTCGGTCGCACGGACGATCTGCTGGTGCGAGATGCGGCCGGCGGCCGAGATCACGATCCGGTCGGGCGTGTAATGGCTCGCGAGGTACTCGGCGAGGCCGTCCTGCGTGAAGGACCGGACCGACTCGGCCGTGCCGATGACCGGCCGGCCGAGGGCGTGCTCCGGGTAGATCGCCGCCTCGACGAGGTCGAAAATCTGGTCGTCCGGTGCGTCCTCGTACATCTTGATCTCCTCGACGACGACGTCCTTCTCCTTCTCGATCTCGCGCGCGGCGAGCGTCGGTCCGGTGACGAGGTCGAGGACGGTGTCGAGCCCGCGCGTCGCATGCTCGGCGAGGCCCTTCGCGTAAAAGCACGTGTGCTCTTTCGACGTAAAGGCGTTAACGTAGCCGCCGACGGCCTCCATCCGCTGGTTGATAAGGTGGCCGGGGCGCCGCGCCGTGCCCTTGAACACCATGTGCTCCAGGAAGTGGGTGATGCCTGCCTCGGCAGATGTCTCGTCGCGCGAGCCGGCGTCCACCCAGACGCCGACGGCAGCGGTGTGGGACGTCGGCATCGCTTCGGTGACGACACGGACGCCCGAGGGCAGCGTCGTGCGCTGGAAGCCGATTTCAGAAGTCGTTTTCAAGTCGTCGGGTCGTGTTTCCCGCAAGATACCCGGCCGCCGTTTGCGCCGCCGCGGAGCCTGTGTAGAGATGGGCGCGCGGAAAACGACGCGGCGCGCCCCGGTTACCCAAGGCGCGCCGCACGGACGTTCGACCGATCTGTCAGTGGACGACCGTCAGCCGACCCGTCCGCACATCAGCGCCCGACGCGAGCCGGACGATGTAGAGGCCCGCCGGCAGCCGCGCCGCGTCGAACGCGGCCTCGTGCACTCCGGCGTCCGCCAGGCCATCGACGAGGACGGCGACTTCGCGTCCGAGCGCATCGGCGACGCTCAGTCGAACCGGGGCAGCGAGGGGCAGCGTATACGCGATCCCAGCCTGGCCCGAAACGGGATTCGGGTACGTCTGGAGAAGCGCGAGCTGTGCGGCAACTGTGCCCCCTTCAGTCGCTACCGGCCCGCCGCTGGACGGGATCGCCGTCCCGGTCGCATCGACCCCGACCACGCCAGCCGCCGGCCCGTTCTGATTTGCTGACGGGTTGGCAAAGCCGGCGTACGACAGCTGCACGACCTGCCCGGCCTGCGACGTCAGATCGAGCGTGAACGACCGGAGGGGGGCGCCGTTCGACGCGCGAAACACGTCGAAGGTGAGCACGCCGGCTGGAAACGCGACCGGCACCGAGGCCTCACCGAAGGGGACGCTCGAGGCGACCGTCTGCCCGCTGGCCCGCTCGACGACGCGGATCGACGGGCTGTCGGTGACCGCGTTGACGACGAACACGCCGACGTCGACCATCGAGCCGCCAGCAGGCCGCGTCGAGTTGCATGGGACTGGCGCCGTGATCGTCCGCAGGGCCGTCGAGATGCCGTCCGGGTTTGCCGCAAAAAAGGCGATGACCTGCGGCGGGATCCCGGTGAGCGTCACCTTGAAACAGCCCTCGGGGATCGTCCCGGTAAGGGTGGCCTCGCGCGGGATGAGCGGGTTTGCCGGCTGCGTGACGAAGCGCGCGCGGACCGAGAGGGTCTGGTTCGCAGGGACCGTGACGCCGATGTCTGTCGCATCGGGGTATCCAAAGACCGCGTTGGGCGTCGTGGCCCCGTTGACATAAATCTCGATCGGGTCATAGGCGTCGAGAGCCGCCGCGTTGTCCACGATCTGGACGGTGGACGTCTGGGCGAGGGCAGGGAGCGCCGCGCAGAGTGTGGCGGCAATGAGGAGCGAACGGGTCATGGGAGGAGGAGGTGTGGGACTCCTCACTAGCGCAACGTGGAACTGGAACGGACGGCCCGACCCAAAAAAAGAGGATGCGGGTGCGATTCGGCTGCACATGTGGTCCATCAGGTTAGCTTCCGATGGCTTGCAGACCCCCAGATGTCTCCCTCCGACCTGGACGTAACCCGGCTTCTCGTCGCCCTGTCCGACGGAGACGGCGGCGCTGCCGACCGGCTCTTCTCGGTCGTCTACGACGAGCTGCGCAAGATTGCGCGCGCGCGGCTGCGTGCCGAGCGCGACGGCCACACACTGGCGACCGTCGACCTGGTCCACGAGGCCTATTTGCGGCTCGCAGGCGGGACGGATGTCGGCTGGCAGAACCGGGCCCATTTTTTCGCGGTCGCATCGGGCGTCATGCGCCGCCTGCTCGTGGACTGGGCGCGGGCGCGCGGCGCGGCCAAGCGCGGCGGGTCCGCCCGCCCGCTCTCGCTCGACGGGACGCCCGGCGAGGGCGGCGTACTGATCGACGCCGTTGCCGCGCCCGTGCCAGACGAGACGCTCGTCGCCCTGGACGATGCGCTCACGCGCCTCGCCACTCGCTCGGAACGGCAGGCGCGGGTCGTCGAGTGCCGCTACTTCGGCGGGCTCACAATCGAGGAGACCGCCGAAGGACTCGGAGTCTCTCCCTCCACGGTCAAGGACGACTGGCGGCTGGCGCGGGCATGGCTGGCCCGCGAGATGGAGCCGGACTGATGGTTCTCCTGTCCATTTCGGCGCTCGAGTGCGCTCTGGACATATGCCCGACTCACGCACGCCTGTTGAGGCGCTCTTCCTCGCCGCCGTCGACGCGCCCCCCGCGGAGCGGGAGGCGCTGCTCGCTGCTGCCGCACCGGATGTCCGTGCCGACGTTGAGAGCCTGCTCGCCGGCGACGCGCAGGGCGAACGCGTCCTCGGAACTCCCGTCGGTCTCCGGACGGTCGTGCTGGACCATCTCGCCCACGACGACGCGCCTCCAGACTCAAGCGACGACCTCAAACCCGGGACACGCGTCGGCCCCTGGACGGCCTGCGCCGAAGTGGGACGCGGCGGCATGGGCACCGTCTACCGCGCCGAACGCGCCGACGGTGCCTACGAGCAGACGGTTGCCCTGAAGGTCGTCCGGCGCGGAATGGACTCGGCAGACGTCGTGGCTCGGTTCGAGCGAGAGCGGTCGCTTCTCGCCGGGCTGGACCACGCCGGTATCGCCCGCCTTGTCGACGGCGGCCGCGCGCCCGACGGTCGGCCGTACCTCGCCATGGAGTTCGTCGACGGCGAGACGCTGATTCAGTACGCGGACGCCCGCCGGCTCCCGGTCGCGGCGCGCCTCAGCCTGTTCATCCAAGTCTGCGAAGCCGTCGCGTACGCCCACCGGCACCTCGTCGTCCACCGCGACATCAAGCCGTCCAACGTGCTCGTGGCCGAAGACGCAGGCCGGCCCGTCGTGAAGCTGCTCGACTTTGGTGTGGCGCGTCTCCTCGCGCCCGGGGTGGACGACATGACGACGCTCTGCCCGATGCTGACGCCCGCCTACGCAGCCCCGGAGCAGGTCGCCGGAGGGCTCGTCACGACGGCGGCCGACGTCTACGCACTCGGCGTGCTGCTGTTTGAGCTTCTGACCGGTCACCGGCCACCGCCCGGTGCGTCCGCCCGACCGAGTGCCGCCGTCGCAGAGCCGACCATCCGGCGCTCGACGGCGGGTGAGACACAGACGACCGACGCGGAGACGCTCGCGGCCGCCCGCGCGGCAACGCCTGCGCGCCTCGCGCGGCGCCTCCGCGGCGACCTCGACGCGGTCGTGATGAAAGCGCTGCGCCCAGAGCCTGACGCACGCTACGCCTCGGCGGACGCCCTCGCCGACGATGTCCGCCGTGCGGCGGAGCACCTTCCCGTTCGTGCGCGGCGCGGATCGATGCGTTACCGCTCAGCCGCCTTTATACGTCGCCACCGTTCCGGCGTCGTCGCCGCCGCCGGCCTCGTGATGATCCTCATCGGATCTGCAGCAGTGCTGGCCGTCCAGAACCGACGGCTCGTCCGGGAGCGCACCCGCGCCGAGCGCGTGGGCGAGGTCCTCGCGGGCCTGTTCGAGGCGAGTACGCCCGAGAACGCCCGCGGGGACACGCTGAACGTGAGGCAGTTGCTCGACGCGCAGTCCGGCCCGTCGATAGACGCACTCGCCGACGAGCCGGAAGTCCAGGCGGACCTGCTCGACCGACTGGCGTCTGCCTATCAGAGCCTGGGCAAGTACGACCATGCAGCCGTCCTTGCGCAGCGGAGCCTTGGTCTGAGGGAACGACTGCTTGGGCCCTCGGATGCTGCCGTCGCGGCGAGCCTGAATACACTCGGGACAATCCGGTTCTACCAGGGCGACTACGACCGGGCCGAACCGCTCTTCCGACGCGAGCTGGCCATCCGGCAGGCGGCCCTCGGCGCGAACGCGCCCGAGACCGCCGAAGCGACCGACAACCTCGCATCGCTGCTCGAGCTTGGCCGAGGTGACTATGAGGCCGCGCTTCCGCTGCGCGAGCGGTCCGTCGCGATTTACCACGCCGCCGGGGCTCGCTATGCCGACGCCTACGCGACCGCGCTGAACAACCTGGGCGTCCTCCAGTTTTCGCGCCAGCACCTCGCGGAGGCTGAGACGGCGTACCAGTCTGCCTACCAGATCCGCCGGCGTGTGCTCGGTCCGGATCACCCCCTCCTTGTCCAGAGCCTGAACCAGCTTGGCGTGATCGCACGCGGCCGGGGCGATCTCGCCCGAGCCGACTCGCTTCACCGTGCCGCCGTGGCCCTCGCGACGCGCGTCTTCCCCGCCGACCATCCAGAGCGGTCTGCAAGTTTCAACTACCTCGGCATGATCCTAACGGCCGAAGGCCGGCCTGGTGAGGCTGTCGAGCCGCTTCGTGCAGCGCTTGCCATGCGCCTGGCCGGGCTCGGGCCGGATCACCCCGATGTCGCCGCGAGCCGCATCAACCTCGGCGTCGCCCTTCGCGACGCCCGCCGCACCGCCGACGCCGTCGCGTCGCTTCGGACCGGCGTCGCCTCGTTGCGGGCAGCGCTCGGTGACGCGCACCCGCGCATTCCCGTGACGGTCGTTCTGCTCGCGTCCGCCCTGAGGGCAGGCGGGAACACGGCCGAGGCCGACACAGCGATGGCATGGGCGCTCCGCTCAGTGAGCCAGCAGACTGCCCGACGCACCTCCGGGCGCCTCCCAGTTGTCGCTCGCCGGCGACCTCCTCTCCCGAGGAGATGCTCAGACAGCGTTACCGCTCGCTCGTGAGGCTGCGGCGATCCGCCACCGTTCCGGCGACCGCGCTTCGGCAGCAGAGGCGGAGAGCGTCGTCGGGTCGTGCGAGGCGCGCACCGGCCTGCTGTCCCGCGGCATCACCCGGATGGACGCAGCCCTTGCCAGGCTTCGCGACACCCAAGGGCAAGCCGACCCCCGTACAGCCGCCGCCGCACGCATGCTCAACGACGCGCAGAGGATTCAGCAGCGCGCGTCCAGAACGACATGAGCGCCTGCAGTCCGGGTAGACTGCAGACGCTCACAGAGGTATCCCGAACGGGGTTAGGCCGTCACAGCGCGCACGTTCGCGCCGTCACCCGATGCCTCACCCGGGACGAAGGGCTCGCCGGTCTCCGGGAACTGCTTGATGTACTGCTCCGAGACCGCGTGGCCCTTGCCGCGGTGCGTCGGGCTGGACTCGTGGATGTAGTACGTCCGCGTCGGGCAGCGTGTCCATGAACGCGTAGGCCGCGGCTGCAGCGCGGCGCATGGACGCGTCCGGGTTGCGCGAGAGCTCGCGGACGTTGCGCTGGATGCGCTCGTGGGCGAGGTCCATGAAGTGCAATCCTGAGGCCTTGGCGTGCTCCCACTCGGCGCCCGAGACGCCGTTGGCGATCATCTGGTCGAGCTTCGAGAGGACGCAGGACCACGCGAACATCTGCGTCGCGTTGTCCGCGAGGCGCGCCTGCGTGGCCTGTGCCGTCACGATCTCTTCCTCCATCCGCTTCGAGGCGAGCTTGAACTCGCGCGTGTGCGTCTGAATGTGAGTCGACAGGCGGTCGGCAAAGGACCGCAGGCTCGGGTGGACGCGGGTGAGCGCGGGCGCGGCGACCTTCTTGCCGAGGAAAATCTCGGCCGCGAGCGGCGTGCCGGCCTTGATCGTCTTGGGCGTGAAGGCGCCCGACGAGGATGCGCGAGACGTTCTCCGTGAGCGTCTCCTCGTCGTCCCACTGGACCGTGTTGAGCACGCCGAGCATGTGCTCGGCGAGCTGCTTGCCGCCGTAGGCGAAGATGAAGGCCTGCATGACCTCGTTCGAGCCCTCCACGATGCGGTGGATGCGGTTGTCGCGCCAGAGGCGGTCGAACTCGTTCTCGGTCACGTAGCCCTCGCCGCCCATGACCTGCATCGCAGCGTCGATGACGACCCAGCCCTCCTCGGAGCAGAAGTACTTGCACGCCGCCGTCTCGACCATGATGTCGGCGTCGTGGCGGTCCAGCATGCCGCACGTCATGTAGAGCATCGCGTCCATCGCGAACGTCGTCGCGTGCATGAGCGCGACGCGCTGCTGGACGAGTTCAAAGTCGGCGAGCGGGCGGTTGAACTGGTGGCGCGTCTGGACCCACTTCGTCGCCTGCTCGGCAGCCTGCTTGGCCGCGCCCGAGACGCCGGCCGCTCAGCGTGCAGCGGCCGTAGTTGAGGCACGTCAGCGCCACCTTCAGGCCCTGGCCCTCCTTGTGGAGCAGCATGTCCTTCGGGACGCGGACGTTCTCGAAGCGGATGCGCGCCTGCCACGTCCCGCGGATGCCCGTCTTGGAGCGGTTCTTCTGGAAGAACGTGACGCCCGGCATGTCCGGCGTGACCATGAGCGCCGTGACCACCTTCTTGTCCTTGCCCGTCTTCGGGTCCGTCACCATCTGGTTGGTCATGACCGTGAGCAGGCCCGAGAGCGCGCCCGACGTGATCCACTTTTTCTCGCCGTTGAGGATGTACTCGCCCGTCTCAGGGTCGACGGTGCAAGAGGTCTCCTGGCCGGCCGCGTCCGAGCCGACCTGCGGCTCCGAGAGGCAGAAGCCCGAGAGGTACTCGCGGGCGACCTTCGGCAGGAACTCCGTCCTTCTGAGCGTCGGTGCCGAAGAGCATCAGGGCCTTGCAGCCGATCGACTGGTGCGCCGAGACCATCACGGCCGTCGAGCCGCAGCGGCGGCCGATGGCCTCGAGGACGCGGTTGTAGCTGCGCCACGCCGAGGCCGAGGCCGCCGTACTGCTCGGGGACGGTCATGCCCATCACGCCCATGTCGAAGAGGCGCTTGATGGCCCACTCCGGGATAAACTGCTCCTGGTCGATCATCACCGAGGGATGCTCGGTGTCGAGGTACGCGTTAAGCTCGGCGAGGAGCGCCTCGGTCTTGGCCTTCTCGTCCTCCGAGACCTCGGGGTACGGGAAGACGAGGTCCTCGCGGACGCGCCCCCAGAAGAGGTTCTTGATGAAGCCCATCGTGTCGGGCTCGGGGCCGAACATCGTCTCGGCCTCGCGGATCATCTGCTGGTCGCGGGCCTGGACGCCCTTCATGGTGGAGAGGACGGACATATCGGGTCGGGGTTGAGGTGTGGGAGCGCTTCCGGGCAAACTACGCCGCGGCGCGCAGGGTTCGCGGTAGGTCATCGCGACCTTCCAGAACCTTCTCTGCCTGCGCCATGCCCCTCCCCTCCTTTTCTGAGCGCCTCGGGACTGCCGTCCGCGACGCCGGCTCGTGTCTGTGCGTCGGGCTGGACCCTGATCTCGACATGCTCCCTGCTGGCGTCTCGCAAGATGCCAAGGGGATGGTCTCTTTTTGTAATGCAATAACGGATGCAACGGCTGACGTGGCGGCGGCTTTCAAGCCCAACCTCGCCTTTTTCGAAGCGCTCGGGCGCTGACGGAGCCCGCGCGCTCGAGGACGTGTGCGCGCACGTCAAGAGCACCGGCCGCCTGCTCGTGCTGGACGGCAAGCGCGGCGACATCGGCAACACGGGTCGGCTCTACGCCCACGCCCTCTACAGCCGCCTCGGGCGGCGACGCGGCGACGGTCGCGCCGTACATGGGACGCGACAGCCTCGCCCCGTTTCTAGAGGGCGACGCTGCCGTTGGCCGGTGCGCGTTCGTCCTCGTCGCGACGTCCAACCCAGGCGCGGAGGACGTGCAGATGCTCGAGTCGTACGGCGCGCCCGTCTACCGGCACGTCGCTCGGATGGCACTGCATGCGGCTGAGGGCGCGACGGGTGAGGTCGGCTTCGTCGTCGGCGCGACACGGCCAGGCGTGCTCGCGACGTTGCGCAGAGCCTTACCAGACATTCCGTTTCTGGTGCCGGGCGTCGGAGCGCAGGGCGGCAGCCCCGAGGCCGTACTGGAGGCCAACGCCGGAGGGCCGATCCTCGTCAACGTCGGCCGGGCGATTCTCGGTGCGTCGAGCGGTGCCGGTTTCGCAGTGGCCGCCGGACGGGCTGCAGCACGGTTTGCTTCCATTCTGAGGTAAGGCAATGCAATTCTAGCCCATCTTACCGTATTGTTGGTCAAGAACCTCCAGAGTCCAGATGTACAGGTCCCTCCTCCTGTGCGCCCTGATCGCGGCACCGGCGAGCGCCCAGTCATCGGCAGAGTACCGGGTGTCGTTCGAGAGTTCGTGGAGCGCGGCAACGCACCCGGCCGGCTTCCCGGACAACGCGCACTTCTCGCCGCTCGTCGGGGCGACCCACGATGCGACCGTCTCGTACTGGGAGCCCGGCGCCACGGCGACGTCGGGCATCGAGGCGATGGCCGAGCGCGGGCAGAACGGCGCTGCTCCTGCAGGAGATGTCGGCTGCCGGGGGCGCGACCGATTTTGTCTTTGAAGGACCCGGCGTTGCCAGTGTCGCCCGGTTCGGCAGACGAGCCAGATCCTCGTCTCCGACCAGCCACCCGCTCGTCACAGTCGTCACGATGCTCGCGCCGAGCCCGGACTGGTTCGTCGGCGTTCACGGCCTCGACCTCCGCAGTGGAGATGGGTGGACCGACCGCCTCGTCGTCCCGCTCCGGGTGTACGATGCCGGGAACAGACAGCGGCACTTCCTACGCAGCCCCCAACGCCGACACGCTGCCGCGCACAGCCGATCGCACTCCTCACGCAGGCACCGTTCGCAGACGGGATGCCGGTCGGGACGTTGACGTTCGAGCGGATCACGCAGACGGCCGTGGAAGGCGACGCTCCCAGCGGCGTTTGGCCTTTCGGCGCGCCGTGCCCGAACCCCTCGCGAGGGTCGGCCGCGTTCACACTGACGCTGGACCGCCCGCAAACCGTGTCGGTTCGCGTCATGGACGCGCTCGGCCGGACCGTCACCCTGCTTGCTGATGGTCCGCAGGCTGCGGGTCGCCTCTCACTGCGCTTCGACACGTCCGGTCTCGCCGCCGGCGTGTACACGGTCATCGCCGACGGCGAGACGGTGCAGGCGGTGCGGCGCGTCTCGGTCGTCCGGTAAGCGTTCCATCGCGGCGCGGTGATCGAGCTGCGCATGAGAACGGGCGATATCCGGACGCACCCACCGCCCGTTCCGTTGCGCGCTATCGCGCCTGTTTGCGATCGTCCTCACGGCTCACGTTGCCGCCGCACAGTCGTGCCCCGCCCCGCTGCGCACGCAGCCGTGGGCGGACCTCGACCGCCGTGCCGCGGAAACGGACGCGAACGACGAGCGCTCGCTCGACGCGCTCGCCGCCCACCTCCGGCGCACGTCCCGAACCGAGGCTCAGCGCCTGCGCGCCGCGTTTACGTGGGCCGCGACGCAGGTCGCCTACGACACGGCCGCGCTCACCGGACCGCGCCCGAGCCAGTCGCCAGAGACCGTCCTCACCACGCACCGTGGCGTCTGCGAGGGCATCGCACGGCTGACGGTTGCACTCGCGACGCGCCTCGGCCTCGAGGCCGTCGCTGTCGGTGGGTGGGCGACGGCGCCGACGGGCGTGGCGTCAGTGGCGCCGGACGGCCTCCACATGTGGGTCGCGGCCCGCGTCGATGGCCGCTGGACGCTCTCAGACCCGACGTGGGCGGCCGACGCCGCATCGCTTTCCGAGTGGTTCGACGTGCCCCCGGACGAGTTTGTCCGCACGCACCTCCCGCAGGACGCCCGCTGGCAGTTGCTCGCACAGCCGCTCACGCCAGACGACGCCGTTGCGCGGCGCTGGCCGACGGGCGGGTGTGTTGCGGTGCCCGTTGCCACGGGTCGCCAGTTGTCCGCCCGAACACAGGTTGCAGCGGCCGCAGACGGACCGGCATGGCGTGTCGAGCAGGGCGTGCGATTCCGCGTCTGGGCTGCGCCCGACGCGTTCGCACGGGGCTCGGCCGCCGTCGTCACAGCCGAGGTCGACGGGGCGGCGGAGGTCGCGCTGTTCGAGGGCGCCGTGCTCCGCGAGACGCTGCGGTCGACCGGAGGCCGCTGGACAGGCCGCATACGGCCGAGCATCGGGCCTGTCGTCCTCGCTGCCCGCCTCACCCCACAGGCGCCCTGGCGGATGCTCGACAGCCGCCCGGTGCGGTAAACGCAGACGGCGACCGCCGCTGCCCTCGTCCTAGCGGGGCGTCGAGACGAGCGTGCCCTGCATAAACTGGTAGTGCCCCGGATACGTGCAGATGAACGGGTAGGAGCCGGCGGGCGGCATCGTAATCACGACCGCCCTCCTCTCGCCCGGGCCTGCGAGCGGCGTCGCGGCGATGATCGCCGGGTCATTCGGGATGTGGCTGGCCACGCCCGTCGCGGCGCGGCCGACGCGCTGCACGTCTGCCGCGCCGCCGCGCAGCACGACGACGTTGTGGACCATCGTCGGGCTCGTCGTGGCCGAGTTGTCGACCACGATCCGGACGGTCGCGCCGGCCGGCGCCTCGATGCGCGAGGTCGCGGTGGTGTAGGCCATCGCGTTCGCCTGCGCCGCGACGACGAGCTCTTTGTCGACTTTCTGGGCGAAGACGGCCGTCTGCTCAGGGCTCGGCGGAGCCGGCTCCGACGCACACGCGCCGAGGAACAGGGCAAGGATTAGCGTGAGCGCGTCGCATGGGGTAGACCGCTTGAATGGATGCGTCTGGAGAGTATGCGGACCGCGCCGGCAGGTCCCCACCCTCTCCAAACTTCAAACTGCACGGTCTCAGAACGTCCACGCTGCGTCGTCCTTCTCGGTCCGGCGTCGGGCACGCTGCATGAGGGTCTCGTGGAAGGCCTCCACCTCATCGTCGCCGACCGGGTGGCGCAGATGGTAGCGCCCGTCCGAGTCTGAGGTCCCAGGCCTGGACGTTGTCGTCCAGAGCAAAGCGAAGCGTGCGCAGGAGGCGCTTTTCTGCTTTGGCGTCGCGCACAGGCACGAGGACCTCGACGCGGTCGTCGAGGTTACGGCGCATCCAGTCCGCGGAGCCGATAAAGGTCTCTCCCTCGCCGTCGTTGTGGAAGTAGAAGATGCGGCTGTGCTCGAGAAAGCGGCCGATGATCGACGAGACGCGGATCGTCTCCGAGATGCCCGGCACGCCCGGCCGCAGGCGGCAGTGGCCGCGGACGACGAGGTCGATCTGGACGCCCTCCTGGCTCGCCCTGTAGAGCTCGCGGATGATGCCGAGGTCGTCGAGGGCGTTCATCTTGGCGACGATGCGGCCCGACCCGTTCTGGCGCTGGTGGCGCACCTCGCGTCGAATGAGCTCGACGAACCGAGCAGCGGAGGTCGCGCGGGCGCGACGGCGAGCGTCTGGTACTCCTGCTCGGGCGCGTAGCCCGTGAGCGAGTGGAACAGGTGGACAAGGTCCGACCCGATGTCCTCGCGGCACGTGAGCAGTCCGAAGTCGGTGTAGAACCGGGCCGTGCTCGGGTTGTAGTTGCCCGTGCCGAGGTGCGCGTAGCAGCGCAGGTGGCCCTTCTCCTCGCGAACGACCAGCGTCACCTTGGCGTGCGTCTTGAGCCCGACGAGGCCGTAGGCGACATGCGCGCCGGCTTCCTCGAGGCGCCGCGCCCACGAGATGTTGTTCTCCTCGTCGAAGCGCGCCTTGAGCTCGACGAGCGCCGCGACCTGCTTTCCGCGCTCGGCCGCCCGGATGAGCGCCCGGACGACCGGAGAGTCGTCGCTCGTCCGGTAGAGCGTCTGCTTGATGGCCAGCACGTGCGGGTCCTCGGCCGCGTCCTCGATAAAGCGCTGCGTCGAGGTCGAGAACGACTCGTACGGGTGGTGCACGAGGATGTCGCCCTGCCGGATGGCGGCGAAGATGTCGGGCTCCTCCTCGAGCTCGCGGTGCCGCAGGCGGACGGGCACGACGGGCGCGTACGGCAGGTAGCGCAGGTGCGGCAGGTCCACGCGCGGCAGGCTGAACAGGCCCGAGAGGTCCAGCAGGCCCTCGACGTCCACGACGTCCTCGACCTCGTCTAGGCCCATCTCGCGGGCGAGCAGGTGACGAACGCGGTCCGGCATGTCGGCCTCGACCTCGAGGCGCACGACGTCGGCGAAGCGGCGCTCGCGGAGCTCCTCGGCGATCATCTCGAGCAGGTCGTCGGCCTCGTCCTCGGCGCGCTCGAGGCTCGCGTTGCGGGTGACGCGGAAGGCGTGCGCGCCCTCGACCTCCATGCCGCGAAAGAGCTCGCCGGCGTTGTGCCGGATGACGTCCTCGAGGGCGACGATCTGGGTCTGCGCGTCGTCCACGGGCACCCAGCGGCCGCGGCCGGTGGGCACCTTCAGGCGCGCAAAGTGCTCGGTGCCGCGGCTCGGGTGGCGCAGGACGAAGGCGAGCGAGAGCGACGCGTTGGAGATGAACGGGAACGGGTGGCCGGGGTCGAGCGCGAGCGGCGTCAGGATCGGGAAGACGGCCTCACGGAAGACGGTGTCGACGCGCGCGCGCTCGTCGTCCGTCGAGCGAGTCCACGGTGCGGACGACGAGGCCGGCCTCGGCGAGCTCGGGGCGCAGCGTCTCGTTCCAGAGGCGGTCCATGCGGTGCTGCATCTCCAGCGCCGCGGCGGACGAGAGGTCGAGCTGCTCACGCGGCGTGCGGCCGTCGGGCGAGAGCGCGCGGACGCCCGCGCCGAGCTGCCGCTTGAGCCCGCCGACGCGCTTGCGGTAGAACTCGTCGAGGTTGTTGGCCGTGATGGCGACAAAGTTGACGCGCTCGAGCAGCGGCGTCCGCGGATCGAGGGCCTGATAGTAGACGCGCCAGTTAAAGTCCAACCAGGAGAGCTCGCGGTTGAAGTACAGGCTCGGGTCGTCGAGAGCCGGGTGGTCCGGGACAGGCTGCGAGACGACGGCGAGCGGCAGCGTGAGATCCAGCGTCGGGGCGCCGTCGCCCGAGGGTGCGGGCTCGGTGGGCGTCCGCGCGACGGGCGCCTTCTTGGGCTTGCGCCGCTTCGACGGCATGGGTGGAACGGGAGCCTCGTCAGGATCTGGTCCGTGGGAGTCCGCTTCACGGGCGGCGGTGTCCACGACGAGGGCGAGGGCCGCCTCGGTGGCGGCAACCTCGGCGGCGCGCGTGGGGTCTTCGTCTCGGATCTGCATGGAGTCGTCGGGGGGAACGGCGGGCATACGCTGGTGGGCGAGAACTATTCCGCGTGCTCGTCCGCGCCCCACGTTAAGAAATCGCCGCGCTCGATCTGCACGCGAAGCGTGTTGAGGCTCATAATCTCGGCCTGAATCGCCGATGCGTCCTGCCCGTCGCGCTCGGCCGCGAGAAGCCGGGCGCTCGCGGCGTCGACCGCATCCGTCAGGCGGTCGAGCTTGAGGCGCTTCATCGCTCCCGTGGCTGCCTCGAAGGGCATCGCATCCTGGGTCGGGACGACGACGCCGGATTTGGCCCAGTTGTCGGAGACGTCGTGGCGCGGCGCGAGGATGCGGCTCGCGAGCTCCTGCACGCCCGGCCCGAGGTCGCCGCGGATGAACGGCGCGGTGTCGATGGCACCGCCCTCGTACTGCATGACGAGGGCCTCGACCGTCTCGCGCGGCGCGCCGGCCGTGAACTCGTCCAGCCCCATCCGCGTGAGGACGTGCTCGATCATCGGGACGCCCTCGTGGAGCATCAGCCGGATAAGCGCCTCCTCCTTGGGCCGCACGACGACGACGACCGCCGACGACGACCGCTCCTCGTCCCCACGCGTCCGGCCCGTCTCGACGGCCCGCATCTCGGGTTCGGGCGACGGCTCGCGGCGCGTCCGGAGGTCCACCTCGCGGCGGATCTCCGGCTCGACGACGTCGAGCGCGCGTGCCGCGCGGCGGACGTACTCCTCGAGCAGGATCGGGTCCTGGATCTTGGCCAGCGCCGCCACGACGCGGTCGACGGCCTCGCGCTTGCCCTCGGGCGTCGCGAAGAGGCCTTCGGCGCGCGCCCCGGCCGCGAGAAAGTCGACAAAGCCGCGGCGCTCGTCGCGGAGGAGCGTCTGGAACGCCTCCGCTCCGAAGGTCCGGACGAACGAGTCGGGGTCGGCGCCGTCGGGCAGGCTCACGGCGTAGGGCGTCAGGCCGGCGTCCAGGGCCGTCTCGACGCCCTTGCGGGCGGCGCCCTGCCCCGCCGCGTCGGCGTCGAACAGGAGGACGACGCGCGTGACGCCGGCTCGTGCGAGGCTCTCAAGCTGCTGCGCCGTCAGCGCCGTCCCGCTCGCCGCGACGACGTTCTGGACGCCCGCCTGCCACAGCGCGACGACGTCCGCCTGTCCTTCCACGACGACCACCTCGCCGGCGGCCCGCGCGGCGCGCTTGGCCTGTTTCATCCCGAACAGGACGCGCGACTTGTGGAAAACCTCGGTCTCGGGCGTGTTGAGGTACTTCGCCGGCGTAAAGTCGGCCGTCTGCTGGCGCGAGTCCGGAAGGATGCGGCCGGCGAAGCCGAGGACCTTGCCGATCGGCGAGAGGATCGGAAAGACGAGGCGGTCGCGGAAGACGTCGTAGATGCCGCCCGAGTCGCGTCGCTTCACGAGGCCGACGGCCTCGAGCACGTCCGCCTCGAAGCCCGCAGCCGTCGCGGCTGTCGCCAGTGTGTCCCACCCCTCAGGTGCGTAGCCGATGCCAAACGCCAGGATCGCCTCCTTGGTGAACGCGCGCTCGGAGAGGTAAGCGCGGGCCCGCTCGCCGCCCGGCCCGCGCATCTGCTCGACGAAAAACGTCGCGCCGAAGCGCAGCGCCGCGTGGAGCGTGCCCAGTCGGTCGGCCGCGGGGTTGTTCTCTTCAGGAAGCGCAATCCCGGCACGTCCCGCTAGCAGGCGGACCGAATCGAGGAAGCCGACGCCCTCTGTTTCCTGAACGAATTTGAAAACGTCGCCAGAAGCCTTGCACCCGAAGCAGTAGTAAAACCCCTCGTCTGGAATGACGGAGAACGAGGGGGATTTTTCGTTGTGGAACGGGCACAACCCCAGGAAACGCCGCCCCTGCTTTTTGAGGACCACGCGCTCCCCGATAACGTCGACGATGTCGGACGCAGCGCGGACCTCGTCGAGCGTCGCGTCGGGGATGCCTGCCATGGGTCGAGCCGTCTATTGGTCTGAAAGCTAGCCCGGCAGGTGCCGTGGGCGGGCCTCCCCGAGGGGCGCGAGCACGTCGCCAACGGCAATCTCGCCCGACGTGATGACCTCGGCCCGGATGCCGCCACGCCCGACGAGTGCGTCGAAGATGCGCGCCTGCCCAGTCACGCGGACGAGGTATTTGCACGGCGCGCAGACGCGCTCGCCGCGAAACGTCGCGGTGCCGATCTGGAACGTGCCCCCGAGGAGCGACCGCAGGTCGACGTCGTCCACGACGAGGTTTCTGCGGTGCTCCCCGTTCGAGAGCGACACGCCAAACTCACGCTCCGACGCCTCGAGCGCCTCGGCAGAGATGAGGGTGAGCGCGCGGCCTTTGCCCGGCCACCGGCTGAACGAGCCTGCTCCAGCGGCATAGCGGTCGCCCGCGAGACCGCGTCCGGCGAGCGCCTCGACGCGCGGGACGCGCACGACAGGCGCCCCGGCGGCAGGGGTGACAAAGATCGAGACGAGGCGCGGCACGGGGTCGAGTGGCTCTGGAGTGGGCCTACGCCTGAGTCCCGATGTGCGTTCGATAGTCTGCCTGCACCACGCCGCCACCGCACGGCGCGAATAGCTTGCGGGCCATGGACTCTGCCCTGCTCGCCCGTCTCCCCCGCCCCGGCGCCCTCGCCAGCAGCGTCGGCGCCCTCCGCGTCGTCGGTGTGCTGGTGCTCATCGCGGTTGGGACGCTCGTCCTGCTCGCTTCAGCGGTGTTGCCTGTCACCGTTCGAGGCGTGCGCCTGCCGGTCCACGTGGCCGTCGGGCTGGCCCGAGCGCTGCTGTGGATCATCGGCGCACGCCTCGAAACGAACGGCCGCGCGGTGCTGGACGCGCACCGGGGATTCGTGTTCTTCAACCACCTCTCGTGGCTCGATCCCGTCGTGCTGATGGCCGAGCGGCCCGTCCGGTTTCTGGCCACGCAGGGCGTCCGCAAGATTCCGTTCATCGGGTGGATCGCGTCCGCGATCGGAACGCTGTTCGTCAACCGCGGTCGGGACGAGAGCCGCGAGGCGGCGCGCGGGGCGCTCCGCGAGGCCGTCGCGGAGAGCCCGCTGCCGGTCGCCCTGGCACCGGAGGGCGAGATTGGGCCCGGACCCGGCGTGCTGCCCCTGCGCCACGGCGCCTTCGAGGTTGCCCAGGATGCCGATGCCGATATCCTTCTCGTTGCGCTGCGGTTCGACCCACCGGGCTATGCCGTCTGGGGCGAGGAGCTTCTTCTCGCGCCGCTCTGGCGCGTCTGCGCGCGAACCCAGCCGTTCACGATCTCGCTCACCGCGCTCCCGCCCGCCCTGGAGACGCGTCCCGATGGAGGCACGACCCCCGAAGCCCTCGCAGAGGAGGCCGCTCGGCGACTGGACGAGTCGCTCCTGGGAAGCCTTACGGCCTGAGACCGGGGCATCACGGGCACCAATCTCCCGCGGCGACCCAGCGGTCTCTAGTCGTCCGTCCCATCGTCGAGGATGTACACCGCGCGGAGGTTGCGGGCGAGTTGGCCGTAATCGAGGCCGTATCCGATGACGAAAAGGTTGTCGATGTCGAAGCCGACATACTCCACGTCCACGTCAACCTTGGCAGCCGTGGGCTTGCGGAGAAGCGTCGCGGCGCGTAGGGAGGCCGGACCCAGGGCCTGGATCTTATCGAGCACAAAGCGCATCGAGAGGCCCGTGTCCACGATGTCCTCGACCACGATGACGTGGCGCCCGGTGAGGTCTGCCGACGCCACCTTCTGCTCAGTGACGTTGCCCGACGACACCTTGTGCTCGCCGTAACTCGAGAGCTTGTAGAAGTCGACCTCGACGTCCGCGGGGATAGCCCGAAGGAGGTCGGCGGTAAAGACGAACGCGCCGTTGAGGACGCCGATCAGGATCGGCGGGCTGTCAGCATCCGCGTAATCCGCCGCGATCTGGCGGCCGAGTTCGGCGACGCGCTCCTGGATGGTCGCCTCATCGAGGTACAGGCGGAAGCGCTCGTCGCGGCACATGATGGCCTCGGGGACATTCTCGGTCGCGGTGGGCATCGGGATCGTCGAGAGGTCCATCGGGCAGCGGGCTAGCGTGGCGAAAAGCTAGCGTTCGCCCGGGGGTGGATCAACGGTTCCGACGGGATCGGGACGCACCGTTTTGAGAAGCGTGCGCGCTGAAAAGATTGGGGTTTGAAGTTTGAGGTGGGGTTTGCCGTGCGTCAGGCATACGGGTCCATGCTCAACTGCTGCGCTGGTCGCCAGACGAGCCGCTCGGTGCGGGTCGTGTCGCCTGCTGGGGCGGCGCCGTCGGCGAGAGCGTGGCCGACGAGCCAGACGAGCCCACCGGCACACGTCAGCACGAGCGCCTCGGGGCGCTCGGACGGCGGCACACGGGCATCGGTGAGCAGGTCCGAGACGAGGCGCTCGGCACCGCGCGTCTCGACTCGGTCGCCCGCCTGCCATGGACGCAGCACGAGCGGTCCGTCGAGTGCGGACGCAGTGACGAGCACGCCGGCAGTTGTGGCACCGGCGGTGAGGCGTTCGAGGCAGCCGTCACGTCCTTCAACCCCCTGTGGCCCCACGGGGGTAGCCGGGACCGGCGTCGCGTCGAGGACGATTCGGACCCGGTCGCGGTCGCGCCACGCCATCGCCTGTCCCACCGCGACGCGGTGGCCGGGGCCGGCGTCCACCAGCGCCGCCGTGCGGGCGAGGGCTGCGCGCGATCGGGCCGCGCCGGCCCAGCGGAGCGCCTCGGCGAGCACGGCGCTTCGCTCGTTTTCGGACAGTGCGCGGAGCGCAGCAAGGCCGAGCGAGACGCCGCGGTGGTCGGGCACGGCGAGACGCCTGAATGCTTCTTCCGGACCGGCTGCGAGCGCTGCACGCACGTCGGAAGCGGCTTGCGCGATGCGGGCGGCGGTTGCCGGCCCGCCTTCCGCGTCGAGGAGCGGGAGCACGCTGTGGCGGATGCGGTTGCGGCGGTACGCATCGGTCGCGTTGGAGGCGTCCTCCAGCCAGAGCCACCCCTGCGCGCGGGCGTGAGCCACGACGTCGGCGCGTGTCGCCCAGAGCAGTGGGCGCACGAGCGCGATGCCTGGCGCGAGGGCGCGGCGCTCCGGCATCCCGCCGAGCCCACGCAGGCCAGCGCCGCGGACGAGCGCCATCAGGACCGTTTCAGCCTGATCCGTTGCCGTGTGTCCGGTGACGACGGTGGAGGCGCCGAGGGACCGGGCGGCGTCGGCGAGCGCAGCGTAGCGGGACGCACGTGCCTCGGCCTGCCGGTTTCCCGTCGGTACCGGCGCCTCGACGACGAGGGCTTCGGCGCCCACTGCGCCGGCCATCGCACGGACGTGTGCGGCCTCCTCGTCCGCCGCGGCGCGCAGCCCGTGGTGCACGTAGACGGCCACGGCGTCAGAGCCGACCGAGCGGAGCGCGTGAAACAGCACCGTCGAGTCGACCCCGGCGCTCGTCGCTACGACGAGACGCTCGCCCTGCGAGATTCCGCAGGCCGCAGCGGCTTCGGCGAGGCGCGCAGCGAAGTCGGGCATCAGAGTGCGGCGGTTGGAAAACGCAAGGTCGCCTGTCATCCTCAAACCGTCCCTGGCGCTAGCGCCGGAACATCCGCTCGATGTCGTCCTCTGGGATCCGGACGAGCGTCGGCCGACCATTGGGGTCCGTAAACGGGTCCTCGCAGGCAAACAGCTGATCGACGAGCGCACGCGCCTCGGCCGACCGGAGCACATGGCCGGGGCGAATGGCCGAGCGCCGCGCGAGTGCACGCGCGAGCGTGTCGCGGGCGTCGAGGCGCGGACCGGCGTCGGCGTGGCGGACCTGCGCGATGAGGTCGTCCAGAACGGCGCGCTCGTTGCCGAGGGTGACGTCGGCAGGCAGGCCGCGGACGAGGACGGCGCCGCTCTTCGTCGGGGCGAGGTCGAAGCCGAGGGCGGCGAGGTCGGGCAGGATCTCGTCGAGGAGTGCGCGGTCGGCCGGGGCGAGTTCGACCGTGAACGGAAACAGGAGCTGCTGCCGCGGCGCCATGCCAGACGCCATCGAGGCCAGCGCGCGCTCGTAGAGGATGCGCTCGTGCGCCGCCTGCTGATCCACGACGAGCAGGCCCGAGCGGACGGGCGAGAGCAGGTAGCGGCCGTGGAGCTGCCACAGCGTGCGCTCCGCCTCCGCTTCGAGGTCTCCCAGGGCGCCGGCGTCGCGGCGCGCCGCGACCGGCGGGTAGACGCGTGCCGAGCGCGCCGGTGGTGTCTCAGACGCCCGTGGCGTCCAGGATGGAACGGGCGGCGGGTTGGCTCCCGATGGAAGGGACGGCGGCGTGAGGCGATCGCGCTCTGCTGGAACCGAAGCGAATGGCGTGATCTCGTTAGGCTGCACCGGCAACAGGCTTTCAAACGGCACGGGTGGCATCTCCTGAGCCGGCGCCGAGGTCGGTAGAACCGGCATGTCGACAGGCGCCTCGGCCTGGGCTGCGACGGGCACCGCTCCCTCAAACGACAGCCCGAGCCCCGACTCGGCGAGCCCCTTCTTGACGACGGCGCGGACGAAACTGTACACGCCGCGGTCGTCGTCGAACAGAACTTCGGTCTTCGTCGGATGCACGTTCACATCCACGTGGCGCGGGTCCACGTCGAGAAACAGGGCGGAAAGTGCGTGGTGCCCGTCCGGAAGGAGCGCCCCGAATGCGGTGGCGACGGCGTGGTCCAGCGGCCGGCTCTTGACGTAGCGGTTGTTGACGAAGAGGTACTGGTCGCCCCGCGATCGCCGAGCGACGGCCGGCTGCCCGACGACGCCGCGGACCGAGAGGTAGGTCGTCGATTCGGCCACTTCGACAAGGTGCCCAGCCACGTCCTGCCCGAGCACGCCGGCGACGCGCTCGCCGAGCGAGGCCGCCGCCGGCAGCCGGTAGACTTCCATCTCGTCGTGCACGAGCGAGAAGCCGACACCTGGGTGCGACAGCGCGATCGCCTGGAACGTCTCGACAAGGTGCTTGAACTCCGTCGCCGGCGACTTCAGGAAGGCACGCCGCGCCGGAACGTTGAAAAACAGGGTCCGGACGGAGAGGCACGTGCCATCCGGCGCAGCGCAGGGCGCCGCCGAGACAAGGTCGCCGCCGTCGACGCGGACGCACGTCGCCGTCGCGTCCTGCCGGCGCTTGGTCTTCAGTTCGACGCGCGCGACGGACGCGACCGAGGCGAGCGCCTCGCCGCGGAAGCCGAGTGTGCGAAGGCGCTCCAGGTCCTCGAAGGCGCGCAGCTTGGACGTTGCGTGGCGGCCAAAGGCGGCGACGGCGTCGCGCGGGCCCATGCCGCAGCCGTCGTCCGTGACCTGGATGAGATCCGACCCGGCGCGCTTCAGGACGACGTCGACCTGGGCAGCGCCGGCGTCGAGGGCGTTCTCGAGCATCTCCTTCAGCGCCGAGGCGGGCCGCTGCACGACCTCGCCCGCCGCGATCTTGGACGCGAGCGTGTCCGGCAGCGGTTGCACGAGGTCGTCACCGGCGGCGTCATCGGGTCCAGCGTCGGGGGCGTCTCGGAGGTCCGGGTCAGTCGTCTGCGGCACGTGTGGCGGGGTGTTTTCAGGGCAACGCCGGCGGGGCGTGCAGCGTGCCCGGCAGCGCCCTCGCGCCGCGCCCCAATCTACCGCCGGCCGACTGCGCGCCTCGGGCGTCGCGTCAGGCGCGGACGCAGAGCGCGGCGCAGTGCGCGTGGTACGTCCGCGTCCACAGCGGCCCGAGCAGGCGCGGCAGCACGGACGATGTCGCCCGTTTGACGACACGCTCCTTCAGTCCGGCATTGCCGTACGCGAAGTCGAACGTCTCGTCGTCGATGTAGGGCGCGTAGACGACCACGTCCAGCACGCGCCAGCCCGCACGCTCAAGCAAGCACATAAACGTCTCGCGGGTGAAAAACTGGACGTGGCCGGCCGAGTGCGTCGCCCGGCCGTGGAGCAGGCGCTCTTTGAGGCGGCCGAAGACGAGGTCCTCAAGCGGCACCTCGGCAATAAAGTGGCCCGTCGGCACGTCAAGGAGCGCGCGCAGGAATGCCTCGGGATGCTCGAGGTGCTCGACGACGTGGCTCGCAAAGGCGAGATCGTAAGGCCCGGCGCCAAACGGGTCCGGCGACACCGTCACGTCTGCGACGGCCGTCCTGACGCCGGGATCGGCCGCGCGGAGCACCCCGAGCGCCTCGTCCGAGAAGTCGACGGCGTAGTGATCCTGCCCGACGTTCTGCGCGCGGAGGGCGCCGATGACGGCGCCCGTGCCGGCGCCGATCTCAAGGATAGACGTGGGCGCAAGGCCGGCCGAGCGGAGCAGCCGGCGGATCGAGGCCACCTTCTGGACAGACGTCCGGCGCAGCCACTCCGCCTCGCGGGTGACATCCGCCGAAAAAATACCTGCGAAGTAGTCGCGGCCTGATACACCCGATACGAGCTGATTGGGGGGGGGGTATTCATAGTATTTATCAACGGTTTTATTTTCACGACGAAGAAACCAATCCAGCCGACGAGGCTCTCGTGATGGCACAGGCCGTGCCTCAGAGTGGGCCGTATTCTACGCCATGCCAGAGCGCCTGCCCCGTCTTGCTCCGACCGATCCGCCGGCGTTCGAGCCGCGCGCTGACGCATCCTCAGACGACAGCGAGTGGATGCCCGTCTCCTCCGTCGCCGGGGAAGCCGGAGTCCGCGTTCCGCCACTCGGACCGCCAAACCCGGACGACGTGACCGTCCTGCCGATCGAGGAGCCCACCGACGACGGACGCCCGGCCACAGGCCCCGATGGTGACGCGCCAGCCGCGACGGTCCACGCCTCCGCCGCGCCAGGGCCCGTCCCCACGTCGACCCACCGCCGCAAAGCGACCGTTCCCGCGGAGACCGAGAAGGGCGTCCTCGAGGACCTCGCGCGGTGGCGTCGCAAGCGCTCGTCCGCGCCCGAGGTGATGGACCCGCAAACGGCCATCGCGCAGGAGGCGGGCTATGAGGTCATGGAGATCGGCACGCCGCCGAGCCTCGCCCAGCGCTACTTCACGACGCTGCGCCACGCCGTCGGACTCGTCTACGGCTCGGCCGTGGCCGTGGCGCGCGACCGTGAGCAGTTCGCCTTCGTGAAGGGCCTGCCGCTGTTCATGATCAAGCTCGCGGCGTTCTTCGTGCGCCCGCTCGTGCGCCGCGACATTCGCGCGATGCCGATCGAGCAGCAGCTCCGCAAGCGCCTCGAACTGCTCGGGCCGACGTACATCAAGCTTGGACAGGTGCTCGCGCTGCGCGAAGACCTCCTGCCGGCGTTCATCACGGACGAGCTTAAGAACCTCCTCGACCGGCTCCCGGTGATGCCGTTCCCGGAGTACCTCGACCGCGTCGCGAAGGGCCTCGGCCGGCCCGTGGACGAGATGTTCGACTACGTGAACCCGAAGCCGCTCGGCAGCGCCTCGATCGGCCAGATCCACCAAGCGCGGACGGTCGACGGACAGAACGTGATTCTGAAGGTTGTCAAGCCACACGTCTACGTCGTGCTCAAGCGCGACGCGCGGCTGCTCGGCTTCTTCGGGTCGTTTCTGCAGATCTTCTTCTCGAAGTACCAGCCCAAGAAGGTCCTCGACGAGTTCGCCGAGTACACGCTCCGGGAGGTGGACCTCCGCCGCGAGGCGGACAACGCCGAGCAGTTCGCGCTGAACTTCGCCGACGAGCCGGACATCCGCTTCCCGAAGATCTACCGCGAGTACAGCTCGCGGCTCGTGATGACGATGGAGCAGTTCAGCGGCATCCGCCCCGATACGCCCGCGTCGCGTGCGCTCCCGCAGGACGTCCGAGAGCGGATCGTGGACCTCGGCGCGAAGTCGATCATCCGGATGCTCTACGCCGACGGCTTCTTCCACGCGGACCTCCACGCGGGCAACCTGTTCGTCCTCGACACCGAGCCGAACGAGAACGGCGAGATCCACCCCAAGCTCGGCTTTATCGACCTCGGCATGGTCGGCTTTTTCGACGGCGACCTCCGGCGAACGCTCCTCTACTACTACTTCTCGCTCGTCACCGGCGACGCCGAGAACGCGGCGCGCTACCTCGCGTCCGTGTCGCAGGCCGGGACGAAGGCGGACCCGCGCGGCTTCCAGCGGGCTGTCGCGGAGCTCTGCCGGCGCTTCTACCGCGCGCAGAAGCACGGCGAGGTCTCGGTCGCGGGCCTCATCATGGAGAGCGTCGGCCTCGCGGGCCAGTACCGGATGTACTTCCCGGTCGAGCTTGTCCTGATGACGAAGGCGCTCATCACGTTCGAGGGCGTCGGGCAGACACTGATGCCGGGCTTCGACGTCGCGCAGGTGTCGCAGAAGCACGTCAACAAGCTCTTTATGAGCCAGTTCAATCCGCTCGCGCTCGTCAAGGAGAGCTTCCGCGGCGCGCCCGAGCTCGTGGACCTCATCGTGAAGGCGCCGACGCTCATCGCCGAGGGCATCCGCTTTCTCGAGTCGCGCATGCGCGGGCCGGCCACGAACCCCCTGGCTGGGCTGCGGACAGCGCTCCTCGCCGGCGCCTGCCTCGTCGCCGGGTCGCTCGCGGCCACGCTGGACCTACTGAACCCGGCGCAGAACATCTGGTTCGTCTGGACACCGCTGTTTGCTCTCGCGGCGGCCTTCGCGATGAAGCGGTCGTAGCTACGGCGCGATCACGACGACTGTCCGCTCGACCGTCACGCGTGGCGTCGCGGCTGTCGGGGCGCCGAAACCGGGGCGGCCCGCTGTGCCCACTGCGCGGACGGTCGCACGGCCGGGCTGGCCGAACGTGACCGCCGCCTCGTGTGGGTAGAATCCGATATCGGCCGTGCAGGCACCGTTCGGACCCGGGTCGAAAAAGAGGTCGAACGGCCGAATCTCAGCGGCCTGTCCGGAGAGCACGACCTCGGTGTCGCCCGAACGGAAGCAGCCGCCGCCGATCGTGAACGCCGACACCGTGAACGCCCGGCCGGCAAGGACTGTGTCAGGCGCGACGAGTGCCGGGTAAGCGGGCTCATTCTGGGAGAGCTCGCCTGGTATGCGGAGCGCATCGGCTCCGGACGTGTCGCACGCGGCGAGGGTGAGCCCTGCGGCGAGAAGGAAGAGCAGTTTCATGTCGGCAAACGCGGGAGGAACGGCCAAGATGACGCCGCTTGGCGCCGCAGCGCAAGGGCTTCTAACGCGACCTGCGCCGCGGTGTAACCTCTGCGCCGCGGCGCCCGTCGTTCCCATGACCCCGCCCGAGCCGATGCCGCCCGACGCCCTCGTCCGCCTCCACTCCGACCTCGTGTACCGCGTTGCGCTGCGCGTAACCGGCAGGGCCGACGACGCGGCGGACGCAGCGCAGGAGGCGCTCGTTAAGCTCTGGCGCCACGGCGCCGCCGTGCCTCCGGACAAGCAGCGCGCATGGGCCGCGCGCGTTGCCCGGAACGCCGCACTCGACCTGCTCCGCGCCCGCAAAACCCGCCCCCAGCCCCACCCCGGCGACCTCGCGCCGGACCCCGAATCCTCGGATGCACTCCCCGATGCACTCGCCGAAGCCGCCGACCTCCGCACAGGCCTCGACGCCGCACTGGCGGATCTCGGCGAGCCGTTCCGCTCGCTTGTCGTGCTCCGCGACGTCGAAGGCCTGGCGTACGACGAGATCGCCGAGGCCCTCGAGCTCCCGCTGACGACCGTCAAGGTCTACCTCCACCGCGCCCGCACGCGCCTGCGCGCCGCGCTCCGCACGTCGGTCCCCGACCTGGTCCCATGCCCGTAACACCCTGCCCCGATATCGACCGCCTCGTCGACGACGCAGCGGCTGGCGTGCCCGGCGCCGCCGGGCGCCTCGACGCGCACGCCGCGTCGTGCGCCGCATGCGCCGCCGAGGCAGAGGCGCTAGACGACGGCTTCGGCGACGCGTTTGCCTGCCTCCGCGAGGAGACATGCCCGCCTGAGGTGCTCGCCGCCGTCTTCGCCGAGGTCGGTGCCCGGACCCGCCCGGCGCCGCCCCGGGCACCGGACCGCGACGCGCGGCCGACCGCCCGCCCGGCCCGCCGCCGCGTCTGGGCCGGTGCCCTCACCGCGGCCGCGCTCGTCGCTCTGGTGATGTTCTGGCCGCGCACCGAGGCACCGCTCGTCGCCGTCGCGACGCCCGCGGTGCCCACCGAAACGCGGCCTGTGGAGATGCCACCCGTCGAGACACAACCGGCGGAGTCTCAGTCTACCGAGGCGCAGCCCGCCATGGCGCATGTTGTCACCGAGCCAGCTTCTACGCGCCGCTCCGTCCGCACAGCCCTGCGTCGGGCCCGGCGCCGCGCAGATGCACCGCGAGCGTCCACCCCTCATGACGACGCGCCCGCACCCGCCGAGCGGCTCGACCTGCCGAACGAATCCAACATCGCGGAGACGCCGACGCCTGCTGACGCGGCTGCGGCGCGGGACGAGTTGCTGCTCGCGCTCCGCATCGTCGCCCGCGCGCAGCGCTCCGCCGACGCCGCGGTGCAGACCGAGATGCAGCGCGTCTCGTCCGCCCTCGAACCCGCTCAGCTTATCCAGTAACCGACGATGAACACGTTCCCATCCCCCCGTTTCACCATGTCCCGCTTTCTCCTCGCGGCCGCACTGGCGGCCCTGCTCGTCCCCGCCGCGCGCGCACAGCCCGCAGGCTTCGACGTGGCGCAGCTCGACGCCTTTTTCAGCCGGCCGCCCAAAGTCGAGGTAAACCTCCGCGGCGCGCTCCTGCGCCTCGCCTCGTCGGCGACCGACGACGACCCCGAGACGGCGTCGATGCTCCGCGGGCTCCGCAGCATCCTCGTCCGCGTGTACGCGCTGGACTCGGCGCGCGACGGCCTCACCGGCCGCCTCGACGCCATCGAGCAGCAGATGCAGGCGGCAGGCTGGGAGACGCTCGTCCGCGTCCGCCCCGACGGTGAGGACACGGACGACGTGTGGGTCTACGTCCGCGAGGCCGGCGACGCGTTCGACGGCATGGCCGTCTGCTCGCTGGACCACGACGAAGGCGACGCCTCGTTCGTGCTCATCGACGGGCTCATCGACCCGGCGCGTATCAGCGCCCTCGGCGGGCGCTTCGGCGTCGACATCGGCAATGCCGGCGATGCTCAGGACGCCGCCGACGCCGCGCAGGAGGCCGCAGACGCGGCGCAGGAGGCGGCCGATGACGCAGCCGAGGCAGCGCGCGAGGCCGCGGAGGAAGCCGACGATGCTGCGCGCGAGGCACGCGACGGCGCGGCGGAGGCCGCGCGCGAGGCGCGAGAGCAGGCACGCGACGACGCCCGAGAGAACCGGCGGCCGGCGCCCCCCGCTCCCCCCGCCCGGCCTGCGCCGCCAGCCCGCCCCGCCCCGCCCAGCCCGCCGAACTGATGCGCGCTCTGATCACGCTCGCCGCCGCCGCGCTCGTCTCCTCCGGCTGCATGTCCGCCGAACTCGCCCGCGTGCGCCGCGACGTCGGCCACGACGTGCCCGGGCTGAGTGAGGGCCACGCCCTCGCCTTCGGCCGCCTCTCGCTCGGCCTCGCCCGCGGATTCGTCGGCGACGATGACGCCACGGCCGAGATGCTGCGGCACGTCCGCGGCGTCGCTGTCGGCACCTACGCGCTTCGCGATCCGCTCGACGCGGGCGCGCTGGACCTGCCGGACGCGGTGGCGCGCATCGAGGGGCGCGGCTGGACGCCCGTCGTCGTGTCGCGCGACTCGAGCAACGCGGCGTTCGTCTTCTCGCGCGGCCGCGGCGACGCCATCCGCGACCTGCTCGTGGTGTCGTTCGACGACGGCGAGATGACGCTCGTCCGTCTCTCAGGCAACCTCGACGCGGCCCTCCTCGCCGCGCTCAGGAGCGACGACGGCGATGGCCTGCTCGGCCCGCTCCGCGTCGCCGTCCGCCCCGAGGCGGCCCGGACTACCGGCGGGTGAGGCGCCCGACCGACACGCTCGGCTGGCTCTCGTGCGTCGCCTGGTAGACGAGGGCCGTGCCGTCGCGGGTGAAGCGGATCGTGCCCGTCGAGACGCAGCGCTCGGTGCCGCTCGTGATGGTCTCCGTAAACGAGACGCTGCCCTGCTCGCTACTGACAAACGTCAGCGTCCCCGAGCAGTTCAGCGTCGGGTAGTTGATGCGCGACGTAGCCCCGATCGTCGCCTCGACGTCCCACCGGCTGTCCGGCACGCCCGACGCGACGCCCGAGTCAAACTGGTCCGCCGTGCCGGTCCACGTGCCGAAGAACGTCGGGTTCGGGCTGGAAGAATCGGCGCGAGGCGTGTGGGCGCATCCGCTCAGGACGAGTGCGAGGAGGACGGCGAGGCGGGGAAGTCGAAACATCGGGCGGATGGCGTGTCTGTGGGAAGGTGCAACTATCGGGCGGACCGGGCAACCGCGCCGCAGAATATCGGATCACGATGGCGTGGACCCGTATCCCAATGCACGCTCAGTCTTTCCACGCAGGCCTCAAAACGCCAGCGTCCGCTCGACCGCTGCCTCGAGGCGCGCGCGCGCCGAGTAAACCTCCGCCTCGATCTGCTTCGAGAACGCGATGGGCAGGTCCGCCCCGCCGACGCGGACCGGCGGCGCGTCGAGAAGCCTGAACGCCGCCTCGGCGATCTCCGCGGCGACCTCCGAGCCGAAGCCGCCCGTGCGCGTCGCCTCGTGGAGCACGACGAGGCGCCCCGTCTTCTCGACGCTCGCGAGAACGGCCGCGCGGTCGTAGGGCACGAGCGTCCGCAGGTCGAGGATCTCGACCTCGGCGCCGCGCGCGGCGAACGTCTCGGCGACGCCTTCCGCCCACGAGACGCCGACGCCCCACGTCACGAGCGTGAGGTCGCGGCCTTCTCGGACGATGCGCGCCTCGCCGAGCGGGATCGCATAGTCGCCTTCCGGGACCGGCCCTTTGAGGCCGCGGTAGAGCGCCTTGTGTTCGAAAAAGAGGACCGGGTTGGGGTCCGCAATGGCAGCGCGGAGGAGGCCCTTGGCGTCCTCCGGCGAGCCCGGCACGACGACCTTCAGCCCCGGCACGTGGCAGAACCACGCCTCGGGGCTCTGCGAGTGGAACGGGCCCTGCCCCGATGCCGCCGCCGAAGGGCGCGCGGATCGTCACGTTGACGGCCTGTCCCCACCGGTAGTGCGTCGGCGCGAGGTTGTTGACGATCTGGTTGAAGCCGCACGTGATGAAGTCCGCGTACTGCATCTCGACGATCGGCGTGAAGCCGGCGACGGCCATCCCCAGCGCCGCGCCGATCGCGCCCGACTCGATGATCGGCGTGTTGCGGACGCGGTCGCGCCCGAAGCGCTCGACAAAGCCGGCGGTGAGCTTGAAGACGCCGCCGTACTCGGCGACGTCCTGCCCCATCAGGACCGTGCGGTCGTCCGCGTCCATTGCGTTTCGCAGGCCGTCCGACAGTGCGTCGATAAAGCGCTGCTCGGTGCGCGGCGCCCCGGGCGGAGTTGTCGGCAGGCCGACGGCCGGGGCGGCGAAGAGGTCAGCGGACTCAGCCTCGGGCGTGCTCGTGACCTCGGGCTGCGTCAGCGCCCACTCGGCGACCGTCTCGATCTCGGCGACGAGTTCGGCGTCGATCGCGTCCAGTTCGGCCTCGGCGATGCCGCCCTCGAGAAGGCGGGCGCGGAAGCGTGCAAGCGGGTCGCGCGGCGCCCACTCGGCAAAGAGCGCCTCGGGAACGTACTTGGTACCGGACGCCTCTTCGTGGCCGCGCATCCGGAAGGTCTTGGCCTCGATAAGGGTCGGGCCCATGCCCTGGCGCCCGCGCCACGCAGCGTATGCAACAGATGCCATAACGGCTTCTAAATCGTTTCCATCTACCACGACGCCCGGCATCCCGTAGCCTGCTGCGGCGTCCGCGATGTGTTCGACCGGGACGGCGTCTGACGTCGGCGTGCTCAGCCCGTAGCCGTTGTTCTCGACGACGAAGACGACGGGCAGCTTCCAGACGGCGGCGAGGCTCAGTGCCTCGTGGAAGTCGCCCTCGCGCGTTGCGCCCTCGCCCGTGAAGGCAAGTGCGACGCTGTCGGCCGGCGTGTTGTCTGTTCCGCCGAGGCGCGCAGCGAGCCCGAAGCCATCCGCGACGGGCAGCATCGCCGCGAGGTGCGAGATCATGCCGACGATGTGCCGCTCAGGCAGGCCGACGTGGAACGTGCGGTCCCGGCCCTTCGTGAAGCCGCCCTCCCGTCCCATGAGCTGGCAGAAGAGCGGCCGCAGCGGGACGCCACGGGTCGTCCAGACGCCGAGGTTGCGGTGCATCGGCAGCAGCCAGTCGGTCTCGCGGAGCGCCATGGCGCATCCGACAGCGATGGCCTCCTGCCCGTAGCCGGAGAACCACTTCGACAGGCGGTTCTGGCGGATGAGACGCAGCATCTTGTCCTCGATCGCGCGCGGCAGGCGCAGCGCGCGGTACAGGCCGAGTGCGTTGTCGGGCAGGGCGCGGGCGGGGACGTCGGCGGTGATCGAATCCATCAGGTCGGCGGCGGGGGGTCGCGGAAGGTGCCGCGCGCCCCGGGGCGGGTCAACCCGGCGTGCAATCTTCGCCGAGACGCTGTGTCGTGGACGCTTGGGGCGCGGAACTGGAAGACGCCAGTTCCCTCCCGGTCGAGGAGCACATCCTGCTGTCCACTACTGCCCTTTCCCCATCAGAGCGGTGCGTACTGTTTGAAGCAGGATTTTCGTATCCGTACGAAGACTCATGTTTTCGATGTAGAACAGATCATACTTGAGCTTCTGGCGGACATCCTCAAGGTCTGCATCGTAGCGCCATTTGACCTGGGCGAGGCCCGTAATTCCGGGCTGAACGCGGTGCCGGCGGCTGTACAGCGGGATCTCGCGGGTGAGCATCTCGACAAAGTGCGGCCGCTCGGGACGCGGCCCGACAAGGCTCATCTCGCCGATCAACACGTTCCACAGCTGGGGGACCTCATCGAGGCGTAGCCTCCGCAGCCACTTACCGAGCGGTGTTGCGCGGGCGTCCGCTTTGCCCGCCCAGACGGGGCCTGTATCGCGCTCGGCACCGTCGACCATCGTGCGGAACTTGAGCATCGTGAACGGCCTCCCACCCTGCCCGACGCGCACCTGCTGATAAATCGCAGGACCAGCGGAAGTCATGCGCACGAAGGCACCGAGAGCCAGCCACAGGGGCAGACCAGCAACGAGCACGATAAACGCGGCGACGATGTCCACGATCCGCTTTGTCCGCTTCTCCCACGCCGGGATTGGCTCCGGGAGGACCTCGATGAGCGGCAGCCCGTAGATGTGCTCTGTCCGCGCCATGCCGCCGACAGCCGTGTAGAAGTCAGGCACGAGCTTGAGCGTCACCGGTCGTCCATCGCAGACGCGGAGGACTTCATCAAGGTATAAGTGGTCGTCAGACCCGAGCGCGATGAGGACGTCGCGGACGCCGAGGCGGTCGATGAGGCCCGGCAGTTCGGCGATGGCGGCGTGTGGTGCGCCGGCCGCCGTGACCTCGACCGTGCCCATCGGGAGGGCGTCGCCCTCGGAAAAGCGGGGTGCCTCGTCGTCAGCATCGCGTCCGCCATCGTGCGTCCCGCGCGTGGTTCGGACCGCGACCGCCGCCGCGGGGCGCAGTCGGACCGCCCCGACGACCTCGATGCCCGCGGCTGGGTAGCGGGCGAGGTCGTGGTAGAGCGCCTCGACGCGGTCCGACCAGCCGACGACGACGGCGCGGTGGCGGCCATGACCCCGCAGGATGAGTTCTTTCTGGACCGCCCGCACCACCAGCCGCGCCACGCCGACGCAGCCGACCAGAGCAACCGCATAGGCGGCGAGCGCCGGACGGACAGAGCCGGGGGCGAGGCGTTCGAGGTAGTAGCCGAAAAACAGCGCGAGGACGCCGAAGGTTGTGACCTTGCCGAGCGTCATCAACTCGTCGAAGCGGCCGCCCGCGTATCGCTCCCCGTAGAGGCCCGAAAAGGCGAAGAGGAACAACCAGCCCACGACGAAAAGCCCGGCGACCGCCGGCTCGGCAGATGTCGGCATCCAGTCGAAGCGGGCGCAGGCCCGCTCGAACAGCAGCGCGGCGACGCCCAGTCCGAGGGCGTCGGCCACGAGAAGGGCCAGGAGCTCGACGCGTCGCGTCACCAGAAGTCGGCGGAAGAGAGCGTAGCGAAGAGCGAGGCGGTCGGGGTCGGGTCCGGGCCGAAGGTAGGGGGGGCGCCGTGCCCGCGCAAGGCTCCCCAGGGCGCCCCGCTCGGGATCGAGTGCTCCGCGTACTTTGACGCACCGACTTCCAGCCGCCCGTGACCCGCCCCGCTCTCGCGCTCCGACGAAGCCTTCTGCTCGCCGTCGCACTCGCGTTCGTCGTGCCCGTCGCGGCGCAGTCCCACCGCCTTATTCCGCTCGGCGACCCGGCGTATGCGACGATCGAGCGGATGCAGCGCCGCGGCCACCTTCTCGGCCTGAATCCGACCGTCCTGCCGTACGACGAGGCAGCCGTCGGCGAGGCCCTCGCCCGTCTCGTCCCGTCCGATCTCTCCCCGCAGGAAGCGCGCTGGGCAGACCGCATCCGTCGGCGCCTTCGTCCGACGCCCGAGCGCCCGCCGCTCCGCGGGCAGCAGGCGGCTGCCACGCTGGAGGTCGGGGGCGGCGTCCGTGCGATCAACAACGGGCGCCTGGACCCAGCACGGCCGACGGGGGCGACCGACGCGACAGTCTCGGCTGGCAGCGTGCGGTTCTTCCCCCTGGCTGTCTTTCAAGGCAGCCTTGATGCCGGTCCACTCGTGGCGCAGCTCGGCGCCCGGCTGGACACGTTCTACCCGGACGACCCGGACGGGCTTAACGTCAGCAATGTGTCGGTCTTTCTCCGAAACGAGGAATCGCACGTCGGCGCGGTCGGACGCATTGGCGAGGTGCGCCTCGGGGTGGTGGCGCGGCAGTGGGGCATCCCGTCCGGGACAGGCGTCTTCCTCAGCGCTAACCCGCAGCCGTACGACGCACTGACGCTTCGCATCGGTGGCGAACGCCTTGCCGTACGCTCCATCGCCGCCCAGCTGGACGCGGCGACGCTCAACTTTGTCGATCAGACCGTCTCGTTCACGGGGCGCGCCGGGGACCGGTCCCGCGAGCCTCAGATCCAGCGGTACCTCGCTGGCCACCGCATCGACTGGCGTCCCGCTCCGTGGATCACCATCGCTGGAGTAGAGACGATGTTGTACTCGGGCAACGGTGCCAGCCTGTCTCTGCCAGCGTTACTTCCGACGTCCGTCCTCTCGTTCCTCAACGACGGCGCGCCGCGCAACACCGAGAACAATGGCATCGTCGGCGGCCTGCTGTGGGTCCAGCGCTGCAACGTGACCGTCACGGGTCAGCTTGCATTCGACGACTTCGACCTCTTCAACGGCCGCGAGCCCGCATCGATCGCCCTCACGGGCCAGGCCGTCGTTGCCGGCCTGGCAGACCGCGTCGATGCCGGCGTGGACCTGACGGTCGTCACGGCGCGGGCGTACAAGTCGAGCCTCCTCGAGCAGTCCTACGTCTACGCGCTGCGCAACATCGGAGCGCCGTTCTCAGACACCATCGACCTCCGCCTCTTCGCCGACGCGTCTATCGACGACCTCCTGCCGGGCCTTTCGATCGGCCCCGAGTTGCGGGCGGTCTGGCAGGGCGAGGGCTCCGCCGTCACGCCGAACCCGGGCAACGATGCGCCCGCAATCCTGCTCGGCGATGCGCAGCGGACGCTCCGAGCAGGCATCCGCGCAGACCTCTCGATGCCCTTCTATTTCGTGCGTGGCAGCCTGGGCGTGAACCGCGTGACGAACGAAGGCAATGTCCTCGGAGCCGCCTCGACCCGCGTCGTAGGAGTCGTCGAGGCAGGTGCGCGCATCCGGCTCGCGAGGGGCCTCACGCTGTGAACTCGGACGACTTTCGGCACCTCGTGCGGCGCTACGGCCGCGACGCGACGGTCGAGCAGACGTTCAATGCGGGCATTCGGCACTGGGTGTTGCGAGTCGAGGACGCCGCGACAGCCGGCGTAGCGTACGCCGTCAGCCGGCGCCTCGGCCGGCGCGTCTGGATGGCGGCCGGCGGGCCGATCTGCGCGCCCGAACACTCTGCCGCGGCGGCTGTGGCGTGGGAGTCCGCTGCCCGCGCTGCGGGCGCGCGACCCGCCTGGTTCGGCGTGGGCCGTGAAACGGTCGACGCGCTCGGTCCGGGCCACGCGGCCGCAGTCGTCGGAGCGGAGCCTGTGTGGGACCCCGCTGGATGGGCCACGACGGTCGACGGACGCGCCTCGCTGCGCTCACAGGTGCGGCGAGCAGGCAGGCAGGGCGTCACGGTAACCGAAGAGCCGGCAGCAGAGGCCGCGCGCGACCCGGGCGTTGCGGACGTCCTCGCGTTCTGGCTGTCGACGCGCGGCATGGCAGCACTCGGGTTCCTCGCAGACCCGCACATCCTCGATCGCGTCGGCGACCGCCGCGCCTTCGTCGCCCGCCTCCCTCTGGACGGGGCGCCCGGACGAGTCGTCGGCGTGCTGTGGCTCTCGCCGATCCCGGCGCGTGATGGGTGGCTGGCCGAGTGGATCTGGCGCGGGCGCGGCGCCCCGAATGGCGTCACGGACGGACTCCTGGACACGGCCGCTCGCACCATCGCCGCCGAGGGGGCGCGGTTTCTGACGCTTGGCATGGTTCCGCTCTCGACCGCCTCGCCGGCATCGGCCGTCGCCACCGGCGCGCCTCGTCCGGCTTCTCTTTACATGGACGCGCGCTCACGCGCGGCGCTTCTACCAGTTCGACGGGCTCGAGCGCTTCAAGGCCAAATACCGGCCGGACGCGTGGGAGCCGACTCTACCTCGTCGCGTCCGGTGACCGAGTCGGCATCACGACACTCGCCGCGGTTGCAGACGTGTTCTCCGGTCCGCGTGGACCGGTCCGCCTCGTCTTGGGGGCCCTGGGCCGTGCCGTCGCTTCCGAGGCGCGGTCGCTGCGACGGGTGGGGAAGCGGAAAAGGAACTAAGCGGAACCCCTCTCCCTCATTCTCAACCTGCGCGGAAGCGGAAGGTCGCCTGTGTGGCCTGGTTGGTCTGCGCCGCGTTGCGCGGCAGCGGCTGCGCGCGGCACCCACGCGCGGCTGCGCGCGCCGAGCGCACGAGGTCCGCGTTTCCTCCGCGCCCGGAGGCGGAGACGAACCCGCCGTCGGGGCGGAACGTGACCGTCAACGTGACCTCGCCCGGTATCCCCTCGAAGGGCGGAGGGGTGCAGTTGAAGGTCCGGTTGCCGAGGGCGAATCCGACCTCGCGCGTGCCAGTCCCGTCCGAGCCAGAGCCAGTGCCCGAGCCAGCGCCAGTCCCTTCTCCACCGCCATTGCCACGTCCTGAGCCGGTGCCGACGCCCTGCCCGGTCCCCTCCTCGGTTCCGGTGCCCTGCTGGGCGACGGGCCGGTTGGCGCCCGTCGGGCGCGGGGCGGGCTGTGCACGGCCGCGCGTCGGCGCCTCGGAGCGGCGCGCGGGCGGCGTCTCGGGCACGCGCGCGGGGGTTGGAATGCCCTCGCGCGTCACGCTGGGGCGCTCGGCACGCGTACGCGCCGTCGCCGGGGGCGTGCGGCGCTCAGGGACAGGATTCTCCGACGGCGGCTCCTCGCCAGCAGGACCGCCTTCAGACGACGCACCGCCGGCCGCAGCCTGCGGCGGACCTGGAATGTCCGAGAATGCAGGCGCGGCGTCCATGATCTGGACGTCAGTCAGTTCGAGGACGTCCGTCGGGTAGGTCCGCAGCGCGTCGATCCGGGGCGTTGTCCGCGTCGGGACGGCGGCGAACCACAGCAGGAACAGCACGACGTGGATCGCGGCGCTTCCGCCGAGTCCGCGCGCGAGGCGGTCGTTGTCCTGCCGCGTGCGGGCGGGGTTTCTGAGCGAGATCATCGGGCCTGGGGGGAGGGCCAGAAAATCGGAGGTCCCGCAAGCTACGGGCAGTCCGGCGACGAGTGGCAAGCGGATGACCGCTCAGCCCAATCTCGCATCAAAGACCGGGCCGCGCGAACCGGGGTGCCGCGAGGCGGTAGCCGACGGAGATGCGGTGCGAGTAGCCGAGCTCGGACGAGAGGCCGCCAAAGTCGCCGAAGCTGTAGTCCACGCTCAGCGCGCCGAGCTTGAGGCCTGCGCCGACGGCCGGCGTGATCTGCGTGCCGTAGTTCGCATTCGTCGTGATGTCCGCGATGCCGGCGCGCAGTGCGAGCAGGTCGCGGTAGACGACCTCGCCGCCGAGGCGCGGACGCAGCGAGACGCCGGCGGCGTCGATGACGTTGGCCTTCTGGCCGTCGAAGCCGAGGTCGAGGTCCGCCGCGATGGTGTACGCGAACTGCGACCCGACGCGGCCCTCCGTCGAGGCGCCGAGGCGCGCGACGGGCCGGACGTACTCGGTCAGTCCGACGGGCCGGGCCGTCGAGTCCAGGGCGGCGAACTGCGCCTCGTCCACGGACCATGCCTGGAGCATGCCCGTTACGTCCTGGAGGTTGGCGCCGAGGCGGACCCGCCCAAGCTGGTACTGCGCGCCGACGTCGAGCGAGTAGCCCCACGCATGCGCAAAGTCGCCGATGCCGCGGCGGACGACCTTGGCGGTCGCGCCAACCGACAGCGCGGGCGTGACGCCGCGGGCATAGGACAGGAACAGCGCGTTGTCGGCCGCCGAGAAGTAGCGGATGTAATTCGGCGCGTCTGGCTTGGGCAGTCCCGTCGCCGGATCGAACGCGTCCAGCGTGTTCGCGATGTCGTCCACGGCGGACCGGACGAACGAGACGCCGATGGTGGAGCGCGCCGAGATCGGGAAGGCGGCCGCAGCGTAGTCGAACGAGACGGCCCCGTCGAAGCGCTCGGCGTGCATATACGCCGCCTCGGGCGCCCCGATGCCGTTCAGGCCGGCGACGTTCCAGTATCCGGCGGTGACGTCGTCGGCGTGGCTGACGTAGGCGCCGCCCATGCCGAGCGCGCGGGCGCCGACGCCGGCGGCGAGAAACTCGGCGCCGTACTTGACGGCCGTCTGAGCACCGGCTGCAGGCGCGAGCGCCACGGCGAGCGCGAACAGGGTGACACTGGCAGAGAATCGACGCATCGGGTCGGGAATGCGGTGGAACGGGGTAGCCAGGGTCAGCGCGGGGCGGGGCATGTGCGCAGTCAAGGTCGGGACAGGATCCGCCGGCGGCAAGGCCACACCGCGTCGCCCTGCCGGATGCGCCGCAAACGCGCAGAGCTACCGCGGAAATCCAGCGTGAGCGACGACGCGCTCGGCCTGTCCAACGTGCCGAAGCGCATGCTGCCCGAGCCCGTCGAGGATGGACGGCAGGCGCAGACGCAGCAGGGGCAGGATGGGAAGCGGGACCCGGATGCGCCCCGCATCCACGGCGCAGGCTGCGTCCACAGCGCCGAGCAGCCGCTCCGTGGACGCCTCGAACTCGGCGAGTGTCTGCTCTCGGTCGAAGCGCGAGCGCGCGCGTGACTGCGACGCAGTGGGCCGCATCGCCCGCGGCGACCGCATCGGGGGCGCTCCCGGACGAAGGCTCTGGACAAAGCGGCGACCGACCCACCCGTAGGTCATCGGACCCGGGGCGCTCGTGCGTGGCGCCGCGGCGATGAGGCGGTCCAGCACCGGTTCGTACCCCGCATGGACGACGTTCAGGTGCGCCAGGCACTCGGCAACGGACCAGCGCTCCGGAGACGGCTTCCAGTTGAACTGGTCGTCGGAGAGGCCATCGACGAGGATGCGGGCGCGGTCGCGCGCGGCACGGAACGCCGCTGCATACCTGTCGAGCGTCTCGGACCGGGCTGGCTGCATGGCTCAGGAGGTGCGGATGAGGCGCGCTGCAAAGGCACCGTCGGTGCCGTGGACGTGCGGGAGCGCACGGTAGAACGGCCCGTCGGCCATCGCCGCCGGGACGCGGTCGCCGACTGGGTCGACGGTCCACCCGGCGTTCCGCTCGAGGAAGGCCACCACACGGTCGTCGTTCTCGACCCGCTCGACGGAGCACGTGGAGTAGACGAGGCGTCCGCCGGAGGCGACGTGGCGCGCAGCCGCGTCGAGGAGGTCGTCCTGAAGGGCGACAAGCTCGGCCGTGCGAGCGTCCGACTGGTTCCAGCGGAGGTCGGCACGTTTGGCGAGGACGCCCGTCCCGGAGCACGGCGCGTCGAGAAGAACGGCGTCGAACGGCGCAACAGGCGCCCACGTGCGGAGGTCGCCGGCGACCGCCTCGAGGTCCGTCCCCTGCGCGAGCGCTGCCTGCGCGACGAGGCGCGTCTTGGCGCGGTTAACGTCGAGCGCGGTCACGGCCGCGCCGCGGAGGGCGGCATAGACGGCCTTGCCGCCGGGTGCCGCGGCGGCGTCGAGGACGCGTTCGCCGGGTGTCGGGTCGAGCACGCGGACGACGAGGCCAGCCGCTTCGTCCTGCACGGCGCAGCGTCCGTCGCGGGCGAAGCCGGCGCGGAGGACGGGCTGGAGGCCCTGCGTCGTGACAAAGTCGTCGAGCCACTGCGACGCGTCCGCCGTCGTGCCGAGCGCCGCGACTTCGGTCCGGAACGCCTCGCGCCCGGCGGCCGCGTCGGCGCCCTGCCGGGCGGCGGCGGTCACGCGGAGGCCGTAGACCGGCGGCCGGTTGTTCTGCACGAGGAGCGCCCGGGTCGAATCCGGTCCGAACGCGTCGAGCCAGCCACGGACGAGCGGCGTCGGGTGCGAGAAGCGGATGGCAAGGTCGTCGGCGGCGTCGCCGGTCGTGGGCTCGGGGAGCGCCCCGAGGCGCCGCGCAATCGCCCGGAGCACCCCGTTGACGAGACCGACGGCGCCGGCGTGGACCTCCCGGCGCGCCAGCGAGACGGCCTCGCTCACGGCTGCGTGCGGCGGCGTGCCGCGCACGGCGAGGTCGTAGGCGCCGAGGCGCAGGATCTGGAGGACGGGCGGGTCGAGGCGCGCGAGTGGCCGCGAGACGACGCCGGCCAGCAGGAAGTCCAGCCACCGCCGCTGCCGCGTCACGCCGGCAACGTAATCGAGCGCGCGGCGCGCAACGTCCGGCGCCGCCTCGGCCGCGTCGAGACGGCCAGCGACGCGAGAGACGAACGCGCCGTCGGTTTCGACGCGGAGCAGGTGCGCCAGCGCGACGTCGCGGGCGGTCGGGGCATTCAGCGTGATCATGCCCGGAATCTACCGACCCGACCCGGGCGCCGCGGTCTGCAGCGGCGCGTGACGGCGCAGTGCGAGGCGACAGGCGCGACGACCCGGCGACCTGTGCACGACACAATCCTGGCGCTCCGACTTACCGAAGATGCATGTCCACGCGCCGGTCACGCCGTCTGCAGCTGCTTCAGCTCCGCCACGATCGCCTTGATCGACGCCTTCGCGTCGCCGAACAGCATCTGCGTGTTGCCGAGGTGGAAGAGCGGGTTCTCGATGCCGGCGTAGCCCGCCGCCATGCTCCGCTTCAGGACGATCACGTTCGTCGCCTCGTCCACGTTCAGAACCGGCATCCCGTAGATCGGGCTCTGCGGGTCCGTCCGCGCGCCCGGGTTGACGACGTCGTTCGCCCCGACGACGAGCACGACATCGACCTGCGGGAAGTCGGCGTTGATGTCGTCCATCTCGACGAGCACGTCGTAGGGCACGTTCGCCTCGGCGAGGAGAACGTTCATGTGGCCCGGCATGCGGCCCGCGACCGGGTGAATCGCGTAGCGCACGTCGACGCCCTCGTGCGGCGAGCAGGTCGGCCATCTCGCGGACCTCGTGCTGCGCCTGCGCGACGGCGAGCCCATAGCCCGGCACGACGACGACGCGCGCGGCGTAGGCCATCAGGATCGCGGCGTCGTCCGCCGTGGTCGTGCGGACCGGCAGCGCCTCGCCGGCTGTCCTGCGCCGGTCCGGCCCCCGTCGCGCCGAAGCCGCCGAGCAGCACGTTGCCGAGCGAGCGGTTCATCGCGCGGCACATAATCTGCGTGAGGACGACGCCCGAGGCGCCGACGAGCGCGCCCGAGACGACGAGCGCCTCGTTGCCGAGCACGAAGCCTGTCGCGGCCGCCGCGAGCCCCGAGTACGCGTTCAGCAGCGCCACGACGACCGGCATGTCCGCCCCGCCGATCGGCAGCACGAGCAGCACGCCGATAAGGCACGACAGCGCCGCGATGGCGACGAGCAGGACGACGTGTTGCGTCCCGTGCGCGTCTGCCGTGCGCACGAACAGGCCGAGCGTCGCGATAAGGGCCCCGAGCAGGGCCACGGAGACAAAGCGGAGGCCGGGGAAGCCGGTCCGTTTCAGGGTCCCGCGGAGCTTGCCGTAGGCCACGAACGAGCCCGTGAGCGTGACGGCGCCGATGAGGACGGAGAGGCCGACCGTGAAGGCGATGACCCCGCCGTACGGGGCGCCGGGCTCGGCCTGGACGCGGAACACCTCGGCGATGGCGACGAGCGCCGACGCCGCACCACCGACCCCGTTGAACGCCGCGACGAGTTCGGGCATGGACGTCATCTCCGTCTTGCGAGCAAGCCAGAGCCCGATCGCCGACCCGATCGCCAGACCGACGAGCAACTCGAGCGGCGACAGGATGCGCTCGGAGAGCAGCGCCGCCACGACGGCGATGAGCATGCCGACGGCCGAGAGGCGGTTGCCAGCCCGCGCCGTCCGCGGCGACGACATGCGCTTCAGGCCGACGATGAACAGGCCGGCGGCGACGAGGTAGGCGAGGCGGACGCCCGCGTCGAGGAGGGCGCCGCTCATGGCCGGGCACCGGCTGCGCCATCCCCGCCGACCGCCGGCGCCTCCGGCGCCGTCTCGCGCGGCTTGAACATCTCCAGCATCCGGTCTGTGACGACGTACCCGCCGACGACGTTGACCGTCGCGAGCACGAGCGCGACGAAGCCCGAGCCACTTTGCCCACGGCGTCTCGACCGCGCCAGCGACGACGAGCGCCCCGACGATCGTGATGCCCGAGACGGCGTTCGAGCCCGACATCAGCGGGGTGTGAAGCGTCGCGGGCACCTTCGAGATCACCTCGATCCCGACAAACGAGGCGAGGACGAACACGACGACGAGGGAGAGGTCCATCAGGAAGTGTGGAAAAATGAGAATGAGGAATGAGGCGCCGCGGAGTTGTCTGACCACCCGGACTGCAGCCTCTCAGGCAGGCGTCACGCCCGTCAGGTCCCCGGCTGGGTTGGCTGCTTCGGAGACGACCGCCGAGCCCGGCAGGAGCGACGCGACGCGGGCATTGACGATGCGGCCGCCCGTCGCAACGACAGCGCCGGCGAGGATCTCGTCCGACAGGTCGAGCGCGAACACGCCGTCGCGGGCATAGGCCGAAACGAGCGCCTCGATGGTCCGGGCGACCATCTCGCTCGCGTGGCGCGGCATCCCTGTCGCGAGGTCGAGCGGCGCGAGGATCGAGACGCCGCCGGCGGTCACGACCGTCTCGCCCGGGACGGTGCCCTCGACGTTTCCGCCGCCGGCCGCCGCGAGGTCGACGATGACGGAGCCCGGCGCCATCGCGGCGACGCCAGCCGCGGTGACGAGGCGCGGCGCCGGGCGTCCCGGGATGAGCGCCGTCGTGATAAGGACGTTCGCCTCGGCGACGTGGCGCTCGAGGGCCGCCGTCTGCGCGGCCTGCTCAGCGTCGGTGAGGGCGCGGGCGTAGCCGCCGGCCGTCTCGGCGTCCGCCGCGTCCGTGTCCAGCACGACGAACGTGGCGCCGACGCTCTCGACCTGCTCGCGCGCCGCGGCGCGGACGTCGTAGGCGCTCGTGATGGCGCCGAGGCGCCGGGCGGTCGCGAGCGCCTGGAGGCCGGCGACGCCAGCCCCGAGCACGAGCACGCGCGCGGGCCGCAGCGTGCCCGCGGCCGTCGTGAGGAGCGGGAAGAACTGCGGCAGCCGCTCGGCCGCGAGCAAGACCGCGCGGTAGCCGGCGACGGACGACATCGCCGAGAGCACGTCCATCGACTGGGCCAGCGTGGTCCGCGGGACGAGTTCCATCGCGATGACGGTCGCGCCGGAGGACACGAGCGGCGCGAGCGCAGCAGGATCGTCGAGCGGCCGCAGCAGGCCGATCACGACGGCGCCGGGGCGGACGCCCGCGGCGTCGGGCAGGCCGCGGACCGTCGCGACGATGTCGGCCGCGAGCGCCTCGGCGCGGTCCACGAGGCGCGCGCCGGCGGCGGCGTAGGCGTCGTCCGAGAAGAAGGCCGTCTCCCCCGCCCCGCGCTCGACGGCCACGTCGACGTTCTTGCGGGCAAAGCGCTTCACGGTGTCGGGCGTCGCGGCGACGCGCGTCTCGCCGGGCGCGGTCTCGCGCGGGACGCCGACGAGCAGGCGGGGGGTCTCGGACATCGTGGAGCGGCGGTGAAGACGAATCTACGCGCCGCGCGCCAGGTGCGCTATCCGAGGCGCTTGCCGCGCAGCCAGACCGTCGTCTCTGTGATGCCGGGCCGCCGGAAGTAGGCATCGGCGAAGGCCCGCATCTCACGGCTCCGCGGCTCGACGGCGAACACGCTCACCGCGTTGTCCTTCGATCCAAACCGGACATCGCCCTTACGGACGGCCTCGACGTGCCGCCACCCGGACGCCGCGACGAGTGCCAGCCCGGCCCGGCTCTTGCGGTGCTCGGGCAAGACGTAGAGCCCAGCGTACTCGACGATAGGCGGGCTCGATACGAGCACAAGGTGCCATCCAACGATCTCACCGCCGTGGCGCAACCAGACGCTGAGGGCCTCGCTGACGACGCCCGGATGCTGAAAGGGCGAGATCGGTGCCGTCGCCGGATCGGCCGCGACGATCGCCTCGACGCGCGCCCGGTCGGCCTCCGTAAGCGTGTCCCAGTCCGTGATGGCGTAATCCTCGGAGACGGATACGCTCTGCATGACTGGCTGCCCCATGAAGGCCATCCCTTCAATCTTGTAGTAGAGCTTCTGCACGACCGGCGGCTCCCAGCCTGCCTCGTCGAGAAGCGCCTCGACCGCCTCGACGCCTGTCCAGTCGCTTCGGAACGTGCCCTGCACGGCCGGGCAGCCAGCGTCGGCGAGCGCCGTCTCGAGGCGGGCGAGCAGGCCCGACCCGACGCCCCGCCGCCGCTGCTCCGGGACTACGCCGAGGCTCAGCACCTCGCCGATGCCCAGGCCGGGCACGACCTGCCCGAGCGCGACGCCCACAGGCTGCTCGGCCACCGTCGCCACGACGGTGACGACGTGCTCCGCGACCGACCCGTGCGTGCGGCGGTACTCCAGCGTCGGCGCGAGGAGCGCGCCGAAGCGCGCCGCCGCGACCGGCGCCGCTAGAGTGCCGGTGTGGAAGCGGGCGGGCGGGGATGGATCGGACATGGCGCAGCGCGTGTCAGGGGTCTGGAAAGTACCGTGGCGCGGCCGGGAGGAGAGGTGTCTGTCCATATGCGCAGATTGTGTATACACGGAGTCGCTGCGCCTGAATGTCCGGTTCTGCAGGAACCGGCGCCGTACGTTCCGGCCGCTCCGCGCCACCCAGTTCTACCGTTATGCCCCTCGTTTCAGCACCCGTCGGCATGTCACGTTCCCGAGCCCTCCGCCGCGTGGCCGCGCTGCGCCGCGCGTGCGCCCTCGGCGGCGTCTCGCTCGCCGTGCTCGCGCCGGCCGCCCACGCCCAGACGCCGCGCCCGCAGGCGGCCGACGCGCGTGCCGAGATGCTCCGCTACTACGGCGTCCGCGAGACGGCCGATGGCCAGATCGTCCCGGTGCGGAGCACGCCCGCCGGCGGCCGCGTTCGCCCCGCCAACGCTGCGGCGCACGCCGCGCAGCGCGGCGGCGGCGGGCCGACGTTCGGGCCGGGCCAGGCGAACCCGTTCGGCCTCGCCCCGTTCAGGTCGCTGGCCCCCTCGTACGGGTCCGACCCCGCCGTGGCTGACCTCGACGGCGACGGCGACCTCGACGTGCTCTCGGGCTCCTCCAACGGCTCGTTCAGCTTCTTCGCGAACACCGCCGGCCCGGGCGCGCCTGCGGCGTTCACGGCCGACGTAGCCAACCCGTTTGGCCTCACGTCGGACACCGACAACTTTCGCCCAACCGTCGGCGACCTCGATGGCGACGGCGACCTCGACGTGCTCATCGGGCGCTCCGGTGGAAGCTTCGGCTACTACGAGAACACGGCCGGGGCCGGCAACGCGCCCGCCTTCGCCGCGCCCGTTACCAATCCGTTCGGGCTGACGGCGCTCATCTCACAGCAGCCCCCGCCCTTCAACGCCAGCGAGGCGTCGCCGCGCCTCGTTGACCTCGACGGCGACGGCGACCTCGACGTGCTCGCGGGCGACAAGGACGGCAACCTGGTCTACTTTCAGAACGTGCCCGCAGGAGGGGTGCCCGCGTTTGCGGCTGCCCAGACAAACCCATTCGGGCTCTCGGATGTCGGCGACATTGCCCGGCCCGCTGTCGGCGACGTCGATGGCGACGGCGACCTCGACGTACTCGTCGGCAACAAGCAAGGGAACGCCACCTACTTCGCGAACACGGCTGGGCCGGGCACGACGCCTGCCTTCGCTCCAAGCGTGGTCGGCGCGTTTGGCCTGCCGAGCAACGGCGGCTCGAGCACCCTGTCGCCCACGCTTGTCGACCTTGATGCCGACGGCGACCTCGACGTCCTCGCCGGCGGCACGAGCGGCACCTTGAGGCTCTTCGCCAATACGGCCGCCGCCGGCACGACGCCGGCCTTCGGCCCGGCTCAGCCCAACCCGAACGGCCTCACACCCGTGCGGACGCTCAGCCCGGCTCAGCCGACGACGCTCGCCCAGGCCGACTTCGATGGCGACGGCGACCTCGATGTGCTCGCTGCCGTCGTCAACGGGGGCTTCTTCCTCTTCGACAACACGGCCGGCGCCGGCGCGGTGCCCGCGTTCTCGGCCGCGCAGCCTAGCCCGTTCGGCCTCACCGCTTCGGGGACGAACCAGACCATCGCGGTGGGCGACCTCGACGGCGACGGCGACCTTGACGTGCTCACGATAGTTAACAACTCCCAGTTCGTCTACTTCGAGAACACGGCCGGCCAGGGCGCGACGCCCGCCTTCAGCGCGGGTCAGACCAACCCGTTCGGTCTCCTGCCGACGTCCACGATCCGCGTCCCCACGCTGGGCGACATCGACGGCGACGGCGACCTCGACGTGCTCGTCGGGGACGGATCGTACGGCAACTTCACGCTGTTCCAGAACACCTCTGGGCCGCAGAACACACCCCTGTTCGGGCCGCCGCAGACGAACCCCTTCGGCCTCACGCCGGTCAACTCCAGCGCGCCACTCTTCCAGCGCGGAGGGACCTCCTCCGGCGGCAGCGCCCCGGCGTTCACGGACCTCGACGGCGACGGCGACCTCGACGTCGTCTCGGGTTCGTACGACGGACGCATCTTCGTCTTCACCAACACGGCCGGCCCACGGGAGACGCCCGCCTTCGTCGCGAACAGCCCGGGCGCGTTTGGGCTGCCCAACACCCCTTCTTATGGGGTGCTGACGGCCGTCGCAAGCGACCTCGACGGAGACGGGGACACGGATCTGCTCACGTCTATCTCGTTCGAAGGCTTCATCTACTACGAGAACACGGGCACGGTCGGCCCCGTGACGGCTCGGCTCGACGGCACGACAGGCTACCGGATGCTCGCCGCGCCGACGGCGACGCCGCTCGGGACGCTGCTCGGCTCGGAGATCTTTACCCAGGGCTTCTCGGGCGCCGCCCAGGAGGTCGGCCCGTCGACGGTCTACCTCTACGACGAGACCGTCTCAGGTGACAAGGACCTCGGCTATGTCGCGCCGGCTGCGATCACCTCCATCGTCGGTGCAGGCCGCGGGGCGTTCGTGTACGTCTTCGCCGACGAGGACCCGCGCACGAGCGCGCCGGGCCAGCAGGGCGGCTTCCCCAAGACGCTCACCGACACCGGACGCCCCGACCTCGTCGACTTCGACTGGGGTGCAGGCGGCGACGCGCCGCTGAGCTTCACCGACTCGGGCTTGCCGGCCGACGACGGCTGGAACCTGCTCGGCAACCCCTTCGGCTCGTGGTTCGACTGGGACGCCGTCGACCTCGCCAACGTCAACGCGCCGGTCTACGTCTACGACAACGCCACGGCGAACTACCTCGCGCACAGCCGCGGCATCCCGGGCGCGGGCAGCCTGCCGGGCGGCATCGTCGGCCCGTTCCAGGGCTTCTGGGTCCAGGCCAACGCGGCCAACCCTGCGATCACCTCGCGGCCGGGCGTCTCGAACGGTGGGCCGCTCTACCGCGGCGACGTCGCACCGACGGTCGTCGGCCTGCGGCTTCGCCCGGGCGCCGGCTCTGGCCTGCCCGAGGGCGTGCAGTCCGAGGCGTTCCTCGCCCTCGGCGTCGACGGCGCCGAGGCGGGGGCGGACACCTACGACGCGCTCGCGCTCGTGCCCCCGGCCCAGAGCTTCGTGCTGCTCGCAGCCGGCGGCCACACCATCGACGCGCGCCCCGAGGCGCCGGGCATCGTTGCCGTTCCGCTCGACGTGTCGGCGGTCGTCGATGGCGCCGAGGCAGGCTCGGCCCTCGTGCTGGACTGGCCGTCCCTCGACCTGCCGGACGGCTGGCGCGCCGAGCTCCGCGACGCGGCGACGGGCGCACGCATCGACCTCGCCACGGCGACCGAATACGCGTTCACGCTCGCCGGTCCGGCGGCCGTGACTCCGCGCCGAGACGCCCTTGCCATCCCGCGACTCGGTGGTGCGCCGCACCCTGCCGAGGCGCGCGGCGGAGACCGTTTCACGCTCGTCGTGACACCGGCCGGCTTCACCGATGCCGCTCCAGACGCCGCGACGACGCTCGCACTCTCCGCGCCTCGTCCGAACCCGACGACCGGCGCCGCCAGCTTCATGCTGTCGCTGCCCGAGGCCTCGGATGTCCGCGTGGCCGTCTACGACGTGCTCGGCCGCGAGGTCGCTGTCCTCGCAGACGCCCAGATGTCGGCCGGCGAAACGACCGTCCGCGTCACACCGGGTGCGCTTGCGGCCGGGACGTACGTCGTCCGCGCGACGGTCGCTGGGCACGTGCTCACGCAGCGGCTTACCGTCACGCGCTGATCCCTGCGACGCAGCTTGCGCCCCGCTCCGAGACGCCTCGGGGCGGGGCGCCGTCGTTTCTTGCCTCCCCCCTTTTCCAGACGATGACCGACGCCCCGCTTCCGCCCTCCGTCGCCCCGTTCGCGAGCACGTTCACGCCCGAGGTGCCGGACCTGCTCGCCGCGCTCCGCTGCTCGGTCGCCCTCTCGACGTACCAGGCCGGCCGCGTCGTGCTGTTCTCGCCGCGCGGCGAGGCGCTCGCCCAGCTCAACCGCCGCTTCGACGCCCCGATGGGCATGGCCGTCGCCGGCTCGGGCCCGAGCCTCCGTTTCGCCGTCGCGGCCCGGGACGCGCTGCACACGTTCGCCAACGCCCCGACGCTCGCGGCGTCGTACCCGAACCAGCCCGACACGTACGACGCGCTCCTCGTCCCGCGCGCGACGCACTACACCGGCCCGCTCGACCTGCACGACATGGGCTGGGACGCGGCCGGCGCGCTCGTCGCCGTCAACACGCGCTTCTCGTGCCTCTGCCGCGTCGACGGGCCGCACGCGTTCGAGCCGGTCTGGACGCCGCCGTTCGTCACCGCGCTGGACCCGACGGACCGCTGCCACCTCAACGGCCTCGCCTTCGACGCGCAGGGCCGTCCGGCCGTCGTCTCCGCCCTCGGCGCGACGGACACGCCGCGCGGGTGGAGCGACGGCCGCCTCACGGGCGGGGTCCTGATCGACGTTGGCTCGGGCGCGACGGTCGCGGCGGGACTCGCGATGCCGCACTCGCCGCGCCTCGTCGACGGCCGCCTGTTCGTGCTCCAGTCCGCGACGGGGCGCCTCTCCGAGGTGGACCTCGCGAGCGGAGCGGTGACGGACGTGTGCGACGTCGGCGGGTTCGCGCGCGGCCTCGCCCGCCGCGGCGACTACCTCTTCGTCGGCCTCTCGAAGATCCGCGGGCGCTCGACGTTCGCCGGCCTGCCCGTCTCGGCGCGCGCCAACAAAGCCGGTGTCGTGATCGTGCACCTGCCGTCGGGCAGCATCGCCGGGAGCATCCTCTTCGAGGCGTCGGCCGAGGAGATCTACGACGTGGCGATCCTGCCCGAGACCGAGCGGCCGGGCCTCGTCGGGCCGGATCAGCCCGTCCGCGGGCGCGCGATCCCGGTCGACGGTGGCGGCTTCTGGGCGCTCGACGCGGCGCCGGGCTGACGCCTCACGCGCCGAGTGCCGCGGTATAGCCGCCGACCGTACGCGCCGGGTTCCACCCAAACAGCAGGCCCGAAAGGACGGCCGCGCCGTGCGCGCCGGCCTCCCGCACGAGGCGCGCGCGCGGCGCCGTGAGCCCGCCGAGCGCGAACACGGGGATGCCGGCCGCCTCCGCCGCGAGGCGCACCGGCCCGACGCCGAGCGGCGGCGTCTCGGGGTGCGACGCCGTCTCGAAGACGGGCGAGAGCGTCGCGTACGCCGCCCCGCCGAGCGCCGCGCGGCGCACCTGTGTCGCCGAGTGCGCCGAGTAGCCGACGAACGCGGCCCCAGAGGCGACGGCATCGGAGACGAACGGCCCGCGCGCGCCGACGTGCAGGCCCGCGCCGATCCCGAGCGCCACGTCCACGCGTGTGTTGACGGCGAGGAGCACGTCCGGCCGCACCGCACGCAGGTTGGCCGCGAGCGCCTCGGCCGCCGCGGCGAACGTCGCGTCGTCGGCCGCGTGGTCTCGGAGCATCACGAACGCGACACCGGCCCCGACGAGCGCGACGGTACGCGCGCGGATCGCGGCGGCGTCCATCTCGGTCCGCCCGGATGCGAATCCGTCGGCGATGAGGAGCAGGCGGGGCAGCGTGAAATCGGGGCGGGTCATGTGCCGATGCGCCCGATGTCGGGCGTGGATGCGGTGGCGAACGTGCGGGTCGGGATGCGGCCGGCACCGAAGGCGAGGCGGCCGGCGTCGGTCGCGAGGCCGAAGGCGCGGGCCATCGCAGCCGGGTGCTGCGCGCCCGAGACGGCCGTGTTCAGAAGCACACCGTCGTAGCCCAGCTCCATCGCCCGCGCCGCGTCCGACGCCGTCCCCAGCCCGGCGTCCACGACGAGCGGCACGTCGGGCAGCAGGTCCCGGATGAGCGCGAGCGCGTACGGGTTGACGAGGCCCATGCCCGAGCCGATCGGCGCCGCGAGCGGCATCACCGCGGCGCAGCCGGCGTCGCGGAGCTTGCGCGCCGTCACCGGGTCGTCACCGCAGTAGGCGAACACCTCGAAGCCATCTGCGACGAGTTCGCCGGCTGCACGGAGCAGCTCGACGGCGTCCGGGTAGAGCGTCTCGTCGTCGCCGATGACCTCCAGCTTGACGAGGTTCGTCTCGAGCGCCTCGCGGCCAAGCTGCGCCGTGAGGACCGCCTCGCGGGCTGTCAGGCAGCCGGCCGTGTTGGGCAGCAGGTGCAGCGGGCGGTCGGCCGTCGCGAGGCGCCGGAGGGCGCCGAGCAGGCTCTCGCCGTCGCCCGACGAGGCGAGGTCTATGCGGCGCACGGCGACCGTCACCATCTCGGTGCCGGACGCCTCGATGCTATCCAGGAGCGACTGGAGGCTGGGGTAGCGGCTCGTCCCGAGCAGCACGCGGCTCCGGAGCATCACGCCGCCGACGGTCCAGGGGTCCAGGGTGGAAGTCATGCTGTCACCCGCCCTGTGCCGCCGTGATGACCTCGACGCGGTCGCCGTCCGCGACGCGCGTCTCAGCCCACTCGGACCGGCGCACGACGCGGTCGCCGACGGCCACGGCGACGCCGGTCAGGCCGGGGTCGCGCCCCACATGGGCGAGAAGCGCCTCGACCGAGAGGCCGTCGGGAACGTCGCGGCGCTCGCCGTTGAGCGTGATGGTGGGCATCGTCGGATCAGGGAAAGCGGAGCGGCGAGAACGGGCGCAGGATCGGGCGTGTTTCTGGAGATCCGGCGAGCATCGCCCGGACGTCCGCCGCCACCTCGTCCGCGGTGACGGGTGCGAGCAGGATGCCGTGGCGGTAGTGGCCCGTCGCGACGGCGACGCCCGGCGTGGCCGTTCGCCCGAGGATCGGGGCATGGTCCCGGCTCGCCGGCCGGAGGCCCGCCCACGTCTCGAGCACGTCGAGCTCCTCGACCCCGGGCACGACGGCGACGGCGCCCTCGAGAATGCGGTACAGGCCGCCCGCCGTGATGGCCGTGTCGTGCCCGCGCTCCTCGCTCGTCGCGCCGACGACGAGGCGGCCGTCAGCTTTCGGAACGAGGTACGCGTCGGGCCCGCGGACCGTCACGCCGAGGCGCACGGCGTCGGTCTGGCGCAGCGACAGCATCTGGCCCTTGACCGGCCGGACGGGCGCCGGCACGACCCCGGCGAGGCCCGCCGTCCACGCGCCAGCCGCGAGCACAACCACGCGAGCCTCCAGCCGCTCGCCGGTCTCCAGCACGACCGCCGGACGCTCCGCGTCAGGCTCGACAGACGCGACGGCTGCCTCATGACGGACCGTGCCACCGGCCACGCCGACAGCCGCGGCGAGCGCCTCGACGAGCGCACGGTTGTCGACCTGGTGGTCCGTGGGCGACCACACGGCGGCCGGAATCCGGGGCGAGAGCAGCGGCTCGCGCTCCCGCGCCGCCTCGCCCGAGAGCCACTCGACCGCCGCGCCGTGCGCCGCCTGGAAGTCGAACAGCCGGCGCAGCCGAAGCAGGCTGTCGCGGTCATCGGCCACGACGAGCGTCCCCTCGGTTCGGAGCCCGACGGCGAGGCCGGTCGCGGATTCCAGCTCCGCCGCGAAGGCGGGCCACCGGGACAGGCTCTCGCGGCTGAGGGCGTAGAGGTCGAGCTCCTCGAACCCGAGCTCCACCGTCGGCGCGAGCATGCCGGCCGCCGCCCACGTCGCGCCGCGGCCGGGCGCGCCGCGGTCCAGCACAGTCACGGAGTGCCCGCTCTGCGCGAGGCGCCACGCGACGCCGAGGCCGGCCACGCCGGCGCCGACGACGAGAACGTCGGGGGTCATCTTCTTGTGTCGAGTGTCAGTGCGAGTCGACCGGCAGGGTACGACCTTCCCGCCCCCCTCTCCCGCTCCGGAATGCGTCCTGTCGTCGTCGTCGGTGCCGGCCTCGCGGGTGCCTGCGCGGCACTCGAGCTTGCCCGCACGCGCCCAGTCGTCGTGCTCGATGCGCACGGGCCAGCATCCGGGGCGAGTGGTGCCGCGGCAGGCCTCGTCAACCCGTTCGCCGGGCGCCGCGGTGCCCGGGCCTGGCGCGCCGACGAGGCGCGCGCGGCACTCGACACCGTCGCCGACACGGCGGGCGTCTCCATCGAGACGAGCGGCGTGCTCCGCCCAGCGTCCAGTCCGAAGCAGGCAGCGGATTTCGTCCGGTCTGCAGGGGCGTGGCCTGAAGAGGCGACGTTTATCGACAAGGCGCACGACCGCTGGCCGGATGTGGAGGCGCCGCTCGGCGCGCTCTGGATTCCACGCGGCGGGCATACCGACGTGGCGCGCCTCGTGCAGCGCATTCTGGCGGCGGCGGAGCGCCTCGGCGCTGCCGTGCAGACGGGCGTGCGACTCACGGGCTGGACGGAGCGTTTGGGTGTTGTCAATGCAATAACGGATTCCAACGTGATCTCTGCCGAGGCTCTCGTCCTCTGTCCCGGCGACGGCGTCGCGGCACTCCCCGGCCTCTCGCACCTCGCGTGGGGGCGCGTCAAAGGACAGACGGTGACACTCGGAGCGCGCCTGCCTGACGGGCTGCCGGCCGTCGCCGGCGGCGTCTACATCGTCCCCAGCGCCTCGGGCGTCGTCGTCGGGGCGACGTTCGAGCACCGGTTCGAGACGCTCGATGCCGACCCTGAGGCGAGCGCCGTGCTGCGCGCGCGTGCCGCGCGCCTCATCCCGGCCCTCGCCCAGGCGCCGATTCTGAGCGCGCGTGCTGGCGTCCGGCTCACCGTCCCGGAGCGCGTCTCGCCCGACCGGCTTCCCCGCCTCGAGGCCGTTTCGGCGCGGGTGTGGGTCTTTGCCGGCCTCGGGTCGCGCGGCTTGCTCACGGCGCCGCTGCTCGCCCGCGCGTTCTCGCAGCCGCCGTGGCGAGCCGCCGGGATCGTGTAGTTTGCCACGCCGCAGCCTTCCGCTTCGATGGCCACGACCCTCGCCGAGGTCTCCCATTTTCTCGACCAGCGCGACCTCAGGTACAGCGTCAGCGACGACCACACGATCGTGACCGGCTTCGGCGGGCTCGCGTCGTACCGCGACGACGAGGGCGATGCGAACCTGCGTGTCGTGATCCAGATTCAGGAGGACGGCCGCTACCTCCAGGTCTTCGCGCCCGAGGCGTACCGCGTCGCCTCCGAGAACGCAGGTCCGTTCCTCCAGGCCTGCGCGATGGTCCAGTGGCGGACAAAGCTTATTCAGTTCGAGTACGATGCGCAGGACGGCGAAGTCCGCCCGGTCGTCGAGTTTCCGCTCATGGATGCGCTGCTGACCAGCAACCAGCTCATGCGTGCTGTCCACGGGCTCGTCGAACTCATCGACACGTACCACCCAGTCCTCGAGCGCGCCGCGCGCGAGGGCGTGGTCCAGTTCGAGACGGACGACGGCGAGGCCGAGATGCTCTCATCACTCCTTTCCGGCTACTCGCCCGAGACACTCGCCGAGGCGCTGCGTCTCTCCGACGCCCGCCGCAGAGCGTAAGAGAATCGCCGTTAGGAGCTGGATGTTTGGAGCGGACACGGACCCGCGCCAAGACCAGCCTTCCACTCCGACCCACACGTTCTCCAACCTCCACTCCTCAACCTCTCCCTCCCTCTCCAGATGGACCTCACCACCGACCGCATCACCGAACTGCTCGGCGACGACGCCGACTCGCTGCTCGGTTTCTCCGACGCCAAGATCTCGAAAGACCGCCTGCACCTGCCGGGCGCGGACTTCGTGGACCGCATCTTCGCCGTCTCGGACCGCTCCATCCCCGTGATGCGTTCGCTCCAGCAGACGTTCGACGCCGGGCGCCTCGGCGGCACGGGCTACCTCTCGATCCTGCCCGTGGACCAGGGCATCGAGCACTCCGCCGGCGCCTCGTTCGCTAAGAACCCGGACTTTTTCGACCCCGAGAACATTGTCCGCCTCGCCATCGAGGGCGGGTGCAACGCGGTCGCGAGCACGTACGGCGCGCTCGGGATGGTCGCACGGAAGTACGCGCATAAGATTCCGTTCATCCTCAAGCTGAACCACAACGAGACGCTCACCTACCCCAACATCTACATCCAGACGATGTTCGCGCGCGTCGAGGAGGCGTGGAACATGGGCTGCGTCGGCGTCGGCGCGACGATCTACTTCGGGTCGCCGGACTCGCGGCAGCAGATCGAGGAGGTCACGCAGGCCTTCGCGCACGCCCACGAGCTCGGCATGATGACGGTCCTGTGGTGCTACCTACGCAACGAGGGCTTCAGCGTCGGCGGCAAGAACTATGAGACGTCGGCCGACCTTTCGGGACAGGCCAACCACCTCGGCGCGACGCTCGAGGCAGACATCCTGAAGCAGAAGCAGCCCGAGAACAACGGCGGCTACACCGCACTCAACTCGGGCGGCTCAGCCTATGGCAAGCTCGACGAGCGGATCTACACCGAGCTCACGAGCGACCACCCGATCGACCTCACGCGCTACCAGGTCGCGAACGGTTATATGGGCCGCGCCGGCCTCATCAACTCGGGCGGCGGCTCGGGCAAGACGGACACGGCGGACGCCATCCGGACGGCCGTGATCAACAAGCGCGCCGGCGGGATGGGCCTCATCTCGGGCCGCAAGGCCTTTCAGCGGCCGTTCGCCGAAGGCGTCGCCCTGCTGAACGCGATCCAGGACGTCTACCTCAACGAGGACGTGACAGTCGCGTAACCGGTCCGGGCGCCTCGGGTCGGCCCGAGGCGCTCAGGGCAGCCGGACCTCGACGGTGTTCGCGCCGTCGCGGACCACTGCAGGCGTGCGGATCTGCTGGCCGTCCGGCAGGTCGACCACCACTTCCATATCGCGCGTGAACCGGATCTCCCCGAGGCTGTTGCCGAGCTCGTCGTACGTCGGGAAGGCGGCCGCCGAGACGTAGAGGACCGGGACGGCGGTACGGTCCGTCGTCCGGACCCGCCCTGCGGCGTCGGTCGTGCCGAGCGCGCGACCAACGCTCTCGAAGCCGTCGCCGTTGGTGTCCGAGTGGATCGTACGGGTCTGGAGCGTATCCGTCCCGGCAATGAGGCGAACGGTGTACGCGCCCCCTGGCAGCGTGCCGTCCTCGTCTGCGAACGCGAGTTGGTGCACCCCGGCCGCGAACATCCCGTCTTCGATCACCCGGCGCCTTTCGGCGGTTACGTCGAGCAGCTCGATGCGGACCGTCGTCGCCTCATCCAGCCTGAACCCCAGGCGTGCCGTTCCAGACCAGGGCGATGGCGTGACTGGAAACAAATCCGCGACTGCCGGACGGGAGGATGGACGCGGGACAGAACGAGGGAAAAAGTGGAGCGCGACGGGCAGTCCCGAGACCGGCATGCCGCCCGCATCGCGAACCGTGACCGCAAGCGAGAACGCTTCAGAAGCCGGCGGCTCGATGGGCGGTATCACCGGCCCGGTGGATGACGAGTCGCAGGCAGCGAGAAACAGGCAGAGCGTCGCGAGTCGGCGCATCGGGCGTCGTGGAATGGAGCGGTGAACCGACTGCCCTGCCTCTCAGCGCGGGCGCTCGAACACCAGAAGGTGCTGCTGCGGAAGGACCGACGAGTTGCTCACGAAACGGAAGCCAGCCGCCTCGACCTCGCGGCGCGCCTGCTCCTCGGTCATCTTGTGGAGCTCTCGAATCGGCACGTCCGGGTCCTCAGCGCGGTATTCGACAAGGACGATGCGCCCGCCGGGGCGCGTGGCCTGGAAGAGCGCCGCGAGCATCTCGCGGGGGTACGCGAACTCGTGGTACGCATCCACGAGGAGGCTCAGGTCCACCGAGCGATCCGGCAGATTCGGGTTCGACTCGGTCCCGAGGACCGGCTCGACGTTGCGGATGCCATCGCGGTCGGCGCGCGCCTCGACGATGGAGAGCATCTCGCGCTGGATGTCGACGGCGTAGACGCGGCCCTGCGGGACGCGCTCGGCGAGGCGGAACGTGAAGTAGCCCGTTCCGGCGCCGATGTCGGCGATCCGGGCGTCCGGCGCGATCTCGAGGGCGCCGAGGAGCAGGTCTGGCCGCTCCTCGAGGGCGCGGTCATCACGCTCGAGCCACGCGGCGCCGCGGTGGCTCATCACGCGCGCGATCTCGCGGCCCATGTACACACGGCCCGTCCCGTCGGCCGACGCGGGGCCATCCTGGTACGCCGATGCGGCGCGCATGCGCTGGGGCGGCGCCTGCTGGAGCGCGGGTGCCGCCTGCTGCGTGCGGGCTGCCGGGGCGATGGCGTCGCGGTCCGTCGTCTGGGCCTGGCACCCGCCCGCCGGAAGCAGCAGGAGCAGAGCAAGCAGCGGCGCAAGGCGTGTCGGAGCGGTCATCGGCGTCACGGGTGGGTCTGGGAGAAAGCCGCGCAGGGCTTCCGCGGCGTCACATGTACAACGCACACGCCTTCGCCGATGCTCCCGGGGTCCACGTCCCGCTCACGCGTTCTTAAACCCCGGGGCTGGAAGGCCCGAGCCGACGCCCGGCCCCGGGCCGCGGAGTTCGACCGGCGGGATGTCCCGCTTCCGCTTCGAGCGGAGGTTGAGCGTTTCGACGAACAGCGAGAACGCCATCGCGCCGTAGATGTAGCCCTTCGGGATCTCCTTGCCGAAGCCCTCAGCGATAAGCACGAAGCCGATCATGAGCAGGAACGACAGCGCCAGCATCTTAACCGTCGGGTGTTTCTGGATGAACGACGAGATCGCGTTGGCGGAGAGCATCATGATGCCGATCGCGATGATGACGGCCGCAATCATGACCCCCACCTCGTCAGCCATTCCGACGGCCGTGATCACCGAGTCGAGCGAGAAGACGAGGTCCAGGAGCAGGATCTGAACGAGGACGCTCGCGAACGAGACCGCCTTCTTTGCGATGCCGTGCTCCTCTTCCTCCCCTTCCAGCTTGTTGTGGATCTCGGACGTGCTCTTGTAGACCAGGAACAGGCCGCCGAAGAACAGGATGAGGTCCCGGCCCGTGACCTCGGCCATGTGGGAGTCGCCGAAGGGGAGCACGAAGAGCGCCGCGGTAAGGCTCATCACCCACCCGATAGCCAGCAGGAGCGCAATGCGGCCAAACATGGCGAGGGCCAGCCCGAGCGATCGCGCGCGGGCCTGCTGCCCCTCGGGCAGGCGGCCGGCGAGGATCGAGATGAACACAATGTTGTCGATCCCGAGAACAATCTCGAGCGCCGTCAGCGTCGCGAGCGCGACCCACGCCTGCGGGTCGGAGAACCAGTGGAAGTGTTGGGCGAACCAGTCGAGCATCGGCGCGGCGGAGTGAGAGAGTCGGTAGGCCGAGAACAGCGCTCGCGCCCGGAGGATTCCGCCCTCCGCCCGCCGTTCGCCTTGTTCCCGCCCGGTATCTTGGGCACAAGCTAGCCCCGCCGCCTCATGGCAGAACCCCAGACGTCCGCAGAAACCGCCGCCGCCGACCCGCTCGGTCACTACCCGAGGTGGGCCCGCGAGCTCGCACGGCGCTACTTCACCAAGACGATCAACCAGTTCGTGCTGCACGGCAACGTCCGCGACCTCGTCCAGGCGGACGTCGACGGGCCGGACGGGGCGACGCAGAGGGCGTACCTCCCGCTGCGGCAATTTCTCTCCGAGGACCTTTTCGCCGGACGCGACCTAGTCGTGTTTTTCGACCGCTCGGACGGCATCCACTTTATGGACGCCGAGTCCCGTCGCGATTTCGCCCGCGCCGTCTCCGGCTACGACTCGCTCTTCGGGACCGACTTCGCGAAGCGGATGCCCAAAGACCCGCCGCGGGTCTTCGCGCTGCTGGACAACTACTTCCGCCTACGCCTCGCCGACGGGAAGCGCATTGCCTGCGTCATCGACTACGCCGAGACGGTCGTCCCGATGTCCGAGGCGGCGAGCTACTCTGTCGAGGACCGCGCCGCGCTCGTGACGCTCCAGAAGTGGGCCAACGACCCGACGCTGCTCCGGGCCGACTTCACGCTCGTCCTCGTCGCCGAGAACCTCAACGACCTTTCCCGGCCGTTCGTCCAGAGCCCCTACAACGCCGAGCTCGAGATCACGCTTCCGGATCAGGACCAGCGCGCCTCGTTTATCGACTGGTTCCTGTCCGACGGCGGCCCGTCGGGCGTCGGTGCCCACGACCGCTACCGGACGCTGTCGGACGTGCCGGACCTCACGCTCGCTCAGAACACGGCCGGGCTCGGGTACGTCCAGCTCCGCTCAATTCTCGCGGACGTGATGGAGAACGGGCGACGCCTCACCTTCGAGACGCTGTCCGACAAGAAGAAGGAGCTTATCGAGGCCGAGGCGTACGGCCTGCTCGAGTTCGTCGAGTCGCCCTTCGGGCTCGACTCCGTCGCCGGCCACGCCGAGGCGAAGGCGCACCTGCGCGCTGCGGCCGAGGCCATCAAGACGGGCCGCCCGGACGTAATGCCGATGGGCTACCTCGTCAACGGGCCCGTCGGTACGGGCAAAACGTTCCTCATCACGAGCTTCGCGGGCGAGATCGGCATCCCGATGGTGATGCTCAAGAACTTCCGCAGCCAGTGGCAGGGCGTCACTGAGGGCAACCTCGAAAAGATTCTCGGCCTCCTCCGCGCGATGAACCCCGTCGCGGTGATGATCGACGAGGCCGACGCCGCGCTCGGCGACCGCTCCAGCCAGGGCGACTCGGGCGTGTCGAGCCGGGTGTTTGGCCAGATCGCGCAGGCGATGTCCGACACGCGCTTCCGCGGCAAGATCATCTGGTTCCTCGTCACCGCCCGGCCGGACCTCATGCCGGTCGACCTCAAGCGGCAGGGCCGCGCCGAAGAGCACCTCGCTCTCTTCTACCCGTCGACTCGAGTGGACCGGGAGGAGCTGCTGCGCGTCATGATGAAGAAGACCAAGATCAACGTCCCGGACTCCGAGATCCCCGAGGCCCTGCTCGACGGCGTCCGGACGTACTCCGGGGCGGACATGGAGGCGCTGCTCACGCGCGCCAAGTTCCGCGCCGCGACCGACGCGCTGGACCACGTGCACGATGCTCAGGCCGACGCGGCAGGCGCCGTGGCTGCGACAGTGGCGGCCGAGGCATTCGCCCCCTCAGCCGAAACGCCCACGGACAAGCCGGCGGAGACGCCAAGCAAAGCGCCGGCCAGCGCGACGCCGCGCGGAACAGTCACGCGGGCCATCCTCGAGGCGGTCGTGGCGGACTTCCTCCCGCCGACCTACCCGCTGCAAGTCGAGCTTCAGAACCTCGTCGCGGTCATGGAATGCACGAGCCGTTCAATGCTGCCGGAGCGCTTCCGATCGATCGACCGCGAGGCCAGCGTACGCCGAATCGAGGAGCTCAAGCGGCTCATCGGCGAGCGTTGACCAACGCGCACTAGCCCGGCGGAGTTAGGCCGCCGGGCCCGTCTCAATCACATCGGAGGACTCAGCCCTTCTTCTTGTTGTGCGCCGCGAAGAGCTCGAGGTACAGCTCATAGCCGATCAGGACGGCCTCGGGCTCGTTGTTCTTCTGAATCATGATGCCGGTTTTGAGGCCCTTGGCCTGGTCGATCAGCGCAGATGTCCGCGAGCGGAGCTCGGTCACTGTGGCGACGGCCTCGATTCCTTGTGTGCTGTACATCGGGATGGGAGAGTTGGTGGTGAGGTCAGCCAGGCGAGAGTGGTGGGCCTGTGCTTCGAGTGCCAAAATACTACCCGCGGGCAAACAGTCGCCATTTTCCTGAGTCAAACAAACAAACGACATGATTTTATGCCGAGTCACAGGAGCCGTCGTGGCGACGGTGAAAAATGAGCGCTTACCAACGAGCCGCCTGCTCCTCGTGCAGACGCTCGGCATCGACGGCGAGCTGAGCGGCCGCCCCGAGGAGGTCGCACTGGACCCTGGCCTCGATGCCGGAGTGGGCGACACGGTCCTGATCGTGAAGGAGGGCGCCGTCGTCGCCGACCTCTTCGATCAGGATGCGCCGCCGGGAGCGCTCCCGACGCCGGCCAACGTCGTCATCGTGGCCGTCGTGGACGCGTGGACAGGCAACTCCTAGCCGACGCGGCGCAGGATGGACTGGAGGCGCTCGTGGTCATCGTCCAGAAGCCGGGCGAGCGCCTGCCCGGCGCGGACGAGCTCCGTTTTGCCCGCCTCGCCCTGCCCGAAGGCGCGGTACAGGCTGCCGAGGGCTGCTGCGAGCAGGTCGTCGGCGGGGACGGCCGGGTCCGGGTTGCGGGCCAGCGTGCGGACGTAGTCGTACGGCGCCCCAAACCGCGCGACCGTCGCGTCGCCACATGCTCTCACCCGGTCGTGGAGCGCCGCGGGCTGCGGCGGGAGCGTCTGCCGGACGACCGGCTCGCCGCCGCGTCGCGTTTTCCCGTCCCAGTAGGAGAGTATCTGGACGCGCACGACGGTCCGGATCAGCGCCAGCAGTTGCGGCATCTCGCGCCGCAACGTCTCGCGGTCATACTCCGCGCCCAGCGCGACAGCCTGCCGCCCGGGCTCGACTGAGCCTGTCTCGGCATGGCTCACGAGCCCGTAGAGCACGGCGCCCGACTCGGTCTCGACCTCGACCCACGACCCAAACGCTGGCACCTCGACGGCGTCATAGACCTCGGCCACGACCTCGCGTGTGGACGAGGCGATGACTTCGGCGACGGGCGGGCAGTCGGTCATGGCGGGGGATCGACGGAGTAGAAGCTACGCCGACCACCCAATCTGCCGGGCGTCGCCGCTGTATGAAGTGCGGGCAACGAGGCCTGCGCCAATTCACAACCCACATGCGATTCCTTCTTCTCGCTGCACTTGCGGCCCTCGTCCCTACAGCACACGCCCAGGGCGTGCTCGTCACCAACGATCCGTCGCTCTGCCTCGCTGCGAGTGGACAGAACGTGACGACCCGCGCGTGTTCAGCGTCGCTCAATGTCTGGCAGGCGCGCTATTACCCGCGCAACGCCTTCGTCATCAAAGCCGGCTCGGCGTGCCTCGACGCATACCGCGGCTCCCGCCAGCCGGTCGCGCTCGTCGGGTGCGACGGCACGCTCGAGCAGGACTGGTTCCTCAACCGCACCGGCCAGATCCAGAACAAGCGCTATCAGAACCTGTGCCTGGACATCGAAGGCGGTGTGGGCGCTGGCCGCCGCGTCCTCGCCTACGACTGCGACTTCAACGGCAACGAGTCGGCGCGGCGCGCGAACCAGCGGTTCTATTTCGGTGCCGTGCGCCCACAGCAGTCCGGTGACCGTCCGACGCCGGTCCCAGGCGTCGCAGGGTCGCCGTTTGCGGGCGTCGGCCTGCAGGGCGCACCGGTCGTCGCGTCCGGCGGCGCCAACGTCATCGCGGCCGGTGGCGGCAACGTTGTTGCATCCGGCGGCGCAAACGTCGTCGCGCCTGGAGGCGCGAACTAGCCGTCTGCCGCCGCCTGCGAGATGCGGCCGGTGCGCGCGTCGATCGCCACGAGGACGACGCGCGCCGGCGCCTCGGCTGTCCATCCTCAGACGGCTTCCACGGCGATCCGGGCGGGGCGGTCGGGCGGGGCGGTCGGGCGGATTCGCCGTGTCCGCCACCGCGCCAGATCGGGCCCACTGTATAGATCACGACCCGTGCCGGCAACCCGAAGCGGGGCGTAAGGCGCGCCTCGCCGGTTGGGCGACGACCGGTTTTCAGGTTGCGCGATCAGGAGCCACTGCGCCCGCCCGATGCCCGCGGTGCCGCGGGTGAGGCCCCTAGCCCTCGTGCCCGACAAGCTTCAGGCCGGCGACACCCGCGACGATGAGGCCGAGGCAAACGAGGCGAGCCGCCGTCCGAGGCTCGCCGAGCCACACGATGCCGATGACCGCCGTCCCGAGCGCCCCGATGCCGGTCCAGACGGCGTAGGCTGTCCCGATGGGCAGCGTGCGCGTCGCGACGGAGAGGCCGTAGATGCTGACGGCCATCGCGGCGAGGACGAACAGGCTGGGCGCGAGGCGCGTGAAGCCCTCCGTGCGCGGCAGGGCCAGCGCCCACGCCGTCTCGAACAGCGCGCTCCCCAGGAGCACGATCCAGGCCGTGTTGGTGCTCATGCCTCCGCCTCGACGAGTTGCCCATTGTTGACGATCGCCCATGCCCGCCCGACCATCGCGGCGCCGACGAACGGCGTGTTGCTTGCTCTTCGAGCGGATGTGCCGCGCCTCGAAGGTCCACTCGGTCGTCGCGTCGAAGACGGTGAGACAGGCCGGCTCGCCCGCCGCGACACGTGGGACGGGCAGGCCGAGAACCTGCCGCGGCGCGACGGTGAGGGCGCGCACTGCCTGCGCGACGCTTAGCACGCCCGGCTGGATCAGGTCGCGGCCGACGAGCCCCCAGCACGTCTCCAGCCCGAGGATGCCGAACGGCGCCTCGGTGAACTCGACCTCCTTCTCGAACGGCGCGTGCGGCGCGTGATCCGTTGCAATAACAGAAATCGTACCGTCCGCGAGTCCCGCCTTGATCGCTTCGGCGTCCGCGGCCGTCCGCAGCGGCGGGTGCATTTTGGTGTTCGTGTCGTACTCGGACAGCTCGACCGCGGCGTCCGTCAGCGCCCAGTGGTGCGGGCACGCCTCGGCCGTGATCGGCACGCCGCGCGCCTGCGCGTCGCGCACGATCTGCACCGCCCGCGCCGTGCTCACGTGGCACACGTGGACGTGCCCGCCGGTGAACTCGGCCAGCAGCGCGTCGCGCGCGATCATCGCCTCTTCGGCCAGCCCGGGGATGCCCGGAAGGCCGAGGCGCGTCGCCACGGCCCCCTCGTTCATGTGGCCGTGCGGGTTTAGCGTGAGGTCCTCCTCGTGGCACAGGATCGGCTTGCCCAGCGTGCGCGCGTACTCCAGCGCGCGGCGCATCAGCCCGCCGTGCATGATCGGCGATCCGTCGTCGGAGAACGCGACGGCCCCGCCCTCGGCCATGTCGCCCATCTCGGCGAGCGCCTCGCCGCGGCGCCCCTGCGTGACGGTCCCGATGGGCAGGATGTCCACGGCCAGCCCCTCGCCGCGGCGCTTCACGAACTCGACGACGTCGCGCGTCGCGATCGGCGGGTCCGTGTTGGGCATCACGGCGATGGCGGTGAAGCCGCCGAACGCCGCGGCCCGCGCCGCCGTCTCGATAGTCTCCTTGTGCTCCTGCCCCGGCTCGCGCGCGTGGACGTGCAGGTCGATCCACCCCGGCGACACCAACTTTCTGCTCGCGTCCAGCACCCAGACGCCCTCAGGCGCGCTCAGCCCTTCCCCCACCTCGGCGATGACGCCGTCACGGACCAGGATGTCGGCCCGCGTTTCGGCTCCGGTCTCGGGGTCGAGCAGCAATCCGCCAGCAATCAGCAGGTCCAGAGACATCGGGCGCGCGGTCGGTGAGCCGCCAAGCTAAAGCGCGCCACGACCTCGTCGGACAGCCCCAAGGCGGAGGGGTCGGCGCAGCCGGGGGACGGTTGCTCGATCCCCAAATGGTTTCGGAGCCCGTCGCCCCGGCACGCAAACGCCCCCTCCCGCCACACGGCCGGAGGGGGCGTCCCACGTCAGGCGCCTCGTTTACCGCTGCGCGCGGAGTGCCTCGCCGGCAAGGTTCTCGGCGAGGTAGCGCGTCAGCAGCGTGTAGAGGTGCAGGCGCGTGCGCCCGCCGTAGATGCCGTGGTTGCGGCCCGGGTAGAGCATCATCTCGAACGGCTTGCCCGCCGCCTGCAGCGCGTCCACCATCGCCATCGTGTTCTGGACGTGCACGTTGTCGTCCGCGTCGCCGTGCACGATGAGCAGGTGCTGGTCGTCGCGGAGGTTGGCGGCGTACGTCGTCGGCGAGCCCGCGTCGTAGCCCGTCGGGTTGAGCTGCGGCGTGCTGAGGTAGCGCTCGGTGTAGATCGTGTCGTAGTTGCGCCAGTTCGTCACCGGCGCCACGGCGATGCCGGCGTGGAAGACGTCCGGCCCGTCGCCGTACGTCATCGCGAGCAGCGAGAGGTAGCCGCCGTAGGACCAGCCCCAGATGCCGAGCCGCGTCGAGTCCACGTACGCCTGCTGGCCGAACCACCGCGCCGCGGCCGTCTGGTCCTCGGCCTCGAGGATGCCCAACTGGTTCTGCGTGAGCGTCTTGAAGGCCTTGCCGCGCCCGCCCGTCCCGCGGTTGTCCACGCCCGCGACGAGGATGCCGTAGGTGTCGGCGAGGTAGTGGTGCCACAGGCGCTCCGTGCCGCCCCAGCGGTCCACGACCTCCTGCGAGCCCGGCCCGCCGTACGTGTGGATCAGCAGCGGGTACTGCCGCGCCGGGTCGAAGTCGCGCGGCCGGACGAGGTACGCGTTCAGCGGCGTCCCGTCGGCCGCCGGGACCGTCATGAACTCGGGCGTCGGCAGGTCATACGCCGCGAGGCGCTCCGTCAGCGCGTGGTTGTCGTCGAGGACCGAGACGCGCGCGCCGTCCGTCCGGTACAGCGTCGTGGTCGGCGGCGTGAGCTGCGTCGAGTAGGTGTCGGTGAAGTAGGCGAAGTCGCGCGAGACGTCGGCCTGGTGCCAGCCGGCGCCCCGCGTGAGCTGCACCGGCTCCGAGCCGCCGCCCATGCGGACGAGAAACAGCTGCCGCTCGCGGCCATTCTCGACCGCCATCGTGACGTACGCGATGCCCCGGGCCTCGTCGACGCCGTGGAAGTCTGTCACGTCGTGCTCGCCGCTCGTGATCTGGCGGACGAGCGTGCCGTCGTTGCGGTAGAGGTAGAGGTGCCCGTAGCCGTCGCGGTCGCTGCGCCACACGAACTCGCGGCCGTTCTTGAGGTACGTGATCGTGCCCGTGGCGACGTCCGAGAAGCCCGTCTCGACCTCGATGTACGAGTCGTTCTCCTCGCTCAGAACCGTCCGCGCCGCCGTGCCCGCCGGGTCCGCGTAGAGCAGGTCCACGTGGTTCTGGTTGCGGTTGAGGCGCAGCATCCACACGTCCGAGCGGCCCTCTGTAGCCGGCGTCCAGCCAAAGCCGGCGATGTACTCGTGCTCCGCGCCGCCGCTGCCCCACGTGTCCGAGTCGATAAAGCGCGTCGCGCCCGTCGCCACGTCGACAACGCCAATGTGGACTTCGGAGTTGGCCTCGCCAGCCTTGGGGTAGCGGAACGCCTGGTACTCGGGGTAGAGCGTCTGGAAGTTGGTGATCTGGAAGTCGCGCGTGGCCGACTCGTCGAGCTGGAAGAAGGCGATGCGGGCGCCGTCGGGGCTCCACTGGAAGCCGTCGCGCAGGCCGAGCTCCTCCTCGTAGACCCAGTCCGATCGTGCCGTTGATGACCGTGCCCGGCGCGCCGTCCGTCGTCAGCGCGCGCTCCTGCCCCGTCGCGAGGTCGGTGACGAACAGGTTGCGGTCGCGCACGAACGCGACCTGCCGGCCGTCGGGGCTGAACTTGGCGAACATCTGGAAGCCGAGGGCACGGTCCGCGACCGGCGTCACGCGCCCCGAGGCGAGGTCGACGACGTAGTAGACGCCCTTCGTGTTGAGACGCCAGACCCGCTCGGAGTCCGTGTAGAGCAGCGCCTTGGTGCCATCTTGCGAGTACGCGTAGTCCTCGACCGTGATGAGGCCCGACCCGTCCGGCTTCTCGAGCGTCGCGCCGTCGAGGAGCGTCCGCCGCTGCCCCGTCGCGAGGTCCTGTTCGACGAGGCTCGTCGCGCCGGTCTCAGGGTTGGTGTCGAGCGAGCGGAGCACGGCGCCAGTCTCCGCCCAGCGGCCGCCCTCGAACGAGGTGCCGAAAAACTCGGGGCTGGCAAAGAGCTTCTCGAGGGTAAGCGCCGGGCGCGTAGCGCTCTGAGCAAAAGCAGGCGCCGCAGTGGCGACGACGAGAGCGAGGAGTGCGAGGCGGTGCAGTCCGGAACGGAGCATGATGGAGTTGGGGTGGCGTGTGGGCCGAACGTCAGGAATCGCGCTCAAAGTACCGAGGGCGCCTCGGGCGGATCTGCTAAAATTGCCGCAGCTGGCAGGTGAAGCGTAAAGCGGCTCCCGGCGCCGGGCGCGCTCTCGGCCGTGAGCGTCCCGCCGTGCGCCGTGGCGATGGCGCGAGCGATGGCGAGCCCCAGCCCCGTCCCCTCGACGCCGCGCGTGCGTGCTGTGGCGCCCCGCGCATAGCGCTCGAAGACCGTCTCGAGCGCCTCGACGCCGATGCCTGCCCCGGAGTCCTCGACCGTTGACCGTCGCCCAGGTATCGTCCGCTCGGGCGGTCACCGAGACGCGGCCGCCGGAGGGCGTGTGCTGCGCGGCATTGTCCAGCAGGTTCGAGAGCAACCGGACGAGGCGCGCGCCGTCGGCCTCCAGAACCGGCAGGCCGGGCGGCACGTCCGCTTCGAACGCGATGCCGGCGCGCTCGATGGCGCGCGCGCGCTGAGCGGCCACGTCACGGACGAGCTCGCCGAGCGGCACAGGCCCGAGGCGCAGCGGCGCCGCGGGCTGCTCGAGGACCGAGAGCTCGAACAGGTCGGAGACGAGGTCCGCCGCGCTCTCGGCCTGCCGGCGGGCGTCGGCGAGCGCCTGCCGGGCGTCGTCCGCGCGCCCTTCCGCGGCAAACCGCTCGGCCTCCTCGAGGCCCGCGGCGAGCGCCGCGAGCGGCGTCCGCAGGTCGTGGCCGACGTTGGCGACGAGGTCGCGGCGGAGGCGATCGGTCGCGCGGAGGCTGCCCATCGCCGTCTCGATGCGCGCGGCCATGTCGTTGATGCCTGATGCGAGACGCCCCATCTCGTCCGCCCCGGCGTCCGGCAGGCGCCCCGTGAAGTCGCCCGCGCCGAGGCGCTCGACGCGCAGCGTCATGCGCCGCAGCGGCCGCACGAGGCGCGCCGTGACGACGGCGCCGAGCGCGAGCGCGACGAGGGCGGCGAGCAGGGCCGTGACGAGCGTCGCCGTTCGGAACGCCTCGCGGGTGTCTTTGAGCTCTTCGGCGAGCGTCTGGTCCAGGGGCCGGACGAGGAGGGCGCCCGCGGGGAGGCCGTCGGGCGAGAGCAGCGGCGCGAGCGCCCACGCCCCGTCCGCCCCATCGAAGACGACGGCGACGCGCGCCGAGTCCAGCGCGGCGAGGGCGGCGGCGGGGACGGCCGGGACTTGCCCGCCCGCACCGAACGTGTCCACGACGGCGCCGTCGGCGTCGAGGATCGCGAGCGGGTCCGGGAAGCGCGCCGGGAGGTCTCGGCGCAGCGGTCTCGGGCACGCGCAGCGCGCCGAAGACGTCGCTCGCCGCCCGCGTCTCGACCTCCTCCGCCGACCGCGTCGAGACGTAGCTCGATCGTCCCGCGCACGAGCCGCTCGCTCCGCGCGCTCGCAAACGTCGCGCTGAGGCTTACGGCGACAAACGCCGTCGCCACCTGCACGCCGATCGAGCACGCCGGCGACGCGCCAGAAGACGGTGCGGGACGGGGAGGTGGTGGCTGGCAGCGGACCGGCGGCTGGATGAACGCGAGGCCACAACGTCGCCGCACTTTGTCCCCATTCCCGTATCTCTCCGGTTCCCATCCCCTCGAACAGGTCGTCGAAGGCGGCGACGTGGACGGGCCAGGCGAGGTCGGCCGGGACGCGCCGGAGCACGTCGGGCGGCAGCGGCAGGTCGCGGCCGTCGAGGAGGCGGCGGAGCGTCTCGAAGAGGGCGTCCTCGTCGTCGTAGAGGACGGGCGCGTGGAGGAGCGGGCGGTGGAGCGCGGCCGGGATCAGCTCGGGGTACGTGAGGCGGTCCGGCAGGAGCGGGTGGCAGCCGCAGTGGATCGCCTCGAGCATCGAGAGGCCGAAGAACTCGTGCCGGCGACGTGGACACGACGATGTCGGAGCGCCACAGCAGCGCGGCGTAGTCGCTGAGGCGACTCGGCGAAGCCGTAGTGCAGCACGCGGTCCGCGTAGCGGCGGAAGCCCTCGTCGAAGGCGGGCGGCGCCTCGGCGAACGTCTCGCCGGCGAGGACGAGGCGGAAGCGCGCGCCGACGTCGTCGAGGCGGTTGACGACGCGGAAGAAGGCCTCGGGGTCCTTGTCGTACTCCCAGCGGTGGTTCCAGAGGAGGACCGGTGGGCCGGGCTCCGCGCGCGCGCCGCGCCTCGGCGGCCGGCCGGGCCGCGTCGAGCGCCGCGAGGTCCAGGCCGAGGTGGAGCACGGACGACTTGGCGAGCAGGCCCGGCAGGCGCCCGACGTGCGTGTAGTCCGGGAAGCGCCGCAGGAGGTCGGGCAGCGCCTCGAAGAACTCGTCGTGGTGGAACTGTGAGTTGAAGACGACGCGGTCGGCCGCGATCATCGACAGCACGTTGATGAAGGCGTACGTGAGGTCCCGCGGCGGCGCGTCGTCGCGGCAGCGGGTACGTGAGCTGGTTCTCGTGGAGGTAGAGCAGGACCGGGACGCGCGCGAAGCGGTCGCGCGTGAGCGCGAGGAAGGCCGGCAGGTTCACCATGTCGGTCGCCACGATGAGGTCCGGCGTCCAGCCGTCCATCGCCGCGCGCGCGCCGGTCTCGGCGAGCGTGACCGCGCCGCCCTGCATCCGCCACGTCCACGACGCGCGCCGAGAGCGTCACGAGGCGGACGTCGTGGCGGCTGTGCGCGACGAGGCCGTCTGCGAAGCGCCGGTGCGAGCCGCCGTACCACGGCTCGAGGACGAGGACGTTCACGCGCGCCTAAGCCGGCCGCCGACACGGCGTCTTCCTCCGCCGTCGCCGGGCCGCACGATGGCGATCGTCCGCACCTGGAGGTTCTCGCGCAGCACCACGTCGCGCACCTCGACGGCGCTCACCGCCACCTCCTCGCCCGGCTCCATGCGGACGACGCGCGTGTCGAGCTCGAGCGCGAGCGGGCGCTCGACGACGTTCTTGATGATCATCCCGCGGCGTGCCGGCATTGTTAAAGTTGGACAGTGAGAGGCTGGGCAAGATATTGCGCGGACGCCGCCCGCCCGCTCTCCCGATGCCCGACCGCACACGTCGCCCCAATGCGGCTCGCCGCGCGGCGGGCCAGGTCGTCCGCAGAGCGCGCGCGGCGGTCCACGAGGCCGCCTCGGCGCTGTCCGGCCTCGTCTACCCGAACCTCTGCCTCGGCTGCGACCGGCGCCTGCCAGACGCCGACGGCCCGCTCGCCGACCTGCCGCTCTGCCCGACGTGCCTCGCGGCGCTCCCTGCAGCCCCGCGCGCCCGACGTGCACGCCGGGCACGTCGCCGGCGCCGTCGCGCTGTGGACGTACGACGCCGGCGGAACCGTGCGCCGCGTCCAGCACGCGCTGAAGTACGGCGGCCGCGAACGCCTCGGCGTTCCGCTTGGGCACCTGCTCGGGACGCGCGTCGCCCGTTCAGGCGCCGCGGCGGTGAATCTTGTCGTCCCGGTCCCGCTCGCCTCCGTGCGTCTGCTCGAGCGGGGCTACAACCAGGCCGGGGCACTGGCCGAGGGCGCCGCCGAAGCACTCGGCGCAGCCTGCCGGCCCGATCTGCTCGCCCGCACGCGCTCGACGCGGTCGCAGACGTCGCTGACGAAGGAGCAACGGCGCCAGAATGTCGACGGCGCCTTCGCGGCGCCCTACCCTGAGGCACTCGCCGGCGCCCACGTCCTGCTCGTGGACGACGTCCTGACGACGGGCGCGACGCTCGTTGCCGCAGCACAGCCGCTCGCGGACGCCGGGGCGACGGTGTCAGTCGCGGCGCTTGCCGTCGTCGCTTAGAGGCCGTGTGCGGCACGAAGGCGCTCGAGAATGGCCCGCGTCGTCCGGTCTGTGATGGCATAGACATCCTCGAAGCCTTCCGGTCCGCCAGAGTACGGATCCGGCACCTGATAGTCGTCCGGCTCCGGGTCGAACTCGCGGAAGAGGCGGACGCGCGTGCCGTGGTCGCCGTCGGGGTCGAGGAAGAGCGTGTCGTGGAGGTTCTGGCGGTCCATCACGAACACGTGGTCGTAGTAGTCGAGGTCGGACCGCTCGAGTTGTCGGGCGCGGAGACGCGCGAGGTTGACGCCGTGCCGTCCGGCCGTGAGCGTCATTCGCGGGTCCGGCGGGCCACCGACGTGCCAGCCGCCCGTCCCCGCCGAGTCGACCTCGATGGCGCCGTCGAGTCCGGCGTCTGAGACGCGCGCTTGGAAGAGCGCCTCGGCGAGCGGGCTGCGGCAGATGTTTCCCAGGCAGACGAACAGAACGCGGACGGGCATTTCCTCGGGGGACGGAAGACAGTCAGGTTACGCGGAACGACCGTGGTCAGCGTTCCCTGATAAGGCACACGGACGGAACAGCCCGAGGCGCCTCGGCCGGTCCGTCCTACCGCTGGCCCAACTTCCCGAATCCGCCGCGAACCCGGGGCGCCGCTGCGCCGTCCCGCTATTTTGCTGCTGGACTGCCCCGATCCCATGCCTCTGGACTCCCCCGCGTTCGTGCCTGGCCCGCTTCTGGCCACGATTCAGTCGCCGGCCGACGTGCGCGCGCTGCCTGTCGAGCGCCTGCCCCAGCTGTGCGACGAGCTCCGCGCCACCATTATCGATGTCGTCTCAGTTCACGGGGGGCACTTTGGGGCGAGCCTCGGCGTGGTCGAGCTCACCGTAGCGCTGCACTGGGCGTTCGACACCCCACACGATCAGCTCGTGTGGGACGTGGGCCACCAGGCGTACGGCCACAAGATCCTCACGGGCCGGCGCGAGGACTTCCCGACGCAGCGCGTCTACGGCGGCCTCTCCGGCTTTCCGCGCCGCTCGGAGTCCGTCTACGACACGTTCGGCGTCGGCCACGCGAGCACGAGCATCTCGGCTGCGCTCGGCATGGCCGTCGCCCGCGACATCAAGAAGTCCGACGAGCGCATCGTCGCCGTCATCGGCGACGGGTCGATGTCGGGCGGCCTCGCTTTCGAGGGCCTCAACAACGCCGGCACGGCCCACTCTGACCTGCTCGTTGTCCTCAATGACAACCGGATCTCGATCGACCCGTCATCGGGCGCGCTCCACGAGTACCTCGCCAAGCTCAGCGCCTCGGGCCCCTGGAACACGGCCAAGCGCGAAGTCTGGCAGGCCCTCGAAAAGCTCAAGGGCATGGGCGGCGGGACGATCCAGCGCGCCGCGGCGCGCCTCGAGGACGGCCTCAAGGCGGTCCTCACGCCCGGGATGCTCTTCGAGGCCTTCGGCTTCCGCTACATCGGCCCGATCGACGGGCACGACGTGATCTCGCTCGCGGAGCGCCTTCGCGACCTCCGCAGCTTGCCCGGCCCGCTCCTGCTGCACACGATGACCGTCAAGGGCAAGGGCTTCGCGCCGGCCGAGGCGGATCAGGTAAAGTGGCACGCCTCGTCGAGCCCGTTCGACAAGCTCACCGGCAAGAGCCTCGCCCGCCCGACGCCGGCCGGCACCAAGGCGCCGAAGTGGCAGGACGTGTTTGGAGACGCGCTCGTCGAACTCGCCCGCGCCGACGAGCGCGTCGTCGGGATCACGGCCGCGATGCCGTCCGGCACGAGCCTCGGCACGATGATGGCCGAGATGCCGGACCGCGCCTTCGACGTCGGCATCGCCGAGATGCACGCCGTCGTCTTCGCCGCTGGCCTCGCGACGCAGGGGATGCGCCCCGTCTGCGCCATCTACTCCACGTTCCTGCAGCGTGCCTACGACGGCGTCGTTCACGACGTGGCGCTCCAGAACCTGCCGGTCCTCTTCGCGATGGACCGCGCCGGCCTCGCCGGCTCGGACGGGCCGACGCACCACGGCGCCCTCGACATCCCGTTCATGCGCGCCGTCCAGAACATGGTCGTCGCCGCGCCGCTGGACGAGCAGGATCTCCGCGACCTCATGTTCACGGCCCTCCAGCACGACGGTCCGTTCGCCCTGCGCTACCCGCGCGGCGAGGCCACGGGTATGGAGACGCGCGACGGATTCGAGGCGATCCCCATCGGAACCGGCCGCCTCGTCGCCGACGGCTCGGACGTCGCGATCGTCACCTACGGTGCGATTGGCGCCTACGTCCCCGAGGTGCGCGATCGCCTCGCCGCCCGCGGCATCTCGGCCGCCCACGTGGACCTCCGGTTTTGCAAGCCGCTCGACACCGCGCTTCTCGCCGACGTCTTCGCCCGCTTTCCCGCCGTCGTAACGGTCGAGGATGGCGTGCGCGAGGGCGGCGCCGGCTCGGCCGTCCTCGAATGGGCCGCAGATGCCGGCGTGCTCGGAGAGACCCAGGTCGTGCGTCTCGGCCTGCCGGACACGTTTGTCGAGCACGGCACGCAGCGGCAGCTTCACGACGAGACGGGCCTCGGCCCGGACGGCATCGAAGCGGCCGTCCTCGACGTGATTGGCCGGACCGTCGACCACACCCGCGCGCCCGCCGCCGCTGCCTGATGCCGCTCTTTCCCACCCTCCCCGACGATGCCCGCGTCTGGCTCGTCGCCTTTGAAGGCGACCCGGCGGCACTTCTGCCCGACATGCGCGCCTTCTGCGCTGCGTGGACGAGCCACGGTCGGCCTGTCCGAGCGGAGGTCGACGTGCTCGCCGGGCGCGTGATCGCCGTCGCTGCCGTGATCTCGCCCGAGGACGTCAACGCTGGCGTCTCGGGCTGCGGCATCGACGCGATGCAGCGCGCCGTCGAGGAGGCCGGCGCCGCCCACAGCCTCCCGTTTACGCCCGCCCTCAACGTGACCACGCGCGACGCTTCTGGCGCCTGGACGTCGGCGTCACGCGCAACGCTCCGCACCCTCGCCGGGGAGAACGCGTTCGGGCCAGAGACGCCTGTGCTGGACCTCACGCCGACGACGCTTGGTGGTCTCCGTGCCGCTGGTGGCGTCGAGCGACGCGCCGGTGACACCTGGCTGGCGAGCGCCCTGCGGCTCGCCGTTTGATGCTCATCTTCGGGAGCGTCCGGAGACCGTCCGTCGCGCGGCCTGGATAACCGAGGGGATGAGACGAGGTAGGCTCGGCGGGGTTAACCGAACGGACGCGTCATCGGAGGCCTCCAGCCGACCGCCGGGCGTCGGCGGTTCGTGCGCGGGCATAGCCGAGCGCGATCGCCACTCCCAGAATGCAGAACCAGACCCCACGACTCGGCGATGCCCTGAGCCGCTGTCGGGCCGCCGTCGAAGACCGACGCGAACGCGCCGAAGGCGACGCCGAAGAGTGCGCCCGCGGCGGCGCCGATAACGACGACAGACAGGTAGGAGGTCATAGTGGCCTAATGAAGTTGCCCCGCCCGAAGCGAGTCCGGACGGGGCAGGAGAGCGTGGCGGATCAGGCCACAGGCACTGCCGCAGCAACAGGCGGGTTCGCCGTCGACTCGAGCCACCCATCCGCCGTCGTCTTCTCGCGGGCGATTGCGTAGATCATGATGCCGTAGCCCGCTTTCGCGAGAACGTCCGCCAGCGTGTACCCGACCTGGATGATCACGTCGGCGGAGCCGCCTGTGATGCCGAGGAACGGCGCCATATAGACGATCGGGTAGAAGCCCCACGTCAGCAGCAGCAGCAGCCGGATGTTGCGGAAGAGCACCCCGACGCGCTCGGGCTGCCGGTCGATGGCCTTGCCAAGCTGCGACCAGAGGACGTAGACGATGTAGACGAACGGGACCGTCGAGAGAGCCCCCCAGAGCGCCCGCGTGCCGCTGTCGGCCGAGACCTCCCCCGGGTAGCCGAGCAGGATCATGAACGCCGCCGCGACGCCGAGCTGGGTGATGAGCTTGCCCTGGATCTCCTTCGAGAGCGCAAGCACCAGCACGAGCTCGATCACGAGCAGCGGGACCGTCAGTAGCCAGTCCACATAGCGATACGCGTCGTTAAAGGGAATCCCGCTCGGGACGTACATGCCGCCCTGGATGCTATACGCGCCGGCAAAGCTGTTGAAGATGCGGATGTAGTGATAGCACGCGATCCCGACGACGAGCGCCGAGACAATCAGCGAGATGCGGTACTTCGGCGCGACGCGGTTCTGCGCGAGCACGAAAAACACGGCTGCAGCTCCCATCGCTGCAATCGTGAATGAGAAGCTGTTGTAGACCAGCCCGAACTGGGCTGGAGACAGCGTAGCTACCTCGGACATAGGGGGAGGGGTTGGGGATGGAGAGCCGGGCCGGATGACTCGACTCCGACTTTCAGATAATACTGAAAGTTTATTGTGTACAGGAGGCTTGCAGACCAGTTCCCTTTGAAAAAAAGCACGTCCCGAGGTCTGACTAGAGTTCCACAGCATTGCCACGGGACTGGCTGAACCCTGCAGCTACATTCGCGCAGACCGCCCTGAATCATGTGACTGAATTCCATCACGCCCTCCCTTGCCCGAAGAGACCCGACCTGTGCTGCGTGGCGCACGCTGGCGGCGTGGCGGCGTGAAGCCCGTCTCAGCCGGGCGCAGCGAGCTTGTTCGCGGCATCGTCCTGCTCGTCGTTCTGTTCGGCGGCGGCGTGCTCGGGTACGTGCTCATCGAGGGCTGGGGGGCGATGGACGCGCTCTACATGACGTTCCTGACGCTGACCACGATCGGCTTCGGCGAGGTCCGGCCGCTGAACGGGCCGGGCAAGCTGTTCACGATGGCGCTCGCCGCTGTCGGCATCGGCACCTTCGCCACGCTCGCGACGCGCGCCGTGCAGGTCGTCGTCACGTCCTCCACCTTCCGAGACAGGGCCATGCAGCGCCGCATCGACGCCCTGACGGGGCACTACATCGTCTGCGGCTACGGCCGCCTCGGGCAGCGTATCTCCCGCGACCTCCTCGACGGCGGCCGCGACGTGGTCGTCGTGGACCGCCGCGATGACCGCGCCGAACAGCTCCGCGAGGCGGGCCTGCTCCACGTGCAAGACGAGGCGCAGGAGGAGCACGCGCTCCTCGTCGCCGGCATCGCCCGCGCCGCGGGCCTCGTGCTCGTCCTCCCGAACGACGCCGACAACGTCTTCGTGGCGCTCACCGCTCGCGAGATGCGCCCCGACCCCAGCCTCTTCGTCGTGGCGCGCACGAACGAGCAGACGTCGGTGCGGAAGCTGCTCCGCGCGGGCGCCGACAAGGTCATCTCGCCGCTCGACATCGGGGCCGACCGCATCGCGCAGACGATCCTGCGCCCGCAGGTGGACCGTTTCATGGAGCAGGTCCTCGGCGTGGACTCGCTGGATTTCGACCTCGAGGAGGCGCTCGTCGCCAAGGGCTCAGCCCTCGCCGGCCGCTCGCTCGCCGACGTCGACTTCCGACGCCGCTTCGACGCTATCGTCGTCGCCGTCCACAACGTGGACGAGGGTCGGTGGCTCTTCAATCCGGACGCGCTCGTGCCGCTGCGCGCGGGGGACACGCTGATCGTGCTGGGCTCACCCGAGTCGGTCCGCACCATCCGCGCTCAGTGCGCTAAGTCCTGACAGAGGCCTGCGGCATCCGGAGAAGCGACGCTCTGCGCGCTGCGACGCCGACCCGGATTGTGGTCCATCTGAGAGTGTGATCAAGCGCCGCGCTGCGGTCGGGCCCGTTCCCATTTCCTCCCCCGATTCGCCCAGCGTGAAGCCGCGGCGCACCCGAAGCCTTGCGGGGACTGCGTTGTATACTTCTCCAAACAGCGTCTACGACCGATGCGCATCGCCTCCGCCTGCCTCCTCGTCCTCCTCGCCGCGCCGCTCGTGCACGCGCAGCGCACCGCGGCCGCACTCGCTGCAGACGCCGCCATCTCGGAGGACTTCCGCGCCGACGACGGGCAGTCGTACTTCAGCCAGACGTGGCTGACGGACACGATGGAGCGCCGCACGTCCCCCTCGATCCGTGACGTCCCGCGCGTGTTCTACCAGTACTACGTCGTCCCCCGCAACGCGACCAACAACTCGGCGCTGTCGCGGAACCAGATGTATCAGGACTTCGCGAGCGTCGGTGGCAAGGACGTCGTGAAGCCGCTGCTGTGGATCCTGAACCGCCGCGACATCGACGAGGTCTCGCCCGGCGACACGCTCATCATCCCGACGGCGTTCTCGCTGGACTTCCGCGCCTACTCGCCCTTCCCGCGTTACTACCCCGGCGCGGCCTCGATGGCCAAGGTCGTGATCCTCGACAAGAGCATCCAGGCATGGGGCGCCTACGCCAACGGCGAGCTCATGCGCTGGGGCATCATCTCGACCGGCGCCCAGTCCAACCGCACCCCCTCTGGCCGGTTCAACGTCAACTGGAAGCAGGAGGAGCGCGTCTCGACGCTCAGCCCTGGCTACGGCTCGACTGCGCCCGGCGCCGAGCTCTGGACGATGTACTGGGTGATGAACCTCCACGAGACGCGCGGCATCCACATGCACCAGTACGCGCTCCCGACGTCCGGCCCGGCCAGCCACGGCTGCATCCGCCTCCTGGACCCGGACGCGCAGTGGCTCTACGGCTGGACCGACAGCTGGGTCGTCGAGAACCAGCGGGACCCGATCTCGTCGGTCGGCGCGCGGATCACGCGTGAGGGCACGACGGTGCTCATCATCGGGCACGACATCTCGTCGCCGCCGGAGCCGTTCACGATGCGCGAGCAGTACCCCGTTCTGAACATGGTGTCGCTGCCGCCGAACCCGATGGCGGTTCCAGCCGGTAGCCCGCAGCAGACTCAGTTCGACCGGATGCGGCGCGGCGGCTGATCAGCCGAGCGGGACGCTAATGACGACGGAGAAGTCCGCGCCTCCCTGACGCGTCCAGAACGCGCGAGCGGCCGGGTTTGCGGCGAGAACGCCCGCACGGAGCTCGGTCGCCCCAGCTCCGTAGGCCCACGCCCGGGCCTCATCGAGGAGCAGACCCGCCGCGCCGCGACGCCGGGCGGGGGGCGCGACGTAGAGGTCGTCCACGTAAACCATCAGCGCCTCGGCGAACGTCGGTGCGGGCGTGTACAGGTGCGCCGTGAGCAGGCCGATGGCGTCGCCGTCCAACGTGGCGATCCAGATCCGGTCGGCGTCGGACTCGGCCCACGTCCGAAAGTCCGTCGCCCAGCGGTCAGCGGCATCGACGGCGAGGCGGTATCGGGCGTCCAGCACCTCGTGCTCGCGGTGAAGGTCAGTCCACAGCGCGATGGCGGCGTCGCGGTCGGCCCGCGTGGCGCGCCGAATCGTGACCGGCGTCATGCCACGCGCGGCGCGGCCTCGCGCCGTGGGAGGCGGCCCTGCGCGTGGAGCAGCTCGGCGTTGAGGATGGCGCCGCCGGCTGCACCGCGGACCGTGTTGTGGCTCAGCACGACGAACTTGGCGCCGCGCCCGGCCGGCGCGATGGCCGGGCACGCCTGGACACGGCCAACCGACACCGTCATGCCTCCGCCGAGGCTGGCGTGGCGACGCGGCTGCGGGTAGCGCGGGTCGTCGAAGACGACAAGGGCGCGCTCGGGCGACGTCGGCAGGTCCAGTCCGGCGAGCGGCGAGCGCCACTCGCGCAGGCACGCCGCCACGTCCGCGGCCGAGGCGGGTGAGCGGAAGCGGACCGATGCGGCCTCGGTGTGGCCGTCGATGACGGGCACGCGGGTGCACTGCGCCGAGACGACGATGTCGGCGTCGTCGATGCCCGCGGCGCCGAGGCTGCCGAGGATCTTGCGCGTCTCGACCGCCATCTTCTCTTCCTCGCCGCCGATAAACGGGACAACGTTGCCGAGGATGTCCAGGCTGGGCACGCCGGGGTAGCCGGCGCCCGAGAGCGCCTGGAGGGTCACCACGTGGACGGCCTCGACGCCGAAGGCGTCGTGCAGCGGCCGCAGCGCCATCACGAGGCCGACCGTCGAGCAGTTCGGGTTGGTCACGATGCGGCCCGCGCCGAACCGCTGCCGGTCCAGCAGAGCCACATGCTCGGGGTTAACCTCGGGCACGAGGAGCGGGACGTCAGCCGCCATGCGGTGGTTGCGGGCGTTGGACACCACGACGTAGCCGCGCCGCGCCGCGGCCTCCTCGACCTCTCCTGCGACGGCCGCGTCCAGCCCGGAAAACAGCACGTCGCACGGCAGGTCATCGCCCACAGGGCGGACTGTCATCGCCGCGACGGCCGGATCCATCTCAGCGTCCGATATCCAGTTGGCGGCCTCCGAGTAGGGCTTGCCGGCCGAGCGCTCGCTCGCAGCGAGCGCCGTAACCTCGAACAGCGGATGGTTCTGCAGCAGGCGGACAAACGTCTGGCCGACAGCGCCGGTCGCGCCGAGGATGCCGGCGCGCAGGCGAGGCGTGGAGGTCAGGTCGGTCGGCATAGGGCAGCGGGTGGCGTCTCGGAAGGTGCCACGGCGCCCGCGCCGGGTCAACGGCGCGCCGGATCTTCGCCGAGCGGAATCCAGCGCTTGCTCAACCTGTCCAGGTTTTAAAACCCCGCACGGTTACACTCCTGTCACGCGCGAGTCTTGCCCATCGCATCACGGGCGCTCGCGCCCCAGGGATGGTGCTCATCGGCGCGGGCCGGGCCCGTGGTGGGGTCCGCGCCCGTGCCGATGCGAGTGGCCGGGCTAGCTTCCGGGACGCTCACCGCCTGCTCGTTGCCCCGCGTCTCCGTCGTCATCGTCACCTGGAACGGGCGCCCGCTTCTCGAGCGCTTCCTGCCGTCCGTCCTCGCGACCGATTACCCGAACCTCGAGGTCATCGTGGCCGACAACGCGTCGGACGATGGGACGACCGAGTGGCTTGCCAGGTCGCACCCCGGGGTCGTGATCGTCCGGCACACCGAGAACCTGCTGTTCGCCGGCGGTAACAACGCGGCCGTTCCCCACGCGACGGGCGAGATCGTCGTCTTCCTGAACAACGATGTCGAGGTGCCGCCAGACTGGCTTGCCCCCCTCGTCGCTGCCTTCGACGATCCGGAAGTCGTTGCCGGTCAGCCGACGCTTCTGCAGCACGGCGACCGGACGCGCTTCGAGTATGCCGGCGCCGCGGGCGGCTTCCTCGACCGCGACGGCATCCCGTTCACGCGCGGCCGCCTGTTCGACACGCTCGAAGCGGACACGGGGCAGTATGACGACGCCCGCGACGTGTTCTGGGCGACCGGCGCCGCGCTAGCCGTCCGACGCGACGCCTTTCTCGCTGCCGGCGGCTTCGACGTCGCGTTCGGGATGCACATGGAGGAGATCGACCTGTGCTGGCGCCTTCAGCGGGCAGGCGGACGGATCCGCGTCGCCCCCGCGAGCCGCGTCTTTCACCTTGGTGGGGCGTCGCTGCCGCGCGGCGCGCGCAAGACGTACCTCAACTACCGCAACGGGCTGGCGATGCTCGTCAAGAACCTGCCCGACCCGCACCTGCGGCCCGTCCTCCGCCGACGCGTCGTGCTGGACGCGGCCGCCGCGGCGCGCCTCGCAGCGTCGGGGCAGCGCGCCGAGGCGCAGGCAATCGTCCGCGCGTGGCGCGACTTCCGGCGCCTCGTGCCGACGCTGCCGCGCCCGGCTATGGGCGAGCGCCTCGTGCTTCCCTCCTACCGCGGCTCCATCATCATGGACTACTTCGCCCGCGGCCGGCGTCGTTTTTCGGATCTGACGGGCCTGTAACCAGTCGGCAGCAAACGGTTGGCCGCCCCACAGCGGCAGGGTGCGCCGAGGCATGGAAGGGCACGAACAGATGGCGACGCTGGGCCGAACAACGCCACGGCCCATTCTGGCCAGAGCAGGAGACGACTCTGCTGGTCGGGCGGTGCGGCGGACATGCTGGCGCCGCTCGTTAATCGATCCGTACACGCCGTTCGCCCCTTCGAAACAGGTCATCCAGTCCTCCCGGGCCTCGCCCATCGGGTCCCGAATGCGCACGGCAGCTCCTCACATCCTGTGCTGTACGCTCTCGTCGAGCCGAGCCTCGTCATCGCCTCGGGATCGCAGCGATGCGAGCACCGTCCCTCGCTGCCGGCATTCTATCTTGCAGCCTCCACCCTCCCCGCAGAGATGTCCCTCATCGCCTCCGTCCACGCCCGCCAGATTCTCGACAGCCGCGGCAACCCGACCATCGAGGTCGACGTCATCACCGAGACGGGCGAGATCGGCCGCGCAGCTGTCCCCTCCGGCGCCTCGACCGGCGAGTACGAGGCCGCCGAGCTGCGCGACGAGGACCCCGACGTCTATGGCGGCAAGGGCGTCCTGAAGGCCGTCGAGAACGTCAACGACGAGATCGCGGACGAGGTGGAAGGCTTCTCCGTCTTCGACCAGGCCCACGTGGACCGCGCACTCATCGAGCTCGACGGGACGCCGAACAAGGCGCGCCTCGGCGCCAACGCGACGCTCGGCGTGAGCCTCGCCGTCGCCCGCGCTGCGGCCGTCGCGGCGGGCCTGCCGCTGTTCGCGTACCTCGGCGGCGCCAACGCGCGCCGCCTGCCCGTCCCGATGATGAACATCATCAACGGCGGCCGCCACGCCGACAACTCGGTCGACATGCAGGAGTTTATGGTGATGCCCGTCGGTGCCACGTCGTTCTCCGAAGGTCTCCGGATGGGCGTCGAGACGTTCCACGCGCTCAAGGGCCTGCTGAAGAAAAAGGGCTACGCGACGGCCGTCGGCGACGAGGGCGGCTTCGCGCCGAACCTCCGCTCGAACGAGGAAGCCATCGAGCTCTGCATCGAGGCCATCGGCGCCGCGGGCTACGTCGCCGGTAAGGATCTCTCAATCGCGCTCGACCCGGCCGCGTCCGAGATGTTCGAGAACGGCAGCTACTCGTTCTACAAGTCGCGCCCCGGCGAGCCCGTCACCTCCGAGGAGATGGTCGCGTACTGGACGAAGTGGGTTGAGGACTACCCGATCGTCTCCATCGAGGACGCGCTCGACGAGAACGACTGGGCCGGCTGGGCCGCCCTCACCGAGGCCGTCGGCCACAAGATCCAGCTTGTCGGCGACGACCTCTTCGTGACCAACACGACGCGCCTCCAGAAGGGCATCGACTCGGACGTCGCGAACGCCATCCTCATCAAGCCGAACCAGATCGGCACGCTCACGGAGACGCTCGAGGCGGTCGAGCTCGCGCACCGCTTCGGCTACGCCTCGGTCCTCAGCCACCGCTCGGGCGAGACCGAGGACACGACCATCGCGGACCTCGCCGTGGCGACGGGCGCGGGCCAGATCAAGACCGGCTCGGCCTCCCGCTCGGACCGCCTCGCGAAGTACAACCAGCTGCTCCGCATCGAGGAGCTCCTCGGCGCCGCGGCCATCTACCCCGGCATGGACGCGTTCCGGTTCTAGCCTGCGAATTTGCGTCCGGGCAGATCTGCCCGGACGCCAGTACCTTGCGGCCCCGCGTCTCCCCCACGCCCATGTCCCGTTTCCGCTCCCACCTCGTGCTCGCCGGCCTCGCTGCAGTTGCCGTCTGGGTCGCCTTCTTCGACAGCCACAGCGTCCTCCGCCGGATGCAGTACGCGTCCGAGCTGGACCGGCTTTCTGAGGAGAACGCCGCCATGGAGGTCGACAACGATGCCGTGCAGGCCCGGCTGGAACGTGGCCTCGACGACGCCACCGTCGAGGAAGTCGCCCGCGAGCAGTACGGCATGCGGCGCCCCGGCGAGACGGTCTACCGCGTCCGCGACGACTCGGGGTCTGACCTCTGGAGCGTCTCGGACGAGGACCAGTAGCCGATGCCGGACGAGACGGCGCCGCGCTACGCCGTCGGCGTGGACCTTGGCGGAACGAACCTCAAGGTCGCGCTCGTCGAGCAGACGGCCGGGATCGTGCACCGCGTCTCCGTCTCGACGGAGGCCGCCGCGGGCGTCGAGCGCGTGCTGGATCGTCTCGCAGACGGCATCGTGCGCGTCGCGCAGGCGCTCCCGGACGGAGCGGCGCTCGCTGGAATCGGCATCGGCGCACCGGGAACGGTCCTGCTGGACCGAGCGACGGTGCCCATCATGACCAACTTCCCGGGCTGGGAGAGCGTCCACCTGCCAGACCACCTGCGCCCGCGTCTCGGCCACCGCGCCCTCCACACCGAGGCACCCATCGTCGTCGACAACGACGCCAACGTCGCCGGACTGGGGTCCGCCCACTACGGCGCCGGGCAGGCGTTCGGCTCGTTCCTCATGGTGACCCTCGGGACGGGCGTCGGCGGCGCGATCGTCCTCGACCGACGCGTCTTTCGCGGGACGACTGGTGCCGCAGGCGAGATAGGCCACATCTCGGTGGATTACGACGGACCGTACAGCCGCGCTGGCGTCGCCGGGGCAGTTGAGGCATACCTCGGGCAGCGGTATCTCACCGATCACGCCCGCGACCGCCTCCGCACCCGCGAGACGAGCCTCCACGCGACCTGCGGGCCGGACCTCGCGGCGCTCACGCCCCACGCCCTCACGAAAGCCGCCGACGCGGGCGACGCCGCCGCGATCGACGTCCTCGCGTGGGCCGGCCGCACGCTCGGCACGGCCCTCGGCTCGGCCGTCAACCTCCTGGACGTGCGCAAGGTCGTCGTCGGCGGAGGCGTCTCGGCGGCGGGCGAGTGGATCCTCGCGCCGGCACGCGTCGCGCTCGACCGGGCCGTGATGCCTGCCATGCGGGCAGGGCTCGAGATCGTGCAGGAGACGCGCGGCAACGACGTGGCGCTGCTCGGCGCGGCGCACCTCGCCTTCGACGCGGCATAGCGCCTTCAGGGCAGCCCGCGGCGGCGATACCTTGGCCGCTCCCCACGCCCCCGGATGGTCCGCGCCCTCGCCCTGCTCCTGCTGCTCGCCTCGGGCGCCCACGCGCAGACCGTGCAGCCGGACTCGACGCAGAGCGCCCCGGCGGACACGGTGCGTACGGACACGACGCGCGCCGCGCCCATCGCCGGCGTACGCCTTGCGCCACCCGCCGAGGGCGGCCTCGAGGAGCCCGTCGTCTACGCCGCTCGCGACTCGGTCGTCATCGCCGTCGCCCGCACCGACGCGCCGGCCGACTCGTCCGGCGACGTCGTGACGCTCTACGGCAACGCACAGGCGACGTACCGCACGGCAACCATTGCCGCGGCGCTCCTCGAGTATCAGGGCCGGGCTCAGTCGATCCGCGCGGAAGGTCTCGGCGCGGACACAACCGGCACGCCACGCTTCCGAGACGGCGACAACGCGTTTACCGGTCGCCTCTTCTCCTACAACCTCGCCACGCAGCGCGGGCGCGTCTCGGGCGCGCGGACCCAGATCCAGGACGGCTTTCTGCTCGGCGGCATCTATCAAGCAGGCGGACGTCCACGTGATTTACGCCGAGAATGCGGCCTACACGACGTGCGAGCTTGACCATCCGCACTACGCGCTCGTCGCCGGCCGCCTCAAGATCGTGGACGGCCAGCGCGTCTACTCGGGCCCGGTCCGGCTCCAGATTCTCGGGCTGAACGTTCCCCTCGCGCTCCCGTTTGGCTACTTCCCCGCCGCCGAGGGCCGCCGCTCGGGGCCGCTTCCGTTCCGCTACGGCCGCGAGACCGGCTTCGGCCTGTTCCTCGACAACGTCGGCTGGTACTGGGCCGTGTCGGACTACTTCGACGCGACGGCGAGCGCCAAGATCGGAACGGAGGGCTCGTTCCTGGCACGCGGATCTGTCCGTTACAACCGGCTTTACGCGTACACCGGCAACCTGAGCCTCGAAGCCGGCCGGCTGCGCCAGGGCGAGCCCACGGATCCCGGCTATGCGCCGCGGATCCCGCTGCGCCTCGCGTGGCAGCACCAGCAGGAGTTCGCCGCTGGACCGCGCCTCTCGGCCCGCGTGGACTTGCAGTCCGTAAGCCAGCGCCTCGTCGCCGATGCCGTCAGCCAGCAGATTACACAGCAGACCTCGTCCAGCGTCCAGCTCCAGCAGTCGTGGCCGCGCGTCGGGCGCTCGCTCTCGCTCTCGGCGCTCGCGTCGCAGGACTTCGTCGGCAACCGGACCGAGGTCTCGCTGCCGACCCTCGCCTTCACGCAGCAGCGCCTGTTCCCGTTTCGCCGCGGGCGCGACACGGGCGCGTTCGAGAAGATCAGCCTGAGCTACTCGGCCAACGCCACCAACACGGTTCGCTTCTCGCCGCTCGCCGGCGCCACCTCCACCGTCACGTTCTTCGACGCCCTGTTCGACGCCGAGGCGTTCCGCACCGCGACGGGCCAGCCGACGCGCTTCGACACGCGCGTCGAGCAGCGCCTACCGGTGCAGGCGACCTACAGCGTGCCCCGCTTCAACCTCACGCTTCAGCCCAACCTGTCGCTTACGGAGATCTGGGCCGGGCGCTCCGAGCGGCGAACGTTCATCCCAGACTCCAACCGGGTCGTGACGGAGCAGGTCGCGGGATTCACGACGGCGCGCCGCGCCCGCGCCGAGCTCACAGCCTCGACCGAGCTCTTCGGCACGTTCAACGTCCGCGTCGGCCCGCTCGATGGCATCCGCCACACGGTCCGCCCGAGCGTCTCGCTCGCCTTCGAGCCGGACTACGCGCGCTACGGCTTCGTCCAGGAGATCCCGACCGACACGACGGGCACGCGGACCCTCCGGTACGCGCGTGTCGCGGGCATCCCGACCGATCCGACGCGGACCCTCTCGATCGGTCTCGAGAACGCCTTCCTCGCCCGCATCGCCCGCGCAGACTCGACCGGTGAGGTGACGCGGCGCTCGGTCCAGGTGCTGGCCCTCGGCATCCGCGGCGGCGTCAACTTCGCGGCGCCGGACCGGCCCGTGCAGGACGTCTCGCTGGACGCGACGAGCCTCGTCTTCGGCACCAACATCCGCGCCAACGCCAGCTACTCGGCCTACGCGCTCGACGACGTCGGCAGCCTCACGCCCGATTCGTACCTCGCGCGCTCGGGCCGCCCGCTGCGGCTGACCAGCTTCTCGGCGTCGGTCACGCGCCTCTTCGGCAGCGGGTCGACGGGCGCGGCCGGAGCCCTCGGTCTCCCGGCGCCGTCCACGTCGGTCCGGCCCGTCGTGGCGCCGCGTCCCGAGCAGTACGACCCCGCCCTCGAGCAGCGCCCGCCGACCGTCGTGGGCTACACCGACGCGTCCGCCCCGATCTCGTTCGGTGTGGACCTGACGCTGGCCTACACCCCAGCGATCGGGCCTGTGCCGTCCCGGACGACCGCGGCGCTCGCGCTCAGCCCGGTCAACCTGCGCCTCTCGCCGCTCTGGAACCTCACAGGCAGCACCGGTCTCGACCTCGTAGCGCTCCAGCCGACGACGACGAGCCTCGCGCTCCGCCGCGACCTGCACTGCTGGGAGATGGCGATCCAGTGGCAGCCCATCGGCCTCACGCGCGGTTTCTCGGTCTCGCTCTACGTCAAGTCCGGCTACCTGCGCGACATTTTGCGGATTGACGCGCCCCGCAACGTCGTCCGCAGTCCTTTCTAAAGACGCGTGCGCTGGACCGAGACGACCAGAACGTCGGCCTCACTGTTCGATCACACACTCTGCCCATGCCACAGCCCACTGTCTCCCGTCCGCTTGTCGGCATCGCGATGGGCTCCGAGTCCGACTGGCCTACGATGGAGGCGGCGGCGGACGTGCTGCGCGCCTTCGGTGTGCCCTTCGAGGCGCGTGTCCTCTCGGCGCACCGAACGCCGGACGCGATGGCGGACTATGCCCGGACGGCCGCCGGGCGCGGACTGAAGGTGGTGATCGCCGGAGCCGGTGGCGCCGCGCACCTGCCCGGGATGCTCGCCGCGTGGACGGTTCTGCCAGTCGTCGGCGTGCCCGTCGCGACGAAGCTGATGAGTGGGTTGGACTCGCTGCTGTCGGTCGTGCAGATGCCCGCCGGCGTGCCCGTGGCGACCGTCGCCGTCGGTGGGGCTAAGAATGCGGGTCTGCTCGCGGTGCAGATTCTCGCCACCTCAGCCCCGGCGCTCGCCGAGGCGCTCGAAGCGGCGCGGGCCGAGACGCGGGCCACCGTCGCCGCGATGGACGCGCGCGTCCAAAGCGCCGCGGCAGGCTAGACGGACGCGGCCCCTCGCGTCGCCGGGTCGCCCTCGCGCGCCAGCAACCGGTTCCAGCTGCCGACGAGAAGGCCCGAGACGACGGCGCCGATGAGCGCCATCCCGGCGAGCGAGAACGTCAGGAGCCACTGCCCGCGCGGGTGTTCGCCGAGAACGATCTGGTCCGTGTTGGGCGAGACCAGAAGCGGCACCTCGTACGTCTGTCCAGCGTGGCGTCGCGTCGAGGCCCGCCTCGATCTCCTTGATGAGCACAAGGGGCATCTCGGCCGTTCGGAGCGTCGGCTCGGTGTCGCCGGGCATGGTGTACCGCAAGCGGACGGCGCCGTGCGTGATCTCACTGCGCTCGCGGAGGTCCAGCCCAAGCACGTCCGCTGTGACCGTCTCGCCGCGGACATAAACGTCGTACTGCTCGTACCCGGCATAAGCCGTCGTTCCCGCGATGACGAGGAGCAGCAGCGGCAGTGCCCAGAGCAGCCGGGCGATGATCGGATTGGAGAGGAAGTTCATCGGCTCGAGGAGCGTGAGGCCTGTGTATGCCGAACCACACGCCGCGGTTGGCTGCCTCAGCCCGACCGCTCAAAGTTCAAGATCAGCCGGGTTGAGCAGCGCCCCGCGAAAGCATCCGCTGCCCTCCGGACCTCTGCGGTTGCTCCCCCACGTGCGTCATGCTGCGAAGAGGTAGGGCTTCCAGGCCGTCTCCGTCTCGCCGAGGAAGTCGCGCATGTACATGACGTGGCTCGGGCGGAACGGCGGGCGCCGCAGCGGCATGTTTGCCTCCTCGGGCGTGCGGCTGCCCTTGCGGTTGTTGCACGGCGTGCACGCCGCGACGAGGTTGTCCCACGCATCCGGTCCGCCACGCGACTTCGGCACGACGTGGTCCAGCGTCAGCTTCTCGGTCGCGCCACAGTACTGGCAGGCATGACCGTCGCGGCGAAGCAGGTTGCGCCGGGTCAGCAGCACCTTGCGATAGGGGACGCGGACGAAGCCGCGCAGGCGGACGACGCTCGGCCAGGGGAACGCGGCGTGGAGCGAGCGCAGCGCACGGTCGGCGTGCGCCTCGACAAGGTCCGCCTTGTCCAGCATCACGAGGACGACGGCGCGCTCGACGCTACACACGGCGAGCGCCTGGTAGTCCGCGTTGAGGACAAGGACGTGGCCAGCGAGGCCCGTCATGGCCGCCCCGCCTGGAGCGGGCGGCCGTCGGGCGGCAAGAAATCAGCGGGCGTGTTGAAGGCGACGGCGGGATTGTCCGCGGCCCCTGCGGCGCGCGGCAGGGCAGTTTACGACGCCGCCCCGCGGAGCGCGAGGCTCCGCGGGGCGGCGGTCTAGCGGAAACCGAAGCTGCAGCCTAGCGCTCGCGGACCCAGTACTGAGCGCGGCGCGTCAGCGGCGTGTCGAGGCCGACGTAGCCCCAGACCTTAAGGCGGCCATCGCTCTGGATCTGCATCTTGGCGCGGTAAGTCCGGCCGTTCTTCGGGTCCGTGATGCGGCCACCCTCCCACGTGGAGCCGTTACGAGAGAAACCGCTGAGGATCTCGACGCCGCGGAGGTCCTGCCCGTTGAAACGCGCGGCGCAGTCGACGCAGCGGCGGCCTTCGGGCAGCAGCCGCACAATTTCGCCCTGGAGCCGGCCGCCGCGCTCGAAGACGCGGACGATGGACTTCGGCTGGTTGGTTGCCTCGTCGATGGTCCGCCACGTGCCGACGGGCGACGACTGGGCAAAGGCGGGCAGTGCGACGAGGAGCGCCGCGAGGACCGCGAGGAGACGTGAAGGAGTGAGGGTCATCGGAAGTAGGGTGGTGTGGAGGCGGGCGAGCCCGGGCGTGCGAAAGGGCTTCCAGCGCGGAAGGTACGGGCCAGGGTCATTTCTGCACAACGCTTTCAAACCCCGTTCCGCATCCCGCAGCAGGCACTGCCGCCGACAAAAAGGCCTGCAGCGGCCACAGAAGCCTTTCCAGCACCTTGACCCCACGATGGACCATCGCACCATGTGCGGTTTGCAGAGGACACCTTGTGTCCCACCGCCGACAGTCGGCCGCGCGCAGCCCGGCATGCACGAGGCGCCCGCGGCACCGCGTTGATCCCACCCGACGCGATCTTGGCCCGATGCGACTGCTGCTGCTCCTGCTCCTCCCCACCCTCGCCGCGGCGCAGACCCCTGCCGACGCCGCTCGCGCGCAGGCCGAGGGCCGTCTCGTTCGCGGCCTCACCGAGCACGCGCTCGGCAACGACAGCGCTGCCGTCCGGCTCTACGAGGAGGCGGCGGCTATCGCCCCCGGCTCGGCAGGCCCACTCGACGCCCTCGCCGAGGCGTACACGGCGCTCGGGAGGCCAGCGGAGGCGCTCTACCACGCGGGACTCGCCGTCCGCGCTGCCCCGGAAAACGCGGGTGCGCGCCTGCGCCTGGGGATGCTCCAGGCAGCAGCCGGCGGGCGTGCCGATGCTCTGGCGTCGCTCGAGCAGGCCCGGCGCCTCTCTCCAGCGGACGCTGCGACGCTCACAGCCCTTGCCCGTGTGTACCGAGACGCCGGCCGTGCAGGAGACGAGCGCTCGGCGCTTGAGGCGCTCGCCGCGACCACCCCGACGGTGGCTGCTCTGCTCCGCCTCGCCGAGACTGCGCCCGACGCTGCGTCTCTGCAGGCTGCACTCGCGGCTGCGAACCGCCTTGCCCCCGGAGACCCCAATGTCCGCGCGCGCCTCGTGCAAACCGCGACGCCGACGGCAGACGCGTCAGCCCGGGGCAGCGCATCCGCCGGCACCGCGTCCGGTGGGTCTGCCGACGCGGCTCTCGCCATCGTCTCAGGCGACCCTCGGCGCCTCGACGCGTGGGCGGAGGCACTGACGGCGCTCGCCGCGACCCGCGACCCACGCGCCGGCGCGACGGCCGACGACGCGACACTCCTCTTCCCCACCGTTCCGTCCATTCTCGCTCCCGCCGCCGAGGCGTACCTCGCCGCCGGACGCTCGGCCGACGCGATCCGCACGGCCCGCTCCGGCCTCGCTGCGCTCGACGCTGCTCCCGACGCGATCCTCCGCGCGCGCCTCGACCGCGTGCTCTCCCTTCTCCGCTGATGTCCCGTTTCGCCGTTCTCGTCCTTTTACTCGCCACCGCCACGGGATGCGCGCACACGCCGGTCGTCCCAGACGCGCCCGCGGCGCCGGCAGGATTCCCAAACCACACGCGGGCGCAGATCGTCGCCGCCGTCGCTGCCGCCGTCGCGCCCGTCCGCGCCGCATCGGCTGATGGGACAGTTGCGATTAAGTCCGGGCGGCTGGACCAGGAGGCGACGTTCAGCCTCCGCGCGCGCCTTACCGGGCGCCGGTCCGACAGCCTGACCGTGGTCGTGCGTGGGCCGCTCGGCATCGAAGGTGGCCGCGGACTCGTCACCGCGGATTCGCTCTTCGGCGTCGACAAGATCAACCGGGTGCTGTATCTCGGGCTCGCATCGGCGGCGGAGCGGTTCGTGCCGGGTGCCGGCTCGCCCGAGGCGGCCGCGCGGGCGGTCCTCGGCCTGCTCGTGCCCGAGGGCGGCATCGCATGGAGCGTCCGGTCTGACGGCACGCGCTACCTCCTCACGGGCGACATAGGCGGCGGCATCCGCCGCGTGTACACCGTGGACCCGGCACTGTGGCGCGTTGTGACGGTGCGCGAGTATGATCAGAGCGGACAGCTCCGCGGCCAGCAGGACGTCAGCGCGTTCGAGATGGTCGACGGCGTGCCCATGCCACGCAGGGTTCACCTTGCGGCCTCCGGCTCCGAGGTGACCTTCGAGCACCGACGCCTCGCCCTGAACCCGGCGGACCTCCGCCTGAGCTTCTCGCGCCCCACCTACCGAGTCGTCCTGCTTCCGTGAGGACCAATGCGACTCACAGGGTGCGGTCCGCCGGTTTTATGACGGAGTCAGTGTCCGCATCGGTCCCTCGCCCGACAACCTCCCCGGACGCGGGAGCAGATCTGGAGCGTGCGAATCTGCCCGGTGGCGCGGATGTTGCAGGCATGCTCTAAATTGCAGTGTCTCCCCCGGACTCCGATGCCTGTCTTTGCCTCGTTTCTGCGCCGAACCGGCGCGCTCGTCCTAGTCGCCCTGCCGGGGATCACGCCTGCCGCGGCGCAGTCCCGCGCCGAGACCGAGCGCCGTCTCCAGAGCCTCCGCGGCCAGATCGACGGCGTTGAGCAGCAGGTCCAGCGGGTCCGCGGCGAGGAGGCGTCGGCCGTTGAGGCGCTCGACGCACTGGGCACCGAGATCATTCTCCGCGAGCAGCTTCTCGCCGGTTACCGGCAGCAGGTCGGGACAATTCGGACCGAGACGGGTGCTCTCCAGGGGTCGATCGGGCGCCTCGAAGGTGAAATCGCCCTTGCCCGGCAGACGTACAGCCAGCGTGCGCGCCACGCGTACATGTACGGGCGCCGCAACGCGCTCGCGCTGATTCTCTCCGCTGGATCCGTTAATCAGATGATTGTGCGGGCGCGCTACCTGCAGCAGTTCGCGCGCAGAAGGCGCGCGCAGGTCGACCAGATCAAGGAGCAGACGGCCGAACTGCGCACACGCGAAGGCGCCATCCGCGAGTCGCTCGAGGCCACGCAACGCCTGCTGCAGCAGAGTGAGGCCGAGCGCGAGACGCTCGGCCTGCGGCGCCGCGAGCGCTCCGCACTCGTCGCGCAGACGCGTCAGCGGCGGTCGGGCCTCGAGCAGCAGCTCGCGCAGCGCAGGCAGGACGCGTCGGCGCTCGAAAGCCTCGTCCAGAGCCTCGCCACGCAGGACCGACGGCGCGCGCAGGCCACACGCGACCAGGCTGCCCGCGACGAGGCATCGCGGGTCGCCGCGGCGCAGGCGGCGGCCCAGACAGCTGCGGCGGCTCGGGCGCGCGCCGAGTCGGCGCGGCAGGCCGAACTCCAGTCGCAGGCCGACGCTGCGGCGCGGCGCGCCGCCGAGCGACGCGACCTCCGCATGCGCCCAACACCCCGCCGCGACGCACCTCCCGACGTGCAGGTCCCAGCCTCCCCTCCGGTCGCTCAGAACCGAACGACAGCGCCGACGCGCAGGACGCGTCCCGCTCCAGCACCCGTCGCCACGCCAGCCCCAGTGCCCGCTGTCCGCGTGCCTGCTCCGGAGCCGGTCGCCGAGGCGCGGCCGGACCGCCCCACACGCCGTACCCCTGCGCCGGCCCCTGCAGCATCGGCCGCACCGCGTCCGGCACCCGCCCCGGTGCCGCGGTCAGAGCCGGCCGCCGACGTCCCGGTCGACCTTACCGGCTCGTTCTCCCAGAACCGCGGCCGCCTCCCCTGGCCCGCCGATGGGACCGTCACCGGTGCATTCGGCACTCGGACCGATCCGGACTACGGCACCTCCATCCAGTCCATCGGCATTGACCTTTCCACACGCCCCGGTGCGCCCTCACGGGCCGTGTTCGAGGGCACCGTCGAGCGGGTCGGCACGATGGCGACCTACGGCACCTTCGTGATGGTCTCTCACGGGGACTTTACGACGATCTACGGCAACCTCTCCGAGGTCGTCGTGTCGCGTGGGCAGACCATTCGCGCCGGGCAGGTCGTCGGGCGGGCGGGAACGGCGACGGCGCGGCGTGGCTCGCAGCTCTTCTTCGCCCTGTTCCAGGACGGGCGGCCCGTCAATCCGGTCCCCTGGCTCCGCGGCCGCTGAGCCGCACTAACGACGCGCGGGGCGCCCTCCGAGGAGAGCGCCCCGCGCGGGACGGCTGAGCGTGCGTGTCTCAGTTCTGGACGGCTGAGCTCTCCCACGCCGTCTGAGTGTCCTTGACGGCCTGCTCGCCGACGGACGCCGTGTAGACCTTGTCCTCATTGTCGAGCTCAGACGCGACCACCGTGCAGACGACCTTCGAGAGGTCCACGAGGATCGGCGTAAGCCCCTTGAGGTTCGTGAGCGCGAGCGTCGCGAGGCGCTCCTCCTTCAGGCCGAGGGCCGTCGTGTAGAGCATGTGGTAGCTGATCGCAGCGAGGCTGGTCGCGGTGTAGCTGTCCCGGATCATGCGCGAGACGGTGTCCGTGCGAATCTTGTCGTAGAGACCCGCCGCGACGCCGAGCGCACTCCCGAGCGCCTCCTTTGCCGACTCAAGAAAGCCGCCGCCCTCTGTGCTGTCGTTGTAGGCACTGAGCGACTTCGTGTGCGCTTCGAGCGTCGTCTTGAGGGCCGTGAGGACACGAACGGCCTCAGGGTACTTGCGCGTCTCGTCGGTATCGATCTGGCGGGTGACAGCGTCGTGGATGTGCGTCTCCACCGCCTTCATGTCGGTGACGTAGGTGTTGAGAATCTCGGTGCGGTCCATGGGAAGAAAAGGATGGGAGATGGGCGCCCTGCGGGGCGTTCTCTCTCACCCGTCGTGGCGAGCCAGCGTTCCCTCGCAACGGGATTTCACGCCGCCCCAGTCCTCGCTCAGATCTTGACTCCGGTGGGTTCACTCGAGTCGGCTTCGGCGTCTGGTCCTGGGTCGGCGGGCTTGCCACCGGGCGCAGGCAACGTGCCATCAATGGGTTCGATCGTCAGCGAGTAGGCACCACTCTCGCCCGAGCTGTACGTCGTCACGATGATGGCAAACTGACCATCCGTCTCGGCCCGGTAGACGATTTCCGAGTTTTCCGTGTCGCCCTCGGTCGCATCGTCGTTCTCCACCGGCTCGCCACCCGTCGTCTTGAGCATGAGATACGGGTCGAAAGAGTCCGAGTGGAGGCGGATGCGGATCTGCTGCCCTGCCGTGAGATGAACAGGGTATGCGTCGATAAGCTCGCCTGAGTTAAGCGTCAGGTCGCCCTGCTCCAGCATTCCGGTCTTCTCGGTTCGGCCCATCACATCGAACTGTGGATTGCGGACAGCCTGGAGCTCAGAGTCTGAGACCTCATAGTGCAGCGTGTACGCGCCGCTCTCATTCGGCTTGTAGGTCGTGACCGCGATCTCATACTGCCCGGCCTGCATTGCCTGGAAAAGGATCTGCGAGTTCTCAGAGTCGTACTCGACCGCGTCGTTGTTCTCAGAAGCGGTGCTTCCGGGCATCCGCAGAATGAGGTACGGGTCGAAGTCGGTCGAGTGCAACTCAATGCGCACCCACTGACCTTCCTTGAGGGTTACCGGAAACGAGTCCATCAACTCGCCCGTGGCAAGCGTGCGGTCTCCGGCAGTCAGAGCGCCTGTCTCTTCAACAGGTCCGTTCGGAGCAGACGAGCAGGCGGCGAGAAGCCCGGTAGCGGCGAGGAGCAACGCGGTGGCGCGGGTGTGCAGCGAGAGCATCCGAATGACGGTCAGACAGGGAGGGTGCCAGCGACAACCGTGTGGAGGTCGCCAGGCCGGACATGCCGGCGCAGGGCAGCCGTCACGTCGGCGGCGCTCAGACTACGAAGGAGGCCAGGATACTGGTCCAAGTAACCCACGTCGAATCCGCGTTCGGCGTTGACGAGCAGACGCGCCGCGAGCCCTCCCGTCGTCGCCATCGCGACGACGTGGAGCCCGGTGAGCGTCGTCTGGACCCGGGCCAGCGCGTCCGGCGAGACGCCAGATGTCACGAACCGCTCGACCTCCGCGCGCACCGCCTCGATGCCTCGCTCGAGGTTCTCGCCGCTGAGCGAGACGGAGACGCCGAAGCCGCCGTCGTGCACGATGTCGATTCCACCGAGGGCGGCGCCGATGCCGTATGTCAGGCCCTGCTCGTCGCGAATCGTCTGCATGAGGTGGCTCGAAAAGTTGCCTCCGAGCGCATAGACAGCCGCGTAGGCGGCGAGAAAGTCCGGGCTGTCGCGGCGCAGGTCTACGGCGTGGCCCATGCGCACGTCGAGACTCTGACGGTCTGCGATGGGCACGTCCGTGCGTCCGGGAGGCTGCGGGTCGGCGCTGGCAGCAAAGCGCGCGGCCCTGCCGTGCGACGCCCATCCGCCGAAGCACTCGGCGATGGTCGCGGCCACGCCGCCCGGATCCGCGTCGCCGACGACGGTCATCAAGAAACCGTCGGACCCGATGTGCCGGCTCCAAGCGTCGCGGACGATACCGGGCGTGAGCGCTGCTGTGCGGTCCTCCTCTTCGTCGGGCGTGTAGATGTAATTCGGATGGTCCTGCGGAAGCAGGCGCCGGGCGAGGGCGCCGCCGGCCTGCTGCCCGGTCGAGTCGCGCGAGCGCCGGACGGCAGCGCCGGAGCGGTCGATCGCTTTCTGGATCTCGTCGCTGTCGAGGAGCGGCTCGCGGAGCGCCTCCGCGGCGAGCGCGAGCACGTCCGGCAGGTCGTCGCGGAGCGCGCGCCCGGCGAAGCCCACGCGCAGCGAGTCTGAGTAGAAGCCGAGGCGTGCGCCGCGGCCATCGAGCGCGTCGGCGAACGCGTGTCGGTCGCGGCGGGTGGTGCCTTTGTCGAGCACGTCCGAGACGATACCGAGGGCGAGGTCGTCGGACGTGGAGAGGTCCGGCGCCGTGCGGAACGAGCCGCGGAAGCTCACGACATCGCGCGTGGCCGTCGGGAGCACGAAGAGGCGCGCCGGACCCGCCTCACTCTCGACGGTGCGCGTCGCGAGCGGGAGGGTCGGGGAGACGAGGTGGGACAGGCCAGTGGCCTGGGATAGATCGGGGTCGGGCGTCATCAATCGGGTCCGGAACGATGGGAGTGGAGCGGAGCAGGCGTTACTGGCCGCTGGTCCCGGATGCCACCGGGACGTAATGGCCGACCGTCCGGCGGTCCTCGCTGACGAGGCGTTGCGCCGCAGCCTGGACCGCCTCGGGCGTGACCGCGTCGATCCGGTCTCGGTACTCGGCGTAGAGGGTCCAGTCGCCGAGCGCGATGGCCTCGTTGAGCTGGGCGACGACGGCGTAAGGCCCGTCGCGCCCGAACGCCTCGTCGGCGACGACCTGCTGGCGGCCGCGTGCGAGCTCGGCATCGGTGAGGCCGTCACGCGCCACCTCGTCCAGAATGGCGACAAGCTCAGCCTCGACGGTTTCGTGCGACACGTCCGGCGCGAGCGCGGCGTAAAGCACGAACAGGCCCGGGTCGCGGAGGCGCGGGTAGAAGGCGAAGGCGCTCGTCGTCAGCCCGGCATCCGTGAGGCGGCGGTAGAGGCGGCTGGACTTGCCTGCGGCAAGGGCCTGCACGAGCACGTCGAGCGCGTCCGCGTCGGCGTCCAGCCCGGCGGGCGCCTTCTGGGCGACGAGGACGGCGCCGAGCTCGCCGGCCTGCTTCAGCACGACGCGGCGCTCGCCGCGCTGCTCGGGCTCGCGCGTGACGGACGCCTCGATGGGCGCAGCGCCGTCTCCGGACTCGGGACCGGACGAGATGTGCCCAAAGTGCCGGTCGATAAGGCCGAGTGCCTCAGCGCGGTCGAACGCCCCGGCGACGGTCGCCGTCGCATTGCGCGGCCAGTAGGCAGAGTCGTAGAAGGAGCGCAGGCCCTCGGCCGTCACCGTCTCCACGTCCGAGCGCCAGCCGATGACGGGGTGACCGTACGGGTGCGCGTGGAAGGCCGTCGCGTAGACGGCGTGCAGGAGCGTGCGGAGCGGCTCGTTCTCGCCGCGGTCGAGCTCGTTCAGGACGACCGTCCGCTCGCTCGCGAGGTCTTCGTCGCGGACGCGCGCGCCGCGCATCCGGTCCGCCTCGATCTCGACGGCGAGGCCGAGGTGCTCGGCGGGCAACAGCGCGTAGTAGTTCGTGCGGTCGTACCACGTCGTCGCGTTGATCTGGCCGCCGACGGACTGGAGCGTCTGGAACACGCTCGTGCCGAGGTCGCGGTTGAAGCGCTCGGACCCCTTGAACATGAGGTGCTCCAAAAGGTGCGTCGCGCCCGTCAGGCCCGAGACCTCGTTGCGCGAGCCCACGCGGTACGTCACCTGGAAGGCGACGACGGGCGCCGCAGCATCCGGCACGAGGAGGACGGTGAGGCCGTTGCGGTGGCGCAGTTCCTCGATGCCGCCGACGGTGCGGACGGACTCGAAAGGGGAAATTGTCGGGTCGGGCATTCGGCTGGAGCGCGAGGGTTCGGCCATACGCGAGGCGCCGGCCGGTGATCCGTCGGTGAGCGCGCGCCGACCACTAGTGACCGGGCGGCCGCGATTTGGGCGCACCCGATAGCCAGCCTCGTTGGCCGGCGACCGGCTCGAGATACCGGACGCCGCCGGGCGTGCCAGATTATCACTCCCGCACCCCGGTTGAGTTCGCACGCGCCCAGTCGAGCTTCCGAACGGCCTATTGACGCTCCGGCTTAAGGAAAAGAGGTGCGCGAAACTGTTAGATTTTACCGATGTATTTAGACCACATACCTTGTAAAGTTAAAGACTGCGCTGGTCAGTTGCACTGGCTCGTCGGCGTCCACGGGACTTCGCCGGGGAGGTCCCAGTAGAGGTCCACGACGACGCCCCGCGCGTCCAGCATCACGGCGAGAAAGTGGACCACGCCGTCCTCGCCCGTGATCCAGCTCATCACGCGGTCGCCGTGCAGGATGCCGTCGCGCGTCGGCGCGCCGAGGCGCTGGCGCAGGTCCGCCTCGGTCGTCGTGCAGAGGACGACCGAGCGGGCGACGGCCGCCCCGTCGACGGGTGGCGCGGCGGGTTCGGGGCGCGTCGCGGCGCAGCCGGAGAGTGCGGCGAGGGCGAGGAAGAGTGCGAGGCGGGTCATAGGAGGAGTTGTTTTGCCCCGTCGCCATCTGAGCGGGCCGCGGCGGCGGCCGAGGCGACGGTCGGCGGCGGGACGGTCGAGGGCGAGCCGTCGCGGTTGGCCTGGTAGACCGGCGAGAGGATCTCCACGTCCGCCTCGGCGAAGACGTCCTGGATGCGCGCGTGCAGGTCCGACAGGACGCGGGGCAGCATCCGTGCCTGCTGCGTGTAGACATTCAGCTGGTACGCGACCGAGAAGTCGCCCAGGCCGGTCTGGAGCACGAACGGCGGCGGCTCCGTCACGACGCCGTTGTCCGGGTCGTCGGCTGCGCGGCGGGCCGCCTCGAGGAGCAGGCCCGTCGTCTTCTCCCACGGCACGTCGTAGCCGATCGTGACTTCGGTGTAGACGATCACGCCCCGGCCGTCGCGGATCATCTCCGAGTAGTTCGTGACCTGGCCCGAGAGAACGGTCGCGTTGGGGATGGACACGACCTCGTTCTTGGGCGTGCACAGCCGCGTCACGAGGAACGTCTTCTCAACGACGTCGCCCGTGGTCTCGCCGACCTTGATCCGGTCTCCGAGCTGGAACGACCGCGTGTACGTGAGGACGGTCCCGGCGACGACGTTGGCGATGGCCGTGCTCGACCCGATCGAGAACAGGATGCCGATCAGGACCGTCAGGCCCTGGAAGGCGGCGTTGCCGGCGAGCGGCGTGTACGGGTACGCCAGGAACATGCCGACGACGATCAGGAGGAAGCGGACAATCTTGCGCGTCGGCTCCGCGAACTCGGGGTAGAAGCCCGGCAGCGTGAGCGCACCCGCCTCGACCTGGTTGAAGATCCAGTTTGCGCCCTTGATCATCCAGCGCACGATCACGACCACGACGACGATGGCGAAGAAGTCCGGCAGCCCGGCGACGACGAGCGCCCAGACGGCCTTGACGGGCGAGACGAGGTACGCCAGCAGCGTCTTGCTCCACGACTGCGACCACGGGAAGAGGCCGAGGATGATCGTCGCGAAGACGTAGACGACGAGGGCTGTAGACGAGAAAGCGGACGAGCCGCAGCGCCCACGTCCCAGCCTTCACGATCTGCTCGCCGTCGGACGACCTCGACGCCGCGAATGCTCAGCCCGGGTGCCAGTTCGCGGTGCATCGACGAGGAAACGCCCGCGAAGCCAGCGGAACACGCGCGCGAGGCCCCACAGGATCAGCCCGAGCAGCACGAGCAGGCCGGCAGCGACCCCCGCGTTGATGAGGACCGAGCGGAGCGTCGAGCGGTCGCGCACGCGCAGCACCTCGGCGCGGATGGTGCGGGCGTAGAAGGCCGCGGCCTGGCCGCGCGAGAGCGTCTGCGCCGCGGCGTCGGCGTCCGTGACGGACATCACGATAAGGTCGCCGAACTGGATCGTCGTGAGGCGGTCGCCGGCGACGATCTGGAGCGAGTCCGGGTCGAAGCGCATCGTTCTTGGTAAGCGAGTCCAGGCGCTCGCCGATGCGCCGCGCGCGCTCGGGGCCGCTCAGGGCGCCGAGGCCGCCGTAGACGGTGAAGATGTCTCGGCCGTAGAGCGACACGGCGACGCCCTCGAGCGCGTCCTCTGGGAGCGCATCGGTCGTGTCAGAGAGCGCAAGGACGGCCGTCGAGTCCAGGGCGCGGCCGGCGGAGTCTGAGAGGACGACGACGCGCATCGAGTCGGCATCTACGGACACCGAATCGACCGCGGCGAGGGTATCCGGGAGCATGAGCCGTGCCGAGTCCGCAGCCTGCGCAGACGTCTGCGCCGCGGTGGGCAGCGCGGAAACAAGGAGGACGGCGAGGAGCAGGCGGCGCATTCGGACGGGGACTCGGGGAATCCCTCAAGGTCGCACCGGGCGCCGCACCGCAACCGACACAGAATCCGAGCGTAGCGACGCCGTCACCCTCCGTCCGATCGTGCCGACAGCCGTCCTCACCGAGGCGCTCGCCAAGACCTACGCCGGCAAACGCCCGGTCGTCGCGCTGCAGCCGCTCACGCTGTCCGTCGAGGCCGGCGAGACGTTCGGCCTGCTCGGCCCCAACGGGGCGGGCAAGACGACGCTCATCAAGCTGCTGCTCGGGCTGACGCACGCGACGGCCGGGCACGCCGAGATTCTCGGCGTGGACGTGGCGCGCCCCGAGGCGCGCCTCCCGACAGGCTTCCTGCCCGAGGGCCACCGCTTCCCGCCGTTCCTGACGGGCCGCGAGGCGCTCGACCTGATGGCGCAGATGCACGGCGTCTCCCCCACCGACCGCGCAGCCCGCGCGCCGGAGCTTCTCGAGCGCGTGTCCCTCGCCGATGCCGCAGACCGCCGCATCAGCGCCTACTCGAAGGGGATGGTGCAGCGCCTCGGGCTCGCGCAGGCGCTCATGAGCCGCCCGCGCGTCGTCTTTCTCGACGAGCCAACCGACGGCGTCGACCCGGTCGGCCGCCGCGAGATCCGCGACCTTATCGCCGAGCTGCGCGCCGAGGGCGTGACGGTCTTTCTGAACTCGCACCTGCTGAGCGAGGTCGAGCAGATCTGCACGCGCGTCGTCATCCTGGACCGCGGCGCGGTCGTCCGCGACGGCTCCGTCGAGGCGCTGACGCGGCAGGGCCGCGCGTGGCGCCTCCGCTCGACGCCCGTGCCGCCGGCGCTCGCGCTGCGCCTCGGCCTCGACCCCGCCGAGACGTCGCCCGCCTCCGACGACGGCGTGCTCGTCGGCTCCGTCCTCACCGTGTCGGACCGCGCCGCGCTCAACGCCGCGCTCGACGCGCTCCGGTCCGAAGGCGTCGAGGTGGACGCCGTCGAGCCGCTGCGCCAGTCTCTGGAAGACCTCTTTGTGGACGTTGTCTCGCACCCCGCCTCCTGATGCTCGGCCTGCTCCTCCTGACGCTCCGCGACCTGCGCGCCCGCAAGGTCGTCGTCGGCCTCTTCGTCGTCGCGACGGCCGTCTGGATCGCCCTCGCTCTCGCCCTCCAGCTCGACATCGTGGACGGCTCGCTCGCCGGCTTCCGCGTCTTCGGCAACGAGGCCCTCACGCCCCCCGCAGACTCCCTGCAGACCGCCGCCGATACGCTCGCCACCGACAGCACGGCGGGGGCGGCAGACGTCATGTCGCGTGACGAACAGGTCGAGGAGGACATGGACGCGCCGTTCCGCGGCGCCAACCCGCTCGAGTCGCTCGTCTTCACGGCTCAGGCGTTCGTCGCCGGTGCGGCGTACTGGGTCGGCATCCTGCTCTGCCTCTTCGCCACCGGCGGCCTCGTCGCGACGCTCGTCGAGCCGGGGCAGGCCGATCTGCTGCTGGCCAAGCCGCTCTCGCGGGCGCAGATCCTGGCGGGCCGCCTCGGCGGCGTCGGCGTGGTGACGCTGGCGCTCATCGCCTATCTCATCTGCGCCGTCTGGCTCGTGATGGCCGTCAAGTCCGGCATCTGGAGCCCGCGCTTCCTGCTCGCGATCCCCGTCATTTGGGCGATGTTCGCCGTCCTCTACGGCGCCGTGACGCTTGCGAGCGTGTGGAGCGGCTCGGGCCCGCTCGCGCTCGTCGTGACGCTCGGGCTCGTCTTCGTGACGCTCGTCCTCGCCATCCCTGGCCTCGCCCCGGCCGTCAACGGGACCGTCCGGCCGCTCATCATCGGCACAGGTTGGGTGCTGCCGCGCTTCGCGGCCGTCGGTGCCAACCTCGTTCCGCACCTCGCCTCGGGCACGCAACCCGGCGACCCGAGCCTCGTAGCCGAGGCCGTTCCGCTCGCCACGTCGCTCTTCTTCGGCGCCGCGTGCTACGGCGCCGCCTTCCTGCTCTTCAACCGTCGCGACTACTGAACGCGGTTTAGAGCCTGGCCCTTTCGCCCTCAAACCGCCTCTTCCTTTACACCCATGCGCCTCGCCCTCCTCTCTCTCGCACTCCTCGCCACGGCTGGCTGCCAGGACTCCGTCGTCGCGTCCGGCGTGGGGTCGTCCGTACAAACGACCGAGGCGCTCGCCGTCCTCCCGTCTGACGCCGATGTTGTGGGCATGATGGACCTCGCGGCGGCGCGTCAGTCGGACGCGCTCTCGGCGGCGACCGGCGGTGCGGGCCTTGCGATGGTCTCGCCCGGCGGCTCCGAGGCGTTCGACGCCTTCGTCCGGCAGACGGGCTTCGACCCCGGCCGCGACCTCGACCGCGTCTACCTCGCCGTCCCCGCCGGCGCTCCGCAGCGGGCGCGACCGGCGTTCGTCGGCTACGGCCGCTTCTCGCGCGAGCGCATCGAACGCTACCTCGCGACCCAGACCGAGCAGCCGCTCACAGCCACCGATGTCGACGGCATCCCGGTCTACCTGCGCACCGACGATGATGGCCAGACAAGCGGCTTCGCGCTGCCGAACGACCGCATGGTGCTCGCCGGAGATGAGGCGACGCTGCGCCAGATGCTCTCGCGCATGGGCACGACGGGCTCTGCGATGTCGCCCGACCTCCAGGCGCTCCTGGACAAGGTGGCCTATCCCGACGGCGCATGGTTCGTCGCTCGGCACCTCCAGAACAGTTCGACCGGGTCGGAATCCTCTGCCCTCGCATCGCGGATGACGCAGGGAGTTGCCGTCTCCATGGACTTCAGCCGCGACGGCGTGCCCGTCCGGGCCTTCGTTCAGACAGCGCAGCCGGACGACCTAGCGGACGTGCTCCGTGGAAGCGTCTCGGCCGCCCGCGTGGGCGCGTCCGACCAGCCGGCCGCCTTGCGGGCGCTCGACGGCGTCGCCGTCAGGGCCGCCGAGGGCGGCGTCGACGTCGAGGCCTTCTTGCCCACGGCGCTCATCGCTGAGATGCACGCCGCGAACAGTCGGTAGGTCGGGGACGTCGGCGCGCGTTCTCTCCGGGCGCTCTACCTTGCGGCTCCCCGCCCCGAGCCCATGCGCAGCGTTCTCGCCCTCCTCGTCCTGTTGTCCGCCGGCCTCGTCCACGCCCAGGCGCCGGCGCCCGGCGATGTCGTCGTGAACGAGATCTCCTACGATCCACCGGCGCCGCAGCCGAGCACAAACGAGTGGGTCGAGGTCGTCAACCGGTCCGCGTCGGCCGTAGACCTTGCCGGCCTGAGAATCATCGACGCGGCAGGCGGGACGTCCGCCGCCGTGCCCGGCCCCCTCGTCGTTCCGGCCGGCGGCTTCGCCGTGCTCGTCGCCAACGGCGCCGCCTTTGCCGCAGCCTATCCCGGCGTCCCCTTCACGGCTCTCGCGAGCTTCCCGACGCTCAACAACACCGGCGACACCGTCCGCCTCGTCCTCGGCGGGGTCGACCTCGACGCGGTGCCTTACCTCGCCTCGTGGGGCGGGACGGACAAGTCGCTCGAGCGCCGCGACCCGAATGGGCCGAGCACGCAGGCGACCAACTTTGGCTCGACGACCGACCCTGCCTTCGGAACGCCCGGGCGCCAGAACTCGCTCTTCGCCGTCGACACGACTGCGCCGACGGTCGATGCGGCCGAGGCTGTCAGCGCGACGACCGTCGACGTGACGTTCTCCGAGGCCGTCACTGCGGCATCGGCTCAAAACGTCGCCAACTACTCGGTCTCGCGCGGTGTCGGAACGCCGGTGTCCGCGACGCTCACGTCACCGACCGTCGTGCGGTTGGTGCTCGCGGCGCCGCTCACGGGTCCGCAGAGCTACACCGTTACGGTAACAGGCGTCGCCGACGCCGTGGGCAACACGGCGACGACGACGGGGACCTTCTTCTTCGGCTCCTTCGCGACACCCGGCCCGCGCGACCTCGTCATCAACGAGATCATGTTCGACCCGCCGGCGAGCCAGCCGAGCACGAACGAGTGGGTCGAGGTCGTCAACCGCAGCGGACAGACGTTCGACCTCGCGGCGCTGCGCTTCGCAGACTCCCAGAGCGCGAGTCTCGTCATCACCAGCACACCAACGCCCATCGCGCCGGGCGCATACGTCGTCATCGGTCGTGACGCGGCCGCCTTCGGCGCCGCTTACCCCGGCGTCCCGTTCGTGCAGGTCGCGAGCTTCCCGACGCTGAACAACGACACCGACCGTCCGGCGCTCCTGCTCCCCGATGGCACGATCATCGACGCCGTGCCGTACCGCGTGGCGTGGGGTGGCGTCGACGTGTCGCTCGAGCGCAAGGACCCGAACGGACCGAGCACGTCCGCCCGCAACTTCGCGTCCTCGACGGACCCTGCTGGCGCGACGCCGGGCCGCCAGAACAGCGTCTTCGCACCCGACACGCAAGGCCCAACGCTCGTCTCTGCGGCCGCCTCGCCGGACGGCCGCACGGTTACCGTCACCGTCGACGAGCCGCTCGACCCGGCGAGCGTCTCGGCCACCGCCTTCGCCGTCTCAGGCACGACCGTCGTATCGGCTGTCTACGACGATGCAGCGCTCACCGTCACGCTCACGCTCGCGAACCCCCTCACGGGGAACGCGACCGTCACCGCGACGGGCCTGCGGGACGGCCTCGGCAACACGACGGCCACGTCCACCATCGCCCTTCCGTTTACGCCCGATGCGACGCCGCCCGGCATCTCGCAGGCGTTTCCGACCGATGCCCGGACGGTCCGTGTGGAGTTCACCGAGCCCGTCACCGTCCTGTCCGCCCAGAACGCGACGTATGCGATCGACGGCGGCATTGGCTCGCCGACGGCCGTCGCAGTCGAAACGGACGGCGGATTTGCCGTCGCCGTCGTGCTCACGCTCGGGACTCCGCTGACTGAGCGGCAGGTGTACACCCTGAGCGTGGCGGGGCTCACAGACCGCGCCGGCAACACGCAGGCAGGAACCTCGACCCGCATCCTCTTCGGCCAGGCCGACACGGCGCTGCCCGGCCAGCTCGTCGTGAACGAGGTTATGTACGACCCGCAGACGGGCGACAGCGAGTACTTCGAGATTCTCAACACGACGACCGATCGCGTCTTCGGCCTCCGGACCATCACGCTCGACGATGGCGATGCCTCCAGCGCCATGCCGCTCGCGCAGACGCCGACACTGGTGCTGCCGGGCGGCTCCGCGGTCATCGTGCGCAACGGGCCCGCCTTTGCGGCGCGCTTCCCCGGCGTCCCGTTCGTCGCGCTTACGGGCCTCAGCCTGAGCAACTCGGGTGAGGCGATTGTGCTCCGCTCGGGTGGTGCCGTCCTCGACTCTGTTTTCTACCAGCCGGACTGGCACCGCGCCGAGCTTGACGATGCGACGGGGATCGCGCTTGAGCGCCGCGACCCAACAGGACCGTCCAATACGCGCTCGAACTGGTCCTCGTCGCTGGACTCGCTCGGCGGCACACCGGGACGCCTCAACTCGGTGAGCATCGCCACACCGGCTGTTCCCCGCGGCGACGCCATTACGGTCACGAGCCCGTTCTCGCCGGACGACGGTCAGGCTGCGCGCATCACGTACACCCTCGACCTACCTGCCGCCCTCGTCCGCGTCCGCATCTACGATGGCGGCGGGCGCCTCGTGCGCGAGATTGAAGACGGACGCCTCTCCGGGCAGACCGGGACGGTCGAGTGGGACGGCACGGACCGCGACGGGCGCCGGATGCGCGCGGGCATCTACATCATCCTCCTGGAAGCGGTCGACACCGAGGGGGGCCGCACCGAGGCGCACCGCGCTGTCCTCGTGCTTGCACGGCGGTAGCTGTGGACTCTGCCATGGACACCACCCGAAGGCAAATGCGAGCGTCTCTCAGCAAGATGCCTCCAACCGTAATTTCCTCGAAAGAAGACCGTATTCCCCTGTCGCCTTTTCTGTCATGATCGTCGTCCTCCCCACTGCGGCCGCCGTCGCGGAGCAACTCGCCGACCGCACGGCGGACGTGATCCGCGAGGTCCTCGAGAACCGCGCGCGCGCGCTCGTCTGTCTCACCGGCGGCTCGACGCCCGAGCCTGCCTACGAGCGCCTCGCGCAAGCGGCTGACATCGAGTGGGACCGCGTCCACCTGTTCTGGGGCGACGAGCGGGCCGTCGGGCCCGACGACGCGGACAGCAATGCGGGCATGGCGATGCGCACGCTCATTCGTCCCGCAGGCATCCCGGCCTCGAACATCCACCGCATCGAGGGCGAGCGTGGCGCGCAGGCCGCAGCGCGGCAGTACGAGTCCTGCCTCGAGGAGTTCTTCGGCAGCGCCCGCGCTCGGTTCGACGTGCTCCACCTCGGCATGGGCGCGGACGGCCACGTCGCGTCACTCTTCCCTGGAAGCCCGGCCCTCGCCTCCCGCAACCACCGCGTCGTTGCGACCGAGGCGCCTGAAGGCATGGCGGTCCACGACCGAATCTCGCTCACGCTACCTGTCCTCGGCCGTTCGGCCGTGACGCTGATCGCGGCGTCTGGCAAGACCAAGCGCGACGCACTGGCGGCCGCCTTTTCGGACGATCCGCCCCCGATCGGCCTCGTCGTCCCGGAGAACGGATCGCTCACGTGGTTGCTCGACGCTGAGCTCGCCGACGGAATCGTCGAGCCGACGGGTTAGACCGACGCGGGCGGCGAGTCTCTCGCCCCACACCCCGCGCCGTCCGTGACCCTCTCCCCCGTCGAACCCGTCTCCGGAACGCCCTTTGGCGTCCGCTTTGTTGAAGCGCTCGTCGCGGAGCCGCGCGCCGTCCTCGACACGCTTCCAGAGGCCGTCGTTCAGCACGCGTGGGCCCGCACCCTCTTCGACCGCTCCGAGTTGAGGACGACCGAGGGCGATGTGGTAAGGGTTGAACACCCGGGACGACTCAACCGCGCTTCGGGGCCAGACTTCTCGGGTGCCCGCGTCACGATCGATGGCCTCGCGTGGGCAGGGGACGTCGAGATCCACCGCACGAGCACGGACTGGGAGCGCCACGGCCATCACGTAGACCCTGCATACGACCGGGTCGTGCTCCACGTCGTCCTTAGCGCCGACGCGCGGACGGGCACACTCCGCCGGGCCGACGGGTCGCCGCTGCCCGAGCTCGTCCTGCTGCCGCATCTGGACCGCAGCCTCGCCGCCGTCGTTCGCGACCTCGCCGCTGCCCCGGACGCCGCGCCGCGGTGCCGCACGCGCTGGGCGGATGTCCCCGGGGACCTTGCCCGCGAGACAGTACAGACGCTCGGCGCCGCTCGCCTCAGACAGAAGGCTCAGGCACTTGGCCGGGCATACGGTCGCCGCCCAGACCTCGACGCCCTTCTCGTCGGGCGCACCTTCCGAGCGCTCGGCTATGCCGACAACGCGGACGCGATGGAGACCCTCTCTGCTCGCCTCCCACGTCACGCCCTTCGCAGCCTGGACGACTCATCAGACGTGCTCGCGCTCCTTCTGGGAACGGCGGGCTACGTGCCGTCGCTCGTTGAGGACGACCTTACACGGCGCTGGGCGCGCGTCGCCCCGCCCGGCCTCATCCCGATGCCGCCGGAAGCGTGGCGCCGCAGTGGCCGCCCTGCCAACGCGCCGCGCCGGCGCATCGCGCAGGCCGCTGCCCTCGTCGCTCCAGGAGGCGTCCTCCGCCGCGACGCCGCCTCCCAACTCGCCGCCGCCCTAGATTCTGGAGCGGACGTTTTGCTCGACCTGCTCCGCCCGCACCCCGCCGACGCGACGCCTCGCCTCGGGGCAGACCGCGCACGTGATGCGTTCGTCAACGCCGTCGCCCCGGTCCTCTTGCTGGACGCTGACCTGCGCTCCGATCCGCGCCTCGAGGCGCTCGTCTTTGCCGCCGTCGCCGCGATGCCAGCAGCCCGCGACCACATCACGGACGGCTTCCGCGACGCGGGTTTACCCCTTCGCGGCGCGCTCGAGGCGCAGGGCGCGCACGCGCTCGCGCGGGACTTCTGCGACGAGGGCCGCTGCGCTCGGTGCGCCATCGGCTTGCACCTGTGGCCAGGCCTCGCGGCCGGCTGAGGGCTTCTATGCAGGGCGCCCCGGCCGTCCAAAGACGACCGGGGCGCTCCCGTTTACGAAACGCAGGATCAGCCCAGCCGGCGGTTGATCTCCGCGAGCGCGTCCGCATCGCCGCCCGAGGGCAGCGTGAAGCCGTCGCCCGACGTGTCCCGCCCGCGGTCCAGCAGCGCGTTCGCCGCATTGAGCGCCTCAAGCTCCTCGCGCGAGCCAACCACGAGGTCGCGGTACGCCTTGAGGCCCGTACCCACCGGGACGTTGTGGCCGATGATGACGTTCTCCTTGAGCCCGAGCAGCGGGTCCGACTTGGCCGAGATCGCCGCGTCCGTCAGCACCTTCGTCGTCTCCTGGAAGGAAGCCGCCGAGAGGTACGAGTCGGTCGCGAGAGCCGCCGCGGTGATGCCCAGCAGGACCGGCTCGGCGACGGCGGGGCGCGCGTCGCGCACTTCCACCTCCGCCTTGTCGTCCCTGCGCATCTCCGAGTTCGCCTCGCGCAGCTGGCGCCGCGTCACCGTCTCGCCAACGCGCAGGCTGGACTCCGAGCCCTCCGTCACGACGAACGTGTCGTAGAGCTCGTCGTTTGCCGCCTCGAGGACCATCCGGTCGACGAGCGCGCCCTCGAGGAACGCCGCGTCGCCCGGGTCCGAGATGCGGACCTTCTGCATCATCTGGCGGACGACCGTCTCGATGTGCTTGTCGTTGATCGTCACGCCCTGGAGGCGGTAGACCTCCTGCACCTCGTTGACGAGGTACTCCTGGACCGCCGTCGGCCCGAGGATCGAGAGGATGTCCTGCGGCGAGATCTGGCCGTCCGAGAGCGCCTCGCCGGCCCGCACGAAGTCGTTCTCGTGGACGAGCAGGTGCTTGCTCAGCGACACGAGGTACGTGCGCTCCGTCTCGCCATCGCGGCTCGTCACCGTCACTTCCTGCGAGCCGCGCTTACGGCCGCCGAAGCCGATCACGCCGTCGATCTCCGTCACGACCGCGGGGTCCGACGGCTGGCGTGCCTCGAAGAGTTCGATGACGCGCGGGAGGCCACCGGTGATGTCTCGCGTCTTTGCCGACTGGCGCGGGAGCTTCGCGAGGATCTTGCCCGGCTCGATCTTCTCGCCAGCGTCCACCTGGAGGCGGGCGCGGACAGGCATCGTGTACTCGCGGCGGCCCTCGGCCCCCTCGATGACGAGCGCCGGCGTGAGGTTCTTCTCGCGTGTCTCCGTGATAACCTTCTCGCGGAAGCCGGTCTGCTCGTCGGACTCCTCGCGGTAGGTCGTCCCGTCGATGACGTCCTGGAAGCGGATCGTACCGCCGGACTCAGCGATGATGACCGAGTTGTACGGGTCCCATGAGGCGATGGTGTCGCCCTTCTCGACGGTCTGGCCTTCCGTCACCGCCACGCCCGCGCCGTACGGCACGGTGTAGGCGATAAGCTGCGTGCCGTTCTCGTCGAGGATCCGGACCTCGCCCGAGCGCCCGAGCGCGATCGCCGAGGAGCCACCGCTGGCCGCTCGCGCGACCGTCCGGAGGTTCTCGAAGGCCACCTTGCCCGAGAACTTGGCCTCGATCGTGGACTCGGCCGCGATGCGGCTCGCCGTGCCACCGATGTGGAACGTGCGGAGCGTGAGCTGGGTGCCAGGCTCGCCGACCGACTGCGCCGCGATGACGCCGACGGCCTCGCCGATCTGCACGAGGCGCCCGTTGGAGAGGTCGCGGCCGTAGCACAGCGCGCAGACGCCACGCGGCGCCTCACAGGCCAGCACGGACCGGATCTCGACGGTCTCGATCGCCGTCTCGGTGATCTTGTTCGCCACCACCTCGGTGATGAGCGAGTTGCGCTCGACGATCATCTCGTCCGTCTGCGGGTCGCGGACGTCGTGGACCGAGACGCGGCCGAGGATGCGCTCGTAGAGCGCCTCGACGATGTCCTCGTTGTCCTTCAGCGCTTCCATGCGCACGCCGCGGAGCGTGCCACAGTCGTGCATCGTGATCGTCATGTCCTGGGACACGTCGACGAGGCGGCGCGTGAGGTAGCCCGCGTCGGCCGTCTTCAGGGCGGTATCGGCGAGGCCCTTGCGGGCACCGTGCGTCGAGATAAAGTACTCGACGACGTTCAGGCCGTCCTTGAAATTGGACTTGATCGGGCTCTCGATGATCTCGTTCGAGGCGCCGGCGATGGACTTCTGCGGCTTGGCCATGAGGCCACGCATCCCGCCGAGCTGGCGGATCTGCTCGCGCGAGCCTCGGGCGCCCGAGTCGGCCATCATGTAGACCGCGTTGAAGCCGTCCTGGTCGTTCTTGAGCGTCTCGTAGAGGACGTTCGAGATCTCGTTGTTCGTCGAGGTCCAGATGTCGATGACGGCGTTGTAGCGCTCGGACTCCGTGATGAAGCCGGCCTCGTAGTTCGACCGAACCTGCGCCACCTGCTCGTCGCCCGCGGCGAGGAGCTTCTCCTTGGCATCCGGGACGACGATATCCGAGATCGAGAAGCTCAGTCCGCCGAGCATGGCCTGCTGGAAGCCGAGGTTCTTGACCTCGTCCAGGAAGGCGGCCGTCTTCGGGAAGTTGGTCGCCTTGAAGACGCCCGAGATGATGCCCCGGAGGTTCTTCTTGGTCAGGACGGCGTTGATGTATCCGACGCCCTCGGGCACGATGTCGTTGAACAGCGCGCGACCGACGGTCGTGTCGAGAATATCACCGGCCTTGGCGTCTGAGTCGTACGCGTCCTCGACGAGGCGCAGCTTGATCTGCGTGTGCAGCGCGACCGCGCCCTGGTCGAAGGCCTGGCGCACCTGCTGCGTCGAGGAGAAGCGCATGCCCTCGCCCTTCGCACCCGTGCGGGACTTGGTCATGTAGTACATCCCGAGCACCATGTCCTGCGACGGGACCGTGATCGGATCGCCGTTGGCCGGGCTGAGGATGTTGTGCGAGGCCAGCATCAGGATCTGCGCCTCGATCACCGCCGCGTGCGAGAGCGGCAGGTGGACGGCCATCTGGTCGCCGTCGAAATCGGCGTTGAAGGCCGTCGTGACGAGCGGGTGCAGGCGGATCGCCTTGCCCTCGATGAGGACCGGCTGGAACGCCTGGATGCCGAGCCGGTGCAGCGTCGGGGCGCGGTTGAGGAGCACGGGGTGCCCGTCGATGACCTTCTCGAGGATGTCGAAGACATCTGCCGTGCGGCGGTCCACGACCTTCTTGGCGCTCTTGACCGTTTTGACGATGCCGCGCTCGATGAGCTTGCGGATGATGAACGGCTTGAACAGCTCGACCGCCATCTCCTTCGGCAGGCCGCACTGGTGCAGGCCGAGCTCCGGGCCGACGACGATAACCGAGCGGCCCGAGTAGTCGACGCGCTTGCCGAGCAGGTTCTGGCGGAAGCGGCCCTGCTTGCCCTTGAGCATGTCGCTCAGGGACTTCAGCGCACGGTTCGAGTCCGAGCGCACGGCGTTTGCCTTGCGCGAGTTGTCGAACAGCGAGTCCACGGCCTCCTGAAGCATGCGCTTCTCGTTCCGCAGGATCACCTCCGGCGCCTTGATGTCGATAAGGCGCTTGAGGCGGTTGTTGCGGATGATGACGCGCCGGTAGAGGTCGTTAAGGTCCGACGTCGCGAAGCGGCCGCCCTCAAGCGGGACGAGCGGGCGCAGCTCCGGCGGGATCACCGGGATGACCTTCATGACCATCCACTCGGGGCGGTTCTCGGTCTTCAGCGCGGCCTCGCGGAGGGCCTCGACGATGCCGAGACGCTTCAGGGCGTCCGCCTTGCGCTGCTGGCTCGTCTCCGTGCGGGCCTGGAAGCGGAGCTCGACGGCAAGCGAGTCGAGGTCGAGGCGCTTCAGGAGCTCCTCAACGGCCTCGCCGCCGATCTTGGCGACGAACTTGTCCGGGTCGTCGTCCGCGAGGCGGTTGTTGTCGTCGCGGATCTGGTAGAGGACGTCGAAGTACTCGTTCTCCGTCAGCAGCTGCCCGGCCTCGATGCCGTGGGCCTCGGCCGAGCCGGGGTTCACGACGACGTAGGACTCGTAGTAGATGATCTTGTCGAGGTCCTTGGACTTGACCCCGACGAGCGCCGCGATCTTGTTCGGGAGGCTCTTGAAGTACCAGATGTGGACGACGGGCACGGACAGCGTGATGTGCCCGGCACGCTCGCGGCGCACCGACTTCTGGGTCACCTCGACGCCACAGCGGTCGCAGACGATGCCCTTGTAGCGGATCCGCTTGTACTTGCCACAGTGGCACTCCCAGTCCTTGACAGGACCGAAGATCTTCTCGCAGAAGAGGCCGTCCTTCTCGGGCTTGAACGAGCGGTAGTTGATCGTCTCCGGCTTGAGCACCTCGCCGAACGACCGCTCGAGGATCGACTCCGGGGAGCTCAGGCTGACGGTGATCGAGTTGTAAACCGACTTCGGCGCGGGCTGCGCGGGCTTGATGCCGAATGCCATAGTAGGGGTTTGTTTGGGTGAGGGGGTTCAGGGTCGAGAACGGGGACGAGGCCGAGCGCTCTGCTCATGCCTCATGCCCCGTCCCCCATGCCCCTCTAATCGATCTTGACTTCGAGGCCGAGGCCCTGCATCTCGCGGATGAGGACGTTGAAGCTCTCCGGGACGTTCGGCTCGGGCAGGTTGTCGCCCTTGACGATCGCCTCGTAGGTCTTCGAGCGCCCGACGACATCGTCAGACTTCACCGTGAGCAGCTCGCGGAGCACGTTCGAGGCGCCGTAGGCGTAGAGCGCCCAGACCTCCATCTCGCCGAAGCGCTGGCCGCCGAACTGGGCCTTGCCACCGAGCGGCTGCTGCGTGATAAGGCTGTACGGCCCGATCGAACGCGCGTGGATCTTGTCCTCCACGAGGTGCGACAGCTTGAGCATGTAGACCTGACCGACCGTGGTCGGCTGGTCGAAAGGCTCGCCTGTCTGGCCGTCGTAGAGCTGCGCGCGGCCGTCCTCGGGGAGGCCGGCCTCCTTGAGCTTGGCCGCGATCTCGCCCATGCTCGCGCCGTCGAAGGCCGGCGACGCGTACGTCTCGCCAAGGACCTTACCGGCCCAGCCGAGCATCGTCTCGAAAATCTGGCCGAGGTTCATGCGGCTCGGCACGCCGAGCGGGTTCAGGCAGATGTCGACCGGAGTCCCGTCCTCGAGGAACGGCATGTCCTCCTTCTTAACGATCCGTGCGACGACGCCCTTGTTGCCGTGGCGGCCGGCCATCTTGTCGCCAACCTGAAGCTTGCGCTTCTTGGCGATGTAGACCTTGGCGAGCTGCACGATGCCCGGCGGGAGCTCGTCGCCCATCTGAAGGCGGTACGTCTCCTGCTCGGCCGAGCCCGCGATCTCCTGGTGGCGGCGCTGGTAGTTGGCCAGCAGCTTCCACGCCTGGCGGTTCGTCTCGTCGTCGGCAGTGAACGGCTGGCGGATCTTGAGGTCCGCCGGCTCAACGTCCTGGAACGTCTTGCGGCTGATCTTGGCGCCCTCGGACGCGATGACTGTCCCGTCGCGCATCTCGATCGCCGCGCCCGCCTTGCGGCCGCCGATGAGGCTGATGAAGCGCTCGTAGAACGAGGTCTGCAGCGCGTCGATCTCACGGCCCAGCTGGACCTCGATCTCGGCCATCCGCTTCTCCTCCGCCTTCTTGGTGACGGCGTCGGTCTTGCGGCGGCTAAAGAGCTTGGTGTCGATGACGACGCCCTTCATGCCCGGCTTCGCCTTCAGGGACGCGTCCTTGACGTCGCCGGCCTTGTCGCCGAAGATCGCGCGGAGCAGCTTCTCCTCGGGCGTCGGGTCCGTCTCGCCCTTCGGCGTGATCTTGCCGACGATGATGTCGCCCGGAGTCACCTCGGCGCCGACGCGGACGATGCCGCGTTCGTCGAGGTCCTTCGTCGCCTCCTCGGAGACGTTGGGGATCTCGCGGGTCAGCTCCTCCTCGCCGCGCTTCGTGTCGCGGACCTGGTGCTCGAACTCCTCGATGTGGACAGACGTGAAGACATCCTCCGAGACGACGCGCTCCGAGATGACGATGGCGTCCTCGAAGTTGTAACCCTTCCACGGCATGAACGCCACAAGGACGTTCTTGCCAAGCGCGAGCTCACCGTTGTCCGTCGAGGCTCCGTCGGCGAGCAGGTCGCCCTTCTCGACGCGCATGCCGGCGCGGACCGTCGGCTTCTGCGTGATCGACGTGTCCTGGTTCGTCCGGCGGAACTTGACCAGCGTGTACGTGCGGACGGGCTCCTCGAAGGCAGCGTCGGCGTCCTCGGGCGTCTCGTCGTAGCGGACGATGATCTTGGTTGCGTCGACGTACTCGACCGTCCCGGCGCCCTGAGCGATGAGGATGGCGCGCGAGTCGCGGGCAGCACGGCCTTCGAGGCCCGTGCCGACGTACGGCGCCTCGGGGCGCAGCAGCGGCACAGCCTGGCGCTGCATGTTCGAGCCCATGAGGGCGCGGTTGGCGTCGTCATGCTCGAGGAACGGGATCATCGACGCCGCGGGCGAGATGATCTGGTTCGGAGCGACGTCCATGTAGTCGATCTCAGCCGGCGTCACGAGCGGAACGTCACCGCCGATGCGCGAGCGAACGAGGTCGTTCACGTAGGAGCCGTCCGCGTTGATCGGCGCGTTGGCCTGAGCGATCGTGTAGCGGTCCTCGTCCTCGGCGCCGAGGTACTCGATCTGGCTCGTCACCTTGCCGTTGACGACCTTCCGGTACGGCGTCTCGATAAACCCAAACTGGTTCACGACGCCGTGCGTGCACAGCGACGAGATGAGGCCAATGTTCGGCCCCTCCGGCGTCTCGATCGGGCAGAGGCGCCCGTAGTGCGTGTAGTGCACGTCACGAACCTCGAAGCCTGCGCGCTCACGCGTCAGGCCGCCCGGCCCGAGCGCCGACATGCGACGCTTGTGCGTCAGCTCGGCGAGCGGGTTCGTCTGGTCCATGAACTGCGACAGCTGGTTCGTCCCGAAGAAGGTGTTGATCACCGACGAGACGGTCCGCGCGTTGACGAGGTCCTGGGGGGTGAATTTGTCGGCGTCGCGCAGGTTCATGCGCTCCTTGATCGTCCGCGCCATGCGGGCGAGGCCGAGCGAGAACTGCTGCCCGAGCTGCTCCCCGACCGTCCGCACGCGGCGGTTGCCGAGGTGGTCGATGTCGTCGACCTGCGACTTGCCGTTCTGGAGCTTCACGAGCTCCGTGATGATCGCGACGATGTCCGCCTTGGAAAGCGTGAGCGTCGTGATGTCCTCGGCGAGGCCGAGGCGCTTGTTCATCCGGTAGCGCCCGACGCCGCCGAGGTCGTAGCGCTTGTCCGAGAAGAAGAGGCGGTCGAGCAGCGCGCGCGCCGTCTCGACGTCCGGCGGCTCGGCGCCGCGGAGCTGCTCGTAGAGGTAGCGCAGCGCCTCCTCGGAGGAGTGCGTCGGGTCCTTCTTGAGCGTGTTGAGCAGCGTCGACATGTCGAGCTGCGTGTTGTCGTCGTCGTCGGACTGGACGCGGCGCAGGATGAGGGTCTCGATGCCCGCGTCCTTGAGCGTGTCGTAGTCGTCCTCGGCGATCGGGTGCTCGGCCGGGAAGAGGACCTCGCGCTCGGACGTCTCCCGGAGGACCTCGCCCGTGTCCTCGTCGATGACCTCGTGCTTCACCTGGACGG
>CAWHKM010000015.1:0-5223 GCA_963829985.1 Rubricoccaceae bacterium
CGGCGCTGACCGCGAGCAGGGCCGCTCTTCCATTACGGAAGGGCGGCCCTGTTCACATCCTGCTGACACGCTGTCTGGCGGTGGATGCGAGACGCGTCGGAGCAATTACCTCGAACCCTGAGAAAAGCGCCGTACGGCGTAGCCTGCCCCAGCAAGCGCGAGGAGACTCAGCCCGCCGTCGAGCGGCACTGGCAGTGCGTCCGGCGGCGGGTCCGGCACCAAGTTGCTCGGCGCAGCGCTCGGATCGTCTGCGGCTGCGGACCGGCCGAGGATGCCGCTGGTGTCGCTCATGCGGCTGAGGTCCGAGTCTCCCTGTGCGGCCGGAGCGATGAGCGGAACGGAGGCGAGGAGAAACAGGGCGAGAAGTCGTGTCTTGGGCATAACGATGGGTTAGTAAGATTTACCGGACGACGGTGAGCCGGCGTGTCTCGGCGAACGACGTGCCCTGCACGCGGACGATGTACACGCCAGGCGCGAGCCGCGCCGCATCGACATCAAGGCGCACCGCGCCGGACGCCTCGCCGTCGAGCACGACGAGCACCTCGCGGCCGAGCGCGTCGACCACGGAGGCGCGGACGTGCTGCGGCGACGCGAGCGACAGCATCAGCGCCGTGCGCTGCGTCGCCGGGTTCGGGAACGGTGCCGAGAGCGACGTCACGGCCGGGCCGGTCTCGCCGGCCGTCGCACCGGCGGGGCGGACGGCGAGCGAGAAGCGCTCGGCCCAGTCCTGTGCCGTGTCGGCCGTGAAGGCCATCTCCGTCGCCGTTGCGAGGTCAAGCGTCTGGCCTGTCTGCGTGTCTGTGAGCGTCGCCGTCCAGCCGTCCGGCAGGTCGGCTGTCCAAGAGAGCGTGAACACGCCGGCGTCGGTCGCCGAAAATGCCAGCGGGACGGTCGTCGCGGCGCTCGGGGCGCGGCTGTCGACGGCGAGGCGGGTCGGGGTGCCGTCACGCAGCGTCGTCGGCGCGAGGAGTGCGTAGCCCGCGACGGGCGGGGTGAGCTTCGAGGCGTCGAAGGCGTCCCAGCCGGCGTCGGCGCCGTCGAGGAAGCGGACGACGGCTGCCTCGTCTGCGACAGCGACGCCCGAGGCGAGCGCCCCGGTGAGTGCGAAGCGGACGCTCGGCTGCGCCTCGCCGGTCTCTGCGCCCTTGCCGTAGAACGTCGGCGGGGCGTTGGTGTCGGTCGAGGCGTAGGCGTAGGTCACCGTGACGGCGCCGCCGGGCGCGGTCGGGACGAGCTCGGCAAAGACGCCCTGCCAGACGGCGAGGCGGTCACCGGCGAATCGGGGGACGTAGGTGCGGCCGTTCGGGTTGTAGGCCTGCACGACATCGGTGCCCTGGATGGTGCCGCCGGTGGCCGAGATGCCGCTCACCGCGAGCGGGCGGCTGAACGGGTTGGCGAGCATCTGGAAGTTGTCCCTCCCCGTGCCAACGTTGTCGGCGAAAGCGATCTTGACATCGCTCGTGAACACCGTGCCGCTCGCTGAGAGGGTAAAGCCGGTCAGTTCGTAGCTGGTACTCGTTCCGCCCCCGTACAGGCCGTTCGGGTCCGGGTTGGCGGTGATGTTGAGATCGTAGAGGCGCCAGAAGAACCCACGGCCGGGCACGAGCACGTCGTCGGCGTCGGGCTTCGTGTAGGTGCCGTTGCCGTTGTAGACGGTGTAGAGGTTTGGGCCGGGAGCAGTCGGGTACTGCGCCGGGAACGCGACCGGGTCGGTGCCGGCGAGGATGCCTTGGACGAGATTGAGGCCGGCAAGCTCGGTCACGTTATAATCACGGACGGGAGCGCCGAGGAGGCGGTAGCCGTCGCCTCCGTTGGAGGGCGACGATGGGTTGTAGAGACCGGACTGAGTGACGGTGGTCGGCGTCCCGAAGACATAGGCCGCGCCGGCGTTGCTGGCAGTATTCGTGGGACCGTCCTCGAAGGGCGCTCCGACGAGGAAGAGGTTGTCCGAAAGCGAGACTGAAACGCCCAACCCGTCGCCGACGCCAGCATTGGAGGCGCGCAAGGTGGAAGTCGGAGTCCATGTGCCGCCCACGAGATCGAACACGTACGCTGTGCCGGACGTGGCAACCCCAGGCAATGGGCCGGCATCTTGGCTTGCCCCGATAAGGGCGCGGTCGCCTGAGAGCGACACCGAGAAGGCGAACCGCTTCGCCGTGCCAGGGTTGGGAGAGTTGATCTGAGCCGTCTGCGGCCACGTGACGGTCGCCGGGTTGCCACCACTCACGGTGCGCTCGAAGACGTAGGCCGCGCCGGCATCGTTGGTGTTGTTGGCCGGTCCGTCGTACAAGGGTGCCCCGACGAAGGCACGGTCGCCCGAGAGCGACACTGCGTAGCCGAACTGGTCCGGTACCGTGCCGCCAATGGACCTCAGCAGAGCCGTTTGGTCCCACGTGATCGTGCTGGGATTGCCACTCACCGTGCGCTCGAAGATGTAGGCCGTGCCGGATTCATTCTGCTCTCCATTTCCCTTGATCGCCCCGACGAGCGCGCGGTCACCCGAGAGCGACACTGCATATCCGAACTCGTCTGAGCCGGTGAGGTTGGAGGCGCGCAGGATGGATGCTTGAGTCCAGACGCCGCCCGCGAACTCGAACACATACGCCGCACCGGCATTGCCGGTGGTGGGTGCCGTGCCGTCCTCGAGGTGCGCCCCGACGAGGGCGCGGTCGCCATCAAGCGACACCGACCAGCCGAACTGATCGTTGGGGTCGGCATTGGAGGCGCGCATAATGGGGGCCTCTGTCCACATGCCGCCCGCGAAATCAAACACGTACGCGGCGCCGGCATCGGCGGCTGTGTCCGTGGGACCGTCCTCGAAGGGCGCCCCGACGAGGGCACGGTCGCCCGAGAGCGACACCGAGTAGCCGAACTGGTCGTTGGCTTGGCTGTTGGAGGCGCGCAGGACGGCGGTCTGTGTCCAGACGCCGTTCTGGAACTCGAACACGTACGCGGCGCCGGCATCGGCGGCTGTGTCCGTGGGGCCGTCCTCGAAGGGCGCCCCGACGAGGGCGCGGTCGCCCGAGAGCGACACCGAGTAGCCGACCTGGTCGCCGGCTCCGGCGTTGGAGGCGCGCAGGAGGGCGTCCTCGGTCTGGTTGGCGGCGGCACGCATGGCCGCGGAGAGGCCTGTGGCGTCGGTCGTACTGGCGCCGGCGTCGCGCAAGGCGTCGTAGAGTGGCGAGACGGGTTGTGCGGCGGCCGGGAGAGCGAGGGTGGCTAGGAGCGCTGCCGCGAACAATCTGAGGCGGGGGGACATCGGGATGTGTGCGTGTTGGTCAGGGTGAGGCGCGCCCGTAGCGCAGACGGCCCCACCCAGACCAACACCATTTCGTTGGACCGACTGCCACGCATCGGAGAACGCGCGTCCCGGCACGTTGAGACACATATCTTTAAGACACGTACGCACACCGCCCATGTCCCCGACGGAAACGACCGCTCTGCTCCACGGCGTCCGAAAGGGCGACCCGCGCGCCTGCGATGCCCTCTTTCCGCACGTCTACGACGAGCTCCGGCGGATCTCCGAGCGACGCATCCAGCGCCAGGCCGGCGTCGTCACGCTCTCCGCGACCGGCCTCGTCCACGAGGCGTACCTCAAGATGGTCGGCGACGGGGAGTGGGCGGACCGCGCGCACTTCATGGCCGTCGCGGCGCTCGCGATGCGGCAGATCCTGAGCGGCCGCGCCCGCGCGCGGACGGCCGACAAGCGGGGCGGACCGCTGCCGGCGGTCACGCTACACGAGGACCTCGTCGCAGGCGACGACGTCTCGCTGGACCAGGTCCTCGCCGTCGACGCGGCGCTCGAGCGGCTCGCGGCGCTCGACCCGCGGCTCGCACGCCTCGTCGAACTCCGCTTCTACGGCGGGATGGAGGTCGACGAGGTCGCCGAGGTGCTCGGGACGTCGCCGCGGACGACCGCCCGCGACTGGGCACGCGCCAAGGCCTACCTCCGCTCCTTTCTGGCCTGACCGATGGCCGACGGCTCCGACTGGACCACGTTCGACGCCACCTTCGACCGGGCGCTAAGCCTCGACGATGAGGAGCGCGACGCCTTCCTCGCCTCGCTCGATGCCGCGACGCGCACGCGCCTCGCGCCGCTGCTCGCGGATGCGCTCCGCGACGACCCGCTCTTCGACCGCCCCGACGCCGCCTTCGAGGTGCTCGCCGAGGCGCTGACCCAGGAGCGCGACGCCCACGACGGCGCCCGCATCGGGCCGTACCGCATCGACGCGCTCGTCGGGGAGGGCGGCATGGGGCGCGTCTACCGCGCGCGCCGCGCGGACGGCGTCTTCGACCAGACTGTCGCGGTGAAGGTCGTCCGGCATTCGCTCGCGCTCGCCGGCTCCGACGTCTCGGCACGGCTGCGCCGGGAGCGCGACCTGCTCGCGGCGCTGGACCACGTCGGCATCGCGCGCCTGCTCGACGGCGGCGAGACCGAGGACGGCGTTCCGTATCTCGTCACCGAGTTCGTCGACGGCATAGAGATCACAGACTATGCCGACGCACACGGGCTGGACGTCGCGGCGCGCGTCCGGCTCATGGTCGACGTCGCACGGGCGGTCGACCATGCGCACCGGCGCTTCGTCGTCCACCGTGACCTCAAGCCGTCCAACGTGCTCGTCGCCGAGCGCGACGGCGCGCCGCGGCCGGTCGTGCTGGACTTCGGCATCGCCAAGCTCCTCGAGGCCGCCGAGGCGACCGGCGCATTCCCGCTGACGCGGACGGGCGCTCGGATGCTCACGCCGGCCTACGCCGCGCCCGAACTCTACGACCCGGCGACGACCGTCACGGCCGCGGCCGACGTCTACGGCCTCGGCGCGCTCCTCTACGAACTGCTCACAGGCCGCCGCCCGCACGACGCCTCGGCTACTGGCCCGGCGACGACCGAGCCGACGCGCCCGTCGAAGGTCGTCACCGCCCTGGCAGACGGCGCGCCGGTCCCATCTGGAACCGCTGCACGGTCACGCACGCTCCGCGGCGATCTGGACACGATCTGCCTCAAGAGCGCTCCACCCGGACCCCTTGCGGCGCTACGCCTCGGCGTCGGCCCTCGCAGGCGACCTCGAGCGGTACCTCGCCGGTCGCCCGGTCGAGGCGCGCCGGGACTCGGCGGCATACGTGGCGCGCCGGTTCGTGCGCCGCAACCGCGGCATCGTGGCCGCGGCGGCCGTCGCGTTCGTGGCGCTCGTCGTCGGCCTCGGCGCGGCGCTGGTCTCGCTGAAC